>OZ243978.1:2632500-2927413 GCA_965214745.1 Dehalococcoidia bacterium | reverse complement strand
AACCGCGAGAGGCCCGAAGATCCGACGGTGCAAGATTCGCGGGACGGGTTCGAGCGCATGGCTAAGCTGCTGGCGCTCGAGGCGCGGCGCGCGGGCGCCAGCCCGCCGGCGACAGTGAGCGAGGTGAACGCCGGCGGCGTCCCCGCCGAGATGATCTTGGCGGACGGCGGCTCGGACGACGCCGTGACGCTGTATCTGCACGGCGGCGGATACGTCATCGGCTCGCCGGCTACGCACCGCGAATTCGCCAAGCGGCTGTCCGCGGCAAGCGGCGGCGGCGTTCTGGTCATCGACTACCGCCTTGCGCCCGAAAGCCCGTTCCCGGCGGCGGTGGAAGACGCGGTGTCGGCGTACCGATGGCTGCTCGATAGGGGGCGCGCGCCCGATAGATTGTCCATCGCGGGCGACTCGGCGGGCGGCGGTTTGACGGTTGCGACGCTGCTCAGCCTGCGCGATCAGGGGTTGCCGACACCCGCGCGGGGCGCATGCCTGTCGCCGTGGGTGGATATGGAAGGCATTGGCGACTCGATGTCCTCGCGCTCTCACGTGGACCCGATGGTCCAGCGCGATGGGCTAGTGGCTATGGCGAACACGTATCTGGACGGCGCGGACCCGCGCTCGCCGCTCGCCGCGCCGCTGTACGCGGATCTCGCTGGGCTGCCGCCGCTGCTCATCCAAGTCGGCAGCCGCGAGACGCTCTACGACGACGCCACTCGGCTGGCGCAAGCCGCCAAAGACGCCGGCGTCGAAACGACGTTCGAGGCGTGGGACGAGATGATCCACGTCTGGCACCTGTTCGCGCCGATTTTGGACGAGGGACAGCAAGCCATCGAGCGCGTTGGCGAGTTCTTGCGCACGGGCGCGTAGGCTAGCCGCCCGAACGAGCCCCCTCGCCACAGCCAGCATATGTCCCCGCAGCCGCCCAACAGCCAGCCTTTGCGCCCCCGTCGCAATTGGAAGCTGATCGCGCTCTTCGTCGGCGCGCTCGGCGCGGCGCTGTTCGCGCTGTACCTCGCTCGCGGCGCGCTGTTCCCATTCATCATCAGCATCGTGCTGGCTCAGCTGCTCTACCCAGTCATCGCGGCGGTAGAAACGCGCCTGCCCGGACACGCGCGACATCCGGGCGCAGCCAGAATCGTCGCCATCGCCACCATATACCTAGGGTTTCTGGCGGCGGTGGGCGTGTTCCTGTATCTGAGCGTCCCGCCGCTGTTCGAGGAGTCCCGCGAGTTCCTGACCGCGCTGCCAAGCCTATACGAGCAGGCGCGAAGCAGCTTGGAGAGCTTCTCGGAAGACTTGACCAACCGCTTCCCCGCCGATCTGCGCGCCGAGCTTATGGATACGGTGGAGAGCGGCGGCGGCGTCTTCTCGGCGGCGGCGCGCGGCGTGTTCAGGCGCACCATCAGCGGCGTGTCGAACGCGGTTACGCTCGTAATCGGGCTGATAATAGTGCCTTTCTTCCTGTTCTACCTGCTGAAAGACCGTGAGAAAGTCGTGAGCGACATGCTCTCGATGCTCTCCCCGGAAGCGCGAGAGCAAACTACGGACGTCATGCGTCTGCTGAACGAGGTAATCGGCGCTTACGTCCGGGCGACGCTGCTGGGCGCGTCCATAGTGGCGCTGTTCGTATTCATCGGGCTTACGCTCTTGGGCATCCCGTTCGCGGCTATTCTGGCTGTGACCGCGGGCATGTTCGCGCTAATCCCCATCATCGGAGCGGTTCTGGGCGCGGTTCCCGGCATTCTCGTAACGCTGGCGAGCGACCCGGACAAGGCTATATGGGTAGCGCTGGTGTACATCGTTACTCAACTGATAGAAAGCAACGTCATCGCGCCGCGCCTCCAGGGCCGCGCGGTGAGGCTGAACCCCGCCGTAGTCATGATAGTGATAGTCGTGGCGAGCGAGGTCGCGGGGCTGTGGGGCATAATCGTAGGCGTGCCGCTGACCGCGGCGGCGAGAGACGTGTTCAAGTATTTCCATCAGCGCTGGAGCCGCGAGGAGAGCGCGGCGAGCGGAGAAATCGACAACGCGCGGAACGACGCGGCTGACGATGAATCGGCGGCGCGACGGCAGCTCGCGCCTAATCCCAACACGGAGGAATCGCCATGAAATGGCTTAGATACGAACACGACGGAACCACGAGCTACGGCATAGTAGAGGGCGCAGGCGTGGCGGAGGTGGACGGCAGCCCGTTCGGGGAGAGCGCGCGAACGGGGCGCGTCATCCCGCTCGACGCCGTGCGGACGCTCATCCCGTTCGAGCCTCGCACGTTCTACGCCGCAGGCACGAACTACGAAGAGCATATCCGCGAGGTGTCGGAGATGATCGGCGCGGAGCCGAACTTGCCGCAGCGCGCGGATATCGGATACCGCGCCAACAACGCGCTCATCGCGTGCGGCGAGCCGATAATCATACCGGCGGACGCCACCGAGCAGGTTCAGTACGAGGGCGAGCTCGTAGCCGTAATCGGCAAGACGGTCAAGCGCGTGTCCGAAGAAGAGGCGCTCGACTGCGTGTTGGGATACACGATAGGCAACGACGTCAGCGAACGTTCGTGGCAAGCGACAGACCGCACGCTGTGGCGCGCCAAGAACACGGACACGTTCAAGCCGATGGGCCCGTGGATAGAGACGGACGTCGATCTGGACAGCCTAGAAACCACAGTTCGCATCAATGGCGAGGTAGTCTCGCAGTTCGCCACCAACTCCATGATCTTCGGTGTCGCCCACTACATCAGCGAGATGACCAGATATCTGACGCTCTACCCGGGCGATATGATCTGGATGGGCACCGACGGTGCGACGCAGAACATGAAGCACGGCGACACGGTGGACGTGGAAATACGCGGCATCGGGACGCTGAGCAACCCGGTGGCGCGCGAAGGAGCGAATCTCTAGATTATCCACCCCCGTTCGGGTAGCATCGACGCCGCCAAGCGCGAGGCGAGCGCCCGCAAACAGAGTTTGTCAGGAGAACGAAACATGGCGAAGATAGACTCGGTATTGGGCGAGATGGACACTGCGGATCTCGGCTTCACGCTGTCGCACGAGCATGTGATAGTCACTTCGGCGGGCATCCAGTACGTCTATCCGGAGTTCATCGACCGCGACGGCACGATAGAGCGCGGCATAGCCGACCTCGAGACGGCATACGCCGAGGGGCTGCGAACCATCGTAGACGTGACTACCATAGACTTGGGGCGCGACATTCGGCTGTTGGAACAGGTCTCGCGCGAATCGGGCGTCAACATCATCTGCGCCACCGGCACTTGGCGGGATATTCCGCGCGTGTTCTGGACGGCAAGCCCGGACATGATAGCAAGCCTGTACGTTCGGGAGATCGAGGAAGGCATCGAGGGGACGGGCATCAAGGCGGGCGTCATCAAGGTAGCCAACGACGTGGGCGGAGTTACGCCGGAGGGCGAAATAATTTTGCGGGCGGCGGCGCGCGCGCAGAAGGCTACGGGCGTTCCCATATCCACCCACACGTGGGCGCCTGAGCGCGTCGGCGAGCAGCAGGTCGCCATATTCGAAGACGAGGGCGTGGACCTGAACCGCGTCTACGTGGGACACTCCAACGACACCACGGACACCGAATACCTAATCGGGCTGCTGGAGCGCGGCGTGTGGATAGGGCTGGACAGGTATCCGGGACGCAAGACGGAGCTGACGCCGGATTGGGAGGGCAGAACGCAAACGGCATACAAGCTGATAGAGGCGGGCTACGGCAGCCGCATCATGCTGGGACACGATTGGTCCGTAACGCTCAGCATAGCCAGCCGCGAGATGCAGGAGCAGCGAATGCGGCACAACCCGGACGGCTACTTGTTCATCACCCGCCGCGTCATCCCGCGCCTCCGAGAGCTGGGCGCGTCTGCTGAGGATATAGACGACATCTTCGTGAACAACCCGCGCCGATTCTTCGAGGGAAAGAGATAAAAAAGAGCGGGGCTGACGCTTTGCGTCAACCCCGCTCGACTCGAGAGGCGTCCAAGGAACACCTACTTGGCGCGCCTCCTGCTAGAACTGTCCAATTTGTACAACCCTCCTTTCTCGGGACACTGCCAAAGCTATCTGCTGCTTCCACCCAATTCCCTGACGCGCATTATACGCCTTTAGGCGAGCGTGCGCTAGCGGGTTGGCGCGAGAAAATCGCGCCGCTGTGTCCATTTTCACCGGATTCGGCTGCGCCGGAATGACTGTTCCCCGCCCCGCCGGGAATTCGTGTCTAACTGCAAACTGAGCGAGGATGCGACGATGATAGGACACTTGAGCGGAGTCATCATCTGGACGGGCGACTTGCCGAGCCTGCGTCGGTTCTACTGCGACACGCTTGGGCTGACGCCGCACTCGAATAGGCCTCACTTCGTATCGTTCAAGTGGGGCGGGCTGCGGTTCGCCATCGGCAGCCATGACGAGGTTCGCGGGAAGGCTAAGGATCGATACCGCGTCATGATCAACTTCGACGTGGAGCGCATTCACGAGTTCCACGCGGAGATGACGGCTCGCGGCGTTAGGTTCATCCGCCCGCCCGAACGGGAGCATTGGGGCGGCTGGGTGGCGTCTTTCGAAGACCCGGACGGCAACATCATTCAGGCGCTGGAGCAGCCGCCCGAACGTCGCGGACAGCCTATCCCGCCGGGCTGACGCGGCGGGCGGCTACGGGCCCTCCTCCCAGTACTGAAGCGGCGAGCGAGGCGCGAAGGGCTCGTAGGGATATTGGGCGAGCGCGTCTTCGTCTAGGTCTATGCCGATGCCGGGCGCGTCCGGGACGCGGATGTAGCCGTTCTCGACCTCGAAGGGCGTCTTGGCGATGTCGCGCCCGAACTCTTCGAGATTGACGAAGTATTCGGTAATCAGGAAGTTGGGTATGGCGGCGGATACCTGCAAGGTGGCGGCAAGCCCCAGCGTGGTGCTGTTGTAGTTGTGAGGCGAGACGACCACGTAGTGCGGCTCCGCCATAGCCGCTATCTCCTTCAACTCCAGAATGCCGCCGACGTTGCACACGTCCGGGTTGAGAATGTCCGCCGCGCGCTTCTCCAAAACTTCGCGGAACTCGAACTTGGTATAAAGCTCCTCGCCGGTAACGATGGGGATGGCAACCTCGCGGCGGACTTCCGCGAGCGCGTCTATGTTCTCCGCCAGAACCGGCTCCTCGTACCAGAACGGGCGGTATCGCTCGATTGCGCGCCCGATGCGGCGCGCGTGCATGGGCGCGAGCCGACGGTGCATCTCGATGAGTATGTCCACATCCCAGCCGACCGCTTCTCGCACCGCGCGCACGTTCTCTATGGCCGCGTCCTCCACGTCTTTGGATACGAAGGTGCGCCACGGACCCGGTATCGGGTCGAACTTCATGGCGGTGAAGCCCATCGCCGCTACCTCTTTCGCGCGTTTGGCAAGCTCTTCGGGCGAGCTTCCGCCTCCGCCCCATCCGTTGGCGTACACGCGAATCTTGTCGCGGCACTTGCCGCCCAGCAGCATGTGGACCGGCATTCCCGCCGCCTTGCCCGTGATGTCCCAAAGCGCGTGTTCGATGCCGCTCACGGCGCACCAGAAATCCATCGCGCTTCGCCGTCCGGCGAAGTCGTCATACGCCCACTGCGTGAAGTGCTTGATGTTGCGCGGATCTCGCCCTATCAGGTACCGGCGCATCTGGTCTATATGCGCCGTAATCTGCGTGTCGCGGTCCGCCTGCGTGTAAGCCTCGCCCCAGCCGTATGCGCCCTCATCGGTTTCGACCTTGACGAAGCAGAGGTTCTTGCCCGCGCCGGGGTTGGCTAGATGGTGGGATACGTCGGTTATCCGCATTGCGTTTCTCCGTTCGGGATAGATCCGCCCGTGCAGGGGCGGCTAAGCGGGATGATAGCCTGTCTATTGTCTTGTCAGAAGCGGGATTCTCAGGATCAGCGGATTTCCAAGATAGCGCCGTGAAAATCCTGAGAATCTCAGAATCCAGAGAATCCTGATTCTGATAACAATAGTGAATGCCTACCCTCATCATCCCATCAGTCGGGTAGGGGATAGAGGCGGCGCTCGGCGTCAGATCCGCCGTTGCGTCGCACCAAGCCCGATTAGGCGGTCGATAGTCGTCTCCGCCCATGCCCGCAAGCCATCGTCCAGATCCGCGCCGCAGAAGGGGCATTCGTAGTCGCCTTGGCAGTGGCGCATCCCGCAAGACGAGCATGGCGGCAGCTCGTCGAGCGCGTCTATGGCTGCCTGTATCTGTCGCTCAGCGGCGTCGGGCGGCAAGCCCGCGTCGGCGAGCGTCCGCGTCCACGCCTGCAAGCCGTCGTACAGGTCCGCCCCGCAGTGGGGGCATTCGTAGTCGCCTTGACAGTAGCGCATCCCGCAAGATGGGCATGGCGGCAGCCTGTCGAGCGCGTCTATGGCTGCCTGTATCTGTCGCTCCGTAGCCACTTATAGCACGCCTTCCGAGCGCGCGCCGCGTCCGCTACTTGCGCGCATACTTCACGATGCGCCGTCCGCTCTCGCCCTCGACAGGCTGGACGAAGTAGATGTTGCCTTCGGAATCGCCCGCCGCGCCGTGGCAGCTGCGGAACTGCGCTCCGCCCCATCGCGTGAGCGTGTTGCCGTCGGCGTCCAGTATGCTGAAGAAGCCGCCGTTGTGTTCGGCTACGTATGCCGCGCCGTCCGAGTCCATCCACACCACCGCGGGCCCTATAAGCTCCGCGCCCCACTGCCCGACGTATCCGCCCTCTTGGTCGAACACCTGCACGCGGTCGTTCTCGCGGTCCGCCACCAGCACGTTGCCGCGCGCGTCTACGAACACGCCGTGCGGCAGGTTGAACTGTCCGGGTCCGCTGCCCGGTTCGCCCCAGCTCTTGATTAGCTCGCCGTTCGGCGCGAACTTGTGGACGCGGCAGTTGGCGTATCCGTCCGCGATGAAGATGTCGCCGTTCGGCGCGACGGCTATCCCGGCTGGCAGGTTGAACGGCTCGCCGCCGCGCGTAACGTCCGCCCATCCGTTGGACGAGTACACGGAGTTGTCCGCGCCGGTGTCGGAGCGGTAGCCGCGCTCGCCGATAGCCATGAGCATCTCGCCGTCCGTAGTGTACTTCAGCGCCTGCCCCGCGTCGCGGTCCACTATCCAGATGTTGTCGGACGGATCCGCGTATATCGCGTGCGGAAACTCGAACTCCACGCCTTCCCAGTGGCTCAGAACGCCGCCGTCCGCATCGAATACTATGACGCCGCGTTCGCCCCTGTTGAAGCCGTAGACCCTGTCTTGCGAGTCCACCGCGACCGCCGCCATAGGCGCGTCCCAGCCGTCGGGCAGCTTCGCCCAGTTGGATATTATCTCGAATGTGTGCTTGCCGCTGCCTATTGTTGCCATTGGTTAGCCTCCCCATTTGGTTAGAGAAGAGAGCGCCTATCGCGTAGATAGTGGTTGGAAGCGAGTTGCTAGCCGCCCTTTCTCTTATCGATTGCTCCGTAGATTAGCCGCACGATGTGGGGGCGCGCCCAGCGCATGACGACATAGACGGTAAACACTCCCAGCGCTGTTATGGCTACCTTGGCGTACAACGGCATGTACAGCATGCCGCCCCACAGGAACAACCCTACAGCCGCCGCGAGTATCCACGATCCAACGTCAACGATGTGCTCCAATTCACGCTTTTCGTTCTCTGGCATTTGGATTAGTACCTAACCATTTTCGGCGCGGGGCGTTCGGATTATCGCTATTCGCTACTCCCTACGCCGCTCCTGCCTACGCGCTTCCACCCGGCGCGCATGCGCGCATGACGGCTAGCGTGGAGTCCACGCCGCGCCGCGCCGCTACGACGCGCACGATAGCGGTGTCCAGCCCCTCCGAGAGGCGCGCGAACGCCGCCGCCGCGCCGTCGGCTTTGCCGAAGTAGCCCACGCTGAGCAGGATTTCCTCTGGGAACGCTGCCGCCACCTCGTCGTTCGACGCGCCGCTCTTTCGCATCTCGTCCAGCTCGGCAAGCTCAGCCGCGAAGCCCATTCGCTCGAAGTGGGCGCGGTAGCCCAGCTGCCGTTCGCGCTCGGTGGGAACGGAGGCGCCCAGCGCGTAGCCCATAGTGGCTTTCGCCAGCGCTATGCGAGCGGCGTCCACGTCGTCGTCTACGCATATCCTGATGTACTCCGCCACGTTTATCTCGGACGGATCGCGCCCGGCTTTAGCCGCGCCTTCCGCGATGCGCTCGCGGCTCCACGCTATCTGCTCTGGGGTGCACCAGTTCAGGCTTGCGCCGTCGGCAAGCTCGCCGCTCATCTCCAGCATTCGCGGACCCAGCGCGCCGAGGTATACGGGCGTCTCCGGCGCGGGGCGCATCCCCAGCCTCATGCCGAGCAGCGACGTCGTCTCGCCCTCGTAGTCTACCCGCTCGCCGCGTGCCAGCGCGCGGACGATTGTCAGGTAATCCCGCATCAGCGCGAGCGCGGACATCCTCCCCACGCCGAGCCGCGCGCGGTCTCGCGGACGGTACGCGCCGCCTGAGCCGATGCCCATGATGAACTTGCCGCCGGTGATGTCGCTCACCGTGCCGCCTTCCATGGCGAACGACAGCGGCGTGCGGTACATGACGGGCGAAACCGCTATGCCGGTAGTCAGCCCCTCCGCCACCACGTCCGTAGTCGCCTGCCAGCGCTGAACGCACAGGTGGAACGAGTCTTGCCCGTTGCCCTCCGGCGTCCAGATGCTTTCGTATCCCAGCCGCGCCGCCTCGCGCGACACCTCGCGCTGCTGATCCCAGTCGAGCCCCAGCGTTGGGTCTAGTCCTACTCCGATGTGCATTGTCAACCTCGTGGATGGCTAGTCTTCGGTCGGCGCAAGTCTATCACGTATGCGCGCGCTAGAACCGCGCCGTTCGCATGGTGAATAGCCGCAGCAAGCCGTATCCGCCCAAGCCGGCGACTAGCGACGCGACGAGTATGCCCATCTTGGCGGCGTCCGCCAGCTCTGGGTCGTCGAACGCCAAGCCGGATACGAATATGGCGACGGTGAAGCCGATGCCGGCGACCAAGCCGACGCCGACGACGTGCCGCCACTCGACGGACGGCGGCAGGCTTGCCAGCCCAAGACGCGAGGCTACATACGGGAACAGCACGATGCCGACGACCTTTCCGACGACCAAGCCCGCGAATACGCCTATAGCCACGCCGCTTTCCGCAGCTTGGCGCGCGCTCTCGGGCGAAAGCTCCACCCCCGCGTTTGCGAACGCGAAAATCGGGAGGATGACGTAGCTCGTCCACGGGTGGAGCAGCCGCTCCATGCGCTCCAGCGGCGCCTCCGTCTCCATGGTGAGGCTCTCTATCTCGCCGATGATGGACTCGGCGCGCCCGCGCTGCCCGGCGACGCGCGCGGTGTGGTACTCGGCAAGCAGCGCCTCCGCCTCCCAAGAGAAGTCTACTCTGCTGACCGATGGGCGCGATGGTATGAGCATGGCGATGACGACGCCCGCGACGGTGGCGTGGACGCCGGATTCGTGAACCGTGAACCAGATCAGGAGCGCGAGCGCGGCGTGCAGCACGGGGTTTCGGAAGCCGAGCCTGTTGGCGACGACCATGCCGATTGCGAGCGACGCGGCAAGCCAAAGCTGCCCTAAGTCTATGGATTCGGTGTACGCCACCGCGATTACGGCTATCGCGCCCAAGTCGTCTACTACGGCAAGCCCGAGCAGGAACACGCGAAGCTCGATGGGGATGCGCCGTCCGAGCAGCGCGAGCGCGCCGAGCGCGAAGGCGATGTCCGTAGCCATGGGGATGCCCCATCCGCGCGCGCCTTCGCTGCCTATGTTGATGGCTAGGTAGATGAGCGCGGGAACGACCATGCCGCCGACGGCCGCTATGGCGGGCATCGCGGCGCGGCGCGGCGTAGAAAGCTGGCCATGAATCAGCTCCCGCTTTATCTCCAAGCCGACTACGAAGAAGAAGATAGCCATCAGCCCGTCGTTCACCCACTGCTCGACGCTGAGATCGAGGTGGATCCACTCGGAATCTATGGCGATGCGGGATTCTAGGATGTGGTGATAGTCCGCCGCCCATGGCGAATTGGCGAGCGCGAGCGCGATTGCGGTAGCCACGAGCAGCGCAAGCCCGCCGATGGATTCGGTGTGGATGTACTTCTGAACGGGCAGCAGAATCGTGCGCGCGGCGTAGGACGTGTCGGCTTGCGCGCGCAGCGTTCCCCGGCTTCGGGGCGGTATGTGAGCCATGCGTAGGGAGCCGCGCTACGCCTGAGGATCGAGCGCGTCGGATACGCCGATCATGCTGTCGCGCGTAACCAGCTCGGCAAGCTCGCGCTCGCTCATGCCGTCCGTCCCCGCCGGGCGGCTCGGAAGCGCCAGATAGCGCAGGTCGGCGGCGCTGTCCACCACGCGCACCCGCGCGCTAGGCGGCGGCTCGAAGCCGAACTCGCGCATCACCGCGCGCGGCTCTACTACAGCGCGCTTGCGGTAGGCGAAGCTCTTGTACCAGTCTGGCGGAGGCCCAAGCAGAGACGTGGGATAGCACGAGCATAGCGTACAGACGATGAGATGGTGAACGTCCGCCGTGTTTTCGAGCGCCACCAGCTCGGCGTCGTGTGTGAGCGTATAGCCCATCTCGCGCACTGCGGAGCGGGCGTCCGTCAGCAGCCGCGCCTTGAAGTCGCCGTCCGTCCACGCCCGCGCAACTACCTTAGCGCCGTCCGCCGGCGTCCGCTCGCGAGTTCGCCGCGCCTGAGCCGCCACCTCGTCCGCCGAGACGATTCCCTTCTCCGCCAGAAGCTCGGATATGGCGAGCGAGCGCTTGGCGCGGCGGCTCAGCGTGGAGTCCGTCTGTCGTCCCGCGTGTTCCGCCGCGCTAGGCGGGCTGCCGCTGTGATCTGCGCTCATGGCGTATCCCTCGCTTCCAGCCAATGCTCGTATATGTCCACTAGCAGCGCGTCCGCCGCGCCCTCGGCGTACCGCCGCCCCCAGATGTCGGCTTGGTCGAACTCTACGTGGTAGAGCAGGCGCTTGGGCAAGCCGTCGCCGCCATGCGCGCGGGTTTCGGGGTTGTGGAATGGCCCGCTGACGGCGCGCACTATGCCCGACTTGCCTTTCACGAAATGCGGAGTGCGGTGGTGATGGTCTGGGAAGCCTCGCTTCACGCGCACCGCGTCGCCCGCCTCGAACGCGCCCGCCGCGCCCGCCGAATGAACTACGGGCATCTCGTTTCCCATGCCGTCATCCCCATCGCTCTTCCATCTCCGCTTCGCGTGCGTCTATCTCTTCGCTGGAGAGTATGCCCTTTTCGACGAGCAGCGTTTCGAGCGACGCCGACCAGCGCTCATAGTAGCTAGAAGCCATGTACTCTTCGGGATCCATCGCCTCTATGCCGCGCCGCAGCTCGTCCACGTTCATCACGCCGCGCCGCCGCAAGACGCCGACCAGCGCGTTGGCGGTATGTTCCCAGTCCGCCCACTCGTGCGTCGAGCGGTCTATCGGCTCGTCGCTGGGCAGCCCGCCCATGTCGTGAACCCCGCTCATGGCTGCTCTATCTCGTAGTCTTGCGCCACCGCCATAGGCGGATCGCCTTTCCAAACGCCCAGCATGTTGCGGTATGCGAATTCGGCGCGGCGAAACCACGTGTCCCACGTCGTACCTGCGGAGTGCGGGGTTGCGACGACGTTGGGCATGGAGAGCAGCGGGTTGTCCGGCTCCACCGGCTCCCGCTCGAACACGTCCAGCCCGGCGGCGGCTATCTTGCCGTCGCGCAGCGCGTCGATGAGCGCCGCCTCGTCGACGACTGGTCCCCGGCTGGTGTTGACTAGAACCGCGCTCGGCTTCATCGAGCCGATAAGCTCGCGGCTGGCTATGTGGCGCGTCTGCGGCGTGAGCGGCGTGTGGACGGTTACGATGTCAGACGTCTCGAACAGCTCGGCGAGCGACACGCGCGCGGCGGCAAGCTCGCGCTCGCGCTCCGGAGGCAGCGGGAATATGTCGAAGTACTGAACGCGCGCCTCGAAGCCAGCCACGCGCTTGGCGACGCGCTGCCCTATGTTGCCCATGCCTAGAATGCCGACTAGCTTGTCCGCCATCTCGAACGTGTTGAAGCCGTCTATCGGCGCGTTCCACTCGCCCGCGCGCGTGGACGCGACGGCGGCGCTCATCTGCTTGTAGACAGCCAGCATCAGCATCACGGCATGATCGGCTACCGCGCGCGAGTTCGCGCCGCCGTTGTTGCAGCACGGGATTTCGAGATCGCGCATCAGCCGCAGGTTCAGGCTGTCGTATCCCGCCGCCAGCGTCTGCACTACGCGCGCGTTCGGAGCGGCGCGCAGAACGTCGTCGCGCAGCTCCGCGCGATACACCATGATGAAGTCGGCGTCCGCTACGGCGGCTGTCTGCTCGCTCGGCGGAGCGCCGCCGCGAATTACCTGCGTCGTCCAGCCGTCCGGCGTGAAGCCGACGACCACATCGACTATCTTATCGGGAAGCCCGGTGATGAAGGCTACTTTTGGCATGTGCAGTTTTCCGTATAGTCTTCCGGCGCGCTAGTAGCGCTCCGCGAGCATCGCCTTCAGCCCCTCGACGGTGAACTCCGGCGAGTTGGCGTAGCCGATAAGCTGCTGCTCGTTCTCCTCGACGCGCTTCACCGCGTCGGGAAGCTCGGACGCTATCTCGCGCGGCACTCTGATGACGCCGTGCTGATCGCCCTGGATGATGTCGCCCGGCGACACCTCCAGCCCGCCGACCTTCACCGGCGTTCCAATGTCCGCGATGTGAACGTATGCGTGGGACACAAGCACGCAGGACGCGAACGCGAAGAAGCCGACTTCCTGCATCTCGTCGAGATCGCGCACGCCGCCGTTGGTCACCGTGCCGACAGCGCCCAGCGCGCGATGGATATTCGCCTGAACCTCGCCCCAGAACGAGCCGATGGGGTTGGGCCAATCGAGATCTTCCAGCACGAGAACGCGCGGCGCCGGGACTTGCATTATCGAATCCACCCAGTCGGTTCGAGGCACGCTCATGCGCGGCGACGGCGGCGCGTCCGCCACTATCTTAGCGGTCACGGCATACCCGATCATATGCCCCATATTGGGGAATACGCTCTTTATCTCCGGCCCCATGAAGCCCGCGGTTCGAGGCATGATATCGAACGTCTCGATGGCGTTGGCTATCGAGCATGATGGTATCAGGCGGAGCGTTTCGAGAAGTTCGGGGTCTATTGGCGTTGCGTCTGCCACAGGCTGCTCCCTATTTATTTTCGGTTATGGCTTGCGCTTGCTCAGCAGGATTTACGGGATCTGCGGGATCTTTCTCAGCCGCATAATCAATCCCCGCTAATCCTAAGCGCCCTGTATATCTATGCGAGATAAATTCAGCCCGTCTGAATTATGTGGTAGCTGCTCTCGATTCGCGTCTTGCCGCTGATGGTCGCGCCGATGGAGCAGTACTTGTTTTCGGATAGGTCTATGGCGCGCGCCACGAGGTTTTCTTTGATGCCGTCGCCGCGCAGCGTGTAGCGGATGCGAACGTCCTCCCACGCCCAAGGGGGATCGGGATTCTGCCGCCCGCTGACGCTTATCTCCAAGCCGCTCACCTTTTGGCGCTGCTTGAGCAGGATGTTCACTACGTCTATGCCGCTGCACCCCGCGAGCGCGGTCAGCAGCATGTCGCCCGGCATGAACCCGTCGAAAGAGTCGCCGGAGTTCTGCGGCGCGTCGAGCGTCATAACGTGACCATGCTCGTCTTGCGAGTCGAACCTGAATCCGCCCCGCCAGCTGAGCGCGACATCGCTGCGGGGTCTATCGTCTCGAGTCATAACCGCTACTCCGGCATTCCCGCGTCTATCCAGCGCGCTATCTCGTCTACCTCGTCCGGCTTGAGGAATGGGCCTCCCATCGGCATCTTAGGGATGGAGCCGAAGCCGCGCCTGAGCGAGATTATCAGCGCGGTCTCCTCTGCGGGCTGACCTCGCTCGATGAACTTCATGCCCATCGCCATGTCGTCCGCCAGCTCTTGGGGCGTCGCCCACTCGTATTCGTGGATGCCCGGCAGCCCCTTGCGCCCCTCTTTGCGCTCCCATCGCCCCATGATGCCATGAAGAAGCTCCTGAACGCGATGCCAGCTTGGGATGTCTGCGTCCATGATACGCTCCGCGCGGCTTGCGACGATTCGATTCGAGACGCAATCATGGTATCCGCAGATGGAGGTTGCGTCAATGGGAAGCGGGGGTTTCCCGCCCTTATCCGCGCTGTTGCGCGGACGGCGCGTTGTGCTAATCTCCAATAGGCGATTTCGATTCGCCAATTGCGTTTCTATTATTGGGGGAAGAGCAAAACTCGCCCGGCGTTGCCGAACGGCGCTTCGACGGGTGGGCGCGAAGAGTTTTGCGCTTCCGCGTTATATTCAGCCTGTGGTGTAGAGCGGCTTGTTGGATTACGATAGGGTCAGGCGCGCCAATACAGCTGTGCGCGGCGTCTTCTATGGTTGGTGGCTCGTCGGGCTGGCGTCGTTCATGCTCACGCTCATGTCGCTCACCGTGTTTCAGGGGCTGGGCGCGATGCTCGTCGCGCTGGAGCGGCAGTTCGGATGGAGCCGCACCGCAATGTCCGCCGCGTTCTCGCTCGCCCGCGTGGAGGGCGCGGTTTTGGGCCCCATCGAAGGCGTGTTGGTCGACAAGGTCGGCACGCGCCGAATGGTGTTCATCGGCTATACGCTCATGGGGCTGGGCTTCATCTGGCTGTCTCAGATAGAAGCGCTCGGGGCGCTCGCGCTGCTGCCGTTCGAGTTCGACGAAAGCCTGCTCCACTTCTATGGCGCGTACATCTTCGTTACGCTCGGGTCCGGGCTTGGCGGGTGGCTCGCGCTAATCACGATGGTCAACAACTGGTTCTCGCGCCGCCGTTCGTTTGCGATGGCGACTGCGATGTCCGGCATACACCTAGGCGGGCTGCTGGTGCCGCTGCTGGCGTTCGCGCTCGACCGGATGGGCTTGGAAACCACCATGCTGGGCGTAGGCGTGTTCCTGCTGCTCACCGTCGTTCCCGCCACGATGATCATTCGGACTCGTCCGGAGGATATTGGCATGACGCCGGACGGAGACCCGCCCGCGTCGCCCGCCGAAGCGCGCGCTCGCGATTCCGCTCACTCCGCGCCGCCGCCGGACGACGAGCCGGACTTCACCGCGAAGCAGGCGCTGATGACGCCCGCGTTCTGGATTCTCACCATAGCCCAGGTGTCTTCCAGCATAGCCATAGTGACGCTCGCGCTGCACCTCGTCCCCAAGCTCACCGACACGGGCATGACGCTGCTCCAAGCCGGCTGGGTGGTTCTCGCGTACACTATCGTCGCGCTGCCCGCGCAGTTCGTTTCCGGGTACTTTGCGGACAAGCTGCCCAAAATCCCGATGATAGCCTTCTTCCTGTTCGTGCAGGCTACGGGCATTCTGGTAATCGCGCTGTTCGACGGCTTCATAATGGCGTATGTGTTCGCGGTCTTGTACGGCATCGGGTTCGGCGGGCGCATCCCGCTGACTACCGCGATTCGCGGGGAGTACTTCGGGCGCAAGGCATTCGCCACGATAATGGGGATTTCGCAGCTTCCCATGAACATCGCCATGATCTTCGCGCCGCTGTTCGCGGGCTACATGTACGACACTACGCAGACGTACTTCGTGCCGTTCACCGCGTTTGCGATCTTGAGCTACCTAGGCGCCGCGATGATGCTGTTCGTGCGCAAGCCGAAATACCCCGTGGGCAGCGCTAGCCCGGCGGCGGAATCGACCTCGCCCCCAGCCTCAGCCGGGGCAGGCTCCAGCCCCATCGCATCCAAGCGCGAGGGGGCTTAGCGCGGGCTGGGCTAGACCTCGTTCGCGCACCCTTCTCAGCGCCACTGGGAGGGCGTCAGGCGGCGGCGTTGGGTAGCGGGATTCCCGCCACGTCTAAGCGCACGCTGCCTACGGTGTTCCATGTGGTGAAGAACAGCGTCTTCCAATCGTCTCCGCCGAACGCCACGTTCGTGGTGGCGTCTTCGCCGTGCGCTATGACGCCTAGCTGATCGCCATCCGCGCCGATTATCCACACTCCGCCGGAGCCGCCGCAGTAGATGTTGCCTTCCACGTCCACCTTCATGCCGTCCGGAACGCCGGGGCGCTCGCCGCTCAGATCGCTCAAAACGCGGTCGGACGCCAGCGCGAGCGTTCCGTTCTCCAGAACGTCGAAGGCGCGGATGTGCTGTCGGCGCGTGTCGCTCACGTATAGAACGCTCTCGTCGGGCGAAAAGGCGATGCCGTTCGGCGTAATGAAGTCTCCCACGAGCAGCGTAATCTCGCCGAGGTCTGGCGCGACCATGTAGACGCCGGAGTAGTCTAGCTCCAGCCCCGGCGCGGGCGCGCCCGGGTCTGTGAAGTACAGGCTGCCGTCGGACTTGACGACTGCGTCGTTGGGGCGGTTGAGCCGCCGCCCTCTGTATCCGCTGGCGACTACCGTGATCTCGCCGTCGGCATCCTGCCGCGTTACGCGGCGGGAGCTGTGTTCGCAAGCCACCAGCCTTCCCTTGAGGTCGCGCGTCAGTCCGTTGGCGTGGTTCGTCGGCTGCCGCCACACCGTCGCGCCGTCCTCAGCCGTCCAGCGCATCCTTCGGTTGTTGTGAATATCGCTGAACAGCAGGCAGCCTTCTTCTTGCCACCATAGGGGCCCTTCCGCGGGGCCTCCGCTTCCGCCGTGTCCGCCTGTGAGGTGCGCTATTGGCTGGTCAGCGTCGAGAAGTCTATCTAGCTTCGGGGAGATGCGCTCGATTGACATTGTGATCCTTTCCATGCTCGCGGCTGGTCTGTAAGATGCGCCGAGTCTATTCACGCGCGGTTGCGGCGTCAATATCGATTTCTCCAATAAACGCCGCGCTCTGTGATACGCTTGGAGGCGAATCGGAGCAACGAACACAGGAAGGCGGAGAATGGCAGACAGCATTTCACCTAGAAAATTTGCCGCTGCGCTCGGCGTGGCGCTGGTTGCGGCGCTGATGGCGTTTGCGGCTGGTTGCGGCGGCGGCGAGATTATCGGCGAGCAGGGTCCTCCCGGACCGCGCGGACCTGCGGGCGCGCCCGGCGCCGACGGCGCCGAAGGCGCTCGCGGACCCGCGGGTCCGAGCGGCGAAGTGGGCGCTCGCGGCCCCAGAGGCCCCGCCGGCGGAGTGGGCGAGCGCGGCTCGCAGGGCGAGCGCGGTCCGAAAGGCGATCTCGGCCCGCAAGGCGAGCGCGGCCCATCAGGCGCGGACGGCTTGGATGGCGCGGATGGCGCGGACGGCTCGGATGGCGCCGACGGCTCGGATGGCGCTGACGGCTCGGACGGGCGCGATATCGAGTTTACGAGCGTGAACTCCAGCATCATGTGGCGATACATCGGCGAGGGCGATGCCGCGTGGCGCGTTCTGGTGGAGATCCCGTCAGGCGAGGCGACTAGAATCGAAGACTCCATGCTCGCGCCGGCGCATCTCGGCTGGGAAGTCGAACCCGTCTTGACCGTCGGAGAGCGCGTCGGCGGCTACCGCCCGCCCGGAGCGCTCGCGGGCATGGGCGCGTATGAGCTGGACGCCGATACCGTGCGCGTTCTAGTCAACCATCAGCTGGATGCCGGGCAGGGGTACGAGTATCGGTTCGCCAACTCCGCCGACATGCTCAGAGGCAGCCGAATATCGTACCTAGACATAGACAAGCGGACGCTGCGCGTCGAGGACTCCGGCTTGGCGTTCGACCGCGCCGTAACGCGCTTCGGCAATCCCTACGATCCGGAAGATTTCGACGACGAAGTCGGCGAACTGCGCGCGTTCGGCGCGGGCGCGTTCGTGCCCGCGGGACGCATGGGCATGGAGGACGACGTCTACTTCGCGGGCGAGGCGGCGGATGGCGGGCAGCTGTTCGCGTTGGACCTCTCCGCAAAGAAGATGTGGGCGCTTCCGCAGATTGGCAGGGCGGCTTTCGGAGACATAGCGCTCGTCGACACCGGAAGCCCCGAAACCATAGGCATCGTCATCGCGGACGCGCGCGGGCGGGCGCCGCTGCTTCTCTACATCGGGCAGAAGAACGCCGTAGGCAACGGCTCGTTCCTAGACAGGAATGGGCTGGAGCTAGGGCGGCTGTTCGTTTGGGCGGCGCGCAACCAAGATTCCACGCCCGAAGACTTCCCGCGCACCGGCTCGCGCCGCAGCGGGAGATTCGTAGAGATAGATATCCACTCCGCAGCCAGCTCAGGCGCGGACGAGCGCGACAAAGATGGATACGCCAACCAAGACCTGCAAGACGCGATCGTCTTCGGCGACGAAGACCTCGGCGAGCGCGGCGCGGGCGCGTTCCATTTCTCCCACCCGCAGAGCGTGGACGTAGACCCGCGCAACCCCACGCGCTTCTTGCTGTCGTCCTCCGGCAACGGCAGGCGATACCCAAGCGACGATTGGGGGACGCTGTACATGTTCGATCTGAACACGTCGAACATGTCGGCGGAAGCGCGCATCGTCTACTCCGGCGACGACGCGGGCGAGGGGCTGTTCGGCGGAGGCCCAGACTTCGGAGTGCGCGGACCCTCGGGGCTGGAATGGGCGGACGATGGGCTGGTCTACGTCCAAGAAAAGCGCGCCACGTACAGCGGCGAATTCGGCGGCGACAGCGGGCGCGAAGTCTCCACGTGGCAGCTGAACTTGGATACGGGGCAGTTCGC
This sequence comes from Dehalococcoidia bacterium, assembly GCA_965214745.1. GTDB lineage: Bacteria > Chloroflexota > Dehalococcoidia > Lucifugimonadales > UBA1123 > VXRN01. Next base: position 2,908,744 of record OZ243978.1, on the reverse strand, counting down.
GCGGCTTACCGAGATGAACCTCATATCGCAGCCCTTCATAGATAACGATTCCGCCGTAGAGTCGTTCCTAAGCTGGGAGATGTCCGACATCCTAGACGCTACGGCGGCGTTCGGCTCGGACTCGACTACGCTGCTGGTGAACGTTCAGGCGCGCGGCTTGCGCGGGGATCTCATCGGCGGCGCGAACGCGAAGACAGATCTGGTCGTTGGCGGGCAGATGATCATCCTGCGCGGCGTGGGAGCGCAGGGCGTATCGCTGAGAGAGCTGGGCAGCTACAAGAGCGGCGCCGTCAACGCGGGCGTGGTGGAGGAAGTCGCGTTCGACGCCGCCACTAGCCGCGCCTTCGTGGTCAACGCGCGCGACGCGGCGATAGACGCGCTGGACGTGTCCGACCCGTCCACCCCGCGAAAGATAGAAGCCATAGACGTATCCGGCTACGGCGCGGCGCCTACGAGCGTAGACGCGCGCGACGGCGTGCTGGCGGTGGCGGTGCGCGGCGCGGACGCCGATTCGCGCGGCGCAGTAGTGTTCTTCCGAACGGACAGCCTAGCCGAGCTTGGCTCCGCCCAAACGGGCGCGCTGCCGGACATGATAACGTTCACGCCAGACGGCAAATACGTTCTGACCGCCGACGAGGGACAGCCGAGCGACGACTACTCCGTAGACCCGCCCGGCACAGTTACCGTCATCGACGTCTCCGACGGTTACTCCAACCCGCCCGCCGCCACCGCCGCGTTCGACGACCCCGCCATAGACGTGGACGCTCTCGCCGCGCGCGGCTTGCGCGTGTTCGGGCCCGGCGCGGACTTGGCCGCGGACGCAGAGCCGGAGCATATCGCGGTGTCGGCGGACTCGCGGACAGCGTATGTATCGCTTCAGGAGAACAACGCCATCGCCATTGTGGACGTGCCATCCGCCGAGGTAACGCGCATCCTGCCGCTCGGCTACAAAGACCACTCCTTGCCCGGCGCGGAGATGGACGCCAGCGACGAGGATCGCCGCATAAGGCTGATGAGCTGGCCTCTGCTGGGCATGTACCAGCCGGACTCGGTAGCGACGTACACGGCGGCGGACGGCAACTCCTACATAGTAACCGCCAACGAGGGCGACTCCCGCGACTACGGCGGCTACAGCGAGGAGGCTAGGGTGTCCGACATCAAGCTGGACGCCACCGCCTTCCCCGACGCCGGCAGATTGCAGCTCGACACTAGACTGGGGCGACTCAAGACGACCACCGCGCAAGGCGACGTGGACGGCGACGGCGACCACGACTTCATCTACTCTTTCGGCGCGCGTTCGCTGTCCATATGGAGCGAGTCTGGCATATTCATGTTCGACAGCGGCGACGATCTGGCGCGGCTTCTGGCGCGCGAGTCGCCGAGGACGTTCAATTCGGATGGCGTATCCTCTACGTTCGACGAGCGCTCCGACGACAAGGGGAGCGAGCCTGCGGCGCTAGCGATAGCGGAGCTTCACGGGCGCGTCTACGCCTTCTTGGGGCTGAAGCGAGTGAGCGGCGTAGTCGTCTACGACATAACTCGCCCCGCCAACGCGCGCATAGTCGGCTACGTCAACAGCGCGAACCCCGCCGGCAGCATCCAGCGCGGCACCGCGGGCGACTTGGGCCCGGAGGGGATAGAGTTCGTCCCCGCGTCGGACAGCCCCACCGGCGCGCCTATGCTGATAGTAGCCAACGCAATCAGCGGCAGCGCAACGGTGTACGCAATCGAGCGGGATAGGTAGCGAGCGTAGCGATTGCGTCGCGCTCAAGAGCCTCAGAACCCAAACATCTCCGTCTGGCGCGTCGGCGGCGCAATCTCCGCGAGCGCGGCCGCCGACACGTTGCCAAGCTCGCGGGGTTCGAGCTTGTAAAGCCCGCCGCCGTACACCCTTCCTTCGCCAATCAAGTCTTTAGCGATTCGATGAACGTTGGGCAACACTCAGACTGCGCTCGACTCGAATATAGGGCAGAGGCGGAAGAACGCAGGCTAGTTATGGATTATGGACTCCGACGTTTCGAGCAAGGCATCCGAGCAGCTACCTTATCCCTGTTGACAGCCATCGGTGTGTCCCTCGTCTTTACGCCGCCAATCGCGTCATCGGATCTCGCCAGTTCGCGCCTTCGCCGCTTTCACCGCCGCCGCCTTTTGCGCCTCGCGTGTCTCGCACAACCCCCACAGCTCTAGGTTCACGCGCGCGTTTTCGTCTACAGGCACGTCTATCATCATCGTAGTTCCCGGGTAGGGGACGGCCGCCGTGCCGCGCGCCACCCCCTCGGCGAACAGGCGGCGGGTTTCGCGGTAGAAGTCTAGCCGCGACGGGTCTGGCGCGAACGCGGCGTTGCAGGCGGATATCCATGTTGCGTTGGGGCATATCGCGCCCGCGAAGCCTAGGTTCTTCGAACGGAGCGCAAGCCGCCGCTTGTCGGCGTCGTCCGCCGCCGCGCCCGGAAACATTCCGCACGGGTGGGCGAGTCCGATAGGCTGCGCGCCCCACGCGCGAGACTCTATCACCACGCGCCCCTTGGCGTACTCGAACGCATCCAGCGCCTCGTTCGGCTCTATGCCCATTTGGGCGCACAGACTCGGCTCGTCTATGCCTACGGACGAAACCCGCGCGCTTGCCTGAACTATCCGACGGATGTTCCACACGCCCGCGGCGGAATCCAATAGCGCGATGATTTGCAGCGAGCCATCCTCTATCCCGCGCCGAGTCTCTAGCTCCGCAAACTGCGCGTCGATTGCCGCCGCGTCGTCCCCGTCGTCCGCAGCGCAGACGATGCCGCTTATGCCGGGGCGTATCGCGGCGTCGATGTCCGCCCGCGCGCCGATTCGGTTCACGCGCGCGAACACTTCCGCGCCACCCAAGCTCGCGATGGTCGTCGCCTCTTCCAGAGCCTCGCGCGCGTCGCGTCGCTCGGCGTGGGTGTCGGCGGCTGTCAAGTCTAGGATTACCGCGTCCGCGCCCAATTGCCAGCTTTGGGATACGGCTTGGGCGTCTAGCGGGTTTACTATCAGGTGAGAGCGTCTGACAAAGGGCTTCATGTTAGTCGAGCCTCGCTCGCGGCGGTTCGTTCACGCGCGGCGGCTTTCTCGGCGTCTCGGAGAGCGCAGGCGTCCGCCCACTCAATAAGCTCGCTTGCTCGCGCGGCTTCGTATGCGTCTATAGTCTTGCCGTTCAGCGAACCCTCCGCCTCGCCGCGCGCGTCCAGCTCCGCGAAGAACGCCAGCGTTTCGCGCGCTTCGTCCACCTCTTCCGCCGTCGGCGTCAGCCCATCGTTCTGCGGCGCGACGACGTTGGGGTGCAGCCCGCCGCCGGAGCGCAGCCCGGCGCGTCGGCTCGCCTGCGCGCGCCTCAGCGCGAGATCGGCGTTGCCCACGCTGCCCGTCGTGTCGTCCATGTACACGCCGCCATCGCGCTCCAAGCCCAGCGCCATGGCGATTAGCTCCCCCTCGCCGCGGTTGTAGAAGAACTGATCGAAGCCCACGAACATTTCGACGCCCATATCCATCGACATATCGTATCCGGTCCCAGGCCCGAACGAGTCTATGCGCGGGCTGGCGGACGCGATTTCGTATGAGTTCGCCACGCCTAGCGTCGTCTCTATCGCCACGCCTATCCGCACTGTTCCGGGACGGATGCCGCGCCGCCGCTCCATCTCGGTTATGAGCGCGTCCAGCCGCTCTATCTGCTCGGCGGTCTCCGCTTTGGGGAAGTTGATCTGCGACACGCCGGTCAGAACCGCCGCCGGAACGTCCGCCTCCGGGTAGGCGCAGTTGATGCGGACGCACACGTCAGCCGCGCCCTTTCGCGCCTGCTCTATGGCGTGTCCGACCAGCGTTCGGGCGTGTTCCTTCTGCGCTTGCGGCACCGAGTCTTCGAGATCGAAGTTCAGGTAGTCGCAATCTCGCGTCCACGATCTGCCTACGAATCGCGGGTTGTTGATCGGCATGGTCAGCCCTGAGCGGCGCACTCTGCGCCGCGCGGGCGTTGTATGTCGCGCGTTCAACTCGTTTGCTCCCTGTGGCGCTGTTTGGCTCGCTTGCGCGCGGCGCAGGCGTCCGCCCACTCCGTCAGCCGCCGGTCTATGGCGTCGTTGCCCGCGTTCGGCGGGTCTGTCGGCGTGAATCCCGCGTTCAGGCTGCGCGCCTGCTCCGCGCTCGCGCACATGCCGCCCCGGAAGCCGGCGGCGCGTCCATCGCGCGCGGCGGCGAGCGTGTTGGCTGGGGTGTCGACCAGCCCGCGCGAGGACGCGCGCCACCATGCGCCGACTGGATCCACGCCCAGCGCGTTGGCGATGATTATCAGCCGCTGCATGAGGTACGGCATCATGTGAAGCTCGCCGGACGGCTCTTCCCGCAAGTCCATCGCCAGATCCGCGCGCCCTAGGCTCATGGAGCGAACGCGCTCGCTTGCGCGGATGAGCGATTCGGCGTTCCAATTGGCGCGCGCGGTGTCTAGCGACAGGTGAATCTCCAGCGCCTGCTCCGCCGTTCGCGGGTCGTCCGCCTCGCGCACCTCGCCTATGGGCGGCGGGAGAACCACGCCGCGCGCCGCCTCGAACTTGGCGAGCAGCGCATCCGCCTCGCGCACCTGCGCCGCGCTCTCCGCGCCCGGCAGGACGATGCCGGACAGCCCGCGCCATACGGATGCGTCCAAGTCCGCGTACATCAATTCCACGTCGCAGCGGACGAACGCTTCGGCCGCCGAATCGCGCATCATCCCTATGGCGTCGCGCACGTTGGCGCGCGCCTCTTGCTTGCGGCTGTCGTGAACCATGTCTTGCAAATCCAGAACCACCGCGTCCGCATCGGAGCGCGCGGCGGCTTCGAGCCGCGCGGCGTCGTGCGCGGGCGCGATGAGCCACGAGCGGCGAGCTATGCGCGTCATCGGCTTTTCCCCCACAGCGTGGCGAGCGCGTCCAGCGCGTACACGCCTTTGCCTTCCGGCAAGACCGCCAGAGGGTTGATCTCCAGCTCGCTCAGCGTTCCTTCCAGCTGAGCCGCCATATGCGACACGCTGACCAGCGTTTCCGCTAGCGCGCCGACGTCCGCGCGCGGTCTGCCGCGAAAGCCGTTCAGCAGCGCGCTGCCGCGAACTTGATCTATCATCTCCATTGCGTCTAGCTCGGTGATGGGGCAGACGCGCAGCGCCGCGTCGTCCATTATCTCGACTAGCTCGCCGCCCATGCCGTACAGCAGAATTGGGCCTAGCTGCGGGTCTCGAACGATGCCGACTATCGCTTCGGCGACGCTCTCGATGGTTTCCGCGATGAGAACGCCGTCTATGCGCGCGTCGGGGGCTTTCGCCGCCACGCTCGTCAGCGCTCTGTCGTAATCCCGGCGAAGTTGTTGGTCTCCGCCTATGCCCAGCCGCACAGCGCCCGCTTCCGTCTTGTGGGGGATGTGCGGGGATACCGCCTTGAGAACGACGGGATAGCCTATCTCGCGCGCCGCGTCCAGCGCTTCGTCCTTCGAGCGCGTCAGCCGCTCGACAGGGGAGGGGATGCCCCATTCGGCGAGCAATTTCTTGGCGGCATGTTCGGAGAGCGCGTCCGCGCCGCTGGCTGACACCGCTTCGGCGGCGAGTCGCTGCGGTTCGGTCATCGGCGGCGCGTCCGCGAATCCGCGCTTCGCCGCGCGCTCCCGCCATGCGTGATAGTCGTGGAAGCTCCGCAGCGCGGAGGCGAGGTTCTCCGGGCTGTGGAAGACGGGAACGCTCGCGTCTTTCAGCGCGTCCAGCCCTGTGGACGCGCCCAATTCGCTGCCCGTGTACAGGAAGGTTACCAGCTTGTCATGCCTGTCGCGCACGTCTATCACGTGCCGAGCCTGCTCTTCCGACGCCGAGCTTGCGATCACCATCGCGCCAACGGCCGGCTCGCGTATCATATGCTCCATGATGGGCAGAACCGTGTCTCGGCTCGCGTGTCCGGTGATGTCGGCGGGGTTCGCCGCCCATCCGAAGCCTTCGAGAATGGCGTCGATGGCGTCTCTGGCGGTGTTCGAGAGCGGCGGCAGGTCCAGCCCCGCGTTGCCTAGGTTGTCGGCGGTGAGCGAGCAGACGCCGCCGGAGTGGGACACGAGCGCGACGCCTCGCGCGCTTGGCGGCGGCGCGTCCGCGAGCAGCTGCGCCGTCTCCAGCAGCTTGTCCCAGTCGTGAACGCGGATGACGCCGTGTTGGGCGAAAGCCGCGTCGTATGCCTCGTCCACGCCGGTCAGCGCGGCGGTGTGCGAGCGCGCGGCGCGCGAGCCAAGCTCGGATCGCCCTATCTTCACCGCCACGATTGGCTTGCCGCGCGCCGCCGCCAGCTTGGCGAACGCGAGGAACTTTCGCGCGTTCTTGAAGCCCTCGATGAACATGGCGATGACTTTGGTGTCGTCGTCGTCCAGCAAGAACCTGCCGAAGTCCGACGCTTCGAGGTCGGCTTCGTTGCCTGTGGATACGATGTAGGAGAACCCGACGCCGCGCCCGACCGCGCGCGACAGGAATGGCCCAAACGCCGACGCTCCGCTCTGGCATACCAGCCCCACGCCGCCGCTCCGCAGCTCGACGCCTTCCAGCCGCGACGACGAACACGCCCAGATGTCTTGCTTGATGTTGGCAAGCCCGAGGCAGTTGGGCCCGGAGATTCTCACGCCGCTTTCGCGCGCAGCCTTGCCTAGCTCGGCTTGCAGATCGCGCCGCTCGTCCACGCCGCGTTCCGAGAAGCCGGCGGATATGACGATGGCGGAGCCTGCGCCGCGCGCCGCGCTTTCGCGCAGCACGGGGATGACGCGATGGTAAGGCACTATGATTCCCACCGTGTCCGGCGGCTCCGGCAGATCTAGGACGCTGGCGTAGCACTCTTTCCCCAGCAACTCGTCGTATCGCGGATTGACCGGGTAGACGCGCACTCGGTCGCCCGCCTGCATCGCGGCGCGCAGGAAGCGCCCGCCGTACTGCATCCGCTCGGTCGCGCCCACCACCGCGATGGAGCGCGGGTTCAGCATCTTGCGTATGGATTCGAGCTGCGGTTCGCTCCAGTAGCTCGCTTCGTTATACATCCGCGTCAGTCCGCCGCGCCGGGCGCCTTCGCCTTCGACGCCTCGCGCACTGCGGGGAAGACCTCTTTGCCGAACAGCTCTATCGCGCTCATGACCTTGTCGTGCGGGATGGTCTCGGTTTGGACGATCATCATGACCTCGTCCACGCCGATATCCTCGTACATCTGGATGGCGCGGATGCAGCTCTCCGGGTCGCCCGCGATGGTTACGGCGCGGTCCGCCAGAGTGTTGGCGTCCAGCTCCGCGATTGCGGCGCGCGCCGCGCCGGGGCCGGAGTCCAGCGATATGCCCACTTCCTGCGCGCGCTGCTGATGATCCTCGTCGGACTGTCGCAGCCACCGCCCGAAGTCCGCCTCCAGATGTTCGGGCACCCCGCCCCACGCCTCCAACAACTCCTCGTAAGCGCCGACTCTCCCCGCTATATACGGCTTGTCAGGCCCAAAGAACGTCTTCATGGACAGCGCGGCAAGTTCGCGCGCCTCTTGGTTGTCGCGTCCGCAGAAGGCGTGAACGTTGTTCGCCCAGTAGTTGGTAGTGAAGCTGCCCACAGGCTCCGCGTTGGCGATGTTGCGCTTGTACGTCCGCACGTGTTCTGCCAGCACCGATGTGGCGTAGGACGCCGACGACAGCACGCCGATTCCGCGCTTGGCGGCAAGCTCGAAGCTAGCCGTCTGCGTGCAGGCGAGGTACATGTTCGGATGCGGCTTCTGGACGAGCTTCGGCAGAACGCGGCGGGAAGGCACGTTCCAGAACTTGCCTTCCCACGAGAATTCGTCGGACTGCCATATCTTGGGCAGCATGGAGATGGATTCTTCCCACATCTCGCGGGTGTCGCGCGGGTCCACCCCCAGCCCGGTCTGCTCGTAGGCGTTGGATCGCCCCGTGCCGAACTCGACGCGCCCGTCCGTGAGCTGGTCCACCATCGCCACGCGCTCCGCGATTCGCACGGGGTGGGCGTGCGGCAGTATGGACACGCCGAATCCGATGCGGATGTTCTTCGTGCGCTGGCTCAGCGCGCCGAACATCACCTCAGGGCAGGGCGAACCCGAGAACCCTAGCAGGAAGTGATGTTCGACGAACCAGAGCCTATCGAACCCCACGTTGTCCGCAAGCTCGCACTGTTCCAGCGTCTCCTTGTAGAGCGTGTTCCAATCTATTTCGCCGCCCTCGTAAGGGCGCTGCATCTCGAATAGCAGGCCGAAGTTCATATCGCGCCTCCTCGCGCTTGGCTTGGGGCGATGTTACTAATGATTGGCGCGGCGCGCAACGGGCGCGGCTGGAATTTACGGGGGGATATGCGGAAGGCGCGCTTCCGCGCCGCCCGCGTCGGGCTTGGGATGCCCCGAATCCAGAGCGTCCGGCATCGAGGAGCGCGCCAGCCGCGGGATGATGGACGGCGCTGCTCGTTCGGGTCTCAGAAGCCTAAGTCGGCAGTTACGAACCTTCGGCGAAGTAGTTTTCGTCCAGCTTCTTCACTTCGTAGGTGATTTCGGTGATAACGCCCACATTGTGCCTGATCATCAGGCGGGCAAGCTCCCTGCCGTCTATCAGGCTTATGATCTGGTTTCCTGACGAAATGAAATGGGCCCTTTCTTTCGCCGTGGAACTGAACGACGATGTGGTGATGAACACGCCTTTGCTCGCCCCTCTAGCTGCGAGGCTGCCGGAGAAGTTGCGGATTTCAGGTTCTCCGACTTTATTCCGCCAGCGCTTTGCTTGTATGTATATCTTTTCGAGCCCCAGCGGGTCCTGATCGATTATGCCGTCTATTCCTCTATCGCCGCTGCCTCCAACCGATTCGCCTTCTCCGTAGCCCATTTTTTCGAGCAGGTCGACTACCAATCTTTCGAAGCGGTCAGGCGTTACTTCTCTCACACTCTCCAATAGTTCGTCAGCAAGTCTGTTGTTCAATTCCTCGTAAAGCGTCCCTATCTGTTCGTCTGGAGTAACATCAGTGGAATCGTCTCTGCGGGAATCGTTCGTATGAGATGCTCCCGCAGTGTCCGATGATCTGTTTCCGTCTCTAATTGACTCGTCCGAGATCCCGTCGTCCGTTGGGGCGCTGAGGTATTCGAGCCTGATCTGTTCCTGTCTCTTCCTGTCTCTAGCTAACTCGTCCAACTGTCCGGCTGTAATATGACCTGTGTGCGTTGCGAGAAATTCCCGTCCTTCTGGGGTGATTTGGAATCGAGATCGCTCAGGTGAGTGCAATAGTCCTGCGCCTCTCAGCTTGGAAATTGCCCAGCGCATGCGATTTTCGAACCTCGTTGTTGAGCCAGATGGCACAGTTTCCGACAAATCAATCTCAGTCAACGAGAAATGTTCGCTAAGAGCTGCCCTGATATATTGGAGAGATACTATATCTCCTGCGTTGCCAACTATCTCTAGGATTGGGCGGTGCATTCGTCGCTGTGGTGGAACAGGCATCGATTTCAGCCTCCTATATTACGGCTGAATCTGTGATAATTCGCGTCGCCCCGCTCACACCGCCGCGGCGTGGCCATCGGTGCGTGGGTCCGAACCGGCGGTGCGAACGCCGGTCGCGGGGTCTATCGCTATCAGCTTCGCCGAGCCGCCGAATACGCGCCCGTCACGCTCTATCACGTCATGCCCTCTTGCGCGCAAGTCGGCGACCTCGCGCGCGTCCATGCCGCCTTCCAGCTCCAGCGTGAATGGGTCGTCCACAGTGTGCGGGTCCGTGCCGGGCGAGGACGTCCAGCGCGGCGCTTCTACGGCTTCCTGCGCACTCATGCCGTGGTCGAGGACGTTGGATATGACCTGCGCGTTCCAAGCTATCTGCTTGTCTCCGCCCGGAGTGCCGCCGACTAGGTATGGCGCGCCGCCGCGCATGACCATATAGGCGTTGAGCGTGTGCATCGTGCGCTTGCCGCCCTCGATTACGTTGGGATGCCCCGTTACTAGGCTGAAGCCGCGCCCTATCCTGTTGTTCAGCAACGCGCCGCTGCTTCCCGCAACGAACCCGCTGCCGAAGCCCATCGAAAGGCTGTGGATGAACGAAACCGCGTTGCCGTCGGCGTCCACTACGCAGAAATAGCTAGTGTTGCCGTCGCCAGCGAGCGGCGGCGCGACTTCGCCGCCCTCGTAGCTGCCCGCAAGCTCGCCTATCTCTCGCCGTCGCCGCGCCGCGAACCGCTTGGAGAGCATCTCTTCGAGCGGCGTCTCCACGAATCTCGGATCGCCCGCGTAGCGGTTGCGGTCCGCGAACGCCAGCTTCTTCGCTTCCACCATCGTATGAACCGATTCGGCGGTGTAGAAGCCCATCGCGCTGAGATCGAACCCCTCTAGGATGTTCAATATCTCCAGCAGCGCAAGCCCCTGCGACGGCGGCGCGGTTTCGTAGACCGCGTTCCCCCTGTACGTGGTCGAGATGGGCGGCGAGCGCCACTCGTTTTCGTGTTCGGCTATCTCTTGCGCTGTGTACAAGCCGCCCGCCGCCTGAATCGCGCGCGCCATCTCGCGCCCGATGTCGCCCTTGTAGAACGCCTCCGCGCCGCCTCGCGCCACCGCCTTCAGCGTGCGCGCGAGGTTCGTCTGCACGAGCCTATCGCCAGCCAAGAGGGGGCGCCCGTCGCGTGTGAATATCTCGCGCGAGTCCGGAAACTTCGCCAGCTTGCCGTTGAGCGCCGCGAATCCGCCCGCCAGCTGCTCGCTGATGGCGAACCCGTCTTCGGCGTATCCGATAGCTGGCTCCAGCAGCGACGCCAGCGGGCGCGAGCCGAATCGCTCCGCTATCTGCTCCCACGCCAGTATCTCGCCGGGAATCGCCGCCGCGAGCGGGCCTTCCAGCGGCATGTGTCGGTATCCGCGCTCGACGAACCACCCCCGCGACGCGGCTCGCGGCGCCTTGCCGCTGCCGCTCAGCCCGTGGAGCTTGCCGCTCTTGGCGTCGTACAGCAGCGCGAACGGCTCGCCGCCGATTCCGCACGCCGGCGGCACGGTAACCGCCTCCACCGCCGCCGTCGCAATCGCCGCGTCGAAGGCGTTGCCGCCGTCCGCCAGAACGCGAACGCCCGCCGTAGCCGCCAGCGGCGATATGGACACCACTACGCCGCCCGCGCTGTACACCGTCTTTCGCCCCGTCTCTATTTTGGGGTTTGCCGCTCGCTTTGTCGTCGTCGCAACCATGTTGCCAGCCTCCGGCCTCGAATCGCGCCAATGCCGCATCGGCGCAATCCTACCACAGCGCGACGATACGCGGCTGAGCTTTCGCGGAAGGCGGCTGAACGGGTATTCTTATTAGGATGTATCGCAAATCCGTTGTCCGAATCAGGATTCACAGGATTTTGGGATTATCAGGACGACTGTTATCGCGCGCACCCTATAACCCTCGAAAACCCTGATTCAGGCAACTATCCCGCCGCGGTTGCAACCCGCCCCGCGCACGAAAGACATGGAGGAACCACTTGCAGCCCCCCACATTTCAAGACGTGATAAAGGCGAAGAAACGCATCGCCGGCTACGTGACCCGCACGCCGCTGCACCGATACATCGGGCTGGAAGAGCTGATAGGCGCGGCGGAGGTGTACGTAAAGCACGAAAACCACCAGCGGCTCGGCGCGTTCAAGATGCGCGGCGGCGTCAACCTGCTGTCGCAGCTCTCGCGCGACGAGCTGGATAGGGGAGTGGCTACCGCCTCCAGCGGCAATCACGGGCAATCCATAGCCTACGCCGCGAGCGTGTTCGGCTCCAAGGCATACGTCGCCGTGCCGATGAACGCCAACCCGGGCAAGGTAGCGTCGATGCGGCGACTCGGCGCGGAGGTGATCCACTACGGGGACTTCTTCGACGAATCGCGCGAACACATAGAGCGGATGTCCAAAGAAGAGGGATTCCGATACATCCACGCCGTCAACGAGCCGCGCCTGATAGCGGGCGTAGCCACCTACACGCTGGAGATACTGGAAGACCTGCCAGACGTGGATGTCATAGTCGTCCCCATCGGCGGAGGCAGCGGCGCTAGCGGCGCGTGCATCGCAGCCAAGGCGATCAACCCAGACATCGAGGTCATCGGCGTGCAGGCGGAGCAGGCGCCCGCGATGTATCTGTCGTGGCGAGAGGGGCGCGTGGTGGAAGCGCCCATGCGCTCGTCCGCCGAGGGCTTGGCGACCGGCTCCGGATACGAGCTTCCGCTCGGCATCCTGCGCGAGAAGCTGGACGACTTCATCTTAGTGAGCGAAGACGAGATGAACCGCGCCATAGTCGCGCACTTGGAAGAGACGCACAACCTGATAGAACACGCCGGCGCCGCGTCGCTCGCGGGCGCGCTGAAGATAGAGGACAGGCTAGCCGGCAAGAAAGTCGCGCTAGTCGCCAGCGGCGGCAACCTGTCGCTCGAACACCTGAAGGCGGCGTTGGCTAAGGGCGCCCCCGCATGACCCATCATCCCATAACAGACGAATCCCCCGCATCCGCGCTGTTCCCGGAGTTCGATACGCTGTACGAGCTAATCGCCGCCGAAGCGGATGGTTTGACGGACGCTCAGCTAGACTGGACATCCGACGAATACGGCTGGGCGGAATGGAGCATCCGCGTTCAGCTGAGCCACATGGCTTCGCTCATCTACCGATGGCTCATCCTGCGATGGGGAGACGAGCTGTATCCGAACGGCGATCACGGCGTGGAAGACGTGAAGGGGCTGGCGGACTCTCCGAACGACCGTCGGATGGACGATTCGAAGTACCATGACCTGCCGACGATACTCGGCAAGCTGCGCGAAGGGATCGATCTCATGCGGCGTGCGCTCGCATCCCACAGCGTCGGATTCCTGCGTGGGCGCTCGGTGAGCTTGACCCTCAACGAAAGCTGGGCGTTGATGATAGCGGCGCATCCGACGGGCATTGTCCCATCCGAAGACGACCCCAGCACAGTAACGATGCTGCTGGAAGGCTCGGTCCGCCACGTCTACTTCGAGGAGATAACCCACCTGTTCAACATCCAGCGGCTCAAGAGGGCGCAGGGGCTGCCAACGGCGTCGGATCTGCCGCGAGCGGGTTATTGGACGCTGGACGGCTGGGACGTCAGCGAAGCCGATCCGCCATCATCCGCTCCCTGACTTCCGCGGGAACTTGCCGAACGCGCTCGCGCGCCGGCGAGTCGCCGCGCTTGGATACGCTGACCGCCGCTTCCGCGAGCAGATCCACTCCGCCTAGGAAGTCGTCCGCGCGGATGTACTCCGCGCCGATGCCGGACTCCGGATCGCGCAGGTTCGTAGTGGCGTTGTGGTAGTTGCCCAGCGGAAACGCCATGCCCGTGGCGCGGTATCCCCACACCGCGAAAGCCGTCCCCTCGCATACGCCGCCGCTCATAAGCTGCCGCTGACACTTGAAGGCTGGATCGCGCCGTCTGATAGATTCGCGCGCCACTATCAAGACCTGTTCCGCCTCCGCGTCGAACGTATAGAGCGCGTCTCCCGTTCGGATGACAGGCCCATCGCCCTGCCGAACGCCCGGAATCAGCGGGCTGGACTCTATGGATACTACCAGCGTATCTGGCGGCAGCGTCCGAGCCTCCGCCATCAGGCGCGCGCCGAACAGCCCGCCCTCCTCCGCGCGCGTGAATACGCCGAATGCGTCCGCCTTAGCGTCGCTCGCCGCGAGCCGCTCCAGCGCCGCCAGCGCCGCCGCGCATCCCGCCAGATCGTCCGCCGCGCGCATTCGGATGAAGTCGCCGTCCAGCTCGAAATCCGGCAGGTCGAACACCGCGGGGGTTCGCGGCGCTATCTCGGCGTCTTTGTCGTCCAGCTCGAACCGCACCCGTCGCGCGTCCGCGTCGAACGGCGCCGTTCGCGCGCGCATCCTGCGGCCGTCCGGCGTCAGGATAAGCGTATCGGCTGGGCGCGACAGCGACGCAAGCGGAACGCCGCCTAGCGCGACGCCTATAGCTCCCTCGTCGTCAACCTCGTCTATCTCGAATCCGGGGTGATCCATGTGCGCCACGAACGCGATGGGCGGGTCGTCCCCGTCGGCGTTCGAGTATCGCGCAATCACGTTGCCGAACTCGTCCCGACGCGGAGACAGTCCCATGCCGGACAGCCGTTCCACGATGCGCCGCGCGACCGCATCCTCGTGGAACGGCGCGGCGGGGTGGGATGCGAGATCGGCTAGGATGTCTAGGGCGGCGTCGTTCGCTGGCACGGCGGGACTCCTTGGAATCGCAGGGCGAGCAGGGGGTATATGCGCGTGTTAGAATAGGGCTCGGCGGGGATTCGACGCAACCCTCTCCTACCTGTCTCTCTACTGAAGCGGGAGCGTCTCATGCAAACAACGGATGCCGCGCCTATGCAAGACCGCGCGCTGGAAACGCAACGGCTGCTAGACGCCGCGGACTGCGCTTTCGACTGCGATGGCGACAAACGAGAAGGCTCGCGTCTGATGTGGGAAGCCGCGCGCGCCGCCATAGCCGCCGCAGCCGAAGCGCGGGGCTTGCTCGCCGAGACAGACGACGACATAGCCGAAGCGGTGTATCGAATGGACGGCATAGTCTTCGGTGAAGGGAAGATCGAATCCTATGACAGCTTAGCGCACTCTCGATCATATGGCGTATCCAGATACTTCAAGGACTACGCCGAACGAGCGTGGTGGGTAGAGGATTATCCCGAATTCCAGTGGGACGACTGCGAGTTCGATGCAGGTAGAAAATCCGCAAAGAGGTTTATTGCCAAGCTGACTGGCAAGGCAGCGTCCAAGCGCAAATCCCGGTGAACTACCAAGAACACGTCGAGGCGGCTGCCGCATTCATGCGCGCTGAGGATGCGCTAAGCGAATTGGGAATGGATATGGCGACTGTCGAAGTCGTATGGGGCGCGGCGATTCAAGTCATACACGATCGAATGCAGCCGCGCGACCGCATCTTCGTGGAACGGCGCTGCGGGGTGGGATGCGAGATCGGCTAGGATGTCTAGGGGATTGCTTCTAGCCATTTGCATCAGATGGATTTGCAAAACCGCTTGTCAAACCGTCTATGTGTTCTAGTAGCTCCGGCGACACATTCTGCCACAGTGGATCCAGAATGAATTGGACGCCTTCGCGTCGGGCTAGCTTGGCTGCGGATACGAAATCACTATCGCCAGAGACGAGGACAATAAGATCGACTTGCTTCTTCAACGTAAGAGAAGCGATATCAAGACCAATCCTCATATCTACCCCTTTCTGGCGTAAATTGGGAACAAGTCCGAATCTGTGAGGTCCGACACCTGTATTTCTCCCCTGATGAGTCTCCTTTGTGGCGTGGGTTTCAGTATCCATGAAGCATCGCCCTGTTTCTTTACCTCTCCCAGTCTCAGAGCAAAGTTGCGTTGTCGGCGTAGATAGTCGAACAACTGGTTGCGAAAGATTGCTGTAGTCGATTGCGCGCTTTTCTATAGGGCTATGCGCTTTGTTCTTATACGGATAAGCATCGTAGAAAAAGCAGCGATACAGAAGTCGATAGAAATTTGGTGTTTCATATATTTTATTCAACTGGTCGAGGTGACTCCTGACCAACTGCCTGATTGCATTTCCGACAGCGCTAGGGTCTGAGACATCGATGCCTCTTCTGACACGCGGCAACCGCTTCAGGAAATATCCGCCGTCGATCAGGATTGCAACTTTGGGCATGTTGGGCGAGTCTATGAATGTAGGCAAAGAGAAAGCCCCAAGGGATCGGCTGCGCTCAGGATCGCCGGCTATGCCGGGAGCGCAACGTACTGCGCGAGGGGCGGATGAGCCATTATATTAGCATCGAGGCTTAGTGAATGCAAGCGATTCGGTTCACCGCGTATCCGACCAGATTAGCCAATCCTCGAATAGCCCCGCCTTCCTCCGCGCGCGTGAATACGCCGCTTGCAGCGCCGCCGCGCATCCCGCCAGATCGTCCGCCGCGCGCATGCGGGGCGCAACAGATACGCAATCGGAACGCCGCCGAGCGTGGACGCCCCCGTCGTCGTTCGAGTATCGCGCAATCATGTTGCCGAATTCGTCTCGACGCGGAGACAGCCCCAGGTCGGACAGCCTGCTCATGATGCGCCGCGCAACCGCATCCTCATAGAATGGCGCGGCGGGGTGGGCGGACTCCTCATATTTGCTGGATGCGGCAGGGGCAAGCAGGGAGCGGGCGCGCGTGTTAGAATAGGGAGCGGGTGGGGATTCGACGCAACCCTCTCCTACCTGTCTCTCTACTGAAGTGGGAGCGTCTCATGCAAACAACGAATGCCGCGTCTATGCAAGACTGCGCGCTGGAAACGCGACGGCTGCTCGCCGCCGCGGACCGCGCTTTCGACTGCGATGGCGACAAACGAGAAGGCTCGCGCCTGATGTGGGAAGCCGCGCGCGCCGCCATAGCCGCCGCAGCCGAAGCGCGGGGCTTGCCCGCCGAGACAGACGACGACATAGCCGAAGCGGTTTACCGGATGGACGGCATGGTTTTCGACAAGCGCAACAAGCTCGAGGCCTACGATGGCATGTCGCACTTCGTTCCGTATAGCGCAGCCAAGTACTTCAAGGACTACGCAGATGGGGCATGGTGGATCGAGGACTACCCTGAATCTCAGTGGGAAGACGACGAGATACATATAGGACGAAAATCAGTCAAAACGTTCGTCGCCGATCTGATCGAGAAAGCCGCGCTGGAGCGCGGACCCGAGTGAACTATGAAGATCACATTGCGGCGGCTGAGACATTCATGCGCGCTGAGGAGATGCTGACCGAATCGGGAATGGGTATGGCAGCCGCAGAGGTCATATGGGGCGCAGTGGCGCAAGTCATCGATGCCGCCAACCATCGCAGCGGCCCAAGACATGCGCGCAGCAACCGAAACAGACGACGAATCCTCGAACGTCTGGAACGCGCATATCGCCTAGACCGCGAGCTTACTCACGGATTTCAGTATATAGTAACCAAATTGCACAACCATTTCTATACAGGCAATCTGAGTGAGCATGAGCTATCGGCGAGCTTGGAATTTGGTAGAAGATTCGTGAACCTGATGATAGAATTGTCTGGCCGTGAACGTGGAGAAGCATGAAATGAGGAGGAATCAGGTATGCCGCTTCCGCTAATCGCGATTGGAATTGGAATTGGCGCCGCCGGAGCCGCAGGCACGCTTATCTGGATGAGGAGGGCGCGAAGAGACAAAAGGCGCTACGAACAGCGCCGAACCCAATATGAGGCGCGCCGCCGGAGCTACGAAGATTTCGTGCGCGAGGTGAACTCGGAGATGTGGGATCTCCACCTACAGCGCGTCGCGGCTCTGGATACGCTCAAGAAAGCCGCCGACTTCCTGAAAAGGGCGAATGTGAAAGATCGGTCGTGGAACGTGAACTACGGAATCACCGCCGAGCAGTTCGCCGAGTTGAAAGATGTGGTCGTTACTCTCCGCAACCTCGCCGCCGGCGCGGCGGGCGGGGTCGTAGGCGGAGCCGGCATAGGAGCGGCGGCGTCCGCCGGCGCGTATGCGGCAGCGTCTATCTACGGAGTCGCATCCACAGGCGCTGCCATAAGCGGGCTGGCGGGAATCGCCGCTCGCAATGCCGCTCTCGCTTGGCTGGGCGGCGGCGCATTGGCGGCGGGCGGCGGCGGAATGGCGGCAGGGACACTGCTTCTTGCGAACATCGCGCTGGCTCCTCTGGCTATCTTGCCCGCAGTGATAGCGGGAATACAGGCATGGAAACAGAAGGGGAGGATCGAAGAAGCGATTGCCGAGATGGAAGAGGCTGAAGCTGAGATGGGCAGGCACAGAGCAGAAGTGACCGCCGTTCGGAGTCGAACGCGAGAAGTGTCCAAAGCCCTCGGCAATATCCATCGGGCGCTCGAAGACGTTTTGAGACTGGCTTCGCTAGATGATCTGAAAGATGTCCACAGAGTATATCTAGCCGCCAAAGCGTTGTCTGAGCTGCTCGATATGGACGCCGCCCCCAAGCAATTGCCGGAGGGCTAGACCGATAAGGAGACTGACATGGCGACATTCGCCGCATCCGCAGGCGCAGCTTTCGGACGCCAAGCCGCCGCTATGGCGCTAGACGCGGCTGTCGAGTACCTGAAGGCGCACCAAGCGGAGAAGACTCAGCGCGAGTACATCAGAGCCAAACGCGACATCCTAGTGACCGCGCTGAACCACGAGCGGGATTGCCTGCTCGCCTACTTCGAGCATCGGTTCGCCGAACGCCGCTCGGCTCTGGAAGAGTTCTACTCGCTGCTCCACTCCGCGGTCGAGAGCGGAGACGCGGCGCATCTGCAAGCGTCGCTGGAAGGCATTCTCAGAATCATCAAAGACAACCCGCTGGAAGACTTGGCGACGTTCCGCGAGAATTGGAGCAACCCCAACTTCGTCATAGAGCTTTAGCGAGAGGATACCCCCCATGCAAGCCGGCTTCTTCACCATGCCCCTGCACCCGCCCGGCTCGAACATCACCCAGACGCTGGAGGATGACCTCCACCAGCTGGAAGTTCTCGACGAGCTAGGATACGCCGAGGCTTGGATAGGCGAGCATTTCACCACCGTTTGGGAGAACATCCCCGCGCCGGACGTGTTCATCGCCAACGCGCTCGCCCGCACGGACAGCATCAAGCTCGGCACGGGCGTCACCTGTATGCCCAACCACAACCCGTTCATGATAGCGCACCGCATCGCGCAGCTAGACCACATGGCGAAGGGGCGGTTCCAGTGGGGCGTCGGTTCGGGCGGCTTCCCGGGCGATTTCGAGGTGTTCGGGTTCGATCCGCGCGGCAACGACCATCGCCAAATGACGCGCGATTCCATAGACACGATACTCCGCATCTGGGAAGACCCGCAGCCCGGCGTCTATGAGGGCAAGCATTGGCGGTTCACTATCCCGGAGCCTGTGGACGAGTACGGATTGCGCTTCCATCTCGCGCCGTATCAGAAGCCGCACCCGCCCATCGGCGTCGCGGGCGTGTCGCCCAACTCCGACACGCTCATACTGGCGGGCGAACGCGGCTGGATTCCCATGAGCATCAACCTAGTGCCGTCTCGCATCCTGTCCACCCACTGGGACGCGGTGGAGCGCGGCGCGGCGTCGGCGGGACGGACGCCCAATCGCGCGGACTGGCGCATCGCGCGCGAGATCTACGTTGCCGATACCACCGAGCGGGCGCGGCGAGAGGCGCTCGAAGGCGTGCTGGCGCGCGACTTCGAGCAGTACTTCCTGCGGCTGATGCCCAAGATGGGGATGCTCGACCTGTTCAAGGTCGATCCCGACATGCCCGATTCGGACGTAGATGTCGAGTATCTCATCGACAACGTTTTCGTAGTGGGCAGCCCGGACGACGTGGCGGAAAAGCTGACGACGCTCTACGAGGACGTCGGCGGTTTCGGAACGCTGCTGGCGATGGGACACGAGTGGCAGCCATACGACAGCTGGCGGGAGTCTATGCGATTGCTCGTCGAGCGGGTCGTCCCAAGCCTGCCCTCGCCGAGCTAGGCGAGCCGAATCCTCCGGTGCAAGCGGGCGATATAGTGGTAGTGCGGCTGGACGCGGGCGCGCGGCTGGCGCGGTTTATTGAGACGCGCTCCAACAGGCTGCGGCTAGCCATCGGGCGCAACCGCGAGGCGCGCCTTCCCGTATCGCGCCTGATTCACGAGACGGGGCTGAACGCCAACGGATTCGACGACGTAGAGCGCCTGCGCCAACAAGCCGAGGCGGTAGCGGACGATCTGGACCTCGAAGAGCTGTGGGACATCGTTTGCGACGACGGCGACGCGCTCACGCTCGATGACATCGGCGAACTCTACTGGGGCGGCGCGCCGTCGGCGGCGCAGCAAGTCGGGTTGCTCTTCCACCTGCTCGCGGACGATTTGCGATTCGCGCAGGACGGCAGCCACTTTCTGCCGAAAGACCGCGAGACCGTATCCGCGACAATCGAGCGGCGTCAGCGACAGGCGCAGAGAACGGCGGACGCCGAAAGCCTATCCGCAGCCATCCGAGACGGCGCGCTTCCGGACGCGCTCACGTCACACCAAACATCCATCCTATCGCAGCTGCGCGCGTTCGTGGTTCACGGCGACGACTACCCGCGCGCGACGTTCGCCAAGCGATTCCTAGCGGACGCCGGAGCCGGCGGGCGAGACGCTCAGCGCGCGGCGTTCGAGCGGTTCGTCGCGCTAGGGCTGATGGACGAAGACGAATGCCTAGAGCTGGAGCGCGACGATATATCGGCGGAGTTCCCCCAAGCCGCGCTCGTCGAGGCGGACGCGATAAGCGCCGCGCCGCTGACGGTCGACAGCCGCCGCGCCGATCTCACCGCGTTGACTACGCTCACCATAGACGACGCCGACACCCGCGACCGCGACGACGCGCTCTCAATAGAGCCGCTTGCCGCCGGCGTTCACCGCGTGGGCATACACATCGCCGACGCCGGCGCGCTCATCCCGCGCGGCTCTGCTCTGGACGTGGAGGCGGACCGCCGCATGTCGTCGCTGTACCTGCCGGATGGCGGCATCGCCATGTTGCCGCCCGCGGTGTCTGCGGGATGCGGCAGTCTGAACCCATCCGAAACGCGCGCGGCTGTGAGCGTGTTCGTCGATCTCTCTCGCGATGGCGAGATAGTCGGCTGGAGCGCGTCGCAATCCGTCATTCGGAGCGATGTCGCGCTGTCTTACGAGCAGGCGGACGCCGCGATAGCCGACGCATCGCTACCGATGCACGCCGAGCTTAGCGCGCTGGATAGGCTGGCGCGCGCGCTGCGCGCTCGACGCGAGAGCAGGGGAGCGCTGAGGCTGGAGCGCGCGGAGCTGTCCGTCAAAGTGGACGCGGACGGCGGGATAACAGTGCGCGTAGTTCCGCGAATCGCGCCCGCGCGCAGCATGATCGAGGAGTGCATGGTGCTATGCAACTCGCTGCTTGCGCGCTACTGCGCCGAGCGCGATCTGCCCGCGCCGTTCAGATCGCAGGCGCTGCCGGACGTGTCGGACATCATGGCGCAGGTGGAAGATGGGCCCCTGAGGACGCACCTGATAACGCGCCGCCTCACCGCCGCGAGGGTGGGCGTAGAGCCTGCGCCGCACGGCGGATTGGGCGTAGACGCCTACACGCAGGCGACTTCGCCGCTGCGCCGCTACGCGGATCTAGTCGTTCAGCGGCAAATATCGCACCACCTCCGCAGCGGGGAGACGCTCTACGACGCCGACGCGATAACCTCCGTAGCCCACCGCGCCGATATGCAGATGCGGCAGATGCGAAGAATCGAGAACGGGCGACGGCTGCGGTTCTTCCTGAAGTGGCTAGACGCGCGCCGTATTGAAGCGGAGGCGAACGGCGGGGAGAGCGTCCACGCCGCTATCGCGCTAGAAAACCCGGGCAGGCGCGCCGCGACGCTGGAGCTTGTGGAGTGGCCCATCCGAACCCGCGCCGCGCTGCCCGGCTCCGTGGAACCGGGCGATACGGTGAACCTGAAGCTGCACGGCGTAGACCTCTGGCGGCGAACCGCGCAGTTCACGCTGGCGGCGGAGTGAAGCGGACGGATCTAGCTGGGGATGTGAGAAAAGCCCCGTTCGTATCCACTCGTCAGAATCATGCAAATCCTGATTCTGACAATAGGAAGCGGCTAGACGCTTTCGCATGAAGGGAGTCTCTCAGACGCTCCCCAGTGGCTCAAGCCCGGTTCACGGCAAATTCCATCAACCCGTCGTGAACGGCTAGCGCGTCTCTTAGCAGAGCGCGGTCTATCCCTAGCTCGTCGGGATCGTAGGCGGATGCCGCTCTCAGTCTCGGCGCTTTCTCCGCGAGGTCTTCCGCTCTATCCAGCCCTATCGCGCGCCCTACGCTTAGCAGAGAATCGAACGGGGAATCTGTGAGAACGTCGTAGCTCGTTAGAACGACGTTCTCGACGGCGTTGGATAGGATATGCTCGAACGCGGCACGCCAGTATCTCAGCCAGAAGTCGGCGGCGCGCGTCGGGGGCGGCTGTTCGGCGTCTAGCCAGTTGCCGAAGTCTATCGGCTTGAAGTTCGCGCCGAAGTCGAAGTGTCCGATGTATTCCATATAACGCCGCGCGAACTCGTCGCGCGCGTGAATGTCCAGAAAGCGCGTATGCTGGCGCAGCATGGAAGCCGCCTGATAGAGCGGGTTGCGAAACGGAACGAGTATGATAGCGTCCGGGAACATCCGCGCGATGTGGGGAATGCGGCATATGTTGGCGTTGTTCTTAGACACGTATCGCGCCGCATCCGACGCGCCGTCGGCGCGCGCCGCTATCAGCTTGCGAACGTGGTTCTTTAGGAATGGCTCGAATTCGTCATAGGCGTCGCGGTCGTCGGCGCTCCAAAGAGTTATGCGGTCTTCTCGATACTTTCTCCCCCAGAACGCGCGCCACAGCAGTTCCTCGAACGCTTCGGGCGTATCGTAGCCTACGCTCATGCCGTCGCCGTGCGCTCGCTCGACGGGGGCGGAGTCCTTCCGAAAGGGGCGCGAGATGGATTCCCACAGCAGCGGGATCGTCGGGAACGGCATGTCCCTGTATGTGTGCGCCGCGAAATAGGGCAGGGACGCTATCAGCTCTAGCAAGAGCGTAGTGCCGGCGCGGGGCAGCGACGTGACGAACACGGGCTTGTCTATTTCGACGCGCGCGAACCGTTCCGCGTAGATGCGGTCTTCCATGTCGGCAAGCCCCTTCTGAGCCTCGATTGTCGAGAACGCCAAGCGGTGCAGCAGCCTGTCGGCGAGGGAGTATCGGTTTTGGAAGCCGTCCGCGGGCAAAGGTCTATCGGGCGTTGGCTGTCTCGTCCGCGTCTTCGACGCGCTCAGGCTTGCGTCTACGCAACAGCTTCTTGAGCGGATACCACACGAACCCGACTAGCATGATTCCGCCCGCGCCTATCAGCGCCGCGAGCGCGCCGATGGCGGACAGCCCCGCGCCGGGGCCTACGTATGCCTTTGCTATCTCCCTCGCCGAATCGACGACGCTCGGCTCGGCGAGGGATGCCAGAATTTCTATGCTCATTCGTTCGCTCCCGTTCGTTGGCGCGCGTAGTCCAACCCTAACATTTTGAATATGGCGGATTTTTCGCGTCGCTCCTCGCCGAACTGCTCCAGACCGGAAACGTCGTGGAGATTCTCGAAGATGTTCAGGACCTCTCCATCCGAAAGGCGCACTTCCACCGCTGTGCCTTGCGCGAACACGACTATCGCCCTGCTGCGGTCTGGAGAGATGTCTATCTTGCCCTCGATTCTCGAGAACAGCCGCAAGTCTTCGGGGGTTTTGTCGTTGGGGAAAATGGTAGTCTCGGAGCCGTCGGCGAGATCGACCATGAGCAGCCGCGAAGGTCCGTTGCTCCCGTCGCTGCCGTGGTTGTCGAACATGATGAAGGTGGAGCCTTCCAGATGCCGCACACTATGTTGCTGGAAGAAGCTCCCCCTGACCAGTCGCTTCACGCCGCCGGATTCGCCGTCTAGAATGGCGAACGCGCTCAGGTTCCTCAGAGAGACCACGAGATCGCCCGCGTCCGCGCCCCATGCGTCGCCGGCGTTTTCTTCTAGCCTGACGACGTGGTTGAGATGAATGGGGTCGCAGGGATTTGCTCCCCTCAGAACGGGCGCGAACGGAGATTCGAGCAGCGCGTCCATAATGTGGAAGCGTTTCAGCAGCCGCCCATCCCCATCGATGAAGTTCACCGTGTCCAACACGAATTTGCCGTCAGGGCAGGTTAGCTCGAAGCCCCCCCCCCCCCCGCGTCAGGGGCTATCTCGACCGAGATCGGCTCCGCGCCAATATCGAATCCTGGAACGAGCGCGATATCGCCGTCGGTCATGCTGGGCCAGTGGTGGCTGAGGTCGCGCCTAGCCCAGAGGGGATGCCCGTTGCCGTCCACTCTAGCCACGCCTACGCTGTAAGGGAAGGCGACGTCTGTTTCGGAGACGAACGTCACAAGCAAGTCCCCATTCGCGAATTGGGAGATCCCTATTGGGCGGACGTCTCTGGCGAACGAGAAGTTTGGAGACAGCTCTATGGGGAACTCGTTGTCGTCGTCGGAAAAGGCGTGGAATGCCTCTTCCAGATCATCGAATTGCAATGGCCAGACGCGCGCGACTTCGCCGTTCGTTTCGTACTCGACTGCTATACAGCCGGAATCCGGGCAGTAATCCATGAACTGGAAGCGGCCTCCGTACCACAGAATTGGGTCGCGCAGCGCACTGCCCTCCACGAATCGGATGCGGTTCGGCGCTGCCTCGTCCGGCGACACGGCGGAGAATCTGCCCCTGTCCTCGATGTCCCACGTGTCCAGCAGATTTCGCGCGGTCTTGACTCCATTGGATATAACCGAAAAGGGAAATAGCTCGTACCTGCCGACGAGTCCGCCGTAGCAGAATGCAGCTATGACCACGGCAAGCGCCAGCATGAACAGCGGCATCTTGGCGAGAGCGGCTCTCCAACTCATATTTTAGGCGCAGTGCTCATTCGTGAGCTGTATGATCGACCTGTGAAAGCGCATCCGCATTTTCTGCGTGAATTTCACGCACGGCTCGTTTGTGGAAGAAGCTGCCATAGACAAACACTGCGGCAAGGCCGACAATGTCGACCCCGACAATCGTCACAGCGGCGGTGACCGCGCCCAAATAAGCCGCGTATCCTGCCAGCGCCAAGGTAGCGAGGACAACTGTCAAACCGATCCATTGTCCCATTTGGGCTAGTTTGTAATCGGATTCGACTATTTTCGTCTCTATAGCCATGCGGTGGTCCGCTTGACGTTCCATCAATGCGAGTATTCGCTCTGCCCCAGTTGAAACAGCATCGTTGTACGCGGCAAGTTCAGTAGGCGGCGGCAATGGGCCGTACCACATCATCTCTTGACGAGCAATGACGCGCGGTTCATCTAGGGGAGCTTGATCCTCGGGCTGACCGGTACTGTTAGGTACACTAGGAGGTTGAGCATCGGAACTAGGTTGCTCAGCTAGGGGCTGTTGCTCATTAGCCAATTTTCGAATCACGCTCGCAGGCGCATTCAGAGAATTCGTCTACCGGATGACGTCCCATGACCGTCCACATGTCATCGCCGATAGCTTTCCAGTCCATCCACAGCGCGCGGCTGTCCGCGTCGGCGGCTGATGGAATCGACCTCGAACGCGCGTTCAGCGACCCTGTGAAGTCGAAGATGCGCGCAACGCCGTGCCAGACGGACCGACGCGGCACCCGTCTGATGCGCACGGCGCATCGTCTCTTCATAGCCATACGCAACCTTTGCCAGCTAGAATTGTTGCAACTCGTGAACATTAGTTTACAGCCAACCGGATGCGGCGGCAACTATCTATCAATCATGTTCGAGCGGATCTCCGCCCAGCAGTAGACAACCCCGCCGCTCCAACGGTATAATTGACGGCAACCTAGAAGCGGCGGATGGGATGACGCGCGCGGCTCGCCGCGCTTCTCAGCTTGCCGAGGTGGTGGAATTGGTAGACACGCAGCGTTGAGGGCGCTGTGGCCTCATAATGGCTGTGGGAGTTCGAGTCTCCCCCTCGGCACCAAATCCGAAATCCAGCGCTTCAGGCGCAAGCGGGGCGACGTAGCCAAGTGGTCTAAGGCGGGGGTCTGCAAAACCCCTATTCGGCGGTTCGAATCCGCCCGTCGCCTCCACGACAATGATGCGAAAGAGCCTCCGGCAACCGCTGGAGGCTCTTTCGCGCGCAAGCAGCATCTTTCGCCAAGCAGGTAATCGCCACGAGCGCCGCAGCCACATCCGCCGAATCCGCCGAGCGCGCGCCGCAGGGCGACACCCGCAGCCCGGCGGGGCCTATCCCCAGCGCCTTCTCGCTGCTGCTCGCCATCCTGTGGGGCGGCAACAACGTCAGCATCAAGGCGGCGTTGGAGTACTCCCCTCCGCTCCAGATAGGCTGGATGCGGTTCGCGCTCGGCGGCGCGGTCACGCTGGCGTACATGGCGGCGCGGCGCGAGTCTTTCACTATCGCTCGGAGCGAGGTCGTTCCGCTCCTCACGCTGGGCGCGATGTTCTCGGCGCAGCTCGTCATTATGAACATCGGGCAAGACCTCACTTCGGCGGGGCATGGCGCCGCGCTTAGCTCCACCATGCCCATATGGACGGCGACGATAGCGCAGGCGCTCATCCCGTCCGAGAAGCTGACGCGCTGGAAGGTTCTCGCAATGGCGCTGTCTTACGGCGGCGTTCTAGCGATAGCTCTCGGAGACGGCGGCGGCGCGTCCGAGGGCGTCTCCCTGCTGGGCGACGTTCTTAGCCTGATATCCGCCGCCTTGCTGGGGATGCGGATCATCTTCATATCCAACTTCGCGCAGAGGGTGTCCGAGGGCAAGCTGATGCTCGGGCAGCTGACCATCGGCATGGCGCTCCTGCTCGTCGGCAGCTATGTCTTCGAGACCCCCGCCTACACGGCCGAGGCGCGGTTCTGGTACGCGCTAGCGTTTCAGGGCGTGGTTATAGCGGGGTTCGGATTCCTGAGCAACGCATGGCTGGTAAAGCGGTATCTGCCGTCGTCGGTTACGTTCTACTACTTCGCGCAGCCTGTGGCTGGCGTCGCGCTCGCGTGGCTGATCTTGGGCGAGCAGCCCGGGCGAGGGCTGATAGCCGGCGCCGCGCTGGTGGGCGTGGGCGCGCTAGTGTACAGCGGGGAAGCGTACTTGCGCGCGCGTCGCGGCGCAGGCGGCTAGGGGGAGATTAGCCTACCGCGCATGAGAGAATTGCCAAGCTGCGCTATTCGACTATGGGATTTCGAGATATTAGCCGCCCATCCCCCGAAGCGCGTGCATGTGGTTCAGAGGCCCATGCCCGTCGCCTACGGGGTAGCTGGCTCGCATCGCCTCCGTTACGAACCGCTTGGCGCGCCGCGCGGCGTCTTCCACGCTCATGCCCCGCGCAAGCCCCGCCGCCGTAGCCGACGCGAGCGTGCAGCCCGTGCCGTGGTTGTTGGGGGTGTCGATGCGCTCGACGCTCATCAGCGCGTACTCCGATCCGTCGTACAGGACGTCCGTCGCCGGACCCTCTAGGTGTCCGCCCTTCACCAGCGCGCAGGACGCGCCGATTTCGTCCACCAAGATTCGCGCAGCCCTCTTCAGGTCGTCCACGCCCTCTATCTCCACGCCTGTCAGCAGCGTCGCTTCCGGAGTGTTCGGCGTTACTACCGTCGCAAGCGGAACCAGCTCGTCTCGCAGCGCGCCCATCGCGTCTTCGCGCAGCAGACGCGCGCCGCTGCTAGCCACCATCACCGGGTCCACCACCAGCGGCGTTCGCCCAAGCGTAGCCGCCTTAGCCGCCACCGTTCGCGCTATTTCGGCGCTCGACAGCATCCCGGTCTTCACCGCGTCCGCGCCGATGTCGGACAGTATGGCGTCTATCTGCGCCTCGATTAGGGACGTGGGCAGCTCTAGCGCCTCTACCACGCCCAGCGTGTTTTGGGCGGTTATGGCGGTTATCGCGGACGTTCCGAACACGCCGAGCGCCGCGAACGTCTTGAGATCGGCTTGTATGCCGGCTCCGCCGCCGGAATCGGAGCCGGCTATGGTCATTACGCGCGGAACGCGGCCCGCGGGCGCTGATGAGGCTGTTGCCATCGGTCGAAATCCTTTCGCGCTCGTCGCGTGTCGTCGGCGAGCGTACTCTAGTCGGGCCAATCCGAACCGGCATAAGCCGCCTCCCAGAAGAGATATTCGTAGCGCAGCGCGGTGTGGAAGGCGCGCTCCAGCCGCGGCGTGGGTCCGTTCGGCGCGGCGGCGTCTACATAGTCATGGCACCATGCTACGAAGTCGCCCAATACGGCAGGCCCATGAAGCTCTATCCACTCTCGATATATGGGGTTGGAGGGGCGCTTGCCCTCTGAGAGCAGCCGCGTTCCCCAGTCCAGATAAGTTCCTTCGGTCACGTAGCAGACGGCGACTATCTCCTCGAAGCCGCCCTCGTGTCCGACGCGCCGCAGGAAGTCGCCGAACGCTTGCGTCACCGGGTTCGCGCTGACGGCGGAGTACTCCGCCGCCGACGCGCCCAGCGTCTCGAACGCGCGCAGGAAGAAGTCGTTTTCGGCCGCCGCGCGCGGGTCTAGGATGCCATCCAAGAAGGCGTGGATGTGGCTTGCCGCTTCTAGGCTCGGCGCTTTGGCGATTCCCATGCTCATCATGGCTACGAGGTCGTTCACGAACACGTAATCTTGCAGGAAGTATCGCCTGCCCCGTTCGAGCGACAGCGTGTCTTCTCCCATCTCGTTCACGAACGGGTGGTCGACCATCCGCCGCCACAACTCGGAATGCCGCCGCCTGAGCGTCTGAATGGTGGACATGCGCGCCTACTCCTTGCCTAGATCCGCGTCGAAGGCGTCGGCGGCTACGAACGAGTCTTCTATCATCTTCTGGTCTTTCATCCAGTTTACGAACTCATCCCAGCGCGCCGCTTCCTGCGAGCCGAAGCCGCCGCCCTCGGGCAACTGCCACTGCTCCACCAGCAGGTCCGCGCCCGGGCGGTCGATGCCCTCGTCTATCTCGCCGGGGTTCTCGGACACCAGTATATCCACGCCCGCCTGCGGGTTGGCTATGGCGTCCTCGAACCCGCGCTTGACCGCCCTCACGAATCGCTCCGCCACGTCTCGGTTATCGGCTAGATAGCCCTCGCTCGCAACCAGCACAAGCTCATAGTAGTCGGGAACGCCCCAATCCTGCATCTTCATCACGTTCACGGGATGCCCCTGATTTTCTAGGTGGATGCTCTCGTGCGTCCAGTACGCGCCAACCGCCGCGTCCACCTTGCCGCTGATGAGCGATTCGGAGATGTTGAAGCCGATGTTGACCAGCTCCACGTCATCCAAGCCGCTGCCGCCGTCGGCTTTCAGCATGGTTTCGAGCAAAGGTTCGTTGGTGGGGATGCCGGGGTAGCCCACTTTCTTGCCGATGAGGTCCGCCGGGCGGGATATGCCGGACGATTTCAGCGCCATCACGGAGTTCAGCGGGTGCTGGACGACTGCGGCGATGGACACCACAGGCACGCCCTCGTTGCGCGCCAGAATCACATCCGGCTGGTAGTTCATGCCGAATTCGTCCGAGCCGGACGCCACCGTTTGCAGCACGGTCGAGGGGTCGGATGGCGTGTACATCTCCACATCCAAGCCCTCATCGTCGAAGTATCCCTTGTTCTGCGCGATGAACAACCCCAAATGGTTGGCGTTCGGATACCAGTCCAGCACGAGCCGAACGGATTCGCGCTCGGATTCGACTTGCGCGCAAGCCGCCGCCGCGAGCGCGATTGTCAGCAGCGCGGCAAGCGCCGCGTAGCGGGTTGCGGTCTTCTCGATTAGGTTCATCTCGATTTTTATCTCCTATGGGGGTCTTGTGGATTCAGTCGTCGTCCCCGTCGCGTCTGCCGCGCGCGGCGCGCCACCACGGGATGGCGAGCCGTTCCAGTATGCCGATGGACGCGAACAGCCCTACGCCAAGCGCGGACAGTATGGCTATAGCCGCGAACACGCGCTCGGTGAGGAACTGCGGCTTGGAGCGGATCATCAGGTAGCCAAGCCCCTCGCTGGAGCCTACCCATTCGCCGATTACCGCGCCGATGACGCTTACCGCGATGGCGACGCGCATTCCGCTGAACAGGTAGGGCAGGGACGTGGGCGCCTGCAGTTTGAAGAATATGTGCCATCGGCGCGCGCCGAGCGTTCGCATCAGGTTCACCATGTCGCGGTCTACAGACTTCAAGCCGTCCACCATATTGACGACTATCGGGAAGAAGCTGATGAGGGCGACGACGATGACTTTGGGCGCCAGCCCGTATCCGACCCATATCAGCAGCATGGGCGCGATGACGATTATGGGTATGGTCTGCGATGCGATGACGAACGGGTAAATGGCGCGTTCGAGCGTGCGCGACATGCCGATTGCGCTCGCCAGCGCGACGCCGCTCGCCAGCGCGAGCGCGTATCCGACGACTATCTCGGTGAGCGTCGCGCGCGTGTGCGTCCACAGCAGCGCGGCGTCTACGTACAGCGCGACGCCGATGTCCGACGGCGCTGGAAGCAGCCACTTTTGCACGTCGAACGCGCGAACGCATGCCTCCCACGCGCACAGTATGGCGACGATGATAAGCAGCGCGGGCAGCCAGCGTCTGGCGGCGCGGTCGGCGTCCTTAGCCAGCGCGCGCGCCCATTCGCCGCGCCCCGCCGACCGCGCGCCGCTTGCAGCCGAGCGGGATTCCGCGCCCCGCCGCGCGTCCACGCTCAACCGAGCGCCCCCGCGCCGTGAGACTCGTCCAGCCGAGCCTCTTCCCGAATCGCGGTCAGCAGCGCCGCCTTGAGCCGCATGAACGACGGCGTCGCATACACGTCCACGCTGCGCGGGCGAGGCAGATTCACGCGCTCGACGGTCTTCATAACGCCGGGGCGCGCGCTCATCACGTAGACGCGGTCCGAAAGCAGTATCGCCTCGTCCACGTCGTGCGTAACCAGAACTATGGTCTTCCCCATAGACTCCCACAGCCCGATTAGCCACTGGTGTATCTGCGTTCTGTTGAGCGCGTCGAGCGCGCCGAACGGCTCATCCAGCAGCAGCGCGTCTTGGCTCGCCAGCGCGGTTCTCAGGAACGCCGCGCGCTGTCGCATCCCGCCCGAAAGCTGATGCGGATAGGCGTTCTCGAACCCTTCCAGCCCGAACCGACGCAGGTGTTCGCGCGCGCGCCGCCGCCGCTCTCGCTTTGGGACGCCGCGCAGTTCCAGCCCCAGAGCCGCGTTGTCCAGCACGCTGCGCCACGGCATGAGCAGGTCTTTCTGCTGCATGTAGCCTACAGAACCGAGCCGCGCGTCGGCGTCCACCCCGCGAATCGACAGCTTGCCGGAAGTCGGCTCGTCCAGTCCCGCGATGATGTTCAGGAAGGTGCTTTTGCCGCAGCCGGAGGGGCCGATTATGGACACGAACTCGCCCTCGTCGGCGTGGAAGCAGATGTTCGCCAGCGCCGGCAGCGGCTGCCCATCGCGTTCGAACGTCTTGGAGACGCGCTCCGCGACGATGGCGCGCTTCGTCGCGGAGCCGCGCTCGCTTGACTGTCGCATAATGTCCGCCGTTCGCAAGATTCCCGCTCCGTCGCCCGCCGCCTCGCATCGACGCGAGCGCGAGGCGTCTGCCAAAGAGAAAGCGCCCGCCTGTGTCTAGGCGGGCGCTTGCAGTCTTGCGGACTTGCCACAATCCCTACGCTGGCATTACCCAGATCAGGTTGTTAGGGGTCGACAGCGTTTCGGCTGCCCTCTCAGCCCGGCATCCCGAGCTCCCCCGCGGGCGATATTCTACTTTTGCAAGAGTCTATCTTGATGGCGGGCGCATGTCAAACGCGGTTTTGCGGCTATAGAATTGCGAAAGCGCCAAGTGCCCCCTGACATCTCGGATGGGTGAGCGTCATGCCGAAGCAAGCCATCGCGTCGGGCGGGTAGAGGCGAGGGGTGGCGTTCGGCGTGGGCGAAAGTGGTTAGGCAGGCGATTGGGAGATAGCTTCCAGTTTCGATAGCCACTCTCCGAAGTGGGGGCATCTCGTTCGCAGCGAGGGAATCCCAATTCTTCCCGCGATGATAGGTCCTGCGGAGACTTTCCCACCTTCGTAGGCTGGAATCTCGTCTATTATGCGCTTAGAGGGCGCGGTGTCCGCCCCATCGTCGACAAGCTCAGGCTCTCCCCATCCTGACAGCGCATCGACAAGCCTCTCCGCATCGTCGTCGCTGTCGAGGAACTGAGCCGCCAGTTTCCAGGGGTCCGCAAGAAGCAGCGCCTCGAATTCATGAAGCTGAATGTACGGTAGAAATCTCCAGTCGCCGATGTCGTTCTCTAGCGCTTCTTCTAAAATCGCGACGCGCTCATAAGGGTTCGGAGCGTCCCTCGCCTCTTCATATGCCGGAAAATCCGTCGGCAGACCGTACAAGTCTAACATCGTAGTAAAGCGCGCATCTGGGTTTCTATATTGCCGTATCCACCTAGTGATGTCGTTCTTCGCCTGCGCGTATCTGGCAATGCCTCCGCGATGCTTGACGCCGAGTTTGTAACCACTCAAAACGCATCTCGCGCTTGCCCAAACGCCGAACGCCGCTAGATGAGGGTGCAGCGTTTGGTTCGCGAAAGTCTCTTCGGTCTGACCATCGACGATGAAGTTCAGTCTAACGCTCACTATGGCCGCCCGCCGATGACATTCTTTTCCCAAAGCTCGGATAGCGAATAATCTTCCAGCCAATCTTGCAAGCTCTCGCTGTCTAGACGCCTGAATATGGATTCTCGCTTCTCACGCTCGACAACGACTATATCTTCAGGATCGAAGCAATCGACTAACTTCGTGGACTGCGTGGCGACGATTATCTGAATTTTGGTGGATGCCGCGCGTATGAGTCCGCCTATTGCATTGATGGCGTAAGGGTGCAGCCCAAGTTCGGGTTCGTCCAGAACTAGCACATCGGGCAGGTAGTTCTCCGGTTGGAGCAGCAGCGTAACGAGAGATATTATCCGCAGCATTCCGTCTGACGCCTGCCACGCGCCGAACAGCCGGTCGCTGTTCCGTTCTCGCCAGCTCAGTAGAAGACTCCCATGCTGTGGTTCCAGCTCGAAGTCGGAGAAGAACGGCAGTATCAGCCGAATTGTGTCCACAATGCGCTGATAGCTCCTGCCATCGCTTTCCTTCAACTGATACAAGATCGGCGCGATGTTCGCGCCATCCTCCTTGAGCAGCCGATTGTCGCGCATGTCCCATTTGCTTCGCATACGAGCTGTTTCCGAAGTGTTGTGGAACTGATACACGACGATTCTGCGAAGCAGGCCGCGAATGACCCGCGCAGTGGCATCATAAGCCGCAGCCGACAGCAGACGTGGCGAGCGGCGCCCGGCGCCTAGACTCTGCCAAGAGGCTGGAGCGGAGACCGTATCGCTCGAAAATCTGTACTTTTCTTCGGCGAATATCAGGGTGTCTCCCGCGGCGTAAAACAGACGGAAAGCGTACTTGTTCTCCCCCGTCTCTGTTCGAATCGTCACCTCCGCTTCCATCTCGCGAGTAACTTCTGGCCCATCGCTCAGGAGCGAGCTGGCGCCGCCCTGTTGACCAATATAGAACTCGAGGTTGTCCGGGTCCGTCAGCGCCCAGCTCATCATGCGGAAGAAGGATATGAAGTTGGATTTGCCTGCCCCGTTGGGCCCAATAAGCACGGTCAGCGGGCCGGGCTTGAAATCATTCAGATCCCGAATCGTCTTGAACCCTTCGAGGGTTATCGCCTCCAGTCTGTTTCTCATTGCGTTGCCCCTTGCCGCGTCGTCGCCCCGCTCGCGCGCTAACGCTTCACAGGCGCGCGCGCCATGAATGCCAGCGCCATGGACAGCAGCGCCGCGCCGCTGAACGCTAGGAACGCCCATTCGTAGCTTCCCCATCTATCGTACACGTAGCCGCTGATGACGGGACCCGCGATGATGCCCAGCATTTGGATGCTCGACCTGAACCCCTGTATCGTAGCGTATGCGCGCCGCCCGAAGTAGTCGGCGATGAGAGACTGCGGTATGACGGACGTTCCCCCCTGCGCGGCGGCGAATGCCACGAGCGCGGGTATCACCGTCTCCACGCTCGGCGCGCGCGCCATGAATACTATCGCGCCAGCCATGATGGCGAGCGACGCCGCCATGACGTATCGCTTGTTCACGTAGTCGCCTAGCGCGCTAAGCCCGAACCGGCCGGGGATGCTCATCAGCCCCACGGAGCCGGCTAGCGCGGCGGCGGAGACGCTCGACGCGCCCAAGTCTACGAAGAACGGCACCAGATGCAGCCCGATGCCGCCGCTCACCAGCGAACGCGCCATGATGGACATGGTGAGGAACCAGAAGCTAGACGTCCTCAGCGCCTCGCGCGCGGTGAAGTCTTTGGAGAGATCGGGCAGTATCGGGCGGCGCGCTCTGCCGCGAGCCCGCCCGCCGGTTGGGTCTATGCCGTCCGGATAGTAGCCGTACTGCTCGGGTCTGTGGCGCATCACGGCCGCCACCGCTGGACCCAGCGCGCATATGAATACGCCCACGAGCATAGCCGCCGTTCGCCAGCCGTATGTCTCCACCAGCCACCCAAGCGCAGGCACGAACAGCCCGCCGACGCCCACGCCCGACCACATGATGCCGAACGCCAGCCCGCGCCTGCGGTCGAACCAGTTGGCGGCGGCGGCTGTTATCGGCGTGCTCATGCCGAGGCTGTTGCCCAGCGAGATCATGAACACGTATACGAAGAAGAACGCCAGCAGCCCGTCGATTTGGCTCATCGCCACGTAGCCCACGCCCATCAGCGGGATGCCCACCGCTATCAGCCGTCTAGGCCCGAACCTGTCCACCGCCCACCCCTCGGCGGGGCCTATCAGCCCGGACTCCAGCCGCGCTACGCTGAACACTATGGATATGGTCGTGCGGCTCCAGCCGAATTCATCCCCTAGCGGGATGATGAAGTTGCCGAATCCGTGGAAGTTGATGCCGGACGCGATGGACATAGCCGCGCCGCCGGCTATGACTATCCACCACCCATAGAAGATGCGGCGTCTGTTCGGGGCGTTAGCTTCCAGCGTTCGGATGCCTGCGTCGCGCCGCTCTAAACCGGAAGCCGTCGTCCGGGTTGGGCGTGGGAGAGTGGCTGATCATCTTATCGCAGTCTGGCGGATATGGATATAGGGACAGCGTCGTCTGGCGAACCATCGTCGCTATGATGAGCGCGATGGCGACATCCGCAGTCGAACGAGCGGAAGCGGGTTTCGCTGCGATGGTCAATGGGGCGACGGTCAATGTTCAATCCTCCCGAAGCGAGCGATTCGGCTCAGTATCCAATCGCCGCCCCGTCGCGCCGAGGGTCTGCGCCGCCTTGGAGCGTCCCCGATTCCTGATCCGCCATTATGCCTTGCGCGCCGCCTACTATCGTCGAGAACGGCTCCGCAAGCTCGATGTCGTGTCCCTTGCGCGCGAGCGCGGCGCGGACGGGCGCGGGGAAGCGCTCTTCCATCACTACGCGCCGCTCCTCGAACACGCGCAGGCGCGGCGCCTCGATAGCCTCCTGAACGTTCATGCCGAAGTCCAGCGCGTTCATCACGAACTGCGGCGTCGTCTGGAGAATGCCCCAGCTGCCCGGCGTGCCTAGGCTGGCGAAGAACTTGCCATCGCGGAACGTCTGCGTCGGCGCGACGCAGAAATCGACGCGCTTGCCGCCTTCGAGACGGTTGGGCGCGCCCTCTTCGAGGTCGAACCAGTGCGCCATGTTGTTGAGGAACAGCCCCGTGCCGCCCGGCGCGACGGCGGAGCCGAACCCGCCGCCGAGCGTCTGCGTTACGCTGACCACGTTGCCATTGTCGTCGGCTACCGCGAAATGGGTAGTCATGCCGCCGTCGAAAGCGTCCGGGCTGCCCGCCTTGACAGAGCCGGACGGCGTTAGGCTGCTGAACTGCTCGCCGGATACCGCCGCCGCAGTCTCGCGGTCTATGCGCTCGCGCTGCTGAGCCGCGTAACCGTCCGACAGCAGCGCGTCTATCGGCGCGCGCACGTAGTCCGGATCGCCGCCCCACTCGATGCGGTCCGCGACGGCTAGCTTGACGCTCTCTATGTACAGGTGGAGCGTCTCAGGATGCTGGAAGATGAGGTCTGCGCCCTCGAACCCTTCCATCAGCTTCAGCGTTTCGAGAAGCTGGAAGCCCGTCGAGTTGGGAGGGGCTGAAAATATCTCGTAGCCGCGATAGCCGATGCTGATGGGTTCGCGCCATTCCGCATCGTAAGACGCGAAATCGTCTTCCGTGAATTGGCCTCCGAGCTGCTGCGCGCCCTCGACGAGCCGTTGCGCGAGCGCGCCGCGATAGAACTCGTCCTTGCCGCCGCGGGCTATCGCGCGCAGCGATTCCGCAAGCTGCGGCTGCCTGAGCCGCTCCCCTACGCGCGGACCGCCGCCGTTCTTGACGAAGATGCCGGCTGATGGGAATTGCGACAGTCTGGGAACGGAGTTTCCGATAGACTCCGCGTTGAACGCTGTGATGGGAGTTCCGTTCTCGGCGTAGCCGATGGCGGGTTCGAACAGCCGCTCGCGCTCCAGCCGGCCGTAGGTTTCGTGCAGAGTCAGCCACCCGGCGGCGTTGCCCGGCACGAGCGCGGAGCGGATGCCGATGTCTTTGTCGTTCTCGGTATACTCCTCTGGGTCGGCGGCTTGCGGCATCCGCCCGGAGAAGTCGAGCGCGCGCACCCTGTCTTCGGCGGCGACGTACGCGAGCGCCACCCCGACGCCCGCCGCGCCCGACATGAACGGTTCGCACACGTTCAGGGTGGACGCCACCGCCACCGCCGCGTCGAATGCGTTGCCGCCCGCCATCAACATCCGAACGCCGGCGAGCGAGGCGAGCGGATGCGCTGAAGCCGCCATGCCGTTCACGCCCACGGCAGCGGGGCGGTTGGCCTGTGGAATTACGGAAAGGCTGGACATGGGACACTCCTGACGCGGGACTTGGCGCGGCGCGTGTTTTAGCCGCAGCCAACGGTTGTCGCCAAAGCATATTGGCTTAGGCGAGGCGTTTCAAGTTGGGGAGGCGAAGGCGACGCCTCCTACCCACTAGCGAAACTTCCCCATCCGCTGATATACTGTTCCACAATCGGGGCGTAGCGCAGTCGGTAGCGCGCCACGTTCGGGACGTGGAGGTCGCTGGTTCGAGTCCAGTCGCCCCGACCACTGCCTTTTTGCAACGCCGAGCTATACAGACAACCTTGCGGGCGCGCTGCGGAGGCGGATCATCGCAAGGAGAGGACTTTCGTGAACGGTGACGGCGGCCGCGTCGGAATCCTCATGGGCGGCGGTCCCGCCCCGGGCATAAACAGCGCTATAAGTTCAGCGACGATAGAGGCGGTCAACTCAGGTTCCGAAGTCGTCGGCATACTAGACGGCTTCTCCCACCTGATGAACGGGCGCGTCGATATGACGATGCCGCTCACCATAGCCTACGTGGCGCGCATCTACCGGCGCGGCGGCTCGATAATCCGCACGTCGCGCGCCAACCCCACGCGCAACGACGAGCATCTCGACAACGCGGTATCCGCGCTCCAGCGGCTGGGCGTCTCCCATCTCGTCACTATTGGCGGAGACGACACCGCCTTCAGCGCGGCGCGAGTCGCAGAGCGCGCCAACCGCCAAATCAAAGTCGCCCACATTCCCAAGACTATCGACAACGATCTGCCGCTGCCCGGCGGAATGCCCACCTTCGGATACGAGACCGCGAGACACGTCGGCACGGAGCTTGTCCGCAACCTGATAGACGACTCGCGCGCGACGAACCGCTGGTACTTCGTCACCGCCATGGGGCGCGCCGCAGGCCATCTCGCGCTCGGTATAGGCAAAGCCGCCGCCGCTACGCTCACTATCATCCCTGAGGAGTTTCCGGACGACCGCATCAGCATGCGCGACGTGTGCGATGTGCTGGAAACGGCTATCTTCAAGCGGCGCGCGATGGGCAAGCCGCGCGGTCTGGCGGTCGTCGCCGAGGGCGTCGCGGAGAAGTTCGACCCCGAAGAGCTTGCGAACATCCCCGGCGCGGAGGTGTCCAGGGATCAGCATGGCCACCTGCGGCTCGCGGACATCCAGCTCGAAAAGGCGCTCAGGCGCGAGATGGAGCGCAGGTTCGCGGAACGCGGCGACGACATGGCGATAATCGAGGCGAACGTCGGATACGAATTGCGCTCCAGCCCGCCTATACCGTTCGATATAGACTACACGCGCAGCCTAGGATACGGCGCGGCGCGCTTCCTGCTGAGCGGTCTGGACGGCAGCCCGAACGACGAGAGCGGCATGATCTGTATCGTTGACGGACACATAAGAGCGCTGCCGTTCGAGCGGATGCGCGATCCGGTCACAGGCAGAACCCGCGTGCGTCGCGTAGACATCGACGGCGACGCATATCGCGCCGCGCGAGGGTACATGATTCGGCTGGAGAAGTCGGATCTCGCCGACGATGACATGCTCGCCGGCATGTCCGCCGCCGCCCGAATGTCTCCCGGAGAGTTCGTCGAACGATACGGCGGAGTCGTCGATCTGGCAGGCTCGCTTTAGACGCAATCGAACCGCTGTAGAGGTGAATCGACATGGACGCTGGCTCTCTGATAGACACCGCGAACGCGCTGGTCGCTCCGCGCAAGGGCATACTGGCGGCGGACGAGAGCAACCGAACCATAGGCGTCCGCTTCGATTCGGCGGGGGTGGACAACACGGAAGCCAACCGACGCGACTACCGCGAGATGCTGATCTCTTCGGAGGGCGTCGAGGACTGCATCAGCGGCGTCATCCTCTACGATGAGACGCTCAGGCAGCGCGGCGCGAACGGCGAGCCGCTGGTGGACGCGCTCACGTCGCGCGGCATCCTGCCGGGCATCAAGGTGGACACCGGCGCCAATCCGCTGGCGGACGCGCCCGGCGAGATGGTGACCGAGGGGCTGGACGGGCTGCGAGATAGGCTCGCCGAGTATCGCTCGCTGGGCGCGCGGTTCGCCAAGTGGCGCGCCGTCATCTCCATAGGCGAACACATGCCCAGCCGATACTGCATCGAGGCGAACGCGCACGCGCTCGGCAGATACGCCGCGCTCGCGCAGGAGGCGGGGCTGGTTCCCATAGTCGAGCCGGAGGTCATGCTCGACGGCGACTACTCCATAGAGCGCTGCGGCGAGGTTACTGCGCAAACGCTGAGAGCGGTGTACGATCAGCTGGCTATCCAGCGCGTCTTGCTGGAAGGAACGCTGCTGAAGCCCAACATGGTGGTGTCCGGCAGAGACGCCGCCGAGCGCGCCGGAAGCGGGGAAGTGGCGGCGGCGACCGTGAGCTGCCTGATGCGCTCCGTCCCCGCCGCCGTTCCCGGCATAGTGTTCCTATCGGGCGGACAGAGCGACGCCGAATCCACCGCGAACCTGAACGCGATAGTCTTGCGCGGTCGGGAGGCGGGCGCGCCGTGGCAACTCAGCTTCTCGTTCGCGCGCGGGTTGCAGTCCGCGCCGCTCGCTATCTGGGCGGGCAAGGCGGAGAACGTCCCCGTAGCGCAAGCCGCGTTCCGCCGCCGCGCCGAGCTAACCAGCGCGGCGCGGCAGGGCGCGTATAGCGCGTGACGCCGCGCGGTCACATGCTGACGGCGCGCGAGTTCAGGCTAGAGGAACACGCGCAAGCCGTTCACGAAATTCTTTCGGAAGCCGAGCGGGAATTCGCCAACGACGACCTAGTTCGCGGCTCTCGGAAGCTGTGGGAGGCGTCCGCATACGTGGTCGCCGAGGCAGCCAAACGGCGCGGCTGGGAGTATGAAGGCAGGCGAGCGCTCTGGCTTGCGGTACGGCGTCTTGCAAGCGAACGGGATGACCATCTCATGGCTGCCCAATACATCGTTCCCCTGCGATTCAGCCGGATACGAGAGCGATACGAAATGGAAGACTGGGAGCTCGAGATGGGGAAGCCGATGGTCTACGATTTCGTCGAGCGGGTTCTGAAGCGCATCTAATAGAGCGCGGCAAGAAGCGCGCCGCGCAAGCCTATGGAACGTCCATCCGCTTCAGTCTCCAGACCGTGAGCGCGAAGAATGCGACTGTCGCCACAGCCGCCCCGACGACCGCCGCCGGAAGCTCTATCGTCTGCTCGCCGAGCGCGGACAAGCCTTCGGCGTCCAGCGCTCGCATTATCGCCAGCGTGTATCCCCGCACGCTCAGGTAGCCCGCGCCCTCCAGCAGCGAGCCGATAGCGGCTTCCCACACGAACACGTACACCACGCCCGCCGCCAGCGCGCGCGATGTCATGATCCCCGCCCAGCCGAAGATGGCGGAGTACGCCACGACGCCGACTAGCAGCGATGCGCCCACCGACAACATCAGGCTCGGCGACGGCTCCAGCGCGATGGCGCAAGACAGCATCCCGCTCACCGTCGCGAACGGCGCAGCTGCCAGCATAGGGGCGGCTAGCTTGGGGAGCGCTATCCGCCAGCGCGCTATCGGCTTCAGCGTGAGATAGCTCAGCGTTCGGTCTTCCAGCTCGCCGCCGAACGCGGGAGTCGCCAGCGCAAGCGTCGTTATCGGCAGCATGACGCTCGCCAGAAGCCCGCTGATGAAGCCGTCGACGAAATCCTTAGAATACGATGCCCCCGGCGGATACGATGCCCCCGGCGGAGCTTCCACGCTATCCGTCAGCCGCAAGACGAGCGCGAGCGCGACGGGCAGAGCCGTCAGCAATCCGACTATCGCAAGCCGTCGCCCGCCGGCTATCTGCCTCAGTGTAAGCAGGAAGATAGGAAACATCTAACGTTCGACCATGTACTGGAACAGGCTTTCCAAAGACTCGTCCAACAGCTCTAGGCGGGTCAGCCGAATGCCGTTTCGCGCCGCCAGCTGGGGGATAGCCGTTTGCAGCTCTGCTATGTCGCGGCTGTGCGCGATTACCGCGCCGTCTTCCTCGACGCTTACCGAGTCCACCGAGTCCATGCCCACTATGGCGGCGGCCATCGCGCGCGGCGAGTCTACGACGACGCGCAGTTGGTAGGCGTGTTCGTCGAGCCGCGCGCGGATGGCTCGGAAGTCTCCGCTC
The DNA here is from genome assembly GCA_965214745.1 of Dehalococcoidia bacterium. GTDB lineage: Bacteria > Chloroflexota > Dehalococcoidia > Lucifugimonadales > UBA1123 > VXRN01. The sequence goes on along the minus strand of OZ243978.1, from coordinate 2,868,193 downwards.
GCCGCCAGCTTGCCGCTTATCATCAGCAGGATGCGTTCCGCGATAGTCTCCACCTCTTCGAGTATGTGCGACGATATGAGAATCGTCCGCCCCTCGCGCGCCAGCGCATTCATCGCGTCTTGGAACGCGAGCCGCTGTCGCGGGTCAGCGCCGTTGAGCGGTTCGTCCAGAATGATGACCTGCGGATCGTGCGCCAAGCTCGCCGCGAGCCGCATTCGCTGCTTCATCCCGCGCGAGTAGTCGCCCATGCGCCTGTGCTGAGCGTCCTCCAGCCCGACGGTGGCGATGGCTCTGCCTGCCGCGTCCGCCGCAGACTCCATGCCGTGCAGCTTGGCGGACATCTCTACGAACTGCCGCCCGGTTAGAAACGGATAGACCGTCTCTTGCTCCGGCAGGAAGCCGACGCGCCCATACAGCTTCGGGTTGTCTCGAACCGGCTCTCCGAAGATAGTCGCCTCGCCCTTGGAGCAGGCTGTCAGGCCGGCAATCATGTACAGCAGCGTCGTCTTGCCCGCCCCGTTGGGGCCTAGCAGTCCGGTTATGCCGGGCCCCACCTCCAGCGAGACGTCGTTCACCGCGACGACGCTGCCGAACCACTTGGACGCCTCCGAGACCTGTATGACTGGCGCCGCGCTCACGTCGTCAACTTCCTGTATCGGCTCCACATCAGCAGCGCCGCGCCCGCCGCTATCGCCGCGTACCATGCCGCAGTCAGCGGCATGGGCGGGCGCGGCTCAGAGGCGTCTTCGTACACGCCGAAGATGATGTCGTTCACCATTAGCGGAACGCCGCCGATGTTTATTAGGCTCGCCCACCGCTCCACGCTGTCTATGTTTCCCAGAATCCCCGCCGCGATGGATGTTGCGGTGAACAAGCCGATAGCCCCGACGATTGCATACGCGCGCCTGTCCGTAAGCGACGCGGCGGCTAGCGGGATGGCTGCGGCGAACACGGCTATCGCCGCGCCCGCGCCCAAGCTGCGGGGGATGTCCAGCCAATTCTCGCGCAGGTGTTCGGTAATCGAGTCCGCGCCCAGCGCAAGCCCCGCCAAGAGCAGAGTTTGCCCGGCGTAGATGCACGCGAGGCTTACCGAGAAGAACGCCAGCCACCTGCTTAGCAGGTAGTCGAGCGTGGTTATCGGGCGAACCAGATACAGGCTGATTACCCCGTCGCGGCGGTCTGGGCATAGCAGCTCCGGCGCTATCAGCGCCGCGAATATCAGCATCCCGCCTGAGACGAAGCCGTAGTAGTCCTCGGGCCCGGGCAGGTCGGCAATCTCCATGAGCGTTTCGCCGAACAAGCCTGTCAGCGCGGCAAGCGCTGCCGCCGGAGCCATCATCCAAAGCAGGAAGAGTGCGGGCAAGACCTTAGCCCACGCGCCGCGCCCTAAGCCGAACGCGCTGCGAACCCCGTTCGCGAACAGCGCCCGCAGCGCGCGGGCGCGTCCCTCGCGCGGTCCGTCGTATGGGCGGTAGCCGAGATCGAATACCTGCCCTTCGGCTTCGTTCATGCGCCGCTGTTCCTGAATATCTCGGTCAGCCGACGTCGGCGCGGTCCAAGCCGCCGCAGGCGCGCCCCGGTTTCGGCGAGCGCGTCGCGGATGTGGTCGTACTCGGCGTCGCCGACGCCGCTCACTGCGATGGATACGCCGTCCATGTCCGCGGCAAGCCCGCGCGATCTGAGCGACGCTATGAGCGCGCTCGCGTCGCCGTCCACGTCCACGTATATCGTCTCGCTCTCGGCGGTGAAGCCCGCCACGTCTCCCGATTCGGCTACCCGCCCGCTTTCCAGCACGATGATGCGGTCGCAGGTAGTCTCCACGTCCGCCATTAGGTGGGTGGACAGGACTACGCTGATTCCGAACTCGCGCGCGGTGCGGCTGATGAGATCGAGCATCTCCGCGCGTCCGGCCGGGTCCAGCCCGGCGGTCGGCTCGTCGAGCAGCGCTATCGCTGGGTCGTGAACGAGCGCTTGCGCGAGCTTGACGCGCTGGATCATGCCGGTGGAGTATTCGCCGATGGCGCGGTATCGTTCCTCGTCCAATCCGACGTGTCGGAGCGTGTCGGCGGCGCGCGTTCGCGCGGCTGTGGGCGGCAAGCCGCTAATCTGCGCCATGTGCGACACGAACTCGGCGGCGGCAAGGCGCGGCGGCAGGCAGTCATGTTCGGGCATGTACCCCAGCGGCGCGCGCGCTCCCGCGTTCTTGTGTGGCGATTCCCCCATCACGAGCGCCTCGCCAGACGTGGGCGCGAGTATGCCGAGAAACAGCTTCATCGCGGTGCTTTTGCCCGCGCCGTTGGGGCCTAGAAGCCCGGTAATGCCCGCGCCTATCTCGAAACTCGCGTTCTCCAGCGCGGTGGCGTCGCCGTAGCGCTTGGTGAGGTCTCTGGCTTCCAGCAACGGGGGCATGATAGGCGCAGTATAGCAGAGAAGCTCCGCCGCCGCTTGGCTGCCGCGGCGCGAGCGCCTTGTTCGAGGGGCGCGATGCGTGAATGTCTGAACGACCCGCTATTGTCTATAGCGGCGGCTTGCAAGCGACCATTGCCGCTATCGCGCGAACACCTTGCGCGGCAGCCAGCGGCGTCGCGCGGCGTCGTAGCGCGCTATGCCGAGAAACGCGCCGTCCGCGCCGTAAGCTCGGCAGCTCTGCCCGTCGCTCGGCGCGTTGGGGGAGGCGTCCGGCGGCAGCGGTCTGCCGTTTCGGAACGCGGCGGCGCGCTCGTCGTCGAGAACCATGGAGGGCATCGACGCCAGCGCCGCGTCGGGCGGGTGGAGCGCGGCGCTCAAGTCGTTCCGCTCTATGCGCTCCACGGCGTCATCCAGCCCAATCGCGTCGTCTATGTGGAAGGCGCCCGCGCGGCGGCGCGATAGCGAGCGCATGTGCGCGCCGCATCCGAGCGCCTCTCCCAAGTCGTGGGCGAGAGAGCGGACGTAGAACCCCTTGCCGCAGGTTATCTCCACCGTCGCCAGCGGCGGACGCCAATCGGTCAGCGCCAGATGGTGAACGACTACGGCTCTAGCTTCCCGCTCCACTTCGACGCCGGCTCTCGCCAGCTCGTACAGCCGCTTGCCCTGCCGCTTGATGGCGCTGTGCATCGGCGGCGTTTGCAGTATTTCGCCGCGAAACGCTTCCAGCGCCGCCTCGAACCGCTCGCGCGTGATGGCGGAGGCGTCTCGCTCGGCTGTCGTCTCGCCCAGCGCGTCGTAGGTGTCGGTGGCGATGCCCAGCGCGATCCCGGCGACGTACTCTTTGGAGTCGTCCACTAGGTACTCTATCACGCGGGTGGCGCGCCCGACGCAGATGGGCAGAACGCCCGTGGCGATTGGGTCCAGCGTGCCGGCGTGTCCGACGCCGCGCCTCAGTCCGGCGGCGCGCTTTATCCGCCGGGTAACGTCCATGGACGTCATGCCGTAGGGCTTGTCTATGTTGAGAATTCCCATCATGGCGGATTCGGCTCGCGCGGACGCGCCTGTCATGATGGGGGCGCGCCCTCTTCCGGCGGGAGTTGTTCGGCGATGCTGTCTAGCAAGCGGAGCATCTCGTTGCCCTCGTCCAGCGACTCGTCGAGGATGAACCGCAGCTCTGGCACCTGCCGCGTGTGGATGCGCGCGCGCAGCTGTCGGCGCAGGAAGCGCGCGGCGTCGCTGAGGGCGGCTACGGCGTCTTCCTTCTCGCGCAGGCTGCCGTACACGCTCACGTACACGCGCGCGTGCTGAACGTCCGGGGACGTCTCCACGTGCGTAACGCTGACGACTCCGGCGGCGCGCGGGTCTCCGACCTCGTTGCGTATCAGGTCGCTGAGGTCGCGACGGATTATCGAGTTGAGCCGCTCTGTTCGTCTGGAGGTCATGCGTTGTAAGCTCAGCTAACCTGTTCGGAGCGGTACGCTTCGATTAGGTCTTCTTCCTGCCAATCGTCGAAGCCGTCTATGGTTACGCCGCCTTCCAGCCCGTTGACTATCTCGCGCACGTCGTTTTGGAAGTGTCTCAGGCTGGCGATTTCGCCTTCGGCTATCTTCCGTCCGCCGCGCGTGACTCGTAGGGTTGCGCCGCGCGCTATGCGTCCGTCGTTGACGTAGATGCCCGCCGCTTTCGCGCGCCTGCCGAGGTTGAATACCGCGCGAACCGCCGCGCGTCCCTCCAGAACGTCCCTGAACACCGGCTCCAGCATCCCCGTCAGCGCCCGCTCTATGTCTTCGGTCATGTGGTAGATGACGTCGTAGCTGCGTATCTCTACGCCCTCTTGCTTGGCGAGCGCGCTCGCGCCCTGCTCGGGCGGGCTGCCGAACCCGATGATGATCGCCTTCGAGGCTACGGCTAGCAAGATGTCGCTCTCGGTGATGCCGCCGCTGGCTATGTGGACGATGTTGACGCGGGTGGCTTGGGTGTTGAGCCGCTCGAGCGCGCCGCGAACCGGCTCGACGGTGCCTTGAACGTCTGTCTTGACGATGAGATTGAGCGCTTTGACCTCGCCCATCTGTATGCGCGTGTGGACGTCTTCCAGCGTGGGTCCCGCGCTGCGCTCGATCTGCGCCTCGCGCTCGTTCTCCGTAGCTATCTGGCGCGCCTCGCGTTCGTTCTCAGCCGCCTCGAACAGCTCTCCCGGGTCTGGCAAGCCGCTCAGCCCCAGTATCTCGACGGGCGCGGATGGTCCCGCGCTTTCGATGCGGTTGCCTTCGTGGTCGAACATCGCGCGTATCTTGCCGCGCGTCGCTCCGACTACGATGCTGTCGCCGACTTCGAGCGTTCCCGTCTGAATCAGCAGCGTTACGACGCTCCCTCGGCTCTTGTCGCGGCGCGCGTCTATGACTACCCCTAGCCCGTATCGCTCCGGATTCGCCTGAAACTCGCTTATCTCGGAAAGCACGATGATGTTTTCCAGCAGCTCGTCTATGCCGTCGCCGCGCAGCGCGGACACTGGAACGCATATGATGTCGCCGCCCCACTCTTCGATGAGCAGGTTGTTTTCGGCGAGCTGCCGCTTGACGCGCTCCTGATCGGAGTTGGGCAGGTCTGTCTTGTTGATTGCGACTACGATGGGCACCTCGGCCGCGCGCGCGTGGTCTATCGCCTCGATAGTTTGCGGCATGATGCCATCGTCGGCGGCTACTATCAGAATGGCGATGTCCGTAACCTGCGCGCCGCGCGCTCGCATGGCGGTGAACGCCTCGTGTCCGGGCGTGTCTATGAACGTGATGGTTGTGTCGTCGTGGTCTATCTGGTACGCGCCGATGTGCTGGGTGATGCCGCCCGCCTCGCCTTCGACCACGTTCGCGCTGCGTATCGTGTCCAGCAGCGTAGTCTTGCCGTGATCCACGTGTCCTAGAATGACGACCACCGGCGGGCGCGGGCGGAGCGCGTCTTGATCCTCTTCCTCCTCCGCTGAGAACACGAGCGACGTGGAGCCGCTGTCGGCGGACGATTCGGCGTTTAGCGGAAGTACGCCCCACCCGAAGCTGGGCGCGACTACGGACGCCATGTCATGCTCTATCACGTCGTTGATGGTGAACATGTGGCCGCTTCGCATCAGCTCTTTGATGACCTCGACAGGCCCCACTTCCATCACGGCGGCTAGGTCCGCCACCGTTACGGCGGGCGGCAGGTCCAGCGGTTCGAGACCTTGAAGCCTGATGGCGGTGGAGATCTCTTCCAAGCTGTGTTCTCTAGTTTCGGTTTGCGCTCGATTCATCGTCATATGCCGCGTTCGCCTCCGTTCTTTCCCGTTAGCCGTCTATATCATCGCTCAGCGCTTTCAGCAGCGCATGCCAGTCGTCTTCTGCTATCTTCGTTCTAAGCGAGTATTCGAGCCGTCCGCGCCGCAGCGCTTTCGGCGCTTTGCGGCAGCGCTCGCACAGGTACGCGCCGCGCCCGTCGAGCCGTCCGCCGGTGTCCACGCTCACCGCGCCTTGCGGCGGCGAAACCACCCTGAGCAACTCGCGCTTGGCGGCTTTCGCGCCGCAGGATACGCAACTTCGCATAGGCGTATGTCTGCGCTTCTTCGCCACGCGCGCGCCTCTTCTTCCGCAGCCGTCCGCCCGCGACGGCGGGCTAGCGTCGTCTCCTGACCGATCTGCCGCGCCGTCGCCGTCCGCGAGTCGGAGTCGGAGGCGCGCCGTCCGCGCCGCCGGATCGTCTCGACCTCCGCACGGTAACGCCGCCTCGCAGACCGTCTATGTCTTCGGCGAACCGAATCCGGCTCGGCTCGGACTGTCCGCGCGCGGTGGGGATAGCCCACACGTGTTCGGGCAGGTCTCGCAGCGACGTCAGTTCGGGCGCGGCGGCGGCTTCCGCCGCTTCGCGCTCTTCGCGTTCGCGCCGTTCGGCTTCTTCGCGTTCGAGTTGTGCGAGCAACTCCGCTTCTTCCGCCGCTTCGCGCTCTTCGCGTTCGCGCCGTTCGGCTTCTTCGCGTTCGAGTTGTGCGAGCAACTCCGCTTCTTCCGCCGCCTCGCGCCGCGCAATCTCGGCTGCGACGCGCTCCGCTTCGAGCTGAGCGGCGACCGGGTCGGGAATGGCGGGCGCCTCTTCCGGCGTCTGCTCGCTATCCGGCTCCGCTTCCTCGGCAGGGGATGGCTTGGACGCGGCGACGACTTCTTCGGCGGCTGCGACGGCTGCCGCAGCTTCCTCTTCGGCCGCGATTCGCGCCTCTTCCTCTCTCCTGCGCGCCTCTTCCGCAGCCCGCTCAGCCGCGAGTCGGGCGCGTTCCAGCGCCAGCGCCTCGGCTTCGGCGGAACTCTTGATGTCCACGTTCCAGCCAGTCAGCTTCGCCGCCAGCCGCGCGTTTTGCCCCTCTTTGCCGATGGCGAGCGACAGATGATTGTCCGGCACCACCGCGATAGCCGTCTCGGTGTACGGGTCTAGCTCCACGCGAAGCACCTGCGCGGGGTTGAGGCTGTTGGCGATGAACCTAGCGGTGTCGCGGTGCCACTCTAGAACGTCCACCTTCTCGTTCTGAAGCTCGTTGACGATGTTTTGGATTCTGACGCCTCGCAGCCCGACGCACGAGCCGACGGGGTCCACGCCGTCTTGTCTGGCGCGGACGGCTACCTTGCTTCTGGAGCCGGCTTCGCGCGCCACGGCGACCATCTCGACCGCGCCGTTGAATATCTCCGGCACTTCCATTTCGAACAGGCGGCGGAGCAGGTCTCGATCGGCTCGGGAGACGATTATCTCAGTGCCTCGCGCGGTGCGATCGACTGAGCGGAGCAGCACCTTGAACTTCTGCCCCTGCCGGTAGCGCTCGTTGGGCATCTGTTCCGATATGGGCAGGATGGCTTCGCCGCGCGCCAAGTCCACCACGATGTGGCGCGGCTCTACGCGCTGGACGGTTACCGAGAACACCTCGCCGACTCTCTCGACGAACTCCTGATAGACCAGATCGCGCTCGGCTTCGCGCAGGCGCTGAAGCACTACCTGCTTAGCCGTCTGCGCCGCGATGCGCCCCGCGCTCCGCGGCATGCGCTCGGTTGCGATGACCTGATCCAGATGCGCGTTGGGGTATTTCGCGCGCGCTTCTACGAGCGAGATCTCGGTTACCTCGTCGATCACCTCTTCGACGACGGTCTTGAGGATGTAGGCGGTAATCTCTCCGCTGCTGGGGTCCAGCTTGACGGATATGTTCTGTCCGCTAGTTTCCGCATCCTTGCGGTACGCTGAAATGAGCGCCGCCTCGATGGCGGAAAGCACCACTTCGCGCGGCAGGTTGCGCTCGGCCGCCAGCTGAGTCAGCGCAATGAGAAATTCGCTTTTCACTGTCTAGCCACCTCCCGGAGCGTTCGCCTGTATCGTCTATGCCAATTAACAAACAAAGTGGGCATTGCCCACTTCCAACGGACGCCTCATAAAAAGACGCCTCAGCGCCGATTGACTTTCTCCCAGATTATATCAGCATTGTCGCCAACTCGCTAGTGGCTGCGCCCACAGCGCCAAATCGTCATTCCGCCGCAGGCGGGATGCGAGGCGGCGAGGGGAGCGGGGCGGGGGAAGCGCTCTCGCCGAAATCGCAGACCGAACCGCGCGGCTTCCTACGCCCGCGCTCGCTCGCAATGGTATATTGGCTTGTGCCGCCCGCTCGATCGGATGGGCGGCTGCGATAGCGCAGGCGCGCGAAGGAGGATATTCGGCGTGCGAAATCCGCTCAGCATCGAAACCGCATGCGTTCCAAAACGGCGCGCTCTGACGCCGCTCGCCGTCCTGACGATCGCGCTAGTCACGCTCGCCGCTGGATGCTCTTCCGCAGAGTCCGCGCCTATCATATACAGATCGGACGCGGCGGGCAGCTTCGACATATTCGCCACGGACAGGTCGGGCGAAAACACGCTGAACCTCACCAAGTCGCCGCAGGACGAGCGATCCCCAGTCGTCTCGCCAAACCGCAGGCTAATCGCCTTCTTGTCGGACTCCGACAGCGGCGGTGGGGTGTCGGTGGACGTGATAGACGCGAGAGGCGAGAACCGAGTTCGAGCTTACGAGGCGGAACGCGACGTCGTTAGCCACATCTGGAGCCCCGACAGCCGCCGCCTAGCGCTTCTGGTGGAGAACGCGGAAGAGTCCATCGCAATCACGACGCGCGCCGACGGCGCGGAGTCCGCAAACCTCACGTCCATAGCGGGCTTGGACATTGGAAGCTGGGCGAAGACCGGCAGCGCGATTGCGTTCTCGGCGCTGGAAGACGATTGGAGCGGCATATACGTCGCCAGCCCAGACGGGGTGAACGAGTATCGGCTTAGCGACGGCGCGGACTCCGAGCCGCGCTTTTCGCCCAACTCGAGGCAGATAGCGTTCGTATCCGAAGTGGACGGCGGATCCGACGTGTTCGTCATGAACGCGGACGGCGCGGACAAGCGGCGCGTAACCGAAACGAGCGGCGACGTGTTCGATATAGCGTGGTCTCCGAACGGCAGGCTCATAGCGTTCGTTTCTGATCAGGACGGCAACCCGGAGATATACGTAGTCGGGCGCGACGGCTCCAACATGAAGCGCCTCACATCCAACAAAGTAGACGATATTCAGCCTACGTGGTCGCCCACCGGCAAGGATATAGCCTTCGTAAGCCGCCTCGACGGCGACGCGGACATCTTCATAATGAAGCCCGACGGCGCGGAGCAGCGCCGCGTAACTAGGAACGACGCGGAAGACTTGGATCCGTCTTGGTGAATCCATGCGAACCTTCCCGAACCCGATGATGATGATGATATGGAGCGAGACATGTCCAACCCCAGCGTGTTGAACGAGCGAGTGGGCGACGTCGGCGTAGTGACGCTGAACCGCCCGGAGAAGCTGAACGCCATCGACCGCTCGATGATAGACGGCATAGAGGAGGCAATCCGCTCTTGCCGCGAGGACGGCGTTCGCGCGCTGCTGATTACCGGCGCGGGGCGCGGGTTCTGCGCGGGCGCGGACCTCACCGCCCCCAAAGGGCAGGGGCATACGCCGGGAACCGAGACGCTCGGCAAGAAGGGGATGCCGCTCGGATTCCCGTCGCTGCTGATTCAGCGGTTCCCGCGCCCGACCGTAGCCGCCGTCAACGGAGCGGCGGTCGGCGCGGGGCTTGGGCTTGCGCTCGCATGCGACATACGCATCGCGGCCGAGAGCGCCAAGTTTTCCGCCATATTCGCCAAGCGCGCGCTGTCGCCCGACTATGGATGCACGCAGCTCCTGCCGCTCGCGGTGGGCATGTCTCGCGCAATGGAACTGATGTACACGGGTGACATCATAGACGCCGCCGAAGCCGAGCGCATTGGGCTGGTCAGCCGCGTCTCGCCGGACGACGAGCTTGCCGAGCGCGCCATGGATTTGGCTCAGCGGCTCGCCCGCGGTCCGTCCGTCGCGCACGCGCTCACCAAGAAGCTGGCGTATTCCGCCCACACCCGCGCGCTCGAAGATCAGCTGTGGATGGAAGGGCAGGCGAGCGCCGCCGCCGGCGCCACCGAAGACCGCGCCGAGGGCGTCCGCGCGTTCCTAGAACGGCGCGAGCCGGCGTTCGAGGGGCGGTAGAGGGCTGCCCGCTTAGAACCCCGCCGTCTTGTCGCACACGTACAAGAACGGCTCATCGGCTAGGAATCGTCGCAGGTTCTCGCGGAATATCTCGCGCCGACCTTCCCACATCTCCGCTGTCAGCGCGGAGGCGTGGGGCGAGATGATTACGTTGTCCAGCCCCCACCACGCGCTATCCGGAGGCAGCGGCTCTTCCTCGAAGGCGTCTATCGCCGCGCCCGCGATTCGACGGTTGGAGAGCGCGTCGAACAGCGCGGCTTCGTCCACTATGCCGCCGCGCGAGATAACTACTAGATGCGCCGTCGGCTTCATCAGCGCGAGCCGCTCCGCGTCTATCATGCCTCGAGATTCCGTCGTGTACGGCGCGGTCACCACGAACCAGTCGGACATCGCCAGCAGATCGTCCAGCCTGTCCAGCCCCCAGACCTCTTCCACGAACGGCGGCGGCGCGGCGGGGTTCTTGTCCACCGCGTACACCTTCATCCCGAACCCCGCCGCGCGGCGCGCCACTGCGGAGCCGATGCCGCCGAGCGCGAGAATGCCCATCGCGCCGCCCGCCATCTCCACTATGCCGCGGTCGTACTTGCCGGTGTCCCAAACGCGGGCGCGCTGGTCAGCCATCATCTCGTTCGTCTTGTGCGCGAACGCGAGGCATACCGCCATGACGTGATCCGCCATCGGCGCGGCGTGGGGACCGCGCGCGTTCGTCAGGACTACGTCGCTGTCGATTATCTCAGGAACGCCTATCAGCGTGTCGATGCCCGTGCCGGGGCAGTGCATCCAGCGAAGCCGCTCGGCGGACGCGAGCGCCTCTCGGCTCGGCATTCCCATGAAGGCGTCCGCGTCTCGAATCGCGCTCGCCTGCTCCTCATCGGACTCGGCGAACGCGAACTCCACGCCCGGAAACTCGCGTGTCAGGCTTTCCTCGAAACCGTCTCCGAATAGGCTGGCGACAACTACTTTCATCGCATATCCTCGCTCTAGCTAGTCCAGTTTGGGCGGCGCTTTTCCAGAAAGGCGCGGATGCCCTCCGTCGCGTCCGATTGCTGGAGGTTTTCCACCATGACGCGCTGCGCTAGGTCGTATCCGTCCGGGCGGTCCAGCGCCATCTGCGCGTAGAACGCCGGCTTGCCTATGGATACGGCGCTTGCGGGCGCGGCGGCTATCTTGCGCGCCAGCTCGACGGTTTCGCGTTCGAGAGACTCCGCCGCCGCCACGCGGTTCACCAAGCCGGCGTTCAGCGCCGCGCGCGCCGAGATAGGCTCGCCGGTGAGCAGCATCTCCATGGCTACCTTGTTCGGTACGGCTCGCCCAAGCGCTACCGCGGGCGTGGTGCAGAACAGCCCGATGTTCACGCCCGGCGTGGCGAACGCGGCATCTTCCGACGCCACCGCCAGATCGCACGTCGCCACCAACTGGCAGCCCGCCGCCGTCGCCAGCCCCTGCGCCTGCGCTATCACCGGCTTGGGCATCAGCCGAATCGCCTCCATCAGCCGAGTGCAGAGCGCGAACAGCCGCTGCTGCTCTTCGGCGCCCGACTCCGCAAGCTCGCGCAGGTCGTGTCCCGAGCAAAACGCCGTCCCCCGCGCGCGAATCACGACGACGCGAACGGCGGCGTCCTCGTCAGCGCGCGCCAGCAACGTCAGCAGACGCTCCATCATCGCGCGCGAAAGCGCGTTGCGGCGCTCAGGATTGTTGAGCGTGACGAACGCCACGCCGTCGCGAGTTTCGTAAAGCGCAATGCGTTCGCGCATGTAGTTCGTCTCCGCGCCTATTCTTTGGGGTGATTATACAATGTTCGGTTCGGTATTCTGTATATCCTATCCCGCATATCCTATTCATCTATGCGAAAGGCAAGGGAGCGCGAAATGCGGATCGAAGCCCCATACGGAACTTGGAAATCGCCAATCAGCGCCGCGCTCGTCGTCGAGGACGCGGTTGGCATAGGCGCGGTTCAGCTGGATGGCGATGCGATGTACTGGGTGGAGACGCGCCCGAACGAGGGCGGGCGGAGCGTCGTCGTTCGGCGCGACGCTAGCGGCGACGCGCAAGACGCCATACCCGCGCCGTACAGCGCGCGAACCCGCGTTCACGAGTACGGCGGTCTATGCTTCTGGGCGTCTGGGCGCGATCTCTACTTCGCCAACTACTCGGATCAGCGCGTCTACCGACAGCGGCGCGGCGAATCGCTCGTCCCCATCACGCCCGCGGGCGTCGATCTGCGATACGCCGACGGCATGATAGACGCGCGCCGCAACCGCCTAGTTTGCGTGCGCGAAGACCACCGGCAGACGGATAGGGAAGCCGTCAACTCGATTGTGGCGCTCGATCTCGACGGCGGCGAGGGCGAGATTCTGGTGTCCGGCAGCGATTTCTACGCCGCTCCATGCGTCAGCGCGGACGGCTCTACGCTGTGTTGGCTGTCTTGGGATCACCCCAACATGCCGTGGGACGACACGCAGCTTTGGATAGCGCCCATACTGCCAGACGGCGCGCTGGGCAGCCCGACGAAGATAGCCGGGCGGCGCGGGGAATCGGTGTTTCAGCCCGAATGGTCTCCAGACGGCGCGCTCTACTTCGTATCCGACAGAACGGGCTGGTGGAATCTGTATCGCTGGATAGACGGCGACATCGAGGCGCTCGCGCCGATGACGGCGGAGTTCGGAGTTCCGGGCTGGGCGCTCGGCTCGCGGACGTATGCCATAGAGTCGGCGGATCGCATCGTGTGCCAGTACGCGCAGGCGGGGCGGTGGGCGCTGGCGACGCTGGACGCGCGCGGCGCGGAACTGCGCCCGCTGGATGCGCCGTTTACCGAGATGGCTCGCGGCGACATACGGGCGTCCAACGGTCGCGTCGTCTTGGCGGCAGGCTCGCCCACTATGCCCACTTCGCTGGCGTCCATAGACCTCGAAAGCGGCGAGACGAGCTTGCTGCGCGAGTCGCGTCCGGCGTCGGTGGATGCGTCCTACATATCTGCGCCGCGTCCGATAGAGTTCGAGACGACGGGCGGCGAGACCGCTCGCGCCTTTCACTACGCGCCCCGCAACCCAGACTACGCCGCGCCGTTGGGAGAGCTGCCGCCGCTGTTGGTAATCAGCCACGGCGGACCTACGGGCGCCGCGAGCGGCGCGCTAGACCTCGCCTGTCAGTTCTGGACGAGTCGCGGAATCGCGGTCGTCGATGTGGACTACGGCGGCAGCACGGGCTACGGCTCCGCGTACAGACGGCGGCTCAACGGGCGGTGGGGGATAGTGGACGTGGATGACTGCGTGAACGCCGCGCTGCATCTCGCGCGCGAGGGGCTGGCGGACGCCGATAGGCTGCTGGCTCGCGGCGGCAGCGCGGGCGGATACACGACGCTTGCCGCGCTGACCTTTCGAGACGTGTTCAGAGCGGGCGCCAGCTACTACGGCGTGAGCGATCTGGAAGCGCTCGCCGCCGAGACGCACAAGTTCGAGTCGCGCTATCTGGATTCGATGGTGGGTCCATACCCCGAGCGGCGCGATCTATACGTCGAGCGCTCGCCCATTCGCCACACCGAGCGGCTCTCATGCCCCATCATCCTGTTTCAGGGCTTGGAAGACAGGGTAGTGCCGCCCAATCAGGCGGAAGAGATGCTCGCCGCGCTCCGCGCCAAGCGGCTGCCGGTGGCGTACATCCCCTTCGAGGGCGAACAACACGGTTTCCGCCGCTCCGAGAACATCATCCGCTCACTGGAAGCGGAACTGTACTTCTACAGCCGCATACTAGGCTTCGAGCCGGCGGACGACATAGAGCCGGTGGAGATAGAGGGGCTGGAATAGAGGCGACACGCGGAGCGGCGGCGCTATGCTACTATGATGTCTTGCGCGGCTGTGGACCGCCCAACGAAGGAGATCGAAAACATGACAATGCGAGGCATCGCGCTCGGACAAGAGGCTACGCTGGAAGTGGAGGTCACCGCGGAGCTGACCACCAATCGCATGGGCAGGCAAGGCGCGGACGTGCTTTCCACGCCGCACCTGCTTGGGCTTATGGAGAACGCCTGCATCCAAGCCACAGACGGGAATCTGCCGGATGGATACACCAGCGTCGGCTACGCGGTGGATGGGCTGCGGCACATCGCGCCCACGAGCGTCGGCGGGCGCGTCACCGTTCGCGCGGCGCTCACCGAAGTGGACCGCAACCGCCTTACCTACGAGATAGAAGCCCACGAGGGGGACAAGCCGATAGGCAAGGCTACCCACAAGAGAGCTGTAATACCCGTGAGCTAGCTCCCAGAATTCAGAGTGGCGAGGAATGAGTATTCCGCAGGCGGGCGAATCGCAACCGAGCAGCCAACGCTAGGCAATCCGCCGCTCCCCTCGCTCTATGCTCGCCCCTAGCGATTCTCTACTCTCGATGAGGCAAGAGCCATGCCCAACACCGTCTTGGTCGTCGAGGACGACCCGAACATGCTGTTCGCGCTCCGATTCGCGTTGGAGCAGGATGGCTGCCGCGTGCTGACCGCGGCGGACGGCAGCGCGGGCTTGGAGCTTGCCCGCAGCAGAGCGCCCGACCTCGTCATCCTCGATGTCATGCTGCCGGGCATGAGCGGGTTCGAGGTGTGTCGCATCCTGCGGCGAGAGTCTAGCGTGCCTATCCTCATGCTCTCCGCGCGCGGCGAGGAAGGAGACCGCATCAGAGGGCTGGAACTAGGCGCGGACGATTACGTCGTCAAGCCGCACAGCCCGGGCGAGCTGCGCGCGCGCGTCCGCAACATGCTGCGGCGACGCTCGGCGTCTGAAGCGGAGCGCGGCAGAAGCGACGACGAGCTTATCCGATCCGGCAACCTCGCCATAGACCTCGCAAGCCACTCGGCGGAGTTGAACGGCGAACCGCTTGCGATGAAGCCGCGAGAGTTCTCGCTAATGGCTCTGCTCGCCGCCAACCGCGGGCGGGCGTTCACCCGAAACCAGATTCTCGAACGGCTCTGGGGACACGACTACATAGGAGACTCCCGAACCGTAGACGTCCATGTGCGCTGGCTGAGAGAGAAGATCGAACCGGAGCCGTCTAAACCCCGCCGCATCGTCACCATCCGAGGGGTCGGCTACCGATTCGACGGGTAGCGGAGATGTACGAAGGCGAGCCGGGAGCAGCGCGGATGTCGCCGCTGCGCGCGCGCGCCCTGTCTTTCGCCGCGCTTGCCGCGATTGCGCTCTCGTCCGCGCTGCTGCTCGCCTTGGCGTCCACATCGTTGGCGACGGCGTGGCGCGTCGCGTGCGCCGTCGCAGGCGCGGGCGGGCTGCTCGCGCTCGTCGTACTTGGCAGGGAGCTTGCCGCAGCGCGCAGAGACGCCGCCGCAGCCCGCAGCGTGAGCGCCGCCGCCACTCGCGTAGCCGACGGGGATCTAACGACGCGAGCCAGCGCGCCCTCCCCGCAAGGGCGCGAGCCGGTCGACGCCTTCAACAGAATGAGCGCCGCCATTCAATCCAGAGTCCGCGATCTGGAAGACGAGCGCCACCGGATGGCGCTTGCGATAAACGTAATGGCGGACGGGCTAGTTGCGCTGGACGAGGATGCGCGGGTGAGGCTCATCAACCCAGCCGCCGAGCGGATGCTTGGCGTCAGCGCGCAAGACGCGCGGGGCAGGCCGCTGGCGCAATCCGTGCGCGACCCGGAGCTGCTGGAGCTGGTCTCCCGCGCGACGGACGGCGGCGCGATGCGACACGCGCAGATAGACCTGCTCCACCAGCGCCGCCTGCTCAACGTCATCGCGTCTCCCATTCGCGGACAGGGCAGAAGCGGCGCGCTGCTCACGCTCCAAGACCTGACCAGCCTGCGGCAGGTAGAGACCACGCGGCGCGAGTTCGTAAGCAACGTGTCGCACGAGCTGAGAAGCCCGCTCGCGTCCGCAAGCGCGCTGCTGGAACTGCTGGAAGAGGGCGGCATCGACGACCGCGAGGTTGCCGCCGACTTCCTGCTCCGCATCCGCGACAGCGTGGCGCGCATGACTACGCTCGTCGAAGAGCTGCTGGAGCTTGCCAGCCTAGAGAGCGGGCAGATGCCCATTCACCTGTCCCCGGTGGACGTGGCGCGCGTGGTGGACGAGCTGACGCGGAGAGTGGGCGTTCAGGCGAGCGCCGCGCGCGTGGAGATAGTCAGCCGACTGCCGCGAGACCTCCCCCGCGTAATGGCGGAGGAGCGCAAGCTCGATCAAGCGCTCTCCAACCTAGTAGAGAACGCGCTCAAGTTCACGCCGTCGGGCGGGCGGGTGGAGATTGCCGCCGCATTCGATTCGCAATGGGTCGAGATCGCAGTGTCGGACACCGGCGTGGGCATTCCGCGCGAGCATCTGCCGCACGTGTTCGAGCGCTTCTACAAGGTGGACAGGGCGCGGCGCGAGGGAGGCTCCGGGCTGGGGCTTGCCATCGTCAAGCATCTGGCGCAGGCGCAGGGCGGCGACATCAGCGCGACGAGCGTGGAGGGCGAGGGCAGCGCGTTCACGCTCCGCCTGCGGCGCGCGTCTTGAGCCTGTGGCAAGCCGCGCTCCTCGGCGCGATGCAGGGCGCGTTGGAGTGGCTGCCCGTAAGCTCGGAGGGCGTAGTCGCATACGTGTACGCGCTCGCGTTCGACGCTCCGCTTGCGGAATCCGTAGGCGTGGCGCTGTGGCTGCATATCGGCACCGCCATATCGGTGAGCGTGGCGTACAGGCGCGACGCGCTTGCAATCGCGCGCGACGCGCTGAGCCGTCCGCTCGCGCCGACGCCGCTCGTCGTCTTCATCGTCATCGGCACGGCGGCGAGCGCGCCAATCGGATTGGCGCTGCTGCTCGGGCTGTCGGAGTTCTCCGAGCGCGTCGGCGCGCTGGCTATGTCCGCCATCGGCGCGCTGATGGTAGTCGCCGGCGGAGCGCAGCTTCGCGCAAGCGCGCGCCGCTCAGCCAGCCATCGCAGCAGGCGCGATCTGACTTGGGTGGACGCCGCGCTGACAGGCTTCGCGCAGGGGGTGGCGGCGCTGCCCGGCATGAGCCGCTCCGGTCTCACCGTGTCCGCTCTTCTCGCCCGCCGCGTAGACCGACGCGAGGCGCTCGCGCTCAGCTTTTTGCTTAGCGTCCCCGCCAGCGCCGTTGCCGGGGCATACGTCGCGCTCACTGGCAGCGTAGAGGTCTCGTTCGAGGCGCTCTTCGCGCTTGCCGTATCCGCCGCCGTTGGCGTGGCGACTATCAGGGCGCTCGCCACGCTTGCGCGTCGGCTTCGATTCGGCTGGTTCGTCATAGCCGCGGGCGCGGGCATGGCTGTCGGGGGAGCGTTCATCGCGCTTGCCTAGCGCGGGAGATTCTCAGGCGCATGCGCAAAGTCCGAACGCCGCGAGCGTTGCGCGGCCGCTCGCCGCCCCAGACCAAAGACAGCCCGCGCTAGGCGGGCTGCTTGCTGCTTTCGGATGGGAACGCGCTTAGTCGCTAGCGGTAGCGCGATGATGAGTGCGCCATCCCCTCCTTGATAGGCTCGTTGAGGTAGACGTCGCCGTTGCGAATCTTGATGTTGAACCCGCAATCCGGGTTGCTGCACACCCAAGCCTTATAGTGAATCGGCGCCCCTTGGCTGCCGAAATCGGACAGGGGAAGCAGCCTTCCGCCCGAGCAACACAAACATTTCGGAAAGTCTTTGCCTTCCACGAATCCCTCCTCGAAATACCGCCTCGACCCGCGTTCGGGGCGACAGAGTATAGCATTGGGCGAAGCGCCCGAACAAGACGAAACGCGCCCGCCGCCCCCTCAGCGAGCGTCGCGCGGGACGCCCAAACGCCGCCGGCTCAGCCTCTCGTATGTCGCTCCGCTTGGGCGAAGCGTAGACTGCATCAGGCTGACGAATTCGACGCGCATGACGGCGCGGGCGTGGTCTCCGCGCGACATGAGCCGCGCAATCCGCCGCCTATCCGCCGCGCCGACGCTATCTCGAATCCGCGCGAGCGTGACGTGCGGCTCGAAGCGTCCGCGCCGCCGTTCTCGCCCGAAGCCGGCGTCGGCAAGCCGATCCTCCAATTCCCGCCTCAATCGCGCGAGGCTGTCCGTATCGCCGTCCACGCCGAGCCAAACCACGCGCGCCCTATGGACGTTGGGGAACGCGCCGCCCTCCGCAAGCCGCAGCTCGAACGGCTCGCTTCCCGCCGCCGCGAGCGCCATGGCGCGCTCCACATCCGCGACTCTGCGCCGCTCCACGTCGCCCAAGAACCTGAGCGTGACGTGCGCGCCGTCGCTCCGCGCCGTCCGCGCGCCGCGAATCCTGAGCGCGTCTATGGCGCGCGCCGCATCGCCCGCAGCCGCGCGCATCTCCGCCGACAGCTCCACCGCCACGAAAATTCGGATTGCGCCGCCGCTGGTCATATCCTGCCCATCCTGTTTGTCTATGCAGAGGAGTTGCGCGCCGCAACTGTACCAGAGCCGCGCGCGTGGTATACACTCGGCTAGCGCGAAACGGCGCGGGGAGGCGTTGCATGACAACCACAGGCGCGGCTTTGCCGATAGACGGAGACGGTTGGCTCCGGCGGTTCGCGGAATCTCGGCGGAGGCTGGCGGAGACGGACCCGTACCGCCCGATCTATCACTTCTCATCGCCGGAAAACTATATGAACGACCCCAACGGCTTGTGCCAGTGGCGCGGTCGCTATCACATGTTCTACCAGTTCAGACCCGCCGGCGTGGATCGCGTCCACTGGGGGCATACCGTCAGCGACGATCTAATCCACTGGCGGGATATGCCCGTCGCGCTGTACCCGGATGTGGAGCGCGACTGCTTCAGTGGCCAAACGCTCGTCGAGAGAGATCGCGTAGTAGCCATATATCACGGGACGGAGTCCGGAAACGCCATCGCCACCGCGTCCGACGATATGCTGACGGATTGGCGGAAGCATCCCAACAACCCCGTGATTCCCGGCACGAACCGAACGCTCGACGACGCTGGCGGCTATCGCGTGTTCGACCCGTGCATCTGGAAAGAGGACGATGGCTTCTACTACTCGCTTTCCGGCACGTACAAGGGCGGAGAGCGCGGCGTGGACGGCGTTGGCGTGGATCATCTTTTCAGATCGAAAGACCTCGCGGAGTGGGAGTATCTGGGGCCGTTGATGGAAGACGCCTTCTTCGCGGAGCCGGGCGAGGATGCCGCCGTGCCTAACTTTTGGCCCATAGGCAACGGTCGCCATATGCTGCTGCTGTTCAGCCACAAGCGCGCCGCGAGATACTACATTGGCAAGTACGATTCGCAGACACACCGCTTCACGCCTGAAACGCATGGCAGGATGAACTATGGCGCTTGGGTGGTGGGCAGCCTGCACGCGCCATCCGCCACCATAGACGAGCGCGGGCGGTACATCGGCATCTTCAACATGCACACCGGGCGCGACGCCGCGGACACCGACGAGCTTATGACGCTCCCGCGCCACTACCGGCTGGACGCTGACAACTCCCTCCTCATGTCGCCCGTCGAGGAGACGGAGTCGCTCCGCGCCGAGCGCGCGTCCGTCGGCGCGATGGACATTCCAGCGAACGGCGAGGTCGCGCTCGACGGCATCGGCGGCGACGCGGTGGAGATTCGCGCGCGCATAGACCCGCAGGCGGCGCGCGAGGTCGGATTGTACGTCTTGCGCTCTCCGGACGGCGCGGAGCGGACGCGCGTATCGTTCTACCCGAACGAGCATCGCAGGTTCGACACGGGAACGCTGCAAATAGACGTATCGGAGTCGTCTCTGCGCTCGGACGTGTGGGCGCGCTCCGCCGAGATGGGCCCTCTGCGTCTGGACGAAGGCGAGCCGCTCGATCTGCGCGTGTTCATAGACCGCAGCGTTGTCGAGGCGTTCGCCAACGGGCGGCAGTGCCTCACCATCCGCGTCTATCCGCAGCGCGCCGACAGCCGCTCGGTATCGTTGTTCGCGCGCGGATCGTCGGCGCGGCTGCTGTCTTTGGACTGCTGGCGGATGCGATCCATATGGCAAGAGCTTTCGGACGAGCGAGGGGAGTGACCCGCTCGAACGTCGTGGTCATCGGCGGCGGTCCGGGCGGCTCTACCGCCGCCGCGCTGCTCGCGCGAGACGGTTTCTCGGTTACGCTGCTAGAACGCGAGCGCTTCCCGCGCGACCACGTGGGCGAATCGCTCTTGCCCGCGTCCATGCCGGTGCTGGAAGAACTTGGCGTTCTGGATAGGGTGGCAGCCGCCGGCTTCCCCAAGAAGTACGGCGCGACGATGCTTTGGGGGCGCGAACCCGACGCTTGGAGCTGGCGGTTCGCGGAGACGAACCGCGCCTACCCGCACGCCTATCAGGTTCACCGCGCCGAGTTCGACGCCATCTTGCTGGACAACGCGCGATCGAGCGGCGCGGACGTGCGCGAGCGGTGCGCCGTCACCGCCGTCTTGCGCGACGGCGAGCGGGTTTCGGGCGTCCGCTACCGCTCCGCCGACGGCGCCGCGCGCGTGGCGGCCGCCGAGTGGGTTATCGACGCCAGCGGACAATCCGCGCTCGTCGGGCGCGCGCTCGGCTTGCGGCGGTGGGACGACCGCTTCCGCAACATGGCGGTCTACGGCTACTTCGAGGGCGGAGAGCGGCTGCCCGAACCGGACGAAACCAACATCTTCATCGAATCCTACGAAAACGGCTGGGTGTGGAATATCCCGCTGTCCGGCGGTCTGGCGAGCGTCGGCGTCGTTGTGGATTCCGAGCGAGGGCGGGACGATATAGCCGCGCTCAGCGTTCCGCGATACTTCCGCCGACAGCTGGACGCCGCCCCCCGAACGCGGCGGATGCTGTGCGCCGCCCGATCCGTAGCCGCGCCGCGCGTCGTCAAGGATTGGTCGTACACCTCCGAACGAACCGCTGGCGACGGTTGGATACTCGTCGGAGACGCTGCTTGCTTCGTAGATCCGCTCTTCTCGTCCGGCGTGCATCTAGCGATGATGTCCGCGGTCATGGCGGCGGCATACATCCGCGCCGTCTCGCGCGACGCATCCATGCGCGAATCCGCCGCCCGCGTATACCAGCGTCTATATCGCACCGAATACGCCCACTTCCGCGAGCTTGCCGCGCTCTTCTACGCCAGCAACCGCGCGGTGGACTCGTACTTCTGGGAGGCGCGCCGTCTGCTGGGCGCGGCCGAAGACGAGACGGCGCGCGCGGCGTTCGTTCGCGCCGTCGCCGGCCAGCCGCCGCGCGGTTACGAGCGCGCGGTTCTGGAGCGTGGGGAGCTCCCGCCCGAAACGATAGCCGCCATAAACGCTGTCGAGTCCGAGCGCGGCGCAAGGCGAAACGCGCTGGACGCCGAGCGCGTTCTGCGCTCCGTCCCGCGTCTCGCGCGCGGCGCGCGCGTCGAGCGAATGCCCATATTCGCGGATGGCGAATTCGCGTGGAGCGACGCGCTCGTCAGCCCGCAGCGTCCCGACGGCTTGCCCCTGAGCAAACCCGTAGCCGCGCTCGCCGCCGGCATAGACGGGCGTAGGGAGACGTTGCGGATACTCGACAGCCTGACAGCCGCCATTCCATCGCCCGACCAGCGGCGCATGGCGGCAAGCGCCATGCTGGACGCGCTCCGCCTGCTCGCGGTGGATGGCGCAGTGGAGTTCTAGCCGTTGGGTCGATGCCTGCTACAATGACGCCGTGAACTACCCGATTGACCAGCGCCAGCCCATGGACGACGCCGCCGAGCGCGACGCGCTTCAGCAAGCGTCGCTAGCCCTGCTCGACTTCGACGAGATTCGCGCTCGGCTGTCGGGTCACGCCACCTTCTACGAGGCGCGCGCGATGGCGCTCTCCATCACGCCGTCGGTAGACCCGCATGAGGTGGCGCGGCTTCAGCGCGAGACCGCTGACGCGCGCGCTCTGCTGGACGAGATAGGCGATCTCAGCCTCTCGTCCGACGCCGACACGTCGCAATCCGTAACCCGCGCCGAGCTTGGCGGAGCGCTCACAGGCGGCGAGCTGCTCGCCATAGCCGGCACGCTGGAGGTGCATCGCCGCCTGCGTCGCGCGCTTGCCGGCGCGGCAAACGTAGCTCCGCTCATGGCCGAGCTTGGCGGGCTGGTTCCGGATCTGCGCGAGCTTCAGCGGCAGATTCGCGCCAAGATTGGGCAGCGCGGCGAGGTCGTCGACGACGCGACGCCTACGCTGCGCGCGCTCCGCTCCCAGGTGCGCGACGCCTACGAGCGGGTTACGGACTCGCTTCAGCGCTTCATAGAGTCGGACGCCGCGCGCGACTCGCTTCAGGATCCGGTCATATCGGTTCGCGCCGACAGGCTCGTGGTGCCGGTCAAAGCCGAGCGCCGCCGCCGCGTCGCGGGCATCGTCCACGACGCTTCCAACACAGGCGCCACCGTGTTCGTCGAGCCGTTCTCGACGGTAGAGCTGTGCAACGAATGGCGAGAGCTTGCATTGGAGGAGGAGCGCGAGGTCGCGCGCGTTCTGCGAGATCTGTCGGAGCTAGTCGGCGGCGTGGCGCAAGATATTCGCGGCGCGAACGAGACCACCGCCAAGGTGGATTTCGCGCTCGCCCGAGCGAGGTACGCGCTCAGCCTCGGCGCCTCGGCGCCCGTTCCTGTCAGCGGCGGGCAGCGCCTCCGCCTCATCCGCGCCCGCCACCCGCTGCTTGGGCGCGATGCCGTGCCGCTCACTGTCAGCGTCGGACCCGACTGGCGCGCGCTCGTCATCACCGGACCCAACACCGGCGGCAAGACCGTCGCCATGAAAACAGTCGGCATAGCCGCGCTCATGCACCAATGCGGATTGCAGATTGCGGCGGACGAGGGAAGCGCGCTCCCCGTGTTCGACGGCGTCTTCGCGGACATCGGAGATCAGCAGAGCATAGCCGAATCCGTATCCACGTTCGGCTCGCACATCCGAAGCCTCGTCAGAATTTTGCGACACGCCGCAGCCGATTCGCTCGTTCTTCTCGACGAGATTGGCGCAAGCACCGATCCCGAAGAGGGTTCGGCGCTTGCCAAGTCCATTCTCGCGCATCTCGCGGACACGGGCGTATCGACCATCGCAACCACCCACCATCGCAGCGTAGCCGCGTTCGCGGAGACATCCCCCCGCATGGCTAACGCCAGCTTCGAGCTGGATCCCGACACGCTCGAACCCACCTATGAGATAACGATAGGCGCGCCGGGGCGCAGCTACGCTATGGCGGTAGCCGAGCGGCTGGGGCTTCCCGCGAGCGTTCTCGAACGCGCCCGCTCGCTTATGGAGCCGCGCCACCTGCTGTTCGAGGACTGGCTGAGCGAGCTTCAGCGCGAGCGGCAGCGGCTGCAAGCGAGCGTCGAGAACGCGGAGCGCGACAGGGCGGAGGCTGAGAGTCTGCGTCGCGAACTGGTAGAGCAGCTGGAGTACATCGTCAGCCACCGCGACGATATGCTGGACGCCGCCCGACGCGACATCGCGCGAAGAACGCGCGACGCGAGCCGAAAGCTGGATAGCGTGGAAGCGTCGCTGGATTGGGGAGCGCCCGCCGAATCCGCGTCCGCAGCCGCGCGTCGCGTTCGTCGCGTTCGCCAACGGCTCGCCGCAGTCGAGCCTCCCCAGCCGGCGCCCGCCAGACCGCCCGCGCTCGCCGCTCGACCGCTCTCAGTCGGCGACACCGTATTCGTGCGCGGCATGGGGCTTAGCGGGCGCATCGTGTCCATGGACAGTCACACCGAGGAGGTGGAAGTCGCCATCGGTCGCGTCCGCGTGAGCGTCGAGCTTCACCGGCTGTCGCGCATCGAGCGGGAATCGGCGGACGGTGCGGACGAAAGCCCTGACCCGTCGCCAGCGTACAGCGCGCGGCTCGCGCCCGCGCTCGCAAGCGACGAGCTTGACATTCGCGGCAGGCGCGCCGCGGACGCGGAGATCGAGCTGGAAGAGTTCCTAGATCATGCGATGCGCGACGGGCTTTCCAAAGTGCGCGTGATACATGGGCGCGGCACGGGCGCGCTCAGAAACATGGTGCGCGAGCGTCTGCGCCGCCATCGCTCGGTAGGCGACTTCGGGCAAGAGCCGCGGGAGCGCGGCGGCAGCGGCGCAACGTGGGCGGAGATGATCTGAGCGGACGCCAGCATGCCGGACACCATCATAACCGCATACGCAACGGCTATCGCGCTGTTCGCCGCCGTCTGCGCCGCCATCGCGCCGCCCGCGCCCGCGCCGCTCCCAACGGCGACGCCCATCCCGACGCCGCGAGTCGAGATTGGCGCGGCGTCGTTCGCCGTGGAGATCGCGGACAGCGCGGAGACTCGTCAACGCGGGCTTTCGGGACGCCAAAGCCTGCCAGATGGCGCGGGGATGCTGTTCGTGTTCGAGTCGGAGCATGTGGCGTCGTTCTGGATGAAGGAGATGCGATTCCCGCTGGATTTCGTATGGATTGGCGAGAACTGCGTAGTCGTAGATACGCTGTCGGACATCCCCCCGCCGCCGCTCGATGTCGCGCCCGCCGACTTGCGTATATATCAGCCGTCTAGCCCTGTGCGTTACGTGCTGGAAATCAACGCTGGCGAGGTAGCCGAGCATGGCATCGCGGTCGGCGACGCGGCGCGATTCAGCGGATTCTCTGTATCGGGGGCGGGCTGTTGAGCGGCGCGCGCAAACGGCTGCGGATCGTGTTCATGGGGACGCCTGCGTTCGCCATTCCCGCGCTCGACGCGCTGATAGACGCCGGGCATGAAGTGGCGGGCGTGTTCACGCGCCCGGACACGCGCGCCGGCAGGGGCAGGCGGATGCGCCCTCCGCCTGTCAAGGCGTTCGCCGTCGAGCGCGGGCTGCCTGTCTACCAGCCCAGAGCCTTGCGCGGCAACCCCTCCGCCGTTCGCCAGCTAGGCGCGCTGGCGCCGGACGCCATCATCGTCGCCGCCTACGGGCTGTTCCTGCCGAAAGACGCGCTCGATATTCCGCCGTTGGGCTGCCTGAATATACATCCCTCGCTCTTGCCGCGTCATCGCGGAGCGTCGCCAGTCGCATCCGCCATCCTAGCGGGAGACGAGCGGAGCGGGGCTACCGTCATGATGCTGGACGAGGGCATGGACACCGGCCCCATCCTAGCCCAGTTGGAGACTCTCATAGAACCGGATGAGGACTGTGAGCGGCTTACCATCCGCCTGTTCGATATGGGAACTTCGCTGCTGGTTCGCGCGCTGGACGACTGGGCGGCTGGGCTAATCCATCCTCAGCCTCAAGACGAGTCGCTCGCCACTACGACGCGCAGGCTCGAACGCGAAGACGGGCGCATAGACTGGCGGCTGCCCGCGTCCGAGTTGGAGCGGCGCGTTCGCGCGTTCACGCCGTGGCCCGGCAGCTTCACCGCGTGGGACGGGCGGACGCTGAAGATAATCAGCGCGCGCACGGCGGACGACGTGGACGCGGCCGGCGTCGGCGCGGGCGCCGTGGAGCGGCTCGCCGACGGGCGCATAGTGGTCGGCGCGGGCGCGGGCGCGCTGGAGCTTGGAGCAATCCAGCTAGAGGGGCGTCGCCGCGCCGCCGCCGCCGAATTCGCGCGCGGCTACCGAGATTTCATCGGCGCGACGCTCGGCGCGTGATGGTACAATCGACAGCTAAGAACAGACTGTCGCTCGACACGCTAGGAGGCGCTCTATGACGACCACGAGGCTCGCCGCGCAGCAGCCTTCCGAAACGAAGGTCCAGCGGTTCCCGGTATTCCCGCCCAGGGGCGATATGCTCAATCCCATCCATCTCCACCTGCCCGGACACCAGACCGCGTTGATACTCCACTTCGGAGATTCTCCCACCACGCTCATCCTCAGCGAAGTCCCTATCGGATGGCGGCATGACCAGAGCAGGCGGGGGATACTCATACCCGATCTGCTCGTAGTGTTCGACGTGGATCGAGACGCTATCATCGACCGGCGCGGCTACGCGATAGAGGAGTGGGGCAAGCCGCCGGACTTCGTTCTGGAGGTGGCGTCTCCCAGTACCCGCCGCCGCGACGCGACCGCGAAGCGCAAGGGATATGAGGACTACGAAGCGCAGGAGTACTGGCGCTTCGAGCCTAATCCCGATGCAGGGTGGGTGCGCCGTCCGGGGTTGGCTGGCGACGAGTTGGTGGATGGTGTGTACCGTCCCGTCGAGATAGTTCAGGTGGGCGACGGGATATACTGGGGGCGCAGCAAGGTCTTGGGGCTGGACGTGTGCTGGGAGCATGGGGAGTTGCGCTTTCGGGATCCTGGAACCGGACTCTACCTGATGACGCACCGGGACGAGCGGTTGGGCAGGCTGGCGGCGGAGACTATCCTCGACGCGGAACGCGAGCGGCGGATTGCCGAGTATGAGCGCAGGCTGGCGGAGCGCGAGCGGCGGCTAGCTGCCGAGACCGCATACGATGCCGAGCGCGAACGGCGGCTAGCCCTCGAAGCCGAGAACCGTCTCCTCAGAGCCGAGCTAGACCGCCGAACGGACCTCTAGCGCAGATTGTTGTATGGATAGGCAGTATGAAGGGGATTTTTCTTTCCGCTCGCCGTCGCACCGGCAAAGCAACCATCTCGAACATCCCGTATAATCCTGTGAAGCCACGCAAGATCGTTTCAGGAGGCTCGCTATGACGACCACGAGGCTCGCCGCGTCGCAGCCATCCGCAACGAAGGTCGAGCGCTTCCCAGTATTCCCGCCTAGGGGCGATATGCTCAATCCGATACATCTCCACCTGCCCGGACACCAGACCGCGCTGATACTCCACTTCGGAGACTCTCCCACCACGCTCATCCTCAGCGAAGTCCCTATCGGATGGCGACATGACCAGAGTAGGCGGGGGATACTCATACCCGATCTGCTCGTAGTGTTCGACGTGGATCGAGACGCCATCATCGACCGGCGCGGCTACGCGATAGAGGAGTGGGGCAAGCCGCCGGACTTCGTTCTGGAGGTGGCGTCTCCCAGCACCCGCCGCCGCGACGCTACTGCGAAGCGCAAGGGCTATGAGGACTACGGGGCGCGGGAGTACTGGCGCTTCGAGCCGAACCCCGATGCAGGGTGGGCGCGCCGTCCGGGGCTGGCTGGCGACGAGTTGGTGGATGGTGTATACCGTCCCATCGAGATAGTTCAGGTGGGCGAGGGGATATACTGGGGGCGCAGCAAGGTCTTGGGGCTGGATGTGTGCTGGGAGCATGGGGAGTTGCGCTTTCGGGATCCTGAGAGCGGACTCTACCTGATGACGCACCGGGACGAGCGGCGGGGCAGGATTGCGGAGCGTGAGCGGCGGCTAGCTGCCGAGACTGCATACGACGCGGAGCGCGAATGGCGGATTGCCGAGTACGAGCGCAGGATTGCGGAGCGTGAGCGTCGGCTAGCTGCCGAGACTGCATACGACGCGGAGCGCGAGCGTCGGCTATTCCTCGAGTCCGAGAACCGCCGCCTTAGAGCTGAGCTAGACCACCGAACGGATATCTAGCGCGGATTGCATGGATAGGCGGGGCGCTGCTGCGCGTCTTGGGTTCTACTAGCTGCGCTAGGGTTCGGTTAGGAGGGGATTTCTCCCGCCCGCGGTCGCTCCGGCAAAGCAGCCATCTCGAATATCCCGTATAATCTCCTTCATCCCGTAGCCACGCAAGACCGCGTCAGGAGGCATGCTATGACGACCACGAGGCTCGCCGCGCAGCAGCCTTCCGCAACGAGGGTCCAGCGCTTCCCGGTATTCCCGCCCAGGGGCGATATGCTCAATCCCATCCATCTCCACCTGCCCGGACACCAGACCGCGTTGATACTCCACTTCGGAGACTCTCCCACCACGCTCATCCTCAGCGAAGTCCCTATCGGATGGCGGCATGACCAGAGTCGGCGAGGGATACTCATACCCGATCTGCTCGTAGTGTTCGACGTGGATCGCGACGCGATCATCGACCGTCGCGGCTACGCGATAGAGGAGTGGGGCAAGCCGCCTGACTTCGTTCTGGAGGTGGCGTCCCCCAGCACCCGCCGCCGCGCCGCGACCGCCAAGCGCAAGGGCTATGAGGACTACAGAGCGCAGGAGTACTGGCGCTTCGAGCCGAACCCCGATGCCGGCTGGGCGCGCCGCCCGGGGCTGGCTGGCGATGAGCTGGTGGATGGGGTGTACCGTCCCATTGAGATAGTTCAGGTGGGCGACGGGATATACTGGGGACGCAGCAATGTCTTGGGTCTGGACGTGTGCTGGGAGCATGGGGAATTGCGCTTTCGGGATCCTGAGAGCGGACTCTACCTGATGACGCACCGGGACGAGCGCATAGGACGGCTGGCGGAGCGTGAACGGCGGATTGCCGAGTATGATCGGCGGTTGGCGGAACGCGAGCGTCGGCTAGCTGCCGAGACCGCATACGGCTCGGAGCGCGAGCGTCGGCTAGCTCTCGAAGCCGAGAACCGCCGCCTCAGAGCAGAGCTAGACCACCAAAAGGATATCTAGCGCAGATTGTGAAGGGATAGGCGGGATGCCGCGCAAGCGCAGTCTGCCGCCGCGCGTCTTGGGGCGCGACTAGCCGCGCTAGGATTCGGTTAGGATGGGATTCTCTCTCTCGCCGTGTTCATCCGGCAAAGCAGCCATATCGAATATCCCGTATAATCCTCTTCATCCCGTGAAACCATGCAAGACCGCGTTAGGAGGCGCTCTATGACGACCACGAGGCTCGCCGCGCCGCAGCCATCCGCAACGAGGGTCCAGCGCTTCCCGGTATTCCCGCCCAGGGGCGATATGCTCAATCCCATCCATCTCCACCTGCCCGGACACCAGACCGCGCTGATACTCCACTTCGGAGACTCTCCCACCACGCTCATCCTCAGCGAAGTCCCCATCGGATGGCGGCACGACCAGAGTCGGCGGGGGATACTCATACCCGATCTGCTCGTAGTGTTCGACGTGGATCGCGACGCCATCATCGACCGTCGCGGCTACGCGATAGAGGAGTGGGGCAAGCCGCCGGACTTCGTTCTGGAGGTGGCTTCGCCCAGCACCCGCCGCCGCGACGCGACCGCCAAGCGCAAGGGCTACGAGGACTACGAAGCGCAGGAGTACTGGCGCTTCGAGCCGAACCCCGATGCAGGGTGGGTGCGCCGTCCAGGATTGGCTGGCGACGAGTTGGTGGATGGTGTATACCGTCCCATAGCGATAGTTCAGGTGGGCGATGGGATATACTGGGGGCGCAGCAAGGTCTTGGGGCTGGATGTGTGCTGGGAGCATGGGGAGTTGCGCTTTCGGGATCCTGAGACTGGACTTTACCTGATGACGCACCGGGACGAGCGCATAGGACGGCTGGCGGAGCGCGAGCGGCGGCTTGCCCTCGAAGCTGAGAACCGTCGGCTCAGAGCTGAACTAGACTTGCGACGAAATCCCTAGCATTCACGGGATGCGCGGGATATTGCGAAGTACGACACATGCCCCCGTCAGGCATCGAGAGGAGACGGCTGAATGGACAAGGCGCTCACAGGCATCAAGATACTCGACATGAGCCGCGTGCAGGCGGGGCCTTCGTGCGCGCAGATGCTCGGCTTTCTCGGCGCGGACGTTATCAAGCTCGAAGACGCTGCGGGCGGCGACAACACGCGATGGGAGCTTGCCGCCCGAACCGATCAGGACAGCGTCTACTTCACCATATTCAACAACAACAAGCGCGCCATAACGCTGAACCTCAAGACCGAGCGTGGCAAGCAGTTGTTCGTCAAGCTGGTCGAGTGGGCGGACGTGGTGCTGGAGAACTTCTCGAAGGGCGTTATGGAGCGTCTCGGCTTTGGCTACGAGCGTCTCAAGCAGATAAACCCCGCCGTAATCTACGCCACCATCAAGGGCTTCGGCACGTGGGGGCCTTACTCCGACTACAAGTCTTACGAGATAGCGGCGCAGGCGACCGCCGGACTGATGGCGGTTACCGGCTACCCGGACGGTCCTCCCATATCCGTTGGCGTTGGCGCGGGCGACAGCGGCACCGGGCTGCACATGGCGATAGGCATTCTAGCCGCGCTCCGACAGCGCGACGCCACCGGCGAAGGGCAGCAGGTCGAAGTCTCGATGCAAGACGGCGTGCTGAATCTCATGCGGATCAGCATGATCCACCCGCTCGGAGCGGGCGTTTGGGGCGGACGACCCGGCGACAAGGGCTGGAGCGGCGTGCCGCAAGTGTTCAGGTGCGCGCCCGGCGGACCCGATGACTACGTTATGATCCACATTCGCGGCAAGATGCTGGAGTTGACGCTCGCGCTCATCGGACGCGAAGACCTGCTGGCGGACGACCGACTGACGCGCTTCGAGACGCAGGGGCAGCACGCCGAAGAGATTCAGTCCATCATCGAAGAGTGGACGATGCAGCGCACCAAAGTAGAGGCGTTCGAGACGCTTGCCGCCGCCGGCGTGTGGTGCGGCCCCGTGTTCACGCCGCTGGAAGTGCTGGAAAACCACCACCTAGAAGCGCGCGACATGCTGGTTACGGTGAAAGACGAAGCGCGCGGCGACTATCGCATGATAGGTTGCCCGGTGAAGCTGCAAGACTCGCCCGTGGAGGTGGAAGCCGCGCCGCTGTACTCCGAGCATACCGACGAGATACTGACCTCGCTGCTAGGCGTGTCTCCCGACGAGTTGCCCGACCTGCGGGAGAAGGGCGTTATCGTCTAAAAACAAGATAAACAGGATGAGAGGCATGTAAATCCCGTTCATGCTGTGGATCTATTCGGGCGGTTGCGGCTCGGCGTCGGGGTTGCCCGGCGCAAGCTGCGACACCTCCATCACGCGCAAAACGTCGTGGCGAGTCAGCAGCCCCACGGGTTTGCCGTCTTCTATGACGGGCGCCTGCTGGATTTCGTTGTCCGCCAGTACCGCTAGCCCGTCTTCCAGCGTGTCGCTCGGCGCGAGCGTATGTACGTCGCTAGCCCGCGTCATAGCTTGCGATACCCACGCGCGGGCGCGCTCCGCCGCCGGCGCGCGCAGCGCGTCGGACGCGGTGATGATGCCGTGGAAAGTGTCGCCGAGCGTTACGAGATAGACGCGCTGCAAATCCGCCGCCATGCGCTCTTCGATCAGCCGCTGGATGGTCATGCCGGGCGGCACGGACTCGAACGCGCTCATCGCCTCTCCGACGCGCCGCCCGGATATGGACACCCTACGCGCCGACTGTCTGCCCGCAGAAGACGCGGCTGAGCGGATGAACCATCCTATGGCGGCAATCCACACTCCGCTGAACCAAAGCGAGGTGAACGCGGGCGCGATGAGCGCCAGCGCGACTCCTCCGCCGATGAGCCCATAGCCGAGCGACACTCCGGCGAAGCCCGCCACTTGGCTCGCGCGCCGCTCGCTGTTCGTGGCGCGCCACACTAGCGCGCGCAGCACGCGCCCGCCGTCGA
This sequence comes from Dehalococcoidia bacterium, assembly GCA_965214745.1. Lineage (GTDB taxonomy): Bacteria > Chloroflexota > Dehalococcoidia > Lucifugimonadales > UBA1123 > VXRN01. The sequence continues at coordinate 2,836,915 of OZ243978.1, read as the reverse complement.
GCGGGTAGGCGGGCGCTAGGTTGAACAGCGCGATGAAGAAGTTGGCGAATGCCAGATACTGCGTGAGCGCCGCGAACGGGCTTTCCGACGCTCTCACGTTGTAGTAGAGCAGCCCGAACACAGCGGCGAGTGCGAGGCTTGCGATGGGTCCGGCGGCGGACACCCAGAACTCTTCGCGCGCGCTGCGAGGATCTTCTATGACCGAGTATCCACCCAGCAAGAAGAGCGTTACGCTCCGCACCATCAGCCCGCGCCGCGTCGCCTCCAGAGAGTGGCTGAACTCGTGAATAGCCACGCACATGAACAGGAAGACGCTGCCCATCGCGCCGATAGTCCAGTACAGCGTTACGCTCCAGCCCTCGTACCGAGTAGGCAGCCAGCCCGCCGCGAGCGACCATGTTACGAGCGCGAACACGAACAGCCAAGAGAAATGGACGCGAAAGCTCACGCCGTGGATGGTGGCGATGGTGAAAGCGCCGGGCAATGGGAACCTCCGCGTGTCAGGACAAGCCGCTCACGCCAGCAGCCAGCCGGCGGCGGCTCGGCGCAGCTCGGCGCGGAAGTCGGGATGGGCTATGCCTATCAGCGCATCCGCCCGCTGGCGGTGATTCTTGCCCAGCAGCTGCGCCACGCCGTACTCGGTAACCACCGTGTCCGCCCAGAAGTGCGGCATGGTCACTATCTCGCCGGACTCCAAGCGCGGAACGATGCGTGACACCGCGCCGCCGATAGCGGTGGAGTACAGCAGCGTTATCGCGCGCCCGCCCGGCGAGTACAGCGCGCCGAGATGCGTCTCCGGCTGGCCGCCGATGCCGTTGTACATCTGCCCTCCGAAGATGCTTTCCGAGCCAATCTGCCCGCGCAAGTCCACGTTCAGCGCGTTGTTGATGCCGGTTTGCATGTGGTTGCTCGCAATCACGGCGGGGTTCAGCGTGTATTCGGGCGAGTACAGCTCGAACAGCGGGTTGTCGTCGATTATGGCTAAGTCTTCGTCGTTCGCGCCGCTCCAGCTGGTCGCCACCGCGCGCCCGCGGTGTATCGTCTTGCGCGCGCCGTTGATGACGCCCGCCGCCACCAGCTTGGCGACGCCCGGCACGGTAAGTTCGGAGTGCAGCCCCAAGTCTATCTTGTCGTCGAAGACGCCCAGCCGCGGCAGGTAAGACGACGGCGTTCCGACGCCTATCTGAATCGTCGCGCCGTTCGGCACAAGCGGCTTCACATTGTCCGCGATGGCGCGGGATTCCGCGGAAGGCTCGTCTATGCCAAGCTGTCGCCGCAGCCTGTCTAGGTTTATGTCCGCGAAGTGGGGCGCGGCGGCCGCCAGACGGCTCGGCGCGACGCGCACGATGATGTCCGCGAGCGCATCCCGACGTCCGCGTGGCAACTCGGCGGTTGCGGCGAGCAGAGATTCTGCGGTTGCGTCCGACGCCTTGCCCTCGACCAGCTTGTCGATGCCGCTAGCGGGCATGAACCCGTCCCCGTAGGTGCGGATGAGCGACGGGTGGACTTCGGCTGCGACTTTGCGAGCGCGCTGGGCGAAGCCGCGCTTGTACCAAGATTGCGGCCCAAAGGTTATCTGCCCCTGCCTGTTGGGGCGCGACACGACGACCAGCGCCACGTCTATGGGGCGCGCTTCGCTTGGGCGTTCGTCGTTCGCCTTGAACGTGAGCGAGAAAGCGAGCGGCGAGTAGGGCGCCTGCCCCGCGTTCTCGTAGGTCCTGCCGAATGGGCCTATGAAGTTCTCGACGTCCACGTTCCAGCCCGCTTCTAGGAAAGGCGCGAGGTCGAACTGCGGCACGGATACGCTGAGCGTCGCGCCCCGCACGTCGCGCGCCCGTTCGGCAAGCGCGGCGATGAGCGTCATCGGCTGTTCGGAGAGCGGCACGAAAACGCGGTCGCCGTCCTCGACGATGGAGACGGCGTCTTCGGGGGTGGTCAGCTTGCGGCGGTAGTCGTCTTGCCAGCTCATGCAGTTCACGTGGTGGGGCGCGCTAATCAGCCTTTATATCGAGGATCGCGTCGTGGTCGCGCACGATTGCAAGTCGAATCTCCTCTAGACGCTGAACGACTTGTGCGATCTGTGTTAGATCTATGCCGGCAATAGCCTCGTTCAAGCTGCGAATATGCCGATAGAAGTATTCGATTTGCTGGGAGATACTTGTGAACCGATTGCCTAATTCAGACTCTCGAGGGATATGGTAAGCGTCTCTTAGGTTGCTCAACTCTCTCAGCATTGTTCGCGCCCAGGGTCTGACATCTGCCAAACCTGTTCAAACGTCGGACAATTGTCGAATGGTTGTCGTCTCATCTATAGACTTGATTCTTTCCATAAGATCGTCCATCGTTTTCTTGATGCCAATCTTCTCGAATTCTGCAACGAATTCAGCCAGAATGGGAGCTACGACATCATCGGGCAGACTGCTCTTTCTTCTGACGCGAATTAGCGTGGCTAAATCAAGATCGCCGCAAAGCTCCAACTCGACCGTAGCCAACGCGCCGGGAGAAAACCGCAACATTATTCGATCGCTGTCCCCCGGACCCAAGTCTTTCATGCTCTCATAGTTTCTGCCCCCGCCTTCTTGGTAGTACTCCACTCTGATGGACCGGAAGATTATCATAAGGTTGCCTTCGATGTCCGGCGCCGTGTTGCGCGCCCTCAGCAGGACTTCGGCTTGACCGTTCGATCCATCTTCAGGAAGAGACACCTCCTTTTCTAGAACCAAATAAGAATGAATCCGTTTCCAATAATCCAACACGTCAATGCGTTCGATCTCGACATCCGAATCGTCGCCGTCATCCATAGGCTCGCCCGCGTCGGTTAGCTCTCCTGAGGCGGTTTGCGGATACTTCTCCAAGTCGTCGCTCATCTTCTCTATCTCCAGCGCCTCTTTGCAGTCCAGCGACGCTAATATGCCCTTCATCGCATTCATGGATTGGATGACGCTAGGATACCGCAGCGTCTGCACATGCGCCCAATCGTTACGCATTGCGGCTATGTTTCGCATCCTGATGAACGTCGAGCTGGCGTTGGGAAATGCGTCTGCGAACGCTTGCTTGTGGTTGACGCCCACGATTCTAGGGAAGTGGATCGCGTCCAGAAAATCCTCCGGCGGCTGATCGGATGTCCTATCCATTGCGCGAACGATGTTGTCTCTCTGCGGCTCGGTCAAGACGGCAAGCGCGCCGCTTTCCCACCACTTCGCGCCGTGCGCCGCCTCTAGCCGCTCTCGCACGGCGCGCCTGAGACCGCGCACGTAGTGGGCGTGCGCCTGCGTGAACAGCATATAGGCGTCGGTTTCCGTGGTCATGGGGCGGCGATTACAGCGGCGGCTTCCTCCAGCCGCCGAGCGCGGATTCCAAGAACGAGGCTATGGCGAGCGATACGTCCTCGCGCCACGCGCGCGCGATTATCTGCGCGCCGATGGGCAAGCCTTCGGACGACGTTCCGCATCGCACGACCGCGCCGGGCCAACCGGTCAGGTTGTATGGCCCCGTGTAGAAGCCGTTCTTGTAATGCTCCTCGAACGTCTCGCCGTGAGGCGTGGCGGGCAGCGCGGTCACTGGCGCGACTATGGCGTCGTATCCTCTCATGAAGCCCAGCATCTCGCTGCGGAAGGCGTCCAGCTCTTCGAGCGCCTCGCCGTACTCGGCGGCGGATACGGCGCTTGCGTCCGCGATGCGCTTGGCTAGGTTGGGGGATACGTCGGCGTCCGCCGTGCCTGCGGCTGCGAGCAGGCGGCGCGTTCCGGCGCGCCCGTCGCCGTCGCCCACCCGCGCCGAAATGTCCGGCGCGCGGCTGAGCGGCGGCGGAACGTCCTCATCCACGCTTGCGGCGACGTCCGACAGCGCCATCGCGGCCGCGAGCGTGGCGTCTCGCGTCTCCTGAGACGGCTCTTTGTAGCCGTCCACATCTGTGTAGTACGCGATCCTAAGCGCGCCCAGATCGACGTCCGCGGGGTCTCCGAGCGGCATAGGGACGATGGCGGGGTCTTCCCAGTCTGGCCCGCATATGATGGGCAGGATGAGCGCGAGGTCTTCTACGTATCGCGCCATTGGCCCGTTCTGCGTGTAAGCGTCCGTCGCGCCCATTCCGTAAGAAATGATATGCCCTGTGCGAGGGACGCGCCCGGAGTTGGGCTTGACGCCCGCGATGCCGCACAGGTGGGCGGGCATTCGTATCGAGCCGCCGGTGTCCGAGCCGATGTCGAACGCCGCGCCGCCGGACGCCACGATAGCCGCCGCGCCGCCGCTAGAGCCGCCGGGAGTCCTATCCAGCAGATACGGGTTGTTCGTGCGCCCGTACACGCTGTTGACCGTTTCGCCCGCGAGCGTAAGCTCAGGCGTGTTCGTCTTGCCCAGCAGAATCGCGCCCGCCGCGCGCAGCCGCGCCGCCACGGTCGAATCGCGCTCAGGCGCGTAGTCCTTTCGCCCCATTGTGCCGCCTGTGGTGACGACGCCTTCGGTGTCCAGCGAGTCTTTGAGCGTCATAGGGACGCCGTGCAGCGCGCCAAGCTCGTCGCCCCGCGCGATAGCGGCGTCGGCTGCCTTCGCCTCCTCCAGCGCGCGCTCGGCGCACAGCGCGACTACGGCGTTTAGCTGCCCGTTGACCTGCTCGACGCGCGCCAGATGCGCCTCGACGACCTCGACAGCGGAGATGCGCTTTTCGCGTATGGATTCCGCGATTCGCTTGGCGGAGCTGTAGATGATGTCCGACATCGGAGACCTCCGCGCGGATTATTGCATAGGTTCACGGTATGAATGGGATGACTAGTCGTTAAAGTACCACAGCGGACCCGCTTTCGGGGCGGGGATGCCGCGCCAGTCCGAATCCATAGATGCGTTGGATGGGAACGTCCACCCCGCAGAGTCCGGATCCAGACTTTGCGCGAGCGCCAGCGAGACGTCTTCGCGCCAAGGGCGGGCGACTATCTGAATGCCTAATGGCATCCGCTGAGAGAATGCGACGGGAACGACTGTAGAGGGCCACCCCGTGAGATTGTAGGGGCCTGTGTACGATGCGTTGCGGTTCTGTGGCTCGAAAGTCTGCCCGTGCATCGGCGCGGGTCCGGACGATACGGGGCAGATTATCGCGTCGTACTCGTAGTCGTGCATGAAGCCGAGCATTTCGCTGCGATACCTGTCCAGCTCTTCCAGCGCAAGCGCGAACTCTTCGGTGGAGATGGTCTCCGCCTCCTCGAACCGCTTCTTCAGGAAGGGCGACACGTCTTCGGTTCGCGTTCCCGCTTTGTCTAGAAGCCGCCACACCCAAGCGCGCCCGTCGCCGCCGCTCACCTTCGCTTGAAGCTCTGGGACGCGGCGCAGCTGCTCGGTGGGCGCGGCGGGGGAGACGGCCGCGCCAAGCGATTCGAGCGCGGCGACGACGCTTTCCATGACGCTCATCGTGTCTTCGGATGGGGGAGTGTATGGCTCAGGGATTTGCCCCTCGTCGACGCCGTAGATGGCTACCCGCAACCCCTCGATGGACACATCCGCCGGATCTCCGAGCGGCATGGGGACGATGGCGGGATCTTCCCAGTCTGGCCCGGATATGATGGGCAGGATGAGCGCGAGGTCTTCCACGCGGCGCGCCATAGGCCCGTTTTGGGTGAAGGCGTCGGTCGCGCCCATGCCGTAGGGGATGACGTGCCCTGTGCGAGGGACGCGCCCGGACGTGGGCTTGATGCCGGTGATGCCGCAGCAGTGCGCGGGGCCGCGTATCGAGCCGCCGGTGTCGGAGCCGATGTCGAACGCCGAGCCGCCGACGGACACGATAGCCGCCGCGCCGCCGCTGCTGCCGCCCGGCGCGCGCCGCATGTCCCAAGGGTTGTTCGTTCTCCCGTAGACGAGGTTGTCCGTCTCCCCCGCGAGCGTAAGTTCAGGCGTGTTCGTCTTGCCCAGCAGAATCGCGCCCGCCGCTCGCAGTCGCGCCGCCACGGTCGAATCGCGCTCAGGCACGTAATCTTTGCGCCCCATCGTGCCGCCCGTGGTGACGACGCCCTCGGTGTCCAGCGAGTCCTTGAGCGTCATGGGGACGCCGTGCAGCGCGCCAAGCTCGTCGCCCCGCGCGATAGCGGCGTCGGCTGCCTTGGCCTCGTCCAGCGCGCGCTCCGCGCACAGCGCGACTACGGCGTTGATGTGGGGATTCAACTCCTCTATCTGCGCCAGATGCGCCTCGACGACCTCGACAGCCGACACGCGCTTTTCGCGTATGGATTCGGCGATGTGCTTGGCGGAGCGGTAGATGATGTCCGACGACATGGGGGGACCTCAGCATGAATTTACAGGATGCGCGGGATAGGCGATGGTCATTTGGCGGGGATGTGCCTGATAGCGGCTAGAGTATCATAGCGTCGCCGCTTTCGGGGCTGAGTCGCCTCGCCGCAAACTGGCTATTTCTGCCCTCAATCCGTTATTCCGACGAAAGTCGGAATCCAGAGGGATAGGGTAGGGTGAGCGGCGCTATTCTCGTTGCTTGTTGCGCTTAGCCTGTCCTGTAATCTGATTTCAACTGGCGATGGCGTATTGACAAAGTGATAAAGCCTGCTATATACTGTATGCAGTGCTGTATAATCAACTTGTAAGGAGGATTGGCATGCGTAGATCTCGCGTTTCCCCGGAAATGTGGCGAAGCGAGCTAGTGGTGGAAGTGCGCCGCGCACTTGTTCCGCGTCTCACGAATACGGTCGAGAGTGTCGGGGACGGTCGTTTCCAAGCGAACACCATCGGCTCACGGGGGTTCTCGCTGAGGGTCAACAGCCCAAATAGTGGTTGCGGAACTGTATCCCTTATGGCAATCAGAGGCGGAGACTCTCTTATGTTACCTTGTCGCCAGCACCTTGAACACTATTTGCCTAATCACCGAGGAGAGGCTATCGATAACTATATGGAGTTGATTGCTAGCTGGGGCTACGATGTCGATACGGGAGGATTGGAAGTATTCCCAAGCCAGCCTTTGAGCAGGGTAAGGGGCACGATGATTGAAGACATACGCGAGTTTGCCCGTCTCGTTGTTGTCCTCGCCACCGCTCCGAGGTAGTCGCCACTGAATTTGCCCACGATTGCGTAGATTTACAGGATGAAGGGGTTTCGGGGGATGCTCAGGATAACCGCACTGCGGGGATCCGTCCGCCCATCGCCTCGAATATCCCGTTCATCCTGCACATCTCTGTGAGATACGGCAAGCATCGCCGCTAAATCTCCGGCTTTCGGTATCCCCCCAGCGCGGATTCGAGCGCGGCGGCTAGCGCGAGCGCGACATCCTCCCGCCACGGGCGCGCTATGACCTGCGCGCCTATGGGCAGCCCTTCCGCAGACGTCCCCACGCGCGCGACGGCGCCGGGCGAACCAGTGGTGTTGAATGCGCTGGTGTACAGGTTGGCGGCGCTGTTCTCCGTCGTCATGGATTCTCCGTGCGGCGGCGCGGCATACGGGCGGACGGGGCTGAGCAGCGCGTCGTAATCTCGCATGAACGCGAGCATGCGGCTGCGGTAGTCGTCCATGCGCTCCAGCAGCGCGGTGTACTCTTCGATGCTGAGCGGCTCGGACGCCTCGACGAACCGCCGCATCCACCTATGCGTTTCGGTCGTGCCTGCCGCGTCGACGAGTCGGCGCACCGCCGCGCCGCCGTCCGCCGTGAGGATGCTGCCGCCGAGGTTCTCGGCGATGAACGCGGGCATATCTTCCGTTACGTCCGCGCCCGCGTCGGCTAGCGCGCGAGCGGCTTCGCGGATTGCGGCGTCCACTTCGGCGGTTGGGCCAACCGTGCCGTTGTCTGTGAAGAACGCCACCCTTAGCGCGCCGACGTCCACGTCTGCGGGATCGCCGAGCGGCGCGTCGTGGATGGCGGGGTCTACGCCGTCCGCGCCCGCGATGATGGGCAGCGCGAGCGCGAGGTCTTCTACGAACCGCGCCATAGGCCCTATGGTGGTGAGCGTGTCCATGCCTCCCATGCCCCACGGCACGGCGTGGCCCGTCCGCGGGACGCGCCCGGAGGTGGGCTTGAGTCCGGCGATGCCGCAGAACGCGGCGGGAACGCGGATGCTGCCGCCGGTGTCTGTGCCGAGGTCTAGCGCGGATCCGCCCACTGCGATGATAGCCGCCGCGCCGCCGCTGCTGCCGCCCGGCGTCCGCTCCGCGTCGTATGGGTTGTTCGTGCGCCCGTAGACTAGGTTTTCCGTCTCGAACGCCAGCGTGAACTCAGGCGTGTTCGTCTTGCCCAGAACTATCGCGCCCGCCGCGCGCATCCGCGCCACCGCCGTCGCGTCGCGCGTAGGAACGTGGTCTTTGCGCCCCAGCGTGCCGGCGGTGGAGACGACGCCCGCCGTGTCGTGCGAGTCTTTCACGGTGATGGGAACGCCTAGCAGCGCGCCGCCCTCCTCGCCGCGAGTTAGCGCGTCGTCAGCCGCCCGCGCCTCGTCCATCGCGCGCTCGCCGCACAGCGCGACGACGGCGTTGAGCTGCCCGTCGACCTGCTCGACGCGCTCCAGATGCGCCTCGACCACCTCGACGGCGGACACGTCCCGCGCGCGAATCGCGGCGGCGATGGACTTGGCTGATGAGAAGAGCTGGCTGGGCATTGTGGAGACCTCGAAGGGAATGACCGCATAGGTTTGCTAGGACGACCGGGATAGAATTGGCGATGTGGCGCAGTTTACAGCATCTAGGGCGGTATGCGGGAATAGGTGGCGTTACTGTGAGATATGGCTGTTGGCGCCCATCTCGACAGCGCAGACTTGCGATTCTTGGGCGGTCGATCTCGTTCACTCCTATAGGCTGATATTCGCGCCAACCCGCAACCCTATACCGAGAAGGCAAGATGGCGGCGTCGATACTGATAAAGTAAGCGCGATTACCATTTTGGAGGTGGTAGACTACCACTGATAGGGTATATGAACATGGCAACCACGGGATACATATACGAACCAGATTACGCCATCCCTCCGGGCTGGGTTCTCGAAGAACGGCTCGACACGATGGGCATGTCGCAAGCCGAGTTCGCGCGGCGATGCGGCAGGTCGTCGAAGCTGATTAGCGACATAATCTCTGGGAAGGCGGCTATACAGCCGAAGACCGCGGTCCAGTTCGAGAAGACGCTGGGCGTGGACGCGCGCATCTGGCTCGGCATCGAATCGGAATACCAGCTCCACCGCGAACGGGAGAGGGAATCTCGTCGCGCGGCGGAGTTGGCGGATTGGGCGAAAGGTTTTCCTGTAAACGAGCTTGTCGAGCGCGGCGCAATCCCCAAGCCCGAATCGCTCGCGGACAGAGTCTCCTTTCTGCTCTCGTTCTTCGGCGTCGCGTCGAAAGATGCGTTGGCGAATCGGTATGCCAACCCAGCGGTCGCATATAGACATTCCGCGAGCTTCTAGAGCGATGATCGCGCGCTAGCTACGTGGCTTCGTCTAGGCGAGGTAGAGGCGGAGCGGATGGAGTGCGCCGACTACAGCGCGGCGAGGTTCAGGGAAGCGCTCGCGCGCATTCGCCGCCTCACTCCGGCGGCAACAGTCGAGACGCTCGAAACCGCTCGACGGCTCTGCCAAGAGTCGGGCGTCGTATTTGCAATCGTAAAGCCTCTGCCGAAAACTGCGCTCAGCGGCGTCAGCCGATGGGTGTCGCCTCGCAAGGCGCTGATTCAGCTGAGCGCGCGCCATATGAGCGACGATCAGCTGTGGTTCGGCTTCTTTCACGAAGCGGGACACATTCTCCTGCATGGCAAGCGGGATGTCTTCATTCACGACGAAAAGGGCAGGATAACGGAATTCGACGAAGAAGCCGACAAGTGGGCTGCCGACTTTCTCATCCCGCCCGACAGTTGGGAACGGTTCACCCATTCGCGCGGATTCAGCAAGTATCGCGTTCTGGACTTCGCGGAAGAGCAGGGGATAGCGCCGGGCATAGTCGTCGGGCGCCTACAGCATGAAGGCTTATTGCCGTGGAGTCATCTCAACGGCTTGAAGGCGCGTTTGGAATGGGTATCCGACTCGGCCTGAACGCCCGCTCTTATCCCACGTCCAGCGCCATCATGTCGGCGTAGCTTTCTCTGCGGCGGATTAGGCGCGCGTCGCCGTCGGCGGCTATGACTATGGGCGGGCGCGGGTTCAGGTTGTAGTTGCTTGCCATAGAGGGCGCGTAGGCGCCGGAAGACGGCACGGCGATTACGTCTCCCGGTTCCAGCTCCGGCATGGCGATGTCTCGCACCAGCACGTCGCCCGATTCGCAGTACTTGCCGGCGAGCGTCACCGTCTCGCTCGGCGCGTCGGACATGCGCGAGGCGACGACCGCCTCGTACTGCGAGCCGTACAGCGCGGGGCGGATGTTGTCGCCCATGCCGCCGTCTAGCGATACGTACTTTCGCACGCTGGGGATGGTCTTGATTGCGCCCACGCTGTAGAGCGCCACGCCCGCCCTGCCCACGATGGAGCGTCCCGGCTCGATTATCAGGCGCGGCGAGCCGAAGCCAAGCTCGGCGCAGCGGCGCGCGAATATCGAGGTTATCGTCTCGGCGTAGTCCGCCACCGCGGGGGGAGGCTCGTCGCGCACGTAGCCTATGGCGAACCCGCCGCCCGGGCTGAACTCGCGCATGTCTAGCCCTTCGCCCCTGAACTGCGCGAGGTGGGTCAGCGCCGCGTCTATGGCTATGGCGTATGGCTCTAGCTCGAATATCGGCGATCCGAGATGGAAGTGCAGCCCCACGAGGTCTAGGTTGGAGGCGGCGAGCGCCTGCCGCACCGCGGCGGCAGAGTCTCCAGTCTCTATCGAGAATCCGAACTTGCTGTCCAGAATGCCTGTCGTCGTCTTGGCGTGGGTGTGCGGATCTACGTTCGGCGAAAGTCTCAGGAGTATCTTCTGCGTAGCGCCGCGCGATTTGGCGATGTCGTTCAGCAGGCGAAGCTCGTGGAAGCTGTCCACCACTATGCGCCCGCAGCCGATGTCTAGCGCGTATTCCAGTTCCTGCGGCGTCTTGTTGTTGCCGTGGAAGAACACGCCATCCATATCGACGTTCGCGGCTGCGGCTACCGCAAGCTCACCTCCGGAAACCACGTCCAAACCAAGCCCTTCTTCCGCCACCAGCCGCGCTATGGCGGGGTTGACGAACGCCTTGGATGCGTACACCACCGAGCTTTTGGCGTATCGCGCGCGGAACTCTTGCGTGAACGCGCGACACATGCCGCGCAGGGTGGCGTCGTCGTACACCAGAAGCGGCGTGCCGAACCGCTCGGCAAGCTCAACCGCGTCGCAGCCGCCTATGGTCAGGCGGTCGCGCGCGTTCACGCTGGCGGTGGTTGGGAATAGGTCTATGTTGTCGAAAGGCATGGGATGGGTTCTCTTTTGCATGGATGAACGGGGCAGTTCAGGACATGAGGCGGGGAGCGTGGCTGTCTATCGGGGGCGCCGCGGGCGGTCAGCCGCCGGCGACCGCGGCGGGGGATGAGCGGTCGGCGAGCAGCGCGTCGTAGTGTTCGGTCAGCCGCTCGGCCGCGGCTTCCCAGCTCATACGCAGCGCGGTTTCGCGCGCGGCCGCGCCCATGGCGGCGCGAAGCGCGGGATTCGCCATCAGCACGTCGAGCCGCTGAGCGAACGCCTCCGGGCAGCGCCACGCCACCAAGTATCCGCTCTCTCCGTTGGAGACTGTCTTCTTGAGTCCGCCGACGCGCGACGCTACGACGGGCGTTCCGCAAGACATCGCCTCCAGCGCGGCAAGCCCGAAGCTCTCCGAATGAGACGGCGCTACGAAAACGTCCGCCGCGCTGTAGTACGCGGGAAGCTCGGCTTGCGGCACAGGTCCCACGAATGTGGTCGCGTCCGCGACTCCGAGCTTGGCGGCTAGGGATTCGAGGCGGGCGCGCTCGGCGTCTCCGCGCTGGCTGCCGCCCACTATCAGCGCGCGCGCGTTGTCGCCGCACTCCATCAGCGGCAGCGCGCGAAGCAGGATGTCTATGCCCTTGAGCGGGTCCATCCGCCCGACGTACAGGACGACGCGCTCGTCTTCGCCGATGCCCAGCGCGCGGCGCGCGGCGGACTTGCCCACCGGCGAGAAGCGCTCTAGGTCTACGCCCTGCGGCATTATGGCTATCCTATGGATGGGCGCGCCGTACAGAGATGCGAGGTCGTCGCGCTCCTCTTCGGTGAAGACGACTAGGCTGTCTGCGCCGCGCGCCGCGTCGGTCTCGATGCGCTGCCGAATGCGCGGCTCGCTCTCGCCGGCGCGCGCCTTCATCTTGGCGAGCGCGAGCGTGTGGAAGGTGGCGACGTGCGGAACTCCCCATTCGCGTCCGAGCGCCGCGCCTACGGCGCATGAAAGCCAGTAGTGGGAGTGGACCAGATCGTAAGAGGCGTTCTGACTCTGCCGGAATTCTCGCAAGCCGGCGAGGAACTGCGGGATGTAGTTCACTAGATCGTACTTGCCCGTATCTTGGGGGCCTGCGTCTAGGTGAACCACGCGCGCGCCGTCTTCGAGCGAAACAACGCTCGCGTCGCAAGGGTCGTGCCGCCGCGTGAACACGTCCACGCGCCAGCCGAGCCGCGCGAACCGCTTCGCCATCTGAAGCAGGTATACGTTCATGCCGCCGGTGTCTTTCTCTCCCAGCCGCGCCACGGGGCAGCCGTGCAGGCTCAACAGCGCCAGTCTCTTACACATAAACTCCTCTTGAGGTTTTGCGGGATGAATCAGGGTATTCTAGGATGTCTTCTCGAGAAAAGCGCGCAGAGCTACCGCCGCACCTGAAGCCGCATGACGTCGGCGTCCTTGCCGCCAAGGTTATACTTGTAGCGCTCGTTTCCCTTTAGGAAGTTGAACTCGGCCCTTCCGTTTTCTATCGCGGCTCGCAGGCTGAGCGCCTTGTTGAGCAAGCCGACGCTCAGGCGCGAGTAGCTCGGGTCGTAGCCGCTGTTGTAGAGCAGGTAATCCCCGCCGTAGTCGAAGCAGATGCAGGCGGCGGCGTTCTCGCCGTCCACTTCTAGGAAGCTCAGCTCGAACATGTTTCGCTTCGCCGCCTGCCGCGCTATTTCGATGAAGAACTCTTCGCGCTCCGGCGTCAGAAACTCGTTCTTGTCTTGGCGGCTTGCGCGAAGCAGGCGGAAGAACTCTCTCATCGCGCCGTCGAGCGGTTCGCTGTCGACCACGTATTGACGGTGGCTGCTGTCGCGATCCAGCCGTCGCAGCTTGCGGCGCAGCTCGTGGCGGTCTTTCTTTCGCAATCCCGCTAGATAGGCGTCCCAATCGGCGGGCAGCCGCGCCGTTGGCGTGGTCTCCTCGCGCTCTATCTCGACGCTGTAGCCGGAGGATTCGGCGAGTTTGGACAGGCGCGCGAGAGTCGGCGAGGCGCCGGGTATGGACGGCAGATCGAGCGTCGTCCACTCCATTTCCAACAGGCTCGCCCACAGCGCGGGGTAGAAATCGTCCACGCGCTCCGGCGGCGTCAGGAAGTCGAAGTAGTCCGTCAGGTTGTGGTCGCCGAGGAAGGTCAGCAGCCCGTCGCCGTCTTGCATGAGCGGCGCGACGCCAATCAACTCGTCGCCGTCGTTGGCGGATAGGATGCGCGGCTGACGCGAGCCGCCGAACAAATCCCACCAGACGCGATGCCACCACGGGGTTAGGAATACGGAATCCGTCGCGCAGAGCGGCAGGATGCGTTCCCAGCGCTCCCAGATGGTGTCGAAGCTCTCCTGTCGGACTTCTGCTGTCATAGACTAAAGCTCCTGACGCGGTCGCGCGTGGGCGAGTCCGCAGCGTTCGCGCGCGGCTATCGAGCCAGCAGCGCCTGTTCTACGGCGGAGATGTCCGGCGGGTACTCCTCCATCCACTCTGGTTCGATTTCGTTCGCCATGTCCGGGTCTTTCAGCCCGCTGCCGGTGATGACGCATACCGCCGTCTTGCCTTCGAGTTCCAGCCCCGCCTTGGCGTGTTTTATCAAGCCCGCCACGCTCGCGGCGGACGCAGGTTCGCAAAACACCCCTTCGCGGCTCGCCATTAGGCGATAGGCTTCTAGGATGTCGTCGTCCGAAACCATGTCTATGCTGCCGCCGGATTCGTCTCGCGCCCTGATTGCGGCGTTCCAGCTCGCGGGGTTGCCGATGCGTATGGCGGAGGCTATCGTCTCCGGCTCCGGCACCACGTCGCCGCGCACTATCGGCGCTGCGCCCTGCGCTTGAAAGCCCATCATCTTGGGCAGCGAGCCGCACCACTCGTTGACGTGCGCCTCGCGGAAGCCGAGCCAGTAGGCGGCTATGTTGCCCGCGTTGCCGACTGGGATGAACACGTAGTCCGGCGCGGCTGAGATGTCTTCCACTATCTCGAACGCGGCGGTCTTCTGCCCCTGTATGCGGTGCGGGTTGACGGAGTTGACCAGCGCGATGGGGTTGCGCTCGGCAAGCTCGCGCACTAGCTCCAGCGCGTGGTCGAAGCTGCCGCGAATGAGCATGACGCGCGCGCCGTAGGCTATCGCCTGCGCCAGCTTGCCCCTAGAGACGCTTCCCTTGGGGACGATGACGGTGGCGCGCAGCCCCATGTAGGCGGCGTATGCGGCGGCGGATGCGCTGGTGTTGCCGGTGGAGGCGCATGCGATGCTGTCCACGCCCGCTTCGATAGCCTTGGCGACGGCAAGCGCCATGCCGCGATCTTTGAACGAGCCTGTGGGGTTGCAGCCTTCGAGCTTGAAGTATAGACGCTCGCAGCCGACCATCTCGCCGACGGCGCGGGACTTCACGAGCGGCGTTTGCCCTTCGCCGAGCGTCAGCATAGGGGTGTCGGGCGTTACCGGCAGGTAGCCCCTGTATCTCTCCAGAACGCCTCGAATCATCTTTCCTCTGTCGGCGCCGTTCGAGTCGAGCGCGTCCCGTCGCGTTCTTGCGGGCGCGTCGGAAACGGCTTGCCAGCGTCCCAATACGCGCTACGCAACGCGAGACGTTGGCGGACAGGGTGGGATTCGAACCCACGAGAGCCTGTATGAGACCCTACGCCCTTAGCAGGGGCGCGCCTTCAGCCGCTCGGCCACCTGTCCGCGTCTGTCCGAACCCCTCGCGCGAGGGCTTCCCGCTCGCAGATACCATAACCTAAGCCGCCGCCGTTGGGCAAGTGAAATCGCCCGGACTAGCCGTTTGTCAGAATTAGGATTTGCGTGATTCTGAGATTCTCAGGATTTTCACGCCTCGATTATACCGGTCGAGTCAGCAGACCCGATGAATTTGGCGCAATTTTCTCATCCGCTTGCGCTTGCCCGCGCCCCGAAGCGCGCATACAATTGATGAACAGGGCCCTACGAACTACGACCGCCGGCAGCCCAACCCACAACGCTTAGGAGGTCTACGACGTGGAGATTCAGATCCAGACGAAGAACATCGTCCTCAACCCCCATGCCGAACGGTACATCCACAAGAAGTTCGCCAGCATCCGGCGGCGGCTGCGAGACGCGGGCGACGCGAAGCTGGAGGTGACCAGAACCGACTACCGCTCGACGCGCGAGAGGGTTCGCGCGCTGATGACGCTCGACGCGGGCGGGCAGACGCTCCGCGGCGAGGGGCGCGGCGTCAACCTGTTCGAGGCTGTCGACGGCGTGTCCGACGTGGTGGATAGGCAGATAAGCCGGCGCAAGGGCAAGCGTCTGGCGCGCCGAGCGCCGCGGGACAGGCGCGTCGCCAGCGCGGCGGCGGCGGAAGAGATGGCAGCCGCCGTACAGGGACAGGACGCTATATCCTAGCTCCCTCTCCCACGACGGGATAGGGATGCAGCGAAGGGTGATTCCGCCAACATGACAGCGCTTTCCGAGCAAGACCCGCAGATAGCCGACGCGATAGCGAACGAGGTTCGCAGGCAGCGCGAGAACATCAACCTGATTGCGTCCGAGAACTTCGCCAGCCGCGCCGTTCTGGAGGCGCAAGGCTCGGTCATGACGAACAAGTACGCCGAGGGCTACCCCGGAAGGCGATACTACGGCGGATGCGAGTTCGTGGACGTGGCGGAGCGGCTCGCCATATCGCGCGCGCGGGAGCTGTTCGGCGCAGACCACGCCAACGTGCAGCCGCACTCCGGCGCGCAGGCGAACATGGCGGCGTATTTCGCGTCGCTCGCGCCCGGCGACACGGTGATGGGGCTTGCGCTGGACCACGGCGGGCATCTCACGCACGGCAGCCCGGTCAACTTCTCCGCCAAGATGTACCGCTTCGAGCCGTACAGCGTAGACCGCGAGCTGGAGCTTATCGACTACGACGAGGTCGAGCGCATCGCGCGCGAGACGCGCCCCAAGCTGATAGTGACGGGCGCGACGGCGTATTCGCGCGTCATAGACTTCCGCCGCTTCCGCGAGATAGCGGACGACGTGGGAGCGCGGCTGATGGTGGACATGGCGCACATCGCGGGCTTGGTAGCGGCGGGGGAGCATCCTTCGCCCGTGGGCGAGGCGCAGATAGTAACATCCACAACGCACAAGACGCTCCGCGGCCCGCGCGGCGGGATGATACTGTGCGACGCATCCCGCGCGCGAGACGTGGACAGGGCGGTTTTCCCCAACGCGCAGGGCGGACCGCTCCAGCACGTCATCGCAGCCAAGGCGGTGGCGTTCGGCGAGGCGATGCGTCCGGAGTTCGCCGACTACCAGCGCCGGGTGCGCGCCAACGCCGTCGCGCTCGCGGATTCGCTTGCGGCGGGCGGTCTGCGGCTCGTGGCGGGCGGCACGGATACGCACATGGTCTTGGTGGACCTGCGCCCGCTGGACGTCACCGGACGGCAGGCGGAAGAGGCTCTCGGGCGCGCGAACATCGTCGTCAACCGCAACGCCATTCCATACGACCCCAAGCCGCCGCGCGTAGCCAGCGGCGTCCGGCTCGGAACGCCCGCCATCACCAGCAGAGGGTTCGGCGAGCGCGAGGCGGCGCGGGTAGGGGAGCTTATCCTAGAGGTTCTCGGAGACATCGGAAGCGCGGCGACGGAGCGCAGGGCGCGCGAAGAGGCTATGGACATGGCGGGGCGTTTTCCGCCGCCGTGAAAATTAGCGCGGATTCACAAGGTGAACGCGATGCGCCGGATTGCGCGGGATAGGGCATGGCTGTAGAGAGAACGGGTCCCTACATTTGGACGACATGGCTTTCGCGGCTGCTGGTGGGGGAGAACTCCTGCGAGTGGGCTAGCTGGTTCAGGGCGCACTACATAGCCTACGACAAGGCGCCGGACGACTTCGATCAGGCGACGTGGAGCATGGACCACACCGCGCTTCTGAACGACACGCGCGACAAGCTGGAAGCGGACGGTCTGACGGTGTACACCGAGAATCAGAACCGCTTCTCTCTGCGCGGCAGGTCCGGCGCGGTGCTGGGCGGCAAGCCCGATCTGGTGTCCGTAGACCCAAGCGGCGACGCGGACGGACGCGCGACGGTGTACGACCTCAAGACGGGCAGGCGACGCCTATCCGACGAGGCGCAGCTCTTGATATATATGTACGCCATGCCGCGCACAGGCCAATATCGCGGCGTGGCGTTCGACGGGCGGCTGATATACGGCGACGGGCGAGAAGCCGAAATCCCCGCGGACAGGATGAACGACGTGTTCATGCGGCGCCTCTACGCGCTCATAGGGCGCGTAGCCGCCGACTCGCCCGCCCGCAAAGTCCCCAGCGCGCAGGAATGCGGCATGTGCGAGATAACGTCCGTAGACTGCCCGGAGCGCATAGACGCCGAAGACGACGCGCCGGAAGACGGCGGGGGGCACTGACAACCAGCGCAAGGCGACCGCATTCCCGGATTCACCCGCCCCAGACGCGCGAGAACAGCCGCATCCAGTTGCCGCCTAGCAGCTTCGCGGCGTCGTTTTCCGAATAGCCGCGGGCGAGCAGCTCGGCGGCTACGTTGGATAGGCTGTCCGGCGTTTCCATGCCGCGAGGGTGGGGCGGGTCGTCGGGGTAGGAGTCGGACGCGGGCGTGGGCTTCGTCCCTTGCTGGGCGAATATCCAATCGAAGAACGCCTTGGGCTGTCGCTGCGTGTAGTCGGTTCCTATGCCCACGTGGTCTATGCCGACGCGCTCCACGAGGTCTTCCATGGCGTCCACGTATTCGCCGACGGTGGACTCGAACCCGCCGGGCAGGAACGGCGGGAAGGCGTTCGCGCCTATCACCCCGCCGCGCTCGGCGATGAGCTTCAGCGCGTCGTCGGTTTTGTTGCGCGGGTGGTCGAAATGCGCTCTGGCGTTGGCGTGGGTGCAGGCGACGGGCGCGTCCGAAAGCTCCGCCGCCTCCAGCGTGGTGCGGTCGCCCACGTGCGAAAGGTCTACCAATATGCCGAGCCGGTTCATCTCGCGCACCACGTCTTGCCCGAAGCGGCTCAGCCCGTCGTCCGTCCGCTCGTAGCAGCCGTTGCCGACCAGGTTGCGCTCGTTGTAGGTGATCTGGACGATGCGGACGCCGAGCGCGTGGAACAGCGCGAGCCGGTTCAAGTCCGCGCCGATGGGAGATGCGTTCTGCCAGCCGAGCGCGACGCCCGTCTTGCCGAGCCGCTTCGCCTCGACGAGATCGGCGGCTGTCTTCACCTGCGTCAGCGTGTCGGAGCGCGTCTCGAAGCGGCGCAGCCACGCCGCGATGTTGTCCATCGTCTGCGAGAAGCCTTCCCATATGGCGACGGTGGCGTTCATGCCCGTAACGCCGCCCGCCGCAAGGCTGCGATAGACCGCGTCGCTCTCCCAGTTGCTCACGTTCAGCCCATCGAACACGATGGACCGCTCGTATACGTCAGGGCGCTCGCTCATCCTATCCATCCTCCATCCCGCTCATCCCGTAGATCCTGCGAGTCACGCCACCACCGGCGGCACTTCCAGCTCCGCCAGCAGGTTCGCGAACTCGTCCATGTCGTCTTCGAGAACGCGGCGCAGCTCGTCGAAGCGGGCGTCGAGCGCGGCGGAGTACTCCGCGAACACCTCTCCCGCCTGCCGCGTGGGGCGGGAATCGGAGGACGCGACTACGGGAATCAAGCCCGCGAGCTTGGCGTTGAGCTTGATGGGCAGGTGCAGGCGGTCTCGCGCGCCGCGGTACTCAGTCTGAATGAGCGCGGATTCGATGTCGTCGAGCTTGGCTGTCAGCGCGTCCGCCGCCGCCTTCACCGGCTCTTCCGCTGTTCCGCCCTTCGCGCGCTCCGCCCACTCGCCCACCTGCCGCCGCGCGCTTCGCAGACGGTTGACGCTATCGTGCGTCTCGCTGAGCTTGTCTCGGATTGCGATGAGCATCTCGAACTGAGCGTCGAAGTCCTCCTGCGTGGCGGACACTCGCGGGTCTTTCACCATCTCGAAGCTCGCTGTCTGCGATGTGTCGCCAACGGTGAGCCGAACCGAGTAGCCGCCCGGCGGCGCGAGCGGACCGCGCAGGCTATCTTCCGTAGTCTTGTCGCCGCGAACCTTGCTCGCGCCCGGATAGCGCATGTTCCAATCGAAGCGGTTCATGCCCGCGCGGGCGGACAGGCGCGGGCGGGCGTCGTCATCGTCGCCCTTCGCGCTGGAGTATGCGCGTATCGTCTCGCCGTTCGCGTCTAGGAAGGCAAGCTCCACGTCGGTTTCCGGCTCGTCGCGCAGCCAGTACCAGACGCGGACGCCGGCGGGCGGGTTCGCGCCCGCGTCCAGCATCTGCCGTTCGATTCCGCCAAGCTCGTCTTTGTGGTCGCGGAACGCCACCGCCGCGCCGAGCGCGAGTTGGTACTCTTTCGCGCTGCCGCCGCCTCGCCCCCTGAACGGCGCCGCCATGCGTATCTTGGTGGGCGGCGTCAACAGGCGCGCCTCGTCGCCTGCGAGCTCGCCGGACGTCTGCCGCAGCAGGCTGAGCCCGTCCATTATCCAGAAGCTGCGCCCGTGCGTGGCGGCTATCAGATCGTCGTCCTCGATGACGAGGTCGTACACCGGCACGACGGGCAGGTTGGCGCTGAGCGACAGCCACGTTCCGCCGTCGTCGAAAGACACGCGAACGCCCGTCTCCGTGCCTATGTACAGCATGCCCGCGCGCTCCGGGTCTTCGCGGATGCAGCGCGTGAAGTCGTTGGCGTCGAGGTCGCCGACGATGGACGTCCAGCTCTCGCCGTAGTCAGCCGTCTTGAAGAGGAAGGGTCTGTCGTCGTCGTGCTTGTATCGGGTGGCGGATATGTACGCCGTCGCCGCGTCGTGCGGGGAGACCTCTATCATGTCCACGCGGCTCCACTCTTCCAGATCGTGCGGGGTGACGTCTTGCCAGTTCTCGCCGCCGTCCCTGGATATGTGAACCAAGCCGTCGTCGGATCCCGCCCAGAACACGCCGCGTTCGTGGGGAGACTCCACGAACGAAAACACCGTGCAGTACGTCTCCGCTCCGGATGCGTCGCCGGTGATGTCGCCGCCGGACGGCTGTAGCTTGTCCGGGTCGTTGCGGGTGAGGTCTGGGCTAATCGGACGCCAGCTTCCGCCCTGATCGCTCGACGCGAACACTACGTTGCCCGCCGCGTACAGCGTGTTGGAGTCGTGGGGAGAGAACAGGATGGGGTATGTCCACTGGAAGCGATACTTGGCTTCCACAGCTCCGTAGCCTGTGTTGAGTTCGGGCCAGACGGTGATTATCCGCACTTGCCCGGTGGAGTGGTCGTAGCGCAACATGTTGCCGCCGCCGCCCGGCGACGAGCCGATGGCTCCGGATATGACGATGTTCGGGTTTTCCGGGTCTACGACGATGTAACCGCTCTCGGAGCTGCCGACGGTGTAGCAGTCTCCCCAAGGGATGCCGCCCTTGTTCGTGCGGGACGGCACGCTGATGGCGCTGTTGTCTTGCTGGGTGCCATAGACGCGATACGGGAAGCGCGTATCGGTAGTTGCGTGGTAGAACTGCGCGGTCAGCTGGTTGTAGATGGTGGAGAACGTGTCGCCGCCGTTGAAGCTGACGCACGCGCCGCCGTCGTTGCCCTCTATCATCCGCTGCGGGTTTCGCGGGTCTATCCAAAGGTCATGGTTGTCCCCGTGCGGCGTGTTCACCTCCTCCCAGCTCTTGCCAGCGTCTATCGACTTCCACGCCGAATAGTTGAGGACCCACACCGTATCGGCGTCTTGCGGATCCGCGAAGATGTGCTGGTAGTACCAAGGTCTGCCTTGCAGATCTCGGTTGTCGGAAACGAGCGTCCACGTGTCGCCGTAGTCGTCGGAGCGAAACACGCCCGGCCCCTTCGCCTCGATAGTGGCGTATACGCGCCCCGGCTTGGAAGGCGCGATGGATACGCCCACGCGCCCGAAGGGGCCTTCAGGCAATCCCGGATTGCCGGACACGTCTTCCCAGCTGTCGCCGCCGTCGGTGGTTCGCCAGATGCCGCTGTCAGGCCCGCCGCTCGCCATGCTCCAGAAGGTTCGCCTAGCCTGCCAGATAGAGGCGAACATCACGCGCGGGTTGTTCGCGTCCATAGTCAGATCGGCGGCGCCGGCGTTCTCGCTCTTGTAGAGGATGCGTTCCCAGTTCTTGCCGCCGTCGGTGGTGCGAAACACGCCGCGCCGCTCGTTGGGTCCGAAGGCGTGTCCGAGCGCCGCCACGTACACGATGTCCGGATTCTTAGGATGTATGCGAACGCGGGATATATGGCGGGTGTCTTCCAATCCCAGATGCGTCCAGCTGCGCCCGCCGTCGGTGGAGCGGTATACGCCGTCGCCGTGCGTGACGTCTAGCCGTATGCACGCCTCGCCCATGCCGGCGTACACTACGCTGGGGTCTGAGTCCGACACCGCGATAGCGCCGACGGAAGCCGTGGCGAAGTATCCGTCGGACACGTTCTCCCAGTAGGTTCCGCCGTCCTCGGTCTTCCACACGCCGCCCGCGCATGCGCCGAAGTAGAACGTCCCCTGCCGAACCGGGTCGCCCGCCACCGCCACCACGCGCCCGCCGCGCGGAGGGCCAATGCAGCGCCACTGCGCCGCGTTCAGCATGAGAGGGTCTACGTCGTTCGGGGATAGTCGCGTCGTCGTCATCGGGCTGCCTCCGAATTGTGGTTGCTAGTAGCCATTATATGCTAATGGGGATGGCGGTGGGGGGCGCTCGCGCCGCGGGTTGCGAAGCGGGAGTGCGGTTATTAAGAATTTCGGCTATAATCTTAATAGCGAGCGGCGCTATTAAAGTGTTTTAGATAGGAATGCCATGCGGCGCGAAGAAATAGGGGAATACGCGGTATCGAGCTACGGCGGCGAGACGGTTCGCGCGTTCTCGCCGCATCCGCTGCCACCGGTCCCTGGCTTGCGGTTGAACGGTTCGCTTCAGCAGACGCTCGAGGAGGCGACTCTCGCGGTTGGGCGGTTGGACGCCATTTCGACGCTCCTGCCAGACCAAGCGCTCTTGATCTACTCTTACGTGCGGAAGGAAGCGGCGCTATCTTCCCAGATAGAGGGCGCTCAATCGTCGCTGTCCGATCTACTCATGTTCGAGTTGGAAGAAGCCCCCGGCGTTCCGCTCGACGACGTCGTCGAAGTCTCGAACTATGTGGATGCGTTGGAACACGGGCTGCGGCGATTGGAGAATGGCTTTCCGCTATCCAATCGGCTGATCCGCGAGATTCACTACGTCCTGCTGTCTAGCGGGAGAGGCGCCGACAAGTCGCCCGGCGAGTTCCGTCGCTCTCAGAATTGGATTGGCGGTTCTCGCCTCGGCAACGCCGCCTTCGTGCCGCCTCCGCACACCGCCGTTTCCGATTGTATGGGTGCGTTGGAGCGCTTTCTACACGCCTCGGACGACGGGTTGCCAACGCTGATACGGGCGGGGCTTGTCCACGCGCAGTTCGAGACTATACACCCATTCTTGGATGGGAACGGGCGTGTCGGGCGGCTGCTCATTACATTCCTGCTAGTTGCGCGGCGAGTCTTGACCGAGCCGATGCTATACCTGAGCTTGTACTTCAAGCAGCATCGGAATGAATACTACGACTTGTTGAATTACGTGCGAGAGAGCGGAGACTGGGAAAAGTGGCTCGCGTTCTTCCTCGAAGGGGTGAAAATCACAGCCGAAGGCGCGGTTTGGGCTACCAACAGGCTGGTGAAGCTGTTCGAGTCTGACCGCGCGGAAATCGGAGTGCGAGCGGGTAGGAGCGCAGGATCCGTTCTGCGAGCGTACGACGCGCTGAGGGAGATGCCCATACTGTCTATAAAACAGGCTTCCGCCCGCGCGAATCTTTCCTTCCCCGCCGCATCCTCAGCCATGCGGTTTCTAGTTGGGCAGGGCGTTGCCCGCGAGATTACGGGTAGGAGCAGGGGCAGGCTCTTCGCATACGACCGCTATATCGCCATTCTCAACGAGGGAACTGAGCCGCTGTGACGTCCGCGAGCCGGATGCGCGGGGCTGGCTTGCAACACTATCGTTCGCGAGCCGATTCGGATATATTATGGATGAAGCCGTCTAGGGTCTCCGGCAATCGCATGGCGGGAGGCATAGTCGATTTCATAGAATCTCATGTTCGTAGATTGTTGGACAATGGTCCCCGATTCATCCTGAAAGCGTACCGAATTCTGGAAGACGCAGAGGTCATTGCGCCGAAGTGACGTCCGCGCTATGGGAGCTGATCGAGACTCTGGCGAATCGACAAGCTGACGTAGACAGCGAACCCTCTAGCGGCCGATTGCCCCACGCCAACCCACCACCACAGGAGATACGCCATGACCGCCTCCGACTACGCCCGCCCCGAACTGCTTGCGTCCACCGATTGGCTCGCGGAGCATATCGATGACCCGAACGTTCGCGTCGTAGACTGCGACGACTTCGAGCTTTACCTGCGCGCGCATATCAAGAACGCCGTTGGCATCCGCGTTCACCACTACATCAAGCATCCCGATTACCCGTCCGCGCCGCGCGAGTATCCGCTCGTGGCGGAGCCGGACGTCATGAAGGCGCTGATGGAAGAGATGGGCATCGGCGACGATACGCTCGTAGTCGCCTACGACAACTCCGGCAGCCTCTACTCGACGCGCTTCTGGTGGGTCTTGAACTACTACGGGCACGCCAACGTGAAGGTGCTGAACGGCGGCTGGAAGAAGTGGTTCGACGAGGGCAAGCCGACGTCTATCGACCGACCGCCGCCCGTAGATGACGCGACCTTCACGCCTCGCGCGGACGACTCGCTGGTATGCACGCTCGACTACGGCGTGGCGCGCGTGGGCGATCCGGACACGGTGTTCTTAGACGTCCGCTCGGATGGTGAGTGGGATGGCTCGACCGACAGGGGCAACACGCGCGCGGGGAGGATTCCGGGCGCGGTTCACCTCGAATGGCTGAACCTGATTACGGAAGACCGACACCGCCTGTTCAAGCCGGCGGACGAGCTTCGGGAGATGCTGGAGGCGGTAGGCGCGACGCCGGATAAGAACATAATCACCTATTGACAGGGAGGCATCCGTGCGGCGCACGGAGTGTTCACGCTGCGGCTGCTAGGCTACGACCGCACGCGCAACTATGACGGCTCGATGGGCGAGTGGGCGAACCGCGCGGATACGCCTCTGGAGCTGTAAGCCGCGCTGCCTAAAGCGCGCGCAAGACGCAGGAGCTTATCTTGGGCTGGTCCATACATCACCCCGTCGGGTTGATTCATCATTCCCCGATGTTCTCCTTCAAGGGATATACGCTGGTGTTCGCCAACTCTGGCAAGTTCGCGGCGCTTCTCGACATGGAAGGGCGCGTCTGCCACCGCTGGGAGTATCGCGAGGGGCTGACATACGCGACGCTGCTCCCCAACGGCAACCTGCTGGGGCGGACGCCGCTCCCGTCGGACTTCGAGCGCACTCGCGGGCTTGGCGGCTCTGGCGGCTCGATAGTCGAGCTGAGCTGGGATGGCGTGAAGCTGTGGGAGCATCGAGACCCGTGGATGCACCACGACTACGAGCGGACGCTCACGGGCGAGACGGTTTATCTGCGCTGGGAAGAGATGCCCGCGGACGTATCGGCGCGCGTCCGCGGCGGATACAGAACGCCAGAAGACCCGATCCACATGCTGGGCGACGCGATACGCGAAATAGACGCGGACGGCGAGACGACGGGCGAATGGCGAGTTTGGGAGCGGCTCTCCATAGAAGACAACGTTATCTGCCCGCTGGAGGGGCGACGCGAGTGGACTCACGCCAATTCCATTCACATCACCAAGTCCGGCGATTTCCTGCTCAGCTTTCGCAGCACGAGCGCGGTGGCTATCGTCTCGCGGGAGACGGGCGGCTTGATTTGGCGCTGGGGGGATGGCGAGCTAGGACACCAGCACCACGCCACCGAGCTGGATTCGGGCAACATACTTGTCTTCGACAACGGCTCGCATTCCCGAAACCGCGCCGCCTCCCGCGTGGTCGAGGTGGACCGCGAGACGAACGAAATAGCTTGGAGCTACGAAGGCAGCCCGCCGGTGTCGTTCTTCAGCTCGTACATCAGCGGCGCGGACAGACTGCCGAACGGCAATACGCTCATATGCGAGGGCGCGCACGGGCGGTTGTTCGAGGTTACCAATCGCGGCGAAATCGTGTGGGAATACATCATTCCGTTCTTCGCGCCCGACAGCGGCGGACGCAACCCCAGCAACGCCATCTTCAGAACGCACCGCTACGCGCCGGACTACCCAGCCTTCACCGGTCGCGACCTAGACCCGGCGCGCTATGCGAACCTCAACCGCCTTATGGGGCTTTCTATATAGATTCGCATGATTTTCGGGATTCGACGGGTGTGCGACCCGCATGAAATTACCACTGTCCATCCCGCATATCCTGTAAATCTATGCTATCTCCCCTCCAGCAGCGCTTCGAATTCGGCTGGCGTGGATACTTTGGAGATTTCTCGGATGAACTCGCCCACGTCCGACGTGGTGGAGCGCAGCTCGCGCATACGCTCGCCGATGGGGCTTAGCGACGCGGGGCTGTCGGCGTAGCGCCCCCGGAAGGCGAAGTAGGCTTGGTTGAGCTTTCGGATGTAGTATCCGCGCAGCCGCAGCTCCCATTGGCGTTTTCGCATGTACTCTTCCGCCGCGTCTATCTCGCCATCGCTCAGCAGCCGTTCCGTTTCCAGACGCGTCTCGCGCATGAATGCGGTGAAGCGCGGGTTGACGCGGCTTTCGGCGGCGTAGCGGCGCGCGTTCTCGGAAAGGTCTCCGCCCATGCGCTCGAAGACGATGTCGCCCAGCTCGTTGCCCGCGAGCGTGGCGGCGGTCTCGTTCAGCGTGGTCATCTCCTCGGATGCGAAGTAGTTTCTGCCGAACGGGTGGAACAGCCAGTATGCGTGAAGCCACTCGTGCGCGGCGGTTCGCAAGATGTGCCTCGTCGAATGCGCGTCCGACACCATGTTGGGATACGTCGCCAGCCCCGCGATGTCGTCCACGTAGGCGGCGTAGCCAAGCTCGCCGTACACTCGCTTTTCCACGTCGTCGCGCTCGAACGGCTCGATGTCCGCGTCCAAGAACACCGCGCCTACCATGTTTATGTCGTCGCGCGGCGACAGCACGAGCAGCGTGGGCGGATCGCTCAGCCGTATGTCCACGGGAGGCCAGACGATGCCGAGCCGCGAACCCAGCCCCGCGCCGTCGACGACGGCTGCTATCTCCGCCTCGATAGCCTCCTCCGCCTCCGGGCGCAGTTCGCGCGCGCGCGCCTGAAGCTCTTGCAGGTAGTCGTCCGTAAGCGTCTCCGCCTTCGCGCTCGCGCCGCCCGCGCGGAAGCCGCGAAGCTGCGCCGCGCCCTCCAGCCGTCTACGCTCCTTGTTCGCGCGCCGCACCGTGTCGAGGTAATCGGAGACGATGGCGATGCGCTCCTCGCGCGACGGCTTCCGACCGGGAACTAGGTATGTCAGCAGGTGCAGCCACTTGCCCGGGAAGTTCACCGCCTCCCACTCCGCGAGCGAGAATAGATGCTCGAAGGCGATGCGCTCTGCCGGCGTGATGTGAACGCCGTCCGAGCGCGGCAGCAGCAGCGCCAGCGCCAGCAGCGCTAGCAGCGTCTTGCGCGCCCAGCCGAACTTGCGCGGGCGGGTCTGTGTTTCCGAATCTTTCATGCGTATGGGAGTATTGTGGCATACCTGTAGGCAACTATTCCGCCTTCATTGCGCAAGTCTCGAAATCTCATCCGCCCCTCTGGTTGGATTCCCGCCCTGTATCGGAGCGCGGGGGGCAGGCTCCGCGCGGGAATGGCGGTAGAGCTCTGGGGGGCTTTTGCGATTCTCTCGAACGATGGGAAGGTCTATGCAAATCCCGTCGCCAGCGCATATCCTGTACACCCTGATCATCTAGTTATGCAAAACTCCATGTGGGGGAAGCCATGCTGGGCGCAACAATCATCATCACTGTCGACGGGCTGGACCCTGACTACCTAGCGGCGTGCGACGCTCCGAACCTGAGCGCGCTTGCGCGCGGCGGGTTTCACGTTACCGGCAAAGCTATGATGCCGTCCGTAACCAACGTCAACAACGTGTCGATACTCACGGGGCGCTATCCGTCCGAGCATGGCATAAGCTCGAACTACCGAGTCGAGCGCGAGACGGGCGAGGGCGTGTACATGGAATCGGGCGCGGACATCCTCGCGGAGACGTTCTTCCAGCGCGCCGCTCGCGCAGGCGCGCGAACGCTGCTGTCCACGTCGAAAGACAAGCTGCGAACGCTGCTGTCGGACGGCGCAAGCCGCGCCATATCGTCGGAGCGTCCGCCGCGATGGGCGGTGGAGGGCGTTGGCGAGCCTCCGCCGATATACTCTCTCGAAGTAAACGGCTGGGCGATCCGCGCCGCCGCGCTCGCCATGAAGATGGAACGCGCGGACGTAGCGTATATATCGACGACCGACTACGCGATGCACACGTACCCGCCTGACGCGGAGGAGTCTCAGCGGCACGTCTCTATAATGGATGACGCCATAGGCGAGATGATGGAGGCTCAGCCCGACGCCACGCTGCTGCTGACGGCGGATCACGGCATGAACGCCAAGACGCGGATGGTGGACTTGGAAGACGCGCTGGCGCAAAGCGGCGTTCGGGCGACGGTGGTTCCGATAATCAAGGATAGGTACGTGGCGCACCACAACAACCTCGGCGGGTGCATGTTCGTCTACCTAGACGACGACTCAGCCGCGGACGCGGCGGCGGGCGCATTGCGCGAGACTAGCGGCGTCGAGCGCGTCTACACGCGGCGGCAGGCGGCGGACGAACTGCGGCTGAACTACGAGCGCATCGGCGACATAGTGGTTACGGGCGACGCCGATACGGTGTTCGGTCCCAAGTCCATAATGGGGTCTTGGGACGACACGGGCGCGGGCGTCGGGCTGCGCTCCCACGCATCGGCGCACGAACAGGACGTGCCGATAATCGGCTATGGCGGCGATTTCGATGGGTTCGCGTTCGAGGAAAACCGAGACGTAGGGCGGTACGTGTTCGAGCGCGTCTTGGCGTAGGGACGGCTCACGCCAGCCCCATCTCCTGCGCGAACCGCTCGATGTATCCCGACGACGCGCCGAACTTCAGCTCCGCCACCTTCGCGCGGCGCGTCCACAGTTGGAGATCGTACTCCTCCATGAAGCCGATGCCGCCGTGTATCTGCTGAGCGGTGAGCGTCGTCCACTTGTAGGCGTGGTTCGCGAGCGTCTTGGCGAGCGCGATCTCTTTATCGGCGGGCTCGCCGTCTTCTAGGCGCGTGATAGCCTCGTATGTCGCCAGCCGCGCGGAGTCTATGGCTATCACCATGTCGGCGCAGTCATGCTGAACGGATTGGAATGTGGCTATGGCGCGGTCGAACTGCACCCGTTGCTTGGTGTATTCGACGGTCATTTCCAACACGCGCTGAGCGCCGCCGACGCTTCTGGCGCAGTGCAGGATTGCGGACCTGTCCAGCAGGCGCCGCAAGGCGGGTTCGCCCGCGCCGTCGCCGCCTATCGCTCCGAACTCGCCCTTCGCGCCGTCGAACCGAACCGCGAACTGCCTATCGCGCGCGATGCTGTCGAGCGCTATCAGCTCTATGCCGTCCGCAGGCGTGGGCGCGAGCGGGAGCGATACTCCGTTCGCGTCGCGCGCCGCCACCAGCATCAGGTCGGCTGCGGAGGCGTACTCGACGAACATCTTGGTTCCGCTGATGGACACGCCATCCGCGCCGCGCTCTACGCGCGTGGCTAGCGATGCCGGATCGCATCGCCCATCCTCTTCCAGCAGCGCGCCGACGGCTATGAGCGAGCCGTCGGCAATGCGGGGGAGCAGCGCGGCGCGCTGTTCGTCGTCCGCGGCGTCCAGAATCGTCAGCCCGACGACGACCGCCGAATCGAAGAACGGACCCGGCGCGAGCGCGCGCCCGAACTCCTCCAGAAGAACCGCGAGGTCCGTGAGCGATCCGCCGGATCCGCCGTAGCGTTCCGGTATCGCAAGCCCCATCCAGCCGCGCGCCGCCATCCGCTCCCAAAGTTGGGTTGGGAAGCCGCGCCCATCGGCGTCCGTCTCCATCTCGCGCACGAGCGTAGTGGGGCATTCCGCCTCGAAGAACGAGCGCGCGTCGCTCTTGAGCGCCTCTTGGGTGGGGGTTAGCGACAAGTCCATGGGTTCACCGTATTTGGGGTACTGTCATTCTCGCTGGGTACTGTCACTGGTTGGGTACTGTCATTCTCGCTGATACTGACATTCTGGTTGGGTACTGTCATTCTGAACGGAGTGAAGAATCTAAAATGGCTGTCCACCACGTGCCTAGGCGGATTCAGCAATGGCTATACAGTCTTGTGATCGTGGATTTTAGATTCCTCGCTGCACTCGGAATGACAGAATAGGCTTGGGATGACAGGATGGTTCGGGATGACAGGATAGGCTTGGGATGACAAGGGATGGTTCGGGATGACGGGATAGGCTTGGGATGACGGGATAGGCTTGGGAATGACATTCTGGTTGGGTACTGTCATTCTGAACGGAGTGAAGAATCTAAAATGGCTGTCCACCACGTGCCTAGGCGGATTCAGCAATGGCTATACAGTCTTGTGATCGTGGATTTTAGATTCCTCGCTGCACTCGGAATGACAGGATAGGCTTGGGATGACAGGATGGTTCGGGATGACAGGATGGTTCGGGATGACAGGATGGTTCGGGATGACAGGATGGTTCGGGATGACAGGATAGGCTTGGGATGACAGGATGGTTCGGGATGACAGGATGGTTCGGGATGACAGGATAGGCTTGGGATGACAAGGGATGGTTCGGGATGACGGGATGGTTCGGGATGACGGGATAGGCTTGGGAATGACAGGCTGGTTGGGTACTGTCGTTCTCGCTGGGTACTGACATTCTGGTTGGGTACTGTCATTCTGAACGGAGTGAAGAATCTAAAATGGCTGTCCACCACGTGCCTAGGCGGATTCAGCAATGGCTATACAGTCTTGTGATCGTGGATTTTAGATTCCTCGCTGCACTCGGAATGACAGGATATGCTTGGGATGACAGGTTGGTTCGGGATGACAGGATAGGCTTGAGATGACAGGGTTGGTTCGGGATGACGGGATAGGCTTGGAACGACAGGGGTTGGTTCGGAGTGTCAGAGCGGAACTGACCGGGGTATAGCCGAAATCGGCTTGCATATCTCTATCAGCCCTCGATGGGAGAGGGTGATTCCGCTCTCACGTCCGCCCGGCGGCGGCTTGCGGGGAGCGAACGTCTTGCCGCGCCGCGCCGCCTTCTCGCGGCATTCCCAGCCCGCGCTGCGCGATGATGTTGCGCTGCACCTCGTTCGCGCCGCCGCCGAAGCGCAGGAAGATGCCGCTGCGGTAAGCCTGCTCCATCTCGCCATCCATCAGCGCGAACGGAGATCTCTTCGTGAGCTGCCCGCGCATTCCCAGCAGCTCGAACCCGAAATCCGCGACTTCCTGAATCAAGTCCGTAGCCACTATTTTGAGCGCGGAGCTTTCGTAGTTCGGAACTATGCCCTGATCTATCATCCACGCCGTGCGGTAGGAGAAATGGCGAACCGTCTCCAGCTTCATGCCTATCTCCGCGAACCGCGTTCTGAAGTGCGGATCGCGCGATAGCGGCGCGCCGTCCACTACGGTTTCGTTGGCGAACTCCACCAGCTTGTCGAGCCGCCGACGCAAGCCCGTGTAGCGCGAGCCGATGCTGACGCGCTCGAAATCCAGCGCCATCGCCACGTGATACCAGCCGCGATTGGGTTCGCCGATGAGGTTCTGGCGCGGAACGCGGACGTTGTCGAAGAACACCTCGTTGGTGCGTCCGCTGTCCATCCGCCACAGCGGGCGAACCGATATGCCTTCGGAGTTCATCGGCGCTAGGAACACGGACAAGCCGCGATGCTTTCGCGCTTCGGTGTCCGTGCGCGCCAGCAGCCACACATGGGAAGAGAAATGCCCCGCGCTGGTGAACAGCTTTTGGCCATTGATGACGTAGTCGTCGCCGTCGACCACCGCGCGCGTTTGCAGCCCCGCGAGGTCTGTTCCCGCGCCCGGCTCGGAGTATCCGAGCGCGCATTCGACTTCGCCGCTGAGCATCTTGGGCAGCCACTCTTCGCGCTGCTCGTCAGTGCCGACGTTCATGATGGTGGGTCCCACCATGTTGACGGCGGTTCCGTTGGTGTACAGTCCGCCGCCGAACCCGCCCATCTCCTCGGAAAAGATGTACTGGTCCATCAGCGAGCGTCCAAGCCCGCCGTACTTCTCCGGCCAGCTGATGCCGAGCAGCCCGCGATTGCCAAGCTCGCGCATGAAGCGCTTGCCGGCGGGGCCGGGGCCAACGTCGTCTCCGCTTTCCATCTCGCGCCGCAGCTCAGGCGTGATGAGCGACTCGATGGTGGAGCGCACGTCCCGCCGCCACTCTTCTTGTTCGGGCGTGAATCTGAAATCCATCGTCTCTATCTCGATTTTTTACATGGATGAACAGGGTAGGGTTTTACACCCTGATATCTTGTCTATCCTGTGAATCCCTTATAATTACGCGGGTTCGAACACCGGCAGCGCGATTTCTCCCTCGCCTTGGTCTATCCACGCGAGGCGGACGCGCATTCCGCAGCGCACGTCTTCGATTGGGTTGTTCACCCCCACGACGTTCGTCATTATGCGAAAGCCCTCGTCGAGATCGACGTATGCGAGCGCGTAGGGGCCTAGGTCCTTGAACGCGGGGTGGCGGTTCTGCATGATGACGCTGAAGGTGTAGACTTCGCCTTCGCCCTTGGAGACGTTCCAGCTAATGTCGGGAGAGAGGCACCCCGTGCAGTGCGCGCGCGGGTAGAAGATCACTTCGTCGCAGTCGTCGCAAGTCTGGTAAACCAGCTCGCGGCGCTTGGTGGCTTCCCAGAACGGTTCGGTGTCCGGCTCCGGAAAGCGCGGTTGGGGTCTTAGGGGCTGTTCGGGCATTTTCTTTCCTCCCTGTATTCAGTCTATGTCGAGATTGCTCAGTGAAAGTGAATTTAGGAACAGCCCGTATTGTTCTTCTGCGCCAGCTACCAACGAAAGATAGCTGTCGTATTCTGCGCGAGCGCGTTCGACGAATTGAGCGCGCTCGGAGATGGGCGGTATCGGGATTCGGATTCGCTCCACAAACGTCTTGGTGATCCCGCCCTGGGCGCCCCCTGATATTTCACGTGTGACCTGTTGTTGGCCAAGCCATGATTTCAAGAAGAAGAAAAGGTAGTATGTGTTGAGTCGTTTCCGCTCGTCCAACTCATCATGTCGGGGGTCGTCGTCTCCGGGAAGCACGGGGCCGACCGAGAATTTGAATATATGCTCGTTGATGAGGCACCGATCGAAGTCGAAATCAGAAGGCACAAGTCCAACCTTGCCTGTTGTCGCCCCATCCTTTGCAATCAGGATGTCCATTGGATTGACTCCAGACCTAGCGCGGTTCGACTCAAAGAATTCTTCATTGGTGTAATTGATGTCCTCGAGTGTCAGCGTCCCGTAAGGCGTGATGTTTCCCACCAGCAGGATTGGAATGTTTCCGACGCTGTATGTTGCGCCGCCTCTAGGGGACTTCCCACTTTGGATAGTTTCTTCTACAATTGAGCGGAGCGAATGAATTGAGTAAGGAATCTCTTCGAAAGCTTTGTCAATGATAGGCCCCAGATAATAATAAAGTGGATCAAGCCTCTTGACCACTTCACCCCTGCGAATACGCACTATGTTATCATCGGATGATCCAGTGCCATTCCGGAAGTGGGTTGTCAGACGCGGCAAATCGTTAGTATCGGGGCGCACAGTCGCATCGTAACCTATATGCTCGGCAATGGCCATGAATATCGGGTAGTCGACAGTCGAATCCTCGCTTTCAGCCCATTTTCGGGCAACTAGCAGACTCGTTTTCATCCCGGACCCCGCCTTGCGGAATGCGAATGCGGGGAGTGTGATGATGGCAATAATCTGGAAGTTGTCGAGTATGTACTCCCGAACACGGTTATCGGACGGATTGGATAGAATTCCATCGGGTAGCACTATGCCTAGTCTGCCTCCCGGACGCAGGAATCGGGCGCAGCGTTCAATGAACAGCACTTCTGATTTGGTGGATGACCTGTCGCGCGCAAGCTCGTAATCATCTAGTTCTGCCTGTCCAAGTTTATCGCGCTGCCCTCGTCTCACATTGTCCCCGAATGGAGGATTGGTCAGCACAAGTGAGTAAATCCCATCCTCTATGTTGCCGCTTGGAAAGGCGCTGTCCAGTGCGCTATGATTCTCGATATTCGTATGTCCGTCCTCATTGATGACCATGTCCATCATTGAGACACGGGCTATCCTCTCATTGATCTCGATACCATGAAGCTGCTGCTGGGCAAATCTGTTCTTGAGGCGAAATATAGCAAGATCATCGCCTGCATAGTCGCGCTCTATTCCCTGGAACACACGCTTCATAGCATAGATCAGAAATCCGCCGCTTCCACACGCGGGATCGAGTATAAGATCGTCATTTGTCGGCTCGACTATGTCCACAAGGCAATCTACAAGCTCGCGTCGTGTGAAGTACTGTCCTAATCGTCCACGGAACACATCGCCTAGAAACTGTTCGAAAGCTCTACCCTTCGCGTCGGGATCGGTATGGGATAGTGAAACGTGCTGGAGTAACCGAACGACTGATGCTATCTTGATCGGATCTGCGTGAATATCCGCGTCGAATATGCCGGGGTCGGCATCCAGCGCCTTTTCGTAGCATTCGATCACCCGTTGGGCAACCATGATGTCCGTTTCG
Source organism: Dehalococcoidia bacterium (assembly GCA_965214745.1). Taxonomy (GTDB): domain Bacteria; phylum Chloroflexota; class Dehalococcoidia; order Lucifugimonadales; family UBA1123; genus VXRN01. The sequence continues at coordinate 2,802,808 of OZ243978.1, read as the reverse complement.
TTCGCGCCCCACTGAAAGCCGTATGCTTCTCCGTTTCGCGTGTGCTGTTCATCGTAGAGCTTGGTGAACATGAGTTTGCTCATCTCATCGAATGACTCGGTGGGATCCGATCTGCCCCCGGACCAAAGCTCATCGTGACACTGCTTGAAAATTCTGGCAAGCTGATCCGCGTTGACTTCTGCAAGATCGCTGTCGCCGGATCGATAGTAGACATACTCCGGTGTATCGCCATAATTGCGAGGCACATCACCAACGATATTGGCTTCTCGTTCCAAACCCCCATATCCGCGCGCACGCCAGAACATCCTTGGAACCGTCGTATCTTCGTAGACTGCGAACTCCGAGGCAAGCGCGTTGGCGTATCCGAATAGTTGCTCTATCTTTTGCGCCCGCTCGCCCTCGCTGATGTCGGGGGCGGCAGTCTCTACGACAATGTACGGGTCCCGACGGCGGTCGTCTCTGAACACAACCACATCCGCCCAATTGGTGGGCGTCCGTCCGGGAATCGCTACTTCCGTATCCATCCGTTGGGGGGAGTACTGGTAGTTGAAAATCAGATCGAGAATGATTCGGGCGCGCACCCGCTCCTCTGGACCGCTCCATGGGTATTGCTTTTCTCTGCCTAGCCGATACGTGACTCGGCTGCCTGTCTCATCCAGAGACAGGATACCCAACTCGCGCCCCCTCTCGAACAGATCGTCAGCGGTCATAGTCGATGCCTATTGCCAATCGTGTGCGGATTGCGTCTCCCGTCAACACGCGCTAATCCGCCGCCAGTATCGTAACCCCCGTCGCGTGGCGCGAGCCTAGCTGCCCGCCGTTGCCTACCGCTACCGCCAGCTGAGCGCCGTTCACCTGCGAGTTGGATTCGCCGCGAAGCTGCCGCGCAGCCTCCAGCAGCAGGAAGATGCCGCGCTCGCCGGGATGGTTGGACGACAGCCCGCCGCCATCGGTGTTCAGCGCGGGCTTGCGCGGGTCGTCGAACGTCAGATGCCCTTGCGCCACGTACTCGCCTCCCTCGCCCTTCGCGCAGAAGCCGAGGTCTTCTATCATACACATCACCGTTATCGAGAACGAGTCGTAAGCCATCAGCACGTCTATTTCGTTCGGCGAAACGCCCGCGTCGGCGAACGCTCGCGGGCCAGACTGCGCGCCCGCGCTCACGGTGATGTCGCCGCCGTTCTCGCGGTACTTCGTCGCCTCGCCGCCGCCGATTATCCACACAGGCTTCTTGGCGCAGCTGGCGGCGACTTCCTTCGATGCGATTATCACCGCGCCGCCGCCGTCGGAGATCATGCAGCATTCCAGCAGTCGCAGCGGCCAAGCTATCATGCGCGAATCCACCACGTCCTCGACGGTCAGCTCGCGCACACCCACGAACTCCAGATCTGTCATCGCCTTCACCGCCTCCGGGTTTCGCATGGCGTGCTTGCGCGTGGCGATGGATATGTGCGCGAACTGCTCGTTCGTGCTGCCGTACTGGTGCATGTGGCGGTTCTTGACCATGGCGTAGTTGCCGATGAGCGTCTGCCCCCAGCTGGATTCCATGTTGGTTTGCGGGTTGGGGACGCCGCCGCCCGTGGCGCCGCCGGTGCCTATGGCGCGCCTGTCCGAGTGCGCGGTGGAGCCATAGGTGAGCAGCGCCACTTCGCACTTGCCGGCGGCAATCATCGCTGCCGCGTGGTTGGCGTGGAACTCGTAGGACGTGCCGCCCACGGCGGTGTTGTCTATCAGCTTCGGCTTGATGCCGAAGTACTCGGATATGCCCAGCCCGCCAATGTTCTGGTGGCTGCCGGTATCGTATACGGCGTCGACGTCGCCCCAGTTCAGCCCCGCGTCTTCGAGCGCGCGCGCGGCGGACGCCGCCTTGATTTGCAGCGCGCTAACGCCGGGGCCGACGACTCTGAGCGGATATTCGTGAATGCCGACGACGGCCGCCTCTCTGGTTTGGGGCATAGCTAGTCGCTCCTTGCGATGGTTTGGGACGTGCGGACGGCTATCGGCCGACCGTGAGCCGAATTTAGCACACGCCGCGCGGAGCGTCAACGAGATCGACTTCGCTCACGCTCCCGAGAGAATTGCATATTGTCAGAATCAGGATTTGCATAATTCTGAGATTCTCAGGATTTTCACGCCGTTATCTTGAGAATCCACTAATCCAGAGAATCCTGATTCTGACAATAGACAGGCTATCCCGCCCCTGCGAGCCTACAGAGGGGGAGGGGGCGCTTATGCAATTCTCTCCGCCCCCAGCGCGGCTTGACCGATTTCGGCGCAGCGCCTAGAATTGCGTCAGCATCCGGCAGCGGGGGTTCGTGGGGGGTTATGAGAGCGCGAAACGAAGTCGAGTTGATGTCCGCCGGCGGCGTAGTGTATCGCGTCGGCGTAGATGGACGGCTGGAGGTCGCCATCTGCGGGCGAGCCTATCCGCCCCTGTGGGCGCTGCCGAAGGGGACGCCGGACGCGGGCGAGACGGAGCGCGAAACGGCGCTCCGCGAGGTGCGCGAGGAGACGGGGCTGGAGGTGGCGGCGGAAGGCTTCATAGACAGCATTCGCTATACGTTCGTGCGCGCGTTCGACGGCGCGCGGTGCCGCAAAGTCGTCCACTTCTACTTGATGCGCGCTACGGGCGGCGATTTCTCGCTTCACGACCACGAGTTCGACGCGGTGAAGTGGGCGTCTGTGGAAGACGCCTGCCGCTATCTGACGCATCAGAGCGAGGCGGACTTGGTTCGCAAAGCGGCGGACATGGCGGCGCGCGCCGACGCTGGGAGCGGCATGGATCCTTCGAGCGCGGGCGGCAGGCTCGCGGCAATCGCGGGCGGGCGGCAAGGCTGATGGCGCTGTACAAACTGTTCCAATGGTCCGGCAAGAGGCGCGAGCGCATCCCGGCGCGCGATGACGTCTACCTAGTGGGCGAGCGCGTGGCTCTGCGCGAAAAGCGACGCGACGATCTGCGAACGGATTACAGCTGGCGCACCGATCGCGAGCTTGCCGAGCTGGACGCATCCCATCCGCTCACGATGCCGTTCGAGGAGTACGAAACCTACGCGCTCGAAGACATGAAAAACCCCGGCGACCACTCGAAGCGTCTCTCGGTGGACACCGTCGAAGGGCGACACATCGGAAACGTGATGTTCTACGACATCGACCTGCGGCAGGGCAGGGCAGAGCTTGGCATCATGATTGGCGATAAGGAGTACTGGAGCCAAGGCTACGGCACCGAGACCGTTGGGCTGCTGCTCGACCACATGTTTGGCGAGTACCCGTTCGACCTCATCTATCTGCACACTCTGACTTGGAACCACCGCGCGCAAAAGAGCTTCCACAAAGCCGGCTTCAAGTCCATCGCCCAAGTGCGGCGCAACGGATACGACTTCATCCGCATGGAGATATGGCGCAACGAGTGGGAACGAATGCGCGAACGCGAGGAGGCGGCGAACGCGAACGGCGCGTCTCCCGTCGTTGACACTCCGGGCGGGCGCTGATACATTGAACCCCGACATGGTGAACAATCACAGCGCATCGTCCTGCATCTGTCGCCGCCCCGGTTAGGGGTGGGCTTCGGATGCTTCGCGCCCAGCCAGCGCCCCGTTTCGCATTGCCGTGAGCGGGGCGCTGCCCGTTTACCCCGAAAGACTCCCGCAAGCAAGGACTTCCCAGACAATGACGCAAGCCAACCCGATAATCGACTACTACCCATCCGAAATCGAGGAGTTCGAAGCCGGAGTCAAGCGCTTCCAGTCCGGCAACTGGGACCCGACGGACTTCATGGCGTTCCGTCTGCGGCAAGGCGTGTACGGTCAGCGGCAGCCCGACGTTCACATGTTCCGCATCAAGATACCGTTCGGCGGCATGACTGCGGACATGCTGGACATGATGGGCGATATCGTAGAGCGATTCGCCCCGCTGAACAAGGGACACGTGACCACGCGCGAGAACATCCAGCTCCACCACATCCCGCTGGAAGACACGCCGGAGATGATGCGGCTGCTGGCGTCTGTGGGGCTGACCACGCGCGAGGCGTGCGGCAACACCGTTCGCAACGTCACGGGATGCGAGATAGCGGGCGTGTGCGCGGAAGAGCCGTTCGACGTTACGCCTTACGCCGCCGCGTACTCGCGCTACTTCGTCCGACACCCGTTCACCCAGTCCATGCCGCGAAAGATCAAGACGGCGTTCTCCGGCTGCGCGCGAGACTGCGCCATAACCGGCATTCACGATGTAGGCTTCCTGCCGGTCATCCAAGACGGCGAAAAGGGCTTCAAGATGGTGATGGGCGGCGGCACCTCGATAATGCCGCGCATCGCGCCGACGCTGTACGAGTTCGTGCCGGCGCGCGAGTATCTGCGCGTTACCGAAGCCGCGCTCCGCGTGTTCCACGACTCCGATGAGCTGCGCCGCAGCCGAATGAAGGCGCGAGTGAAGTTCCTCATAGACCGCATCGGCATAGACGAATACCGCAAGCTGGTGGAAGAGCAGCTCGCGGAAGACTGGGCGCAGCGCTCGTTCGACCCGACAGGGCTGCTGTATATAGACGACGAAGAGGCGGGCGCGCCATCGCTCCAAGGCGATTTCGCCAAGCCGTCGGGCGCGAACGAAGAGTTCGAGCGATGGCTGTCCACGAACGTCAAGCCGCAAAAGCAGAGCGGCTACCATACCGCAACCGCCAAGCTGCCGCTGGGGGACATAGACCCAGACCAGTTCCGCGCGCTGGCGGCGCTCAGCCGCAAGTACGGCGCGGCGCGGGTTCGGCTCACGCATCAGCAGAACCTAGCCATCCGCTGGGTGCCGGAGGGCGCGCTGTTCGAGGTGTGGCAGCGCCTCAGTGAGATAGGCTTCGGCGACGCGGGCGCGATGGAGATTACCGACGTAGTATCCTGCCCCGGAACGGACAGCTGCAAGCTGGGCATCACAAGCTCGATGGGGCTTGGGCGCGCCGTGTCCGAAGCCGTCGCGGTCATCGACAAAGAAGCCGACCCGCTCATCCGCAAGATGCACATCAAGATGAGCGGCTGCCCCAACGGATGCGGGCAGCACCACGTGGCGGACATCGGCTTCCACGGCGCGGCTGCGAAGGGTCCGGGCGGGCAAGTGCCGGCTTACGAGCTGTTCCTAGGCGGCGGATTCGAGAACGGCGATACGCGCATCGGGCTGCGCGCCAAGACCAAGATACCCGCCAAGCGAATGCCCGAAGCGCTCCGCAAGATGCTCGATTTCTACAAAGCATCCCGCGACGACGGGGAGGAGTTCCGAGACTTCGCCGCCCGCGTCGGCGCGGCTTCCTTCGAGCCGCTGCTGGCGGAGTTCAAGGATCTGCCCGAGCTGAACCGCGAATCGCTAGACATGTACATAGACTGGAGCAAAACGGTCAAGTACGTGCTGGAGCGCGGCGAAGGCGAATGCGCGGTCTAACGGCAATTCGCGCGGATTCCGCATAGACGGAACGGGATATGAGGGATGGAATGGGGTAGCGGCTTCTTGCAGGCGCTATCCCCCATCCCGAATATCCCGTTCATCCTGTGAAAACTGTCAGCGCCCGCGGATGCGCCGCTTCAGACGGCTCAGCCATCCCTCGCCGCGGGAGTCGTCCACGGGTTTGCCTCGCCAGCGCGCTTCCGTCTTGCGCGGGCGCGCCAGCGCGTAGCCGTAGCCGATGATGAACACTATCAGCCCCGCCCACGCGACTATCCCCGCGACGCCCGCGTTGAATGGCCTCACGAGCAGGAACGACAGCAGCAGCGCCACGCCGAGCAGCATCACGCGCCCCGGCGTTATGGACAGCGGGCTGCCGCTGAGCGACTGGCGCGCGTAGAGCCACACGAGCCGCCAAAAGCTGCGTCTGCGCGGCTGTCTTCGGCGGGGGGCGTCGCTCCCCTCTATGCCCGCCTTTTCGAGGATGTCTTCGATTTCGCGCTCGTATCTGCTTGGCATCCCCTTGCCTCTCGACCGCATTGTAATTCAGTATGCGAGAAGTGTCTACAGGGTTGGGGCGCGGCGCGCGATAAAGCGGAGATTCTCGACTCGCCCCGCTGGATTCCGCACCCGTATCGACGCGCGGGACAAACCCTGCCGCTCGGCGCTCGTGTCTAGCGGGGCGGAGCGCGCGTTGACGCCGCTTTTTGCAATCTGGAATATGGCTGGATTATGCTATACTCACTCAGAATGACACCCACCCGCAGGAGCCGTTAGTGAAGATAACGCAGGATGCCGTCGTAGACAATCAGGCGACGCTCCACATAGAACTCGATGACGCGGATCTCGACCCGTTTCTAGATCAGGGATACCAGCGAGTGCGTCAGCAGATAGCCATTCCCGGCTTTCGCAGGGGCAGGGTCCCCCGCCGCATCGTAGAGCGGATGATGGGGCGCGACGCGCTGCTCAACGAGGCGCTCGAAGAGATGGTCAACACATGCGTCTACAAGGCTATCGAAGATCAGGAACTGAACGCGGTCGGACAACCGAAAGTGGAAAGCGTGGATCTGCAAGAGCCTGTCAGGTTCACCGCCATCGTGCCGCTCCGCCCTGAGATAGACCTCGGCGACTACGCCTCCATCCGCGTCGAATACGACCCGCCGATGGTTGCCGACGAAGACGTGAACGAGCGGCTCGAAGCCATCCGCCAAAGCCTAGGCACTTGGGAAACAGTCGAGCGCCCGCTTCGGTTCGAAGACTTGGCGGCCGTGGACCTGCGAGGCGAATCCGAAGATGGCAGGACGTGGGATTTCGAGGACAGACCCCTCTATTTGGCGGAAGATGGCATCTTCCCCGTGCCGGGCTTTACCAGCCGCATCGTCGGCATGTCCGTCGGCGAGACCTCGGAGTTCACCATAGACCCCGATGACGGACACGCGGACGCGCCCGACGAATCAGCGGATAGCGCGGCGAGAGCGTCCTTCACCGTAACCGTCAAAGAGGTTCGGGAACGAAGCCTTCCGGAGCTTACCGACGAGTTCGCGCAGAGCTTGCCGGACGGGTTCGCCGACCTGCAAGCGCTCGTGTCGGCGGTCAGAGGCGCCATGACCACCGAGATAACGGAGATGGTGGAAGGCAGCTATCGGGAAAGCGTCATAGACGCGCTGCTCGAAGGCGTCTCTATGACAGTTCCGGAAGTGATCATCGAGAACCAGATAGACTTCTTGGAAGAACGGTTGCGCGCCTCTCTCGAAGATGGCAGCGTCCGCATGGACGACTATTTGGCGTCCATAGGCAAAACCGAAGAAGAGCATCAGGAGATTACGCGGGAAGCGGCGGAGAAATCCGTTCGCAGCCAGCTTGCCATGGACGAGCTTTCGGAGCGGGAAGGCGTCAGCGTAGCCGACGAAGAGATAGACGAGCGTTTTGGCGAGATATACGGCGGCAGGCGCATGCGCGCCAGAGACCGCCGCGCCGCGCGCGAGAACCTGTCCAGCCAAATCAAGAGCGAGAAGACGCTTCAGCTTCTACTGTCCATCGCCAAGGGCGAGCGCGACCGCAACGGCGCGCAGGCGGCGGAGGCGGGCTCGCAAGAGTCCGACAACCCGCCCGACCCCAACGAGGAAACCTCACCCGACACGGAGGGAAGAGATGATCCACCAGCCTGAGAACGTGATCCCCATGGTAGTCGAATCAGGCTCTAGGGGAGAGCGCGCCTACGACATATATTCTCTGCTGCTCAAAGAGCGCATCGTGTTCCTTGGCTCGGCGATATACGACCAAGTAGCCAACAACATCATCGCGCAGCTGCTTTACCTAGACAGGGAAGACCCAGAGCGCGACATCAGCCTCTACATCAGCTCGCCCGGCGGCGTGATTCCGGCGGGGCTGGCGATATACGACACGATGCAGCTCATCCGCCCGGACGTGTCCACCATCTGCGTGGGCATGGCGGCGAGCATGGCTACGGTGCTGCTGTGCGCGGGCGCGGAAGGCAAGCGGTTCGCGCTGCCCAACTCCACCGTGCATATGCACCAGGCTCTCGGCGGAGCGCAAGGGCAGGCGTCCGACATCGAGATAGCCGCGCGCGAGGTTCTGCGCCAGCAGGACATCATCCGCCAGATAATCGTCAAGCGCACCGGTCAGACCTACGATAAGATAGCTACCGACTCCGACCGCGACTTCTACCTGAGCGCGGAAGGCGCCAAAGAGTACGGCTTGATAGACGACGTTCTGGACAACCCCAGCGTCGCAGCCGCAGCCGACTAACTCCGAATCTTTCTCCGATGAGCGTCCGCCCCGCCGTCGGGGGCGGAAGAGGGAGCGCGCCGTGACGACCAACCGAGGCGGGGGCAACCCGAGAAGCGGGCGAACCGACTACCACTGTTCCTTTTGCGGAAAACAGCAAACGCAGGTCAAACGGCTCATAGCGGGCCCTGACCGCGTCTTCATCTGCGACGAATGCGTCGAGCTTTGCGACCAGATAATCGCGGAAGAGAAAAACGGCAAGAAGAGCAAGGGAAGCCAGCCCAACCTCATAGACAAGGGGCTGAACCCCAAGCGCATCTATAAGACGCTCGAAGAGTACGTCATCGGGCAGGAGCAGGCGAAGAAAGTCCTCAGCGTCGCGGTGTACAACCACTACAAGCGGCTTTGGTCCAACCAGCGGCACGATGAGGCGGTGGAGATACAAAAGTCCAACATCCTCATGCTCGGCCCCTCAGGCTCCGGCAAGACGCATCTCGCGCAGAACCTAGCGCACATCCTCGAAGTGCCGTTCGCCATCGCGGACGCCACCACGCTCACTGAGGCGGGCTACGTGGGCGAGGACGTGGAGAATATCCTGCTTGGGCTGATTCAGGCGGCGGACTCGGACATCTCGCGCGCCGAGCAAGGCATCATCTACATCGACGAGATAGACAAGATAGCGCGAAAGACTGCGAACCCGTCCATCACGCGCGACGTGTCCGGCGAGGGAGTCCAGCAGGCGCTTCTGAAGATAATCGAGGGCTGCGTAGCCAACGTTCCGCCGCAGGGCGGGCGCAAGCATCCGCATCAGGAATTCTTGCAGATTCGCACCGACAACATACTGTTCATGTGCGGAGGCGCGTTCGAGGGGATAAACGAGATAATCGAAAAGCGCGCCTTCAAGGACCACAAGCGAATCGGCTTCAATTCGAGCGGAGTGGGCGGCGTTGGCGGCGAGATCAGCGCGGACGAAATTCGCCAGCACGTCAACGGCGACGATCTCATGGCATACGGCTTCATACCCGAATTCGTGGGCAGGCTGCCCGTAGTCGTCGGGCTGGACGCGCTAGACAAGGGCGATCTGGTTCGGGTGCTTACCGAGCCTAAAAACGCTTTCGTCAAGCAGTATCAGGCGCTGTTCCGCATGGACGGCGTGGAGCTGGTGTTCACCGACGCGGCGCTAGACGCGGCGGCGGAGCAGGCGATAATGCAGAAAACCGGCGCGCGCGGCTTGCGGACTATTCTCGAAAATACGCTGCTGAACGTGATGTTCGAGATGCCCGGCATGAAGGGCATCGAGAAATGCGTGGTGGACGCCGGCGCAATCGATGCCGCCGCGCCCGTTCTGCTGGTGACCGGAGACGGCAAAGAATTCCCGCTGCCGATAGACGCGGAGCAGCGGAAGTCGGCTTAGCTCACCGTTCGCCGCTCAGCTCCATGAACAGCCGCAAGGCTTCGTTACGCTCGGACGGGCTCTCGCTCAGCCGAATCGCCTTGCCCACGTCTTCGATAGCCATGTCTACGTTGCCCAGCTCGCGCATTATCTCGGCGCGCGCGATGTAGCTGGGGCGGTAGAACGGGTCCAGCTCTATAGCCTTGTCCAGTTCGTCGAGCGCGGCGGCGTAGTCTTGCCGCTGGCGGTGGTCTTCCGCAAGCCGCACGTGTGTAAGCGGCGAGTCTCCCGCGCTGCGGTTGCCCCACGCCACGCCGATGACCAGAACCAGCGCGGCGACGGGTATCGCCCACCACCGCTTGAGGATGGAGTTGACGTCTCTCATCGCCGCCGGCATTCCGAACGGGTCGAACACGGGCGCGTAGATGGGCGCGAACGCTACGCCAAGCGCGCATCCCGACAGGAAGCCGCCGATGTGGGCGAAGTTGTCCACGTCCGGCACGGCCAGCCCGAACGCGATGTTGACGCCCGCCAGAATCAGCAGCCCGCTCAGGGTGCGCCGCCCCATATCGCCGAGCCGTTCGCGGTGCACGCCGAAGAACGCCGTCAGCGCGCCGAGAGCGCCGAACACCGCGCCGCTCGCGCCCACGCCGATGGCGTTGTCGGACAAGCTGAGGTTCAGCGCGTAGCTGGCGACGCTGCCGCCCAGACCCGCCAGCAGGTAGATAGCCGTGAACCGCCACCGCCCGAATAGCTGCTCCAGCTGCTGCCCGAACACGAACAGCGCGAAGCAGTTCAACCCCAGATGCAGCCAGCCCGCGTGCAGGAACATGGCGGTGAACAGCCGCCAATAGTCGCCCGCGGCTATGCTCTGCCCCTCCATCGCGCCCAGCCGCAGCAGAACGCGCGGGTCGTTCGAGCCGCCCAGCGCCTCGGCGAGCAGCAGCATAGCGAGGTTTACGGCAATCAGCCCCCACGTGATATACGGGCGTCGCTCCAGCCCCGGCAGCGGCGCGCCCGCGCGCGGCGGCGCTTCTTGCGCGAAATCGTCGTCGGGTTGCGTCAAGGGTTAGCGTTCTCCCGCCAAGCGCCGTTCAGCGCGGCAGCTGCCTACAGGCTTATGATTCCGCGCTGAAGCGCTTCCGTGACCGCCTCCGTGCGGTGTCTGACGTTCATCTTGTCGAATATGTTGGATACGTGCGTCTTGACGGTGCTTTCGCTGATGAGAAGCTCCGCGCCTATGCGCCTGTTGGAGAAGCCGCGCGCGACGAGCCGCAAGACCTCTATCTCGCGCTCCGAGAGTCTGTTCGACGCCTGCGCGCTCGACGCCGACGGCTGAGACAACTCCTGAAGGCGCGTGATGATTCTAGCGGCGACGCCCGGCTCTATCTGAGACTCGCCCCGCCGAACCGCGCGAATCGCGCTGAAAAGCTCCTCGCGCGAGATGTCTTTGAGCAGGTAGCCCTTCGCGCCCGCCTCCACCGCGTCGAAGATGTACTCGTCCGTGTCGAACGTGGTCAGCGCTATTATCTTGATTTCCGGGTTCGACGCGGCTATGGCGCGCATCGCCTCGACGCCGGACATCTCCGGCATACGCAAGTCCATCAAGACGACGTCCGGCTTGCGCTCGTCCGCCAGCTCGACAGCCGCCGCGCCGTTGCCCGCCTCTCCGACTATCTGGAAGTCAGGCTGTCGGCTCAGCGCCATGTTCAGCCCATCCCTCACTATTGGGTGGTCGTCTACTATCAATATCCTAGTTGGGGTGGTTGGGGGCATGTGAATCGTCCATCCCTTCGGCGGCGTGTGGACGAACGCCGCCCAGCTAATGCGAATTCTACATTTTCGGGCGCGCCGACGCTATTGCCCAGCCTGCGCCGTCATCGGGGCGGGCATATCCGTATATACGCGCATCGTCTTGCCGTCGGTTTGGAAGCGAACCGCGCCGCGCTCGGCGGTTATGTAGACCCGAGACGGTGGCAGCACGGCGCTCAGACGCTCTAGCGTCTCTTCTGCGGGATGTCCGAAGCGGTTGTCGCGTCCTGCGGATATGACAGCCGCGCTCGGCGAAACGGCGGCTAGGAACTCGCTGGCGCTAGAACTGGCGCTGCCGTGGTGGGCTACCTTCAGCGCGTCGCTCGCTATCGTCGCGCCCGAACGGACTAGCCACATCTCACCCTCGTGGAAGATGTCGCCGGCAAGCAGGAAGCTGCGTTCGCCGTATGCGATTCGCGTTACGACCGATGCGTTGTCCACGTCCGAACCCGTGCCGACGAGCGGCGCGAGCGGCGGCGCAAGCGTCTCTACCGAAACGCCGTCGTCGAACTCGACGCGCACTCCGGGCGCGGCGGATACTATCTCGGCGCCTTCCGCTTCCACAAGCCGCCTCCAAGCCGCGTATCCCGCTCCGTCGAACCGCTGACGGCGTTCCAAGACACGCTCGACGCGGTACCTGCGGAGCAGCTCGGACAGCCCGGCGATGTGGTCTTCGTGCGGATGGGTGAGGATGAGCAGGTCTATGGAGCGCCGCCAAAAGGGCAGCTTTGCGCCCAGCTCGCTAGCGGCGAGCGCGGCATCGGGTCCGCCGTCTACGACGATGATGCGTCCGCTCGGCGTAGTGATGATTGTCATGTCGCCCTGCCCAACGTCCGCGAACACTACTTCCAGCTCGCCTCCATTGCCCTCCATCGCCGCAATCCACACGAGCGCGGCGATGGCTATGGCGACGGCTGCCGCCTGCCACGCGGACGGGAAGCGGCTGAGCGCGGCAAGCGCGCGGCGGGCTGTGCTGGGAGCGCCTCGCCATTGGGCGCGGCTGTACAGCGCGAGCGCGACGGCAGCCATTATCCCGTAAGACGCCAACGCTAGCGGGGCGTCCTCGCCGACGCTGACGGATGCGAACGGCAGGCGAGCCATAAGCGAGACGACGCCAATGACATACGCGGAGAACGCCCACGCGAGCCATCCGAAAGGCGCGGCGGCAGTGTCCGAGACCAGCCCGACGACGGCTGCGGCGGTGTGAGCGGCGAGCGCGAGCGGAGTCGCAGGCAGCGCAAGCAGCGACGTGGGGACGCTGACGAGCGAGACTTGCCCAAAGTGGAAGCTCACCAGCGGGGCAGTGGCGAGCGTCGCGGCTGCGGTTATCCCGACCGCGTCGGCTACCCCTCGCGCCGCGACTGCAACTGCCCGCCTGTCGTCCATCCGCAGCCGCAGAGCGCGATGAAGCAGATCCGCGCCTCGCTCGATGTAGACGCCGATTCCCAGCATCGCCGCAAAGCTGAGCTGGAACGATACGCTATGCAGAATGCGCGGCTCGACCGCCAGCATGAGCGCGGCGGCGAGCGCGAGCGCGGGAACGAGGCTTCGCGGTCTGCCGAGCGCGATGGCCGCTATGTACACGCTGCCCATGCACGCGGCGCGGATGGCGGATGGCGACGCGCCGCTAATCAGCGCGTACAGCCACACGACCGCCAGCGGCGCGAGCAGGTACAGCCGCCGCTGGCGTCCAAACGCGAGCGCGGCGGCGGACGTCGAAGCCACCAGCGCTATGCCGATGTGCAGCCCGGAGATAGCCAGCAAGTGCGACGCGCCGCTGCGCCTGAAGTCGTCTTCCAGCGCGTCCGGCAGGTCGTCGCGCGCGCCGAGCAGAATAGCTTGCCCGAAAGCCGCCGCCGGCTCCGCGACTGTCCTCTCCAACGCGCCGATGAGCGCCGCCCGCGCGCGCTCCAGCCATGCGCGCGCGGGAAAGCCGCCGTCCTCCGAGACAAGCTCGACGCGCGGGAACGCCATGACGCTGGCTATGCCTTGCCTTTCGAGCATCGCGGGATAGTCGAACTCGTCGATAGGCTGAGGCGATTCCAACTCGCCGGCTAGAATTAGCCTGTCGCCATATCGCGCCAACGGCGGGTCGCGGTCAGCCGCCGGCGCGGATGCGGCGCTGACCGTTGCGCGGACGCGGGCGGACACGGGAAGCCAATCCGAATCGGGCGTTGGGCGTATGCCGTCCGCCGAGAACAGAAAGTGTACTGCGCCGCCGCTCTCGGACGCCCGTTCCGCAACCGTTCCCCGCAGCTCGACCGCGCCAGCCCCGTGATGCGGCGTCAGCTCGAAGTCGGGCGCTGGCGCAAGCGCCGCTCGCAGGATGCCGAACGCGAACGCAACCGCCGCCAGCGTCGCCAGCGAGGACGCGCGCGCCGAGATTGTCAGCGCGATTATCAGCGCGGCGCTGATAGCCATCAGCGCCAGCGCTGTGGGATGAGCGCCCAACGCGCCGCCGAGCGCGATCCCCAGCGCGAACGCCGCCGCCATCGGCGGAAGCAGCGCGGCGCGCTCGTCGGCGCTCATGGGCTGCCGCTCAGCGCGCTGGGGCGCTCAGCCTGTCGCCAGCCGGCGCAACGCTAGGGACGCTGGGCGTCGCGCGCTCCACCTCTATCCACAGCTCCTCGACGCCGCGCAAGACCAGTTGATCGCGGTATTCCAGCTCTCCTATCAGGCGGAACGAGATGAAGCGCTCTAGCAGGGTGGAGAACGCGATCCGCCCCTCCAGCGCGGCGAGCGGCGCGCCTAAGCAGTGGTGGATTCCGCGACCGAAAGATAGGTGGCTGCGCTCTTTGCGCGCGATGTCCAGCGCGCGCGGCGCGGTGAACGCCGAGCCGTCGCGGTTAGCCGCGCCTAGCGCGCTGATGACGCGCTGCCCGGCGCGGATGCGCTTGCCGCCTATCTCCACGTCTTCTTTCACCATGCGCCCGTCGAGCTGAACCGGCGAATCGTACCGCAGCATCTCGTTTACCGCCGAGTCGATTAGCCATGGCTCGTCTCGCAGCCGCTGAAGCTGCTCAGGATGGCGAATCAGCGCCAAGAGTCCGTTGCCTATCAGATTGCGCGTCGTCTCGTTGCCTGCCACCAGCAAGAGCATCAGAGTTCCCAAAAGCTCCCCGTGGGTCAGCTTGTCGCCCTCGTCTTCGGCGGCTATGAGCGCGCTTATCATATCGTCTTGCGGCTCGCGGCGGCGAAGCTCGATGATTCCCTCGAAGTAGTCTATGAGCTTTTCGCCGGCGGCTGAGATCATCCTCTGCTGCTCGTCTGTAACCACCGGTTCCACGCTCAGCGCGACGTCGTTGGACCAGTCTCCAAAGCGGTCTCTATCCTCCGGCGGCACGCCGAGCATCTCCGCGATGACGATAATCGGCATTGGGGCGGCGAAAGCGCTCACCAGATCGAACCTATCGCTGTCGCTCGCGGCGTCTAGCAGATCGTCGGCTATCTTCTGGATGCGCGGCTCTAGCTCGGCTACGGCGCGCCGCGTGAACGCCATGGACACTAGCCCGCGAATGCGCGTGTGGTCGGGCGGGTCGAGATCTAGCAGGCTCACGATGCCTTCCGCATCGTCGCGGCCGCCGCGTATGAAGCGCGAGTGGTCGCGCAATACCTCATCCACATGCTCGTACTTCGTCAGAAGCCAAGCGTTGGTGGTTCGCAGGCGGTGAACCGGGTCTTTGGCGCGTATCTCTTCGTAGAGGTCGTAGGGGTTGGCGCGTATGGCGCGAGAGAACGGATCGTAGCTGACGCCGGACTCCACGCGCTCCCACGCAAGCAGCGCCCGAACCGCCGCCGAGCGGATCGCGTTGTGAACGGGGGTCGGGATGATACTCATGCGCCTTTCGCCTCCTGCTCTCGGTCGTCCGCGTCGCGCGTCAGCCGTCGGACCCAGAAAATTCAGGGATGACGTACTTGCCGAACAGCTCGATGGACTCCATGACCTTCTCGTGCGGAATCGTCTCCGTCTGCATCATTATCATCATCTGGTCTATGCCGGTGGCTTCGTGCTTCTTGAGCGCGGCGATGCAGCTGTCCGGGTCTCCCGCGATGACAACGCCGCGCTCCGCGAGCGTGTTGGCGTCTAGGTCTTCCCAAACCTTGTGGGCTATCGCCTCGCCGCCGGAGAAATCCAGAACGTCGTCCACCCGCTCGCCCTCTTCCGCGTCCTGCACGTAGCGGGAGAAGTTCTGTTCGAGGTGGTCGGGAACGCCGCCCCACTGTTCCAGCAGCCGCGCGTAAACGTCCTTCTGCCCCTGCACGTAGGGTCTATCGGGTCCGAAGAAGTTCTTGAGCGACGCCGCGCCAAGCTCGCGAGCCTCGTCGTTGTCTTCCAGACAGATGCCGAGTGTGGAGTTCGCCCACTGATCGTTGACGAACGCGCCCACGGGGTTGGCGTTCTTCACGTCGCGCTTGTAGGCGCGCACATATGGTTCGAGCGAGGACGGCGCGCTGGAGCCGAACGCGAGAACTCCGATGCCCTTGGACGCGGCTATCTCGTAGGTGGCGGGCTGAAGCGCGGCTACCCATATAGGCGGATGCGGCTTTTGGTACGGCTTCGGCAGCACTTGGCGCGACGGCACCTGCCAGAACTCGCCTTCGTACTCGAACCACTCGGATCCCCATATCTTGGGCACCATTTCGAGCGATTCTTCCCACATGCGGCGGCTGTCGCGCGGGTCTATGCCCATGCCCGTAAGCTCGTATGGCGCGGAGCGTCCCGTGCCGAAGTCCACCCGCCCATCGGATAGGTGGTCGAGCATCGCCACGCGCTCGGCAACGCGGTTCGGGTGATGGTACGGCAGGATGACCACGCCCAGCCCCAGCCGTATGCGCGACGTGCGCTGACTGAGCGCGGCGTACACCAGATCCGGGCATGGCGACGCCGAAAACCCCGTCAGGAAGTGATGCTCGACGAACCAGAGGTAGTCGAACCCCACCTCGTCCGCCAAGATGCACTGTTCCATAGTTTCCGTAAGCACTAGGTGATCGTCCAGCGTGGGTCTTTGCATCTCGTATTGCAGCGCAAGTTTCATATCGAGCCTCCCGCGTTGTCGTGCGCTTGCCATTGTACGCCGCGCGGCGGGGTTTTGCATGGGTTGGCGGGAATTCACGGGCATGGCATGCGGAATGACGCGGGATATAATAGACTCCGCGTGCATGCGAAACGCACAGGAGGCGAACATTGGGCAAGCTGGATGGAAAAGTGGCTGTAATCACCGGCGCGAGCCGCGGCATAGGCAGGGATATGGCTGTCGTGTTCGCGCGCGAGGGCGCGAGCGTCGTCGTGTCGGCGCGCACGATGAACGAGGGAGACTTCCGCATTCCCGGAAGCGTCCAAACCGCGGTGAAGCGCATTCGCGGCGAGGGCGGAACGGCTGTCGGCGTCCGATGCGACGTCACGCGGGAAGAAGACATAGCCGCGATGTTCGAGCGGACAGCCGAGCAATTCGGGCGTATCGACATCCTAGTGAACAACGCCGCTATCCTGATACCCGGCGCGGTGGAGTCGATGCAAGTTCGGCATTGGGACTTGCTATACCGCGTCAACATCCGAGGCCCCTTCTTGGGGTGCAAGCTGGTAATCCCGTACATGAAGGAGCGCGGATGGGGGCATATCGTCAACATCAGCTCGGTGGGCGCGATAGGCCCCGGCGAGGGTCCCTACGAATCGGCTAGGCCCGACGGCGTCGCATACGGCGCGGGCAAGGCGCACCTAGAGCGGTTCACGCAGGGGCTGGCGAGCGAGCTTTACGAACACAACATCGCGGTCAACGCGCTCTCGCCGCGCGGCGCGATAGCCTCCGAAGGTCAGCGCTGGTTCCGCGGCGACCGCCCCTACGCGGGCGCGCGGGAAGACGGCATCATCATGGGCGACGCGGGCGCTGTCATATGCGAGCGCGATCCGCAAAGCTACACGGGCAAGATAGTCTACGATGAAGACGTTTTGGCTGAAGCGGGGATTACGGACCTGTCGCCGTACCCGATAATCGGGGAGTAGAGGCGCTCTCAGCGCGCGACGACTCGGCTGCGGATAGAATTCACTATGCCGTCTCCGATGCCGTTTACCTGAGCAAGCTCGTCGACGCTGTCGAACCGCCCATTGGCGCGGCGATGCTCGGCGATTGCCGCCGCGCGCGCGGCGCCGATGCCGGGCAGGGCGCGAAGCTCGTCGACAGTGGCGGTGTTGATGTCGATGGCGGCGCTTGCGGATGCCGCGAGCGGACGCGCCGCGGCGGCGGTGTCGCCGGGAGCGGATGCGGACAGAGATGGGAAGTGTAGCCGCTGCTCGTCGGATAGCTTGGCGGCTAGGTTCACGCCGTTCAGGTTCGCGTCTCGCGTAGGTCCTCCGGCGGCTGAGAGCGCGTCCGATACGCGGGAGCCGTCCTCCATGCGGTATACGCCGGGCAGCGCGACTTCGCCGGAGACGTAGACGTATGCCGCCGCTGAAGACGCGCTTGGCGCGTCGGCGTAGTCCGCTGTCGGCGCTTCGGGGAGTATCACCGCAACCCCGTCTTGCGCGCCGGCGTCTCGGAGCATAATCGCAGCGGCGCCGCCCGCGCTGGCAAATATCGCGGCGACGAGAATTATGTTCAGCCCCAAGCGCGCCGTCATGGGCGGACACCATCCTGGCTTTTACGCTAGACGGCGAAATTTTATCACAAATGTATCGAAAAATGGGTTGACACGCGCGATTTTCTAGGAATCAGACCGGTTCCAGCAAGAACAGCTCCCGCAAGCCGCCCTTCAGCTTCAGGCGATCGCGCGTTGTGAAGCGCTTGCCTATTTCCGCCTCGAAGTTCTCCGCGGTGTAGTCGGCGTAATCTTCCTCCTTGTTTTCGATAAGCCGCTGGAACATCTCATCCTCGCGCCCGACGAACTCCAAGACGATAGCCGCGTTCAGGCTGCGAAGCCACTGGATGAACATCGGCAGGGGGATGTTGGCGGAAACGCGCATGTGATGGACCAGCGCGAGGCAGAGCGCCGCGTCTGGGCTTCGACGCTGGTCGAGCGCCGCGCGCTCGCCGCCAGCCCAACCCTGCGCCGGCGAGGGGTTCGCCAAGTCCATCACCAGGGGGATGATGTTGCGCGGTCCGCGCGCCCGCGTCTCGCGGTAGAGAAGCTCTACGGCGTCCGCGTCCGCGTCCACCGCTACGACGGTTCCCGAATGCTGGGCTGCTACGCGCGATATTTCACCCGTGTTCGCGCCCAAGTCCCACGTCAGACGCGGACGGCGCGACTCTATGTGACGCAGAACGAAGCCCCTCTTTAGCTCGAAGTCCGCTTCCTCGTAGGAGTGGGTCGAGGCGTACCGCGCCCAGTCCGAGCGCGTTCGTCCGTAAGAGAGCTTGGCGACGAGCCTCTCTAGGCTGTCCAGAAGAGCCAGCAGATTCGTCTTCGGCTGTCGGCGGCGGCGCCTGCGCGCGCGCGGGCGGCGTTCATCGCTCCCGCGCCGCCGGGCGCGGCTCTCGGCTTTGGCGGGAAACCAGATGTGAGACATGACGCCGCGCTTGAATCGCCGCAGTCCGTAGAAGTATCTTGCCGCCTCATCCGGCGGGATGCCTTCGAGCCGCGAGCGAAGCAGCGGTTGGAACGGTATGCCCAGATGCGCGGTCAGCAGAAGGGGCGTAAGAAACATCGCGCAGAACTGGCGGTAGCCGCGCCAGTATTCGCCGTCATCCCGCGGGACGAACGACGGCGCGTCTATGAACACGGGGCGAGCGCCCGCCCACTGGATGTTGAAGGGCGTGGCGTCTTTGAGCGTCCAGCCGTTCCGAACGCTCGCTTTCAGCAGGCGCAGCTGAAGCAGAGCCGCGTCCCTGAGCATCGAGAACGCCCACTCGTAAGGGTAGGTAATGAAGTCCAGCGGCTCGTGCTCCACCGCCGCGCTCCAGCCGTCCGCCAGTATGCGCTGAACATCCGCGCGCTCGGCGTCGAGCAGACGGGTAGCGACGACGCTGCCGTCGGCAATCAGCTCCCTGAAGAACGGCTCGGCGAGCAGCCGTCGAATCGTCGAGGCCGCGTCCCGATTCAGGCCGCGAACGATGCGTTCGCAGCCCGATTCGCCGGAGACGCGGTACACCCGCCCCGCCGGGTCCTTGAACGAGCCGGCGTCCGGCTCGATGTCAGGCGCCAACGCGCGGCTCGCGTTCCGTGTCGGCAGCCGTGTCTTCGCTCCCGTTTCGGGCGCTGCGGAATACGAGCGCTTTGAGGCGCGCGAAGTGCGAACGAATGGTGTATCCAATCGCAGCCAAGAAGCCCAGAACGGATACTACGATGAAGCCGGCGGCGCCGGGGTCTACGTAGGCGAGGATGATTGTCGGCGACTCATTCATACACAAACTCCTTGTAGTCAAGATTGTTGGGAATTGAACTATACCGGCCCAGCCTGTGCTTCAGCGGTTCGACAAGCGCGCTTTCACCGCCGGACAGGCAGCGAAGCAGGGCGTGAACGGCATTCAAGATAGTCATGTAGCCTTGCGCCGATGCTTCGTCGAACCAAACGGCGCAGGCGTCGGAGGGATAGACGCCGCCTAGAATGCCATACTTGTCCTGAACGACGAACTCCGGGTTGTCCTCGAACTCCACGCCTCTTGACAGAATTGGTCCATGATCGCCGTACACTAACAGGATGGCGCTGGGGTCGTTTTCTTCCAAATTCTGGATGATTGGCTCCAGATAGCTGACAGCTCTTTCTTCGATCCTACTGCTGTACCAAAGCCTGAATTCTTCCAGATGTTCCGTATCGTCGTGCCTGAAAGATTTTCCCGTATGCCCCGGCACGGACAGATGCGCCATCACGAATTGAGGCTTGTCGTTGTCGTACACTTTCGCGATATGCTCGATTATGGGAGCGTCCCGGACAAAACCTCCGTCGAAGAATTGGCAGTATCCCCAGAAAGCCAGATTTCGCGCCTCGGCGTCCAATAAATTGCAGACGGAGTTTTTCTGGGATACGAAGTAGTTATCGACATAAGCGCCTTTGCGCTTTCCAAAGTAGAAGGTACCGTATGCCGTGGTGGTTTCATAGCCGTTTTTACGCAGGATTCCCAGCAATGGGCTGGGATTTTGGCCAGCGAAGAGGTACGGATTAGAATCGTAGCCCCGACTGTGCAACTCTCGGCGCAACGAACTGTACACATCTACTTCCAACGACAGAAGCGAGTTGAGGGAAGCCTCTGTGGAGGATAGGTCGGCGAAGAAATTAGGAAAACGGCGGAAGTTCGACTCGAAAACATCGTGAAATTTGGTGGTTTCTAAACCCATGTGTTTGTCGAGCAGAGATATTGGCGCCAATGACTCGAAAGAGACGAAATACAGATTCGGCGTCTCTTGGAATGTGATTTCTCGAATGTTCGACGTATCTCCTTCCACTGTGCCGGCGCCGCCCGCCCAGTGGGGGACTACGACAGCCGCAAGCGCCAGAAGCGTCGCCGCCGAGAACGCCGCGCCGCCCCAGCGTAGATCGTCTATGGCGCGAAAGGCGGTGAACAGCCCGAAATATAGCGCGACGCACAACAGAACGAGAACCACGCGGCTGCCGCCAAGATAGATGTCGGTGTGAACGACGTGCGCCGTGCCCACGCCCGCCAGAACTATCAGCGACAGGACGGCGGCGTCGACTCTGGGGCGCGGCAGGAGCAGCGCTCCGAGCAGGAGAGCGGCGTTGACGGCGGCGCCGAATAGGATGATTTGCCTGAGATCGTAGTCGGAAAACGCTGTCGCGGATGAGGTGTAAGTTATGCTGAAGGCAAGCGCGACAAGCAGAGCCGCGAATGTCAGCTTGGCCAATTTATTCCAGAGCCGCGGGGGGGGGGGGGGGGGGGGAGTATCGCAAAAGGCACCATTGTACTCGATCCGACAGTCTACGAGAGATTATAACTATAATGGACGAGCGCGGCGAAGCTCAATGATACCGAGCGGGGCGGGGCAAGACTCCGAAGCTCGCTCGCAGCAATCCCCCCGAAGCCTAGCCGCCTATGTTGTATACTGCGCTGACACAGAATCCGCGTTAGGTGAAAGGGGCATCCGCCATGACTACAGGCAACATTCCGTCCGAGCGGGAAGTTCTCGGATACTTCGATTCGCTCTCCAACTGGGGCAGGTGGGGCGGCGACGACCAGATGGGCACGCTCAACTTCCTGGGGGCTGACAAGGTCCGGCGCGCGGTGTCGCTAGTGGAGGAGGGGACGACGGTATCCTGCGCTCGCACGGTGATGTTCGAGCCTGCGCCCGACATACCCATCCCGCCAATCCACTTCATGACGGAGAGCGGCGAAGGGTGGGCGAGCGGCGAGAAGGTAACTACCCGCACGGCTCAAGGCTCGACGGACTTCTTCGGAATGATATTCCACGGCTATGCGATTACGCATGTAGACAGCCTTGCCCATTTCTTTTGGAACGGCAAGATGTACAACGACCAGCCCGCGCATCTGGTATCCACCGGGCTGGGCGCGACGGTCGAATCCATAGAGCTTGCCAAGGAGGGCATAGTTACGCGCGGCGTTCTGGTGGACGCGCCGATGATTCGCGGCGTCGACTGGCTGGAGCGCGGCGAAGGCGTGATGCCGGAAGACATCCTAGCGGCTGAAGAGCGCTGCGGCTTCCGCGTGGAAGAAGGCGACGTTCTGCTGGTTCGCACGGGCAACCTCCACCGCCGCAACGTCGAAGGACCTTGGAACCCGCGCGAGGAAGGCTCGTCGGCGTGTCAGGCGGCTTGCCTGCCGCTGTTCCACGAGCGCGGCATCGCCATGATAGGCAGCGATACGGGAAACGACGTAATGCCCAGCGGGTATCCCAGCATGTCCAACCCCATCCACCAAGTGGGCATCGTGGCGATGGGGCTGTGGATTCTCGACAACGCCAACCTAGAGGAGCTGGCGCAAGCTTGCCGCGAGCGCGGGCGGTGGGAGTTCATGCTGTCGATAGGACCGCTGCGGCTCAACAACACGACTGGCTCGCCTGTGAACCCGATAGCCATATTCTGATGCTGGAGATGCTGCCCGAGCCGCTGCCCGCGGAGCGCGTCGCGCCGCATCTGGACGCGGGCGAGCGCGTCGTGTCCGGCTTTGGCCCATATCTCGCAACGTCGCGCCGCGTGCTGCTGCTGAGCGAGCGCGGCGACGGCAGCCGAACTTACGAGCTGCGCTACGAAGACTTGGAGAGCATAAGCGAGGTGCGAGTGTCCGACCGCAAGCGGCTGGCGCTGGGCGCGGCGCTGCTCATCGGCGGAACGCTGACGCTGTTCGCGTGGTATCTAATCGCGCCGATAGTCGCCATCGTCATGGGCGCGCTCGTCATCCTGCAAGGCTCGGTGGGGCGCCCGGCGTACTACCAGCTAAAGGCGCGCGGCATGGAGGAGCGCGACTTGCGCCGCTGGCAGGTGAAACGATACGGCGCGGGCAGCTTCATAGCGTCCATCACGGCAATGACGGGGGTAGAGGTTGCCGAGGCTTAGGGGATTGCATGGATTTGCAGGATGAACGGGATATCCCGTTCGCCTATGCGATCTTGCTTTCGCGTCGCGCAGCAGCCATAAGCTCTAGCAGCTCTGCCACTCGCGGGACGCCGTTCACCGCGCATCTCGCCGCTTCGATGAGCGCCGGCGGGGTTTCGGGAGACGCCACCGCCACGCCGACGGCGGCGATGTCGGGCAGCGCGCGCAATCGCCGCATAGCGTCGATATCCGTCGTGTCGTCGCCGATGAACAGGAGCGCGTCTAGCGAGCGCTCTTCCGCCAGCGCTGCTATGGCGTCGCCTTTCGTGGGCGCGCGCGCCGGGCGTATCTCCAGAAGCATCCGCCCCCAGAACGTCTCCAGCCCGTCTAGGGGGATGTCGGCAAGCGCGCGTTCGATGCGCCGTCGAGCCGCGGCTTGGTTGTTGGCAAGCCGGTAGTGGACGGACGCGCTGAAGCGTTTGTGTTCGACTATAATGCCGGGCGCGTCGAGCTCCTCCCGCAGCCGGGCTACGGCGGCGTCGAGCTGAGCGGGCGGGGGTGCAGCCTCGCGGACGATGCCGCCTTCCATCCACTCCGCGCCGTGGCTGCCGACGTATACGGCGTCGCGCTCTCCGACCTTGCTCGCCACGTCTCGCGCGGCTCGCCCGGACACCACCGCCACGATAGGATACTCGCGCAAGACCAGCCTCAGCGCCGTCGCGCAGCGCGGATGAATCACAGCGGCTTGCGGCGTGGGCGCAACCTCGGAGAGCGTGCCGTCGAAGTCTAGCGCGATGCCGGGGCGGGCTGATTCGGCGACAGAGCGCAGATCTGCGGAGAGTTTCACAGTATACGCGGGATACTCAGGACTTTCGGATTAGCGTTTCTATCGCCCTAGACACCAAGTTGGCGGACAGGCGGACTTTGTAGACGTTGCGGCTGAGCGGGCGCGCGTCTTGCACGGCCAACCTGCCGAGCGCTCTCGCGTCGACGCTTGCCGTTTCGGAGCCGATGACGGCTTCGGATACCGCCGGCAGAGGGTAGGGCGTGGGCGCGACGCCGCCGAGCGCGAATCGCGCGCCTACTATTGCGCCGTCCTCCACGTCTATGCGCGCGGCGACGCTGGCTAGCGCGAAATCGTAGGCGCGCCGCTCTTTCGCCTTGATGTAGACGCTGCGCGCGCCGTCGGCGGGCGGCGGCAGGTGGGCGCGCGCGAACATCTCCCCCGCGCCGAGCGTCGTTTCGGCAAGCGGGTTTTGCGTGGGGCTTGCGAAGAACCGCTCGGCCGGCATCCGCCGGGCGCCTCGCGCTCCGAACGTCTCGAACTCGGCATCCAGAGCGACGAGCGCGACGGCGACATCCGACGGGTGGACGATGCAGCATCCGCCGGATTCCGCGCCGAGTATCGCGTGATATTTGTTCATGCCGCCTATGGCGGGGCAGGCGTCGCCGCCTTTCTTGAAGCAGTCGAACAGCGGATTGCGGTAGTACCAGCAGCGCGGACGCTGGCAGAGATTGCCGCCAAGCGTGCCGACGTTGCGAATCTGCGGCGTGGCTACGGATGCCGCCGCCTGCGCGAGCGCCGTCCAGCGCTGGGAGATGTCCGCGTGTCGCTCGACGCTCGCCAGCGTCGCCAGCGCGCCAATGGTCGCGCCGCGCGCTGAAGTCCGAATGCCGTCTATGTCGCTTACG
The DNA here is from genome assembly GCA_965214745.1 of Dehalococcoidia bacterium. Classification (GTDB taxonomy): domain Bacteria; phylum Chloroflexota; class Dehalococcoidia; order Lucifugimonadales; family UBA1123; genus VXRN01. The sequence continues at coordinate 2,778,311 of OZ243978.1, read as the reverse complement.
CCGCCGATGTCCACTAGCGTGGCTGGACGGATGACGCCCTCCTTCATCTCGCCCAGCAGGTCGCTGCCGCCCGCGAGAATCTTCGCGTCGGCTTCGGCGGCAAGCATGTCGCGCGCGGCTGGCAGCGTGTCGGGGCGCAGAATGCGGAAGGGGGTCATGGGTTGCGCTCGTCTCTCTCAGCCAGCAGATCGAGAATCTTGTCAGGCGTCGCCGGCAGGTCTCGCGGCTCTATGCCCGCCGCGTCGCGGATGGCGTTGACGACTGCGGGCGCGACGCCGATGCTGGGCGGCTCGCCGAGCGCCTTGGCGCCGTAGGGTCCGATGGGGTCCGCCACGTCCGCGAACAGTACGCGAATGTCTGGGTACTCCAGTATCGTAGGGCTTTTGTGGTCTAGGAAGTTGGCGTTGAGCGTCACTCCGCTGAGCGGGTCGGTGTGCATCTGCTCGCCGAGCGTGAATCCGAGCATCTGCGAGATGCCGCCCTCTACTTGGTTCGCAGCCAGCGTGGGATTGATGATGCGTCCCGAGTCGTGCGCGGCGACGTATCGAACGACGCGAACTTCGCCGGTGTCGGTGTCCACTTCGACTTCCGCGAAGTGCGCGCCGAACGAGTTGACGATGTAATCCGCGCTTCCCGGCGACACTGCCGCTTCGACCTCGATCTCCCCGGCGAGCGCGGCGAGACGCTCGAACGCGAGGGGCGGGGCGCCCCGCCCGGCTATGCCATCCGCGTCCAGCGTCAGCTTGCCTTTGGGCGCGCCTAGCAGACCGCTTGCCGTGTCCAGCAGGCGGCGGCGCAGCTTGGCGGCGGCGCGCTCGACGGCTTGCCCGGCGGAGAACGTGCCGGTGGATCCCGCTGTGATGGGAGAGTCGGGCGTCGTGGCTGTGTCGCCGAACGTGGCGGCTATCTGGTCGTATCGAACGCCGAGCGTCTCGGCGGCTATCTGCGTCAGCACGGTTATGCTGCCCTCGCCAACGTCCATCATGCCGGAGAGCAGCCGCAGCGTCCCATCTTCCTCCAGCCGCATCCGCGCGATAGAGCGTCCGCCGGGTCCGCCGCGGTATATGAATATAGCCATGCCATTGCCGCGCCGCAGGGCGGGGTTGGCGGGTTGCTCTAGCCCTTCGCCCCAGCCGAACTCAGCCGCGCCGCGCTCTATGCACTCGCGCAGCCCGTTGCTGGAAAACGGGATGCCGCCTTCCACCGGCTGCGTGTCCACAATCTGGTTCGCGGGCGTGGAGCGCTCGCCGGGCTGCCCCTCGATGCCGACGTGGTTCTTTAGCCGAAACTCCAGCGCGTCCATGCCAAGCTCGCGCGCGGCGCGGTCGGCTATCAGCTCCAACGCGAAGTGCCCTTGCGGCGCTCCGAGCGCGCGGTACGAGCCGCCCGACGGCGTGTTGGTGTATGCGAGATAGCCATCGTAACGAACGTTGGGGCAGCGGTATAGGTACAGCGCCGCCTGCCCCGCGCGACGAATAACGCCCGGTCCGGATGACAGATACGCGCCCGTGTCCATGATGGTGGATGCGTGGACGGCGGTTATCTCGCCATTGCGCCGAACGCCCATGCGAACGCGGGTGCGCGTGGCGTGGCGGTGCCTCCCGGCGATGAACTCTTCCTCCCGCGTCGCCTCTATGAGAACCGGACGGCGGGCGCGCCGCGCGAGGATGGCGGCTATGACGGACAGCCGCGTTTCGTCTTTGTTGCCGTATCCCGCGCCCATATGCGCGCCTATAACGCGAACCCGTTCGCGCGGGATGCCGAGCGCGAGCGACAGCAGCAGCTGATCTTGGTGCGCGCCGCGAGTGGACTTCCACACGGTGAGCCGCTCGCCGTCCCAGCTTGCGAGCGCGGCTCGCGGTTCGAGCGCTGCGCCTGAGTGGGCGGGGGTGGCGAACGTGTCTTCCACGATGAAGTCCGCGTTTGCGAACCCGTCTTCCACGCTGCCGCGCTCCAGCGTGAGCGGCTCTCTGCCGACTAGGTTGCCGCCCGCGTGAACCGGCGGCGCGTCTGGGGAGATAGCGGCTTCCGCGTCGGTTACGAACGGCAGCGGCTCGTACTCCACCTCGATTAGCGCGAGCGAGCGCTGCGCTGCGTATTCGTCTTCGGCTGCGAGCGCGGCAACCTCGTCGCCAACGAAACGTACTTCGGTATCGAGTATGGGCGCGTCCGGCGCGATGCTCCCGTCTGGGACGTCGAATGGCGTCAGCGTGGCGCGAACGCCTTCCGCGCGCGCCGCCGCGCGCGCGTCGACGGACACGATGCGCGCGTGGGGATGCGGGCTGCGAAGAATTTTGCCGACGAGCGTTCCCGGCAAGCGAACGTCGGCGGCGTACTGAGCCGCGCCGGTGAGCTTGGGCGGCAAATCGCGCCGGATTGCCGACGCGCCGACGACGTTCATCGTGTTGGCGGTCATGGGCGTCGCTCCATAGCGTCGCTAGCCGCTCGCACGGATGCGATGATGCGTCCGTAGGCATTGCATCGGCAGATGTTGCCCGCAAGCGCGGCGTGGATTTCGTCGTCGGACGGCGCAGGGTTCGATTCGAGCAGCGCGACGGCGCTCATCAGGATGCCGGGGGTGCAGAATCCGCACTGCGCGCCGTCGTTTTCGAGAAACGCGCGCTGTATCGGGTGGAGCGACTCGACCGAGCCGCCGCCGCAATCGCCGTCAGCCAGCCCCTCGACGGTTCGGATGGACGCGCCGTCTAGCGTGGCGGCGAGCGTCATGCAGGAGTTGACGGGCGCATCGCCGACAAGCGCGGTGCAGGCGCCGCACTCGCCGCGGTCGCATCCGCGCTTCGCGCCCGTCAGCCCAAGCTCGTTTCGCAGCGCGTCGAGCAGCGTCCAGCGCGTATCGACGTCCAGCGCGAGCGAGCGCCCGTTTACTGCGATGTTCACGCGGACTATGCTCGGTTTCATGGCGCAGTCTCCCACTCTATCCAGCGCCCGTGCGCGCTGCGGATTGCGGATAGCAGCGTCGCAGACCGCCCGCGTTCGATTCGCAGCGTCTCCATGCGCTCGCCTTCGGATGGGATATGATACACCGTTCGCCGATGCGATTCGCTCTCCAGCAAGGCGTACAGCTCGCCGCGCGCCGACGGCGGCAGCTGATTCAGCGTGTGGCAGTGGAACACGCACAGCGCGGCGTCCGGCGGAGCGTCCGCGAGCGCCGCGGGCAGCAGGTCGAGCGCGTCGCCGGCGCGGATTTCGGGCGGGTCTTCCAGCCATATATCGCGCGCGGCGTCGAGCAGCGCGGCGCGGTCGGGATGGTCGGGCCACACCAACGCGCGCATCCAAGCGTATTCCTCATCGTCGCGCAGGTTCACGGGCGATAGGTCTATCCCGACGCGGAAGGCGACGCGCGGAAATCGCGCTGGAAGCGGCGGCATCGGCGTCCGCGTTTCGCTCTCCACGACAACGGCGGAGCCGGAAGGTCCGTAGCGCGAGCCGTCGGAGTATCGGTAGCGGTATCTGTCCCACAGCAGGTTCAGCCCCGCGCTCGCGCCCACGTCGATCAGCGCGAGCGGACGGCGCGGAGCGTCGAGCGCGACGACGCCGAACGCGGGCATGAGGTAGGCGCACCTGCGAATCTCGTTCGTCTGGACGAGGCGACTGCGCGCTAGGCGGGCGATTCGCCCGCGGTTGTCGGCGCAGAAGTCCGCGAACGCGGACCCGATTGTGGGCGAGGGAGGCTCGCCGCTCGCCGCTCGCTCGTAGTGGCGCGCAAGCTCCGCGCGAGTATCGTCCGCCAGCGCGCGCTTGACGGCGGCAAAGAACAAGTTGGGCAGCGGCTGCCCGATGCGGCATTCGCGCGCCAAGCCAAGCAGCTTTGCGTCGTCGGCTATCGCTCGGGAGAGGGCTTCGTATGTGGGCGATTCGACGTTCAACCCGCTCTCTCCTGAGCATTCCACATCCGCGAACGTCCTGAACCGCGCGGCGAGCGCGGCGCCATCGCGCAGACGCGGCTCCACCGCCTCGACGCGCTCCGCCCCTTGGTGGCTGTCTACTTGTTGGAGCGTCAAATCGCTACTGCGCGGTGACGCCGCCGTCGATGACGAGCTCCGCGCCCGTCATGTAGGAAGCCTCGTCAGACGCTAGGAACAGCGCGCCGTACGCCACATCCATTACGCTGCCGATGCGTCCTAGCGGCACCCGAGCTTCGGACTCGGCGCGACTTTCGGGATCGGCGAGGTTGTCGGCGATCATATCGGTGTCGATGGGTCCGGGATGGATGGAGTTGGCGCGGATGCCCTCTTTGGCGTGCTGAACGGCGGTGTACTTCGTAAAAAGCCGCACGCTGCCCTTGGACGCGCCATACGCGCTTCCTCTTCCAGACCCGACAAGCCCGGCGGTGGACGATATGTTGATGATGGAGCCGCCGCCGCTTGCCTGCATTGCGGGGATGGCGTGTTTGGACCCCAAAAAAACGCCGGTGGAGTTTATCTCCATTATCCGCCGCCACTCCTCCACGTCTGTATCGACTATCGGTACGCGGCTGTAGATGGCGGCGTTGTTGATGAGAACGTGCAGCCCGCCAAAAGTTTTCACTACGGTTTCGACGGCGTTTCGCCAATCGTCTTCGCTCGCAACGTCTAGGTGTATGTAGATAGCCTCGCCGCCGTCGGCGCGTATCCGCGCGGCGACTGCCTCGCCCTCCGCGTCCAGTATATCCGCGAGCGCCACTTTCGCGCCCTCCTTGGCGAACAGTTCGCCTTCGGTCGCGCCCTGTCCGCGCGCGCCGCCGGAGATGAGCGCCACCTTGCCTTGCAGTCTCATGCTTGCGCCTCCTGTTTCGCCTCGTTTCGGCTGGTGTCGTTTCAGCGCAATTGTAACACCGCGCGCGCGATTCGGATATAATCTAGGGTAGCGGCCAAATCTACGCTCGACTCGAAAGGATGCCGATATGCTTCTTCCCCCAGTATCCGATATGGCGCTCAAAGAGTGGGCGGTTGCCGTAGACGCGCTCGGAAGCGGCGCTCAGACGCTCATTCTCAGAAAGGGCGGCATTCACCGCGACGATCGCGAATTCCGGCTGGTTAACCCGGAGTTCCTGCTCTTCCCGACGTTCCTTCACCAGAAGCCGGAGCTGATAGAGCCGCAATACCATGCCGCGCTCCGCCGCTCGATTGCGGAAAACGACGTGCCTGACCTCGTAGATCTGACGTACTTCTGCCAGATCGTGGACAAGTTCGAGATACGAGACGAGGACGCGCTGGACACGCTCGACGGCTTCCACATCTGGACAGGGGACTACGCGCGCAAGCGGCTTCACTGGCGTCCCAAGCAGCCGCTGACGGTGGCCATCCTGCGCGTATACAGGCTTCAGCAGCCGCAGGCGCTGCCCGTGCTGGACGAGTATCTTGGCTGCAAAAGCTGGGTGGAGCTTGGGCAGGATGTCCCGCTTGGCGCTATGACGCCCGCGCTGTCCGACGCCGACTTCGAGGCGCGCGCGGATGAGATTCGCGCCGCGCTAGGCGCAGTTCCAATGCCCGCGTAGCCAAGCATGAAGTACAGACGAATCGGCGAAACGGAACTGACGGTCTCGGAGATAGGGCTGCCGATGCGCCCGCTCGCCACGAACGACTACGGACACGTTACGGAACAGGATACGCTCAATCTGCTGAGCCGCGCGTTCGATATGGGGATAACCTACTTCGACACGGCGGATTCGTACAGCGAGGGCTACGGCGAGCGGACGCTGGCGCGAGCGCTCGGACGGCGACGGCACGACATAGTCATCTCCACGAAAGCGGGCTACGACTTCTATCGTCCAGTCATAGACCCGTCCAAGCGGGGAAAGTCCACCCGCTGGACTCCGGGCTATATCCAGTACGCTTGCGAGCAAAGCCTGCGCCGGCTGGATACGGACTACATAGATCTGCTTCAGCTTCACCACCCAAGCCCGGAAGTTATCGAGGACGACGAGCTTTTCGGCAGGTTGGACGATCTGGTCGCCGCGGGGAAGATACGCTACTACGGCGTAGCGCTGGACGACGCGCCGGAGAGCGAGGAGACGGGCGAGGGCGCAATCGGCGAGCGGCGCGTATCCGCGGTGCAGACGCGCTTCGGGCTGCTAGACCAGCAGCCGGGTAGGCGTCTGCTGGAGCGCGCTCAGGAGTCGGAGACCGCGATCATCGCCTACGACCCAACGGCGAGCGGCGCGTTGGAAGGCGCCCCCGCCCGGGGCGCCGCGCCCGCCGCCAGCGCGAGCGAACGCGCGAAACTGGCGGCATACGAAGCTCGGCAGGCGGAACGGCGCGCTATATCCGCCGCTCTGCGCGAGTTCGGCGGCGATGTGGATATGTGGGCTATCAAGTTCGCGCTCGCGTCGCCGACGGTGGCGTCGACGCTGCCCATAGTTGCCTCGTATGCGACTCTGCTTCGGCTTGCGGACATAGCCGATCGCGCCGACATGCCGCGCGAAATGGCGGAGCGGGCGTTCGAAGCGTTCGACGATGGGCTGTAGCAGTGCGCTATAATAATGCGCGGAGGATCGACTTTGACAACGAAAACGACGATAAACACAATCGAAGACTTGATTCGAATTCTGGACGACAATCCGGAGTGGTTGGAAGCCTTGCGCCAACGTTTGCTCACCCGCGAGCTTCTGGAGATGCCGAACACGCTCGCCCGATTCATAGAGACTACGAACCGGCGGTTTGAGGAAGTCGATCAGCGGTTCGGGGAAGCCAACCAGCGGTTCGACCGAATAGAGCGCGACATGCGGGGCATTCTCGTAGATCTTGGCATCCTCAAGGGATATCATGCGCTGGACAAGACGGTGGAACGGTATGACTTGATCGCGGATGACCTGGGGCTTTCGGCGACGCGCGTTCTGCCAGCGCTCGAGATCAGGAGGATGGCGCGAGATCTGCGCGAGACGGGGGAGATTTCGAGATCTCAGTACGAGAGCTTCCGCGACGCGGACATGATAATCGAGGCTGAAGACGCGCAAGGCGAGCGGAGCTATATAGCCGTCGAAGCGTCGTTCACTATCGACGATCGGGATACGCGCAGGGCGATCCGCAACGCGGGCTACGTCGCGCGGGCAACAGGCGCTTCCGCGCTAGCTTCCGTGTCGGGGGTCGAAATCGACAACAGGGTTCAGGAACTCGTCGATTCCGACGAAGTTCACTGGCACCGTCTGCCTCGCCGCCTGATGGAACCGAGCTAGGCGTCCAAACCGCCTTCATCTCCTGCGCCGCGTCAGCCGCGTCATCTCTCCCTCTATCAGCCGAAAGTCTCTTTGCGGCAGCAGGTGCAGACGGTCGAAGAAAGCCAGCGGCCAGTTTTCGGGCGTCCAACGGCGCAGGTAGTAGAGGCGGGGCGCCAGCAGCATCGCGTCGATGTAGTCGGGTTCGTCCAACACTATGTCCGGCTTTAGCTTTACGCGGTAGGGGAAGCTCTCATTCGGGTCGTGGTGGGTGAACGCTGGCGTGTCGTCCTCGAACTTGTGCGACGCCAGCGTAGCCGTCGCGGGCCACTTCCGCATTCCGGCAACGTAGAACAGCGCCCTGTCGCCCGGCGCCATGCGGTCGGCGCGCCGCTTGAATCGACGCCCCATGCCGAACAGCGTAACCCCCATCTCGCGGATGATAGCGTAGTTCGCGGGCGTCTCTACGAACATCCAGTAGTTGCGCCCGCCGCCTCGTTTGCCCCTGCGCCTGTTTCGATTGTCGCGTCTAGCCGCCATAGCCCCATTCTAGCACGGCTTTCACCGAGTCACTCCTCGATGGTTACTATCTCCGCCGTCAGCCGCCCGCCGTCGACGGTGAGCGCGGCGATGGTGGCAGGCACCATGAAAGACTTGTACGCTTGCCCCGGGTTCACGAAGAGCGTTCCGTTTCGGGTTTCGATGATAGTCTCGTGGAAGTGCCCGAAAAGGATGACGTCCACAGGCTCTGGGAAGTCCGGCAGAAGCTCCTCCAGCGGAAACTCGGGTCCTCCCCACGCGGGGTGGGTTACGCCGATGCGCGCGCCCTCTACTTCTATGACGCTGGTGTATGGAAGCGTCCGCCGCAGATCGGGCGGGTCCGAGTTGCCGTGAACGATGACGGCGCGCTTGGCTTCCCGGCGCATCCCGTCGACCACGTCCTGCCGCACGATGTCGCCGCAGTGGACGGCGATGTCGGCGTCGCGCACCGCCGCGCGGATGTCGGCGTGAACCTCCTCCCAACGGTAGAGATGCGTATCCGATATTGCGATGATGCGGGTAGACATGGCGGCGCGCTCCTCTCCTGCATGTATGCGTAAGGATATACGGGATGCGGCGTGGACGTAAATTCGCGCGGGCGAATGGGTAGAGCGGAATCGGGAGCGGAAAGGCGCGCCGCGATTCCGCGAAAGCCGGCGATGCGTGTGCTACAATCGCGCCAATCTTGCAGGAAGGCTCAGAAAGAGGGGGTGGCTCGTGTTCCAGAATGGGGATAACGGCGCTACGGGACCGCTGAAGGGCATTCGCGTTTTGGATTGGACGATGTGGCAGTTCGGCCCAATGGCGAGCGCGATGATGGGCGACATGGGCGCGGACGTTATCAAGATAGAGGCGCTCGACGGAGACGCGGGGCGGGCGCTGGCGCGCGCGTCGTCGATCATGCCGGGGCTGCCCGGAGGCCGCAACGCATACTTCGAGGCGAACAACCGCAACAAGCGCGGCATCGCCGTCAACCTCAAGACGGCGGAGGGGCGCGAGATAGTCCACAAGCTGGTGGCGACTGCCGACGTGTTCATAGAGAACTTCCGTCAGGGGGTCGCCGAGCGTCTGGATATAGGCTACGAGACGCTGCGGGAGATCAACCCGATGCTGGTGTACGGCTCGGCGACAGGCTACGGACCTAACGGTCCGGACTCCGCGCTGCCCTCGTTCGACGGATGCGGGCAGGCGCGCGGCGGGTTGATGATCTCCGCCACCCCCGCCGGCTTGGATGAGCCAGTGCGCGTCTCGCAGGGCGTGTCCGACCAAATGGGCGCCATCATGCTCTGCCAAGGCGTCCTCGCCGCGCTCGTCGCCCGCCACGTGCAGGGCGTAGGCCAAAAGGTGGACGCATCGCACCTAAGCGCCAACATGTGGCTTCAAGGCATGGGGCTGAGCATGAGCCTAATCATGGGCGGAACCCGCTTCGGCGCATACGACCGCAAATCCGCTTGGAACGTTCTCGCCAACCTCTACAAGTGCAAGGATGGCCGCTGGATTCAGCTCATGCACCTTCAGCCGGATAGGTACTGGGAATCCTTCATGAGCGCGCTCGGCTTGGAGAGCGTCGTCGATGACCCGAAGTATGCCACAATGGAGGCGCGCTCCGAGAGCAAAGAAGAGCTGGTGCGCGTGATGGACGCGCAATTCATGACGCGCACTGCGGACGAGTGGGACGCGCACTTCCGCGCCACAGGCGACTTCATCTACGCGAAGGTGCAGTCTCCCGACGAGCTTGTGGACGACCCGCAGGTGATAGCCAACGACTACATCACCACGTTCGATCACCCCGTGATAGGATCGATAAAGATGACCAACCACCCGAACATCTACAGCGAAACGCCGTCCGGCATCTTCAGGGAGGCGCCCGAGCTGGGGCAGCACACCGAGGAGATACTCGTCGATGAGCTGGGGTATGGCTGGGACGACATAACCGCGCTCCAAGACAAGGGGGTTATACTGTAATCTCGCGATGGAAAGCGAGCGACGACTTCCCGGGGGGCGGCGACTATTGCCGATTATGCCGAAGTCCCCGAGCTTCCCGGACGCGACGCGCATGACGAGACCGATTCCAAAACCCAAAGGCAGGCTGACGTTCGCCTAGCGCGGCGTCGGTTTTGCGATGAGTCGATAAGCAAAACACAGGAGGAACGATGGCGGAGATAGACGGCGGACGGCTGTTCGCCAAGGCGCTCAAGAGGGAGGGCGTCGAATACATTTTCACCCTCAACGGCGGTCACATATACAACCTCTACGAAGGCTGCGTGGCTGAGGGAATCGAGATAATAGACTTCAGGCACGAGCAGGTTGCGGCGCACGCGGCGGAGGGCTGGGCGAAGGTTACCGGCAAGCCGGGCGTTGCCATCGTAACCGCTGGCCCCGGCGTTACCGACGCGGTCACCGGCATCGCCAACGCCTTTCAAGCGCCTAGCCCGATGATACTCATCGGCGGCAACGCCGGCATAACAGACCACCTGCGAGGCGGGCTGCAAGACTTCGACTCCGCCACGTTCCTGAAACCCGTAACCAAGTTCTCCGAGCAAGTCAAGCGCGTCGAGCGCATTCCGGAGTACGTCGCCATCGCCTTCAGACACGCCACTTCAGGAGTCCCCGGCCCCGCGTACCTCGAAATACCCATAGACCTAGTGAACGGGCGAACCGACGAAGGCGAGGTGCGCTACCCGCAGCGATACCGCACCGAGGCGCAAGCCTATGGAGACCCGGAGTACGTCAGCCAAATAGCCGACATCCTCATGCAAACCGAGAAGCCGATGATTCTCGCGGGGTCGGATATCTGGTGGAACGACGCGGCGGAAGAGCTGCGCGAGTTCGTCGAGATGATAGATTCGCCAGTGTTCCTAAACGCTATGGGGCGCGGCTCGATTCCTGCCGACCATCCCAACCTCGGCAGCCTAGGGCGGCGGTACGGACTGGTTCACTCCGACACGGTGCTGCTCATCGGAACGCCCATAGACTTCAGGCTCGGCTACGGCTCGGACTACATGTTCCCGCAGAGTCCCAAGCTCGTCGAGATAATGATGGACGCCTCCAAGATAGGGCAGAACCGCGACATCGACGTCGGCGTCGTGGGCAGCTCCAAGGCGATATTGCGCCAGTTGATGGACGAGTTGAAGGCGCGCGGGTACCGCTCGCCGGGCAAGGCGTGGGTGGAAGAGGTGCTGACCGAAGACCGCGCGCTTCAGGCGGCGGACGAAGAGATGCTCAACAGCTCGCAGACGCCTATCCACCCGATGCGGCTGGTGCGCGAGGTGCGCGACTTCCTCGACTACGACGCGACGGTGATAGGCGACGGCGGCGACATCGTAACCTTCGCCGCGCGCGTGCTGGATATCAACGGGCCCGGCCACTGGCTGGACCCGGGACAGTTCGGCTGCCTCGGCGCGGGGTCCGGCTTCGCGGCGGCGGCGCAGCTGGCGCGTCCGGGCAAGCAGGTCTGCATCATATACGGCGACGGCGGATTCGGCTTGACCGGGTTCGACGTGGAAAGCTACGTTCGCCACAACCTGCCCATCGTCTCCATCGTTGGCAACAACGGCGCGTGGAACCAGACTACGCAAGGCGTGGTTCGCAGAGGCGGCAGCGGCGTCGGCACGTACCTGTCGCAGGAGACCGATTACGCCCAGATAATGCGCGGACTCGGCGGCTACGGCGAGCGGGTTGTCGATCCCGACGAGATCCGCCCGGCGCTGGAGCGCGCTTTCGGCTCGGGCAAGGCGGCGCTGCTGGACGTGGTTATAGACCCTGAAGTGGCATACGCCGCCATGGGCGGGCGCTCGCGGCAGTCGCGGCAGTACTAGCTGACCGAGCGCGAAAGACGAACGCGCGCGACGCTGCCCAATCGCGGCGTCGCGCGCATTGCGGGCAAAGAGCGCAGACAAGGAGGCGCAAGTGGCATACGTATCCAACGATCCGGACGAGGCGCGAATCGGCAAGGAGCTAGGCTCGCGGGAGTTCGTCGCGGACGATAGCATTCTGAACGACTACTTCGAGGGGCTGGAGATAGACGCGAGCTGGTACGATGAGAACCCATACGGATCGCCGGTCGCGCCGTCTATGACGCTCTCGGCGGTGGACGGCGGCTTCGCTGGCGGCGGCTTCAAGAACGCCTTCGGCAACCTGTGGATGCGCCAGCAGTGGCGCATGTTCGCGCCGATAGTCCCGGGCGAGCGGCTCACCGCCACTTCTAAGGTGGTGGACATATACGATCACCGCAACCGAACGCTGGTCAACAGCGAGGTTGCGCTGTGGTCTCCGGAAAGCGAGCGCATGGCGGTTGGATACCACCATCAGAGCTACCTGCTGAGCCAGTCTTCCGGCAAGGTTGCCCTGCGCGACCCGAAGGCGAAGGGCGGCGCGCGCCGCTTCGAGGTGCCTGAGGGGGACGCCATAGAGGGCGACGCGCGCAGGATCAGCCTAGAGATGTGCGGCACGTTCTTCCACGGCAACGCCAACTACCACACCGACAGACGCGCCGCCGAAGAGCTTGGCTTCGAGGAGGTAGTCGTAGGCGGACGGATGACCATGTCTTACATCGGCGACTTGATGGACAAGCGCTTCGGACGCGGATGGTTCGAGGGCGGCGAGCTGGATATCAAGTTCACCAACATAGTCTGGCCCGAAGACGTGGTCGTCGCCAAAGCCGTCGTAACCGGCGAGTCCGTCGAAGACGGCGCGCGCCGCGCCAACGCAGCCGTGTGGATGGAGAAGGAAGACGGAACCGTCGCCATAGTCGGAACGGCAAGCGCGGCGGTGTAAGGATATGTCCATGTCTCAGACAGTAGAACAACTAGATCCCTCGTCCCTAGTGGCGCGGATTATCGCCGAACTGAACGAGAACCCCGTCGCTCAACGTATGCTCCTGCGCGCAATGCTCACCAACGAGTTCTTGGGAATGCCCGCGCATCTCGACGCAATCGAGGCGGACGTGGCGGAGATCAAGGGCAGGCTCACCGGGGTGGAGGGCAGGTTTACCGGCGTGGAGGATAGGCTCACTGGCGTGGAGGGCAGGCTCACTGGCGTGGAGGGCAGGCTCACTGGCGTGGAGGGCAGGCTCACTGGCGTAGAGGACAGGCTCACTGGCGTAGAGGACAGGCTCACTGGCGTAGAGGGCAGGCTCACCAACGTCGAAGAGGACATGGTGGAGGTCAAAGGCAGGCTCACCAACGTCGAACAAGACGTAGCCGTTCTAAAAGGAGACAGCTTAGAGGTCAAGCTGCCACGCAGGATCAGGCCCTACTTGAGCCAGAAGATGGGGCTTCGCAGGGCGCGCATCATGCAGAGCGCCGTGTCCATCGATGCCGAGCCGGAGATGCGCGACCCCATATACGACGCCGTCGACGATGGCGTGATTACGCCTAGCCAAGAGACGCGCCTAGCGGCGACCGACCTCGTCCTGCGCGCGCAGCGCCAGATCGACCGAACCACTGTATGGGTGGCGGTCGAGGCGTCCAGCGTTATCAACGCGCGTGATATAGAGCGGGCGCGGGCGTCGGCGGACGCGCTGGAGAGCGTGTTCGCCGAGCGTTCCATAGCGGCGGTTATGGGCTACTCGATACGCGAGGAAGACAGGCGACTGGCAAGCTCAATCGATGTGGAAGTATTCACCCTCGAAGAGGAGCGCTGAGGCTCGAAACGAGCAAACGAGCGAGCCGAGCCGCCCGGGAACGCCCGCTCACTCGCGCGAGCCGCCTAGCAGGCTCAGGATGATGAGGAAGATGTTCAGCACGTTCACGTAGAGGCCGATGCTGCCGATTACGGCTATCTGCGTCGCCGCCTTGTCGTCCCCGTTCATCGCCGCCTCTTGCGCCAGCTCCTTCACTTGCTTGGTCTGCCACACGGTCAGGCCTAGGAATATGGGCAGCAGGATGATGTTGATCAGAAGCGCCAGCATTCCCGATCCGATGAGGAATACGTTGACTAAGCTGACTATCAGAACGCCGACCAAGCCGATCAGCAGCATCGAGCCTAGCTTGGATAGGTCCTTCTTCGTCGTCATGCCGATGGCGCTCATGGCGATGAACAGCCCGCCTGTCATCAGGAACGCCAACCCAATCGTGTCCAGATCGTAGGCTTTCAGAATCGGCGAGATGAACAGCCCTTCGACGGTGGTGAACGCTATGTACAGCGCCGTCCCCAGCGCGATGTTTCCCGCGCCGACGGCGGCGTTCGCGCCGAAGAGAAGCCCCAGCGTCGCGCCGAAGAACAGGATGATGCCGATGAATCCGAGTTCGTATATCGCCAAGCCGATGCCGAACATGTCGCCGACCCATATCGCCGCGCCGGTCACCATGATGCCGAGCGCGACTAGCGAGTACATGCGCGCCATCGCGTCGGTGTAGATGGCGTTCGCGCGGTCTCTGCCGTATGGGACGCTGTATTGCTGGGCTGTCATCTTTAACCCCTCCGTCGGCTTGGTTCGCTTGTCGTGGATATATATACTGAGCGCGGCTGACATTCTACAACTACTGCACGCTGTCCGCAAAGCTCTAGCGGGTTCGCCGCGGGGCGGCGGGTTCGCGTTGACCGTGAATTTTCGATTGTGATATGCTGAACAAGCTCTTGAGCGAACCCTGATGCGAGGGAGAAAAGCCGCCCTGATACTGCGGCTGGTCGGAGTCGGCTGGTTCGTGGCTATCTGTATCGGCGGGGGAGCGGCTGGCGGCTGGCTGGCGGATCGCTGGCTAGGAGTCGCGCCGCTGCTCACCCTCTTGGGGCTGGGCGTCGGCATAGCCGCCGGCGTCGCGGGCATGTACAGGATGCTGATGGCCGCGCTCAGGGCGCAGGCGGAACCATAGAAAGGCTAATCGAGGCGGCGATGCCGACGCGCGACGGGGTTTCTGAACTTGCTGCGTAACCCGAAGATGCTGCTCATACTGTTGGCGGGACTGGCGGTATTCGTAGTGGCGATTCTCGGAGGCGCGCTCGGCAGCGCCTTCGGTTTTGGTTTCCTAGGAGCGCCCCTCGCCGCCATTCAGCTCCCCGCCGAGCCGGTGGTCGCCGATCCCATCGTCGGCGGGTTCGTGCTGACCAACACGATGGTCGCCACGTGGATCACTATGATCGTCCTCGTCGTCATCGCGCTCGTCGTGCGAAGCCGCATGGCCGAAGTTCCCGGTAGGCTTCAGAGCGTCGTCGAAATAGTCATAGAGTTCTTCCTGAACCTAGCCGAAGGTCTCGCCGGCAAAGAGCGCGCTCGCCGCTTCTTCCCGCTGGTAATGACCATCTTCCTCTTCATATTCGTCGCCAACTGGATCGGCATACTGCCCGGCTTCGGCACGATAGGCCGCGTCGAGTCCATCGAAGAGCTCCAGCACCACCACTGCGACAAATACGAAGACCACGACTCCGCCGAGTATAAAGACTGCATATCCCATCTGTCCCACGAGAAAGTCCAAGTATTCGATGGAGATGGCGCGGTAGGCTATCTCGCGTTCGGCTCTGTCGGAAGCGACGTCGCTATCGAAGAGTGGGAAGAGCATCCCCAAGAGGGCAAGCAAGCCGGCATCTTGGTGCCGTTCTTCCGCAGCGCCAACACAGACGTCAACACCACGCTCGCCATAGCGCTGGTGGCGATGTTCATGATCCACTTCTGGGGCTTCCGCGCGCTCGGCTTGTTCGGGCATGGCGGCAAGTTCATCACCCTTACCAAAGGCCCAATCATGTTCGCGGTAGGGATACTGGAGCTTATTTCGGAGCTATCGCGCGTTATCAGCTTCACCTTCCGCCTGTTCGGAAATATATTCGCGGGCGAGGTTCTGCTTGCCGCGATGATCTTCATGATACCGCTCATCGGCATCATCCCCTTCTTGGGGCTGGAGCTGTTCGTCGGCGTCATTCAGGCGTTCATATTCGCCATGCTGACGCTGGTGTTCGCGGCGACGGCGACGGTGAGCCATGACGGAGACGCCCACTGACGACGGCAACCGGCGGGCGACTTCAGCCCGTTCGACACAAGCGGTTCGATCGAACGACCTTTCTACACCCAATAAGGAGCAAGAAAACATGGAGGGAGACATCCTCAACCTAGGCGCCGGGATTGCCATTGGGCTTGGCGCGGTCGGACCCGCCATCGGCATCGGGCTGCTGGCGGCAAAGGCGATGGAAGCGCTGGGCAGAAACCCGGACGCCGCCGGTCCCATCCAGCAGAACATGATTCTCGCCATCGCGTTCACCGAGGCAATCGCCATCTACGCGCTCGTCGTGGCGATCATCATCAAGTTCGTCTAGCGACGCGGCTTAAATCCAAATTCGTCTAACGGAGCGTCCCCGCCGCGCGGGAAGAGGGCGCAAGACACCATCGGCAAGCGCGAATCGGGCGAGGTGAAGCAAGCATGGAAGCGCTGGGAATAAACCTTAGCGGTCTGGTGACGCAGCTCATCAGCTTCGTCGTCCTCGTTGGGCTGCTGACCTTTCTGCTGTACAGGCCGGTCATCAACGCGCTGGACGCGCGCTCGGAGCGCATTCGGGAGAGCCTAGAGGCGTCCGAGCGCGCCCAGCAAGAAGCCGCCGCCGCGCGCGACGAGATGCAGTCGCAGATCGAATCCGCCCGCGCCGAAGGGCAGCAGCTGATCGCGCAGGCGCGCGAGGTGGCGGACCGCTTCCGCGAAGAAGAGCTTGCCAAGGCGCGCGAGGAGATAGCCGCCGAGCGCGCCCGCGCCGAAGCGAACATCCAGCGCGAACGCGACGCCGCGGTAGAAGAAGTGCGGCGCGAATTCGCGGCGCTCGCCATAGTAGCCGCCGAGCGCGTCATCCGAACCTCGATAGACGAATCCACACACGCGGAACTAATCAGCCAGACGCTCGAAGAGGGCGAGCGCGTCGCCAGCCGCAACTAGCGCGCGCCGCCGTCTCCGCAGCCGCCCAGCAAAGGCAGGCAACAACCTATGCCCGCAGGCGCCTCGACAAGAAGATACGCCCAAGCAGTGTTCGAGCTTGCAGCAGACAGCGGCGAGCTGGAGCGCTGGCTAGACGACCTGACGCTGCTGGCGGACTCGGCAGCCAGCCAGCAGCTGCGGCAGACGCTCAGCGCGCCGCGCATCTCGCTCGCGCGCAAAGAGCGCGTCATCCGCGAGAGCCTCGGCGGCTCAGTGTCTCCGCTCGCGCTCAACCTCATGGCGCTGCTCACCAGCCGAAACCTCGTCCACATCCTCCCCGAAATAGCGGACCGCTATCAGGAGATGCTGGACGACCACAACGGCATAGAGCGCGCCGAGATAGTTTCCGCCGCGCCGCTGTCGGACGACCAGCTGCGGCAGGCTGCGGAGTCGCTCTCCCGGATGTCCGACAAAGACGTTCGCGTAACCACGCGGGTCGATTCGGATCTGCTCGGCGGCATCGTCATACGCATTGGCGACAAGGTTATAGACGGAAGCGCGCGCGCGCGACTGCGAGACATGCGCCGAGAGCTGGTTCAGAGGCGATAGCCGAGCGGCGGCGCGACCGCTCGCGCATTCACCATGAAACAACCGACAACCGGACCGAGCGCGCCGCGTTCGGCGGGGAGGCATAAATGGCGGTCAGAGGGCAAGACATAGCCTCCGTAATACGGAGCCAAATCGAGAACTGGGAGCAGCAGCTCGAAGCTGTAGACGAAGGCACTGTGATAGAAGTCGGCGACGGCGTAGCCCAAGTTCACGGGCTGGCTGGCGCAGCCTATACCGAGCTGCTCGAATTCGAGGGCGGCGTCATGGGCATGGCGCTCAACCTAGAAGAAGACTCGGTTGGCTCAGTCATCATGGGCGACCCGCTCGCCGTCAAGGAAGGCTCCCGCGTTCGCAGCACAGGCCGCATCGTAGAAGTCCCCGTAGGCGAAGCGCTGCTGGGGCGCGTAGTCAACGCGCTAGGCGAACCGATAGACGGCAAAGGCCCGATAGACACATCCGAAAACCGCCCGGTGGAAGTAGTCGCGCCGGACGTCTCCACGCGCATGTCCGTAGACACGCCCGTGCAGACCGGCATCAAGGCTATAGACGCCATGATACCCATAGGGCGCGGACAGCGCGAGCTTATCATCGGCGACCGCTCCACCGGAAAATCCGCCATCGCGTTAGACACCATCATCAACCAGCGCGGCGGAGACCTCATCTGCATCTACGTGGCAATCGGGCAGAAGGCGAGCAAGGTGGCGCAGACCGTCGCGCTGCTGGACGGATACGGCGCGATGGAACACACAATCGTCGTCGCCGCCAACTCCGCCGACCCCGCGCCGATGCAGTACCTAGCCCCATACGCCGGCTGCGCCATGGCGGAGCGGTTCATGGAAGACGGCAAAGACGCGCTCGTAGTCTACGACGACCTATCCAAGCACGCATGGGCGTACCGCGAGATGTCTCTCTTGCTGCGCCGCCCGCCCGGACGCGAGGCGTACCCCGGCGACGTGTTCTACCTGCACAGCCGCCTGCTGGAGCGCGCCGCCAAGATGGACGAAGAGCACGGCGGCGGCTCCATAACTGCGCTGCCCATAATCGAGACGCAGGCGGGAGACGTGTCCGCATACGTGCCTACCAACGTCATATCGATTACCGATGGGCAGATATACCTAGAGACCGAGCTGTTCAACTCCGGCATCCGCCCCGCCGTGAACGCCGGGCTGTCCGTCTCCCGCGTCGGCAGCTCCGCGCAGACGCGCGCCATGCGCTCCGTAGCCGGCACCTTGCGGCTAGACCTCGCGCAGTATCGAGAGCTGGTCACGTTCGCCCAGTTCGGCACCTCGGATCTGGACCCCGCCACCCGCCGCCAGCTGGAGCGCGGACAGCGAGCCACCGAGATACTCAAGCAGGGCCAAAACGTGCCGCTGCCGTTCGAGAAGCAAGTAATTGCCATCTACGCGCTGGTCAACGGCTTCCTAGACGACGTGGAGATACCGCGCGTCATCGCGTTCGAGAGCGCGCTCCACAGCTACATGGACGCCAGCCGCCCCGAGCTGCTGACGACTATCCGCGACGAGAAGACGATAAGCGACGAAACCGGAGAGGCGCTGAACGCCGCGCTGGAAGACTTCAAGGCGAGCGTGCCTTACTAGGGCAAGTGAAACGCAACGACGATCGATAAAGCCGGATGTAGAGTAAATTGGTGCAGAACACCTTCGAAGCCAAAGAAGTCGCGCTTGGCAAGTTGTTCGATAACGACTATCTCTTCCGCATGCCTGTGTATCAGAGGCCTTACTCCTGGACGCCCGAAGAGACCGAAGAGCTCCTGAATGACCTTCTAGGCGCTATGGAGGATGAGACGACCGCCGAGCCGTACTTTCTCGGCAGCATCGTTCTGATTGCCCGCCCGGACTCTCGGAAGCATGAAGTCATAGACGGACAGCAGCGTTTGACGACGTTGACGATGCTGTTCTGTGTTCTGCGCGAGTTGACCGACGACGATGACAAACGCAGCAGTCTCGATGAGCGTATTCGTGAAAGACGGGATGTGTTCGCAGGGCGCAGAGACCGCTTTCGTCTGGAGATCAGGGAACGAGATCAAGATTTCTTTCACGACAACGTGCAGGTGTCCGGCAAAATAGCCGACTTCGTCGAAAAAGGTTCTGTGCATGTTTCCGACAGCCGTAAACTGATATTCGACAATGCTCACTTCCTCTATTCCAAACTGTCTGGGTTGAGTCACGAACAACGCGACGCTCTATCGCAGTTTGTAATTACTAGGTGTTATCTCGTTGTAGTATCGGCTTACAACCGCGATTCCGCGCATAGGATATTCTCCGTACTCAACGCCAGAGGCAGAGACCTGACTCCAACCGATATACTCAAATCCGACGTTATCGGTGAGATACCCGGCAATCGCGCGGACGAATACACCAATCTGTGGGAAGACATCGAAGACGAACTTGGCAGGGATAAATTCCGAGAACTATTCGCCCACATATTCGTAATCGAAACTGGGAACAGGTTTCACAGAGAATTGTCTAAGGCGTTCAAGGAAGATGTGCTGGTCAGAGTCAACGGGATTGAGTTCGTCGATGAAACACTGGTTCCATATGCCAAAGCGTTCAAGGTTGTCACCGGCGTGGAAGAATACGAAAGCAATGTACATGCCGAAGACGTGAACCGTATGCTCGGATACCTCAACAGACTCGACAATGAGGACTGGATTCCGGTTGCGATGGTGTTTTACGACAAGCACAAGGACGCCCCCGCGACTCTGCTGAGACTGCTTACGGAACTCGACCGACTCGCCTATGCGATGCTTGTCATCGGAACTAGGCGCGACCCCAGGATTCTGCGATACAGGCCGGTTTTGTCATCTGCCCTTCGTGAAGAATCGGATCTAGCCGAGACGATCGAAAAGATTCAACTATCCGACGACGAGCGCAGGGACGTTGTAGCGCTTTTGGATGATCCGATTTATCGTCCGCGTCCCGTCTCCCGATTCGCGCGTCCGCTGCTATTGCGTCTAGACAGCGTTTTAGCTAGGGCGGATGGCGCGACCTATGACCACAAGATCATTACGGTGGAACACGTCCTCCCGCAATCGCCTGATGATGAATCCGAGTGGGTGCGAACCTTCAATGAAGATGACCGTGAAGAGTGGACGCATCGGCTGGCGAACTTGGTTCTGCTGTCCCGCAGTAAAAATTCCAGAGCCAACAACTATGATTTCCGCCGAAAGAAGACCGAATACTTCCAAAGAAGCAACGTCACAAACTTCGCTATAACTACTCAGGTAGTGAGCGAAACCGCGTGGACGCCGAGGGTTCTGAAACGCCGACAAGAGGCGCTGATAGACGCGCTCAAAACCGAGTGGCGACTCTAGCGATAACGAAAACCCACGCAAACGCCAAGGACAAGCGAAAATGGCGATAGACTACGGCATATTGAAGGTGGATGGTTGGCTTCCGCGTCCGCCGCGCCGTTTGACATGTCAACTGATAGAGACTTACGAACCCGGAGAGGATGGCATCATCGTCTTTGAAATGGACTGGAACGCGCTCCGCGACGCTAACACCGGCTCGGTGGATTATGATGCCTATCTCACCCACTTGATGAACGAGTACGTCGGCGGCGAGGCTGACTATGGACGCCAAGTTTCCGATGAGGACAGATCACGGGCGGAAAACTTCTTCAGCGAGATGGTCGATTGGATGAAGCGCAACCACGCCACCGCCGCCCGCCTATGCCTGAGTTTCTAAAACGCGCGAACTAAGGAAAGAGCGCCCCAAGATTCGATACCGTTCACCGATTCTTATTAGGATAGTAAGACCATGCCCGCTTCCATAACACGGCCGGAGCTAACCGATGCCCCGTCGAGCGCGGAGTCGGTCGCGCTTGCGCGGCTGCTGGAACGCCACAAGCGGGAATACGACTTCTATCTCGAACGCGCCCAGTCCGACAACGTACAAGACCCTAAAGACCTGCCCGCCTTCCCCAAGAAGCTCGTCGGATTCTCTCTACCCGAGTACATACAGGCTGCGTTGGAACTCGCCGAGTATACCCGCGAGGAAGATGGAACAATAACCGCCATCGTGCCGGACATGAACGGCGCTTTCACATATGGCGAAACCTATGAGGAAGCGCGCGAAAACCTGAAAGACGTCGTGGAAGGCAACATTATGATAGACTTGCAAATGGGCTGGCATATACACCGAATCCCTGAGGTGAAAATCGAGGTTGACGAGATTAGCTCCCCCCTCGGCCGCGTTCAGAGCGATAATTAGGCAATTAGGCATATCGAGACAAGAATGGAGCTCGCTCTAACCGAGCGGGCAAGGACAGGATAGCCGCTCATGGCAAGCGTACGCCAACTACGGCGCCGCATTCGCAGCGTCGAAAACACCGCCAAGATAACCAACGCGATGTCCATGATCGCGGCTTCCAAGATGCGCCGCGCTCAGGAATCCGCGCTTACCAGCCGCCCTTACTCCGATGACCTCCACAACCTGCTCGCCGACCTCGCCGCGCAGCCGCAGGAAGACGAAGACAACGTTCACCCGCTGCTCAGATCGCGCGACGTTCGCAGAGTTGAGGTTGTGCTGATAACGCCGGACCGCGGGCTTACAGGCGGGCTGAACTCCAACATCAACCGCGCCGCTGGGCAGTTCGTCGCCGAGTACGGGGACGACGCATCCATCATCGCAGTCGGCAGGAAAGGGCGAGACTTCATGATTCGCTACGGGCGAAACGTGCGCGCCGTGTTCACCGACATCAGCGACCGCCCATCCATCACCGACATCACCCCAATCGCGCGGCTCGCCATGAACAGCTACGCCGCCGAAGATGTGGACGCGGTATACGTCGCATACGCCAAGTTCGTCAACACCACGCTTCAAGAGGCCGTCGTAGAGCAGTTGCTGCCGGTGCAGCCCGCAGAGCTTCGCCCGCAAGAGCAGGTAGGCTACATATACGAGCCGGACCCGCTGCAAGTGCTTGCGGAACTTCTGCCGCGATATGTCGAAACGCAGCTGTTCCACGCGCTGTTGGAAGGCATCGCAAGCGAGCAGTCCGCCAGAATGGTGGCTATGCGAAACGCGACGGACAACGCCAACGCGATGGTGGAAGACCTGACGCTGGTGATGAACAAGGCGCGCCAAGAATCGATCACAACCGAGCTGCTGGACATCATCGGCGGCGCGGCGGCGGTGGAGGCGTAGCTTCCGCCCTGAGCCGAACCCGAACCAAAACCCCCGAACACAGCGGAGACGACATGGCAGACGGAAAGATAACACAGGTAATCGGAACGGTCGTGGACGTCGAGTTCCCGCCCGAAAGCATGCCCTCCATCTTCAACGCGCTCGAAACCGAGATAGAAGGCGAACCGCTCGTGCTGGAAGTCGAACAGCACGTGGGCAACAGCTGGGCGCGCTGCCTCGCGCTAGGCCCCACGGAGGGGCTGAAGCGCGGAGCCGCGGTTATGGACACGGGGCAGCCCGTAGCCGTGCCGGTGGGAGACCCAACGCTGGGCAGGCTGTTCAACTGCCTAGGCCAAACGCTGGACAACCTAGAGGAGGTCGACTCCCCAGACCAGTGGCCTATCCACCGTGAGCCGCCCAGCTTCGACGAGCAGGCTACTGAAGTCGAAATGCTCGAGACGGGCCTCAAGGTGATGGACCTCATCACGCCGTTCACCAGAGGCGGCAAGGTGGGCGCGTATGGCGGCGCCGGCGTGGGCAAGACGGTAGTCATTCAGGAGCTAATTCGCAACATCGGCACCGTCCACGAGGGCGTTTCGGTGTTCGCGGGCGTTGGCGAGCGCTCGCGCGAGGGCAACGACCTCTGGCACGAGATGCAGGAATCCGGCGTGCTTTCCAACACCGTGCTGGTGTTCGGGCAGATGAACGAGCCGCCCGGCATCCGCGCGCGCGTCGCGCTCACGGGTCTCACGATGGCGGAGTACTTCAAGGAAGAGCGCGGGCAAGACGTGCTTATGTTCATAGACAACGTCTATCGCTACATCCTCGCGGGCATGGAAGTCTCCGCGCTGCTCGGCAGAATGCCGTCCGCAGTCGGATACCAGCCCACGCTCGCCACCGAGATGGGCGCGCTCGAAGAGCGAATCACGTCTTCCAAGAGCGGCTCGATAACCTCGTTCCAAGCCATCTACGTGCCGGCGGACGACTACACCGACCCCGGGATCGTAACCACCTTCGGGCACCTAGACGCCGTAGTGTCTCTGGACCGCGCCATCTCCGAGCAGGGGCTGTATCCGGCGGTGGACCCGCTCTCCAGCTTCTCGCGCATCCTCGAACCCGCCATCGTAGGGCAGGAGCATTACGACGTCGCGCGCGGCGTTCAGCAGGTTCTACAGCGCTATAACGAGCTGCAAGACATCATCGCCATTCTAGGCATAGAGGAGCTTTCCGAAGAAGACCGCCTCACCGTGGCGCGCGCGCGCAAGATTCAGCGCTTCCTGTCGCAGCCCATGTTCGTGGCGGAGCAGTTCACGGGCCAAGAGGGGCGGTACGTTACCATCCGCGACACGGTTCGCGGCTTCAGGGAGATTCTCGACGGCAAGCACGACGACTTGCCTGAGCAGGCTTTCTACATGGTGGGACCCATCGAAGAGGCGGTGGAAAACGCCGAGCGGATGAGGGCGGAAGAATAGAGGCGGTCGACGCTCCCTCTCCCATGCGGGAGAGGGTTGCAGCCTGCCCCGTCGCAGGCAGGGCGCGAGGGTAATTTCTACATGGCAGACTTCACACTAGAAATCGTAACCGCCGAACGGGTAGTGTACTCGGAGCCGGTGAGCTTTCTCGTCGCGCCGGGCGCGGCGGGGCAGCTCGGCATTCTGCCCAACCATTCGCCGCTGCTTACGATACTCGCGCCGGGCGAGATCAGGGTAACCAAAGACGGCGAAGAGTCCTATATCGCGGTCAGCGGCGGCTTCCTAGAAGTCATCGGCAACAAGGCTACGATACTCGCGGACACCGCGGAACACGCCGACGAGATAGACATCGACCGCGCCGAAGACGCGCTCAGGCGGGCGGAGGAGCAGATCGAATCCGCCGAATCGGACCTGGATTTGGAGCGCGCGCTGGCGTCGATGCGCCGCTCCGCCGCGCGGCTCGGCGTAGCGCGCCGCCGCCCGCGCAGGCGGCGGCAGGCGGCGGGACCCGCCGGGGGCGGCGGCGCGCCGAGCGCGTAGCGTCGTCCGCCGCGCGGCTATCGCGTCTTCGCCAAGTAGAACGTCATGGACTGGAGCGACAGCACCGGGTCTATGTTCCGAACCACCACGCCGCGCGGCACGTAGGGCGCGACGGGCGCGTAGTTCAGTATGCCGTGAACGCCGTTCTCTACCAGCTTGTCGATGACCGATTGCGCCTGTGCCGCCGGCACCGCCACGATGCCGATGCTCACGTCCAGCTCTCGAACCGCCGTCGGCAGCGCGTCCATAGAGCGCACATGCAGATCGCCCACGCACGCGCCCACCTGATCGTTCGAGCTGTCGAACGCCGCTACGATAGAGAACCCCTCGGGCGCGAATCCCGTGTAGTTGATGATAGCGCGTCCCAGCCTGCCCACGCCCACGAGACACGCGCGCCATTCGCGCGTAAGCCCCAGAATCACGCGAAGTTCGTCCAGCAGGAACTGGATGCTGTATCCGCGCCCCTGTTTGCCGAACCTGCCGAAATAGCTTAGGTCTTTTCGTATCTGCGCGGGCGTCATCTGAAGCCGCTCGCCCAGATGCTGAGAGCTGACTACGGAGCTTCCTTCGCGTTGGAGCTGGGTCAGCGCGCGCACATACAGCGGAAGCCTGAGGACGACGACCTCCGGAGCCTCGTCTGGCTGCATAGAATTCATCTGTACGCCTCGCGCCGCTCGCCCGCCTCCGCCCCGCGCGCGCGGGAGGAACTGTCTCAGGCAATAGTTCGCGTGTCGAATCCTCGCCTCCGCCCCGCGCGCGGGGGAGGAACCCACAGGAGTATATACTGTGAGCTGTCTATTGTGAACAACGCAACGCAGTCGTGGGGGCGCGGCGCTCGGCGCGCCGCAAGCGCCGCCTTTATCACGCTCCGCAATGGCGCGGATTTCTTGACACTATACCTGCCCAATGCTAGAATTCCCTTGCTTCCGCGGGGGGCGGTTCCCGATGGCGACCGAGCATCCCGCTGACACTTGCCGCAAACTGTCTTGGCGCATGCTTAGGCTGTTGAGACGGCGCTAAGCATAGCCCGGGAGGACACGATATGACGGAACAGAAGGTGCAGCTTCATCGCGGCCTTCGCGAAGTGTACATCGACAGAACGAAGTCCAGTTTCATCGACGGCGGCATCGGCAAGCTGCTCTATCGCGGGTACGACATCCACGACCTCGCCGAAAAGTCCAACTTCGAAGAGACGGCTTACCTCGTGATGAACGGCGAGCTTCCCACGCAGACGCGGCTCGACGCCTTCGACGCCGACCTCAAGGCGGCGCGGGAGCTTCCCGGCGAGATACTCGACATCATCCGCCTAACCCGAAACTCCCACCCGATGGATGTGCTTCGCTCAGCGATATCCGCCCTCTCCGCATACGACCCGGACACCGAAGACAACTCGTCCGAGGCGACGCTTCGCAAGGGCATACGCCTCACCGCTCAGGCGGCTACGATAGTCGCGGCTCACGCGCGCATCAGAGACGGCAACGAGCCGCTCGCGCCGAACCCCAATCTCAACCACGCCGCCAACTTCCTGTATATGCTCTTCGGCGAAGAGCCTACGGAGCAAGACGCCGCGCTCATAGACAAAGACTTCGTTCTGCACGCCGAGCATGGCATCAACGCTTCCGCGTTCGGCGCGCGCGTAGCCGCGTCCACCCAAGCGGATCTCCACTGCGCCGTAACCACCGGCATAGCCGTTCTCAAGGGACCGTCGCACGGCGGCGCGGCTGAAGAAGTGATGAAGATGACGCAGGAGATAGGCAGCGAGGAGAACGCCGAAAACTACGTCCGCGAGCGCATCCGCGGCGGCGGGCGCATCATGGGCTTCGGGCATCGCGTCTACAAAGCCGTAGACCCGCGCTCGCTACACCTGCAAGACGACGCCAAAGAGCTGGGCGAGCGCAAGGGCGAACCGGAGTGGTTCCAGATTCTTCAGGCTGTAATCGAGGTGATGGAGCCGTACCGACGCCGAGGAATCTACCAGAACGTAGACTTCTTCTCCGGCGCGATATACTACCTGCTCGGCATTCCCGATGACCTCTTCATCTCCATATTCGCCATGGGGCGGGTGCCGGGTTGGACGGCGCAAGTGATCGAGCAATTCGACAACAACATTCTGCTTAGGCCCAGGCTGCTCTACACAGGCCCCATGGATGTCGAGTACGTCCCGATAGAAGAGAGAGCCTAGCTTATCGCGCACGGAGGAAGGAAGCCGCAATTGACTGACGAGTCCGTAGTCGTATCCGACTGCACGCATCACTGGATGATAGATCAGCCGAACGGGCCCACGAGCATGGGAACATGCAAGAAGTGCGGGGCGTCGCAAGAGTTCAAGAACTCCATACAAGGTTCGGGCTGGGACAGGGACGGCAGGCGGAGACGCGCGGCGCGTCAGCGGAAGAGCGCCGGCAGACGCTAGGCTTCCCCATCGCCCGCAAAGGGCGTTGGAAATACATTCTTAGCTCGCCCGCGTTGCGCGCATTGCCATGAGCCGCCTTCGCGCCGAAGTTAGCATCCGCGCCCTGCTGTCCACGCGCGCGCCTGCCCCCGAGCCGACAGGCGCCGAAAGGGAGATCCGCCGCCGAATCGCGGATTCGGGCGGCATCCCGTTCGCCGAGTTCATGGAGATAGCGCTCTACTACCCCGACGGCTACTATGCGCGGCGCGGGCGGATCGGCGCGGGTGGGGACTACTTCACCAGCCCGACGGCGCATCCGGCCTTCGGCGCGTTGCTCGCAGCGCAGATATTCGCCATGTGGCGCGCGTTAGGCTGCCCATCCCCGTTCTGGATAGTCGAGTGCGGCGCGGGCGATGGCATCCTCGCCGTCGATCTGATGGAGTTTGCGGAACGGCAGCTGCCGGACTTCGCGCGCGCCGTCCGATACGTCGCCATAGACCGCATGTCCGCGCGCTCCCGTCCGTCCACGCCCGCCGGCGTCTCGTGGGCGGCGTCTACGGCGCTGCCTCTGCGAGGCGTAGTCGGGTGTGTCGTCTCCAACGAGCTGATAGACGCCTTCCCCGTTCATCGCTTCCAGATAGAAGGCGGCCGTCCGCTCGAAGTCTTCGTCGCGGCAGGCGCTGACGGCAGCTTCACGGAGCGGCTGCGCGAGCCTACTACGCCGCTCATTGCGGAGCGGCTCGCGCCCGCGCTGGCGCGCCTTCCGGACGGCTATCGCGGCGAGGTGAACGCGGGCATAGACGGTTGGGCCGCCAGCGCCGCCGCCGCGCTGGATCGCGGGTTCGCGCTCACCATCGACTACGGAGACGAGGCTGGAGAGCTGTACTCGCCGCGCCGCGCCGGCGGGACGCTTCAGACGCACTACCGCCACACAGCCGGCGGCAGCCCATACCAGCGCGTCGGACGCCAAGACATCACGGCGCGCGTCGACTTCAGCGCGCTGATAGAGTCGGGGAGAGCCGTCGGACTCGCGCCCGTGTTCCTGACCACGCAGGCGGAGTTGCTGACCTCGCTCGGCATCCGCCGCATGGAGAGCTATATCGCGTCTGCCGGGTTGGATCGCGCTGCCGAGCTTGCCAACCTGCGCGCCATCCGTAGGCTAGCCGCGCCCGATGGACTCGGCGCGTTCAGGGCGCTTTTTCAGGAGAAGGACAGCGGAATATCGCGCTCGACGGATTTGGACGCGCCCGCCTGCATCGTCGAGCGGCTAGCCGCGCCGATGTTGGGCGCGCGGCATCTCCCGCCGTCGCCACCGTCCGGCGGCATTGCGCTAGAAAGCCTGTGGCATTTCTCAGCGGAGTAGCGCTAGCCGCGTCCGCCGGGCGGGGGCGGACGGCTACCCGTTGCCGTCGGGAGCGTTTGCCGACTCTCGCGGAGAGGTTCGGCGCGCCGTGACGATGAAGCCCGTATGCCCAACCATGCGGTGCGATGGGCGGACGCTGCGCCCGCTCACGTTCCATTGCCGCATCATCACTTCCATAATCTCTATCATGCCGAAGGTGCGTAGAGCGCGGAGCGTCCGCACGAGCTCTTCCACCTGCGGCACGGTGGGGACGAACCCGAAGAACACGCCGCCCGCAGTCATGCGCTCGGATGCGTGAGGCGCGACGTGCCACGGCTCGGGCAGGTCTAGGATGACCCTGTCTATGTCGCGCTCCTCGAAGCCCTCGTACACGTCGCCCAGCTTCAGCTCTAGGTTGTCGAACCGCTCGAAGTAGCGCGCGACGTTCGTCTCGGCGCGTTCCAACATGTCTTGCCGAACGTCGTATGTGAACACGCGCCCCGCGTCGCCCACGGCTCGCAGCAGCGTCATCGTCGTCGCGCCCGAGCCTGCGCCCGCCTCCAGAACGCGCGCGCCCGGAAACACGTCGGCGTACACCAGCATCGCGGCGAGGTCTTTGGGATACATCACCGCAGCCAGTCGCGGCATTCGCAGCGTCAGCTCGGCGAGCGTGGGGCGAACCGCCATTAGGCGATGCCCCCTGCTCGTCGTCAGCCAGCTGCCTTCTTCGCGCCCGATGATTTCCGACGCGGGAACGCTGCCGATGTGCGACTCGAACAGCCGCCCGGGCGCAAGTAGAAACAGGTAGCTGCGCCCGCGACGGTCGAGCAGCTGAATATGCTCGCCCTCGCGGAACGCGCCACGCCTGTCCAGCATCATCTCGGAGCCAATCCAGCTAGCGCCGCTACGCCAGCTTCTCGACTTCAGCCATTACGTCGCGCGGGTCGAGAGCGTCCGCGGCGGCGTATGTTTGTTTGAATCGGATGACGCCTTGCTTGTCGATTATGACGATAGCGCGCAGCGGCGCGCCGAGGTTCTCGTTCAGAACGCCGAAGTCGCCGCACACCTTGCCGTGCGGCCAGAAATCCGCAAGCAGCGGGTAGGGGATGGACCCCAGAGAGGACGCGAACGCGACCTGCGTCGGGCGGGAGTCGCAGCTAATGCCCAGCACCTGGGCATCGTTCTCCTCGAACAGCGCGTTGTGGATACGCATCGAGGAGACCTGATGCGTTCAACCGCCCGTAAACGAAAAGATGTGGAACGACAGGACGACGTTCTTCTTCCCGCGATAGTCGCTAAGCGTTATCGCGCTGCCGTTGTGGGCGGGCAGGGTGAAATCCGGCGCCGCTTCGCCTACTTCTGACATGGTTCGTTCTCCATTGGTTTGGTTCATGGCTTGCTTGCATAGATGTACGGGATGAACAGGATATTCGGGCTAAGCGTTACGCAGTTGGGAGAGATTTCGCAATCCTCAATATCCTACTCACTCCATCCTATTCACTCCCGTCGCCACCGCAGATCGGGCCTCCGCGCCGCGCGCGCCTCGTCGAGCCGCGTGTTCGGCGTGTCGTGCGGCGCTTCGAGCAGGAGATCGGGGTCGCTCGCCGCCTCCGCCGCTATAGTTTTCATCACCTCGATGAAGTAATCGAGCGTCTCTTTCGATTCGGTCTCCGTCGGCTCTATCATCAGCGCCTCGTCGACGATGAGCGGAAAGTACATCGTCGGCGGGTGGATGCCGTAGTCTATCAGACGCTTGGCTACGTCCAGCGCCTTCACGCCGTGCCCGCGCCGAAGATTCGACGCCGAAAAGACCACCTCGTGCATGCAGCTGCGGTCGTATGGCAGATCGTAAACGCCGCGCAGCTTGGCGAGGATGTAGTTGGCGTTGATAACCGCGTCTTCGCTTATACGCGGGATGCCTTCCTTGCCGAGCGTGGATATGTACGCCCACGCGCGAACGAGCGCGCCGAAGTTGCCGTGGAACGCTCCCATCCTGCCTATGGACTTGGGCGGCGCGGCGAGCGTGAAGCCGTCGCCGTCGCGCTTGGCGGCGACGGGCGTGGGCAGGTAGTCGACGAGCCGCTCGCCCGCGATTACCGGACCCGCGCCGGGGCCGCCCCCGCCGTGCGGCTGCGTGAACGTCTTGTGCAGGTTCGAGTGGATGACGTCGAATCCCAGATCGCCGAACTTCACCCGCCCGACTATGGCGTTCAGGTTCGCGCCGTCGCCGTACACTATGCCGCCCGCGTCCCGAACTATCCGCGTAACCTCCAGTATGTTCGTGTCGAACAGCCCAAGCGTGCTGGGAAGCGTAATCATCAGCCCCGCAAGCTCTTCGTTCACCGAGTCGCGCAGCGCGTCCAAATCCGTGTCGCCGTTGGCGTTGGATGGCAGCGTCACCACCTCGAACCCCGCCATTGCCGCCGACGCGGGGTTAGTGCCGTGCGCCGAATCCGGAATCAGAACCTTGTCGCGCTTGTCGTCGCCGCGCTCTAGGTGGTACGCGCGCGCCATCAGCATCCCCGCAAGCTCGCCGTCCGCGCCCGCCATCGGCGCGAGCGAGCAGCCCGCCATGCCGGTTATCTCGTTGATCTGCTCTTGCAACTCCCACAGCAATTCTATCGCGCCCTGCGCGGTGGACTCCGGCTGAAGCGGGTGTATCTGCGAGAACCCCGCAAGCGACGCTATCTCGTCGTTCAGCTTCGGGTTGTACTTCATCGTGCAGCTGCCGAGCGGGTAGAAGTTGTGGTCTATTGAGAAGTTGAGCTGGCTTATCTGCGAAAAATAGCGCACGATTTCGCCTTCCGACACTTCCGGCAGCTCTAGATCGTCGCGCAGCATCGAGGCGTCGGGAAGCTCGGACGGCGGAACGTCCAGCGGCGGGAGCGTAGTTCCGACGCGGCCGGCGCGGCTGCGGTCCATCAGCAGCTTTCGCTTGTCCAGCTCGGATCTCTGGAGCAGATCGTTCATCTACGCCCTCCCGCCGATTTCCGCCAGAGCCGCTGCCAGCCGTTCTATCTCTTCGCGCGGGTTCGCTTCGGTTACGCACACGAGCATCCCGTTCGGCGTCGAGTCGCTGATGTCCAGCCCGCCGATGATGCCGTAGTCCAACAGCCGCTCGTTGATCTCCGAGGGCGGCTTCGGGCAGCTTACGACGAACTCTTGGAAGAACACGCCGTTCATAGGCAGGCTGTATCCCGGAATATCCGCTATGAGCCGAGCCGCGTAGTGCGATTTGTGGTAGCACAGCTCCGCCACGCGCCTAAGCCCGCGCTTGCCGAACGACGCCAGATATACGGTGGACATGAGCGCGATGAGCGCGACGGACGTGCATATGTTGGAGGTGGCGCGCTCGCGCCTGATGTGCTGTTCGCGGGTCTGGAGCGTCAGCACGAACGCTTCGCGTCCGCGCGTATCCACCGTGCGCCCCACGATGCGGCCCGGCATTTGGCGGATGTACTGCCGCTTGCAAGCGAACAGCCCCACGTAAGGGCCCCCGAACGTGGGCGGGACGCCGAGCGGCTGCCCTTCGCCAACTACGATGTCCGCGCCGTAACCCGACGGCGGCTCGAACATGCCGAGCGACACCGGATCTACGCTGACGATGAGCAGCGCGCCGTTGGCGTGGGCGGCGTTCGCAAGCGCGCGCGCGTCCTCCATGCAGCCAAAGAAGTTCGGCTGCTGAACGATGACGCACGCCGTATCCGCGCCTATGCCCGCGCCGTCCGCGCCGCCTATCGTGTCCACCGCGATGCCCGGCGCCTGCGTGTATGTATCCAGAACGTCGCGGTACAGCGGCGACACCGTATCCATGACCGCCACCCGCTCGCGCCGCGTTATGCGCGCCGCCATCAGCGCTGCCTCCGCCAGCGAGGTCGATCCATCGTACATGCCTAGGTTGGCTACGTCCATGCCCGTGAGCTGGCAGATCATACTCTGGAACTCGAAGCCGGTTTGCAGCGTGCCTTGCGACACCTCCGGCTGATAGGGCGTGTACGCGGTCATGTACTCGCTGCGCGACGCTATATGCCGCACCACCGCCGGGACGTGATGCCTGTACGCGCCGCCGCCAAGGAAGCAGGCGTACTCGCCCGGCGCGCGATTCTTCGCAGCCAGCCGAGCCGCGCGCCGGATCAGCTCCATCTCGTCCCGCGCCGATGGCAGATCGAGATCGAAGTTCAGATGCCCCGCCGGAACGTCCGCGAAAAGCTCGTCCACTGAGTCGACGCCTATGGCGGCGAGCATGGCGCGCCTGTCGTCGTCGGTGTTGGGCGCGTAGGGAGACTGGAATGTGTCCGCCGACACCGCGCGCGCCTACGCTTCCGACGCCAAGAAGGCTTCGTACTCCGACGCGCTCAGCAGGCTGTCCAGCTCGGACGAGTCCGCCATTTCCACGCGCAGCATCCAGCCATCTTCGTATGGGCTGTCGTTCACAAGCTCAGGCAGGTCTTCTAGCGCGTCGTTGCGCGCCGCGACTTTGCCACTGACCGGAGAGTACAGATCTGATACGGCTTTGACGGATTCTATCTCGCCCATCTTCCCGAACTGGCTGACGTCCGCCCCCACCTCCGGCAGCTCGACGAACACCACGTCGCCAAGGCTGTCTTGCGCGAAGTGGGTGATGCCGATTACCGCCGCGCCGTCGTCATCGACGGCAAGCCATTCGTGTTCTTTGGAGTAACGTAGGTTCTCCGGGTTCATGCGCGCCTTCTCCGTCGATAGAAGGGTAGGGTGGCTATCTTCGCCTCCACCGGGCGGCCTCGTATCTCTATGTCGATGCGAGCGCCCGCTTTCGCGTAGGCGATTGGAACATAGCCCAAGCCTATGTTCAAGTCAAGCGTCGGCGATGGCCCCCCGGACGAAACTTCCCCGATGCGGCGTCCGTCCGCGAGGATGGCGTACCCGCGCCGCGCGATGCCCCTGCCGACCATCGTGAACGCCGCCAGCTTTCGGGCGGCGCCCGCGTCGCGAACAGCCCTTAGCGCCGCGCCCGCGACGTAATCTTCTCTGTCCGCCTCTACGAACTTGCCCAAGCCCGCTTCGTAGGGGTCTACCGACGTATCCATGTCGTTTCCGTGCAGCAGCAATCCCGCTTCGAGCCGCAAGACATCGCGCGCGCCGAGTCCGCAAGGTTTCGCGCCAAGCTCCGAGAGCGCGAGCCACAGCGCCGCCGCGTTCTCGCTGGGCAGCATTATCTCGAAGCCATCCTCGCCCGTGTAGCCGGTTCGCGCCAAGTAAGCCGCTCCGCCGTTCACCGTCGCGGGCGCGGCGCGGAACGGGCGTATCTTCGAGAGGTCGTCGTCCGAAAGCCGCTGGAGCGTCTGCGCCGCGCGCGGACCTTGGAAGGCTATCATCGCCACGTCCGCCGTCGTGTCTGCGACGCTTACGTCCGCGCCGCGCGGCGTCCAGCGCGCTAGCCAAGCGAGTACCGCAGCCGCGTTAGCCGCGTTCGGGATGAGCAAGAAGCGTTCCTCGCCGCGTCTGTAGACGATGCAATCGTCGATGATGCCGCCGCGCTCGTCGCAGATGACGTTGTATCGCGCCCGCCCGCGCCGCAGACTGCGCGCGTCTACGCTGAGAACCGCGCTCAGCAGAGCCGCCGCGTCCGCGCCCGACACATCCAGCCGCCCCATGTGCGACACGTCGAACAGCCCCGCGCCCGTTCTCGCGGCGCGCGTCTCCTCGATGATGCCCTCGCCGTACCGAATCGGCATCTCCCATCCCGCGAACGGCATGAGCCGCGCGCCTTGGGCGACGTGGACATCGTATAGCGGGGTGCGGCGGGGTTGGGATTCGTTAGGCATTCTGCGTTAGCTTTCGGAGTATGCTCCCGCATTGTCTGCCCTGCCGTTGCGTCGTATTGCATCCGCAATGGGGCCTAGGCGAGACGGGCCAGAGAACATGCCGTAGTCCAATATCTTCTGAGAGTCGGCGAGGTCCATTGCGGCTATGAACTTGAACACCCGCGGGATGGCGCTTGCGCGCG
This sequence comes from Dehalococcoidia bacterium, assembly GCA_965214745.1. Classification (GTDB taxonomy): domain Bacteria; phylum Chloroflexota; class Dehalococcoidia; order Lucifugimonadales; family UBA1123; genus VXRN01. Next base: position 2,744,296 of record OZ243978.1, on the reverse strand, counting down.
ATCTGGATGCTGGTATAGCGATGCCGTATATTTGGCAGAAGTACGCAATATCGTGGAATGAGGGCAGGAAAGACTTGTTCTCGAATCTTCTGGCAAGCTCTACTGCTACAGCCTCTTTCTCAGAAGAAAGTTTCAGTTTAGCAACGTATTCCGGAGCCGTAGCTCTGCGTCTCCCGATCTTCCTTGCTTTTGGCGCAGTGGTTTCGTGGAGCGATCTTGCACCCTGCTTCGATGTTTCAGGACCGATCTCACGTAGAGACAATTCGACCTGCTCGAAACCATATCGCCGAACCATCGAACGTAAGGCTTTTGTCAATGTGGGTTGTGTCATAAACTACAGTTTGATGACCTCGGTTGCTTATTATAAATGTGTCGAGAGAGTCCTTTAGTATCTTGAAAATAACTCGCAATCAGCCGAGCTAAAACTCGTTCGCCCGGCCTCAACGTATTGATGAGGTTGTCAGAAAAATCGAAACGCGAGGGGATGAGCTGAAGTCTAGGGGCTACATGTGGGTTATATTGGCGATGTTCGATACGTTTATAGAAGCTGTCTGCAATCGAGGCTCGAACAGGCACGCTACGAAAAGCGTAGCGCAGATCCAGACTTCAGGCAAGCGGCGCCTGCCGCATCGCCGTTGGAAACCGCCGAACGGAGCAGGCGTCGTTTAGAGCTGGCGCAGGCGCGGATCTATCCTATCGCGCAGCCAGTCGCCTAGGAAGTTCAGCGACATCACCATCAAGAATATGGTAATGCCCGGATACACCGAAATCCACCACGCTTCGCGTATGAAATCGCGTCCGTCCGCTATCATCGAGCCGAGCGTGGGGGTCGGCGGCGGGATGCCCGCGCCCAGGAAGCTCAGAGACGCCTCCGCCAGCACGAGCTGGCCCGCCCTGAGAGTCGCCACGACCACCACCGTGTTGGTGACGCCCGGCAGCAGGTGCTTCAGCAGTATGCGAGTCGTCGACGCGCCCGCCACGCGCGCAAGCGCCACGAAGTCGCGCTCTCGCAGCGTCAGAACCTCCGCGCGCACGTAGCGCACATAGCTCGCCCACACCAGCAGCGCCAGCAGCCCCATGATGGTGGACATGCCCTGTCCGACAACTGCCGCTATCAGCAGCGCTATCATCAGGAACGGAAACGCGAACCATATATCCACGATCCGCATTATCACTTCATCTATAATCCCGCCGAAGTAGCCCGCGACTAAGCCTAGGAACGTGCCTAACACGGTTCCCGTTACGAGCGCGACCGCGGCGACGAGCAGAGAGACGCGCGAGCCATACGCCACGCGACTGAACACGTCTCGCCCGACGTGATCGGTGCCGAACAGATGCGCCGCGCCCGCAGACTCTCCCATCGGCGGCAGCAGACGCTCTCGCAAGTTGCCGTCCAACGGCTCGTATGCCGTAACTATGGGCGCGAGCAGCGCCAGCAAGATAAGCGCTATTAGAATGGCTATCGGGATGATAGGCCATCTCGTGAAGAACGCCCAAGCGCGCGCAAGCGCGCCCCCCGCTCCCAGCGAACCGGACGGAGTCAGCTCATCCGCGATCACGAGTATCTAATCCTCGGGTCGAGCAGCCCGTACATGATGTCTACGACGAAGTTGGCGATGATGAACAGGATGGTGAATATCAAGACTATCGGCACGAGGACGTTGATGTTGTTGGTCGCCACCGCCTGCACCGCGTATTGACCTATGCCGGGCCACGCGAACACTGCCTCCACCAGCACGGATCCGGTGATGAAGCCGGCAAGCACCAGCGCGGTGGCGGTTAGCGGAACCAGCGAGGCGTTGCGGAAAGCGTGCTTCCAGATGATGGAGCGGTATGGCACGCCCTTGGCGCGCGCCAGCTTGACGAATTCGGAATCCAGCACTTCCAGCATGGCGGAGCGCGTGAAACGCAGGTATCCCGCCGCAGGCAGCCACGCCAGCACTACCGCCGGCATGATGTAGTTGCGAACCGCGAACCCCTCGCCCATTCCCGCCGCCGGGAGCCAGTCCAGCCACACGGTGAACAGCAGTATCGCCAGAATGCCCGCCCAGAACGTAGGCACCGCCTGCCCGAACAGCGCGAATCCCCTGCTCAGGTAGTCCAGCGTAGAAGCGCGGTTTATCGCGGATACTACGCCCAGCGGAATCCCAATGATAGTAGCGATAACCCACGCCACCAAGCCGAGCTTGGCGGTAGGCAAAATCTTTTCGCGCAGCTTGGGCAGAACAGGCTTGTCGTCTATTAGGTCTTTGCCGAAGTCGCCCTGCGCCATGCTGATTGTCCAGTAGGCGAACTGTATCGGCACGGGCTTGTCAAGATGAAGCTCTTTGCCGAGCCGCTCCCACGTCTCCGGCGACATGCCGTAGCCCGCCTGCCCGATGAGCGTGTAGCGAGGGTCGGCAAGCCCGCGCGACAAGCCGAACACCAGCATCGCGGACGCGATGATAGCCAGCGTCGAAGTAACTATTCTTCTAGCGATGAACTTTGCCACGCGCCCTATCCATCTCAGCCTGTGGAATCAGCGGGTCGGGCGGACGGAGCGCGTCGACGCCCCGTCCGCCGCCATATCCCGCTACCTGACCAGCTGGATGTCCTCGAAGCTGCGCAAGCCGCCTATCTTGCCCCACTGGTACGGGCGCATGTCTTCCCAGTACATGGCGTTCGGGTCGTACATCGCGCCATCCGGGAACCTGACGATGCCGGAGAACAGCTGCCACTCGTGGTTGAAGTCGTGCTGTTCCAGCCCCAGAGCCACGGGGTCCGCGCCTGTGGCGGCAGCCTGCTGCTTGGCGAGGTACAGCCGCGTGTGGGTGGGCGTTTCGATTCCTACGCCAAACCCGCCCGGGTAGTTGTGTGAAGTGAAGCTCCACTCCATGGGCCAAATGCCCATGCCCGGGCAGCAGCCGCTGTAGATGTTCACGCTCGTTCGCGCCACGATGCCGGGTCTGTGCTGCGCGTAGTAGTCCGTGCGGTCGAACTCAGCCGTGCATCCCAAATCGGTCTGCCACATTACGCCCACGGCGTCCCAGAGTTGTACGACCGTGCCGCTGGGACCCGTCCACACCTTGGGCGTCAGCCCCTCGCATCCGCCGTATCCCGCTTCGTCCAGCAGCGCGTTCGCCGCGTCGGGGTCGTATGGCACGTCCCACCTGCCGGGGTTCTGTAGGTAGAGCGGATCGTCGGTGGACATATGCCCAACGGTGATGCCCCAGCCTAGGCCGTTCAGCACCGTATCGGCTAGCAGGTCGCGGTCTATGGATTGCGAGAGCGCCCAGCGGACCTTCTTGGAGCGCTGCATGGAGGGCGTGTTCTCGTCATATGCGCCACCGTTCTCGAACGGATCGCCCACCCATGGAACGGACGTGTCGCGCGCCCGCTCCAGTGGCTCGCCCGTCTTGGCGTGGGTGTCTTCCCAGTAGTTGCCGCCGAAGCCTAGGTTGAGCTGCCCTTGAATGATCTCCGGCGCCAGCTTGAAGCCGGAGTTGATGAGCTGCGGCATATCGTTCAGCGATATGTGCGCCGCGTGCGCCTGCCCGGACTCGAGCATCGCGCGCCGCGTCGTGCCTTCCGGCACCGCCAAGACGCTCACCCTAGCGATGTACGATGTCTTTCGCCAGTGGTCGGGAACCGCAATCAGCCGAATCTCTTCGCCCTGCGTCCACTTCTGCACCTCGAACGGGCCTGTGGTTATAGGCACGTTCTCAGACATCCACTCTTGCCCCCTCGTGTCGAAGGCGCGCTTGGACATCACCTCTACGCCCTCTTGCAGGTCGGTGAACTCCTGCATCAGGGTGTAGCCGCCGTATCCGCGCCAGTTGAACCGCACCGTGTAGCGGTCTATAGCCTCCGCGCCGTCTAGGTCGAAAATCTGAACGCCGGTGTCGTGCTTGGATTCGGGGTTCGTGTTCGTGTTGATAAGGTTGAAGTACCACGCCACATCGTCGGCGGTCATCTCGCCGAAGTCTTGATGGAACTGCACGCCTTCTTGAAGGGTGAAGTCGCTGTACGAGGCGTCGTCCGCAAGCGTCCAGCTAGTCACCAGCCACGGGGACAGCCCGATTGCGCCCTCTTCGTCTCGCGCGGTGGCGAATAGCGCCTCGCCTACGCTCGCCCCCACCAGCTGCGAACACGCGGTGCAGGACGGACCCCAGCCGGACACCGGGGAGAAGCTGCCTATCGCGCCGTTGAACGTGCCGCTCGGCACTATCTGGGTGGGCGCCATGTCGGCGGGGGAGGGGGTCGCTATGATAACCACTTCCTTGAGCTGGGTTATCGGCTTCTCGACGATTACCTCTTTGATCTCGGTCTTGACTACCTCGATAGGCTTCTCGACGACTACCTCCTTGACGACTTCCTTGATGACGGTTTCGCCCGGCACCTCTACCGTCTCCACCTTGACGACTTCCTTGATGACAGTCTCGCCCGGCACCTCCACCGTCTCTACCTTGACTACCTCGACCGGTTTCTCGACGACGACTTCCTTGATGACGGTTTCACCCGGCACCTCTACTTCTCTGGTGCAGCCCGCCGCCAGCAGAGCCAATATCATGACCAGCGCAACAGAACCAATTGCCGCTCTCATAAAGCGCCTCCAAGAGTACAGCGAAAATCCAACTCGGCGCGGCGGCCGCAGTTGGCTATTTTTGCCCGCCGCCGCTCGAACATTCGTCAAAATCGGCGCAAAATCCGCACGCGGGCTTGCTTGCGCCAAAACATACCACAGATGTCAATATGTATATACCCCTCGAATTCAGCAGTTTTGCTTCAGCGGACGCCGCGCGGCGCGTGTTGCCCGCGCATATCTGCTATACTTAGCCAATCAGCCACAAGCCCACATGCGACGAGCGCGCGGGAGGACGAACGGGCGAGCGATGCGGAAGACCCTCATATACCTGCTTATAGTCGTAGCCATAACCGCAATTGCATTCAACCTGCTTTCCAGCGCCGTCGGCGGGCGGGAAATCTCCATCAACGAAGTCATCGCCATGACCAAGCGCGGCGACGTTGAAACCATCGAGGTCAAGGGAGACTCGCTCACGGTCATAACGCGCTCAGGCGAGGCGCTCGCCGCTCGCAAAGAGTCCGGCTCCACCATTGTCGGGATACTCCAGCAAGCGGGCGTGGACATGGTGAACGCCAACGTGAGCATCGAACCGAGAGGGCAGAGCGGCTTATCGACTTTCTTGGGGCTGATGTTCAACTTCCTGCCGCTCATCCTCTTCGCCGCTATCCTGCTGTTCATGATGCGGCAGGCGCAGGGCAACTCCAACCAGACCTTCAGTTTCGGGCGCAGCCGCGCGCGCATGATGATGGGCAACAGCCCAGACGTGAGCTTCTCGGACGTCGCTGGCGTCGAAGAAGCTAAAGAGGAGCTTCAGGAAGTCGTCGAGTTCCTGAAATTCCCGGAGCGATTCCTAGCGCTGGGCGCGAAGATACCCAAAGGCGTTCTGCTGGTTGGCCCCCCCGGCACCGGCAAAACGCTCATGGCGCGCGCGGTCGCGGGCGAAGCGGGTGTGCCGTTCTTCAACATAAGCGGCTCCGAGTTCGTCGAGATGTTCGTAGGCGTGGGCGCAAGCCGCGTTCGAGACCTGTTCGACCAAGCCAAGCGCAACTCGCCTTGCATCGTGTTCGTGGACGAGATAGACGCCGTGGGCAGACACCGCGGCGCGGGTCTGGGCGGCGGACACGACGAGCGGGAGCAGACGCTGAACCAGATTCTGGTCGAGATGGACGGCTTCGACACCGGCTCTAACGTCATCGTCATGGCGGCTACGAACCGCCCGGACATCCTAGACCCCGCGCTGCTGCGCCCCGGCAGGTTCGACCGCCGCGTGATAATAGACAACCCAGACGTTCGCGGGCGTGAGGCTATCCTCAAGGTTCACTCCAACGGCAAGCCTCTGGACGAGGATGTGGACTTGGAGCGTGTGGCTAAGCAGACGGTGGGCTTCAGCGGCGCCGACCTCGCCAACTTGGTGAACGAGGCTGCTATCCTCACCGCCCGCCGCGACAAGAAGCTGATTGGCTTCTCGGAGTTCTCCGAGAGCATAGACCGCGTCACCGCGGGTCCTGAGCGCCGAAGCCGCGTCATCAGCGACCGCGAGAAGGCGGTTACCGCCTACCACGAGGCGGGGCACGCCGTCGTCGCACACATGCTCCCGGACGCCGATCCGGTAGCCAAAGTGACCATCATCGCGCGCGGGCAGGCGGGCGGCTACACCAAGACGATGCCAGAAGAAGACCGCACCTTGATAACCAGCGATCAGCTCGAAGCGCGGCTCGCCATGGCGATGGGCGGCAGGGCGGCTGAAGAGCTAGTGTTCGGCGAAGTCACCACCGGCGCCAGCAACGACTTAGAGCAGGCGACGAACATCGCGCGCACGATGGTTACCCGCTTCGGCATGAGCGACAAGCTAGGCCCGCGCACCTTCGGCAAGCGCGATGAGCTGGTGTTCCTCGGACGCGAGATCTCCGAACAGCGCGACTACTCCGACAGCATCGCGGAGCAGATAGACGACGAAGTTCACTCCCTCATAGGCGGCGCGTACGAAACCGCCATGAGCATCCTGACGGACAACAAGGCTCGCCTAGAGCACGTATCCAACTACCTCATCGAGAACGAAACCATCGAAGGGGAGCAGTTCGCCGACATCTTCGGCAGCCCGCCCGCAGCCGCGCCCGCCAACTGACGCCGAATCGGGGGAGATAACGGAATGAACGTTTGGGTCGTCAGAGCGGGCGGAGATGGAGGACTAGAAGAATTCGTTCTTCAGGAGGGCATTGCGGCGATCGGCTACGGCTTTTGGCGGAGCGTTGCGGACTTCGCTGACGTGAACGAGCTGCGTGAGTGTCTGTCCAGCTCGAAGCCCGCCGCAAGCGCCCGTCAGGTGTCGACGGCGGTGGGGCAGCTTTGGCGGTTCGCCAACGAGATAGAGAACGGCGATATGGTCGTTCTGCCTAGGAAAAAGCCGAGGGTGGTTGCGGTCGGACGGGTCGCCGGCGGTTACCTCTACCGCCCCGACTGCCCCTACCTAGCAGACACTCGCGTCCCCCACATTCGTAGCGTAGATTGGCGGGTGTCCGACGTGCCTCGCCCGAATTTCGATCAGGACCTGCTCTCCTCGTTTGGCGGCAGGCGCACCGTGTTCAGGGTCAATATAGACAACGCGGCATCTCGAATCGAAAGGGTCGTAAACGCCCATTTGGACGGGCAGCCGGCAATCGAGTCCGAACCGCAGACACTCATTTAGAACACGTATCCAACTACCTCATCGAGAACGAAACCATCGAAGGGGAGCAGTTCGCCGACATCTTCGGCAGCCCGCCCGCAGCCGCGCCCGCCAACTGACGCCGAATCGGGGGAGATGAACGGAATGAACGTTTGGGTTGTCAGAGCGAGCGGCGGAAATGAAGGACGAAAACGAGGACTAGCGCTCGAAGAATTCGTTCTCCAGGAGGGCATTGCGGCGATCGCTACGAATTTTGGCGAAGCGTCGCGGACTTCGCTGACATGAACGAGCTGCGCGAGTGTCTGTCCAGCTCGAAGCCTGCCGCAAGCGCCCATCAGGTGTCGACGGCGGCGGGGCAGCTTTGGCGATTCGCCAACGAGATAGAGAACGGCGATATGGTCGTTCTGCCTAGGAAAACCCCGAGGGTGGTTGCGGTCGGACGAGTCGCCGGCGGTTACCTCTACCGCCCCGACTGCCCCTACCTAGCAGATACCCGCGTCCCCCACATTCGCAGAGTAGATTGGCGGGTGTCCGATGTGCCTCGCCCGAATTTCGACCAGGACCTGCTCTCCTCGTTTGGCTACAGGCGCACCGTGTTCAGGGTCAATATAGACAACGCGGCATCTCGAATCGAAAGGGTCGTAAACGCCCATTTAGACGGGCAGCCGGCATCTGAGCAGCCGACAATCGAGTCCGAACCGCAGACACTCATTCCCGACGACGACGTCCCTGACAGCAACTTGGACGAGCAGATCGAAGACCGCATCGTCCAGAGAATCAGGCAAAGATTTCCGGGAACGCGGCTGGAGTACTTGGTCGCGGAGATACTGAAGGCGTCCGGTTACAGCGCCGCTCAGACAAGGCTAGGTCCCGATGGCGGCATCGACGTCGTGGCGGGCATGGGCGATATGGGTTTCGGCGAGCCTAGGCTGTGCGTTCAGGTCAAGTCCGGCGCCGCTCCGATTGGATTGCCCGACTACAATCGGCTGCAAGGGAACATTCAGGGCTTCGGAGCGCAGTACGGGCTGTTGGTCAGCTTGGCGGACTTTACCAGCGCGGTCCGCAAAGAAAACGAGCGCTCGTTCTTCCAGATACGGCTCTGGGGTCCATATGAGTTGGTAGAGAGGCTGCTGGAAACCTACGACTCGCTGCCAGTGGATATCCGCGCCGACATCCCGTTGCGGACTCGCAGGGTTCTCGTAGAGTCGGAAGACTGACAGGCGGTTGGCGCGGCTGCTCATCCGCAACCTCCTCGAACCGCAGAATCGCTTCGATGCCCGCCCCATAACGGGGATCCCGTCGCGGGCTTTTGCTCATGAAGGAATTGCGCGTACATGACCACCGCCGCGTTGCCGAAAGCCGCTCCCACCGTCGTCGAGGATGCTGACGACTTCCCCCTGTCGCGCACCCTCTTCGTCGACATCCGCCCCATGCTGGAATCCGTCGCGGGCTTGCTCGCGGACGACGAGATAGACAGCTGGTTCGAGAGACTCGACCGCGCCAACGAGGAGCGTGGCTTCTACCTAGAGCTAACCTGCGGCGGGGAGCTAGCGATAAACCCCATGTCGAACTTCGACAGCGCAAAGGCGGAAGTGGAGCTGAGTACTGATTTGAACTGGTGGGCGAGAAGGCACGGGGGCTGCGCTGTCGGGGCGGGCGCCATAGCGCGCCTGCCGGACGGGTCTCGCCCTCGCCCCGACGCGGCTTGGCTGTCGGCGGAGCAGATGGCGGAGCATCCGCCGATAGCCGAGGGCGGCGCAATCAGATTCTGCCCCGCCTTCGTCGCGGAGATAGTTTCCAGCACAGACAGGCTTCCCCCTCTGCGCGACAAGATGAGGCGCTACATCGCCAACGGCGCGCGGCTCGGCTGGCTGATAGACCTCTATCGACGGCAAGTCCACGTCTACCGCCCCGACGCCGAGCCTGAGATTCTGGAATATCCTGAGACCGTATCGGGCGAATCCGTGATGCCCGGCTTCGCGTTCGAGGTTCGCCGCCGAATCTTCGACTTGCGCCTCTCCGCTGAGACAGACGCCACAGACGCGGCGGCGCCGTAGGGTTGTGGCGTCTGTCCTTGGGCGTCGGCAAGATCGCCCGTTCGCTAGAGGCTACCCCTCCGCCATCTCCTTGAACCGCCGAATCGCCTCGATGTGTCCGTCCACCGAGTCTATGCCCGCGTTCATCGTGTTCACCGAGATGTGAGTCGCGCCCAAACCGCGCCACGTCTCCACCTGCCGACGCTGTTCGTCCTCCGACGCGCCCCCGATGGACACCCAGCTTTCAACGCCGATAGATGCCGGATCGCGCCCCGCCGCTTCCGCCTGCTCCCGCATACTCGCAATCAGCGCCTGACCGCGCTCGTCCGGGCGGAAGAGCGGGAACCAGCCGTCGCCGATAGTGGCTACGCGCCGAACCGTCTGCGGCGCCGCGCCGCCGAACCATATCGGTATTGGCTGCTGCGTCGGCAGCGGGTTCAGCCCCGCGTCCGTAACCTTGTGCCACCTGCCTTCGTAGGTAACCAGCTCGTTCGTCCACAGCTTCCGCATCAAGTCTATCTGCTCTTCCGAGCGCCGCCCCCGGTCGTGGAAGTTCTCGCCCAGCGCCTCGTACTCCACCGCGTTCCAGCCGATGCCGATGCCTAGCCGCAGCCGTCCGCCGCTCAGCACGTCCACCGCCGCCGCCTGCTTCGCCACCAGCGCCGTCTGGCGCTGCGGCAGGATGATAACCGCCGTAACCAGCTCCACGCGGCTCGTCTGCCCCGCCAAGAAGCCGTACAGCACGAACGGTTCGTGGAAGGCGTCGGTATGCCGGTACGCGCCGCTCCAGCCGGGGCGGGATTCGGCGTTCGCGCCCAGCACGTGGTCGAACGCTATGATGTGGTTGTAGCCCATGCCCTCCGCCGCCTGAGCGTACTCGCGCACGCCGCCCGCGTCGCTGCCTATCTCAGTTTGTGGAAACACTACCCCAAGTTTCATGCGATTTCGCTCCTCGAATAAGTCCTCGACGCTCCGCTCGGATTCTAGCGCGCGCCAAAATGATGAATGGCGTTGGAGCTTACGCGATTGGCTCGCATATGTCCGCGCCGTCCGCGCGCGCCGCCGCCCAATGCCGATAGTGTACTATACGCGGGCGGCGAATACAGACAGCGGAGGGAGCGCCCGAGCATATGGCGAACTGGGACCTGATACTTTCCGGCGGCGTCGCGCTGGACCCCAAGAATGGCTTCGAGGGCCGCGCAGACGTCGCCATCCATCGCGGTAGGATAGAGCGCGTCGAGCCTGAGCTGGACCCGTCGCGCGCCGACGACGTGATAGACGTATCCGGCGCTTGGGTGATGCCGGGCCACATAGACACCCACGCGCATGTGGCGGGGCTTTCCCGCAGCTGGGACCCGGCGCTCGGATACCGAATGCTGGCGCAAGCCGGAACCACCACCGTCATGGATATGGGAGGGGACGGCGGCTCGCTCGTGGACGGCATCGAGCGGCGCGGCGCGGGGCTGAACGTAGCCTGCAACTTCGCGCTCATCCCCGGCTTCTCCATCCCCAACGGGAAGATGTCCGCGCCTGTCATCCGCGACGTCGTCGCCGACGCGCTGAAGCAAGGCTGCTACGGCGTGAAGATTCTCGGCGGATACTATCCCTTCAGCCCGGAGACTACGGGCGAGATAATAGCGGAATCCAACGCTCAGCGCGCTTATGTGGCGTACCACGTCGGCACGACCGAATCGGGCAGCCAATTGGAGGGGCTGCGCGAGATTCCCGCCATCGTAGGCGATGGGCGGCTGCATGTCTGCCACATCAACAGCTACTGCCGAGGCGTTATCGAAGACCCCGCGTCTGAGTGCGCGGAGGCGCTGGACATGCTGGATTCGATGGGCGAGCGGCTAGTGTCGGAGGTTTACCACGCGCCGCAGAACGGCACCAGCGGACGATGCGACGCGAGGGGAAACGTCATGGCGGACGTTCCGCGCAACTGCCTGCGGCTGCGCGGATACGAGCCGACATACGACGGGATGCGGCAGGCGATCATGGATGGCTATGGCTCGGTGGTTGCTCAGCGCGGCGGGCAGGTGTACTACGCGCGGCGCGGCGAGGCGCTGCGGCTGTTCGAGGAAGCGCGAAGCAACGTCGGCATGAGCTTCCCAGTCAACACGCCGTCGAGCGCGTTCACGCTCAGCGTGGCGAAGAACGCCGCCGGAGAGTTCATCGTAGACGCCGTAAGCACAGACGGCGGATCGCATCCGCGAAACGTCGCCATAGAAAGCACCATGGCGCTCGTGGCGTTCGGCGCGCTGACGCCTCTGGAGATGGCGGAAAAGCTGAGCTGGGCGCCCGCGCGCATGATGGGGTTGGCTCGCAAGGGGCATCTCACGCCGGGCGCGGACGCTGACATCACCGTGCTGGACCGAGAGCGCGGGCGCGCCGCGATGAGCTTCGTAGCCGGCTCGCTCATCATGCGCAAGGGACGTCCGCTAGGGAAGGGCGGAACGCTGCTGGTAACCGAGAAAGGCGCGGAGTACGCCGCGAACAGCGGCTTGCCGCATGAAGTGGTGGATCTATCCGAGAGCAAGCTGTACGCGGGATTCTCGTAAGCTCTTGGGGAGCGAGCGCGGGTTAGGGCGAGGGGGATTCGGATTCGCCGCCATCCCGCGGCGTCTCCCTGAGCGACGGCGGCAGCATGTTCGGGATAGTGTCTTCGATTGGGTAGACCTCGCCGCACTCCACGCAGCGCAGGCTGCCGGACACTATCTCCTCGCCGTCCCGCTCGGTCGCGCTCAGTTCCAGATCCCCCCTGCACATCGGGCAGACCAGAATTTCCATCAACTCTATTCGCAAGCCAGCTGCCCCTTTAGCGGTTGTCGCGCTCAGCTCAGCGCCATCTCGTAAAGCTCGTTCAGCAAGTCGGCAAGCAGGAAGATTGCGACGCCGAGGATTACGACCGTATTGTAGCCGGAGATAGCGCGGATTGCGCGTCCCAGCCTGCTAGTCGGCGGCTTGGGGCGCTGTCTGTAGGCTTCGAGCGTCGCGCCGCGCCGCCGGCGTCTCGCAAGCAGGAACATCCATACGCTGAGCGCCGCTTTGAGCGCGAGAACCGCCACGTACACAGGCCCCGCCGCGCTGCCTTCCAGCCTGTCGAACGTCAGGCTTACGCCGGTGACGACGATGATGAAGAAGCATATGTCCACCAGAACGCGAAATTCAGCCGCCGTGTGGCGGTTGACGATTCGCCCGCCTTCGCCGCTCTTGCGGAGCGCGGGCCTAAGCGCGACTAGGTAGAATATGCTGCCGCCGACCCACGCGGCGGACGCGGTCACGTGGAGCCAACGCACGACGAGCATGAACACGTCGTTAGCGGACAACTGCGCTCCGTTCCATCTGTGGCTAAAGTATCTCCGCGATGAACTCTTCGAGCTTCTCCAGATCGAGCGAACCCGTCCACTGCCGCGCGATTCGATGCCGCCTGTCGATAAACACCGTCGTGGGGAAGCCCGCCACGGCGTAGTCTTTGACGATTCCGCCGAGCGTATTCCCGCTGCGGTCGGGTCCGAGCATGTAGTTCACGCCGAGCCGCTCCACGAACGCTTGCCCGTCCTCCGCCGTGTCCAGCCCGATTAGCTGAACGCCGATGAATCTCACGCCCTCGCTCTTGTAGCGTTGATGCGCCAGCTCGAAGTCCGGCATCTCCGCCACGCACGGCGGGCAAGACGGAAACCAGAAGTTCAGCACCACCGGCATCCCCTCGAAGTCCGAAAGTCGCGCCGTATCCCCGCTCGAATGCTCGGCGTTGGCGAACAGCGTCAGCTCAAAGTCCGGCGCCGCCTCGCCGTCCCCGCCGCATGACGCGAGCGTCAGCGCGACGGCTGCGGCGACAAGCGCGCTCATCGCGATTCTCGTTGTGGGGCGCAAGCGTTTCATTGGCGTTCGGATATTCGATGCCGCGAAGCCGGCGACGGGTTCGCCGAGCCATCGCCGAACGTCACTCCGCCGCCGCCAGCCGACGCGACAGCTCCGAAGGCAGCGCGTCTATTGGAACGCGCGTTTGCAGCATCGTATCCCTATCCCGAATCGTAACCGCGCGGTCGTCTATCGTGTCGAAATCCACCGTAACGCACAGCGGGGTGCCTATCTCGTCTTGTCGGCGGTAGCGGCGTCCTATGCTCTGCGTGTCGTCGTACTGCACGAAGCCGGGGATGAGTCCCGACCGCCGCACCGCCTCGAACGTTTCGCGCGCGGTGGGCGCAAGCCGCGCGTTTCTGCTCAGCGGCAGTATCGCGACCTTTACGGGCGCTATCTCCGGGTGCAGCTTCAGCAGCGCGCGCGTCTCCGTCTTGCCGGCGGGCGTCTCGACCTCTTCCTCGCTGTAGGCGTCCACTAGGAACGTCATGGCGGAGCGGTCCACGCCCGCCGCCGGCTCGATTACGTATGGGACTATGTGCTTGCCCGCCGCCTGATCGAAGTACGTCAGCCGATGCCCGCTGGCTTCGGCGTGCGCGCGCAGGTCGTAATCGGTGCGGTTGGCGATTCCCTGAATCTCGCCCCATCCCCACGGGTAGAGGTATTCGATGTCCGACGTCGCCTTGGAGTAGTGCGAAAGCTCCTCCGCCTCGTGTTCGCGCACGCGAAGCCGCTCCGGCGCGACGCCGAGCCGCGTGTACCAGCCAACGCAGTCTTCTATCCAGCGCTCATGGAAGGCTTCGTCCTCGCCCGGCGTCACGAAGTATTCTATCTCCATCGCCTCGAACTCGCGCGTTCGGAAGATGAAGCCGCCCGTCGTTATCTCGTTCCTAAAAACCTTGCCGATTTGGGCTATCCCGAACGGAAGCCGCTTGCGCGTGGCGGTCAGCACGTTGTCGAAGTTTACGAATATGCCTTGCGCGGTTTCGGGGCGCAGGTATACTTCGGACGCCTGATCTTCCACAGGCCCTATGAACGTCTTGAACATCAGGTTGAACTGTCGCGCTTCTGTGAGCGCGCCGCCGCAGTCCGGGCAGCCGTCGCCTTCTATGTGGTCTTCGCGGAAGCGGCGGTGGCATCTGCGGCATTCGACGAGCGGATCGGCGAAGCTGGCGACATGCCCGCTGGCGCGCCAAACGTCCGGGTGCATCAGAATCGCCGCGTCCAGCCCGACGACGTCATCGCGCTCCCAGACGAAGGTTCGCCACCACGAATCCTTGACGTTCTTCTTCAGCTCGACGCCGAGAGGCCCATAGTCCCAGGTGCTTGCCAAACCGCCGTAGATCTCGCTGCTCTGGAAGATGAACCCGCGACGCTTGCACAGCGACACTATCTTTTCGAGGTCTACGCGGTCGTTCGTCTGCTTCACTTCCGTCTCTCGGTCACTATAGTGGGGCGGCATTCTCGAATTGAGGATAGAGAATGCCGCCCCCCATAGGCAAGGGCGGCTGCTCGCCGCGCGAGCTTGCAAGCGGGGCTTGCCGCAAACAAGGGCGCGCGAATCCCAGACGCCTGATTTTTGTATAATTCTCTCATACCGCGCCCCTGGAGGAATCTCGTTGGCAAGCCGGACGACAGCGATGAACGGAGGCTTCGCGTATCGCCAAGCTCTGCTTTTGGCGATACAGCTCGTCGTTGTGCTGACTCTGGTTTCCCCGCTCATAGTCACGCCTAGCTCCCTGTTCCCGCTCATCGTGGGAAAGGCAGTCTATATGCGGCTGCTGATAGAAATCGCGTTCGCGCTCTGGCTGATAGCCATAATTATCTTCCCGGATCTGCGCCCGTCCAAGTCTCGCATTCTCATCGCGTTCGCGCTCTGGCTGGCTATCTCCGCCGTCGCCGCTTTGTTCGGCGCAAGCCCAACGCGCAGCTTCTGGTCGAACTACGAGCGGATGCAGGGCGTCGTCGACCTCGCGCACTGGTTCGCGTTCGTCTTGGTCGTGTCGTCCGTGTTTCGCGCGCGGTCGGAATGGAGGCTGCTGTTCACCGCCAACCTCTTCATGAGCGCCGTCGTGTCCGCAGTGGGCGTAGCCGCGTGGCACGGGATGATCGACCTGGGAATCGCGCTGCACGAAGACAGGGTTCACTCCACGCTGGGAAACGCCACCTTCTTAGGAACGTATGCCTTGGTCAGCGTGACAATCGGTCTCGGGCTTCTGATTCGACCCTCGCGCCGCAAGTCTCAGCCGCCGCCGCGCTCGGCTATCTCCCGCCGCCACCGCCGCCGTCGCGCGGCGCGGCGCGGCAAGAGTGAGAGGAGCGCGACTCCGCTCATTGGCTGGATGCTTGCAGTCCGCGTTCTGATATTCGCGGCTATACTGCTGAACTTATGGGCGCTGTGGCTGACAGGCTCTCGCGCAGGGCTGATCGCGCTCATCGTCGCGCTGCTCGTGTTCGGCGTCGCTCTGCTGGTTGGACCAGTATCCACGAGGATGAAGTGGGCCGCCGCCGCCGCCGTAGTATTCGTTCTAGTAGGCGCGGCGTCTATCGCCGCGATAGTCTTCACCGACAATTTCGATCCTCTGGTTCAGAGCAGTCAGGTGCTTGTGCGGATACGCGACGACGGGGGAAGCGTTCAGGATAGGATCGCCGCCGTCGAGATTGGGCTGAAAGCGTTTGCCGAGCGTCCGATCCTCGGCTGGGGGCCTGAGAATTTCTCCGCGATGTGGGGTAAATTCTTAGAACCCGGTCATGTTTCCAACCAAAACCTCGACTACGCGCACAACAAGGCGGTGGAAGAGCTGTCCGGCAAGGGGGCGGCGGGTTTTGCCGCTTTCATCATCCTATGGCTCGCGATGGCGCGCGCGGCTGCGCTTGCGCTGCGGCGCGAAAGGGCGGGCGGGCGCGCGGAGATCGCCGCCTACTGCGCGGCGGGCGCGGCGTTCTTCGCCCAAAGCATGGTTCAGGTGGAGACGCCGACGTCAATGCTGATGTTCGCGCTCATCGTGGCGTACTTCGCGCAGGAGGAGCGCGAGGCGGCTGGCGACGCGGGATGGGGATGGCGCTCCGCGCCTGCATGGGCAGACGCTGCGTGGCGGAAAATCAGCCGTTGGAATCGCCCTTCCCAACCGAGGGGGAGCAAGTCAGGCGAGCGGGATTCGGAACCGCCCCCGCTATTCGCAGGCGCTTGGCGGGCGCGCGTCTTGGCGGCGGCAGTCATAGCGGCGCTCGCAGCCGCGACTGTCGCGTACAGCTACCAGCCGATGGCTGCCGCCCGAATTCTCAGAAACGCCAATCTGCATAGCGGGACGTGGACGGATCGATTGGAAATCTCCACAGCGGGGATCGATCGCTTTCCGCCGTTGGGGAATTACGAGCGGATACGGCTAATAGAAAGCGCGGCGCGAGAAGCGCCGGACATGCCGGATGAGGAGTATGCGCTCGCCTTGCAAGTCGTCGAAGCCGAGGGCGGCATTGCGATAGAGGCGGAGCCGTTCAGTTGGCAGGCGCTCGCGGCGCTCGCGAGGTTCTACCAGCAAGCCGCGCTGCGAGATCCTTCGCAGATGGATGCGGCGCGGCTGTACACGGACGAGCTTATCCGCATGGCGCCTAATCTGCGGCAGTCCAAGCGGGTGGCGCAATGGCAGGAAGAGTTGGAGGCGGCGCGGTCGGGAAGGTGAGCCGCCGCGCGAAATCCCGCCGACTACCGATCTCCGGACTGCCAGCGCCCGCGAACCGTGAGCGCAATCGACATGACCGCTAGGCGAATGTCTAGGCATGGCGACATTCGCTTGATGTACAGGAAATCGTACCGCAGCTTGTTGCGGGGCAGGGTGGAGTAGCGCCCGTATACCTGCGCGACGCCTGTCATGCCGGGACGCACCGCCAAGCGGTTCCGGAACGAGGGGCGCTCCTCGGCAAAGCGCGCGGCAAGCTCGGGGCGCTCGGCTCGCGGACCCACGAGGCTGATGTCGCCTCGCCACATGTTGATTACCTGCGGCAGCTCGTCGAGCGCTCTTGCGCGCAGAAACCTGCCCACAGGCGTAATGCGGGGGTCGTCTTCCGCCGCCCACACCGCGCCGCTGACCGCTTCGGCATCCGGCGCCATCGAGCGGAACTTGTACATCTTGAACACGCGCCCGCCCTTGCCCAGCCGCGCTTGAGTGTAGAACACGGGTCCCCGGTCGTGCAGCCAGATGGCAAGCGGTATCGCAGTCCAGAGAACCGCCCACAGCGGCGCGAGCGCGACGTGAGCTAGAACGAGTATCGTAAGATCGAACGGGCGCTTCCACCAGTCGTTCGGCGCGAAGACATCCGAACCGGGCGGAGCGGCGTTCGTTTCGGCAATTGGAGCGTCCATATATCCGATGCGCGAACGACGCGAAAGGCTTTGCGCTAGTGAAGAAAGCGTGGTCGGGGTGGGCGGGATCGAACCGCCGACCTCCTGTTCCCAAAACAGGCGCGCTCCCGCTGCGCCACACCCCGTTGATATAGCCTAACGCTTTCGGGGTTTGCGGGTAAAGGCTAAACCGCCGCTCCCGCGCGCCTATCCCGCCAGCCGGCGGCAAGCTCGTAGGCGTGGGCGACGCGGAGCAGTTCGGCTTCCGCGAACGGGCGTCCCACTATCTGCAAGCCGATGGGCATGCCGTTCGCGTCGAATCCGCACGGCGCCGAGATGGCGGGCAGCCCCGCGAGCGCGGCGGGGCTTGTGTATCTCCGCCGTCCCAGATCGAGCCGCCCCTGATAGTATCCGCCGGGCGAGCCGGTGGATTGCTCTATCGGCGGCGCGACGGTGGGCGCGGACGGCAGGACGATGAAGTCCGCCCGCCGCAGAGCGGCTCGCATCTCGTCCCTGATTAGCGAGCGCGCTCGCAGCCCGCGCAGGTAGGCGGTCGCCGGGGTGAGCGCCGCCGTCTCCAGCCGCGTCCGCGTGTTCCAGTCGTACAGCTCTCCGCGCTCCGCTAGCCTGCGGCGGTGATGCGTCGCCGCATCCACATCCGCGGTTGCGAGGAACGCCGCGCCGCTCTGCGGCAGCGCGGGCATGCTGACTTCTTCGACTTCCGCGCCAAGCTCGGCGAGCGTGTCCGTCGCCGCCAGCGTCGCCGCGCGGACTTCGGCGTCCAGCCCGTCGTACTCGAACGCCTCTCGGGGCAGGGCTATGCGGGCTGTCGTCCGAGCGTCGCCGAGCGCCCCCGCGTAGTCCTCCACGTCCGCCGCGCTCGTGGAGGCGTCTCGCGCGTCCCGCCCCGCGATTGCCCGCAATATGATGGCGCAGTCTTCGACGCTGCGCGCCATAGGCCCCACGGTGTCGAGACTCCAGCTCATGGGAAACACGCCGTACCGCGTTACGCGCCCGTATGTTGGGCGAAGCCCCACTATGCCGCAGAACGCGCTTGGGCCTCGTATAGAGCCGCCCGTGTCCGATCCGAGCGCGCCGCCGCACAGCCCGCCAGCCACCGCAACCGCCGAGCCGCTGCTGGAGCCGCCCGCCGAGCGCGCGACGTTCCATGGGTTGCGCGGCGTTCCGTATGGGTGGTCTATAGTGCCGCCCATGGCGAATTCGCTCAGGTTCAGCTTGCCCAGCAGCACCGCGCCCGCCGAGCGCAGACGTTCGACGATGGTAGAGTCGCACTCTGGAACGTGGTCGGCAAGCGCGCGCGATCCCGCGCTCGTGAGCGTTCCCTTCGTGTAGATGATGTCTTTCACCGCGATGGGGATGCCGTGAAGAGCGCCCAAGCGACCGCCGCCGGCTATCTCCGACTCGGCGCGCGACGCTTCCGCCAGCGCGGAATCCGCCATGACGGTGACATATGCGCCCAGCGTGTCATCCAGCCGCTCGATGCGGTCTAGGTAGGCGCGGGTAAGCTCGACGGGCGACAGCTCTCCGCCGCGAATCAGCGCGGCAAGCTCGGAGATGGCTAGGTGGTGGAGGTCTGGGTTCGCCATGCTACTCGTCTCGCTCGACGCCGAACCGCATCGCCGGATCGGCCGCCGCCAGCCGACGCTCCGGCAGGCGGCACAGCTCGTCCAGCATTCCGCTCAGACGCGGCGCGGCGGTCTCGGCGCGCGAGCGCTCTATCTCCATGCCGACTGTCCCGCCAAGCGTTGCGATGTCTTTGGCGGTTAGTTTCGTCGTCTCTTGCGGCGCGTTGTCCATGATCCTTTTAGTTTGGCCTCTTCTTCCCGGTTTTCGCCTCGTACAGCTTCCAAGTCTCTTCGTTGAATGGGTAGTATTTGCCGGGCGAGCAGCGCTCGATTTCCAGCTGCGCCTTGACTATCTCCTCGACCTCTTCCCGCTGGCGGGCGATTGCGATTACGTCGTTCACTTCGGACTTAGGCACTACTACAACGCCATCGTCGTCGCCCACTACGGCGTCTCCCGGCCGCACCAGCGCGCCGCCGCACTGGATGGCGTCGCCCACCTGCCACGGCCAGAACTCCGCTGGCCCCTGCTTGGCGGTGGTAGACGCGCTGAACACGGGGAAGCCGTATTCGCGCAGCGCGACGCTGTCTCTGACCGCGCCATCCGTGACCAGCCCGCCGACGCCGCGCTGCATCAGCCTGAAGAACTTGATGTCTCCGCCGATTGAGCTGTACTTCCAGCCCATCGCGTCCACAACCAGCGCCTCGCTTGGGCCGCACATTTCGATTGCGACGTACTCCGCCGAGCGGTCTCCCTTCGGCTTGTCGTCCGCAAGGTCTGGTCTGTGCGGCACGAATCGCAGCGTTACCGCGCGCGCCGCCATGCGCTGCCCCAGCGTGAGCGGACGCGCGCCCTCGATGTATCCTTGAGGCCAGCCTTTTACCCAGAGCGCGTCTATCAGAGTCTGGGTTGGGATGCCTTTCAGCGTCAGCAGCGTTTCTTCTGGGATTTGGTCTTGGGCGGACATCGGCGAATCTCCTCCGCGCGGCTAGGCGGTTTCGCGCATTGTATTGGCGAAGAGCCGCGCTCGCAATCGCGCTTTGCGCCGCGCGCCTATTATTCCACCGTAACCGTCTTTGCGAGGTTTCTCGGCTGGTCCACGTCGCATCCGCGCAGAACGCCGATGTGGTAGGCGAGCATCTGCATCGGCACGGCGACGAGGATAGGCAAGATAGGTTCGGACGCCGGCGGCAAGGGTATCGCGTCGTTTGCAAGCTCGGCTATCTCGTCATCGCCGCGCGTGAGCGCCGCGATGACGCTGCCGCCGCGCGCCAGCGCCTCGTTGATATTGGAGCGCATCTTGTCGCGCATCGAGTCGCGCGGCGCGATGGCTACCGTCGGCATACGCTCGTCTATCAGCGAAATGGGTCCATGCTTCATTTCGCCAGCCGGGTAGCCTTCCGCGTGGATGTAGCTTATCTCCTTGAGCTTGAGCGCCCCCTCCATAGCCAGCGGAAAGCCGTATCCCCTGCCCAGATAGAGGAAGTCCGAGCGGCGCGCGTACTTTCGCGCGATGTCGGCGCAGCGGCTTTCGTCCGCTATCAGTGAGCCGACCATATCCGGCAGAGACGCTATCTCCGAAACCAGCGCGCGCCGCTCGGCGTCGCCTAGCGCGCCCCTGCGCGTCCCGAACTCTATGGCGAGCAGCAGCAGCCCCACGAGCGAGCACATGAACGTTTTGGTTGCGGCGACGCCAATTTCCAAGCCCGCGCGCAGCGGCAGCGTGTGGTCGGCGAGCCGTGTCGCCTGCGTTCCGGGATAGTTGCACAGCGTAATCTGTCGCGCGCCGCGCTCGCGCGCAAGCTCCATCGCCGCCAGCGTGTCCACCGTCTCGCCGGACTGCCCGACGGACACGACGAGCGTTCTATCGTCCAGCGGCGGTTCGCGGTATCTGAATTCAGAAGAATTGTCGTACTCGGATGGCAGCCGCGCCAGCGTCTCCATCCACCGCCTGCCGAGCATCGCGGCGTGAAGGCTCGTGCCCATGCCCACGAATATGACGCGCTGAACGGTGTCGAACAGATCGGGCGGCAGCTCTAGCTCAGACAGATCCACCGTGAGGTCGTCGAACGACACTCTGCCGCTCAGCGCGGCGATGATAGCCTCCGGCTGCTCGCATATCTCCTTGTGCATGAAGTGTTTGTGTTCGCCCTTGGCGGCGGACATCGCGCTGTGCGCGATGCGGATGGGTGGCTTGCTGAGCGGCGCGCCGTCTAGGTCTTCGAAAGACAATTCGCCGCCGCCGAGCGAGACGATTTCGCCGTCCGCCAAGTAGACGACGTCGCGCGTATGCGGGAGGATAGCGGGCAGGTCCGAGGAGAGCACGCCGCCGCCCGCCGTCGCGCCGACCACTATGCCGCCCGCGTTGCCGAGCCGCGCGCCGACTATCTTGCCCGGCTCCCGCGTCGAAAGCGCGACTATGGCGTTCGCGCCCCGAACCTTTCGCGCCGTCAGGCGCACCGCTTCCGTCAGAGTTCGCCCCTCCCCCATATGCTCTTCTATCAGGTGAGGGATGCACTCCGAATCGGTCTGCGAGCTGAACTCATGCCCGCGCGCGGCAAGCTCGCGCCGCAGATCGCCGTAATTCTCGACGATGCCGTTGTGGACTACGAGCGTTTCGCCGCCGCAATCGGCGTGCGGGTGCGCGTTGGCGTCTGTCGGCGCGCCGTGCGTAGCCCAGCGCGTATGTCCGATGCCCACGCCGCCTTCCGGCAGCGCGCCGTTTAGCGAGGAGCGCAGCTTGGCGAGCTTGCCCGCGCTGCGCCGCAGATCGGGCGCGCCGTCGCTCCCGATGACCGCGATGCCCGCGCTGTCATAGCCGCGATATTCCAGCGTCGCAAGCCCGTCCAGCAAAATCGCCGCCGCCTGCTCGTCGCCTGTGTAGCCGATTATTCCGCACATGAGAGAAGCTCGCAAGTTCCCCCTCCCCTTTGCGGGAGAGGGTTAGGATGAGGCGTCCATAAAATATACTGAAAATGCGTCAAGCCATATATCCTGAAAATCTATGCTAGTCAGCCTGCGGTCTTCAGGCGCGCTTTGCCGTAGAAGCCGTGGTAGTCCTCAGGCAGCAGATCCCGAACCCGCAGCATCATGTCTGTCGTCATGGAGCGCAGAAGCTCGCGGGAGGGGCGTCCCTCGATGCTGGGCAGCGAAAACGGCTGGCCGATGTTTATGTGAATCGAGCCTGTGGGGTTGACGACGCGCAGAAACGGTTGTAGCCGCTCCGTGCCTGTGATGCCGACGGGAAGCACGGCGGCGCCCGATCTGAGTATGAGGCTGACCGCGCCCGCCTTCGCCTCGTTCATGCCCGCTTTGCGGCTGCGCGTGCCTTCCGGAAAGATGACCACCGCCGCATCCTGCCGCAGCTGGCGCAGCGTCCACCGAAACGCCCGCGCGTCCGCCGCGTCTCGGTTGATGGGGAACGCTCCGTAGTGGCGGAGAAACCACCTGCCGGGGGGGCCTACCGCCGCGAAGATGTTGTCGTTCGCCAAGAAGCGCAGACGGCGCGGCAGGCTCACGCTGAGCATGGACGGATCCAGGTTGCTCATATGGTTCGACACGACGACGAGCGGACCCATCGGCGGCACGTTCTCCGCGCCGAAAACCCGCCAGTCCGCGAATATCCTGAGAGTGCCGCGCTGGAGGAAGTTGCTCGTGTTGTACAGGGCGGGCATCGGCTATCGTCCCAGCCTGTCGAGTCCATCGATTTGTCGCGACTCCGCCAGCTCGACGATGCGGCGGACTACCTCGCATATGGGGAGATAGTCGGTGTGGATGACTTCGGCGTCGCTCGCGGCGACTAGCGGGGAGTCCTCCCGTCCGGTGTCGATCCCGTCGCGGCGGCTTATGTCTCTCAGCACCTGTTCGCGCCGCACGTCGCGCCCGGCGGCTGCCAGCTCCTCGTATCGGCGTCCCGCGCGCACTTCGGCGGACGCCTCCAGATATACCTTGGTTCGCGCGTCCGGCAGCACCACCGTGCCTATGTCGCGCCCCACCAGCACATACTTCAGGCGCTGGGCGACCTTGCGCTGCTGCGGAACGAGCGCGCGCCGAACCCCCTGCACCGTCGACACGGGCGCGACCGCGCGGTTCACGCTAGGCGTTCGCAGATAGTCGGTAACGTCTTCGCAGTCCACAATCAGCCTGTCGCCGCCGTCGGATTGCAGAAGGCGAATGTCCATCGCCTTCGCCATTTGGGTGAGCGCGGGCGCGTCGTCGAAATCCAGCCCGCGCCGAATGGCGAGCAGCGTGGCTGCGCGATACATCACTCCGGTATCCAAGAAGCCGTATCCGAGCCGCCGCGCGACCTCGCGCCCGACGGTAGTCTTGCCCGAAGCCACTGGGCCATCGATGGCAACCGCGTCTATGACCAAGTTATGCAGAACTCCCCGCGTTTCGTCGATGCCGATGCCATTGTATCACGCCGACGGCTCTCTACGCGGGAATTCACAGGACGCGCGAGGGGATGTCAGCTCGTCCCAAAGCCGCGCCGCACCTGCTCCTCGAAGTCCGGTTCCCAGCGCGAGATGCGCCCCTGCGCCAGCAGCATGTCGTTGGACGGCTGGGCGGGCGCGTCGCGGTTCGGCGGCGCGTCGCCGATGACGCCGGCGGCCTCCATCTCCGCGATTTTCGCTTCCGACATGCCGAGCAGATCGCCCAGCGCTTCGGCGTTGTGTTCGCCCAGTGTGGGCGCGGCGCGGCGTATCTTGCCCGGAGTCTTGCCGAACTTCCATGGCCTGCCCGCGTAGGGCAGGGGAGGCATATCCGCGCTCGGCGGGTGGCTGACTACCTCGTAGAAGCCGCGCGCGTTCAGGTGTTCGTCGAACAGCAGCTGTTTGCCGTCCAAGACCTCGCCAGCCGGAACGCGCGCGGCTTGGAGCGCGTCCTGAAGCTCGCGCGCGGAGCGGCTGCGGGTTCGCTCCGCGATTAGCGCGTCTAGCGCGTCGTGATGGCGCGTTCGCGCGTCCGCGTCTGCGAAGCGCGCGTCGTTCGCCCAGCTCGGCGCGTCTAGCGCGTCGCACAGCGCGCGCCATTCGGCATCGGAGCGGACGGACAGCGACAGCCAGCTGTCTTCTCCCGCGCACGGGTACGTTCCCTGCGGCGCCCAACGATCATCGCGATTGCCGTTGGGCGCGCGGACGCGCCCGTTGAAGGCGAAGTCCATCAGAGCTTCAGGCGTCGTTACGCTCAGCGTCTGCGTCTGCGACACGTCTATGAATTGCCCCTCGCCCGTCGTCGCGCGCCGCACGAGCGCCGCCATGACTGCGAACGCCGTATGCTCGCCCGCCGCGTAGTCGGCGTATGGCAGCTCCGGTATGGACGGCGGTCCCCCCGCGTAGCCGGTTACGGACGCCAATCCCGAAGCCGCCTCCGTGCCATAGCCGATAGCGCCGAACCCGCTCCAAGGTCCCGTATGGCCGTAGCCGGTGGATGACACCATGATGATGTCCGGTTTGATCTTACGCAGGTCGTCGTACTCTAGCCCGAAGTTCTTGATTACGCGCGGCGTGAAGTTCTCCGAGAACACGTCGCTCACGGCTATCAGGTCCAGAAGCGCGTTCACCCCGTCGCGCTGGGTCAGGTCTAGCGTTACGCTCCGCTTGCCGCGATTCTGCTCGTAGAAGTTGACTGCGCGGTTCCAGTACTCTCCGACGCCGTCGTTCTTGTAGAAGCCGGCTGCGCGGTAGCCGTCCATCCGCGCGCAAGACTCGATGCGGATGACCTCCGCGCCCATGTCCGCCATCAGCTTGCCGACGAACGGAATCGCTATCAGCTGCCCCATCTCGACTACGCGAACGCCCGCCAGCGCGCCCTCCGCCATCACACCACCCCCGCGTCGGCAAGCCGAGCCAGTTCGCGCTCGGACAACCCAAGCTCGTTCAAGTACACCTCCGCGTTGTGCTGCCCGAGCGCGGGCGCGGGGCTTTGGACGCTCCACGGCGTCTTGGACATCGTGAACGGCGCGCCGGGATACTCCGCGCCGCCCGCGACTGGGTGATCCACCCGCGTGAAGAAGCCGCGATGCTCGTACTGCGGATTTCGGCGAAGCTCGGCGGCGTCTTGAACGATGCCGTATATCAGCCCGCGACGCTGGTTCGCCTTGTAGAACAGCTCTTCCTTCTCGCGCTGTCCGAACGTGTCCCGCAAGATGGCGTCCAGCTCGGCGGCGTTCTCGACGCGCCGCTCCGGGGTGGAGAAGCGCTCGCTCGCAAGCTCTTCGGATTCTAGGAACTCCGCGGCGGCGGCCCAGCTCACGCCGCCGAACGCGATAGGCACTATGTAGCCGTCTTTCGTCTCCACCGGCGAGCGCGGCATCTCGCCCGCCTCGCTTGGGCGTCGCCACTTCACCGCGCCGGTGTACGCGAACGCCGACGTCACATCCCGCAGCCCGGAGGCTACGCACTCCTGTATCGACACGTCCACCCATTGGCCAACGCCGCTCATCATGCGGCTGTACAGCGCGATTAGCGCCGCGCCCGCCGCGTCCGCGCCCGCCTTGTACTGCGCCTGATCGAAGCCGTGCTTGAGCGGCTCGCGGTCGTTGTCGCCGAAGATGCGCTGCAAGCCGCCAAGCGCGTACTCCACGATGTCCGTAGCCTCGAAGTCTCGGTACGGACCCGTTTGCCCGAAGTTGGAGATAGACACCATCACCAGCGCGGGGTTGTCGCGGCTAAGCTCCGAATAGGACAGCCCAAGCGCGGGAAGCGAGCGGGGCCTAAAGTTCTCTACGAGGATATCCGCGTCCGCCGCAAGCCGCAGAAGCAGCGACCGACCCGCGTCCGACCCGAAATCGAGCGTTATGGAGCGCTTGTTGGTGTTGAGGTATAGGAAGGGCAAGCCCTTTTCGGGGTGCGGATCGTCGCCCGCGAACGGCGGCATGAGACGCGCCGCGTCGCCGCCGCCGGGTCGCTCCACTTTGGTGACCCGCGCTCCGAAATCCGCCAGCAGCTTGGAGCAGTACGGACCCGCCACGTGGTGGGTGAGGTCCAAGACCTTTATGCCGTCTAGCGCGCCCGCCAATGCCGCCTCCGCTCGCTGTGGGATGTGCCGCGATGCGCGGGATTATACATGGCTCAACGCCTTATCGTCATTCGTCGCTATGGCGGGGCGCTTATGAAATTCGCCGCCGTCAACTGGCAGTCGGCAAGCTGCGGATGCTACAATTGGCGTTCGTATGGCTGGCGGACGCTCGCGCTGCGGCGCCGCAGGCGCGGATGGATAGCGCTTCGAGGCAGGTGTAGAAAGTTGGCTGATATAAACGTGGCGATAATCGGCGTTGGGAACTGCGCTTCTTCGCTGGTGCAGGGAGTTCACAAGTACGCTGACGCAGGCGCGGATGACGACATCCCCGGCATTATGCACCCGGTGCTTGGCGAGTACGGCATTGGCGACATAAAAGTGGTGGCGGCGTTCGACGTCGACGCGAACAAGGTGGGGCTGGATGTGGCGGACGCCATATACGCAGAGCCGAACAACACGGTCAAGTTCCACGACGTTCCGCAGACCGGCATAGCCGTTCAGCGCGGCATGACGCTCGACGGCGTTGGCGAGTACATGTCCGACATTGTGGAAAAGGCGCCGGGACCAACGGACGACATCGTTGGCGTACTCAAAGAGCGCGAGGTGGATGTAGTCGTCAACTACCTGCCCGTAGGTTCGGAGAACGCGACGCGCTGGTATTCGGAGCAGATACTCGCGGCGGGCGCGGGCATGATCAACTGCATACCCGTGTTCATCGCAAGCGGAGAGGGCGACTACTGGCAGCGCCGCTTCCGAGACGCGGGCGCGCCCATCATCGGCGACGACATCAAGTCGCAAGTCGGCGCGACTATAGTCCACCGCGTGCTTACGCGGCTGTTCATGGATCGCGGCGTTGACCTCGAACGCACCTATCAGCTCAACTTCGGCGGCAACTCGGACTTCCTAAACATGCTGGAACGCAGCCGCCTCACGTCCAAGAAGATATCCAAGACCAACTCGGTGCAGTCTCAAGTGGACGTCGATCTGCCGCCCGACGCCATCCACATAGGGCCATCCGATCATGTGCCTTGGCTTTCGGATCGCAAGTGGGCGTACATCAGGTTGGAAGGCAACAGCTTTGGGGACGTGCCGCTGAATGTGGAACTGAAGCTAGAGGTGTGGGACAGCCCCAACTCCGCAGGCGTGGTTATCGACGCCATCCGCTGCGCCAAGATAGCCAAAGACCGCGGCTTGTCAGGCCCTATACTGGGTCCGTCCGCCTACTTCATGAAGTCCCCGCCTGTGCAGTATACCGACTCGGTAGCCCGGCAGATGGTGGAAGACTTCATAGTAGGGGTGGACAACTAGCCTTCCTAGGGGCGCGGACGCCGCGCCCCGAAACGCGCCGTCGAACGGTTTCGGCGCTGGATGCGCTCGCCCAGCGCTAGCCATATGTCCCAAATATGGCTAGAATGTGCCTAACACGGCAGTCCGAGCGATCCACGCCCCGCCGCCGCGAGCGACTCTCCGGCGAGACGCGCTCTCTAGGCGCATCGACCAACGGGCCACGCCGGACCGCCTCCGAAAGGGACGGCATGGAGCGACCACGCAAAATCGGCATGTTCTCTCCGTACGATCACGCCTACATTGGCGGCGTGCAGAGCCACATACGCGAGCTTGCGGATCAGTATCGCAAGTGGGGGCATACCGTCCGAATCGTCGCGCCTAGCTCCGCGACCCACTCGGATGGCGACGCGGACTTCATCCACATGGGCAGGCCCGTGCCGCTGCCCATAGCTGACTCTGTGGCGCGCGTGTCGCTATCGATGTGGCTTCACCGCCCTATCAGGGCGCTGCTGGAGCGCGAACGGTTCGACGTAGTGCATATGCACGAGCCTTTGGCGGGTTTCGTGCCGTTCAGCGCGCTGAAGCAGCTGGACACGCGGCGCGCGGTGGCGGTGGCGACGTTCCACGGCTATCGGCAGAGGCGCATCTGGTGGGCGATAGGTCCCGATAGGATAGCCAACCGTCTGCTGGACAGGCTTCACGGCAGGATAGCCGTCTCGCCCCCCGCAGCCAATTTCTTCAACAGCCACTTCCCCGGCGATTACCACGTCATCCCCAACGGCGTTCACGTGGACGGCTTTGCATCCGCGGAGCCGCTGCCGGAGCTGATGGACGGCAAGTTCAACCTGCTGTTCTTGGGGCGGTTGGAGAAGCGCAAGGGGCTGAAGTATCTGCTGCTGGCGTACAGCCGCCTCAAGTGGGACTGGCCCAATCTGCGGCTGATAGTGGTCGGCGGGGGACAGCCCGACGCCGATTGCCACCGCATAATGAGCGAGCGCAACCTTCAGGACGTGATCTTCACCGGCAGAACTACGGACGAGCTGCGCGCGAGATACTTCAAGTCGGCGCACGTCTACTGCTCGCCGGCCACTGGCAAGGAGAGCTTCGGCATAGTGCTGCTGGAGGCTATGGCTGCGGGCGCGCCCGTAGTCGCCACCGAGATCGACGGTTACGCCAGCGTAGTCGAACACGGGCGCGACGGGCTTCTCGTGCCGCCCAAGGACGACGAGGCGCTGGCGCAAGCGATCCTAGCGCTGATGCGAGATCCGTCTCTGCGCGCTCGCCTAGTCGAGCGCGGCGTCCAAACCGCCGACGGATTCCGCTGGGAGCGCGTAGCCCGCCGCGTGCTGGACTACTACGCCGAGTTCGCCCCCCAATCCACCCTCGCCGCCGCGCGATAGGGGACGAATTCGCATAGACGCGCGGAATCTATGGGGATAGGTCTATCCCCATCGCGCCCTATCTATCCCGTTCGTCCTGTAAAACTATGCAATCGCGCCGTCTTTCGTTTGACCGCATCCGCCGCGCTTCCGTAACCTTGTATGCGCTTACCAACTGACTGCGGGCGGGTGAACGGCATGATAGGGCGAGAAGAGGCGCGGCGCGCGCTTGGCGACTATGTGGAGACGCCGGTGGCGCGCATGATGGCGCGATTGGGGCTTTCGCCGAACGCCGTTACGCTCATCGGGTTGGCAATCGCGGGCTTCGGCGCGTACCTCGTCGCGGTAGGCGTCTGGTGGGGCGGCGGGCTTGTCGCGCTGTTCGGGGGCGTGTTCGACATGTTCGACGGCGCGCTGGCGCGAGCGACCGGCAAGGCGTCGGACTTCGGCGCTCTGCTGGATTCCACCATAGACCGCGTTTCCGAAGCCGTCGTGCTGCTGGGGATGCTAGTCTACTATTTGCGTACCGACGACGATCTCGGCGCTCTGCTGGTTTACGTCGCGCTCGTCGGCTCTATCATGGTCAGCTACATGCGCGCGCGCGCCGAGGGGCTGGGGATAGAGTGCAAGGTGGGCGTGATGACGCGCCCGGAGCGTGTGGCGATAATCGGAGTCGCGCTGATTGCTGGACACTGGCTGCCTGTCGTCGCGCTGGCGGCTCTCGGCGCGATTGGCTGCCTCACCGCGCTGACCGCCGTTCACAGGCTCATCCACACTTCCCGAACGCTTGCCGATAGGCGGTAGGGCGGACGCTCGGCAATCCCAGACGCGGCGGCGAGCGTATGACTATTAGGGCGTCGGAGCGGCGCGCCAGACGGCCAGACGGAAGGGATGTTTGGGATGTTTGCCTTGTCGAAAGAGACAATCTCGAAATACGCCGCCCGCGTCGCGCTCTCGGTTGCCGCCTGCGTTGCGGCGCTCTCGCTCTCGCCGCCATCGATTGCGGCTCAGCAGCCTGAGCCTATCGAAATCATCTCGTCCAGCGCCGTCAGCGAGTTCCCCGCGGGCATGAGATTCTCTATAGAAGTCGAAGGCGAGAACGACATCTCGGAAATCGCGGTCAAGCTCCGCACCGGCACGAACCGCCGCGAGTCTTACGACTACATGGACTTCGAGTCCGCGCAAGTCGTCGGCGCCGAGATGTTCTGGCGCACCGACACGCGCCCGCGCTACGTTCCGCCCGGAACCATCATCAGCTACTACTTCGAGGTGCGCGACGCGCAAGACAATACGCTGCGGACGGACGTGGAGGAGTTCATCTACGAGGACGTTCGCTTCACATGGGACGAAGTTTCCGAGGGTCCCGTAGCCGTGGCGTATCATGGGCCTGTCAAGACGCGCGCCGAGATTGTTTTAGAAGCGATTGTCGACACGCTGAACTTCATGGGTCCCTTGCTAGGCGCGGAGACCACTGGGCCAATTCGGGTGACTATGTACAACAATGTCAAAGAGATGCTGGAGGCTCTGCCGCCCGGCTCGGCTACTATCAGGCGCGAGCTGATTACGGAAGGGCAGGCGTTCACCAACATAGGCACCCTGCTGGTGCTTGGCGGAGATAGGGGCGCGAGAGGCACCGCGTCGCACGAGGTTACGCACATTCTCACGCACAGGGCGGGCGACAGCGCCGCCGCGCGCGTTCCGGCTTGGCTCGACGAGGGGCTGGCGGAGTTCGGAAACGTGGAGCCGGGCTTCTCCTACGACATCGCGCTGGAGTTCGCAATCGCCACCGATAGGCTTCTGCCGATAACCTCCATGCCCGGGCTTCCTGGAGACCCGGAAGACGTGATCATATTCTACGGGCAGGCGAGCAGCCTCATCGAATACATGGTGTTCACCTACGGACCCAATGCGATGCGCGACTTGCTTGCCATGCTAGGCGATGGGGAGTACATGGACGACGCGCTGCCAGCCGTGTACGGGCGGACTCGCTTGGAGTTGGAAAACGAGTGGCGGGAGAGCATAGGCGCGCCTGCGTATGTTCCGCTCGACCGCGAGAGCCTCAAGCCGACGCCGATTCCGCGCCCGGTTCTGGGATTATACACCCTAACGCCGCAGGCGGGCAGCGACACGCTGGCGAGCGTCGAACCGACGCCAACGCCAACGCCGATCCCAACGTCCACGCCGCCGCCGACAACTGCGCCCGAACCCACCGCCACCGCCACCGTCGCGCCTACGCCGCCACCGTCAGAGAGCGGCTCCGGATGCGCCGCGCCGACGGATGGCGCGATGGGCGTGAGCGATCTTGCCGTCGGGATGTTCGCGCTCGGAATAGTCGGCTTGGCGGCGCGACGCCGCAGGGGATGAACGGCGCTGGAACTATTCCGACGCCCGGATTGGCTCTGATTGGGACGCATCCGCCGCCGAATTGCATCCGCCGCGCGCTGGATTGCGTTCGGAGCAGTGTCGCTTGCGACGCTCGGCGTTTCCGACGGCGCGCCGCCAACGCCTGACCCAGTGCGCGCCGCCGTCGCCGAGCATGCCTACGACCTCGCCGGCTGGCATGCGCGCAACCTGGGCGCGAAGTGGGCGCGGCTTGCGGCGCGCGCCATGCCCGGGCTTGGGCTGTCGGACGCCGAGCGCGGCGCGCTGGTCGCCCGATACTTCCGGCTAGGGGACGAAGAGCGGCGGCTCGCGCATCAGACCGAACTGGCGTCCGCCGCCGCCGAGCGCTCGGCGCGCTCGCTCGACGCGCAGCTGAATGCCGTCCGCCGCGAACGTCTGACCATCCGCGACGACGTGGAAGAGACTATAGAGTCCGAAATCAGCTCCGTCGCGCGTCGGCTTGGTTTGGGCGCGCTCGGGGAGATAGTGCTGCCGCCGCTGGACATCAGGCTGGAAGCGACTCCGAAGGCGTTGATAACCTCGCCTCGCGGCAAGATCGAGCGTCTCGATGGAGCGCTGCTCGATCCGGGCATGTCCATAGCCGAGCGAGAGGAGCTGGAGAGCCGCATAGAGCGCGAGCGAGACATCTCCGCGCTCGTGGTGGACGTCGGCGGCGTGGCGACGCTGCCCGCGTCGGTTTCCAGCGCGTTCGACGCGCGGGGCGTCATGCGAACCGCCGCGCATGAGTGGGTTCACCACTGGCTGTTCTTCCGTCCGCTGGGGCGAGACCCGTTCGCCACGCCCAAACTGCTTACGCTCAACGAGACCGTGGCGAGCATCGTCGGAAACGAGATCGGAGATGCGGCATATGACTCTCTCACAGCGCGAATGCCGCCCGCGCCGCCGCACGCACAGCCGCAAGCTGCGCCCGCGCCGTCGTTCGACTTCAGAAAAGAGATGCGCGAGACGCGGCTGGAAGTGGACAGGCTGCTAGCCGAGGGCGACGTGGAGCGCGCGGAAGAGTACATGGAGTGCCGCCGTTTGCTGTTCGTCGACAGCGGCTACCCCATTCGCAAGCTGAATCAGGCTTACTTCGCCTTCCACGGCGCATACGGCGAGAGCGCGGCGTCTGTGGACCCGATAGGGCGGCAGGCGCGCCGTCTGCGCGAACTGAGCGCGAACGCGGGGGAGTTCCTCCGCGCCGTCGCGCCCGCAGCTAGCTATGAGGAGTTCCTAGACCTGCTACGGCGCGCGGAAGAAGAGGCGGACGAGTGACGGGCGTCGGCGCGCGGGTTTCAGCAAGCCGCGCCGCCATATGCTAAAATGATTGTATCGAACGGCTGAGAAGGGCGGGGCGACTGCCATATGTATCGACCAGAAGAGCCGGAAGTAAACTTCCAGCAGGTTCTCGACCGAATCAAGGGCTTCTTCGGGGGCTTCAGCATTGGCGGCGGCGGCGGAATAGGCTCGTTCATCATCGTCGCGCTGTTCGCGATAGTGATTGCGATATGGCTGGGCAGCGGATTCTTCACCGTTCAGCCCGGCGAAGAGGCGGCGCTTCGCAGGCTGGGGCGCTTCGAGAGCATCGAAGGGCCAGGTCTACATTGGTGGTGGCCCACGCCGTTCGGCGCGCGAGACATCATTCGCGTGGACGACGTTCGCAGGCTCGAAATAGGCATCAGGGGCGGCGTCCCAGTGCTGAACGAGTCGTTGATGATAACGGGAGACCCGGACGAAGCGGGGCAGCCCGGAGAAGCGCCGAACATCGTAGACGTTCAACTTTTGGTTCAGTACGACATCCAAGACCTCGAAAACTTCCTCTATCGCGCGGTGGACCCGGACGGTCAGACTCTCAAGGACGCCACCGAGAGCGCGCTTCGGCAGGTGGTCGGCAGCCACCCTATCGACCACGTGCTTACGGACAGAAAAGAGGACATGCAGGCGGAAACCAAGGACCTTCTCCAAGCGCTGCTCGACCAGTATGAGACGGGCATCCGCGTTCGGGAGGTCAAGCTGCTCAACGTGTTCGCGCCCGAACAGGTCAAGGACGCTTTCGACGACGTGGTTCGCGCCAAAGAAGACAAGGCGCGAATAATCAACCTCGCGGACGCCTACAAGGAAGACGTGCTGCCGAGAGCGCGCGGCGAAGCGGCGCGGCTAGTCGAGACGGCGGAGGCGTACAAGCAGGAGCGAATCGCCATAGCCGAAGGCCAATCCGCCCGATTCCTGTCGATTCTCCACGAGTACCAATCCGCGCCGGAAGTTACCCGCCAGCGTCTCTACCTAGAGGCGATGGAAGAGATACTGCCCGGCATCACCAAATACATCATCGACGACGAGAGCGGCGGTATACTCCCGCTGCTTTCTCTCGGCGGCGATGGTCAATTGCCGACGACGCTCGGCAGAAATCAGTAAGAGCGTTAGACTATGAGATTCTTGGCTCTGGCGCTGATAGCCATTGCAGTGATAGGCGGCATTCTAGGCCCACAAGTCTTCTTCATCGTAGACGAGAAGCAGCTTGCGTTGGTAACGCGGTTCGGCGAGGTGCAAGGCACCATCAAGCGGCCCGGCTTGTACGTCAAAAGCCCGTTCATAGACGCCGTAACCTACTTCGACAAGCGGCTGCTCAGCTTCGACGCGCCGCCCGAATCCTTGCTCACCAAAGACAAGAAGCGGCTCATTATCGACGTCTACGCGAGGGGACGGATAGTCGACCCGAAGCGTTTCAGGGAAGCTCTTCAAACCGAAAGCCAAGGCAAGGTTCGCGCCGTCGGCATCATCAGCTCCCACCTGCGAAGCGAAATTGCGAGCGACAACCAATCTGAGATAATCACCACCAAGCGCGAAGACATCATGGCGCGGGTGCAGGAAGCGGTTCACCCGAAGCTCGCGGACTTGGGGATAGAGATAGTAGACGTTCGCATCAAGCGCGCGGATTTCCCGCCTGAGATAGCGGAATCCGTCTACTCTCGAATGCAGTCCGAGCGCAAGCGCAAGGCGGACAAGGAGCGCGCGGAGGGCGCGCAGATAGAGGCTGAGGTGCGCGCCGCCGTCGACCGCCAAGCGACGGTCATCCGCGCAAACGCGCAAAGGCAAGCCGACATCACTCGCGGCGAGGGCGAGGCGCAGGCTATCCAGATATTCGCGGACGCCATATCCGAAGACCCGGAGTTCTACGCATTCCAGCGCTCGCTCGAAGCCTACAAGAGGATTTTCGAACAGAACTCCACCGTGGTTCTCCCGGCGAACAGCGACCTGTTCGAGTTCCTCCAGTCGTCCGAAGGCGACTCCGAGCGCTTCGGCGCGCCGTAGCCCGCGGGCGCGGACGCGATGCTCCGAATCCAAGCGCTGACGCTCCCGGAATTTCGAGACGCCGTCGAACCCGCTTGGCTAATCGACGTGGCGGAGACGGCTCTGTCGACGCATCCGGGAAGCGAGCGCGCCGCCGCCAGCATAGTCATAGCCGACGATGCGAGCGTAGCCGCGCTCAACGCCGAGCATCGCGGCTTGGCGGAGACGACGGACGTGCTTTCGTTCTCCAACGTCCACTCCGGCGGATACTACGGCGACGACGAACGCGAGCGCGGCGAATTCGACTTCGTGCTGCCGCCCGGACACGTTGCCGACCTCGGCGAGATCATCGTGTCTCTGCCGCAGGCGCGCAGGCAGGCGGCGGAGCGTCGCCATACGCTGCGAAACGAGCTTGCGGCGCTGCTTGCCCATGGTTTGTTTCATCTGCTAGGTTACGATCATGAGGAGGAGGGCGACGCCGAGCTTATGCGGCGGCGAGAAGGGGCAGCTATGCGCGCGCTGCGTCGGCGCGGCTTGATCGACTGACGAACCGCTGACTGTCCTCATCCCCGACCGCGCCAAGCGCTAGGCAAGCGTCCATCCCATGGCGGAAGTCTTCTATAGGAAGTGGCGTCCGCGCGCCCTCGACGACGTCGTTGGGCAGGAGAACGTCACCAATACGCTCAAGAACGCCGTCGCCAGCGGCAGGCTTACGCACGCCTACCTGTTTTGTGGGCCTCGCGGCACCGGCAAGACCAGCACGGCGCGCATACTAGCGCGCGCGGTCAACTGCCTGAACCCCCAGGATGGCGAGCCGGACAACGCCTGCGACCGATGTGTCGCCATCAGCGAGGGACGCGCGCTCGACCTCATCGAGATAGACGCCGCCAGCAATCGCGGCATCGACGATATACGCGATCTCAGCGACAAGATCGGCTTCTCGCCAACGGAGTTCCGCTACAAGGTCTACATCGTAGACGAAGTCCACATGCTGACCGATCAGGCGTTCAACGCGCTGCTCAAGACGCTCGAAGAGCCGCCCGGACACGCCATCTTCATTCTCGCCACTACAGAAGTTCACCGCGTGCCGCTCACCATCGTATCGCGATGCCAGCGCTACGACTTCCGACGCATCCCCGTGGACTCGATTCAAGCGAAGCTGTCTCAGCTGTGCGAAGCCGAAGGCGTGGACGCGGAGTCGGACGCGCTGAACATCCTCGCCCGACACGCCACCGGAAGCCTCAGAGACGCCGAGAACCTATTGGAGCAAGCTGTCGTCTCATACGGTTCGCCGCTCGGCGGCGATCAGGTGCGCGACATGCTGGAGCTTACGGGCGACGATGACGCGCTGGAGCTGTGCAAGCTGATAGTCGAGCGCAACGCGCCGGACGGCCTGAGTCTGATAGGCAGAATCGCGGAGCAGGGGGCGGACCTGCGACAGCTTCAGCGCGCCGTTACAGAATTCCTGCGCGCGGTGATGCTGATTGGGGTCGGCGCCGGCGATGGCTCGCGCTACACCGATTCCACCGCGTCCCGCCTGAACGAGATAGCCGCCGGCGCCGACCGTCGGCAGGTATTGCGCTCGCTGCGCTCGTTTGCGGAAG
Organism: Dehalococcoidia bacterium; assembly: GCA_965214745.1. Taxonomy (GTDB): domain Bacteria; phylum Chloroflexota; class Dehalococcoidia; order Lucifugimonadales; family UBA1123; genus VXRN01. Next base: position 2,708,284 of record OZ243978.1, on the reverse strand, counting down.
CGGACATTCGGCTAGACACGTCATCGCCGCTGCCGCTGGAGCTTGCGCTTGCCGAATCCTGCCTAGAGCCGGCGCCGGCGGAGTACGCGCCGCCCGCCGTCGTTGCCGAGCGCCCAGCGTCATCGCCCGTCGCGCGTCCTGCGTCGCAGCCTGCCGCGCGCTCCGCAACGCCTCCGCCCGCCGCCGCCGCGCCGCGGAGAGCGCCTCCGCCCGCGCCGTCCGTAGACCTGCCGCCGCCGTCGGATCCGGAGGAGAGGCTCGCCGCCGTCTGGCCGTCGCTGACTCGCACGCTGCGGACTACGGGCAGCCGCTTCAAGCTCGGCGGGCTGCTCAACACCGCCTCAGAGCGCGGAATCGACGGCAGCCGCATCGTGGTAAAGATAGCCCACCAGTCCAACGTCGAGCGCCTTCAGAGCGAGCTTGCCATTCCCGCGGTGAACCGCGAGCTGAAGCAGGCGATATCCAAGGCGATGGGCGGCGAATACGAACTTGCCGTAGAGCTGGCGAACGGCGGCGGGCCTGCGGCGCGGCGCAAGAACCAGAGCCATCTAGTGCGGCTTGCCCAGTCTATGGGCGCGCGGCTGATAGAAACAGTCGAGGAAGGCGAACACACATGAACCGTCGGATGATCCGCCAAGCCCAGCAGCTTCAGCGCAAGATGGAGCAGCTTCAGCAAGAGTTGGAAACCGCCACTGTTACCGCCACCGCCGGCGGCGGCGTGGTCAAGGTAGTAGTAACCGGCAGCATGGTCGTAGAGTCCATCGAGATAGACCCGGAAGTCGTCTCGGCGGACGACGTGGACATTCTGCAAGACCTCATCATAGCCGCCGTCAACGAGGGCGTGAGCAAGGCGCAGGAGATGGCAAGCTCGAAGATGGGCGCGCTGACCGGCGGGCTGAACATTCCGGGTCTGACCTGAGATGTCGGCGCAGGTGTACGCCGCCGCTCCCATAGCGCGGCTGATAGACGAGCTGAGCAAGCTGCCGGGCATTGGCCCCAAGTCCGCTCAGCGGCTGGCGTTCCACCTGATACGAATGCCGGAGAGCCGCGCGCGCGACCTAGCCGCCGCGATAGTCGACGTCAAAGAGGGCGTGTCGATGTGTTCGCGCTGCTTCAACCTGACAGAAGCCGACCCGTGCGCCATCTGCTCGGACGCGGAGCGCGACCCCGCGAGGGTGTGCGTGGTCGAAGAGGCGCTCGACGTGCTTGCGCTCGAACGCACACGCTCCTATCGCGGCTTGTATCACGTGCTTCACGGCGCTATCTCGCCGCTGAATGGCGTCGGACCCGACGACCTCAAGATACAGCCCCTCTTGGCGCGGCTGTCGGAAGAGCCGGTGCGGGAAGTCATCCTAGCCACGAATCCCAACGTCGAGGGCGACGCCACCGCAATGTACATCAACGCGCTGGTGTCTCCGCTGGGGGTCTCGGTAACACGACCCGCGCGCGGGCTGCCAGTGGGCGGCGATCTGGAGTACGCCGACGAGTCCACCCTGAGCCGCGCCATAGAGGGCAGGCAGGACTTCTGATCCACGCGCGGGGCGATGGGTGAGGCCACGATCTTACAAGACCAGCGGGGTGGCGCTGAGGCAGTATCCGCTCGGCGAGGCTGACAGAATCTTCTCCATCCTCACACCGGATCACGGCAAGGTGAGGGTGGTGGCTAGAAGCGTCCGCCGCCCGCGCGGGCGTCTGCGCGGACACCTCGACCTCACGAACGTCGTCTCCTTCTCCGCGTCTTACGGCAGGGATCTGGACATCGTAACCGAGGCGATGATCTTGGATGGCCACGAGGCGATCCGCGCCGACCTCTCCCGCCTTTCGCAAGCGCTGTACGTCTGCGAGCTTGCCGACCTGTTTGCGGAAGAGCGGGCGCCCAGCCGCGCGCTGTACGATCTGGTCGTCTTGACGCTGGAGGCGCTCGGATACAGCGAGCGCGTCTGGCTGCTGGTCAGGTGGTTCGAGCATCGCCTGTTGGAGATAACGGGTTTCCGCCCGGAACTGGAACGGTGCGTGGAGTGCGGCGACACGCTGGAGCCTGCCGATCACGCATTCGCGCCAGAGTTGGGCGGGACGCTATGCCCCGCCTGCCGCGCGCGGAGCGAGGCGGCGCGGATGCGAATCTCGCAAACCGCCATGCGAGTTCTCAGACATCTCCAGCGCGCCCGATCCCCCCGGCAGGTAGGCGCGCTGGAGCTGGGAGCGCGGCTCATGGCGGAGGTGGAGGGGGCGCTAGCTCGCTACATCCGCTCCATAGTAGAGCGGGATATCAGGAGCGCGGATTTCACCCGCCGCGCGGCGAATCAGGCCTCCGGGTAATCGAACACAGTGACGGTCGTCTATGGCTATCGCTGTCAGCCCCAGACCGGGGGCGCGTTCTTTGATGGAAAGAGCGCCTTACGGCATCCGTTTCAGTGCGCTTTTTGCGGCTTCAGTCATTTCGTATTGCACAGGCTGTTTTGACGCATTGGGTATTCTTACGCCTAATGTTTCCAGTATTGGCCATATATTTGTCTTGAATTCCACGCCATATCTAGGCCCGTCTGCGGCAACGATTGGATGATTAGGCCAGCCGCACCGTATTATGTCTTGGCAATCGGTGCTCTTGAAGATGCCAACATCGATGTGTCTGACTATCGCTTTCGCCATCGCGGTATACGGGTTATTGACGATGTTGTTGTTTGGACTAGGAAGTGCTTTGGGCGCCGTCCCCGTATCGACAGTTTCGCCTTCCAAATCGCCGTCGACGCTCACCACATGCAGCTTATCTTCTGGGAAGAAACGCTTGGCAGTCGGCGATAGGGAGCCTTCTCGATCCGTCACGACCCAGAGGAACGGCACGTCTACCTTGTCGCTTCCGAGAGAAAGCGACAGCTCATCCCGAATGCTCGCGTATAAAGAAACGAAGTCGCTGTCGTGGCTGAGTATCACAATATGGCTTACCCTCCCGAGAAGCCAATCCGCCATAGCGCTTGTGGCGATTGCAATGTCCGCCGAGTTCTTGGACGTAGACGAACTGAAGCGCTGCGTTCCTCTGACGACGATATCGAGCCACTCGAATCGGCTTGTCGCCCATAGTCGCCACAACTCCGTCTTATCTGCCCGGACCGTCAGCGTCAGGCGCACAGGCTTGGGAACCGAGTCAGGCCAGTCGGCTATTAGATTCTGAATAAACCGCTGCCCATCGTTTTGCAGGTTCTCTAGGTCCACGTAAAGCCCGGAGCCGACAATGGCTCTAGGTTGGTCGTTGGTCGAATTCTTCGCTTTAGGCGTCCTGAATATAATCAGAAGACATTCTCCAATATGGCTGGATGGTGAATTACGATATGCAAGTCGGATTGCAGCTAGGTTCTTATCTCCGTTATCGTCTCTTGCTCCGCCGCTTTCGCATCTCGCGCGCCGTCCTTCTGATCTCCGCCATTGACACGCCGCGCCTGCTCTTGCCAGAATCTAGGCACGCCCCTGTAGCTCAGGTGGATAGAGCGCCGGTTTCCTAAACCGGGAGCCCCGGTTCGAGTCCGGGCAGGGGTACCACCTTTCCCCTCGTTGCGCCTTCCCGCTATCTCGTCCGCGGCGTCCGATTTTCCAGCCCAAAAGGGGGCGGTCGCGATGCCGCCCCCTTCGAGCCTTTCTTCTGCCGTTGGGCGCTACGCTCTCGCTTCGGCGCGCTCGTTCAACTCTTGCGTTGTGCGAACCACCTTCTCGACGAGGTCTCGCGGCACTTCTTCGAAGTGGTTGAACTCTATGGTGAAATTGCCCTGTCCCTGCGTCTGGCTGCGAAGCTCGGTGGCGTAGGTGAGCATCTCGGACTGCGGCGCCTCCACTTGCACGGTGGTGGTGCCGTCGCCGTTGGGTATCATGCCCTGAATCCGCCCTCGGCGGGAGCTGAGGTCGCCGATTATGTCGCCGGTGAAGCCGTCCGGGATGGTTATCTCCACTTTGGCTATCGGCTCTAGTATGACGGGGTTCGCCTGCTGAAGCCCCTTCGTGGCGGCGTGTCCGCCGGCTATCTCGAACGATACGCCGGAAGAGTCCACCGTGTGGAAGCTGCCGTCCACCAGCGTCGCCTTCATGTCTATGACGGGGTATCCGGCGAGTACGCCGCCGGTGAGCGCGCCGCGGACGCCCTTTTCGACGGATGGGATGTATTCGCGCGGCACTACGCCGCCCACTATAGTGTTGTCGAACTCGAACCCGGAGCCGCGCGGCAGCGGCTCGACCTCTATCCACACGTGCGCGAACTGCCCATGCCCGCCTGTCTGCTTCTTGTGGCGGTACTCCACGCGCGCGCGGCGGCTGATGGTCTCCTTGTACGGCACGCGCGGCACTTCCAACACGAGCTCCGCGCCGAACTTGCGCTGCATCTTCTCTGTCGCCACCTCGAGATGGGTGTCGCCAAGCCCGCCCATGATGACTTCGTTCGTGTTAGGTTCGCGGGTGATGACTATGGACGGGTCTTCCTCGACGATGCGAGCGAGCGAGCTGGTCATCTTGTCCACGTCCGCTTTGGTCTTGGGGTAGACCGCCATGAGGTAGACGGGCGCGGGGAAGTCCAGCCCGTCGAGTATGAGCGGGCGCTCGCGCGAGCTGATGGTGTCGCCGGTCAGCACCGAATTCAGCTTGGTGACCGCGCCTATGTCGCCTGCGGCGAGCCGATCCACAGGCTGCTGCTGGCGTCCGCAGATGGTGAACGCCTGCCCCACGCGCTCGGCGGCGTCGCGGTTGGCGTTGTACAGCTGCGAATCGCCCTCGAACACGCCGCTGTACACGCGGAAGTAGGACATCTTGCCCACGAACGGGTCCGCCGCCGTCTTGAACACGAGCGCCGCGAGCGGTCCGTCGCTGTCGCATTCGAGAGGGATCATATCCTCGCCGCGCGGCTCTCGCGCCATGGCGGCTTCGCTCTGCGCGGGCGAGGGCAGGTAGCCGGCGGCGAAGTCCATGAACTCGCGCACGCCCAGCCCGTTCAGCGACGAGCCGGCGAGTATCGGCACGAGCGTGCCGTCCATCAGCCCCTGCTTTACGCCGCCGACCATCTCTTCGCGCGTTATCTCTTCGCCTTCTAGGTACTTGTCCGCGAGGGCGTCGTCTATCTCGGCGACCGCCTCCACGAGACGCTCGCGCGCATCTTCCACTTGGCTTGCGACCGACGCGGGAACGTCCGCGTCCGGGTCTAGCAGATCTACGACGCCTGAGAAGGAAGACTCCGCGCCTATAGGCACGTGAAGCGGCACTAGGTGGCGTCCGAACCGCTCTTGCAGCGCGGATACTACTCCGTCGAAGTCGGCGTTCTCGCGGTCGAGCTTGGAGATGTACAGCGCTCTGGGCAGCTCGCGTTCGCCAGCGAGATTCCACATCTGCGTAGTGCCTACCTCGATGCCCGCCTGCGCCGCCACGAGTATAATGGCGCAGTCGGCTACGCGAACGCCTGAGACTACTTCGCCCCTGTAGTCGGCGTAGCCGGGCGTGTCTATGACGTTGAGCTTGCAGCCGTTCCACTCCACGTTGAGAATGGCGGCATTCACGCTTGCGCTGCGCTTATGCTCTTCCGGTTCGAAGTCGGATACGGTCGTGCCGTCTTCCACTCTGCCGAGCCGAGTCGTCGCGCCGACTTCGTGGAGCATGGCTTCCGCCAATATAGTCTTGCCCGCTCCACTGTGCGACAGAAGGGCTATGTTCCTGATTCGCTCTGTGGGGACATTGGGCATTACAGTTCTCCTTGCTAAAATTGTGATTGAGTTGCATTTTAGTCAATGGTTGGCGAGTTCGCAACGGTTCGGGTTGCGCGCGACGTTTTCCATAGCGTTTTGGAGGGATCGATACATGATCGGATTCATTGGCGGCACTGGGCCTGAGGGCAGGGGGCTTGCGCTGAGGTTCGCAATGGCGGGCGAGCGCGTGATGATTGGCTCGCGCGACGCGGAGCGCGCTCAGCGGGCGGCGGCTTCGGTGGTTGCGCTCGCGCCCGGTCTGACCGTCGGCGGCGGACTCAACGAGGACGTGGCGGCGGCTTCGGATACGGTGTTCGTGGCGGTGCCGTACGCGGGGCATCGCGCCACGCTGGAGGCGCTCCGCGCCACGCTGGCGGGCAAGCTCATCGTCGACGTCGTCGCGCCGCTGGCGTTCAGGCGCGGCGTGGCGAGCGCGCTGGAGGTGGACGCCGGCTCCGCCGCGCAGGAAGCTCAGCAAATACTTGCTAACTCTACGGTCGTCGGAGCGTTTCACAATTTGAGCGCTGAAGATCTGCTGGAGCCGGACGTCGTCGTAGACTCCGATGTGGTAGTGTGCGCCGACGACGACGACGGCAAGGCGAGCGTGATGCGCCTTGCGGAGACGATCCGCGGCGTTCGCGCCGTCGACGGCGGCGGGCTGGCGAACTCCAAATACGTCGAACAGCTCACCGCGCTGCTGATAAACATCAACCGAATCTACCGCGCGCACTCCACCATCAAAATAGGCGGAATATAGAAGAGGGCTGCATAGACTCCCTATCCCATTGCGGGAGGAGGGTTGTGGAAAGGGGCGCTTTCATACTCATGGTCACTCTAATCGCGCTTGCGGTGGGTTTGTCTTTTGGCGCGCTTGGGTGGTGGGAGACCGAGAACGAAATCCCAGAGGCGCCGCCCGAAGCCATCCGCGTCATCGAGACCACGCGCCGCATCGAGTTCCCGGGGCGCATCGTGATCCGCCTCGTCGCGGAGGCGCCGCCCGACGTCGACGACGTTCGCATCGACTACGCTTTCAGCGCCGCGAACGCCAGCGTGTACGCCTATCCCGACTCGCTGAAACGGCGCGCGCGCGGATTCGAGGCGGAGTTCGTCATAGGCACGGGCGGATCGAGCTTCGTGCCGCAGGGCGTGGATGTCGAGTACTACTTCACGTTTACGGATTCCAACGGCGTCGAGACGACGTCGCCGACTTACGAATTCGAGCATCTCGACCCTCGATACGATTGGCGGCGCATGAGCTTCGACGATTTCACGCTCTACTATCACCACAGGAATCCGAACGAAGCGAGGGCGGTGGGCGGCGAAGTTTCTCGCCGATTGGAGCGTGTAAAGGCGATTCTGGGCTTGGAAGGCGATTTCGACTATCGCGCGGTCATCGTCAACTCCCACGCCGAGGGGCGGCGCAGCTTCCCGGCGGTGAGCCGAATGTCCGCCGAAACGGGGCTTTATGCCGGATTCGCGCTCGGCAATTATGACGCGCTCGCGCTGAACGGGCTGAGCGTGAACGGGCTGATACACGAGCTAACGCACCTCATGTTGGAAGACGCCGTGAACGCTCGCGCCGCCAGAGTTCCCGCGTGGCTGAACGAGGGACTAGCCATGTACTTCGAGACGCCCGACGGCAGGCGCGAGAATGTCGTCCGCGATGCGTTCAGACGCGGAAGGCTGATGCCGCTCCGCAACATGGGCGCGGTTCCCGGACGCGCGGACGATGTGCGTCTCTTCTATTCGCAGTCCGCAAGCATAGTGCGGTTCATGGCGGACGCATACGGCGAGCGGCGGTTGACCGCGCTCTTCGCCGCCCTCGACGGCGGCATGGGCATAGACGACGCGCTCCGCTCCACATATGGCTTCGGCGTCGACGAACTGGATGCGGCGTGGCGGAGCCGAATAGCCGCAAGGGTCTGACCGCCGCGCGCTGTGTTACAATGGCGGCGCGCTCTCGCCGACACTCTTGCCGCAAGGTTGCCCCATGCCCAGACGATCCGTTTTCGTGTACGACGATCGCATGTCCGCCCACACGCTCAGCGATACTCACCCGATGAAGCCCGCGCGGCTTCGCTACACTCATCGGCTGTTGGACAGCTATGGCGCGTTCGACTCCGACGCCTCTAGTCTAGCCCCGCCGCGCGAGGCGACGAAGCGCGAGCTAGGATGGTTTCACTCCGATTCCTACGTGGACGGCGTGGAAGCCATCGGCGCGGGCGACTCGACGGTGGATCCGGCGCGCTTCAACTTCGGTCCGGGAGACAACCCCGCCTATCCCGGCATGTACGAGGCGGGCGCGCTGTCTACGGGCGCGTCGCTCGTGGCGGCGGAGGCGCTGATAGCGGGCGATGCGGATGTGGCGTTCAACATATCCGGAGGCTTGCATCACGCGATGCCCGATCACGCATACGGCTTTTGCGTGTTCAACGATCCGGTTATCGCAATCCACAGGCTGCTCCGAGAGGGGATGCGCGTAGCGTATGTGGATATAGACTGCCACCACGGGGACGGCGTTCAGCACGCCTTCTACCACACGGATAGGGTTCTCACCATATCCACCCACGAATCCGGCGCGTTTCTGTTTCCGGGAACCGGGTTCGTTCAGGAGACGGGCGCGGGCGTCGGACGGGGATACTCGGTCAACCTGCCGCTATATCCGTACACGCCCGACGACGTTTTCATTTGGGCGTTCTCTCAGGTAGTCCCGCCGCTTATCGAGGCGTTCCAGCCCGACGCGCTGGTCGTTCAGCTCGGCATAGATTCCCACTACCTAGACCCGATAACGCATCTCGCGCTCACTACGCAGGGGTTCGCGGCGGTGGTGGCTGAGCTTGCGCGAGTCGCGCCCCCGCTACTGCTGGCGCTCGGCGGGGGCGGGTACGATTTGCAGGCGGTATCCCGCGCGTGGACGATGGCGTATGGCGAGATGTCCGGGCAGCGATTCGACGACCGCATCCCGCAGGCGTACAGCGCCGAGCATGGCGTGGACACGCTCAGCGACGCCCGGACGCCGCAAGTCGGCGACAAGCTCCGCGCCGACGCGCGCGAGTTCGCCGAGGCGAGCGTTCAGTCGGCGCATCGGCTGATATTCCCCTCGCACGGCATTCGGATGGCGTGACTTTCGCTCGCTAGTCGTCCGAATCCGTCATAGCCCACCGCAGCGCCTCTTCGATGCGCGGGTGGCTGAACTCGAATCCACTCTCGACTAGGACGGCGGGCTTCATCCTGATGCTGGAAAACACCACGTCGGCAACCTCGCCCTGCGCGATACGCAGCGCAAACTTGGGAACGGCGAAGAGCGCGGGACGGCGCAGCTGCCTCGCAAGTTCGCGCGTGAACTCGGCGTTGGTGACCGGGTTCGGGGAGCTTAGGTTGACCGCCCCGCTGAGTTCTTCGCGTTCGAGAGTCCAAAGTATCGCGTCCACAGTGTCGGCGCGGGTCAGCCAGCTGAAATACTGCCCGCCGCCGCCGAGCCTGCCCCCAAGCCCCAGCTTGAATATCGGCAGCATCCTAGCCAGCGCGCCGCCAGCGCCGCTAAGCGCTACGCCGATTCGCAGCTTTAAGACGCGGATTCCCGCGTCCGACGCGGCGGCGGTCGCATCCTCCCATTCGCCCGTCGCTTCCGCAAGGAAATCGTCGCCGCGCGCCGCAGACTCGCTCAGCCACTCCGCGCCCCTGTCTCCGTAGTAGCCGCCCGCAGACGCGCAGGCGAATACGGACGGAGGGCGCTCCAGCGACGCCAGCGCGCCCGAAAGCAGCTCGGCGCTCAGAACGCGGCTGTCGCGTATCTCGCGCTTGTACTCGGCGGACCAGCGGCGGTCGGCGATGTTCGCGCCCGAAAGGTGAATGACCGCGTCGAACCCTTCCAGATAGGCGGCGTCGAGCGTCCCCGTCGCAGGCTGCCACACGACGCCGCGCGCGCCGCCGACGGATTCAGGCCTAACCAGCCGAACCACCTCATGCCCCGCCGATTCGAGCCGCTCTACTAGCGCGCGCCCTATCAGACCTGTCGAGCCGCTTATCAGGGTACGCATGGGGATTCCTCCTGCTAGCCTAGCGCGGGTTTCCGCGTCATCCCCATTTTACACGCTCACGCCGCGCCGATATAATTTAGCGACGCTAATTCGGATGACTGACGAGGCAATGCCATGCCGCTCCGCCGCATACTGGAAATCCCCCATCCCATCTTGAGACAGCGGGCGAGGAAGATACGCCGCATAGACCGCAACATTCTTCGGCTTGCCCACGACATGGTGGACACCATGCGGGAGGCGAGAGGCGTGGGGCTTGCAGCCAATCAGGTCGGCGAACTGCGACGGCTCATCGTCATACAGATTCCTGAGGAAGAAGAGGCGCGGATCTACTTCAACCCGGAGATAGTGCGGCGTGGCGGGGAACGCGATGTGGAAGAGGGCTGCCTAAGTCATCCCGGATACCGCGCTATCATTCAGCGTTCGGCTTGGGTGAAGTTCGGCGCGCTCGACCACACCGAGCGGCTGGTGAAGATAGACGCCGAAGGGCTGCTCGCGCAGGCTGTGGAGCATGAAGTGGATCACCTGAACGGCATCCTGTACTTGGACCACCTCGAAGACCACTCCAAGCTGTATCGCGTCGACGAGGCGGCGGAAGCCGACGACGGCGACGAGAATTCGGATCAGGAAGACGACGAGCCGCTTCAGGAGGACGCGCCGGCGTCCATGAGCGTCAGATGACGCGCAGCCGATTTCTACGGGCAGAGCCGAAGCATTCGCCGAGCGCCGCCCGCGGCGCGACGCGCCCCATGCGCGAAGGCGCGTTGAGACCGTTCGACGCGGCGACGCAAGACCTCGTTGGCGGCGCGGCGCGGCTGCTCGCGGCGCGCGGCGTCGACGCCTACCTAGTCGGCGGCGCCATACGCGACGGGTTGCTGGGCAAGACTGCCGACGATGCGGACATCGCGCTGGACGGCTCTCCCCACGGCTTGGCGGGCGAGATGGCGGACGCCCTTGGCGCGCGCGCGGTGTTGCTAGACGCGGATCGGGACGCGGTCCGCATCGTGGCGGGAGACGAGGCGCGGCGGGCGAGCATAGATCTCACCCGCATGATAGGCGGAAGCATAGACGCCGACTTGCGCCGCCGCGACTTCACTATCGACGCCATCGCGGTCGATCTCCAAGACGCGGCGTCTGGAAGGTGGCGTTTCGTGGACCCGCTCGGCGCGCTCGCCGACTTGGACGCGCGCGTTATCCGCGTCGCGTCGGATTCGGCGGTGTCGGACGACCCGCTGAGAGCGCTGCGCGCCGCGCGGATAGCGGCTGAGACGGGCTTCCGAATCGAACTCGCCACCTGCGCGGCTATTCGCCGCGACGTTCGCCTGCTGCGCGGCGTCTCCCCGGAGCGCGTCAGGGAAGAGCTGCTCGCCGCGCTCGCCGCGCCCCGCGCCGGCGAATCCGTTGCGCTCATGGACTCGCTCGGCATCCTCTCGGCGGTGATTCCCGAGCTGGACGCGGCGCGCGGCGTAACCCAGCCGAAAGAGCATTGCTACGACGTGTTCGGACACCTGACCGCCGCAGTCGGGTTCGCCGCCAGCATTGTCGAGGACGACTACGAAGTTTCGTTCGTGAGCGATATGATGCCGCGATTCGAGGGTATGAGCGCCTACTTCGCCCGTCCCGCGTCGGATGGCCACGCGCGCGGGACGCTGCTCAAATTCACCGCGCTTTTGCACGACGTCGCAAAGCCGCAGACGAAGACCGTCGAGCCGTCCGGCAGGATGCGATTCTTCGGGCATTCGGAGCTTGGCGAAGAGATTGCGCTGGGCGTCATGCGGCGGCTGCGCTTCGGCAAGCGCGCGCAACGGCTGGTCGGCGCGATGATACGTCACCACCTGCGCCCGCGACAGATGGCTAGCGCGGGCGAGCTGCCTACCAACCGAGCCATACACAGGTACTACCGCGACCTCGCGGACGCCGCGCTAGACACGCTCTATCTTAACATGGCAGACTTCTTAGCGGCGCGCGGTCCACTGCTGACGCCGGCGGAGATGAGCGTTCAGACGCGAGTGATACGCCACATCCTCAGGGTTGGGCCTCAGCCGCCGACGCAAGCTCCTAATCGCGGGCTGCTGACAGGACACGACATAATGCGGGAACTGGGCTTGCAGCCCGGCCCAATGGTGGGGCGCCTGCTGAAAGCGGTGGCGGCGGCGGAAGCCGACGGCCGGATAGGCAGCAGGGGAGATGCGTTGCAACTGGCGAAGACATGCCTGAAATCGGGAGGCCGCAGTGGGTAGATACGGTCGCACGGTTATCCTGATTGCCGTCATCGTCGTCGTGGCGGGGCTGGCGCTAGGCTTTCAGACGTTCTCCATCGCGGAATTCGAGCGCGGCAATCCGGATACCCCGCTCGGCTTGAGCCTAGGGCTGGACTTGCAGGGCGGCGGTCACCTCGTGTATCAGGCGAGCCTTACAGATCCGGATACGGGCGAAGCCGTAGCCGTGACCGAAGACCAGATGGAATCGCTCAAGCGAATCATCGAGCGGCGCGTCAACAGCTCCGGTCTCGGCGAGCCGATAATTCAGATACTCGGCGAAGATCGGCTGCTGGCGCAACTGCCGGGAGTCAGCGACTTGGATCGCGCCAAGTCTATCATCGGCGAAACGGCGCGCCTCGAATTCAAGCGGCGCGAACTGAACGTGCCGAGAGAGCTTGCCGAGTTCACCGACGACGTCATCAGCGTTACGGTAGACCACGTTCCCGCGCCGGACGTTCCCGCCCCAGCCGACGCCACGCCGCAGAGCGGGCAGGAGGCGCAGGCGGACGACGCGCAGCCCATCGCGCTGATGGTCGAGTTCACGCCGGAGGGCGCGGATAACTTCGAGCAAGTCGGCTTCCGCATCCTGTCCACGTATCAGCAGCTGCCGACGGGGGACGACCGCCCCATACAGCCCAGCGCGCTGGAGATAACCGTAGAGGGAAACGAGCAGCAGAGGTTCGTCCAGCTGCCGTTTGGGATTCAGCGCATAGACGACACTGACACGTTCGCCGTCTTGCTGCCGGCGGATTCGGGGAGCGCGGAGCAGCCCACGCTGGAAGAGGCGCGCGCGCGCGTTGGAGACGACGCCACGCTGCTGTTCACCGAGATACAAGGCACGGTGGACGAAGACACCGGGCTGACGGGCGACGACCTGTCCAGGGCGTTCCCCGGGCAGCACGCTGCGAGTGGCCGCCCCATAGTCAACCTGGAGTTCAACGACCGCGGCACCCGCATTTGGGGCGAGCTTACTACGGACATCGTGGCCAAAGCGGACCGCACCGGACAGCGCGATCAGATAGCTATCTTCTTGGACGACGCCGAGCTTATCTCGCCGTTCGTTCAGCAGCCGATAACGTCCGGCACCGCGATAGTGGAGGGCGGGGACTTCACTATAGAGCGCGTCCGAGACATCGCGCTCAAGCTGGAAGCCGGGCGGCTGCCGATTCCCATCGAGCTGATTCAGGAACGCGACGTGGACGCCATATTGGGCGCGGACTCGCTTGCTAGGAGCGTCGTCGCCGGCATCATCGGGCTTGCGATGGTTCTCGTGTTCATGACGCTCTACTATCGGCTGCCCGGCTTGGTGGCGTCGATTGCGCTGCTCATATACGCCTCGATAACGCTGGCGATATTCAAGCTGCTGCCCGTTACGCTCACGCTCAGCGGCGTAGCCGCGCTCGTGCTGTCGATAGGCATGGCGGTGGACGCGAATATCCTGATATTCGAGCGCATGAAAGACGAGTTGCGCGCGGGGCGGACTCTCCTAAGCTCCATCAACATCGGCTTCGATCGCGCTTGGCCCGCCATACGCGACGGCAACGTATCCACGCTCATTACCTGTGGCATACTCTTTTGGTTCGCAGACCAGCTGGGCGCGAGCATAGTTCAGGGTTTCGCCGCCACGCTCGCCATTGGCGTAGGCGTCAGCATGTTCACCGCCATCACCGTGAGCCGAACGCTGCTGCGCTTCCTCGCCACGATGCGATTCACCAGACCCGTGCGTGTCTGGCTGCCGTCCGGCGGCAGCGAGATACCCCAGCTGAGCGGCGAGTGAGACCTAAGGGGAGCTAAGGCATGGACTTCGTAGGCAAGAGGGGTTGGTTCTACCTAATCTCGCTGGCGGTTATCCTGCCGGGCGTGGCGTTCCTGATAATATCGCCGGGTCTAAAGCCCGGGATTGACTTCACCGGCGGCTCGTCGCTGACGCTGGAGTTCGCAAACGCGGTAGACCAGACCGACCTGCGCGATAGAATCGCGGCTGAGGGACACCCCGACGCATCGGTTCAGAAGCTGGGAGACAACACCTTCTTCGTTCGCACCAAGCAGTTGGACTCCGCCGCGAAAACCGCCTTGCTGGACGCGCTCGAAGCGCGGCTGTCGCCGGACGGCGTCGCGGAGCTGTCGTTCGATTTGGTTTCGCCGGTGGTTGCGTCCGAGACGGTGCTGAACGCCATCTACGCGGTGCTGGCGGCGGCGGTGGGCATCTTCCTCTATGTGTGGTGGGCGTTCAGAAACGTCCCCAGCCCGTTCCGCTACGGCGCGGCCGCGATAGTCGCGCTGATTCACGACGCCGCGATAGTCATAGGCATATTCGCCGCGCTCGGATACCTGCTGGATATGGAAGTCGGCACGATGTTCCTCATCGCCATCCTCACCGTGATAGGGTACAGCGTGAACGACACCATAGTAGTGTTCGACCGCATCAGGGAGAACGTGACCACGCATCCGAATCGCCAGCTTTCGGAGGTCGTCAACCTGAGCATATCCGAGACGATAGGGCGCTCTCTGAACACCAGCCTGACGTTGCTGGGCACGCTGTTGGCGCTCTATCTGTTCGGCGGAAAGACTATCCGAGAGTTCCTGATAGTGCTGCTGATAGGCGTAGTGGCAGGCACGTACAGCTCCATAGCCGTGGCGAGCCAAGTCCTTATCTCGTGGGAGTACGGCGACATACCGCGCCTGTTCGGTCGGCGACGGCAGGCGGCGCGCGGCGCGGCTTAGAGCGGGGGATCGCTCTCGCCCTAACCGCGAACCCGCTCCCGTCAGCGCGGGATTAGCGCCACCCTGCCCACCGCCTGCCGAGAGGCGACCAGCCGAACCGCCTCGCCCGCGTCTTCCAGCGGCATAGCCGCGTGGATGACCGGTTCCACCTCGCCGTTCGCAACCATTCGCATGGCGAGCGCGATGTCGGGGCGGCTCGCGCCGGTGGAGCCGTGGATGGATGCGTCCCTGAACATGATGTCCGTCAGGTTCAAGGACGCCCTGCCGCCGACGACCTCGCCCAGCAGCGTCAGCCGCCCATACTGCGCGAGGCTGCGGACCGAGCTTCGGAATGTGGCTGAGCCAACAGTGTCTATGACCACGTCCGCGCCGCGGTCTTCTGTAAACGCCATCACCAGTTCGGAGAAGTCCAGCTCTCCGCCGAGAATCACGCCGCCGGGCGCGTATCGTTCGAGCGCGTCCAGCTTTTCGGGGGACGACGTAGCCGCGAACACGGCTGCGCCTAGCGCCGCCGCTGTCTGAACCGCGTGAACGCCTAGCCCGCCGCCGGCTCCGCTGACCGCCGCCGTCTCTCCGGCGGCAAGCCGCGCCGCCTCGGTCGCCGCGCGGACGCACACGCCTATCGGACACGCTATCAGCGCCGCGCCAACCATGTCGTCGACGCCATCCGGCAGGTGTAGGATGCTCGCGGCGGGCAGCCGGACGAACTCAGCGAACCCGCCGTTTACGCCATGCCCCACGCCTCGCCCTATCCGGCATCTGTAATCCAGCCCGTTGGCGCATCTGTCGCACTCTCCGCAAGACGCGGTTAGCGACGCCACTACGCGGTCTCCCTCGGATACGCCGTCTACGACGTCGCCAACCTGCGCGACGCGCCCGGATATTTCGTGTCCGAGTATCACGCCGTGATCGACGCCCCGCCGCAAGAGTCCGGTCATTATGGCGATGTCGTGTCCGCAGACGCCGGCGGCGGCAACCTCGATTACTACTTCGCCGCTCTTCGCCTCGGGCGTCGGCGCGTCGCGCGTCTCCAGCTCAGGCGACGCGCCGGGCTGCGCTACGAATAGCGCCTTCAATCCGCCGCCTCGCTCGCCGCGTCTTTTGGCAGCTGATCGACGACCGCCCTTATCGTGTCCGCGAGCGAGCGGTTCTTGTCCACGCTCTCCGGGCTTTCGTCCGCGAACGGCGTAGCCGCCAGCAGTCGGAACATCGCCGCCGCGCCCTGATGGAACCCCGGCGACACGCCTTCCGCGTCGAACGTAGCCGCTATCTCCTCCATCTCGCCTATCCATCTGCCGGCGTTGGCGGGCAGGCTTGGGATTCCGCCCTCCATAGCCGCCAGCGCCCCGCTTTGGCTGTGGGCAAGCTCCGCCGCCAACTCGTCGAACAAGCCGAGAGACTGCGCGGTGGACAGCATGGCGACGCGCAGCGCGTTCGTGCCTTTTGTCATGGATGCGTAGCACATCTTGATGCCGGACGCGCGCCCGATCTCCGCGCCGAGGTTGGGAACGCGGATGCCTTTGCCGTCCAGCTCTTCCATGAGGGCGGCGCGCGGGCCAGACACGTATATGCGCGGCTCCGCTCCCCGCGCCGGCGAACCGCCGATGATGCCGCCGTCTATGTACTCTCCGCCCGCGTCGGCGATGATGGAGCGCATCAGGCGCGTAGTGGCGGGCGACACCGCGTTGCAGTCTGCGAATGGGCGCGAGACTTTCGCCTCCCGCATAGCGTCCGCCACCTGCCGGGCGACGCCGACAGCGTGGGAAGGCACGAGTATCGACATTATCAAGTCCGCCTGCGAAATCATGTCCGCGATCGTGGGCGCATCGCGGAAGCCGGCGGATTCCGCAAGCCGTTTCGTGCGCTCGCTGCGTCCGTCTAGGCAGGTTATCACGTCGTAGCCATGCGCCTTCAGCGCCCCGCCG
This sequence comes from Dehalococcoidia bacterium, assembly GCA_965214745.1. Taxonomy (GTDB): domain Bacteria; phylum Chloroflexota; class Dehalococcoidia; order Lucifugimonadales; family UBA1123; genus VXRN01. The sequence goes on along the minus strand of OZ243978.1, from coordinate 2,691,626 downwards.
ACGCCATGCCCCATGTCTCCCGGGCTTAGTATGGCTATCGTGTTCAAGCTCATTGGCAGCCTCCCGATTCGCTCGTCGCGTCTGCGCTCGCATTGTATCCGAGCGGCGCGGCGCGGGCAATCGCGTCGCCTGAGCAAGGGAACCCCTCACTAGTAAAGGGGAGAGGGGGATTTTGCGATTCTCTCTGAGTGGGCAATTAGGCGGCGTCCATCCGCTAGAATCGCGCGCGGGCGCGCACTAGACTAGAATGAAACTAGCAAGCCGCAGGAGGCGACGGCATGAAAATCGGCGCGCACGTTTCGACAGCCGGAGGACTACACACCGCTTTCCGCCGCGCGGAAGGTCTGGGCGCGGAGACGATTCAGATATTCGCGTCTTCGCCGCGCGCTTGGCGGTTTCGGAAGCTGACCGAAGGCGACGTGGAGAAGTTCGCGCAGGGGGCGGCGGACAGCGACATTTGCCCCGTGTACATTCACGGCAGCTATCTGGTCAACATCGCGGGCGCGCCCGAAATGCTGGAAAAGTCCGTCGCCTGTCTGGTTCGCAACATGGAGGTAGCCGCCATGATAGGCGCGGCTGGCGTGGTGTTTCACGCCGGAAGCCACAAGGGGCGCGGGTTCGAGGCGGTTCTGGGGCAAGCCGCAGACGCGCTCTCGCGGGTATTGGACGCCAGCCCGGAGGGTCCCGAGCTAGTAGTCGAAAACAGCGCGGGCATGGGCGCGCAGCTCGGCGCGTCTTTCGAGGAAATTGGCGCGATGCTCGCCGCCGTAGACAGCGAGCGGCTCGCGGTCTGCCTCGACACCGAGCACTGCTTCGCCGCCGGCTACGACATCGCTAGCGAGGACGGCATGGACGCCGCGATGAACGAGTTCGACGACCATATCGGGCTAGACAAGCTGGTGGTGGTTCACGCCAACGACGCCAAGGTCGAGTTGGGGTCTGGCGTCGACCGCCACGAGAACATCGGCGAGGGCTACATCGGCTTAGAAGGCTTCGAGGCTATCATGGCGCATCCTGCGATGCGGAGTGTTCCGTTCGTGCTGGAAGTGCCGGGCGCAGGCAAGAAGGGGCCCGACAAGCCCAACGTGGATCGCCTCAAGAAGATACGGCTTCGGCTGTCGGAGCGCGTCGGCGCGTCGGCTGTCGGCTAGATGGGAAGGGACGGGGATAGCCGCGAAGACGCTCGCCGCTCGCGCTCGGCTCTGATAGAAGGCTGGCTGCTCGCAAGCGGCAACCTGCGCGCGGCGGTGCTGGGCGTGAACGATGGCTTGGTCTCCAATCTGAGCCTCGTCATGGGCGTCGCCGGCGGCTCGCAGGACCCCCAAGTCGTTCTAATAGCGGGAATCGCGGGGCTGCTGGCTGGAGCCTTTTCGATGGCTGCCGGGGAGTGGATCTCGGTGAGCAGCCAAGCGGACGTGTATCGGCATCAGATAGAGCGCGAGTCCGCCCGCCTCGACGCCGCCCCTGAGCGGGCGGAGCGGGATCTCGCGGAGATATACGTCGGCAAAGGGCTTGCCGAGACGGAGGCGCGCGCAGTCGCCCGCCGCCTCATGTCGCGCCCGGAAGCGGCGTTGGACACGATAGCGCGCGAGCGGCTTGGGCTGGTTCCTGACGAGCTAGGCTCGCCGTTCGGCGCGGCTTCCAGCTCGTTCGCGGCGTTCGCGGTTGGCGCAATCGTCCCAATCGTTCCATACCTCTTCGATCTCGGTTCGGGAGTCGCGTCGAGCCTGACGCTGAGCGCCGCGCTGAGCGGAGTCGCGCTCGCAGTAGTCGGCGCGCTCGTAGCGGCGGAATCGGGACGCAGCCTAGTTTGGGGCGGCGTCAAGATGCTGCTCGTCGGCGGGTTCGCGGCGGCCGTTACCTATGTCGCCGGCAGTCTGATAGGCGCGGCATTCTTCGGATGATGGCGCCGTCGCATCCGCGCCGATAGCGCGCCGTCGGATGTCTTCGCATGGTATTCGCAAGCGTACTGTACGGGTTGGGCTTCGGTATCGGCATCGGCGTCTCCGACGTCATATCCGCCGGGCTGACTAGACGTCTGGGAGTGCTGCGCTCGGTCTTCCTGCTTCAGCTGTTCAGCGGCGCGGGGATGAGCGTGTACGCGCTCGTCAGCGGCGAGCTTGGCGGGCTAGCTCCATTCGACTGGGCGCTCATGGGCGGAATTACCGCGCTGGTGGCTCTGTTCTATCTCGGATTCTTCAAGGCGCTTCAGATTGGCCCCATCGCGCTGGTTGCGCCTATAGTGGCGGCGCACAGCGCGGTCGTCGTCGGGCTTGCCGTGATAGCGCTGGGAGAATCCGTCAGCGGCTGGCAGATAGCCGCCATCGGCGCGACGTTCGGCGGCGTCGCGCTGGCGTCGGTGGACTGGCGCGCGCTGAGGACGGGAAGAGCGGCGCTGGGGATGGGCGTCGCGCTGGCGATTCTCGTGTGCATCGCCGCCGGCTTCTGGCAGTTCGCCATCGGCGCGCTCGCCAGAGATATGGGCTGGTTCGCGCCCATCTACCTCACGCGGATATTCCTCGTCGCCATGCTGTCGCCCGTCGTCGTCGTCCGGCGCGATTGGCCCTGGCGCGGCATGAGCTGGCGGCTGACTGCGTTGGTGGCCGCCGCCGCGCTCGTGGAGAGCTTAGCCATGTTCGCGTTCACGCGCGGTTCGCAGGTTGGCGTTCTCTGGATAGTCGCGGCGGCGTCCACGGCGTATCCAGTGGTTCCAATCGCGGGCGGAATCGTTCTGTTCCGCGAGCGGCTCGCCCTGATTCAGTACGTCGGCTTGTTCGTGGTCTTAGTGGGGCTTTTGGCGCTGAGCCTGCTACCATAGACGCGGAATCGAGCCAAGACAAAGCGGGGAGCGCCCCGCGGGAGGAACGGAATGGGTCTGAAAGGCAGCGTCTGCATAATCACTGGCGGCGGCAGCGGCATCGGTCGGGCGTCCGCGCTGATGATGGCGGCCGAAGGAGCCGTCGTCGTGGCGGTAGGGCGCACGGCGTCCAAAGTCGAAGCGGTGCGAGCCGAGATAGCGGCGGCCGGCGGCGCGGCGGAGGCTTACAGCGTAGACGTAGGCGACAAAGACGGCGTTTTCGGCATGGTCGGGGAAGTTCTGGGCAGACACGGCAAGGTGGATGTGCTGGTCAACAACGCGGGACACAGCTCGCCGCGCCGCATGCTGCTCACGACGACGCCGGACGACCTCCGAAGCGTCTACGAGAGCAACCTAGTCGGCTCCGTGTTCTGTACGCAAGCGGTCGTTCCCGCAATGAAAGAGGCGGGGCAGGGGACGATAATCAACGTGTCGTCTATGGCGGGTCTCGGCGGCAGCCCGCTCGCGGGGATGAGCTACAGCGCTGCGAAGGCGGCGGTTATCAACTTCACCGGCTTCCTAAATGCCGAGCTTCGCAACACCGGCATCCGCGCCAGCGTGGTGATACCCGGCGAAGTGGACACGCCCATCCTAGACGGCAGGCCTGTCGTGCCGGACGCCGAGGCGCGCGAGACGATGGTGACGGCGGAAGACACGGCGGAAGCCATAACGCTAATCGCTCGCCTCCCGCAGCGAGCCGCGATACCTGAGCTAATCATCCGCCCGACGTGGCTGAGGGACACGAGCGCGGAGGCGAACATCGCGTAACCCGTCGCGTGTGGGCGGCTGCTGCGCGCGTCACGCCAAGCCGAGCGATTCGGCTACTCCGTACTTGGCGGCCAGCGCGCGCAGCCGCTCCCACGTCGCATCCTCTACGAAGATGCCCTCGGCGCGCAGCTGAGTTTCGCGCATGTGTTCCAGCTCTCCGGGGTAGAACACCTCGTCGAAGCCTGCGGCTGGCGGCGAGCTTTTCAGGTAGCGCGCGAACTCGGTGACCTCCGCCTCGAATTCGTCGGCGTCGCGGAACGCCGCAACGTCGAACGCCGCCATGAAGCAGCCGTCGTTGTGCCTGCCGGATGGGTCGTGTCCGAAGCCTAGCCCTGTGAGGATGCCGGACAGTATCTCGACCATGACAGACAAGCCGTATCCCTTGTGTCCCTCAGGCCCTCCGAGCGGAAGCACCGCGCCGCCGTTGCGGAGGTCGTTGGGGTCCGTGGACGGGTTGCCTTCGCTGTCTAGTATCCAGCCCTCCGGCACCTGGGCGCCGCGCGCCACCGCCACGCCCAGCTTGCCGGCTGCGACTGCGCTCGTCGCCATGTCTATGAACATGACGCCTTCGAGGTTGGACGGCATGGCAATGCAGATGGGGTTGGTGCCTAGCCGCGGCTCGCGTCCGCCGAACGGCACGACGGATTTCGAGGAGCGCCCGGAGTCCGCCGTCATCATGCCTATCATGCCCTCTTTCGCCGCCATGATCGGGTAATCCGCGACGCGCCCGACGTGGCTCTGCCGAAACACGGTGGCTGCGGCTACGCCGCTTCGCTTCGCTTTGTCTATGGTGATTCGCATCAGCCGTTCGGATACGACGTACCCGAATCCCCAATGTCCATCGACTACGGTGGTCGTGGGCGTGTCGCGCGTTATCTCGAACGGCGCGCCCGGCACGATGTGGCCTCGCTCGACGCGGTCTATGTACGTAGGTATCTGTATGATGCCGTGCGAGTCGTGTCCCGATAGGTTTGCGCCCACTGAGTGGCGAGAGATTATCTCCGCCTCCTCAGCGCTCGCGCCGCTTCCCACGAGCAGGGCGGCGGCGATGGAGGTCAGTCGGTCGGCGTCTATGGTTGGCATGGCATCCTTCCTTTGGGCGATGTAGGCGATTCTGGAGCGCATCATACCAATTTCGGTTGCGATACGCGCTCAGGTTTCACGCGAAGCTGCTCTGCTCGCCTAGAGCGCTTCGGCTGCGCGGCGCGCGGCGGAAGGTGGCGTCCGGCGCGAAGCGCGGATACTGGGCTTCGGCTCCCGCCAGCAGATCTTCGACGGTCAGAATCTGCAATCGCGGATAGCGGCGGTTTGGGAAGAACTCCGGGACGTACACGCCCGCCGCCGCCGCTTCCTGAAGCATGGGGCGCGTAGGCGGGCTGAGCGTGATGAACAGCCCTATTTCGGCTTTCTCGCGCTCCATGTCCCCTTGAGGGCGGCTATCTGGCTCCGCTGAACGCCGCCGCTCTTGACCTGCGCGACTATCCGCTTCGCTCTGCCGCTGTTGTCGTCGAAGAAGTCGATGAAGCCGTCCACTCCGGAGTCCGCGCCTCGCCTGCCGCCCCCGGACGGGCGCGCGTTGACCAAGCCGAGCGCCCAGTATTCGAACTGGTAGCGTCCATCGTGTTCGCTCTCCACCGCGAGCGAGCGGGCGCTTTCTAGGTCTTGCGGAACGCCTATGATGTCGTACTCGGAAAGCTCGCTGCCGAAGGTGTCGTGAAGCCGGCTCTTCATGATGGATATGGCGAGGTGGGTTATGTCGATGCCTATCCACCTGCGCCCAAGCCGTTCGGCGACCGCGATGGCTGTTCCGCATCCGCAGAACGGGTCTAGGACGACGTCTCCCTCGTTGCTGCTGGCGCGGATGATGCGGTCTAGCAACGCTTCGGGCTTCTGGGTAGGGTAGCCGACGCGCTCGCGGGCTTGGGAGTTTATGGGGTTGATGTCGGTCCACGTGTCGGTTAGGGGAGTTCCGGGCGAGTCATCGAGGTAACGCTTGTATCTAGGCATGCCCGTTCTCGTAAAAACGATTCTATCTTCGCTCATGAGCCGGTCGATTCTATTCTGATCCCACGCCCAATGACGCCCTGACGGTGGTTCGAGAACTCTGTCTCCAAATCTCCTCAATGGACCCGGCCCCGAACCTGTAGCGGATATTAGCTGATAATGCCGTCCATCGTTGTCTACGAGACGGTAGTGAGTCTCGATGTAATCGACGTCGTGAGGCTGGTACTGAGGGTTCCACACGATAGAGCGGGTTTTGGAGTAGTAGAAAATGGTGTCATGCACCGAGTTGTAGCTGCTTGCCCCGCCGTGAGACCGCGAGCGCTGCCAGATAATCTCCCGTCGGAAGTTCTCGCTGCCGAAAGTAGCATCCAAGAGCAGCTTCAGATAATGGCTCGCGGTTGGATCGCAGTGCAGATATATGCTGCCGGTCGGCTTGAGGATGCGGTGAAGCTCCGCCATGCGCTGCGACATCATGGTAAGGTATGCCATGATGTCATTCTGTCCGAGGAAGTCGCGCATTGCCTGAAGCAGCCTGCCGAGCTTCTCTGGCCCATCCGTCACCACCTCACGGTAGGCGTATTCGGACTCCATGCTCCAGCGCCACGTGTCATCGAACGCGGTTATCTGCGCCGCCGACTCCTCGCCGCTCCGCTCGCGAAACAGCACGTTGTAGGTGGCGTTGGAGTTGAAGGGCGGGTCGAGATAGATGAGGTCTACGCTTTCGGCGTCCATCTCACGCAGGATGTGGATGTTGTCGCCGAAGTACAGCTTGTTCTTCCACCCGCCGCCTCGCTCGTCGGCAGGTTCGCGCTGCGTCATTTCCGTATCTCCGCCCGCCGCGTGGATGCCTACGCATCCAGTTTAGCGCCGCGTGGCGCGAAGCGTGATACTAGCCGCAGGGTCGAAAATTGCGGAAATCCGCTGGGCGCGGGTGGAGCCTACTCCGGCGTTGGCGCGTCCTGCGGAATCAGCCGTTCCGCCTCGAGCTCGTCCCACAAATCGGGCGGCAGGTCGAGCGACGCCATTGCGAGGTTCTCTTCCACTTCCGCAGGATTGCGCGCGCCCGGGATAGTCGCCGCAACCGCGGGGTGCGCCAATCCGAACTGAAGCGCGGCAGCCTTGAGCGGAACGCCGTGACGTTCGCAGATCACCGCGATCCGCTTTGCGGTTTCCAGCACGTCGGGCGGGGTGCGCTCGTAGAAGTACGTCGTATCCGCTCCGAGATCGGACGCCAACACGCCGCTGTTGTAAGGGCCGCCGAGTATCGCGCTGATTCTCTTCTCCGCGCACAGCGGCAACAGCTCTTCCAAGCCGGAGTGGTCTAGCAGGGTATAGCGTCCCGCGAGCAGGAAGCAGTCGAAATCGCCCTCTCGCGCGAACCTAGCGAGCATCCGCCATTGGTTCATCCCCGCGCCTATCGCGCCAACGACGCCCTGAGATCTCAGCTCGGCGAGCGTCGGATAGGCTTCGGTTATTGCCTGCTCCCAGTGGTCGTCCGGGTCGTGGATGAGCGCGACGTCGATTCTGTCCAGCCCCAGCCGCTCTATGCTCTCTTCGATGGATCTCAGCACACCGTCGCGGCTGAAGTCGAACCGAACGTCGTATGGCGGAGTATCGGCGTATACGTCGGCCGTCGTTGGCGATGGCGCGTCGAGGTCCAGCACGCGCCCTACTTTGGATGAGAGGATGTAGCTGTCCCTGTCGTATTCGGACAAGGCTTGTCCGTAGAATCGTTCGCTCTTGCCGCGCCCATACAGCGGGGCGGTGTCGAAGAAGCGGATGCCGAGTTCGTAGGCGCGTCTTGCGGTTGCGACCGCGATGGCGCGCCCGTCGTCGCCCGACAGCGCTCCGAGCGGCGCGCCGCCAAGCCCCATCCTAGTGACGCGCACGCCGGTTTTGCCGAGATTCTTAGACTCTAGCGGGTTCACGGCGCGAACCTCCGATGGGCTGGGGGCGCGGCGCTCGGAGCCGCTGCCTTGCGGTTGGCTACTATCTCGGTCTGGCGGGCTGTCGCGGCGCGGGGTTCACCATGTCCATCCCGAGCGTGCCGGGGAACATAGCCGCTATCTCCTCGACCGCCCAGCGTCCGTTCTTCTGGAGCGTGCGGGCTGGTTCGGGGTTGTTCATCAGCGAGATTTCGCCGCCGGTTACGTGGAAGATGTAGCCGTTCACGTCTTTGGCTTCGTCGGACGCCAGCCACGTTACGAACGGCGCGATGTCTTCGGGTTCGCGGCGCAACTCGAGCGCGCGCGCCGCGCCGCCGCTCTGGATGCCCGACGCCGCGCGAATCTGGCGCGCCGAGTCCGGCACGGTGGCGGTCATGCGCGAGTTCGCGCCCGGCGAGATGCCGTTGACTCGCGCGCCGTATCGTCCCATGTCTCTCGCCACCGCGCGCGTGAAGCCGGCTATGCCGTCCTTAGCCGCGCCGTAGTTGGACTGTCCCGAATTGCCGTACAGCCCGGATGTGGACGAGAAGGTTATGATGCAGCCGCTGCGCTGCTGGCGAAAGAGAATGCACGCGAACTTGGACACGGTGAACGTGCCCTTGAGGTGAACGGCTATCACGTCGTCCCACTCTTGTTCGGTCATGTTGAACACCATGCGGTCGCGCAGGATGCCGGCGGGCGTGACTACGATGTCCAGCCTGCCGAAGTTGTCCAGCGCGGTTTTGACGATGTTCTCGCCGCCCTCCATAGTGGCTACGGAGTCGTAGTTGGCTACCGCCTCGCCGCCCGCCTCGCGGATGCGCTCGACGACCTCGTCCGCCGGGCTGTTCGACGCGCCCGTGCCGTCCACCGCGCCGCCAATGTCGTTGACGACGACTTTCGCTCCCTCCGCGCCGAACAGCATAGCTATCCCGCGCCCAATGCCTCGCCCGGATCCGGTGACGATGGCGACTTTGTCTTTCAGCAGGTCTCCCATATTGCGGTTTCTCCCGTTGTGGCGCTGTGTAGTCTTTGGGGGTATGCGTTGCGGAGCGTCGTCAGCCGGCGCGCTGTCGCGGCGGCTGCGGCGGCGATGGGTTGGGCAAGCCGCGCGTGATGTGCTGCGGCACAAGCTCCTTCAGCTCGTCCAATTCCCACTGACCGCGCTTGAACATGGTTCGAACGCGGCGCGGCAGAGACAGCAGCGTGATGTTGCCGCCGTACACGAGGAACGTTTGCCCGTTCACATCCGCCGCGAGATCGCTCGCCAGATAGCACACGAACGGCGCAATGTCGTCCGGGTCCATAGGCCCTTGCGGCGTAGGCGCGCGTTCGCCTTCCTGTCGTCCGGAGCGCATCTGTCGCGCCACGTCCGGCACCGTCGCCGTCATGCGCGACGCGGCTCGCGGGCAGATAGAGTTGGCGGTTACGCCGTATCTGCCCAGATCGCGCGCCACCACCTTTGTGAACCCCGCGATGCCGGACTTGGCGGCGGCGTAGTTGCCCTGACCCGTGTTGCCGAACAAGCCGGACTCGGAAGCGAACGTGATTATCCGCCCGGAGCGCTGCTGCCTGAACAGGATAGCGGCGAACTTGCACACGGTGAACGTGCCTTTGAGGTGAACGTCTATTACGTCGTCCCACTCTTCTTCGGTCATGTTGAAGATCATTCTGTCGCGCAAGATGCCGGCTACGGTTACCACTATGTCTAGCTTGCCGTAGTTGTCGAGCGCGGATTGCACGATAGCTTCGCCGCCCTCCATTGTGGCGACGGAGTTGTAGTTGGCGGTCGCTTCGCCGCCGTTCGCCTTTATTTCGGCTACGACCTCGTCCGCCGGGCTGTTCGACGCGCCCGTGCCGTCCACCGCGCCGCCAAGGTCGTTCACGATAACCTTCGCGCCCTCGGCCGCCATCGCCATTGCGATGCCTCGCCCGATGCCTCGTCCGGCGCCGGTGACGATGGCTACCTTGTCCGTCAGCGTATCTGCCATTAATCTCTCCCGTCCGCAAAGCGTTTGCAAAAATCGGTTGCGGCGTATGCCGCCGCGCGCCTCGAACCCGACGCGCGTTCAGGTTCGAGGCGTGAACAGTTTACAGGAATTCCGCGATTGTTCAAGCGCTGGCGGACGCCTCGCAGCCTTCCGCCCAGTCGATAGCCCGCATCCCCAGCAGGCGCACGTCTTCCGGCGGCGGGCATTCCGCGCCGTCCGCCGTTCGGAGCGAGTCGCCGCGCTCCAGCGCGCGCCGCGACACCCAGCGCCAGCCGTCCGCCAGCGCGCCGCCTTCCGATGCCGGACGGCAGAAATAGATCATGTCTATGTGCTGGTGAAACCCCTCCACCGGGTCGTCTATGTCTTCGATCATGATGGTGAAGGGGGGATGAACCTGCTGCGGGTAGTCCAGACGCAACACAGGCGCGGTCGGCATTATCTCGACGGCAAGCCCCGTCTCCTCCAGCGCCTCGCGGACGACGGCTTGCGCGGGGTCCTCGTTCGGCTCGATGTGGCCGCCGGGGGGAAGCCACGCCTCGACCTTGGCGTGCCAGTGCAGCGCGACGCACCCCCGCCGCGCGATGAAGCCTGTGGCGGTGAAGTGGCGCGTTGTCTTCATTTTCTCCTTCTTCGGTCTCCGCCGCATTGCCTGAACTGCGGTTCATGCAGATTTCGGGGGTGAGCGCGATTTCGTTGTTTACGGAGTCTAGGCGGGGAAACCCGGCGTTGCCGCGCTGAGGATTGCGGCTTCGCTGAAATGGCGCAATGGGACTTCTATCGGCGCATTGCGGGGAGACGCGCTTTCGACGCGCTCATCTCCCTTCGAGCAGCGCCGGCTCCACGTCCGCCGCGCGCGTCCACCCCTCTATGTCCGTATTTGGGAGATGGACGCGCGTCCAGCCCGCGCGGGTTTCGCGCAGGTCTACTTCACGCCCCGCGCTTAGGGTGAGGCGGCTGCGGCCTCGCTCGCTCGGCGTGTCGAACAATTCGGCGGATTCGTTGGTGACCACGCCTAGCCGCTCCCACTGCGCGCGGTCGACGCGCCCGCCGACGGCTAGCGCGCCGAATATCGCAAGCCCTACGATGGCTAGCGCCGCGAGCCGCCTTGTTGCGCTAGACCGCCGCGCTCGCGCGTTCCACGCCGCCGCCGCGCCCAACGCGCCGAGCGCGAGCCAGCACGCCAGCGCCAGCGCCGACGCCGCATCCGGCGACACCCAGCGCGCCCAGCCCGCTATCTGCGCCAGCGCGGGGCGACGACGAGACTCCGCGCCGCCTATATGATCCCGAACCAGCTCGAGATTCGCCGCGATGTCTTCGTCCTGCGGCGCGAGGCGACTGGCGCGCAGGTAGTTGAGCAGCGCGCGTCCGAAGTCGTCGGTTCGGTAGTAGGCGTTGGCTAGGTTGTAGTACAGCGTGGGGTCTTCGTATCCAAGCCCAATCAACCGCTCGTAGCTGCTCGCCGCGTCTTCGTAGTTCTTCTTGTCGAACAGCAGGTTTGCCGTCGCGAAAGCGGAGAGGTCCGCCGGCTCGTCGGCGGATGCCGCGTTCAGCCCGCCGAGAGCGGCGATTAGCGCCGCGCCGATTGTCGCCGCCCATTGCGTCATCTCGAAAGCTCCCCGTCGAGCGCGCGAACCACATCGGCTATCTCACGCGCGTCGCGTCGGGAATCCGCCATGCCCGCCGGCGCGAACCGCATCTCGTCTATAGCCGCCAGCGCGTCGGCTACGCGGGCGGCGGTGGCGGCGGACGCGCCTAGCGATTCGAGCCGAGCGGCTATCTCTTCGGGCGGAATGCCGCCGGACGGACGCCCTAGAGCCGCGTCCAAGTACGCCCTCAGCGCGCTTGCCGCCGCGTCCGACGCCGACGCGCCCGGCTCTAGCTCCGCCAGCCGCGCCAGCGCAAGCTCGGCGGCGTCCGGCGGCTCGGCCGCGCGCGCAGCCGCCATCGCCCGAACGCGATGCGCCGCAATCCACGCGAGCGACGCCAGCGCAACTACGATAGGCGCAGCCCACAGCGCCAAGAACGCGCCGTTGGACGAGAGCGGCGGACGCGCGACGCCTATCGAGGGCGGCGGAGGCTTGTTGTAACGGATGTCCTCGATTGCGTCGGCATCGTCGACCGCGCCCGCCGCCGGCGGCTCGGCCGCGCCGCCCGGTCCCGCAAGCACGTGTACGCTCAACGGCTCGGTGGATACTGTTACGTACTCTTCCAAGTCCGGGTCGAAGTAGCTGTAGTCGATAGGCGGCAGCTCGTAGTCTCCCGACACGTCCGGCACTAGCGCGCGCTCGAACGTGCGGACGCCCCGGACATTGCCGTCCGCAACCCCCATGCGGTAGTTGGTGTCGCGGTCGAACGCGCGCCATCCCGCTATCGGCTGCCAAGCAGGTTCGGGGAGCGTCTCGAAGTTGCCCTCGCCCCTAATCTCGACCGTGAGGCTGAGCGGCTCGCCCAGCTCTACGGCGCTGGCGTCTGCGGACGCTGAGATGCGGTACTTTCCCACCGCGCCCGTGAAGCTCGGCGGCTCGTTGGCGGGAAGCTGCCTCACGTTCAACACAATCCGCTCAGATTCGATATCCTGCTTGCGGCTGCCGAAGAAACCCGTCTGAACAGACATGCTGCCCGGCTCGATAGCGATATCCCCCGCAAGCTGCGGGAAGAGGATGGTCTCTATCTCCGTAACCGCGTATCGCTTCCCGTTGGAGAGTACGTTGTCGATGTCGTCGACGGTCTGTCCCTTGTTCCAAAAGCCGGCGAAGTCCGGCGCGTTGTACGTAGGGCGTCGTATCGTATCCGTCGAGAAGAACTTGAACGTGTGCGTAATCTGCTCGCCGATGTACGGCGCTTCGTCGTCTACGAACGCTTGCGAGAAGAACTCTTGGACGCCGAGTCCGTCGGGAGACTGTCTCAGCGTCGTGGGATCCCGCCAGCTCGTCAGCCTAACCGTCACCGTAATCGGGTCGGTATGCAGAACCGCGCCGCCCGCGCGCACCTCTATGGGGTCTATCTCGATAACGCCTGTGCGCGTGGGCTGAAATCTGTATTGGAACTTGGACACGGCGGAATACACGCCGTTGTCGACGGTGTGGACGCTGCTGACGGAAGTGCCAGTCAGAATCAGCCCGTCTATGGGGGGGAGCGCGGGCGCTCGCGCGTTGGGAATGTCGCTTATCTCGATTGTCAGCGTCAACATTTCCGAAAGCGATATGTCGGAGTCGTCCACGTATGCCGTTACGTCGGGCGGCTTGGTCTGCGCGCGCGCCGTCGCATGCCCGGATAGCAGGCTAACGCAGAGCGTCGCCAGCGCTAGCGCCGCCAGCGCCGCTTTGCTTGTCTTCACAGCGGCTGTTCTTTGCATGAAAATCACCAGTCTCGCTCCGGCGGCGGTCTGCTTGGGAAGTTCGAGCGCTGTATCGCGTTCTGAAGCGGCTCGGCGTTCTCCCCGACGGCTTCCAGCAGCTGCATCGCCTGTTGTTCGGTCAAGCCCGACGGCGGAATAGGCTGATCGAGCGGCTGCGTGTCGCCTTCTCCCTCGCCCTCGCCGGCGTCTTGCGGATCGCCGCCCGCTTCCTGTTGCCCTCCGTCCCCTTCCTGATTTCCCTCTTCGTTCTGCTGATCTCCCTCTTCGTCGCCCTGCTGATCGCCTTGCTGTTCCTGATCGTCTTGCTGCTGACCTTGCTGACCCTCTTGCTGGGGTGTCGGGGTCGGCGTTGGCGTCGGCGTGGGAACGGGCGTTGGCGTCGGGATATGCGCCAGCGCAAGCTCCAAGTTGTGCTTGGCGTCCTCGTTGTTCGGGTCTAGGCGCAGAGCTTGTTTGTACGTCTCGACCGCCTGCTCGTAATTGCCGTTCGCAAACAGCGCGTTGCCCAGATTGAACATGGATATATCCGAAAGCGCCGTCATGTCGTCCGCCAACAGTCGGTCGTATGCCTCGATAGCCTCGTCGTAGCGCTTCTGGCGGTAGAGCGTGTTAGCCGAGTTGTAGAGAGGCTCCGGCCTGTCGGGCATAGCTTCTTGCGCGTCGGAGTATGCGTCGAGCGCGGAGGATAGGTCGTCCGAGTCGAACGCGGCGTTGCCCTCTTCGATTGCGGACGCGCCGTCGTCCTTCAGCAATGGCTTGGAGAGTCCATCGCCCGGCGCGCACGCGGCGGCGGCAGCCGCTGCCGCAAGCAGCGCGACTATGGCTATAGTGGCGAGCGTCGCATTCATGCGTCCGACCTCAGCAGGCGGGTGGGGGAGCGTCTGCGGCGCGTCTCCGGTATCAGCCGCGCCGCGAACAGCAGCGCCGCCGCGCCGCCCGCGAACCACTGGAAGCGCTCCACCTTGTTGTTGGTTATCTCGTCTTCGATAACCGCCTCTTGCAACTCTTCCAGATCCGCCGCGAACCGCGCCGCCGCGTTCGCGCCGCCGCCAAGCGCGATATGCTTGCCGCCGCCCGCCTCGGCTATCTTCCGCAAGGCGTCTTCGTCCACGCGCGAAATGACCATGTTGCCCCGCCTGTCTTCTCGATAGTCCAACAGCCTTCCCCAAGCGTCGCGTATCGGGATAGGCTCGCCCTCGCTGCCGCCGACGCTCATCGTGTATACGACGATTCCCGCGTCCGCCGCGCGTTCGGCGGCTAGTATGGGGTATCCCTCCTGATCCTCGCCGTCGGTGATGACGAGAATAGCTTTCTGCCCCGCTCGATCGCTGTCCAATCCCCTGATGGATATGTCTATCGCCTCGGATATAGCCGTGCCTTGCCGCGTAATCATAGATGGATGCGCGCTGTCTAGGAACGTTCGCGCGGTGGCGTAGTCGAAAGTCAGCGGGAATTGCACGAACGCGCTTCCCGCGAACAGCGTCAAGCCCATTTCGTCGCCGTGCAGCCTGCTCATTAGGTCTGCAATCTCCAGCTTGGCGCGCTCCAGACGGTTGGGCTTGGCGTCTTCGGCAAGCATGGAGCGCGAGATGTCCAGCGCGACCATCAGCTGAACGCCGCGCCGCTCGACCACCTGCGTCGTCTCTCCCCATTGCGGGCGCGCGATGGCGATTACGGCTAGCGCGATGGCTGCTATGGCGAGCAGGTTCTTGGCGAGCCTGCCCTTGGCGTTCGCGCTCGCCACCAGCCTATCCAGCAGATGACGGTCGCCGATGCGGGACAGCGCCGCGCTTCGCCGACGCGAAGCCCAGTAGACGATAGCCGCCGCAAGCGGCACAGCCGCCAGCAGGAGCAGATACTGTGGGTTTGCGAATGTCATTTCATATCTATTCTTGGGCTACGGCGCGGATCGCCATACGGTTCCCAGCGCCGCAAGCTCTAGGAACAGCAGCGCGGCGGCTGCGGCTAGCAGCCAGCCGGCAAGCTCTTGCCGCTGGGTGTACACCGCCACTTCCACGTCCGATTTCTCCAAGTCGCTTATCTCATCGTATGTAACGCGCAGACCCTCGCTGTCGGTTGCGAGGAAGTATCGCCCGCCCGTCTTGTCGGCAATCTCTTGCAGCATGTCTTCGTCCACGTCGAACCGCCGCAAGCCGCGACGAGTCGTCCCCTGTCCGTTCTCCATGCCTACGGTGTAGACGCGGATGCCGAGCGTCTCGGCCGCCGCCGCCGCGGTGAGCGGGTGAACCTCTCCCTTGTTGTTGATGCCGTCGGTCAGCAGAACGATGACTTTGCTTTCGGCTTCCGAATCTTTGAGCATGTTCGCAGCCGCCGCAAGCCCCATGCCGATGGCGGTGCCGTCTTCCAGACGGAGTTCGTGCGCCAGCTTGACGTCTGCCAGCATCAGCTTTAGCGCATTGTGGTCTATAGTCGGCGGGCTGTACACGAAAGCGTCGCTTGCGAACACCACCATGCCTATTCTGTCGTATTCGCGCTGCTCTATGAACTCCGCGATGACATGCTTCGCGGCTTCCAGCCGGCTTTCGGGCGCGAAGTCGAACGCCGCCATGGAGCCTGAGATGTCCAGCGCGAGCGCGATATCCACCCCCTCGCCGTCGATGACCACCTGCGATTCGCTGGATTGCGGTCTCGCGGCGGCGATGACGAGCAGCGCTAGCGCTATCCAGCCCAGCGATGCTATGTACGGGCGGACGGCTAGCTTCCACCCGGCGGCGGCGCGCGCAGCCGCCGCGACGCTGCCGAACCGCATTCCGGCGGGGCGCGACCAGCCGCGCGCGTACAGCGGCATCAGCGCGAGCGCGAGCGCCGCCGGAAGCAGCAAGAGCAGCGCGGGCGTGGCGAATTCCAAGCTCAATTGGTGTACCTGCCCGTGGCGTATCCGCCTCTGCCCCTATTTCGGGATTGCGCCGTCGTCAGCGCCCGCACCGCGGACTTTGCGGCTTGTAGAAGCCTGAGCGCGTCCTCAGTCGCGGGCATGAACCGCGCGAACTTCACCATATCGGCTTCTCTCAGAATGTCGCCCAGCTCGTTCACCTCGGGCGCGCCCACGGGCTTGCGCCCTAGCTCGGCTACGGCTTCCGTCGTAGTCATGTCGAGCGCGGATATGCCGAACTGCCCTCGCAGGTATTCGCGCAGGCAGTCGGCTATCATCGCGTAGCGCGTCGCGGCGGCTGTTCCGCGCGGCAGGTCGAGCGCGCCGATTCTGTCCAGCTCCGCGAGCGCGGCTTCTTCCGGCGAGAGCGACTCCATGGCGATGGCTTGCGGCATAGTCTTGCGTCGCCAGTAGTGGTTGGCTATCAGCGCGAGCGCGATGAGCGCGACCGCGCCTGCGGCGGCAAGCGTCAGCCCCCGCCGCTCCGTCGCGGCGTCTATCAGCGGCGAATCGATAATAGGGTCTATCGTCGCCTGCGGGCGGATGTCTTTTAGGGCGTCGTCGCCCGCGCCGAGCGTTGGGACGACCTCTATCTCCAGCGGACGCGCCGAGTGGGAAACCGCCACGCCGTCGGGCTTTATCGCGGTCACGTTCAGCGGCGGCGTGGAGTGCGCCCCGGGCGCGAACAGCGCGGCTCTGATTTCGAGGGCGGACGTCGCCACGCCGCTGTCGTCGTCTATAGTGGCGGGAAGCGGCGTTCGGCTGCGAACCTCGAACTCGCCCCACTGCGCGGGCAGGTCTGGAAACACTACGTGATAATCTCGCGGGTGGCTGACCGTGAGCGTGAGCGTGAACACATCGCCTACGGATACCGATTCCGCGTCCGTGGTCAGGCCGGCTGACAGTTGCGTCGTCTGCGCCGCCGCGTCGTTTGCGCTCAGCGTCCAGATCCAGACCGCCGCTATCAGCGCGAGCGCCGCGCGCGTCATCTCGTTAGCCTCCGCGCCCGTCGCGTGAAGAACTCGTTGAGCGCGCCCACGTACTCCTCGCCGGTCACCAGCGATATGGTGTCTATGCCGAGCGACAGCATGAGCCGCGTCTTTTCGTACTCCGCGCGCCCAACCTCGTCTCTGTAGGCGCGCCGCCAAGCCTCGTCGCTCGTGTCTACCCAGACCAGCTCGCCCGTCTCCGCGTCTTCCAGCGCGATGATGCCCACCGGTGGAATCTCGGTCTCCACCGGGTCGCGCAAGTCCACCGCTATCAGGTCGTGGCGGCGCGAAGACGCGGCGAGCGGCAGGCGGTAGGAGTCCACCGGCGCAATGAAGTCCGATATGAGAAACGCAATGCTGCGCTGTCGCAAGAGCAGCCCTATGGTGGAGAGCGCGAGCGCGATGTCCGTTCGCCTGCCTTCCGGCTCGAACACCAGCAAGTCGCGCACCATTCTAAGCACGTGTCGGCGCCCCTTTCGCGGCGGGACTATCAGTTCTACCTTGTCCGTGAACACCAGCAGCCCGACGCGGTCGTTGTTCGTGGTGGCGGCGAACGAAAGAACCGCCGCAAGCTCGGCGGCAAGCTCGCGTTTGAAGCCGCCGCGCGTGCCGAACTCCGCGGATCCGCTCGCGTCCACGGCGAGCATCACGGTAAGCTCGCGCTCCTCCTTGTAGTGGCGCACGAACGGCGCTGCCATGCGCGCGGTAACGTTCCAGTCTATGCGCCGCACGTCGTCGCCGGGGTGGTACGGGCGGACTTCCTCGAACTCCATTCCGCGCCCCTTGAACACGGATTGGTACTCGCCCGCGAACACGTCCACCACCAGCCGCCTAGCCGTTATCTCTATTCGGCGTATCTTCTCCAGCAGCTCGGGCGACAGCATCGGCAAGCCCTCAAGGCACGTGGATATGGTCGATGATGTCCCCCACGATTTCGGCGGAAGAGATGTCTTCGGCTTCCGCCTCGTAGGTGGGAATCACCCTGTGGCGCAACACATCCGGAGCGATTTGCTTGATGTCTTCCGGCGACACGTACCCGCGCCCTTGCAGGAACGCGCGCGCGCGCGCGGCGGCTACCATGTAGATGCTCGCGCGCGGCGACGCGCCGTATGCGATGAGCGGCTTCAGGTAGGTTATGCCGTCGCCGCTTGGGTCGCGCGTCGCCATCACCAGATCTAGGATGTACTCCTTCACCTTCTCGTCCACGTACACCGAGCGGACGATTTGGCGAGCCTTGAAGATGTCGTCTTGCGTGACTACGGCGGCGGTGTCCGGCAGGTCTTCGCCCGTCATCCTGTCGATTATCATTCGCTCTTCGTCTCGCGCAGGGTAGTCCACTATCACCTTGAGCATGAACCTGTCCACCTGCGCCTCCGGCAGCGGGTAGGTGCCTTCCTGCTCGATTGGGTTCTGCGTGGCAAGCACCAAGAAGAGCGACTCCAGCGGAAACGTCGTGTCGCCGATGGTGACCTGACGCTCCTGCATCGCTTCGAGCAGCGCGCTCTGCACCTTTGCGGGCGCGCGGTTCACCTCGTCGGCAAGCACCAAGTTGGCGAAGATGGGTCCCCTGTGTACGGTGAATTCCGACGTTCGCGGGTTGTATATCTGCGTGCCGAGCAGGTCTGCGGGCAGCAGGTCTGGCGTGAACTGAAGCCGCGAGAAGTCGCCGCTGATAGCCTGCGAGACCGTTTTGACTAGCAGCGTCTTGGCAAGGCCCGGCACGCCTTCTAGCAGGATGTGTCCATCGGCGAGTATGCCGATGAGAACCCGCTCGACGAGCGTATCCTGCCCGACGACTATCTTGCGAATCTCGCCGAGCAGCTCATTGAGGAAGTCGGATTCTCGCTGAACGCGCTCGTTCAACTCTCGGACGCTAGACAGGTTCATGCGAATCTCCGACGGCGCGGCGGATTGGGTTCGGGCTGACACGACGCGCTAGGCGTCTCTACGCCTAATTATACGTCAATTCGCGCGTTGGCGGATTGGCGGCGCGCCGCCGCTCGTTGCCCGCTCCAGACGGCTGTGATACATTCCCACCTACAGGCTCGTTCCACCACTCGCCCCCGCGGAGGCTCCCCGAATGCCAGCTCCTTACTCGGTAACTTTCGACTACAACGTTCCAATTCTGATGAGAGACGGCGTAACCACCTACGCGGACGTGTTCCGCCCGCGGGTGGATGGCCCCGTGCCTGCGCTGCTTCAGCGCACGCCATACGACAAGACCGCCCCATCGAACCGCACCGGCACGCTCGACGTCATCCGCGCCGCCTCGCACGGCTTCGCGGTCGTAGTGCAGGACGTTCGCGGACGCTACGCCTCGGAGGGGGAGTTCTACACATTCTTCAACGAGATAAACGATGGTTACGATTCCGTAGAGTGGGTGGCGTCTCAGCCGTGGTGCAGCGGCAAGGTGGGCATGTTCGGCGTGTCTTACGTTGGCGCTACGCAGTGGCTGGCGGCGAAATCGGGCGCGCCGTCGCTCGCCGGCATCGCGCCCGGCGTCACCGCGTCCGACTACCATGAAGGCTGGGCGTGGCAGGGCGGCGCGTTCGAGCTGGGATTCAACCTGTCTTGGGCGATGGGCGCGCTGGCGGCGGCGAACTGGGCGAACCTCTCCCAACGCCTGCGGCTGCGCTCGGAAGACCAAGAGCGGCTCATAGCCGCCAAGGACGACCTCACGCAGTGGTTCCAACACCTGCCCATGGGCGAGATGTCGGAACTCCAGAACGGGCTTGCGCCATACTACTACGACTGGCTAGCGCATCCCGAATACGATGACTACTGGAAGGCCGTCAGCATAGAAGAATCCCACGCCGACATTGGGATACCCGCGTTCAACTTCGGCGGCTGGTACGACATCTTCCTAGGCGGCACTATCCGCAACTACGAGCGTATGCGGCGGCTCGGCGCGACCGATCTGGCGCGAAGCGGGCAGCGGCTCACGATAGGCCCCTGGATTCACGGCGGATCGCCGCTGTCGGTGTCTGGCGAGTACAACTTCGGCACCCGCGCCGCCGGCGCCGCTATAGACCTGATGGGCGAGATGCTCAGGTACTACGACCACGTTCTGCTGGGCGAGGACAACGGCTTCACAGACGACAAGCCCGTTCGCATATTCGTGATGGGCGAAAACGTATGGCGGTACGAAGACGAGTGGCCTTTGTCGCGCGCGCAGACGACGAGTTACTACCTTCACAGCGGCGGCAAGGCGAATTCGCTGGAAGGCGACGGCGCTCTGAGCGTGGAGCCTCCCGGCGAAGAGACGCCAGACGCATTCGTCTACAACCCGATAAATCCCGTGCCAACCGTCGGCGGCGGCTTGTGCTGCGATCCCGCGTTCATGGCTAACGGCGCGTTCGATCAGCGCTGGGTGGAGGGCAGGCAGGATGTGCTCGTCTACTCCACGCCGCCGCTGCCGCAGGACGTGGAGGTTACCGGGCCGGTAACCGTAACGCTGTTCGCAGCCACGAACGCATCCGACACCGACTTCACCGCCAAGCTGGTGGACGTAGAGCCTTCGGGATACGCGCGCAACCTGACCGACGGCATCATCAGGGCGCGCTACCGCAATCCGCGCCAGCCCGCATCGCCCATTCGCCCCGGCGCGGTATACGAGTACGAGATAGATTTGTGGGCTACGTCCAACCTGTTCAAGGAGGGACACCGCATCCGCGTGGAGATATCCAGCTCCAACTTCCCGCGCTTCGACCGCAACACCAACACGGGCGACGACATAGGCGAGGCGGAGGCGTTCGTACCCGCGCTTCAGACCGTGTACCACACGGCTGAATACCCCTCGCGCATCGAGCTGCCGGTTGTGCCGAGGTAGCGATGTGGCCCATGATAGCCGAACCCGGCTTGCGATGCGCGGAGTGCAAACACGCCATCCAAGCCGGGCGGCTGTGCCTGTCTGAGCTGCCGGAGGAGACGCCGCGCGGAGTCAGCCGCGCGGACTTCGCCAACTACTGCGTGGGCTGCCCTGAGTGCTGGAAGCGGGGCAGACACGCTTGCTACGTCCGCCATCTCGAATCGGGGGGCGCGGTCGGAAGAGCGCCTCGCAGCCTGCCCTGCGCGCGATGCGGCGGACGCATCGCGGCGGGCGACAGGGCGGGGGTGCAGACGCGCTACGACTGGCGCGAGTCGGCTGAAGGGGCTGGATATTCCGCGCGCTCGTCGTCATCCATCATAGCCGCGACGACTGCGGCTAGTGCGAGCGTCTTGGCGCGGGGCGTCCCGTCCGGCTCGTTCGCGGACCTCAGCGACGGGTTGCGGAACAAGTTCGCCTTGGCGGGTTTGGGAGGAAGCCGCGGCGTCCGAACGTTCGCGGAAGCGCAGGCTTTCTATCGAGACAGCGTTCCATACCCAATACGGAACTTGGGGGAGGATGCGACGCGGCGGTTCTTGGACGGCAAGAGCGCCAGCCACATCGAATCGGTAAGCAACGCGCCCAGCCGCGCGAGAGAATCCGCCAACATTCTCTGGGAAGACCGCGACCTGAATCAGCTGCGCGGAGCCGCCAACATGACCGCGTGGGAAGAGTTCAGAACGCGCGGAACCAACGCTTTCGACGCTTCCGCCGTAGTGTTCCGCGAGTGTCTGGGAACAGCCGCGACAGCCGCGTTCTTCGGCGCGCTCTTGGAATCCCCTATTGCGGCGGCCGAGAACATCATCCACTATCGCAAGCGGCGCAAGTCCGGCGAAGAAGCCGTCAAGGACGCCGCCGCCGCCATTGCGAGGCGGGCGGGGCAGTCTGCGGTTATCGGATTCGGCGTAACCGCCGCCGTGTCCCTAGCGGGAGCGGGGCCTCTGATAGTAACCATCGCGCCCGTTCTGATGCCGGTGGGGTTCGCGCTGTACGGCTACACCGCAATCGCGCGAATCACAAGAGCGCTCGACGACGGGTTGCCGCTGAACGAAGTCGGCGTCTACTTTTGCAGCTCGCGCTGCAACGCCGCGTTCGCCTACGACGCGGGCAGATCCGCGCTAATGCGCTGGGAAGCGACCCGCCGCGCGGCGTAACTCTCGCTCAGCTAGTAGCCTTCGTCGAACTCCAATTCCCAGCCGCCGCCGGCTGAGACGAACAGCATGTATTCCTTGCCCGGCATGGCGTCCGTAGGGCTTTCTTCGAATTGGAGTTGACCGTTCTCCTTCGCTACGACGCACTCGTGATCTCCATCGAGGCTGACTAGGCGGACGACGAACTGTCCGCCGCCATCGTGTCGAACGCTGGCGAGGAGCGGGCGCGAGCCTACTCTGAACGGTCCCGTAGCTACGCTTCCCGCCGCGCCTCTGCGCCGATACGGGATTTCGAGCGCGGACTGCCCCAAGCTCGGCTGGATTATGCCGCATGTCCACATGCCTGTCGATTCGACGCTCAGCCTATACTTGCCCGCTTCCAGCTCGCCAAGCCACGCGCTCGCAACGAATCCGCGAGCCGCGGCTATCGTCGAAGTCGGAAGCGGCGCAAGCCTTCCCGCCCATCTGCCTATCCCGCTGGGTCTTCGCCCGGACTTGTCCGGCTGGGGAGCGGCCGAGATTCTCCGCACGGCTATGCTCTCCCCAGCGCCATCGCGCGAGACAAGCTCGTCGCCTCGGCTGAGGAATCCGCCGTTCAGACTCACCGCGAATCTACCTTTGCCGGAGTGTTCCGCGTATACGACCAGCGCGCCGGGGCGCAGATCAAACTCCGGCGTCCGTTCTGGAGGTTCGTTCACGAATCCGGAGCCGCGAAACATGCGCTGTTCGCCCCGCAGACTGAACACGTCGGTTAGCGTCGAAGCCATTGGATGTTCCTTAGTCGAATGTAGAACAGGTGGTGAAGCGGTGAAATTCGCTAGAGTTATTCGAGAAACTCCAGCGTTATCTCCGCGAACTCCTCCGGCTGTTCGTGCGTCATCATATGCCCGGCGCCCGCCATCACGCGCGAGCGCGAATTGGGGATGCGCGATGTGAGCATCTCGGCGTAGGCGGCAGGCACGACGCGGTCGCGCTCGCCGACTATTACGAGCGTCTCGTTCTCGATGCGGCGCGCGCGTCTGATTAGCCCCTTGTCTGGGATAGGCCACAAGAACTTGCCCACTGCGTTCAGCGATTGGACGCGGTGGATTATCTGCCAGCCCAACTCCTCGTCGTCTTGCGGGACGGGGTAGACGGAGAGCGCCGCTTCCGAGTCTGGGTCCGCGAACAGCGCTCGGCGCATCTCGGTATGCGGCGTAGTGTTGTAGTCCAGCCCCGGCAGATCGTCACGCCACAAGCCGGCGGGCGCGGCGAGAACGAGCTTGCCGACGTTTGCCGCGCCCACAGCCGCCAACTCCGCCGCCGTCATCGCGCCGTTGTAATGCCCGACTATGTGAGGCGCATCCAGCCCCAGCGCATCTATCAAGTCGGCGTGGTAGAGCGTGAGATCCAGCATGTCATGGATGTGTCCGATGCCGTCGTCGCCCTCGAATCCCGGGTGCGTCGGCGCGTACACTGTATAGCGTTCCGCCAGCCTGTCGAGGAACGCGGGCGATTCGGCGTACCCGAACGCGCCGTGCAGGTAGAGCAGGGGGGAGCCGCTCCCGCGAACTTCGCACTTCGCGGAGATGGGGCCTACCTCGATTGTCAGTCTGTCCGAAGTCGTCATGGGGTGGATTCTTCCTTATTTGCTGCTGAGGTGTCGGGGCCAGAGGCGCGCTCGTCGCATCTAGCCCGTCGGCGCGGGCTGGGCGCGCTCGGAAGCCGCGACCGGCTGGGGCCACCAGCGATCTTCGTATTCGTCCCACATATCTTCCAGATGCGGCTTGACCTGCGTTGCGAACAGCTCGGTATTCTTCATAGTCAGGTCGCGCGGCATAGAGCCGATCTGAAGCAGCGTCATCAGGTGTCCGACCCTCAGCCCTTCGACAGCCTTTCGCAGCTGTTCCACCACCGTCTTGGGGCTGCCCGCGATGACGTATCCTTGCTCTACGTAGTCGTCCCAAGTCAGATGTTGCCTGAATCGGCTCGCCGCCGCGCCCACCTGCTGAACCGCGCCGGACTTGATGGTTCGGATAGTTCTGTATCCGGGCGCTTCGGCGAAGCCCTCGTACACATGCAGACACTTCTTATAGAAGTATTCCACGTGTTCCGCGTAAAGCTCCTTCGCCTTCTCGTCGGTCTCAGCCACGCACACCAGCTGAAGGAAGCCCGCGCGGTAGGGGTTGTCGTCGACGCCGAGCGACTCCATCTCCTTCCAGAAGCCATCCATAACCTGAATGCCGCGCTTGTAGCCGAAGTAGCTCAGGTAGCAGTAGACGTAATCCATGCGCGCCGTCCACTCCCAAGTTTCGAGCGAGCCGCCGCCCGGAATCCAAACCGGCGGGTGCGGCTGCTGAAGCGGACGCGGCCAGATGTTGACGTATCGGACTTGCGTATGCTTGCCGTTGAACGCGAACGGCTCCGGCTCCGTCCACGCCTTCTTGACCAGATCGTGCGCCTCGTAGTACTTCTCGCGCAGGTCTGCGGGCGTGGCGCCGTAGGCGTAGTTGGTGTCCATGGACGTGCCGACGGGGAAGCCCGCCACGAGCCTTCCGCCGCTGATGCAGTCTAGCATGGCGAATTCTTCCGCCACGCGCAGCGGCGGGTTGTAGAGCGCGAGGCTGTTGCCGAGAACCACGATAGCCGCGTCTTTCGTCCGCCGCGTGAGCGTAGCCGCCGTGATGTTGGGCGAAGGCATGATGCCGTATGCGTTGTTGTGATGCTCGTTGACGCAGATGCCGTCGAACCCCACCTGATCCGCGAACTCCAGCTCGTCTAGGTATTCGTTGTAAAGCTCGTTGGCTTTCACCGGGTCGAACAGGTGGCTAGGCACGTCCACCCAGACGCTGCGGTACTTCTCCTCGAAGTCTTGGGGAAGGTAGCGGTAGGGCATGAGGTGGAACCAGCAGATTTTCATTTGGAGTCTCCGTTCGTTGGTTCGATGGATGTTCGATTCGATTCGGGGGCTGCGCGCCCGCTGGCTCGTCAGTCGTCCATTAGATGCCAGAGTATGTTCAGCAGCTCTTCCGCTCTCTCCAATTCGTTGCTAAGGAAATCTATGGGTTTCAGGTCTTCATAGTAGTCAATGCGCAACCCGTGAGCTATCGAAAACAGATCCATTATCCTAGGATCGTCCTGCTCTCTGGCGAGATTCCGCGCCACTGTGAAGGCGTCCGCGTGGGTCGTGTACTTCCAGCCGCGCTTGTCGGCGATAGGCTCGAGCGCGTGGGCGACGGCTCCCCAAGCCTTTTCGGACGCCTGAAGCCTGTCGCCCAACTCTAGCTGCTCCCGCGCATGGCGAAATAGCCGATGGCTGTGAACCTCGTGTCTTTCTATGGGTTGCGGTCTTATGGTCGTCATAGGTTGTGCTCTAGTCCTCTTCCAGCGTGCTGATGTCGCCCTCCGGCAGCCCCAGTTCGCGCGCTTTGAGCAGGCGGCGCATTATCTTGCCGGATCGCGTCTTGGGCATTCCGGGGATGAAGTCCAGCTCGCGCGGCGCGACGGCGGCGGATAGCTTCGTGCGCGCGAACCGCATGATGTCGTTGCGGAGCGCGGGGCTTTCCTCGTAGCCGTCCTTCAGCGACACGAACGCCTTGACTATCTCCATAGCTATCGGGTCCGGCTTGCCGATTACGCCCGCTTCGGCTACGGCTTCGTGTTCGATGAGCGCGCTTTCCACCTCGAACGGGCCAACGAGATGCCCCGCCGTGTTGATTACGTCGTCCGCGCGTCCGATGAACCAGAAGTAGCCGTCTTCGTCCACGCGCGCGCGGTCTCCGGTGACGTACCAGCCCTTGCGGAAGCGCGAGTTGTACATCTCTAGGTTCTCCCAGTAGGTATGGAACATCGAGGGCCATCCGGGGCGGGCTACCAAGTTGCCGTCTTCGCCTACGGGAACGGGGTTGTAGTCTTCGTCCACTATGCCTAGCTCTATGCCCGGGATCGGCTTGCCCATAGAGCCGGGGCGGATGGGCATGGAGGCGTAGTTGGCGCACATGATCGCGCCCGTTTCGGTCTGCCACCAGTTATCGTGGAAGGGATGTCCGATGACCTCTTCGCCCCACACCACCGCTTCGGGATTCAGCGGCTCGCCCACGCTGGCGGTGAACCGCAGCGAAGATAGGTCGTACCGCTTCGGAACGTTGTCGCCCGCCTTCATCAGCATTCGGATGGCGGTCGGCGCGGTGTACCACACCGTTACCCTGTGCTTCTCTATCTGCTGATACCACGCGCTGGCGCGGAATCCGCCTTCGTAGATCAGCTGCGTGACGCCGTTCGTCCACGGCGCGAGCATCCCGTAGGACGTGCCGGTTACCCATCCCGGATCGGCGGTGCACCAGTATACGTCGTCGTCGTGAAGGTCCAGCGCCCACTTGCCGGTGGCGTACTGTTGCACCACGGCTTGATGGCGGTGGACGACGCCCTTAGGCTTTCCGGTGGAGCCGGATGTGTAGTGCATTATCGAGAAGTCGTACTGAGACGTGTTCACCGCGGGGAAATCTGCGGGCTGCTTGCCCATCTCCTCGAAGTAGTCGAGGTCCTGCGGGTCTATCGGCGCGGGGTCGCGCCCGTTCTTGTTGACGATGATGATGTGCTGGAGTTCGAACAGCTCAGGGATGATGTGCGCTATCTTGCGGCGCAGGTCCGGCTGAGTGACCAGCACCTTCGCGCCGGAGTCTTGCAGACGGTCTCGCACTGGGTCTGGACCGAACGCCGAGAAGAGCGGACCCGCCACCGCGCCCGCCTTGAGGATGCCGAACACCGAGATGAACTGCTCCGGCAGCCTATCTAGGAAGGTGAAAACGCGGTCGCCCGTCTGGATGCCCAGGCTCTTCAGCACGTTGGCGAACTTGTCCGTCTCGCGCTTCATGTCGCCGAAGGTGTAGTCTTCGCGCTCTCCGTTCTTGCCCTCCCAAATCATCGCAACCTTGTCGCGCTTCCTGCCGTTCGCATGGCGGTCGATAGCCTCATGCGCCTTGTTCAGCCCGCCGCCGGGCAGCCAGTCCAGATGGCTGTACATCTCCTGCCAGTCGAATTCGCTTACGCTCTCGCGGTCCAAATTCGGCGCGACCTCGAAGTCGTCGAGCGGCTGCTTCTGGATCGTCTCGAATGAAGATCCGGTGGTCATGTCTCCTCCTCCCATGCGCGGCTGTGGTTGTATGGTTTCGCATGCCCGCGATGCGGCGTCGCGCCATCCGACCAGACGGAGCGAGCGCCCGCCCCATTATTGCACAGACAGCGCCGAAGCGCATCGGCGGCGCGCGCTATGCTATCATGCGCCTCTAACCTGAATCCGCTGTGACGCGCATGACCTGTTCAACGCCCGCTTCGCACCGCAAGAGGATACTCATAATCGCAGGCCCCAACGGAGCGGGCAAGACCACGTTCGCCACCGAATTCTTGCTCAATGAGGCGGGCTGCCCAACTTTCATAAATGCCGACATGATAGCGTCTGGGTTG
The DNA here is from genome assembly GCA_965214745.1 of Dehalococcoidia bacterium. GTDB lineage: Bacteria > Chloroflexota > Dehalococcoidia > Lucifugimonadales > UBA1123 > VXRN01. Next base: position 2,664,383 of record OZ243978.1, on the reverse strand, counting down.
AATCCATTTCAGCCAGAACGCTCCGCCATCCGCGCGGGCAGGCTCATGCTGGAAATGATAGACTCGTATATCAGCAGGGGCGAGAGCTTCGCGTTCGAGATAACCCTGAGCGGGCGCGGCTTTGCGCGGCTGATCCCGCGCTGGCGGGAGCTGGGCTACTGGGTGCAGCTGTACTTCCTGCGCCTGCCGTCTGCGGACATGGCGGTGGCGCGTGTGCGGAATCGGGTTCGGGAGGGAGGCCATGACGTGCCTGAAGAGGCGATCCGACGCCGATTCGAGGCTGGCTGGCGCAACTTCGAGACCGTATATCGTCATGTAGTGGATCAATGGGCGGTTTACGACTGCGCGGGCGACGCGCCTGTGCAGATATTGGAGAAGAGAGGACAATGACTGAGACCCCGAACAGCGAGAAGCGGCCGAACTCGGACATCCGCCCCGACGACCACGATTTCGACCCAGCCCTAGCCGCCATGCGCCGCGCAGCGGTCAAAGCGCGTCGCCGCGCCATAGAGACCACAGGCTCCGTCCCCACGTGGAGGGATGGCAAGATAGTTTACGACACCGAGGTATAGGAGCGTCCCGCCGCGACGCCCTTAGGCTTGGATGCCCCTGTCTTGACCACTATTTCCGCCCTTCATATAATGACGCCGCCAACAGCCATACTGCCCCAATGCGAATGGAGAGCCGAGTGAGCTACGAACATCTGCTGCTGAGCGTCGAGGATCACGTCGGCGTCATCGAGCTGAACCGCCCCGAGGTTCTGAACGCGATGAACCGACGGCTGTTTCAGGAGATAGACGAGGCTGTATCGCAGCTCGAAAACGACGACGACGTTCACGCGATAGTGTTCACCGGCGCCGGAGAGCGCGCGTTCTCCGCGGGGGCGGACATTCACGAGATGGCGGAACACGCGAGGATGGCGGAACCGCCGCCGCCGGACCCGCGCAGATCGGGATACTCGTGGCACATCGCCGCCGCGCGCAAGCCCACCATCGGCGCGCTCAACGGCCTCGCGTTCGGCGGCGGCGCGGTGCTTGCTTCCAGCTTCGACATCCGCGTGGGCTGCGAGCGCACCCGCTTCCGCTTCCTCGCCGTTCAGTATGGGCGTGTCAACTCCACGTGGAGCCTGCCTATGCAAGTCGGCTGGCCTATGGCGAAAGAGCTGCTCTTCACCGCGCGCGTCGTCGAGGCGGAGGAGGCGCTACGCATCGGGCTGCTCAACCACCTCGTGCCTGCGGATAAGCTGATGGACAAGGCGATGGAGCTTGCCTCGCTCATCGCCGCCAACGACCCGCGAATGGTACAGGGCGTCAAAGATCTGCTCATCCGAGACGTGGGCGAGGCTTGGCGCAAGACCTACGACAACGAACTAGACGCGCAGGCGGGCAAGCTCGCGCCGACGCCGGTGCTGGAAGGCTTCAAGCCATTCCTCGACAGGAAGGGACGGAACTAGCGATGACCGAACTCAAAACCCCGCTCGAAGGGCTCCGACTGCTCGATCTGGGAAGGTATCAGGCAGGTCCCCGATGCGCGCTCATGTTCGCGCGGATGGGCGCGGAAGTCATCAAGATAGAATCGCTCGGCGGAGACGAAAGCCGTCGCAATGGCCCCCGCGTGCGCGGACAGAGCGCCTACTGGGTGCAGTACAACTCCGGCAAGAAGAGCCTCGCCATCAACCTCAGAACGGAGGAAGGCAAGGAGGTCTTGCGCGATCTGGTCAAGGAATCCGACTTCCTGCTCCAAAACTTTAGGCCCGGCACCATAGACATAATGGGCTTCGGCTACGACAAGCTCCAAGAGCTGAACCCAAGAATCATAATGATCAACGTGTCCGCCTATGGGCAGTATGGGCCATATCGGGACCGCGTCGGGTTCGACCCGATAGGGCAGGCTATGGGCGGGCTGATGTCGCTCACCGGCTTTCCCGACGACCCGCCGATACGCACGTTCTTCCCGCTGATAGACCGCATAACCGCGCTCCACGCCGCAATCGGCGCGCTGGCAGCGCTGCGAGAGCGTGAGATTTCGGGCAAGGGGCAGGCGCTGGAAGTGTGCCTAGCCGACACCGGCTACACCGTGAACGAGATACCCATATCCGCATACCTCGGCGACGGCTTCGAGCAGCCGCGCGAGGGCAACGGACGCGGCACAGGCGGCATGTACAAGACCGCGGACGGCTGGATAATCATAGCCGCGACGAACGAAGCGATGTGGGCGAGGCTGTGCGACGCGCTGGAGAAGCCCCACTGGCTCGAAGACGAGCGCTTCGCCACGCGCGATCTGCGCTCTCAGAACGCCGCCGCGCTGGAGGCTGAGCTTGCCGAGTGGTTCGCCGACAAAGAGATGCAAGCCGCCTCCGACCATCTAGCCGCCCTCGGCGTGCCATGCTCGCCCGTAAACACCACCGCGCAGGCGGCAAGAGACCCGCACCTGACCGAGCGCGAGATAATGGTGGAAGCGCCAGACCCCATAGCCGGCACGATGTGGGTAAGCGGCAAGTCCGTCAAGTTCAGCCGCACCCCGATGGTAGTCGGAGCGACCCCGATGGTGGGCGAGCATACCACCGAGATACTGCGCGACGTGCTGGGCTACGACGACGCGCGCATCCAGACGCTGCACGATGCGGCAGTGGTCAAGTCGGCGGAGAGAGTAGCGGCGGCGGCAGATTAGCGCGGCGTGGATGTTTCGGCATTGGTGTAGACGCAAAGAGCCGCATTTGCAACTTCTCTGAGAACAATTCGGTAAATGCGGCTCGGCTGTCGTTTCCGCGAAAGCGGGAATTCATAGTAGGCGGCGCTATGCCGCTACTTTCTTTCACGTTTAGCGAGTTGCAACTACGCGAGTAAAAGGAAGAGATGTGCCGAAAATTGACTGGATGGCTAATGTTGGAAGCTGGAACAACCCCGTATCGTTGCTCCACGAGTACGCTGTCGGTCTGATTTACGACCGTATTAGATACGGATTGAGATATGGCAAGCCGGTTCGCCTGATGACCGACAACGGTATTTCAGGCGACATCACCAGGGGCGCGTCCGAAGTTCGGGTGCCGGATGAGTGGACAGCGATAGGCGGTTTCTATCCCGATCTCGCGTTGTATGGTGGCGATACTAAGCCTGTGCGAATAATCGAGGTAATAGTGACGTCTCCGCCTCAGTCCAACAAGATCGATTCTCTCAAGAAGCGCGGGGTGGATGTCGTAGTCACGCGAAAGCTGCGCGACCAATACGATCTGCTGATTATGTTCGGAGCAGATAGGCCGTTCCCGTCTCTTGCCGCTGACAATCCAAAGAGAGCGGTGGTTCAGAGACATATGCCTGACCAGCCTCAGCACTCAGGCCGACGAACTCCGCCGCCTGTTGGCGGCACGAGTAGGAGAGGCAAGATCGAGTCGGCGCGATTCATCATGATGAGAGATGGCAGCTGGGGCATACGGATAATTGCCTCTCGTTCGTACCAACCCGTGGTCGGCGAACGTATCAGCATTCATACAAATCGGGGAGACCTAGAGGAGGTGATGCTCAGGAAAGTCGTCTGGCGCGATCGCTTCACATATCCTGAGTATCCAGACTGCGACACAATCCTCGCTACGATAAGCCGACCGGATCGAAGCCCTCGCGATGCAAGTAGCGCGCTCTCGCCGCCCGGAGGCGCCCATGACAGCCGATAACCAACCGCTCGCAGGCAAAGTCGCCCTCGTCACCGGCTCCGGGCGCAACATCGGGCGCGCCACCGTCTTGGAGCTTGCGCGGCGCGGCGCGGATGTCGTAGTGAATGCCCGCTCCAACCGCGCTGAGGCGAATGCGGTCGCGGATGAGGCGCGGGAGTTCGGCGTTCGCGCCATCGTCAGAATCGCCGATGCCGGAAACGAGCGTCAGGCTTTCGATATGGCGGAATCCGCTATCTCAGCGCTGGGGCGCGTCGACATTCTGGTGAACAACGCGGGGATGCGCGCGTCCAAGCCGTTCGTCGAAATGACCGTCGACGACTGGCGCGAGGTCAACGCCGTCAACATGGATGCGCCGTTCTTCACGTCCAGAGCCGTCGCGCGCGGGATGATCGAGCGCGGCTGGGGCAGGATAATCAACGTGTCTGGCCTAAACGCATTCAAGGGGCGCGCGGAGTGGGCGCACGTCTGCGCCGGCAAGATGGGCGCGCTGGGCTTGACCCGCGCGCTCTCCGCCGAGCTTGCGCCGCACGGCATCTTAGTCAACCACATCGTGCCGGGCGCGTTCGACACGACGCGAGTCGAGGGGCAGAGCGCGCCTGTCGCGGGCGGATCGGTCGCGGGCATCCCCGTCGGACGGCTCGGGCTGCCGGAAGAGATAGCCCACACCGTCGCCTTCCTAGCGTCCGACGGCGCGGCGTATATCACCGGTCAGACCATCCACGTCAACGGCGGCGCGCTGGCTGGGTAGCTCGCCGCGCGTGGACGACATGCGGGAGGATGTTCCGTGAAAGTCGCCGTCAAACTGTTCGCCAGCTACCGCGAATTGGCGGGCGCGTCGCAAACGTCGGTCGTTCTCGAAGAAGGCTCATCCGTCGATGACTTGCTGCGCGAGCTTGCCGCCAGATTCCCCGCGCTGCCGGACTGCGAGCGCATCGTCGTCGCGGTCAACAACGAGTACCAACCGCACGACTTTCGGCTCGCGGACGGCGACGAGGCGGCGCTGATTCCGCCCGTTAGCGGCGGGTAGGGGGCAATACGCTCATGGCTACTGTTCGCATCACCCACGACGAGCTAGACCCCGGCGCCGTCGCGCAGCTGGTTGGGCGACCGGGCGCGGGCGCGATAGTTACATTCATCGGGACGACGCGCGATCACACCGCCGGGCGCAAGGTGCTGCGGCTGGAATACGAGGCTTACCGCCCTATGGCGGATAGGCAGCTGGAGCGTGTCGCCAACGAAATGCTGAGCCGGTGGGAGCTTGCGGATGTCGCCATACACCATCGGCTAGGCGTAGTGCGAATCGGGGAGGCGAGCCTCGTCGTCGCCGTGTCGTCCGCGCATCGCCAAGCCTCGTTCGAGGCGTGTCATTTCAGCATAGATCGCATCAAGCAGATAGTCCCCATCTGGAAGAAGGAATTTTTCGAGGGCGGGGAGGTATGGGTCGGCAGCCAAGAGGATTTCGACCCTATAGGCGAGAAGTCTGCGCCATACACAATCTAGCGCGTCAATAGTAACGAATTTCACAATCCAAATCCTTGATGCTGTCGCTTTTCTTTGCTATAGTTTCACGCAAATGCGGACGGTTCGCGCTCCGTGTCGCTATATCATTGGCGGCTTAGCTTCCCCTGACGCCAAGGCGGCGAACCCGAACCGTGTAGCCCGGCAACCAAGAAAAGCAGCGAGCAAGCGCGACAATGCAAAGCTATTACGTCTGGACAGTTGGCTGCCAGATGAACAAGGCGGATTCCGAACGGCTCGAAAGCGCGCTCGGCCAGATGGGGCTTGCGCCCGGCAAGTCGGCGCGCGATTCGGATGTGATAGTGCTGAACAGCTGCGTAGTGCGGCAGAGCGCCGAAGACAAAGTAGTCGGCATGTTGACGCATCTCAAGCCCGTCAAGCAGCGCGCGCCCGAGAAGGTGCTTGCGCTCATGGGCTGCATGGTGGGGCCCCGCAAACAACAGCTAGCCGAGCGCTTCCCGTATGTGGATGTGTTCATGCAGCCGCAGCAGTACGCGCCGCTAATCGAGATGCTGGGCGACCGCATCGGCATAGACCCCGAAGGCTGCGTGGGTCCGCTCACCGCGTCGCCCGACGTGGCGACGTACATACCCATCATCCACGGATGCGACAAGTTCTGCTCGTTCTGCATCATCCCCTACAGGCGGGGTAGGGAAGTCAGCCGAACCATCGAGGACGTGGTGAACGAGTCCGTCCACCTTGCGAGACGAGGCGTCAGAGAGGTAACCCTGCTCGGTCAGAACGTCGATTCCTACGGACACGACCTTCCCGGCAGCGTCGATCTCGGCGATCTGCTCGCGGCGGTCAACGAGGTCGAGGGGCTGGAGCGCGTTAGATTCCTAACCTCGCATCCCAACGATATGAGCGACCATATCATCGACGCGGTGGCGGAGCTGGACAAGGTATGCGAGCATGTCAACCTGCCGTTTCAGGCGGGGGATGACGATGTGCTTGCCCGCATGAGGCGCGGCTACACCAACGCCGAGTATCGCGAGAAGATAGAGCGCATCCGCGAGCGCATCCCCAACGTCTCGCTCGCCACGGACCTCATCGTCGGCTTCTGCGGCGAGACCGAAGATCAGTTCGAGCGCACGCTGGAGATGGTGCGGGACATCGGATTCGACAAGGTTCACGCAGCCGCCTACTCCACGCGGCCCGGCACCATCGCGGCGCGACTCATGGACGACGACGTTCCCGCAGACGAGAAGAAGCGCCGACTGAAGCTGATAGAGAGCGTTCAGGAGTCCATATCCTTCGAGATCAACGCGAAGCTCGTCGACACCACTCAGCGGGTTCTTGTAGAAGGTAGGCGCAGGGGCAGATGGTTCGGCAGAAACCGCAACGACAAGCTGGTATTCTTCGATTACCCTGACGACACGAGCGGAGAGCTTGTCGACGTTCGTATCGAGCGCGCCACCGCGTGGTCGCTTCGAGGCGCGCTCGCGGAAAACCAAGCCCATGCCGCAAACGGGCGGCTTCCGAGCGCCCGCCCCAAGGTTGGAGAGCGATGGTAGCAACAGCGCTAAAGACACCGACTATCCCCATCACCGAGATCGAGCAGTCCGCCTTCTGCACTACGGACGACGAGCTGTCGTCGCGCACTCTAGCCGACGAGTTCTCCATAGGCGTCCGCTGGCAGAAGTTGCCAATCGAATATATGCGGATGTCTCCCGAAGAGCTGGACGCCAAGATAGAGGCTTCGCGCGCCAGACTCGCCGATAGGCTGGTGATTCTGGGACACCACTACCAGCGCGACGAGGTAATCAAGTTCGCTGACTTTCAGGGGGACTCGTTCAAGCTGTCGCAGTTCGCGGCGTCCCACGAATCCGCGCAATTCATCGTATTCTGCGGCGTCCATTTCATGGCGGAGACGGCGGACATCCTCAGCGGAGACAGCCAGCGCGTGATTCTGCCCAACCTAACCGCCGGCTGCTCTATGGCGGATATGGCGCAGATAGATGACGTTCTGGACTGCTGGGACGACCTCGAATACGTTCTCGGCGACAGCGGCGGCGCAACGCCGATTACGTATATGAATTCCACGGCGGACATCAAGGCGCTCTGCGGGCGCAACGACGGCATCGTATGCACGTCCTCCAACGCGGCGGCGACGTTCGAGTGGGCGTTCGAGCGCGGCGGGCGCGTACTGTTCCTGCCAGACCAGCATCTGGGCAGGAACACGGGCATCAAGATGGGCATTGGCGTAGATGAGATGACGCTGTGGAATCCGTTCGAGGAGCTGGGCGGCAACACCGAAGAGCAGCTCCGAAACGCCAAAGTCATACTCTGGCAAGGGCATTGCTCCGTGCACACCCGCTTCACCGTCGATCAGATTGCGCTCGCTAGGCAGAAATACCCCGACGTCAACGTGCTGGTGCATCCCGAATGCACGATGGAAGTAGTCCAAGCCGCGGACTTCGATGGCTCTACCGAATACATCAAGAAGGCGATAGCCGACGCGCCCGCCGGCTCCGCGTGGGCTGTGGGCACCGAGATAAGCCTCGTGAACCGGCTCGCCGCTCAGCACCCGGACAAGCTCGTCTTCTGCCTAGACTCGGTGATATGCCCATGCTCCACCATGTACCGCATACATCCCGCCTATCTCGCGTGGGTTCTTGACGGGCTGGAGGCTGGCGTCGTCGTCAACCGCATCGAGGTAGCCGCGGACGTTGCCGCGCAAGCCCGCGTCGCGCTAAACCGAATGCTTGCGGTAGCCTAGCCGCTTCCCGCCGCTGGGCTGTAGTTCGCCGTTGGCGCGGACGCGGAACATGCTCATCACCCGCGACATCATAGACCTAATCGACGCCGCGCTCGCCGAGGACTCGGCTTCGGACGATGCGACGACCGACACGCTCATCCCGCCCGATCTGACGGGCGCGGCTGCGCTGGTCAGCCGAGGCGATGGCGTGCTGGCGGGCGTAGACGTAGCATGCGCCGTCTTTGCGCGGCACGACCCCGCGCTCGTCGCCGTCCCGCTCATGGCGGACGGCTCGAAGATAGCGCGGGGAGACAGCATAGTATCGGTGCGAGGAGGCGTCGCGTCCATCCTGAGGGCGGAGCGAACGGCGGTCAACTTCCTTCAACGCCTGAGCGGAGTGGCTACGCTGACGCGCAGATACGTCGACGCCGTTCGCGGATGCCGCGCTCAGATAGTGGACACGCGCAAGACGACGCCCGGACTTCGCCGTCTGGAAAAGTACGCCGTCCGCATGGGCGGCGCGCGCAACCATCGCCGCAACCTAGCCGATGGCATTCTCATCAAAGACAACCACATCGCCGCGCTCGCGCTGCAAGGGCTGGGCATTGGCGACGTGGTGCGGCGCGCGCTGGACGGGGCGCCCCATACGATCAGAGTCGAAGTCGAGGTGGACACGCTGGAACAGCTCGAAGAGGCGCTCGACGCCGGCGCGGATCTGGCGCTGCTGGACAACATGAGCCTCGCTCAGATGGAAGCCGCCGTCGGCATAGCGGGCGGGCGGGCTGTGTTGGAGGCGTCCGGCGGAGTCAATCTCGGCACGGCGCGCGCAATCGCCGAGACCGGCGTAGACATCATATCCGTCGGCGCGCTCACGCACTCCGCGCCCGCGCTCGACATTGGCTTGGACATGAACATCGACAGCTGATCTCATGCGCGGAAAACTCGTCGGCTTCGCGTTGCTCGCGGCTTCGCTCGTCGCGCTTGCGACACTCGGCGGACGCGGCGGCGATCTCGCTTCGGGTCAGCCGCTGCCGCCTGAAGTATCGGTGGATCGCATCGCGGTCGTCGGCGCGGACGCTCAGATACGAACCTATCGAGCGGACGGCAGCGACGAGCGCGCCATCACATCCGGCGACGGATTCTTCACTTGGCCCACGTGGTCGCCCGACGGCAAGCGCATCGTCTATTCCGGCGTCACCCGCAGCGCCAGCGGCGAGCCGTTAGTCGCGCTTTACGGATACGAGCGAGAGGCGGGGGCGCAGTACGAGATACACCAGTCCGAACCGGGGTTCGCGGGGCTGCTCGCCGAGGGCGTCGTTCACTATCCGCTGTGGTCTCCCGACAGCCGCAAGCTGGCGTTCGTCGCCGTGACGCGGCGGCATGGGCTGAGTCTGTTCCTAGCCGACGCCGACGGCGCGGGCGAGCCGACGTTCCTGCTGGAAAACGGTCCACTGTGGATGTCTTGGTCGTCGGACTCCGACAGGCTGGCGGTTCACCGCGCCCGCGAGCATTACGTCGTGAATGCCGAGCGGGAGCCTCTCCTCAGGCGAGTCGCTCTCGAATCGGAAGCGTATCGAGTTCCCGCGTGGAAGCCGGGAAGCGCTGAGATTGCGCTGAGCGCGCCGATGGGCAGGGCGGGATACCGCATCCACAGCGCGCGGATTGCCGACGACGAGTTGACGTTGGCGCCTCCGATAGCGAGCGTCGGCGCGGCGACAGCGTTTCTATGGTCGTCAGACGGCGCTTATCTGGCGGTGGCGGACGAGCCGCGCGTGGCGCGCTACCGCGGCGCTCTCGTGTACCTGTACGGCAAGCTGCGAGTGTTCGAGGCGTCGTCGGGTTTTGCGGAGACGCTGCGAGTCAAAGAGGATGCCATCCTCGCCTTCTTCTGGTCTCCGGATGGCTCGAAGATAGCTTTCGTCACCCCGTCGCCCGCAACCGACGGGCTGCGCTGGAAAGCGCTGGACATCTCCGCCGGCGCGACAACCGCGCTGGTGGATTTCGTTCCGTCTCCCGATCAGGTCACCATGTTTCAGTTCTTCGATCAGTACGCCCACTCTCACAGCCTATGGTCGCCCGACAGCCGGCGCGTGGTCTTCTCCGGCAGGCTGAGCGCGCGCGCGTCGTCCGCCGACTTCGCCGCCCAACCCACTCAGCCCGGCAGCGTAGTTCTGACGATAGACACCGCCGCGCCCGGCATGGTGGAAGAGGTGGCGGAGGGAACGCTTGGGTTCTGGTCGCCTAGGTAGCCGGAGCGCCTAATCGACCGTCATGTGATGGTTCAGCGCCGCTGATTTGGCAAGCCAGCCGCCCGTTGTTGGCGATCTCGGCTCTTGTAGAACAAGCGCATTACAGAGCGCGCGAGACGCGCAAGGCAAGTTGCGGGATATATCGGCGGCGTTTCAGCCGAGCGCAGCGGTAGTCGTATCGAAAACGCCCCGCTACATCCGCCGCGCCAGCGTTGGGTCCAGCGTGTCGCGCAGTCCGTCGCCGATTAGGTTGACCGCCAGCACCGTGAGCGACAGGAACACCCCGGGGAAGAACATGATCCATTCCGCCACGCGCACGTACAGCCGCGCTTCGCCCATGATGTTGCCCCAGCTTGGGATGTCCGGGGGCGTGCCCGCGCCTAGGAAGCTGAGGCCAGCCTCTACCAGAATCGCCAGCGCGAAGATGTACGTTCCCTGCACTATCAGCGGCGGCACGGTGTTCGGGAAGATGTGCATCGCCATGATGCGCTCGCTTCGCGCGCCTATCGCCTCAGCCGCTTCCACGTACACCCGCTCGCGAAGCGTCAGCACGGACGAACGCACTACGCGCACTACGCGCGGCGTTTCCACCACCGATAGCGCGATGATGACGTTCTGAAGGCTCGCGCCCAGCATGGCGACGAGCGCGATGGCGAGCAGGAAAGACGGTATCGCCATAAGACCGTCCATCAACCGCATGATGATGCTGTCGAGAGTGCGATAGTAGCCGGAGACAAGCCCCAATACTACGCCGAACGCCATCGTGATTATGGCGACGGCGATTCCGACGGTCAGCGACAGGCGGCTGCCGTACACCGCGCGCGCGAAGAGGTCTCGCCCTAGGTGGTCCGTGCCGAACCAGTACTCCCCAGAAGGAGACTGAAGGCGGTTTATCGTGTCGATCTCTCGCGGGTCCGCGCTCGCTATCCACGGGGAGAATATCGCCATGATGGTCATTGCGCTGAGCAAGACGATGCCCAGTATCATGTTCGGGTTCTTGGCAAGCGCTCTGCGCGCGCCGACCAGCCCGCGCCGCATTCGCCCCGAACGGGTCGGAAGCGCGGCGCCCGCCGTACTTTGCCCCGCCATGACTAGTACCTAATCCTAGGGTCTAGGTATGCGTAGCTCAGATCTACGATTAGATTGACTAGGACGTATGCGAGCGTAACCAGCATCATCACGCCTTGAATCACGGGGTAATCGCGCCTGAGAACCGCCTCGACTATCAGCCTGCCCAGCCCGGGAATGGCGAACACCGTTTCGGTAACCACCAGCCCGCCTATGAGACCCGCAAGTCCAAGCCCTATCACCGTAACCACCGGCACGGAGGCGTTCTTGAGCGCGTGGCGAAGCAGCACCATGCGGTCGCCAAGCCCCTTCGCGCGCGCCGTCCTGATGTAGTCTTCCCGCAGTATCTCCAGCATCGTGGCGCGCGTCATTCGCGCGATGAGCGCCGCGAATATGACGGATATGGCTATCGACGGCAGCGTTATCGACTTCAGCCATGGCACGATGCCATCTGAGATTGGCGAGTATCCCACCGCCGGCAGCCAGTCCAGACGCACCGCGAATAGGAATATCAGGTTGTACGCCAGCCAGAACACGGGAATGGAGAACCCAAGCACCGCGAACAGCATCACGGCGCGGTCGATGAGCGAGTTCGCCTTCCATGCGGCGATGACGCCCAGCGGCACCGCGATGACGACGGCGAGAATCTCGGCCGCCAGCGCTATTACGATAGTGGGCTGAAGCCGCTGGGCGATTAGATCTGTAACTTGGTATCTGGAGAAAATCGAGCTTCCCAGATCGCCGCGCGCCACCTGCATCAGCCATATCCAAAGCTGCTGGTAGATAGGCTTGTCCAGCCCCAGCTGCTTTCTCACCCGCTCGATATCTTCCGGGTTGCCGAAGTCTCCGGCTATCACCGCCGCAGGGTCTCCCGGCGCGATATGCACGAGCGAGAAGGTGATTATCGCCACGAACAGGATTACCGGTATCGTTGCGAGAATGCGTTGGATTACGTACTGAAGCATGAGCAGCTTTCCGGCTTGGAAGCCCTGCGGAGCGTGTGCGTAAGGCGAAAGCCTAGCGATGCCGCCAGACCTTCGCCCGCGCCGCGGACCCCCCAGCCTACAGAGTCAGTCGGGGAGCCCGCAGACATCTCGCTACTTGTCCAGCCACACGCCCCAGAAGTGGAGCAGGCGATGGGGTTCGTAGCCCTTGACGTAATTTTGCCGCGCAACGAGGAAGTTGAACTGCCCCATAGTGAGATAGTTCGGGTTCTGGTAGTTTTCCGCTTGTATCTTGTTGGCGATGTCGAGCTGCTCTTCGAGCGTGCCTGCAAGCGGGAACTGCTCGATAAGCCCTTGGATCGTCTCGTTCTGCGGCCAGCCGAACCAGTTGCCGCTAAGCCCCACAGCGGTTATCGGGTCGAACGTGCCGCCCCACGTGTGGAAGATGTTCCAGCCGCCTTCCGCCGGCAAGGACTTTTCCGCGCGCCGCGCGACTACCGCCGCCCAGTCCATAGACGGCATCTCGACTGTCGCGCCGATAGCCTCTAGGTTCTGCTTGGTGATGAGTCCCGACGCGAAGAAGTCTGGGTAGTCCGTAGCCGCCAGCACTATAACCGGGTCGTCGAAGCCCGTGTCGGCTACGTACTCTGCCCACAGAGCCTTGCCCGCTTCGACGTCCGGCTCGGAGTAGTAGACATCGCTGCCGACTTCGCTCTCCAGCGGGCCGCCGCACATGAACAGCGCGGGGCAGGTTTCCCACAGGAATTCTGGGCCATAGCCGGCGCGCATGTACTCTTCTCGGTCCACTACAGACTGCACCGCGAGCCTCGCGCGCTGGTCGTCGAACGGCGGGTGGAGGTGGTTGAACACCAGCCACGGCGACGCCCACGGGCTGATGGTGTCTACCTTCACCGAGGCGCTTTCTTCGAGCGTGGGCAGCAGGTCGCCCGCGATGCCCTCTGAGAAGTCCGCCTGTTGGGTGAGCAGCGCCGCTACCCGCGTAGCGGGGTCAGGCACCTCGGACATGACTATCCGATCCAAGAACGCCTCTTTGCTGCCAGCCGCGCCGTCTTTAGGCTCCGAACGCGGGATGTAGCTGTCGTAGCGCTCCAGCGTTAGGCGGTTGCCCGGCTCCCAGTTAACGAACTGGAAGGGTCCCGAGCCGATGGTCTGTTCGGCTTCGATGGCTACGTCGGGAAGCGTGTTGTTGGCGACGTCCGCCTTGAACACATACACCGTCCCCCAAGTTCCCCAGAAGAACGGCACTAGCCCGAATGTCTTGCCCATGTCCATCTGGAAGGTGTAGTCGTCTACCTTCTGATAGCTCGGCTCGCCGAGCTGTCTGATGCTGATGCCCACCGGCTGCCGCTGTTCGTAGCGAGCGATGGACGCCAGCACGTCGTCCGACGTCTGCGGCGTTCCGTCGTGGAACGTCAGCCCCTCGCGTATCTTGAACGTGTAAGACTTGGCGTCGTCTGTCATGGACCACTCTTCGACCAGCTGCGGCTGGCTTTGGAGCGCGGAGTCCCACGCGAACACCGCATCATAGATTTGGCGCGCCGTGTTGTGGGTCATTGCGGCGGTAGTCCACACCGGATCGAGCGTTCTGAGGCTCGCCTGCGGCACCCACTGGAGCGTTCCGCCTCGCATAGCCATAGGCGCTTCGGGCATGACTACGGGCGCCGGGCGTGGGGTGGCGACAGCCGCGCCGATGGGCGCCGCCTCCGGGATGGACGCGGCTGTCGGCGCGGGCATCGCGGGCGCGGGCGCTGCGGGCTGCTGCGGCACTTGCGCGGCTACGGGCGCGGGCTGCGCGGCTGCCGCCGGCGCGGCTGCGGGCGCGGGCTGCTCCGGCTGCTGAGCGGGGGCGGCTTCCTGCGCGCTCGAACATGCCACAGCCGCCAGCGCCAGCAGCCCGATGAGCGGCAAGGCCGCGCTCGCTCTGAAGATTCGGCTCTTTCGTATCTTGTCTTTTGTAAACACTGGCGGGTTTCCTCCAGTCAAGGCGATTGGTGTTCAATAATCGACGCTTCTGATGCCGATAGGCGGATTGTATGTTCGCGGTTCTCGATTAGTCAACCCGCGTTGACAATTCGCGCCGCTCGTTCATAGAATGGCGATGTGCGCCCCACCTGGACCCCCAAACCCGGCGACCGCATGGTCAGACACCCGAGGCGGGCGGAACTCAGCCCCGTCACTTTCACGGTGGAAGCGCAAAAGAGCCCCTCGCGCGCGCTGTCGTCGCCGATGGTCGTCATCTATGTGTTCGCCGCGCTCATAGCCGTCGGCACGCTGCTGCTGTCGCTGCCGTTCACGAGTGAAGGCGAAGGCTTCACGCCGCCGATGGTGGCGCTGTTCACCGCCACTTCCGCCGTTACCGTAACGGGCTTGGTCGTGCGCCACACGCCCGATTACTGGACACTCGGCGGGCAGGCGCTCATCGCGGGGCTGATATTCGTCGGCGGGCTGGGCTTCATGTCTCTCGCCACCTTCGCGCTCGTCGCAATCGGGCAGCGCATAACGCTTCCTCAGCGCATGGTCTTGCGCGAAAGCTTAGGCGGAGACATGTTCGGAGTGGGGCAGGGAGGCCTAGTGCGGCTCACCGTCGGCGTCGTGCTGTTCGCGGTAGTCTCGCAGGCGGTGGCGTTCGTCATCCTCGCGGTTCGGTTCTGGTCTATGCACTCGCCGCAAGACGCGCTGCTGACGGCGCTCTTCCACTCCATATCGGCGTTCAACAACGCCGGGTTCATGTTCCTCGAAGAAGAGGGCGGCTTGACCGTGTTTCAGGCGGACCCCGCCGTGCTTGGAACTACTACGCTGATGATCTTTCTTGGCGCGACGGGCTACGGCGTGCTGTTCGACATGGCGCGAACGCGGCGCTTCAGGCTGTTCGGACTGACCACCAAGCTGGTTCTGCTGCTCACCGTCGTCACCATAGCGCTGGGGTTCGGCATCTTCATGGCGTTCGAGTCCCGCAATCCCCACACGCTGGGCGCTCTGCCGCTGAGCGAAAAGATGACCACAGCCTTGTTCGAGTCGATAAGCGGGCGCACGGCGGGGTTTTCGACGATAGACTACGGCGCTACGGAGCAGGAGACGAACTTCATGATGACCAGCCTGATGTTCGTAGGCGGCGCGTCGGCGTCCGTCGCGGGCGGCATCAAGCTGAACACGCTTGCGGTCATACTGGTGGCGGTGATGTCTACTATCCTCGGGCGCAGCCAGTCGCGCGCGTTCGGGCGGGAGATCCCGGCGACGCAGGTTCGGCGCGCGCTCGTCTTAGGCGCGGTGTCCACCGCCATAGTGTTCGTAGTGGCGGTCGCGCTGAACGTCTCGGATGGCGCGCTGGAGTTCCTAGACTTGTTCTTCGAGAGCGTCTCCGCGTTCGGAACCGTTGGCTTGAGCGCGGGCATCACATCCGAGCTTTCGCAGTGGGGGCATCTGATACTCGTCATCGCCATGTTCGTAGGCAGGCTGGGACCGTTCACCATCGGCATAGCAATGGCTCAGCGCAGCGCCGTAGACAGGTATCGGTTCGCGCAGGAACGGGTTACAATAGGCTAATCTGGAAGGCTCGCCAAAGCGCGCGCGGCGCGACATTCGGGAGAATCGACATGAAGAGGCAAATCGCCGTACTCGGGCTTGGCAGATTCGGTTCGAGCATCGCCCGTTCGCTGTACAATCTCGGGCATGACGTTCTCGCAATCGACAAAAACGAAACCCGCGTTCAGCATATGACGGGCGTGTCTACCTACGCGCTAATAGGAGACTGCACCAACGACGCCGTCTTGCGCGAACTAGGAGTGCCGGACTACGACGTCGCCATCGTCGCCATCGGCTCGGACGTGGTTTCCAGCATCATGACATCGGTTCTGCTGAAGACCATGGGCGTTCCGTACGTGGTTTCGAGAGCGCAAAACGAGCTTCACGGCAACACGCTCTCGCTCATCGGGGTAGACAAGGTGGTTCACGCCGAGGAAGAGATGGGCACTCGGCTCGCGCACAGCCTGTTCAACCCGAACATCGAGGAGTATCTAGAAATTACGCCTACTTTCGGCATAAGCAAGCTGAAAGTGCCGAGCCGGTTCGTGGGCATGAGCCTGCGCGAGCTTGGGTTCTCCAGCCCGCGAGACAAGTACGGCTTGGTGGTGCTTGCGCTGCGGCGCGGGCGCGACGTGACGCTCAACCCTGACAGCGACGACAGGCTGCGCGCAGGCGACTGGCTAGTTCTAGCCGGGCGCGACGAGCGGCTGGACGAGCTGGACAGCATGGCGGGGCAAACATTTCAGCTTGCCGCCGCGCGCTGAGCTTTGCCAACCCCCGCATGGAGATTCCTAGCAGTTGATAAAAAACTGGATAAAGCGCGCCAACCGCAACGGGAACGCCGGCATTCGCACGGCGAGGCACGAGTCCGCGCTCGCCTTGGTCACGGGCGCGCCGGGAGATGAAGAGGTGGTGCGGCTGGCTTGCGAACTGCTCGAATCCAACAAAAGCCGCTTGCATATGATCTACGTCATGGAGGTGGAGCGAGACTCGCCCTTGGATGCCGCGATCGTGGGAGAGTCTCGCCGGGGCGAGCAAGCGCTGGCGAGGATGGAGGGCATAGCCAACGGCTACAATTGCATCCGCGACACGCAGTTGGCTCAGGCGCGAAAGACGGGCGTGGGCGCGGCGGTGGTGCGCGAGGCGTTGGACAGGGATGTGGAAGCGATAGTCATGGGCACATCCGTATCCGACCTGTACGGCGGATATTCGCTCGACCCGCACGTGCCTCACATCCTCAGGCACGCGCCCTGCCGCGTCATACTCCTGCGAAACCCCATTCTCGGCGTGCCGGGCTTGCCCGCCGCAGACGCCAGCGGCTAGGGCGCGGCGCATGAGCCTACAGCGCGGACATCGTTACCCCGCTCTAAGCTCGCGCCGAGCCGTCATCGGCGGCTGTGGGCGAACCGGCGCCGCCATCGCCGCCGCCATCGCCGCCGCGGGCAGAATCGTCTACGTGCTAGACGTTCTGCCGTCCGCGTTCGACAAGCTGCCGCCGGACGACGTGCGCGACGGCGTGATAAGGGCCAGGCTGTGCGACATCACGCTGGAATCGCAGCTCATAGTCGCCGGCGTCCAGGATGCGGACATGTTCATCGCTGTGGGGGGGAGCGATCCGGTCAACGCCGTAGCCGCTCAGATAGCCCACCACGTGCTGCGAATCCCCGACGTGATCTGCCGCCTCGACGATCCGGTGAAGCGCGAAATGTACGAGCGGCTGAATATCTGCGCTATCAGCCCCACGCGCGTTTTGCGCGATCTGGCAATGGAGCGTTTCCAGCGCGCTGGCGGCTGAGCCGATATGTACGTCATCATCATAGGCGCCGGACGGGTCGGGACCGCGCTGGCGCGCTGGCTGTTGGCAGCCGAGCAAGAAGTTGCCGTGATCGAGCGTGAACCGCGCCGGTGCGCGGCAATAGAAGACGCGCTTGGAGACGTCAGCGTGCTTGGAGACGCGCTCGAATACAACATCCTGCAACGGGCGGGCGCGAGCCGCGCGGACGCGCTCATCGCCACAGGGCGAAGGGACGATCATAACCTAGTCATCTGCCAGATGGCTAAGCATCTGTTCGGCGTGAGCAGGGTAATGGCCGCCGTCAACGTGTCCGAGCGCGTGGAACTGTTCAACCGGCTTGGCGTGGACGAGTCCATAGACGTCGCGGCGCTGATAGCCGAGGCATTCGAGGAGCGGATTGGCGGGCTGCTTGCGGAAGACATTGGAGGCGGATGATGGTTGTCAAGCTGGCGTATCTAGGCCCCGAAGGCACGTACACCGAGCAGGCGGCGGTGGAGTACTCCCGCATCAAGGAGCGCGAGCGAATCGCCTACCCCGCTATTCCGCTCGTGATAGACGCCGCGGAGCGCGGCGAGGTGGAAGAGGCGATAGTTCCTATCGAGAACAGCCTCGAAGGCGCCGTGACCTTCACAGTAGACCTGCTGATCCACCGCTCCGCCCTCAAAATTAGGCGTGAAGTCGTCGTGCCTATCCATCACTGCTTGCTGGCGCGCCCCGGAACGCTGATGGAGGATGCGCGCGTCGTCTACTCGCACCCGCAGGCGCTGGCGCAGTGCCGCAGCTACATTCACGAGAAGCTGCCGAACGCGCAGCAGGTGGCGTCGCTAAGCACGGCGGCGGCGGTCGGCGACATGCTGAGCGGCGAGCTTCCCGCCGTCGCCATATCCAGCCGCCGCGCGGCGGAGATATTCGGCGCGGCGGTTCTGGACGCCGATATAGAGGACGTCCCCAACAACCAAACCCGCTTCGTGGCGCTCGCTCGGAGCGACCACCCGCGCACAGGACGCGACAAGACGTCCATCTGCTTCGACTTCGGGCAAGATCGCCCGGGCGCGCTCTACGGCGTTCTCGGAGAGCTTGCCAAGCGCGACATCAACATGGCTAAGATAGAGTCCAGACCCGACAGGCGCAGCCTAGGCAGATACGTGTTCATGATAGACATGGCGGGCCACCGCGAAGACGCTGTCGTGCGCGATGCGCTGGAGGGCATTAGGGCGCAAACATCCCTATTCAAGGCGCTGGGTTCTTACCCGGTCTGGGGGTAACGCTCTCCCAGCCGTCATTTCAGCAAGCTCGATCGTCGCTCCAGTCCGCCCAACTGTAGTTCCGACGAAAGTCGGATTCCAGATGGGGCGCGGCGCGGGCGGCATCCGCGTCCGGAATATCGGCTTGGACAGCAAGAGAGGCCGAATCTTTCGACCCGGCCTCTCGGCTTTCGAATGTGCGAACCGTCTAGGTCGCTGGCTTCTCGTCTTCCGCGTCCGCCGCGCCGTTTGCGCTGCCGCCGCTCACGCGCGCGCGCGCCACGTCCACCTGTTGCCGCGCGCTGGCGGCGACGCCGGAACCTGCTTCGCGCATGGATTCGAGCGTTGCGCCGCCGCGTTCGCGGAGCGAGTCCACCGCGGGGCCTACGCGCTCGCCTACTTGGGAGAGCTCCGCCATCCCTCGGCTTCGCATCTCAGCCGCCATCTCGTCCGCGCGCGTCCGCCACGTTTCGCCAAGTTCGAGCAGGTCGGCGCGAGTTTCCGCGCCGCGCTTCGGGGCGAGCAGCAGCGCCGCAAGCGCGCCGATTACGCCGCCGACGAACAGACCAAGGAAGAATCCGCCGCCGCTGCTATTGTCTGACATTTCGTTTCCTCCTGAATTCAGTCTCTTTTGGATCGCTTCTTCCCGCGGGACAAGCCCAGCAGGAATCCGAAAACGCCGCCGACTCCGCGCGCCGCCCCCATGCTGGAAGAGGCAGGCTCGACGACTCGCTCGGATATAGTCTCGACGGCTTCCTGAACCGTCTCGATCGTCGATTGGGCGCTGCTGAGCAACTTGCGGAGCTGCCCGAATATCACCAGCAGCGCTATCAGCGCTGCCGCAAGCATCGCCAATAGTACGACATCCCGGATGAGTCCAACGACTATCGCGATTTGGGTTACTGTCTCCAAGCGGCTCCCCAGTTTGGATGTTGTACTGAAATCATACTAACACGGGGCATAGCGCCCCGCAATGCGATTGAGGCGTAGCTGTCCGTCGGATTGGCAGCGCCGAGCGGGCGGGGCGCTACGGGCGTATCAGCATTCTCGTCGTGCCGCTCTCGTCTTTGCGCTGGGTGAGAACGGCGTGGCTGCGCTCTTCCGCCCACACTACCACGTCGTAGGTGTTGAGAACGTCGGGGATGATGACCTCGATGAAAGATTCGGAATCCAGTTCGATCTGCGCGTTCAGCGCGGCTAGGATTCCGGCGCATGTCTTGCCCGTGCCGTCTATGACTATCCAGCCGTTGGACGCTTCTCCGCCGCCGTTGCCGGACATGATGCGCGCCTCGCGCACGCTGATTTGTCCTGACTTCCGCAAGTCCAGCTGACGCCTGAACTCGGCTACGGCGTCGCGGTGAACGGCGGAAGAGCGGTCTCCCTTCTGGCATACCGCGCCGCGCACCCCAACTATGTCGGGGTTGATGCGCGCAAGCTCGTCTACGTCTTCCATACGCAGATGCCCGGACAGCGCGGTGGACATGCCGCCGTTCTTGCCTTCGAGAACCATCTCGCGCAGCTGAGATTCCGGCATGAAGTCGAACAGGTTGCGTCCGTCTTTGGTGAGCGTGTCTATCAGCCAGCCGTCGCACTTGCCCGCCTGCGCCAGCTCCACCATGCAATCCGCCGCCATGCCGTCGTAGAGCGGGTTGTCCGCGAACAGCGAGCCGATGAGCTTCGTGTCGAACCCGTTCAGCGCCTCGCGGCACTCCAAGAGCGTCTCGACCGCCTGCGCGTATTCGGTTCGCATGAATCCGACTTTGACGGACGTGGCGTCCAAGACTCCGGCGGCGTACACCGCCATAGCCACCGTTCCAGCCTGATTCGGCACTACGCCGAGCGTAACGCTCGCGTGGCGCGCCATGGGGATGGCGTCCCGCACCGCCTTGACCGTCAGCGGATGCGCCGATCCGACGAGCGCTTCCTGAAGGTTCTTCACGTCCACTATGTCCGCGCCGCCATGCAGCGCCTCCATAGCTTCCGGCAGGTTCTGGACGCTCACCATTAGCAGCATGAATCTCGACCTCCGACGTTCAGACTGTGGATAGGGTAGGGGTGTAGTAGTGTCGTTCTAGCGTTCGCCTGCGCCGCTCGGCGGCGCGGGCTAGGGCAGCTGCGACAGCGCGGATTCCACATCCGCCTTCAGATCCGCCTTCTCCGCATCGTCCAGCTCGGCGAGCGGCGGGCGCAGATGTCCGCCCGCAAGCCCCATAAGCTCGCCCCAGTACTTGCACATCGACGCCGGCAGCGCGCCGCCGAACTTCTGCACCGTGTATCCCCACCACTTGTCGGACACCTGCTTGATTGGGCGGACGTGGCTGGCGTAGAAGTCGTCGTCGAGATCGCCGCGCATCGCCTTGTCTATGAACTGCACGTAGTAGTTCTTCCGCGGCGTGTCGAACCGCCAATCCGAGGTGTTGGCGAACATCACCTGCTGCTCGAACCCAAGCTCGCGCCCCTTGAACAGTATCCACTCGTCCGGCGTGCTGATTATAGCGTCTCGCCCTACGAGCTGATGGGTGGCGATAGAGATTTCGGGGTCGAAGCTGGCTTCCTTGACGCCGACCACGTTGGGGATGCCGCACACGCGCTGAAGCCCCTCCGCGTCCAGAACTGTGTCGAACTGCGGCGAGTTGTAGTACATGATGGCTAGGTTCGTGTTGTCCGCGAGCAGCCTCACCCAGTCCACGACCTGATCTTCGGTATTCGTTACGAAGTAGGGCGCGCCCACTATCAGCAGATCGAACCCCACGCCCTCCGCGTGGCGCGCGAGCGCGAGCATAGACTTCGCCGAGGTGTGCGACACGTGCGCGCCGATGGGCCATTCGCCGGCGGACTCTTCGGCGACCACGTCGTACACGCGCAGCCGCTCCTCATGCGTCAGGCTCCAGAACTCGCCCATGCCCCAAGTGCAGCCGGCGCCGTGGCTGCCCAGCGAGCGCACGCGCGCGATGTTCGCGCGGATGCCGTCTTCGTCCACCTCGTCGTCGGGGGTGAACGGCGTCATCAGGGTAGTCCACTGTCCGCGCAGGTTCTCGCGCGCCCAGTCCATCGCCTCGGTCTTGGTGTACTCTGCCATCGTTCGCTCCCACAGGCTGCGTAATGCGCGGGCGGGCGAAAGCGCCGCTTGCCCCACGCAAGTTGTCTATGGCAATCGAGGGCGTTCGGGTCGCAGGCGCGACCGACGGGTTAGCCCTTCATTATCGACTTGTTCTCGGTTCGCAGGCAGCGTGTGCAGACGTACATCTTGCGCGGCTTGCCGTCTCGGATGATAGTCGCTCGCTGAACGTTGGCGAACCAGCGCGTTCGCGTCCGCCGTTTCGAGTGGCTGACGTTGTTGCCGGATTGCCCAGCTTTGCTGCAAAGTTGACATCTCGCCATGTTGAAACCCGCCGCCGCAACGCATTAGGATTGACACAAGCGCGCAGCCGTTGCCTACGGCAGCGCCGCATAACCATATCATACCGAATCATACTGAGAAAAGAGCGGGCAAACCACCCAATGGCAGATTCCACCCACCGCGTGACGACCGAGTTGAACGGATTCGAGTTCCTGTCGTTGTTCCGCTCCTCGCTCGATCTGTTCGCCGTGAACATTGCCGCGATAAACGCCCTGAACGTGTTTCCCGTGCCGGATGGCGATACAGGCACGAACATGTACATGACGCTGCGCGATACAGTCAACTACTCCGCGCCCCTCGCGTCGGAATCCGTCGCAGACACCTCTCGCGCCATGGCGCGAGAGGCGGTCATGGCGGGAAGCGAAAACAGCGGCATCCTGCTGGCGGCGTTCTTCTTGGGCATGGCGGATGCGCTGGAAAGCAGCCCGCGCTTCGGCGGCGAGGAGTTGACGCGCGCGCTCGCTACCGCGTCGCGCTACGCCTACGAGGGCATCGGACATCCTATAGAGGGGACGATTCTCACCGTGATGCGCGAGTCGGCTGAGGCTGCGGAGAGCGCCGCCGAGCGCGACTTGCCCGCCCTGATGTCCATAGTCTGCGACGCCGCGATGGATTCGGTAGTCCGCACGCCCCTGCTGCTTCCCGTACTGTGGGACTGGGACGCTGGGCTGGTGGACTCCGGCGGATACGGCTTCTATGTGATGCTCGAAGGCATTCGCCGAGGCTTGCATTGCGACGCCGACGTCAGCGAAACGCTTCCGGTTCCGCAAGCGCCGGGCATATCCCCGGAGTTCCTCGACGTGATAGACGAGGAGGAATCCGGCTTCTGCACGCAGTTCTTGATTCGCGGCAAAGGCATAGACAAAGATGCGGTCAAAGCGCGTCTGATGGAGTTCGGCAGGGCGCCCGTTGTCATCGGCACGTCGGACGCGGCGCGCATCCACGTTCACACAGACGAGCCGCAGAGGGCGCTCGACTTGGGGCATTCGCTGGGCGAGGTTTCCGGCGTCAGAATAGACGACATGAACGAGCAGCGAGAGTTCTTCTCCGCAGATAGGCGCGCGGAGCTGAGCGTCGATCACGTAACGCCCATAGCGGTGGTGCAGGGCAAGGGTCTGGAAGATGTCTTCAGAAGTTTGGGCGTCGATCGCGTCGTGCAAGGCGGGGACACGATGAACCCTAGCGTCGGCGATCTGCTGGACGCTATGGAAGACGCGCCCACGAACGCGGTGGCGTTCCTGCCGAACAACCCCAACATCATCGGCGCCGCCAACAAAGCCGCCGAGCTCTCTTCCAAAGACGTGCGGGTGGCGCCGAGCCGAACGGTGGCGCAGGGGATAGCCGCCGCGCTAGAGGTGAACGAGTCCGCCAGTCTTGGGGAACTTGTGGACAACATGACGGGGCGAATAGGCGAGGTGCGGTCGGGCGAGATATGCTTCGCGTCGCGCGACGCCAAGCTAGAGGGCGTCGCCATAGCCGAGGGTCAGCTCATCGCCATGCTCGACCGGGAGATAGTAGCCGCCGCCGACAGCGTGGAAGACGCGCTGACGGGCTTGATAGAGCGCGCCGCTACGGACGACGCCGAGATAGAGATAGTGGATCTCTACTGGGGCGAGCTTCTGTATAAGTACGAGGCGAAACGTCTCCGCGCCGCCGCCGAAGAGCGCTTCCCGGAAATAGAGTTCGATCTGATTCGAGGCGACCAGCCGCATTACCATCTGTTCGTTTCTATAGAGTGAGGTGCGACATGACCGTACTGAGAAAAGAGCGGGCAAACCACCCCATGACGACCGAGTTGAACGGCGTCGAGTTCCTGTCGTTGTTCCGCTCCTCGCTCGACCTGTTCTCCGCGAACATTCCCACGATAAACGACCTGAACGTGTTTCCCAAGCCGGACGGCGACACAGGCACGAACATGTTCATGACGCTGCGCGATATAGTCAACAAATCCGCGCCCCTTGCGTCGGAGTCCGTTGCCGATACATCTCGCATCATGGCGCGAGAGGCGGTCGAGGCGGGACGCGGAAACAGCGGCATCCTGCTAGCGGCGTTCTTCGAGGGCATGGCGGAGGCGCTGGAAAGCAGCCCGCGCTTCGGCGGCGAGGAGTTGACGCGCTCGCTCGCCACCGCGTCGCGCTACGCCTACGAGGGCATCGGACACCCTAAAGAGGGGACGATTCTCACCGTGATGCGCGAGTCTGCCGAGGCTGCGGAGAGCGCCGCCGAGCGCGACTTGTCCGCCCTGATGACCACAGTTTGCGACGCCGCGATGGATTCGGTAGTCCGCACGCCCCTGCTGCTTTCCGTGCTGTGGGACGCTGGGCTGGTGGATTCCGGCGGGTACGGCTTCTATGTGATGCTCGAAGGCATTCGCCGACGCCTGCATCGCGCCGCCGACGTCATCGAAACGCTTCAGGCGCCGCAAGCGCCGGACCGAGACGGCGGCATATCCCCGGAGTTCCTCGACGTGATAGACGAGGATGAATCCGGCTTCTGCACGCAGTTCTTGGTTCGCGGCGAAGGCATAGACAAAGAGGCGGTCAAAGCGCGTCTGATGGAGTTCGGAACGTCGCCCGTCGTCATCGGCTCGTCGGACGCGGTGCGCATCCACGTTCACACAGACGAGCCGCAGAGGGCGCTCGACTTGGGGCATTCGCTGGGCGAGGTTTCCGACGAAAAAATAGACGACATGGACAAGCAGCGAGAGTTCTTCTCCGCGGATCATCGCGCGGAGCTTAGCGCCGATCATGTGACGCCCATAGCGGTGGTGCAGGGCAAGGGGCTGAAAGATGTCTTCAAAGGAGAGAAAGTCAAATGCATCAAAGGCGGGGACACGATGAATCCTAGCGTCGGCGACCTGCTGGATGCTATGGAAAACGCGCCCACGAACGCAGTGGCGTTCCTTCCGAACAACTCCAACATCATCGGAGCCGCCAACAAAGCAGCCAAGATCTCTTCTAAAGACGTGCGGGTGGTGCCGAGCCGAACGGTGGTACAGGGGATAGCCGCCGCGCTCGAGGTGCACGAGTCCGCGAGCCTTGGGGAGCTTGTGGACAACATGACGAGGCGAATAGACGAGGTGAAGACGGGCGAGATATGCTCCGCGTCGCGCGACGCCGAGCTGGGGGGCGTCGCCATAGCCGAGGGTCAGCTCATCGCCATGCTCGATCAGGAGATAGTATTCGCCTCCGACAGCGTGGAAGACGCGCTGACGGGCTTGATAGAACGCGCCGCCACGGACGCCGCCACGGACGATGCTGAGATAGAGAGAGTGGATCTCTATTGGGGCGAGCTTCTGGAGGAGCGCGAGGCGAAAGATCTCCTCGCCGCCGCCGAAGAGCGCTTTCCGGAAATCGATGAGTTCGTTCTGATTCCAGGTGATCAGCCGCATTACCATCTGTTCGTCTTTATAGAGTGAGGTGAGCCATGACAGTTAGAGTGCTTACAGACAGTTCCGCAGACCTGCCGCCAGATCTGGCAAGGGAAATGGGCATTGGCATCGTCCCAACCAACATCAATTTCGGGCAAGAGGTGTTCCAAGACGGCGTGGACATCGGCTTGGACGAGTTCTTCGACCGGCTGTTCAACGGACCCGACTTCCCATCGACCTCCGCGCCGAGCATCGGCGTGTTCACGCAGGCGTTCGAGAGCGCGGCTGACGGCGCTGACGGCGTCGTGTCTGTGAACGTGTCCAGCAGAGTGAGCGTGACGGTGGATTCCGCGCGTCAGGCGGCGGACAGGGCGAATGCGAGCTGCCCGATAGAGGTCGTCGACGGGCTGCAAGCGTCCATGGGCACTGGGTTTATCGCGCTTGCGGCGGCGCGCGCGGCGCGGGATGGCGCGTCGGCGTCGGAAGTCGCGGCTGTCGCCAACGGCGTCGCCGAACGAACGCAGTGCTTCGCGCTGCTGGACACGCTCGAATACCTGATGAAGGGCGGCAGAATCGGCAGGGCGCAGGGCATGATAGGCTCCATGCTCAGAATAAAGCCGCTCATCATCGTCGAGGGCGGCGTGGTCGACACTCTCGCCAAAGAGCGAACCCGCCGCAAGGGGCTGAGCCGGTTGCAGCGCACCGCCGAATCTTTCGCGCCGATTTCGGAAGCGGCGGTCATGTACAGCACCTCGGCCGACGAGGCGGAGCGCGTGGCGGAATCCATCCGCCCGCTGATGGCTGGCGACGCCGAGCCGATGGTGTGCCGCTTTGGGCCTACGCTGGGCGTGTACGTTGGCCCAGGCGCCATCGGCATAGCGCTGGTGCGCGAGTAGCCCGCGCCCGCATCGAGCCGCCAGCGCGCGGAAAAGCCTGCGTTGCCCAGCCAGACTACAGCCAGCCGGGGCGTTATCCGCTCCATGTACGGCATCCTGCGAGCGGAGCGCGAGCGCGGGTTCGACGATGGCGTCGTCGTTGGCGGCTTGGACGAGTTCATCCGCCAGCGCGCAGGCGATCTCGCGCCTCACCTGAGCGGCATAGAGTCCTACGCATCGCTCACGCCCGAGCAGCGCGGCGAATGGGCGGGGCGCGTGGTGCGGAGCATGCGCGCCGCTCTGAAAGACGCCGGCGTTTCCGCAGCCCAGCCGCCGACCCCCAAACCCGCCCCGCGCAAGAGACCTCCGCCCCAGAAGTCCCAGCGCCGCCCGCCCCAGCCTCAGCCGCCGCTGAAGCTAGGCGACGACATCTCGCTGCTCAAGGGAGTGTGGCGAAATACGCTGCCGCGTCTGCAAAAGCTGGGGGTCGAAAAGGTCGGCGATCTCGTCTACATGTTCCCGTCGCGCCATAGCGACTTCACCGCTGTCAGAAAAGTCGCGCAGCTAACGCCCGGGGACGTTCAGACGGCTATCCTGACCGTATGGGAGAGCAGCCAGACCATGTTGGGGCGACGCAAGTCCAGCCAAGCGGCGCTGGGCGACGACACCGGCATCGTGCGCGCCGTCTGGTTCGGCAACCCATGGATTGCGCCCCAGTTGAAGCGCGGCGGCGCGGTCGCGCTGAGCGGCAAGGTGAGCGTGTTCAGGGGCAATCTGGTGTTTCAGAGCCCGGAGTTCGAGCTTCTGGAGAGCGATGCCGACGCCGATCGCGCCGGCAGGCTATCGCCCGTGTATCCCACGACGCAGGGGCTGCCGCAGCGCTCGCTTCGCGCGCTCGTTCGCCGCGCGCTGGACGCCGCGCTCGATGAAGTGGAGGAATTCCTGCCGGAAGACGTTCGCCACCGCGTCGGGCTTATCGGCTTGCGCGACGCGGTGCGGCTGATGCACTACCCGGATGATCTCAGCGACTTCCGCGACGCGCGCAGACGGCTCGCGTTCGATGAAATGTTCATGCACCAACTATCCTTGCTGATGCGACGCAGGCGCTGGAAGGACGCGGGAGAAGCGCAGCCGCTCTCGGCGGACGCCGCCGCGCTCGACGCCTTCCTGAGCTCGCTGCCGTTCGATCTCACAGCCGCGCAGACACGCGCGATGCGGGAGATACTCGCAGACATGAGCGGCAGCCGCGCCATGAGCAGGTTGCTTCAAGGCGACGTGGGCAGCGGGAAGACTGTCGTGGCGGTAGTCGCCGCGCTCGTCGCCGCGCGCAACGGACGGCAGGCGGCTATCATGGCGCCCACCGAGATACTCGCCGAGCAGCACTTCCTCACCGTGTGCGGGCTTCTGGACGGACCCGGCTTCGTGCCTGCGGGCGGCGGCATACAGCGGCTTCACGCGGCTGGGCTGGATCGCCCGCTCGTAGTCGCGCTGCTGCTCGGCGCGCAGCGCAAGCGCGAAAGAGGCGACATAGCCGCCATGCTCTCCGCAGGCATGATAGATATAATCGTAGGCACCCACGCGCTCATACAGAAATCCGTCGAAATCCCCAACTTGGCGCTCGCCGTAGTAGACGAGCAGCACCGCTTCGGCGTTCTCCAACGCGCCATGCTGCGCGAAAAGGGCGTCCATCCCCACTTCTTGGCGATGAGCGCGACGCCGATACCGCGCTCGCTCTCCATGACCATCTACGGCGACCTAGACGTTTCGCTAGTGGACGAGCTGCCGCCGGGCAGGAAGCCTGTGCGAACTCGGTTCGTCCCCAGCGATAGGCGCGATTCCGCCTATCAGTTCATGCGCGGCGAGATAGAGGCGGGTAGGCAAGCGTTCGTAGTCTGCCCGCTGATAGACGAATCCGAGTCCATCCAGACCAGCGCGGCGCAGCGAGAGTACGAACGGCTGTCTAGCGTAGTCTTCCCGGATCTCGCCGTGGGATTGGTTCACGGTCGCATGTCGCTCGTCGAGAAAGAAGCCGTCATGGGGCAGTTCGAGCGGCGGGAGCTGGATGTTCTGGTGGCGACGCCCGTGATAGAGGTGGGCATAGACGTTCCCAACGCAACGGTGATGCTGATAGACGGCGCGGAGCGGTTCGGCTTGTCCCAACTGCACCAGTTCAGGGGCAGGGTAGGGCGTGGCGCGCATCAGAGCCACTGCCTGCTGATGTCGGAGTCTCCGGGCGCGGAAGCGGTGAAGCGGCTGAAGCTGCTGGAGCGTATCTCGGACGGCTTCGAGCTTGCTGAGGAAGACCTCAAGATGCGCGGCGCGGGCGACTATCTCGGCACTCGGCAGAGCGGCGTTCCATCCTTCCGCGTGGCGCAGATAACCGACCAAGACATCATCGCGCTTGCGCGGCGCGAGGCAGATCTGCTGCTCTCGCGCGACGCTGAGCTTGCGCGCCCCGAACACGCGCGTCTCGCGGCGCGGTTCGCCGAGCTGCAAGCCGACGCGACTGCGGAGGCGAGCTAGAAGGCTGACGCCTGACGAACGCGCAGACGGCGCCTCCGCGAAAGTCCCCCCTCGACTTTGCGAGAAGAGGGTTGGGGGTAAGGCGTCGGGTTCCTTATCGTTTTGACACTCAGACTAAACTAAACCTATAGTATGCCTAGAAAACACTTATGCGCGGCGCGTGGGCAATGCTCGCCGCCGCGCGGGAGAGAGACGCGAATGGCAAGAATCAAGCACATAGCGATTGCGAGTCAGCAGCCCGGGAAGACGGCAGCGTTCTTCAAGGACGTGTTCGACCTCGAGGTTGTCGGCAAAGTGGGGAGCGACAACGCATCCGGCTACTACCTGAGCGACGGCAACGTGAATCTGGCGATACTCAACTTCCACAGCGACGTCGTAGCCGGGCACGTAGGCACGGATTACTCCGGCATCCACCACATCGGGTTCGAGGTGGACGACGCGGAGGCGACGGAAGCGCGGCTGCGCGACAACGATTCGCTGCCGATGGACGACATCAACAAGGCGCTCCACTCGAATATGGGCAGCGGACACGGCGGCATGAACGTCGAGACCAAGTTCGCGGGTCCCGAGGGGCTGATGATAGACATATCCCAGTCTGGCTGGATTGGCACAGGGGGAGACTAGAGCGCTCGTTTTCGAGCGGGCGGGAGCGGCGAACAGGCGTCGCGCCCGCTCGCCGCTCGCCCCCTACTGGTGAAACAGGTTCAGAGCCGAGCCTACTTGGAACCAGCGTATCTGCTCTTCGGCGAAGGAGTGATTCAAGCTCAACTCCTCGTCCGTGCCGTCGGCGTGGTGCAGAACGGCGGTTACCGGCTTGCCGGGCGCAAGCTCTGACAGCCCGAGGATGCTGACGCGATCGTCTTCCCGAATTCGATCGTAGTCTGCCGGATCGCTGAACGTGAGCGCCAGAAGCCCTTGCTTCTTGAGGTTCGTTTCGTGGATGCGCGCGAAGCTGCGCGCGATCACGGCGGCGCCGTTCAGCAGGCGCGGCGACAAGGCGGCGTGTTCGCGCGAGCTACCCTCGCCATAGTTGTCATCGCCGATGACGACCCACCGCAAGCCGCGCGCCTTGTAGTCCCGCGCCACCGCCGATACCGCCACGCCCTCATCTCCGGTAACTAGGTTCTTCGTCTTGCCCGCATCGCCTGTATAGGCGTTGATAGCGCCCATGAACATGTTGTCGCTGAATTTGTCTAGGTGTCCGCGCAGCGACAGCCACGGTCCTGCGGGCGATATGTGGTCGGTGGTGCATTTGCCGGACACCTTCAGCAGCGCGGGCGCTCGCTCGAAGTCCTTGCCGTCCCACGCATCCCACGGCTGCATTATCTGTAGGCGGGCGGAGTCTGGAGACACTTCCACGCTTACGCCGCTGCCGTCTTCGGGCGGGGCGGTGTAGTTCGTAGCGCCCCTGTCGAAGGGAATCTCAGGCACTTCGGGCGCGGGTTTGGGCGGCTCCAACGTGAACGTCGATCCGTCCGGCGCTTCCAGCTTGTCGCTGAGCGGGTTGAAGGACAGGCTTCCCGATATGGCGTATGCGGTTACTATCTCCGGGCTTGCGATGAAGTTCATCGTGGTGGGCGCGCCATCGTTGCGGCGCGGGAAGTTGCGGTTGTAGGAGGTTATGATGGTGTTGGGCGCGGTGTTCGCCTCGCGCGCGCGCCGCCACTGCCCGATGCAAGGCCCGCAGGCGTTGGCGAGAACCGTGGAGTCTATCTTGTGCAGCGAGTCCATCTGCCCATCGCGCTCGATGGTGGCGCGCACCTGCTCCGAGCCGGGGGTAACCATGAACGGCACCGCCGAGCGCATCCCGCGCGCCGCCGCCTGCTCCGCCACGTCCGCCGCGCGGCTCATGTCTTCGTAGGAAGAGTTGGTGCAAGAGCCTATCAGCGCGGCTGATATCTCGTCTATGAAGTCGCTGCCCTCTGCGGCTATTTCCGCCGCCAACTCGGAGATAGGGCGCGCGCGGTCCGGCGAGTGAGGGCCTACCACGTGCGGCTCCAGCGTGGATAAGTCTATCCGCACTACCTGATCGAAGTAGCTGTCTGGGTCGGCTTCCACCTCTGGGTCCGCGCGCAGCATATCCGCGTTCGCGTCCGCGATTTCGGCAAGCTCGGCGCGGTTCGTCGCCGCGAGATATGCCGCCATGCTCTCGTCGTATGGGAACATCGAGGTCGTCGCGCCAAGCTCGGCGCCCATATTGGCTATAGTCGCTTTGCCGGTGCAGCTAATGCTTCGCGAGCCGGCGCCTAGGTACTCGATTATGTGGTTCGTGCCGCCGGAGACTGTCAGCAGCCCCGCTAGCTTCAGGATGACGTCTTTGGGGGCGCTCCATCCGCTCAGCTCCCCGGTCAATACTACGCCAATCCGTCGCGGCATGAGCACGTCCCAGGGCAAGCCCGCCATTACCTCCACCGCGTCCGCGCCGCCAACGCCCACCGAACACGCGCCAAGCCCGCCCGCGTTGGGGGTGTGCGAGTCCGTTCCGATGATGACTTGGCCCGGGAAGGCGTAGTTCTCTAGGGCAACCTGATGGATGATGCCCGCGCCCGGCTCCCAGAAGCCGACGCCGTAGCGCACCGCCGCCGAGCGCAAGAAGCCGTACACCTCGCCGTTTTCGGCGAGCGACTCGCGCAGATCGCTCACGCCCTCCGCGCGCGCCTGAATCAGGTGGTCGCAGTGGATGGTCGTCGGCACCGCCACGCGGTCGCGCAGCGTTTGCATGAACTGGAGCATGGCGGTTTGCCCCAGCACGTCTTGCAGTATCACCCTGTCGGGGCGGACGCGGATATAGCTTTCGCCGGGCGCTATCTCTTGTCCACGCGGGTCGTCTAGGTGGGAGAACAGCGCCTTTTCGGCTAGGCTGAGCGGCCTGTCGAACCGCTCGCGCGCAATATCCAGCCGCTCGCGCATCCGCTCGTAGGTTTGCGTTGTGAATTCGGATGTGGACTCGATAGTCACCATGACCTGAACCTCCAGTTGTGGCGGTATT
>OZ243978.1:0-2630000 GCA_965214745.1 Dehalococcoidia bacterium | reverse complement strand
GTAGCGAACCGTTGGCGGCGCAGGAATCTTGACCTGCTGTCCATCGCCTTCGCTTGTGCGCTACGGCTTAGGCCCGGCTTACCCTACGCCGAACAACGTTGCGTAGGAAACCTTAGACTTTCGGCGTTCTGGATTCTCACCAGAATTATCGCTACTCATGCCGGCATTCTCACTTCCCAGCGCTCCACGGAGGCTCGCGCTTCCGCTTCTACGCCCTGGCAACGCTCCCCTACCCCCGAACGGCGTAGCCGTCCGAGCCGCGGCTTCGGTGGTGAACTTTAGCCCCGTTACATTTTCGGCGCAGGACTCCTCGACTAGTGAGCTATTACGCACTCTTCAAAGGATGGCTGCTTCTAAGCCAACCTCCTAGCTGTTTTGGGAATCCCACTTCCTTTCACACTTAGTTCACACTTGGGGACCTTAGCCTGCGGTCTGGGCTGTTTCCCTCTTGCCAATGGAGCTTATCCCCCACTGACTCACTCCCAAGAACCATCTGAGGGCATTCGTGGTTTGGTTGGGGTTGGTAGGTTCACACCCCCTAGCCCATCCAGTGCCCTACCTCCCTCAGACTGTCGTTGAGGCTGTACCTAAATACATTTCGGGGAGAACCAGCTATCTCCGAGTTCGATTGGCATTTCACCTCTACCCACAGCTCATCCCAGCCTTTTGCAACAGACACGGGTTCGGCCCTTCACTCGGCATTACCCGAGCTTCAGCCTGGCCATGGGTAGCTCACCCGGTTTCGGGTCTAATCCAAACAACATCGCGGGCATAACCCGCTCATCGCCCTGTTCGGACTCGCTTTCGCTGCGGCTCCGGGAATCGTTTCCCTTAACCTTGCTGCAAAGATTAACTCGCCGGCTCATTCTTCAATAGGCACGCAGTCACCCGTCCAAGACAGGCTTCCACGGCTTGTAGGTCTACGGTTTCAGGTCTATTTCACTCCCCGCCTGGGGTACTTTTCACCTTTCCCTCACGGTACTGGTTCACTATCGGTGGCCAAGAGTACTTAGCCTTGGAGAGTGGTCTCCCCAGCTTCCCACAAGATTTCACGTGTCCCGTGGTACTCGACACCGCGCCAGGAGTCCGCCGCTTTTCGCCTACGGGACTATCACCCGCTATGGTCGTCCTTTCCAGGATCGTTTGGCTAAGCGATGGATTTCTTACTCCTCGCCCCCTACTGAGAATGGGGCGGGCGCGTGTCGCAACCCCCGCCAGACATAGGCTCTCATACCACTAAGCCTGACAGGTTTGGGCTTATCCCCTTTCGTTCGCCACTACTCAGGGAGTCTCGGTTGATTTACTTTCCTCGGGTTACTTAGATGTTTCAGTTCACCCGCTTACCCCCTCGACGTTCGTCGAGGTCTCTTGGCATGACCCAAGAGGGGTTTCCCCATTCGGGCATCCTCGGTTAAGCTCACCAGACAGCTGGCCGAGGCTTATCGCAGTCTTGTCACGCCCTTCTTCGGCTCTTGGCCCCTAGGCATCCACCGTAGACCCTTAGTAACTTGGCCCACATTCGGGCTCATCTGAAATTGCTTCCTTACTAAGGGACAGGATTCAACTGTTAATGTGCGCGGGGCGGCTTCGCTGCCCCTTCCGCCAGCCTGCGGGCTGCGCGCCCGTTTTAGCCAACGGAATATAAGTATACGAACGGGAGGGCGGCGCGTCAAGCCTGATTTTCGCGCTGAACGAGCAAAGCGTCTCCGGATATGGCTCGTCTCCTCGGATGGCGTCCGCGCCCTCGCATCTACATCCTTGAACGGCTCGAAGCGCCTTGTCCCTCGTGGGAAGCGCGCTTTGTCGTATCGTATAATGACTTCCACGCCACCATCTGGAAGGGGATACGCCGCTATGCAGCCCAACATAGAACTGCTCCAGAACGAGGAGATCGGTTTTCAGGACGAGCGCATTGCGCTTACGAACCGCCGTCTCATAGGCAATTTCGGCAGGGCGGGGGCGGGCTCGCGCGATGAGGTAGCGCTCGGAGACGTTGGCCCGCCCAACAAGTTCAACGGCGGGCAGCACGGCAGGCGGGAGCTTGGGCTGAGGCTGCTGCTCGTCGGCGTTGGCGTCGTCGCGCTAGGCGTGCTGGTTCAGATTCTGTACGGCATCAACCAGCGGCTCGAAGCGGCCGTGTTCCTAGTCGGCTCGCTCTCCGCCACCGTCGGGCTGTATCTGTTCCTCAACAGCCTCTTCAGGCGCGCGCCGAACACCACCATCATATTCCCCGTGCTGGAAGGCGAAGACATAGTGGCGACGTATCCGGGATGGGACAACCCGGACGCGGAGGAGCTGGTTCGCCAATTCGCGCGTGCCAAGCGCGGCATCGGCAGGCGGCGGCGGAGCTGAGCCGTCCGGTCTAGTCGTCGCCCGCCGCCGAGCGCGCGGGAGGCGACGCGGCGGGACGCGCCGTCGCGCGCGACTCTGGCCTAATCACCGTAAGCAGAAGCGCTACGAGCATCGCCGCGCCAGATAGACGCAGCGCAAGGCTCAGCCCGTCCACGAACGCCAGCCGAACGGCGTCGCCGCCTACTTCGGACACAGCGGACAGCGACGGTTCGAACCCGTGCGACGCCATCGTTATCGTAACCATCGTCGTCGCCACCGCAATCCCAGTCACATTCGCTGACGTGCGCGTCAGGTTCACGAACCCTGACACCACGCCGAACTTGTCTCTAGGCAGCGATCCCATTATCGCGCTCGTGTTCGGCGAGCTGAACGTCCCCATGCCCACGCCCGACAAGACCATGCCGACTATCACGTGCCACGCGGGTGAAGATGTGTCCAGCGCCGCCAGCGTGAACATCGCCGCTGACGAACACACCATCCCCGCAGTCGCGGGCCAGCGCGTGCCAAACCTGTCGGACAGCCTGCCGCTTACGGGACCCAGAATCGCCATGCCCAGCGCGCCGGGCATCAGCAGCAGCGCCGCGATTCGCGCATCGTATTCCAAGCCCTGAATCAGGTAGAACGGCATCAGGAAGAATATCGCCGAGCCGCCCAAGAAGGACGCGAACCGCGCGCTTATAGCTATGGAGAACACGCGGTTCTTGAACAGCGTCAGGTCTAGCATCGGCTGGGGAGCGCGAAGCTCCCACGCGATGAACGCGACGACGAGCGCTAGCGCCGCGCCGAACCCAGCCAGAATCGGCGGAGACGTCCAGCCCAGCTTCCAAGCGTTCGTCATAGCCAGCAGGAACGCCACCAGCGCGCCCGACGACAGCGCCGCGCCCGCCCAGTCGAACGCCGAGCCGCCGCCGTTCGCGCGCTGGCTCTCGGTTCTGCCCTTCAGAACCAGCGCGGCGGCGGCGATTGCCAGCAGCGACACGGGAATGCCTGCGAAGAAGATGGAGCGCCACCCGTATTCGGACACGAGCAGCCCGCCCGCCATAGGGCCTGATATGGCGCCTATGCCGATGATAGCCATGTACATCCCCATCGCCTTGCCGCGCTGGTTGTCCGGGAACACCTCCGTTATGAACGCCATGCTGTTCGCCTGAACGCCGGCGGAACCCATGCCCTGCGCTATCTTCACCGCTATAAGCATGGCGAGGCTGTTGGTCATGCCTCCCACCGCCGCTAGAACCACGAACGCCGCGAAACCCGCTAGATAGACGCGCTTGCGCCCTATCATGTCCGAAAGCCTGCCCATAGGCATCAGCATCGCGCTCGTGGCTAGGCTGTAGCCGAGCGAAATCCACTGCACCGTGGGGATGTCCGCCTCGAAGTCGTCCGCGATTCGCGGCAGCGCGATGTTGATGCCGGACTGGTCCATCACGTTGATGAACATGCCGATAGCCACCGCGCCATACGCCCACCAGTGATAGTTGGGGCTAGACGCGATGGCGCGCAGCGGCGCGATGGCGGGCGACGCCAAGCTACGGAGCCGCCCTTTCAGCCGCGCGGACGGCGGCGGGGAGCGCTTTCAGGGAAGGGATGGGCAAGACGGGCCCCTTACGCGGGCTGTGGCCCATGTTTGTTCTCGCCCTCGTCGCCTCGGAGCGCCATGAGAACGATAACGATGATCCCGCCGACGAGCGGCACAAGCCCGATCAGCTGAAGCCAGCCGCTCTTGCCGCTGTCGTGCAGGCGACGGGCGCCCACCGCCAGCCATGGAACGAGAGTGGCAAGGAAGTAGATGAAGTAGATGATTCCGAAGAGCGGGTCCACGAAACTCGTCAAGAGAGCCAAAACGATATGGATGATTACCTGAGATAGGGCGAACCACCAGTATTCGGAGCGGTTCGCGCGTCCGTCGAAGACTGCGTATTTTTGGAGTACAGTCATATATGCCGTTATCATAGCCGGGGGCTCCTTTCGCTTAGGATGAACAACCTCGTTGGCGATTATAGCGCCAACCGCCGCGAATCGGTCAACGCGCGCTTGCATTCTCAACACGCGGGGCGCGTCATATGACCCAAGCGCGGCGCGTGCGATAGACTGAGTCGCAGCCCGGCGCCCCTCCGAAACGGCGCGTGCATAGCGAGGCGGAAGATGCTGCTGAACTCACTCCACATGAAGAACATCCTCTCCTTCAGGGACACGCGCGTCGAGATGAAGCCGCTGAACGTGCTGATAGGCGCCAACGCATCAGGCAAATCCAACCTCATAGAGACCGTCGCCCTGATGCAGTCCCTGCCGAACGACCTAGCTGGATTCTTCCGTCGCAACGGTCCCGTCCGGGATTGGATATGGAAGGGGGACGCCGTGGATGGACAGGTATCCCGCATAGCCGAGATAACGGCTGTGCTAGACAACCCCGAAGGTAGGCATGAGTCGGAAAAGCAGCTAAAATACAACCTAAGGCTGACCGAGAACAACGAGCGGTTGCAGGTTGTCGGAGAAAAGCTCGAAAACATCCTTCCCCACCAATCTTGGCAAACAGAGCCGTACTACTATTTCAGCGTAGAGAACGGGCACGGTCGGATTTCGTCGCGCAGGTCATACAACTTGGAAGGCAGCGACTCTCGAGGGGATGAGCCTCCGACTAGGCTGACTCCGGACAACTTCGCCCCAACGAGGTCGGTTCTGAGCGAGAGGCGAGACCCGGACAATTTCCCGGCGCTCACGCGAACCGCGCGCAGATTCGCGTCGATGAGGCTCTATCGAAATTGGAACATCGGCAGGGACAGCCCAGTCCGTCGACCTCAGCCGACGGACGGAGATATTGAGTTCCTCGAAGAGGACTTCAGCAACCTCGCGCTCGTAGTGAACGAGCTTCAGATTGGCGGACTAGAGGGGCTGATAGACAAGCTCCTCAACCGATTCTATGAGGAGTACGTCAATTTGCGTCCCCGCGTCTATGGCGGCGCTATCCAGCTGGCGGCGAACGAGGCTGGCATGTCGAGCGTGATACCGGCGACGCGCCTCTCAGACGGCACAATCAGGTTCATCGCGCTGCTGACCGTTCTGTGCCACCCCAACCCCCCCGAGCTAATCTGCATCGAGGAGCCGGAGACAGCGCTTCATCCGGGCGCGCTTTCGCTGCTCGCGGATCTGCTCAGGTCCGCGTCTGAGCGCTCGCAGGTAATCGTCACCACGCACTCGCCGGAGCTGATAGACCAATTCACCGATGAGCCTGACGCGGTGGTGGTGTGCGAGCGCGGCTTCGACGGCGATACGGGGCTTAGCCGACTTCCTCAAGAGGAGTTGGGGGAATGGCTGAAGGACTACCGGCTGGCTGAGCTTTGGAAGAAGGGCGTACTTGGCGGAAACCGATGGTAGCCGGAGTAAACATCCACTTCGAGGGCGATGATCGACTGCGACCCGCATACAGTCACTGCGCTCGCAGCCCCATCCTTGACACCGCGCGCCGCTCGTCTACAATGACCCTCAACATATGGAGGCATGACTATGATAGACAAATTCGGAAGCCTGTTCGCAGGCCACATAGACTTAGAGGATATTGGGTTCTCGGCGACGGCAGCCAACGACCGCTTCTACTCGAACGAGCGGCTCATAACCGTGTTCGACAAGAGCGAAGCCATGTGCGTTCTTATGGACGAGCTCGGCTACGACGTGTTCTGGATGGCGGAGCATCACTTCCAGCCCGAAGGCTACGAGTGCATCCCCAACATACTTCAGCTCAGCGTTCACCTCGCGCACCTGACCAAGAACATCAAGTTCGGCTGCGGCTTCAACATCGCGCCCATGTGGCATCCGCTCCGCCTAGCCGAAGACTACGCCACCGCGGACATCCTCACCGGCGGCAGGGTCATCTTCGGCGTTGGGCGCGGATACCACACCCGCGAGGTCGAGGCGTTCGGCGCGCCCATGCTCAGCCAAGACGAGAACCGCGAGTACTTCGAAGAGCAAGTCGAAGTGATGATGAAGTCGTTCTACAACGAATCGTTCTCGCACAAGGGCAAGCATTACACCATCCCGCCCGAAGTGCCGTATCGCGGCTATACCCTCGAAGAAATATCGCTAGTGCCGCGCCCTGTCAACATGCCGGTGGAGTGCTGGCAGCCAATCGTGAGCGCGAGCGAGCGCGGGCTGAACTTCATGGCGAAGCACGGCATCAAGGGCATCATCGGCGGCGGCGCCGCGCCCGGCGGAGCGTCCGAAACCGTCGTGCGGCGCTGGCAAGAGACGCTAGCCGCGCACGGCACCGAAACCGAGCTCGGGGGCGATCTGATACTCGGCATATCGTTCTTCATCGCGGATTCCGAAGAGGAAGCCATACGGCTCGCCAAGCCATACTACGAAGAGAACATGAAGATGTTCGCGCCGCTCGGCTTCGTCAGCGGGCTTACAGACGATCAGCTATCCGCGCTCGCCGACCCCGCGCGCGCTCCCCACGCCAACCTGCCCACGCTGGAAGAGGCGGTGGAATCCGGCTCGTGGCTCGTGGGACGCCCCGAACGCATCATCGAGCAAATGCGCGAGATCGAAGATCGCTGGCCCGGACTCGACCAAGTGAACATGGGGCTGCCCGTCGGCACTCCGCAGAGCGTCATCCTAGACCAGCTCGAAGTGTTCGGCAGGGAAGTAATGCCCCACTTCAAGAACCGCGCGAGCGCCGCGCCGCAGGAAGCGGAAGCCGCGCTGGTTCCAGCGGACGACTAGGGCGCCGCCGTGCCGCTTATCATAGGCGTAACCGGCTCGATAGCCGCCGGCAAGTCTACCGCCTGCCGCCTGATAGCCGAGCTTGGCGCGCGTCACTGCGACGCCGACAGGCTGGTTCACAGGCTCTACGATCCGGGGACTCAGGCGTTCGACCGCATCGTCGCCATATTCGGCGGCGACGTGGTCGGCGGCGATGGATACATAGACCGCCGCGCGCTGGGCGGCAAAGTGTTCGGCAAGCCGGAGGAGATGAACAAGCTCACCACCGCCATAGGCAGCATCGCCGACGCGGTGGAGGGTGTCATCCGGGACTGGAACGCCACGCTTGCGCGCGACGATGTTGCGCTGCTGGAAGCGGTGAACCTAGTGGAGGCGGGCTATGGGCGGTGGTGCAATCGCGTATGGCTGATAGCCTGCGACGAGGACATCGCGCGCGCCCGTCTCAAGCTCCGCAACCAGTACACCGACGAGGAGGTGGAGCAGCGGCTCGCCAGCCAGCGCCGCTGGCAAGACCGCGCGGCGGCGGCGGACTTGGTGATTCACAACAACGGCTCGGAAGAGCGGTTCTCAAGCGAGGTTCGGGACAGCTTCGCCAGCGCTCGACGCCTCTGGCGCGCGGGGCGGCTGCCGCCAACGGCGTATCTGGCGTGGTGGGAGGATGCGCGGCAGTGAGAATAGACACAGATATACAGGATGATCGGGATATGGAATTGGGGCAAGCGTCTACGAGGATGGACTTGCGTAGCTGAGTGCGAAAATCCGCCACAGAGCAGGTTCGCTTATTCGCGGAATCGCTTCCAACCGCATAATCTCCAATCCCAAATATCCCTCATATCCTGTATATCTATGCAAACTCTTCTAGCTATCCTCCATCGCCGCATCCTCCGATACCCCCATCGCGCGCGCAACCAACTCGTAAGACCGCGCCCGGTCCTCGAAGTGGTAGCAGTTGCTCACGATGCCGATGTCCGCCGTCTGGTATCGCTCCGCCGATGCCAAGATGCCCTCGCGAACTTGCCCTGGGTCTCCCTCGATGTAGCTTTGCGTGGATTGCGCCATGTACGCGCGCGTTCGCTCGTCCAGAGGCCAGTCGATCGCCTCTTCCGGCGGCAAGAGTCCGCCCGTGGTCAGCCCAAGCGCGGATATTACCTTGTTGATGCTGCGCGACGCGCCTACGAACTTCGCCTCCTCTTCAGTCGGCGCGCAGATTACCTGCAAGCCCACGTTGACCTTCGGCTCGGACATGCGCTCCGACGGCTGGAAGAGCTGCCGATACAAGTCCGCCATGCGAGGCCCATATTCGGACGTGTTTCCGAAGAAGTCCGCGAAGCTGAACGGCAGCCCAAGATGCGCGGCGAGCTGCGCGCTGTAGTCCGACGAGCCGAGCAGCCACACTTCCGGCGCCGTATCCGGCGCGCCGCCGGGCTGCGCCTTTATCTCGTGCAGCGGATGCCCCTCCGGCATGTCGCCGTTGAGGAAGCCGAGCAGATCGCCCACCATCTGCGGAAACTCGCGCGCAACGTCCACAGGCGGGCGCGGATGGCTCAGCGCGGCTGCCGTCAGCCTGTCGCTGCCCGGCGCGCGCCCGATGCCCAAATCTATCCGCCCCGGATAGAAGGCGTCGAGTATCCTGAACTGCTCCGCCACCTTCAGCGCCGAGTAGTGGCTGAGCATCACCCCGCCGCTTCCGACGCGAATCGAATCTGTCTTGGCGGCTATCTGCCCGATGAGTATCTCCGGGCTGGTTCCTGTAAACGAGGTCGAGTTGTGATGCTCGGCTACCCAGTAGCGGCTGTATCCGAACCGCTCCGCGCTCCGCGCAAGCTCCACAGACTCCCGCAGCGCGTCCGACGGCTTGCCGCCCTTCCGAATCGGCGATTGATCCACCACGCTTAGCGTAATCTCTTCGACTGCTGCCATCTCCGCCTCCGCGACTCCTTCGCTGCATAGCAGTCTAGGCGGTGGCGCGCGCCGCATCAAGCCGCGTGGAAGTGGCGGCGCGTCGCTCGCATCTGTACGATGTGAGGCATGAGGAAATCCATGCCAAAACACATCTATGCCTACAACAACGGCGTCCGTCTCCACTGCTTGGACTGGGGCGGGGAGCGGCTGCCGCCGATGCTGCTGGTTCACGGCTTGCGCGACTGCGCGCGCAGCTGGGATATGTTCGCGGAAGCGATGTCTTCCGATTATCGGGTCTTCGCGCTCGACAGCCGCGGGCATGGCGATAGCGACTGGGCAGGGCAGGGCGGCTACCGATTCGAGAGCTACGCCGCCGACATCGACGCGCTGATTCGGCATCTGCGGTTGGACGACGTGATTCTCGTCGGACACTCCGCCGGAGGCAGGTACGCATGGAGCTACGCAGTCGAGCGCCCGGACAAGGTTCGCGCGCTCGTGGTTGCGGACATAGACCCGGACGCTCACAACCCGCAGACGGCGCGGGATTTCGTAGCGTTCGACGCCGAGCCGGCCGTCTGGCAGACGCTAGACGCGGTGGTCGAGCGTCTGGACGCCAAGCAGAAATACACGCCTATAGACACGCTGCGGACAACGGCGCGCATTCTGACCAAGCCCAATCCGCGCGGCGACGGCTTGGTTTGGAAATCCGACATCCGCGTAATAACCGAGTACGAACGCCCAGACGTGTGGGAGTCTTGGGGGCGGATAAGCTGCCCCGTCTTGCTGGTTCGCGGACGCCAAAGCGCTCTGCTCACGCACGAAACCGCCGTGCGGATGCGCGAGGCGCTCCCGGAAGCGCGGGTGCGGCTCGCCGAGCTGGAGGGTGGCGGACACTGGTTCTATCAGGACTTCCCCGGCGCGTTCGAGGCGACGGTTCGCTGGTTCCTGCGGGAACTGTGACATGACATATAGGGGGCATCCGATAATGGGGACATTCACGTGGCCGCTGCGAATTTCCAGCATGGACGGCAAACAGTTCCGCGACATAGATGCGGTAGTGGATACCGGCGCCGCATACACCACGCTTCCGGATAGCCTGTTGCGCGAGTTGGGGGTAGAGCCGACGGGCAAGCGCCGATTTCCGCTGGCGGATGGTCGGCGCGTCGAACTGGACTACGGGCAGGCTTGGGCAACTGTCGGCGGCGAGGAAGTAGTGACAATAGCAGTCTTCGGCGGGGACGATTCCCCGGCGCTGCTGGGGGCTTATACCCTAGAGGGGTTAGCGCTGGCAGTGGATCCGGTGGAGCGGAGACTGGTCCCAACCCGCCTCATCTTGTACTAGGGCAGCCCGACGCGCGCTCTTGCGGCTACAGCCGAATGCCGCCCGGCCCCGTCGTGTCTCGCGCCGCCGTGAGCGCCTCCACGACCTGCTGAAGCCGACGCGCCATCACTTCGGACAGGCAGCGCATCACGCGGAAGCCCACGCGCGGGTTCAACTCTATCGCGCGCCGCAACAGGTTCGCGCTGATCTCCAGCAGAGCGCTGCGCTCCCACGCGGTGGCGGATAGCGTGTACTTGTACGGCTCGACGAGCGCCGACCAGCCTACGATGTGATTCTGCGAGCAGAACGCCACCGTAGCGGAGCGACCGAAGTTCCTGCGCGAAGACACTCCGAACGTCTTATGAAGCGCGATAGTCCCCCGCGTTACGACGTATATGCGGTCGGCGGGCTGTCCTTCCGTGAATAGCGGCGCGCCTTCCTCTCTTTCGATCTCCGAGCAGATGATCGCAACCTGCGAAAGCTCCTCCTCGTCGAGATCCTTGAACAACTCGCACTCTTT
Organism: Dehalococcoidia bacterium; assembly: GCA_965214745.1. Lineage (GTDB taxonomy): Bacteria > Chloroflexota > Dehalococcoidia > Lucifugimonadales > UBA1123 > VXRN01. Next base: position 2,619,186 of record OZ243978.1, on the reverse strand, counting down.
GAGCGGGAAGATGCTGTCGATCACGGGCTGAAGTCTCCATAGACGCGCTGAGGCTGCCGCTGCCATATTTCAGGTTAAGCGGCTTCTAGGCTGGCAGTCAACAGCGGACAGACTGCCAGAGGCGAGGCGCGGGCGGAACATCTCCCGCCTCTGGATTCAATCCACGTATCGGGGTGCGGGACACGCCTTCGCGGAGAACGACGTTCGAAGAACTAGCGAATCCCCACAGGCGGCGCGTCAGCGCGCAAGCGTTAGCCCTATCGTCGCCTCCAGCCCGTCGAAAGACTGCTCCGCCACGTGCGCGCCCGCGGGCGGCGGGGCGGAGATTAGCTCGACGCTCAGCGTCTCCTGCATTACGTATCCGCCGTGCGCTTCCAGCAAATCGCCTAAGTCGTCGCTCACGAAGTGGGTTACGATGTGGTCTGCGATGTCGAAGCCCGCGTCGCGCCGCATGTTCTGGATGCGGTGAACCAGTTCGCGCGCCGCGCCTTCCAGCGAAAGCTCGCGCGTGATCAGAGTGGTTACCGCAACCGCGTATCCGGCGTCCGTAGACGCGCTCAGCCCTTCGCGCTCCCGCGTGGATACTAGCAATTCGTCCGGCTCGAACTCGAACCCGCCCGCTGACACAGGGCGAGCGGCGGCTTTCGCGGCGGCGGCTTCCATCGCGTCCACCGTCGCCAGCGCCTGCCGCGCCGCGCCGACCCGCCGCCCGTGCTTGGGGCCTAGCAGCCGCATGTTCGGGCGGACTTCGTACTGCACAATGTCCGCGTCGCTCTTCACAATCTCCAAGCCGCGCACGTTCAGCTCGTCCAGTATCTGCGGCGTCGCGATGTCCAGCGCCTCGCGCTCGTCCGCGCTTCGCAGCCGCACCAGAACGCGCTCCAAAGGCTGCCGAACCTTGATCTGCGCCTTGCTCCGCGCCGCCCGCCCCATCGACGAGACGCGCTGAGCCAGCCGCGTCGCATCGTTCAGCCGCGAATCCACCAGAGACATGTCCGCCGTAGGGTAGTCTTCTAGGTGGACGCTCTCGCGGCTGTCGCCGCCGGCGAGGTTGCGGTGCATTACGTCCGTAACGAACGGCATCATCGGCGCGAGCAGCTTGCTCAGCGCAACCAGAACCTCGTACAGCGTTGCATACGCCGCGAGCTTGTCCGAGACGTCCGCAGACGCGCGCTCGTCCGATCCGTTCAGCAAGCCGCTCTTCCAGAAGCGTCGCCGGCTGCGGCGGACGTACCAGTTGGATAGGGAGTGGACGAACTCTTCGGCGCGCCGTGAGGCGGTTTCAGGCTCGAACCGTTCGAGCGCGGCGGTCATGTCCGCGATGAGCTGGTTCAGCTCCGAGATTATCCACCTGTCTAGGTCGGGGCGCTCCGAGCTAGGCGGCGCTTCTATAGACGGGTCGAAGCGGTCTATGTTGGCGTATGTTACGAAGAAGCTGTACACGTTCCATAGCGGGATGATGAACCGCCGCCGAACCTCGTCCGCCGTTCCGAACCCGAAGTTGATGTTGTTCTCCGGCGTGTGGCGCGCGAACGTCCACCGCATCGCGTCCACGCCCATGTTCTCGGCGGCGTCCTCGAACCAGATAGCCGTGCCTTTCGACTTGTGCATCTCCTCGCCGTCTTCGTCGCGCATCAGCGCGTAGCTGAAGACCAGCTCGAACGCCTCGGTCTCGCGCAGAATCGCGCCCATCGTCAGCAGGCTGTAGAACCAGTTGCGGAACTGCCCCGGGAAGCTCTCGGAAATCCAGTCGGCGGGGAACCACTCGTTCCAATAGTCGCGGTCTTCGCGGTATTTGAGCGTGGAGAAAGATACTATCCCCGCGTCCAGCCACGGGTTGCCCACGTCTTGGATGCGGGACACCGCGACGCCGCACTTGGCGCACTCTATCTTGACCGCGTCCACCCAAGGGCGATGGGGCGAGTTGCCCTCGAACTCGTCCCATCCTTCCACCGCGCGCTCTCGAAGCTCATGCTCTGAGCCGATGATCTCGAACTCGCCGCACTCGCCGCACTCGAATATAGGCAGAGCAAGCCCGTAGTAGCGCTTCTTAGAGATCATCCAGTCGTCCATATTGCGGAGCCAGTCCAGCTCGCGCGCCTTGCCGAATGCTGGAACCCACTCGATGTTCTCGGTTACGCGCATTAGCAGATCGCGGACAGGCTCCATGCGGATGAACCACTCGTCCACTAGCCGGAACACCAATTCTGTGCCGCACCGCCAGCACACCGGATAGCGGTGCGAGTACGGCTCGACTCGGTAGAACACGCCCTTCGCGCGCAGGCTGTCGTAGATCGGCTCGTTCACGTCGAACACGCTCATGCCGGTCAGCCAGCCGAACCCCTCGACGAACTCGCCCTCGTCATCGAGCGGCGCGATAACGGCTAAGCCGTTCTCCTTGCCTAGCGCGAAGTCCTCTTTGCCCGCGCCGGGCGCGGTGTGAACGATGCCCGTGCCATCGGACTCCGATACCTCGTCCCACGCCAAGACCTTATGCTCCACGCCTTGCTGAGCGGGCAGCTCGTCGAATGGGCCTCGATAGCGCAAGCCTACTAGATCCGAGCCGGGCATCTCGTCCAGCGTCTCGTACTCGCCGCGCAGCACAGAGAGCCGCGCCTTGGCGAGATACAGCGTCCGCTCGCCGTTCCTAACGCGCGCGTAGGCAAGCTCCGGGTGGACTGCGGCGGCAACGTTCGAGGACAGCGTCCACGGCGTAGTCGTCCAGATTAGGAGGGATTCGCCATCCCTATCCAGCAGCGGAAATTCCACGAACAAGCCCGGATGCACTATCTCCACGTATCCTTCGGTGACTATCTCATGCTCCGAAAGCCCCGTGCTGCATCGCGGACACCACGGCATGACGTCCGTGCCTTTGTATATCAGCCCCTTCTCGTGGCACGTCTTGAGGAAATGCCAGATCATATAGTTGTTTTCGTCCGATTTGGTGTGGTAAGAGTCTTCCCAGTCCATCCAGTATCCGAGCCGCTTGGACTGCTCGGTTATGATGTCCGCGAAGTGGTCGACGCGCGCCTTGCACATATCGACGAACTTGCCGACTCCGAAGCCCTCGATGTCGCGCTTCGACGCGAAGCCCAGTTCCTTTTCGACTTCGACCTCTATCCACAGTCCCTGACCGTCGTACCCGTTCTGAAAGCGCTGTCGATAGCCCTGCATGTTGCGGAAGCGCAGGAACAGGTCTTTGTAGCTTCGCCCCCAAGCGTGGTGAACGCCCATAGGGTTGTTGGCGGTTATCGGCCCGTCGATGAACGAGTAGGTTCGCTTCGCCCCCTCGTTGCGCCGCCGATATTTGAGCGGAATGTCGTTGGCGTTCCACCAGTCGATCGTGTCGCGCTCCATCTTGGGAAAGTCTACCCTAGAGTTGACAGGTTCGAACATCTTGCCCTGCTCCTGATCTACTGCCTGAACTGCGGTTCGAGAGATTCTCCAGCCCGCGCCGTCATTTCTCCGCCACTATCCACATTCGGCTAGAACGGTGGGCAAAGCTCCGCGTTCTAGCCGAACAGATTGTGCGTCCAATGCGTTCTTTCCGATGCTTCCGCCATCGCGCTTTTGGCCCCCTGATTCCGCCCAAAAGAGAAGCTCCCGTCCCAGCTCGTTGAAACAGGGACGGGAGCTATTCTCGGTGATGAGGGGCTTCCGCGGTACCACCCAATTTTCCGCCCGATGGCGGACTCTCGATCCCGGCGGCGCCATGCGCGGCGCGACCGGGCAGCCCGTGTAACGGCGGGCGATGCCGTCGGAGCCTACCAGCCAAGCCGATCGCGCGGCGTTCGGTCCGAAGCTCAGGAGGGATATTCCGAAGGCTTGCCGACGCCCGCTTTCACCGAATCAGGCTCGCTAAGGTCGGCAGCGTCTCCGTACTCGTCTCCGTCTTCGCTGTGAAAGTCTATGGTTTGCGGATTAGCTTACCAACGGCGCTAATGGCGTGTCAAAAGCGCGCGCCGTCGAAACGCGGACGCTAAGGAGACGGTTCGCGCAGCTCGAATATCAGTCGGCGCACTGCGAACGAGAAGCCGGGCAGCACAGATTCCCCGCTGATGGTCTCTGGGTCTTCCAGAGTCTGCGGCTCCGCGTCGGGACGGTAGATATGCGCCTGCCGGTTGTACGGGTCTATCAGCCAGCCGAGCAGCGCGCCGTTAGCGATGTAGCGGCGCATTTTGCGATGCAGCGGCGCTAGGTTATCGCTGCTGGAGCGGATTTCGGCGACGAATGCGGGGCAGACGGTCACCGCGCCGCCCTCGGAGATCGGAGGCATCGCCGCCACCTGCTCAGGGGAAAGCCACAGCGCATCCGGACGTATCCGAGAACCGTCGGGAAGGCGAGTGTTGGCGTTCGCGCCCAGCGCTATGCCGCCGTACTCATCCGCCCATGAGTCCAGATGAGATCCCAACTTCATCTCTGCCAAAGCGCCGTCGATGTTCGACATAGGATTGATTGCCAACTCCCCTTCGCAGGTCAGTTCCAAGTAGAAGCCGCGTCCCTCGTTGGCGCGGTCGAAATCGTGGAACCACTGGTCTATCTCGGCGTCTGTAAGCAGGGCTGAGACCGATTCCATGATTGGCTCGATGTTGACGAAGAGCGTGCGCTGGGGTCCGAACTCGCAAGCGTGGCCGACGTCGGAGGTTTCCATAGCGGTAGTGGCGGTCGTCATCGCGTCTATCCTCGTAGGCGAAACGTGTGCAAGGGGAGCGCAAACAGTGAAACCAAAAGCTATATGCTGTATAGACGGATTCCCCCTTCAAATAGAAGAAGAGGGAATCATAGATGCCAATATCTTATAGATGATCCTGCCTCCCCCCAGAGGGGGAGGGGGGTCCGAGACGCTTCTAAGCCAGCGACGCGGACACGCTCAGCTCTACGTTGCCGACTAGCGCGCGGGAGATTGGGCAGCCGTCTTTCGCGCCCTCCGCCGCCGCGACGAAGTCATCCTCGCTGACGCCTTCCACCTCGCCCACGACGGTCAGCGCGCTGGATACGACCGTCGGCGCGCCGTCCACCACGTCGAACGTGACGCTCGCGCTCACTTCGAGCTTGCCCGGCGGCGTGCCGGCGCGCGTCAGCCCGGCGGAAAGCGCCATGCCATAGCAAGAGGCGTGCGCCGCCGCGATAAGCTCCTCTGGGCTGGTGTTGCCCTCCGGCTCGCCCCCGCGCGTCGGGAAGGTCACCGCAAGGTCGGAAAACGTTCCCGAAGTCGCGGCGGACACCCTGCCGCCGCCGTTGAACAGATCGCCTTCCCAAGTGGAGTTCGCAGTTCTTACTGCCGCCATTGTCCTCTCCTCTATTGTATGGTTGCTTGGATTCGCTTGTGGGCGGGGCAGCCGCAACAGCCGCCGCCCAGCTCAGGGAGATTGTAACAGCTTGCGGCAACTCGCGTAAGTTTGGTTGACCGCCGCCGCATCCCCGCATACAATCGCCCCACCAACAGCCGCAACCAAGCGAAAGGGGCGGGAACAGTGGCAATCGTAGGATCGGGAGATTTCCGGTACGAGCGCGTCGACGAGTGGCCTAACATGCCCAAATACTGGGAGTTCGGCGCGGCGTCGGATGGCGCGGTGAACTCCAGCGACGAGGTTTACATCTTCAGCCGCGGGCTGCACCCGGTAACCATATGGGACACCGACGGCAACTTCATCAGCTCTTGGGGCGAGGGGACATTCTCCGCCAACCCGCACGGCATATACATCGCCCCCAACGATAACGTGTGGCTTGTGGACCGCGACTATCACATTGCCACCGAGTACACGCCCGGCGGCGAGGTGATACGGAGGCTCGGCAACATGCTGGAGCCGTCGCCATCGTTCCAGGGGATGCCGTTCAACATGCCGAGCGGTTTGGCGATAGCGCCCGATGGGCATCTGTTCGTTTCCGACGGATACGGTGGCCACCGCGTCCACAAGTTCACGGCGGACGGCGAGCTGGTCAAGTCTTGGGGCAAGCAGGGGACGGGTCCCGGCGAATTCGCGCTGGTTCACAACATCTGGGTGGACAGCCGAAGCCGCGTGCTCATCGCAGACCGCGAGAACCACCGCATTCAGCTGTTCACGGACGAGGGCGAGTTCATCGAAGAATGGACGAACATGGCATCGCCCGGCGATCTGTGGATACATGACGAGATTATCTACGTTATCGAGCAGGGCGCGGGCAATGGCGTCAGCATCTGGACGATGGACGGCGAGCTAATCACGCGCTGGCGCGGCAACGAGGGCGCGGGGATGGGGACGCTAATCGGCGGACACGGCATCTGCGTAGACTCCGCCGGCAGCATCTACGTTACGGAGATAGGTCAGGGAGAGCGCGTCTCGAAGTTCGTTCGCGTGTAGGCTAGGCTACGCCGCGCGCGCCACCGCAAGCGCCGCAACGCGCCGCGCGCCGGCAGCCTTCAGCGCGCTCGCGCATGCCGACGCCGTGGAGCCGGTAGTCGCCAAGTCATCTATCAGCAGCACGCTCGCGCCGTTCGACGCCGACGCGCTGAAGCCGCCTTGTACGTTCGCCCACCGCCCTTCGCGCGAGGCGGTTTCGAGCTGCGAGGGCGCGTCCGCCGTTCGACGCAGCGTCCGCCCGTCGAATGGCGCGCCAAGCCGTTCCGCTAAGCTCTCCGCAATCAGCGCGGCTTGCGCGTACCCGCGCCGACGAACGCGCGACGGGTGGCTGGGCGTCGGCATCACAACGTCGAACCGCGTCGGACGCTCGCGCAGGTACTCGCTCAGCAGTTCGGCAAGCTCCGGGGCGACGCTCCGCATTCCGCCGAACTTCAGCATCGTGATAGCCGCATGGATCGGGCTGCCCGCGATGTACAGGTAGGGCGCGCGAATCGTGTCCACCGCGAGCGGGCGGCTGCGGCAGAATCGGCACTTCCCGGCAACGCCGGGGCTGGCGCAGGTGTCGCAGAACGGTCGCTCCAGCTTGGGCATCTTCTCGGCGCAAGGCTCGCAGATGAATCTCCCCGCCGCGCCGCACCCGACGCATCGGATGGGAAAGACCACGTCGAGCGCGGCGCTCCACGCGCTCTTTGCGGCGTCTCGCCAGTCGTCTGTCGCGCTTGCTGACAAACTCGCGTCCTCATCGGGGAAGTCGCATGAGCGCTTGGCGCCCATTCGCATTCTGTCGCGGGCGCCGCCGTCTATCTGAAGAGTAGATCGCGCAGCTCGAAGAAGGTTATCAGCAGCGTTCCCAGAATCATCAGACCGAACCCCGTAGCGTTGACCGCCATCTCGATGACGGGGCGCACAGGCTTCCCGCGCGCCCATTCGATGATTCTGAAGACGACCTGCCCGCCGTCGAGCGCGGGGATAGGCAGGATGTTCATTATGCCCACCACTAGGTTGAGCAGCGCGACGAACTGAAAGAATGTGAACCAGCCGAGCTGCGCCGCCTGCCCGGTAATCTGCGCGATGCCTACGGGACCTACGAGCCCCTCGCCCTCGTTTGCGCTGCCGGTAATCAGCCGCCAGATTCCGCCCGCCATCAGGCTGACCGCGTTTCCTATCCCCCTAAAGGCGTTCGGCACGGCTTCGGTCAGCGTCTGCCGCTCCTTCTCTTCGCTGAAGCCGATGGGGGTGAGCGACAGCATCACGCCTATGCCGCCTTGCGTCATCTCGTCGCCAATGTCGAGACGCGCGTCGTAACGTCTCGCATCTCGCAGGCTCACCTCTTTCGCGGGGTCGGAAACCGTCTCGACGACTTCGAGGCGCGGGGGGGATTCGCGGGGCGTTACGACCACTATCTCCGTAGCCCTGTACTCAGGGGAGCCGCCAAGCCCGGATACCGCCGCGCCGCGCCGTATGGCGATTTCGGTGCGCTTGCCGACGTTCGCGTCCATCAGCTCGGCAAGCTCGGCGTGGTTTCGCGTCTGCGTTCCCGCCACTGCGACCAGCTCGTCGCCCGCGCGCACTCCGGCGGATTCCGCCGGGCTGCCCGGCGCGACGCCGGAGACCGTTATCGTGTACAGCGGCGTTCTGCTCGGCAGCATGAATATGGCAACCAAGATGATCGCCGCGAGAGCGATGTTGACGGCTACCCCGGCGCACAGCACCACTATGCGCTTCCAAATGGGCTGATTGGTGAAGTCCGTGGGATCGGCCGAACCCGGCTCGTTTCGCATTCGCACGAAGCCGCCCAGAGGAAGCGCGTTGAACGAAAAGAGCGTCCCCTTGTATCGCACGCCGAACAGGCGGGGAGGGAATCCGACGCCGAACTCCAGCACCGTTATGCCGAACATCTTGGCGGCGAAGAAATGCCCAAGCTCGTGGACTACCACGATAACGAGCAGCGTAGGCAGTATCAGAAGCCAGCTCAGCGAGTCGAACATTTAGGCGTTCCTCATCAGCGCCAGACGGCTACGCAACCAGCCACTTGGCTAGGTCTTCGCGGTTTTGGGCGAGCCACGCTATGTTGATGGACATTCGCTCCAAACCCTGCCGTATGGTGCGCTCAGCCGCCGGCGCGGGGTTGTCCGCGAAGAACCGCTCCGCCTCCTCGCGCCGCTCTTCGGTGGTGAACAGGGAGAAGATGCTGACTAGCCGCATGATGGCGAAGCCCCCCTCGCCATAGCGTCGGTCGAACTCCGCCCAGTTTTCGCGCAGGAAGTCCCACGCCAGATCGCGCCCGCTGCGGTTCGACGCCACCGACACCATTACGCCAATGGTGTCTTGGCTTCGCACGTGTTCGTCGTCCAGAGATCTGGCGAGCGTCTCTTCCAGCAGATCGCGACGTTCGAAGCTGCACAGCGCGCCTCGTAAGCGCGACTTCTCTTCCTGAAGCGTCGCCGCCTTTTCCATATCCCACATCGCATCGTACAGGCTGCGGTCTCCACGCTTAGCCGCCATTGCGAACGTAACGCCGCGCAGGTCCGCGGGCAAGCTCGACGCATCGGATGCGTAGCCGTCGAAGCGTCGCCGCGCCTCGTCGAGCGTGTCCGCGTCCGCGAAGCGCCCCAGCTGCGAAAGCGCGGTAGCGCGGAGCAGCGCCTGTCTGTGCCCCTCGCCGGGGCGCTCGTCCCAGCCGACGCGCTCTCCGATGGGCGCGAACACGCTCCGCCCGAACGCTCGATAAGCCGCGTGGAAAGGCTCGTCCGACAGCAGGTTGTCCAGCGCATTCAGCGACGCCGCCAGATCGCCCGCCACGGACGGGTCCGTCTCTCCAGTGTACGCCTCCACCAAGTTCAGGTAGACCGATGCGGGGATGCGTCCGGACTTTGCGAGCGCGTAGGCGTCCGAGTGCATTCCGAGCCTGTCTTGCGCGGGCAGCGCGAGGCTGCGGATAGGCGGCTTGAGACGCTCTATCTCCGCTTCGTCGTACTGCACGCGGTAGAATCCCGTCTGCGACGGGTTGACCTTGATCCATTCGTCTACCGAACCGAATGCCGCGGGCGACAGCCGCAGCGACGCGCTCTCAGACTCCATCAGCGTCCTTGTCGGTTCGGCGTTCGACGCTGTTCGGACAGTCAGCGGGACCTTCCACGTCGCGCCGTCAGGGTCATCGTCGCCGCCCTCGTCGGCAACCGCGTCGTACAGGAAGCGCGACTGCGTTAGCCCGATTTCGACCGCGTCGACCGAGCGGCTAACCGACGCTTCCAGCACGGGATAGCCTGTCTGCCGCGTCCACGTGTCCATGATCTCAGCCACAGGCTGCCCGGACGCCTCTCCGAGCGCGTCCCACAGGTGTCGCGTTCGCGCGTTGGCGTACTGGTGGCGATCTATGTAGATTCGCAGCCCCTCGCGGAAGGCGTCCTCGCCGAGATAGCTCTCCAGCATCCGCAGAACCGAACCGCCCTTCGAGTAGCTGATGGCGTCGAACAGCTGCCCTATCTCGGCGGGATTGCCCACTTCTTGCTCTATCGGGTGCGAGCTTCGCAGTCCGTCGAGATTCAGCGCCGATCCCGTGTCGTGCGATAGGAACTGCGTCCACATATCCCATTCCGGGTGCAGGTAGTCTACGGCTTTGTCGCCCATCCAAGACGCGAAGCTCTCGTTGAGCCAGAGGTCGTCCCACCATTCCATCGTTACCAGATCGCCGAACCACTGGTGCGCCATCTCGTGCGAGATGATAGCCGCGACGACCTCCCGCGTTTGCGCCGAGCTGTTCTCAGGGTCTACCAGCAGCGCCACTTCTCTATACGTGATGGCGCCCCAGTTCTCCATCGCGCCCGCCGCGAAATCGGGAATGGCGATGTGGTCCAGCTTGGAAAGCGGGTAGGGGACTCCGAAGTAGTCGTGGAAGTAAGCGAGCAGGTCTATAGAAGTTTCGAGCGCGAACCTTCCCTTTTCCTCGTTGCCGCGCGTCGCCCACACGCGCATCAGAACGCCGTCCTCGGTTCGGTCTTCCACACAGGCGAGATCGCCCACGATGAACGCCAGCAGGTAGGTGGACATGATAGGCGTTTCGGCGTATCGAATCGCCTTCCTGCCGTCGCCCATATCCGTAGTGGAAACCGGCTCGGTGTTGGAGATGGCTTCCAGATAGCGCGGAACCACGAGCGTAACGTCGAACGTCGCCTTGACCGCCGGCTCGTCCCAACACGGGAACGCCCGCCGCGCGTCGGTGGACTCGAACTGCGTCGTCGCCATCCACCGCTGTTCGCCGTTCGCGTCGGTGTAGGAAGAGCGGTAGAAGCCGCGCAGCTTGTCGTTCAGCTCGCCGCTGAACGTTAGGCTGAGATTCGCCGCGCCCGCCGGGATAGGCTCTGCGAACTCCACGCTCGCGGTCTCGCGCCGCTCGTCTAACGAAACGCCCGCCGATTCGCGCTCCGAGCCGTCCGCGAGCGTTAGGCGCGCGTCCTGAATCTCGATCTCCGCGCTGTTCAGCGTGATTGTCGAAGTCGGCTCGGATACTTCCACGCTTATCGTCTCTTTGCCGGTGAATGTGAAGGATTCCAGGTCCGGCTCCAGCGTAAGCTCGTACCGCGTGGGGCGGACGTTGTCGGGCAGCTTCCAATCGTTGGGGGATGTCATTGGCGCTCCTAATGATGGACGATGCTCGGATGCCGTTGGATGTCTAGCTGGCAGTCCAGTTCGGCGGTCGCTTCTCGGAGAACGCGCGAGGTCCCTCTATTCTGTCCGCCGACGCTATCTGCTTCTGCTGTTCGCTGTAGTTGCGGCTGAACGCGATTTCCAGCGGCCAGTCCAGCCCCTGATACGCCATTTGCTTGCTGGCGCGAACCGACAGCGGCGCGCATTCCAGAATCTCGTTAGCCCAGCGCTCGGCGGTAGCCATGAGTTCCGCGAGCGGCACGACTTCGTTCACCAGCCCGATGCGGTGCGCTTCTTGCGCGCTTATTCTTCTTGCCGTGAGCATCATGCCGAGCGCGATTTTGGTAGGCACGTGTCTGGGCAGGCGGAATACGCCGCCCGCGCCCGCGTACAGCCCTACGCGCGGCTCCGGCAGCCCCAGTTCGGCGTGGTCTGCGGCGATGATGATGTCGCACGCCATAGCCAGTTCCAACCCGCCGCCGAGCGCGTATCCGTTCACGGCGGCGATGATGGGCTTCCAGCACTCGAAATCCGCCGTGATGCCGCCGAACGGGGCGCGGTTCGCGCGCGCGCCCGGCTCGTCCCGCCGCTGGTCTTGCTCGGCTGTGTAGCGCAGGTCGTTCCCCGCGCTGAACGCCCGCTCGCCCGTTCCCGTCAGTATCGCCACCCACGCCTCGGGGTCGTCGTCGAAGCGCGTGAAGGCGTGGTGCAGTTCGGCGTTCGCGGGAGGGTGCAGCGCGTTCAGCCGCTCGGGGCGCGTGATGGTAACGTAGGCGATCCGCCCTTTCCGCTCGTAGGTCAGGAATTCGTAAGACATGCGGCGTTCTCCTCGCGGGTGGCTGGGTATGCGTTGCGCCGATTATAGCGCACTGCGGGCGGGAAGGGAGAGGGCGGGCGGCGGACGCGCCGGCGGACTGACGAGGCGCGGTCGCTCTACCAGCGTTCCCCCCAGCGCTCGCGGTAGGTTACGTCTTCGACCGGCGCGCGCCGCGTGGGTCCGTATCGGTTTTCGCCAGACGGGTAGCCGATGGGCAGCAGCGCGGCGGTCTCCACGTTTTCGGGGATGCCGAGAAGGGCTTTGATTTCGTCTTCGTATCGCTTGTGCAGGCTGGTGAGGCAGCTGCCGAGCCCCATGCCGCGAGCCGCCAGCAGGATGTTTTGGACGGATGGGAAGATGGACGAGCCGCGTCCCATGGTGGAAGGCCCCCCGTCGTGTTCTATGCAAGCCATCAGCAGAACGGGCACGTCCGCCATTGTCCGCGCGAGATGGTCCGCTGAGCGGCGAACGCGCGGCTGAAGCTCTGAGGGGTTGGGCGTGGCGGAGCCGTAAGCGTGTTCCCATCCCTGTTCGTAGTAATCCGCTATCGCGCGCTTAGTCGCCTTGTCGCGGATGACGAGGAACTTCCAGCCCTGACGGTTGCCGCCGCTCGGCGCTTTGGTGCCGGCTTCTATCAGACGGCGGATAGTCTCGTCCGACACCGGCTGATCGGTGAAGTAGCGAATGGCGCGCTGGGAGTATAGAGCTTCGAATAGGGTGATGTCGTCTGGCATGGGGTGTCTCCTATTGGTCGAAGAATGTGTCTAGATCGAAGTTCCCGCAAGTGTCTTGGACTACTTTGCGCCAATCCACCGCTCCTGAAGGGCTGCAATACTCATCCATAAAGCTCTTTGTCGTCTCTAATGTAGCTCCAGAAATTTCTCAAGCAACCTCGCAGATAGTTGGCGCGAGTCTTGCCGTAACAAATTCCCAATACATTCCCTTTATCGTCCATTATGTTCTGACACGAGTTCCAAGACATCGGCAAATTGCGCGTTTACGCTCATCAGCCTCTTGTTGGCAAGCTCGACGTACTCGGCGCGTATGTCGATTCCCACGAATCGGCGTCCTAGCGAACGTGCGGCGACGGCGGTAGTTCCGGAACCGACGAACGGATCCAGCACGATGTCGCCCGGCTTCGTGAACAGCTTTATGAACCACAATGGCAGCGCAGCTGGAAACACTGCGCTGTGCTTCTTGTTGGAGGACTCGGTTGCCATATGCAAGACGTTGTTGGGGTAAACCATATCCCGCCCTAGCCAGTTGGAGATGTTCTTCCCGAACCCGCTGCCTACTTTCGACTCGTCCCGAATCTTGTCGGTCTCGCTCAGATTCGATAGGCGACCCTTCGCCCATTCCCCAACCGGTACCATTACCGCTTCTTGGTACATGGTGAATTTCCGGCGCTTGTTGAATTGTAGCAGCCGTTCCCAGTTGTCTCGAAAGCGATTGGGCCACTTGCCCGGGTATGAGTTCTTCTTGTGCCAGATGAATTCTTCGGTCCATAGCCAGCCCTGTTCGCGCATTGCCAGTATCAGCTCGATTACATACGTGTGCCGCTCCCCTTTTACGACACGCTCCTTTATGTTGAGAACGAACGTGCCGGACGGCTTCATCACTCGGTATAGCTCTTTCGATTTGGGCAAGAACCATTCTACATATTGGTCCGGCGTGACTCCTCCATAAGTATGCTTTCTCTGATCCGCGTATGGCGGAGACGTAACTATCAGATCGACCGAATCGTCCGGCAGCCGCTCGAGAACGCGCTCGCAGTCGCCAAGCATGATGGAATCCACATGCTTCATACTTGCCCCCTAGGAAAGAACTGAGCCAGCCCACTCTATCAATAGGTCAGAACCGCCGCAACCGGCGCGGGGGCGCGATATGCGGACGCGACCCGCGACCCGCTCCCGCGCGTTTCCCCCAACCGCCGCCACGTCTGCTATCATTGACTCCGCCAACCGCAATCACGCTAGCCGAAAGCCCGGAGGCGCCCAAGTGAAAGTCGGAGCCAGATTGGATGGGAACTCCCCGCAAGACATAGCCGCGTCCGCGAGACGCGCGGAGCGGCTGGGGTTCGATACCCAAAGCTCTTCTGAGACGAACCACAACCCCTTCCTGCCGCTGGCTATCGCCGCCGAGCATACCGAGCGGATTGATCTGCGAACGTCCATCGCGCTCGCGTTCGCGCGCAGCCCTATGGACGTGGCATATATCGCTTGGGACCTCCAGCGGCTTTCCGGCGGGCGGTTCACGCTCGGGCTGGGCAGTCAGGTGCGAGGCCACATCGTGCGGCGGTTCGGCATGAACTGGTCGCCGCCCGCGCCGCGAATGCGCGAGTACATCCACGCGCTCAGACACATCTGGAACGCTTGGCAAACCCAAACGCCCGTCAAGTTCCACGGCGACATATTCGACTTCAATCTGATGCCGCCCTTCTTCGACCCCGGACCTATCGCAGATCCCAACATCAAGGTGTACGTCTCCGCCGTCAACCCGTATATGCTTCAGGTGGCGGGCGAGGTGTGCGACGGCGTTCTTCTTCACGGCTTCTGCACCCCAAAATACACTAGGGAAGTCATCATCCCCAACCTAGAGATAGGCGCGCGGCGCGCGGGAAGGTCGCTCGACGAGATAGAGATAAACGCCGGCGGCTTCATCATCACCGCCGCGAGCGAGGAAGAAGTGGAGGCGAAGAAAGCTGGCGTCAAGCAGCAGATTTCCTTCTACGCATCCACGCGCAGCTACGCGCCCGTCATGTCCGCGCACGAATGGGACGACACCGCCGCGAAGCTGTATCGCATGTCCGTGGACAACCAATGGCGAGACATGCCCGCGCAGATTACGGACGATATGCTGGAGACGTTCGCGGTCGTCGGAACTCACGACGAGGTAGTGGACAAGCTCAAGGCGGCGCACGGAGACTATGCCACCTCGATTAGCTTCGACATGCCCACTCGCACGGCGGAAGAAGAAGAGCGGCTGTCGGACATGATAGCGCGGCTGCAAGAGTAGCGCGCGGTTCGCCGCCGCCCCGAACCCGCCGCCCGCCCCGCATTATTGGAGGACGCCAGTTGAAGATAAAGCAGATAAAGGCAGCCGGCATCGAGCTAACCCCGCCGATTCGCACCACGCCGCGCGTCCCAGCCATCCCGAACGCGGGACACTTCACCAGCCCTATGGCGCGCTACGAGGCTGAGTTCCCGGATCGCGGCTGGAGCGCGAACTGGGGGCGCGCCGCGTGCGTCGTAACGGCGGACGATGGAACGTGGGGGCTTGGACTCGCGCCCATGAGCGGCCCTGTGCTGTCGATAATCAACGACCACTTCGCGCCGCTGCTAGAGGGCCAAAACCCGATGTCCATAGAAAAGCATTGGGACTTGATGCGGCGCGCGTCTTCCCCGTATGGAACGCACGGGCTGGCGAGCTACGCGATAAGCGCCGTCGACAACGCGCTGTGGGACCTCAAGGGCAAGCTGCTGCGCCGTCCGGTGTACGAGCTGCTTGGGGGACCTGTCAAAGACCGCATCTTCTGCTACGCATCCAACACGACGCTGACCTATGGCACGGAGAACTATATCGACTGGTTCTTGGAGCTGGGATTCAAGGCGGTCAAGCTGTTTGCGCGGCATGGACCGGAAGACGGCATAGAGGGGCTGCGAAAGAACGAGGAGCTCGTTGCGCGAACGCGCGAGCAGGTGGGTCCCGACGTCGAGATAGCCGTGGACAGCTGGATGTCGCTCAACACCGAGTACATAGTTCGGCTGTCCGAGGCGCTCGCTCCATATCGCATCAAGTGGCTGGAAGACTACCTGCTTCCGGAAGACATGGACAGCTACTTCAAGGTTCGCCAGCGCGTTCCCGCCCAGACGCTTGCCACCGGCGAACACTGGTACACCATACACCCGTTCGCGCAGGCGGCGGGGCAGGGGTTGGTGGACATTCTCCAGCCCGATATTTCGTGGGTGGGCGGTATGACCGCCAGCGTTCGCATCTGCCACATAGCAGAGGCGCACGGCGTCACCGTCATCGGACACGGCGGCATGAACTACCCATACGGGCAGCATCTCGCCTACGCCATGCCCGTCATACCGTGGGGCGAGCGCTCCGAGGGCGTAGCCCCGCCGGGCGTTCCGCTGGAGGAGATGGTCTTGCTGCCCGGCACGCCCGTCATCGAGGGCGGCTACCTGACGCCGAGCGACGCGCCCGGCTTCGGCATAGAAGTGGATCTGGACTGGCTCGAAGCGCGAACCGTGTAGGGCGGGGGAGACTGCGCGCGCCTAATCCGGGCGCGGCGTCTCCCGTCTGGCGATTGCGTCTATCTCGGCAGCCGCGGCGTCCAGCTTGCCGTCGTAGTTGATTACGCGGTGATCGTACCGCCACGCAGCGTTCATCTCCTTGCGCGCGGTCTCCAGCCGCAGCCGCAGCCTCTCGGCGGATTCCGTTCGCCGCTCGCTCAGCCGCGCGTACAGCGCGCCCATGTCCGGCGGCTTCAGGAAGATAGAGACCGCGCCCGGGTACAACCGCCGCACCGTCGCCGCGCCTTGAATGTCTATCTTGAGGAACACGTCCAGCCCGAGTTCTAGCGCGTTCGACACCTGCGCGCGCGGGACGCCGTACAGGTTGCCGTATACCTCTGCCCACTCCAGCAAGCCATCTTCCGCGATGAGCCGCCTGAAATCGGCTTCGGACATGAAAATGTAGTCCACGCCGTCGCGCTCGCCCGCGCGCATTGGGCGGGTAGTGGCGGTGACCGCGAAGAAGCGCCCCTCGTCGCCAAGCTCGCGCAGCTTAGCCAGAACCGAGTCTTTGCCCACGCCGGACGGACCGGACAGCACGAACAGCCGCCCCTTTTGGGGGTCGCTCATTTCTAGCCCGTCCGCAGCCCGTCGAGCGTTTCCCAGAACGACGGATATGACACGTCCGCCGCCTCCGCGTCGCCGATGCGCGTTTCGCCGTTCGCTATCAGCGCGCCGACCGCCATCGCCATGGCGATGCGGTGGTCGCCGCGGCTGGCCGCCTCGCCGCCCGACAGCCGCGAGCCGCCCTCTATCATCATGCCGTCTTCGGTCTCGCGCACCGTCGCGCCCAGCGCGCTCAGCCCGTCTGCGGTGGCGGATATGCGGTCGGACTCCTTGACGCGAAGCTCGGCGGCGTCGCGTATGACAGTCGCGCCGCGCGCCTGAGACGCCGCTACCGCCAGCACGGGCAGCTCGTCTATCACGCGCGGGATTATCTCACCGCCTATCTCTATACCGCGCAGGTCGCTGGACTCCGCCACGAGATCGGCGGATGGCTCGTCGCCGTCTTCGCGCACGTTCTCTATCCGGATATTCGCGCCCATCTCTTGCAGTACGTCCAGCACGCCGGTGCGCGATGGGTTGATCCCAACGCCCTTCACCGTCACGCGCGCGTTCGGGTGCGCCGCGCCTGCCACTAGCCAGAACGCCGCGCCGCTGATGTCGCAAGGCACCTGAATGTCTAGCGGGCTTAGCTCGGACGGGCGAACCGTCACGCGCAGCTCGTCTTTCTCGACATCCGCGCCCATCGCGCCCATCATGCGCTCTGTGTGGTCGCGCGATTCCGCAGGCTGGATGACGCTCGTTTCTCCGTCGGCGTACAAGCCTGCTATCAGGATGCAAGATTTGAGCTGCGCGCTCGCCACCGGCATATCGTACTCGATGCCTTCTAGTCCGCCGCCGTCGAACGCGAGCGGCGCGAGCGAGCCGCCGCCGCGTCCCATCACGCGCGCGCCCATCATCTCCAGCGGAAGCAGGATGCGCCGCATCGGGCGGCGGCGCAGCGACGAGTCGCCGCTTATTACGCTGAAGAACGGCTGAGCCGCCAGCAACCCAGAAACCAGCCGCATCGTCGTGCCGCTGTTGCCGGAGTAGAGCGTATCTTCAGGCTCGCGCAAGCCGTCCTTCCCGACGCCGCTGATTCGGAAACGCTCCGGGTCGTCGGGCGAGCCGGGTTCGCCGAGCCGCTCGATAGACGCGCCCAGACCGCGCAGGCAGCCTAGCATCGAGGAGCGGTCGTCGCCCACGCAGAAGTTCGATACGGTGGCTTCGCCGTTCGATATGGCGTTCAGCAACGCGGCGCGGTGGGATATCGACTTGTCTCCCGGAGGAACGACGGTTCCTTCGATCCGCGCGCTGTGGCGAACGGTTCGGTTCATCTCCTCTCTCTCCTGAACCTGTACGTTGTTTCAGGCTCTTTCTCTTTGTTTCGCATCGCGCCCAGCCGAGACGCCAGACGGTCGCCCAGCATTGCGCTTGCGATGGATTCGCCGGCGGTTGGCAGCCGCACGCTGTCATCCGGCACCACGGCGTCCGCTTCCCACTTCGCGCGCAGCTCCCACACGTTCACGAACTTGTCTACCAGATCATCGCCGCCGTCCTTGATAGCGTTGCGGTAGTCGTACAGCTCCAAGATAAGCTGGTCTATCCAGTGAACGAGCGTTTCGGGATGCGCTAGGCAGAGGGCTTCATTGTCCAGCGGGTCGTTGGATGCGTGTCTGCCGAACGCCGCGAACTCTGCCTCGGCGAGCCTGTGCATCTCCCGCCATCCGTCGCTGCCGGCGGTCGCGCCCACGAACGCCGACGACAACACCACCGGCAGATGGTGCATCGCCGCCGCGTATGAGTCGTGTTCGTCTTGTCCTAGGAATATCGGCTTCGCGCCCAGCGCTTCCACTAGCCCGACGATGGTGCGAACCGCCGTCTCGTCCGCCGTCTCGGACGGCGTAACCGAGTAGCGCGCGCCGTGGAATATGGCGGGATCGGCTTCCTCTATGGAGACGGGCGCCTTCTTCAACAGCGGGTGGCCCCCGACGAAGCTGACGTCTTCCGGCAGACACTCTTCCGCCCAGCGGATTACGGGCGATTTGACGCTGAGCGTGTCCGTGACCACCGCGCCGGACTCGACGAACGGACCCGCCGCCTCCAGCAGCTCGCGCAACTCTCCGATGGGCGTGTCCAGCACGATGAGTTGAGCGCCCTCCACCGCCGAGCGCAGCCCGCTGATTACCCTGTTAGCCGCGTCCATCTTGGATACGGCTGTCACTACCGCCCTATCGCCTGACGATATGACGACCTCTGTGTTGCTGAGGCCACGCTTCATCAGCGACTGCCCGATGGACACGCCTATAGGCCCAACGCCCACTATTGTTATTCGTTCCAACCTCGCACCTCGATTCGGGCTGCATACGGCGATAATCTCGCTAGGGACAGCCTATCACAAACCTATACGCCAAGAATCACCCAGCGGAGCGCGTCTAGCGGTGGAGAGACAATCGCGGACAGTATGCCGATTCTCAGGATGAAATCCGCCCCCACTACTCCCAGCAGCAGGAGGGGCCCATAGGGTTCTAGCTTGGCGAATTGCGCGGCCGCTCTAGGCGGCAGGACGCCGAGCGCGACCTTGAAGCCGTCCAGCGGAGCGACGGGCAGCAGGTTGAACACGGCGAGAATCAAGTTCCAGTGCAGCAGCGTCAGGAGTATTTCGAGCGCGATTCCGCTCGGCTGAGTCAGCCCGAATCTCAGCGGAACGCCGACAGCGACGGCGGCAATGATGTTCGACAGAGGCCCAGCGAGCGCGACCGCCGCCATCCCAGCCCTCTCGCCGATACGCAGATAGCGCGGCTCCACGGGCACCGGCTTGCCCCATCCGAACCCCGCGAGCAGCAGCATAGCCGAGCCGAGCGGGTCCAGGTGGCGAATCGGGTTCAGCGACACTCGCCCCAGCCTGAGCGCGGTGTCGTCTCCTAGCCGCGTGGCCGCGTATGCGTGGCTGAACTCGTGAACCGTAACGCAGAGCGCCAGCGACACGCACAGCGTCGCCAGCGAGACGAGCGCGGCGATCGGGTCGGCGGCGAAGTCGTCCAGCAGTCTCGGAATCATAGGGCGGCGTGTGCTCGTTCGCGCAAACGAAAGGCGGAGCGATCGTCGCCGCTCCGCCTTGGTTCGCTGCGTGTCGAGGCGCTAGATGAAGTCTTGGCGGTCTAGTGTCCGCCGCATCCGCATCCGCCGCCGCCACCTCCGCCACAGCCGCATCCGCCGCCGCCACCTCCTCCGCATCCGCCGCCACCTCCGCCGCAGGCGCATCCGCCGCCCTGCGCTTGGAAGTTCGGGTTGCTAATGACGAAGCCGCTCCGCATCAGCCCTTCCATATAGTCTATGGAAGAGCCGTCCAGCAGCGGCGCGCTGTCGGCGTCCACGAGCGCGCGGATCGCGCCGGTGTCGATGACCAGATCGTTGTCGTCCGCCTCCTGCTCGATGCTGAGCATGTGCTGAATGCCGCCATGCGGGCCGGGCATCACCATCACGCGCAACATGCCGTCGGGATAGCCCTGCTCTTCGAGGATGTCTCGGAACTTCTGGGCAGCCAAATCGCTGACTTCTAATAGCTTGGCATCGGTAGTTGTCACGTGCATTGCCTCCGCGCGCGTTGGCGTTCCAAAAAGTCCGAGTTCTAGTCAACCGCAATGCTATCACGGGGGGATAATGCCGTCAAGAAATTTGGCGGCGGAGCCGCGCTGGGTCTGACTACCCGAAGCCTCCGCCCATCGGCGTCAAGTCCAGCTCGGCGATAACGCCGCTTACCGCCTCCACATCGGTTTCGACTACGCGCCGCAGCCGCTCGATCCGCTCGTCGATTTGCGCGCTGATTTCGGCGTACACCTGCATCGCCTGCCGCGTCGGTCTGCCGTCGCCCATGCCCACGGTGTCGGCGAGCGCGGCTAGGCGCGGACGCAAGCCGCGCTCGTAGAACGCGCCCCGCGTTGGCGCGGAGCCGCCGCCGACTAGCAGGTCGTCTTCGATGGCGGACAGGCTCGCGCGAGCGCGCTCTATCGCCGCGAGCAGCGTCTCCCGCCCGGCGACGCCCGCCGACAGCCGCGCCCATGTGTCCATGCGCTCGCGGATGGCGCGAATCTGGTTCACCGCGTCGGCGGCTTCGGATACCTTGTCGCGAATGGCGATTAGCGTCTCGTGCTGAGCCGCCGAGTCTTCGTCGGACACCGACACGCGCGGGTCTTTGCGTATCTCGAACCAAGTTTCCAAAGCGTCGCCGCCTACGGACAGCCGCGCTCTGTACGCGCCGGCGGGAGCGGACGGCGTGAACGGCGGGCGACCGGATCGGCTTTCGCCTTCCACGCGCCGCGCGGGTTCGAGCTGCGTGTCCCAGACGAAGCGGTTCATCCCGGCGCGGGCCGGCAGTCGCGGAGCGCCGCGCTCGCTGGAGAACTTTCGCAGAAGCTCGCCCTCAGAGTCGAAGAACTCCAGCGCGACCTCGCCGCTGGGCGGACGCTTCTTAAGGTGGAAGCTAACGACCACGCCATAGGGCGGGTTCTGCCCCGCGTCTATGGGAACCATCTCACGCACGCCAAGCTCGTCTTCGATTATGCGGTACGTCGCGGGGATGCCAAGCCCCAGTTGGTAGAGCTTGGCGGCTCCGCTCTGACGCTCCCAGTAGCCATAGGGTTCGGTGAGAACGCGATAAGCCGGGCTGGGGGCGAACAGATGCGCGCGCGATTCCGCAGCCGCGTCGTCGAACTGGCGCAGAACGCCCAAGCCGCCCAGAATCCACAGCGCGCGCCCGTGCGTCGCCACGACCAGATCGTCGCCCTTGACGACCATGTCGTGGATTGGGACCGGAGGCATGTCTAGCCGCAGCGAATGCCAAGAAGCGCCGTCATCGAACGACACGTAGACGCCGCCCTCGCTTCCCGCGTACAGCATTCCGCGCCGCTCAGGGTCTTCTCGGATTACTCTCGCGTAGTCTCCGCGCGGGATGCCAGCGTCGATTCGCCGCCAGCTTTCGCCGTAGTCGTTCGTCCCGAACAGATAGGGGCGATAGTCGCCGTGCTGGTAGCGCGACGCCGCTAGGTAGGCGACGGCGGGATCGTGGCGCGACGGCTCTACGCCGAATATCGGCGTCCACTCCGGCAGATCGTCGGGCGTGACATTCCGCCACGCGCCGCCGCCGTCGGCGGATAGGTGAACCAAGCCGTCGTTGGAGCCGCTCCAGAGCGTCCCGCGCGCTATCGGAGACTCCGCGAGCCGCGATATGGCGCATCGCTCGAACGGCGCGATATTCGTCTCCGCGTCGAACTCCTCCCTGTCCGCCAAGTCCGCGCGCGTCAGGTCGGGGCTGATGACTTGCCAGCTTGCGCCGTCGTCCGTCGATCTGAACACTACGTTGGCGGCGGAGTACAGAACGTTGGGGTCGTGCGGCGACGTGGCGATCGGGTTGTCCCACTCGAACCGTCGTTTGCGATCTTCCACTGTGAAGCCGGTGAGGTCGGGCCAAACCGTGACCGCTCGCGCCTGCCCGGTGGCGTGGTCGTATCGCAGCATGGCGGGACCCGCCGCCGGCGTGCTGCCGAGCGCGCCGGAGTAGACGACGTTGGGCGCGTCTTGCCGGACCGCGATATGCCCGCTCTCAGCGCTGCCCACCGAGTAGCACTCCGACCACGCTATCGCGCCCCGGCTCGAACGGCTCGGCACGCTAATCGCGCTGTTGTCCTGTTGGGTGGCGTAAACGCGATAGGGGAACTCGTCATCCGTCGTAAGGTGGTAGAACTCCCCCGTGGGCTGATTGTATATGGAAGACCAGCTCCCGCCGCCGTCGAACGAGACGCACGCGCCGCCGTCGTTGCCGTCGATCATGCGGTTGGGGTCGTCCGGGTCTATCCAAAGGTCATGATGGTCGTAGTGCGGCGTTTCGACGGTGAAGAAAGTCCGCCCGCCGTCTATGGACTCGAAGAAGGGCTGGTTGAGAACGTAAACCGTATCGGCGTCCGTCGGGTGCGCGAAGATGTGGTTGTAGTAGTGCGCGCGGACGGTAAGCTGCGGGTCTCCGCTCACGCGCTCCCACGAATCGCCGTAGTCGTCCGAGCGAAACAGCCCGCCACGATTCTCGGTTTCGTCCGCTCTGTCCGCCAGCGCAGCCGTGCCGGGCGCGCCGCCCGCGTCGAACAGCGCCCACACGCGCCCCGCGCGGGCGAGGGAGCCGGCTACGCCTATGCGCCCCTTCACGCCGCCCGGCATACCGCGCCCGCGCCCTATCTCGGTCCACGAATCGCCGCCGTCCGCAGTGCGATACAAGCTGGTGTCCGCGCCGCCGCTGTACGAATTCCAGTAGCTGCGCCCGGCGTCCCACAGAGCCGCGTACAGAACGCGCGGGTTCGACGGATCGATCCACAGATCGTTCGCGCCCGCGCGCTCGCCGCGAAACAAGACGCGCTCCCAGCTCTCGCCGCCGTCTTTGGACCTGAACACGCCCCTTCGCGGATGCGGAGATTCCAGATGCCCGAGAACCGCCGCGTACACCAGATCGGCGTCTTGCGGATGCGTCCGCAGCCTAGCTATGTGCCGCGTGTCGGACAACCCGACGTTCGCCCAAGACCTGCCGCCGTCCGTAGACTTGTATACGCCGTCCGCGCGGGATGTCCAGTGCTGTCTTGGAACCGCCGTGCAGGATTCGCCCATGCCCGCGTAGATAACGTTCGGGTCCGCGCGCGCCACCTCCAGCGCGCCGACGGCGGATGTCTCGAAATAGCCGTCCGAGACATTCTCCCAGTACGTCCCGCCGTCCGTCGTCTTCCACACGCCGCCGGCGCATCCCATGTAGAACGTCATCGCCTCGCGCGGGTGGCCGCATACGGCAACCGCCCTCCCGCCGCGATGCGGCCCAATGCACCGCCACCGCAGCGAGTTCGGCAGCAGCGCCGCCACGCTCGACGCGCGCGGAAATCCGCCCGCGCTCAGTGTTCGTTTGCCTAGACTCTCAGCCGCCACGTGAACCCCCCGTTTTCGGACTCGCGGCTTGACACCCGATGTCGAAAACGATACCGTCGCCAACCGAATGCCGCAAGACGCGCGAGCGCGTCGACAACGCGCCCGCGCGCGTACAATCATTATCAGGACTAGGGGACATGAAAGAACGACTCTCATCGCATTTGTCGAGATTAGCCATCTTGCCCGCGCTCGCCGCTCTGCTGGCGCTGGCGGCAGCCTGCTCAGGCGAGCAAGCCGAAGTTCCGCCGACGCCGACGCCGATAAACGTTTCGGCGATAATCCAGGAGGCGATGCAAGCTCAGCCGCAGGGCGCGACTGCCGACGAGATAGCCGCCGCCGTTCAAGCGCAGATGCCCGACAGCGTAACCGAAGAGCAGATGGCAAGCGCCATAGCGAGCGCGTTGGCGGAGCGTCCGGGCGTAACCGAAGCGCAAGTGGCGGACGCTATAGCGAGCGCGCTGCGAGAGCAGACGCCGGGCTTGACCGAAGCCGATGTCGCAAGCGCCATAGCGAGCGCGTTGGCGGAGCGTCCGGGCGTAACCGAAGCGCAGGTGGCGGACGCCATAGCGGCGGCGCTGCGAGAGCAGACGCCGGGCTTGACCGAAGCCGACGTCGCCGACGCCATAAGCAAGGCTCTGGCGGAGCGTCCCGGCGTGACGGAGGAAGACATCGAGCGGGCGGTGGAATCCGCCGTTGCGAAGGCGGCGCCAGCCCAGCCGGCGCCGCCCATGATGGAAGACCTGCCCGATCTGCTCGTGCGCGACGTGTTCTTCTTCGCCACGCTCACGCCGCCGACGGGATGTTCGTTCTGGGGATGCCGCGTGTCGTTCAACATGTTCGACGGGCTTGTCGCGCTCGACAACGCCGCCGCAAGGCTCGGCGAGCAGCCCGGACTGGTGCCGAATCTAGCCGAGTCTTGGCAAATCTCGCCCGACGGCAAAACCTACACGTTCGAGATTCGCCCCGACGTGACCTTCTCCACGGGGAACGATCTGAATGCCGACGCGGTTCGCAAGTCTATACAGCGCGCCATGAACGTCATGGAGCGCGAAGGGCTTGCCGAAAATCAAGCGTGGTACACGCTCACCGACAGCATCGAGGCGGTAAGCGACATGACGTTCGAATGGACGCTCACCGATCCATACGCGCCGCTCTTGCCGCTTCTCACCTCGAAGGACCTGCTCATAGTGGACGCCGAGGCTGCGCTGGCGAACGAGGAGACGGACGAGAAGGGGCGCGACTACGGCGTGAAGTGGGCGACCGAGCGCTCCATCGGCACGGGGCCGTTCGCAGTAGAGCAGTTCGTAGCCGAGCAGCGGCTGGTCATGGAGCGCAACGTAGACTACTGGGGCGGACATGACAACATCCACCCGTCCGTCGACCGCGTGATAGACGTTCACGTGCCTGAGAACGCCACCGCCGAGCTGCAAATCGCCGCCGGCGAGGTGGATGTCGCGCTCCAGCTAGATCCCATATCGCTCCAGTCGCTGGAAGGCAATGAAGATGTAGAGGTGTTCACGTATCCGTCGCTGATAACCTGCAACTTCCTAGTGGACAGGCGCATACCCGCGCTCACCGACCCACGCGGCTTCCAAGCTATTCGACACGCCATCGACTACGAAGGCTTGCGCGACATCGTGGCGCTGGGGCTGGCGGACGTTCATCAGAGCCTGATACTGCCGGGCATGAGCGGACACGATCCCGCCATCGCCATGAAGTACGCCCACGATCCCGAAATGGCGCGCTCTTTGCTCGCCGAAGCCGGCTACCCGAACGGGTTCGACGTTCAGATACAGCTGAGAACCGGCGCTTGCGGCTCGGTCGTCTACCAGAAGGGGCTGGAGTTCCTGCAAAACAACCTCAAAGACATCGGGGTAAACGCCGAGATAGTCCAGTCCACCAGCGCCAAGTTCTGGGGCGGCATCAGCGAAGAGACGATGCGCGACTTCGGCATATCCGGGCTGGGCGCGACGTACTTCGATTCGGATCAGCCCGCCACGTGGCGCGCCACCGGAGAGTGCAACCTGCTGGGGCTGGACGACGTGGCGCCGGACATATCGGAGAGGCTCGCGGAGCTTACCGCGATGGGGCGCGTCGAGACGGACAAGGCGGCGCGGCACGAAATCTACCGAGAGATGTCCGAACTAATGGTGGACAACTGCGGCGAGATAACCGTTCTTCAGGTGCGGGACACCGTAGCCCACCGCTCCAACATCAGCAACATCGTGCCGGCGGCGCACGCCTTCACGCCGGAGTTCCGCTACATGCGAAAATCTCAATAGCGGAACCTCGCGCGGGCGGCTCCGGCGGCTAATGTCGCCGCGGCTGCCCGCGCATCCTTAGCGAAACGAGCGCCAGTTGTCGCTTACGAGATACATAGCCCGCCGGCTGATGCTTCAGCTGTTCGTGCTGGTCGGCGTCTCCGCGCTCACGTTCTTCATGACGATAATCATGCCGGGCGACCCGGCGACGATACTGCTGGAGACGACCGGCGGGCTTAGCGCCGAAGCCGTCGAAAAGTTCAGGGAGCGATGGGGGTTCGACAAGCCCGCGCACATCCAGTACCTGACCTTCATGGGAAACCTGCTGCGCGGGGATTTCGGCGAATCTTTCGTCACCCGCCGCGAGATTAGAACCGAGCTTGCCGCCTTCTTGCCCGCGACGGCGGAACTGTCGGTGTTCGCGTTCCTCATGGCGGCGGCTATGGCGATACCGGCGGGCATAGCCGCCGCCGTGCGGCGCAACCGGCTGACGGATCACGTGGTGCGCGTCGTGTCTCTGTTCGGCGTCTCTATGCCCATATTCTGGTTCGCCATCATCCTGCTGCTGGTGTTCTTCTTCTATCTGGGCTGGTTCCCCTCCTCGCAGCGCATCGGCATAACCATGGATATTCCGCCGACGGTAACCGGCTTCTACACCATAGATACGCTGATAGCCGGCGACGTGGACGGCTTCCTGTCCGCGCTTCACCATTTGGCGCTTCCGTCTTTCGTGCTGGCGTTCTCGGTAGTCGGGCTGCTGGCGCGCGTAACCCGCGCCAGCATGTTGGAGGCGCTGGGCGAAGACTATGTGCGGGTGGCGCGCGCGAAAGGGCTGAGCGGCAGGGTGGTGCTGTACAGACACGCGCTTCGCAACGCGCTTATCCCCACCGTAACCATCCTCGGCTTGCTCGTCGGCGGGCTGCTGTCCGGCGCGGTG
The DNA here is from genome assembly GCA_965214745.1 of Dehalococcoidia bacterium. Lineage (GTDB taxonomy): Bacteria > Chloroflexota > Dehalococcoidia > Lucifugimonadales > UBA1123 > VXRN01. Next base: position 2,592,382 of record OZ243978.1, on the reverse strand, counting down.
CTTACCGAGACCATCTTCGCATGGCCCGGACTCGGCAGATTCGCCGTGCAGTCGATCTTCTTCTTGGACAGGGCGGCGGTGACATCCGTCGCGCTCATAATCGGCGTGGCGTACTCCAGCGCGAACCTCGTGGTGGATATAGTAGTCGCCATTCTGGACCCGCGCATCACGTACAGCTAAGTCGATCTATAGCAACTACGGCTCACGGCCGAACGGGAGGGGCGGCGTTGGAATCGCTAACTCAGCGGCGGCTTGCCGTTCGCGCTCGCGCTCAGCTCGGCGATGGCTGGAGACTGCTCAGGGGCAACCCAACGGGCGCTTTCGGGCTTGCGCTCGCGCTGATGTACGTCTTCATCGCATTCGCAGGCGCCGCGGTCGCGCCGTATCCATACGACAAGTTCGCCGTCGGCGGGCAGCTCGCGCCGCCTAGCTGGGATCACGTCTTCGGCACAGACGAGTTCGGGCGCGACGTGTTCAGCCGCGTCCTATACGGCGGACGGATTAGCCTCCGCGTAGGCGCGCTCGTGGTGCTGATAGCGGGCAGCGCGGGCGTGACCATCGGCTTGGTCAGCGGATTCTTCGGAGGCTGGCTCGACGAAGCAGCCATGCGCGTAACCGATGTGTTCTTAGCCTTTCCCGATCTGGTCATGGCGCTGGTAGTAGCGTCCGCGCTCGGCGCGAGCATCGAATCCGCCATCATCGGCATAGCCATCGTGCGCTGGACGGCTTACGCGCGTCTGATGCGGAGCGGCGTCTTAGCCGAGACGGGCAAAGACTACCTCTTAGCCGCGCGCGCTTTGGGGGCGCATCCCTCGCGTCTGATCTGGCGGCACATCCTGCCCAACTCTCATTCGCCCGTCTTGGTTCAGGCTACGCTGGACTTCGGGCTGGCGATACTGCTTGCCGCCGGCTTGAGCTTCATCGGCGCCGGAGCGCAGCCCCCGCTGCCTGAGTGGGGCGCTCTGGTAGCCGGCGGACGGCAGTACGTCAAAGCCGCTTGGTGGATACCCATATTCCCGGGCTTAGCCATCTTCGGCGCGGTTCTCGCCTTCAACCTGCTTGGCGACGCGCTGCGCGACGCGCTGGACCCGCGTCTCCGCAACCTGATGCAGGAGGCGCGCCGCTGAGCGCGGCTTGAAAATCCTGAGAATCTCAGAATCATGCAAATCCTGATTCTGACAGGGGAGGGGACTTTTGCAGTTCTCTCCCATTGACTCCCGCTTCGCCCCTGCGCTAGACTTGTTTTCGCACTTGGTGGCATGAGCGAGGCGGACCCACCCGTTCCCATCCCGAACACGGAAGTGAAACGCCCCAGCGCCGACGATACTGCACTTGCAAGGGTGTGGGAAAATAGGCCGCCGCCAGGGGCGCATCCCTCGCCCCCACCGCCGAAAGGCAGCCTATATTCGCTCGTCTGTTCGCGCGTCATTTTATTGGTTGGCTTTTAGAATTGCTCTCAATGGCTTTTCACCTGCCGCCTGTCATGCTACAATCAAGCCAGCAAAACACGCAGGGGATGGTTGGGGCGGTTTGCCGACAACCGGAGCGTTCGCCTTTGCCGGCAGCTAGGCGGCTCACGCCCGACCTCACACCGGAAAGATAAGATAAGTAATGACTACAGAACCACAGAGACAGCAGACGCCCGCCGAAGAGGATATGGGGCAGCTGCTCGAACAAACGATGGGCGAAATGAAGAACGTCCGCAGGGGAGAGATCGTCGAAGGCGTGGTCATGCACGCCGATTCGGACGATGGGCTGTACGTCAACATCGGGCAGAAGTCCGAGGCGCACGTTCCCGCTCGCCACATGAGCACTCTCGGAATAGAAGACGTCGAAGGGCTGGTTGGCGGCTCGATCATCGGCAAGGTGATCCGCGCCGAGTCCGGGGACAACCCGGCCATCCTGTCCATAGACGAGGCTCGCGGCGAAGAGGGCTGGCGCTATCTCGACCGCGCGCTGGACGACGGCGAGGTAATCACCGGCAAGATAGCGGGCTTCAACCGCGGCGGCTCGATTGTCGAAGTGGAGGGCGTTCAAGGCTTCGTGCCGATGTCCCAGCTCGTATCCGTGCCGCGCGAGCGCTTCCGCATCTATCAGGACGGCGGCGAGAGCCTGTCGCGCGAAGAATACGACAGCATCCAAGAGCAGCAAGCCGCCGAGCTTGGCAGAGAGATCCAGATGAAGGTTCTCGAAGTCAACCGCAGCCGCAACCGCGCCATATTCTCAGAGCGGCAAGCCGTTCAGGAGTATCGCGACGCCCGCAAGGCGAAGCTGATTCAAGAGCTGGAAGAGGGCGAGATACGAAGCGGCGTGGTCACCGGCATCAGCAGCTTCGGCGCGTTCGTGGACCTCGGCGGCGCGGACGGACTCATCCACATCTCCGAGCTGTCTTGGAGCATGGTCAACTCTCCTGAAGAAGTCGTCAGAGTCGGCCAGAAGGTCGATGTGTTCGTTCTCCGCGTCGATGCCGAGAGCATGAAGATAGCGCTCAGCCTGCGCCGCCTCCAGCCGGAGCCGTGGGAGACCATCCATGAGCGCCTCCGAGTTGGCGACATCGTGAACGCGACCGTAACCAAGCTAACGAACTTCGGCGCGTTCGCGCGGGTCGAAGACTCGATCGAAGGCTTGATACACATATCCGAGCTTTCGGTGAGAATGATCAACCATCCGCGCGAAGTGGTGAGGGAGGGCGACCTCGTCCAAGTCAAGGTGCTGCGTATCGAACCCGAACGCAGAAGACTAGGGCTGAGCCTCAAGCAGGCGGGGGAAGATCGCTTCTTTCTCTAGCCCACACACGTTCCGCCGCCCCGAATTTCCGACTAGGAGACGCTTCCATGGCAAGCAGGTTTGAGAAATTCTCGGAAAGGGCGCGCAGAGTCCTTTCCTTGGCGCAAGAAGAGGCGCACCGCTTCAACCACACCTATATCGGAACCGAACACATCCTCCTTGGGTTGGTGCGCGAGCCCGATGGCATGGCCGCGAAGGTGCTCGACAGCCTCGACGTCGATCTGAGCAAGGTGCGCTCGGCGGTCGAGTTCATCATCGGCAGGGGAGAGCGAAAGCCCTCCGGCGAGATAGGCCTAACGCCCAGAGCCAAGAAGGTCATCGAGCTTGCCGTGGATGAGGCGCGCCGGCTGAACCACAGCTACATAGGCACCGAGCACCTGCTCATAGGCTTGATGCGGGAAGGGGAAGGCGTCCCCGCCGGGGTGCTGGAAAGCCTCGGCGTAACGCTGGACAAGATACGCAGCGAAACCAGCCGCATCCTCAACGAGAACGTCCAGCAGAGTTCCAGCGGGGGCAGGAAGCGCTCCAGCTCCAAGACGCAGACGCCCACGCTGGATCAGCTCGGCGTAGACCTGACCAAGCTGGCGAGCCAAAGCAAGCTCGACCCCACCGTGGGGCGCGACAAGGAGATGCAGCGCGTCACCCAGATACTTAGCCGCCGCACCAAGAACAACCCCGTTCTGGTAGGCGAGCCGGGTGTCGGCAAAACCGCCATCGTGGAAGGGCTTGCCCAGCGCATAGCCAACAACGAAGTGCCGTCCACGCTCCAAGGCAAGCGGCTCGTAACCTTGGACATGGGCGCGCTAGTCGCAGGCACCAAGTACAGGGGAGAGTTCGAGGATCGCCTCAAGAAAGTCGTCGAAGAGATCAAAGGCTCCGGCAACTGCGTTCTCTTCATAGACGAAGTTCACACCATGATAGGCGCGGGCGCGGCGGAAGGCGCGGTAGACGCCGCCAATATCCTCAAACCGTCGCTCGCAAGGGGCGAACTCCAAACCATCGGCGCGACCACGCTAGACGACTATCGCAAGTACGTCGAGCGAGACCCGGCGCTAGAGCGCCGCTTCCAACCTGTGCGGGTGGAAGAGCCTAGCGCGGAAGAGACCGTCGAGATACTTCGCGGCGTCAAGGAGCGCTACGAAGAACACCACGAACTAGAGATAACCGACGAGGCGCTTCAGCAGGCGGCTACGCTGGCGTCTCGCTACATCGCGGATCGCTTCCTGCCGGACAAAGCCATAGACCTAGTGGACGAAGCCGCCTCCCGCGTTCGCATCAACTCCAGCACCCCGCCGCTGTCCGTTCAGGAAGTAACCAATATGCTGGACGGCGTTCGCAAGGAAAAGGACGAGGCGATAGCCTCCCGCGAGTACCAATACGCCGCCGAGCTGCGCGACCGAGAGGCGAGCATAGCCGAAAAGCTGCGCGAGATGGAACAGTCTTGGAAGGACGAGCAGAACGCCGAAAACCCGGTAGTGACCGACGAAGACATAGCCGAAGTGGTCAGCATGTGGACGTCGATACCGGTTACGCGGCTCGCGGCTACCGAGACCGAGCGGCTCATCAACATGGAGCAGACGCTCCACGAGAAGGTCATTGGCCAAGACGAGCCGATAACCATGGTGTCCAAAGCCGTCCGCCGCGCGCGGGCGGGACTCAAGAACCCGCGCCGCCCCACCGGAATCTTCATGTTCCTAGGCCCCACCGGCGTGGGCAAGACGCTGCTGGTGCGAAAGCTGGCGGAGTTCCTGTTCGGCTCCGAAGACGCGCTCATCCGCATCGACATGTCGGAGTACATGGAGCGCCACTCCGTCGCCAGACTCGTCGGCGCGCCGCCGGGCTATATCGGCTACGACGACGGAGGCCAGCTCACCGAAGCCGTGCGCCGCAAGTCCTACTGCGTCATCCTGCTTGACGAGATAGAAAAGGCGCACCCCGAAGTATTCAACATCCTGCTCCAGATATTCGACGACGGACACCTGACCGACTCGAAGGGCAGGCATGTAGACTTCCGCAACACCATTGTCGCCATGACGTCCAACATCGGCTCGGACCTGATTCGGCAAGACCGCTCCATCGGGTTCGCCGCCAGATCCGGCGTAGGCAACACGGAGAGCGAAGCCTACGAGCGCATGAAGAACAACGTGCTGGATGAGGTGAAGCGCTTCTTCAGGCCCGAATTCCTCAACAGGATAGACGGCACGGTAGTGTTCCACTCCCTCAACCGCGAGCACATGAACCAGATAATTCCCATCGAGTTGAAGGACGTCACGTCCAACCTCATCGAGAAGGGGATAGACCTCGTAGTTACCGACTCGGCGAAAGACTGGCTCTGCGAGAAGGGCTATGATCCCGTATTCGGCGCTAGGCCTCTGCGGCGAGTCATCCAAGATCACGTGGAAGACAAGCTCTCGGACGCCATTCTCAGCGGGCAGCTAGGCCCCGCCGACACCGCGATCGTCGATGTGGACGACGATGGGGAGCTGATGGTGAAGTGCGAGTCGCCCTTTGAGGTGGCTGCGTCTCCCACCGCCTAGCGCCAGCCGCGCCGGCGAATATCCGAAGGTCTGGGGGCTGCGCGCTCTCAGACCTTCGGCGCATTTGGGACACTATGGCAAGAAAGCCGAGAGCCGCCTTCGTCTGCGAAGCCTGCGGCGCGGAAACCGCGCGCTGGGAGGGGCGCTGCCCGCACTGCGGCGACTGGAACACGCTGGCCGAGCGCGCCGCGCCTGCTATCTCCAGACGCGGCGGAGCGTGGGCGGGCGCGGCGTCTACAGACGCCGTGCGGCTTGAAGACGTGCGGCGCGACGACCTCGCGCGGCTGTCTTTCGGCTCCGCCGAGCTAAACCGCGCGCTCGGCGGCGGCATGGTGCCCGGCTCGGTCATACTCGTCGCGGGGGATCCCGGCATCGGCAAGTCTACGCTTCTGCTGTCCGCCGCGGCGGACGCCGCCCGCCGCGGCTCCGCGCTGTACGTCAGCGGCGAAGAGTCCGCCGCGCAAGTCAAGCTCCGCGCCGACAGGCTCGGCGTCGAGGCGTCCGACCTCTACCTGCTGCCCGCTACAGGTTTAGCCGATATTCTCGCGCAGATAGAGAAGATAGCCCCCGCGCTGGTCGTCATAGACTCCATCCAGACGGTCTACGACGAGGAGCTGCCCTCCGAGGCTGGCAGCCTCGCGCAGATACGCGAGTGCGCGCGGCGGCTCACGCAGTGGGCTAAGACGCGCGGCGGCTCTGTCGTGATGACCGGACACGTAACCAAAGGCGGGGACATAGCGGGGCCAAGAATCCTAGAGCATGTGGTGGACGTCGCGCTGTACATGGAAGGAGACGCGGCGGGCGGATTCCGGCTGCTGCGCGCCATCAAGAACCGCTTCGGCTCCACCAACGAAGTCGGCGTGTTCGAGATGACGCCGCGCGGCTTGCGCGACGTTGCGGACCCGTCCGCGCAGCTGCTCGCGCAGCGCGGCGGCGGCATCGGCTCGGTAATCGTCCCGACAGTCGAAGGCACGCGCCCGCTGCTGGTGGAGGTTCAGGCGCTCACCAACCCGTCGCTGCTTCCCAGCCCGCGCCGCGTCGCGTCCGGCGTAGACTATAACCGCCTGCTTCTAGTTTGCGCCGTGTTGACCCGAAGGGCGGGCGTATCGCTCGCCAGCCAAGATGTTATCGTAAACGCGGCGGGCGGCGTTCGAGTAACCGAGACGGCGGCTGACCTCGCCATCGCGCTAGCCATAGTCTCGTCCATGCGCGACGCGCCAATGGCGGCGACGGCCGCGTTCGGCGAGATAGGGCTGAGCGGCGAAGTGCGCGCCGTATCGCAGTTCGATAGGCGAGTGCGCGAAGTCGCAAGGCTAGGCGTCGGAACATGCCTCGCGCCGCGCCCGCTCGCGGGCGACGGGGCGCAGACTGTGGACGCGCCGACGGGGGCAGCGTCCGTAGCCACCATCAGAGCCGCCATACGCGCCGCCATGCCTGCACAGCGACGGCGGACGGCGCCCTAAGCGCCCTCTCCACTTTTTGCGGGAGGGGATTGGGCGAGGGCGCGTCCTTCGCCCAGCGCGCCGCATAACCGCATAAAGGAGCATGAAACTGAAAGCAGCCTATTTCCAGTGCATCGGCGGCGCGAGCGGCGATATGGCGCTCGGCGCGCTGGTCGACGTTGGAGTTCCCATAGAGATTATTGCCGACGCCATGAGATCCATGGGCGTCGGCGGCGTATCCGTGAGCGCCGAGCAGGCTCAGCGGGGCGGGGTAGTTGGCTCGCATGCGCGCGTCGAGCTGGACGCCGACGCGCTACGGACGCGCAGCTTCGACGACTTCACACGCAGCGTTCGCGCGTCCAGCCTCTCCGAGCGCGTGAAAGAGCAGTCCGCAGCCATCTTTCGGCGCATGGGAGAGGCTGAAGCGCGAGTCCATCGCACCGCGCCGGACCGCCTCCATCTGCACGAGCTTGGCACGCTCGATACGCTCGTGGATGTCGTCGGAAGCGTCGTCGGCTTGGAGTGGCTAGGAATCCAGCGCGTGTTCTCTTCGCCGTTTCCCATGGGAAGCGGCGTGTTTCGCAGTGCGCACGGCGTTTTGCCCGTGCCGTCGCCAGCCACGTCCGCGCTGTTCGGCATGGCGTCCGCGCCGCTCGTTCCCGCGCCCGGCAACCCTGCCCGAACCGGCGAGATGGTTACCCCCACCGGCGCCGCCATCATCACCACGCTGGCGGAATTTCGGCTGCCCCAAATGCGGATGAGCGCGCACGGCTACGGCTTGGGAACGCGCGATCCGGAAGAGTACCCCAACGCGCTGGGATTGTGGCTGGGCGAGATTGCCGACCTCGACGACTCCGCGCCCGTCGGCGGCTTGTCTCTGTTGGAGACGAACCTAGACGACACTACGGGAGAGCAGCTTGGCTACGCGCAAGAGCGGCTGTTCGACATGGGCGCGCGCGACGTGTGGTTCACGCCGATCCAGATGAAGAAGAACCGCCCCGCCACGATGCTGAGCGCCATCGTAGAAGTCGCTGACGAACGCAGGGCGGCGGACGTTATCATGCGCGAGACCTCCACGCTCGGCGTGCGCGCCCGCCCCGTATCCCGCTACGAAGCCGCGCGCGAAACCCGCCGAGTTGAGACGTCTTTCGGCGCGGCGGCCGTCAAGCTGAAGATGCTCGGCGGCGAGCCGTTCTCGCTAAGCCCCGAATACGAAGACTGCCGCCGCATAGCCGCCGAAACCGGCTTGCCCATAGCCGCCGTCTACCGCGCCATCCAGCGGGAGGCGGAAGACGAACTGCTGCGCCCGTAGAGCCGCGCGCGGTTGGCTCCGAACGGCGCGCCGTTTCCGTTGACCGCTCCCGCGCGGTATCCTAAAATTACTCTGCGCGTCCGCATCATCGCCGGCAGCCGGCGGGGCGACGCGCCGAAACCGCCGCCACGCCCCAGTGGCGCAACTGGCAGCGCACCCGACTTGTAATCGGGAGGTTGGAGGGTTCGAATCCCCCCTGGGGCTTTCCCGCTATCGGCGCGCGGAAGTAGAAAGGCGGGCGCGGGGCGGCTGCGCTGAGATTCTCGCCGCAATGAAGCGCCGAGACACGCGCGGCTTTCCGACCGCCCAGCCGATTTTGATTGGGTAAGCGCGCTATGCTAAACTACCTAAGTTGAGCGTGGACGGGTGGGTGAGTGGTTAATACCACCAGACTGTAAATCTGGCGCTCGGAAGAGCTACGGGGGTTCGAATCCCTCCCCGTCCACCACCGATATGATGAGCGGCGCTTTTACAGCCAATTGCGGACGAGCCCACATAGCTCAGTGGTAGAGCGCGTTCTTGGTAAGAACGAGGTCAGCAGTTCGAGCCTGCTTGTGGGCTCCACACAACGGAGGAAATAGGAGAAATGGCTAAGCAGCGGTTCGAGCGAACGAAGCCACATGTGAACGTTGGCACCATCGGACACGTCGATCACGGAAAGACGACACTGACGGCCGCCATAACCAAAGTTTTGGCGTCGGCAGGTCTGGCGAACTACCGCCCATTCGACTCGATCGACAACGCGCCGGAAGAGCGAGAGCGCGGCGTGACGATAGCGATTCAGCACGTCGAATACGAGACCGATACCCGCCACTACGCGCATGTCGACTGCCCGGGCCACGCCGACTACATCAAGAACATGATCACCGGCGCGGCGCAGATGGACGGGGCGATTCTGGTCGTAAGCGCGCCGGACGGACCCATGCCGCAGACGCGCGAACATATCCTGCTCGCCCGCCAAGTCGAAGTGCCCGCCATCGTCGTCGCGCTCAACAAGGTAGACGCCATGGACGACGAGGAGTTGCTGGAGCTTGTCGAGCTAGAGATGATAGACCTGCTTGACGAATACGGCTTCCCCGGCGAAGATGTGCCTATCATTCGCGTAAGCGCGCTCAACGCGCTCGAAGCCGCCGACGACTCTCGCGATGGCGAGTGGGCGTCCGGCATCTGGAACCTCATGGACGCCGTGGACGAGAACATCCCCGTGCCGGAGCGCCCGCGCGACCAAGACTTCCTTATGCCTATCGAAGACGTATTCGGCATCAAGGGGCGCGGCACCGTCGTCACCGGACGAGTGGAGCGCGGCATCGTCAAGATGGGCGACAACATCGAGATTGTCGGCATCAAGGAGACTTCCAGCACTGTGGTCACCGGCGTCGAGATGTTCCACAAGATTCTCGACGAAGGCGAGCCGGGAGACGCCGTAGGCGTGCTTCTGCGCGGCGTAGACCGAGACTCCATCGAGCGCGGACAGGTGCTGTGCGCGCCCGGCTCCATGCAGCCGCACCGCGAATACGAAGCGCAAGTCTACGTGCTGAGCAAGGACGAGGGCGGACGCCACACGCCGTTCTTCAACGGCTACAAGCCGCAGTTCTACATCCGAACGACGGACGTAACCGGCGAAATACAGCTGCCGTCCGGCGTCGAGATGGTCATGCCCGGCGACAACATCGAGATGAACATCAAGCTGATAACGCCCGTAGCGCTCGATGAACAGCTCCGATTCGCTGTGCGAGAGGGCGGCAGAACCGTCGGCTCCGGCGTCATCACCAAGATTCTGGACTAGCCGCCGCCCAAGCCGATAAGCGCCATGCCCTTGCCCGTCGCCTCATAGACGGGAAGGGCGTGGCGCACTGAACGCTAGGCGCGGCGCAGCCGCGAGACAGGAGCATAGCAAGATGGCGCGCCGAGGCGATGCCCGCATACTCGTTACGCTCGGATGCACGGAGTGCCGCGAGCGGACTTACCACTCCAGCAAGAACCGACGCAACGACCCGCAGCGGCTGGCGCTGAAGAAATTCTGCCCGCGCTGCCGAAAACACGTCCTCCACCGCGAGGTCAGATAGCATGGCTAGAGATCAGAGCAGGGTCAGCGGCCAATTCGCTAGACGCGCGTTCAGAGTCCGAGCCATTGGCGAAGTCGTCGGCGAGCTGCGCCGCGTAACTTGGCCCAGCAGAGAAGAGACGCTCAGGCTCAGCATCATGGTCATAGTCGTCTCCGCCGCCGTCGGCATCTTCCTAGGCGCGTTCGATCTGCTGTTCTCGCGAATCATGTCGCTGCTGTTGGGGCAATAACGATGACAACTCAGATACGCCACCCGGACCCCGAAGTTCGCTGGTACATCATTCACGCCTACTCAGGGCAGGAAAAGCGCGTCAAAGACAACCTCGAACAGCGCATCAAGACGATGGACATGCAAGACAAGGTGTTCCAAGTCGTCGTGCCTACCGAGGACGAAGAGGAGATAAAGGGCGGCGAGCGCGTCAAGGTGTCCCGAACCATCTTCCCCGGCTACATCCTCGTTCAGATGAAGATGGTGGATGAAAGCTGGTTCGTAGTTCGCAATACGCCCGGCGTGACTGGCTTCGTTTCCGCAGAGGATGAGAGCGAACAGCGCCCCAAGCCCGTGCCGCTCGAAGAGGGCGAGGTAGAGTCTATCCTCCGACAATCCGAAGCCGACGCGCCAAGACCGCGCATCGGGCTGGAAAAGGGGCAGACCGTCCGCATCGTCGAAGGTCCATTCGTGGACTTCATGGGAGTTGTGGACGAGATATACCAAGAGCGCGCGAAGGTGCAGGTGCTGGTATCGTTCTTCGGCAGGGAAACGCCGGTCGAACTGGACTTCCTCCAAGTGGAGCGCGCGTAGCGCCCTCCGGCGAAAGCGTCCGCCGAGCTTGGCGGACGAGTTAGGAAACTGCATTGGCGAAGAAAGTGCGAGCGCTCATCAAGCTGCAAATCGAAGGCGGCGCGGCAAGCCCGGCCCCTCCGGTAGGCCCAGCGCTCGGTCAGCACGGCGTCAACATCATGGCGTTCGTCAAAGAGTACAACGAGCGCACCTCGCAGAACGCCGGAACCATCGTGCCGGTAGAGCTGACCGTATTCGAAGACCGCTCCTTCACGTTCATAGTGAAAAGCCCTCCCGCCTCGGAGCTGCTGCGCCAAGCGGCGGGCGTCGAGAAGGGCAGCGGCAACCCGAAGGCGGAACCCGTAGCCAGCGTCTCGCGCGCGCAGGTGCAGGAGATAGCGCAAACTAAGATAGCGGACCTCAACGCCGCGGACATCGAGGGCGCAATGCGGATAATCGAGGGAACCGCCCGCAGCATGGGCATCAGGGTTCGCTAGAATCGCGTCTTTCGACGCTCTCCAACTCATATCATATTCGGCAAGAGGAATTCCGCGAATGGCGAAAAAGGGAAAGAAATACATGCAAGCCGCCGCGCTTCTGGACGAGGACGCGCGCTACGATCCTGAGAGTGCCATAGACCTCGCCAAGAAGACGGCGGTAGCCAACTTCGACGAAACTATCGAACTGCACCTCCGCACTGGCGCGGACGGTCGCCACGCCGATCAGATGGTGCGCGGCGTAGCCGTGTTGCCCTACGGCGTAGGCAAGCCCGTTCGGGTGCTGGTGTTCTGCCAAGGCGAAACCGAAGCCGTAGCGCGCGAAGCCGGAGCCGATTTCGTCGGCGGAGACGACCTGATCCGCGAGATTCAGAACGGCTTTCTAGGCTTCGACGTGTCCATCGCCACGCCGGACATGATGGGGCGTGTCGGCAGGCTCGGCAGGATACTCGGTCGCCGCGGCTTGATGCCCAACCCGCGCACCGGCACTGTGGTGCAGCCCGAAGGCGTTCCGCAAGCCGTGTCAGACGCCAAGAAGGGCAGGGTAGAGTTCAGGCTGGACAGAACCAACCTCATCCACGCGCCCATCGGCAAAGCGAGCTACGAAGACGGCAGCCTCATGGCGAATCTCACCACTTTGGTGGACAACATCGTTCGCTCCCGTCCCCCGGGCGTCAAGGGGCAGTTCATCAGAACCGCGCACCTCAGCGCAACTATGGGTCCCAGCGTTCCGTTGGACGTTGATAGGCTAACCGCCCTTCGTGTAGAATAGCCGCAGCCAATCGCCGGAGACAGCGGGTTTCTCCCGATCCAACCAAACGGGGAGAACTAAACGCCGCCCGCTTAGGCGCAGCCATACTAGCCCGGACGCCGTCCGATCCAACACATGCGCGCCCTGAGCTTCATCCGGCTCGGGGCATTTGCGTTTAGCGTAGGAGAATCAGCCGAAGTGCCGACACAAGCAAAAGCCGACGCGGTCGACGCGCTCGCGGCGAAGTTCGAAAAGAGCGCCATAGTAATCACTACCGACTACTCCGGCTTGCCCGTAGGCGAGATGACCGCGCTCAGGCGCGCCTTGCGCGAGGCGGGCGTGGAGTATCGCATCGTCAAGAACACGCTCGCGCTCATCGCCGCGGACAAAGCCGGCAAGCCCGCTATCAAGGATGTCATCCAAGGCCCAACGGGCGTTGCGTTCGGATACGACGAGCCTACCGAGCCGGCGAAGGCTCTCAACGGGTTCATACGCTCCAACCGCTCCGAACTGAAGATTCGAGGTGGCGAGCTGGACGGCAAGGCGCTGTCCGTCGAAGAGATAGACCGCCTCGCCGCGATGCCCGGACGCGAAGAGATGATAGCCACGCTGCTGGCGCGGATGAACTCCCCCATCAGCGGGTTGGTGACGGTGCTGAACGGTCCGCTCGCCGGCTTAGCCCGCGTTTTGCAAGGGCATGTCGACAACTTGCAGCAGCAGACCTAACGCGCGTCGCGCCCACCGGAACACAGCATAGACAACCACAAATGGAGGTCGAACAGCCATGTCTCTAACGAAAGACGAGCTAATCGCGGAAATCAAGGGGCTTTCCGTCTTGGAGCTTGCCGATCTGGTCAAGGCTCTGGAGGAAGAGTTCGGCGTAAGCGCCACGCCGCAGGTTGCCATGGCGACCGTGCAGGGCGTAGCCGGCACCGCCGAAGCCGCAGCGGCGGAGGAAGAGCAGACCGAGTTCAACGTCACCCTCAAAGACTTCGGATCCAACAAGATCAACGTCATCAAGGCGGTGCGCGAGGTAACCACGCTCGGACTCAAAGAGGCGAAGGAGCTGGTCGAGAGCGCGCCCACCGTCGTCAAAGAGGCGATCGCCAAAGACGAGGCTGACGCGCTCAAGGAGAAGCTCGAAGGCGCCGGCGCGTCGGTGGAAGTCTCCTAGCCTCTACGCTCTACAGCAATCCCGCGCCTGAATCGATAATCCCCTTCTCCCTCGAAGGGGAGAAGGGGATTATCCGCTCGGCATACGACTCCATTTCAACCGGAATCGCTTTCGCCCCAATGCTCTTTCTATCGAGTGAAAGGGAACTAGCCCCTTAGGCGCCCATCATCCAGATACGGAACCACTGCCGCCCCATGCGGCAAGATGACTGTCCGCGCGCCGTGCCCCGCTGCCGCAATCGCGTCGCGCGCAACCGACTCCACGCCCGCCGCCGACACGAGGCGCGCTCTTATAGTCCGATGAGCCAGAACCTTCGCGTACAGCCAAGCCCGTTCCAAGCGCGGCGATTCATCCCCCGCCGCGCAGATCGCTTCCAGCGATGCTTGCAGGCTGCCCGCCTCGCGCTCGGACGCGCAGACGACCGTTCCGCCGCGCTTCACGACCTGCGCCGCCGCATATACGCTCCTCGCCGCGCTATAGGCGTTGCCGTCTTCCGAGCCGCCGTCTGTCGTTATCGCCACGTCGAAAGGCGCGTCTACAGCTCGCATCGCCATCCGCTTGGCGAACCTGCGCGCCGCTCGGTGGGTCGTCTCGGCGTCGCCCGCGTAGACGCTGGTTAGCTGACCGTCGCGGTTCGCAGTGAACTCCACAGCGAAGTTTATGTTTGCCTGCTGCGCGACGTTCTCGATTGCGGCGTGTATTGGATTGCCGTCTACGATTCCCCATCCCGCGTTTGGATTGCCTATCCTATCCGCGCCGTAGAGTCGATTCGCGGTCTCGAATCCCGACAATCCCGCCGCAACCGTCATGGACGCGCCGGAAAACCCTGCGAACGGATGCGGCTCGACAAGCGCCAGCGCGATCCTTACGTCCGCGCTCGCCCATTGCCGATTCAGCGTGATGGGCGCGCCGCGCTCGTCGACGCCTACGCTCGCAAGCTCCGAATCGTCGGTTGGGCTGTGGCTGAAGATGGAGCGCCGCGAGACTATCTCATCCCCCCACTTGCGGAGCGCCGAGCGCGGATAGCCGTCGACTGACACTATCGCGATGTCGCCGTCGGGCAGGTGGGACAGCTCCCGCAGAATGGCGAGCAAAGCGGCGCTTGTCGGCGTTGTGTGGGTGGCGCTCACGGCTATCGCCACGCTGTCGCCGACGCGCGCGAGCCGTCTCAGTGGCGGCGCGTCGGCGACCGGATAGCGGATAGCCGTTCGGATAGCGCCGTCGGGGTCTGGCAAGCCGGGCAGGCGGCGCGGCTCGATTACGGCGATGTTGTCGTCGGGCAGCTCCAGTTCGATGCCGCGTCGGCCGTGCGCGAGCGTCGTCTTCACGCCGCCAGTTGCGCCCGCGCCAGCCACACCTCGCGCTCGTAGGGCATCCCGCGGCGGTCTATCCGAATCGTCGAGCGACGCAGCGGACGCCGCCGCGCCTGCCGCCTCATCCAGCCATCCGGAGGCGCGAGCGTGGATTCTTCCGTCGTCAACCCCTCGGCGTAGTAGTGCATGGGGATGACTATCTTAGGCGAGAGCGACTCGACGAGCGCGTCCACTTCTTCGCCAGTCATCAGGTGATTCGAGTCGTCCACCGCGACCATCAGCGCGTCCACATTGCCGATTTGGGCGAGCGCGTCCGCCGGGATGTCGTGTCGGTTGTCTCCCAAGTGGCAGTAGCGAACGCCCTCATGTTCCACGACGTATATGACGTTCTCCAAACCGTTTCGCCCCGCCTCGCCCGCGTGAACATCCCGAACGCCCCTGATGGTCGTCCCTCCCACGCGGCGGGTGGATTCGTCCGCCATAAGCGGCGTGTTGGCGGGCAGAGCGTCGACCGCGTTGTGATCGAAGTGGTCGTGCGTCACCGCGACGAGATCGACGCTCAGCGCGGGAAATCGCTTCGAGAACCAGCGCCGCCCGCGCGCGTTGCCGAACGGGTCTATGAGCAGCCGCTCGCCCGTTCGCTCCTCGAACAGGAAAGCGCTGTGTCCCAGATAGGTCACCGACACCGGCTAGACATCCTTGCGAAGCAGCGTTTCGCAGAGGTGCGCCGCGTCCACGAGATCGGGAATCGTAACGTACTCCTGCTTGGTGTGCATCCCGTGATCCGCCATGCCCACCACCACCGCGCTGATGTCGTTCAGCCTGAACACGTTGCCATCCGTGCCGCCGCCCGAAGGCTCCATCGTGGGCGTCAGCCCCAGAGACTCTAGCGCGCGCCTCACCCTGTTCAGCGCCGGCTCGTCGTCGTGGAGTTCGTATCGCACGAACTCCGTGTGCAGGTGGCAATCTATCTCCGCGTCTGGGAACAGCGCGCGCACTTCGTTCACCGCGTCGTCCACTTGCAGCCGCAATCCGTCTAGCGATTCGATGCTGCGGCTGCGAAACTCGCCGCGAACGGTTGTGTTCTCCGGCACCGCGTTCCGCACTGTGCCGCCCTCTATCGTGCCTACGTTGAAGGTAGTTTCCTCGTCCAACCTGCCTTGCGGCAGCCGCGTTATGATCTCGGCGGCGATGCGTATGGACGATATGCCCTTCTCCGGCTCGACGCCGGCGTGCGCGGCTTGTCCCGTTATCTCGATGTCGAAGCCGATGTATTCCGGGCTGGAAGACGTGATGCGGCTCGGCGGTCCCTCGCCGTCGAACACCACGGCTTCGACGCCGGACAGCAGCGAGAAATCCAAGTTGCGCGCGCCGACAAGCCCTATTTCCTCCTCCCGCGTGAACGCCACCTCTATCGCGCCGTGTGGCGCATCGTCTTCGAAGATGGACTCTAGCGCTTCGAGTATCGCGGCTACGCCCGCCTTGCAGTCGCCGCCGAGAATCGTCGTGCCGTCCGACACGATGCGCTCGCCCTCGACCGACGGCTCGACGCCGCGCCCCGGCTCCACCGTGTCCATGTGCGCCGACAGGATGATCGGATCGTCTCCGCCGTCCGTTGCGACGACGTTTCCGTAGTCGTCCCGAACCACGCTCAGCCCCATGCCTTCCAGCTTTGCGACGAGAACTTGCGCGACAGCCTCTTCCTCTCCCGATGGGCTGTCGATTTTCACAAGCTCGCAAAACGTTTCTACTATCCTGTCGCGTCGTATCATCCGGGGCGCCTCCGGTTCGTCCGAATCCAGCTTGCCGTCTCAGCCATAGGTTGCATTGCCGCCGTTGCTGCTGTCAACCCGCGCCGCCGATAGACTTGCCGCCCATCTCGCGCTAAACTACCGTCGCATGGGATTCTGAGGACTAGCCGAAAGCCGCCGCATGACCAACAACCACGCTGGACACGCATACACGCTGAGAATCAGCGATATGGTTGCGGACGAGCGTCCGCGCGAGCGGTTGCGAGACTATGGGCCTAGCGCGCTGAGCAATCACGAATTGTTGGCGATAGTGATTAGCTCCGGCTCGCAGGGCGAGAATGCGATTTCGCTTGCCAATAGAGCGCTGACGCGGTTCAGCGACTTGGCGGCGCTTTCGCAGGCGACTCTTGCGGAGCTTTGCGAACTCCGCGGCATAGGCGAGGCGAAGGGCTGTCAAGTGCTGGCGGCTATGGAGTTGGGACGCCGCGCCGCGACTCTGCCATCGGCGAGCAAACCTAGGATAAACTCCCCCGATATGGTGTACAACCTAGTCGCGGCGGACATGGAGCTGTTGGAGCAGGAAAAGTTGCGCGCGCTGCTGCTCAACAACAAGAACGAAGTCATCTCGAACCACGAGATCTATCGGGGAACGGTGAACACCGCCTCCATCAGAGTGTCCGAGATACTACGCCCCGCCATTCGGGAAAACTGTCCGTTCTTCATAGTCGTCCACAACCACCCGTCCGGAGATCCCACGCCAAGCCCGGAAGACATCCTAGTAACGCGCCGCGTTCGGGAAAGCGCGGCGATGATGGACATCGAGCTGCTCGACCACATCGTCATCGGGCGGCGAGGGTTGTTCGTTAGCATGAAGTCCAAGAGATTAGGGTTCTAGCGCGCCGCGCGTATGAACGACCGTAAGAAGGAGAACTGAAAATGTCTAGGGGAGACGCTCCGCTAGGAGACATCGCAACCAACGTTCTCTTCGAGAACGACAACGTGAAAATTTGGAATCTGATAGTGGAGCCGGGGCAGGCGAGCGACTGGCACTTGCACGGGCGCGACTACGTTACCGTAGTAGTCGAGGGCGCGGGGCTGACGGTCGAGTACGAAGATGGCGAATCCGCCGACAGCCCATCTTCGCCCGGAACGTGGACATACCACGCGGACCACCGCGTTCACCGCGTCATCAACAACACCGACACGCGCTATGTGAACGTGCTTGTCGAGCTGAAGCGGGCGCAGGGGGCGGGCGGCTGATGCGAACGCTGATAATGGCGGCGGGGTCGGTCGGCGGATACTTTGGCGGCTTGCTCGCCAAAGCCGGGAACGACGTCCTCTTCGTCGCCAGAGGGGACAACCTCGACGCCATTAGGCGAAACGGCATCCGCTGCGAGAGCGTGACGTCCGGCGATTTCGTCACGGCGGCGAACGCGACGGATCGGCTCGATGGGTCTTGGAAGGCGGAGCTTGTCTTGTTCTGCGTGAAGAGCTACCACAACGCCGACGCCATGCCGACTATCGCGCCCGCCGTGGACGAACGAACGGCTATCCTCACGCTGCAAAACGGGCTTGGCGGCGGGGATGAGCTTGCCACCTACTTCGGCGCGGAGCGCGTCATGCTGGGCGCGGCGTATGTGGAAGCCGCGCATCCGGCGCCCGGCGAGTTCCGCGAGCTTGGCGGCGACTGCCGCATCGTGTTCGCGGAGCCGGACGAACGCCCCTCCGCCCGCGCGTCGAGGATAGCCGCCACGCTCGCGGACGCGCGAATAGACTGCGAGATTGCGGACGATATCCAACAAGCGCTGTGGAACAAGCTGGTGTTCATATGCGGGCTGAGCGGGATGACCTGCATAACGCGCTCGTCTTTCGAGCGGGTGATGGACACTCCCGCCACCGCGCGCATGACGCGGGACGTGATGACCGAGGCGGCTGCCGTCGGCAGGGCGGCGGGCGTCGCCATAGCCGACGATCTCGTAGACTCGATAATGCAACACTTCGTCGAAGAGAAGAGCCACCTCATATCTTCGATGCACGCCGACTTGACCGAGGGCAGACCGATGGAGTACGCGAATCTCAACGGCAGGATATCCGAGCTAGGCGGGCGGCTCGGGGAGCCGACGCCGCTCAACGACTTCATCACCGCCTGCCTCACGCCCGCGCACGAGAGCGCGCTTGCCGCGCAGAGCCGGAGGAGAGCATAGCTTGAGCTACACACACGATCTATCAGCCGTCCCCAGCCGCGAGCTTGCGCCCGGCGTGTTACTCAAGACGATGTGGGGCGACAAGATAATGCTCAGCCTAGTAGAGATAGCCGCCAACGCGGAGGTTCCCGAGCATAGCCACCCGCACGAGCAGGCGGGCATGGTTCTGGAGGGCGAGTTCGATTTCACCATCGGCGGCGAGACGACTCGTGTAAAGAAGGGCGACACGTACATCATACCGGGCGGCGTTCCGCACTCGCTCGTGGCGAACGACGCGCCATCCGTCGCGCTAGACATATTCAGCCCCCCGCGCGAGGACTACAAGCGATAGGCTGGGAAGCGCTTCCCGGCAAAAAGGGCGCTCCATCCGGAGCGCCCCTTAGCGCATAGCCCTATTCGGGCTTCGCGTCGGCGAGCTAGACGCCGTAGCGAACCTCGGCGAGCGGGTCGCTGTACTCGACGCCCTTGGTCTGCCAGAAGACCGCCGCGATGTCGTCCACCGCGGCGACGAGCGCTTCGGCGTTCTCCATGCTGACTGTCTGTTTGCACTGGCTGGCGAGCTTGAGCGCGGCGTTGAACTTGCCCGCTACCTCGTTCGCGTCCGTGCCGGGCCAAGTGTAGTCCGCCCACAGCACGCGCAGCTCATGCTTGCACAGCTCGGCGTGTTCTTCCTTCACGGTTACATAGCGGGAGAAGGTGGCTTGGGAAGCCACGTCGTCGCCTTCCAGCGCCTCTATGCGGAGAACCATCTTCTGAACGGTCTGCGCCGCTATCTTCGCCGAAATCGGGTCGTAGATGCCGCACGGGATGTCACAGTGCGCGCTTGCCTCCCGCACCCCGAAAATTCCTCTCAATGCAGATGCGATAGTCATAACCTGCGCTACTCCTCTCGGTCAATGGCGTGTTGGTCTATATAGTGTAGCGGTTGCGGCGGGCTTGCCCAGCCGCGTTCGACAATGAACATACAGAAATAGCCCCCGACGCGCAACCCTGCGGCTACGCGCGGCGGTCGTCCATGAGCGTCGCCAGTTCCGACGCGAAGCGGCGCGGGTCGGACCTGTGCGGCGCGTGTCCCGCGCCCTCGTACACGCTCAGCTTGGCGCTGGGCATCGCCTCCAGCGCCCGCCTCGAGTTCGACAGCGGAAAGTATATGTCTCGCGTTCCCCACGCGACCAGCGTAGGGCGTTCGACGCTTGCGAACGCTTCCATATTCGGATCGATCATATCCACTTCCAGCTTGGGGTAGGGCGGACGCCGCCGCATCGCGCGGTCTAGCCACCATGCCGCCATGCCGAGCGTTCTGCCGATGGTGGACATGCCGCCAAAGCCGAGCGGCGCGACGAGCGCGAGCGCGTCCACAGATAGCGGCGCGTTCAGCGCGACTTCTAGGCAGACCCTGCCGCCGAGCGAATGCCCCGCGAGCGTCGCGCGCTCTACCCCGACCGATGCCATGAACTCCGCCGCGAACTCCGCCAGATGCGGGATGGTGTGCGGAACGTCGCGGCGCGGCGAGCCGCCGAACCCGATTAGGTCTGGCGCGATAGCTCGCCGACCCGCAGCCGCCAGCCGCGCGGCTACATCCGCCCATTCCAGTCGGTCGCCCGCGCCGCCGTGGATCAGCAAGACGACGCGCCCACCCTCGCCCGCGGCAAGGTATGGGATCGCGTCGCCATTCACGTCCGCCACTAGATCGCGGACTGCTATCGGCTGGATTGCGCTATTATTCGCCATAGGAGTGTATGAGAGTGATCGGCAGGCTGTTTCGTTCTTCGCTGAAGCCGTCGCTGTACGTCGCGCGGGGGGTTAGCATGGAACCGACGCTGCGCGATGGCGATCTGCTGTTGGCGTTCGCGCCGCGCCGTCATCCCGCGCGGGGCGATGTCGTGATACTGCGCCCGCCGCGCGGGAGCGGGGCAGAGCGGGGCGTCAAGCGCATCATCGGGCTTCCCGGAGAGCGTATCGATTTGGAAGACGGGATGCTGTTCGT
This sequence comes from Dehalococcoidia bacterium, assembly GCA_965214745.1. Classification (GTDB taxonomy): domain Bacteria; phylum Chloroflexota; class Dehalococcoidia; order Lucifugimonadales; family UBA1123; genus VXRN01. The sequence goes on along the minus strand of OZ243978.1, from coordinate 2,571,781 downwards.
CGACGGCGTCCGTCTGCCAGAGCCGTACCTCGCCGGGCTTCCCGCGTCCGTCGGCTTGGGCGCGCAGTCCATATCGGTCGGCGCGGGCGAGTGCGCCGCGCTCGGCGACAACCGCGCTCACAGCGTGGACAGCCGACGGTACGGCGCGATTCCGTTGACGGCTGTAGAAGGCATCGTGTCGCTCAGGCTGTGGCGCGCTCGCGCGCATCGGCGACGACTGCGCTAGCTCGCGTCGCTCCCGCCTCCGATCTCTATCGTGGGTCCGCCGCCTCGCGCGCTCGTATAGTCAGCCGATGGGCTGTCGTCCTCCAGCGCCTCCTCCAATCGACCTATCGGAATGGCGGGCAGCGTCTTCACCTGCACGCCCGCTTCGACGCCTAGCTCCACCGAGAACCGCGCCGCGCCCGCGTTGTCCGGCGAGTCTAGGATGCACACGAAATCGTAGTCTCCCAACACGCCGTAAAGCCCGTGAACGCGCGTCTGCGAAACTTCCACCGAGTGCGCGGCCGCAAGCAGGCTGTCGGGATTCTCTCGCATGCGTCCGCGTCCCTCAGGCGTCAACGTCAAGAGCATGATGTATGTAGCCATTTGCGCGCGCTCCTTAGCATTAGTGTGGATTTCCGCCTTGCATAGGGGGTTAGAGACAGGCATCGAGTCTTAGCGATTTTCTCAGTATGACTCGGACGCGAGCCAGCGGGCGACTTCCTTCGCGTGGTACGAGAGGATGACGTCTGCGCCGGCCCGCTTGATAGACGTGAGAATCTCCAAGGTGATTCGGCGTCCGTCTATCCACTCGTTTTCGGTTGCCGCCTTGACCATCGCGTATTCGCCGCTCACGTTGTATGCCGCGATGGGCGTCGAGAACCGCCGCCGCGCCGCCGAAAGCACGTCCAGATACGCCAGCGCGGGCTTGACCATCACCATATCCGCGCCCTCTTCGATGTCCAACTCGATCTCGCGCATCGCCTCGCGGACGTTCGGCGGGTCCATCTGGTAGCTCGCGCGGTCGCCGAACTGCGGCGCGGACTCGGCGGCTACTCTGAACGGCCCATAGAACCCGGATGCGTACTTGACCGAGTACGACAGAATCGGCACGTCGGGCAGGGCGGCGTTGTCGAGCGCGGCGCGGATGGCGGCTACCTGCCCGTCCATCATCGCGGACGGCGCAACCATATCCGCGCCGGCTTCCGCCTGCATGACCGCCATGCGCGCCAGAAGCTCCAGCGTGGCGTCGTTATCGATACGGCCGCCGTCTTCTACTATTCCGCAGTGTCCGTGATCGGTGAACTCGCACAGACACACGTCGGTTATCACGTTCATATCGGGCGCCGTTTGTCGGATAACTCGAATCGCTTCCTGAATTATGCCGCTGGCGTCGTATGCCTCGCTGCCCAGAGCGTCTTTGCGCGCGGGTATGCCGAACAGCATGACGCTTTCTATGCCGAGCTGCGCCGCCTCGCTCACCTCGTGGATGAGGTGGTCTAGCGATAACTGGTACATGCCCGGCATTGGGGGTATCTCGGAGCGCGTGTCTCGCCCATGCGTTACGAAGAGCGGATATATGAAGTCCGACGCCGACAGCCGCGTTTCCTCCACCATTCGCCGAAATGCGGGCTTTGCGCGCAGTCGTCTTAGCCTAGTGGTTGGGAATCCCGCCATGTCTAGCTTACCTCCTCGCGCCGAAGCGCTCCGCCAACCCTTGCGCCAGCGCGTCCATAGTGGGCGCGCTGGCAACTATATCAGCGCTCAGCCCAAGCCTGCCAGCCGTCGCAGCCGTCGCCTGACCGATGCAGGCGACGGTCGCGCCGCCGAGCGCCCTCGCGTCGCCGTCGAGCAGCCGCATCAGGTTGCGCGCGGCGGACGAGCTTGCGAGCGTTACCGCGTCCACCCCCTCCGCCAGCGCGTCGTCTACCGCGCGCCTCGCCCCGCTCGGAACGGCGGTTCGGTACGCTTCGACTTCCCGAACGTCCGCGCCGCGCGCCGCGAGCAGCTTGGGCAGCTCGCCTGTGGCGATGTCCGCCCTTGGCATGAGGACGCGACGGTCTCGGATGGCGACGCCGCCGAGCGCATCCGCAAGCGCGGACGACGAACCGACTCGCGGAGATACGTCCGCCACGATGCCACGCTCCGCAAGCGCCTTGCTCGTCGCCTTGCCGATAGACGCCACGCCGACGCCGCCGAGCGCCCTCGCGTCTCGCCCCTTCGCGGACAGCCTGTCGAACACGGCGCGAACCGCGTTCGCGGACGTGAACGCCACCCAGTCGAAAACGTCTAGCGCGCGTAGCGCATCGTCTAGCGCGACTAGGCTTCGCGGCGGGCGGATCTCGATAGTCGCCGCCTCGATGGGATGCGCGCCAAGCTCCGCGAGTCGTCTGGACAGCTCGCCCGCCTGATGCGGAGCGCGCGTTACGAGAACCCGAACGCCGAGCAGGGGGAGGCGCTCGAACCAGCTCAGCTTTTCGCTCGACTCCGCCACGTCGCCCACTACCAGCGTGGCGGGCGCTCCTAGTCCGCCCTCTCTCGCCGCGTCCGCGATGCGGCTGAGCGTCGCCCGCGCCGTTCTCTGGCGCGGCTGAGTCCCCCAGCTCACCACCGCCGCCGGCGTGTCGGGCGGTTTGCCGTTGGCGATGAGCGCGTCTGCAATCTCGGCTAGATTTCGCCAGCCCATGAGCGCCACCAGCGTTCCCGGAACTCGCGCGAGCGCAGCCCACTCAGCGCCGTCCCGCGCGCCCGCGGCTAGGCTTCCGCTGAACACGGTGAACGAAGACGACAGCCCGCGATGCGTGAGCGGAATTCCGGCGTATGCGGGCGCGGCAATCGCGGACGTTACGCCCGGCGCGACTTCGAATTCGATTCCCGCCTCGGCGAGAGCCGCCGCCTCCTCGCCTCCTCTGCCGAACACGTATGGGTCGCCGCCCTTGAGCCGCGCCACGCGCTTGCCGCTCCGCGCTTCGCTCACCATCAGCGCGTTTATGTCCGATTGCGTCCACCCGCCGCCTCTGGGCGTCTTGCCCACGTCTATGGCGTCGGCGTCGGCGCGCGCCATATCTAGCAGCCTGTCGTCGATGAGCCTGTCGTGGATCACCACGTCGGCGGATTCCAACAGCCTGCGCCCTTTGAGGGTGAGCAGCTCCGGGTCTCCGGGTCCCGCGCCTATCAGATACGCCTTGCCCTCGCTCACCGCGCCCGCTCCGCGTACATGATTGCGTCCGCTCCCGTAGCCGCCAGCGCCGCCGCCGCCGCCAGCCCAGCCGCCGCTGGGTCGTCAGCAGCGGCGCTCGTCCTGTTCCTGTAGACGCGCGAGCCGTCGGGCAGGCAAGCCATGGCGAGGATATCCAGCGTGTCGCCATCCGCGGACGGAAGCGCGTATGCCGCCACTGGAACGCGGCAGCCGCCGCCGGTAGCTTCCACGAACGCGCGCTCCGCCGTAACTGCGGCTCGCGTGGGCGCGTCGTCGATTGGCGCGAGAAGCTCCGCCATCTCCGCGTCGTCCGCCCGCGTCTCCGCCGCGAGTGCGCCCTGTCCGCTGTCCGGCAGGCAAAGCGCGGGATCGAGGAAGTCCGATACTTCTTCGAGCCGTCCCAGCCGCTCCATGCCCGCCGCAGCCAATACCGCGCCATCGTGTCCGTCCGCGCCGACTCTGCCGAGCCGCGTATCCACGTTGCCGCGAACCGGAATTATGGCGATGTCCGTCCGCGCCGCGAGCAGCTGCCCGGCGCGGCGCGGGCTGCTGGTGCCTAGCCTCGCCCCGCTCGGCATGTCGGTAAAGCTGGCTCCCCACTTGTTTACGATTGCGTCTCGCGCGTCTTTGCGTGGCGGAAAGGCGGCTATCCGCAATCCGTCGGGCAGGGTGGAGCGCATGTCTTTAGCCGAGTGAACCGCTATGTCGATTTCGCCTCGCGCGAGCGCCTCTTCCAGCTCGCTTGCGAACGCGCCGCGCCCCAGACTTTGCAGCGGTGCGCTCTTGCGACGGTCTCCGCGCGGCAGGATAGGCGCTATCTCGACGCGGATCGCAGGTTGAGCCTGCCGCAAGAGCGCGATGACCTCTTCGGTCTGCGCGAGCGCGAGCGCGCTGGTTCTGGTTCCGATGCGGACTACGCGATTGCTCATGGACGGGGCTTCACGGCGAATCCATCGGCGCGGCTCTCGGCAGGAGCGACGCCATGAGCGCGCCGTATGCCGCGTCGTCGCCGTCGTCTTGCGCGGTGGTCAGCAGGCGTTCATCGATGCACGCCTGCCAGTCGTCCGGCGCGACGCGCAGGCGACGCCTACGCAGCTCCGCGCGCGCGCGCGCCAGCGCGGGAGCGAGGTCCGCGTATTCGAGGATGCGGCTCGCTTCCAGCTTCTCGCGGAACGTGCGCGCCAGCGCCGGGCTCGCGCCGCCTGTGGACGTAGCCACCGTGACTTCGCCCCGCCGCGCTACGGACGGCGCGATGAACGTGCATAGATGCGTAACGTCCACCACGTTGAGCGGCACGTTGCGCTCTGCGGCTTCGGACGATATGAGCAGGTTCGTTCGCTCGTCTTCCAGCGCGGCGATGGCGATGAACGCGGACGCGAGATCGCCGGGAGCGTACTCCCGCCTGATCCACTCCAGCTTGCGCTCTGCGGCGAGCCTGCGAACGCAAGCCTCCACTTCCGTCGAGATGACGACGACGTTGGCGTCGCACTCCAGCAGCTTCAACGCCTTCTCTTCTCCGAGCGGCCCGCCGCCAATCACAACGCAGGTTCTGTCTCGCACGTCTATGAAGGCTGGATAGTATCTCGGCAACTGCGCCCTCCATATGGCTGGGTATTCCTGCGACTATTTTAGCGCATCGGCGCGGCGCGCTCTAACGCTGGCGCGATGGTATAGGATACACGCAGAGGGGCGCGCTATGACGGATGTGGACACGGCTATGGAGCGTCAGCGGCGCAGGCTGCTGAGAGGGTTGGCGGGCAAGGTGTCCGACAGCCGCGTTTTGGACGCCTTCGCCGCGGTGCGCCGCGAGCGGTTCACGCCGCCTGAGGCTAGGGCGTTCGCCTACGAAGACTGCGCGCTGGCTATCGACGCGGGGCAGACCATATCCCAGCCGACTATGGTCGCCATCATGCTAGAGGCGATGGAGCTGCGCGCGAGCGACAGGGTTCTGGAAGTGGGAACGGGCAGCGGGTATCAGGCGGCGCTTCTCAGCGAGCTTGCGCGCGAGGTGACGACCGTAGAGCGAATCGCGCGGCTCGCGCGCTCCGCGCGCGCCCTGCTCGAAGAGCTGGGATATGGCAACGTCCGCGTCGAGCTTGCCGGCGACGCGCTCGGATACGCGGACGGCGCGCCCTACGACGCCATAGCAGTAGCCGCCGCCGCGCCGCGCATACCCATGTCGCTCGCGGCACAGCTCGCGCCGCGCGGCAGGCTCGTCGTCCCTGTAGGCGGGCGCGCCGAGCAGAACCTCATCAAGGCAACCAAGACCGAGCAAGGCGTCGTCTCCCAAGCGCTCGGCGCGTGCCGATTCGTGCCGCTAATCGGGCGCGAGGCGTGGAGCGAATCCGACGCGCGCGCCTGAGCGTTTGTCAGAAGCCGCCGCCAATACATATAATCTACTAATCCACACGGTCGAGACTATCCAATTGGAGGCGCGCATTCGCATTTCGTCGGAATGACGGTCTGGCGGCTCGCCGGGCAACTTCCGACATAGGCGATTCGAGTTATGGAATACGAAGTAGTCATTGGGCTAGAGGTGCACGCTCAGCTGCTGACGCTCAGCAAGATGTTTTGCGCTTGCAGCGCGGAGTACCAAAACGCCTCCCCCAACACCGTCGTCTGCCCCGTGTGCATGGGAATGCCCGGCGTTCTGCCTGTCATAAACCGCAAAGCCGTAGAGCTTGTGATTCGCACCGGGCTTGCGCTCGGATGCGACATCGCGCGGCAAACCAAGTTCGACAGGAAGAACTACCCTTATCCCGATCTGATGAAGGGATACCAGATTTCGCAATACGATATGCCTGTGGCGTCCAATGGAACCATGCCCATCGAGGTGGACGGCGTGGAGCGAAACGTGGGCGTTACCCGCGTTCATCTCGAAGAGGACGTCGCCAAGCTGCTCCATAGGAACGAGGAGTTCGGCGAAGGATACTCGCTGCTGGACGTCAACCGCGCGGGCGTTCCGCTGATGGAGATTGTCGGCGAGCCGGACTTGCGGAGCGCGGACGAGGCGCGCGCCTACCTGACGCGCCTTCATTCTATCTTGCAGTACATCGGCGTCAGCGCGGCGAGCATGGAAGAGGGCAACTTCCGATGCGACGCCAACATCAGCGTTCGCCCCAAAGGGCAGACCGCGCTGGGCGCGAAGGTCGAAATCAAGAACATGAACAGCTTCCGCGCCGTCCATCGCGCGCTGGAGAGCGAGGCGGAGCGGCAGACGGCGCTTATCGACGCGGGCGGGCGCGTGGAGCAGGAGACGCGCGGCTGGGTGGACGCCACCGCCGCCACGGTGTCCCAACGAAGCAAAGAGGGCGCGTCGGACTACCGCTACTTTCCTGAGCCGGACTTGCCGCCTCTGGAGATATCGCCGCAGTGGGTGGCGGAAATCGCCGCCACGCTGCCGGAGCTTCCCCACCGACGCAAAGCTAGATTCGCATCCCAGTTCGGGCTTTCGGACTATGATGCCGCGCTGCTGACCGCGAACCGCGAAACCGCGGACTACTTCGAGGCGGTCTTGGATGCCGCTCCGCCCGGCGCTCACATCCCCAAAGCGATGAGCAACTGGATGATGGGGGAAATGGCTCGGATGCTCAACCAGAGCGGCAAGAGCATATCCGACGTTCCGATCTCGCCCGCGAACCTCGCAGAGCTTCAGCAGCTCGTGGACGATTCCACGCTCAGCGCCACTATGGCGCGGACGGTGTTCGAGGAGATGTTCCACAGCGGCGAGTCTCCAAAAGAGATAGCCGAGCGCGAGGGGATGATTCAGATATCCGACGCCGACGCGGTGCTAGGCGCGGTGGAGCGCGCGATTGCCGACAACCCGGAGGCGACGCAGGCGTATCTCGGCGGCAAGAGCCGCGCGATGGGTTTCTTGGTGGGGCAGGTGATGAAGGCGACGAGAGGGCGGGCTAACCCGCGCTTGGCGAGCCGCATAGTGCGCGAGCGTCTGGAGGCGATGCGATAGTGGCGACGCACCGCAACGGCGCAAGCCCGCAGCCGCGCATCGTTGGCTCGGCTGCGACGCGCGCTCGGCGGTTCGCGCGGCTGCTCATGCCCGGCGTAGGCGTGAAGCGGTGGCTGCTGGCGGGCGCTTTCGGAGTGGCGATCTCCTCCATAGGCGTCGCGTTCATGATCAGAAGGATATTCGAACCGATCTACTTCCCGGACTTCCTGCCGTGGCACTTCGAGGGTCTCCTGCTTCTAGCCGTTGGCGGCGGCGCGATACTGCTCTCCATGTACGGCTTCTATCGCAAGTTCAGCGCGCTTGCGCCCACGCCGCGCTCCATAGACACGCTCGCCGAAAACGTGTATACGCGCTGGCACAGGGGGCGCGGCCCCAAGGTGGTCGCCATAGGCGGCGGCACGGGGCAATCCGTCTTGCTTCGCGGGTTGAAGACGCACACCCACAACCTAACGGCGGTCATCACCGTAGCGGACGACGGCGGAAGCTCCGGCAGGCTGCGCCGCGAACTTGGCGTGCTGCCGCCCGGAGACTTTCGCAACTGCCTAGTGGCGCTTTCGGACGACGAATCGCCGCTCACGGACCTGTTTCAGTACAGGTTCGATGAAGGCGAGGGCTTGGAGGGACACAGCTTCGGCAACCTGTTCATCGTCGCGATGACAGACATAACCAACAGCTTCGACGAAGCGCTCGTCGAATCCAGCCGCGTCTTGGCGGTGCATGGCGACCTCGCGCCTTCCACGTCCGCGGACCTGAGGCTTGCGGCGCGGTTCAGCGATGGCGCGGTCGTTCGCGGCGAATCCAGCATTCGCAAACATGATGGGCGGGTCGAGCGACTGACGATAGAACCCGCTAACGCCAAGGCGCACCCGCTCGCGGTCGAAGCCATCGAAGACGCGGATCTAGTCGTCATCGGACCCGGCAGCCTGTACACCAGCATCTTGCCCAATGTGCTTGTCAAGGGCATCGCCGATGCGCTGGAGCGCGCGAGCGCGCCCGTCGTGTACGTGTGCAACGTGTCCACCGAGAAGGGCGAGACCGAAGGCTACACCGCGCGCGCGCACGTAGAATCGCTCCAGCGGCACACGTCCGCCAAAATCGTAGACTACGCGCTGGCGAACAACGGGCTTCCGTACAGCGGGGAGAATTACGGCAACGAGCTGGTGCGGCACGATGGCGAGGATATCCCGGGCGTCGAGGTCGCGCTAGCGGACGTGATAGACGTCCACAACCCAATCCGCCACGATTCGCGAAAGCTGGCGGACGCGCTAATGAGCATCCACGACGCCGCAAGCAACGGCGAATACGCGAGCGTCAGCGCGGCGGACGTTCGCGTTTAGCCCTTCCTCGATCAACGCCCAAACGCCCAGAGGCTGCCAAACATGACATCGCTGATATTGAACATAGTGCAGATAGCCGTATCCGTTCTGCTGGCAATCGTAATCCTGTTGCAGGTGAAAGGGCAGGGATCGGGGCTGTTCGGCTCGGCGGACAACTCTTTCAGAACGCGGCGCGGTCTGGAGCTTCAGCTCTTCAGGTTCACCATAGGGCTGGTCGTCGTCTTCATCGGGCTGTCCATAGCCAGCGCGCGGTTGACCTAATTAGTCGCGTCCGCCAAGCGCTTGCGAATTAGAGCGCTTGGGGAGTCTATGACTACGACTCCACGAGGTAAATCGCTGACCAGTTCGAGACGTCGAGTGTCGCGCGTCGCAATCAGAAACATCACGGTCGCACCCTTGCCCTTGGAAGCTTTGTAGAGCTTGGAGGCGGCTTCTATCCTAGTCTCGTTTTCGCGTTGAACCCGAATCGGAACTGGAGCGCCGTTGACGCCGTCTTTTAGTATGGCATCTATGCCGCTGTTGCGCTGGACTGGAACATAGTCCAGTCCATACAGAAATGACAGTGCGGTTTCGTCCGCATTGCGGTAAGAATCCCTACCTTTGACCAAAACTTTCGACTCGCTTCTGACATGATTTCGGATACGCTGTCGAGTAAGATTCACGGCATCTTCGGAAACGTCAATCCCGATGGCGTTCCGATCCAGCATAATCGAGGCTGCGAGTGTAGTGCCGCTGCCGCAGAAAGGGTCTAGTATCGTGTCGCCCGGTCTCGATGCGATTGAGATGATTCTTTCCAGCAGAGCCAACGGCTTCTGAGTGGGGTAACCCGTCCTCTCCTTCGCCTTGGGATTCAGATATGGAATATCCCAGACGTCTCCAAGCCGGAACCCCTTTCTTCTCTCCTCTCGTCACCACGTTTCCGGATTTATCTCTCTTATACACCGAACTGCCAGATTCCACGTCAGGAAAGCACAGTCAAGCAGGCACCCATATGTACTTGGCGCTTAGGATTGTGAGACATTCTCCACCGCCAACCTGTTTAGGATATCTAGTAAATCAACACCAGTGCGTTCACCGACGTAATTCCAAGCTATATCACTAGAATAGTATTCCCCATCGACTCCCTTGTAGAGAGTTTCCAAAGCTCTTTGAATCCTGATAGCTTGAGTGCGATTCGGGTAATAGAACATTACCCTGATGGGTGTGTATCCTGCATCTCGCACAGCCATGATTCTTGTATGTTCTTTTGTAATATGGTCGCCATAGGTAGTCGCGTCCCTCCATTTGATTTCTATTGCGTCAGAGCCAATCAGACAGTCTATCTGAAATCTAGCTGGGCGCTGCCCTTGTGTATTCGGCACCCAAAAACTGCCGGATTCAGGGAATCTCTCTGCAAAGCAGAGTTTCACCGCTTCTTCAAGAAATCGGCCCGCGTAGTTATATAGAAACCGTCCTTTACTCTGATATACGTCTATGAGATGTCCCTCCGCGCGGCTAATTCCGAGCGCTCGATATATCAAATGGTGTGAGATATCATCGTCTGCCATTTCCCTAACACGTTGTTCGATTCTTTGAGTAAGGCGCGCAGCGTACTGCCCTGCCAAGTCTCTGATTTTGTATTCTACATTCATCACTCCACCTTCATACGCTCTATCAGCCAGTCCCGAAACGACACACTCACCGGATGCACCATCTGCCCGTCCTCTATTAGCTGCCTGACGGTATTATCAAGATAGCACAGGATCGCCGAATCCAAGTCGCTTCGAGCGAGGTCTGCCACTTCGTTCAGGAATGGCGACTGTCTTGCTTTCCATGGGTCCAGCTTGTCCGCCAGAAAGACTACCTTCGCCAGCTTGCCCATGCCCAGTTTGCCGGTGGTGTGGAAGCGGACGGACTCCAGCACGGATTCTTCCGCCGCGATGCCTCCTTCCCGCCGCAGCCACTCCGCCGCGATGGGTCCGTGCAGCAGCAGCGGGCTATGCGCCTCCGCCGCGTCGATTGCCAGACCGAGCCGCCTAGCCTCGCGCGTCAGCGCCGGCGGCGACATTGCGCGCGCTAGGTCGTGCGCCGCGACGCCGACGTCGGCAAGCTGCTCGTCCACGCCGTGCCGCGCCGACAGTGTGCGCGACACCTCCCGCGCCCGCTCCACGTGCGCCCGCAAACCCTTCGGCAGCCGCGACAGACGCGCGGCGACGGCTTGCGGCAGTTCGTCCATCGCCCCCGCTACTCCGCTATCCCAACGCCCGCATTCGCCGCCCGCCCAGCACGTGCATGTGCAGATGCGGCACTTCCTGCCCGCTGTCCTCGCCTTGGTTGATGACGAGCCTGTAGCCGCTCTCGGCAATTCCCTCGGCGGCTGCCGCGTCCCTAGCCGCCTCGAACATCGCGCCGACCGTATCGCGCATCTCCGGGCGCAGCTCGGATAAGCTGGCGAAATGCTCCAGCGGAATGACGAGCAGATGAGTCGGCGCGACCGGCGCGATGTCTCGGATGACGAAGCAGCGCTCATCGCGGATTAGGATGTCGCTCGGAATCTCGCCGTTCCTGATTTTGCAGAAGACGCAGAAATCGGTCATTGGGCAACCTCTGTCACGGCGCGGCTATGGCTTCGACTTCCACGAGATAGGCGGCGTCTACAAGCCCTTTCACGAACACCGTGCTGGACGCGGGTCCGGGTTCGCCGAAGAACTCCAGCCGCGCCCGCGCGTAGGCTGGGTAGTCTTCGGCATCGATTAGGAAGGCGGTTATCTTGGCGACGTCGGTGCGCGTCGCGCCCGCCGCTTTCAGCGCGGCGTCTATGTTGGCGAAGCACTGCGCCGACTGCGCGTAGGCGTCGCCCTCGCCAACCAATTCGCCTTGCGCGTCTACTGACACTTGCCCCGACACGAATACCAGCCCGCCGCCGCGCGCGGCGGGAGAGAAGCCGGACGGCTTGTTGTCCGGGTTCGGGAAGAACGCTCTTCTGGGCATACGATATACCTCCTGCGCGGCGGCGCGAATGTGCCGCCGCCTTGCGGACGCGGTTACGCCCGAATCTGAAGCAGCTCGATGCGCGTGGCGTCCGGCCCCTCGATGAATGCGATGATTGGGCCATTGGGAACGTCTATAGGCCCCTCTTTGATCTCCGCGCCCATGCCTGTGAGACGCTCTAGCTCGGATGCCATGTCGTCTATGGTGATGCCGATATGCTCCAAGCCCCAGTGGGCGTTCGCGTCGCCGTCGCCCATCTCTTCGCCGGTTCGCGCGCCCGATATGTTCACCGTAACCCCGTCCGGCGTCTTAGTGACTACGAACCTATCGCCGTAGGGCCTAACGATGTCGCTTGCTATCTCGAAGTCGAACGCCGTCGCGTACCATTCCGCCGTCTTTCGCGGCTCCGGCGCCTTTAGGTGAACGTGGTTGAACTCGTAACCCATGTGAACGAATTCCCTCCTGTGAAAACGGATCTCCAATGCTGGCTGCCAGTCTATACGAAACGGGGCGGGATGTCAGCGTCGGCGGCATTAGCGGAGCTCGTTCAAGACGCGGTACATGTGGGCGAACATCTTGGCGATCTCCCTAACGTATGCTCCCGCGCTTAGCGGCCGCGTTGGCGTAACGTGCTGGAACAACGAGAATTCGGTATGGTGGACGTCGCCCCGATCGGCTAGAGCTTCCGCCAGCCTGCGCGATTCCGCAGCCGGCACGAGCCGATCTTCGACGTCGTGCATGATGAGCGTCCGCGCCTTCAGCCCATCTATGGACGCAGCCGGCGATATGGCGTCCAGCGTCGCCAGGGATTCCGGACTCAGGCGCTCGACGAGCGCTCGCGCGGTTTGCGCGTCCGGCTCCGAGAGCAGTTCGCGCGCGATGCGCCCCTCTTCGGACAGCGCCGCCAGCTCCGCTTCGCTCAGCGGCTCGCCGCCCTCGACGAACGCGCGGCGGAGCTGCGCCGCCTCTGTCGCGTCCGCCACGCTGTCTATGAGATGCGTCGTGGCCACCTCCACGCTCAGCTTGTCCGGAGACCACGCTTCCGTGACTCCCGCGTAATAGCGGCTTCGGGACGCAACCGCCGCCACCAGATCGCGCGCGTCGAAATATCCGCCGAAGAAGTTGACGAACCGCACATCGTCGCTGATTCGGGCGTCCGACGCCGCCACCGCGACCAGCGACGCGCCTACACAGAATCCCGCCACGCCTGCCCGCTCCGCGTCGACGCGCTCGTGCGCCGTCATATACTGGAATGCGCGAACCAGCATATCCACGTCCTCGACGCTTACCCGCTTGGAGGTCATCCCTTCGGACCACGGTATCATCACCACCGCGCCCGACCGCGCCAGCGCGTTCGCCAGATTCACCACTCTGGGGTCGTCTCGCCCCGCGGGGTTGACGCCCAAGAACAGCAGCGCCGCGCTGTGCTTTCCGTCGCCAGCCGGCGCGTACATGTCCGCGCTCGCCAACCCGTTGCCGGCGGCGAAGAACACCTCTTCGCGCGTCGGATCGCGCGTGAACCACGCTTGCGGCTCGATGGGGATGGACGGCGTAACCTGCGGGATGAACAGCGCGGTTCGCCACGCTACCCTGCCTTGCGGCGTGGCTATGACTATCAGCGCAACCGCCGCCGCCAGCGCTAGAAAGCCTATCGCGATTCGCCGCGCCCATCTGAGAGTTGTTGTCAGCCGCTTGGACACCGCCATTGCCGAACCTCGCCGCCGCTGTAACGGTTTAGTGGATGGGTTGTCGCATAGCCGATTCGCCATCTCAACGCCCTCGCCGCGCCGCCGTTTTTGACACCTCTACGGCTCGGCGCTAATCTGAAATCCACCGACGCTATGGCAAGGCTACTTTCCGATTGGCGCCGTTGCGCTCGGCTGTCAGCCAAATGCGGACGCCGCCCGCAGAGCGTATCACGGCGCGCCGGATATTCGACGCGGCGAACGGCTGCAAGAACAGAGCGGGCGCTGAAAGCATGGCAGCTCACATACTATCCCGAATCGCTGGAGGCGCGATACTCGCGACAGGCGGGTGGGCGCTCGCGGAGTTCATCGCGGATGTGTGGTGGCCCGAGCAATACTTGTTCTTGGTGATCGGCTTGGCGCTCGCGGGCGCGGCTGCGGGCATCGCCTGGACGCCGTTCGTTACGAGGCGCGTCTACCGCAGCATAGCCGAACAGACCCGGGGGCTGCCCGCGTCGCGCCTGCTGTCCAGCATCGTCGGCATGGTCTTGGGGCTGACGGTGGCGATGCTGGTGTCCATACCCATATACCGCGTGCCCGGGTGGCTGGGGCTTGCGCTGCCTATCGCCATTAGCCTCTTCTTGGCGTATGTGGGCGCGATGCTGATGTTCTCGCCGTCGCGCGACGTGTTCCATAGATTATCGACGGGGAGCCGCTCTTCCTCGTCCGACGCGAACGAGGGCGCGGACGCGCCGATGCTGCTGGACACCAGCGCCATCATAGACGGACGCATCGCAGCCATATCGAAAACCGGCTTCCTTCGCGGCACGCTGCTCGTGCCGAGGTTCGTGCTGGACGAGCTGCGCCACGTCGCGGATTCGCGCGATACGCTCCGCCGCTCGCGCGGGCGGCGCGGGCTAGAGATGCTCCGCGAAATGCGCGAAGAAAGCAACGTGCGAACCCAAGTGATAGAGGCGGACTATCCGCAGTCCCAAGAAGTGGACGGCAAGCTGGTGGGGCTGGCGAAACAGTTGCGCGCTTCGATTGTGACGACAGATTTCAACCTGAATCGCGTCGCCAGCATAGACGGAATACAGGTTCTGAACGTGAACGACCTCGCCAACGCGATGCGGCCTGTCGTAGTAGCCGGCGAGCGGTTCAAGGTGAAGATACTGCAAGAGGGCAGGGAACACGGGCAGGGTGTCGGCTTCTTGGAAGATGGAACGATGGTCGTCGTAGAATCAGGCATTCACCACCTCGATACCGAGCTAGACGTAACCGCCGCCCGCGTGCTCCAGACCGCGTCCGGCTGCATGGTCTTCGCGAACCCGTCCTGAGAGCGCGAATCCGTCTTATGCCCAGACCGCAAAGATATTCGCGCGTCGGCGTCGCAGTTCTCGCCGCCGGCTCCAGCCGCAGAATGGGTGGGACGGACAAACTATTCGCGCCGCTCGCGGGCAAGCCGCTTCTAGCGCACTGTCTCGAGGCGTTCGAGGCGTCGCCGCGAGTGGATACTATTGCGATTGCCGCCGCGCCGCGCTCTATGGAGCGGGTGCGCCACCTCGTCGGCGAGCGCCGCTTCACGCGCGTGTCGCGCATAGTCGAGGGCGGCGCGCGGCGGCAGGACTCGGTCGCCAACGCGCTAGACGCGCTCGAAGGCGTGGGCATAGTTCTAATCCACGACGGCGCGCGCCCGTTCGTGGACGAATCGCTAATCTCGAACGCGGTGGACGCCGCGCTGGAATGGGGCGCGGCCGCAGCCGCCATCCCCGCGCAAGACACTATCAAGGTTGCCGCGCCTGACATGACCGTAGCATCGACTCCGCCGCGCGATACGCTGTGGGCGGCGCAGACTCCGCAGGCGTTCGCCGCAGACCTCATCCGCAGGGCGCACAACGAGATAACCCATGAAGCAACCGACGACGCTACCATGGTGGAGGCGCTCGGTTGCACCGTGCGGCTGTTCATCGGCGCGCGCTACAACATCAAGGTGACCGCGCCGGAAGACCTGATCATGGCGGAGGCTATCGCCCGCGCGCGAATGCTGGGTTGCCCGTGAGCGTTCGCATGGGCATAGGCGTAGACATCCACCCGCTCGTCGAGGGCAGGGAGCTGGCGCTCGGCGGCATAATCATCCCCCACGAGCGCGGGCTGGACGGACACAGCGACGGCGATGCGCTGATCCACGCCATAATCGACGCCTGCTTGGGCGCGGCGAACTTGGGCGATATAGGCGCTCGCTTCCCGCCGACGCGCGAGACGCGCGGAGCGCGGAGCGCCGTCATGCTCTCTGAGACGGCGGCGCTGCTGCGCGCGAGCGGGTGGCGGTTGGACTACGTTGATGCTACAATACTCGCCGAACGCCCCATCCTCAGGCCGCACATAGGCGATATGCGCGGCGCGCTTGCCGACGCGCTCGGAATCGACCGTGAGGCGGTCAGCGTGAAGGCGACCACCGCCGACAGGCTCGGCTTGGTGGGCCGCGAAGAGGGCATCTGCTGCATAGGAGCCGTCACTATCTCGGAAGCATGAGACTCTACGACACTCTAACGGGAAACGTCCGCGAATTCGACAGCCCCAACGGGCGGGTCGGCATGTATGTTTGCGGAATTACGCCATACTCCTCATCCCACATCGGTCACGCCATGTCCGCCGTCAGCTTCGACGTAGTGCGGCGATACCTCGAATTTCGCGGCTACGACGTGCGGCACGTGCAGAACTTCACGGACATAGACGACAAGATGATAGTCGCCTCCATAGAGCGCGGCATCGAAGTCGCCGATCTAGCCGTCGCCAACATATGCGAGTACACAGACGCTATGGCGGCGCTGAACGTGCTTCCCGCGCACGAGTACCCCCGCGCCACTCAGGAAATAGACAAGATAGTCGAGATAATCGAGGGGCTGATAGGGAAGGGGTACGCCTACGAAGTCGGCGGCGACGTCTACTTCCGCGTAAGGCGCTCCAACGGATACGGCAAACTCAGCCACCGCAGCATCGATGACCTGCTCTCAGGCGCGCGCATAGAGGTGGACGAGCGCAAAGAGGAAGCTCTGGACTTCGCGCTGTGGAAATCGCAAAAGCCCGGCGAACCCGCGTGGGAAAGCCCGTGGGGAAAGGGCAGACCGGGCTGGCACATAGAATGCAGCGCTATGTCCATCAAGTACTTGGGGGAGTCCATAGACATTCACGGCGGCGGCGAAGATCTCGTCTTCCCCCACCACGAGAACGAGATAGCCCAGTCCGAATCGTTTACCGAGGTGGAGCCGTTTTCCAGATTCTGGATGCACAACGGGATGCTCCGTCTGGGCGATGAGAAGATGAGCAAGTCGCTCGGCAACATAATCTCGCTCCCCGAAGCGCTCGAACAGTACGACCCGCAGGCTCTGCGTCTGTTCTTCCTAAGCTCCCACTACCGTTCGCCGCTTTTCTACAGCGAAGACTCGGTGCGCGCGCAGGAGCGCGCCATACAGCGATTGCGTCAGGCTCTTCGGGCGGCGTCGGGAGACGGCGCGCCTCTCGACGCGGCGGAACATCGCGCCCGCTTCATCGAGGTGATGGACGACGACTTGAACACCCCCCGCGCGCTTGCGGTCCTGTTCGACTTGGCGCGCGACATCAACCGCGCCGGTCAGCGCGGCGAAGACGTATCCAACGCGCAGGAGACGCTATCGGACCTCGCCGCCGTGCTGGGCTTGGATCTGCGAGAAGCGCCCGACGGCGCGGACGCGGCGGCAGAGCCGTTCATCCAGCTGCTCGTCGACGTGCGCTCCGAACTGCGCGCCGCCAGACAGTTCGACATCGCGGACGGCATCCGCGACCGTCTCGCCGAGCTAGGCGTCAGCGTAGAAGATGGCGCGAGCGGCACGGAGTGGCGGCTGGGCTAGTGGGGCAGCCACAGCGCCCGCCATCCGAAAGCGCGGGAGCGGTCGCGTTCACCGTCGCGCAACCCTGCGCCCGGCGCGGCTGTTGGAAAGTGGAGCCAACGGGCGGATTCGAACCGCCGACCTGCGGTTTACGAAACCGCTGCTCTACCACTGAGCTACGTTGGCGTCTGCGGGAGGACCGCCCGCCGCATCGGGCTGGCAATCCAACGCCATCATCATAGCGCTTTTGCAAGCCCGGGCGCACATGCCTTCCCGCGCTCCGTACTACGTTGTACAATGTCTGCCGAGCTGAAATAGCGAGGACGAAGAACGCATGACAACCGCCGTTTTGCTCCCGGACGCGGCTGCCGCATCTGAGGACGCCGACGAACTCGTTGGCGCTCAGCGGACGCTGTTCGTCAATATCAGCCCCATCATGGAATCCGTCGCAGGGCGTCTCACCGACGCCGAGATAGATGACTGGTTCGTCGGCCTCGATCGAGCCAACGAGGGGAGGGGATTCTATCTGGAACTGACCGCGGAGCGGGAGCTGGCAATCAATCCTATGGTGAACCGAGACGGCGGAGTTGCGGAAGGCCAAGTTTTCGGTGTGTTGTTCAACTGGGCAGAGTCGAACGGCGGCGAAGCCCATACCGCCGATACGAACATTCGGCTGCCGGACGGCTCGCGTGTGCGAGCGGATGCCTCTTGGCTATCCCCCGATCAGGTAGCCGAATTGCCGCCCATCTCAGCGGGAGGGGCGGTGACCGTCTGCCCCGCATTCGTCGTAGAAATCCACTCCCGCAGCGATAGACTGTCGCCGCTAATGGACAAGATGGAACGCTACATCGCCAACGGCGCGCGTCTAGGCTGGCTGATAGACCCGTATCGTCGGCAAGTTCGCATCTACCGCCCCGCCGCCGAGCCTGAGCTTCTGGAAGACCCTGAGACGCTCAGCGGCGAGCCTACGCTGCCCGGCTTCGAGTTCGATGCGCGCCGACGGATATTCGACCTGCACGAGCCGGCTGAGCTGGAATAGATGCCGCAATGCGCGAACTGCTTCAGAGGGCGAATATCCTGCCATTGCCGACGAGAACCGCCACGCTGACCGACAAGCTCGCGTCCGCGTCCAACTCCGCGCTGATCCCCGCGCTGCTGTTGATGTTCGCGTTATCGACGGTGTTTCTATTCGCCAACGACAGAAGCCAATTCTACCGGGGTGGGCATCATGGCCATGTGTCGCAGACTGGCATGACGGTGGCTGCGAATTTTTCTCCGGCTCACAAATTTCTGATGTTCAAATTTCTGCGGCCGGATGAGAAGGGCGCGCCAACTTATTATGCGTACAATAGGTTTCCAATGGGCTCGTTCGCGCTGACGAAACTAGCCATCCTGCCCTTTGGGGATGATCCGGCGAAGCAGATTTACGTTGCAAGAACGCTAATGTTGTTGTTCTTTGTCTCTGCGGCATCGCTCGCGTACTTTGCGCTTTGTCGGCTAACGCCTAGTCGGTGGGTCGCGCTGACGGCAACTCTCCTTGCATTCTCATCGTACTACTGCTTGTACTACAACGACCTGGTCTTCAACGATGTGCCGAGCCTTTTTGGGGTGATGCTGACTTTCCACGGCATGGTGATTTTCATGCAAAAGGGCGCGCTCCGCCAATTGCTCGTCAAGGCTTGCGTCGCGCTGCTTCTGGGATGGCAAGTCTATGCGTTGCTCTTGCCTTTCGTCATTCTAGGTTTTGTTGGCGAGCTGGGCAACGCGCGTTTATTTGTTTCTGACCCTGCGCTGTCTAGGATAAAGCTCCTGTGGACATCTTTGCTCCGCAGCCGTTATCTCATAATTGGCGTAGTCACGCTCGCTTTTGGCGCGTTGCTGTTGGCATTCAATCTAGTGAACGAATACTTTGCGCTCGACGGGAAGCGCTCGCTGACCGAATTGCCGACCGTCGGATCGATGCTCTGGCGCATGGGACTAGACGATTCATATTCTTATTCTTATGCCCAATATGCCGACACGTTGGCATGGCTGACTTACCTGAAAGAGCAGTTCTACCGCATCGGCGGAATGACGCTTCCTTTCTCCCTGCCCGGATACATCGGCGCGCTCGGCAAATCCTCGGTCGGACCGTTAGAATCGCATGGGGTCGCAATAGGAATTTTCGCATTCTCGATATGTCTGATTGGGATTGCGATAGTACGCCGTCATAGGATGCTGTTGGCTGCTCTCTCGCTGTCCGCTTTCTTCTGGATGCTGCCTATGCGTCATTTCGTCGCCTTTCACGACTTTCAGAGCATGTTCTATATAGGCATCCCGTTGGTATTCTTCCTGTTAGTTATGAAGTATATTTTCAGATACTCAGGCGACCGGCTCGTTGGCAGTTTCGCTGTCGCGTCGCTGTTGGTATTCACCCTTTCCGCATACCAGATGAGTCTAGTGGGCCATAGCGCGGAATCCTCTGAAGCGATGATGGCGGATTTCGAAGTTATCGATAATATAATGGATAGAATGTCGGGCGACGCTATATTGATTTCTGACAGATATAGATATGAGGATTCTCACGTAGCGGATTATTATCTCTCCGGAAACGTACTAGACTACAAGGGGCATCCTCTAACGAACCTAATCGTCACGCGCAATCACGATGGTGAATTCGGGCTCCTCACTCCCAATAACCAGCTAGTGTTTCTATATGACAAAACCTTGTATGACAAGAATTACGACAATTTAGGTAGCCCTGCCATAGAATCAGATTTCAATGTCTATCTCATAGAAAGGAGATTGGTGTACGTAGATGAAGAAGATTGTGAGAATGATAGACATCACGCCAAGTTCTTCCTGCATGTGATACCCGCTAACGAGAACGATCTGCCTTCTCATCGCAAGCAGTACAGCTTCGACAACCTCGATTTCGACCTAGAGGAGTACAGGGTGGATATTATTGGCAGGTGCGTTGTAGGGCGAGTGCTGCCGGGATACGCTATAGACGAAATCAGAACTGGACAGTACCTGCCCGGTACAGGGCGCCGAATCTGGGAAGGCAGCTTCCGTCTCGACGAGTAGGCGGGGGAGTCCGATGATGTCGTCCCGCCCCAAGCCGCTAGAGCCGCCTCCGCCCCTCGCTATTGCGCTATTGCCTTCCAAGCGCTAACTTCTGCGTATCTAGGGGGTGAGATATGCCGCCAAGCGCAGACTACACGCTAATCGCCGCCGATCGCGTCATAGACGCCAAGGGCGGCGCGCCTATAGAGAAGGGCGCGGTGCTGATACGCGGTTCGCGCATCGTCGCCGTCGGGCGCGAGGCGGACGTCTCCGCGCCGGAGGGGGCATCCGTCGACGCGCGCCGATACCGCGGATGCACTGCGCTCCCCGGCATGGTGGATTGCCACACCCACCACAACGGGTTCGGCGATGGCAGGATGGGCGATGATCTGACCTTGCTGCCCGATGAGCTGCTCACGGCGCAGGCGGCTAGAAACGCGCGCGCGTCGCTCTTCTCTGGCGTAACCACCATTCGCGAGAACGGACCCAAGAACTTCACGATGTTCAGGCTGCGGGACGCCGTGAACGCGGGACTCGCCACAGCCCCGCGCATGGTCTTGTGCGGCCGCCCCGTCGCCATCGTCGGCGGGCATATGGGCTACTTTGGCGGCGAGGTCACCGGCGCGAACGAGGCGCGCGCGCTCACACGGCAGCTCATCAAAGAGGGCGCGGACTACATAAAGATAACCGCCACCGGCGGCAGCACCAGAACATCGTTCCCGCTGCGCCCGTCGTTCGATGTGGACGAGCTGAGCGCGATAACCCACGAGGCGCGCAAGTTCGGCAAGCTCACCGCCACGCACTGCCTATCTTCGCAAGGCATCGCCAACTCGCTCGACGCGGGCGTGGATATGATCATCCACTGCGCTTTCAGAGACGCGGACGGCGCGGACAACTTCCGCGCGGACATCGCAGAGCGCATCGGAGAGAGCGGCGCGTATGTCAACCCCACGCTGCACGTCGGGCGCTCCACCGCGTGGACGCTCGCCCACAAGCGCGACGCCGATGGGCTTGCGCCGAGCGAGCAATCCCAGCTAGACGACACGCTCCGCAGCATGGAGACACGCCTAGACGACACTCGCAGGATGATAGAGATGGGGCTTCGCGTCATCACCGGTTCGGATTCGTCTTGGGGAAACTACAGGCTGGGCAACACCGTCTACGAGGCGGAGATGCTGGTTCAGGCCGGATACACCCATATGCAGGGCGTTCTGTCAGTGACGAGCTGGGCGGCTGCCGCGCTCGACATGGACGATCTCGTAGGAACGCTCGAAGCCGACAAAGCCGCAGACGTTCTCATCGTCAGAGGCAACCCAGCCGAAGACATAAACGACCTGTGGAACGTGGCGGACGTGTACTTCGACGGCAACAGGCTGGAGCGCGGCTCGGAAGAATCGCTCGCCGCCGTTCGGCAGCCGCCAGCGGCTTTGTAGACTATTCGGCGCGAGGTAAAGAAAATGCCAGACAGCCCAAAGTTCACCATAGTCAAAGCCGCGCGGCTGATAGACGGGCGCGGCGGAGCGGTCGCCGAACAGCCCGCGATTATGTTTCAGGACGACGCCATCGTTCGCATTGGCACGCATGAGACGGTTCACGCGCCGGAGGGCGCCGAAGCCCGGGTCTACGACTACGGCAACGCCACCATCTTGCCCGGACTCGTAGACTCCCACGTTCACCTAATCGGCATTGGCGACGGGCGGGCGGGGGACGAGCTGGTTACGCTGCCGGACGAAGTGCTTACCGTGCAGGCGGCGCAGAACGCTCGGCGGCATCTGTACTCCGGCGTAACCGCAGTGCGGGACTGCGGCGCGAAGAACCGCACCACGTTCGCGCTGCGCCAAGCTGTGGAGATGGGCGTTACGCCCGCGCCGCGCCTTATGCTCGCCGGTCGCCCCGTCGCCATCATCGGCGGTCACCTGAGCTACTTCGGCATTCAGGCGACGGGGGAAACCGAGTGCCGCGCCGCCGTCCGCCAACTCGTCAAGGAGGGAGCGGACTTCATCAAGATAACCGCCACCGGCGGCAGCACCA
This sequence comes from Dehalococcoidia bacterium, assembly GCA_965214745.1. Lineage (GTDB taxonomy): Bacteria > Chloroflexota > Dehalococcoidia > Lucifugimonadales > UBA1123 > VXRN01. The sequence goes on along the minus strand of OZ243978.1, from coordinate 2,549,699 downwards.
GAACCAGCCATCCGCTGCGTCCGTCGTTCGATGTGGACGAGCTGACCGCGATATGCGAAGAGGCGCACAAGTTCGGGCTGCACGCCGCCGCCCACTGCGCTTCCTCGCAGGGCATGGCGAACGCGCTCGACGCGGGTATCGACACCATCATCCACGCCGTTCACAAAGAGGCGGACGGCTCAGACGTGTACAGACCCGAAATCGCGGAGCGCATCGCGGAGAAGGGCGTGTTCGTCAACCCCACGCTGGGCGGCGCGGTCGCGCGAATCAGGATGCTGGAGGACATGCCCGACCCAACCGCCGCCCAGCGCGCCGAGCTAGACGCCATGCGGCGGGCGTCGGAAGTACGCATGGATCACGTCGCGCGGATGCGGGATGCCGGCGCGGTCATGTCCGCAGGCTCAGATACCGCGTGGGGGTACTACCAAATGGGCGACTTCCAGACGGAGATCGAGGCTCACGGCATGGCTGGCATGTCCAACATGGACGCGATAGTTTCGGCGACTCGGGACGCCGCGCGCTCCTGCTGGATGGGCGATAGCGTTGGAACGCTGGAAGTGGGCAAGCAGGCGGACGCGCTCATCGTTCGAGGCGATCCGCTCGACGATCTCGGCGCGCTGAGAGACGTGGCGGACGTGTTCCTAGCGGGTGGTCGGGTAGACAGGCTAGCGCTGGTCTAGCCCGCGCGCGACTGCCACAAAAGCGCAGGGGCGCTCGCTGCGAGCGCCCCTGCTGGGTTCGCGTTCTAGTTAGTCATCCGCCCGCGGCGTTACCGCTCGATGGGCGCGCCTACGATGCTGCCGTACTCCGTCCACGAGCCATCGTAGTTTCGCGCCTTGTTGTGTCCCAGTATCTGGGAAAGCACGAACCACGTGTGGGAGCTGCGCTCCCCGATGCGGCAGTAGGCTATCGTCTCGCCGTTCGGGTCGATGCCCTTGCCCTCTTCATAGATGGCGCGCAACTCTTCGACGGACTTGAACGTGCCGTCTTCGTTCACTGCGGTCGCCCAAGGCACGTTCGCCGCGCCGGGGATGTGGCCTCCGCGCTGAGAGCCTTCCTGCGGCAGGTTCGCGGGCGCTAGCAGCGTGCCGTCGAACTCGTCCGGCGCGCGCACGTCCACCAGCCCGGTGTTGTTCTCCGTGCGGGCGACGCTCAGCACGTAGTCCCGCGTGGCGCGGATCGAGGTGTCCGCAGGCGGCGCTTCGTAGGCTTTCGGCTCGACGCTCGCGGCGTCTGTGGTGACATCTCGCCCTTCGTCTATCCACTTCTGCCGCCCGCCGTCCATTATCTTCAGCGAGGGGTGCCCGTACAGCTTCATTTGCCAGAAGGCATAGGTGGCGAACCAGTTGTTGTTGTCGCCGTACAGCACCACGGTGGTATCGCGGTCGATGCCCGACGCGCCGAGCAAGTCTTGCATCTGCTCGCGGCTCAGGATGTCTCGCGTAAGCTCGTCGTTCAGCTGTGTCGTCCAGTTCCAGCCGACGGCTCCGGCTATATGCCCCTGATCGTAAGCCTCGGTATCTACGTCCACCTCGACGAGGCGAACGTTGTCGTCGCCGAGATTTTCGGCTACCCACTCGGTGCTCACGATTGATTCGGGATGCGCGGGCGTTTCTGCCATGATGTCAGTTGCCTCCTTCTTTTCAATGAGCGGCTGCACAGTCGAGCGCCGCTTGTGGGGCGTTGCGTGGGAAGTCTATCCGGTAAGTGGCGCGCCGCCGCAGAACGCCACGTAATCTATCAGCTCCGTAACGCTTGGGTCGTTGCCGCACAGCGGGCATTCGGGATTGCGCCGCAGCTTGACAGTTCGGAAATCCATATCCAGCGCGTCGAGCAGCAGCAGCCTGCCGGAGAGCGATTCTCCGACGCCCAGAATCAGCTTGACCGTTTCGGTGGCTTGAATCGTTCCTATCATGCCGGGAAGCATCCCCAGCACGCCCGCTTCGGCGCAACTCGGCACTTCGCCCGGCGGCGGCGGGGTGGGGAACAGGCAGCGGTAGCAGCCCTCGCCCGGCATGAACACAGTCGCCATGCCGTCGAATAGCAGGATGCTGCCGTCGACCAGCGGCTTGCCCGCCAGATAAGCCGCGTCGTTCACGAGGTATCGCGCGGGGAAGTTGTCCGCGCCGTTGATCACGATGTCGTAGTCGCTCACTATCTCCATCGCGTTGTCGGATGTGAGCGGCGCCTCGTGCGTTACGACCTTCGTCTCCGGGTTGTACGCATTGAGCGTCTCGACAGCGGATTGCACCTTCGGCTTGCCGACGTCGCCGTCGTAGTGGAGCACCTGACGCTGAAGGTTCGTGATGTCCACCGTATCGAAATCCACGATGCCGATAGTGCCTACGCCTGCGAGCGTCAGATAGATGGCTATGGGGGACCCAAGCCCGCCCGCGCCAACTATCAGCGCTTTGGCGTCTATCAGCTTGCGCTGCCCGGCGCTGCCCACCTGCGGCATGATGATATGGCGGCTATATCGCCTTACCTGATACGGGGTCAGCGGGCTAACTTGCCTAGTCGGCATAGCCGCGGTTGTTGTCATCGAGCGCCTCCCGCTTGAGATTGCCTGTTCGCCTGCGCCGCGCGCCGCGATCCGATCACTCGAAAAGTATAACATGGCAGGATATAGCCTTCAACGCGGCGTTGACCGTCGCCGCGCCCACGCTTACCATGCGGATATGAGCCGCCTCGCAATGGTATCCAACCGCGTTCCGCCCGCTTCGGACCTAGACCCCGCAAGGCGCGGGGCGGGCGCGGTCGGCGGGCTGGTCAGCGCGGTTCGCGCCTCGCTCGTAGAGTCGGGCGGCATGTGGATGGGGTGGAGCGGGCGCGCTGTTCGGCGACGCGAGCGCGACGGTCCGGCGGTGTCCCGAGCGCCCGGCGCGGTGGAGCTTGTTACGGTGGACCTCACGCCAGACGAGGCAAACCTCTATTACGCCGGCTTCTCCAACCGCACGCTGTGGCCCCTGCTGCACAGCTTCATCGAGCGCACCCAGATTAGGCACGACACCTATCGCGCTTACAGGCGCGTCAACCGCCGGCTGGCGCAGGCGCTCGCCTCCGACCTGCGGGATGGCGATGTGGTGTGGATTCACGACTACCACCTGCTGCCGATGGGTGAGGAGCTGCGCGCGCAGGGATGGACTGGCAAGATAGGCTTCTTCCTGCACTGCCCATTCCCCGGCGCGGACGTGTTCGAGGTCTTGCCGTGGGCGAAAGAGCTGCTGGAAGGCATGTTGGCGTTCGACCTGATTGGCGTCCACACGCGCCGCTATATGCTGAATCTGGTAGACGCCTTTCGCTCGCATCTCGGCGGCGACTGGAATGGGCGCGACTTCGCCTATCGCGGACGCGCCGCGCGACTGGGCGTTTACCCCATCGGCATAGATCCGGCGATTTTTACGGACGCCGCCCGCAAGTCGCGCGAGTCTCTCGGCGGCATGTTGGGACTCGATGCCGAAACGCGCGTTATCATCGGCGTCGACAGGCTGGACTACACGAAAGGGATACCCAACCGCCTGCGGGCGTTCTCCCGCATGCTGGAGCAGCGTCCGGGTCTGCGCGGCAAGATCAGCTTCGTGCAAATCTCCAACCCGTCGCGCGACCGCGTGCCGGACTATGTACGCGAGCGCGAGACGGTGGAGCGGCTCACCGGCGAGATCAACGGGCGTTACTCCTCCGGCAGCTGGGTGCCGGTGCGATACCTATACCGCCACTTCAGCCAACAGAGCCTCGCCGCGTTCTATCGCGACGCCCATGTGAATATGGTGACGCCCCTGCGCGACGGCATGAATCTCATAGCCAAAGAGTTCGTGGCTTCGCAGGTCGGCGAGCCGGGCGCGCTCATGCTTTCTAGGCTCGCGGGCGCGGCGGCTGAGCTTGCCGACGCTATCATCGTCAACCCGTTCGACATAGACGGCATGGCGCGGGCGCTGCATGACGCGCTCCACATGCCGCTGGAAGAACGGCGCGCGCGCTGGCTTCGTATGAAAGAGGTAGTAGAGCGCCACACCGCCGCTTGGTGGAGCGCCGCGTTTACGGGAGACCTGCTAGATACGCCGTAGCCGAGCAAGCATACAGCCAAAGGGAGAGCCAGACCATGACATCCACCACCGGCGCATCCACGTTCGAGGGCGTAAACGTGTTCTTCGATAGCGCAGCCGACCGCCTTGGGTTGTCCGACGGAGTGCGCGAGCTGCTTCGTCGCCCGTGGCGCGAACTGCAAGTGTCGCTGCCCATCAGAATGGACGATGGCTCTATCGAGGTGTTCAGCGGATACCGCATTCAGCACAATGGCGTTCGCGGCCCGTACAAGGGCGGCGTTCGCTACCATCCGGAGGCTGACCAAGAGGAGGTGCGCGCGCTCGCGTCGCTAATGACGTGGAAGAACGCGCTGGTGGATATCCCCTTCGGCGGCGCGAAGGGCGGAATTCAGTGCGACCCCCGCTCGCTCAGCGTAGACGAGCTGAACCGCCTTACCCGACGATACATCATCAACATAAACCACGTCATCGGCGTCAACCGCGACATCCCCGCGCCGGACATGGGGACCAACGCGCAAACTATGGCTTGGATGATGGACGCATATGGCCAGCTGCACGGCTATACGCCCGGCATCGTCACCGGCAAGCCTGTCGAGCTTGGCGGCTCCGTCGGGCGCGAGCAGTCCACCGGGCGCGGCGCAATCTACATCGCCCGAAGCGCGGCTGCGGACATGGGCATGGATCCGCGCGGCGCGCGCATGGCGGTGCAGGGGTTCGGCAACGTCGGCTTGTGGACGGCGCGAACGGCTGGCGAGCTGGGATGCAAGATAGTAGCCGTGTCGGACATAGAAGGCGGCGTCTACAACGAGCTTGGGCTGGACATCCCCGCGCTCGTCTCGCACGCTGAGGAGGCGGGGAGCGTAGTAGGGTTCGCGGACGCCGAGGACGTGACCAACAGCGAACTGCTGGAGCTGGACTGCGAAATACTGGTGCCGGCGGCTATAGACCGCGCCATCCACGCGGGCAATGCCGCCAGCGTGCGCGCCGATGTCATAGTCGAAGCTGCCAACCATCCCGTAACGCCCGAAGCCGCCGCCATCTTAGAAGATATGGGAGTCGCCATCATCCCCGATCTGCTCGTCAACGCCGGCGGCGTGATAGTCTCGTATTTCGAGTGGACGCAAAACCTGTATCAGCACAAGTGGACGCTCGACGAGGTGAACCAAGAGCTGGACTCCATCATCAGCCGCGCCTACAGAAACGTGCGCGAAACGGCGGAGTCCAAAGGCATAGGCTACCGCGACGCCGCCTACCTGATAGGCGTCGGGCGCGTGGCGGAAGTAGCCCACCTGCGCGGCTTCATCTAGTATCTCGCGCATCCTGCGAATTTCGCCCTTCTTGACCGAATGCGGCGCGAGGCGTACTCTTTTGCAAACTAGCGAGCGGCTGGAGCGCCCTCGGACTTCTCGGAGGAAGATATGGAATTCGGCTCGTTCATGGAGTTTCACACCCGTCCCGGCAAGCCGCAGGCGGAGGCGTTCAGCGAGGGGTTCGCCCACATTGAGACGGCGGAATCGCTTGGGCTGGATGGCGTGTGGATGGCGGAATCCCACTTCAACCCGCAGCGCTCGGTTCTGTCCGCGCCGCTCGTGCTGGGCGCCGCCATCGCGGGGCGCACCAGCCGCATCAAGATAGGGACAGCCGTCCACGTGATACCGCTAGGCAACCCTATCAGGATGGCGGAAGAGGCGGCGACGCTCGATCAGGTCAGCCAAGGGCGCTTCGAGTACGGAGTCGGGCGCAGCGGCTTCCCCGGCTCATACGAGGGATACGGCATGGCTTACGGCGAGAGCCGCGAGCGGTTCTACGAATACTTGCGGATAATCCGCGGTGCGTGGACTTCCGACAGCTTCAGCTTCAGCGGCAAGTTCTACGCCTACGATGACGTAAACCTCACCCCGAAGCCGTATCAACAGCCGCATCCGCCGTTCAGAATAGCCGCTACGACGACGGACACCTTCGGAGTTCTCGGAGAGCTGGGCTATCCCATCTTCGTGGGCGTGCGCGGGCTTGGCGCGTCGCAGGTAGCCGAGCAGCTGGTTCACTACAAGAAGGCGTGGGAAGCCGCAGGGCATGAAGGCGATATAGACGTGTCGCTGCGGATACCCGTGTACGTATCCGAGACCAAGCGCGACGCCGAGACGCTGCCGGAGCATAGCTTCATGAAGCAGTTCCGCAGGCTGGGAACGCAGCTTGCCGCCACCGCCTCCCACGCCGGCGCTGACCCGCGCGAGGAGCGCAGCGAACGCAGCGAGCAGCTAGCCGGCATCGGCTGGGACGAAGTGCGGAGGGAGAAGGTAGCCGTTGGCACGCCCGACGTAGTTATCGAACGGCTTTCCGAGCTGCGCGACACGCTCAGCCTCACGGGCGTCGTCGCCGAGTTCAACGCAGGCGAAGAGATCCCGCCAGACAAGATAGAGTCATCCCTCGAACTGTTCTGCGAAGAGGTGATGCCCGCGTTGAAGTGACGCCGTCATGGGCGCGGAGATTTCCTCTGCCTCCCTCTGCAAACAGGAGAGGGGGCTTATGCGATTTCCTCGAGAACGGGAGCGGTAGAGCATTATGATGGCGAACAGATCGGCGGACGTGGTCGTTGTAGGGGGCGGAGTCAATGGCGCAAGCGTCGCCATGTATCTCGCGCTCATGGGCGCGGGCAGGGTGGAGTTGCTCGAAAAGGGGCATCTCGCCGGCGGCGCTAGCGGTCGCTCGGGCGCGATGGTGCGCGAACACTACCTGCACCCCACGCTCGTCCGCATGGCGATGGAGGCGCGGGAAATCTTCCACAACTTCGGAGACGCCATCGGCGGAGACGCGCGCTTCACGCGGACGGGTAGGCTTCTGGTGTTCGATGAGGCAGACGCCGACGCCGCGCGCGCGAACGCGGAGATGAACCGCGAGCTTGGCGTTCGCATCGAGACGCTGACGCCGGACGAGATAGCGCGAATCGCGCCGCAGGCGAATGTCGAGGACGTTGCAGTAGGGCTGTACGAACCCGAATCCGGCTACGCCGATCCGGTAGCCACCACATACGCCTACGCGCGGCGCGCCGAAGAAAACGGCGCTATCATCCGAACGGGCGCGAAGGCTGCCGAAGTCCGCGTTCGCGGCGGCAGGGCGGTTGGCGTAGCCACCGACGACGGCTCTGCTATAGACGCCGGAGCGGTCGTCGTCGCCACAGGACCTTGGGTCAACCAGCTCGCCGCGCCGCTTGGCGAGCCGCTGCCGGTTACGCCCATCCGCGTTCAGATGATGCACCTGCGCCGTCCGCCAGCGCTGGAGTCTTTCACGACGATAGTGATAGACCACGCCAGCGGCGCTTACTTCCGCGCGGATGCCGGATACGGCACGCTCGTCGGCGGCGAAGCGCCGGATGACCTCGCGGAGATAGCCAACCCGGACGCCTTCGGGCTGAACGCCGACCACGACACGATAACCCGCTTCTGGGCGCGCGCCGTACACCGCTTCCCGGACTTCGCCGCCGCCACTTGCAGGGGAGGCTATGGGTCGCTGTACGACATGACGCCCGACGGCAACCCGATACTGGACCGCTCGCGGAACGTCGAGGGGCTTTACTGGATGACCGGATTCAGCGGACACGGCTTCAAGCTGTCCCCCGTCATCGGCAGGATGGTGGCTGAGCTTGTGATGAGCGGCGAGGCTCAGGATCATCCGGTTCACGAGTTCCGCGCCTCGCGTTTCGAGGAGGGCGAGCCCCTGGGCGCGGCGCGTCCCTACGTTGGGCGTATCCACCAGTGATCCGAGCGCTAAGGCGTCCGCAATCCGCAAAGCCGCAGCCGCGCATCTGCACCGCGTTCTACTACGATGGCGATTGCGGCATGTGTCTCGGCTTCGTTCGGCGGATGCGGCGATTCGATTCTTGGAATCGCGTTTCTTGGGTGGCGTTCCAGTCGCTAGATCGCCCGCCGGCGGGCGTGTCTCTCGAAGCGATGCGGCGCGCCGCGCACCTCATAGCCGCCGGCGGCGAGATTCGCGTTGGATACGATGCCATAGCCGCGCTTCTGCTTCTGCTGCCGCGGCTCTCGGCTGTGGGCTTGCTCATGCGGCTGCCGGGCGCGGGGCTAGTAGGCCGCCCGGTGTACGCGGTGGTTGCGCGCAACCGGCATCGCATATCGTCGTGCGCGCTGTGAGCGCGCCGCCGTCCGCTTCGTGATACCATTGTCGCCGTTTGCGAACGGCTGAACCGGGGGAACGCTGATCATATGGCGACTGCAGAAGTGACGCGCGAGATCAGAAGAGGCAGAGTACTGCTGGCGACGACCGTGGTGTTCGGACACACGGTCAAGCATATTTACAACTCCGGCTTGCGCTCGGTGATTCTAGCCATCATCAAGAGCGACATGGGGCTGACCGGCGCGCAATTCGGGCTGCTTTCCACCTCGCAATCCGTAACCAGCGGCGTAACGACGATGGTCGCGGGCTATCTCGGCGACCGATTCGCCAACAGGTCGGGCTTGATGCTGATGATCTCGCTCGGCTTGATGGGCATATCGTACTACCTTCTCGGCAGAGCGCCGAACTACCTCGCGCTGTTCGCGGTGATGCTGCTAGTAGGTTTCGGACCGTCGCTGTACCACCCGCCGGCTATAGCGTCGCTTTCCCGCAAGTTTCCGGACAAGCGAGGCTTCGCCATATCGCTTCACGGCACGGGCGGCAGCGTGGGCGAAGTGGTCGGACCCGTCTTCACCGGCGGGCTGATCTCGGGCACGTATCTCGTGGCGTTCGAGTGGCGCGACATACTGCAAATAAGCGTTCTGCCCGCGCTCGCGTGCGCCGTAGTCATATACCTGCTGATGCGGAGCATCCCCACCGTCGTCACCGAAACGTCGTCCCTTTCGGACTATTTCGCGTCGCTGCGTCAGCTGCTGCGCCAGCGCGCCATGCTGACGCTCGTGTTCGTAACCGGGCTGCGTAGCGTGGGGCAATCGGCGGTGATGGCGTTCCTGCCCGTGTACTTGCTGGAAGATCTCGGGTATCAGGAAGTGGTAATCGGGCTGTTCATGTCCGGCGCGCAGGTTACGGGAATCATCGCGCAGCCGATGATGGGTTGGCTCTCCGACAGGTTCGGGCGGAAGATAGTGCTTGTGCCATGCACGCTAACGCTTGGGCTGCTGATCATCGCGCTCAAGTTCGCGGGTCCCGGCGTTCCGCTCGCGCTGATAGTGCTTGCGATGGGCGCGTTCCTGTACTCTCTGCACACCATCTACATAGCCGCCGCCATAGACGTGGCGGAGGGGCAGGCGCAGTCCACCGTCGTATCGCTCATCTACGGCGCGAGCTTCCTAGGCTCGTTCTCGCCCACGCTCGCCGGTTTCATCGTAGACCTATCGCAAGACAACACCAACGCCTTCATCTACGGCGGCGCGATGGTGATTCTGGGCGCGCTAATACTGCTGACGGCGCGGCTGCCCCAAACGGTGAACCAGCGAAGCGCGGGCTAGGCGGGAATCAGGACTATCTCGCGCTGCATCTCGGTAGTCGCTCGCGGGCCATCTTCGCCAACGAACACGTCTATCTCGGAGCGAACGCCGAACTCCGGGATGTAGATTCCCGGCTCGATGGTCACCGCGATGCCGGGTATCAGCCGCCGCGTGTCGAACGTCTCCCACGAGTCTAGGTTGACCGCGTTGGAGTGGACTTCGCGCCCTAGGCTGTGCCCTAGGCGGTGGTTGAACCAGCTGCCGAACCCCGCCGCCTCAATGTAGTCGCGCGCAACCTTGTCCATCTCCCAGCCCTGCGGGGCGCGTCCCTCGGCGTGAGCGTCGCGCATCGCGTCCAGAGCGGCGTCGCGCGCGCCTATCACGGTGTCGAACACCTGCCGGTGGCGGGGCGGCGGATCGTCGCCCACGTACGCCGTCCAAGTGATGTCGGCGTACATCGCGTCCTCGTCGGGCTGTCGCGCCCAGAGGTCGATGAGAACCCAGTCGCCGGCGCGAATCAGAGCCGAGTTATGCGGAGTCGGGTCGAAGTGCGGGTCCGATGCGTGTTCGTTCACCGCCACCGCTGGACCGTCCGCCGCGATCAGCCCGCTTTCGCGAAAGCGATCTCGGATGAACTCCGCCACGTCGTACTCGGAGATTCCCGCGCTCAGCCGCTCGCCTATGTGGCTGAATGCCTCTCCGACTATCCGCGTCAGCGCGTCCGCCGCGAACAGGTGCGATTCCAGCTGCCGCGCGCTCCAGCGCTGCGTTGCGTACTGGAGCAGGTCTGCGGACGACGCCACCTCCACGCCCAGCGAGCGAACCAGTTCCAGCGTGCCGCCGTCCACCTTGGACACGCGCGGGAGCGCGCCTTGAGGCGTGTACTCCATCGCCACCCGCTCCGCGCCCGATAGATGCCCGCGCAGCCTGTCCACCATATCGCGGCGGTTCACGAACAGCTCCGTATCCAGCCCCAGATGCGTGAAGCGGCTCTGGTCTACGAAGCTCACCAGCATACGCGGCTCGCCCTCCGCCGGAATCCACAGCCACACCGGGCGGGTGACGTGTCCCACGCGCCCAACCGTATCCGAGAAGATAGGGTTCATGCCCCGATAGTCGTACAGCAGCCAGCCGCCGATCTCCTCCGCCCGCATGAATTCCCGCGCCTGTTCGATGACCGTTTCGATGGACATGCCGAGTCTTCCCCCCGTGAATCTTGGAATCTTTCCCGCGCTCAGCGCCAATGTATCAGCGTGGGCGGCGCGGTGGCTAGTTGGCGGGCGCTTTCGGCGCGCGACTTGATATAATAGCGCGAAACACGCCGCCTACAAGGAATCCCATGCAGCAGATAACCACGCTCACATTCGACATATTCGGCACCGCGCTCGACCTCACCGGCAGCTTGGAAGCGCCTTCAGAGCGGTTCATTCGGGGGCTTGGCTCAGACATGAGCGGCGAGGAGTTCTATGCTCAATGGCGCGCTCGGCAGCGGATAGAGCAGTTCCAAGATTCGCTCGTCATGCTGGGGCATAGCGGATACTTGGAGACATGCCGCCGCGCGCTGGCGTATACGCTCCGAGCCAACGGCATACCGTTCGAGCCGCCGCAACTCGTGGAATTCATGCGCGTTTGGCAGACGCTCGAACCGTATCCGGACACGCTTCCGGGTCTTCGGCGGCTGGGCGAAAGATACAGGCTCGTCGCGCTCTCCAATGGCGAGCCGGACTACCTAGCCCACCTCGCCGAGAACCGCATCGGCTACGATTTCGACGCCATCATATCGGTCGAGGAGGCGGGCGTGTTCAAGCCTCATCCAGCGGTTTACCGCGCCGCCGCGCGCATACTGGACGCCGACCCGTCTGAGATCCTCATGGTCGCCGCGCACTCGTTCGACATATTCGGCGCTCGCGCCTGCGGGTTCAGGGGAGCGTATGTCAACAGATACAGCCTGCCTTACGAGGATAGCGAACAGTACGCGCCCGACATCGTAGTGAACGACTTCGGCGAGCTAGCGGACGCGATGCTAGGGAGGGAAGGGCAGTGAGCATGCGCGCGGGTCCAGCGGTCGATCTGATAATAGTGGGCGGCGGGGTTGTCGGCGCGGCGATAGCCTACTTCGCATCGCGCTCGGGGATGTCTTGCGAGCTGTTGGAAAAGGGCGTCATAGGCGGCGGCGCGTCGAACGCCGCGACGGGCGTGCTGTCCCCATCGCCCGGCGACAGCGATTACGCTCGGCTGAGCCAACGCAGCCTGCGGCTGTTTCACGAGCTTGCGCCGCGTCTCAGGGACGAATCGGGCGTAGACGTCGAGCTTGTCGAATGCGGCGAGCTGATGCTCGCGCTCGACGAGTCGGATGTCATCGCGCTTCAGGGAATGCGCCGCCAACTGAGCGCGCTAGGCGCTGATCCGGGCTGGGTGGACGCCGCCGAGCTGCGGGACATGGAGCCTGCGCTCAACCCCGCGATAGTCGGCGCGCTTCACGAGCCTGAGGTGTGCCGCGTGAACAACCAGCGGCTCGCCCTCGCGCTCGCGAAGTCCGCCGAGCGCGAGGGCGCAAGCATCCGGCAGGGCGTGGAGGTCACGGGGCTGTTGCGCGATGGCGGCGGAGTGAGCGGCGTGATGACGAGCGAGGGCGCGATTCTAGCCGAGAACGTCGCGCTAGCCGCCGGCGCGTGGACTGGCATGATGGATAGGTGGCTGTACGGCGAATCCAGCCCCAGCGTCGCGCGCCGCCCGATGGTCGAGCCAGTGCGCGGCGTCAACCTGAACCTGAAGCCGAGCGGCGCGGGCATCCGCAGCGTCGTTCACGGCTCTTGGGGGCTGCTCGCGCCGCGGAACGACGGCTCCATAGTCGTCGGCGCGACAGTGGAGGAAGCGGGGTTCGACTCGCGCGTTACCGTCGGCGCGGTTCATGCCATAATGGGAATCGGCGCGGCGCTCGCGCCCACGCTCCGCGACGCTGAACTCAACTGGGCGCTCGCCGGCTTGCGCCCCCGCTCTGCGGACGACATGCCCGTGATAGGCAGGATGCCCGGCTTCGACAACGTTATCGTCGCATCGGGGCACTTCCGAAACGGCATCCTGCTCAGCTTGGCCACAGGAGAAGCCGTCGCCCAAATGCTCACCGTCGGCGCAGGCTCGAACGGATACTCGCTAGCCGCATTCGCCCCGGCGCGGTTCTTCTAAGGCGGCGCAACCCAATCTGTGATAACCTCTGCCCCGCATAGGAGGCGCGTATGTCGGTGAAGATAGGCATTGGCTTCGGCGGTTGGCCCTTTCCGTCGGCGGACCCCGAACATCTGTGGGAGTATACCGACGCCTGCGAGCGGCTCGGCGTGGATTCGCTGTGGCTGAGCGATCGCATCGTGTCGGACGTCGTAAGCATGGAGCCTGTGGTGGCGCTGTCGTTCATAGCCGCGAGAACGAAGCATCTCAAGTTCGGCACCAACGTTCTCGCGCTGCCGCTGAGAAACCCCACCGTTCTCGCCAAAGAGATAGCGACGCTGGACTACCTATCCGGCGGCAGGTCGCTGCCCGCCGTGGGGCTAGGCACGGGCGACGAGCGCGAATACGAAGCATGCGGCGTTCGCAAGCGCCAGCGTCCCGGCAGAACGGACGAGGCGATAGAGGTGATGCGCCTGCTCTGGTCGCAAGACGCCGTAACTTATCACGGGCGATACTACACGCTGAACGACGTATCCGTAACGCCCAAGCCCGTGCAGAAAGACCTTCCACCGATATGGATTGGCGGGCGGAGCGAGCCGGCTCTGCGCCGAACCGCGCGGCTGGGCGACGGCTGGCTGGTATCGCAGGCGACGCCCGAAGAGGTGGACGACGGCGTTTCGCGCATCAAGGCGATGGCGCTGGAGTTCGGCAACGAGATAGAAGACGACCACTATGGCGCGCTGTTCAGCTACTGCATCGCCGACACATACGAGGAGGCGCGGCGCATCGCCGAACCGTACATGCTCCGCCGTCGAACCGACGTGGACTATGATGGCTTCTCGGCGTTCGGCAGCGCGGACCGCGTGAGAAGTCTCATAGACGCCTACATAGACGCCGGCGCGACCAAGTTCGTCGCGCGCCCCGCCTGTCCGCCAGAGATGATGACCGCTCAGCTGGACGCGCTCGGCGCGGACGTGCTGCCCGCGTACCACTGAGAGGTTCGAGACAAGCCCCCGCGTTCTGGGAGAAGCCTAGTGTCGAATATCGATCACACCATCCGCGTCGGCGACGCCTTCATCACGTCCGTTACAGACGGGCATATCCACTTCCGCACGTCCGATTTCTTCCCGTCCGTAGACGCCGCTCAGTGGGAGCCTTACGGAGACCAGCTCACAGCGGACGGCATGATCAGGATGAACGTTGGCTCATTCGTCGTTCGAGTCGGCGGCTCCGCCTGCCTCATAGACACCGGGCTGGGCGAGGGCGACCATCCATTCGAGAACTCGCAGTGGGGGCTGCTTGCGGCGGATATGGCGGCGAAAGGCATCCGCAGGGAGGAGATCGACACCGTGGTCATGACGCACCTTCACCGCGACCACGTTGGCTGGAACATCGCGCTGAACGACGACGGGCAGCCCGCGCCGTACTTCCCCAACGCGCGCTACTGGGCGCCCAAGCGGGATTGGGACATGTTCACCCGCCGCGCCGGCATGAGCATGTTCGCATACATCCGCGAACGCGTCATGCCACTGATGGAAGCGGGGGTTCTCGAGCTTATCGACGGCGAGATGTCGATTGCCGACAGCATAGCGGCGCTGCCCACTCCGGGACACACGCCGGGGCATACGAGCGTGAGAATCGACTCGGCTGGGGAAAGCGCCGTCGTGTTGGGCGACGCAGCGCACATCCCCGTTCAGGCGCATCATGTCGATTGGAGTCCGCGAGCGGACACCAACCCCCGCCTTTCGGCGCGGCGGCGTGCGGATCTGTTTGATACAATGGAGCGAGATCATTCCCTAGTGGTGTCGGGACACTTCCCAACGCCCGGCTTCGGCAGGCTGGCGCGAGTCGAGGGACGGCGTTACTGGCAGGCGCTCTAGGAGAATCGGTTCGCCTCGGATGCGGCGAGTTGGCGCGGGAAGAGAACGATGGCGCTGAAGACTGCGATACTGCCCTACAAGCTCCAACTCGAAGACGGCGAACCGCTGAGATTGCCCTACGATCCGCCTCCTATCCCCGACGCCATGCTTCAGAACCCAAGCATCATATACGCCTATGAATCCTTGATTCTATACGCCAGCAGGCGGGAGGGCGTGTTTTTCGACACCAACACGTTCGTATACTACGACAAGCGCGACAGGAATCGCAGGGTCGCGCCAGATCTGTACGTTGCGCTGGGCGTAGACGAGGAGCGTATCCGCGAGCGCAATGGGTATCTAGTTTGGGAGGTGGACAAGCCGCCGGACTTCGTGATGGAAGTCGCGTCGCCGACCACGGCGAGGAACGATCTGACAGCGAAGCGTGCGCTGTACGCTGACCTGGGCGTTGGTGAGAACTGGCTGCTCGATCCGACTGGCGGGGAGCTGTACGGCGAGCCGCTGATTGGAGAGATACTCGTGGATGGCGTGTATCGTCGTCTTCCGACGCGTACTACTTCCGAGGGCGACGTGTGGATTCACAGTCCCACTCTGGGGGTTGCCTTGTGCTGGGCTGGGGGTCGTCTGCGTATATACGATCCGGAGACTGGCGAGTTCTTGCGAGACCACCTCGAATCCGAGGAGGACAGGCTGCAAGAGCGTCGTGGAAGGCTAGAGGCGGAAGCGGAGATGCAAGTGGAGCGTCGCGGAAGGCTAGAGGCGGAGGCGGAGATGCAGTTGGAGCGTCGCGGAAGGCTGGCAGTCGAAGCCGAAAACCGCAGACTCCGCGAGCGTCTGCGGCGCCTTGGCGGGGAGTGAATCGCGCGGGGCAAGCGCTAACGTGTCACGCCTTCGATGGAAGCGGACACCAACCCCCGCCTTTCGGCGCGGCGGCGTGCGGATCTGTTTGATACAATGGAGCGAGACCACTCCCTAGTGGTGTCGGGACACTTCCCAACGCCCGGCTTCGGCAGGCTGGCGCGAGTCGAGGGACGGCGTTACTGGCAGGCGCTCTAGGAGAATCGGTTCGCCTCGAATGCGGCGAGTTGGCGCGGGAAGAGAACGATGACGCTGAAGACTGCGATACTGCCCTACAAGCTCCAACTCGAAGACGGCGAACCGCTGAGATTGCCCTACGACCCGCCTCCCATCCCCGACGCCATGCTTCAGAACCCAAGCATCATATACGCCTACGAATCCTTGATTCTATACGCCAGCAGGCGGGAGGGCGTGTTTTTCGACACCAACACGTTCGTATACTACGACAAGCGCGACAGGAATCGCAGGGTCGCGCCCGATCTGTACGTTGCGCTGGGCGTGGACGAGGAGCGTATCCGCGAGCGCAATGGGTATCTCGTTTGGGAGGTGGACAAGCCGCCGGACTTCGTGATGGAGGTTGCGTCGCCGACCACGGCGAGGAACGATCTGACTGTGAAGCGTGCGCTGTACGCGGACCTGGGCGTTGTCGAGAACTGGCTTCTCGATCCGACTGGCGGGGAGCTGTACGGCGAGCCGCTGATTGGAGAGATACTTGTGGATGGCGTGTATCGTCGTCTTCCGACGCGGACTACTTCCGAGGGCGACGTGTGGATTCACAGTCCCACTCTGGGGGTTGCCTTGTGCTGGGCTGGGGGTCGTCTGCGTATATACGATCCGGAGACTGGCGAGTTCTTGCGAGACCACCTCGAATCCGAGGAGGACAGGCTGCAAGAGCGTCGCGGAAGGCTGGAGGCGGAGGCGGAGATGCAGGTGGAACGTCGCGGAAGGCTGGCAGTCGAAGCCGAAAACCGCAGACTCCGCGAGCGTCTGCGGCGCCTCGGCGGGGAATGAACCGCGGCAGGGCAAGCGCGAACCTGTCATGCCTTCGATGGAAGCGGACACCGACCCGCGCCTTTCGGCGTGGCGTCGGGCGGATCTGTTTGATACAATGGAGCGAGACCACTCCCTAGTGGTGTCGGGACACTTCCCAACGCCCGGCTTCGGCAGGCTGGCGCGAGTCGAGGGACGGCGTTACTGGCAGGCGCTCTAGGAGAATCGGTTCGCCTCGGATGCGGCGAGTTGGCGCGGGAAGAGAACGATGACGCTGAAGACTGCGATACTGCCCTATAAGCTCCAACTCGAAGACGGCGAACCGCTGAGATTGCCCTACGATCCGCCTCCCATCCCCGACGCCATGCTTCAGAACCCAAGCATCATATACGCTTATGAATCCTTGATTCTATACGCCAGCAGGCGGGAGGGCGTGTTTTTCGACACCAACACGTTCGTATACTACGACAAGGGCGACAGGAATCGCAGGGTCGCGCCCGATCTGTACGTTGCGCTGGGCGTGGACGAGGAGCGTATCCACGAACGCAATGGGTATCTGGTTTGGGAGGTGGACAAGCCGCCGGACTTCGTGATGGAGGTTGCGTCGCCGACCACGGCGAGGAACGATCTGACAGCGAAGCGTGCGCTGTACGCTGACCTGGGCGTTGGTGAGAACTGGCTGCTCGATCCGACTGGCGGGGAGCTGTACGGCGAGCCTCTGATTGGTGAGATACTGGTGGATGGCGTGTACCGTCGTCTTCCGACGCGGACTACTTCCGAGGGCGACGTGTGGATTCACAGTCCCACTCTGGGGGTTGCCTTGTGCTGGGCTGGGGGTCGTCTGCGTATATACGATCCGGAGGCTGGCGAGTTCTTGCGAGACCACCTCGAATCCGAGGAGGACAGGCTGCAAGAGCGTCGCGGAAGGCTAGAGGCGGAAGCGGAGATGCAGGTGGAGCGTCGCGGAAGGTTGCAAGAGCGTCGCGGAAGGCTAGAGGCGGAAGCGGAGATGCAGGTGGAGCGTCGCGGAAGGCTGGCAGTCGAAGCCGAAAACCGCAGACTTCGCGAGCGTCTGCGGCGCCTCGGCGGGGAGTGAATCGCGGCGGGGCAAGCGCTAACGACGGCGGGCGGTGGATTCCAGTCAGGAGACCGACATGATCAGAGATCGCAGGCTTCATAAGAGCCGCAACGACAAGATTCTCTTCGGTGTCGCGGGAGGCACGGCGGAGTATTTCGACATAGACCCCGTGCTGGCTAGGGTTGGATGGGTAGCCCTTGCCATCATATCCGGCGGCTTCCTCATACTGCTGTATATCGTGCTGGCGATTATCATGCCCGATAATCCGCGTCAGGCGACGCAGCGCCTTTCGGAGGACGACGACCATATGGATGATCACGACGACATGCCGGACAGCGAGGCTCGCTCTCGCGGTTCGAAGCGCATGACAAGATACATACTCGCGGTTGTCTTGATAGCCTTCGGCGGGCTTATGTTGCTCAACAACCTTGGCGTATTCAGCTCGATACGGTGGGATATCGTGTGGCCCATCGCCATAGTAGGCGTGGGCTTGGCGATACTCGTGCCGTCGCTCAGGCGCTAAGACCGTCATGGCTTCGGGTCGAAAGGCAGCCGCGCGCCGAAGCCGACGAGGGTTCTCCCTCGCGGGGCTACTGCTGGTCGCGCTGGGTGTGTTTCTCCTGCTGAACACCGCCGGCGTCGTCTCGGTGGATATCTGGTTCGAACTGATTAGATATTGGCCTATGCTGCTGGTGATCATCGGCGTCAAGATGCTGATTGCGCCGCGCGCGCCGCTAATCGGAATCGGCGCGGTCTGCCTGATACTTGCCGCCACGTTCCTCGCGGCGTCTCTCACGATGTCCACGCGCCGCGTCGACGACTTGGTTGCAACGACTCACGCCACGCCGCTCGAAGACACGCGCGCGCTGCGGCTCGGCATGGGTTTCACTAACGGCAGCGTCGCGCTGAGATCGGAACTGAGCGGCGTTTCGGATTCCCCGCGTCTGTTCGCGGCGGACTTCGCCGGCAATCCCGTCAGCGTGGTTCAGGAGACATCCGACGGCTCCAGCGAGATATACCTTTCGACCCGCGCCTTGTCGGACGGCGGCGTGTATGACGGCATAATGAGCTTCTTCACGACCGCCATGGCGGATTGGGAGCTAATGGTTTCCCCGGATGTGGTGGTGGACATCGAGATAAGAGCGGGAGCCGCCGATCTGGACTTGGACCTCAGCAATCTCGACGTCGAACGGCTTGTCATCAGCGCGGGCGCGTCAGACATAAAGGTTTGGCTTCCCGCTCACGCGCGCTACACCCGCGTAGAAATCGCCGCCGGAGCCGCCGACATAGAGATAGTCGTTCCCGATGGAGTCGCCGCGCGAATCGAAAACGACACATTTCTAAGCTCCACTCGGATCGATTCGGCCCGATTCCCCGAAACGGAGCGCGGCAACGAATCGCGCGACTACTCGACATCCCAGAACCGCGTCGATATAGAGATAGAGGCGTTCGCCGCAGACATAACCATAGGCTGAACGAGAGCGCATAAGCCCATTGGCGTCGATCCGCCCGGCGAAATCTGGGAAGCGAAGCGCAGAGCGAAGCCATCCACAGAGTTCGGGAGCGATGTCTGCCATTGCAGACGAGTTCATGCAATGGCTTATGCGATCTTCTCATCGCGCTAACCTTGCCTCGAATCCCGCGCCTGCGTACAATGCCCACTGGCAAACACGACTGTTCGGCAGCGGAGGACGCGCTTGCACATCATCGACCTCGACGGCAAGAACGCGCTCGTGTTCGGCGTCGCCAACCAGCGCAGCATTGCGTGGCACATCGCGCGCGCGCTGGACGCGGCGGGCGCGCGAGTCGCGCTCTCCTACCTGAACGAGCGCGTAAGGCGGGGAGTGGAGCGGCTGTCGTCCAACCTGTCGTCCGATCCGCCGCTCATCGAGTGCGACGTTAGCGACGACGCTTCGCTAGAGCGCGCTTTCGAGTCCGTGGGCGAAGAGATGGGCAGCCTAGACGTCGTTGTCCACTCGATAGCGTTCGCCAACAGGGAAGACCTCGGCGGACCATTCATCGACACGCCGCGCGAGGGCTTTCGGATAGCGCTGGACATCAGCGCATATTCGCTAGTCTCGGTGGCTAGGCTCGCCGCGCCGCTCATGCGCGACGGCGGCAGCATCCTCACGATGACGTTTCAGGCGTCAGACCGCGTGTTCCCCGGATACAACGTGATGGGCACCGCCAAAGCCGCGCTCGAAAACGAAGTCCGCCAGCTAGCTTGGGATCTGGGACGCAACGGGATTCGCGTCAACGCCATAAGCGCGGGACCCGTAGATACGCTCTCGTCGCGCGTTATCAGCGGATACCGAGACATGAAACGCGCCCACGCCGACCGCTCCCCAATGGGGCGCAACATCACCCACGACGAGGTCGCCAGCGCAGCGCTCTTCCTAAGCTCAGATATGGCGTCCGGCATCACCGGCGAGGTGGTTCACGTGGATACCGGCTATCACGCAATGGGGATATAGCGCATGAACTGGGCGGAAACAATCGTCGATTGCCTCAAGGGCGCGGACGTGTCTCTGATTGCGTTCGTGCCGGATGTCAGCATAGACCGAGTCACCAGCCTCATGGAGGCGGACGACTACTTCCGCGTAGTAGCCGCCACGCGGGAGGAGGAGGCGATCGGCATAGCCGCGGGCGCATACGCCGCCGGACGCAACGCCGCCGTGTTCATGCAGTCCAGCGGGTTCGGCAACTGCATCAACGCGCTCGCCAGCCTGTGCCTGCCCGCGCGCGTTCCGCTGCCCATGTTCATAAACCTGCGCGGCGAAGTGGGCGAGTTCAACATAGCGCAAGTGGCGATGGGGCGCGCCACGCCGCCGATTCTGGACACGCTAGGCATACCGCGCTACACGCTGGATTCGGAAGACCGCCTCGCGTTGCGCGTTTCGGGCGCGCTGAAACTGTGCTACGCCGCACGCCAGCCGCTGGCGCTCTGCATGACGCCGCTCTTGCACGGAGGAAAACTTGCATAGGTTCTCTGCCACCAAGCGCATCCTGCGGCTCATCGGCGACCTGCCGGCGGTGTCCAACCTAGGCCCAACGACGGATGAGCTATGGCACGCGGGACACCGGGACCGCAACTTCTACACATACGGCTCGATGGGCTTATGCTCGTCCATCGCGCTGGGCATGGCGTTGGCGACCGATGAGAAGGTAATCTCGCTCGACGGCGACGGTTCGCTGCTGATGAACATGGGCGCCATAGCCACCATAGGGCGCGAAAGTCCGCCCAACCTCATCGTAGTGGTGTGGGACAACGAACAGTGGGGGCAGACGGGCGGACAACCGAGCCACACCGCCTACGGAACGGATCTGGCGAGCGTCGCCCGCTCATGCGGCATCCACCGCGTCGCCACCGCGCTCGACGAAGAGGAGCTGGAAGCCGCGATGATGCAGGCTCTGCGGGAAGAGGGGCCTTGGTTCATCGTGGCCAAGATAGAGGAGCGCGAGGTGATGCCCGTCGCGCCCATCGAGCCGGAAGTCACGCTCCACAGGTTCCGCGCGTCGTTCGGGGCGTAGCGCGGCGCGCTCCTAAGCCACTCTAGCCGCCGTTTGCGCGGATTCGCCCTCCTCGCGTGACGGAGCGGGCGATTGGCTTATGCGTCGGCGCAGCTCCGGCATCGCCAGCGCAACCGCGCCTACGGCAAGCATCCCAAGCGCCGCGAATATAGCGATGCCTGTCGCGGGCGAGGTGTTCTCAGCCACTATCCCTATCAGCAGCGCGCCGAGCGGACCCGCGCCGATGGCTAGGGACACGACGCCCAGCGCCCGCCCGCGCATCTCGTCGGACGCCGATATTACTACTATCGTCGATTGCATCGTGCCGAAACCCGCCGTGCCTAGCCCAGCCACTATGAGGATCGGCAGCGACAGCAAGAACCATTGCGACGCCGCGAACCCCATCGCAGCCACGAGCGCGAGCATCGACCCGTATAGGTAAACCCGCCCGTGGTAGCTCATCCTGCCGGCGGACGCGATGGCTATCGAGCCGATTATCGCGCCAAGCCCGTCCGCGCCCATCAACACACCCATGAGTCCGGGGCCTACCCCAAGCGTCTCGCGCGCTATCACAGGCACCATCTGCATATACGGGAACAGCAGCAGGTTCATTAGCACGGTTACGATGATGGTGGCTAGAATCACGCGGTTCGTTCGCGCGTAGTCGAACCCTTCCAGCAGGTTGCGAACGACGCTTTGCTTAGCGGTCGAGCGCTTGCGCGAGGATGTCCGCAGCATTGCCATGAAGACGATGGCGACGATGTACAGCGCGATTATGACGTAGTACCCGCCGGTTACGCCCACCGCCATGATGAGCAAGCCGGCGAGCGCGGGTCCCGTCATGCGGCTAGCGTGCATCCCGACGGAATCCAGCGCCATGGCGTTCGTCACGCCCGCGCGTCCGGTAACGTCTAGCACTATGGAGCGGCGCGAGGGCATGTCGAAAGCCCAACCTAAGCCGCTCACCAGAACCACGACGTAGGAGTGCCAGAACACTACCGTATCGGTGAGCAGAAGCGTGATCATCGCCAGCGCCGCCGCGAGGTTCATCGCCTGCGTGAACAGCAGCAGCTTGCGACGATCGACGCGGTCCGCTAGAACGCCGCCCAGCGCTCCGAACGTCAGCAGCGGAATCATGCCGAAGAACCCAACCAGCGCGGCTAGGAACGGCGAATCGTCCGTAAGCTCCAGCACCAGCCACACGAGTATCGTCATCTGCATCCAGCGGGACACGTATGAGAAGAAGTTGGCGGGCCAAAGCAGCCGGAAGCCCTTGTGCCTGAAGGCGTCGAGCGTCGGCGGCAGACGCCGAGAGTAGCTAGGTCGCAAGCGGGTAGCGTTAGCCATGAGTCACTGCGGGGCGGCAATGCCCGCCAGCCGCTGGGCGCAAGAGAGCCATATACGAGCCGATGATGCGGATTTTAGACTAGCATTGCGCCTGCTGCAAAGGCATGTTTGGAACGGAAAACCCGCATAAGTTCCCGCTAGGCTTTCTTCTGCGCGGCGAATTCGTCCGAAATGTGATTTTGACGCCTGTCCTGATTGTCGGGGTTTGCAGGCGGATCGACGAAATTATGCCCATAGACGAATCGGACGAATCGGAGTTCGGACACCCCGCTGCGCCCGCTAATCAGCGTCGGCTGTCGATTCTGCGCCCTGCGCCCTTGCGCGGCGATTTCTGCGGATGCGGCTTTCTAACCGTATGATGCCGTAGAAGATAGCTGCGACGCCTGCCAACAGCGGGCTGAAGATGACCAGCCAGATAATGGTCGTCATTCCTCCGCGCGCGACCTCTGACAGCGTGCGGGTGGCCGTCTTGGCGTCCTCTCCCGCGTTCCATCCGCCGACGATGAAACCTTGCGCCTCTCCGATATATACCTCGCTGTACGCGACACCTTCCACCTCGCCCGCCTCGCTGTCGGCGAACACCCTCAGTTCGGCGGTATAAGCCCACGGGCGATCCTCTTCGTACACGTGCTTAAAAGTGATGCGAGACGCGCCCTCTTCGACGCTGCCCTTCTCGACGGGCGTTCCGTCTCCGAAGTCCAGTTCGTAGCGGTAGCCGCTAAGCTCGCGCGCGCGGCTGAACGAGCCGCGCAGCTCGACCGGCTCCCTCGCCACGCCCCACGCCGATGAGCGCTCGCCGGCGGAGCCCCCCTCGCCCATGAATACTTCGAGCGCGGGAATCTCTTTGACGTCCACGACGAACGAGGTCTTGCCTTCGGCGATGCCATCTCCATACGCGGTCACCTTCAGCTGGACTATGTGCGGACGGTCTTCCGCGAACGATCGGCTCGTGGTGGCGGTTATCCGAACGCCCGGCGTCGTAGTGGGCGCGCTGCCTGTTCCGCTCACCGTACCCAAATGGTCGCCGAAATCCCACTCGTAGGCGAACTCCTCGAAGCCGTCCGGCGGCTCGAATGTGGCGCTGAAGTCCGCGGACTCGCCCACTATGACGATTCTATCTTCGCCCGCGTCTACGGGCATGTCTACGGGCGCGAGAGTCAGGTCTACTCTCAGCAGCGAGAACGCCGCCGTCTCTTCTAGGAAGCGGATTCTGCCCTTGAGAACCTCGATCTCCGATTGGATGTGCCGAAGCTCTCTCTGCACGTCGAGCGCGTCTTCGACCCGCTCGGCGCGGTCGAACAGACCCAGCATGTACTCTTCCGTTAGCGAGAGGCTCTTCAGGCGCGATTGGCTGTCGTAGTACTCTTCCGAAACGTCGTCGCTGGTGGACGATTCTCGCTCCACTTCTATGGCGTGGTCTCGCACCATGCCTATCGCCGTGTCGAGGTCCTGCGCCGGAACGCGCATGGACACCCTGCCGCTGTGCTGCGAGAATCGCTCCGCGCTGACCACCCACCCGCCGAGGTCTTCCGCTATGCCGCCAACGCTTTCCAGAGACTCCTCGACGTCCGCGACTACTACGCCCATATCCACCGTTCGCACGATGATGCGCTTCTGCTGAACGAGCGTCGCCTGCACTCTGGCTATGTCGAATTCGGCGGTGGACGCATCATCCATCGCTGTCGCCGCAGGCGCGCTCGACGCCTCCGACTCGACTTCGACGATCTTCTCGACCACTGCCTCCTTGCCGAAACTCTGCTCCGATTCATGGGACGCCAGCATTGGCGCCGCCGTAGCCATCGCAGCCGCAGCCGCCGGCGCGGGCGCGGATGCTTCGCGAGCGACCCCCATCTCGCCGAACGCCGCCTCATCCCCGGATCCGCTGCAAGCGGCGAGCGCGACTAGGAAGAGCGCCGTCAGCAGTGGAATGGTCATAGCCTTCAGAATGCGCGTCATGCTGCGCCGCTCCTTGCGGGTGAGACCTGCGCTCGCCGCTGTGGAAAACTCGAACTAAGGGCAAGTCGAAACGTTTGCGAACAGTGTAGCGCCATGCGGCGGCGCGCGGCATTGACGTTCACGCCTCGCGTTGACTTTGCGCGATCTGTCGGCTATTCTGGATCGGACAGAGCAGATAGATAGCCGGGAGCTTGGGGTAGCCGGGCTGAGAGGGCGAATCTACTTCTTCGCCGACCGCGATCACCTGATCTGGGTAATGCCAGCGCAGGGAGTGCACTGAGTTCTTCGGACGCCGCTGGCAGGTTGCAGGCGGCGTTGTTTGCTGTTATGGAGGGACGAGAATGGATGACCAGCTGGTCATAGCGGGCAAGAGCTTCGGATCGAGGCTGATGGTAGGAACAGGACGCCATCGCTCGAACGAGGAGATGGTAGAGTCTATCGAGGCGTCGGGCGCGGAGATAATCACCGTAGCCATCCGAAGGCTCGATCTCGACAACCCGCAAGAGAAGAACATTCTCGACTATTTCGACTGGGACGAATACACCATCCTTCCCAACACGGCCGGTTGCAAAACTGCTGACGAGGCTGTGTTCACCGCCCACCTTGCGCGCGAGGTTACGGGCAGCGACTGGATAAAGCTCGAAGTCATCCCATACCCTGAATACCTGCTGCCCGATCCGCGCGGCACGTTCGACGCGGCCGAGCGGCTCATAGAAGACGGATTTACGGTTCTGCCGTACATTCACGCTGACCCCGTGCTTGCCAAGCAGCTAGAAGATATCGGCTGCGCCACCGTCATGCCGCTAGGCTCGGCGATAGGCTCGGGGCAGGGCGTTCAGACGCTGGACGAGATAGAGCTTATCATCCGCCAATCCAACGTGCCGGTGGTCGTCGACGCCGGGCTTGCCGTGCCGTCCGACGCGGCGGTTGCGCTCGAGGCGGGCGCGGACGCCGTTCTGGTCAACACCGCCATCGCGCAAGCCGCCGACCCCGCCGGCATGGGCGAGGCGTTCAAGCTGGGCGTGCAGGCGGGACGCATGGCGTACAACGCGGGGCGCATCGCGCGCCGCAGCACTGGCGTGCCATCCAGCCCGGTATCGGGAGTGGCGGCGGCCGTCTGACGCTGACATGCCGCCGAAGATAGACCTGCCCTGCCTGTGTCTCGTAACCGACCGCCGGCGCGCGCCGGCTGGCGGGATTGTCGATATGGTGGATGCGGCTGTAAGCGGCGGCGCGGGCATGGTTCAGCTGCGCGAAAAAGATATGCCGGCTGGCGATCTGCTCGCGCTGGCGAGACGACTGAGGCGGACGACGCGCGGCAGGGCGCTGCTGATAGTCAACGACCGCGTGGATGTCGCCATGCTGTGCGGCGCGGACGGCGTACAGCTTGGCGAAGACGCGCTCGACGTAGCATCCTGCCGCGCGCTGACGGGCGCGGACATGCTCATCGGCAGATCGGTTCACTCCGTGGAAGGCGCGGCGCGCGCGGCTTGCGAGGGCGCGGACTTTCTGACGCTCGGCACGATATTCGATACGCCGTCCCATCCGGGCGCGGAGACCGGCGGGACGGAGCTTGTCCGCTCGGTTGCGGACGTGGTGGACGCGCCGATTATCGCCATCGGCGGCATAGACGCGAGCAACATCGGCAAAGCGATAGAAGCGGGCGCGGACGGCGCGGCTGTCATATCGGCGATTGCGGCGAGCCGAGATCCGGCTAGCGCCGCGCGGCGGCTAGCGGACGACATGCGGCGGGCGGGCGCTGCCCGCGCAAGGGGGAGCGGATGATTACGCTGACAGTAAACGGCAAGCCCCACACTGCCGACGCGCCGACGAAGCTGCCGGCTTATCTGCGCGACTTGGGCATAACGGCAACTGCCATAGCGGTAGCCCACAACGGCGTTGTGATTCGCAAAGCCGAGCTAGACGCCATCACGCTGCAAGACGGCGACACGTTGGAGATAGTGCGCGCCGTGGGCGGCGGGTAGGGGAGACAGTCTCCCGACCCTCTTGGGAACTAGCTTCGTTGCATCTTGCGCCGCGCAAGAAGTCAGAGCTTCCGCGCCGAAATCACCACCGCGAACGGCGCACGCTCGAGACGCTCGCGGTGATCCGCCCAGTACCGCCCCGCGTATGGCGAGAGCCGCTCATCCTCGACCGGCAGCGGGCGTGGCTCCAGTAGCCGATCCACCACCAAGCCGGCGGACGTTGCCGCGCCGACCAATTCCTCTATCGCGCGGAAGAACGTGAGCGCGGGCGGGCTGCCGTCCGGCACGGGGTCTTCCCAAATCTCGATTGGCGGGTCGAAGTAATCGGTTACCCGAAGCGCGCGCTCGTCATCTATCCAGTCGAACGCGGTGAGCGGGTGTACGGTTGCCATGACTAGTTGGCCGCCGTCTCGCAGAATCTCCGCGCAGGCTGAGACGCAGGCGGCGAGATCGGGGATGAACTCCCACCCGAAGCAGGATATGACGATGTCGAAAGAGCGCGGCGCGAACATCGTCGGCGATTCCATGTCGCCAGCCACTAGCTCGAACGATGCGCCGCTCTCGCGCCTCAGCCGCCTCGCGTGAGCCAACTGGTTGGGCGAGATGTCCAGCGCAACGACGTCCGCGCCCCAGCGCGATAGCGCGATGGAGTTCTGCGCGCCGCCGCAAGCCAGCTCCAGCGCGCGCTTGCCGCGAACGTCGCCCAGCAGCCGGTAATATCGCTCGCCGGGCGCGAACGGCGCATAGTGAACGTCGTCCTGCGATATGTCGCTGTCCGCCTGATATGACTCCGACATCGCATCCCAACCCGCGCGCATGGCGAGCTTGATGTCGTCGGCGTTCACTCGCGGCTAGGGTTCGCCGAGCGGACAGCCGCGCGTAGCTCGGCTATGGCGTCGGCTACGGTGACGGCTTTGTTGTAGACGGCGGAACCCGCCACCAGCTGGTTCGCGCCCGCGCGGGAGACGAGCGCGGCGTTCGACGCCTTTATGCCGCCATCCACCTCCAGGGTGATGGCGCTCTCCAACCCGCTCAGCATCCGCGCGGCGCGCTCTATCTTGCCAATCATGGAGTCTATGAACGGCTGCCCGCCCCAGCCGGGGTTTACCGTCATGACGAGCAGCAAGTCTATCTCGGCTATTAGCTCATCCACCGCGCTCAGGTTGGTGGCGGGGTTGAGCGCGACGCCCGCTTCCATGCCTGCGTCGCGTATCTGCCCGATGGCTAGATGCAGATGCGGCGTCGCCTCTTGGTGAATGATTATCCTGTCCGCGCCCGCGTCGCGCAGCTGATCGAAGTGGCGCTCCGGCTGTTCGACCATCATGTGAATTTCGAGCGGAAGCGCGGTGTGCGCCCGAACCGCCTCTACGACGACAGGCCCAAACGTGATTGGCGGCACGAAATTGCCATCCATGACGTCGATGTGCAGGCAGTCCGCGCCTGCCCGCTCCGCCTCCGCGACTTGCGCGCCGAGCCTTGCGAAGTCAGCCGATAGTATCGACGGCGCTATCTTGATTGTTTCGCGCAGGATCATTCGTCGCTTCCTCTTGGGGGCTTTGCCAGTTCGCGATTGGCGGCTTCCACGGCGCTCTCGACGCGCCCGCGCGCGGTTCCGCCCGGCACGTCACGCGCCGCGATGGACGAATCGACGCCTATCTCGAACACGTCGGCGTCGAATAGCTGTGAGTGGCTCTTGTACTGGCTCAGCGTCAGCTTGTCGAACCCAACGCCCATCTCCGCCGCGCTCTCTGACAGGCGCGCGACAACGCGGTAAGCCTTGCGGAAGGGCATTCCTCTGCCCACGAGGTAATCCGCGATGTCGGTTGCGAGCAGGTATCCGCCGCCCGCCGCGTCTCGCATCGCCGCGCCGTCGACGCTCATGCCGCCTAGCATCCCGCTCAGCGCCCGGAGCGTGGCGAGCAGCGTGTCGAAAGTGTCGAAGAACCCTTCTTTGTCTTCCTGCATGTCGCGGTTGTAGGTGAGCGGCAGTCCCTTGAGCGTGGTGAGCAGCGCGAAGAGGCTGCCGTAGACGCGCCCCGTCTTGCCGCGCGCAATTTCCGCGAAATCGGGGTTGCGCTTCTGCGGCATGATGCTGCTGCCGGTGGTGTAATCGTCCGGCAGGCGGACGAACGCGAACTCTTCGGACGACCATAGAACTAGCTCTTCGGCGAGCCGAGAGACGTGCATAGCGCATATCGCCGCCGCCGAGTGGAAGTCTAGCAGGAAGTCGCGGTCGGATACGGCGTCCATGCTGTTGGCGGATACGCGCGAGAAGCCAAGCTCGTCGGCTACGGATTGGCGGTCGATGGGGTAGGGCAGTCCGGCGAGCGCGCCGCTGCCGAGCGGCATCACGTCCGCGCGCTCGAATGCTTGCCCGAACCGCTCCGCGTCGCGCCCGAACATCTCGAAGTACGCCAGCATATGATGGGCGAACAGCACCGGCTGCGCGCGCTGCAAATGAGTGTAGCCCGGCATGGCGAGCGCGGGATGCCGCTCCGCCAGCCCGACGAGCGTCGAGCGCAGATCGTCGAGCGCGCGCAGCGCTTCTGCGATGGCGTCTTTGACGAACATCCGCATATCCAGCGCGACTTGATCGTTGCGGGAGCGCGCGGTATGAAGCCTGTTCGCCGGCGCGCCGATAAGCTCGTACAGCCGCCGCTCTATGTTCATGTGGATGTCTTCGAGTTCTGGACGCCACGCGAATTCGCCGCGCTCGATCTCTTCGCGCACGCGACCCAAGCCGCGCAGGATAGCGTCGCGATCCGAGCGCGATATGATGCCCTGCCTGCTCAGCATCCGCGCGTGGGCGATCGATCCGGCGATGTCCTGCGCGTACAGCCGCCGGTCGTAATGCAGCGAAACGGTGTAGTCGGAGACTACCTCTCTGAGGCCCATCGACATGTTAGCGAATCAGTCCGGGCGCTTCGGCACTAGGAAGCGGCGTCGCATCGTAAGAATCTTCTCGTCGCGCTGATTGTGGGCACGGGTCTCGATGTAGACGATGCCGCGATCGGGGCGGGAGGCGGACTCTCGCACTTCGAGGATTTCGCTCTCGGCGTAGATGGTGTCACCGTGGAACGTTGGGCCTGTATGCGCGATCTTCTCGTACTCTAGGTTGGCGATAGCCTTGCCGGACATCTCCGGCACGCTCATTCCCACGACGAGGCTAAGCACGAGCGCGCCGTTGACGAGTATCTTGCCGTGCTGATGCTCGGACATGTATCGCTCGTCTATGTGGAGGGGGTTGTGGTTCATAGTCAGCAGCGAAAACAGATGGTTGTCCATCTCGGTGACGGTCTTGCCGGGCCAGTGCTTGTACACGTCGCCCGGCTCGAACTGCTCTAGGTAGCCGCCGAAGGTGTCTTGTCTGTCGTAGATCATGCGTTAGTGTCCTCGCTTGCGCTAAGTGCGGGTTCGCGGACAGGCTTCCGCTCTCGGGTAGAGACGACTTTGGGAGCAGGGTCCCAGCGCTGGGGAGGTCCGGATTCTATGAAGTCCAGTTTCTTCAGCTCATCCAAGTCGAGACTCTTGGACGCATCCAATATCTCGAATCCAACAACGGCGTCGTCTACGCCTACATCGACTGCGATCCAGTTCTCGAACATATGTGTCCGCACATCCTGACCTTTGGGCGTAAGCTGAATGTAAACTGCATCTGCATATGGATCATATGTTACTTTCATTTTTCTGACTCCCAATATCCGTATCTGACTATCACAGTCACTACGGTTGTGACCTCTCGTTCTTCTACATAGTACACCCAAAGTTCTTTGTGGGGATATTGTCTGCCTTCGTGTTCATAACCATCTCTAAACACCTTTGCGCGCCCTAGCTTTGGATGTCTGGCAGGGTGATCTCGCCCCGATTGTATCGTATCGACGACTTCGAATTCGGCGGCTCCCCTCTTTCTCATAGACCTACAAGCATGATCGGAGAAATCGAACACGCGGCTGCTCATACCGCGTATCGCTCCAACAAACGGCGCGCTATGAGCAACTGCTGAATCTCGTTCGTGCCTTCGCCTATTATCATCAGCGGCGCGTCGCGATAGTAGCGCTCTACATTGAAGTCTTTGATATAGCCGTATCCGCCGTGAATCCGCATGGCTTCCATAGTTACTTCGCCGCACACTTCGGACGCGAACAGCTTAGCCATGCCCACTTCCAGATCGACGCGCTCGCCGGCGTCTTTCTTCGCGGCGGCGTCGTAGGTGAGCAGCCGCGCCGCCTGTATCTTGGTAGCCATGTTCGCCAGCTTGATTTGGATAGCCTGATGCTGCGCTATCGGCTGTCCGAACGCCTCGCGCCGCTGGGCGTATCGGATGGCGGCGTCGAACGCGGCGGTGGCGACCCCTACGGCGCGCGCCGCGACGTTGATGCGCCCGCCTTCCAGCCCGGACATCACATGCTTGAAGCCTTGCCCCTCGACTTCGCCGATGAGCGACTCCGATCCGACTCGGCAGTCGTCGAAAATAAGCTCGGACGAATCCAGCCCTCTGTAGCCCAGCTTGTCGAGATGCTGCCCAACGCGGATTCCCGGATTGGGCTTCTCGACGAAGAAACAGCTCATGCCGCGATGCCGCGGCGTGGCGTCGGGGTCTGTCTTGGCGAGTACCGCGAATGCGTTGCCGTGTTCGGCGTTGGTGATGAACATCTTGGTTCCGCGGATGACGTACTCTTCGCCGTCCCGCGCGGCGGTGGTGGAGATGTTCTGAACGTCGCTGCCCGCCTCCGGCTCGGTGAGCGCCAGCCCGCCGCGAAGCTCGCCGCTTGCCAGACGCGGCAGGATGCGCCGCTTCTGCTCTTCCGTGCCGAAGTTGGTTACGACGTGCGCCAGAACGTGGTGCGTCCCGATGATGCCGCTGACGCTCATCCAGCCGCGGCTAAGCTCCTCGAATATGACCGCGAACGTGGTGTGATCCAGACCTAGCCCACCATATTCTTCCGGTATGGTGATGCCGAACAGCCCCATCTCCCGCATCGGCTCGATAAGCTCCTGCGGGTAGATGTCTTCGTTGTCGTACCTCTGCGCGATGGGTTCGACTTCGCGCCTAACGAAGTCTCGGACTAGCGCGGTTACTTGGTTCTTTATCTCTGCTGTCGCGGCGGTCATTCGCGGCTCCGTGTCGTGTGCTGTTTGGCGTATGGCTCGGCGGGTGTCTAGCGGCCGAACGACTCTCCCTGCTTGCGCCCTAGGTTCTTCGCGGATATGCCCAGCACGCGCAAGAAGCCCTCGGCGTCGGCGTGATCGTATGCGCCCATCGCCTCCATCGAGCTGTCGTCGGTGTAGAGCGAGTGGGGCATCGCGTCCGGCGTGTCCTCGGCGGTGTCGAAGTACACCCTGCCGCGATGCAGCCTAACCGTGATAGTTCCGGTTGCGAGCGCGCTGATGGGTTCGAGCGCGGCGAGCGCGGCGGTCGTCGCCAAGTCGAGCCAGTAGCCTTGATATATCTGTACGCTGATGACTTTGGACAGATGCTCGAACAGCTCGCGCGCGCGACGGTCCAGCACGAACTGAAGCAGATATTCGTAGCTCTGCCCAAGCAGATCCATTGCGGGAGACTCGTAGATGCCGCGAGACTTGACGCCGACGAATCGGTTTTCGACGACGTGCGCGCCGATGCCGACGCCGTGCTTGCCCGCAATCGCGTTCGCTGTCTCGAACACGTCTTCCAGCCCCATCGCCGCGCCGTCGATGGCGACGGGGACGCCGGCTTCCCAGCGGATGGTCGTCAGCTCGGAGACGTCGGGCGCGTCCCAAGGCCAAACGCCCATGCCCGGCTCTACGAAGGTAGGGGAGATGGCCACGTCTTCCAGATCGCCAGCCTCGTGCGTCAGCCCGAGGAAGTTGGCGTCGGTAGAGTAGCGAGACTCGCGCGCGGGGCGGATGGGCAGCCCGTTCGCCTCGCAGTACTCTATCATCTGCTGGCGGCCGGGGAAGCGCTCGATGAACTCCGGGTCTCGCCAAGGCGCATAGACGGTGGCGGCGGGATCGAGCATGTTGGCGGCGAGCTGGAAGCGCACCTGATCGTTGCCCCTGCCGGTGGCGCCGTGAAAGAGCGTGTCGATAGAGCCGCGCCGCATTTCGGGCAGGATGGCGGCGACGGTAACCGGTCGGGCGATGCCGGTGGTGTTCCAGTAGCCGCCCTCGTATCGCGCCTGAGACTGGATAACGCTAAGCCCCGCGCGCGCAAGGGCGGCGCGTCCGGGAAGAATCTTCGCGTCCGTCGCGCCGCAACCGATCATCCTGTCCGCTATCGCCGACAGGTTCTCCTCGTCTGGCTGGCCTAGGTCCACGGTGAACGCTCGAACCTCGAAGCCCTTCTCCCGAAGCCAGTGGGCAACGGTGCAGCTGTCCAGCCCGCCGGAGACCGCGCCGCCGATGACGCTGATGTCGTTATCTTGGAGTTCGCGCCAGTTCATGGTTGGTTGAGTCCTTGACCGTATCGACACCGTTATCGCAACACAAACGCCTCGCTGAGTTCTAGGCTGAACTCTATTAGCGTCGGCGAAGTCAGCGTGTCACCCTCGCAGTATGCGCCTGCTTCCTCAAAGCCCCCGTTCCTGAGCGCAAAGACCAGCACGGTTCTGTCACGGGGATCTATCAGCCAATACTCAGGCACACCGTATCGGGCATACAGGTCGAGCTTATCCCCGCGGTCGCGCTGTTCTGATGAAGGGGACAGTATCTCGATTACGATATCCGGCGCGCCCTGTATGTTGGCTCTGGCAATGATATGCTCGCGCTCGCGTGAGATGAACAGTAGATCGGGCTGAACGCTGTCGGTATCCGACAGCGCAACATCAGTCGGACTGAAGAATACACAACCGAGATCCTTTTCCCTGACAAAGCTCTGGAGATGCCATCCGAATTCCGACTGAGTCGCCTGATGCTCCATGTTGGGCGCCGCAGCCATAATCAGTTCCCCATCGATAAGCTCCCAGCGCTCATCTTCGGGAGTCTGGGCGTAGTCGGCGTAAGTCAGCTTGGTCTTTGGTTCCGTAACCATTGGAATCCCTTGGTTATCCCCATTCTCATTTCTATGTTCCTGCTTCTAGTTAGGTCGAGCAAGTGGCAACGTTCGTTTCAGGCTCTGTCCCATCGGGCGCATCATTGCCACAGTCACGCCTGCGGAAATGACTCCGCTGATGACTAGCACAATTTCCGACGCGCTGCGCGCAAACGAAGATTTGGTGACTTATATGCCGATCCATTGGCAAAGCGCCGCCGCGCAAGCAAAGCAAACCGCCGCCGCGATCCTGCAAGCGCAGGTTAGCGCGGCGGCGCAATGTCTACCCCGATTAGCTCCCCACCGCCTCGATTGCCGAATCCAGCCGCTCCATCGCCTGATCGATCTCCTCCGCCGATACGGTGAGCGGCGGCATCAGCCGCACCGCGTTGGGGCGCAGCGGGTTGGTGAGCAGCCCCTCGGCGTTGCAGTTGGCGACTACTTCCGCTCCGATGTCCGTCTCGAACAGAACCGCCCACAGCAGACCCATGCCGCGAACTTCGGCTATCTGGCTGTGCTTGGATTGCAAGTTGGCAAGCCCCTCGCCCATGCGCTCGCCCATCGCGGCGGCGTTGCCGGCTAGGTCGTTGTCGATGATGTACTTCGTGGAGGCGTAGCCCGCCGCGCACGTCAGCGCGTTGCCGCCGAACGTGGAGCCGTGGTCGCCCGGCTCGAACGCGCACGCCTCATCCTTCGCCATGAACGCGCCGATGGGGACGCCGCCGCCCAACCCCTTCGCCAGCGTCATGATGTCCGGCTCCACGCCGAACTTCTGGTATCCGAACAGCGTTCCCAGCCGCCCCATGCCGGTCTGCACCTCGTCGAAGATGAGCAGCAGCCCTTCTTGATCGCAGAACTCGCGCACGTTTTCTAGGTAGCCTTCCGGCGGGACGTTGACGCCGCCTTCCGCCTGCACAGGCTCCAGCATCACCGCGACGGTGCGGTCGGTAACCGCGCCCTTCAGCTCTTCGATGTCGCCGAATTTCACGTGCGAGAATCCGGGCGGGATGGGCTGGAACAGCTCTTGGTAGTGAGGCTGTCCGGTAGCGGACACGTTCGCCATCGTGCGCCCGTGGAACGAATCGAGCGCGGTTACTATACCGAACGCGCCGTTGCGGTTCTGGGCGCCGTAACGCCGCGCGAGCTTCATCGCGCCCTCGTTCGCCTCCGCGCCGCTGTTGCAGAAGAAAACTTTGTCGAGCGCGGAATTTTCTACGAGCGTCTCCGCAAGCTGAAGCTGCGGGATGGTGTAGAACTGGTTGGATGTCTGAAGCAGCGTCCGCGCCTGCTCCGCTATGGCGTCCGCAATGGCGGCGTTGGCGTGTCCGGCGTTGTTCACCGCCCAGCCGGACGTGAAGTCTAGGTACTCCTTGCCGTCCACGTCCCACACCCTAGTGCCGTCGCCCTTTACGATAACGACGGGCTGGCGGCGCACCACGAACATGTAGTATTTGCTTTCTATGTCTTTCCAATCGGTCGTCAATTTACTGTCCTCCGGTGAGTTCCTTCAATCTCTCCAGCGCCTCTTCGAGCGCGGAGATGTCTTCTTTCATCTGTTCGACGGATTCCGAAATGATGTTTATTTGCAAGTCGAGGTCGCCGCCTGTCGGCGCGACTGCGGCTTGCTGGGTTCGCGTGTCTTCGGGCTTGCTGCCTACGTCCGTGAACGACCGCTCTCCGGTGAGCGCGGACAGGGCAAGCCCAAGCGAGTCCTCCATTACCACGCTGTCCGCCGTCGCTAGTATGACGCGCTTCAGCTCAGGGAACTGGACGCCCTCAGCGCGAATGTATACCGGCTCTGCGTACAGCAGGCTCTCGCCAATCGGAATCACGAGCAGGTTGCCGCGTATGCAGGTGGAGCCTTCGGAGCATCTCAGCGTGAACCACGCGGAGATATCCTGATCGTTGTCTATTCTAGCCTCGACCTGTTCGGGTCCGTCTATCTGCCTGTCTTTCGGGAAGTTGAAGGCGACTAGCTTGCCGTAGTTCTCGCCGTCGCTGCGCGCCGCAAGCCATCCGATGAGATTCTGCCGCTGGTTGGGCGTGTACGGCAGCAGCTGAACGAACTCCTCCCGCTCTTCGCCGGGCAGCTTCATTATCACGTAGTACGGCTCTACTTCTTGAAGCGCGTCTTCCTGCCCGAACTTCTCGTTGGGGCGATCCCACAGGTCTTCGTTGTTGTAGAAGTTCTGCGGGTCTCTCATGTGGTACTTGGCATATTTTTCCGCTTGAACCGAGAACAGGTCTTGCGGGTATCGCGTGTGCTCCCGCAGATCTTCGGGCATTTCGGACGCGCTCTTGAACAGATCGGGGAAGATGCGCTGGTAAGTCAGCGCTATGGGGTCTGTCATGTCCCATATATAGAAGTCGATATCGCCCGTGTACGAGTCTACAGTCGCCTTGACGCTGTTCCGCATGTAGTTGATCTGGGAGGTTTCGGTTTCGGGTTCGCCGAACGGATCGGAGTACGGGTAGTTGTTCGTAGTGGTGTAGGCGTCTTGCACCCAAACTAGCCTGCCGCCCTGCGCGACGATATATGGGTCTTGGTCGAGCGTAAGGAACGGCGCGACGGTTTGGATGCGCTCCTGTATCGCCCTGCGGTACTGGAGGCGGGTGTCGGGCGTTATCTCGCCGCTAATCAGGATGTTCAGGTCTCCGAACTGCCACGCATAGGCGAGCCGCCGGAAGAAAGACGACATGAGAACGCCGCCGCTTCCGCTGTAGTGCGTTCTTATGAGGTCGCCCTGCGCGGTCTGATAGTCCAGCTCCTCCTGCTTGGAGTTGGCAAGCACGTATTCCAGCGTATTCTCGCCGTAGTAGATTCGCGGGTTGTCGATAATCAGATCGGGCGGCGTGTCCGCGTCGTCTATGCCAATTGGTATAGCGCCGTCCGCCGGTATGTCTTTCGCGAAGAACTCAGGCCTGCCTTCTGGCGTGAACTCCGTCGCCGGCGATATGGCTACGCCAATTCCGTGCGTATATATCAGCTTGCGGTTCACCCACGTTTGCGAGGTGTCTTCCAGCTTTTCGGGAGCGACTTCGCGCGCCGAGAGCAGCACTTGCCGATATTCGCCGTTGATGGTGTAGCGGTCTACGTCGGCATCCTTGAAGTCGTAGTAGGGGCGTATGAGCTGAATTTGGCGGTAGACTTGAGACAGCGGGCGATAGTCCCACAGCCGTATGTTGTTGATGGTCGTCAGGTTGTCTTGAATCAGCTCCGGCACGATTGCGGTTTCGGCGGGGTAGAAGTCTTCCTCGATGCTGTCCAGCCCGAACGCGCGCCGCGTGAACTCTATGTTGCGCTCGATGAACGCTTCTTCCCGGTCGAACTCGTTGGGCGTTACCGACAGTTGCTGCATAAGCGCGGGCCAAGCGGAGCTGAGAACCAAGCCGAGGACCACCCACAGCGCGATAGCCCCGACGACGGCGCGCATCTGCCGAAGGTAGATGTTCACCAGCATTAGAATCGCCGCCGCCGCCGCCACTATGGTCAGTATCAGCAGCGCGGGCCTTCTCGCGTTGAGGTCGGTATACGCCGCGCCGAACACCGCGCCGTCTTCCGAGAGTATCAGCGCCCAGCGGTCCAGCCAGTGGCCCGCCGCCAGCGTCAGCATGATTATCGCGCCGATGATAGAGATGTGGACGATGCGCCCGCCCGTCAGCTCGTAAGACGTTCCGCGCAGGCTGAAGTTGACGAAGTTGACGCCGACGGTGACGAGCAGCGCTACGATGGCGATGCCCAGTATCCATCCCTGCAGGAATGTGTAGACAGGCAGATCGAATATGTAGAAGCCCAGGTCTTGGCTATACACCGGGTCCGATATGCCGAACGGAACGGAGTTGGCGAACCGCAGGAACAGCTCCCAGCGCGCTGCAAGCACAGACCCGAATATGAGGCTCAGCACGGCGACGACGATGATGATTCCCAGAACTACGGCGCGCCCCAGTCCGGACGCCACCTCGTCGGGTATGGGAAGCGTGATTTGCCCGGCGGAGTAGCGATACGCCAGCCACGCCGTGACGCTCAGGAGTATCGCGGTTATGACCGTCCCCGCCGCGAACAGCGCGACGCGCGTTACGGTGATCGTCACGAATATCTCGCGGAAGCCGAGCGATTCGAACCAGAGAAGGTCGGTGAACACGCCGCGCGCGAACCCGAACACGCTCATCAGCGCGACGACAACGATGGCGATTGCCACCCACTTGAGGAAACCGGTGGGAGGCGCTCCGGGGATTGCCGGATCGTTCGGCGTTCTGCCGCCGTTGTTGGAGAAATCCTCTGATGATGCCATGTCGTCCTCCGATGAGTTAGCCTACTCTGGTTCCAATCGGGTCTCCAGCCAGCGCGCGCCGGAGCGCGCCGGGCTGTCTGCCGTCTATGATGCGCGATTCGCAGCCCGCCGCCAGCGCGGTGAGGCACGCCTCTATCTTGGGTATCATGCCGTCCGAAATCGCGCCGGACGCGGCGAGGTTAGCCGCCTGCCGCGCGGTGATTCTCGGCACGAGCCGCCGCGCGCGGTCCAGCACGCCCTCGACGTCCGTTAGGAATACGAGGCTGCTCGCGCCCAGAGCGGCGGCGATTTCGCCCGCTACGGTGTCGGCGTTGACGTTCAGCAGCGAATTGGGGTGAACCGGGTCGTCGGGAGCGCACACCGCAACCGGCGCGATGACCGGCACGAAGCCGGCTTCCTGCGCCGCGTCTATCGGGCGGGTGTCGACGAGCTCTATCTCGCCGACGTATCCCAGCGCGGCGTCTTTGACCTTGCCGCTCAGCATCCCGCCATCCGCGCCGCTCAGCCCCAGCGCTCTGCCGCCGCAGGCGGCTATCTCGGATACGAGCGTCTTGTTCACTAAGCCCGCGAGCGTGGCAACGACTATCCGAAGGCTGTCGGCGTCCGTAACGCGCAGCCCGCCGCGAAACACCGGGCGCACGTTCTGGGCAGCCATCCAGTCGGTGATGATCTTCCCGCCGCCGTGAACGACCACCGGGCTGACGCCTTCCCGCTGAAGCGCAACCAGATCATGGAGAGTGGTGTCATGCTCTCCGAGCGTGCTGCCGCCGATTTTTACTACAATCGTCCCAATGGGGGTTGTCCTCGAACGAGTCAGGCTCACGTAGAGTACGCGGAGTTGAAGGTGACGTATTCTTCGGTGAGATCGGACCCCCAAGCGGTAGCCGAGTGTTCGCCGATGTTCAGGCTGACCGTGAACGCGACTTCCATCGCCGCCATGCCGCCGACGACCGCGTCGGCGTAGTATGGGATAGCCTTCCCCTCGTGAACGATGTGAACGCCGTTGATGAAGATGTCTATCTTAGACTCTTCCAGATCGATGCCGCTCTTGCCGAGCGCCATCATGATGCGCCCCCAGTTGGGATCGCGCCCATGCACCATAGCCTTGACGAGGTTGGACGACGAGATTTCGCGCGCGGCGCGGCGCGCGTCCGCCAGCGAGCGCGCTCCCTCGACCGCAACCTCCATGATATGCCCCGCGCCCTCGCCGTCTATGACCAGCTCTTTGGCTAGTTGGACGCACACGGCTTCGAGCGCGGCGCGGAATCCAGCCGCGCCGGGCGAATCGTCGCCAGAAATCGCGTCGCCGCCCGCCGCGCCGTTGGCGAACAGCAGAACGGTGTCGTTGGTGGACTGATCGCCGTCCACGTCTATCATGTTGAAGCTGAGATCGACCGCCGCGCTGAGCGCCTGCTGAATGTAGGGCTGCTCTACCGGCGCGTCGCACGTGATGAAGGCGAGCATAGTAGCCATGTCGGGGTGGATCATGCCCACGCCCTTTGCAACGCCGCCGACGGTGTACGTCGTCCCGCCGGACTCGAAGCGCGCCGCCGCGTGCTTGGGGCGCGTGTCCGTAGTCATGATCGAGCGCGCGAAGTCCTGCCCGCCGTCGTCTGTGAGCCGGACGCCGCCGATGGCTTGGCGGATGAGACCCATGGGAAGCTCGACGCCTATCATGCCGGTGGACGCGACTAGCATCTCGCCTTCGCCGACGCCTGCGTGAGATTCAGCGAGCCGCGTCATCTCGCGGGCGTCGCTCACGCCTTGTTCGCCGACCGCGCAGTTGGCGCATCCGCTATTGGCGACGACCCCGCGCGCGGAGCCTGCGGGCATCCGCTCCTTCGTTACCGTAACGGAAGGCGAGAGTATCTTGTTCGTGCTGAACGTCCCCGCCACCGCCGCGGGACGGTCTGACACGAGAATGCCGAGGTCGAGAACGCCTTCGACGCGGGTCTTGAGTCCGGCGAAAACGCCGCCGGCGCGGAAGCCCTCCGCCGAAGTAACAGACCCGCCTTCGATGAATTCGATGCCCTCTGCCATATCCCAATCCTTCCAGCAGTTTAGCCGTTGGGGGCGCGCCCTCTCGCGGCTGCGACAGTATAGCACACAGCGCGCCCGCTGCGAAAAGAACGCGCCGCCAAACGCTTCGGCATCCCTGTGATACAATGCGCGCGAAACGCAAGCCTCATTCTAGCGCTGGGAGGACTATCTGCCCATGACGACAGCAACCAGAGGATATACGGCGGTCGGAACCCGCCCCATTAGACACGACGGGTTCGACAAGGTAACCGGCAAGGCGGCATACGGCGCGGATGTGTCCCTGCCCGGAATGCTGCACGGCAAGGTTCTCAGAAGCCCCCACGCGCACGCGGTCATCGCATCCATAGACACGTCGAGGGCGGAGACGGCGCCGGGCGTGCGCGCCGTCATCACGTCCGCAGACTTGCCGGAGCATCCCAACGCGCCGGTCGTCGGCGCGGCGGGGGGACCTCCGCAGAACCTCCACCACGTGACCAGCAAGATACTCGCTCGCGGCAAGGCGCTGTTCAGGGGGCATCCCATAGCCGCCGTAGCCGCCGACAGCCCGCACGAGGCTGAGGAGGCGTTGAGCCTGATAGACGTGGTCTACGAGCCGCTTCCCGCAGTAACCACCGCCGAAGACGCGATGGCGGACGGCGCGCCGCTGCTGCATCCCGAATTCGCCAACAACATCGCCAGCCATTCGCGCTTGGAGATCGGCGACTTGGACGAGGGCTTCTCGCAGGCGGACGTCGTGATCGAGCGCGAGTTCCGCACCAAGACGGTGCATCAGGGCTACATCGAGCCGCACTCCGCCACCGCGTGGTGGACGCCGCAAGACCGCATCACCGTATGGGGCAGTTCGCAAGGGCACTTCCAGATTAGAGACCTCACCGCCGCGGTCGTCGGCGTTCCATTCTCCTCCATAAAGGTAGTGCCTATGGAGATAGGCGGCGGGTTCGGCGGCAAGACGACCATATACCTAGAGCCGCTCGCGGTCGCGCTGTCCGAGAAGTCGGGCCACCCCGTCAAGGTAACCATGAACCGCGTAGAGGTCATGGAGGCGACGGGACCCACATCCGGCTCCTATATGAAGGTGAAGATGGGCGTTACCAACGAGGGCAGGATGACCGCCGCCCACGCCGATCTGCGCTTCGAGGCGGGCGCGTTCCCCGGCTCGCCCGTCGGCGCGGCCGCCAACTGCATCTTCTCGCCATACGACATCGCCAACATACGCATAGACGCCTACGACATTGTAGACAACAAGCCCAAGACCACGGCGTACCGCGCGCCCGGCGCGCCTATAGGCTCGTTCGCCGCGGAGACGATAATCGACGAGTTCTGCGAGAAGCTCGGCATGGATCCCATAGACTTCCGCATCCTCAACGGAGCCAAGGAAGGCACCCGCCGCGCCACCGGAATCGTAAACCCGCCCATCGGCGCGATAGAGACCGCGCAGGCTGCGAAAGACCACGACCACTACGCCGAGCCGCTCGCGGGCAAGTGGCGGGGGAGGGGCGTGGCGTCCGGCTTCTGGATAAACGGCTCTGGCGCAGCCTGCGCCACCGCCAACCTGAACTACGACGGCACCGTCAACCTCACTATCGGCTCCATGGACATCGGCGGCACGCGCCCCGCGGCCGCGCAGCAGTTCGCCGAAGTGCTGGGCATACCCGTCGAGGACGTCAACCCGCAGGTGGGCGACACCGAATCCATCGGCTACACATCCATGACCGGCGGCTCCGGCGCGGCGTTCAAGACCGGCTGGGCAAGCTACGAGGCGGCGCAGGACGTGAAGCGGCAGATGACAGAGCGCGCCGCGATGCTGTGGGAAACCGACGCCGACCAGATAGAGCTGGAAGGCGGCGTGTTCCGCCACAAGTCCGACCCCGAGCTGAGCATCGGCTTCGCCGAGCTTGCCGGGCGCGCCTCTGAGACGGGAGGCCCCATAGTCGGCAGCGCCAACATGGACCCGGGCGGAGCGGGAAGCGCGTTCGCCACCCACATAGTGGACATCGAGGTGGACCCCGAGACTGGCAAAGTAGAGATACTGCGCTACACCGCCGCGCAGGACACGGGGACGTCCATCCACCCCAGCTACGTAGAGGGGCAGATACAAGGCGGCGTGGTGCAGGGCATCGGCTGGGCGCTCAACGAAGAGTACTACATGAGCGACGACGGCCAGATGATGAACACCAGCCTGCTGGACTACCGAATGCCCACGAGCCTAGACCTGCCGATGATAGACACGGTAGTAGTCGAGGTTCCCAACCCGAACCACCCCTACGGCGTGCGCGGAGTGGGCGAAGTGCCTCTGGTGCCGCCGCTAGCCGCGCTATCCAACGCTATCTACGACGCCACCGGCATCCGAATGCGCGAGCTGCCGATGAACCCGGCGGCGGTAAGCAAAGCGATACGGGAGAACGGCGGGGGATAGGCGATCCAAGAAAACCCCCTCTCTCATTGCGGGAGAGGGGCTGTCATTGTCTGAATCAGGATTTTTAGGATTAGAGGATACGCGCGATTGCGGCTATGCGGGGAATCCTGATTCAGA
This sequence comes from Dehalococcoidia bacterium, assembly GCA_965214745.1. GTDB lineage: Bacteria > Chloroflexota > Dehalococcoidia > Lucifugimonadales > UBA1123 > VXRN01. The sequence continues at coordinate 2,507,578 of OZ243978.1, read as the reverse complement.
CGAACATCCGTCGCCGCGAATCAGAAAGATTGACAGAATGAAAATGCACAGGAGATCGAAAACCCCTTCGAAATACTATGATCATCGAACAGGGCGGATGATATCCACTGAACAAGGCCGGCTCGAGCCTAGAACCATTCGTACACAGGAAGATACTCATATGACCGTCATAGGTGGAGAGCCAAATGGGTTCAAGCGAGCGCTAATGACTGTACTGACCAAGATACGCATAAGATAGGCGCGAATGGCGATATACGGGGGATTAGGAATTCGACCGAATTGCAGACGAGGCACTCTGATGGCAAAGCATAAGTTTACGGTTTTCCTATTCCCAGACGAAGACGGCTACCAAGTCATCCTACCGCACTACCCGGAGGTCACCACCTGGGGCAAGACGCCCGAAGAAGCGATGGAGATGGCTGCGGAGCGCCTAGAGCTGATACTCGAAGAACACGCGGATACGCATGAAGAGCAGGTTCTTCCCGGAGAACACGCTACGCGCGTAGTGGTTGGAGCGATTGAGGTGGATGTTCCTGACGTTCTGCTTCGGGATGTCAGATCTGCGGTCGCTAGCTAAGTATAGAGAGGGGATATTGTCGCGGCGGTATAGTAGAGTAGATCGCATGGATAGCTAGCCGATCCACACAAGATAACAGGAAGGAAGTCCTCGATTATGAGTCAGACTGCCCTCGTCGCCTTATTTGAGGCTACCAATGGGCCAAACTGGAGAAACAACACAAATTGGCTGAGCGATGAACCGATCGGGGAGTGGTTTGGCGTCACCACTGACGACAATGACGTCGTCGAAATTGATCTTAGCTACAACAATCTGAGTGGAGAGATACCACCTGAACTTGGCAACCTCACCAAATTGAAAGTCCTAGATCTCGACGACAATAACCTGAGCGGGGAGATACCACCTGAACTTGGCAATCTCACCAAATTGGAAGTCCTATATCTTGGTAACTACAATCTTAATGCCAACCACCTGAGCGGGGAGATTCCGCCTGAACTCGGCAACCTCGCTAACTTGGAAAGCCTAGACCTTGGCAAAAATATATTGAGCGGGAGGATACCATCCGAATTAGGAAACTTATCCAATTTGGAGCGTCTTGGTCTTAATCACAACAATCTGAGCAGGGAGATTCCGCCTGAACTCGGCAACCTTGCTAACCTACGGACCCTGTGGCTTAATGCCAACAATCTGAGCGGGGAGATTCCGCCTGAACTCGGCAACCTCACCGAATTGGAAGACCTAGATCTCACCAACAATAACCTGAGCGGAGAGATTCCGTCTGAACTCGGCAACCTCACTTCGTTGATAGAGCTGACTCTCGACGGCAACAAATTCACCGGCTGCATCCCGGTAAGTTTGAAATGGGCGGAGAACTTAATAGATCTCGACCTGCCGTTCTGTGTCTCATGAGAACTCCTCAGCCAGAGCTAGAAGTGCCTCTGGCGCCGTCCGCTAGCCGCGCTCTCCAACGCCATCTACGACGCCACCGGCATCCGAATACGCGAGCTGCCGATGAACCTGGCGGCTGTGAGCAAGGCGATACGGGAGAATGGCGGGGGCTAGAGCGGACAACCATCATAGTAGGGGGCAGGTGCGGCGCTTGCCCCTCATCCAACCACGTATGGGTGATTTCTCTGAAAATCTACACTCTATCATCCGCCAAATTGTTATCCTCACCCTGTCCTATGAACCGTCAACCCGTAATTACGGCTTTCGCTGGAATCCAGATGGGTGGGGTGGCGAGTGCCCCCTGCCAAAGCTACTGACTAACCCGATACATCCCCGAACGCGATATGCCAAGACGCTACAGACCGAGAGAAGTCATCGTGATCTTGGAGCGATTGGGATGGCGTTTCGTCCGCCAACGCGGATCGCACGCCATCTTTAGGAAAGAGGGAGAGCCTTTCAACATATCCGTGCCATTGTCCAATAGACAGGTGGCGGTCGGGACTCTGGGCAATATCAAGAGACGAGCTAGAGTGACGACGAGAGAATTCGACCGAATTGCAGACGAGGCACTCTGATGGCAAAGCATAAGTTTACGGTTTTCCTATTCCCAGACGAAGACGGCTATCAAGTCATCCTGCCGCACTACCCGGAGGTCGCCACCTGGGGCAAGACGCCCGAAGAAGCGATGGAGATGGCTACGGAGTGCTTAGAGCTGATACTCGAAGAACATGCGGATACGCATAAAGAGCAGGTTCTTCCCGGAGAACACGCCACGCACGTAGTGGTTGGGGCGATCGAGGTGGATGTTCCTGACGTTCTGCTTCGGGATGTCAGGGCTGCTGGAGCGCAGGCGCTTGCCGAGGATGTCGAGGTCTCAGTGAGGGAAGGCGTTTCCGTAACGGCAGTGTAGCAGTGTAAAAGATCCACCCTAGCAAGCTGGAGTCAACTATGCCGACCAAGACAATCGGCGGATACCGAATCCTAAGCGAAATCGCGTCCGGCGGACAGGGCAGCGTATATCGCGCTTGGGACGCTGCCACAGGGCAGGTAGTCGCCCTAAAGACGCTGAACCGTCATGACGGCGATGGACAAAGTCTCGAACGCTTTCGGCGCGAGGCATTGCTGACAGCCGCGATCGACCATCCCAACGTTATCCGCATACTGGATAACGGAGAGGAAGACGATGTTCACTTCATCGTTATGGAGCTGCTTCCCGCCAGCTTGCGCGATGTGATCGAGTCTATGGGAAAATTGCCGATTGGTAGGGCAGTGGACATTTGCCGCCAAGCCGCGCTCGGGCTTCAAGCCGCGAACGATCATGGAGTCATCCATCGCGACATCAAGCCGGAAAATCTGCTCGTCGACTCGGACGGCGCCATCAAAGTAACCGATTTCGGATTGGCTCGCGCGGAAGACTTGTCGACTTTGACCTGCGTGGGTGTCGCTATGGGCACCCGAGGTTACATGTCTCCTGAGCAGGCAAGAGGGGAGCGCGTCGACACCCGTTCCGACATCTACTCGCTTGGGATAGTGCTGTACGAGATGCTGACAGGAACGCGATCGTTCGATGTGGGAAATCCCAAACCGGTAAATCAAATCCGCTCCGGCGTTCCTGTCGCTATCGATCATGTAATTGGCAAGTGCTTGGAGAATATGCCGGAAGCCCGCTTTCAGACTCCAGGCGATTTGGTCGATGAGATTGGGAAGCCAGCCCTTATGAACCGGATTGCTCTTATCGACCTGTACGAAGCCACCGATGGCCCAAACTGGGCGAACAACACGAACTGGCTGACCGACGCTCCAATCGGCAATTGGTACGGGGTCACTTCCCCCTCCAATGTAGAGGTAACACAACTCAATCTCAGCATGAACGGACTAATGGGAAAGATACCGACTAGTATAGCTTATCTCAGAGAACTCACGGATCTCAGACTCGATAATAATGATCGTCTTTATGGGAATATCCCAGCTAGTTTTTGGAATCTCAGAAATTTGAGAGACTTGAATTTAGTTTCAACTAACCTGACAGGACAGATACCGCCTGATATAGGATCTCTTGTCAACTTGGAGGAACTTTGGATTGATGGATTTTCGATGAGTGGAGATACACTTGGCGAGTTATGCAACCTCCGCAAACTGAAGTCCTTGTATCTGTATGGCACCGATATCAGCGGGGAGATTCCGCCTGAACTCGGCAACCTCACTAACTTGGAAGAGCTACATCTTACAGGCAACAATCTGAGCGGGGAGATTCCGCCTGAACTCGGCAACCTCACTAACTTGAAATGGCTGCAACTCGGCTGCAACAAATTCACCGGCTGCATTCCGGCAGGTTTGAGACATGTTCCGGACAACGACCTCTCCGAACTCAATCTGCCGTTCTGTGTCCCATGAGAACTCCTCAGCCAGAGTTAGAAATCCCCCCATGCCTTCGCCGTTCCTCCGCGTCGATGCGCTGGCGGCAACCCTCGCCCTGCTCATTCGTCGCGCGCCAGTTCACCGATACTTATACGCGCCGATCCCTGCGACCCATCACAATAGGATTACGGTGGGCCAACAAAACCTCGAGACGAAACGCATTCCTGCAAGTCAGCATCGTGGCAACTCACGAAGGCTGCCCCATCGCGGGGCAAGTCTATGCGGCGCTCCTAAACAGGCGAAGCGCCGCCCGCCTACCCCCCGCTCACCCGCACCAGCAGCTTGCCGAAGTTCTCCCCCGTCATCATGCCGATGAATGCCGAAGGCGCGTTCTCCAAGCCGTCCACCACGTCTTCCTTGTAGCGCAGGTCTCCGCCGCGTATCCATGCCGCCATGCGCTGGCGGGCGTGTTCGTGGCGGGATGCGAACTGGAATACCAAGAACCCCTCCATGCGCGCTTGCTTTTGTATCAAGACGCCCATGTTGCGCGGCGCAAGCTCAGGCTGGGCTAGGTTGTACTGCGATATTTGCCCGCATACGGAGATGCGCGCGAAGGTGTTGATTTGCTGCAATACCGCGTCCGTCACGGGACCGCCCACGTTGTCGAAGTAGACGTCTATGCCGTTCGGGCAGGCGGCGGCTAGCGCGGCGTCGACGTCCTGCGTCTTGTAGTTGATGCCGGCGTCGAATCCCAGCTCGTCGACGATGAAATCCACTTTGGCGGCGCTGCCCGCCGTGCCGACTACTCGGCATCCCATGATGCGCGCTATCTGCCCGGCTATCTGCCCCACCGCGCCGGACGCCGCCGACACCACCACCGTATCGCCCACTTCCGGCTTGCCCACGTCCAGCAGCCCGAAGTACGCCGTCATGCCCGGCATTCCTAGAACGCCGATAGCCGTCGAGATTGGCGCCAGCGTCGGGTCCACCTTCCGCAGCTGTCCGGGGCGCGCCGCCGCGTACTCCTGCCAGCCGAGCGATCCTTCCACTATATCGCCAATCTCGACCTCCGGCGTTCGGGATTCGACCACGCGCCCGACAACGCCGCCCGTCATCACGCCGCCCACCGCCACGGGCGCGGCGTAGGAGGGACCCTCGCGCATCCGCCCGCGCATGTACGGGTCCAGCGACAGCCAGATAGTCTTCACCAGCGCCTCCCCCTCGCGCGGGCGCGGTATCGGCGCTTCCTCCAGCCTGAAGTGATGCGGCTCCGGGTACGCGCTGGGCCTAGACGCCAAGACTACGCGGCGGTTCGTTTCGCTTGTCATGACGGTGCTCCCATCAGTCTTACTTGTTTACACAATGGGAGAGTCTATCACAGCCGGTCGTCCATCCGCAGTCGAAGGCGGCGGATTCATCCGATACCCTTATACTATAATCGCCCGAGCGCGCCGTATTATGGGTTTTGCGAGATGAGAAAATAGGGGGAGGGTTTCATGGGAACTTTCAGCGTGCAAATCGACATCGGAGACTCGAATGGCGAGCGATGGACCGCCCTCGATGCGCTCGTCGATACAGGCGCGTCCATCACATCCGCCCCGGCGTCCGTGCTGATAGAAATGGGCGTTGTCCCGCTGATGAGTCAGTCGTTCCGTTTCGCCCAAGGCGAGGTCAGAGAAATGCAGGTCGGGCGAACCCGGATGCGTTTCGAGGGTAGGGAAGTCATCACACTGGTTCTGTTCGACGACGAAGGAACGCCGCCACTGCTTGGCGCGCTGGCGCTGGAGGAGGCGTTCCTAGGTGTCGATCCTGTCGGCAAGCGACTCGTGCCAGTGCAGGGGCTGATGATGTCAGCGCAGTCTGTCGAGCGCGGAGCTTAGCTCATCCGGCAGTGGGCGCTCGAACCGCATCCGCTTGCCGCTGACGGGATGCTCGAACTCCAGCGTCGCCGCGTGCAGGAATTGGCGCCCGATTCGCGCGTCCGCGCGCCCGTAGGTTGCATCTCCGACTACGGGGCATCCGATGGATGCCAGATGAACACGTATCTGGTGCGTCCTGCCCGTCTTGGGGCGAACGTCCAAGTAGGCGCAGCCTGCGAATCGCTCGATAGTCCTGTACGTCGTCGTCGCAGGTTTGCCGTCGTCCACTACCGCCATGCGCTTGCGGTCGTCCGGGTCTCTGCCTATCGGAGCGTCGATTATCGCAGCCGGCGGCTCAGGCGCGCCGGCGACGAGCGCGAGGTATCCCTTCCGCACCGAGCGATCTCTAAACTGCGCGGTCAGCGCGGCGTGCGCGCGATCGGTCTTCGCCACCACCATCAGCCCGGAGGTGTCTTTGTCCAGCCGGTGAACGATGCCGGGTCTCAGCGCGCCGCCCACCGAGCCGATGTCGAGCCGCATCCCTAGCAGCGCGTTTACCAGCGTCGAATCGGGATGCCCCGCGCCCGGATGCGCCGCCATGCCCGCGGGCTTGTCTACGACCAGCAGATAGTCGTCCTCGTGCAAGACTGCGATGGGTATGGACTGCGCCCGCATATGCGTCGGCGAGGGCGGGGGAACGCGGATGGCGACGCGGCTGCCGGCGCGCAGCCGATGGGAGGCGGCGGGATGGCGACCGTCCACCGCGACCGCGCCTTCGGCTATGAGTCGCTGGATTCGGGAGCGGGAGAGGTCGGCGCACCGCTCGGCTAGGAATCGGTCGAGCCGCCCCGCGTCTCGCTCGCACTCGAACACGCGAACGTCGCTCACCGCCGCCCGCCGTCCGCTGCGTCGGATTCCGTCGGCTTCGCATCGTCTCCGCCTGAGAGCAGCACCGTTCCGATGAGCAGCGCGATGCCGACTGTGATGCACGAATCGGCTATGTTGAAGATGGGCCATGGACCTACGTCGATGAAATCCGTAACCCGCCCCGCGACTACGCGGTCTATCAGGTTGCCGAACGCGCCGCCGAGCAGCAGCCCGACGTTGAGCTGCGACAGCCAACCGCCGCCGCCGTGAGCGTGGTAGTAGTAGACGATGAAGCCGATGGCTATGACCGATGCGATAGTGAGCAGCAGCGTTTGATCCGGGAACAGCCCGAACGCGGTGCCGCTGTTGACGCCGTGCGTGAAGCGGAAGAACCCTTCTCTTGGCCAAGATTCGCCTATGGCGAGGCTGTCTCGCACTATCATCTTGGTGGCTTGGTCGGCCGCTAGCGCAAGCGTCGCGGCAACTGCGGGAAGCGCGATGGGCGGCATCGTCGGAAGCGCGAATCGGCGGCGTTCGGCGGGGCTGGATTCGGTTGTGTTGCCTGCGCTCATTCGGGTCCTCCGCATTGGCGGTTCACGTCGATAAGCATAGCACAGCGCCGCGCCCGCTCCGCTCACATCAGACCCGTGCGAAGCCACTTGCCCTGAACGAAGTACACCGCGAACGCTATCGCCCTTATGGTCATGCCGATGACTATGGCTACAGGCACGCCGAATTCTTGCAGCGGCGTGAACTGCGACAGCGCGAACGCAAGCGGCAGTTCCACCAGCCACATAGTCGCAAGCATTATCACCATCGGCGCGAACGTCGCGCCCGTAGTGTTGAAACCCTGCGTGAACACCTGCACCGCGTTCATAGAAAAATATCCGACAGCGAGAATCTGAAGCCACACCGTCGCCTGAGCCACGAATTCGCCGTCCGAGTTGAAGAACGACGCCACTTCGCGCGGGAACGCTAGAAACAGCGCGGCGACGATGAGGCTTGCGACGCCGGCGTAGACGAGCGCCCACATGAGCGACTTCTTCGCCCTGTCGGTATATCCGACGCCTAGATTCTGCCCCGCGAGCGCGCCGGCGGCGCGCCCCAGCCCTCGGCTGGCGTGGTTGACGGTGTTCTCGGCGCGGCGCGACAGCGCGAACGCGGCAAGTGCGCTCGCCCCGAACGGCGCGACGAAGAACACGACGATGAGCTGCGACACCGCCCGCTGAGCGCCCGTTACGGACGCGGGAATGCCTATCTTGAGTATGCGCCACATCATGGGGAAGTCCGGGCGGTATCCGCGCAAGCTCAGTTGCAGGCGGGATCTGCCGCTCGACAGCGCGGCGAAGTTCATGGCGACGCCCGCGCACTGCGCTATCAGGTTGGCGGCGCCCGCGCCCGCAAGCTCCAGCGACGGAAACACCCACCAGCCGAATATCAGGAACGGGCTGAGCGCCAAGTGGCCAATCCTCGATACCGACGCCGCCTTGAGCGGAGTGACGCTGTCTCCAGACGCCTGAAGCGCGCCCGCAGTCAGCCGCTGCATTCCCATCATGGACATCGCCAAGAACTGGAAGCGCATGTACCCCGCCGCCTGCCGCACTACCTCATCGTTCAGCCCCATCACGCGCAGCAGCGGTTCGGTCAGCAGCATCCCCACCGCCACCAGCGCGATGGAGTACGCGGTGGTTATCGTGATTGCCTGAAGCATCACATGGTTGGCGTATGCTATCTCGCGCGCCCCCACCGCGCGGGAGATCATGGAGCGCATCCCAGCGTCCAGCCCCATGCGCGCCGTCATCAGCAGCATAAGATACGTCTGCGCCACGCCCAGCCCGGCGAGCGCTTGGAATCCGAGCCTGCCTGCCCAGATGAGATCCGCGAGTTGGTCCACCACGCTCAAGAAGCTCTCTGCTACCTGAGGCCAAGCCAGATACCAGAGGTTGGCGGGAACGCTGCCTTTGGTGAGGTCGCGCGTCGGGCGTCCGCGCCTGCCGCGTCGGGCCGGTCGAGCGCGGCGCGGCGCCGTGGATTGCGTGGAGAGGTGTTCTCTGTCTGTGTAGTCGGGCGGATTTGCCATAAGAAAGCGCCCCCGACATCGCGGGAGCGCGTATCGTCGGAGCTCCTATAACGCTATCCTACCCGCCGAGCTTGGTCAAACGCGCCTTGCGCCCGAAACGCCGAGTTCGTATAATGCAATTACACGTAATGAGATAGCTAGGAAAGGAAGAAAGCCGTGAGCGAATGTCGCAAGAGCGAAGAGCGGGCGGATCGGGAAAAGCGACAGGCGGACGACGTTCCCCATCGCTCCCGCCGCATCACCATATCGCTGGACGACCTCGACGACGTGGACAAGGCAGTGCGCGACACCATCGACAAGGGCAAGGAAGTAGCCGCCACCGTAGGCGGCTCGATCCGCGACTCCATCAAAGCCGTGCGCGAAACGCGCGACAGCGTGGTTATGGTGCGTGTCAGCAAAGACAGCCTAGAGAAGCTGGACGACCTCGTAGACTCCGGCGTAACCAACAGCCGTTCCGAAGCCGCCGCCTTCCTGATAGGGGAGGGCATTGCGGCGCGGGCGGACTTGTTCGCCAAGATAGCTGAGCAGACGCAAGTTATCCGCGAAGCGCGCGAGAAGCTGCGCCAGCTGCTGGAGGATGAGGCGGCGGCAGGCTAGCAAGGCGTTTGCGTTCGTCCGAGACCCTCTCAGTTAGCAGCTCGATGCCCAAAATGACCAAGACATGAAAGAAGGAACGAACATGGCAAACCGCGGACAAGCCAAGGCTGCGCTAAGGCAGATGCCACAAGATTACTATGAGATATCGTTTGCGCGGTGTTCGTTGTGCGGGAAGAACGCTTACGCTACTGAGAAGGACGCGGAGATGGTAGTGGCGCACCGGGGCGTGCGGGGGTTGCGTGTATACTACAATGAAGCCTGCCGGTCTTGGCACCTCACATCCAAGTAGCCGAATCGCGCGGGCGGACATGGTATCTCGTGCGCCCGCTCACCGGTTTCGGGCAGTCGATCTAGGGAATCATCCGCCCCAACGGCCATTCTCTAGCGCTCCCAGCCGTCATTCCGTCGAAAGACGGAATCCAGAGGGATGGGGCGTAGCAAGCAATGAATCAAGAATCGATGGTTGCAAGGAGGCTATATTGCCGAACAAGACGTATCGCTACACAACCGACCGCGGGCGCGGGAAATTCGAGCGCACAGTGGTCGGCAAAACCGGACAGACTCACGTGGACAAAACCGACAAGCAGGGCAAGGACGGCCACTTCACAGATGAGGGCGGTTACCGCCGCGCTATCGAGGAATCTGTCAGGCAGAACAGCGATTAGCTGACATAGTACGGCTTGCGCCGTTTCCCCAAAACGGCGGCGAGACATTCAAGAGATTAGAGGCGGGCGGACTGCGGTTCGGCATTGTGTTGTCTGAAAGGATGCAGCTTCCGCTTCATTCGATAACAGCGCGGCGTCTATAAACTTCCATACCGCCCGTTCGCCCGCCCAAGCCGCTCGCCCACCGCAATGCTCCGCTTGTAGCAGATCACCTGAGACGTGCCGATCTCCTCCGCGCACGCGGTGCAGAACGCCAGGATTATCTCCACGTACTTGGCTACTATCTTGCGCTTTCCCTCTCGCGTGAAGAAGTGGGATTAGCATTGAATATGCTCATAAAACTGGTGTACGCTTTCCCTCTCGCGTGAAGAAGTGGGGCTGCCCGGACGCGGATAGATGGGTAGTGTTGTCGTGCGGGCAGTGGCGGCATGTCAGGTCGGGGTTCGCGTAGCGGCGCTCCCACGCCCTGAAGTTGCGCTCCTGATCCCGCAGTCTCCCCCTTCTGGACGGTCTCAGCGTTGCGTCCATCTGTCATTCTCCTGTTCGTCTCTGTGCGCGTGCGGCTACGGCGGCACGCGGTGAAATGCCGTCGAACTTTGCCGCCGCCCATGGATATCAGTCTGAATCAGGATTTTGAGGATTAGAGGATGCGCGGGATTTGCAACTATCCTGCGGAAATTGCATAAGCGCATATATCCAGAGCGGCGGGGGCATGGGTTTCGAGCATGGATTACCGCCCCGTATAGGGGTGCGGGGCGGGCTTCTATATCATCATTCCGACGATACCGGAATCTTGCGAATCCTGATTCGGACGACAATCGCCCGCTACACAATCCCGCGCAGCGTCTCCGTCAGATTGTCGGCGTCCATTGCCAGCGGCAGCTTTGCCATGCGATCCCAGCGCGTTCGGCTGACGATGCGCGCGATGTCGTCTTCGCCGATGCCGAGCGCGGATAGCCGCGTCGCCAATCCTGAGCGCTCGATTATGCTTTCGACCTTCGCGCAGGCGGCATCCACGCTGTCTACTTCGAGCGCGGCGAGCAGGGGCGGCATCTTGTGGGATATGGCGGGCGCGCACCATCGCAGGAATGGCGATAGCGTGATGGCGACGGATTGCCCGTGTTCCACGCGCCAATGCAGCGTCAGCGGGCTGCCCACGGCGTGGCAGGCGTTGGGCGCGCTGTTGCTGTATCCGATGCCCGCCATCGTCGCAGCAAGCGCGCACGCGGCGCGCGATTCGATGTCGCCCTGTATCGCGGAGCGGATTAGCTGACGCGAGTAGACGCGGATAACCTCCAGCGCGAGCGCGTCGGATATAGGGTCCGCGTCTATGTTCCAGTAGCTCTCGAACGCGCTCGTGAATGCGTCCATGCCCGTGTTCGCCGCGAGCGTTTGCGGCATCGTCATCGCAAGCCGCGGGTCTACGATTGCGGTCGTTGGGAACATTCGCGCGTCGTTCAGCCCGAACACGGCGCGCGCGTCCCAGTCCCACAGCGCGGAGCCGGACGTGACCTCGCTGCTGCTGCCCGACGTGGTAGGCGCGGCGACGAACGGCAGGCTCGGACGCTCGAATCGCGCGTGTCCGGTGGAGTAGTCTTTCGCCGTCCCGTCGTGCGTGGCGAGTATCGCCGCCGCTTTCGCCAGATCGAGCGCGCTGCCGCCCCCGATGCCTACTACGACGTTCGCGCCCGCCGCTCGGCAGGCGGCAGCCGCTTCGTCGGCGTCGGACGGGGAGGGGAACGGCGCGGCGCGTTCGTGCAGGGTCAAGCCGAACCCCGCCAGCAGATCCGTCGCGCGCTGAAGGATGCCCCGCCGCCGCAGGAACGATCTTCCCGTAACCAAGAACACGCGAGTTTCGAGACAACCTGACGCCGCGCGCGTTTCGTCCGCGAGACGGTCGAGCGCGTCTACGCCGTAGACTATCCTCGTCGGGTTGCGCCACGCGAACGATGGCGCGAGCTGCTCTTGCATGGATGCGTCTCCAGCGCGGTTTAGCGATCTAATCGAGGGGGAAGACGGTCACGGTCGCGCCGGGCGGTACTGGCGGCTCGAACACGTCATCGGCTATCTCGCCGTCGAACTCTATCGCAGTGACTTCCCGCGTCTCTAGCTCCATGCCGCCGCGCAAGGACGTTATCTTCAGCAGGACGCCGCGCTCTGCGTCTATGAGCAGGTCGTATGCGTCCGCGAACTCCCAGAGGTCTATTTCGGGCAAGCTCAAGTCCGCCACAGGCTTTTCGGGATGTACGGGTTCACCGCGCAGCCTTATCGCCTCGCGCCCCAGATGCCTCACGCGCTCGACGACGGTCAGCCACATGCGCGATATGAGCCAGGACGGGTCTAGGTGGTAGCTGGAGATGACGGCATACTCGGCGTCCGGGTAGTACGCCGCCGAGCGATGCGAGCCTACGCTTGCGTTTGCGGATTCGTCGATTGTTTCGAGCGGCGCGTTCGTGAACACGTCTCCGAACCAGCGCAGCCGCCACCAGACGCCGCCGTTGACGACGTTGACTTGCGTCCCTTGCAGGCTGGTCGTCTCGTCTCTGAACCTAGCGTGTCCGTCCGCCCAGACGTGTTCGATCCACTTAGGTTCGAGCGCTTTGGCGAAGCTAGGCTGCCCGGGAACGGGGCGCCAGCGGCGGCTGGACATGCGAACCGTGTCGAAAGAGTGGCGCGCGTCGTACATCAGCGACACGACTTCGCCTATCTCGCGCCAGCGGCTTTCGTCCGGCGGCGGCGGGTCCGCGAACTCCAAGCGGTGAATCTCGCCGCCGCGCGTCGCAACCGAATTCTCGAACGTCGTCTTTACCAGCAGGATGCCGCGCTCGGAGTCCGCCAGCACGTCGAACCCGCTCTCGGTGGCGTCGAAGCCGTTGTAAGACTTCTCCACGCTCTGCCTTCTCGGCGCGGCGGTTATCGCGATGGCGCGCCGCCCCGCCGCGCTGGTTTCGTTCGTCTCTACGAACTCCCAATCCGAAATCTCAGTCATGGGAAGCAGCAGGCGGCTCATATCGAAGTCGCCGCGCGGCTCTGAGTCTGTGCGTTCGCCGGATGGATGGTAGGTGCGGGCGCGCTGATCCAGAATCTTGGACTCGAACCGTCGCGTTGGAGCGGCGCTCGCCTTTAGGTGTCGCCACGTGTCTTCGACGCCTCCCGGCTCGTCCGCCGAACCCAGCTTGCTCCACGACCGCACCGTCGCTTCGAGCGCGGTAAAGCGCTCGTGGGCGGTGTAGAGCAGCCCTATCAGGCGGGCGCGCTCTTCGCGGCTCGCTCGCGTCGCTTGCGTCGATGAATCGGCGGTCATGCCTCGCGATACGCCTTTCCCCGCGCGACTACGGCGGCGAGCGAGCTTAGGTCCCCGCGCTCCACCACGTAGCCGCGCGGCTGTGGAGGCCTAGCCTCCAGCCCAAGCGCGACTATGACGCTCGGATCCGTATAGTAGCCGTTATAGGCGTGCGCCAGCAGCGTTTCGAAGAACGCGGGCTTGTTGGCTTCCATGCCGCGCAGGATGTCATCGCGTTCGTCGTCGCTCAGATCGACGAAGCTCGCGCCCTTGCGCGCAGCCGCGAGTTCGAGCGCGCGCAGCCCGGCGGCGAACAGCCGCGCCATTCGCGGCGAGCCGGCTGCCGCGCCGTCGATGTATTCCGCCGCCCGCGTTCCGCCCGCGGACGGCATCGCGCCGGCGGCGGGTATCAGCCGGTCGAGCGCGGCGGTCAGCAGCGTTCGCTGCTCCTCGCTCAAGAATTTTGCCATCGTCGCCTTCTCCCCCCGCTCACGCCGCCGAGCGCCGGGCGTTCCGCGCGAAGTCGTCCGCCATGAGCAGAGCAACCGCCTGAATCGTGGATGTGGGGTTCACCGCGCCCGCCGTAACGAACACGCTGCCGTCTATGATGTAGAGGTTCTTCACGTCGTGAGACTGCCCGGACTTGTTTACCACGCTGCCGTCGGGGTCTTCCCCCATTCTGGCGGTGCCGAGCAGATGCCAGCCCGCCTGACGCAGAAGCGGGTTGTGGGTAACGGTATGCGCGCCAGCAGCCCGAAGCGCCTCGCTCGCCGTGCCTATGCCGTGTTCCATCATGCGGCGGCTGTTCTCGCTGAGCGTGTAGCTGATCTTGGGCGCGGGTATGCCGCTGCTGTCCGTAAGCTCGTCGTCGAGCGCAACCTGATTGTGAAGCTCCGGCAAGTCTTCGCCGATGACCGCGATGGTCATGGTGCGCCCAAGCCGCTCCGCAAGCGCGGCGTGGTGGCTCTCGCCCCAATCGAGCCTGCGTCCGCCGATGCCGCCGCGCGCGACGCTCACGGGACCCGGGCTTCGCACCACCTGAAAGGCGTACCCGCGCGAGAACCCGCGTGAAAGATCCGTCTCGTAATGCTCTTGGCTGATGATGCTCGCGCCCATCGGACCCTTGTAGCTATCGAGCCGCTCGTCGAACACGCCCGTAACCATCGCGTAGGGGTGGAACATCAGGTTCTTGCCCACAAGCCCGGACGAGTTCGCCAGCCCGTCGGGGAAGCGCGCGGACGCCGAGTTCAGCAGCAGGCGCGGGGTGCCGATGCCGTTGCAGGCGAGAATTACGGATTTCGCATTCTGCTCGCGCAGCTCGCCATCGGCGTCGTAGTAGAGCGCGCCCTTAGCCAGCCCATCTTTGCCGATGGTTATCTCGCGCACGCGGCAGCCCGTTCGCAGCTGGGCGCCGAGCGCGAGCGCCTTGGGCCAATAGGTGATGTCCGTGGACGCCTTCGCGCCCCGGCTGCATCCGATGTCGCATGGCCCGCAGTTGTTGCACGCGGCGCGCCCGTCGTATGGCGCGGTGAGTATAGCGGAGTCTGAGGGCCACCAGTGCCAGCCCAGCTTGTCGAATCCCGCCGCCATGACTTGGCCAGCTTTGCCCAACGGAATCGGCGGCGTCTGGCGCTCGGATTTCTGCGGATAGGCGGTGTCGCCAATCATGCCCGCAACGCCCATGATGCGGTCGTTCTCGTCGAAGTATGGCTCCAGATCGTCGTAGGTCAGCGGCCAGTCGTCGGCTACGCCGTCGAGCGAGCGCGTCTTGAAGTCGGACGGATGAAAGCGCGGGAAGTGCGCGCTCCAATGTATCGTGCTGCCGCCAACCGCGTTGTACATCAGCGGCGCGATGGGCGAATCGGCATCGTTGACGGGGTAATCCTCCGGCAGCCCTCTGAAGTTCGGGTCCGGGTTGAAGTCCGTCTGTCTATGTATCTCGTAGTCGTTCTGGTTCGATGGATACTGAGACGCATCCACCCAACCTCCTTGTTCTAGGCAAAGAACATCGAAGCCGCGCTTGGCGAGGCTCCACGCGAACGCCGCGCCCGACGCTCCCGCGCCGATTATGAGCGCGTCCACAGGTTCGTTTCGATTCGCCATGCCGTCAGCCCCGCTCGGTTGCATTCGTATCGTCCGAATTATAGCGCCATTCGCGCGCGAACGCGGATATGCTTAGGCGCATAGTTCGCGGCAGACTAGCCGCCAACGCTAGCCATTGCGCGCCGCGCCGCTGTAGAATAGACGCGCCCGAGCGCTCGCCGCCTCTCCGTGCTTCTTCATTTGGTTGGAGTGTCGCTATTGAACCGCCGCCGAAGTTTCCTCACCCCAGAAGGCAGGGATCGCCTGCAAGCGGAGTTGGACGAACTGCGCGCGGTGCGCCGTCCGGACGTCGCCGCCCGCATCCACATCGCCAGCGAGAGCGGCGGCGCGGTCGACAACGCCGAGTACGAAGAAGTCAAGAACGAGCAGGCGTTCGTCGAGGGGAGAATCCTAGACCTAGAGCGGATTCTGGCGAACTCCATCGTAGCCGCGCCCAATGCGAAGACGCCCGACGTGGCGCAGATCGGGGCGTCCGTAACCGTAGAGGGCGCGCGTCGCAGAAAGCGCAAGTACAAGCTCGTAGGCAGCGTCGAAGCCGAGCCGCTGGAAGGCAAGATATCCAACGAGTCGCCCGTCGGCAGAGCGCTGATGAACAGACGCAAGGGCGACGTAGTAGAGGTGAAGACGCCGTCCGGCGTTCGGAAACTGAAGATAGTCGCGATAGAGTAAACGCCCCGCCGCAGCACAGCCACAGCAAGGAAATACGCATGCCCACGCCACTGGACGAGCTGATTCGAGTCCGCCTAGACAAGACGGAGGCTCTGCGCGGCAAGGGCATCGACCCATATCCGCGCAGATACGAGCGCACCCATACGACGCGCGACGCGCTTCGTCAATTCGAGTCCGCCGAAGTCTCGGGCGACTTGGGGCTGGACGATGAGAAGGTGTCCATAGCCGGCAGAATCATGGCGATGCGCGGCATGGGGCGGGTTACGTTCTGCGACCTGCTAGACGCATCCGGCTCGATACAGGCGATGTTCAGGAGCAACGCGCTCGGCGAGAGCTACCGAACGCTGCGCGACGTGGATATTGGAGACTGGATCGGCGTCTCCGGCGAGATGATTCGCACGCGAACGGGGCAGATCACCGTTCAGGCGAGCGAATTCACCGTGCTTTGCAAGTCGCTCCGCCCGCTGCCTGAGAAGTGGCACGGCTTGACAGACACCGAAACGCGCTTTCGACAACGGTATCTCGACCTCATCGCCAACCCCGAAGCGCGCCGCATCGCGGTTATGCGGAGCCGCATGGTGAGCGCCATACGGCGGTTCATGGACAGACGCGGCTTCATGGAAGTCGAAACCCCCGTGCTGGTGCCGATAGCCGCCGGCGGCATGGCGCACCCGTTCGAGACTCGCCACAACGCGCTCAGCAGACAGCTGTTCCTGAGAATCGCAACCGAGCTGCATCTCAAGCGGCTTATCGTCGGCGGACTCGAAAAGGTCTACGAGATAGGCAGAATCTTCCGCAACGAAGGCATAGACCTCAACCACAACCCGGAATTCACCACGATGGAGTCTTACGAGGCGTTCACCGACTACAACGACGTTATGGAGCTGGTGGAAGAACTCGTCAGCACGGTGGCGCACGAAGTCGGCGGCAGCCACGTAGTGCAGTACGGCGACCACGAGATAGACTTCGCCACCCCTTGGCCTCGTCTCAGCTTGGTGGAGCAGATAGAAGAGCGCTCCGGAATAGACATACTCGAACACCAGACCGTCGACAGCCTCAAGCAAGCTGCGGAGCGCGCGGGAATCGCGGTGGAAGCCCAAGTGAGCTGGGCGGGTCTGGTGGACAAGATAATCTCGACGAAGGTGGAGCCCGCGATTATTCAGCCCGCCTTTTTAGTGGATTACCCCGTGCAGGTCTCCCCGCTCGCCAAACGCACCGAGCGCGACGGGCGGCTAGTGGAGCGCTTCGAGGCGTTCGCGGCGGGCATGGAGATAGCCAACGCCTTCACCGAGTTGAACGACCCAGTAGACCAACGCGCGCGGTTCGAAGAACAAGAGCGGCTGCGGGAAGACCTGCCCCAAGAAGAATGGGACCGGCTGGACGAAGACTTCCTGATAGCCATCGAGTACGGAATGCCTCCCACAGGCGGGCTTGGCATGGGCATAGACAGGCTAGCGATGCTGCTCTCCGGTCAGCGCGCCATCCGAGAGGTGATGCTGTTCCCGCAGATGCGTTCGGGCGGGTAGGGGCGTAGCGCGCGCGACCATCCTCATATCCTATAGTTTAGTTAGTAGCCGTAACCATCGTTATGGCGCAAGCCCGGAACCCAGATGAGCGGGTAGGGGTTCCCGTATCGCCCGCGCCGCGCCAACCCTGTAAGCCGCGCCGCCAATTGCGCTACAATTCACGCGCATGCCCGCGCGCAAAAAACAGGAACGCCAAACCCCAATGACCGACAGCGTAAGAGTCAGATTCGCGCCAAGCCCAACCGGCAACCCGCACATCGGCAACGTGAGAACCGCCATATTCGCGTGGCTGTTCGCGCGTCGGCACGGCGGCGCGTTCATGATTCGCGTCGAAGATACAGACCAAGCCCGCCGCGATGAAGGCGCCGTCGAAGCGATGCTCGACTCGCTGCGCTGGGTCGGGCTGGACTGGGACGAGGGTCCGGACATCGGAGGCCCCTGCGCGCCATACGTGCAGTCCGAGCGGCTGGAGCTTTACGCCGCCGCCGCCGAGCGGCTGATAGCCGCGGGGCGCGCGTATCGCTGCTTCTGCTCTCAGGAGCGCATCGACCGCGCGCGGGACGAGCAGCGGCGGCGTGGCGCGGACACTATCGGCTACGATGGACGCTGCGCCAGCCGTCCGGCGGACGAATCTCGTCGCCTGCTCGCCGAGGGCGCAACCGCCGCCGTGCGGTTCAGGATGCCGCGCGACGGCGTATCGACGCTCGGAGACGTCGTCTTCGGCAAACTGTCGTTCGAGAACAGACTGTACGATGACTTCATCGCGCTGAAGTCCGACGGCTTCCCCACCTATCATCTCGCATCCGTCGTAGACGATCACCACATGGGCATCACCCACGTTCTGCGCGCGAAGGAGTGGCTGTCCAGCATCCCGCGCCACGTGCAGCTGTACGCCGCGCTCGGCTGGGAGATGCCGCAGTTCGCCCACCTGCCGGTGATACTCGCGCCCGACGGCGCAAAGCTCAGCAAGCGACACGGCGCAGCCTCTGTGACGGACTACCGCGACATGGGGGTTCTGCCCGAAGCGCTGCTCAACTGCCTGTCGCTGCTCGGCTGGTCGCTCGACGACAGCGCGGAGCTGTTCACTCCCGAAGAGCTGATAGCCGCCTTCGATCTGGAGCGCGTCAGCCGTTCGGACGGCGTTTTCGACTTCGACAAGATGCTCTGGATCAACGGGCAGCACATCAGGCGCGTGTCGGACGCTAGATTGGCGGAAGCCATCCTGACCTTCTGGACGGAGCATCCGCCGGGATTCGACATCGCGCCAGACGCCGACAGCGTCGCCGCGATAGCGCCGCTCGTCAAGACGAGGCTCAAGACGCTCGCGGACGCCGCGCCGCTCGTTCGGTTCGTGTTCACGCGCGGCGTCGAGCTAGACGCGGGCGATCTGATTCAGCGCGGCATGGACGCCGAGCGAACCCGCCGAGCGCTCGACGCGGCGGGAGACGCGCTCAGCGAACTCGAACCGTTCGACGCGGCTTCCATAGAGCGCCTGCTTCGCCCGCTCGCCGCCGATCTCGGCTTGAGGGTAGGGCAGATGCTCGGAACCTTGCGGGTCGCCGCAACCGGTCAGCGCGTGTCGCCGCCGATATTCGAGTCGCTAGAGGCGCTGGGACGCGAGCGGACGCTGAACGCGCTGCGCGCCGCCGCGTCGCAGCTGTGAAGACAATCAAGAGACGATGGGCGAGAAGAGGCGGCAGCCATGACCATGAAATCCAGACTCGACGACGACTTGAAGCAGGCGATGCGCGCCCGCGACACGCTGCGGCGCGACGTTATCCGCTACGTGCGCGCCGAGCTTCGGAACCAGGAGATCCGCATTCAGGGCGAGCTGGACGACGCGGGCGTTCTCCAAGTACTCACGCGGCAGGCGCAGCAGCGGCGCGACAGCATCGAGGCGTTCGCCGATGCTAACCGCGAAGACCTCGCGGAACGCGAGCGCGCCGAGCTTGCCATCATCATGGAATACTTGCCCCAGCAGCTTGGCGACGACGAGATAGCCGAGCTTGCGCGCGAAGTCATCGCGGAAGTGGGCGCGACTAGCCCGCGCGACATGGGCAAGGTGATGCAAACGATAATGCCGCGCGTTCGGGGGCGCGCGGAAGGGCGCGCGGTAAACGCCGCCGTCATGTCTGCGCTTCGCAGCCTGTGATCTCGCGCGGCGGATGAGGCTATCGCATGGAATTCGGCATAATCGTCTTTCCCGGCACGTGGAGCGACGGCGACTGCTTCACCGCCGTCACCGACAACCTCGGCGAGCGCGCCCGATACGTCTGGCACAAGGACACCGACCTAGCCGGCGCGGACGCGCTGATAATCCCCGGCGGGTTCTCCTACGGCGACTACCTGCGCCCCGGCGCGATAGCGCGCTTCTCGCCCGTCATGCGCGCCGTCGAGCGGTTCGCGGCGGACGGCGGGCTAGTCATCGGAATCTGCAACGGCTTCCAGATACTCTGCGAAGCCGGGCTGCTTCCGGGCGCGCTCATGCGAAACGACCATCTGCAATTCCGCTGCCAGTGGGTGGACTTGCGCGTCGAGACCGCCGACACCCCCTTCACGAGCCGCCTGCGCGCGGGCGACACGCTCTCCATCCCGATTTCGCACGGGGAGGGCAGCTACTACGCGGACGACGCCACGCTGGACGCGCTCGAATCGAGCGGGCGGGTAGCGTTCCGCTACTGCGATTCCGACGGCGTCGCCGCCCCCTCAGCCAACCCCAACGGCTCGCGCCGCGCCATAGCCGGCATAACCAACGCGGCGGGCAACGTGCTGGGCATGATGCCCCACCCAGAGCGATGCTGCGACGCGCTGATGGGCGGCGTGGACGGACTTTCGATATTCGGCTCGATGAGAGATGCCGTCGCACTTGTCGAACAGGGTGGGAATTAGCATAGTAGAGGAGGGTGAGCATTTGCGAAATTGCTCCAGAGGATACGAGCCGAAGCTCGCGCGGCTTTCGAAGACCTGCTAGGCGGCATGGAGGAATAGCGTGGAATCCGATCGGGGCAATGCCACAACTCCGCTGCACGACGCGGCTAGGAACGGCGACACCAACGAGGCGCAGGCGCTCGTCTCCGCAGGCGCCGACATCCACGCGCGGGACGAGGACGGCAGAACGCCGCTGGACGTGGCGATTAGCATGAGACACTTCGAAACGGCGCAGTTCCTAATCTTCGCCGACACAAACGCGAACCCCGGGGACGTGAGAGAATACACGCCGCTGCATACCGCAGCGGCGGACGGCGACACCGACGAGGCGCTGACGCTCATTTCCGCAGGCGCTGACGTCAACGCGGCGGCGGGGGAAGACAGACGTACACCCCTTCACTCGGCGGCAGAAAATGGCCATGCGGAAACGGCGACGGCGCTTATCTCGGTTGGCGCTGACGTTCGTCGGGCGAGTGTCATCGGCGACATGCCTCTCCACTATGCCGCTGGGGAAGGTCACACCGAGACTGCGCTGACTCTCATCCACGCCGCCGGCACCTCTGTGAATGTGGCTAACAATAACGGCACAACGCCTCTCCACTATGCCGCTGGGGAAGGTCACACCGAGACTGCGCTGACTCTCATCCACGCCGCCGGCGCCTCTGTGAATGCGACTAACAATGACGGCATAACGCCGCTGCACGACGCGGCTGGGGAAGGTCATGCCCAAACCGTTCGAGAGCTAGCTTCCGTTGGCGCTGACGTAAACGCGACGGGCGAGAATAGCATTACACCCCTTCACCTCTCCGCTGGGGAGGGCCATGCCGAGACGGTGTTGGAACTCGTCGCCGCCGGCGCTAATGTAAACGCGCTAAGCGAGCGGGGCGGGACTCCGCTCCACTATGCGGCAAGAGGAGATCATAGCGAATCGGCTCAGGCTCTCATCTCCAAAGGCGCGGACGTAAACGCGGCGAACGAGAATGGCTGCGCCCCTCTTCACCATGCGGCTGGTATTGGAACGGTTCTGGCGCTTATCTCAGCCCACGCGGATATCAACGCCAAAGACAAAAGCGGCGCGACTCCCCTCCACCACGTAGTTGCAGAGGGTCATAACGAAATAGCGCGTGCGATTATCTCCGCAGGCGCTGACGTCAACGCCAAAACCAAAAGCGGATGGGCTCCCCTTCACGCAGCAGGCTGGGCGGGAGATACTGAAATAGTGTCTGCTCTCATCGACGCAGGCGCTGAAGTAAATGCGGCGGACACGGATGGCTTTACACCTCTTCACCGTGCGGCTATAGACGGTCATACTGAAACGGTTCTGGCGCTTGTCTCAGCCCACGCGGATATCGACGCCAAAGACGAAAGCGGCGCGACTCCCCTCCACAACGTGGTTTTGAATGGCCATACCGAGACAGTGCGTGCGCTTATCGACGCAGGCGCTAATGTCAATGCCAGAGACAAAATAGGCTATACCCCCCTTCACGCAGCAGGCTGGGCGGGAGATACTGAAATAGTGTCTGCTCTCATCGATGCAGGCGCTGATCCTAACCTAGCAGAGGGAGAGCAAGGCGGCATGCCCCTCTACTTTGCGGCTGGGGAAGGTCATACGGAAACAGTGCGTGCGCTTATCGACGCAGGCTCAGACGTCAACGCCAAAATCAAATACGGCATAACTCCCCTACACAACGCAGCTAGGGAAGGTCATACCGAAACGGTGTCCGCCCTCATCGACGCAGGCGCTGAAGTAAATGCGGCAACCGAAAATGGCGTTATCCCGCTACACACTGCTGTTTCGGAAGGTCATACGGAAACAGCGCGTGCGCTTATCGACGCAGGCTCAGACGTCAACGCCAAAATCAAATACGGCATAACTCCCCTACACAACGCAGCTAGGGAAGGTCATACCGAAACGGTGTCTGCCCTCATCGACGCAGGCGCTGAAGTAAATGCGGCAACCGAGATTGGCTATACCCCTCTTCACCGCGCGGCTATAGACGGTCATACTGAAACGGTTCTGGCGCTTATCTCAGCCCACGCAGATATCAACGCCAAAGACAAAAGCGGCGCGACTCCCCTCCACCACGTGGTTTTGAATGGTCATACTGAGACAGCTCTGGCGCTCATCTCCGCAGGCGCTGAAGTAAACGCAGCAACCGAAAATGGCGTTGCCCCGCTTCACTTTGCGGCTGCGAACGGTCATGTGGAGACGACGTTGGCGCTCATCTCCGCAGGCGCTGATCCTAACCTAGCAGAGGGAGAGCAAGGCGGCATACCCCTCCACTTTGCGGCTGGGGAAGGTCATACGGAAACAGTGCGTGCGCTTATCGACGCAGGCTCGGACGTCAACGCCAAAACCAAATACGGCATAACTCCCCTTCACATCGCAGCTATGGAAGGTCACACTGAAACGGTGTCTGCCCTCATCGACTCAGGCGCTAATCCTCATGTAACGGACGACTCCGGCAACACATACGCGGATTTGCTCTAACCAAACCACGCCCGCAACTCCATCCCATGCCCATACCCCAGCAAACCCTAGACCAGCCCGCCATATCCAGCGGCGGGTACGAAACCATAGTCGAGCGGCTCAGGCGCGAGCCTAACGAGCTGGAGCTTGGGCTGTTCGGCTCGCCGTGGAGCGAGCATTCGGCTTCCGAAGACTCGCTAGGCGGCATGGAGGAATAACGTGGAATCCGATCAGGGCAACGCCACAACGCCGCTGCACGACGCGGCTAGGAACGGTCACACCGAAATGGCGCAGGTGCTCGTCTCCGCAGGCGCCGACATCCACGCGCTGGACGAGGATGGCAGAACGCCGCTGCACGTGGCGGTTAGCATGGGACACGTCGAAACGGCGCGGTTTCTAATTGCTGTCGGCGCGAACGTCAACCCGGGGGATACAGCCGGATATACGCCGCTGCATATTGCAGCGGCGGACGGCGACACCGACAAGGCGTTGGCGCTCATCTCCGCAGGCGCTGATCCTAACGCGGTGGCGGGAGAAGACAGTCGCACACCCCTTCACTCGGCGGCAGAAAATGGCCATGCGGAAATGGCGCAGGCGCTTGCCTTGGCCGGCGCCGACGTAAACTCTAGAAACAAAAATGGCAACAGCCCACTTCACACGGCGACTTTGCTAGGTCATACTGAAACGGTCATGGCGCTTATCTCAGTTGATACTGACGTTCATCTGGTAAATGACATCGGCCTTACCCCTCTACACAGTGCAACTATGCACGGTCATACCAAGACTGCGCTGACTCTCATCCACGCCGCCGGCGTCTCTGTGAATGTGGCTAATGATGACGGCTTTACGCCTCTACACTATGCTGCTGGGGAAGGTCATGCCCAAACCGTTCGGGAGCTGGCGTCCGTTGGCGCTGACGTAAACGCGACGGGCAAGCATAGTATTGCGCCTCTTCACATCGCTGCTGGGGAGGGTCATGCCGAGACGGTGTTGGAACTCGTCTCCGTTGGCGCTAATGTAAACGCGCTAACCGAGAATGGCTGGACTCCGCTCCGCTTTGCGGCGATGGAAGATCATAGCGAAACGGCTCTGGCGCTCGTATCCGCAGGCGCTGAAGTAAACGCGGCAGACAAGGATGGCGCTACCCCTCTTCACTATGCCGCTGAGAACGGCCATGCCGAAATGGTGTCGTATCTCATCCACGTCGCGGGCGCAGTGGTGGACATGAGGGAAAATAATGGCGCTACGCCTCTTCACATCGCAGTTATAGGCGGTCATACCGAAACGGCTCTGGCGCTCGTATCCGCCTACGCGGACGGCAACGCAACAATTGATGAAGGAACAACGCCTCTTCACATCGCCGCCATGAACGGTCATACCGAAATGGTGTCTGCGCTTATCGCCGCAGGCTCGGACGTCAACGCCAAAACAGAATATGGCGTTACCCCGCTACACACTGCTGCTTTGGAAGGTCATACGGAAACAGTGCGTGCGCTTATCGCCGCAGGCTCGGACGTCAACGCCAAAACAGAATACGGCATAACTCCCCTTCACACCGCGGCTGAGAAAGGTCATACCGAAACGGTGTCTGCGCTCATCGACGCAGGCGCTAATCCTCGCGCAACGGACGACTCCGGCAACACATACGCGGATTTGCTCTAACCAAACCACGCCCGGAACCCAACCCCATGCCCGTACCCCAACAAACCCTAGACCAGCTCGCCATATCCAGCGGCGAGTACGAAACCATAGTCGAACGGCTCGGGCGCGAGCCTAACGAGCTAGAGCTTGAGCTGTTCGGCCCGCCGTGGAGCGAGCATTCGGCTTTCGAAGACTCGCTCGGCGGCATGGAGGAATAACGTGGAATCCGATCAGGGCAATGCCGCAACGCCGCTGCACGACGCGGCTAGGAACGGTCACACTGAAATGGCGCAGGCGCTCGTATCCGCTGGCGCAGACATCCACGCGCGAGACGGGGACGGCAGAACGCCGCTGGACGTGGCGGCTAGCATGGGACACGTCGAAACGATGGAGTTCCTAATCTCAGTCGTCGCAAACGTGAACCCCGGGGATGTGAGAGGATTTACGCCGCTGCATATTGCAGCGGCGGACGGCGATACCGACAAGGCGTTGGCGCTTGTATCCGCTGGCGCTGATCCTAACGCGTCGGGGGGAGAGCATGGCGGCATGCCCCTTCACCTTATGCCCCTTCACCTTGCGGCTGCGAATGGTCATACGGAAACTGTGTTGATGCTCGTATCCGCTGGCGCTGAAGTAAACGCGGCAATTGAGAATGGCAAGACCCCGCTTCACTTTGCGGCTGCGTACGATCATGCGGAAGTAGCGCTGGCGCTCGTATCCGCTGGCGCTGAAGTAAACGCGGCGGACGAGAATGGCTATGCCCCGCTTCACTTTGCGGCTGAGAACAACCATGCTGAAACTGTGCTGGCGCTCGTATCCGCTGGCGCTGACACCAGCGCAGTGGCTGGAGACGACAGCATGACCCCGCTCCACTTTGCCGCCTTGGATGGTCATACAGAGACGACGTTGGCGCTCGTATCCACAGGCGCTGAAGTAAACGCGGCAGACGAGAATGACTATGCCCCGCTTCACCTTGCGGCTGCGAATGGCCATACGGAAACTGTGCTGATGCTTGTATCCGCTGGCGCTGAAGTAAACGCGATAACCGAGAATGGCGTTACCCCGCTTCACTTTGCGGCTGCATGCGATCATATGGAGACGACGTTGGCGCTCGTATCCGCTGGCGCTGAAGTAAACGCGGCGGACGAGAATGGCTATGCCCCGCTTCACTACGCCGTTGCGGGCGGCCATACCGCCGATATAGCATTGGCGCTCGTATCCGCTGGCGCTGAAGTAAACGCGGCGGACGAGAATGGCAAGACCCTGTCTATGTATATCTGCAATCGGCACGTCTATTTCAGGCTGGAATAAACGCGGCGGACGAGAATGACTATACCCCACTTCACTAACAGCGCTGGCGCTCGTATCCGGCTACGCGGATGTCAACGCCAGAGTCCGATACGGCATAACCTCCCCTTCACATCGCAGCTAGGGAGGTCATACCGAAACCGTGCCCGCGCTCATCGACGCAGGCGCGGATTATCACGCAACGGACGACTTGGCAACACACCCTTCGACTATGCGAACTGGCCCTAACCAAACCACGCTCGGAACCCCGCCCCATGCCCATACCACAGCAAACCCTAGACCAGCTCGCCATATCCAGCGGCGAGTACGAAACCATAGTCGATCGGCTCGGGCGCGAGCCTAACGAGCTGGAGCTTGGGCTGTTCGGCTCGCTGTGGAGCGAGCATTGCGGCTACAAGCACTCCAAGCCGCTGCTGAGGATGTTCGAGGCGGAGAGCGACCGCCTGCTGGTGGCGCCCGGCAGCGAGAACGCGGGCGTGGTGGACATCGGCGACGGGCTTGCGGTGGTGATGAAGATAGAGTCGCACAACCACCCGTCGGCTATCGAGCCTTACGAGGGCGCGGCAACCGGCGTGGGCGGCATAGTGCGCGATATATTCGCCATGGGCGCGCGCCCGATTGCGCTGCTGAACTCGCTCCGCTTTGGCCCGCTCTCGGACAGCCGCAACCGATACCTGTTCGAAGGCGTCGTCGCGGGCATATCCGGATACGGCAACTGCATCGGCGTGCCGGACGTTGGCGGCGAAGTCTACTTCTCCGAAAGCTACGCCGGCAACCCGCTAGTCAACGCCATGTGTGTGGGGATGCTCCGACACTCCGAACTGCGCCGCGCCACCGCGGGGCGCCCCGGCAGCCTGCTGATGCTCGTCGGCGCGGACACGGGGCGCGATGGCATTCACGGCGCTTCGGGGCTGGCGTCCAGAACGTTCGAGGAAGAGCGCGAGCTTCGCCCGACGGTGCAGGTCGGCAACCCCTTTCTCGAAAAGACGCTCATCGAGGCGTGTCTGGAAGCTGTGGAGAGCGACGCGGTCATCGGCGTGCAAGACTTGGGCGCGGCAGGGCTTGCCAGCGCAAGCGTGGAATGCGCCAGCAGCGCCGGCGTCGGCATCCGCATCGATACAGCCAAAGTCGCCCGCCGCGAATCGGGCATGGAACCCTACGAAGTCATGCTTAGCGAGTCTCAAGAGCGTATGCTGATAGTCGTCGAACGCGGGCGCGAGCGCGAGGTGCAGGCGGCGTTCGACCGCTGGGAGCTGCGCTCGGACGTTATCGGCGAGGTCTCGGACGACGGCATGGCGACGATTCTCGACGGCGGAAGCGTCGTCGGGCAGGCGCCCGTCGAGCTGCTGACCGATCCGCCGCTCTACCAGCCGCCCGCAGCCAAGCCCCCTTGGCTGGACGAGTTGCAAGCGTTCGATCTGTCCGCGCTCCCTCTGCCGGACGGCAGCCCATCGGAGACGCTGCTGAAGCTGCTCGCGTCGCCCAACGTCGCCTCGCGGCAGTGGATATATCGGCAGTACGATCATCAGGTGCAGACGAACACCGTAGTATCGCCGGGCGGAGACGCCGCTCTGCTGCGCGTGAAGGGAACGCGCAAGGGGCTTGCCGTCGCGACGGACGGCAACGGGCGAATCTGCTACTTGGACCCCTACGCGGGCGGGATGATAGCCGTAGCCGAGGCTTGCCGCAACGTGTCTTGCGGCGGCGCGACGCCCATCGCGCTCACAGACTGCCTCAACTTCGGCAACCCGGAGCGCCCCGAGACCTACTATCAGCTGCGCGAAGCCGTGTCCGGCATGGCGGAAGCCAGCCGACGGTTCGACGCGCCCGTCGTCAGCGGCAACGTGAGCCTGTACAACGAGACGCAAGGGGAGGGCATATATCCTACCCCGGTAGTGGGCGCGCTCGGCTTGACCGAGGACGTTTCCATTCACGCCACTCCCGCGTTCGCGGACGAAGGCGACGTCATCGCGCTGATAGGCAGGCCGTCTCTAGCGGTCGAAGCATCCGAGCTTGCCGCAAGCGAGTTCTTGGAAGTCGAGCATGGCGTCGTCGCAGGCAAGCCGAGCATAGACCTCGACTTGGAGCTTGCGGTTCAGCGCGCCTGCCGCGCTCTGGTGAACGGCGGAGTGGCGAAGTCGGCGCATGACTGCTCCGACGGCGGGCTGGCGGTCGCGCTCGCGGAGTGCGCTATAGCGGGCGGCGTCGGAGCCGCGATTGCCGCGCCCGCGTCCGGCAGATGGGACGCCGCGCTGTTCGGCGAAGGGCAGTCGCGCATCATCGTCACCGTAAGCCCGGACGACGCGGACAAGCTCAGGGCGGTTTGCGAGCGCGAGGGCGCGCCCTATATAGAGATAGGCGCAGTGGGCGGAGACGCGCTCACCGTCTCCGGGCTGCTCGACGTGAGCGTTGCGGACCTCAGCCGCGCGCACGCGAACGGGCTGCCTGACGCGCTCGACGGCTGAAGGGCTAGGACGACCGCCATGCCTCGCCACACCGAACCCGCCGCCAACCGCGAGCTAGGCGGCATCCTGGGCGGGATGCTTCCCGCATACAGCGTTCGCGCTGAGAACACTCGGCAGATAGTCGACAACCTCGGCTTGCAGCTAGACATCCTCATCACCGCGCCCGGACGCTCGCCCGTCGTCGTCGAGGCGGAGTTCATGCCCGCATACGGCGCGGAGCGCGAGGCGCGGGCGCGGCTTGGCTTGGATGTGTCGGAAACCGCACGGGCGATAGACGCCGCGATAGCGCTCAAGTACCCGCACAGCGTGGCGGACGCCGACGACCTGACCGCCGCCGTATCCGACGCGCGGCTTTCGTACTGCGTCTTGTACGGGGACGGGACGCGCTTCCCCGAATCTGGCTGGCTAGACGGCAACGCCGAAGACCTAGCGGAACTGATTCGGCTGGTGTCCGTGCCTCAGCGCGCCGTCGACGCCGCAGCCGACGCGCTGGAGAAGGGCATCGACCGCGCCGCGTCCATCCTGACCGCGCTGGCGGACTCCAAGCCCGGCGTCATATCCAGCATAGCCAAACTGCTCGGAATGTCCGAAGTCATCCAGACATACCGCATGGCGGGAGCGATAGTCGCAAATGCGATGGTGTTCCACGAGCGGCTCGCCGGGCAGCACGGCGTCGAGCCGCTGTCGCTGCTCTGCTCAGCGTCGGCAGGCAGCCCCAAGTCGAACATGCTCGACGCATGGGCGCGCATTCTAGAAGTCAACTACTTCCCCATATTCGCGCTCGCGCGCGACATCGTGGAACATCTTCCGGCGGCCGAAGCCGCTCAGCTTTTGACGAACCTGAGAACCACAGTGGAAGACGTAGCCGCCACCGGCGCGAACCAAGCGCACGACCTCACCGGGCGCATCTTCCAGCGGCTGATAGCCGACCGCAAGTTTCTCGCGACGTTCTACACGCTGCCCGCGTCCGCCGCGCTGCTGGCGAGGCTGGCGGTAGCCAAGATGGAAGTGGACTGGAGCGACGCCGACGCTATAGGCGCGCTGCGCGTGGGCGATTTCGCTTGCGGCACCGGCGCGCTGCTGTCTGCGGTGTACGAGCGCATCGCGGCGCGCCACGAGAGCGCGGGCGGAGACCCCGCAGCGCTCCATCCGACGATGATGGAAGAAGTCTTGTACGGCTGCGACGTGATGCCGTCCGCTATCCACATCACCGGATCCACGCTCTCCGGCGCGCAGCCCACCGTAGGGTTCGGCAAGTCGCGCCTGTACACGCTCGCCTACGGGCGGCAGGAAGACGGCGGCGTTCGTATAGGCTCGCTGGAGCTGATGCAGTCTTCTTCCACGATGACGCTGTTCAACACCAGCGATCCCGCGATGCGAACCGGCAGCGCGGGGGAGGAGACCGCCGCGCAAGTGGTCGTGGACGTGGAGGATGAAGGGTTCGACTTGGTGATAATGAACCCGCCGTTTACGCGGGCGACGAACCACGAGGGCGCGCACGCGGACGTGACCAACCCCGCGTTCGCGGCGTTCGGCGCGACGCGGGCTGACCAGACGGCGATGGGAAAGCGCATGAACCGGGCAGGGAAGGGGACTTGCTACAACGGCAACGCCGGCATCGCGTCCGCGTTCGCGGCGCTTGCGGATCGCAAGCTCAAGCCGGGCGGCGTTCTCGCGCTCGTGCTGCCGCTGTCCGCCGCAGCGGGCTTGTCATGGGCGGGCTTCCGCGAGATGATTGCCGAGCGGTATGCCGACCTTGTCATTCTCAGCATCGCGGCGAACGGCAAGGATATGTCGTTTTCGTCGGATACGGGAATGGCGGAGTGTCTGGTTGTCGCCAGAAAGATAGGAGCAGAAGAATCCGCTGCATCTGGCGAGGTGGACAACGTATTCGTGTCGTTGAACTCCCGTCCAGCGGGATTCGCGCACAGCGACGCAATAGCCAGAAGCCTTGCCGAAGACCGCTTCACCAGAAGCATCGGAGACGGTCCTTACGGCGGGGCGTCCATCGAGGTGGGCGACGTTCCTGTTGGGGCACAATTGCGCGCGCCCGCTCAGACTGATGGCAGACAGTGGGGAGCAGTCCGAATATCGGATTACTCACTGGCGCAAACCGCTCGCGCTCTCGCGGATTCTAGCTTGTGGCTTCCATCTGAGCCGAAGGCTATCGAGATGTCGACAGCCCCGCTCAAAGACGTTGGGAGAATGGGGCTGTTAAGCCGCGACATTACCGGAGCGCCGCCGCGCGGTCCATTTGACAAGACCGCGCCCAGCCCGACCGCGACTTATCCCGCACTGTGGAATCACAACGCCAAGAATGAGACGAGGATAGTATGCGCCCCAGACTCGCAATTGCAGGTACGCCAGGGAATGGAAGAGAAGGCTGCCGGAGTATGGGCTACCGCAAGCCACGCGCATCTGAATGTCGAGTTCACTTTCGGGGCGCAAGCCCTTGCTGTCGCGCTCACTGATCAGCGGTCGGTTGGCGGGCGTGTATGGCCAAATGCGATCTTTGGTGATGGCCGTTTCGACTACGCATTTGCGATATGGGGAAACAGCACACTCGGCTTGCTCTTATACTGGTGGCACAGCAGCCGCCAACAGTCTAGCAAAGCATCAATATCCATCCGCTCAGCCGAAACCCTGCCCATCCTAGACCTCCGTGCGCTGTCGGACGCTCAGCTAGCCACATCCGAAAAGATATTCGACGACTTCCGAGAGCGCGAGCTTATGCCCGCCTACATCGCGGACGTCGACCCAAACCGCGCGCTGCTCGACCGCCGCGTGATATGCGATCTGCTCGGCTTGAGCGAGCGGACCTACGGGGCGGCGCGCCGCCTATGCGCCAAGTGGTGCGCCGAGCCGTCGGTGCATGGCGGCAAGCGGCGGCCGCGCGGGGCTGGGCTGGTGGTGTAGGGAGGCGGGATTCAGCCTTGCGCTATAAGAACAAACAACCTATAATCGGCCTCCCATAAGTAAGCCATCAGAGTGATGCACGCGGAGCGGCGGCTTGATAGCTGGGCCATATCATGAGATCAGAGACCCTATTCATAGCTTCATCAAGCTGGATGGCTATGAACGGCGCGCGCTCGACTCGCCGCCAGTACAAAGACTGCGTCACATTCATCAGTTGGCAATGTCGTACTTGGTCTATCCGGGCGCAACCCACAAGCGGTTCGAACACAGCCTTGGCGTAATGGAGTTGGCGGGGAGAGTTTTCGATGTCGTCACGGCTGACCACAACTTGCATGAATCTGTCGCTAGCGTCGTTAGGCAGATACCAAGGGACGAGAGAAGCTACTGGCGCAAAGTCCTCAGAATGGCCGCTCTGTGCCACGATATAGGACATCTGCCATTCTCTCACGCCGCCGAGCATGAGTTATTGCCCAATGGATGGAATCATGAAAAGCTGACCGCCCAACTGGTACTTGGCGATTCCATGCGGGAGATATGGGAATCTATGCGTCCTCCCATAAACCCCAGGGATGTTGCTAAGGTAGCTGTCGGTCCCAAAGAGATGCCTGAAGACGAATTCTCGAATTGGGAAGCGCTACTCGCTGAGATAATCAGTGGAGAGGCGTTCGGCGTCGATCGAATGGATTATCTCCTGCGAGACTCGCATCATGCTGGCGTGGCATATGGGAGATTCGACCACTTTCGCCTGATCGACACCATGCGGATACTGCCTGCAAGTCAAGAGTCTGATGAGCCGATGCTTGGAATCGAAGAAGGAGGCATTCACTCCACGGAAGCCCTGTTGCTCGCCCGGTACTTCATGTTCATGCAGGTATATCATCATCGGGTCAGAGCTGCATACGACATTCACCTCAAGGAATTTCTCGCCGAGTGGCTTCCACAGGGGCAGTTTCCTACCACAGAGGCAGAGTTGCGACACCTGACTGACAATGAGGCGCTACAGGCAATCTCCATAGCCTCGGAGGATCCGTCCGTCGCCGGTCATGAACACGCAGCCCGCATAGTCGAACGCAGGCATTATAGACCTCTGTACACGACGACACTGAGCGATCGAGAGAAATACGATGACCCACTGACAACTATATTCAAGGAGTGCATTGGGCAGTTTGGCGAAGACGCTGTACGCAAAGTGAGCTACGCTCAATCTGAGGTCGGCGCGACATTCCCAGTGATCGACACGCGAGGGCGTATAGTATCGGCTGATACGCTTTCGAGCCCCCTGAGCAGTATCCCGACAGTGGACGTTGGAATCGTCTTGATGGATCCCGCTCTAGTTTTAAACGCAAGAAACTGGCTGGACAAGAATAAAGAAGAGATTTTAGATGCAAGCCTGAAAGGAGTGTGAATTACGGATACTATGAAAACTCCAGAACGTCGGGCGCTGATAAGCCGACTGATTCAGGCAATGCGAGATGAGGGAAGCTGGGCAGGCGAGACCCACATACAGAAGAGTGTTCTGTTCCTTCAGGATTTGCTGCAAGTTCCAATAGGATACCAGTTCGTACTCTACCTGCACGGGCCATTCAGCTTCGAACTCAGAAATGAGCTTGCCCATATGAGGGCTGGCTTGATGCTAGAGGTGGAGCCGAATCCCGGATACGGTCCGTCATTCGCGCTTGGGCGTTGGGGCAAGCCCGCGGCCGAACGTTCCAAGGGCCATGAGAATGCCATCAGATTCGTTGCTCTAGAAATGTCACAGAACGATACGCGCACACTCGAGAGACTATCGACGGCGTTCTTCCTTCAGAACAAATACCCTGAACAGTCTGACGACCAGATAGCCCTTTGGATCAATAAACTCAAGCCTCACATTGCGGTTGCTTCAGCATCCGACGCTATCAGGAAAGTCAAAGAGATTCGACACGCCGCGGCGAACGTGCAAATCAGCTAACCTCCCATCCTATAAATCACAGCCCAAACCCATGACCATCACCGAAAAGATGGCGGAGTTCGCGTTCGGCCTGAGCCTGTCGGACGTCCCCGCCCACGTCGAGCGCGCCGTGCGCCGGCATCTTGCGGACACGCTGGCTTGCGCCGTCGGCGCATACGAGCATCCCCCCGTCCGCGCGCTCGTCGGGTACGCGCGCGCCTCTGCCCCGCGCGGCGGGGCGTCGCTTGCCGCCTATGGAGACCGCACCTCGCCCGCGATGGCGTCGCTCGTCAACGGGACGATGACGCGCTATCTCGACGCCAACGACATATCATCGTTCGGCGGAGGACACTTCAGCGACGGCGTCCCTCCGCTGCTCGCGGTGGCGCAGAATGAGCGTCTCTCGGCGGACGACCTCGTTCTAGGCGCGGTTGCGCTCTACGAGATTCAAGGCGCGCTCGCCCGCTCGTTCGATTTCATGGAGCGCGGATACCACGCGCTCACCCAGATAGCTTGGACGACGCCGATAGTGGCGGCGCGGATGATGGGCGGCGACGAGGACGCGGCGGTTCACGCCGCCGGGCTGTCCGGCGCGACGGGGATGGCGCTGAACACGTGGCTCAAGCCCGGCGACGCGATACCGTCCATCAAGGGCGTCGCGGTCGGGCTTGTGGGTCAGCGCGCCGTCGAGTGCGCGGAGCTTGCCGTTCGCGGCGTCACGGCGTCGCGCGACTCGCTCGAATTCGCGGCGGAGACGCTAGGCGCGATGGGCGGAGCGCCGCCGAACTTCGAGGCGTTCGACAAGCTAGGCTCGGAGTGGACGACGCATCGAAACATCATCAAGTCTTACCCGTCGCAGATATACACGCAGGCGGCGGTTCAAGCCGCGCTCGCGCTCGCGGCGGAGGTGGACGGCGCGGACGAGGTGGAGGCGATGACGCTGTACGGGCATCGCAACGTGTGCGGGGGAGTGCAGGGTTCGCGCGGCGCGTTCAGACCGCAGAGCCGCGAGTCGGCCGATCACTCCACGCCGTTCGCGATGGCGATGGCGCTGTCGAACCGCCGCCTCACGCTACGGGAGTTCGAGCGCGAGCAGTGGAGCGAACCGCGAACGCTGGAGGTGATGGACCGCATCCGTCTGGTCGTGGACCCGCGCATGGACAGGGCGTTCGTCAAGGATGGCGTCTTCGGCGTTCGGCTGGAGGCGACGCTGACGGACGGCTCGACGCGAACCGTAGAAGTCTCCCAGCCGAAGGGACACCCCGACAACCCGCTATCCGACGAGGAGCTGATAGCCAAGATGAGCTGGCTGACAGATGGCGTACTGCCCGCCGACGCGCTCCGCCGCCTATTCGAGCTGTGCATGGGCATGTCCAGCACGGGCGATCTCGCGGAGATGTGCGAGCTGTGCGTCGCGGAGACTGACTGAGGCGGCTCTGCCGACGGCGGCTCGTTCAGCCGTCGGTCGGCGCTATGCGCTCGATTGGAAACTCCGGGAACGCCCTGTTCCATGAATCTATGTTGAACACATTGACATCGGTTGCAATCGGGCGGTCCCACGACCGTGAATGTGGGCCCAGCAAAGGCAGTATCTGTTCCAATCGATCTTTTCTGGTTAGCAATATCTGATCGTCCAAAGTATCCAGGGCTATCAGAACGAGGTACTGAACGGGCTTGTTGGCTCGTCCTGACGCCCATTCGTATAGGAACGAGTCGCGATACTTGTACTTTAGCTCCTCATCTATCTCGCCAGATGTGAATCTTCGAATGAATCTGTCACGATTTCTTCGATCAGCGCGAGGGTGCTGAGGGTCTTTGAACTCTACGAACAGATAACGATCCGCAAGCTCTATGATGAAATCAACCGCCTTCATGCAATGGCTTAGACCATGGCTGTCGTCATCGAACTTTCGAGTACTTACCGCATTGTCTATGGTTATCTGCAAATTGCCTTCCGTGAGCGTTGCCATTATCCGATCCCTCGTAGACTGCGCTCTATTACACGATCGTAGAGATCTGTGAACGCTTCCGCAATCGCGTTGGGATGGATGCCTAAGTAGCTGTCCGAGGTGTTGCAGGCTATCTCACCTTCCTCCCTTCGGTGAAGCGAATGGAACGCCACACAGTCGCTGTCAGCCCTACGTATGTCCAACTCCTTGAGAATGGTGTAATCGTGGGTTGCAAAGAATATCTGAGCGCCTAGACGCTGTAGTTCGAGCAAGACATCTATCACTGTGCCGAACAGCTTCGGGTTGAGATTAGTCTCAGGCTCATCCCAGAACAAGGCAGAGCCGTTCTGCAGTGTGCCATTCTTTATCAGTATCCACAAAAGAGCTAGTTTGCGAATTCCCTCGGCGAGCAGGGAGAATTCGAGACTGCCTTGCCTACTGCGTAGAAAGAACTCTTCGTTCGATACAGTGACACGTCCGGCGATATCCTTCTGCAAGATTCGGAGCAGTCTCCTGCGCTGTTCGTCCATGCGACCGCGCAGAAACGGCAAGTATGCCCGGTCTAAGATATCGCGATACACTTCTTCGAAGTGAGTCTCGCGATTCGCGTAGAGCGACCGGAATCCCGGCGCGTTGGAAAGCATCTCTTTCACAGGGATATAGACACTCTCGATTTTCTGATCCGCCCAATGGCCGGCGCCGGTTATTCTGGCGGAGGTCGCCCTCTTAGCATGATTCGAGAAAGACGCCCTCAACCTACGGTCGTGGCGATGCACCTCCGCTAATCCCATCATGCTTCCGCGCTGCCGCTTTACCAGCCTGCCCAGCCGTCGCTGATATGGAAGAAACACCCGAACGAGCTTTTCTCCAAAGTGATCGCCGGTCTTGGATACGTCGCAAGCGGCGTAGCAGACTTTCATGAGATGCGTCTTGCCCGTGCCGTTCGTCCCCACGAATACGTTTATGCCGGGGGAAAGCTCCAACTCCAGATTCGAGAAAGCGGTGAAACGCTCCAGCTTCACTTTCGTTAGCGTCATGTCGGCTACCTTGCGCGGTCGAGCTGGACTAGGGAGCCGGGCATGCTGAGCATGCCCGGCTCCCGCGCCCTCTAAGTCAGCGTGTACGGGATGTCCAGCTCGCTGGTGATGTGCTGGAACCACTCGATCACTTCCGGATGGAAGGGGATGCCATGCTCGGCGCGGGTCACTTGGTCTTCGGACTCCGGCAAGCCCGGGAACAGCACGCGGTCGTGTCCCGGCGCGGGCGGGGTCTCCCTGAGCATCGTCAAGAAGTCGTCCATCGTGCGCTTGAACTCGGCGGTGTCCATGAACGCCTCGATGTTGTAGGCGGTCACCATATGCCCGAAGTTGGGCCTTCCCGGAACCATGCCGAAGCCGCCTCCGGACAGCACCCCGCCTAGTATGTCTACGATGCACGCCAAGCCGTATCCCTTGTGGGAGCCGGATTCGCGCGTGCCGCCCACCGGAAGCAGGAACGACGACGCGCGCCCCTCGTAGCCCGGCGTCGGCGGATCGACCTCCTCCATGATAGGTTCGCCATCCGCGTCGGCTACCCAGCCGGGCAGCAGCGTGTTGCCGAGCCGCCGCGCTAGCCCTAGCTTGTTGCCGGCTACGGTGCTGGTGGCGGCGTCGAACACGAACGGCGGCTGCTTGTCGGCCGGCGCGGCGAGCGCGATGGGGTTGGTGCCTAGCCTCGGCTCCGCTCCGAACGTGGGCAGAACCCCGGGCGGGCAGGACGTTACGCAAAGCCCTATCTGGTCGTGTTCCAACGCCATCATCGCATGGTACGACGCCATGCCGAGATGCCGCGAGTTGTGGATGGTCACCATCCCCACGCCCACGTTATTCGCCTTTTCGATGGCTATCTCCATGGCTTTGGGCGTGATGATGATGCCCAGCCCGCGATCCGAGTCTATGTTGGCGGTGGCGGGCGTCTCGCGCGTCACGCGCCAGTTGGGGGCGTTGTTCAGCTCTCCGCTGCCGTAGCCCGCAACGTAAGCCCTCAGCATGTTGGATACGCCGTGCGTCTCGACGCCGCGCAGATCGGCGACTACCAGCACGTCCGCGGCAAGCTCGCTGTCCGCGTCGTTCACGCCCATCTTCTTGAACACGCTGGTCACGGTCTCTCGCAGCGGCGCTTCCTGCACCAGAATCGCTTGGTCTTCAGGCACCTTGAAGTGTTGCAGCACGGGTTTCCTCCTATATGGGGTGTGGTAAGGCTGCGGGCTGTTTTCGATACCTGAATTCTATTCGCGCGCGCCGAGCGGCGCAACCCAGCGGTGGAGGCGGCTGTCGGCTCGTCGGGGGGAGGATAGGCAAACTCGATGGTCTGCCTAACGCAAAATCTTAGTGTTGACGTGGAATAATAGTTAGTCTATGCTAACTATTGTTATCAGCCGCAACGTAATGTTGCATTCAAGGAGGCTAAACTAGATGTTTACCGTGTCGAAACTATTGTGGACAGGCGGGGCTAAGCGGCTCGCCTTGGGAGCGGCGCTCATCGCGCTAATCACTGTCGCCATCGCGTGCGGCGGCAGGCCCGAAAGCGCGCGCGTCGACACCGGCGGCGCGGAAGCCGCGTCCGCCGCGCAGGAAGCCGCGAAGTCCGCTGAGGCGGCGGCTATGGCGGCGCAGGAAGCCGCGTCCGCCGCGATGCAGGCGAGCGAAGCGGCGCAGATGGCGAACGGCGCAAGCCCCGCAGCGGGCGACACTGCCGCGGCGGTCGACGCGGCGCAAGAAGCCGCGTCCGCCGCGAGCATGGCGTCAACGGCTGCCGAAGCCGCGAGCATGGCGGCGCAGGAGGCCAGCGCGGCAGTCCAGAAGGTGTCGGAAGGCGCGAGCAGCGCCGTAATGAACGGCTCGGAAGCCGTATCCGCCGCGCAGGAGGCTGCGAAGTCCGCTGAGACGGCGGCTATGGCGGCGCAGGAAGCCAGCGCGGCGGCGCGGGCGGCTAGCGACGCAAACTCCGACGTTGGCGACGACGCGGCTGAGGCGGTCGCCGCCGCGCAGAAGGCTGCTGAAGCGGCAGGCATGGCGGCGACGGCTGCCGAAGCCGCGAGCATGGCGGCGCGGGAAGCCAGCGCGGCAGCCCAAAACATGGCTGAATCGGCTGCTATGACTGCCGACTCGTCTATGATAATGGACGGCGATCGGGGAACCTTGGTGCTGTACTCCGGGCGAAGCGAGTCGCTCGTCGCGCCCGTAATCGAGCAGTTCGAGAACGCCACAGGCATAGACGTGGAAGTGAAGTACGGCGGAACGTCGGCTGTAGCCGCCACGATTCAGGAAGAGGGCGCGAACTCGCCCGCCGACGTGTTCTGGGCGCAGGACCCCGGCGCGCTAGCCGCGCTCGCGGATAGGTTCACGCCGCTTCCTTCCGACGTAACGCTGGCGGTGCCTGAGTGGGCGCGAGCCTCCGATGGCAGATGGGTAGGCGTAACAGGCCGCGCGCGCGTGATCGTCTACAACACCGACTTAGACGAATCCGAGTTGCCAGCCTCGGTCGAGGAGCTTGCAGATCCGAAGTGGAAGGGCAGAATAGGCTGGCCTCCCGCCAACGCATCGTTCCGCGTGATGGTCACCGCGATGCGCCACACTTGGGGAGAAGATAAGACGCGCGAGTGGCTAGAGGGCATGATAGCCAACGACGTGGGCGCATACCCGAAGAACACTCCCATCGTAGCGGCAGCCGGCGCGGGCGAAGTCGATGTCGGGCTGGTCAACCACTACTATCTGCACAGGTTCATCGCCGAGTATGGCGACGACTTCGGCGCGCGAAACCTGTTCCTAAACGACGGCGGACCCGGAAGCCTAGTGATGATAGCCGGCGCGGGCATCCTAGACACGGCCGACAACCCGGAGAACGCGGAGGCGTTCGTCCGGTTCCTGCTGTCCAAAGTAGCGCAGCAGTACTTCGCGGCGTCTATCTACGAGTATCCGCTTATCCAAGGCGTCAAGACGCACAGGCTTCTTCCGCCGTTGGAAAGCCTCAATGGGCCAGACATAAACTTCGCGCTGTTGGACGATCTCGAAGGCACGGAGGCGCTCCTGCGAGAAGTAGGCGCGATTCCGTAGTGTAGTTAGGACTCGACCGATACAAACGTTTCGTTCCCTCCAGCTCCCAAGCGTGGCGCGGCTTGTCAGTCGGCCGCGCCCGCCGGACATCATCGTTGCGACGGCGCTGCTAGTCGGCGCGGCGACGGCGCTGCCGCTGGCGTACTTGGCTATCAGAAGCCTTGGCGCGTCCGCGGAGGCTTGGGAGCTTTTCTTCCGCGCTAGAACGGCGCAAATCCTCTGGCGCTCGGCGCAGCTTGCGCTCATAGTAACCAGCGGAACGCTCGTCTTGGGCGTTCCGCTCGCGTGGCTGACGACGCGAACCGATATGCCCTTCAGACGCTCCCTCTCCGCGCTGTGCGCCCTGCCGCTAGTCGCGCCGACATACGTGGGCGCGTTCCTCATCATCTCCGCGCTTGGGCCGCGCGGGCTTCTGCAAAACGCTCTGGAGCCGCTCGGCGTGTCACGCCTGCCTTCCATATATGGGCTGGGCGGGGCGTCCATGACGCTCATCCTATTGAGCTATCCATACGTGTACCTCACAGCGCGCGCGGCGCTGCTCCGCATGGATCCGAGCTTGGACGAATCGGCGCGTCTGCTCGGACACGGCAGGCTGAGCGGCTTTTGGAGGCTGACGCTTCCGCAGCTTCGCCCCTCGATGGTGTCGGGCGGGCTTCTGGTCGCGCTCTACACGCTCAGCGACTTCGGCGCGGTGTCGCTCATGCGCTACGAATCTTTCACGTGGGCTATCTATCAGCAGTATCAAGGCTCGTTCGACCGCACTATCGCGGCTACGCTCTCGCTGGGCTTGGTCGCTCTCGCCGGGCTGGTTCTCCTCGGAGAGGGCTGGGCGCGCGGTCGCGGCCGATATTACCGTTCGGCGTCAGGGACGGCGCGCGCCCAGCCGGTGGTTCCGCTAGGGCGGCTGCGTTGGCCTATGGCTGCGCTCGCGGCGGGCGTAGTCGCCGCCGCGCTTGGCATCCCGGGCTTGGTTCTGTGCTACTGGCTGGTGAACGGCTTTATGGCGGGCGAGCCGCTGCCGCTGCTGTGGCGCGCCGGCTCGAACGCCGTGGCGGTGTCCGCGATGGCTGCGGTCGCCGCCGCGGTCTTCGCCGTGCCGGTCGCCGCGATGTCGGTTCGGCGTCCGGGCGCGCTCGCGGACGCGATTTACCGGCTCAGCCATGCCGGATACGCCATGCCGGGCGTCGTCGTCGCGCTCGCGCTGGTGTTCTTCGCCAGCAGACTCGCCACGCCGCTCTACCAAACCATCTGGCTGCTCGTGTTCGCCTATGTCATACTCTTCATGCCTACCGCGCTGGGGGCGGTGCGGACGTCGCTGGCGCAGATCAGCCCAAGCCTAGAAGAAGCGGGCAGGATACTCGGCGGAAGCCAGCTTCGTGTTATGCTGTCGATTACCAGCCCGCTGATGAGGCCCGGGCTGCTGATGGGTGGGGCGCTAGTGTTCTTGGTTACGATGAAAGAGCTTCCGGCTACGCTGATACTGGGTCCGCTGGATTTCAAGACGTTGGCAACCGCCGTGTGGTCGGCATCCGAAGAGGCGTTCTTCGCGCAGGCGGCTGTGCCCGCGCTGATGATCATCGTCGCGTCATCCATCCCGTTGGCGATTCTGTTCGACTGGGAGCGCAGATCTAGGACATGAGCGCTCCGGTCATCCGGTGCAAGCGACTCACCAAGCGGTTCGGCGACGTAGTAGCCGTAGACGCGGTGGACTTGGATATCTGGCACGGCGAGATAGTCGCGGCGCTGGGCGAGAGCGGCTGCGGCAAGACGACGCTCTTGAGGCTCATAGCCGGCTTCGAGACGCCTACCGACGGCAGGGTGGAGATACTCGGCGAGGAAGTGTCGTCCGCCGACTACGTTCTTCCGCCCGAGCGTCGCGGGCTGGGCATGGTGGTTCAGGATTACGCGCTCTTCCCGCACATGACTATCGAGGCGAACGTGGCGTTCGGCTTGAAGTCGCTCGACAGCGCCGCTCGCGCCGCCCGAGTCGACGAGGCGCTCAGTCTAGTCGGTCTGGAGAGGCTCGCGCGCCGATACCCATTCGAGCTGTCCGGCGGTCAGCAGCAGCGCGTCGCCTTGGCGAGAACGCTCGCGCCCAAGCCGGCCGCGACGCTTCTGGACGAGCCTTTCAGCAACTTGGATTCTTCCATGCGCCAGCGGCTGCGGCTGGAAGTCGAGGATATTCTGAGGTCTCAGCGCACGTCCACGATATTCGTTACCCACAACCGAGAAGAGGCGTTCGCAATAGCCGACAGGGTCGGCGTGATGGCTGACGGCAGGCTAGAGCAGGTGGACACGCCGGAGCGCGTTTACCACTTCCCCGCGTCTCCGCAAGTCGCCAGAATGACGGGCGCTTGCGACTTCATAGATGGCAGCCTGCGGCGCGACGGCGGGGTCGATACCGAGCTGGGGACGCTCGCCGGCGTCTCTCCCGGCGAATCCTGCCAACCGGGGGGCGCGGTGTCCGCGCTGATCCATCCTGAAGATCTAGAGCTAATCCCGGACTCGGACGGGCAGGGGATAGTCTCCGCGCGCGAGTTTCGGGGCGAGCAGGTGATTCTCAGCGTCAAGCTGAACTCCGGCTCGACAGTCAGGGCAAGCCGCCGCTCGCACTCGACGCTGCCCGCCGGATCGCGCGTGCGCGTGTGCGTGGCGCGGGCGGCGGCGTTTCCTATCTACCCGGCGGCGGGGGAATGATCTTGCGGATTCGACCGCGCCCGCCGCGCGCCGAATAGAATCGCCAACCCCCACAGCGCCGCGACAATCCCGCACATCGCAATCGCGGACAGGATGTTTGCGGACAGGCGCTCGCCGCCAGCGTCCGGGGGCGCAGCCGATTCCGGCGGCTCGACCGGCGCGGCGGTTGGCGTGGGCGTAATCGTCGGCATGGGAGAAGCTGTCGGCGTGGGCGCTGGAGTTGGCGTCGGATTCGACGTGTCTACGACGCTGAAGCGTCCGAGCAGCCGCAGCCCTTGTATATCCAGCTCTATCCCGCGCGAGGCGTCTACATCGAACGCGAAGTGAACTTCCCGCCAGCCGTCCCCCTCCTGAATCTGTCGGAGCGTCTTCGTTTCTCCTCTCAGCAGCGCGAGCATGGCGGAGGTGGAATCTCCGAAGTAGCCATTCACCACGCTGGGAGGAATGGTCAGCGTCAGCCGCGCGGCTTCGCGAAGGCGCATACGCTCTACGGGCTTGCCGTCAGCGTCGAAAGCCTCCACGCTCAGACATGCAAGCGCGTATCCGCGGGGCGGATCGTTCTCGCAGCGCCCCATGCTCGAATCCAGCGTTATCTGGAAGGTGGTTTCGCTGGATAGCGCAGGGATGAAAAGCCTGATGCGCCCCTCCTCCAGATGCGCGACGCTATCCCTATCGGGATGAATCAGCGCCGTTGTGAAGCTGTAATCGTCCAGCGCGCCCGGTCTTGGCGTGATGGGCGCCGGCGTTATTAGCTCTGCCGCCACGGTTCGGATGACTAGCGGAGTCTCTGTCGGCTCGTGCGAATCGTCCGCCCCAGAAGGCGCGGAGGATGTGGGGCGCGCTGTCGGCGTTGGCGTGCGTGTGCTGGTGGCCGTAGGCGTGACAGTGGGTATCGGCGTGTATGTTGCCGTAGGAGCGCTGGTCGGCGTTGGCGTAAGTGTGTTCGTAGCAGTCGGCGCCGGTGTCTCTGTAACAGTCGGAGTAGGCAACGGTGTATTGGTAGCTGTGGGTATTGGCGTGTAAGTCGCCGTCGGTGATGGCGTGCTGGTGGCTGTGGGTGTAAGCGTAGGTGTGCTAGTGGCTGTGGGCGTGGGCGTATAGGTGGGTGTCGGTGTGGGTGTAGGCTTCGGAGTGTTAGTGGGCGTGGGTGTAGATGTCGGCATTGGTGTGTTAGTGGATGTAGGTGTTGGCGTGCTGGTGGGTGTAGCCGTCGGCGTGCTGGTGGCCAACGGTGTCGGCGTGGGCATTGGCGTATAGGTAGCTGTAGGCGTGGGCGTGGGCGTGGGTGTGCTGGTAGCTGTAGGTGTCGGCATGGGCGTGTAAGTAGCCGTCGGCGTGCTAGTGGCTGTTGGTGTCGGCGTGGGTGATGGCGTGCTGGTGGCCAACGGCGTAGGCGTGAGCGTGCTGGTAGCTGTGGCCGTAACAGTGGGTATCGGCGTGGGTCTTGGTGTTGGCGTGGGTGTGCTAGTGGCTGTCGGTGTCGGCATGGGCGTATAAGTCGGCGTAGGCGTGTAGGTAGCTGTCGGTGTCGGCATGGGCGTGTAAGTAGCCGTCGGCATAGGCGTATAGGTCGCCGTCGGTGTTGGCGTGGGAGTGGGTGTATAAGTGGCTGTTGGTATCGGCATGGGCGTGTAAGTAGCCGTCGGCGTAGGCGTATAGGTCGCCGTCGGTGTTGGCATGGGCGTGTAAGTAGGCGTAGGTGTGCTAGTGGCTGTCGGTGTTGGCGTGGGTGTGTTAGTAGCTGTCGGTGTCGGCATGGGCGTGTAAGTAGGCGTAGGTGTGCTAGTGGCTGTGGGCATTGGTGTTGGTGTATAGGTGGCTGTAGGCGTAGGCGTGGGTGTGTAGGTCGGCGTCGGTATCGGCGTGGGTGTCGGAGTATCAGTAGGCGTAGGCGTGGGTGTGCTAGTGGCTGTAGGCGTCGGCGTGTTGGTAGCCGTCGGTGTCGGTGTCGGCATGGGCGTGTAAGTCGCTGTCGGTGTTGGCGTCGACGTACTGGTGGCTGTGGGTGTCGGTGTGTAAGTAGCCGTCGGTGTCAGCGTAGGCGTAGGCGTGCTAGTGGCTGTAGCCGTCGGCGTCGGCGTGTTAGTGGCTGTGGGCGTTGGTGTATAGGTGGCTGTGGGTGTTGGCGTTGGCGTGTAGGTCGGCGTCGGCGTATAAGTGGCTGTGGGTGTCAGCGTGGGCGTGGGCGTGTAAGTCGCTGTAGCCGTCGGCGTAGGCATTGGCGTGTAAGTCGCTGTGGGCATTGGCGTTGGTGTATAGGTGGCTGTGGGTGTTGGTGTCAGCGTGGGCGTCGGCGTGCTAGTGGCTGTAGCCGTCGGCGTAGGCATTGGCGTGTAAGTCGCTGTGGGCATTGGTGTTGGTGTATAGGTGGCTGTAGGCGTCGGCGTGGGTGTGTAGGTCGGCGTGGGTGTTGGCGTATAAGTGGCTGTGGGTGTCGGCATCGGAGTATTAGTAGCCGTAGGTGTTGGCGTCGGCGTGGGTGTGCTAGTGGCTGTAGCCGTCGGCGTTGGCGTGTTAGTGGCTGTGGGCATTGGCGTCGGTGTATAGGTGGCTGTCGGTGTTGGCGTTGGCGTGTAGGTCGGCGTCGGTGTATTAGTAGCCGTCGGCGTCAGCGTGGGCGTACTAGTGGCTGTAGCCGTCGGCGTTGGCGTGCTGGTAGCCGTGGGTGTGTCAGTAGGTGTCGGCGTTGGCGTGGACGTATAGGTGGCTGTGGGTATTGGCGTCGGAGTGTTAGTTGGTGTGGGTGTGTTGGTAGGCGTGGCTGTAGTAGGCGTGGCTGTAGGCATCGGCGTCGGTGTATGGGTGGCTGTGGGCGTGCTGGTCGGCGTCGGCGTGGGTGTTGGCGTATAAGTGGCTGTGGATGTCGGCGTCGGAGTGTTAGTCGGCGTTGAT
Source organism: Dehalococcoidia bacterium (assembly GCA_965214745.1). GTDB lineage: Bacteria > Chloroflexota > Dehalococcoidia > Lucifugimonadales > UBA1123 > VXRN01. Next base: position 2,462,816 of record OZ243978.1, on the reverse strand, counting down.
GTTGGTGTGTTGGTGGGTGTAGGTGTAGGCGTGCTGGTCGGCGTAGGCGTGTTGGTGGATGTCGGTATTGGCGTTGGCGTGTTAGTCGGTGTGGCTGTAGGCGTCGGCGTTGGGGTATGGGTGGCTGTGGGCATAGGCGTGGGCGATGGGGTATTAGTCGGCGTTGGCGTGTCGGTCGGCGTCGGGGTATCCACGGACTCCGGGACGAATATGTACGCCGCGCCGCGTCTCACGCCGTTGTGGATGTTCCTCGGCGCGCCGATTACGATGCCGCCCGCGTCGATTGCTACTGACGACCCGAACATCTCCCGAGCCATGCCGTTCGGGGACGTCAGCGTTTGCGTCTCGCTCGCGTCCGCCCACCCGTCGTTAGGCTCGGCGAAGGTGTACGCCGCGCCCGCGTCTCTCCCGTCCGCCGTGTCTCGGCCCTTGGAGGCGGCGAGCGCTTGCCCGTCGTAGACCGCGACGGTCTCCCCGAATCCGTCGTCTCTCTTCCATTGCGAGGGTTGCAGCTTGGAACGAGGGACAGGCAGAGTGGACCAACCTCCAGCCGGCTTCCTAAATAGGGATGCCGATCCCGGACTGACTCCGCTGAGCGGCGCGCCCGCAATGACAGTGTCGCCATCCATATCCACCGAGTAGCCCAAAAGATGGTTTGCAGTGCCTCTCTCACCAGTCAGATGGGCGGCGGTCGATGTCGAACTCCACCCGCTGGCGGGCTTCGTGAAGATGTAAACCGAGCCTGCGTCCGCCCCTCTGTGGTGATCGTCTTCGGGCGCGCCGACCGCTATCGTGTCCCCGTCGATAGACACCGATTGCCCGAAGTGGTCGGCTTCTTCGGGCATTGGCGCCGTAAGCGTCGCCGTCGGATTTGCCGTTGCCTCCCAACCGCCCGCCGGCTCGACGAACACATACGCGGCGCCTTCGGCGCGGTCGTTGCCGTGCTGCCCATGCGCCCCGACGACGATAGTGTCGCCGCTCACGGATACCGACGCGCCGAACTCGGCATTTACGCTGCCGCCGGGCGCGGTGAGCTTGGCGGCTGTCGCCGTCGATTCCCAACCGCCCGCCGGCTTGGCGAATACGTATGCCGCCCCCGCGTTGCTGTTGGGGGTGTCGGCAAATCTCGCGCCGACGACTATGGTGTCGCCATCTATCGCGACCGAGTATCCGAACAGGTCTCCCGTCGAGCCGTCCGACGCGGTGAGCTTTACGGATGTCGTGTCGGACGTCCAGCCGCCCGTCGGCTCTACGAACAAGTACACCGCGCCCGCGTCGGCAATCGGGTCGCCTTCGGGCTGCGGCAAGTCGTGGTTGGGCGCGCCCACGACGACGACATCCCCGCTAATCGCCACGGATGCGCCGAAATTGGCGCTCGACTCAAGATCGGGGGCGCGCAGAGTCGCGCTTTGCAACCGATCGATCGCGGCGGACGCGGAGGCTTGCGACGATGGAGCGTGTGGATTGCCTTGCCCAGCTTCCAAGTCGCCGGAGATTTCGGATATGCTCAGTTGGGAGATGGCGAGGACGCACACCGCGCCGCCGAATGCTAGAACCGCCCACGCTCCCCAACCGCCGCCTGCTGAAATGGGCGCGGCTGACCCTAAACGACGCAAAGCGGCAATGAGCTTCCCCGAGAAAGGCATTGTCGAGCCATGGTCTGCGGGCAGGACGCCAGAGATACGCTTGCCGGCGCCTCTCACTCACGCTCACGCGCGCGATTGGGTGTCTGTCTAGCCGAACGGGTTTGGCATCATGCCCACAGGGACTTCGATTAGCGTAGGCTGCTCTATCTCGAGCGATTCCGAAAGCGCGGTTTCCAGCTCTTCGGCGCCGTTCGCGCGGACGCCTCTCACGCCGTAGGCGTCCGCCAGCTTCATGAAGTCGGGGTTGTGAAGCTCCGCGCCGTAGCTCCTGCCCTCGAAGCGCGTTATCTGGTCTCGCATCACGTTGCCATAGGCGCTGTCGTTGAACACTACCGCCACCGCGTTGATGCCGTGCTTCACCGCCGTGGACATCTCCTGAGACGCGAACATAAACCCGCCGTCGCCTGATATGGCGACCACCGCCTTGTCCGGCATCGCCACCTTCGCGCCCAGCGCGACGGGATAGGCATAGCCGAGGTTGCCATAGTAGGAGCTCGTTATGTAGGTTCGCGGCTCGTACACGGGATAGTTTACGCGGCTGTAGTAACCTATCTGAGTCATGCCTGAGATGACGATGCCATCGTCCGGCACGGCGCTGCGGATCGCCTGCGTGAACGAGCTTTGGGGTTCTATCTTCGGCAGGGCGTCGGCGCGCGCCGCCTTCGCCGCCTCCAGCTCGGCGCGCCGGCTCTGACGCGGGCGCGAGATTTCGGACAGCGCCTCGCGCAGCTTGGCGAGCGTCAGCCGCGCGTCGCCTACCAGCCCGGAGGTGTTGGCGTAGTTGCGCCCGATCTCCTCCGGGTCTATGTCGATTTGCAGTATCTCTTGGGAGAAGATGTCCGGATAGGCGTTTCGCGTGCCGACGGCTATGACCAAGTCATGTTCCGCGATGCGATTCATGTACGGATCGCCGCGGAAGCCCATGCCGCCGAGCGCGAGGTAGTGGCGATCGGACAGCGCGCCCCTGCCTTCGGATGTCATCAGGACGGGCACTTGCAGGAATTCGGCGAACTCGGTGAGCGCGTCGGTGGCTCCGGACGCTATCGCGCCGCCGCCCGCGAAGACGAGCGGGTTGGCGGAGTTGGCGATCCGCCTCGCGGCTTGCGCCAGCTCGTCGGCGCTCGGCGCTTCGGCGGCGTACTCCTCCGGCTCCAGCAGATCGACGTCGGTCTCGTCCTCCAGCGTCTCGGGCGGAATCTCTATCTCAACAGGTCTGGGGCGCCCTGTCTTGAGCTGGTGGAATGCCTCGTGAACCGCGTTCGGAATCTCCGCCGGGTCCAGAATGCGGCGCGCCCACTTGGTTACCGGGCGGATGGTGTCCAGCTGGTCGTTGACCTCGTGCAGCATTCCGCGATCCGCGCCGATAAGCTCTCTCTGTATCTGCCCCGCCACGACAAGCACCGGCGACGATGCCGAATACGCGGTGCCGATGGCTGCGCTGGCGTTCTGCAAGCCGGGACCCGGCACCACCATCGCCGTGCCGATGCCGCCGCCCGCTCGCGCGTATCCGTCCGCCATGTACGCCGTCGCCTGCTCGTGCCGGGTGGAGATGAAGCGGATGCCCGGCTCTTGCGCGAGTCCGTCGAGCGCGTGATACAGCTGAACTCCGGGCAGCCCGAAGATGACGCGGACGCCCTCTCTGTATAGCGACCGCGCAAGCGCCTGCCCGCCTGTCATAGTTGACATTTGTGAAGTCGTTCTCCCCTCTTGTTCGAGCGACTCGATCTAGCTTCGAGCGGCTCGCTGCGAATCGTAGTCCGACGCGGCTCGCTGCATCGCCTTTTCGCGCCGTTCGGCAAGCTCGCCGCGCACGTCTTTGGCGTACTGCTGAGATCGCTGCAGGCTGTCTATGGATCCTTGGAACTGCGGCATCACATATCGCGACATCAGCTCGTAGCTGTGAAGCACCTGCTCGCGCGTGCCGAACTCGGTAGCTTGCACCAGCAGCCCGCCGAATCCGCCTGAAGACTCGTCCAGTCGGTGGATCATCTCTATCAGATCGTCGGGCGTGCCGACGCACCACGCGCCGCGCTCCACCATCAGATCCACTATCTTATCTTGCGGGCAGTCTGTTGCCTCCGCGCCGAGCGTCTGCTCGAAATACTCCCTCTGAAAGCGACCCGCGCCTATCCGCGCCTGTTCGAGCGCCTCTTTCCGCGTCTCCGCGAGGAAGCAGATCACCACCAGACGCCACTCGTTCCTATCCATGACGTTGCCGTACTGCTCCGCAGTCTCCTCGGCTATCTTCCAAAAGTCATTCATGTCGCGCGCGTAGGAGCCGCCCCGTATCACGCTCACCGACAGCACGCCCAGCCCGTACTTGCCAGCCAGCGCCATTCCCGAGGGCGACTGCGCCGCCGCGACAGCCATCGGGAAATGCGGCTGCGTGTACGGTCGCAAGTGCAGCGTGGCTTCGCGCAGCGTGAACCACGAACTTTCATGCGTAATCGGCTCCCGCTCTGTCAGCAGCCGCTTGATGACGCCCATGGATTCGTCCATGCGCCGCCGCTGGTCGACGGGGTCTATGCCCAGCATATAGGCGTCCGTAGACAGCGCGCCGGGGCCTACGCCCAGCATCGCGCGCCCTCGCGTCATGTGGTCTAGCTGCACCATGCGGTTCGCCACCATGAGCGGGTGGTGGTAGGGCAGACTGATGACGCCCGTGCCGAGCTTGATATGCTTGGTGCGCTCCGCCGCCGCCGCCATGAACAGCTCCGGCGACGCGATGGTCTCCCATCCCGCGCTGTGATGCTCGCCTATCCACGCCTCATCGAAGTCGAGATAGTCCAGCCACTCGATAAGCTCGAAGTCCCGCTGATACGCCACCGTTGGGTTCTCGTTCTGCCAGTGAAACGGAGCCATGAAGATGCCGAACTTCATCCTGTCTGGAAGAGCCATGAGAGAACCTCTGAATCTGAGCGCGCGGGAGTGTATGAGCGCGAAAAGCCTTTCGGAATCGCGCCACGGGGATTCTAGCACGGGCGCGGATGCTGGGCAACGCGCGGCGAATCAGCCGACGCCGTTCTTCTGCGCCCAGCGCGCGGCTACGTCTACGGCGCGCGCAAACTCCACGCCCGGATAGCCGCGTATGAACTCTATGAGCCGCTCCAGCATTCTCAGCCGCCCGGGGCGCCCGATGATGTACGGGTGCATCGTCAGCGTAAAGGCGCTCCCGTAGCTGTAAGCGCCCTCGAATCCCGCCGACCACACGTCGAACACGTGCTGAGGGCTTGCCATGACGGGGCGCATGTCCAGCGAAGGCGCATAGTTGAAGTATGGCGCGTCGTCCAACTCCCAGTGAACCGGAATCTCGACGATGCTGCGATCGTCTACCGCGACTATATAAGGGGAGTCGTCTCCCATCAAGCTGGAGTCGTACAGGAATCCGCGATCCGCCAGCAGTTCCAGAGAGTGTTCGCTAAGCTCCCAGCTGGGCGATCGGTATCCGAGCGGCGGCGCGCCGCTGAGCCGCGAGAGTATCTCTATGCCTCGGTCTAGAACCTCCGCCTCCTGCGCGCGGCTGAGCGTGGCGGGCGGCTCGTGCATGTATCCGTGATGGGCTATCTCATGCCCGCGCGCGGCTATGTCCCGAACCAGACGCTCGTGGGTTTCCGCGACGTAGCCCGGAACGTAGAAGCTGGCGGCTATGCCATGCCGCTCCAGAATGTCCAGAATGCGCGGCGTGGCGACGGATGGCCCATACTCGCGCATGGACATCAGGCTCGGCAGATTCGCGGATCCGGGGCTGCGGTTTATCGCGCTGGAAACGCCGTCTATATCGAACCCCAGCATCACAACGCATCTCGTATCGTCATCCCATATGCCGCTCATGCGTCTCTCCCTCTCCGCTGTGTCGTCGCGCACTCAGATGGTATCCCATCGCGGGCGGGTTGGACAGGGCGGGTGGGGCGCTATACTGCCTAGCGGAATAACGCGAAATAAGCTGCTGGGAGAACGTCGGGTTGAAGACTCTTCTGAAGGCTCTTGCGGGTGGCGCGCTCGCGCTTGCGATATATCTGGGGATTTCGTATCGAATCGTGTCCCGCGTTACGCAGGTGGAGCGGGTCGAGCTAGAAGACACGCCTGCGGACTATGGCAGGTGGTTCGAGGCGGTTCGCTTCCCGTCGAGGCGAGGCGATCTGTCTCTGGAAGGCTGGTACATGCCGGGCTTGCACGGCAAGCCGGTGGTAGTGTTCGTTCACGGCATAGACTCTACGCGCGCCACGGGCGGCATGACGGAGCTTGCCGCCATGCTCAACGCTCGCGGATTCGGCACGCTGACGTTCGACCTGCGGGGCTGCGGCGAGTCGGGCGGGGAGCGCATGTCCGGCGGCTGGCATGAGCGCATGGATGTTCTAGGCGCATACGACTACCTGCGCGCGCGAGGCGTTCCGGCGGCAAGCATTGGGCTGATCGGCTTGTCCATGGGCGCCGCGAGCGCATCGCTTGCCGCCGCGGCGCAGCGCGACATCAGGGCGCTGGTTCTCGATTCGCCATTCGCCAGAGCGTCTGAGATGGTGAACGGCGAAGCCGCGAGCAAGATGCCGATGCCGCGCCTGCTCGTGAGCCTGTTCAAGCCCGCGTCCATACGCATCGCCAAGCGGCTGTACGACATCGACATCGACAGCCTCGCTCCGGAGGACGCGGTGGCGACGCTAGATTACCCCGTGCTAGTGATAGCGGGCGCGGACGACGGGCGGATCCCGCCCGAACAAGCGCGGCGCGTGCATGAAGCCGCGCCGCAGGGCAGCAAGCTCTGGGTGGAGGAGGACACCGCGCACGGCGAGACGTTCCACAAAGACAAAGCTCGGTATGCCGACATGGTGGCGACGTATTTCGAGGCTCGGCTCGGCAGATCGCCTACTCGCTGAGAATCTCCCGCACGGCTGAAACGGCGTCCGCCATATCGACGGTCTCCGCGTCCGAGGAGTCTCGCCGCTTGATCTCTACCACGCCTTGCCGCAGGTTGCGGCGGCTTATCACGAGGCGAACCGGCAGCCCTATCAAGTCGGCGTCGTTGAACTTGACGCCCGGCGACTCGTCGCGATCATCGTACAGCGCGGAGACGCCCGCCCCCCTCAGCGCGTCGTACAGCTCATCCGCCGCCGCGACTACCTCCGCCACGTTCGTGTTGAGTGCGACTAGATGCGCGTCGTAAGGCGCGATCGGGCGGGGGAACACTATGCCGCGCTCGTCGTGGTTCTGCTCGATTGCCGCCGCCAGCAGCCGCTCGACGCCTATGCCGTAGCAGCCCATGATGATGGGATGCCGAGCGCCGTCTCTATCCGGATATTGCGCGTCCATCGAATCGCTGTAGCGCGTTCCCAGCTTGAACACGTGTCCGACTTCTATGCCCCGACGCGCACTCAGGGTTCCGCCTTCGCAGAAGGCGCAGCCGTCGCCGTCCTGCGCGAGAGCGATGTCTAGCGCGGCTTCCGCCTCGAAGTCGCGCGGGAAGTTGACGCGGCGGTAGTGGTAGCTCTCCACGTTGCCGCCGGCTACGAAGTTAGTTCCCAGCAGAACGGAGTCGTCCGCGATGACGCGAGCGTCTTGGCCTATGGGCGACGCGGAGCCGACGACGATGCCCGCCGCGCGCGCCTCGGCAGGCGACGCGACGCGCAGCTCGGCGGGCTGACCGAGCGCGTTGCTCAACTTTATCTCGTTCACCTCCAAGTCGCCGCGAATCACCACGTGCAGCATTTCGCCGTCCGCCATGTAGAACACCGCCTTGAGCGTGTGGCTCGCGGGAATGGCTAGGAACTCGCATAGGCTTTCTATGGTGCGAGCGTCGCCCGTCCACACGTATTCCTTGGGGAGCGGCTCGCCGCCGGGCGGGTCTTGCGCGGGCTTGCGGAACGCCGCTTTCTCGGCGTTGGCGGCGTATCCGCAAGACTCGCATAGGATTATCGTATCCTCGCCAGCGTCCGCGAGCAGGATGAATTCTTGGGAGTCTTTGCCGCCTATCGCGCCTGAGTCCGCATCCACGATTATCGGGTCCAGCCCGCAGCGCGAGAAGATGCGCTCGTAAGCGCCGACCATCGCGTCGTAGCTCTTGCCTAGGCTCGCTTCGTCGGGGTCGAAGCTGTAGGCGTCTTTCATATCGAACTCGCGCACGCGAATCAAGCCGCCGCGCGGTCTGGGTTCGTCGCGGAACTTGGTTTGTATCTGGTAGAGCGTAACCGGCAGGTCGCGGTAGCTATTGACGTTCGACTTGACGATAGTAGTCAGCAGCTCCTCGCTGGTGGGCGCTAGAACCATGTCCCTGTCGCGCCTGTCCTTCAGGCGGAGCATGTCATCGCCATAGGATTCGTACCTGCCGGACTGGTCCCATATCTCGCGCGGCTGTAGCATGGACATATGCAGCTCTTGTCCGCCGGCGGCGTCCATCTCCTCGCGGATTATCTCTTCTATCTTGCGTATCGAGCGCCACGCGAGCGGCATGTAGCTGTACACGCCCGCCGCCGCTTGGTGAATCATTCCCGCGCGCAGCATGAGCTTATGGCTGGCAAGCTCGGCTTCGGCGGGGTCTTGTCTGAGTGTCTTTCCGAAAGAACGCGAAACGCGCATGATGATGCTCACTTGGGCTGATGGGGGAAAGCCGCCGCGCGGAGGGCGGCTGCGCGGAGTCAGGCGGGGAGCGGATCGGACGAGGCGATTTCCGCCTCGACCTTGCCCACCTCCTCCATGAGCGCGGAGAGCATTTCGGACTCCGCCACCACTCTGGCTTTGACGCCCTTGCGGAAGATTATCGCGCGCCCCACGCCGGCGGCTATTCCAACATCGGCGTCTTTCGCCTCGCCGGGGCCATTGACTTCGCAGCCCATGACCGCCACCTTGATGGGCGAACGGGTCTTCTTCAGCATGTCGTCCACCGTGTTGGCGAGCGTGATGACGTCCACGTCGGCGCGCCCGCAGGACGGGCAGGCGACGAGAACCGCGCCCTCTTTGCGAAGCTCCAGAGACTTCAGTATCTCGAAGCCGGCGTACACCTCTTCTAGCGGATCGTCGCTGAGCGACACGCGGATCGTGTCGCCGATGCCTTCGTACAGCAGCGCGCCGAGACCTATCGCGCTGCGAATGCCGCCGGACTTCGCCGTGCCGGACTCCGTTACGCCTAGATGAAGCGGGTAGGGGACGAGCCTAGCCATGCGGCGGTAAGATTCGACCGTGGTTTCTATATCGAACGCCTTGAGCGAAATCTTTATCAAGTCGAAATCTAGGTCTTCCAGAATGCCGATCTCCCACAGCCCGGTGGCTACCATGTGATCGACGACGGAGTAGCCGTCGGCGTCGCCCTGCCCTTTGGCGAGCAGGTTCACGCCATCGCGGTGGCGGGACAGCCCGCCAGACTTGCCGATGCCGCCCACCGGGGGCAGGCTGCCGAAGTTGACGCCGATTCGGATGGGAACGCCGCGCGCCTTAGCCTCCCGCGCAACAAGCTCCACCTTCTCGCGGTCGCGGATGTTGCCCGGATTGAGCCGCAGGCAGTCCACGCCCGCGTTCAGCGCTTCGAGCGCAAGCTGGTAGTGGAAGTGTATATCCGCCACGAGCGGAATGCGGATGCGGCGGCGGATATCCGCCAGCGCCTTAGCCGCTTCCATGTCCGGCACGGCGCAGCGTATGATCTCGCATCCCGCGTCTTCTAGCTCGCGTATCTGGCGAACTGTGACGTCGACGTCGCGCGTGTCGGTCTTCGTCATAGACTGCACCGATATGGGCGCGCCGCCGCCTACCTGCACGCCGCCCACGCGCAGCGGCTTGGTTACGCGACGTTTTATCATGCCGATTGCTCTCCTAGCGCCCGCGAGGAATCCGCAACTATGGTAACAGGCTTTGCGCTGGCGGGGTATGGGAAATCCAACCGCGTGGATTCACAGGATGGACGGGATTTCGCGGGGTAGAGATCTCACCGAAAAAATCCCGCTCGTCCCGCGAATCGGCGCGCCATTCCGAGTCGCGGCTCAGCCGCCCGCCAGATTCGCGGCGGCGCGATACCCGCTCCTGCAGGCGGCGATGATGTCCGCAAGCGCAGGGTCGTCCACGCTCTTGTGGCGCTCGACGGACTCGCGGATGATGTGGGCTATCTCCAAGAAGCCTATCGCGCCGGCTAGGAACGCCTCTACCGCCGCGTCGTTTGCGCCGGATAGCGCGGCGGGCCAAGTGCCGCCGCGTCGCGCGAACTCGATAGCCATCTCGAAGCAGGGGTATCGCTCGGCGTCCCACTCCTCGAACGTGAGCGCGCCCGTTTCGACGGGATGGAAGCGGCGGATGCTTGGGTTGGGCATTCGCTGCGGGTAGGAGAGCGCGTACTGAATCGGCAGGCGCATGTCCGGCGGGCTGAGCTGAGCCTTCACCGAGCCATCCACGAACTCCACCATCGAATGGATGATGCTTTGCGGGTGGATGACTACCTCTATGTCTTCCCACGCCACGCCGAACAGCCAGTGAGCTTCTATCACCTCGAACGCCTTGTTCATCATCGTCGCCGAGTCCACCGTTATCTTGCGCCCCATGTCCCAAGTGGGGTGCTTGAGCGCCTGCTGCGGCGTTGCGGACGCCAGCTCGCTCATCGGCGCGTTGCGGAACGCGCCGCCCGACGCGGTGATGATTAGCTTCCGCACGGTGGAATCTTCGCCGCGGATGCACTGCCAGATTGCGTTGGGTTCGCTGTCCAGCGGCAGGATGTCCACGCTGTTGGCGGCGGCGCTTTCGGCGACCATCTCGCCCGCCATGACTATCGTTTCCTTGTTGGCGAGCGCTATCTGCTTTCCCGCTTCGATTGCGGCGAGCGTCGGCGCGATGGCGACGTCGCCAATCGTGGCGGTGACCACCACGTCGACGTCCTCATCCACAACCATCTCCATCAAATCGCACGAGCGGCAGCCGGGCGACGCCAGCTCAGCCAGCTCCGCATCGCTTGCGGAACAACTGAACAGCTTGGGCGCGAACTCGTCTATCTGCTCTCGGAGAAGCGCGAGGCTGCGGTTGCACGACAGCGCGACGACGTCGAACTCGTTGGGAAACGTTCGGACGACGTCCAGCGTCTGCGTGCCGACCGAGCCGGTCGATCCGAGTATGGCAAGACCTTTCTTCACAGCGTTCATATTTCCAATAATACATTGGCGGGTTGCCTGCCGCCACCTGCGGACGGGCGGCGGAAATCCGCATAAGTTTCCCTCACACTAATGGCGAAGAGGGCTGGGGCGGGGAGCTTTGCGCCAAACCCTACGCGCCGAACATCGCCACTATGAAGGGCAGCTTGAGATACGCGAGCGCCAAAACGTTGAACATCAGCGAGTCCATACGGTCCAGAAATCCGCCGTGTCCGGGGATGAGGGCGCTTGAATCGCCCATGTCCGCAAGACGCTTCAGCTTGGACATGTAGAGATCTCCCAGCTGTCCGATTGCGCCGAGGATGGCGGACGCGCCTAGCATCCAGACCGCGCCGCCTACGGGTGGGGGTTCGATCCATCCGAACAGCCCGCCCATGCCTATCGCGCCCGCAAGCCCGCCCACCGCGCCTTCCCAAGTCTTGTTGGGGCTGATGGACGGCGCCAGCTTTGCCGACCCGAACGCGCGTCCCACGAAGTAGGCGCAGGTGTCGGTGGCGAAGGTCACGGCGAACAGGTACAGAATCCAATACAAGCCGTCGGGCATCGCCCTCATAACGGCGGCGTGGTAGAGCGGCGCTCCGATGACGAATGCGATGGATTGCATCGCGAGTATGTCGCCCGAGCTTCCCCGCGCCCTGGGGCTAAAGAGCAGGAACGCGGCGGACGCGACTGCAAGCGCCGCCAAGAGCGCTCCGAACGACAGCGCGGCGAAGTCGCTCAGGCTCAGGAGGAGCATGCCCAAGACGACTAGCAGCATAGAGATGGGCGCGCTAGCTAGGAATACCGTGACCCGTCCCCACTTTTTTGCCATGCGGCAAAGCTCCCACGTGGCGAAGAAGGCGACGATGAAGAGCAGCGCGGCAAAGGCGAGGCTGTGGATCCAGACGACTACGAGCAGGAAGGGCAACAGCGCGGATGCGGTGAAGACGCGCAGCAGCAGCGAACCGGCGCGGCGCGGCGGCGGCGTTTCCACAGGGCGTTAGGCGTCTACGCGCCCGAACTTCCGCCTGCGGCGGCTGTAGGCGTCGATGGCTTTTTCCACTTCGGCTTCATCGAAGTCGGGCCAGAGCGCAGGCGTGCTGTAGAACTCCGCGTAGGCGGCTTGCCACAGCAGGAAGTTGGACAGCCGCATCTCGCCCGCCGTCCGCACTATCAGGTCCGGGTCTGGGATGCCGGCGGTGTCTAGGTAAGATGCGAACGTGGCTTCGTCCAGCCGCGAGGCGTCCGCGCCGTCGGCGAGCATCCGCCGCACGGCGTCGAGAATCTCCGCGCGCGCGCCGTAGTTGAACGCCACGCACAGCGTCAGCCGATCGTTGTCGCGCGTAAGCTCGATGCTCTCCCGGATGCTGGCGCGCAGGTTGTCCGGAAGCCACTTGAGGCTGCCGATGTGCCGTATGCGAACGCCCTCGCGGTGGAGAATCTCCGACTCTGGGCCAATGACTTCTTGGATTAGCGAGATGAGCGCGTCCACCTCTTCGGTGGGGCGCTCCCAATTCTCGGTGGAGAATGCGTACAGCGTGAGATACTTCACGCCGGCGCGCGAGAACGCGGCTATGGCGCGCCGCACGTTCTCGGTTCCGGCGCGGTGCCCCTCGGAGCGAGACAAGCCGCGATTCACAGCCCAACGCCCGTTGCCGTCCATGATGATGGCGACGTGGCGGGGCGCCCGCTCGGAGCGCGCGGCGGGCGCCGCCGACGAAGAGGGGAGGGGAAGCGTCAAACCTCCATCACCTCGTCCTGCTTCGCCTTCTTCATCTCGTCCATCTGGTCTGTGTATAGGTTGGTAAGCTCCTGCAAGTCGCTCTGCGCGCGGCGGGATTCGTCTTGCGAAAGCTCTTTGTCGCGCTCCATGCCCCGAAACGTTCCGAGGCTGGAGCGGCGGATGTTGCGTACCGCCACATGCCCATCTTCCACCTTGCGCCCCACCAGCCTAACCAGCTCTCGCCGCCGCTCTTCTGTCAGCGGCGGGATGTTGATGCGAACCACCGCGCCATCGCTGTTCGGCATCAAGCCGAGCGAGGAGGTCATTATGGACTTTTCGACCTCCTTCATGGCGTTTCTGTCCCACGGCTGAACCATCAGCTGCCGCGCCTCCGGCACCGTGATGGACGCTATCTGATTGAGCGGCGTGGGAACGCCGTAATAGTTGACGAGCAGGTTTTCGACGAGGCGGGGCGACGCTCTGCCCGTTCTGATGCCGCCAAGCTCGCGCTCCAGCGCCTCGACCGACTTTCCCATCCTGTCTTCGGCGTCCGCCAGAACTTCGTCTACGTCTGCCATAGCGCGCAACCTCCCAAAGATTATTGTCCGGTTATGCCGACGCCCCAACGCGCCGATACGGTGGATCCGAGCCGCTCTCCCAGCAGGATGCGTTCGAGGCTGCCGCGCTTGAACAGATCGAACACCACTATCGGCACGTCGTTATCCATGCACAGCGTGAGCGCGGTGGCGTCCATGACGTCGAGCCGCTTTTCGAGCGCTTCGAGATACGTAAGACTCTCTATCTTCTTGGCGTTCGGGCATGTGTGCGGGTCGGCTTCGTAAACGCCGTCCACATCGTTCTTCGCCATGAGCAGCACATCGGCGTTCATCTCGACAGCTCTGAGCGCGGCGCCTGTGTCCGTGGTTACGAACGGGTTGCCCGTTCCAGCCGCGAACAGCACCACTCGCCCCTTCTCCAAGTGCCTTATAGCGCGTCTGCGGATGTACAGCTCCGCCACCTGCGAGACGTCTATGGCGCTCTGAGTGCGGGTGACCATGCCGAACTTGCGCTCCAGCGTGTCTTGCAGCGCGAGCGCGCTGATTATAGTGGCGAGCATCCCCGCGTAGTCGGCGGCGGCGCGGTCCATGCCGTCTTGCTCCGCCTGAGCGCCGCGCCAGATGTTGCCACCGCCGACGACGATGGCGACTTCGACGCCCAAATCGAGCGCCGACTGTATCTCGCCGCCCATGTACTCGACTGCGGACGGATCGACTCCGAAGCCCCGTTCGCCTCTCAGAGACTCCCCGCTTAGCTTCAGCAGGATGCGCTTATACATAGGGGCGATGAGATTGCCTCCGCCTACTCGCCGAGCGAGAATCGCGTGAAGCGGCGCACGCGCACATTTTCGCCGAGCTTGCCCACTGTTTCGTTGACGAGATCTTGCACCATCTTGGACGGGTCTCTGATGAACGGCTGCTGAAGCAGGCAGTCTTGGGAAGCGTCCACGCTCTCGCCATCCGGCACGGAGGCTTCATCCACGTAGGCGGGCGACATAGCCGCCACCTGCATGGCGAGGTTGTGGGCGAGGTCTCTGAAGTCTTCGGTTCGGGCTACGAAGTCCGTTTCGCAATTCAACTCCACAATGGCGCCGATTCTGCCGCCGCTGTGGATGTAAGACTCTATCAGCCCTTGGTTGGTCTCTCGGTTGGCTTTCTTCGCCGCGGAGGCGATGCCCTTTTGCCTGAGCAGCTCTTCGGCTTTGGCGATGTCGCCGCCGGATTCTTCGAGCGCTCTCTTGCTGTCCATTACCCCCGCGCCGGTAATCCGGCGCAGGGTTTTGATGTCTTCGATAGAAACTGCCATGTTCCTCTGAGTTTCCCGGGGAGCGGCATCCGCCGCGCCCGAACTTTACTCCGCGCTAGCGGGCTGCGCTGCCGCTTCCCGCGGCGCGGCGTCCGCCTGCGATTCGCCGTTTTCGTCCACGCGCTGAACCACCTCTATCTCAGCCGTTTCCAGCGACATGCGGCGGTTGTGCCCTTCGATGATGGACTCGGCTATCTTGGCGCTGATGAGCCGTATGGAGCGAATCGCGTCGTCGTTGCCCGGAATGGGGTAGTCGATAAGGTCCGGGTCGCAGTCCGAATCCACTAGCGCGATGATAGGCACGCCCACCTTTCGCGCTTCGGATACTGCGATATGCTCTTTGCCGATGTCCACCACGAACAGCGCGCCCGGCATATCGGTCATCTCCTTGATGCCGGAGAGGTGGCGGTTGAGCCGCCGGATGCTGTCTTCTTGTTTGAGCGACTCGCGCTTGGTGAGCCGCGCGAATTCGCCCTTCGCCTGCTCCTGCTCCAGCTGAACGAGGTAGTCGATGCGCGACTGTATGGTTTTGAAGTTGGTCAGCGTGCCGCCTAGCCAGCGCGTGGTTATGTAGAACGCGCCGGAGCGTTTCGCCTCGTAGATGATGGTGTCTTGCGCCTGTTTCTTCGTTCCCACCATTAGGACGCGCCCGCCGCCGGCGACGACTTCGGTTATGAAGTCCCTCGCCGCTTCCAGCATTCTCAGCGTCTTTTGGAGGTCTATGATATGGATGCCGTTGCGATGCGTGAAGATGTACTGCCGCATCTTGGGGTTCCATCTGCGCTTCTGGTGTCCAAAGTGAACGCCCGCCTCCAGCAGCGACTTCATAGTCACTGGCCCCTGATGCGCCATGAATTCGCTCAGCGGCTGTGTAGGCCTAGTTACCAGAGTCTCGGTTTCATTCTGAACCATGTACACCCGCCCTCGATGGTGGTTTTCTTAACAGGCGATGCGCCCCTGCGCCCGCGCGCCCACGAAAGTATAGCATAGGGCAAAATAGCTCACAAATCGCGCGATTCTCGCTCCCGCGCCCACTCCAGCGCGTGGCGGATGCCGTCTTCCAAGCTCATCTCCGCGCGCCATTCCAGCAGCCGCCCCGCCTTCTCGGCGCTGCAAAACGCGCCCGCCACGTCGCCCGGGCGCGGGGGCGCGTCCACCGTCGGCACTGGCGAGCCGAGCGCGCGCTCGAACGCCGCGACCAGCTCGCGCACCGTAACGCCCCTGCCGCTGCCCAGATTCACCACCTCGAACCCGCCGCCGGGCGGCATCGCGCGCTCCATGCGCTCCACAGCCGCCACGTGCGCGCGCGCGATGTCCCATACGTGGATGTAGTCGCGTATGCCGGTTCCGTCTCGCGTGTTCCAATCGACGCCGGTTACGCTGAAGGCGTCCCGCCGCCCGGCGGCTACCTCCAGCAGCGCGCTCAGAACCTGCGCCGCCTCTTTCTGAGCCTGCCCGGACCTCATCTTGGGGTCCGCGCCGATGGGGTTGAAGTATCGGAGCGACAGCGCGCGCATCCCCTCCGCCGCCGCGATGTCTTCCAAAACGCGCTCGCACATCAGCTTCGAGCGCGCATACGGGCTTGCGGGGGCTACGGGGGAAAGCTCGGTTGCCTGCGCGCCGCTGTCGGCGGCGTACACCGACGCCGAGCCGCTGAACACGACGTTTCGGCAGCCGAGACGCGCCAGCGCGCCGAACAGCTCTATGGATGCGGCTACGTTGTTCTTGTAGTAGGCGTATGGCTGGCTCACGGATTCCGGCACGCTGGTCGACGCGGCGCAGTGGATGGCGAATCGGACGGGCGCGTTCTCTCGGAATACGCGCGCTATGAGCGCGGCGTCTCCGGCGTCGCCCTCGTAGAACCGGCGGCGTCCGACGAACCCGCGGCGCCCGGTGGAGAGCGTGTCGACGACTATCGGCGCATGCCCCGCGTCTGCGAGCGCGGAGCATATGGAACTGCCGATGTATCCGGCGCCGCCGGTCACCAGTACGTTTTCGGGCATGAGATAGCCCCCTCCTCGCCGCGCGCGTTTCGATTATGGTAAGAGATTGGCGCAAGCCCGTTCAACGCCGCCGCGCCGTTTCACAAACCCGCGCCGCCGTGCTAGGCTTTCGGCAAAAGATGGCGATGGCGCGGCTGTCGCCCGCGCTTAGAGACATCGCAAGGAGAAGAGCATGATCTACGAGTTTCGCACCTACGATCTCAAGCCCAGATCCGTTCCTGAGTTCGAACGGAGATCGGCGGAGAAGATAAAAGAGGGGCGGCAAGACTATTCCCAGCTGTTCGGTTTCTGGTACACGGAGGCGGGGCCTCTGAATCAGGTAGTCCACATCTGGCCCTACGAAGACCTCAGCCAGCGCGCCGAAGTCCGCGCGAAGGTCGTCGCGGATGGCGTATGGCCCCCGGACAACACAGAGTTCGTAGACAGGATGCAGTCCGAGATTTTCCTGCCCGCGCCGTTCATGGAGAACCGCGGCGAGGCGAAGCTGGGCCCGGTGTACGAGATGCGAATCTACACCTATGGCGCGCAAGACATCCCGAACGTCATCGCCAAGTGGAGCGAGCATATCGAGGAGCGGGAGAAGTATTCGCCGCTCGTGGGCGCGTGGCATTCCGAGCTAGGCGCGCTGAACACGTGGATCCACATGTGGGCGTATGAGAGCTTCGACCACCGCATGCAGGTGCGGACGGAAACGCGCGAGAAGGGCGTTTGGCCCCCGCCGGGCGGCGTTAGGCCTATCACGCAGGCGAACAAGCTGCTGCTGCCGATGAGCTTCTCGCCGCTTCAGTAAGAGGGAGAAAATCTGGCCCCGTATCGAGTGCGGGGCAGGCTCCAAGCCCCCTCTCCCGCCAAGGGAGAGGGGGCAGTTTCACTCTATCTACTCCAGCCGACCCTCAATGGGGAAGGGGAGCGCTGGCAAACCGAAATCTCCCTGTCCATAGTCGCGCTACGCCCCATCGGGCCAAGCGTCTAGCGTAACTTCCACCTCCACCTCGCCGCCCTGTCTGAACAGCGTGAGCGTAACCTCGTCGCCCGCCGATTTCGTGTTCAGGTATCTAACCATCTCTTCGACCGATGCCACCGGAACGGAGTCCACGGCGGTTATTACGTCGCCCTCGTCGCTCGAAATCAGCCGTCGGAACGGCGAGATGCCCGCGCGCTGAGCGGGGCTGTCCGCGAACACGCCGGTAACGTAGACGCCCTTCGGGTATCCGCGATTCTCGATTAGCGAACGCGGCACGGAAGTACCCTGAACGCCTATCCAAGGCCTGCGAAGGTCTATCGACGCCAGCATCTGCGGCATTAGGTCGCGCGCGGTGTTGCTCGGCACCGCGAACCCGATGCGGAAGTCGTCTATGCGCGCGCCATTGCTTTGCACCCTGATGGAAGAGTTGATGCCGATGACCTCGCCATCCGAGTTGAGCAAGGGTCCGCCGGAGTTGCCCGGGTTCAGCGGCGCGTCGGTCTGAATCATGTCCGGTATGGGGCGGTTGAGCGCGCTGGTCTGTCCGCGCCCGACGCCGCTCACCACGCCGACGCCGATGGAGTTGAATTCGCGGAACGGGCTGCCCACCGCAATCGCCATCTGCCCCGGCGTTACGGCGGACGAATCCGCGAGCGTGAGGGGCGATATGCCGCTTACTTGATTCGCGTCCACCTTCAGCACGGCGAGGTCGTCCGCCTCGCTCGAACCGAGCCGTTTCGCGTCCAGTTCCCGCCCGTCGGACAGCCGCACGATGTACCTGCTGCCGTCCGCCAGCACGTGCCAGTTGGTTACGATGTGACCGTCGGCGTCCACCAAGAAGCCCGACCCCCAGAACGGCGCGAGTTGAACCGAGCCGACGTTTCGGATGACCTCTATTTCGACTACTGCGGGGCTTGCCGCGTCGAACACGCTCGACACCTTGCGCTCGTCGAAGAACTCGAACTCGCCGCCCTCCGGCGCGACGCCCAGCTGAGCGGCGGCGAAGAATCCCACGAGGAATCCGATGAGCAGGAGCGCGCCCGTCCGCCAGAGCGGGGAGCGCATAATCTTCCTCCGCCGAGGCGGGGGCGGCGGTTCGGGCGGCTGCGGAACGATGTATTCGGCGCGCGTTTCCATATGCGTCGCTCCTGCGGCGGGCTGCGTGTCGGCTCGGCTTCCCCTCATTGTAGCGGCTATTCGCGGGCGATGCTGAGCTTTCCGAGCGGCATGGAGCGTTACACGCACGCAGAGCGTGCAGGCGCTACAATGAGGAGTAGTTATTTCAGGCTGGAGGGATATTACTATGCGAATCGCATTGTTGCTTTCAGTGATTCTATTAGCCTGCAGCGACAAACCCGAACCGGTCGATCAATCTCACCCATATACTGAAATACAAATACGGTGTGGAATCCTCTACGATCCTGAAGGCGTAATACTCGAACCTACACACCCTGACTACGCTACTGGATGGGAGCCTGGAACCGTAATACTCGAACCTACACACCCTGACTACGCTGGATGGGCTGAGGTGGCTATTGATGACCTCAATGAAGAACTTGCCAATCCTGAATCCGCCGGACTAACCGAAGATCGAGCCGATGAATTGCGGGAACTCAGAGATCGCTTGCAAGAATGTATGACGAGCGTTCCCTGAATTGGAAATTGCGCCGAGGTCACTCCGTCCCCTCTGGATACCTGCCTTCGCCAGAATAAGGGTTTGGCAGCCTCGACGAGCCGCCGCAGCTTGACCGAGCGCCCCGCCAACGCTATGATGACATATGTCAGGCAACGAAAAGGGCAGGAGGCTGGCGATGCCGTTCAGGATTGGGCCTATGGAGCTGATCATCATACTGGTGATCGTAATGATCATCTTCGGCGTGGGCAGGCTGACGGACATAGGCGGGGCGCTCGGGCGCTCCATCCGCGAGTTCAGGAAAGCCTCCACCGAGGACGATCCCGCAGCCGCAAAGGATTCGCAAGACGCGGGCTCGGGGCAGAAGACCAGCTAACGCCCACGCAGCCGCGACAGCCTACGCGAAACAAAACGCCGCCTCACACAGGCGGCGTTTTCTGTTGCCGCTCGACGCGCGGCTCGCTTGCCGTCGGCTACGCGCTGAGCGCGGGCGAGCGCCTGCCGCGCTCAGCCAGCTTCGCCAGCCAGACGCTCGCCTCGTACAGCGCGATTATCGGGAGCGCCACCAGAGATTGGTTGATGGGGTCGAACGTGGGCGTGATGATAGCGCCCAGCACGAACGCGACGATGATGGCGTATCTGCGGTTGCGCGCCAAGAACTCGTAGCTCAGAATGCCTATCTTGGCTAGGAAGAACGCCACCACCGGCATTTCGAATATGACGCCCATCCAGAACAGCAGCCTAAGCATCAGGCTGACATAGCTGCCGATTCTAATCATCGGCGTCGCCACGTCCGAGCCGAAGTTCAGCAGGAAGCTCACCATCGGCGGGAACAGTACGCGATACCCGAATGCCGCGCCCAGCGCGAACGCCGCAACCGTCGCGGGCATCAGCGCATAGAGATAGCGACGCTCCCGCGGCTCCAACCCCGGCGAGACGAACATGACTATGTGATACATCACGAACGGCAGCGAAAGGAACACGCCGACCAATAGCGACGCCTTCATGGCTGTGCCGATGTACTCGGTGAGGTCGGTGTATATCGGCTTTCCGCCGGGAATCTCCACGAACTGCCCCGCCGGCTCCATCAGCAGCCTCAGAATCTGCTCGTGGAACACGAGCGCGACGGCTGTCGTCGCCAAGATGGAAAAGGCGGCGTAGGTCATTCGTCGCCTTAGCTCCAGCAGGTGCGCCTTCAGCGGCAGGGGAGAGTCTTTCATCGCGGCTCGCGCTCTTCATCATCGCGCGGCGCGCGGCGCGGCGGCGGGGGAGAATCGCGGCGCGAGAACGCGACGGGTCCGTCGTCGCCGTCTGGCGCGTCCGCCCGCTCGTCGTCCGGCGTCGCGCTCGCCTCAGAGTCCGCCGACTGTCGCTTGCCGTCACGCGCCGCCTTCGGCTTATCGTCGTCGAATCCGCGTCCGACGATGTCTATGTTGTCGTCTTCCATCACCACGCGCGGAATCTCGCTCGCCATCCTGCGCCCCTCGCGCGTAAGCCTGCCGAGCGTTCTCGCGGCGTCTATCATCCGCTCGGGACCCAGCAGTATGAACGCGAGGAGCGCGATGACGATTATCTCCAGCGCGCCCATGCCGAAAAAGCTCACGGCGCGCCGCCTTCGAGTCTGCAACCCGCGCATTGGCTTAGATAGGGGATGCGATGCGGCGCGCGCAGCCCGACCGTCGCCCCCAATCCGCGCGCCAGCTCCACGGCAAGGCACAGCGGCAGCCCTACGACGTTCAGATAGCAGCCCTCCACGCTCTCCGACGGAGCGAAGTCTTCGTCCTGAACCGCGTATGCGCCCGCCTTGTCGCGCGGCTTGCCGCTTGCCACGTATTCGTCTATCTCGCGCTCGGAGAGGCGGCGCACCCGAACGCTCGTAGACTCGACGCCAACGCTCGTTCGTCCACTGTCGGCGTGGAGCGCGACTACGCCAGTCATCACCGCGTGCCGCCGTCCGCTCAGGCTGCGGAGCATTCGCGCGGCGTCCGAATCCGAGCGCGGCTTGCCCAGTATCTCGCCATCCAGAACTACCACCGTGTCCGCGCCAATCAGGCAGCCCTCGTCGTCGCTCCGCGCGGGCGCGCCGAGCTTGGCTACCGCCGAGCGAACGACGTATTCCGCCGGCGGCTCCATAGGCTGCGGGCGCGGCTCTTCGCCGCGCGAATCCGCTATGCGGCTGTTGCGGATTGCCGCGCGCACTATCTCGCGCCGCCGGGCGGACGACGACAGCAGCGTCAGCCTGTCGGCAGGCGGCGCGCTCATGCCGCGCGCCGCCGCAAAGTGGTTGCCGATTCCACGTGATACGTCTGCGGGAACATGTCCACAGGCTGAATCTCCAAGACCTCGTATCCGCCGTCGACGAGTATGGCTAGATCCCGCGCCAGCGACGGCGGATCGCAGGAGACGTAGGCGACCCGCCGCGGCGCAAGCTCTATCAGCGACGCCAGCGCCTGCGGATGGCATCCCACGCGGGGAGGGTCTAGCAAAACGGCATCCGGCGGGGAGTCCAGCCCGCATAGCTCCACGAGATCGACGAGCGCCTCTTCCGTCTTGAGCTGAACGAACTCCACGTTGTCCAGCCCAGCCGCGTTGAGCCGCCCATCCTGCACGGCGGACGCGGATTCCTCGATGGCGATGGCGCGTTCGACGTATTCGGACAGCATAGCCGCGAACACGCCGACGCCCGCGTAGGCGTCCACCAGAACATCGCCGGGGCGCAGATCGAGCGACCGCCTCACGATTTCGACGAGGTTTTCCGCCTGCCGCGTGTTCACCTGAAAGAACGACGGCGACGCGATTCGCAGCTCGCGCCCGCGCATCCGCTCGCGGTAGTGGGTTTGACCCGACGGCATGGAGATGAGCGGGTTCTGAAACGTGGGCTGCACCAGAACATCGCCGGTGTCGATGCCGACGCGGATCGACATGTTCGTGGTCTCGCCGGCTCTGTCTTGGAACTCGGCGAGCGTGGCGTTGATGGCGGGCGCCATGAGCATGCAGTGTTCGATTCGCGTAAATCGGCGCGTGATTCGGTTGGAGAACCCTAGCTGACCGCCGCGCCGCACGGTAAAGCGCGCGTGGTTGCGGTAGTAGAACTCGCTGGGCGCGGGCAGCGTGGGCAGCGGCTCGATGGCGGCTAGCGACTCGTGCCGCGCCAGCTCGCGCGATATGCTGTCTCGCTTCATCCTGAGCTGCGCGTCGTAAGCCACGTGCTGCCACTGGCAGCCGGAACAGGGGCCGCAGTATCCGCACCTAGGCGTTACGCGGTCGGGAGACGCCTCCAGAACGGTTGCGACGGCGGCGGATACCATCCGCCGCTTGCGACGGCGGTATCGGTACACTCGCGCGAGGACGCGCTCTCCCGGCAGCCCGCCGGCTACGTTGATGACGCCGCCCTCGAACTCCGCAGTCGCGTCGCCGAGTTGGTCCAGCTCGCCCAGCCGCAGCTCGGCGTACTCCGGCGGTTCGACGGGGCGCGGCGGGCGTCTGCGCCGCTTTCTTGCTGTTGGCGTGGCTGTCGTCATCCGCTCGGCGGCATCCCCTCGCATCGTGGAGACAATGATAGCACAGCCGAAACAGCGGCGGGCGCGGCGTGGACGGGCGTACTCATTCGCGGCGCATCTGATAGAATCTCGTCAGCGTGAACAGGAGAAGGAAAATGCCCACTCAGCGCCGATTGCCGGAATGGTTCAAGGTCAGAATGCCCGGAGGCCCCAACTATCTGAGTCTCCGCGAGACGGTCAGGTCCGAGCGGCTGCACACCGTCTGCGAGGAGGCGCGATGCCCCAACATCGGCGAATGCTGGGAGCTGGGCGCGGCGACGTTCATGGTTCTGGGCGATATTTGCACGCGCGCTTGCGCCTACTGCGCCGTAAAGACGGGAACGCCCATCGGGCTGGACCTCGAAGAGCCTATTCGCCTAGCCGAAACCGTGGAGCGCATGGGGCTGCGATACGCGGTGATAACCTCCGTCAACCGCGACGATTTGCCGGACGGCGGCGCGTTCGTGTTCGCGCAATGCGTCATACAGATACGCAAGCGCTCGCCGCAGTGCAAGGTGGAGACGCTGATACCCGACTTCGATGGCAACTGGGACGCCCTCGAAACGATGATGGACGCGCGCCCGGACACGCTGAACCACAACATCGAGACGGTTCGGCGCGTCTTCCGCCGCGTGCGGGCGAGGGGCGACTACGATCAATCGCTAGAGCTGCTGCGGAGGGTGAAGGAGCTAGACCCCGGCGCGGTAACCAAGTCCGGCATGATGGTGGGGCTTGGCGAGACGTGGGAAGAGATAGAGGAGACGATGCGCGACTTGCGGGCGGTGGAATGCGACCTGCTGACTATCGGGCAGTACCTCCGCCCGTCGGCGAAGCACGCGCCCGTGATGAAGTGGTACACGCCCGACGAGTTCGACGAGATGCGAGAGATGGGCGAACGGCTGGGGTTCCGCCACGTGGCTTCCGGCCCGCTGGTGCGAAGCTCCTACCACGCCGAAGAGCAGTTGCGAGCGGCGTCGAGCCAGCCCGTGGGGTAGGGGAGAGTGGGAAGCGAGTATCGAGGGGTTGGCGCGCGATTGCCCCTCTCACGCAAAGCGGAGAGGGGATCATAGAATCCGCAATTCGCCCGCGCGGATTCTCGGCGGCGAGCGCCGCCTGCTGTCCGACAGTTTTCGGGAGGCGGGCGGTCTAGTCCGAAGAGGGCAGCTTCCTGGGCTGCTGAACCGGCATCTCCGCCTGACAGCACTGCACCTCGCCCGTTCCCGCCTTCGTGCAAAGCACCATCGTGCCGCACGTCTCGCACTGGTAGCGTCGTCCTAGCTGGTTTGGCATATTTGTCTACCTCGTCCTAGCCGTGTAATCAGCTATCTCTCAGCTCTCGAACCGTCTCGATGAAGCTGGGAAGCACCTCGATTGTGGGGGGCTTTGCGCGCTGTTGGCTACTTCTTTTCGAGCGCCGCGCCGCAACACTGGATATTCCCCTCCGGCGATCCGCGCGTCACGACGAACTCAGCGCCGCACTTGGCGCATGAATATCGCTTTCCCGTTTCGGTTGCCACTTGAACTACCTCTCACCCTCGTCCATCATCCGTCAGCGATTCCGATTCAGGTGATTATAGTCAGGGCGCGCGGGCGCGTCAACGAACGTTCGCCGATCCAAACCCGCGGATGCGCTCTACCAACGGGGCTGCGCGCGCCGCCGCGCAGGGTCGGGGCTTGGAAAGCGCAACGCTCGGCTGCGGGTCCCTTCTCCGCCGCGCGTCGCCGCCGTCGTATAGATGGGCGAGCGTCGCGCGCGTCCCGAACCGGAGTTGGGCGGGTCCCACAGCCGAGCGTCTCTTTGATTTCTTGAGCGCGGGGCGCTTTCGGAGCGCCGCTTTAGAAAGCGGCGGCTACTTCCACCCCATCCTTCCGTCTCTGTTGGGTATGAGTGAGATGCGGTGACCCACGCTGCACTTGTAGCGCTCTTCGCGAAGCTCCCTGCGCTTGCCGCTTAGGGAGGACTGCTCCATCTCGCCTTTGCAGAACGGGCAGCTGACGGCGTATACGATCCGGTGGCGGAGCCGCTTCAACTGGACGTTGACTAGCGTCTCCGTCAGTCTGGACGAATCCCCGACGTACCTCAACACGAAGCGCGTTCCCGCGCTCATCAGGCTCTTCTTGCCGATCGGGGTCGGCGGAACGTACTTGTAATCGACGTACCCGCACGGAAGGCATTCGGGTTCGTCATACGTAATTATCAAGGCGGACGCGCAGCGAGGGCACACTCGCTGAGGTCGCCGCGTTCTGTCTCGTACTGGCGCCGTCAGGGTTACCATTTTGTAGAACTCCTCTGCGTATCGCGCCACAGTCTCGACAGTTGGGCGCGCGCCGTCAGACAGGGCCTCGCTACGGGCGCACTTATACTAGGGTCGAGATTGCAGCATTTTGCCAGCGTCGGCTGGCTCGACGATTCGAGAACCTAAAAGTCTCTGCAAGCGGAGCGGCAACCGGTTTCCCGGAAGTCCCCCCGATCCACTCGCTTGCCGCAGGGTAGTTTTCGGCGCCTGTGGCGCGCCTCCCAGCGGCTTTGTGGCCAAGTCAAAGCCATTCTAGAACGACAAGCCTCAGGCGGCGCAAGGTCTTAAATCAACGATTTTGAGCAATTTTCCGAAATATCCAAAATCGCAGGCGCAGGCGGTTCGATATCTCTCGAACTCGGCTTAGCCGCCCCTGAATTGCAAGCGCTTGCGTGGAACGCCACAATCGAACGGGATGATTCAGTGGGATTCGCAATAGTTTCGGCGTATAAGAACGTTATTTGGCATCTCGCGGGATCGTCGTTAGTTGACCGCGCCGCCGAAGCGCCGTATTATGCCGCTTGCCGATCTCAGCCACTTTTCGCGCCTTTTTCGGGAGAATGCCGATGAATGTGATTTGGATAGTTGCGGATACGTTCAGACGAGACCATCTAGGCGCTTACGGCAACGACTGGATTCACACGCCGACGCTCGACCAGCTCGCGGCGCGAGGCACGCGGTTCGACAGGCACTACGCGGGCGGCTTCCCGACGATGCCGACGCGCGCGGACCACGCCACGGGCAGGTTCACCATGTCGTTCATGGAGTGGGAGCCGCTTGGCGACGACACGACCACGCTCGCAGAGATTCTAGCGGCGCGCGGCTGGCACACCGCCGCGATGATAGACACGCCCTTCTACGTGCGCGGCGGCATGAACTACGATCGCGGCTTCCAAACCTTCGTCATGCACTCTGGGCAGGAAGGCTCGGTGACCCGCGTTCAGAACATAGGCAACCACGAATCCAGAGACGTCCGCGCGCTATGGCGCGTCGAGGAAGACTGCAACGCGCCCCGCACCTTCACCAACGCCATGCAGTGGCTGGAGCGTCACTACAAAGAAGACTTCTTCCTATACATAGACACTTGGGATCCGCACGAGCCTTGGGACGCGCCCAACTACTACACCGAGATGTACATGAGCGGCTTCGACGGCGAGGCGGTTCAGCCCATCTATGGATACTGGCAGGATGTGGAAGGCTTCACGCGGGGCAGGGTGGACAAGGCGCACGCCGCCTACTGCGGCGAGATAACCATGGTGGACAGCTGGCTGGGGCACCTGCTGCGCCGCGTCGAAAACATGGGGCTGATGGAAAACACGATCATCGTGTTCACGTCCGATCACGGCTTCTACTTCGGCGAGCATGGCGGGCTGTTCGGCAAGATGACGTTCGCCAAGAAGTCGGACGGCTCGCTGTACCAGCATGGCGACGCCGATGCCCAGTGGCAGCGCTCGCCGCTGTACGAGGAGCTGGTTCACATCCCGCTTATCATCGCGGCGCCGGGAATGCCGCCCGGCGGCTACGACGGCATAACGTCTGTGGTGGACGTCATGCCAACGCTGCTCGACGCTCTAGGCGTGGACGCGCCCGACTACGTAGATGGACGCTCGCTGCTCCCAGCGATGGCGGACGCGGCGACGCCGGGACGAGAGTACGCCGTAAGCACTATCCCGTTCGCCAACCCCGGCGACTCGGTGCGAAGCGTCGACAACGTCAGCCGCAGCCTGCAAGCCTCCCCCGTGACCACCGTAACGGCGGGAGACTTCTCACTGCTGTACAGCATGGATCCGGGCGAATCCGAGCTGTTCCGGCTGTCCACCGATCCGGCGCAGTCCGAGAACATCATCGAAGCCAACCCGTCCGACGCGAGAGAGATGCACCGCCTGCTAGTGCGGTTCATGCGCGAAACCGGCGTCGCGGACGACCGCATCCGCCCGCGGCTGGAGTTGCGGATTTGAGCGCGTCGCCCATGAAACTGAACGCAGCCGCGCTCGGGGCGGCTCTATCGGTTCTTATCTATCGGAATCCACAGCCCATAGAATAGCTGAGGGTAGAAATAGGAGCAGCCATTCCTCCCGTTACCTGTCAAGTCGCGTAGCATCACCCGGTCTGCAACGTCCAGAATCGTATAAGGCCGGTTCAGCAATTCCGTTACATCTGCGCGCTGAAGGCTACTCCCGTTGTTTCTGATCCTATTGCCCGTGCATTCGGCACGGAAATCGTCATTGCGCTTGCCGGCATTCGCGTCATTAGCCGCGTCCGACCATAACTCCACGCACGGCAATTTCAGAAGTTCGTCAAAATAGTCGGTGAAATGAGAACTCAGCAGTATCCTCCACTCGATCCGTTCCTCATCAGTCAGTTCGCCACTCCGGACGGTTTTCGCATTCTGAACGATAATGGGCGAAACCCCTGACAGCTCCATAAACGCGATGCAATTCGTCAACCCGTTATCCATTATATCGTCGGAATATCCGGGATTGACGAACACCGTGGGCGCAAAAGAGATTGTCGCATGGTTGCCGTCGACGTCTATTATGGACGTGTCATTCTTCAGCGAAATGCGAAACGCAAACGCAAATTCTTCTTCTACGGGGCCAAAGGAGAGGGAACTGCTTGGACTTTTGATAGAAGTCTTGGTCCGAAGAGGAATGTACTGATCCGAACCGCCGCCGCTAGGATACTCGACGACCAGCTTGATGCCTGAGCTCGAGTTTGCATCTCCGTTTCTGGATCCTGGCGGTTGCACAGCAACCACAGGCTCGTCGAAATGCACGGTGATTCTGCTGTTCGATCTACCCGCAGTTCCAGAGAATGTGACGTTCACCACCTGGGGGATCTCATAAAATAGAGACACTTCCGCCGGGATGGGCGTAGGACTTGGCTCTACTGTTGGCGCAGGCAGTGGGGTAGGGCTCGGCTCGACCGTTGGCGCCGGCAGCGGGGCGCTCGGCTGCCGAGGCGCTCGCGGCGTTGGCGCAAGCGGCGGCGGGGCGCTCGCTTGCTGAGGCGCTCGCGGCGTCATTGCGGATGTAGGCGGCGGACCGCTCGACTCTAGGAGATCGGCAGGCAGAACAGCGATTTCGTCTCCCAGCGCGCGGCAAGCATCGCCTAGCCCGAACTTTTCTAAGGCTTCTCGAATTGCGATGCGCTCCATTGCGCCTAGGTCTCCGGGCGGCTGTTGCATCCATTCGACTACTCTGTCAGGGACGCCCGCGTCTCTCGCGGCGTCTATGCAGTCTCCGGGCGCGGCATCGTCGGAACACCCGAGGCTCAGGAGCAGCGCGAGCATGGCTATGGGCGACCAAATACACTTGGCGCGGATCATCGAGTTGGCGACCTCGCTAAACTAGCGGAAATTTTCTGTGGCATGGTACTATAGCGCGTGCCGTAGGTTCGAATATCGTTGACAGCAGCCGCGTCGACCGCCTCTGTTGATGCTGTCGAACAGCGTATGCTATAGTCGGAATCGGCTCTCGACGCGGGGCCGCGTCGCTCTCCGCAAAGCGTATGAGGTGTTCCTTTCGTGCCGATGAAGATAGTCGTTTGCGCCAAGCAGGTTGTCGATCCGGAGACTCCGGCGTCGGCGTTTCGGATAGACGCGGACGCCAAGCGCGTCTTGCCCGCGGCGGGCATTCCGCCGGTGGTCAACGGGTTCGACGAGAACGCGGTCGAGGCGGCGCTTCAGCTCAAAGAGTCCGTCGGCGCGGAGGTCACCGTAGTTTCGGTAGGCTCCGGCTTCGTGATGGACGTGATGAAGAAGCCGCTGTCCATGGGCGCGGACAGCCTCGTTCTAGTCGATGACGATGCCGTGGCGGACCTGGATTCGTTCGGCGCCGCGCGCGCGCTGGCGGCTGCGGTGGAGAAGATAGGCGACGTCGATCTCGTGCTGTGCGGCAGGCAGGCGTCGGACTGGGACAACGCCATGGCGCCGCTGGGCGTCGCCGAGATGCTCGGCTTGCCGTGCGTTACGCTGGCGCAGAAGATAGAAGCCGACGGCGACGGCGGCATCGTCGTC
This sequence comes from Dehalococcoidia bacterium, assembly GCA_965214745.1. Lineage (GTDB taxonomy): Bacteria > Chloroflexota > Dehalococcoidia > Lucifugimonadales > UBA1123 > VXRN01. The sequence continues at coordinate 2,434,038 of OZ243978.1, read as the reverse complement.
GAACGCGCGCTCACGGACGGCTACGAGGTCGTGAAGGCGCCGCTCCCCGCGCTGGTTACCGTAAGCAACGAGCTGGGGGAACCGCGATACCCCACGCTCAGAGGAATCATGATGGCGGGGCGCAAGCGTCCAACCGTGTGGTCGGCGTCCGATCTCGGGCTGAGCGCCGACGATCTCGCGCCCAAGCTCACACTCGAAGAGCTTTACGTGCCCGAGAGCGACGCGCAGTGCGAATACATAGAGGGCGAAGATGACGCGGACGCGGGGCGCAACCTCGCGCTCAAGCTGCGCGAAGCCCGACTGATCTAGCTTTCTAGCTTTAGCCACCCGACGCGCCGACACGCGCTCGGCGCTTTCTTTGGAGTCGAGACATGCCGGGAATCCTAGCGTTTGGGGAGATGGACGGCGGCGAACTAGCCGGCGTGACCGGCGAGCTGCTCGCGGTCGGCCGCTCGCTCGCAGCCGACACGGGCGACAGCGTATCCGTCGCGCTGATGGGCGCGTCCATAGGCGACGCGGCGGCGGACGCCACAGCGCTCGGCGCGGATGCGGTCTGCCGCGTCGAACACGCGCTGCTCGCCGAGCCGCAGATAGACGCCTACCTAGACGCATTCGCGCAGGTAGTCGAGCGCGTCGATCCGTCCATAGTTCTCGTTGGCAGAACGCCAATGGGGAGGGACGTGGGTCCCCGCCTCGCGTTCAGAATGGGCGCGGCGGTGGCGCAAGACTGCGTGGACGTAGCCATAGCCGACAACGGGCGCGTAGTCGCCACCCGCCCCGTGTACGGCGGCAGCGCCATGAGCAAGGTCTCGTTCTCAGGAGACGGAATGCAGGTGGTTCTCGTAAGGCCCAAGACGTTCGAGCCGCTGGAAGCGGATTCGAGCAGGGCGGGGGAGACAAGCGACTTCGAGGTCTCGCTTGACGAGTCTTCGATTGCGGCGCGCCTCGTGGAGACGGTAACGCAGGAGGCGGAGGGCGTTCGGCTCGAAGACGCCAGCGTCGTCGTCAGCGGAGGGCGCGGGCTGGGCGGACCCGAGCCGTTCGAGCAGCTGGAAGCGCTTAGCCGCCTGCTCGGCGGCGCGCTCGGCGCCTCTCGCGCGGCGTGCGACGCGGGCTGGATAGACCACGCCTATCAGGTGGGGCTGACCGGCAAGACCATCACGCCGGACTTGTATATCACCGTCGGAATCTCAGGCGCCAGCCAGCACATGGCGGGATGCTCAGCGTCCAAGAACATCGTCGCCATCAACCGCGACGCCGACGCCAACATCTTCAAGTCGGCGGCTTACGGCGTGGTGGGAGACTGGAGCAAGGCGCTTCCCAGCTTCATCGAGACGGTTCGAGAGCTGAGAGACAGCTGATACACGGCTAGGACGAGGTGGCAGATGGAAGGCAACTTCCTTTTCGATATCGACGACGTGATTCAGAACGTGTCGGAGGCGGAAGTGATGTCCGTCTTCTTCCCCACATTCCGCCGCGCGCTGATAGTGGACACGCGCACGAACGACTCCACAGGCCCCTTCATTCGGCTGATGCCGATGGCGAGATCGCCGCAAGACAGGATGCGATCCATCCGCAGGATGCGCCCGCAGTTCCCCCGCCCGGCGAATCTCACGCTCATTCCGTGGCAGCGCTACGTCGGAAGCCTCGTCGAGTCCGGCGTGTGGGAGCGGATAGTGGAGCGGGTTCGGCAGACCGGGGACGAGAGCGCGCTTGCCGATTGCCGCAAGACGCTTGCCGAGCTGCGTAAGCTGGAGCGCGACGAGCTGGTGGCGGCTATCACGGGGCGCAACTACCATACGCTTTGGCCCTCGGAGCCTAGCTGATCTCCCATGCTGACCGTAACAGCCGCCGCGAAACGGGAGTTGAAGAGGCTGGGCGAGGAGCGGGCGCTCGCCGCGACGCGATGCCTGCGGCTGGCGATACCGCCGGCGTGGACAGGCCCCGGCGACTTCGGCATAGTAGTGGACGACCAAAAGAGCGACGACATGGTGGTCACGCTCAGAGGCGTCAGGGTTCTTCTGCTCAAGCAGGACCTGGCGCCGCAGCTATCCAGCTCGGTTCTGGACTTCAAGGAAACTCCGCACGGGATGGCGTTCACGCTGGACGTGTACTAGCGTCGCCCGCCCGCGCTCCGATGGCCGCAGAAGCCTGCCCGCTGTGCGCCGCAGACCAATGCCGGTTCATCCACCGCTCCGACGACAGGCACGGCATCCGCGAGTTCTTCGAGTGCGCTGAGTGCGATCTGGCGTTCGTGCCGCCGCGCTTCCATCTGTCCGCGGATGCGGAGCTGGAACGCTACCTGATGCACGACAACGATATTCACGACGTCGGCTATCGCGGATTTCTGTCGCGGCTGTGGAACGAGCTAAAGCCTTCGCTGCGTCCCGCGTCGTCCGGGCTGGATTTCGGATGCGGACCCGGTCCTGCGCTGGCTTGCATGATGCGCGAGCAGGGATTCGCTATCGAGTTGTACGATCCCTTCTTCTTCCCCAACCGCGAGGCTCTGGAAGCGAGGTACGACTTCATCACATGCACCGAAACCGCGGAACACCTACGCAAGCCGGCTGAAACGTTCGCGCTTCTGGACTCGCTCCTAGCCGATGGCGGCAAGCTGGGCGTGATGACAGGGATGCTAGACGACCGCGCCGCCTTCGCCGCGTGGGGATACCAGCGCGATCCCACTCACGTCGCCTTCTACACCCGCCGCGCGATGCGGTGGATAGCGCGGCGGTTCGGATGGCGCGTGGAGTTTCCGGCGGACAACGTAACCATATTCACGAAGCCGAAATTTGCCGCGCGCCTCTTGGATTCCGACTCTTCTCGGAATGACGGTTTGGCGATTTAGCGGTTGGACGAATGACAAACCGGGTCGAGGAGGACGAATATGAAACTCGAACCCATCGCGCAGTTCAGGGCGCATCCCCGACACGCTCAGGCGGTATGTTTCTCGCCGGACGGCGGCGCGCTCGCGACCACGGGCATGGACGCGCTGGCGCAGGTGTGGAGCCTGCCGAATTTCGAGCCGGCGCAAACGCTGAGCGGACACGCCAAGAGCGTCAACGCGGCGGCGTTCTCGCCAGACGGCAGCCTGCTGATTACCGGCTCCAGCGACAGAACCGCCATCGTGTGGGACTGGCGCGCGGGCGAAAGCGTGGTCAGGTTGAGCGGACACCGAAACACGGTCGCGACGGCGGCGTTCTCCCCACGCGGAGACGTGGCGGTTACGGCGTCTTACGACGGCAGAATCGGGTTCTGGGAGCGCGGCTCGGAGAGCTTGGAGCTTGCGCGCTCGCATCCTAGAAACGTCGGCTCGGCAAGCTACAGGCGGGACGGGAGCGCGCTCGCCACGTCGGGGCTTGGCAACGTCGTCAAGATATGGGACGCCGACTCGCGGCAAATCGTCACCGAGATAGAGGCGCCCGGCAGAGCGGCGACGGGCTGCGTGTTCCTAGACGACGGGGGGCTTTTCTGCCACACATACGAGGGATCCATCGTCGTTCTCGATGCCGAGACATATGAGCCGATAGCGTCCGCTGAGCTAGACGGGGTTTCCGTGAACTCCGCCAGACCGATTCCGGGCGGCAGCCTGCTGATATGCTCCACGGCGGGCGGCGCGCGTCTGATAGACGCCAAGACGCTCGAAACCGCGGCGGAGGCGAAGACGGGCGTCAAGGGCATGTACGGCGTGGCGTCGTCGCCTGACGGCTCGATGGTCGCCGCGGTGAGCGCGGACGGCAGATGCCGCGTGTGGGGAGTCGTATCCTAGCGCGGCGGGCGGGCGCGCCGCCTCAAACGCTCGACGAGTCTCGGCAGCAGATCGCCCGTCGGACCGCGCAGGACTACGCTCGCTATCTCGGATAGCGGCGTCGGGTTGGGGTTGACCTCTATGACGCTCCCGCCGCGCCTTGCCACGTCTTGCGGAAACGCCGCCGCCGGATACACCGTCGCGGATGTGCCGCATACTATCATGCACTCGCAGCCGCCGACGGCTCTAAAGCAGGCGTCGATTACGGACGGCGGTATCGGCTCGCCGAACATAACCGTATCCAGCTTGAGAAATCCGCCGCAGCGGGGGCAGATTGGCGGCGGATCGTCGTAGTCGAACTCATCCCTCGCCCAGCGGCTTTCGCAGGATACGCAGCGGACTTTGGCGCGGTTGCCGTGAATCTCGATGAGCCGAGTCGAGCCGGCGCGGACGTGCAGGTTGTCCACGTTCTGCGTGATAGTGGCTTCTAGGATGCCCAGCCGCTCCAAGTCTACTAGCGCATAGTGTCCGGGGTTCGGCTGCGCCGCGTCGATCGCCGCCCTGAACGCGGTTCGCGCGGGGTTGGATTCGGGGTCCAGTTGCGCCCGCCACCAGCGCGCCGGGTCCGCCAAGAACTGCCGATAGCCGTTCATGTTAGGTTCGCCTATCTTCGTCCATAGCCCGCCCGCGCCGCGAAACGTGGGGATGCCGCTCTCGGCCGACAGCCCCGCGCCCACGAGCGCAACCGCCCGCCGAGCGCGTCCGATGAGTCTCGCCGCCTCGTCCAGCGCGGCTTCGTTCGCATCCAACGCAATTCCTCCCGCGCGTCTACGCCGCCGCGCCTATCCGCCCGCATCGCACCGAGAATCTGGCGGACGGTTCGATTCCCAAACTCTCCGCAAGCTCCGGCTCGGCGGTAGTGAGTATGACCTGCTCGTACCGCGAAATCCAGTCCATCACCTGCCGCCGACGGTTCGGGTCCAGCTCGGACATCACGTCATCCAGCAAGACTATGGGCTGGTCCGCCAGCAGATCGGACAGCAGCCGCGCTTCGGCGAGCTTCATCGCCAGCACCACGGTTCGCGCCTGCCCGCGCGAGGCGAACGCGGCTACTTCCATATCGCCGATGGCAAGCGAAACATCGTCTCGGTGCGGTCCCCTGAGCGTATGCCCCGCCGCTATCTCCCTCCGCGCCCCGTCTCGCAGCGCGGCGAGCGCAAGTTTAGCAAGCTCCGGCGCCTTCGTCTCGCCATTCGTCGGCGCGGATGGAACGTACCCTATGGCGAGCGGCTCCGCCATGCCGCTCAGAGCGGCGTGAATCGGGCGCGCTATTTCGTCTAGCCGCCGCATCGCCTCCATCCTGTTCGCCATTATCCGACCGGCCGAGGCGGCGAACCTATCATCCCAGAACTCTAGCTCGGACTGCCGAGACCGCCTCTCGCGCACCGCTTTGAGCAGGCTGTTGCGCTGCCGCAGGGTTCGGTTGAACTCCTGCCACTCGACTAGGTATCGGTGCGACAGCTGCGAGATGAGCAGGTCCATGAACCGCCTCCGCACGGGGGGAGGCCCGCTCGCAAGCGTGAGGTCTTCGGCTACGAACTGCACCGCCTTCAGCGTGCCGACGAAATCGACCGATCGGCGGCCCGCTCCGTTGACGCTCAGCCGTTTGCCCACCCGCTTCAGCGGCTGCCACGAGCCATCCTCGAGCCGCTGCCGCTCGCGTCCGCCGCCCGCGCCTACGATGTCGATTCGCAGCTGCGCGTCGCCGCTCGCTCGCGCCACCGCGCCCGCTATCCGGGCGTGAACCTGATATTCTGCAAGCGCCTCGCTCCGCACCAACTCCAGCTCGCCCGACGCCCGCGTGGAGCGCGCGACGGAAAGCATGTGCAGAGCTTCGAGCAGGTTCGATTTGCCGTGTCCGTTAGGTCCCTCTACCAGCGTCAGCCCAGCGCCTAGGCGCAGGTCCGCGGAGGCGTAGTTGCGAAAGTTGGTCAGCTGTAGCCGTTCGACGTGGATGGCGGAACCCTCTGTGGAAGTGGCTTGGATTCTATCATAGCGGCGGCTTCGGATTGGTTGGAGCGCGGGCGGCGTGGTAAGGTAACTGCATTCTCGCTGTCTAACTCATACGGGAAGGGAAGCAATGCGCGTATTGGCGCTGGCGGGCGGCGTGGGGGGAGCGAAGCTGTGCCTCGGCTTAGCCCGCGTTCTGGAACCGGGCAATCTGCAAATCGTCGTCAACACCGGCGACGATGAGGAGTTTTACGGGCTTCACGTGTCGCCGGATATAGACACTGTGATGTACACGCTGGCAGGCTTGGCGAACCCGGAAACGGGATGGGGATTTGTGGACGAAACGTTCGCCACGCTCCAATCGCTAGGCAGGCTGGGGGAAGATACGTGGTTCGGACTCGGCGACCGCGACATGGCGACTCACATAGTGCGAACCGAGATGCTGCGGCGGGGGAAGTCGCTTTCGGACGCGACGGCGAGGCTGTGCGGCGCGCTAGGCGTCCGCCACCCCATCGCGCCGATGTCCGATGACAGCGTGCGAACCACCGTGATAACGGACGAGGGCGCGCTGCCGTTCCAGACGTACTTCGTGAAGCGGCGGTGCGAGCCGACGGCGAAGCGCATCCGGTACGAAGGCGCGGAGAGCGCGTCTATGTCCGCGGCGTTCGCGGACGCGCTGAGAGACGCGGATACGCTGGTGTACTGCCCATCCAACCCCATGCTGAGCCTCGCGCCCATATTGGCTGTGCGCGGCGTCCGCGACGCGATAGAGCGGTTCGACGGCGCTCGCGTAGCCGTCAGCCCAATCGTCGGCGGCAGGGCTGTGCGCGGTCCAGCGGCTAAGCTGATGGGCGAGCTTGGCGAGGATGTCTCCTGCGTTGGCGTAGCCAAGCGGTTCGCAGGCTTGTGCGACATGTTCGTTATCGACGAAGCCGACAGACGCTTGGCGGACGACGTTCGCGCGCTGGGCATAGACGCCGTGGTTCTAAATACGATTATGAACAGCGAAGAGGACAAGATCGCGCTCGCGCGCTCCGCGCTCGACGCGGCGGCGAACGCGCGCGGCGGCGATGTCGGGTAGGCTGACGGCAGCCGCCATAGCGCCGATGAAGCCGCTGGCGGACGCAAAGACGCGGCTTCGCGCGCACCTGTCGCCGCGCCGTCGCGCCGACCTGTGCGCGGCGATGCTGGCGTCGACGCTCGCGGCGCTGAGCGCGTCGAGCGTGGCGCAGACCCTCGTGGTGGGAGGCGATGAGCGCGTAAAGTCCATAGCGCGCGAGCATGGCGCGGAGTGGATGGCGGATAGGTTCATGGACCTGAACCTAGCCGTGGCGGACGGGTTCGGCATGGCGTGGCGCGATGGGCGCGTCGCCGCGTACATCCCCGCAGATCTGCCGCTGCTCACGCCGACCGACGTGGACGACGCGCTGGAAGCTGCCGCTGAAACCGATGGGCTGATCCTCTGCCCCGCGCAAGACGGCGGCACCAACGGCATATTCGCGCCGCCCGCGCGCAACGGCTTTTCGCCGCGACTGGGCGCGGACAGCTTCAGGCGACACCTGCGGCTTGCCGAGCGGCTGGGCATTCCGGCGCGCGAGTTCACGTCCGCCGGATTCGAGCGCGACGTGGATACTATCGACGATCTGCGATGGTGCATCGAGAGGGGCGCGCCGTCGCTGACCGAATTCAGGGGAGCTATCGAGTGAAGTTCGGGATACTGCTGCCAACGAGGCGTCTGGTGATGGAAGGCGGCAAGCCGGAGGCGTTTCGGCAGGTCATCGACATGGCGCGGACGGCTGAATCGGCTGGGCTGGATTCGGTCTGGGTGGGCGACAGCCTCACCGCCAAGCCAAGGCTGGAGCCGCTCACGGCGCTCACCGCCGTTGCGATGAATACACGCCGCATAAGGCTGGGAACGGCGGTCTTGCTTGCCGCGCTGCGCCATCCCGTTCGACTGGCGCATCAGGCGGCAACGCTGGACTTCGTATCCGGCGGCAGGCTGGTACTGGGCGCGGGCGTGGGCGGCGCGTTCAACGACGCGCAGCGGCGCGAGTGGCAGAGCGTATCGGTGGACGCGCGCTCCCGCGCGTCTCGGTTCGAGGAAGTTGTCGAGATAACGCGCCGCCTGACGACGGGACGCGCCATCGACTTCCAGGGACGCCACTTCACGCTAGACGACGTTTCGATAGCGCCCGCGTCTCCGCAGGCGGGCGGCGTCCCGTTCCTCATCGCCGCCCACTGGCGGGCGGGCAGAGAGCGGCAGTTCGAGCGAGTCGCAAGGCTCGGAAGCGGCGTCATCTCCATATCCGACTACCCAGACGAGTACGGCAAAGTAGTCGGCAGCGTTCGCCGCCATGCCGACGCGATGGGCAGGGAAGGGGATTCGCTAGAAAAGAGCTTCTACATGACCGTCAACATAGGCGACGACGGCGACGAGGCGGCTGAAGAGGCTGACCGCTTCCTGAACATGTACTACGGCATGAACATGTGGGGCGACCGCTGGGGACCCTACGGCGCGCCCGAGACGATAGCGAACCGCATCCGCGCCTACGAGTCCGCCGGCGCGGAGACGATGATAGTGCGGTTCGCATCGTTCGATCAGCCGCGCCAGATGCGGCGGTTCTTGGATGAGATAGCGCCGCTGTTTGGCTGACAAGCTCTCAGGTTGCCCGCACCCACTGCCGAGGCCCATTCGGTCCCATGCTTGGGTCGAAGTCTAGGTCGTCCTCGATTGCCTTGCCAAGCTCGTCAGCCAGATTCGCTATTCCCCTGTCTAGCTTTTCGGCGGAAGGCATGATGACCCTCGGACGGCGGCGGGCTATGGCTTGGAACTCCGGCTCGAGTTCCCTGCGGACGAAGCGGCGTCGGGTGGATGAGGTGCCGTTCCTAGTCTCCTTGTACATGTTGCGAAGCCACCGCTGATCGACGGTATCTTTGACCTTCGGAACGATGCGTTGATTTATCTCTTCTTCGCTAAGCATGTACTCGAACGCGAGTGTCTGCAACTCGGTTTCCAGCGCCTCTAGCAGCTTCTTGGAATCGTCTTCGACCACACCGTCGGCAACGGCTCCGGTTGCCTTGCTCGCTGCGAATCCGCCGCCCAGCACTCCCAGTATGCCGCCGACTATCCCGCCTACCGCGGTGCCTGGGCCGGGCACGACGCTTCCGATTGCGGCTCCAGCTGCCGCGCCGCCCATCCAACCGCCAACTCCGCCCGCAACGCCAGCCACATTGACGGCGACGTTCTTCGTGAACTGCCTCCATGAGATGGAGCGCTCGAAAGCGGCTCTATAGAAATCGGGCGCGGAAGTCACGGCTGCCGCAATTCCTCCTGTAATGATGTTGGAGCGCAGAAGCCGGGATACGTGGTTGACCGCTGCCGCCCCGTAGACGCCTCGTCCCAAGGATCCCGCCGCGATGCGGTGAATCGCCTCGCGTCCGAGCGTCGTGCGGTATGCCGCTCTGACGCCTGCGCGCATAGTCACCGCTCCGATGGCGGCGTATCTGGTACGCAGTATCTGCGCGCTGATTACGCCGGTTATGAGTGTCGAGCCGCCTGCGGCAAGCGCGGAGTGGAGCGCTGACTTGATTGCTTCTACATCACTCATCCCGCCCCGTTTCCCTTGTGCATAGTCGATGATGAAAGAAACCGCGAACGCTCCGCCGAAAGTTACGGATTGAGTCTTGAGATCGAATAGCAACGAGTCTATATTTCCGGCGCGGGCGATGTTCCTCGCCTGCTTGTAAGTAACCGTTCCCTGCTTTACGAGGTTCTCGGCTTCCGCCGGATTGGAGACGCCGGGGACTTTGCCGTTCCTGATGCGCTCGCGCATGTGACGCAAGCAGGCTTCGTACTGGTCTTTGGGGACTTCCAGAACCTGCCCCGAATAGCGGTAGTTGCCGGTGGCGGGATCGAACGCCGCCCTGACGGTTTTGGACGCGGTGGCGTAGTACTTGGACTGCACCTTCACGCCGTTTACGATGCGGTCAGCTCCATTCAGCTCGTTCGACTGCCCCACGACCTTCGCGTTCCTGCCGCGCAGACGGTCGGCGAGGTTGTTGGCGTCTTCGGCGGCGAATCCGTGTCCGCCTTTGGTGTGATACTTGGGTATCTGCGTGTTGGTTTCCAGCGTGTTCGCCACGAAAGGCGCGGTTACGGCATCGCCTACGCGACTTGCATTCGGGGGCGATGATTGGCGGAAGCCGCGTCTTCGGGCGCTGCCAATCATTTCCCGCGCGAACCGGGTTTTGCAGTCCCGACGCTCGCAGAAGTAGATGCGGTATTCATTCAGCGGCATGTCTTGGTTGGCTATGTGGACCAGCCGATAGAGGATTCGACCGCTGAACAAACCTGTGCCCACTCCGCCATGTAGCGCATCGTCTGTTTCGGTAGGCTGACAGTAGAATTTCTGCGTAAAGGCGTCCGAGTGTTTGGGTATTGATCGGACGCAATAGCCGCATAGCTCTTTCGCCGCTATCTTCGTGCGAGCGCGATCGAGCCATAGGACAAAGCACGGGGGTTTATCCGCAATGCTGCAAGCAACACAGTCGACACAGAAATTCTGAAAATCGGCGCGCCGAAGGTTCTGCGGCATGTCCCCCGGCGCAGTAGACAGACAGCCGAAACCCTTAGCGATGCTGTGATTGCACTCGGCGCATCTGACATCTTCTTCAGCAAGCGCGCGCCACATGGCGAGACTCCTTCCGCGTTGCGTCAGCGCATCGCTGACAGTTTTACCCTTCCTTCCCGCATTGTACGCAATTGTACACAAAGTTGCGGGGGAGCCGTTGCGGACGAGCATCGCGCACGGGGGCGCTTTGCGGAATTGTGGACTTGAGCAGCCTCTAAATCGGCAGCCGCCCTACGCCTGACGCGAGCCGCGCCAGCAGTTCCTCGAAGCCCTCTTCGGTCAGCGCCTCTACGCCTAGCTCTCTGGCGGCGGCTAGCTTGGAGCCTGCGCCCTCGCCGGCGATGATGTAGTTCGTGCGCTTGCTCACCGCGCCGGACACCGCGCCGCCGCGCTCCTTGATGGCGTCTTGCAGCGCGGCTCTGGAGTAGTTGGCAAGCCTGCCGGTGATGACGAACCGCAGTCCCTCCAGCGTGGCGTCTTCGCCCGCCGCGCCTGATTCTTCGACCATGTTCACGCCACAGGCGGCGAGACGCTCTACCACTTCAGAGTTGGACGGCTGACGGAAGAAGTCGAATACGGATTCGGAGATTATGGGTCCAATGGAGTTGATTGCCTCCAGATCGTCTTTCTCGGCGGCTCGGAGCGCGGACATGGAGCCGAACCTTCGCGCAAGTATCTCCGCGACACGCTCCCCCACGAACCCGATTCCGAGCGCGAACAGCGTCCGCGTCAGCGGCTGAGACTTGCTCTTCTCGATAGCCGCGAGCAGGTTGGATACGCTCTTCTCGCCCATCCGCTCGATGCTCAGCAGGTCTTCGCGCTTCTCGACAAGCGAGTACAGGTCCGCCACGCTAGACAGCAGCCCCGCGTCTATGAACGCCTCCACCTGCTTGATGCCCAGCCCCTCGATGTCCATTGCGCTCCTGCTGACGAAATGCTCTATCCTGCGGACGAGCTGAGCGGGGCAGGCGGCGTTGGAGCATACCGACATTGCTTCACCGTCGCGGCGAGTCACAGGCTCGGAGCAGCTTGGGCAGAGGCGGGGCATGTGGACTTCTTCGTCCGCGCATCCCCGCTTGCTCGGCAGCGACCGAACCACCTGCGGGATGACCTCGCCGGCGCGCTCCACTATGACGCGATCCCCGATTCGCAAACCCTTCGCGGCGATGTAGTCTTCGTTGTGAAGCGTCGCCTGCTTCACCGTCGCGCCGCCCACGTAGACCGGCTCCAGCTCCGCGTAGGGGTTGATCTGCCCGGTGCGCCCGACGTTGAACTTGACATCCAGAAGCCACGTCTCGGTTTGCTCCGCCGGGAACTTGTAGGCTATCGCCCACCGCGGTTCGCGCCCCACGTCTCCGAGATGGCGCTGGTAGTCGAATCGGTCTACCTTCACCACTATTCCATCGCAGTCATAATCCAGCTCGTGGACTGCTTCGCGCCAATGCCGATACCAAGCTATCACGTCGTTCAAGTCGCTGAACCGCTCGCGGTGGCGGTCGACCGTCAGCCCCATTTCGGCTAGATAGTCGAGCGCGTCCCACTGCGTCTGCTGCTGCGCGCCGCCTTCGGCGTGTCCGATGGAGTAGAAGAAGATGTCGAGCGGGCGCGTCGCGGTGACGCGCGGGTCGAGCTGCTTGAGCGAGCCGGCGGCGGTGTTTCGCGGGTTGACGTACTTCGGCAGTCCGTCCGCCTCGCGCGCGCGGTTCAGGTCGTCGAACTTCGTCTTGGGGAAGTAGACTTCGCCTCGAACTTCCAACAGGTCTGGGATATCCGCGCCCCGCAGCCGCAGAGGGATGCGCCTGATGGTTCTTATGTTGGAGGTTACGTCCTCGCCGGCGGCGCCATTGCCGCGCGTCGCGCCGCGCGTCAGCTCCGCGTTCTCGTACGTGAGCGCGACCGCCAAGCCGTCGAACTTCAGCTCGCACACCATATCGAACACATCGGTTTCCAGCTGTTCGCAAACGCGGTTGCGCCACGCGCGCAGCTCGTCGTCGTCGAATGCGTTGGCGAGGCTCAGCATAGGGCGGCGGTGCGTGACTTCCGCAAAGCCCTCGCTCGGCGCGCCGCCCACGCGCTGCGTTGGCGAATCCGCGGTTATCAGTTCCGGACGCTTCTCCTCGATGGCGCGCAGATCGCGCATCATCCTGTCGAATTCGGCGTCGGATATGCGCGGGCGGTCTTCTACGAAGTAGTGATACTCGTGCCGTCGTATCTCCCGCCGCAGCTCTTCCAGCTCGTTTTCGATCTCTTTGGAAAAAGTGGTGGTCGTCATGGCTCTCGCTCTCTGGACGCAGGCGGATCTATCGGAATGCGGTCATCGTCAAGATAGGCTCGCATGCCGCCGCGTTCAAGGTTATGAAGTGTGGTGAAATTTGCCGGCGCGGCAGCTGCCGCGCCGCCGAACTAGACTAGAATTCCCCAACTGGCTATACTGCCATACGCTCCGCGCAGCCCGAAAACGGCGTAACCCGGCGGGGCGAGGCTACTATCGGGCGAGGTGTCGCATTGGCTCTTTCGAGGGAATATCTCGAATTCGTGGCAAAGTATCCGCCGCTGATGGCGATAGGCAATACGCCCACCGCGCGCGTGGATCTGGATTACGATACGGGCGACGCGCAGGTCATCGCCAAGTACGAGCATCTGAACCCGGGCGGCTCGATAAAGGATCGCCCAGTGCTGAGGATGCTGGTCGAGGCGATTCTCGCGGGGGAGCTCACGCGGGACAAGACGATTCTCGACGCGACATCCGGCAACGCGGGCATAGCCTACGCGATGATAGGCGCGACGCTGGGCTACCGCGTGGCGCTCGTCATGCCGGACAACGCGAGCGAGGAGCGCAAGCGACGGCTCATAGCGCACGGCGCGGAGATCATCGCCACCGACCCCATGCTCGGATACGACGAGACGCTGCGCGAGGTCGAACGGCGGTTCGAGAGCGATCCCGACCGATATTTCTGGTGCGACCAGTACTCCAACATGAACAACCCGCAGGCGCATTACGACTCCACTGCAGAAGAGATACTGCGTCAAGTTCCCGATATCACCCACTTCGTAGCCGGCGTAGGCACGGGCGGCACCATTAGCGGGGTAGGGCGTCGGCTCAAGGAGCGCGACTCCGGAATCCGAATCGTCGGCATAAACCCGCCGGAGTGGCCCGGCGTGGAGGGGCTGAAGCCGCTCGGCGAAGGGCACATCATCCCGCGCACGTTCGATCAGAGCGTCGTCGATGAGATGATGCCCATAGACGTGGACGAGGCGAGAGATGTATCGCTCGCGCTGTCGGCTAAGGGTCTGTTCGCCGGGCAAAGCTCCGGCGCGTACATGCTCGGCGCGCTGACGACCGCGAAAGCCGCCGGCGCCGGCACGATAGTCACCATCATCAACGACATAGGCGAGCGCTACTTCAGCACGGGCATGTGGGGGTGACCCAGCGAACGCCCGCCTTGCCGCGGAACCGCAGGCTGCGCCGCGCGCTACACATCTAGGTTCTTCACCTCCAGGGCGTGCGTCTGGATGAAGTTTCGGCGCGGCGCGACGACGTCTCCCATGAGCATCGAGAAAACTTCGTCGGCGTCCGCCGCGTCTTCCACGTTCACCCTGAGCAGCGTTCGCTTGTCGGGGTCCATCGTCGTTTCCCACAGCTGTTCGGCGTTCATTTCGCCCAGACCCTTGTAGCGCTGGACGTTTATCGAGCGCCGCCCTTTGATCTGCTGCATGTAGCCTTCGCGCTCGCCCTCGCTGTAAGCGTATGCCGAATCCCGCCCGGCGGTTATCTTGTACAGCGGAGGCTGGGCGATGTAGACGTATCCACCCTCTATCAACTCCCGCATGTGTCGGAAGAAGAAGGTCAGGATGAGCGTTCTGATGTGCGAGCCGTCGACGTCCGCATCGGTCATTATGATGATTCGGTGGTAGCGCAGCCTGCTGATGTCCATATCGTCGTCCAAGCCGGCGCCTATGGCGGTTATCATCGAGCGGATTCCGTCGTGGCTCAGCATCTTGTCCGCGCGCGCCTTCTCCACGTTCAGAATCTTGCCCCAAAGCGGCAGGATAGCCTGCGTTCTGCGGTCTCTGCCGCCCTTGGCGGTGCCGCCTGCGGAGTCGCCCTCCACCAGATACAGCTCGCACAGCTCTGGATTCTTCTCGGAGCAGTCGGCGAGCTTGCCGGGCAGCCCGCCGCCGTCCATCGCGTTCTTGCGGATGACAAGGTCCCGCGCCTTTCGCGCCGCCTCGCGCGCGCGCTGGGCGGTGAGACACTTGTCGATGATGCGCTTGGCGTCCGTGGGGTTGTCTTCCAGATAGACTTGAACCGCGTCCGTGACTACGCTTTGGACTTGCGTTCGCACCTCGGTGTTGCCGAGCTTGCCCTTGGTCTGCCCCTCGAACTGCGGCTCGGTGAGCTTGACGCTAATCACGGCTGTCAGCCCCTCGCGCGTCTCCTCGCCGGCTAGGTTGGGGTCGGACTCCTTGATGATGTTGTTCCGACGCCCGTAGTCGTTCAGCACGCGGGTAAGCGCTGCCCTGAATCCGGCGACGTGCGTCCCGCCGTCGCGCGTGTTGACGCAGTTGGCGAACGAGTATACGAACTCGTTGAAGCTGTCGTTGTACTGAAGCGCCGCTTCTACGATAGTGCCGCCTTCGAGCTGCTTTTCCATGTATATGGGCTTCTCGTGAACGACCTCGCGCCTCTGGTTCAGGTTCGTCACGAAGCTGGAGATGCCGCCGTCGAAGTAGTACGTAACCTCGTTGTCGGGCCAGAGGTCTGCGTGGTAGTGGCTTATGAAGCGCAGCTGAAGCCCCTTGTTCAGATACGCCATCTCCTTGAAGCGCTGAGAGATAGCGGCGAAGTCGTATTCGCGCTCGTGGAAGATTTCCTTGTCGGGCAGGAACTCGACCACCGTTCCCGTATTCTCGCGCTCGCTGTCCGTCGCCTTCCTATACTTCAGATCCGTCTGCCGTATGCCGCGCGAGAAGCTCTGGTAGTAGACGCGGTTGGAGCGGCGAATCTCGACGGTGAGCGATTCGGAGAGCGCGTTGACGACAGACGCGCCCACGCCGTGCAGCCCGCCGGAGACGGAATACGCTTTGCCGCCGAACTTGCCGCCGGCGTGCAGCGTGGTCATGACCGTCTCGACGCCAGATAGCCCCGTGGTGGGATGCTTGTCCACCGGAATGCCCCTGCCGTCGTCTATCACGGTTACGGAGCCGTCTTCGTTCAGCGTTACCTCGATGCTGGAGCAATAGCCCGCCATGAACTCGTCCACCGCGTTGTCCACTATCTCGATGATGAGGTGGTGCAAGCCGCGCTGGTCCGTGCTGCCGATGTACATGCCCGGCCTGCGGCGGACTGCTTCCATCCCCTCCAAGACTTGAATGTCGGTGGCGGTGTAGTGGTCGGGCTGGGATGCCATGCTAATCTCCTCGAACGGTGGCGGTGATTCGTAGAAAATGGCGAAATCTCCCCATCCTTTTTGTGGGAGAGGGTTGGGCGAGGGAGCTTTCCGCAGAGGTTTTCTAGTACACATATTCTAGCAGTTTTTGCCGTTTCATTCAATGATTTTGTGGGTTAGGGCGTCGACATTTTCGCGCGGGCTTGACATCGCCGCGGCGTGGGTACATGATTAGGCGGCAGTCGGCGACACGCTATATCCAGAACCTTGCCGACGCCGAAAACAAACAGCAGATGGTGGGAGCGCCCGTCGTAGGGCTTGAAAGAGGAAGCTGGTCTGAGTCCAGCGCTGTCCCGCAACGGTAGGCTTCGCGTTCGGCGGAGCAAGCCCGGTCCACTACTCCCATCGGTGTCTTGGCCTTCGAGGAAAGGTACGGGCTTGGCTTCCCAAAAGCCATGACCGAAACCCTGCTCCCAGCCATGCGGAAGCAGGGTTTTTCGATAGAGCGGACGCTCCGCCGCCCGACCTCGCTCGCAGGACTCGAACGCAGCGAGAGGAGGGTGATGTTGTTTTCCATAGAGCGGACATTCGTCAGGCGCGCGTTTGCGGCTGCGGCGCTCATCGCGCTTGCCGCCATTGCAATCGGCTGTTCGGCGAATGCGCCGCCCGAACCGCAGCAGCCAAACGCGCCCGCAGTCGCGCCCGCAGCAGCCACGCCGCAACCGCCGAGCGCGCCGCCGGCTCAGCCGCCCGCGACGCCGATTCCGCCCGAACCCGCGCGGCCGGCTCCGCCCGCCGCGACGCCGATTCCCGTAGCAGCCGCCACGCCGCCCGTCGCCACGCCCACGCCGCGCGCCGCCGAAGAGCCGACGCCGATTCCGGCGGTGTTCCCGTACACGGCCGTCGATGGCGATGGACGCGAGATTGTGTTCGAGCGTCCCGCCGAACGCATCGTCGCATTCGATTCGGCGGTAGTCGAAATCCTGTTCGCAATCGGAGAGGGGGAGCGCGTCGCCGCGACGCACAGCTACGTCAGCTATCCGCCGGAGACGAAAGACATCCCCCGAGTGGGCGACGCTTTCAACATGGACCTCGAAGCGGTGGTCGCGCTGGAGCCTGATCTGGTGTTCGTGTTCTACAATCGTTTCGTGGAAGACCTAGAGCGCGCCGGGCTGAAGACGCTCTACATTCCAACGCTATCGGACGACTTCGAGAAGATAGCCGACCACATTCGGATATGGGGAAGGATAGTGGGCAACCCGGACGCCGCCGAGAAAGTCGCGCTCGAATTCGAGGCTCGCGTCGCCGCCGTGCGCGAGACTATGCAGCCCATCGGCGCGGGACCTGTCGTCATATCCGCATCCTCCGGGTACTGGACGCCCGGGCGGGGAACGATGATGCAAGAGGTGTTCGACCTGCTCAAGCTGGAGAACGCATCGGCGGAAATCGAAGGCTACGCGCAGATAAGCCCAGAGTGGATTATCGAGAAGAATCCCGCCATCATCATCGCGAGCGACCCGGAGATTTTCTTGGGCGATCCGGCGTTCGAGAACGTGCAAGCGGTGCGAAGCGGCGCCGTCCGCTCGCTCGAAACGGATGCGCTGTCGATTCAGGGGCCGCGCTTCATGGAGGGCGTGGAGGAGTTGGCGCGGCTGGTGTATCCGGGCGTGTTCAGGTAGGCGAACGTGGCTGGGTGGGGAAGCGCCAAGCTGCCCGCCTCGGGCGTGGACGCGGCGCGAGTTCGCTCGGCGGCGGCGCGCGCGGTGGGGCTGCGCTATCCGTGGTGGCGGCTGGCGATTGGCGTCGCGGTCGTCGCGGTCGTCGCGGTGACGGCGCTCAGCCGCGGCTCGGTGGACATCCCGCCGCGCGCGGTGGTGGAGATTCTCGCCGCGCAGATCCCGGGCGTATCCGATAGCGAGCATCCCTCGTCTTGGAGCGCCATCCTGCTTCAACTGCGAATGCCGCGCGTGGCGCTCGCGCTAATCGTGGGCGCCGGGCTTGCAATGTCCGGCGCGGCGTATCAAGGGCTGTTCAAGAACCCGCTCGCAGATCCTTACCTGATTGGCGTCGCGTCCGGCGCGGGGCTTGCGGCAACTGTCGTTCTGCTTACCAGCGTCCCGCTGTTCGTGGGCGGAGTCGGGGTCTTGCCCGTAGCGGCGTTCTGCGGCGGCATAGCTTCCGTAGCCGCCGCCTACGGGGTGGCGCGCAGCGCGCGCGGCACGCAGCTGACTACGCTGATCCTGGCGGGCGTCGCCATATCCGCCATGGCGGGCGCGGCTACCAGCCTGCTGATGATCCGCAGCGACCCTGACTTGCGCCCGACGCTCAGCTGGCTGATGGGCAGCTTCATAGCCGCCGAATGGAGCGACAGCGGCATCGCGCTTGTGTACCTGATTCCCAGCCTCTGCGTTCTGTTCGGGTTTGCGAGAATCCTGAACGTCGTGCAGCTGAGCGAGGAACACGCCTCGATGCTCGGCGTGGAGGTGGAGAAGGTGAAGCTGCTGATGATAGTCGCGGCTACGCTCGCCACCGCCGCGGTCGTCTCGTTCAGCGGGCTTATCGGGTTCGTCGGCTTGGTTGCGCCGCACGCGGTGAGAATCCTATGGGGCGTGGATTATCGCTTCATCCTGCCCATGTCCGCGCTGGTGGGCGCGGCGTTCTTGACGCTCGCGGACCTTGCGGCTAGAACCGTCGTCAGCCCGGGCGAGCTGCCCGTCGGCGTAGTAACCGCCTTCTGCGGCGCGCCATTCTTCATCTACATACTCGTCCGCCACAAGAGGGGAGGGCTGTGAGCGGCGCGGCGGTCTCCGCGCGCGGCGTCTGCGCGGGCTACGGCTCGCGCCGGGTTCTCAGCGGGTTCGATCTCGACGTGGAAACCGGCGCGTTCGTCGCCGTCGCGGGACCCAACGGCGTTGGCAAATCGACGCTGCTGAGGCTGATGGCGGGCGCGATGAAGCCGACGCGCGGCGACGTCCGCGTGATGGGCGAAGATGTGTCCGCGCTGTCCGCGAGGGCGCGCGCGAGGCTAGTCGCGGTAGTGCCGCAGACCGCCGAGATGCCGCCCGGAATGCCGGCGCTGGAGGTGGTTCTGATGGGGAGAACCCCGCATCTGGGGCTGCTGAGCTGGGAGAGCGAGGCGGACGTGGAGATAGCCGCGGACGCCATGCGAATGACCGACACGCTCGAATTCATGCAGCGCCCGGTGGACAGGCTTTCGGGCGGCGAGAGGCAGCGCGTCGCAATCGCAATCGCGCTCGCTCAGCAAACGCCCGTGGCGCTGCTCGACGAGCCTACCGCGAACCTAGACCTCGCCTATCAGCCGGCGATAATGCGGCTGCTTCGGGAGCTTGCGGACGACGGCAAGACCATCGTGGCGGCGGTTCACGACCTGACGCTTGCGGCGCAGTTCTGCGACGAGATAGCGCTGGTTTCGGGCGGCGCGTGCGTCGGAGCGGGCGCGCCGACGGCGATGCTGACGCCGGAGCGCATCAAGGCGGTCTACGGCGCGGACGTGCGCGTAGTGGAGCATCCGGACACGGGAGCGCCCATCGTGGTCAGCGCATACGGCGCGGGCGCGGTTAGGGATCGACGCGGAAGGCGTGGCGGGAAAGCCTGCCCAGCTCCAGCTCCTCGGAAGCGCGGATGATGATGTCCGTCGCCGCGTCTAGGTTCATCTCAGAGGTGTTGATAACGAGATGGTAATGCTCGGCGGAGTCCGGATCCTCTATGCCGAAGAACCGCTCGAAGTAGCCTAGCCTAGCCTCGTCGCGCGCTTGGATGGCGGCTTCCGCGTCCGCCTGCGTCATGCGCTCCCGCACCATCACGCGCTCGACGCGATCCTCGAAGGTGGCTATCAGCCCGACGCGAAGCACGCGGGGGTTGTCTTCGAGAATGATGTGCGCGCCGCGCCCGACGATGACGACGTTGTCGCCGCTGGCGAGGTCTTCGATTACCGCGCGGATTGCGGCGATGTAGGCGTCGTCGTCTATCTCGTGTCCGCGCGTGGTGATCAGCGGGGGCAACTCGTCGTATTCGGAAATCAGGAACTCCGGGTAGACGGTGCCGAAGTACGGGTCTGGGCCGCCGCCAGTGTAGGCGGTTCGCTCCATTATCCGCTGGATGAACTGCGAGAACCGCTCCGCGCGCGTTGGCGGGCGCTGCTCGCGCTGGTCGAGCGCCTCCACGGTGGCTTGCAGCTCGCGCGCGACGTTCGAGAGGATGAGCCTGTCCACATAGTCCGCATCGATTCGGCGCGACAGCTCAGGGCCAAGGAAGCGCCCGCCGCCGCCAGAAAGTCCGCCGGTTGCTATGACCGCCATGAGAGACCTCGCGCAGATCTTAGAATTGTTCGACTGGCAAAAACTTGCGAATCGGGCGGGGAATCGTCATAATCTCAGCCTATGGAGTCCCGCGGATCAGCGTGCAGCCCACGCTTGGCGGCGGATTGCTCGCGCCGTCCCGAATGCGGATTCATTATAGTGCGCGACGCGCTAGGCGTGTCAAGAAAATCTCAGCATCCCACCGCCGTTCCCGCAAGAGCGGGAACCATATCGGAGGCAGCCGTGACAATCAAGCAGGAACGCGGGACGCGCCTAGGAGACGAACTTGCGATGGCGCGGCAGCGTGTCGCGGAGCTAGAGGCGGTGGAGCGCACTCACAGGCGCATCACCGGCGTTCTCGCCCGCCTAGCCGCGCTCGCGGACCACGACCCCACCGCGGTTGTGGAAATAGAGTTCGACGGCGTGGTTACGTATCGCAACCACGCCGCGCGCGACATGTTCCCGCGAGTGGACGCGCTTGGATTCGATCACCCCATACTCAAGGGCGTCTCGAAAATCGCCAAGAAGATGCGGCGCAACAGGCAAGAGTCGTTCACGCGCGAGATTCGGGTCGGCAACGAGAGCTACAGCCAGAAGGTGGTGCTTACCTCCGAGTACCCGCAGATCAGCGTCTACACCGACGACGTTACCGATCAACAGGAGGCGCTGAACGCGCTGGAAGTGGCTTCCACCGAGGCGGAGCTTCTGGCGAGAGAGAACGAGCTAGTGGCGGAGATAGGCAGGATAATCACATCGTCGCTAGAGATAGACGACGTATACGAAGGGTTCGCCCAGCAGGTTCGCCAGCTATTGCCGTTCGACCGCATCGCCATAAGCATCATGGATTTCGAGACCGATTCGTTCCTGAATGAGTACGTGCTGGGCGTGTTCGCCGCCGGGCGCGAGCGCGGAAGCCGTGTGCCGATAGAAGGAACGATGGTCAGCGAGGCGGTGAAGAGGCGCGACGGGGTCATCCTGCAAGGCGACTTGACCGAGCTTTCCAGAAGCTACCCGCAGATGGTCAGGTCTGGGCTGAAGTCCGTATTGGCGGCGCCCATCCTGTTCAAGAACGAGGTCTTGGGAGTCTTGCACCTGCGATCTCTGGAGGCGAACAAGTACGTCGATCACCACCGCGATCTCGTCAGGAAGGTGGCGGATCAGATAGCGCCCGCCATCGCCAATTCGCAGCTCTACGCTCAGCACATGGCGGCGGAGGCTGAGGCGAAGCGGCTCGCTCGGCAAAACGCCGTTATCGCCAAGATCGGGCGCGTCATCTCGTCGTCGCTGGACATAGAGGATGTCTACGCGCTGTTTGCGGACGAGGCGCTTCAGCTCATTCCATTCGACCGAATCTCGATAAACCTGATTCGCGCCGAAGAAGGGGAGTTCACTACTTCCTACGTAGCTGGCGCGACCGTGCAGGGGCGAGAAGTCGGCGACACGAACCGGATCAGCGGCACGCTTACCGAGGCGGTCACGCGGCGGCGCAGGGCGAAGGTGTTCAACCCCGGGAGCGCGGAGGAGATGCTGGCGCTCTACCCCGGGCTGAGTCCCGAACACGACAGCGGGCTGCGCTCGTTCCTCAGCGTGCCGCTCATGTACAACGACAGGGTGATCGGCGCGCTCAACTTCCGCTCGTTCGACTGGCGCGCGTACTCCTCCCACGACGTAGAGGTTGCGGAGCTTATCGCCGCGCAGGTGGCGGGCGCAATCGCCAACTCGCTGCTCCACGCCGAAACTGTGGAGGCGGACAAGCTGCTCCAGCGTCAGGCGGAAGAGTTGGCGCGCTCCAACGCGGACCTAGAGCAGTTCGCGTACATCGCCTCGCACGACCTTCAAGAGCCGCTCCGCGTGATAGCCGGCTACATAAACTTGATAGAGGAGCGATACGGCGACAATCTAGGCTCGGAAGCGCGGGAGTTTCTCGGCATTGCCACCGACGCTTCGCATAGAATGAGAACGCTCATCAGCGGGCTGCTGGACTATTCGCGTCTGGAGTCTCAAGGCAGCCGCTTCGGCAGCGTGGATTGCAACGCATCGCTCGCCAACGCGCTCGCCGATCTCGAAGTGTCCATACGGGAAACGCGCGCGGATGTGTCGTCGGAGACGCTGCCGCGCATCTACGGCGACGCGGTGCAGATTTCGCAGCTGATGGAGAACTTGATAGCCAACGCCATAAAATTCCGTCAGGATGACGCCGCTCCCAAAATTCGCGTATCATGCCAGCGGAAAGATGATATGTGGCGGATTTCGGTGTCCGATAACGGAGTCGGGATCAGAAGCCGTTACCAAGATAGGATTTTCGGCATGTTCAAGCGGGCGCACAAGCGCAGCAAGTACACCGGAACCGGCATCGGCTTGGCGATATGTTCCAAGATAGTAGAGCGACACGGCGGAACGATATGGGTCGAGTCGGAAGTAGGCGAAGGCTCCACGTTCCACTTCACCCTTCCCATTAGCGAGGAGGTCTCAGGATGACCCTGGGCAGCGAAGACAGACCAGTTCAGATACTGCTGGTCGAAGACAACCCCGCGGACGCGCGTCTGACGCAAGAGGCAATAAGAGATACCGAGTTCCGCTACAGCCTCCATCTAGCCGAGGACGGCGAAGAGGCTATGGAGTTTCTCTACAAAGAAGGGGAGTTCGCGGACGCGCCGCGCCCAGACCTGATTCTGCTCGACCTCAACCTGCCGGGCATGGACGGGCGCGAGGTGCTCGCCGAAGTGAAGGCGGACGAAGACCTGGGTATGATACCCGTCATCGTGCTGACCACGTCCACCGCTCAGCAAGACCTGCTCTATTCGTATGGGCTGAGAGCGAACAGCTACGTCAACAAGCCAATCGACAGGGCGCGTTTCAACGTAATGATAAAGAGCGTGATGGACTACTGGATCAACGTTTCTACGCTTCCCGGCGATCAGTAATAGAAAATTTGGCGGAGGAGGAGAGAGGGAATGTCTCTAAGACAATTCTGGCTGATGAAGTCCGAACCTACGGTGTACTCGTTCGACGATTTGCTCGGCGAGCCTGATCGCACCGCCGAGTGGGACGGCGTTCGCAACTACGCGGCGCGCAACGCGATGCGGGACCGTATGAAAGTAGGCGACGGCGTGTTGTTCTACCATTCCAATTCCAAGCCCAACGCGGTCATCGGATACGCCACAGTAGTAAAGTCGGGCTACCCGGACTATACCGCCTGGGACCCGGGATCCGATCATCCCGACCCGCGAAGCACGCCGGAAAACCCTATCTGGTTCATGGTGGACATCCGCGCCGAAAACAAGTTCCGTTACCCCGTAACGCTGCAAGCCATCAAAGCGCATCGCGACTTGCAAGACATGACGCTCGTGAAGAACTCGCGGCTCTCGGTGCAGCCCGTAACCAACCGCGAGTGGAAGATTATTCTCACGATGGGGATGAGCGAGTAGCCGCGTGTACGCATGGCGGGGCGACCCCAACCTGAGCGGCATGAGCGATAGGGACTACCTGTCTCAAATGATTCTCCACCTGACCGACGAGATCAGCCGCGATCCACGCTCCGCCGCGCTGCGTTTTCAGCGCGGCAACGCCCACCTAGATTCGGGCAGATTCGAGGAAGCGGCGCGAGATTTCTCAGCCGCCATCGCGCGCGACCCCGCGGATGCCGCGACATACAACAATCGCGGCATCGCCTATCGCTACCTCGAACGCTTCGACGATGCGATACGCGACTACAGCCGCGCGCTGGAGCTGGATTCGGGATACCGCGACGCCTATACCAACCGGGGCATCGCCCGCGCCGATAGGGGAGAACTGGAAGAGGCGGTGCGCGACTTCGACCGCGCCATAGAGCTGGACAGCGATTTCTGGTTCGCCATCAGCCACCGCGGATTGGCGCTCTGGGCGCTGGGCAGACGCGAAGACGCGGAGGCTGACTACGAGCGTGTTCGCAGCTTGCGGAGCTGACCTCGCGAGCTGCGCGTGAAAGGGAAGTTGGCGAATATCCGTTCGGAATAACCCCGAAATCGCTTGCTTGGCACGTTAGTTCTGTTCTAGTATTAGAACACGCTCCAAGCGAGCGAGCCGGAGCAACATCCGGCGAACCCGACGAGGGGCCAAGTCGACTCCTCTGCTTAGCGCATAGCGCGACCTGAACCTCCAATCCCCCCGGGAGGGGATGGTCGCGCCCGGCGTGAGAATCTACCAGCCAACCGCGATGCCGTCCGCGCGCGGGTCGCTGCCGCCGGCGAGCGCGCCCGTTTCGGGGTTCCGCGCGATTATCTGCCCGCTGCCGAACATGATGCCGTGCGGCTCGCCGACCAGCGTTCGATGCCCCTTAGCCGCCAAGCCGCGAATCACGTCGGGGTTTGCGACGCTCTCTATCGCCACTCCCTCGCCCAATCGCACGCTGAAGCGCGGCGCGTCGAGCGCCTGCTGAGGTTCCAGCCCGAAATCGATCATGTTCGTCAGCGTCTGAAGATGCCCCTGCGCCTGCTGCATCGCGCCCATGACGCCGTAGCATGCCGCAAGCTCCCCGTCTCGCGTGACCATGCCCGGAATGAGCGTGTGGAACGGCATCTTGCGCGGCGCTAGGCGATTGGAGTGGTTCGGATCCAGAGAGAACGACGCGGCGCGGTTGTGCAGCGCCACGCCCGTTCCGGGAACGACGACGCCGCTGCCGAACGACATGAACAGGCTGTTGATGAGCGAACAGGCGTTGCCGTCTCCATCCACCGCGCTCACGTATACCGTGTTGCGATGCGGGATAGGATTGCCGCTAGGCGCGTCCCGCATCGCGCGTTCGGGCGAGACAAGCGCCCGGCGCGTCGCCGCGTAGCTCTTGGAGAGCAGATCGCCCGCGTTCACCGTCATAGCCTGCGGGTCCGTTATCCAGCGCATAGAGTCCGCAAACGCCAGCCTCATGCTCTCGATGAGATGGTGCGTCGCGTCTAGGCTGCCCAACCCCATGCCCGCGAGGTCGAACCCCTCGGCGATGTTCAGCGCGAGCAGCGCGTTCACCCCCTGCGGCGGCGGTGGACACTGCCAGCATTCGAAGCCGCGATACGAAGTCGAGATAGGCTCCACCCAGCTAGACTTGTGTGCCGCCATATCGTCCGCCGACAGCCATCCGCCCAGAGACTCGACACGCTCCGCGATGCTAGCCGCCATCGCGGAGCGATAGAACCACTCGCTCCCGCCTTCGCCAATGGCGCGGAGCGTGGACGCCAGCTCCGGCATTCGCATGATGTCGCCCGGCTTGGGCGGAGCGCCGTCGAGAAGCAGTTCGCCGCGAGCGACGCCGCTCAGCCGCTCGGCGCCAACGCGCCAGTGTTCGCTGATGACCTCCGACACGGGAAAGCCTCGCTCGGCGTGTCGGATGGCGGGGCGGAGCGCGTCGGCAAGCGACATCTTGCCGCAGTCTCTCAGCAGCGTCTCCCATCCATCCACCGCGCCGGGAACAGTGACTGACAGCGCGCCGCGTTCCGGCATCTGCCGCATACCCGCTCGGCGCAGATCCTCCAGCGACGCGGCGGCGGGCGATCTGCCGCAGGCGTTTAGCGCGCGAACCCGCCCATCGTCCGCCATTCGCACTAGCGCGAACAGGTCTCCGCCGACGCCGGTGGAGTGAGGCTCGACGACGTTCAGCGACGCGGCGGCGGCAACCGCCGCGTCTACCGCGTTGCCGCCCATCATCAGCGTCTCCAGCCCCGCCACAGCCGCCAACGGCTGAGTGGTGGCGACCATTCCGCCCATCGCGCGCGTGTTGGATCGACGGGATTGGAATTGCATCGTCTCTTCCCTTTGGCTCTAATCCAAGCCTAGCTATCGGCGCGCTCGCCGCGCCAGCCCGCCGGACTCTACGGCAAGCGCAAGCGCCCGCTCCGCGTCGACGACTCGCGGACCGTCCATCCCAAGCGACACCGCAACGCTCGCGTCCGGCGGCAGGCTGAAGGCGCGCTCGCCGTCCAGCGCAATAGTCGCGGGGCGGTGGCTCACCTCGATGCCAGCGTCGTTCGGCGCTATCGCGCGCCAGTGGGCTATGTCCACGGCTCGCACAATGCCGGGCGCGATGGGCGCGAGCGCCCTTGCGCCTCCGCCGCCGAAGCGCATGTACAGCCCCTCCGCCGCCTCCGGTTTTATCGGCTTGAGCTGCGCGCCAATCGCGGACAGCCCGATGCTCGCGGCGCTCGCTCGCGTGAGGAACAGCTGGCGCAGCGTGGACATGTCCCAGATAGCCCTTGCGCCAACGAACCGCTCGGTGGATGCCGCCACATCCACCAGCGCGATGTCGCGGAGCGCTCCATCCACCCGCACCTCCAACCGCGTGTGGCGCGTCGTCGCGCTGTCGGCGTCCACCATGCCCGCGGCTATCGCGCCCGCCGCCATGCCCGCGACGGTGCCTTCGATCATGACTGGAAAGACGTTGTTGGTGCCGGTGGATATGGGCAGAATTGGCGTATCGCCGCATTCGGAAGCTACCGCGCGATTGGTGCCGTCGCCGCCCAGCGTAACGATGCACGCCACGCCCGCATCGCGCATCGCGCGCGCCGCCGCGAGCGAGTCTATCTCGGCGTGAAACACGGTCATGTCCACGAACTCGGCGGACAGCGCAAGGTCGCTCCGCTCCAGCGCGGCGCGGGCGAGCGCCCCGCCGTCCGGCATCAGCAGAACGCGCTCGACGCCCACGGCGTCCATGCCCGCGAGCGCGCGCTCTATGATGTTGACCTTCTCATGGTTCGGAACGAACCTGCCCTGCGCGACTATCCGCCGAATGTCTTTGCCGGCGGCGGGGTTGGCGATGATGCCTACTGCGTTCAACGGCAGACATCCATCGCGGACGGCGACGCGGGGGAGGGCGGGGGACGCATTCGGGCGGCGCTAAGCATCTAGCCTGAACCCCAGCGGATCCTCAGCGAACTGGATTTCGGCGAGAGCCTCTTCAGCCGCTTCCACCGTCTCGGCGTCGCCGCTCGCAACCGCGCGCGCAAGCGACAGCTTGGCGAAATCCCCGCCGACCGCCCCCAGCGCGCGCGTGGCGGCGGCGCGCACCATGCTGTCGCCATCGTCCAGCATCTCGGCTAGGCGCGGCGCGATGTCCGAGCCGCCGAGCGCGCCGCAAGCCGTCGTCGCCTCGTACCTAATCGCCGCGTCCGGGTTGCGCGTCTCTTCGAGCGCTATGGGCAGCCAGCGCGGGTCTTGGCTGCGCCCCATCGCGTAGATGGCGCTCTGCGCTAGCCTGACGTCGCCGTCCGAGTACGCCTCTTCGATAACCCGCCGCGCCTCGTCCGAATCGAACGGCGCGATCGCCTCGATAGCGCGCCGCCGAGTCTCCATCTCCTCGCCGTCGCGCGCGATGGCTGTCAGCAGAGCGGCGCTGATGCGTTCGCCGTCGCGCCTAATCAGCCTGCCTAGCGCCGCCATACGCGCGAACTTGCCGAGCGTGGAAGCCGCTTCCGCCCGAACCCGCGCGGATGGGTCGTCGAGCAGCGCGGCGACGAGCGGGCGCACCATAGCGCGGTCTTCCGAGTCCCACAGCCCTCGCGCCGCGCGCGCCCTCACGCCATCGTCATCATCTCGCAGGCAGTGGTGGAAGATTGCCGTGAACTCTAGCTCGACCCCGCCTTCGGCAAGCTCTATCATCCAGTCCAGCAGCTCGCGCCGTCGTTCGGGAGTAGTGGCGCGCAGATCGCCCACGGCTTGCGCCGCCTCCGCGCGGGACAGTCCAGAGAACCGCGCGATTTCGGCTTGCCGCGTGGATATGTTCGGGGCGGCAAGCCCGGCGAATTGGCTGTTGGCAGTCATTGGCTGTCGCTCCGAGTCCGAGCCGTCTGGCGGCTTCACGCTGGCGTTGACGGTAATTCACGCCCCGAATGGGTGTCAAGCGGCGGCGCGCGCTGGAGTATAATCGTCGGCAAGCGGAATCGCGCGGGAGGAGTCCAATGGCAGAACGACGGAGAAGGCGAGCGCGGGCGGCGGACGTGATGGAGCGGCTCGGAGAGGTGTACGGCGAAGTCGAGTGGGAAGCGCGTTACGATCCGGCGGAAGAGCTAGTGTACACGATCCTATCCCAGCATACTTCGGACATCAACTCCGAGCGCGCGTTCCTCAGCCTGATGGCCGAGTTCGGCAGTCTGGACGCTATCGCAGACGCGCCGGTGGACGCGATAGAGTGCGCTATCCGCTCCGGCGGGCTGTCCAAGCAGAAGTCGGCGCGCATCAAGCGGGTTCTGAACATAGTGCGCGACGAGATAGGCGGTTTCGACTTGTGGTTTCTCGGCGACATGCCTCTTGCGGACGCGAAGGCGTGGCTAGTGAGACTGCCCGGCGTTGGGCCAAAGACCGCCGCCATAATCCTATGCTTCTCGCTCGGAATGCCCGCCATGCCTGTGGATACGCACATCTACCGGGTATCTCAGAGGCTGGGGCTGATAGGAAAGAAGGTATCGGCTGAGAAGGCGCACGACATCTTGGAGCCGATGGTGTCTGAAGAGGACGTGTTCGCGTTTCACGTCTACCTGATACGGCACGGGCGGCAGGTGTGCAAGGCGCGCCGCCCCCTCTGCGAGGAGTGCGTCTTGAGCTGGGGATGCCCATCGAACGGCAAAGTCGGCGCGCCTCGAAAGGCGCGGCGCGCCCGCTGAGCGGTCCGCCTACGCGCTGAACACTATATTCCCCGCCGTCTGATCTCGGTTCAGACGCCTGTTCAGGTATAGCCCTTCCAGAACGAACTCCACGGCGGACGCTATGGCGGCGGGATCGTCGCCCGGCTCCAGCCGCGCTATCATCTCGTTCATGTTCGCCATCCGCGGCAGTCTGTCCACGTATGCAGCGGATGGCACGTCCGTGCCGGTTTCGACGGTCAGCCCTTCCTCGAAGCGCATCAGCGCCGCGTCGAACTCGCGCGGGCTGAAGTATCTCCCGAACACGTTTTGCACCGCGCTCTTGACCAGCCCATCCACCACCTTGAACTCGCGTCCTTCCTCCACGCTCTCCATCTCCACCTTGCCGTTGGTGGATGCGACGATGGCGGGCAAATCGCTCACGCGCGGGCTTGCCGACTCGTCCAGCCGCAGACTGCGCTTGAACGCGCTGCCGATTATCGTCTCGTAGTTGGCTATGGAGACGCGAAGGCTAACGCCGGAGCGCTGGTTGATCTCGGGGCTGCGCCGCGCGAGGCTGGTTATCTCCGCGATGACTTCCTTCATGTATTGCGGAATCGCCACCCTGTCCGCCGTGTCCGGGAAGCGGGTATGCTCCTGCTCCATTATGGCGATTTCGTCTTCCAAAGCGCGCGGGTAGTGGGTTCTGATCTGCGCGCCGTAGCGGTCCTTCAGCGGCGTGATGATTCGCCCGCGGTTCGTGTAGTCCTCAGGGTTCGCGCTGGACACCAGCATCACGTCCAACGGCAGCATGATGCGGTATCCCTTTATCTGAACGTCGCGCTCCTGCATCAGGTTGAACAGGCTGACTTGTATGCGCTCGGAGAGGTCCGGCAGCTCGTTGATGCTGAATATGCCCCTGTTGACGCGCGGAATAAGCCCGTAGTGGATCGCCAGCTCGTCCGAGAGATACCTGCCTTCCGCCACTTTGATGGGGTCTATCTCGCCGATGAGGTCGGCTACGGTGATGTCGGGCGTCGCCAGCTTCTCAGCGTATCGCTCCTCGCGTCCGACCCAGCGCAGGCGCGCATCGTCCCCAACGTCCGCGAGCTTCAGCTTGCACTCCGAGCAGATCGGATCGAAGGGGTTGTCGTTCAGCTCGCAGCCGTCGATGGCGGGAATCGCATCGTCCAGCAGCCCCACCATATGGCGGATTAGCCGCGACTTCGCCTGTCCGCGCTCGCCTAGCAGAATGATGTCTTGCCCGGCGAGTATGGCGTTTTCGAGATGCGGAATCACCGAGTCGTCGAAGCCGACTATGCCCGGAAACAGCTCTTTGCGCTCGCGTATCCTGCGAATCAGGTTGCGCCGTATCTCATGCTTGACGGGCGCGACCTCGTATCCGCTCTCTCGAAGGTCGCCAACGGTCTCGGCTCTGCGGTCGGCAGCGTTGCTCGGCATCGTCGTATCGTCTCCTGAACTGTGTGAGCCTGCTACAGTTTACAGGCAAAACCGCCGCTTGTCAGTCGCGGCGCTCGGAAGGAGGGCGTTTTCAATGACAAACTACATCTGCCGCACCTGCGGGGTTCAGTTCGCGGAGTCCATCGAGCCGCCGAGCGAATGCCCCATCTGCCTAGACCCGCGCCAGTACGTCGGCTGGGAAGGGCAGCGCTGGACGAGCATGGAAGAGCTGCTGGCGGAGGGCTATCGGAACGACGTTCGCCGCATCGAGGACGATCTGCTGGGAATCGGCATCGAGCCGCCGTTTTCGATAGGACAGCGCGCGCTGCTGGTTCGGACGCCGACGGGCAACGTGCTGTACGACTGCATCAGCCTGCTGGACGCCGACGCGCGCGCCGAGATAGAGCGGTTCGGCGGCATAGACGCGATCTGCTTCTCGCATCCGCACTTCTACGACAGCATGGTGGAGTTCAGCCGCGCGTTCGGAGGCGCGCCCATCGTGATTCCCGACGCAGACCGCGAACACGCGATGCGCCCCGACGAGGCGATTCGCGGCTGGGACGGCAGCCCGCTGGAGCTTGCGGACGGGGTTACGCTCATCCAGTGCGGCGGACACTTCGACGGCAGCGCGGTTCTCCACTGGCGAGACGGCGCGGACGGCAAGGGCGCGCTGCTGGTGGGCGACAGCATCACCGTGGTTCCGGATCGCCGATACGTGAGCTTCATGACGAGCTACCCGAACCTGATACCGATGTCGGCGGCGCAAGTTCGGCGCATCGTGGAGGCGGTGGAGCCGTTCGAGTTCGACCGGATCTATGGCGGATGGTGGGGGAGAAACGTGATGAGCGGGGCGAAAGACGCGGTGCGGCACTCGGCGGAGCGGTATGTGCGGCATATTTCTTAATGCTAAGATATATGTCATGGAGACGAACAGAAGACGGGCAAGGCGGAGACTGGAGCGGGCTGGACGGAATAGGAGGCGTCGCCATGCTTCGATATCCGGTGCTAATAGATGGGGAAGAGGGCGCATACGGCGTAGTCTTCCCTGACATCCCTGGCATTGGCGCGATGGGCAACACTGTAGAGGAGGCTCTTCTCAACGCCGAAGCGACGCTTCGGGACTATGCGATAGAAGCCGAAAGAGACGGTGAAGAACTTGCGCGCCCTAGCCCGTTTCGGTCTATAGAACCGCCGGCCGGGAATCGGTTGGCGTCCGTATCGCTTACTTCCGCCGCCGCTCGGACCAGCCCATAGACCTGCTCGCCGCGCGTTTCCATTCGCCGTAGAGCCGCTCGCGCTCGGCGGCGTCCATGCGCGGCGTGAAGACGGCGTCCGACTGCCAGAGGCGTTCGAGCTGGGCGGGGTCGCTCCACATGCCGACGCCTAGCCCCGCAAGCCAGCCTGCGCCCAGAGCGGTGGTTTCGCGCACGGCGGATCGCTCCACGGGAACGCCGAGCATGTCGGCTTGGAACTGCATGAGCAGCCCGTTGTCCGCTCCGCCGCCATCCACGCGCAGCGACGACAGCGCTCCGCCCGCGTCTTGTCGCATCGCGTCCAGCACGTCGCGCGTCTGGTAGGCGATCGCCTCCAGCGCAGCGCGCGCTATGTGCGCCTTCGTCGTTCCGCGCGTCAAGCCGACTATCGTTCCGCGAGCGTACATATCCCAATGGGGCGCGCCCAGCCCCGAGAACGCGGGGACGAAGTACACGCCGCCGTTGTCCGCTGCCTGCGACGCCAGCGCTTCCGACTCCGCCGCCGAGTCGATTATGCCCAGACCGTCGCGCAGCCACTGCAAGGTCGCTCCCGCCGAGAACACGCTTCCTTCCAGCGCGTAGACCGCCTCATCGCCGAGCGTCCATCCGAGCGCGGTTATCAGCCCAGAGGCCGAACCCACCCGCCTGCCGCCGGTGTTTGCAAGCGCGAAGCAGCCCGTGCCGTATGTGTTCTTTGCCGCGCCCATCTCGAAGCAAGCCTGCCCGAACATGGAGGCGTGCTGGTCTCCCGCGACGCCTGATATAGGCACGGGCTGCCCGGCGGACAGGTCTCCCGATAGGTAGCCGTAAACCTCGCTGGAGGGCATCACTTCCGGCAGAATGGCGCGCGGGACGTTCAGCATGGCGAGCAGTTCATCGTCCCACGCTAGCTTGTCTATGTCGAACAGCATAGTGCGGCTGGCGTTCGTGGCGTCTGTGGCGTGAACCAGCTTGTTCGTGAAGTTCCAGATTAGCCAGCTGTCCACGGTGCCGCACGCAAGCTCACCTCGTTCGGCGCGGCGCTGTCCGTCCGGGATTTCGTCCAGAAGCCAGCGTATCTTCGTGCCGCTGAAGTAGGCGTCGATGGGAAGCCCCGTCTTGCGGCGAACGATCTCCTCGCAACCGGCTTCTCTCAGCCCTTCGCACAGCTCAGCCGTTCTGCGACACTGCCACACGATGGCGTTATGAACCGGCTCGCCGCTCCGCCTATCCCACATCACCAGCGTTTCCCGCTGGTTGGTTATGCCGATTGCGCGTATCGCCCTCGGGTGAAGCTCAGCCGTATCCAGAAGGTCTTCGATGACTTCCATACACGACTCGAACAGCTCGGCGGGGTCATGCTCTACCCAGCCGGGGCGGGGATATATCTGCTCTATCTCGCGGCTAGACGTCCAAAGCGGCGATCCGCCGGCGTCCATCAGCATCCCTGTGGTGCCGGTAGTCCCCTGATCGAGCGCGATTATATAGCCTGATTCGGTCATGTCTGTTTCTCCATCAGCGGATACCCTGCCTATCAAAAGGAAATCGCTGTTCATAGCAAGCGCCGCAAAGAATTGTATGTAAATCGCGCCAGTCAGGAGAAACTGCGCCATGCGAGTCGTTCGAGGCTATCAGAAAGAAGAGATGTAGAAAGATCGCAAGACGCAGAATCAGTACGCGCGGAAGATAACGGCGCTCTCAGTTATGAACCATGAGCAGATACAAAGCCGCGTAAACCGGGGCATCGCTGATCTCTAGCTCCTTGCGGATCCGCCGTCGTCGGGGCAATCAGCTGCGTTCCGCGTTCGCGCCGCCCATACAGTCGGCGTATGCGCTCACCGAGCATCCGGTTAGTCAGACGCTCGAGCATGGCGCGGGCGTGGGGACGTATCATCGAGGAGGTCAGACACTCGCCATCCATAGATCCACAAGTTTGCGAGACGACGCCGCGGCTCTCAGCGTCATGGCTGTCACCCCCGCGCCTATCGTATCTTGTATCGAGCGCGCTAATCCACCATAATGGCGAGAGCAATGCCGCGGAGAACTGCTCGATGGGATATTCCGACGACCTAAGAAGCCTAGCGGCTCCGATATGGGAGCGGGAACAGGCGCATCCATTCGTTGCCGGAATAGGGGACGGATCGCTGCCCCTAGACAGGTTTCGATACTATATGCGTCAGGATTACGTGTTCCTGATAGACTTCTGCCGCGCTATATCGTTCGCAGTCGCCAAAGCGCCTAGCGTGGAGGATATGGGCTGGTTCGCCAAGCTGATTCACGAGACTCTGAACACCGAGATGTCGCTTCATGTCAGCTTCTGCGCGGACTTCGGCATTAGCGAGGCGGAGCTTCTCGCCACGAAGCCGTCGCCCACGACGTGGGCGTACACGCGCCACATGATAAACACGGCGCATCAAGGCGCTGTGGGCGCGGCGGCGGCGGTCATCCTGCCTTGTTCTTGGGGATACAGCGAGATAGGTCGCAAGCTCCACGCGGCGGGCGCTCCGCCGCATCAGCCGCTGTACGCGCGCTGGATAGAGATGTACGCCGCGCCCGAGTTCGAGGAGCTTGCGGCGTGGCTGCGCGGCTTCCTAGACCGGCGCTCCGAAAGCGCGGGCGAAGATGAGCTTGCGGCTATGGAGCGCGCCTTCATTCTAAGCAGCCGATACGAGTTCATGTTCTGGGACGCCGCTTGGCGGATGGAGGAGTGGCCTGTCTAATCTCCAACCGGGCGGCGCGAGGTGAGCAGGCTTAGGGGAGAGAGCTACAGCCGCTGGGCGTTCGTCGCGCTCGCCATCGGCTTGTTCACATCCGTATCCGACCACGGCAGCGTTACGGTGGCGCTGCCCACCATCTCGGAGCATTTCGGCGCCGATCTGCCCACTACGCAATGGGTAGTCATCGCCTATACGCTGACCATCAGCGCGCTGCTGCTGCCCATGGGGCGGCTCGCGGACATCGTCGGACGCAAGCGCGTCTACGTGCTGGGGTTCACCGCGTTCGTCGTCGCCGGAGTCGCGGCGGGGCTGTCGCCGAACATCGGTTTTCTCATCATAGCCAAAGTGGTTCAGGGCGTCGGCGCGGCTATGACGCAAGGCACCTCTATGGCGATGATAGTGGCTACCTTCCCCGCCGAGCAACGCGGCAAGGCGCTCGGCTTGCAGATGAGCATGGTCGGCGCGGGCGGCGTGGCGGGACCCGCCATTGGCGGGCTGCTGGTGGGGGAGCTTGGCTGGCAGTGGGTGTTCTACGGCACCGCCATCATGGGCGGCGTGGCTACGCTGTCCGCGCTCGCGCTCATCGACCCCGTGCGAACGGGGCAGTCGGCGGGACCCCGCGCGCGGTACGACTGGATGGGCGCCGCGCTCTCCACGGCCGCGCTGGTGGCGTTCCTCAACGGCATGACGTGGGCTCCCTCGCTCGGCTACGCTCATCCGCTCATCGCGTTCGCTTTCGCGGCTTTCGCGGCGCTGCTGGCGGCGTTCATAGTTCAGGAGCTTCGCAGCGCGTCGCCAATGATGGACGTTCGGCTGTTTGGGCGGCGGCTGTTCGCGCTCGGCGTGCTGGCGAGCTACCTGAACTTCCTGGGGATGCAGTCGGTTCGCTTCCTCATGCCCTTCTACTTGCAGGCGGTGTTGGGGCTTTCGCCTACACAAGTGGGGCTGCTCATAGTGCCGGGCGCGGTGTGCATGATAATCACAGGCCCGCTGAGCGGGCGGCTCTCCGACCGCTTCGGGTGGCGGTGGTTCACGATGGGCGGGCTGGCCATCTCAGCGAGTGGGCTGCTGATACTGTCGCGCCTTCAGCCGGATACGCATTTCGGCATCGCCATGGCGGGCATGATCATGCAGAGCGCGGGAATCGGGCTGTTCAACGCGCCCAACAACAGCTCGGTGCTGAGCGCGGTGGAGCCTAGCAAGTACGGCGTAATATCCGGATTCCTGAACCTCGTCCGCAACGCCGGCAACTTGTGCAGCATCGCGATCGCCACCGCCATAGTGACCGCCGTGATGGGATCGATGGGATACGAACCGTCGCTGGCGTCGGTCACGGCGGACGGCGGCGGCGGGCTGCTCGCGGCTTTCACGTCCGGCTTGCGCGCCGCCTATCTGATTATGGCGATAGTCGTGCTGGCGGGAGTCGCGGCGTCGGCGTTCAAGGGGCGCGCATACGCGCCGGATGCTGCGGACGCTCCTCCCGCGCGGGCGGAGTCGGCTAGGGCAGGGCGATGACGCGGAACCCCGCCCGCTACTCTTTCCGAGGACGCTATTGCCCTCGCATCCGAAACCGCCGCGCTTGCGAGGGCTGTCAGCCTTCCCCCAATTGCTGGCGGCGCAGCTTTCGCCGTAGCCGCTCGACTTCGGCGCGGGCGGCGTCTCGCTCCTCTGTCATGGCGTCCCGCTGTTCTGCTAAGGCGTCGAGCTGAGCTTCGGCGGCATCCCGTTGCTCTGCCATGGCGTCCCGCTGAGCTTCGGCAACATCCCGCTGTTCAGCAATGGCGTCTCGCTGCTCTTCGGCGGCGTCCCGTTGCTCAGCCATGGCATCCCGTTGCTCAGCCATGGCATCTCGAACCACCTCTGTGGCTATCCGAACGGCGCGCTCTTCGTCTAGCTGAGCTTCGGCGGCGCGGCGCGCGATCTTCGTATCTTCCCA
The DNA here is from genome assembly GCA_965214745.1 of Dehalococcoidia bacterium. Lineage (GTDB taxonomy): Bacteria > Chloroflexota > Dehalococcoidia > Lucifugimonadales > UBA1123 > VXRN01. The sequence continues at coordinate 2,398,015 of OZ243978.1, read as the reverse complement.
GTCCTCCAGATACATACCAGCCTCAGGATCGTAGAAGCGCGGCTCGCCGTCGTCCCAGCACAGGCTAAGCCCCAAGACCTCGCTATACCCCTTCAGGATGCCGTCCGGCTCGGTCGTCAGCTCTATGGGCTGATACTCGCCATCCACTAGCCTCAAGCCAATTAGCGGCTTGCCGTAGAGGTCGCCGCCCGTGGGGTCGAACAGCCAGTACTCCAACACGCCAATCAGCGCGTAGATGGCGGGCTTGCGCTCGACATCGTTGCGGGCTGTGGACCTAGACGCCACTTCCAACACCCAGTCCGGCGGCTTGTCCGCCTCCCAAGGCAAGTACAGCCTGCGATCGCGTATCTTTTGGGGGTTCACGCCTAGCGCAACATACACGTCCGGCGAGACGCGCACGTTGAGGTTGCGGCGGTCGTAGCAGATGAAGCTCTGATAGCTGATGAAGATATCTAGGCGATCGAGGAAGTCGTAGAGTTGGTTTATGAGCAGACCGAAAGCCGCATGTATTTCTAGCTCCTGGTGCATTTGGTCTGGCGGCATCTCCTTGATGTCCGGGTCGAATTCTAGGCTGTCGTAGTCTATTTCGCCCTGTCGGTAGTAGGGCGGCATCTTGGGCTTGCCGCGCTGGGCGCGGGCTGCTGTCGGGCGTGTTGCCATGGTTTGCCTCCGCGCATGGTGGCGTGTTGCGTTCGCATTGTATCAGATGGCTCGCTTCTCTTCGCGATTATGCCGGAGTCCATCTCCCCCAATTGACACCTCGCGCCGCCTGCAATACGCTTGCCCGCGACACGATGCAGCCACATTCACGCGACAGCCAGCCGCTTTCACCATACACCGCGCTCGATCTAACCGAGGGCGGCTTCAACTGGTGCGGCAAGCTGCTCGCCGACCTTGGGGCGGACGTTATCAAGGTGGAGCCGCCCGGCGGCAGCCCAACGCGCTCTATAAGCCCTTTCGTGGACGACGCCCCGGAAGGCGCGGACCGCAGCCTGTTTTGGGCGGCGTACTGCGCCAACAAACGCGGCGCAACGCTCGATCTGGAGTCCGACGACGGCGCGGCGCGGCTTCGCAGGCTGGCGGCGCGGGCGGACTTCCTCATAGAGTCTTTCGAGCCGGGCAGAATGGCGTCGCTCGGGCTGGGATACGGCGATCTAGCCGCGCTCAACCCCGCGCTGGTGTACACCTCGATCACCCCCTACGGACAGACAGGACCTTACGCGCCGCATCGCGCGCCCGATCTGGTGGCGTGGTCTATGGGCGGCATGACGTACCTGTGCGGCGACGCCGACCGCGCGCCTACGCGCATATCCGCGCCGCAAGCCGAACTTCACGCGGCGGGACAAGCCGCTGCCGCTACTATGGCGGCGTTCTGGCACAGGCAGATGACGGGCGAAGGGCAGCATGTGGACGTTTCCATGCAAGCCGCCGTCGTGTGGACGCTGATGAACGCCACGCCGTTTCCGCCTCTGCACGGCGTGAACGTCGAGCGCGATGGCGCGTTTCGGGCAAGGGGCGCTGTCGCGGCGCGGCAGGTGTTCACGTGCAGCGATGGACACGTTAGCGTGATAATGGCGCCGCGAACGATCTCCGCGCTGGCAGATTGGATGGCGGAAGACGGCGCCGCCCCGAACTGGCTTCTCGAAATCGACTGGAGCGAGTACACCCCCCTCGGAGCGGGAGACAACGACAGCGAGAGCGTCGAGCTGTTCTTGGCGATTCAAGCTCTAGCCGAGCGGCACATCGCCACGAAGAGCAAGCGAGAACTTTACATGCGCGCGATAGATCGCGGGATGCTGCTTGCGCCGTGCAACACGGTGGAAGACATCGCGCACAGCGAGCAGCTTGCCGCGCGCGGGTTCTGGCGCGAGCTGGAATATCCCGCGCTAGGGCGCAGCCTCACACATCTGGGCGCGTTCGTCAAACTGAGCGAAAGCCCGCTGCAAGTCAGACGCCCCGCGCCCCGCGTCGGCGAGCATAACGAGGATATACTGGGAACGCTCGACGACTTGCCAGCAGAACGAGAACCGCGCCGCGCCGCGAAAGCCGCCCGACCGCGCGCGATGCCATTCGACGGAATCCGCATTCTGGATTTCACTTGGGTAGGCGTGGGTCCCATCACGACAAAGCATCTCGCCGACTACGGCGCGGACGTGATTCGAGTCGAATCGGCAAGCCGCCCGGACGTGCTTAGGGGAGGCGCGCCGTTCAAGGACGCCACGCCCGGCATCAACCGCAGCCAGTTTTCGGCGAACTACAACACCAGCAAGCGCGGGCTTGGCGTCAACCTAGCCTTGCCGGAGGGCAGGGGGCTGATCCGTCGCCTGATACGCGAGTGGAAGCCGGACATAGTGGCGGAGAGCTTCACGCCGCGCGTAATGACCGGCTGGGGGCTGGGATACGCCGACGTGCGCGAGATGGCGCCGGGAATCATCTACTTCAGCACCTGCCAGCAGGGGCAGACTGGTCCGCATTCGAGCTACGCGGGTTTCGGGCAGCTTGCGGGCGCGCTCGCGGGCTTCTACCACATCACCGGCTGGCACGACCGCGAGCCGGCGGGGCCTTATGGCGCGTATTCAGACTTCATCAACCCGCCCAACGCCGCCGCCGCCATAGTCGCCGCGCTCGAATACAGGCGGCGGACGGGCAGAGGACAGCACATAGACTTGTCTCAGTACGAGTGCGCCGCTCAGTATATCGCGCCCGCGATAATGGACTTCACCGCCAACGGGCGAGTCTTGAACCGCAGGGGGAACGATGACGACGTAGCCGCGCCTCACGGCGTCTACAGATGCGCCGACCGCGAGCGACGCTACACCGGCTTGGGCGAGCAGTGGATAGCCATAGCGGTATCTAGCAACCGTGAATGGCGCGCGCTCTGCCGCGTGATGGGCGATGCGAACCTAGCGGGCGACGCGCGGCTCGCATCGCCCGACGGACGTCGCGCCCACTCCGCCGAGATCGACGCCGCAATCGGCGCATGGACGCGCTCCCGCGACGCGCGCGAGCTGATGATCGAGCTGCAAAACGCCGGAGTTCCCGCTGGCGTGGCGCAGAGTCAGGCAGACCTCTGGGAAGATCCGCAACTCGCGCACAGGGGGTTCTTCCAGTGGCTGGATCACGCGGAATGCGGGCCCATGCCCTACGATGGGCTTGCCGCCGAACTGTCGCTGACGCCCGGCGCGCTCAGAATGCCGCAAGCGCTCATCGGTCAGCACAGCGCGGAGATTCTCGGCGAGACGCTCGGCATGAGCGACGACGAGATAGCAGATCTGGCGGCGACGGGAGCGCTGGAGTTTTCCTGAGTGGGCGGATCGTCCGAATCAGGATTCGGAGGATTTCGAGATGCTCAGGATGGCTGCAATCGCGCGCATCGCATTGGTTCCGCAAATCCTGTTCCAGACAGACATCGAGCGCGGGCAAGACAGAATCTCGCAGCGGAGGAGACGCTTATGACAGCCGCGCTGGAAGGCATAAAGGTGGTGGATCTGTCGCGGATGGCGCCGGGCCCATTTTGCAGCATGGTTCTCGGCGACTTGGGGGCGGACGTTATCCGAGTCGAAGAGCCGGGCGGCGGGCGGATGGCGCGCGAGCGCGCATCCAACGCGGGAGACGCAGCCGCGCGGCGGCGGGCGGCGTTCAGCGCGCTCGATCGCAACAAGCGCAGCGTCGCGCTAGACCTGAAGCAGCCGGCGGCGCGGGAAGCGCTCCACGCGCTCGCGCGACGCGCCGACGTGTTCATCGAAGGGTTCAGGCCCGGCGTCGTATCGCGGCTGGGATGCGACTACGCCACGCTCAGCGAGATCAACGAGCGTCTGGTTTACTGCTCGCTGTCCGGCTACGGGCAGGATGGGCCCTATTCAGGGCTGGTCGGACACGACATCAACTACATCTCCGTAGGCGGCGCGCTCGGAGTCATAGGCGAGGCGGGCGGCGCGCCCGTCATTCCGTACAACATCATCGCCGACTACGCGGGCGGCGGATTCCACGCCGCGACAGCCATTCTCGCCGCGCTCATGGCGCGCAGCCACACCGGGCGCGGCCAGTACGTGGACGTTGCGATGTCGGACGGCGTGGCGTACATGCTGGCGTCGCTGATGTCCGAATACTTCGCAAGCGGCGTCGAGCCTCGGCGCGGAGTCATGGGCTTGAACGGCGGCGCGCCGTACTACAACGTCTATCGCTGCGCCGACGGCGGATACATCAGCGTAGGCTGCATCGAGCCATGGTTCTGGTCGTCTCTGTGCGAGGCTATGGGGCGCGAAGACCTGATAGAAGGGCAGTTCGACCCATCCCGCGCGGAGTTCGTCCGCTCCGAGATGCAAGCCGAGTTCTCAACGAGAAGCCGCGATGATTGGTGGGAATACCTCTCCGCGATTCCCAACATCGCGGTGGCTAAGGTGTCGTCGCTGAGCGAAGCCGTCCGAGATCCGCAGAACCTGCGCCGCCGAATGGTAATCGAGGCGGGCGAGCTGGACGGCGCCCCCGTGCGTCAGGTAGGCATCGGCCCCAAGCTGTCCGACACGCCCGGAAGCGTGCGCTCGCTAGGCGCGACGATAGGCGAGCATACGGACAGCGTTCTGCGAGAGTTGGGATACTCAGAGGACGCCATCGCGGCAATGCGCGCGACAGGCGCGGCGGCGTGAGAAGGCTGATTCCGCCGCTACTCCGCCCGTTCTCCCTCGTCTTCCAGACCCGACTGGGACGCCTGAAAATCGGATAATATCTTTGCCAGAGCTTCGATTCCGACGGCGGCGGCGAATGCGCGGAGCGCGTTTTCCACATCGACGCCCTCGCGTCCCAGCCGCCTTGCCTACTGACTCGAGTGCAGGAACGCTCTGTGGTCCGTATCCGAAAACTTGTCTATTTCGGCGGTTTTCGACTCCGCCAGCGGCAAGTCTTCCGATTTCGGATCGAACTCGACTCCGGCTTGCTCCAACACCGCTTCCTCAGCGAATATGGGCGCGCCGCATCGCATCGCAAGCGCGATAGCGTCGCTTGGGCGGCAGTCTCTCTCGATAGCTCCGGAGTCGATCTCGACCGTGGCGAAGAATGTATCGCCCCGCATCTCGCTCACGATGGCCCGCGTTACCGTCGCGCCCAGATCGCTAATCATCGAGACCATCAGGTCGTGCGTCATCGGACGCGGCATCTCCTTGCCGTCCAGCTTCATCGCGATCATGTCGCCCTCTGCCTTGCCCACCCAGATGGGCAGGCGCTTGCTAACCTCCTTTCCCTTCAGAACCACAACGCGCGTGCCGTCAGGCTCGTTCGTCTTTACGTGATCGACGGTCATTTCGAACATGGCGATACTCTCCATTCGCTCGATATAGGCGCGCGCGCTTGCCCAGTTGGGGAACCCATGCTCCGCCGCAACGACGCGCTGAGCGTCGCGCAGGGATAGGGACAGACGCATCAGACGCGCGTCCGCCAACCCTCGCAGACGGGGCGCGCTATCCCGAAAGCGCGCCAGCGCCGAGGGGTTGCCGTCGCGATACGCTTTGAGGAGGTCTTTAGCGCGCTTCCTGAGCTGCTCCAGATTGGGGCGCGTAGGAAGATGACGAGGAGGGGACATAGGCACTCCTTCCCGATAACCCGCCGTCCGCGCAATCGGGCTGAAAAGAGTGTCGTATGTTCGATAGTCGAGGGGGTGGGCTCTGCCCTTGCGCGGACTCGGTGGCTGCCCCCAGAAGCGCATCTCTATGCTAGCGGACGGCGGGGCAGGCGTCAAACGCGGCATGGGGTACGAGGGTAGAGCAAGCAGGGAGCAGCGCCGTAGACGCTCCAACGCAGTCAGAGCCTTAGGAAGCGCCGCGAGTTTTCAGACGCGATGCGATCCGCCGGGCGTCGGCGAACTTGCTCCCAATCCAGCCGCGCGCGTCGCCGTCGAGTATCGTCGCTGCCGCGTATGCGAGCAGAAGCCACCATCCAACGTGCGGGAGCGCGAACAGCCCAAAGACGAGGAAGCCGACGGGCTTGACCGTCAACAGCGTCAGTATCAGGCTTGCCAATACGACGCAGGCGGACGCGATGGACATCCGCGCGTCCCTGAGCGCGTATCCCGCCATGTTCGCCGCCAGCCCGCCTAAGAGAGCCAGCACAGCGGCGCACGATGCGATCAGAGATGCGGGAGAGACGACCCACCAGTACGATCTGTCGATACCTCCGAAGAGGATGTAGCGCAGTACGCCGCCTGCGGTCTTTCCGCCGTCATCGTCGAAAGCGACGAGCGGGAGCGTCGCCACGACTACCCACGCGAGAAGGGGAAGCGCGTAGTTGCGGTATCGAATCGGCAGGCGCTTGTCGAAGTTGTCGAGTATGTTGGAAAACATAGGCTCGGCCTAGCGCGATGCCGCCGCCGCTATCGGCTGAACTCGCGCGCGTGCAGCTTCTCCGTCAAGCTGTTCGACTGCTCGCGGAATCCATCCAGGGACGCATGCAGCTTCAGGGCGGAGTCGGGTATGCTTCGCCAAACTTCGCTTTCCTTCAGCATGGTGATAGTAAGCTGCTGCTTCTCTAGCACGGTGTTCATGTTTACGAGTTCGTCATGGATTCTGCGCGCTTCGGCGACGAGCCTGTCGCCATCGCTTATCCAGCGGTCATACGCGGCGAACTCGGCTTTGTCTCTCTCCATAAGCGTTCGGCGCAAATCGCGATCGTTGACGACGCTGTTCGTAAGCTCTCGCTGCTCGCTCTTATAGGTTTCCAGCCAATCTTCGGCGGTGTAGAAGCGGTTCTCGAACTTCAAGAGGTCGGATATTGCCGCTTCGTACAGGGGAGACCACTTATCATAGAGCAACGCGAATTCCCGCTCGTACCATGTGCCAGCGTCGGCGTCGGTCGGCGCGTCGCCGCTCGCGGCTGGTATCAGATCGCCCACTTTCTGAGCGGAGTCCGACATATCCGACGCCTGCTCGGAAGTCAGCGAAATCGCCTGCGCCGCTTTGACTGAGCTGGCTGCTTCGGTGGAGTGTCCGTAAACGAAAATCAGGTATCCCAAAGCGCCCAGAGCGGCGAGCGCGATGATCAGCTCGATCTTCGCTAGCCTACCCATAGAGGAAAATTTGCTCGTCAGTCCGTTCATATTCTCGGCGCTCCCAAAGTCGGATCGGAGTGGATGCGGTTTGCTGTCTTATTGCTTGGAGACTTATAGACACCGCTAAAATCTGTTCGAGCGCTCCAATCACAGCAGTCCGGCATCCATGAAGATGTCGTCCGAAGCCCATCGGACGGACAGCCACGCGCGAGCTCCGTCCGCCGAGAATACGACGATCGAGCCATCGCCATGGACGACGAACCAGTGTCCTTCAGGCGCGCGATACATCACATCCACGTCGCCGTACCCGGAATCCGCCGAACATATCTCCCGCGCTGTACGGGTGTCGCAGACATATCCGCTCAGTATCACACGCATTGCAGTTCCTTCGTTATTATCGGTGTCCACGCTTGCATACGAGTGAATGACGTAGCCACCGTCTGAAGAAAGATTCCGCGCTCACTCGCCAAAAGCGACATGGCGCGCGGGAGGTTGCTGAAATTATACGTGAGACCGGATCTTACGGCATACTACGATACGCTATGCAGACACAATCGTAGGGTCTCGTATCCCAGGGTAACCGCGTTCTCGAAGTGCGTAGAGAATCCCGCGAAGAGAAGATAGGAAGATGGTTCGCCCTGAAATTTCGGAGGGCAGTTCACGAACCGACAAGCTCACCCTGAATGACTAGAAGTTCTTTAGGGTGAGAATGAAAACGCCCTGGATATCTCTGTGAATCTACAGCCAACCCCAGCTTCTCAGTATTCTTATGCATCTCTTGCATGATACAAACTGTGGAGAAGCGGCGAAATTCTGGGTATATGTTCCGTCTATGGCCCGCCCATATTCGTATTCGTCAGGCCAGTGCAGCAGCGTATACATATAAATCATCCTCTCGTCTGTGCTGAATGGACAATTATTTGGCGTATTCTATCGCCAGCGTTTAGATGCAAAGAAAAAATCCCGCGCTCAGTCCACCGAAGGCGGACTGAGCGCGGGAGTAGTTTGCAATCACACCCGAGGTTTGTCTCGCGTGTGTTCCCCGTATCTTGCCCTCTACATCAGAACATAGGTACGGGGGGGGGGGGGGGGGGGGTAATTTTCACCATTACATGCTTCTTGTGAATATACACTCGGAATTTGCCCTCTAGGGACTGACTTACGTCTACTGTACTTCAAGATGCTCGTGGGCGCAACCCCTTGCCTAAGCGGTATTCATAGAACGCGCTGATATTATATCCAGCCTTCCCTGAGCCACACCATCGCCAACGATCCGACCAGCATCTCCACGCTCTTGGAGTACCCCTTGACTCTCCGCCCCAATCTGTTCAGCTTACCCCTCAACACCGAGTGCAGCCCCTCGTTCCGGTTCACCTCGCTTCCCTTTCCCACCTCGTGAGAGCCTCTCGGAAGCCAGCCATACGCCTCATAGCCGTCGCTGCGGTATCTCTCCGACTTGGGAAGCCTCGCCAACAGCCTCACAAAGGTCTCCCTCTCGCGGCTCCCCACCTCTCCCCGTCCTTCTCCTCCACGACCGCTGTCCATATCCACACGGACCGCCGCTTCTTCCCACGTCTCGCTCCCACATACGTCCACATCTCATCGAAGGATATGACCTTCGCGCGCCTCCGCTCGACGTCCAGACCCCGTATCTTCCTCACGCTGGCAGGCATGTCGGGCTCAGGCGCGTTGCGCTTCCTGCGCTCGCTGGAGAGAGTCTCCCGCGCCCACTTGGCTTTTTTTGACCCAGGTGTACACCGTTACATAGTGTATATCCATCGCCCTCGCCACGGCGGATATGCTTCCGCCCTCCGCGTACATGGCGAGAGCTTGGCGGATAGTCGCCTCTGGGTAGTAGCTGCGGTTGCCGTCGGGGGTGAAGCGGTAGTTGCAGTCTTTGCAGCGATGAGTCTGCTTGCCTCTGGAGCGTCCGTCTTTGGGCGTCCAGTTGGAGCCGCAGTGAGGGCAGCGGATGTCGTGGTTGTATGCGCGCGGACGGGCCATCAATTCTATCCTCCATGTCGTAGCATATAGCCCTATTTTACATAATCAGCGCGTGCTATGAATACCGCCTAAGCTTCCACCCCAGTCCGCCGCGCAGCCCGCCGCAGCCTGTCGGACACCTCCACTTCCAGCGTCCCAGACGGCTCGACGCCGCGCAGTTCGTCGGGCAGCGTGGACATGCGCTCTCGGTGAAAGTCGCGTATCTCGCCAATAGTCGGCAGGGGAGACAGCAACTCGCCGTTCGCCATGACAGGCGACAGCAGGGGCTGACCGCCGGCGGCGGGCGCGGGTTCTTCCCACACGTCTATCACGTCTCGCAGAATCCGCCCGTTCGCGTCGAAGCGGCGGAAGACCTGCTTGGGGCGTGGGAGCGTTTCCTTGTCCGCGCTGAGCTTGGAGACTGGCTTGCCGTCGTACTCGACCAGCTTGTACACGAAGTCGGTATAGGGCGCGTCCGCCGACGCTCCGACGCGGGTGCCGACGCCGAACCCGTCCACCGGCGCGCCGGCCCGCGCAAGCTCGTCTATCGAGTACTCGTCCAGCCCGCCGCTCGCCAGTATCCGAACGCCGCTCAGCCCAGCGTCGTCCAACATCCGCCTTGCCTCGACAGACAGCGAACGAATGTCCCCGCTGTCCAGCCTGATAGCGTTAAGGCTGTGTCCGTCCGTCGCCATCTCTCTCGCGACGGATATCGCATTCCTCACGCCGTCGAGCGTGTCGTATGTGTCCACCAAGAACACGCTGGAATCCGGAAACGCGCGCGCGTAGCTGCGAAACGCCTCGCGCTCGCTGTCGAACGATGATATGAACGAGTGCGCCATAGTTCCCACCGCGGGGATGCCGAGGCGAGAGGCGGCGGCTACGTTGCTAGTGCCGTCGAATCCCGCGATGCGCGACGCGCGAGCGAACGCCATCGCCGCGTCCGTCCCATGCGTGCGACGCGCCGCGAAATCTACTGCCGATCCGCCGTCAGCCGCTTCCACCACCCGCGCCGCCTTGGTCGCCAGCATGGATTCCAAGTTGACGCGGTTCAGCAAGAACGTTTCGACTATCTGGCACTCCGCGATATGCCCGCTGATCTCGATGACAGGCTCGCCGGGGAAGAACAGCTCGCCTTCCGCCATAGCCCTTGCCGAGCCGCTGAATCGGAACGAGCGCAGCCAGTCCAGCAGCGCGTCGTCGAACAGCCCCATCCGCTCCAGCGCGCCAACGTCCGCGTCCGAGAACGACAGCCCCCGCAGATATTCGACGGCGGACTCCAGCCCACAGAACACGTAGTAAGCCCTGCCCGGCGGGAAATTGCGGAAGTATAGGCTGAAAGTAGCCCGTCCCGTCTGTCCGCTCCGCAGGTACGCCTGCGCCATCGTAAGCTCGTAGAGGTCTACGAACAGCGCGTCTGAGCTTAGGGCGGGGCGATTTCCGGCGCGCAAGGCTAAGGCATTCCCGAAGATTCAGAGGATTGTCGAGAGAATGACTTGCGCTGTTTGGGCGTGATGGTTCTCATTCGCCCCCTTCGAGCCACGAACGGATATGAAGATGCGGGTCATCCCGCCAGCAGCTCGAAGAGACGGCGGTTCTTTTCCACGCTGTCCCTGAAGTGAGCCATCACCTCGGCGCGGGGCTTGCGCTCGGATCTGCTCTCGATGTACTCCCGCATAGCGTCTTCCAGCGCCAGATGGAAATCGCGCCCTTCGCTCCGCGCTATCTCGCGCATCTCAGACAGCAGCGCAGGGGATGCCCGGCTGGAAAACTCTTCTAGCTGTGCGATCATCATGCCTTCTCCCATCTGAATCGTTCGAAGCCTGATTCAGACAAAGCCGCCGATCGAGTGTACAATTGCCGAAATCCAGCGGTCAACCAACGAGGAGCGCAGCCATGCCAGCCAAGATACTCCCATCCGCATCCCCCGAATCCGTGGGCATAGACCCCGACCGCCTCGCGCGGCTAGACAGGCTCATAGAATCCCACATAGCGGAAGGGCGATACCCCGGCGCGCAGATCGCAGTCGCCAGAGACGGCAAGCTGGTCAAGAGCGTTGCATACGGACACGCCAAGATATCGCCTGAAACCGTTGCGGCAAAGGATTCTACGCTGTGGCTGATGTTCTCGCAGACTAAGGTTATCGTCGCCGCCGCGCTTTGGCAGCTGGTGGAGGCGGGCGCTCTGCGGTTCGCGGACAAGATCGCCGACCACATGCCGGAGTTCGCCGCCAACGGCAAGGGCGATATTACGCTGTTCGAGCTAATCACGCATCAGGGCGGCTTTCCGTCGGCGACGGTGCCGCCGCAGGCTTGGGAGGACCACGAGCTTCTGCGAAAGGCGGTGTGCGACTTCAGCCTAGAATGGACGCCCGGCTCGAAAGTCCACTATCACGGGCTTTCGGCCCACTGGGTGGCGGCTGCGCTGATGGAGGCGACGACAGGCGAGGACTATCGCGACCGCATCCGCGCCGAGCTTCTCGCCCCGATAGGGCTGGACGGGGAGATACACGTCGGCGTGAGCGAAGAGGCGGACGCGCGCTGCGCGGACATGCGCCCCGAGACGGACGACGCGGACGAGGGGCAGATAGGCTCGGCTACGGTGAATTCGCGCGCGTGGCGGGCGGCGGGGGTTCCGGGCGGCGGCGGATACGGCAGCGCGCCGGGCATAGCCGCGTTCTACCAGATGCTGCTCGCGGGCGGCGTCCTGAACGGAACGAGGGCGCTCGGCCCGCGCGTCATACAGTTCGCCACCCGCAACCATACCGCCGACCGCGTGGACGAAAGCATGGGGATGCCGATGCACCGCGGCATGGGTCCGCACATGCGCGGAACGTCGCCCACGATTCGCGGACTCGGAACGATAGCCTCGCCCGCCACGTTCGGTCACGGCGGCGCGGGAACGTCGTACTCGTGGGCGGACCCCGATTCGGGCGTGTCGTTCACCTACCTATCCAACCGCATGGCGCCCGAGCCGTGGCACAGCGAGCGGCTGGACAAGGTGTCCAACATCGTCCACGCGAGCATAGTGGAGCTATGAGCGCGCGCGCTCCATCTCGATGAGCGTTCGCCGCAGTATCTTGCCGGAGGGGTTCTTCGGCACGGCGTCTATGAACTCCACTTCGCGCACGTGCTTGAACGTCGCCAGCCTGCTCGCTACGAAGCTCATCACGTCGTCATCGCTCAGCTCGGCGTCGGGGCGCCGAACTACGAACGCCTTGGGTATCTCGCCGGATTCGACATCTTGCTTGCCTATGACGGCGGCGTCGACGATGGCGGGATGCTCCAGCAACACGCCTTCCAGCTCTGCGGGCGGCACTTGGAAACCCTTGTACTTGATTAGCTCCTTGAGACGGTCCAGCACCCACACATAGCCATCGGCGTCCATCCGCACTATGTCGCCAGTGTGCAGCCAACCGTCTTCCGTCAGCGTCTCCGCGGTGGCGGATGCGTTGTTGTAGTAGCCCTTCATAACCTGAGGGCCTCGCACCATCAGTTCGCCCGGCTCGCCCGGCGGAAGCTCGGTCTCGCCCGTCTCGGTGTCGACTACCTTCTGCTCGGTGTCCGCCAGCGGAGGCCCAATCGAGCCGTGCCGTATCAGGCTCGGCTCCATGAAGTCGGCGTGGGTCACCGGCGACGCCTCGGTCATTCCGTATCCCTGTATGATTGGGAATCCGAGAACGTCTTGGATGCGCGTCTGCATGTCGGCGGACAGCGGAGCGGCGCCGAAGAAGCCCACCCTGAGCGCGCTCAGGTCGTGGTTGGCGACGCCGGGATACTGCGTCAGCCCAAGCCCGACGGGAGGCACGGTGAACAGCATCGAAACCCTGTGGCGCGACAGCAGGCTCAAAAACTCTTCCATGTCGAACCGCCCCATCATCACTTGGCACGCGCCGGAGCCTATCGCGCCGTTCATCAGCACGTTCATGCCGTATATGTGGAACAGCGGCAGATGGGTAAGCACGACGTCATCCGCGCGCATGGCGGATTGTTCGCCGGGGCGCGAGAGGAACTGCCGCGTGTTGGAGACTAGGTTGTGGTGGGTGAGCATGACGCCCTTGCTCAACCCCGTAGTGCCGGACGAGTAGGGGAGAACCGCCACATCGTTCATGGGATCTATCGGCGCTGAGGGCGGCGACGCGGGCGCGCGCGCTATCATCCCCCAGAACGAATCCGCGTTCGAGGATTCCGGCGGCGCGATGACGATTCGCCGCTCGACGCCGCGAATCTCAGCTACTGCGGCGTCGGCTATATCCCGCAAGGCGTCGTGGACTATCAGCGTCTCCGCGCCGCTGTCGCCTATCTGGTGGGCTATCTCGCGCTCGCGGTAGCCTGAGTTTATGGTGGTAGCTATCGCGCCCGCCTTCACGATGCCGTAGAGCGCTATCACGTACTCGGCGCAGTTGGGCGCGAGTATCGCCACGCGGTCGCCTTTGGCGACGCCCAATCCCGCGAGCGCGGCGGCGAACCTGTCGGACGCCTCGCCAACCTGCGCGTAGCTGTAAGACCGCTCGCCGTCCACTATCGCCGTTCTGCCGCCGTGCAGCGCGACGGCTTGCGAAAGCAGGTCTTGGAGCGGGCGCGCCTCGTAAGGGGCTATAGACTGTCTGAGCTGCTGAGCGGTTGTCATCGGAAGCCTCCTGCGGGCGCTTAGCTCAAGAACATCCTTATCTTCGCGTGCGGAAACGCCACCTCTATCGCGGCTTGCCGCAGACGCTGCATCGAACGAGTGTACGGAACGAAATCGGGGGCGTCGGGCGGCAGCGCGTGCGGGCAACTCGCGCCCAGCTGAGTCTCAGGGCACATATGCTTGTCCTCGACCTCGTCCCAAAAGCCCACGAGCCGCATGGGAAAGTACAGCGTCTCCGCCACTATCTTGAGATCTCCCATGATCTCGGTGGGGCGGAACCCGGAGTTCGTCTCTATGCGTATGGTTGCGCGGTTCACGGCTTGCCTTCAGCGTCGAAAATGATCCCAGCCTTCGGAGTCCATGCGAACCTCGCCGCCGTCGGCGTCCACGACGCGGACGCCGCTTCCGCGCCCGATTTCGCCGATGACGGTTATCGCGTCGTCGCCAAGCTCGTCCACTATCTTAGCCATAGTCGCGTCGTCCGCCGTGAACGCCAACTCGTAGTCCTCGCCGCCGCTCAGCGCGAGCCGCAGCCGGTCTTCGGGAAACGCGGCGCTCAGCGCGTCGTCCGCCGGCAGGCTGTCCGCGCGGACGCGGGCGGAGACGCCGCTAGCCGCGCACAGCTTGCGGAGGTCCGCCACCAGCCCATCGCTTATGTCCATCGCGCAGCGAGCGCCGAGCCGCCTTATCGTCGCGCCTTCACGCACCCTAGGCGTGGGGCGGACGTGCGCGGCTATCAGCCGCCGCCTTATCGCATCGTGGATATCGGCGGCGCGGCGCGGCTCCAGCAGAAGCCGCAAGCCGGCGGCGGAGCGTCCGAGCTTGCCGGTCACGCCAATCGAGTCGCCCGGCTTGGCGGCGTCTCGGCGGAGAATAGGCGCGTCGCCCAGCGCGATCCCCTCCAGCGCCACGCTCAGGAAGAACGTGTCCGAGCGCACTACATCGCCACCGACCAGCGCGCCGCCACATCTTTCCAGCGCGTCCATCATTCCCATGTACATCAGCCGCAAGCCGTAGACGGGCGTATCTCCTCGCGCGCCGAGCGTCGCCAGCGCGAACGTGGGCAGACAGCCCATCGCGCCCACGTCGCTGAGGTTGGACGCCAGCGCCTTCCAACCCAGATCGCGCCAAGGCGTAGTCGCGGCGGTGAAGTGGACTCCCTCGACCATCGCGTCCGTCGTGGAAACGACCGTCGAGGGCGGATACGTCCACGCCGCCGCGTCGTCGCCAATGCCCAGCGTCGTCTCGACGCCCAGCCCACGCAACTCCTCTATCCGAGCGCGATTCCTGTCGCCAATCGCAGACTCCAGCGCGTCGATAAGCTCGAATTCTCCGATGTCTCCGACCAGCATGGCGGCATTATATGGGTATCCGACGAGTCTCTCAACCTTTCGGATGTTTCCACCCGCGCGCAATTGCGCTAAGATGCCCTCGCGCAAGACAGAGGAGGTTGCCGATTGCGGTTCACCGACATCATCTACAAGAAAGACGACGGCATCGCGTGGCTTACCATCAACAGGCCAGAGGTGTACAACGCCATCCGCGGGCGGACGACCGACGAGATGGCGGAGGCGCTGAAGGACGCGGGGCGCGACGAGAGCGTTCGCGTGGTAGTCATATCAGGCTCGGGTCCCAACGCTTTCTGCTCAGGGCGCGATCAGGGGGAGGACAGGACTAGCCCAGAGTACTCCGGCAGCAGCGAGGGGCTGTTCATGGATCTGGTGAAGCACCTGCCCAAGCCGGTCATCGCGATGGTGGACGGGTTCGCCATAGGCTCCGGCAACATACTGGCGTACACCTGCGATTTCACGGTGGCTTCCGAACGAAGCACGTTCGGGCAGACGGGACCCCGCGTCGGCAGCCCGGCGTCGGGCGCGGGCGTGGGATACCTAGCGCACGCGGTGGGCCAAAAGCGGGCGCGGGAAATATGGATGCTCACGCAGCAGTACAGCGCGCGGCAGGCGCTAGACATGGGGCTTGTCAACTCCGTCGTCCCGCACGACGAGCTAGCGGCGGAGACGCTGAGATACTGCAACCTCATCAAGAACAACAGCCCTGTCATCCTGCAATTGCAGAAGATAACCTTCAACGAGTCCGCCGAGTATCTCGAAGCGGAGCCTAGCCCCACCGCGCGATACGCCGCCGACTACGACGAATCGGAAGAATCCGAGGAGCGGCGTCTGGCGTTCATCGAGCGCAGACCCATAAACCCCGATAAGAACCTGCCGATAACGCCCACCGCGCGGCAGGCGTCCCTGCTGGAGTGACCGCATGAGCGCATCGGCTTCTATGGATATCCGCCTCAGCCTGCCGTTCCCCGCCGCGGGGGTGGCGTTCGATATAGACGTGGCTGGCGGCGCGTTTACGCTAAGCGTCCGCAACGCCGAGAGCGGCGAGGGCGTGGCGTTCGTCTCGGACGCCTCTCCCGTGATAGCGGACTGGGTTCGCGGCTATGCGCGCTGGCTATACCGCTGCGGAGTCAGCGCGGAGATAGACTACGACAACAGCCGCATCGTCGGCGCGTTCGCCGACGGCATGAGCGCGGAGCGGATGCTGGAAGGCGTCCGCCTAGCCTGCGACATGATCCGGCAGCGGTTCGAGCTGTACGAAAGCGGCGTTCTCGTCGGCTAGGGAAAGCGCCCGCCGCCGAATCTGGCTACGTGTTCGCGCAGCATGCAGTTGTCCATGACTACGCCCAACCCGGCGGCGCGCGCTTTCGCGGCGGCGCGTTCGTCGATTACGCCGTCTTGCATCCACACGAACTTCGCGCCCACAGCCATAGCGTCTTCGACGATGGCGCCCGCTTCGGCGGAGCGTCGGAACACGTTCACCACGTCTATCGGCAGTGGAACGGCTTTCAGGCTGGGGTAGCTCTCCAACCCTAGGATGCGCTTCGTCGCCGGATTCACGGGTATGACGCGATAGCCTCGCTCCATGAGATACTTCGCCACGTAGTGGCTGGGGCGCTCCGGCTTGGGCGACATGCCCACTACCGCCACTGTCTTGGATTCGGTCAGTATTCGCTCTTCTATCGCGTCATTCATGTCGCCCTCACGCTGTTTTGCCGCTGAATTGCCCGCGCTCGACGCGCCGCAAGGGACGCTTTGCCCTGAAATCTCCCCCGCAAATGGGATGGGGGGCTTATGCAGTCTATCGAATACCGCAACGGCGTTGCATGAATCGCGGTGCGCTGGCATACTCTCGATATGTATTTTCTACACTCGCGGGGCTGCCTTTGCAAGTCAACCGAATAGGGGAGAGGGTGCGGCGTCGAGTAAGCCGGCTCACGGAGTCAGGCGTCGACTCGCCCTCCCCCGATACGTTTAGGAGCGCGTCGGCGTCGGCGATGCGGCGCACCCGCAGGGTCGGCGTCAGCGCGAGGTTCGCCGCCGCGGACGCGGTTTCGGGGGCGGTGGAAGCCGCCAACGAGATTAGCGGCGAGGCTACGGGGTTCGTGCGCGACGCTGTGAACGGCGTGATGCAAGGCGCCGGGCAGGTCGCCAAGGTGTCGCGCCCGATGGTGCGGGACATTGTGGCGGCGGCAGTCCGCAGATCCACAGAGCTGGGCGGCAACATGCCGGAGGCTAGCCAGCGCGCCGTGGAAGGCGCGATGGTCGGCGCGGCTGCGACGGGCTTCGAGACCAAGTCGGCTGGGCCGCAAGCGTCCGCAGGCGTCGTCAAAGCGGTTCGAGAGCTGGGCGGAGACTTCCGAGACGTGGTCGCGCCCGCGATTCATGGCGTCGTCATCGGCGTCATATCGACTTCTAGAGACCTGTTCGACCCCACGCGAAACACCGCCGCGTCTCTGCTGGAAAGCGGCATGAACTCTGGCGAGGACGCCGTAGACGTGGCGCGGCTCATCGCGGGCGAGGCTATCAAGGCGTCGAGACTCTACCGCGTAGAATCGACCGACGCCATCATGGGGGCGGCGCAGGGATGCGTCGAGGCGGCATATCGGAAGGGTTCGCGCGTCGGCGACGCTGTGCGATTCGCGGTGATGGACGTGGTCAACGCGCCCGTGAGCGCGCTAGGTCCCTCTATCAGCGACGCGGTTTCCGAAGGGCTGACGGAGCTTTCCGAAGAAATGCGCGGCAGGCCCCAAGCGTGGCGCGGCGTGGCGATGTGGCGCGCCGCCAAGTCGCTCTACAAACTGGGAGCCATAGACATCGGCGCGGCGCTGGCGTACTACATACTTCTCGCGCTGTTCCCGCTCGTCGGCTTGATAATACTCGCGCTGTCCGTATTCGTAGATCACGAGGTCATACAGGCTACGGTAACCGAAGTAGTAGTGTTCTACTTCCCCAACTCCAAAGAGTTTTTGGGGGAAGTCACCAGCCACTTGTTCACGGTGCGCCTAGCCGCTAGCTTGATAGCCATAGCCGCGATGCTGTTCGGGGCGCAAGGGCTGTTCATGGCGGCGAATCGCGGCGTCAACCGCGTTTTCGACCGCGAGCCGCGCCGCCTCTTCGGAGCGACGGTCTCCACCTTTGCCATAATCCTGTTCGCAATAGCGCTGTTTCAGGTGTCTGTGGGCATCACGTTCGCGTTTCAGGCGGCAATCGACGCGCTGGATGGAATACCCACCATAGGCGTCACGCTGAATCGCGGTTTGATACTGATAGCGTACATCTTGTCCCTGATTGCGCCGTTCCTAGTCGGCTGCTTGGTGTTCGTCGTCGTCTACAGGCTGCTTCCCAACCAGTTCGTCGGCTGGGGCAACGCCACATTCGGGGGGGTAGTCGCGGTTATCATGTTCGAGATAGCCAAGTATGGCTTCGTCTTCTTCGCCAACTTCGCGTCCCAACGCAGCCTGCTGTACGGCTCGATGTCGTCGGTGGTGCTGCTGCTGCTTTGGTCTCACCTCGCGGGGATGATATTTCTGTACGGTGCCGCTATCACCAAGCACGCCTCCGATCTAAGGCCTCAAGCAGAGACTACGCTGAAGCGGCGCGCGGCGCGCATGAACGTGAGCGTGAACGAAGTCGAAGCGCGCAGGCGCAGGCGGGCGGACATCGCGCGCGGGCGGGAGACGAGAGCGCCGAACAACCGCTACGGCGCGGAGCGCGCGGGGCGTTACCCCGATCCCCGCTCCCGGTTCCGCCGCTAATCCGTTCGCGCCAAGCTGAGCGACAGCGCGCCGACCACGAACAGCCCAGCCACGCCCGCGAATGCGTAAGCGTAGCTGCCGCCGACGTCGAACGACAGCCCTGCGAGAATGGGCCCCGCGAAGAAAGACAAAAGCGTCGCAAAGCTGATGACGCCCATTATCGCGCCGAAGTGCCGAACCCCGAAGGCGTCTTGCACCACTAGGTTGAACAGCGCGCCGAACGCGCCGTTGAAGAAGCCGTACAGCGGAACCGCCGCCCACATCAGCAGCGGAACGTCCGCCCGTATCATCGCGACGAGGAATATCGCCTTGCCCACGAAGTTCGCCATCAGCGCGCGACGCGACGTTATGCGCTCCGCCAGCAGCCCCATGACGAACTTGCCCGCCATGCCCATTATGGCGAACACGCTCAGCAGCAGCGTCGCCGTCCCCAAGCTCGAACCGCCATCCGTGAGATGCGGGATTATCTGTGGCAGGATGGCGGAGTAAGTGAACGTGCCAATGACTACAGACGCGGCTATGGCGTAGAAAGCGCGGCCTCTGCGCGCCTCGTCGAGCGTCGCGCCGGACACAATCGAGCCGGACGCCGCGGCGGGGCGCTCCGCAAGCTCGCCGCCTAGCTGATCCGCCGTCGGAAAATCGCGCACCGCCGCCAGCGTGTAAGCAACGAGCAGCGCGCTGAGCAGCCCGATTGCGAAGAACGCGCCCTCCCACGAGTACAGCGCCAGCAGCGCGCCGAGCAGCGGGGGCATAACCAGCCCGCCGAAGTTGTTGCCCATCGCGGTTATGCCCATCACCCGCCCGCGCGTGCGCTGGAACCACAACCCCACGAGCTTGCCGGCGGACAGCATAGACGCGCCGGTGTAGCCCACGTACTGCATCAGGCTGAGCGCGTACCAGTGCCAAAGCTCCGTCATCTGCGGACGGAGCAGGTAGCTGACCGCGATGATCGCCAGCATGACCGCCATGATGTGCCGCACGCCATATCGGTCCATTATCCAGCCCATCAGCGGCGCCATCATGCTGCCCGCCGCCGTGAACGATAGCGATGCGTTTATCTGAGTGCGGCTCCAGCCGAACGTCTCTTCGAGCGGCTCGATGAACACGCCGAAGCCGTACTGCCCCGCGCCCGTGCCGACAGCGGCTGCGAGAAATGGGGCGGACACCACCCACCATCCGCGATATATCGACGGGCGCGGGAGCGCGCGAATCATTCGCATGCGAAGCGGCGCGCGGCCGCGCGGCGGGGGAGTTCGGGCGTCATTCCGCTAGTATACTCATATAGGCGGCGCAACCGCGAATTTGCGGCTGCGGCGGTTGCATCCTCGATAGCCCTAGTCGTAACATATCCCCTAGTGCGGACAGGCGAAGCGAGCGCAAGCGGGGGTGGAACACATGGCAGACGATAACGAAAAAACGGCGACGAGCGAATGGCGGCGCTCCCCCAACGGCGGCGCGGCGGTCGATATCGAAAAGACGATACCGGAGTCTCAACCCATCGAAGACCCTAGCGGCATAGGGCCTGAGAACCGCATCAGGTTCTTCAGGGAAAACCTGTACCCCTACGCTACCAAGATGCGGAACAGGGAATACAACGCCCAAAAGCAGGCGCTTCAGGTGGAGCTAATCAAGCTCCAGAACTGGATAAAGAAGACTGGCGAGCGCCTGATGATCCTGTTCGAGGGACGCGACGCGGCGGGGAAGGGCGGCACTATCCGGCGGTTCATGGAACACTGGAACCCGCGCGGCGCTCGCGTCGTGGCGCTCGACAAGCCCTCGGACGTCGAGGCGGGGCAGTGGTACTTTCAGCGCTACATCAGCCACTTCCCCACATCCGGCGAGATAGTGCTGTTCGACCGCTCTTGGTACAACCGCGCCGGCGTCGAGCGCGTCATGGGGTTTTCGACCGATCGCGAGTATCGGCAGTTCATCCAGCAGGCGCCCGCGCTGGAGAATATGATCGTCGAAAGCGGCGTCCACATAATCAAGCTGTACTTCTCCGTAAGCCGCGCCGAGCAGCTGCGGCGCGTCGAACGCAGGGCGAGAGACCCGCTCAGACAGTGGAAGGTCAGCCCGGTGGACGTACGCTCCATAGACAAGTGGGAAGAGTACACGGAGGCGAAGGAGGCGATGTTCCTTCTCACGCACACCGACGCCGCGCCGTGGACGATAATCAAGTCCGACGACAAGAAGCGCGCGCGCATCAACGCCATGCGCTACGTGCTGAACCTGCTGGACTACGAGGGCAAGGATGCGTCGGTGGCGCAGCCGCCGGACCCGTCGATAGTGGCGTGGGCGACTGACATCTACACGGCGGGCGCGCCGCCTTCGGAAATCCCGTCGCGGTTCCGTTAGCTCCGCGGACGCGCGGCTAGGGTCTGCCGACGCCTGCGTACGTGAACCCCATCCGCCGCATGGCGGCGGGGTCTAGCGCGTTGCGCCCATCTATCACCACCGGCATCCGCATTTCGTCGCGCAGCCGCTCCCAGTCCACATCGGCGTACTCCCGCCATTCGGTGAGGAGCGCGATGGCGTCCGCGCCGCGCGCGGCTGACTCTGCCGATTCGGCGTAGGTCAAACATGGCGGATCTTCGGGGAAGCGTCGCCGGAACTGCTCCATAGCCTGAGGATCGTGCAGCCTGAGCAGCGCGCCTTCCTCGCGCAGCCGCTCTACGATGGCTATGCTCGGCGCGTCGCGGATATCGTCCGTTCGCGGCTTGAACGCCAGCCCCCACACCGCGATGGTCTTGCCTCTGGTAGTCCACATCGCGCGCCGCACCTTCTCGACGAAGCGATCCACGCGCGCCGCGTTGATTCGCTCGACCTCTCTCAGCAGCGAGAAGTCCGCGCCGTTCTCGGACGCCGCGTTCACGAACGCCCGGATGTCCTTCGGCAGGCAGTATCCGCCGAACCCTATCCCCGCGCGCAGGAACTCTCGCCCGATGCGTGGATCGCGCCCGATGCCGTCCGCAACGTCCGCGATGTCCGCGCCGGTAGCCTCGCACAGGTCGGACACCATGTTGACGAACGACACCTTCATGGCGAGAAATGCGTTGGACGCATGCTTGATAAGCTCCGCCGTGTCGATGTCCGTGAACACGAGCGTATCTTCCGCCGTCTTGCCGCAGTCGCCGCGCTCGAACAGCGGCGCGTAGAGCTTGGCGAGAAGCCGCTTCGCCCTCTCGCCGTCCGCGCCAATGACTATCCTATCCGGGTGGAAGAAGTCTATAAGCGCGCTGCCTTCGCGCAGGAATTCGGGGTTGACCGCGATGTCGAACTCCGCTGCCGCGAGCTTGCCGCCGCGAGCAGCGCTCTTCTGGTAGGCTCGGATGCTCTGCGCGAGGCGGCGCGCGGTCCCGACGGGTGTGGTGCTTTTCTCGACTATCAGCTTGCGGCTGTCGAGCGCCTGCGCTATCTCCATGCCGGCGCGTTCGATATAAGACAGATCCGCGCTGCCATCCTCGCGCTGAGGGGTGCCGACGCATATGATGAGGATGTCGCACTTCTCAGTGGCGGAGCGGGCGCTCGTCTCCAGCGAGAACCGCCCCGATTCGAGATGCCGACGGAGCAGCGCCCCGATGCCCGGCTCGTGAAAGGGCGGCGCGCCGCCCGCTATCATCCGCGCTTTCGCCTCGTCATCGTCGACGCCGTACACGCGCCAGCCCAGTTCCGCAAGCCCCAGCGCAGTCGGCAGCCCCACGTGGCCCAAGCCGATTACGCCCACGCCCATCTCGCCGTCGCTCATCGGATCTTCACCCCCTTCGCGCTCATCCCTCGATGCCGACGCCAATAGGATAGCAAGTCGAGCGCGTGAGCGTATCGCGGCGGCGGCGCTACAATGTACGCGGCGGCGGGCAAGCGAAAGGAAAGCCCCAAGTGAAATGCCTAGTCACCGGAGGCTGCGGGTTCATCGGCTCGCATATCGTCGACGCGCTGATAGACGATGGCCACAGCGTCTTGGCGCTGGACGACGTCTCGACGGGCGACCGTTCGCGTCTCGCCCCATCCGCGGAGTTGATAGAAGGCTCGGTTGCCGACGCCGACCTGCTGCGCGACGCGACGCGCGGCGTGGACTGGCTGTTTCACACGGCTGCGCTCGCCCGCATCCCCCGCTCGCTGGCTGACCCGGTCGGCACTCATCTGGTCAACGTGGACGGCAGCTTGAACGCGCTGGAGGCGGCGCGCGAGAACGGCATTCGGCGCGTCATCATCTCCTCATCGTCCAGCGTCTACGGCGAGCAAGATTCGCCCATGATGCGCGAGGACATGACGCCAAACCCGGCGTCGCCTTACGCGCTCCAGAAGCGCATCGCCGAGATGTACGCGGACATATACGCTCGCGCATACGGCGTATCGGCCGTATCTCTGCGATACTTCAACGTGTATGGGCCTAGACAGCCGTCCGAAGGCGCGTATCCGCTGGTCATTCCCAAGTTCATGCGGATGCGCGAGCGCGGCGAGCGTCTGACCGTGTACGGCGACGGCGAGCAGACGCGCGCCTACACGCACGTTTCCGATGTGGTTCGCGCCAATCTGCTGGCGGCATCCGCCGACCTGCCGCCGCGCGCTCATACTATCTTGAACATCGGCTCCAGCGTAGAGACCACCGTAAACGAGCTTGCGGCGATGATAGGCGGCGAAGAGGTGGAGCATGTCCCAAACCCGCGCGGCGAGTTCGAAGAGCGGCGCAAGTCGGCGGACTATTCGAGGGCGGAGAACGTCATCGGCTGGGCCCCGACCGTAACGCTCTCAGAGGGGATAGCGGCGCTCATGAGCTGCGGCGGCTAGCGGGTGAATTAGACGCCATCGGCCGGAAAGCTCGGCGCGCTCGGCGCCGTCTGCGGGATAATGCGATTGCCATGGGCGCGGGTATACGCCAATTGACCCGCTGACCGCTCGCCCATATAATGCCGCCATGACTGAGTTGACTGTTGCCGAGACTAGGGCTTGGGCGGAAGCCGCCTTCGACGTCGCGGACGAGAAGCAGGCGGAGAACATCGTGCTTCTGGATCTGCGCGGGGCATGCGACTACGCCGATTTTTCCGTCATCATGACGGCAAGCTCCACGCGCCAGCTGCGAACGCTCGTCGAGGACGTAGGGCAGGGCATGAAGCGCGCCGGCGCGCCGCTCCACCACATCGAGGGCGAGCGAGACAGCGGATGGGTGCTGATGGACTACGGCGATGTCATAGTCCACCTGCTTGGGCCTGACGAGCGCGACTTCTACGCGCTCGAAACGGTTTGGCCCTCCGCGCGCCCTATCAAGGTCATTCCCTAATCCATTCGTCCGTGCATCGGCCGTAGTCGATAAGCTCCGACGGCTCGAAGAACAGCGCTAGCTCGCGCGCGGCGGACTCCGCCGAGTCCGAGCCGTGAACCAGATTGCGCCCTATGTCCGAGCCGAAGTCCCCTCGTATCGTGCCGGCGGGCGACGCGGCTGGGTCGGTCGCTCCCATCGTCTTTCGCACGATAGCTACCGCGCCCGCGCCCTCCACCGCCATGGCGACGACTGGGCCTGACGTGATGAACGAAACCAGCCCATCGAAGAACGGCTTGCCGACATGCTCGCCGTAGTGACGGTTAGCCAGATCTTCCGAAACGAGCATCAGTTTCATCGCCACTATCTTCAAGCCGGTCTTCTCCAACCGAGAGACTATCTCGCCGATAAGCCCCCGCTGGATAGCATCTGGCTTGAGCAAAACAAGTGTAGTTTCCACGTAGAACCCTCTAGTTTAGCGTTTTGGTTTGGGTGTTCAGCCCATCGGCGCTTCCGCGCTCGAATGACGGTTTTGCAACGCAAGCAGGCTTATTCAAGAATGATGCCGAATCATTTGCGTTTCGGCATGGCGTTTATCCGCCCATCCACCTGCGAGACGCCGACTCTATCTGCGAGCTTCGCAGGTAGACAGGCTCGACGGTTGCCGCGTTCGCGGTGTCGCCTTCGAGCAGTCTGCGGTATCCGATGCTCGCGATGGCGGACGCGCGGCGAGTCGGCGGCGGCGAGTCGGCTATGAGCGCGCCCGCGCCCGCGCGCCGCCTTATCTCGTCCGACAGTTCCCACGTCCCTTCGCCGCAGTACAGCGCGCCGCTTTCGACCGAAGCTAGGAACTCTTCCGTCGGCGCTACGTCTAGATCTATCTCAGCGCCGTCCGCGCCGCGCCGCCCCACGTATAGCCGCGTCCTGCCCGCGCTCGCGATGGCGCATATCGGAAGCCCCATGCCGAGGTAGGGCATCATCTCGGCGTCCATCGCGCCGACAACGGCTAGCGGTATGGAGCGCGCGGATGCGATGGCTTTCGCGGCGCTCATGCCCACCCTCAGCGCGCTGAACGCGCCCGGCCCCTCCGACACGAACACCGCCGCGAGGTCCGCGAACCCCGCGCCCGCCTGCTCCAAGATTCGGTTGATAGCGGGCGCAAGCTCCACCGAGTGGTTGCGCGCCGACCGCCAAGAAAGCTCCGCGACGACGACGCCATCGGCGGACACCCCGACGGAAGCGTATCGCGTGGACGTGTCTATGGACAGCTCCACCGCGCTACGCCTGCCCGCGCATGTCGGCGTCCAGCCGCGCAAGGGACTCGAACACCGCGCGATAGCGATGCGAATCCGCGCTCAGCGTGAGCCGTCGCGCGCCGTCGGATATGGTCTCGATTCGAGCCGTAACGCACTCCGTAGGGAAGTATCCCGCCGCCTTGTCCGCCCACTCGACTACGCACACCCCATCGCCAAAGAAGTACTCTTCCAGCCCAAGATCGTCCAGCTCGTCGAACGATTCGAGCCGATACAAGTCCATGTGATACAGGGGAAGCCTAGCTTCGTACTCGTTGACTAGCACGAACGTCGGGCTGCGCGCGTATTCGTCCGAGCCTAGCCCCCACAAGACGCCTTGCGTGAGCGTGGTCTTGCCCGCGCCCAGCCCGCCGCACAACAGCAGCGCGTCGCCGGGAGCGGCGTTTGCGCCGATAGCCCGCCCAATTTCGCGGGTGGATTCTTCAGCGTGTGAGAGTAGGGTTATCCGCATCTATGGTAATCTGACAGACGCATAGCATAATCGGACGCGGCTCACATCATGCCGCCGCGCCCCTCCGCGCATCATTGTAATGACCGAAGCACATCGCAAACAAGGCGGGGACGCTCACTTGAAAGCTCTTATCGTCTCGGATATTCACAGCAACCTAGAAGCCTTTTCGAGCGTGATAGAGGACTCTCAGCGGCGCGGCGGATTCGATGAGATATGGTCGCTTGGCGATCTTGTCGGATACGGACCCGACCCCGCCGCCGTGATAGACCTTCTTCGCGGATACCCGCACAAAGCGGTAGCCGGCAACCACGATCTGGCGTGCGTCGGCGAGATCGATCTGGAGATGTTCAACCCCATAGCGGCAGCCGCGAACCGGTGGACTGCCGAGATGCTGGACGCGGATAGGCGAGATTTTCTGAGAGAGCGGCCGCTGACCATAGAGGCTGGCGAATTCACGCTGGTTCACGGCAGCCCAAGAGATCCCATCTGGGAGTATGTGCTTACGGAGAGCGCCATCCGAGCCGCGCTCAACTACATCGAAACCGACTGGTGCTTGGTGGGGCATACTCACATCCCATTCCTATGTCGCCAGCGGCGGGGGATATGGGGAGAACTGGACTTGATCGCGCCGCCTAGGTACGGCGAGCCGAATCCGCTGGGCAGCGAGCGAACGCTCGTCAACCCCGGCGGCGTCGGACAGCCCCGCGACGGCGACGCAAGGGCGGCTTACGCGCTGTTCGACTCCGACGAAAGCGCGATTACGCACTGCCGCGCCGAGTACGACATAGCCGCGACTCAGCGGAAGATGCGTTTCGCAGAGCTGCCGGAGCCGCTCATCCAGCGCTTGCCGCTTGGCAGATAGCTGGCGCGCGCTACCCGCCGCTCGGCGGAGCCGCCGCCTGCAAGCCCCGACGCTCAGGCCTGCGGCGCGGCGGCAGCTCGCCGATAGTCCGCGCCAGCCCAGCCGCCAGCGCGGTATCCGACAGCGAAGCAATCACGCCGTCCATGCCCGCATCCCTCAGCGCGGTCAGGTTCGCCGCCGATATGTCGCTAAGCGTTCCCATCAGCATTGCGCCCCCAGTCGACGCGCCTACTTTGCGCGCCTCGACCAGATCTCCGAACCCAAGCTCGCCCGTTCCAATGCCCGACGTGTTCAGCGACCCTGAGACCCCCAAAGCGCGAACCGCGGCGGCAGTCTCCCGATCCAGCGGCTTTTCCAGCGTCAAGATGACCGCCAAATCCGGAAAGCTGACGACGTTCGCGGGCGCGTTCTCCAACTCGATAAGCGCGAAGTCGCAGCCTGCCGAGACCAGCGCTTCCAACTCGTCGCCGTCCAGACGCTGGCAACTCGCGCCCCAGACCAGATCATCCGGCGGCGCGGCTGCCGAGCCGGAAAGAATCTCGTCGCTGTAAAACACTACGGCGTCCACCGAATCGCGCCCAACAGCGTCTAGGTCGCTGTCGAGCGTCTCCAGCGAAGCCGCTCCCAGCAGCGCCATAGTAGGCGCGGTTTCGGCTCTGCCGGCGAGCGCGCCGAACCCTATGGGCTGGGACGACTGCTGCCCAAGCCTTCCTATCAACTCTATAAGTTTGCTCATATGTGCCGAATTTCCTCTCGAATGGGGCGCGTCGACGCTGCTAGATTCTATGCGCTCAGCCGCAAGCCGTTCAAGCCGACAATTGCCAAAGCGCGAACGCGGCATTAGACTATCGGCACGCCAATGGCGGCAGCACAGTCCCAGGTCGGTGAAAGGGGGCGCACAGCTTGAACGCGCGCCGTATCGAAGGCAATTCGCTAACATACCTCGTCGTCGAGCCAGACGACTACGACGACACGTTGGACTACCCCGTTGTGACGCTGCTGCACGGTTTCGGCGCGAGCATGACGGATCTCGCCGGACTGTCTCCGAGCATCCACCGAACGGGGTATCTGTATCTGTTCCCGAACGCGCCGATACCGCTCCAGATAGGGCAAGGCATGGTGGGCTACGCATGGACTCCCCCGGGCGGCGGCTCGGAATCCGAAGCGGCTGGCGAGCGAGCGGAAGAGCTGCTCGCCGGATTCTTTGAGGAAGTCGAGCAGAGGCACGGCGGGACAGACGGCGGGATCGTGATGGGCGGCTTCTCGCAGGGCGGCATGATGACATACCGCTTCGGACT
Organism: Dehalococcoidia bacterium; assembly: GCA_965214745.1. Classification (GTDB taxonomy): domain Bacteria; phylum Chloroflexota; class Dehalococcoidia; order Lucifugimonadales; family UBA1123; genus VXRN01. The sequence continues at coordinate 2,370,079 of OZ243978.1, read as the reverse complement.
GCCGCGCCCGGACAAGTTCGCCGGGTTGGTGGTTCTCAGCGGGCGCGTGCCGTCGCCCGAAGGCATGGCGGCTCGGCTGCCGGAGCGCCGCGACCAGCACATCTTCGTTGCGCACGGCGTTCGGGACGCTATGATCGACGTGGCGGACGCCAGAGCGTCGCTCGAGTTTCTCGAATCCAACGGCTACGCGCCGAAATACGGCGAATACGGCATGGGGCATGAGATAAACGGCGACGTGATGGCAGATCTCGTTCCGTGGCTCAGCGACGTCATGCCGCCCCTGCAAACACACTGAAAAAACCCGTCGAACCGCATCGAATTCGATCATACGCCAACTCAGCCAAGGAGACGACGAATGCCAACCCTCAGAAAGAACAATATCTTTGCGAAGAATCGCGAGGGCAAGCTAGGGCTAGGGCTAGGGCTTGTCTTCCCCTCGGCGGAAGCGGTGGAGCTAGTCGGAATGCTGGGCGGATTCGACTATGTGAACCTAGACGGCGAGCATGGGCTGTTCTCGCCAGAGTCCATCGACGCGATGGTGCGCGTGGCGGACGGATACGGCTTGACCGTTACAGCGAGAGTGCCAAACCTGATGTCGTCCACCATCAACCAGTTCTTGGATCGCGGCGTTATCGGCGTGCTGGGTCCGCACGTGGACACGGCCGAGCAGGCGAAGGCTCTGGTGGACGCCTGCCGATTCGTTCCCGAAGGTCAGCGCAGCTGGGGCGGCGGGCGCGGCACGTTCTACAACGACGGCGGTCTGATTGGGCAGCCGGGCTTGCGCCGAACCGAATACATGGAGCTTGCCAACGAGGAGATGCTGGTAATGGCGCAGTTGGAGACCGCGACTGCGTTCTCCAACCTAGACGAGATTCTCGCGGTGGACGGCATAGACGCCTTCGCATGGGGTTCGAACGACCTCGCGCAGTCGATGGGCTTCCCCGGACAGCCAGACCATCCCGAAGTCAAAGCCGCCGAAGCCTCCGTCGCCGAGCGCATCCACGCGGCGGGGCGGAAGATGTCCTACGACATATCCTCCGCCGTCGGCTTGCCGGAGATCATCCTAAGCGGCGCGCGAGCATACCTCGAAGCCAACGGCTAGCCGGCAGACCGCGCGCGAACCCGATTAGACGCAGGAGCGACCGATATGACCACGATGCAAGCCGCATACTTCGACGGCGACGGCAAGATGGTAGTTAGGGAAGCGCCGCGCCCGGCGGCTGGCGCGGGCGATGTGATAGTTCGCGTTCGAGCCGTGGGCATCTGCGGTTCGGACCTGCAAATGAACGTGGACAAGACCGAGCCGGACCAGCTGCCCGCGGGCCACGAAGTCGCGGGCGAGATAGTGGAGATAGGCTCAGGCGTCGACGAGGCGCTGCTCGGCGAGCGCGTCGCGGTGGAGATAATCGGGCACGGGCGCGCCTGCGCCGCCTGCTGGTACTGCCGGCAAGGGCAGTTCCGCGCCTGCATGAACATGGCGCCGAGCGAGGGCGGCGGATTCGCCGAGTACATGAAGCGGCGAGCCATCGGCTGCTACCCCGTCGGCAAGCTCTCATGGGAGGAAGCCGCGCTCGTCGAGCCGCTCGCGGTGTCGGTGCATGGCGTTCGCAGGGGGCAGATGCAGGGCGGGGAAGTAGTCGCCGTTCTCGGCAGCGGCAACATAGGGCTTACCACCATAGCGGCCGCCAAGGCGCTCGGCGCGGGGTGGGTCATCGCCACCGCCCGCTACGACCAGCAAGCGGAACACGCGCGCGAGCTGGGCGCGGACGAGGTTTACCCGGACCGCGGCCCAGAGTTCTGGGACGCCATATACGAAGCAACCGGCGGGCGCGGCGCCGATCTCACCATAGAGACCGTCGGCGGACACCAGTCCGACACCGCTCAACAGGCGGTGGACGTAACCCGCGTGCAGGGGCGCATCGTAATCGTCGGCGGCTTCAGGCGTCCGTTCGAGTTCGACTTCCTAACGCCCATGCTCAAAGAGCAATCCATCATATTTTCGTCTTGCTACAGCGTATTGGACGGCCGGCACGATTACGAGCTGGCGATAGACATGATGGCGACAGGCAAGACGCCGCTCAGAAACATGGTCACGCACAAATACGGGCTGGACGAAATCCAGAAGGCTTTCGAGGCGGCATACGACAAGAACAGCGGCTCGGTGAAGGTGCAAATTCACCAGAACTAAGCCCCCTAACTCGGCAGCGAGGCAATCCCCATGCTATACAAGAAATTCGGAAACTCCGATCTCGAAACGTCGGCAGTCGGCTTCGGCGGTTGGCCCATGGGACGAGGCCACTACGGATCGTTCGACGAAGATCAGGTCATCCGCGCCATCCACAAATCCATAGACTTGGGCGTTACGCTGTTCGACACCGCCGCCGTGTACGGCTGGGGCGAGGGCGAGAAGCTGCTTGGGCGCGCCATCGCGGGCAAGCGAAACGAGATAGCGCTGGTGAGCAAAGGCGGCATACCGTGGGAGGAAGTCGGAGGCCCATCCGGACGCGACAGCTCCCGCGAGTCGCTGACCAAGTCGCTCGACGAAAGCCTGTCGCGCTTGCAGACGGACTATCTCGATCTCTACCTCATCCACTGGCCCGACGTCTCCCGCCCCATGTCCGAGCCGATGGAGGCGTTCGCGGACTTCCAGCGGCAGGGCAAGATACGTTACGGCGGCGTCAGCAACTTCAGCCCGCAGCAGATGGCGGAATGCCTGGACGTATTCCCGATAGTAACCAACCAAGTCGGCTATCACCTGTTCGACTCGCGCCCGGAGCCGGAGATAATCCCGTTCTGCCGAGACAACGGCATGGGCATAATGGCATATGGCTCCCTCGCGCACGGGCTTCTAACCGGAACCATGACCCCCGAAACCACCTTCGAGGATGACGATTGGCGGCGCAGCCTAATGGCGTTCGGGCAGCCGCTGTTCAAGGGGCAGACGTTCCTAGACAACCTAGCCAAAGTCGACACGCTCAAGACGATAGCCGCCGACAGGGGGATGACCGTAGCCCAGCTCGCGCTCGCGTGGGTAGCGTCCGAGCCGACGGTGTCCGTCGCGCTAGTCGGCGCGCGCCGCCCGGAGGAGATGGAAGAGAACGTCGTCGCCATGGACTGGCAAATGACGGCTGAGGAGCGGGCGGAGATTAGGGCGGTGGCGGCTGGGTAGGATGATGCGGCGAGGGTCTCTCATTCATCGCTGCCTTCTGGACCTGCGAAGTTTTTCGCCAACCGACAACAGATTGTCCGTCCGCAACGTAATGCGCTAGGCTATACTTCCTTCTACCCTGTATGGATGTGAAGTTACATGGTCAACATGATCGATAGGCGGCTCACGGACCTTTGGGGGCAGCTACAGGGCAAGAAGCCCCACATGCCTCACTTCTTGGGCGAAGTCCACATTAAGGGTATCCGCGGCATCGATGATCTGCGGGTCGTGTTCGATTATCCTGTGAGTGTCATTGCCGGCGGCAACGCCACAGGCAAGACAACTGTGCTATTCGCCACTGCCTGCGCGTACAAAGTGCCGGGAGCGGGCGTCAAAGACTACGTGCCGTCCACACTCTTCCCTGACTATCGCCCAAGACTAGGGACACGCGAAGATGAGAGGCGAGAAGTCGTCATAGATTTCGATTACGCAACGCCGGCGGGCAGGCGATCCATGCGATGGCGGCGCGTCAAGGGGTGGAATCGCAGCTTCTTCGGCCGCAAGGGAGCCAAACAGCCAGAGCGCCCGATATATCTCCGAACCTTGAGCAATCTCAGCAACCCTTCAGAGGTTCGGGGAGTTCTGAGCATGTCGCGGCTGAAAGTAGCCCCTCAGGAAATTCCGCTGACGGCATCTCAAATAGACTTCGCGCAGCGGATGCTTCCGTTCAGATATTCCGAGGTCGTCGATCTGTCGAGCGGCAACAAGAACCTGTTGTTCGCCGCTCAGGAACGCGGCGCAGCGTATTCCGAGCTGCATATGGCGGCCGGCGAACGCTCCATCCTGCGCCTATCGCAGGAAATTGCCCAACTCAAAGGCGCGATGGTTCTCATAGACGAAGTCGAAGCCGGTCTGCATCCGTGGGTCCAGCAGTTGCTGATGCTTCAGCTTCAGCAACTCGCCCTCCGCAACGATCTCCAGATTATCGTTACGTCCCACAGCCCGGTGGCATTGGACTCGGTACCCTCCAACGGGCGCATCTTCCTAGAACGCGACGATCAGGGCAAGGTTGCTGTGCGTCCGGCTTACAGAGATGTGATTCAAGACGCTCTGTACGGGCGGTCCAGCGACGCGCTGAACTTGCTCTGCGAGGATGAAACGGCGGAAGGCATCCTACAAGGCATCTTTGATTATCTGGCGCCTCGCCAAAGGGTTGGGCGGTCGTCCATTCGCATTGGGCGCGATACTGGCGCGGACGAATTCCCAGCGCACGCGAGGGCATTTCGAAAGTTCGGACAGATTCAGAATTTAGTATTCGTTCTGGATGGAGACAAGCGCGGAAGCAGAGCATATGACAGGATACAGAACGCGGCAGAAAATGACGCTCCTGTGTTCTTCTTGCCCGGGAATGGCTCGCCGGAAGCATGGGTATGGGAGCGACTGCGAATCAACGCGGGCATTCACGCCGCTGATCTCGGAATCGATTCTGGCTCGCTATCCGAGGAGATGGATAAGTTGGATTCGGTATTCGATTCCGCATCCAGCAGCCTTTCGCATATAACCAAGACCAAGCTCAGAAATTTGGGTGAATATCTGAAGTGGGACACCCCAAACCTCTGTCGAAGAGTAGCCCGTTCGGAAGCCAACTTAGAAGAAAGTGACATCCAACCACTGGTAGAAAGGCTGGAGAGTACGTTGCTGAATTGGCGCGCTAGCTAGACTTTCTGGAGAATCGGCGTAGTGAAGCTCTACAAACTGCGTTACACCATGCGCGAACCAAGATACGACACCGAAGACAAGTACATGGCGGATATTCCCGCCCTGCCCGGATGTAGGGCGTGGGGCGATACTCCCGCCGAGACGCTAGATTTCCTTCAGAGCGTCGCCGCCGCTACCATCGACGTGTACAACGAGCGTGGATATGAGTTGCCCATCGAGGTCGAAACCGCTGCGATAGACTCCCATGCCGCCAACGACATTCTGGTTATAGAACGCTTAGAATCTGTGGACAGTGACGCAGCCAGAGTTACTGAAGTTGTGGTTGCATACAGAGACGCCAAAGCGTTACCAGTATACAACGACGAGTCAGACGTATGGGATCCTGAACTCGAACTGGCACGGAAGCGAGAAGCGAACGGATAGATTGACACAATCTGCTCGCTCATACATACATCTCACCCCGATCAGTTGTGGTTTGCATGAGAGTAGCGCTTGGGAACGGGCATTCAATACGTCCGTTAGCGCTATCGAACAGTAAGGATGCGCCGCGCCATGAAGCTCTACAAACTGCGTTACACCATGCGCGAACCAAGCTACGACACCGAAGACAAGTACATGGCGGATATTCCCGCTCTGCCCGGTTGCCGGGCATGGGGCGATACGCCGGCTGAAACGCTCGATATTCTCCAGAGCGTTGCCGCCGCGTTTCATAGAGTCGTACCGGGAGCATGAAGACGAACTTCCGCATGAGGTTGCGGCTACATTGGTCGAGTCGAATGTCGCCAACGAACTCATGGTTGCAGTTCGACCTACAGAGAACGAACGCGCAAGCTGCGTAGATTAGGCTGCGAATTCGACAGACAGGGCAGAAGCGATCATGAAATCTGGATGAACACGACCACTCACGCTAGGACGTCTATCCCAAATTGGAGAGGCCGCGATCTGCGGATAGGCACAATCAGGGCAATCATGCGCGACTTGGGAATAACTAGGGACGAGTTCGACCGCGCGTAAGCGTAACCCGTCCCCGGCTAGCGCGGCATCCCCTCCGCCAGCAGGTAGTCGAAGTCGCAGCCCCTGTCGGCTTGCAGCACGTGGCGTGCGTGCATGGATGCGTAGCCTCGCCTGTGGAACGGGCGGACGGGGGGCGATTCACTCAGGCGTCGCTCTACCTCGCGCGGCTCCACCAGCAGGTCTAGCCGGCGACGCGGGACATCCAGCCGAATGCGGTCTCCGCTGCGGACCGCCGCCAGCGGGCCGCCCGCCGCCGATTCGGGCGTGGCGTGGACGACCACTGTGCCGAACGCGGTGCCGCTCATGCGCGCGTCGCTGATCCGAACCATGTCGCGCACGCCCGCCGCAAGCAGCTTCTTGGGCAGCGGCAGAAAGCCCCATTCAGGCATCCCAGGCCCGCCGATAGGGCCGCTCTGTCTCATCACCAGCACATCGTCGGGCGAGACGTCCAGATCGGGGTCGTCGATGCGCGCGAGCATGTCTTCATGGTCTTCGAACACCACCGCGCGCCCCTCGTGCGCGAGCAGATCCCGCGATGCCGCAGTGGGCTTGATTAGCGCGCCCGTCGGCGCGAGCGAGCCGTATAGCGCCGCCAATCCGCCCTCGGCGTCTAGCGGGTCGCTCATGCCGCGAATCACATCGGCGTTGTAGTTGACCGCGCCGGCGATGTTTTCGCCCAATGTCTGGCCGGTCACTGTCGGCGCGTCCGTATGTAGCAGGGGAGATATCTCCTTCAGCAGCGCGCCTACGCCGCCCGCGTAGAAGAAATCTTCCATCAGGTATTCGCCAGATGGCTTGAGGTTCAGCAGGAAGGGCGTAGTTCTCGATAGCTCGTCGAACAGCTTGCCGGGCAGCTCTATGCCAAGCCTGCCCGCTATCGCCGTGAGGTGTATGACGGCGTTCGTCGAGCCGCCCATAGCGTGCAGCGTTCTGATGCCGTTCTCGAACGCCTCGCGCGTCAGTATCCGCGAGGGCGTGAGGTCGCTGCGCGCTAGGCTTACGAGCCGCCTTCCCGCAAGCTCGGACAGACGCAGCCGGCGCGAGTCCGCCGCAGGAATCGCGCCGTTGCCGGGCAGCGCTATGCCCATCGCCTCCGACACCGCCGCCATCGTAGACGCGGTGCCCATTACCATGCAGTGCCCCGCGCTGCGAACGATGCAAGTTTGCAGCTCCGCCCAGTCGTCTTGCGTGATGCCGCCCGCGCGCAGCTCGGTTTCGTAGCGGCGGCAGTCGGTGCAAGAGCCAAGCTCTTCGCCGCGCCAGCTCGCCTTGAGCTGAGGGCCGCCGGTAATCATTATCGCGGGGATGTCCGCGCTTGCAGCGCCCATCAGCAGCGCGGGCGTCGTCTTGTCGCATCCGCCGAGCAGCGCAACGCCGTCGAGCGGATTGGCGCGGATGGACTCTTCGACCTCCATGCTCATCAGGTTTCTGAACAGCATAGTCGTAGGGCGCATGTTGTATTCGCCCAGCGACATGACGGGGAATTCCATGGGGAAGCCGCCCGCCTGCCATACGCCGCGCTTGACCGCCTCAGCCAGCTGCCGCAAGTGAGCGTTGCAGTGCGTAAGCTCGCTCCACGAATTGCATATGCCGATGATAGGCCGGCGCTCGTATGCCTCGGTAGAGTAGCCCTCCGCCATGAACGCCGCCTTGCGAAGCCAGCCGTACAACTCGGGCGTGTCGAACCATTCGCTAGAGCGCAATTTCGTCTGTCCGTCCTGCTCAGCCATGATTCGCCGCTCCCGCGTAGAGTTTATTGGTTGTCCGCAGCTTCACTGTTGTCCTCGGCGAGCGTGGGCGGCGGGCTGGCGAAGTAGTCCGCAAGCCACCGCTTGAGCGCGTCCAGAGACGGGGGCGCGACGTAGAACACCTGCACATCCGCGGCGAACTGCGCCCTGTGATCCTCGCGGATGAACAGCGCGGCGCATTCGTCTTCCGCCAAGTCTTGGCCAATGCGCTCGGCGATGTTGGCGAACCGCGTCGCAAGGGTGTTCTGGTAGCCTTCCATCGCCAACCCGCGCACCTTGGCGCTGACGGGACCTATGCTCAGGACGCGCTCCCAGTCTATATGCTCGGCTACTAGCTCGGCGTCTTCGAGTCGGCGCAGCTCGGCGGTGGACTGCCGCATCGCGCGGATGAGCGCCGCCGCGCTTGGGTTCAGCCCTTCGACCTGCGCCATGCCCTCGTCGCCGTCCGCGCTGACGAACTCGTGATAGACCTTCGCCACCACGCCCAACGACCGCTCCAAGCTCGCAATCGAGTCGCGCGCCTCAGACCAGTAGCGATCCACCAGCGAGCGCGCTTCGTCCGGCAGCCCGGGCGCGGCTGCGTAGTTAGGCACTAGAAAGAGGTTCTTCTTGCCCCGATACCGCTCGGCTTGCGGTCTGGGGATGTGGGAGAGCCGGCTAGTCATCGTTGTCCGTCTCCTGTCGCCGCCGCGGCAAGCGGTTGCCTGTAGGCGGCTGCCATCGCGCCGCGGTCTTCGTCCAGCGAGTCTATGCGAACGGCGCATACCTTGTATTCCGGTATGCGCGAATCCGGGTCCAGAGCCGCGTTCGTCAGGTAGTTGGCGGCGTGTTCTTGCAGCTTGGCAAACGGTACGAACAGCTCGCCGGCGCGCTGCTTGTCGGTGTGCGCGGCGCGGCCTTCTAGGTCTCCGCGCCTCGACCTCACCCTTACCCACTGGCCATCGGCTACGCCGAACCTATCGCCGTCCGAAGGGTTCATGGAGACGGTAAGCTCAGGCGCGCGGGCGAGCAGGCTGTCCGCCCGCCGCGTTATCGTGCCGCCATGCCAGTGGTAGAGGATCCGCCCGGTGTTGAGTATGAGCGGGAAGCGCTTGGATGGATTTTCGTCAGCGGCGGGACCCTGATCGAACCCCACGAACTTGGCTCTCGAACCGCGAGGGAAGTCGGATTCGTACAGGAAGCGGGTGCCGGGATGGTCCGGCGTGGGGCATGGCCACTGTATGCCGCCCTCCGCATCCAGCCGCTCGTATGAGATGCCGCCGATTATGGGCATGAGCGACGCCATTTCGTCGAATATCTCGGAAGGATGCGCGTAGTCGAACTCCCCATCCAACTCCAAGCCCAGCTTGGAGCTTACCCGTCTCGCCACGTCTCGAATTATCATCCAGTCCGGCCTGCTCTCGCCCACCGGCTCGACCGCCTTTCGCACGCGCTGAACACGCCGCTCGCTGTTCGTGAAGGTGCCGTCCTTCTCCGCGAACGACGTCGCCGGCAGAACCACGTCCGCTATTTCCGCCGTCTCGTGCATGAATATGTCTTGCACTACTAGGAAATCCAGCTTCTTGAAAGTCTCTTCGGCGTGGTTGAGGTCGGGTTCGCTCAGCAACGGGTTTTCGCCCGTTACGTACATGGCGCGGATTCGTCCGTCGTCTATCGCGGTCACCATGTCGGTAATTACCAGACCGGGGTCGGAAGGCAGCGGCTCTCCGCTCCAAGCGCTTTGGAACTTGGCGAGCGAGTCCGTCCCTATGGTCTGGTATCCGGGGAAGGCGTTTGGGAGGCAGCCGGCGTCTCCGCAGCCCTGCACGTTGTTTTGTCCGCGAAGCGGGGATATGCCCGACCCGGGCCGTCCCAGCTGCCCGGAGACGAGCGCGAGGTTGAGCAGCCCGTGCGCGTTCGCAGTTCCCATCGTGTGCTGGGTGATGCCCATGCCCCAGATAAGGCATGAGCCGCTGAACGGCGGGCGGGCGTAGATTCGCGCGGCTTCCGCGATGTCTTCCGCCGCGACGCCGGTTATCTTCTCCGCATAGGATAGGTCGTACTTCTGAACCGTCTCCCACCAGTCTTCGTAGCCCTCGGTTCTGTTGGCTACGAACTCGGCGTCCGCCAGCCCTTCCTCGACTATGAGCTTCGCCATTGCGTTGAGAAGCGCGACATCCGTGCCGGGGCGCGGACGCAGCCACAGGTCGGCGTAGTCGCACATCTCGATGCGGCGCGGGTTGATGATGATGAGCTTCGCGCCGCGCTCGACCACCGCGCGCCGCATCCTAGACGCCGCGACCGGGTGGTTGGAGTTCGCGTCCGATCCGATGATGACCAGACAGCCCGCTTCTTCGTAATCTATATAGGAGTTGGACGTAGCGCCGCTGCCGAGCGCGGTCAGCATCGCCTCCACCGATGGCGAATGGCAAAGCCGCGTGCAGTGGTCTATGTGGTTGCTCTGCATAATCAGCCGCGCGAACTTCTGCTGGATGTAGCCGTCTTCGTTCGTCGCCTTCGCCGACGCCAGCGTGCCGAAAGCGTCTCCGCGGTACTCGGTCAGCCGCTCGGCTACGTAATCGAGCGTCTCGTCCCACTCCGCTTCTTGCAACTCGCCGTCTCTGCGGATTAGCGGCTTGCGGATGCGGTCTGGGTGGTTGACGAACGAGAACCCGAACCTACCCTTGACGCACAACATGCCGAGCGAGGACTGGTTGTCCGGATCGTCGAGAATCTCGATGATGCGCTCGTTGGAGTCCACCTTCGCCTGTATGCCGCATCCGACGCCGCAGTATGGGCAGGTGGTGGATACAGTTCGCGCCGCCGCGGGAGGCTGCGCCTTCAGGCTGATAGCTCCGGTGGGACAGGACGCCAGACACGAGCCGCAGGTGGTGCAGACCGAATCGACGAGCGGGCGATCCATGAACGTCCCGATTCGCGCGTCGCTCCCCACGCCGAGAACGTCTATCGCGCCGATGAACTGGTGTCCGTCTTGGCAAGCCTGCGCGCACCGTCCGCACATGATGCAAGAGTCCATGGCGATGTCGAACACCGGGTTGGATGCGTCCACCGGCTGGCGCTCGCGTCCGCTCCATCGCGGCGCGTCTATGCCGTGATGCTCGGCCGCGATGGACAGCTCGCGGTAGTCGACGCCGTTGGCGGATGCGTCCACGCCGCTGCCGTTCGTGGGGAACATCGCCATCGTCAGTTCGAGGACGCCCTTGCGAATCTCGCGCGCCTCGTCGGTCTCGGTGGCGACGTCCATGCCGTCCGCCGCCGGCAGCGCGCATGACGCTGGAAAGCCGCGCATCCCCTCGACCTGCACCAGACACGTCCGACACGCGCCGATGGGCTTCATGTCTGGGTCTTTGCACAGCTGCGATATGTACGCGCCCGACTGGTTGATGGCGTCCAGCACGCTCGCGCCGTCGTCGACGGTCACCCGTTTGCCGTTGATGGATAGCGTGACGCTCATGGCGAGCCTTTCCGTTGGTTTTCAGATGCGCTATATTGGCAGGTAGTGTACTTGCCCTAAGATGTTCTCTAAATCCTCTGCCTCGACCAATAGTTGAATGTCTTCGATGCACCGACCAATCGAGACTTCTAATTGAGCTGCGTATATAGCTCCGTAAAATGGGATGCTCTGTCGTTGACGCCTCGCGCATTCTCTGAGGAAATCCCTATCCCGCGTGAACACCACACGCTCCAACATCGTAGCCCGGTCCAAGACTATGGGGTCGTCCGCTTCGTGATGATCGTCATCCCGCGCGGTTAGCACGTCCACGCCACGCGCGCGCAATCCGTTGGTAATCGCGCTGGGAACATGGTGGTCCATGTAAACGCCAAACGCCATTCAGCGCGGTTCCGCAACCATATCTCTTTCCTTCTTCGTCCTCCACTCTGCGGCCATCTTCCTCAGCCTTGCCTGATGAGGTTCGTTCAGCTTCCTCATCCTCTCGACGTATTCGGTCTCTTCCTGTATTTGCCTATCTACCAAGTCCTTGTTGTCCCAATAGTAAGCGAGCGCAGAGTATATCTGCCCCATCGTCAAGTCCGGATAGCTATCTTTGATTTCTTCTGGGCTCGACCCCCAGTGAACCGAATCGATAGCTACGTACTGAACCTTGATCCTAGTCCCGCCTATCATCGCGCGCCCGTCTTCCATAATGAAGATGTGCTTGTAGGGCGTGTCGCTTACTATGGGTCTCATCGTTCTAGCTCCTCGCTAGGGTCTAGCTAGATTGGGGGCTGCGCCGATATCCGAGCACGTAACCGCCGCCTTTGCCTCTTCGCTCGCCACTCCACGGCCGTCTTCCTCAGCCTAGCTTGATGTGGTTCGTTCAACCGCATCATCTTCTCAACGTATTCCTCCTCTTCCCGTATCTGCCTCTTCACCAAGTCCTTGTTATCCCAGTAGTACGCGAGCGCGGAGTGGACTTGTCCCAGCGTAAGCGGCGCATAGCTTTCGCATATTTGCTCCGGTGTCTCGCCTTGCTCGCTAGCGATGGCGATGTACTGAACCTTGATCCTAGTCCCGCCTATCATCGCGCGCCCGTCTTCCATAATGAAGATGTGCTTGTAGGGCGTACCGCTTACTATGGGTCTCATGGCTCTTCACCCTTAGAATATCTGCGATAGTAGTGTCTCAATATAGATAGGCTCGTAAAGCGATCCATTATCCATCATCAGCATCCTCCCCTGAACCTATAGATATGGCGATTCAGCAGGATACATTGTCGTCCGCCACGGCTAACAGCGGTCGTGGGGCAAGAGGGGATCCCTCCTCGCTACCATCTACCCGCTTCCCATCTCATCCCCAAAGAATCGCAGCCCGCTCAGGATAGGATTGCCCGCCGCCTGTCCCAGACCGCACAGCGACGCGGCGTTGACCAGATTGGCGAGGCTTGCTAGATCGTCCGCCGCGCCGCCGTCCGCTTCGCCCGACGAGATGTCGTCCAGCATCTGCGCCATGCGCGGCGTTCCCTCGCGGCAGGGGGCGCACTTGCCGCAGGACTCGCGGGCGTTGTACCGCGCGAGGTTGCGAACCGCGTCTAGCGCGCTCATCGAGTCGTCTATGGCGATGACGCCGCCCGCGCCGAGCATGACGCCGCTCTCGTGGAGCAGACCCGGCGCTATGGGCGTGTCCAGCATCGAAGCGGGCAGGATGCCGCTCGAAGGCCCCCCGACGCCGAGAATGCGGATCGCCTCGCCGTCGCGCGCGCCGCCGCCTATGCCCATGACTATCCGCCGCAGCGTCGCGCCGAACGGAACTTCGACCAAGCCGGGCCTCCGCGTCGCGCCGCTTAGGCTGATGAGCTTCGTCCCAGAGTCTTCGCCGTCTCCCACGGCGGCGAACACCGCAGCGCCGCGCGTCAGGATGTACGGCACGCTCGCCAACGTCTCGGCGTTGTTGATGACCGTGGGCATAGACCACAAGCCCGACTCGGTGGGGAAGGGCGGCTTCAGGCGCGGCTCTCGGCGGTCGCCCTCGACGGTGTTGAGCAGCGTCGTTTCGTCTCCGCACACGTACCCGCCCGCGCCTCGTCGAATCTCCACCGAAACGCCGAAGCCGGACGAAAGCGCGTCTTCCCCGATAAGCCCGAGCGCGCGCGCCTGATCGATTGCGCGGCTCATGCGCTCGGTGGACAGGTTGGCTTCGGCGTTGATGTAGAAGATTATCTCGCGCGCGCCAACCGCGAACGCGGCTATCAGCGCGCCCTCTATGACGCGGTGCGGGACGCCCTCCATGAGGTGGCGGTCTTTGAACAAGCCCGGCTCGCCCTCTTCACAGTTTACGATGACGTACCTGCGTTCGGCGCGAACGCCTCTCGCGGAGCGCCACTTCAAGCCGGTGGGGAAGTACGCTCCGCCCCTGCCTCGCAGCTTCGATTCGGAGATACGCTCGATAGTGTCGTCCGCGCCCGCGTCGAGCGCCCGCGCCCACGCTTCATATCCGCCGTTGGCTAGATATTCGTCGATGGATTCGGCGTCCAGCGTCCCGCAACCGTCGAGCGCGATGCGATGCTGGGCGCGCAAGAATTCGTCCGCGTCTTCCGCCATGCGGGAATCGCGGGCTGGCTCTTCGGCGATGCCGAAGCCGTCGGCATCGATGGCGTTCACGTCAGCCGCCGTCAGCCGAGTCCACCGACGCGAGCCGCCGCCGTCGTCGAACGCAAGCAGTGAAGGGGAGGCGAAGCACGCGCCATCGCATCCCGCGACAACCACTTCGGCGGCGGCGAACCTGCCGCGCGCCGCGCTCGAGACAGCCGCCGCGCCCGCCGCCAAGCTGCAATGGCCTACTTGGACGACCACTCGCCGCCGCCCGGCGAACCGCTCGGACAGCCGCTCGCGCGCCGCCGCCGCCAGATCGCTCAGTCTGTTCTGTGAACTCGTGTCAGCCAACGCCACTCTCCAGAGTCTTGCGGATTGCGGACTCGGCATCCAGCCTGCCGTGCCACTCGCCGCCGATCTCCACCGCCGGCGCCATGGCGCACAGGAAGCCGCAGGGAACTTCCTCCAGCGTGAACCGTCCATCCTCCGAAGAGCCGCCGGGCTGCGCGCCAAGCGCGTCGCTCAGGGCGGCGAGTATCTCCGCCGAACCTGCCACCGCGCAGCTCAGCGCTCCGCACACGCGAACCACCAGCTCGCCGGGCTGCTCGATACGCAGCTCCGTATAAGACGTTGCCGCCCCATACACCTCGGAAGACGGGATGCCCAGATGCCAGCCGACTACCTCCATAGCCCAGTCCGGCAGGTAGCCGTACTCGTGCTGAAGGTAGTGGAGCGCCGGCAAGAGCTGGGAACGGCTTCGGGGAAACGCATCTCTAAGCTGCCGGCGCAGCGAATTTCGGTCGGTTGGCGGCATGTTCACCCCGCATACGTGAGGATATGATTTGGGGATTTTACCAGACTATCAGCCGAAAGTTGCGCCGACAGGCTGGGGAACCGGCGTCGAAGGCGCGCCCGGAGAGTGTCGCGCATGGTCTTCTTGGGGCAGATCCCTTAGATCCAGCCGTTCTAAGGTTGCGATAGGGATATTTCCATCTGAATTCCAGCCGCGATATGCGTAATAGCTGCATATCATCATATCCAATTCATATTTAGATATTGATATTCCTGCGGCTACGCCGTCGCTAAGCGGCTCTTCGAGCGCCCTCGGCGGCAGCGTGTCGTCTTCTCTGCTCCAGCCCTCGCGTATGTTGAAGAGCTTTCTGAGGTTGTTGATCCGCTCTCCGGCTTGCTTCAGCTCTCGCGGCGATATGTTCCATCCGGTTATCAGGTTCATCGCGTCGGCAGACTCCGCCCAGAAGTCTCCGAACGCCTTTCGCAGGAATTTGCACCATATCAGCGAGTCGAGCGCGGCGGAGAAATCCTCTCCGTCCGCGGTTATCTTGCCGCGCTCGGCGGAGGCTTCCAAGCGGTCGACGCGGTTGGAGAAGTCGGCTTCGTAAGCCGAAGATCGGTTGTGGCATGCGCCGCGCGTGCTTACCGCGAGCGCGAGCGCCATCGTTTGCAGGCTTCGCGGCTCGTATCCGGGCAGCTCGAGACCCTTGACGTGGAGCGCCCACGCATCCGATCCGCCACCCACCGCGGCGGCGGCGCGCCGCGTTCCATCGGCAAGCAGATTCCCCAGCTTGCCGCGCCGCGTCGCTATCGCTTCGAGGCAAGGCAGCAGCGCGTCAGCGTTGCCGAACCTAAGCTCCAGCCCGTCGGTGTCTTCCATCGTGAGAACGCCGCGCTCGAAGCACTCCATCGCCCACGCTATCGAACCGCCCGCGCTTATCGTATCCATGCCTACGGCGTCGCAGTAATGAGACGCGCGGATAACCGCTTCGCGGTCGGACATCCCCAGCAAAGGACCTAGCGCGAACGCGCTTTCGTACTCCATGCGTCCGCTGGACTTTCGCGCGCCGTCTCCCACGCTCAAGATCTTCTCGCATCCAATGGTGCAGTTGGCGCAGTGGGCGTTCTTGACGAAGTTCTCGCGGCGCATCGTCTCGCCGCTGACGGCTTCGACGTGTTCGAAGGTAGACTGCTGGAAGTTGCGCGTAGGCAGCGCGCCCAACCTGTCGAACACCGCGACGTTCGCCATAGTGCCTGTCTCGCGATACTTCTCGGTGGCGGGGCCTAGGCTCTTCGCGGATAGCTCTCGCGCCATCGCGTTCAGCCGCTCTCGGTCGAACACCGCCGCCGGTCTGCGCCCACGCGCGGCGATAGCCTTGAGGTTCTTCGCTCCCATCACCGCGCCCGCGCCTGTGCGCCCCGCCTGCCGTCCGCCGTCGTTGGCGATGCTCGCGTACAGAACGCCGCTCTCGCCCGCGGGGCCTACGCACGCCACGCGGAAGCGTCGCCCGAGCCGCTCGCGCGCGAGCCGCTCGGTGTCGAACGTGGACAAGCCCGCCAGATCCGAAGCGTCCAAGAAGCGCGCGTCGTCGTCTTCGAGCGCAAGCAGGGTAGGGCGCTCCGCGCGCCCGGTGATGACGAGCGCGTCGCATCCGAGCCGCTTCAGCTCCACAGCCAAGAAGCTGGAGCTGAGCGAGTCGCCTATCATGCCGGTCAGCGGCGACTTGGCGGCGACCGCGAACTTGCTGGACGTAGTGAGCCTGCTCCCAACGAGCGGGCTCGTGGCGAATATCAGCGGATTCTCAGGCGCGAGCGGGTCGACGCCGGCGGGGCAGCGCGTATACAGCAGATAGCTCGCCAGCCCAGTGCCGCCGATGAACTTTCGCAAAACGCCCTCGTCGATAGGCTCGCGAACCGCCGTCCGCGCGCTGAGATCGACCGACAGAACTGCGCCGTGGTATCCGAACATCGCGCTATCCTCCCGCCTGACTGGAGAATACGAGGATGCTATCGCCCGCCGCCAACCGCAATGGCGAGTCGTCCATAAAAGTCAAGCCGTTCAGGTTGGCGGTATAGCTGGTCAGGAGCGCCTCGCCGCGTTCGTCGATGGCTACGCCGACGAGATTCGGCAGCGCCCGCCGCAGCGCCCGCGCCACGTCCGACGAGCTCGCGGACGCGGGCAGCGACACCTCGACTTCCTTGACGCCGCCAGCCGCGCGCGCGCCGCCGAACAGCTCCACGCGAACGGATACGCGATTCGCGCTACCTTCGTTCACCGTCGCCCTCCTCGCCGCGCGATGGCGAGCGCGGCGTCCATGTCCGCCTGCGTGTTGACGTTGAAGAAACTGAGCAGGTCTGGGTCTACGGAGAGAACGCGCTCTTGCGGCATCATCCGAACGCGAACGTCGTCGTAGAACGCCGCTATCTTCAGGTCGTCCGCCAATATGCGCGCGTGTATGGCGTCTAGGCAAGCGCGGGAATAGACCGCATGGATCGGCTCGGGGCGCCCGTCCATCAATGGGACTACGGCGTCGACGCCCTCTCGGTTCGCCAGCAGAAGCTCGTACAGCGCGGGCGCGAGGAACGGCATGTCGCAGGCGCAGAAAGCAGCCCATTCGGTTCGCGCCGCCCGAAGCCCGGTGTAGATGCCGCCTAGCGATCCGCTGCCCGGGCGCTCGTCCGCCACGCCTACCACGCCGACGGGCAGGCTAAGCTCCTCGATGCGCGCCGCGTCGTTGCCGACGACGATGACGCTCTCGGCCACTTGCCGCATCCTGCCGATAACGCGCCGAATCAGCGGCTCGCCCTCGAACGGTTCGAGCGCCTTGTTCCTGCCAAGCCGACGGCTCATCCCGCCGGCGAGTATGACAGCGGTCGCATCTTGATTGCGCGTGGATATTCCCGTAGATATTCCCATTGTTGCGACAGGCTACCAGAGCTTGCCCCAATCCGCCACCGACCGCCTGCGGCTTACCCCGATACGCCGCCAACTATCGCCTTGAGAGCGCCCATGCCGCTCGCGTCGTAACCGCCGAGCGCCTCCACTTCCTTGCGAAAACCGCGTGTCCGGATGAGGGTCAACATAGGTTTTAGCAGTTCCGATTGGTAGTGTTCCATCGGAATGGCGAGATCGTACTCCTCGCCAGACAGCGGGATGAAGTCCAGCCCCATCGCGCGCGCCGCCGGCAGAATGCCCAGCCCCGCGTCGGCGCGTCCGCCCCGAACCGCCGCGGCGACTGCTAGATGCGTGTACTCCTCCCGCGAGTATCCTCGAACGCTGTCCGCCGATACGCCGGCGCGCGCAAGCTCGTAGTCCAGCAGCGCGCGCGTGCCGGAGCCGCGCTGACGGTTGACGAAGCTCACGTCCCGCCGAGTCAGGTCGGCGAGCGAGCGAACGCCGAGCGGGTTGCCGGCGGCTACCATCAGCCCCTGCGCGCGGACGACGAGGTGGACGAGCGCGACTTCCGCGTTCGGCGCGTAGCGGCGGATGAACGAGATGTTGTACTCTCCGGTTTCTTCGTCCAGCAGATGGACGCCCGCGAAGTGCGCCTCGCCGCGTCGAATCGCCAGAATCCCGCCTAGGCTGCCCACGTTGGCAGTCGACAGACCGGGAGCGCCGCTCACACCGCTGAGACGGCTGGCTATCAGGTCCAAAACCATGTCGTGGCTTCCGATGGCGACTATCGTTCTGCGAACGTCCTGAATCGGCTTCAGCAGCCGCGCCTCGACCTCCGCGCCCGCTTCCAGCCCCTCGACGTTTCTCGGTATGACTATGAGCCCGTCAGCCCTGACCAGCGAGCTGATGACGCCCGCGCCGCGCTGCGCCGGAGTCGCTACGAGACGGTCTCCAACCTGTCCGAGCCGCACCCGCAGGAACTCATCCTCGCCCATCGGAGACTGGACGCGGCGGGTTACGACGACGGCAGCCGTCGGCTTGGGGTCCGCGCCCCAACCAAGCATCGCCTCCACTATCGGCTGAACGAACAGCTCCGACGCGATTGCCGCCGACACGGGGTATCCGGGAATCCCTATTACGGGCTTGCCCGCCACTATGCCCAGCGCGATAGGGTGGCCGGGCCTAATCGCCACGCCGTGAACGACGAGCGAGCCAAGCTCTTCGATGAGGCTCGCGGTGTAGTCCTCCGCGCCCGCGGAAGAGCCGGCGTTGACGAGCGCGATGTCGAACTCGTCCGCAGCCGACAGGATGGCGCACCGAAGCAAGTCTGGGTCGTCGGCGACCGGCGCGAGCCGGGCGGGGGACGCGCCCCACTCTGCAAGCATCCCCGCCAGCGTCAGCGAGTTGAACTCGATGACGTCGCCCGGTTCCGGATCGGCGTCTATGTCCACAAGCTCGCTGCCCGTCGGGATGATAGCCACAGACGGCTTGCGCCGCGCGTTCACAGACGTAACGCCCGCCGCCGCGCAAGCGCCGAGGTCGGCGGGGCGCAGACGATGGTTCTCCGGCAGCAGCAGTTCGGATTCCACGATGTCCTCTCCGAGAGGCCTAACGTGGTTGTACGGCGCAACCGGGGACGAGATGCGGATAGTCGATTCGTCGACGCGCTGGACTACCTCTATCATAATCACCGCGTCGAAGCCATCCGGCATCGGGTCGCCGGTGTCCACCCATCGCGCCTGATCGGGCAGGGTGAGCGCGCGGGGCGCCGTCTCCGACGCGAGCGCGGTATCGGCCGATCGCACCGCCACGCCGTCCATAGCCGCCGCGTCGTAGTGCGGAGCCGACCGCGCCGCCCACACCGGAGAGGCGGTTATCCTGCCGAGCGCGTCCTGTATCGGAACGGTTTCGCCGTCTATGCGATTCAGCGCGCCCGCGTCCAACAGCGCGCGCCGATATTTCCGCAAAGCCTCATCCAGCGGAATGTCTTGGAGGTAGTAGCGTCGGGCGTGGGTGTGGGGAGGCATGGGTCAGGCGTCTCTTGGTCGCGCTTTTCCTTATACGTGTAAATCCATGTCGATTCTCACGCGAATCACGCTTCGGGCAGCCCCACGTCCACTATCTCGCCCGCGTACAAGCCGCCGGCTTCCATCGGAACGCGGACGACTCCATCCGCCTTTATTAGCGTGTAGATTAGGTTCGATTTGCCGAATATGGGGCGCGCTTCCCAGCCGCTTTCTACACGGCTCAAAGCTACGGGCGCATAGTCTTCGCGTCCCGATTCGGATGGCAAATCCTCGGTTAGGACGGCGGATATGCGGGGCGAGATACGGCTTTCCGCCTCGCCGGACAGCGCTCGAATCGCGGGCGCGACCAGCAGATCGAATACTATCAGCGCGGAGACGGGGTTTCCGGGCAGCCCGAAGATCGGCTTGCCGCCCGCCGCGCCCACCACCGTAGGTTTGCCCGGCTTGATGGATATGCCGTGCGTGAGAATGCCCGGCTCGCCTAGCGCGTCGAACACGGCGGCGGTCATGTCGCGCGAACTGAGCGAACTGCCCGCCGAGAACACGAGCGCATCCGCCGCCGCAAGCCCGCGCCGCGCCGCCGCAAGCTGCGGCTCGAATTCGTCCGGCGCGATTCCCAAGCAGAGCGGCGACGCGCGCAACTCGGCGACACGCGCCGCGATAGTGTAGGTGTTGATGTCGCGTATCTGGCCCGGTTTCGGAGTATCGCGGGGGGATACTATCTCATCGCCCGTAGACAGTATGGCGACTTTCGGGCGGCGTCGAACGGCAATCTCGACGATGCCCACCGCCAACAGCCCGCCGATGTCCTGCGGGCGCATGACGTGTCCCGCGCGAAACAGCGCATCGCCCGCCCGAACGTCCTCGCCGACTTGGATCACGTTCTCGCCCGGCGCCACGGCGCGCAAGACTTCTATGGCGGTTTCGTCGATGGGCTGCGTTCGCTCGAACATAACCACCGCGTCGGCGTTCCGCGCCAGCATCCCGCCAGTGTACGCCTTAGCCGCATCTCCCACGCCGAGCGTCGCGTCGCCGCGCGCGCCAGTGGGGATGTCGGCTACGACCTCGAACAGCGCGGGCAGGCTTTCGGACGCGCCGAACGTGTCCCGCGCGCGAACCGAGTAGCCGTCCATAGAGGCGCGCGCGAACGCGGGCAGGTCTTCGGATGAGCGGATGTCGGCGGCGATGACGCGCCCCAGAGCGTCCGATGTCGCAACGGTTTCGGCATCCGAGATAGGCGCGAGATGGGGCAGCAGGTCCTCGAACGCCTGCTGGGGAGACCTGACGTTGAAGAATTCCGGCACTGGTTGGCGCTTTCGGCTTATTCGGTTGGAATCATGCCCTGACCGCGCAGAGCGCCGCCTTCGGCGAGCTGCCCTCGAACTCGGCTTCTGCCCTAAAGCCCCAAAATCGCTCCGTCCTCATCCACGTCGAGCTGGCGGGGAGAGCCGGGCAACCCGGGCATCGTAACGATGTTGCCCGCGATGGGGTATATGAAGCCCGCGCCGACGGACGCGCGAAGGTCGGAAATCCGGAAGGCGTAGCCCGACGGCGCGCCCTTGCGCGAGGCGAGGTGCGAAATCGAAAGGTGCGTCTTCGCCATGCACACCGGCAGGTTTCCCCATCCGTAGCCCTCGAACTGCCGAAGCAGCCTTCTGGCGCGAAGCGCCCACGTAACGCGGTCCGCGTTGTAGACGCGCTTAGCAAGCCCAAGCGTCTTATCGCGTATCGGCGCTTCGATGGGATAGGCGTAGTCTATCTGCGGAGGGGAGTCCGCGCGCGTCGCATCGATGACAGCGTTCGCTAGATCGATGCCGCCCGCGCCGCCGTTGGCGAATACCGTGCTTTCCACCGCCGCGAACGCGCCCGCCTCTTCCGAGCCGCGCTTGACGATGGCGGTCTCCTGCGGCGTGTCGCTGGGGAAGTGGTTGATGGCGACTACTACGGGCAAATTGAACGCGCGTATCATGCGGATGAGATGCGTCAGGTTCGCCATCCCAGCTTCTACGGCCTCCGCGTTCCGCTCCTCCAAGCGGTTGCGGCGGACGCCGCCGTGGTACTTCACGGCGCGCACCGACGCCACAATAACCGCCGCGTGAGGCTCCAGCCCGTTGAAGCGCGCCTTGATGTGCATGAACTTCTCGAACCCTAGGTCCGCGCCGAACCCCGCTTCGGACAGCACATAGTCGGCGTATCCCAGCGCGAGCCTGTCGCCGATTACCGACGAGCAGCCGTGCGCTATGTTCCCGAAAGGTCCCGCGTGAACGATTACCGGCTGCCCTTCCGTAGTCTGCACGATGTTGGGCTGGATAGCGTATCGCAACAGCGACATCATCGAGCCAACGGCTTGCACATCGTCAGCGGTCACCGGCTGCTTGTCCGTAGTGTAGCCGACTACGACGCGGCGCAGCCGGCTTCGCAGATCTTCGAGATCGCGGGACAGCGCCAAGATCGCCATTATCTCAGAAGCGGTTACGATGTCGAAGCCGCTCTCGCGCACGGGCGCGTTGTTCTCGCCGCCGATGCCGGTCATGATGTCTCGCAGCGCGCGGTCTTCGACATCCGTAACCCGCCGCCACGTGATCCCTTCTGGCCTGAAGCCGTCTATGCTGCCGCGCTGGGCTGCGTTGTCGGTGAGCGCGGCGAGCAGGTTGTGCGCCGAGCCTACGGCGTGGGCGTCGCCGGTGAAGTGGATGTTCACCTCGTCCTCCGGCTCGACGATGCTCTTGCCGCCGCCGGTGCCGCCGCCCTTGATGCCGAATATAGGGCCTAGAGACGGCTCCCGCAGCGTGGCGACTACGCTCTTTCCGAGCCGCCCCATCGCCTGCGTCAGCCCCACGGTGGTCGTCGTCTTGCCCTCGCCCGCCGGCGTGGGCGTAATGCCCGTAATCACCACCATCTTGCCGCGCCTGCCGCCGCCGTCTCGCACCGCGTCTAGCGACACCTTCGCCTTGTAATGCCCGTAGGGAATCACAGAATCGCGGCTCAGCCCAAGCTCGTCGGCGATTTCCATAATCGGGCGCATAGGTGTCCTCCAACGCTTGCTTATCGGCTCGGTCTGGGCGACCGAATTCGGGTAGACGCTCTTGATAGCGTTCGGCTCGGATTGTAGCATACGCTCCCAAGCAGTCAACTTGCGCCGCCGCTAGGCGCGCGACGCCGATGGATGGGAGGGCGGAACATGAGGGGCGTAGTATTCCTAGGCGACCGCAAGCTCGAAGTCCGCGAGCTTCCGAAACCCGAACCCGGCCCCGGAGAGGTCGTTCTGAAGATGATGGCGTCCGGGCTGTGCGGCAGCGACCTAAGCCGATACCGCAGGGCGGCTTCCGAGGTGCCGCCGCCTCATCATGTCGCCGGGCACGAGCCTTGCGGGGTCGTCGCCGAAGTCGGCGCGGGCGTAACCGCCGTGAAGGCCGGCGACAGGGTGATGATGCACCACTACACAGGCTGCGGCGCCTGCTCGATGTGCCGCATCGGATACACGCAGATGTGCCTAGTTCACCACGAAGTCTACGGCACGAGCGCCGACGGCGGACACCAAGACTATCTGCTATGCCCGGCGTACACCTGCGTAGAGATGCCCGACGCGCTGCCGTTCGATCAGGGAGCCGCCGTCGCCTGCGGCACGGGGACGGCGTTCCACGCCATCAAGCGGCTCGGGCTGACCGGCGCGGACACGATAGCGGTGTTCGGGCAAGGCCCCGTGGGCGCCAGCGCGACGATGTTCGCCCACGCGATGGGCGCGCGAGTGATAGCGGTGGACCTGATTCCGGAACGGCTGGAGCTAGCGGCGCGGCTGGGCGCGGACTTGGTAGTAGACGCATCCAAAGACGACGCGGAGACCGCTATCCGAGAGTCTACGAACGGCGAGGGCGCGGACGCCACGCTCGACGCTACGGGCATCCCCCAAGTTCGCCTGAACGCGGTGGACTCGGCGCGATACTGGGGCAGGGTGTGCTTCGTGGGCGAGGGCAACACTACCACGTTCGACGTGAGCGCGCAGATAATCCACAAGCAGTTGACTATATACGGCTCTTGGACGTTCAGCATCGCGGGGCTGGCGGAAGCCGCCAACTTCGTGGTAGACCGCGATGTGCCGCTGAGCAAGCTCATCACGCACAGATACGGCCTCGACGAGGCGGAGGCGGCATACGAGCTTTTCGACACGGGAAGAACTGGCAAACCCGTATTCGTCTGGGATTGAGCGCGCGTTCCGCCATAAAAGCGGTTACAATGTAACGGTCAAGCCAATTGCAGGGAGGAAGACATGAAGGAACGGGGCGACACTATAATCGGAGACGGCGCGATAAAGTTCGGCATCGAGTACCGCGATCTGCTCTCGGACCAGGGAGTCTGCATCCACGTGCTGGGCGACACGGACGACGACGAGCACGAGCTGCTCAGGTTCGACTGCTTCGACCACGAGCCGCAC
This sequence comes from Dehalococcoidia bacterium, assembly GCA_965214745.1. Taxonomy (GTDB): domain Bacteria; phylum Chloroflexota; class Dehalococcoidia; order Lucifugimonadales; family UBA1123; genus VXRN01. Next base: position 2,346,273 of record OZ243978.1, on the reverse strand, counting down.
TACCACTATGGCCCGCAGAAGCGCAACCAGCGGCTGATGCTGGACAAGACTACGGAAGGGGACTCGCTCGACTGGACGATCCAGCAGATTCGAGACCGGCTGCCCGAGATGGTGGACAGGGCGGGCTATCCCGAACTGGCGGACGCGGCGAGGGGAATGGACCTCTCCGCGGACACCGACGATCTGGAAGCTCAGGCTCGCTCGCTCGCGGTGTCCGGCAGAAGAACCGTGATGCACGACCGCGGCGACGTCATCTTGGAGGCTGGGCCTGTGCGCTTCGGCGTAGAGTTCCGGCAGCTCGCCAACGACCGCGGCGTGGCGATCCACGTGCTGGGCGACATCGGGGACGAAGAGCAGGAGCTTTTGACGTTCGACTGCTTCGAGCGCGCGCCGCACTACCACTACGGACCCAGGGCGAAGAACCAGCGGCTCTACCTAGATACGACTACCGTGCCTGACCCGCTCGGATGGGCGCTCGGCTTGTTCAAGGGCGGCAAGCTAGGCTCGATGCTAGACCGCGCCGGATACGGAGATCACGCGGCGCGCCTCAACCCCGCGCTCGTCGCCAGCGCTGTAGGCGAGCTGGAGACCGTCTCCCGAGAAATGGAAGCGGAGAACGCGCAGTAGGGCGCTCTCGCGCATAGAACAAAACGGAATGCGCCGGCGGCTCTCTGGGAATGAGACCGCCGGCGCTCGCTTTAGGAATCATCCGCGCCGTAGCCGCTCCAAGCGGTCCGCGACGGCAAAATATCTACTGATACGCCCGCAGCCGCTTCTGTGTCAGCAGCGTCAGCAGCGCGACCACAAGAAGCAGCGCGCCAAACGCTCCGACCGTCCACTCTATGCCTACCGCGTCCGCTATCATTCCGGCGGGAAGCACGCCTAGCGGCATCAGCCCGAAGTTCATCATGAACACGCTCATCACGCGCCCGCGGTATTCGTCTTCCACCACTTCCATTATCAGCCCCATGTTGATGGTTCGCCGCCCGGAGTCTCCCAGCCCGGTCAGCAGCATGATGGCGGCTCCGGCGTAGTAGTAGGGAAACGAGGCGACGAGTATGAGCGCCACGCCTGACGCGAACGCGCCCGCTATCAGCAGCATCCCCCGCCGCCAGTTGCCCATCGCGGCGATTGCCAAAGAGCCTGCGAGCGAACCGCCGCCCATGATAGCCACAAGCAGCCCCATGGAGTCAGGGCCTCTATGGTAGACATCGACGACGAACACCGGCAGAAGCATCCGAAAGGGCGATGCCAGAAGCGTAGTCGCAAGGCCCATCACCAGCAGCGCCAGCGCCATATGGTTGCCTCTGATGTACGATAAGCCTGCGACTATGTCGCTGAGCATGTCGCGCCTGCGTCTGCCAGACGCGCCGCTCTCCGGAGGGCGGATGAGCGTCGTCATGACTACTGCCAATAGGCTGAGCGCGACTATCAGGAAGTAGACGTTCGCGGGGCCAACGAGCGCGTACAGCCCGCCAGCCACGGCGGGCGCCGCGAGCGTCATCGCGCTCATCCCCGCCGCGTTCAACGCCATCGCGTTGCCTATCTTCTCTGGGCCAACTATCTGCGGGATGATAGCCTGCCGCGCCGGCATCATGAACGACCATATCGCGCCCTGGAGCAGCGAGGCCGCCATGAGATGGTACCAGCGCACCCATTCCGCATATATGGAGATGCCGACCGCGAGCGCCAGCAGCCCCACGATGACCTGCCCGACCTGTATCAGCCGCTTGCGGTCCAGCCTGTCGGCAATCGCGCCGCCGAACAGCGCGAGAACCAGCATCGGAATCGCCGAGCCTGCCGTAACTATCCCCAGCAGAGCCGCCGAGCCGGTCAGGTCGTATACCAGATAGCCGCGCGCGAGCATCTGCATCTGCATTCCGCCCATCATCGCCACCATGCCCAGCCACAGGTACATGTAATCGCGGTTGGCGAGCGAGGAAAACATGTGCCGCCATCCGCGTTGGGGCGGATCGGCGGTGCGCGGAGGCAGCTGGGCGCGCGATCTGCCGGCGGGCGCGCTCGCTTGGGAGGGTGCGGCGACGCGAACGGCGGCGGTTCGCGCGCCTTGTGATTCTCCGCCGCCGTCGGCAGAAGCGGGCGGCGGCGCGTCTTCGCTGTCGGAAGACTCGGTCGAAGCGGCTTTCATGGAGCGAGTCTACAGGCAAGCGGCGCAACGGTTCAAGCGAAGCGGCGGACGGGGAGACCGTCGGGCGTGTCGCCGGGAGCTAGCGGGGGGAAGTGGGCCCGGACTGCGAGCCGCGCTCGCCCGCTTTCGCGGGAGGCGCTCGCAGGTGTTCTATCCGGGCCCTTTCTCGAATGCCGACGCCCTGATGAGGGCGCGCGCTCGAATGGTAACATGCTTTCGGCTCGATGGGGAGCCTTGCAGTTGCTGATTAGGCAAGCGCAAAGCCCTTCGAGCCTACCATTCGACAGGCTCAGAGCCTGCCCCGCGCCTGATGCCGAGACGCTCTTTCGCCATTCGCGTCCACTGGACGCATCCCGGCAATGCTAGGGCGGCGCGGGGAATTCTGCCGCCTACGGAGTATGATGGTAACATACGGCTACTGCACAGCAATGATGAGGACGAAGATATAGATGGGCAACACCTTCGGACACGCTTTTCGGATAACCACGTGGGGCGAGTCGCACGGGCAGGCGGTAGGCGTTACGGTGGACGGCTGCCCGCCGCGTCTGGCGATTGCAGAGGACGACATCCAGCTAGAGCTGAACCGACGACGACCGGGGCAGAGCGTCATCTCCACCCAGCGGCGCGAGGGGGATCAGGCGGAGATCGTCTCCGGCGTGTTCGACGGACTCACACTCGGCACGCCGATTCAGATAATCGTCTGGAACCGAGACGCGCGCAGCCGAGACTATGAGGAGATGCGGCTGAAGTATCGCCCATCTCACGCGGACTACACCTATCAGGCTAAGTACGGCATCCGCAACTGGATGGGCGGCGGCAGGGCGAGCGCGCGCGAAACGATTGGGCGCGTAGCCGGCGGCGCGGTAGCTAGAAAGTATCTCGCTCAGGAGTTCGGCATCGAGATAGTGGCATACGTCAAGCGCGTGTGGAGCTTGGAGGCGGAGGTGGATGCTGACTTGGCAACCCGTGAAGAGGTCGAGGCGAACATCGCGCGATGCCCTGATCAAGATATGGCGGTTCGCATGATAGAGCGCATTCAGCAGGCGCGCAAGGATGGCGACTCGCTTGGCGGCGTGGTGGAGTGCGTCGCTCGCAACGCGCCGCCCGGACTCGGCGATCCGGTGTTCGACAAGCTGGAAGCCGATCTCGCGCGCTCCATGCTCTCGCTTCCCGCGAGCAAAGGGTTCGAGGTAGGATCCGGATTCGCGGGAACGTATCTCACCGGTTCGCAGCACAACGACCCGTTCTACAGCGACGCCGGACGCATCCGCACCCGCACCAACAACTCAGGCGGCATCCAGGGCGGCATCTCCAACGGCGAGAACATCGTTATCCGCGTCGGCTTCAAGCCCACCGCGACTATCATGCGGGAACAAGACACGGTGGACGTCTACGGCAACGAGACGACGCTAAAGGGCAGGGGAAGGCACGACCCTTGCGTACTGCCCCGCGCCGTGCCTATCGTCGAATCGATGATGGCGCTTGTGCTGGCGGACCACGCGCTGAGGCAGCGCGCTCAGGTGGGGGTCGTGGGGTAGGAGCGCCTATTGGCGAAGCGGCGGGCGCCTGCGCCGCGACCGCCGCAGGCACCGCCGTTCGCCGGATTACGCCGCGCTCAGACCACCGGCGACGTTCCGCCGTCTATGTTGACCGCGATGCCGGTCAGGTAGCTTGCGCGCTCGGACGCGAGGAACGCGATCACGTCGCCCGCCTCTTCGCCCTCGCCGACGCGGCCTAGCGGGACGCTATCGCCCATGTCGCCATAGAACTGATCGAGCGTCAGATCGGGTTGGCTCTCCCGCATAGCGTGGAATCGGGTCTCGTGCTGGCCGCTCTTGATTAGGCCTATGCACACCGTGTTGACCAGTATGTTGTCCGCGGCGAACTCTTTGGACATCGCTTTCGTCAACGCGACGCCGGCGGCTCTGCTGACGGACGTAGGCACAGACGCCGCGCCGGGAGCCTTCGCGCCGAGGTTGGTCACGTTGATGATGCGCCCGCCGCCCTGCTGCCGCATCAGCGGCACGGCAAGCCGCGACGTTCGGATAGCGCCGTAGAGCTTTAGGTCGAGGTCGTGCTGCCAAGCCTCGTCGGTTACTCCGAGGAACGCGCCGCCCGCAGACGTGCCGGCGTTGTTGACTAGGATGTCGATGCGTCCCAACTCTTCCATCGTCTGGTCTATGAGCGCCTGAACTTGGTCGGGATCCATGACGTCGGTGGGAATGGCGATAACGCGGTGGTTGGATACCGCCCGAATCTCCGCCGCCGCCGATTCCAGCACATCCGCCCTGCGAGCGGCGATGACTACGTCCGCGCCCTCAGCCGCCATGCTGGCGGCGGCAGCCTTGCCGATACCCTCGCTTCCGCCGGTTACGATTGCCGCTTTTCCATGCAAGCCAAGATCCATTCGTTGCCTCCTGTTGTCTGAGTTGTGATTTGTGTGATCGAGAATAGAGGATAGGCGTGACTTTAGGGTTTGCTCACTCCTCGAGCGTGTACGCTTCATCCAGCAGATCGGTTACGTACTTCACCCGCGCCGGCAAGCCTCGTTCGGATACGCCATACTGAAGCTGAAGCAGGCAGCCGGGGTTAGCCGTCGCCAGCGTGTCCGCGCCTGTGGTCTCGAAGTCGTCCATCTTGGAGTCCAGCACCCTGAGCGAGAAATCTCTCTCGGTGATAGTGTAAGTGCCGCCCGCGCCGCAGCACCTGCCTGCGCCCGGAAGCTCGACGAATTCCACGCCCGGAATGGCGTTCAGTATCGCGCGCGGCGCGGCGGTAATCCGCTGCGCGTTGCCCAAGTGGCACGAGTCCTGATAGGTGACGCGGCAATCCAGAGAGGCGCGCGGCGGCGTGAAGGGCAGCTCGACTAGGAATTCGTGGATGTCTTTCACCATCGCGTCGAACCGCCTCGCCTTGTCCGCGTAGTCGGGATCGCCCTTCAGCAGATGGCCATATTCCTTCATGCGCGCTCCGCAGCCCGCAGACGCGACGACTACCGCATCGACGTTCGCGCCGTCGAAAACGTCTATGTTGCGGCGCGCCATGTCTCTGGCGGTTTCGAGATCGCCCACGTGCGAATGGATCGCGCCGCAGCAGACTTGTTCGCTCGGAACGACCACCTCGCAGCCGTTTCGCGTCAGCGTTCGCGCCGCCGCGTCCATCTCAGGCCCGCTGAACAGCGGCATGACGCAGCCGGACAGCATCGCCACCCGCGCCCGTTTCTCGCCGCGAGCGGGTAGGGTCTGCCCCCGCGCCTCGAAGTACGCCGACGACACGCGCGGCATGGACGATTCCATATCCGCCATGGATTTGGATACGAGCTTCAGCGCGCCGGACTTGCGGACGAGCGTCTGCATGCCCGAACGCTGGTACAGCTTGGCGAGCGACGCCACCTTTTCCAGCCGCCGCTGGTTCGGGATGATGTGGTCGAGCGCGAGGCTCGCGGCTGCGCCTGCGATGCGTCCGGGCTTGCGCCCTCGCTCCACTTGCGCCATCGTCGCCTCTATCAGGTTGCCGTACGGCACGCCCGACGGACACGCCACCTCGCACGCGCGGCACTGTATACACAAGTCCCAGTGGCGCACGACCGTATCGGTCATGCCGATTCTGCCCTCGTTGACCGCCTTCATCAGCGCGATTCGGCCGCGAGGAGATTCGGTTTCCAGCCCCGTTTCCAAGTAGGTGGGACAGGCTTGCAAGCAGAACCCGCAGTGGACGCACTTGTAAAGCTCGGACTCGTCCGGCGCGTCCGCTCCTGAGAACAGCAGTGATTGGTCTATGCGCGGAGACTCGAATCCAGCCACTATATTCCCCCCACGAACCTGCCAGGGTTCAGCGTGTCGTTCGGGTCGTACTGCCGCTTCAAGCGGCGCATGACCTCAATGCCGCTCGGCTCGCCCCCCCAAACGTCTAGCCCGCGCTTCGCCTCGACAGGGCAGCGCTGGATGATAGCGTGCCCGCCGGCGTCGACCGCCGCTTTGCGCGCCGCTTTGGCTATGGCTTGCAACTCGTCCGCGGCAGGCGGTTCGTCCGCAGTCTCGAACCAGTTGGCTTCCAGCGCGCCGAATCCGGGCTGGGCGACTATACATAGCTCTAGCGCGCAATCCGCGCGCTCTATGCGTCGGCATACCTCCGCTAGTTTGCTCGGCAGCGCGTTCACGCGGATGTTCAGGACAGGGGGTGATGCGTCGTTCCATCCGAAATCCGCTAGGCTTCGCCACAGCCGCGCGTCGCGCCCGCCGCCCAGCTTGTCTATTCGCGCCGCTTCGGACTGCCGGCATATGGCGACTATCTCGTCCACCTGCCTATCGAGCGTGCGGGGGCGTCCGCCGAGCCTGACGGCGACGAAGACGCCGCGCCGCCCGTCGACGTCTATGCGCCGCGCCGTGGAGTCTCCGAACGCGGTCAGCGCAAGCGGCGCGACGTGCGAGTTGTAGATAGACATGGCGCACCCCATAGCGTGTTCGATTGTCTCGAACCTCGCCAAGACAGCGCTTTCGTACATTGGGATAGGCGTGAGCTTGAAGCTAGCTTCCAGTATCACGCCCAGACTGCCGAAGCCGCCGATATGGAGACGCGACATGTCGTATCCGCTGACGTTCTTGACGACCTGCCCGCCGCTCTTGGAGACCACGCCGTTGGGCTGGACTATCTTCATGCCGATTACTGTGTCTCGCGGGTGTCCGAAGCGCCACATGGACGGACCGCTGACGCCCGCCGCAAGCGTGCCGCCAACGGTCGCGCGCGCGGGCATGGGCGGGTCTATGGCAAGCATTTGCCCATCCCGCGCCAGCGTCTCGGAGATCATGCTCATCGTAGCGCCCGCTTGAAACGTCGCCGTCATGTCGCCCGCGTTGTGGGAAACCATGCGGTTCAGCGCCGTGGTGGCGATGACGATTCCCTGTCTAGCGGGCGGGTTGCCGACCGCCATTCGCGTTCCGCCGCCCCACGGGAATATCGCCATGCCCTCTCGGTCCGCGCCGCCGACTATCTCGCGCAGCTCGCCTTCGTTCGACGGCTCGACAGCTTCCAGCGGCGCGGCGCCGTCGATGGCGTATGCGGCGATGCCATCCGTAGCCCGCCGCCGGCTGATTCGAGTGGGATTCGTCACGGCGGCTATATGTACGCGCCCGGGCCCGCGCGCCGGATAGCCGCCGCCTGAGACACGTCGGCGCAGGATGAGCCGGTGGGGAATATCTTGCCCGGGTTGAAGCGGTTGTCGGTGGCGAACGACGGACGCAGCAGAGCCATAGCCTCCATGTCGGCTTCGGTGAACATAAGCGGCATATGCTCTTGCTTCTCTAGCCCGATGCCATGCTCGCCGGACAGAACGCCTCCCGCGGCGACGCAAAGCTCTAGTATCTCGCCGCCAATGGCGAGCGCGTTCTCGGTGTCGCCGGGCTTGCGCTCGTCGAACAGCACGGATGGGTGCAGGTTGCCGTCGCCGGCGTGAAGCAGGTTGGCGATTGGGTATCCGGTGCGGCGCGATATGTCCGCGATGCGCGCCAGCACCTCCACGAGCTGGGTTCTAGGCACGGTGCCATCGACGAGCAGGTAGTTGGGCGCGAGCCGTCCCAGCGCGCCTAGCACGCCCTTGCGCCCGGACCACAGCTTTTCGCGCTCCGCCGGGTCGGTAGCCGTTCTTATCTCTATCGGGTCGTACAGGTTGCACACCTCTTCGACCGCCGCCACTTCCTCCTCGACCGCCTCTTCGAGACCATCCACTTCCACCAGCAGAACCGCGCCAGCTTCTTCCGGGTAGCCCGCATGCACGGACGCTTCCGCCGCCTTCACGCATAGGTCGTCCATCATCTCCAGCGCCGCCGGCACGATGCCCGCGCCGATGATGCCGGACACCGCCGCGCTCGCGTCGTCCAGCTCCCTGAACACCGCCAGCAGCGTCTTCACCGCTTCGGGCAGGCGCAAGAGCCGCACGGCTATCTTGGTGACTATCGCCAGCGTGCCTTCGGAGCCAATCAGTATCCCGCGCACGTCGAATCCCGGATGCTCGCGGTGTACGCCGCCAACCCATTCGACGCTGCCATCGGCGTACACTACTTCCAAGCCAAGCACGTGGTTGGTGGTGACGCCGTAGGCGAGGCAGTGGGGGCCGCCGGAGTTCTCGGCGACGTTTCCGCCGATGGTGCAGGCGCGTTGGCTGGAAGGGTCGGGCGCGTAGTACAACCCATGCCGCGCTACTTGCTCGCTGAGCTGCAAGTTGATTACGCCCGGCTCGACGATGGCGACGCGGTTTTCAACGTCCACATCTAGGATTCGCGTCATTCGGGTGAGCGGCATGACGATGCCGCCATGCTCGGCGATTGCGCCTCCGCTCAGCCCAGTGCCTGCGCCGCGCGCGACGATTGGGACGCCATGCTTAGCCGCCACCCTTACGCAAGCCGCCACCTCGTCGGTTCCGTCAGGAAGCGCGACGACAGTAGGCATAGCCCGATCCGTCGCGCCGTCGTATTCGAACACTATCAGGTCTTCGGGTTTGTAGAACACGTAGTCTTCGCCGACTATCGCGCTCAACTCCGCCGCGATAGCGCCGGTGTCCACGTTCATAAGCCCTTGCTCCGGGAGCTAATGGTAGTTTACTCAGCCGCCGCGCCGCAATGGAGCGCCGCCCGCGTCCGCTTCACCCCGCGAACTCCGCCATCATCGCATCCACATCGTTGGTGGGAAGGTTGCATACGTAGTTGCGGCACACATACGCCGTTGGGCCGCCGTCCATCGCCTCGCGCCCCGCGAACATAGGCCAATCCGCAAGCGGGCTCGTCCGCTGCGGGGCGGCGGCGACTACCGCGCTCGGCTGGTACGCCGACGCAAGCCTACGCAGCATCGGCAGCGCGCCGTCGCCGTCTTCCGCCGTTATTATCACCGCCTCTTTGGATTCGGATAGGTACGTGTCCAGAACGCAAAGCCAGTGTCCCGCGCCGGTGGGGAAGCGTTCCATGATTCCGCGCACGCCGCGAAGCGCCGTCGCCGCAATAGTCCGCAGATCGTTGTCGCCGGTGATGACCGCGAGCCTCAAGAGAACGTCCGCCATCATGGAATGCCCGGACGGGAGCGCGTTGTCCGCAACATCTCTCGGCCTAGCGATGAGGCTCTCTTGGTCGCTGCCGGTGTCGAAGAACTGCTCTAGTCGCGCGTCCCAGAACAGATCGACCGCCGTTCGCGCTAGAGACTCCGCTTCGAGCAGCCAGCGCGTATCGCCGTCGGCGCGATGGAGCGTCAGCAGCCCGTCGGCTAGCGCGGCGTGGTCGTCTAGGAAGCCGCGCGAGCCGTTCTCGGAGGCGCTGTCCGTGCGCCGCAGCCGCCCGTTCTCGACCATGCGGTCGAGCAGGTAGGCGGCGTTCCGCCGCGCCGCTTGCAGGTAGTCGTCTCTGCCGAACGCGGCGGACGCCTCGGCGAATGCCGCAAGCATAAGCCCGTTCCAAGACGTGATTATCTTGGTGTCCGTCATGGGCGGGACGCGCAGGGAGCGCGCTTCCAACAGAATCCGCCGCCCGCGCGCAAGAACTTTCTCCAGACGGTCTACGCTCAGCGACCGTCGCGCCGCCGCCTCTTCCATAGTGGATGGCGCGTGAAGTATGGACATCCCCTCGAAGTTGCCCTCTCGCGTTACGTCATAGAAGTCGCAGAATATGGCGGCGTCTTCCACGCCGAGCAGATCCGCGACACGCTCGGGCCTCCACACGAAGAACTTGCCCTCGACGCCCTCGCTGTCGGCGTCTTGCGCGGAGTAGAACCCGCCATCGTCGGAAGTCATCTCGCGGATGACGTAGTCTAGGATGCCCTCGGCGGTTCGCCTATACGCTTCGCCGCCCGTTATCTGGTAGGCATGGGTGTAGAGCCGCGCGAGCAGGGCGTTGTCGTACAGCATCTTCTCGAAGTGCGGAACGAGCCAGAAGGCATCGGTGGAGTAGCGATGAAAGCCGCCGCCTATCTGGTCGTGAATGCCGCCCGCCGCCATCTTGTCGAGCGTTAGCTCAGCCATCTCCAGCGGCATCGGCGCGCCTGTTCGCGCATGCATGCGGAGCAGAAACTCCAGCGTTTGCGGCTGCGGGAACTTCGGCTGAAGCCCGAACCCGCCCGATGCGTCGTCGAACTGCCGCGCCGCAGCCTCGAACGCGGCTTGCAAGATGCGATCCGCGAGCGGCTGCGCGCTCCGCTCGGCCGCGAACGACTGCCGGAGATGCTCCACTAGCCGCCGCCCGCTCGCCAGAACCTCCAATCGGCGCGAGCGGTAGGCGTCGGATAGCGCGGTCAGCACGCGGTCGAACGCCGGCAAGCCGCCGCGGTCTTCGGGCGGGAAGTAAGTGCCGCCGTAGAACGGCTCGCCGTCCGCCGTCATGAACACCGTCATAGGCCAGCCGCCTTGGCCGGTCATCGCCTGAACCGCCGTCATGTATACCGAATCGACGTCCGGGCGCTCCTCGCGGTCTACCTTGACGCTCACGAATCGCTCGTTCATTATCTCCGCGATGCGCTCGTTCTCGAACGATTCGCGCTCCATCACGTGGCACCAGTGGCAGGAGGAATAGCCCACGCTCAGCAGGATGGGAACATCCCGCGCGCGCGCCGCCTCGAACGCCTCGCCGCCCCACGGATACCAATCCACAGGGTTCTCGGCGTGCTGAAGCAGGTATGGGCTTGTCTCGCTTGCAAGTCGGTTTGGCATGGGGCAGGCTCGTCAGATTCCGCGTATCCGCAGCGTCGAAACCCGTTTCGATTCGAGGTCCGCCACCCGAATGGCGTGGTTGTTGGTGTCCGCGACGTACAGCCTGCCGCGATGCGCGCTCACGCCGCCGGGTTCGTAGAACGTCGCCGCGGCGCCCACGCCGTCATCGCAGCCGCTCGCGCCGGAGCCGAACACGGTGGAGCAGACGCGGCTGTTGGGATCCAGCCGCTTTATCTTGTTGTTGTAAGAGTCCACCACCCACAGCGCGCCCGCGTACAAGTCCAGCCCGATGGGATGCTGAAGGCGCGCGTCGTCGCCAATGCCGTCCACGTCTCCGAACTCGAACAGCCCGCGCCCCACGATGGTCTTCACCGCGCCCATCGCGCTCACGGACGCGGAGCGAACGGAGCTCGTCTCGCTATCCGCGAAGAAGAGCGTCTCGCCGTCGGACGCTATGCCGCTTGGCTGGGCAAGCTCGGCGTTTGCCAGCGGTCCGTCTATGATGCGCTCGCGTCCGTTGCCCGCGTGGGGAGAGATATTCCTCGTGTCTAGGTCGAGCTTCCAGATCTGATGCACTCCCGCCATAGCCACGAAGAGCGTGTTTCCCACTTTGGCGACGTCCCACGGCGAGCTGAGCGCTACGAACCGCCCATCGCCGCCCGCGTGGAAGCCGCGAGACTGCATCCCGGTGCCGGCGAGCGTCCGAACTTCCTTCGCTTCTAGGTCTATGACGCGGATAGCGTGGTTCTTCGTATCCGCCACGTACAGGTTGGGCCAATCCAGCGCGCAGCCCTGCGGGTCGTAGAACATGGCTGTATCGGCGTCGCCATCCTTCAAGCCGCGATCGCCGCTGCCGAACACCGCCTCGACGTTCCCGGCGAGGTCCGTCCACACGATGCGGTTGTGGTTGGAGTCCGACACGAACAAGCCGCGATCGCCCGCGACCAGCTTGCCCGGGAAAGACAGCGGACGCTCCCACGCGAGATCGCGTTCCAGCTTGAATCCCAGCTCGCGGCGATCTATCGCGCCGGCGCGGTCGAACTCCTCGATTATCGTCGCCAAAACGTTGTCCAGCGCTTCGACGGGGAACTCTCCCTCGTGCTTGCCTATCAGCTTGCCGTCGGGACCTATGAACATCAGCGTGGGCCAAGCGCGAACCGCGTACTGCTGCCACACCATGAAATCCGCGTCGTTGATGACGGGATGCTCTATCTCGCACCTAAGCACCGCGCGCCGCACGTTGTCGGTGTCTTTCTCGGCGGCGAACTTTGCGGAGTGGACTCCGACGACCGCCAGCTCTCCCGCGTACTTCTGTTCCAGTTTCCGCAACTGCGGAAATACGTGCATGCAGTTGATTCAGCAGTACGTCCAGAAGTCTAGGATGAGTATCTTGCCCGCGAAATCCGCGAGCTCGAGCGGTCTGTCCGTGTTGAGCCAATCGAGGCTCGGCGGGAAGTCGGGCGCGTTCACCACGCCCGCGTACTTTCTTGGGCTTCTCATTATGCAAACCTCCGCTGGCATGGTTCGGGCATTCAGCCCGCGTTCGATTGGGGCGTCCAACGCTCCATAGTATACGCCATGCTCCAAAACATATGCTCGTAGCGCGCGCTGGTTAGGTACGCCTCTTCCATGCGCCGCCGTTCGTCCGGCCCGGCGGCGTCCGCGAGGTCGTCGAGCAGCGCGCTCCACGCCGCCGCGCTCTCCTCGAGCAAGCCTTCGGAGTACGAGGCTTGCCACACGCTATATACGGGATGATCGGGGCGCTCCAGAATTTTGCCGACTTCGTGGTATATCTTGGGGCAGGGGAGCAGCGCCGCGACTCCGCAGCCCAAGCCGTCGACGCGCATGGCTGTTTCCATGTGGTTCTGATACGCGAGGTTCGTGGGCGACGGCGCGACGCTTTCCGCCTCGCGCTCGCTCACGCCCAGCGCCGCGAACAGGCTCGCGTGAAGCGGGCGCTCCACAGGGGTGGATACCCGCCTCAGCAGCCGCCGAGCCGTCGGCGTATCCGCCGCCATGGACAGCGCGGCGGCTGCCGTCCGCCCGAATCCGGCGAGGTAGGCGTAATCCTGTAGCGCATAGTATCTGAAATTCTCCAATGGGAGCGTTCCCGCTTCCAACTCCAATAGGAAGGGGTGGCGGCTGATAGCGTCCCAGATAGGCTGCGCCCGCCGCCACAGGCGTTCGCTGAATGCGGTTTCGTTCAATGCGCTGAATCCTGTATAGCCTAGGGCGGAGAGCGCCGCGCCTATCATCCACTTCGGATAGATAGATAGAGTGTAGCAGGGAACGGGAGGGCGCGGGGGCGCGGGAAGGAAGGCGGAAAAGAAAGGGAGCGTCCCAGGCAGGACTCGAACCCGCGACCCGCTGCTTAGAAGGCAGCCGCTCTATCCAACTGAGCTACTGGGACACGTCTGTTGAGCGCTCCCGCTCAGTGTAGCAACGCCCAATATGTCGGTCAAGAACCGACGCCGGCGCGGCGGCTCGATTCCCGCTGGAGACGCGGGCCGACGGGCTGGGCGTCGAGCGCGCCCGCGTGATCGACCCCGACCCAGACGATGTTCACGCGCGATGACGCCAGCGTTCGGACGGCCGTTATCTCCGCGCCCGACAGTTCCGACAGGGTGGTGAAGCGGCGCTGGATGAACTTGCCCACCGGCTGGCTCAGCGCGCTCGCCGCGAGGACGCCCGCCGCCGCGCCGCGGAGCTTAGCCCAGAACCCGCCGCCGCGCCCGACTATCGCGGCGGCGAGCGCGCCTATCAGAGCGCCCGCCGCGAGGTTCGTGCCGCAGTAAGGCGAGATGGCAAGCTCCGAGCGCCCCGCGTTCAGACGGCAGAGCGCGCTTTCGGCCGCCGATTCCACGTCTTCCCGCGACGCCCGCGACCATATGACGAAGCCGCGCGGCAGAGAGTACCCGCCTAGCGGCGCGCGCGCGCCGCGTTCGATAAGCGCGGCAACGGTGGCGTGTTCCAGCGCGTGGTTCTTGCGTGTCTTCTCGATAATCGGCAGCCGCATATGGCTATCCCTCCCGACGCTCGAACCGCAGAGCGTTCCGCCTGCTGACCGTAGCACACAGCCGCCGCGTCGCCTAGCCGCGCGCCGGATTGTAGGGGAATCCGCGCAACATCCGCGTCAGAGCCGACGCCACAGCGTTCTACAGTAAATGACACGCAAAATAAGCGTGCTGAATAATAGCTATGCGCTTTCAGGGCGGATACAAGCCTATTTCAGGGCTTTTCTAGCTATCCGCAATGCTTGGAAACTGTATTGAAAATGCGTTGACAATACCATGTTGCGATACTAATATGGTTCAAGAACAAAGACAGGGAGGTCCCAAATGACCCGAACGCGCAAGACCCCGAAGATGATCGCCGTCGAAGAGAAGTACCGCCAGCCGCTGGAGAAGCTCCTGCCCGAGAAGATCAACTATATGGGGCAGTCCGCCACAGCCGACGAGCTAGGCGTCAGCAAGGCGACGCTCGGATACTGGAACATGAAGCTGGGGATCGTCGTCCACCGCGTCGCCACCGCGCCGGGAGAGACGATCAAGATCGAGAGAGTCAGCCAGAACTAGGAAGCTATCAGTCCGGAGACAAGTCTTCGGCTGAAAAAAGAGCCGCTGGATTCCCCCCGCCAGCGGCTCTTTTCTTTTGGCTTTCCTCCCGCGCCGCTCGTTCGCGTCTCGCGCGGGCAGGGGGCGGCGGGAAACGCCATCCGGCAATGCAGCCGACAGGAGCGGAATCGCGCCGGCGCTCGCTAGCGCTGGACGCGGACGCTGGTTCTCGCGCGCGGCGTCCGACAAAAGAAAAGAGCCGCCGGACTGCCATCCGACGGCTCTTCCCGCATATGCGGTTAGACGAGCGGCGAGCCTTGCGCGACCTCGCTTCGGCTGGGGGAGCGGCTATCCACGCCCCCAGCGGCGGGTGCCCATGGCCGCCTGCGCCTCGCGTTCGCGCTCGCGTTCTATCAGCGCGCGCCGCTTGTCGAACCGCTTTCTACCCCTCGCCACGCCGAGCTGCACCTTCGCCAAGTGGTTCCTGATGTAGAGCTTCAGCGGAATCAGCGTCAAGCCGCGCTGGTTCACCTGTCGGCTCAGATCGTCTATCTGGGCGCGGTGGAGCAGCAGCTTGCGCGGACGCTTCGGGTCGTGGTTGTCGCGCGCGGCGGGGGAGTACTCCTCTATGTGGAGGTTGTGCAGCCACATCTCGCCGTCTATGGGGCGGGCGTAGGAGTCGCTCAGGCTGACCTTGCGGCCTCGTATGGACTTGATTTCGCTCCCGCGAAGCGCAAGCCCAGCCTCTACAGAGTCTAGGATGTCGTAATCGCGCCTCGCCCGCCTGTTGACGGTGATGGTGGGGCCGCTCTTCGCCCTGTCGTTCTTAGCCGCCATGCGCTACCGCCCTCCGACCGATACGATGGATTCCATCACCTCCACCGCCTTCTCGAACTGCGCCGTATCCGCCTTTTGGGCGTCTCTATGGGTAACCTCGTAGTCTGGCGCGACGCCGTTGCCTTCTATCAACTTGCCGCTCGGCGTGTACCACTTGGCGAAGGTCAGGAACAGCCCGCCGCCGTTGCTGAGCCGGTGCAGCCTGTTGACACTGCCCTTGCCGAATGTGGTGGCGCCGACGATATCCGCGCGCTCGTGGTCTTGCAGCGCGCCGACGAGTATCTCGGACGCGCTCGCGCTGTACTGGTTGGCGAGCAGCACTAGGGGAATGTCCGTGAACTCTCCCGATTGGCTCGATCCGTGATCGCGTCGGTTTCCCGCGCCATCCACCTCGTACAGTATGAGGCCGCCGTCGATGAACATGCTCGTTACCTCCACGACGCTGCTCAGCAGCCCGCCGGGGTTGTTTCGCACGTCCAGAATCAGCCCCTCCACGCCGTTCGCCATCTGCTCTTCTATAGCCTCCGCCAGCTTCTCCGGGGTATCCGAGAAGAACGACGTAAGCCTTATGTGCGCGAACCTGTCCTCAGGGCTGCTTCGCACCAGCACGCTCTCCAGCGGAATCACGTCCCGCCGAACGGCTATCTCCACCTCGCCGGCATCGCCTAGATGCTTCACCAGCAGGAGAACCGTAGAGCCTTGCGGACCGCGGATTTTATTGACCGCCTCGCTGATGCTAAGCCCGGCGATGCTCTCTCCGTCTACCGCTAGGATGGTGTCGCCGGGCCTAAGCCCCGCCTCCATCGCCGGGCTGCCCTCCATCGGCGAGACGATTATCAGCTTGCCGTCGGGGCGCATGTCCACGCGCGCGCCGATGCCTTGAAACGAGCCATAGAGGTCTTCGTTCTCTATCTCGAAGCGCTCGGGCGACACGTAGTTGGTATGCGAGTCGCCCAGCACGCTCAGGATGCCTCGAATCGCGCCCTCGTCGAACTCGGGGCGATCGAACTCCGCGCGGTCCACGTGCCGCTCGGTCAACAGCTTCCATACTTCCCACGCCGCCGCGAGATCTTCTGGAACGGCGTCCGGAACCGCGATAGGGGACGGCGCGGGTCCCGCCGTGGGGAGCGCCATCGGGTCGAACCGCGTCGCGGGCGCGTCGGGCGCGGCTTCCGTCGGCTGGGCGGGCGGCGGCGCCGCCGCGACTGCCGTCGGTTCGGCAGCCTCCGGCGCGACGGTTGCGGGTTCGGTCTCGCCGCATCCCGCCAAAACCGCAAGCGCGGCGGCGAACAGCGCCAGCGCGCGCAGCGGAGCGGGGGGGCGTTGCATGATCTTGGTCGATAGGTTTCTAGCGCTCATAGGACTCATTCTAGCGCCTCCTGCGCTGCGTTCGCCGAACGCCAAAGCAGGGCGGCGAAGCGTGTTGATTCGACGAGCCGCTGTCTAAAGCGGCTTCCGTATGATAGCGAACTGCGGCGCGCGTTCTCCTAATATATAGTACGCGCAAAGCGTTGCGTCGGACTGTTTCCGCGACGAGCGTTCTAGGTTTCAGACGCGAATTTTCGAGAGCCATATGTTTCTGAAAATATGGAATTCAAGATGGTAGAATTGTATTTCTATTCTGAAATACTGTATTCTAGCTATCTGGAATAAGAAATGCGGGCGTGTCGGAATATCGTAATTTCTGAATACATTGCAGTTTCCGATGAAACCGCCGACGGCATGCCCCGTGAATATGCCTAAGCGGGCATCTCGGAAAACGCTTTCCTAGGGTCTTAGGTATGGCTGGTATCGATTCCCAGCGCCCACGCGCGCGGGAAACCGCCTCGGCTTTGTCGGCGGTTTCGGCAAGCGCTCTCCCATAACCCCGCCGCCCATCTGGATTCCCGCTTTCGCTGGAATGACGAAATAGCTGTAGAGCGAATGGAGCCTCCCAATGGCTAGAAGAACCAGACTCATCAGACCTTATCCGCCTTTCTCGCTGGAGGACGCGCTTCCCATCGCGGCGACTATTCAGGATGTCAACGGCGGGCATCCAGTGGAGCCGGAGCTTCTCGCGGACGCGATGGGAACGACCGCTCGGAGCAGCTCGTTCATTCAGAAGCTCAGTTCCTCAGCGAAGTACGGGCTGACCGTTGGCGCTCACACGGCCGAGCGGATAGAGCTTACGACGCTGGGCGAGACGCTCACCGCGCCGCGCAGCGAGGAGGAGCGGCTAAGCTCTCTGCGCTCAGCCGCGCTCGAACCTGAGGTGTTCAGGCGATTCTATGAAGAGTACGCGGGCAAGCGCTTCCCGGAAAGCCCGTTCGCCGCCAACACGATAACCCGCGTTCTCGGCGTTCGCGCGGAGCTTGCAGACGAGTGCCTAGAAATAGTCCGCCGCAACGGGCGGTTCGCCGGCATCGTCTTGGAGCGGGCGGGCGCGCTATTCGTGAAAGATGGCGGCGCCGCGCATGAGGAGCCGGCGGCGGAGTATCGCTTGCCCGAACCGCGCGGCGCGCCGCCGAGTGAGCCGGCAGCGGACGCCGAGCCAGTCGGCGAATCCGGCTATGTGCTGGTGGTGTCTACGCCGGGAGACTATCTTGCCGAGCGGGTCATCGACGCGATGGCGCTGCTGTCCATCCCAGCGACGGCGGTCGATCTGGACCTCGGCTCGGCTCGGCTGGTTTCCGAACCGATCTCGCGCGCGCTGAGAGACGCTCGCGGATGCGCGCTGATATGGCCAAGCGAGGACTGGACGGAGGACGAAGCGGAGCTGGCGTTCGGCAAGGCGTGGGCTGCGCTGGGCGCGGCGTCGCACCAGCTCGGCGGGCGCGTCGTGGTCATCGCCTCGGAAGAAGACAGCCCAGCGCTCGCGGCTGCGTCCGCGCCGCTGGAGCTTGCAATCGTCGAGCCGTCGCCGCCGAGCGGCATCCACATGGCGCTCATGTCCGCGCTCGTGGCGAACGCCATAGTTCGGGTGTCGCTGGCGTGATTGGCGACGCGGCTCCGCGCAGTTCGAGCATCGAGCCGCCATAGCCTGACACTGCGGCGCGCCGCCAAACGAGCCGAAAGCGGACGCCGAGCCGGTCGGCGAATCCGGATACGCGCTGGCGGTGTCTACGCCGGGAGACTATCTTGCCGAGCGGGTCATCGACGCGATGGCGCTGCTGTCCATCCCCGCGACGGCGGTCGAAGCGAGGACTGGACGAAAGACGAAGCGGAGCTGGCGTTCGGCAAGGCGTGGGCTGCGCTGGGCGCGGCGTCGCACCGACTCGGCCGGGCGCGTCGTGGTCATCGCCTCGGAAGAAGACAGCCCAGCGCTCGCGGCTGCGTCCGCGCCGCTGGAGCTTGCCATCGTCGAACCGTCGCCGCCGGGAGGCATCCACATGGCGCTCATGTCCGCGCTGGTGGCGAACGCCATAGTTCGGGTGTCGCTGGCGTGATCGGCGGCGCGGCTCCGCGCAGTTCGAGCATCGAGCCGCCATAGCCATAGCCGTCTGACGCTCTCGGTTCCGAACAACCGTTATGTAAAGCGGCGCGCGCGCCGGCGCGGAGAACGCGCCCATAATTTACATAACATTTATAGTGCGAACCAACGACGCGAGCCGTCGCGCCGCCCTCCCCCAAGCGCCGGATGCGTCTTCCACGCGCGCTAGGAGCTTTTGCCTGACGACGAAAGCTCTGCGCCACACTACCACGCCCGCGGCGGATGGCTCTAGGCAGTCGTCTATGGCGCTGAGAAGCCCAGCTATCCCATCCGTCGCCTTCCATCGGCGTGGAAGGTCAGGACGGCGCGGAGCGGAGGGTTCGGGCTGTGGAGATCGAGCCAGCCGGGTTGGCCAACGCCGACGCTCGGCGGCAGGTCCGCCTTGTTCAGAGCCATGGACGACGAAAGCTCTACGCCACCGCGCCCGCGGCGGATGGCTCTAAGCAGCCGTCTATGGCGCTGAGAAGCTCGTCTATACCGTCGCCATTCAGCGCGGAGGTCAGGACGGCGCGGAGCGGAGGGTTCGGGCTGTGGAGATCGAGCCAGCCGGGTTGGCCAACGCCGACGCTCGGCAGCAGGTCCGCCTTGTTCAGAGCCATGGACGACGAAAGCTCTACGCCACCGCGCCCGCGGCAGATGGCTCTAGGCAGCCGTCTATGGCGCTGAGAAGCTCAGCTATCCCATCCGTCGCCTTCCATCGGCTGGAGGTCAGGACGGCGCGGCGCGGAGGGTTCGGGCTGTGGAGATCGAGCCAGCCGGGTTGGCCTTCGCCGACGCTCGGCAGCAGGTCTGCCTTGTTCAGCGCCACGGACGACGAAAGCTCTGCGCCACTACCACGCCCGCGACGGATGACTCTAGGCAGAGAGTCGTCTATGGCGCTGAGAAGCTCGTCTATACCGTCGCCATTCAGCGCGGAGGTCAGGACGGCGCGGCGCGGTGGGTTCGGGCTGTGGAGATCGAGCCAGCCGGGTTTGCCTCCGCCGACGCTCGGCAGCAGGTCTGCCTTGTTCAGCGCCACGGACGACGAAAGCTCTACGCCACCGCGCCCGCGACGGATGGGATGACTCTAGGCAGCCGTCTATTGCGCTGAGAAGCTCAGCTATCCCATCCGTCGCCTCCATCGGCGTGGAGGTCAGGACGGCGCGGCGCGGAGGATTTGAGCTGTGGAGATCGAGCCAGCCGGGTTTGCCTCCGTCGACGCTCGGCGGCAGGTCCGCCTTGTTCAGCGCCATGGACGACGAAAGCTCTACACCACTACCACACCCGCGACGGATGACTCTAGGCAGTCGTCTATTGCGCTGAGAGGCTCGTCTATCCCATCGCCCTCCAGCGCGGAGGTCAGGACGGCGCGGCGCGGTGGGTTCGGGCTGTGGAGATCGAGCCAGCCGGGTTTGCCTCCGTTGACTCTCGGCAGCAGGTCTGCCTTGTTCAGCGCCATGGACGACGGAAAGCTCTACGCCACAACCGCGCCCGCGGCGGATGGCTCTAAGCAGCCGTCTATGGCGCTGAGAAGCTCGGCTATCCCGTCGCCATTCAGCGCGGAGGTCAGGACGGCGCGGCGCGGCGGGTTCGGGCTGTGGAGGTCGAGCCAGCCGGGTTGGCCACCGTCGACGCTCGGCAGCAGGTCTGCCTTGTTCAGCGCCATGATCGTGGGTATCCCGTCCATGCCAAGCTCCGAGAGGATGGACTCTACCACGCTCACTTGCTCGGGCGCGTTGCGGTGGGTGACGTCGATGACGTGCAGCACGGCGGCGGATTCGGATATCTCCTCCAGCGTGGCGCGGAACGCGGCGACGAGCGTCGTGGGCAGCTTGTGGATGAAGCCCACCGTGTCGGTCAGCAGCGCGGGGCTGCCAGACGGCAGCATGATGCGGCGCGTTACCGGGTCGAGCGTCGAAAACATGAGGTTCTCGGCGCGAACTCCGGCGCGCGTGATTCGGTTGAGCAGCGTGCTCTTGCCCGCGTTCGTGTACCCGACGAGCGACACTACGGGCAGATCGTTCGCTGTGCGCTTCGATCTGTGCAGCCGCCTGTGCCGCCGCACGCCCTCCAAGTCCGCCTTCAGCTTTTGCAGCCGGTTGCGTACTAGCCGCCTGTCTGTCTCTATCTGCGTCTCGCCGGGGCCCCTCATGCCGATGCCGCCGGCGATTCGCTCCAAGTGCGTCCACTGCCCCGCGAGGCGCGGCAAGAGGTATTCCGTCTGCGCCAACTCCACTTGCAAACGCCCTTCCCGCGTTCGCGCCCTAGACGCGAACACGTCCAGGATCAGCGCGGTGCGGTCCAGCGCCTTCCGCCCGCCAAGCGCCTCTTCTAGGTTGCGCTGCTGCGTCGGCGTCAGCTCGTCGTCGCAGATTACGGTGTCCGCGTCGAGCCGCTCGCACATCTCCGCCAGCTCGCGCAGTTTGCCCTTGCCTAGGTAAACGTGCGTGGGGCGGGCTATGCGCTGAGATATTCTCCCGACGACCGTCGCGCCGGCGGTTCGGGCAAGCTCGGCAAGCTCGTCTAGCGAGTCTTGCGGACGCCACAGCTGCCTGCCGCGCTTGAGCGTAGCGCCGACGAGAATCGCGCGCTCGCGGCGGCGCTGTGTGGATTTCATCTTCCTAGCGATTTTGCCACCTCCCGCTCTTCGCTCGTTCCATTGCGTCGATTTCGTCGCCCGCTCTCTACCGTCGAGATCCGCTCCATGCGGAGAGACGCCTCATCCCCTCTTCCAGCTGATCGTCGTCGATGGTCAGCGAGAACCTGATGTATCCCTCGCCGTATGCGCCGTAGCCCGCTCCGGGCGTTACTACGATGTCGCACTCGTCCAGCAGAAGCTCCGCGAACTCGCCGCTGGTATAGCCTTCGGGAACGCGCGCCCACACGTACAGGCTCGCCTTCGGCGGATCGAACCGCAACCCGATGTCGGACAGCGCGTCCAGCACCTTGTCGCGCCGCCGCTGGTATATGGCGTTACGCTCGTCTATCCACGAATCCGGCGTTTCGAGCGCCTCGATTCCCATGAGCTGAATCGCCTGCGGAACGCCGGAGTCTAGGTTGGATTTGACTATCAGCAGCGCGTCTATCATCTCCGCGTTGCCCACCGCCATGCCTAGCCGCCAGCCCGTCATGTTGTACGTCTTGGAAAGCGAGTGGAACTCCACTCCAACGTCCATAGCGCCCTTCGCCTCTAGGAAGGACGGGTGACGGTAGCCGTCGAAGACGACGTCGGTATAGCAAGCGTCGTGCATGACCGCGATGTCGTGAGACTTGGCGAACTCCACTACAGACTCGAAGTAGCCAATATCGGCTATCGCGCCCGTTGGGTTGTTCGGATAGTTGAGCCACATGAGCTTGGCGCGGTCCGCCACATCCGACGGGATGGCGTCTAGATCCGGCAGCCAGCCGTTTTCTTCCCTGAGGGGCATCCAGTGGCATTCCCCGCCCGCGAACCACGTTCCCACCGAGTACACCGGATAGCCGGGGTCTGGCACCAGCGCGACATCGCCCGGCTCTATGAAGCACAGCGCCGCGTGTCCGATCCCCTCCTTCGCGCCGATTAGCGAGATTACTTCCGAATTCGAGTCCAGCGAGATTCCGAACCGCCGCTGATACCAGCCCGCGACCGCTTTCCTGAACTCCGGCAGTCCGTCGGATTCCGGGTAGCGGTGGTTGGGCAGGTCGCCCGAGGCGGCGCGAAGCGCCTCGACTACGGGCAGCGGCGTCTCGAGATCCGGGTCGCCGATGCCGAACGAGATAACGTCTATGCCCTGCTCGCGTTTGCGCGCTATCTTGCGGCTAATCTCGACGAACAGGTAGGGCGGTATCTTTTCTACGCGACTGGCGAATCTCATATCTGCTCCTGACTGCTGTAAGCGCGTAGATACATGGTAAGCCAACTGCCGCCAACGGTAAAGCTCGGATCGACAAAGCGGGAAAGCGCAAGAGCCGCCCGGGGCTGCCAATTCATGGTTCGTCTAGCTCGCCGCGAACGAGTTTCGGGTTCGGCGACGTTCGCCCCAAGCTCGTCGCGGTGCGGGTCCGTGGCGATGAGGTGAACGCCCTCGGAGTTCATGCCCCGAAGAAACCCCAAGGCTGTCGCCATGACAGAGGGGGCGGTCGTGGTTAGGCAGTCCGCGATATGCCGCGTGGTCATCGGTGAAAGACGGTCGCGGCGGCGCTAGGCTTGCGAGCGGCGGCGCGGCCTAAATCGCGCGCGACGCAACGGATGCCGTTGTACTAGAGGCGGACTGCGAAGCATGCCTCGGCTTCAGCGTCGTCGCCAAATCTGTCGACCGCTTCGATGAGCGAGACGCCCTCGAGGAAAATGCGCCTAGGCATATAACCCTAGAGAAAGCCGCCTAAACTAAGCCAAAAACACAGCGTTCGACGCTTGTATCGCCTCCCGATGCGCTTTTCGAGCGGAACCGACTTACTTTACATAAGCCTCGATTTAACCATGTTATGGCAAGTGATGACGCGCCCAGCCGCCTACCCAACACGCAAAAACTGGCGGCTCAGAGCGCGCGGGCGGTTTACTCTCGCCATTCCCCTTCGAAAACGCGCGCGATTGGGCCCTCCATGATGACCTCGCCTTCGCCGCTCCAGCTCACCGTCAGTTCGCCGCCGGGAAGCCGAACTTTTGCCTCGTCGTCCACTAGGCCGCGCAACCGCGCGGCGACTACGGCGGCGCACGCGCCCGTTCCGCACGCCAGCGTTATGCCCGATCCCCGCTCCCAGACGCGCAGGTCGATGACGTCTCGGCTAACGACGTTGACTATCTCGAAGTTGACGCGCGCGGGGAACATCGGGTGACGTTCCACCAGTGGCCCTATCTCGGTCAGCGGAAAATCCGCCACAGGCTCGTCTAGGAACGCCACCGCGTGGGGGTTGCCCATCGAGACGCAGCTCAGCCGCAGCTCGACGCCGTCGACGCTCAGCGGCATGTCGAGCGCGCTTTCGGCGGTCTCGGCGACGACAACGGGTATGTCGGCCGGACGCAAAATCGGCGCGCCCATGCTCACCGAGGCGCGCGTCATCACGCCGGATTGTCGAATCGGGCGCACGTTCAGCACGCCGGAGGCGGTCTCGATTTCGAAGGATTCCGCGACGTTATCTAGCGCGGATAGCTCCAACCCGAAACGCGCAAAGCAGCGAATTCCATTGCCGCACATCATTCCTTCGGATCCGTCCGCGTTGAACATCTGCATTCTGGCGTCGGCTATCTTGGAGTTTCGCAGCAAGATAAGCCCATCCGCCCCGATGCCGAAGTGGCGGTCGCTCACGCGCCGCGCCAACTCGCGCCAGTCGTCGCGCTCGGTCTCTCTCGCGTCCATGTAGATGTAGTCGTTGCCCGCCCCGTGGTACTTTACGAACCTCATTCGCGCCCCCCGATTCGCGTTATGCGGATGAGCCGCGCGCCGCCGCCCACTCCGTCGCCTCCCGCATCGCGGCGTCCGTCTCCGACAGGCGAAACCAGCGGATGCGCGGGTCGTTGCGCTTGAACCAGTTCGCCTGACCGCGAATGTAGCGATGCGTGCGGCGCTTTGCGCGCCGTATGGACTCTTCCAGCGGAGCGCCTCGCTCGACATGCTCGATTAGCTCACTGTAGCCTATGCCGGACATAGACGGCAATTCAGGCGAATAGCCTAAGGCAAGCAGCCGCTCCACCTCTCCGACGAAACCATCCGCTATCATGCGCTCCAGCCGTCTGTCCGCCCGCTCGTACAGCCGACGCCGCTCGTCGCCAAGCCCGATGACGCGCGCCGCGAATGTCGGCGGACTCCTGCGCTGGGCGGACCCCGACGGATGCCCGCCCAGCGCTCTTTCGATTGCGCGAATTACGCGGCGCGGGTTGGCGGCGTCTATCGCGCCCATCGCGGCGGGGTCGACGCTCGACAGCTCTTCTAGGAGCGCGTCCAGACCGTTTTTCTCCAGCTCTTCGGCGAGGCGACGGCGCAGATCCGGGTTCGGCGGGACGCTCGGAACGCTCCACCCTTCGAGGATAGCCATGACGTATTGTCCCGTGCCTCCGACGAGAATGGGAGTTTTTCCCATCGCATTCACGTTGCGGATTGCCGCCCTTGCCACACGCGCGTACTCCGCGAGGCTGAAGGCGTAGTCCGGGTCTACGATGTCCACTAGGTGGTGGGGCGTGGAATCGAGCTGCTCGCGGGTGGGCTTGGCGGTGCCGATGTCCATGTATCGGTACACCTGCCTGCTGTCTGCGCCGATGATTTCGGAGGGCGTGGCGTCCGCGATACGCAGCGCGAGATCCGTCTTGCCGGCTCCCGTAGCTCCCAAGATGGCGAGCAGGGTGTCTCCGCCCGATGTCTCGGATTTCATATCGAGCGCCGCCTCCGCTGGCTGGGGGTATCGCTCCCCTGCCCCGCCTCGCTAGCTCTCGACGGCTCGGATAGCCGCGGCGGCATTCTCTACGATTAGCGCGAACGAGTCCGCAGACAGGCTGGCGCCGCCGACGAGCGCGCCGTCGATGTCCGGCTGAGCGATGAACCCCGCGATGTTGTCGGCGCTCACGCTGCCGCCGTACAAGCATGGCGTCCGTTTGGCGGCGTCCCCGAATCGCGCTTCGAGCGCCGCCTTGATGGCGCGCGCCATGCGCTGGGCGACGTCGGGCGTCGCCGCCTCGCCGCTGCCGATAGCCCAAACCGGCTCGTATGCGACGAGTATCCCCGTCGCGTCGTCCACCCCTGCCAGCCCCGCGTCTAACTGGGATACGACCGCCGGCTCCGCGCTCCCCGCCCGCCGCTCGGCTGCCGACTCGCCGACGCAGAGGATCGGACGCAGCCCCGCGCTCACGGCTGCCGCCGCTTTCTTGCCGACTATCTCATCCGATTCGCCGAACATAGCGCGACGCTCCGAGTGGCCCACGATGACATACTCCGCAAGCTCGCGCGCCATGTCCGCGGACATCTCGCCGGTGAAAGCGCCCTCGCGCTCCCAATGGATGTTCTGCGCGCCGACGCCGATGTCCGAACCTTCGAGCGCCGACCGAACCGAGTGCAGCGCTATCGACGGCGGGCAGACGACGACGCTCGCGCCGCCGCGATTCGTCAGGCGTTCGCGGATGTCCGCCGCCAAACACGACGCGGATGATGGCGTAGTGTTCATCTTCCAGTTGCCTACTATGGTCAATATGGGCATATCTTTCGACATGTCGATCTCCGCCGCGCTCGGCTATGCGCCGTACTTCTGGAGCTTGCCCGCGTGCGCCATGAGTTGCGGCATGATGGTCGTTGCAGGCTGGATGCCGAGCGCGGCGGCGGCGAACCTGCGCTCGCTGAACTCCGAAACGCCCATGCCCGCCGTGGAAGCGGAGCTTATGAGCGCCGGGACCGGGTGCCAGCTGTGCGCGCCCAGTATCGCCGGCGTCGAGTGGTCGCCCGTTACCGCCAGAACGTCCGCGCCCAGCGCTACGACGCGCGGCATGCGCTTATCCAGCTCTTCCAGCGCGCGCGCCTTGCCATCGAAATCGCCGTCCTCGCCAGCCGCGTCCGCCGGCTTGTAGTGCAGGAAGACGAAATCCTTGCCCGGCAAGTTCCGCTCTACAGTGTCTAGCTCGGCGTCGAAATCCGCGCCGGTCTTCAGAACATCCATGCCGACGAGGCTCGCAAGCCCTCTGTACATGGGATATGCGGCAACCGCGCCGGCGTCGAGCTTGTATATGTCTCCGAAACGCCGCCATGAAGGGGTCTTGGAGAAGCCGCGCATGAGTATGGCGTTCGCGGTTTGGCGCGGCGCGAGCGTCTCGCGCGCGGCGTCTATGAACTGCGCCGCCATCCGCGCCGTTCGGCGCGCAGGCTCGGTCGCGCCAAGCGGTTCGAGAGGAGGAACGCCGACACGCTGCGGGTCGGTATCCGAAACCTCGCCCCCAAGCCCCTCGCCCCTGAAGACGACTACGAATCGGTAGTCCTGAACAGGCTCGACGAGCGTCTCCGCGCCGTCCACCGATATGGCGGACAGCACCTCGACGAGCGGAGCAGACTCCGCAGACGGTATGCGTCCCGCTCTGCGATCCGTCAGCGCGCCGCGCTCGTCGAGCGTGGCGAAGTTGCAGCGAACCGCCACGTCGTCCTTACCAAGCTCGATTCCGATGCCGAGCGCCTCCAGCGCTCCCCTGCCGACTACGTACTCCATCGGATCATACCCGAACAGCGCGAGGTGTCCGGGACCGCTGCCGGGCGTGACGCCGGCACTTACGGGAATCGTAAGCCCGCACGCGCTGCGCCGCGCCAGCGCGTCGAGATTCGGCGTGTTCGCAGTTTCCAGCTCCGATCTGCCAGTGTCCGGATGCGGCAGCCCGCCCAATCCGTCGACTACTAGCAAGAGTATCTTGGAATCCGTGCGAACGCTCAGCTCGCGCATCAGCCTAAAGCCATTCACTCTGTAGCCCTCTCGCCCTCACTCCAACGCCCTCCCACAGCGGCTGACAAGGGCAGCGCCATCAGAGGCGTCGCCGAGCGCCGCTATGCCCGGCAGTTCCCGCCCTTCTAGGCATTCGAGTGTTGCGCCGCCGCCTGTGGACACGTGCGAAAACCGCTCTCGAATCCCAAGCGACCGCACAGCGTCCGCAGTGGAACCGCCGCCCGTAACGGTATAAGCGCAATCCAGCGCCGCGATAGCCTCGCCCACCGCTCGCGTGCCATGCGCGAACGGACTCCACTCGAACACGCCCATAGGCCCATTCCACACTACGGTTCGCGCTTCCGACAGCCGCTCGGCGTACCGCGCCGCCGTCTGCGCTCCGATGTCTAGGATGCGCCAGCCGTCGGGAGCGTCCGCAGGCGCGCAGGCGCGACGCGCGGCGTCTTTAGCGAAACGCTCAGCCACTACCACATCCGTGGGCAAGACTACCTCGCATCCCTCACGGCGAGCGCGTTCCAAGATGCGCGCGGCGAGCGCGGCGTCTTCCGCGTCGGAGCGGGCTGGCAGCGCGCCGGACGCGGCTAGGAACGCCGCCGCCATGCCGCCGCCTATCAAGAACACGTCGGCAACGCGCGCGAGGTTCTCCATCACGGGCAGCTTGTCCGCCACCTTCGCGCCGCCGACTACGAGCGCATACGGCTTGCGGGGGCGCTCGGTTACCGCGCGCAGAGCCTCGATCTCCCGCTCCATCAGCAGACCGGCGCACGCGGGCAGATAATCGGCGACTCCGACGGTGGAGGCATGTCTGCGATGAGCCGCGCCGAAGCCGTCGTTGACGTAGAAATCCGCAAGCGAAGCGAGCCGCCGAGCGAAACGCGCGTCGTTTGCCTCTTCGCCTGCGTGAAATCGCAGGTTTTCGAGCAGGAGAACGCCGCCGTCGCGCATATCTGAGACGGCTCTTTCCGCCGCGTCGCCCACGCAATCGGCGGCGAAAGACACGTCGAAAGACGCCATCGCGCGGAGACGCTCGGCTACGGGCGACAGGCTCAGCCCCTCGCGCCGCTTTCCCGCGGGCCTGCCCAAGTGCGAGCAGAGTATCACGCGGCATCCGCGCGAAATCAGATGCTCTATCGTGTCCAGAGACTCGGCGATTCTGGTGTCGTCGGACACCCGTTTGGGTTCGCCGGGCGCGAACGGGACATTGTAATCGACTCTTACGAGCGCCCTCGCGCCCGGCTCGAATTTCGCGTCTCGAACGCTCTTCTTGCGCGGCATTGGAATCAGCCGACCAGCTCATGCGCCAAGCGTCCCAGCCTATCCAGTCGCGCGTCGTCGAGCGCGCCCGAAAGCCGTTCGCGCGCTTGCGCCAGCAGCCCATCGACGCGGCTTCGCGCATCCGCGCCGCCGCCTATTTCGTTCACCAGATTGGCGAGCGCCCTCGCGTCCGCAGGCTCCAGAACACGCTTGAAGTAGAAATCGCCTAGCCGTCGGCGCTCGGAGGGCGAAGCGATCTCGAACGCGCGCGCGACTGGGTATAGCTTGCGCTTGTTCATCACGTCGTCGGACGGAGCGCCGTCTTCGCCAAGCGCGCTTGCGAGCCGCCGAACGTCGTCCGCTATCTGGAGCGCGACTCCCACGCTGCGCCCGGCGTCCGCGAACCGACTTCGGACGCTGTCATCGCACCCAGCCGCGAGCGCGCCGAACTCGGCGGCGCACGCGAACAGCGCTCCGCTCTTGGCGGCCGCCATCCGCAGATACGCTTCGGATGTCATGTCCAGCCGCTCTTGCGCTTCGAGGTCTACGAACCTGCCCTCGCAGGCTTCTAAGCTGGCGCGGTCGAGCAGGCGCACCGCCTCGAACACCGTAGCCGAGTCGAACCCGCTATCCAGCATCCCCAGCAGAGCCATGCGCGCCAGCGCGTGCATCCCGTCGCCCGCGTTTATAGCCTGCGCCGGACCCCACCTCCACCAGACCGAATCCCGCCCGTTTCGCGCTATGCTGCCGTTCTGTATGTCATCGTGGATTTCGCAGAAATTGAGCGCAAGCTCTATAGCGGCCGCCAGAGGAAGCGCGAGGCGGATGTCGCCGCCGACGGCTTCGCAAGACGCGAGGCAGACCGCGCCGAGCCGTCTCGGATTGGGCGCCGGCGGCGCTTCTTCCCCGCCCCGCCAGCCTAGATGGTGTTCCATCATCCCGTACAGCGGCAGATCGCCGCGCGCAGACAGAACGCGGCGAAGCTCGGCGTCGACGAGCGGGGTGTAGCTTTCTAAGATCGGATTCACCCTCACCCCAAACCTCTCCCATCACGGGAGAAATGGCTATGCTCTCACACGGATCGATCGAGATTCTACAGACCGAGCGCGCCGCCCGCCACCCGCTCTATCCGAGCGCGAGACACCGCCCCTTCGCGCAAGATGCGGGGCGGACTCGATACGGCGTCTATCACGGTGGACGGCTTGGATGGCGGCAGCTTGCCGCCGTCCAGAACCATATCGAGGCGATCTCCCAACAGCTCTACGACGTCCAGCGCGGAGGTGAGCGGCGGCGCGCCGCTGACATTGGCGCTAGTGGCTGTAATCGGCGCGCCAAGCTCCGCCACTATCCGCAGCGTCACGGGGTGGTCCGCCACTCTCATGCCGACAGTGTCCAGCCCGGCGGATACGACACTCGGCGTTCTGGCGGACCTCTTCGCCACTATCGTCAGCTGGCCGGGCCAAAACGCGCGCGCAAGCTCCACCGCCACATCTGGGACGTCCGCGCCATACTCGAACAGGTCTTCCACCCCGCCGACGAGTATCGGGAGCGGGCTGGCGTCGCTCCTGCCCTTCACCGCGTACACGCGCTCCACCGCCCTCGCGTCGAGCGCGTTGGCGGCTATGCCGTAGAGCGTATCGGTTGGCGTAGCTATGACGCCGCCCGAGCGGAGCAGGCGAACCGCCCTGTCTATGGATGTGGAAAGCAGTGGGAGATTGTCTGAGCGCATCTGCTCTATACATGCCTCGCGCTTGGTGGAAGCGCCGTCGCGCGGCTGCTCGGCTTGACCCAAATATAGCATATGCGATACCTTGATTTCTGGCTCGAACAATGTCCGCCACCCTTTCAGAACGCCCAGATCATGCGCCGTTTTCCAGTGGCAAGCTGGATGCTTCGGCGCATACCGGCGACGCGGCGGGTAGAGAGACCATAATCGTCATAGACTTCGGCTCCCAGTACTCGCGGCTGATAGCGCGCCGCATTCGGGAGGCGAACGTCTACTGCGAGCTTGCGCCCCACACCGCGCCTTGGGAGACGATAGCGCCGCTGAACCCGAAGGGCGTAGTGCTGTCCGGCGGACCCGCGAGCGTGTACGAAGACGGCGCGCCGCTCGCGCCTGCGTGGGTGTACGACTCCGGCTTGCCCGTTCTCGGCATATGCTACGGGATGCAGGCGATGGTTCATCAGCTCGGCGGCAAGGTAGCCCCGGCGTCGCGGCGCGAGTACGGACACGCCGATCTGAGGCGGCATCTCTCGGATGAAGCGCTGTTTCGCGGAATGCCGCAATCGGCGCAGGTCTGGATGAGCCACGGAGACAACATCGCGGAGCTGCCGCGCGGATTCCACACGCTAGCCAGCACCGAGAATTCCCCCATCGCCGCGATAGGCGATGGACGCGGCAGGCTGGGGCTGCAATTCCACCCCGAAGTAGTCCATACGCCGCAGGGCGGGCGCTTGATCCGCAACTTCCTGTACGACGTCTGCGGCTGCTCAGCCGACTGGACGCCCGGCAGCTTCGTCGCCGAAGCCGTGGACGCCATAAGGGATCAGGTCGGCGAGCGCAAAGTCATATGCGCGCTCTCTGGCGGCGTCGATTCGGCGGTCGCCGCGTCGCTCGTCCACAAAGCCATCGGCGACCAGCTCACCTGCATCTTCGTGGACAACGGGCTGCTCAGACACGGCGAACCCGACCGCGTGCGGCGGACTTTCGAGAGCTACATGGCGATGAATCTCGCATTCGTAGACGCCGGCGAGCGCTTCTTGAGCGCGCTGAAAGGGGTCTCGGATCCGGAATCCAAGCGCAAGATAATCGGCGAAGAGTTCATCCGCGTGTTCGAGGAGGAATCCGCTCGGCTCGGAGAGGTGGATTTCTTGGCGCAAGGCACGCTCTACCCCGACGTCATAGAGAGCCATGCGCCGGGCGACGACATTTCCGCCAAGATCAAGTCGCACCACAACGTCGGCGGCTTGCCGGAGCGCATGGAGCTGGAGCTCGTAGAGCCGCTGAGATACCTGTTCAAAGACGAAGTTCGGCAGGTAGGCGTCGAGCTTGGGCTGCCCGAAGACGTGGTTCACAGACAACCCTTCCCGGGGCCGGGACTGGCAATCAGAATCATCGGCGAGGTTACGCACGACGCGCTGGCGACGCTGCGCGACGCGGACCGCATCGTCATGGAGGAAGTCGAGCGCGCGGGCTTGTATCGGGAGCTTTGGCAGAGCTTCGCGGTGCTAACGGCGTCGCGCTCCGTGGGCGTAACCGGCGACTTCAGGACGTACGGCAACGTCATAGCCATCAGAGCGGTTTCGAGCGACGACGCCATGACCGCGAATTGGGCGCGCATTCCGCACGAGACGCTCGCGCGAATGTCCACCAGAATCGCCAACGAAACGCCGAAAGTCAACCGCGTGGTGTACGACATCACCAGTAAGCCGCCCGGCACGATAGAGTGGGAATGACACCAAACCGAAACGCTTGTAATGCGCGAACACGCCGAAAATCGGCGTTCGGGCGAGGCTATTCGAGCTATAGCGCGGTAGATGCCCGATGGATGAACGCCCGATGAAGGTTCTCGTCGTGGGCGGCGGAGCGCGAGAACACGCCATCGCGTGGCGCTTGGCGGCGAGCCATCGCCGGCCGTCTCTGATAATCGCGCCCGGCAACGCCGGCTCCGCGCGGCTGGGCGTCAACGCAGCAGTCGACGCCGAAGACGTGGACGGCTTGCTGGAGCTTGCGCGAGCCGAGTCTGCGGAGTTGACCGTCGTTGGGCCTGAAGTTCCGCTCGCGCTGGGCATAGTGGACAGGTTCGAGAAAGCCGGCTTGCCGATATACGGACCTACGCAAGCCGCCGCTCGAATCGAGTCCGACAAGTGGTTTGCCAAAACCGCCATGGTGGAGTCCGGAGTTCCCACCGCCGCCGCCACTGTCTGCCGCGACTACGAGAGCGCCTTGAGATTCGTCGAGCGCGGCGAGCCGCCTTTCGTGGTGAAAGCCAACGGCTTAGCCGCCGGCAAAGGCGTCTCCATAGCGCAAGACCGCGCCGCCGCGCGCGCCGCCTTGCGCCTCATGTTCGAAGAGCGCGCGTTCGGCTCTGCAGGCGATTCGGTAGTGTTCGAAGAACTGCTCGAAGGGCGGGAAGTCAGCGCTTTTGCGTTTCTGGATGGTGGATACGTGTCCGAAATCGCCGCGGCTTGCGACTATAAACGCATCCGCGACGGAGACCTAGGCCCCAACACGGGCGGCATGGGAAGCTACAGCCCGCCGCCGTTTTGGGATGCCGAGCTTGCCGAAACCGTGCGAAAGCGCATCATGCAGCCTATAGCCGACTACCTAGTTCGAGCGGGCTGCCCGTTCCGCGGGACGCTGTACGCGGGCTTGATGCTGACGCCGAACGATGGCCCAATGGTCATAGAATTCAACTGCCGTCTCGGAGACCCCGAAGCTCAAGTGGTCTTGCCGCGTCTGGAAACCGACTTGCTGGACATCATGCTCGCCACCGTCGAAGGGCGGTTGAGCGAGGTTCGCGCAAGCTGGTCGGATGACAAATGGGTCGGCGTGGTCATGGCGTCGGGCGGCTATCCGGGCGCGTACGAAACCGGCGCCGAGATACGCGGGCTGCCCTCGCCTGCCGAAGATGGCGTAGTGTTCCACGCGGGAACGCGACGGGACGGCGCAAAGATAGCAACTGACGGCGGGCGCGTGCTTACCGCGACAGCGCGCGGCGACAGCCTAGCGGACGCGCGCCGCCGCGCCTACCGCATTGCGGAGGGCATCGAGTTCGACAACGCATACTATAGAAGAGACATAGCACAATCCGTTTGAGGTGAACATATGCCGCTCGTAGGCGTTTTGATGGGAAGCAGCTCCGACAGCTCGGCAATGCAGCCGACGGTCGACGTTCTGAATCAGCTAGGCATCGACCACGAAGTCGAGGTTATGTCCGCGCACCGCACCCCGGACAAGGTTCGGGATTACGGCATGAGCGCGCGCGAACGCGGGGTGGAGGTGATAATCGCGGGCGCGGGCGGCTCGGCGGGGCTGCCCGGCGTTCTGGCGTCTTGGACGACGCTCCCCATCATCGGCGTTCCCATACCGTCCAGCGATCTCAAGGGAATCGACGCGCTATACGCCATAGCGCAGATGCCGCCCGGAATCCCCGTCGCCTGCGTAGCCGTGGGCGAGTGGGGCGCGCGCAACGCCGCGTTCCTAGCGGCGCAGATGCTGGGCGGCAAGCACGACGAGATCCGCCAAGCCTACGACGGTTACCGAGACGGCTTGAAGAGCCGCTGAGCCAAAACCGGACTCCGAACATGATAGAGCGATACGCCCGCCCCCGCATGAAGCGGATATGGTCGGACGAAAGCAAGTATGACAAGTGGCTGCTAGTAGAGCTGGCGGTGTGCGAGGCGTGGACGGCGGCGGGGGTCATTCCCGAAAGCGACATGCGAAAGCTGCGGCGCGCCGAGTACGACCCTGCCCGACTCGCCGAGATACTGCGCGTCACCAAGCACGACATGACCGCCTTTCTCGGATCTATGACCGAGAATCTCGGCGCCGAAGGCAGGTGGCTGCACCTTGGGTTGACGACCTCGGACGTGTGGGACACCGCCACAAGCCTTCAGCTAGTCGCGGCGGCGGACGCGCTGGAAACCGAGATAGACCGCTGCATAGCCGCGCTCGCCGAGCGCGCCCGCGAGCATAAGACCACGCTGATGATGGGGCGCACTCACGGCGTCCACGCCGAGCCTATCACGCTCGGCTTGAAGCTGGCGCTCTGGTGGGACGAGATGCGGCGCAACCGAAAGCGCCTGCGCCGCGCGAGGAAGGACATCGCCGTCGGCAAAATATCGGGGCCTGTAGGCACCCACGCCACCGCGCCGCCCTCAGTGGAAGCCCGCGTGTGCGAAGAGCTTGGCTTGGCGGCGGCGCCCGTGTCCAATCAGGTTATCCAGCGAGACAGACACGCCAACTTCGTAGTCGCTCTAGCGGTGATAGCCGCGTCGCTAGAAAAGTTCGCAACCGAGATAAGAGGGCTTCAGCGCACCGAAATCCGCGAGGTCGAAGAGCCGTTCTCGGAGGGGCAAACCGGCTCGTCGTCCATGCCGCACAAGCGCAACCCTGAGCTGAGCGAGCGCATCTGCGGGCTGGCGCGGCTGATTCGCGGACATGCCGTTACCGCGCTCGAAAACGTCGCGCTGTGGGGAGAGCGAGACATCAGCCACTCCTCAGCGGAACGGCTCATCCTGCCCGACGCCTGCATGGCGCTAGACTACATCCTAGACCTGTTCACGG
This sequence comes from Dehalococcoidia bacterium, assembly GCA_965214745.1. Lineage (GTDB taxonomy): Bacteria > Chloroflexota > Dehalococcoidia > Lucifugimonadales > UBA1123 > VXRN01. Next base: position 2,311,674 of record OZ243978.1, on the reverse strand, counting down.
GCATAGTGAGCGGAATGCGAGTGTATCCCGAACGGATGCTTCAGAACATGGAGCTTACGCGCGGGCTGCTCTTCTCTCAACGGCTCATGCTCACGATGATAGAAAAAGGCGTCAGCCGCGAAGACGCCTACAAAGCGATGCAGAAGAACTCCGCGCGGACGTGGGACGAAGACGCCGACTTCCGAGAGCTTACGCGGCGCGACCCCGCCGTAACCGCGCATCTGAAAGAATCCGAACTCGATTCCATGTTCGATTACGGCTACTATGTCCGATTCATCGATGAAGTGTTCGACCGAATCGGCTTGAACTAGAACCCCAAGACCATCAGGAAACGCGCACATGGCAACTATCGTCGATACGAACCTCCCCAACATGCTCTACCGCGGCAAGGTGCGAGACACCTACCCGCTCGACAACGACACCATGCTGATGGTGGCGACAGACCGCATATCCGCGTTCGACGTCGTGCTGCCCACCGGGATACCGGACAAGGGGGTGGCGCTGAACCAGATATCCGCGTTCTGGCTAGAGCGGACGTCCCACATCGTGCCGAACCACTTCATCTGCATGGCGGTCGACCGCCCGGAGCTTGGCGTTCCCGAGGAGATAGCCCGCCGCGCGATGGTGGTGAAGAGGGCGGAGCGCATAGATATCGAATGCGTGGTTCGCGGCTTCATCACCGGCTCGGCATGGTCGGAGTATCGACGCTCCGGCACCGTGCAGGGCAACTCCATGCCTAGCGGCTTGCGCGAGGGAGACCTGTTCCCCGAATCTCTCTTCACGCCGACTACCAAAGCCGAAGTGGGACACGACGAAAACATGAGCTTCGAGGAAGTCGTCGAAATGGTCGGCTTGCCTATGGCGGAGCGGCTGCGCGACACTACAATAGAGGTATACGAATTCGCTAGAGATTTCGCGCGAGAGCGAGGCATTATAATAGCGGACACCAAACTGGAGTTCGGAACGATAGACGGAGAGCTGACGCTCATCGACGAGCTGCTCACGCCCGACTCCAGCCGATTCTGGGACGTGGACGGCTACGAACCCGGCAAGTCTCAGCCCAACTTCGACAAGCAGTTCGTGCGGGACTGGCTGGACGCCGCGGGATGGGACCACGAGCCGCCCGCGCCTGAGCTGCCCGACGACGTGGCGGCGATTACCACGCAACGATACTTCCAAGCATACGAAAAGCTGACAGGCGGCGCGCTCCAATAGCGCGCCGCGAACCGGAACGACACGATGGCATCCGCAAGACGATCCAGATCGAGGCTGACGCCCACGCAGGCGCGACGCGCTAGGCGGGAGCGAAGGGCGAAGAAGCGCAGGCTGTATAGATACTTGGGCGGCATCGCCGTCGGCTTGATAGCCGCCGCGTTCATCCTGTCGCTGTTCGTGCCGAGCGTCCCGCTGGACGTCTTCTTCGGCGCCGCCGCCCCCAGCGGGCCGGGCGAGCGCGTCTCGGATCAGGGCAGGACGCACGTTCAGCCCGGCCAAGAGCATGACGCCTACAACTCCGTTCCCGCCACTTCCGGCTGGCACTACGATATTCCGCTCGCCCCCGCGCGATACGGCATATACGCCGAGCCGCTTGCGGACGAGGTGCTGCTTCACAACCTAGAACACGGCTACGTGAACATCCACTACGACTGCCCTGACGGTTGCGCCGATCTGGTAGAGCGGCTTGCGACGCTGGTGGAAGAGGGCATAGACGAGGGCGGCAAGCTGCTGATGAGCCCCTACCCGGGCATGGACACGCGCATCGCGTTGACGGCGTGGACGTTCATAGACGCTTTCGACGAGTTCGACGAAAAGCGCATCCGCGACTTCGTAAGCTCGCACGAAAGCTCGCCGAACGCGCCCGAATACAACGTGCTCCGCTAGCCGTCCCAGCCATGTTTCTAGCCAAGGTCTACATAACCCTGAAGCCCAGCGTGAACGATCCGCAAGGCTCGACGATCCGCGGCGGTCTGCGCCAACTGGGGTTCGACGAAGCGCTGGACGTGCGCGCCGGCAAGTACATGGAGATTCGGCTGGACGGCGCGGATGCGGACGCGGCGGCGGCGCGGCTGTCCGAGATGTGCGACAGGCTGCTAGCCAACCCCGTCATAGAGGACTACCGCTTCGATCTGGAAGCGGTGGAGACGGGCGACTAGGGGATTATCGCGCCCTCACCCTACGATAGTCCCCTTCGTGCTGGGCGACCTGTTCGCCATTCGCGGATCGCGTTCTAGCGCGATTCTCAGCGAGCGCGCCAAGCTCTTGAACAGCGCCTCCGCCTTGTGATGGTTGTTGACACCGCGCTCGATGCGCGCGTGCAGATTGAACCGCCCCTCGCGCGCGAACGACTCTAGGAAGTGGCGAACTAGGTCGCCCGGAAGGCCGCCCATGTCGCTGTCGCCAATCTCGGCTTCGATGACGGCGTAGCCGCGCCCGCCGAAGTCCACGGCGGTAAACGCCAGCGTCTCATCGAGCGGCATGAACGTATGCGCGGCGCGGCGGATGCCCCTCCCCTCCCCTATCGACTCTGCGAGCGCGCGCCCTAGCGTGATGCCCGCGTCCTCCACGAGGTGATGAAGCCCTATGTGCGTATCGCCTTCCGCGCGAATCCGCAAGTCTATCAGCCCGTGCCGCGACAGCTGCGCCAGCAGATGCTCGAACATGCCGTTTTCGGCGGATATGTCGTACTCGCCCGCGCCGTCTATGTTCAGATGGACCTCTATTTTAGTCTCGGCGGTGCTGCGCGACACGCTAGCCGTTCTGTCGGCGGCTGGCGATTTCATCCCGCTATCTCTCGCACGGCGGATAGGAACGCGGCGTTCTCGTCCGGCAACCCAATGGCAACGCGGAAGCAGTCCGCCAGCCTCTCCGAACCGAACTGGCGGACGAAGATTCCGCGCCTCGCCAGCGCGTCCGCCATGCCGCTCGCGCGCTCCGCGCCATCGAGCTGGCAGAGTATGTAGTTGCCGCTCGACTGCCAAGCCTTCAGCCCGTCTATCTCATCGAGAGCCTCGCGCATCGCGTCGCGTTCGTCGACTATCTTGCGGACGTTGCCCAGAAGGTAATCTCTGTCTTCCAGCGACGCGAGCGTGGCGGCTTCCGCGGCGACGTTCACGTTGTACGGCGATTTGATGTCTATGATGTGGTCCACCAGCGCGGAATCCATTATGCCGTAGCCAATTCGCAAGCCAGCCAAGCCCGCCCACTTGCTCATCGTTCTCAAGACTACTAGGTTGTCGTACCGCTCTATCAAGCCCGCCGCGGTCTCGCCGCTGAACTCGTAGTAAGCCTCGTCGATGACCACCACCAACCCCGTGTCCAAGAGCGCGCGCGTCTGCTCTTCGCTTGCGAGGTTGCCTGTGGGGTTGTTCGGCGAGCTTATGAATATGATCTTCGCGCTGTCGTCGATAGCCGCGCGCACGGCTTGCATGTCTATCTCGAAAAGCTCGTCGCGCTGAATCAGCTTCAGTTCGCCGCCCGCCACCCTAGCGCAGAAGGCGTACATGGCGAACGTCGGCTCGCAATCCAAGATAGTGTCGCCCGGCTCGATGAACAGGCGGAAGAGCAGGTCTATAAGCTCGTCGCTTCCCGCGCCCGCGATGATGTTCTCGGCGCCGAAGCCGGTGTAGTCGGAAAGCGCGGCGCGCAGCCGCCGTTGGAACGGGTCCGGGTAGATGTGCATCTGCGCGTTCGCCACGGCTTCCGCCGCTTTTGGCGATGGCCCATAGGGGTTTTCGTTGCCGTTGAGCTTGATGATGGATTGCTCCGAGATACCGGCTCGCTGAGCCAATACCTCCGGCGGGTCTACCGGCTGATATGTCTGGATAGCCGCCAAGTGGGGTTTTACCATGTCTTTCACGCGCTTGTTCGCCATTGTCGTCCTCTCCTATATGGCTATGGCTCAGGCAAGCTCGCGCCTAAGCTCGGCGGCTTCCGCGTGCGCCGTCAGCCCCTCCGCCCGCGCGATGACCGACGCGGTTTCGGACAGCGCGATGGATTCCGCGTCGCCGAGCGCGATGACTGGCGTCATCTTCAGGAACGTATGCACGCCTACGCCGGAGCCGAACCTAGCGCTGCCGGAAGTCGGCATTACGTGGCTGGGGCCTGCTATATAGTCGCCAAGAACCTCGTGCGAGAACTCGCCGATGAAGAGCGCGCCCACGTTCTTGACGCTTCCAACCCATGCCCATGCGTCTTCGACCGCGAGGCACATATGCTCCGGCGCGAAGCGGTTGGCAAGCTCCACCGCGTCCGCTACGGACGGCGCTACCGCTATCAGCCCCTGCCCTTCCACCGCCGCCCGCGCCACGCTCGCGCGATCCAGCCGCGCCAGCCGCGCTTCGATCTCGCTGTCCACCCGCTCGGCAAACGCTGCGGACGTGCAGAGCATCACCGGGCGCGCCATTGGGTCATGCTCGGCTTGCGCCAGCAGGTCGGCGGCGCACAGCGTGGGGTTCGCCGAGTGGTCAGCCACTATGAGCGTCTCGGTGGGGCCAAAAAGCCCGTCTATGCCCACGTCTCCATAAACCTGTTTCTTGGCAAGCGTTACGAACACGTTTCCGGGGCCGCACACCATATCTACCGCAGGGACGGTCTCAGTGCCGTAAGCCATTGCCGCCACCGCCTGCGCGCCGCCTATGGCGAACACTCTATCCACACCCGCCACTTGCGCGGCGGCAAGCACGGATTCGTGCGGCAGTCCGCCCGCCTGCGGCGGCGAGCAGAGGATAACGCGCTCCACGCCCGCCACCCGCGCCGGGATCGCGGTCATCAGCACGGTGGAGGGCAGCGGCGCGCTGCCGCCCGGCGCGTAGACGCCCGCCGAATCGCAAGCGCGAAAGACAGCGCCGTACCCAGCGCCGAAGTCCATCCAGTCGCGCGGCATCGATGCTTCGTGAAAACGCCGGATTCGCTCCGCCGCGTGGCGAAACGCCTCCATCACGCGGGCATCCACGCGCTCGCATGCCGCTTCCAGCGCTTCGCGCGGCGCTTCCAGCGCTTCGACGCGCCGCCCTTCCAGCGCTTCGGACAGAGAGCGAATCGCGCCGTCGCCGTCGCGCCGCACCGCGTCTATGATTCTCGCAACCGTATCCTGCGGCGACAGCCGCTCGCCGAACGCGCGCTCCGTAGTGTCCAAGAACGCCGGAGGCGCGGACGCGAGGTCGAGCCGTCTGCCCTCTTCGAGCGCGGCGCGGGCGGCTTCGACGCCGTGAACGATCTTCACGATAGATAGCTCCTAAGCCCAACGAGCATAGTATCGACCGCTTCCGCCTGAAACTCGTCTACCTTCGCCCGCGGCACGCGCCGATACAACTCGGACAGCGATTCCCGCACCGAAGACAGGAACCGCTCGGCGTGGTCGTGCGCCGGATGCGCCTCTTCGCCAGCCGAGATGCGCCGCGCCATGAACCGCAGCCGCTCCCACGAAAATCCGCCGCCCACTACGCGCGTCACCCAATGCTGCCACTGCCGCAGATCATCGGGCGGCAGGAATCTCACGCCGACTTTGGCGGCGTCCACATCCTCGACGGCGAGCGTGGCGCGAACCTCGTCCCAAACTTGCCTATCCAAGTCTAGCTGCATCGCGCGATCCATCACTTTGGCAAGCTCTTTGTCCTCGAATACGCCATCCTCGCCGAAGTAGGGCCTGAACATTCGCACTATGTAAGACTCGTCCGCCAGCAGGTGGGTTATGTATCCCGCCACGAACGCGCGCGTCGCGCCGTCATGCTCCGCGGCGTCCATCAGCTCCGGATACGCCGCGAACATAGTTTCCACGCCCTCGCCTATGTTCTCGAAGTCCAGCTCCACGAAGTGATACTCCGAGCGAGCGCGCTTCGTGAGCGCGCGGATGTCGGGCGAAGTCGCGCCTAGCGAGAAGTAACCCGGATGCGATTCGATATCCGGGTGGCGCATCTCGGCGGCGGCGCGCGCGGCTAGCTGTATGTGCGATGGCAGGTTCGGCATAGGCTCGCAGGCGTACAGTCTACAGCAGACGCGGATATGATGTTGACTCCGAACGAAAGACGAAGTCCAGCTTGGTTACGGTGACGCTGCTGCCGCCTATCTGTCGCAGCCGCTCCACAGCGGGCAAGAGCCGGCTTTCTCTCACGATTACCGTAACTGCGAACCATCCATCCCCGTCGGGCGTGAACACTCTGGAGATAGTTGGGCCTCGCAGCCCGGATATGTCGGCATGCTCCAACACGTACTCCGCCACGCCGCGCGGGGTTTCGCCCTTCATGTTGGCGGTTACACTCACGTATGGGCGAGCCGCGAGCCGCGCTTCCATCATCTCTAGCAGAAGACGCGCAGCCGCGAGCCGCGAGCCGTCGCGCTCGGCGTCCATTCGCCTAGAGATGACGCACGCTTCCGAGCTGATGGCGGTGCCGCCATGGATCTGCTTGAGGCGGTTCTCTCGGATGGTGGATCCGGTTTGCGTGATGTCGCCAATCACGTCCGCGAACCCCATTGCGGGCGCGGCTTCCAGCGCGCCGCTCGCCTGAATCAAGCTGAAGTAGCTGATCCCGTGCGCCAGCAGGTGGCGTTGAATCAGACGGGGATATTTGGTGGCGACGCGCAGCTCTTGACCGCGCGAGCGAAACTCCATCGCCACGTCCGCTAGGTCGGCTATGGAGGTAACGTCCACCCACGAATCCGGCACCGCGATGACGAGGCTGCTCTTGCCGAATCCTAGCCTGTCCACCACTACCCTGCTGTCGCCGTCCTCGCGGCGGCTTTCCAAGAACTGATCTTCGCCCACGATGCCCATATCCACGCTGCCGTCGTCCACCTTCGCGGTGATGTCCGAACCGCGCTGAAACATGACCGCGACGTCGGGCGCGGAGCGCATCTCGGCGATGTAGCGTCGGCTGTTGGCGCGCGAGACGGACAGCCCGCACGAGCGCAGGAATTCTATGCTCGGTTCGTGCAGGGCGCCGCTGCTTGGGAGCGCGAGGCGGAGCTTCTGAGCGGTGGTCATGCTTCCCCCGCGCGCCCAGCGGCGGCCGCCGCAACCGCCCTCGCCAGCGCGTCCACGTCGAGCGCGAACCCGCACACCGGCGTGTCCGCCCCGCCGAGCGCGCGAACCAGCTCGTCGTACCTGCCGCCGCCGCCTAGCGACACTGCGCCGCCGGGCGCGTCCGCGCTGAACTCGAACACTATTCCCGTGTAGTACGCCAGCCCTCGAACGAAAGACAGATCCAGCCGAACGTCGGAGGCGTCTCCGACGGCTTCGGAAAACTCTTTCAGCGTGTGGGCAAGCCCTTCGAGAGCGGCGAGAGACGCGCCGCATGACTCCATCACGCGCGCTGCGCCGTCTAGCGCCTGAGACGGGCTGCCGCGCTCGCTTGCAAGCGCGGCTACGCTCCTGAGCGCGGAGCGAAATTCCGACTCCGGCGACGCCTGCCGCATTCGGCTGACGAGCCTAGCCACTATTCGTTCCGGCGTTCGCCTGCCCGTCGCGCCGGGGAGCGACGCGCCAAGCGCGTCCAAACCGCGCGCCAAGCCGTCCACGTCCGCCGGCGCGCCGCTCGGCTCGCAGTCGTCCGGGTAGACCAGCCCAGCGGCGGCGGCTTTGCGCGTGAGCTGTTCTATGCCCTCGCCGTCGCCGCGGTCTATCTGTTCGAGGTTGGAAAGCGTGAACATCCGAAGCCGCTCGGACAACCCTTGCGCCCGAACGAGGTCTCTCACCACGCCGATATGCCCAACCTTCAGCGAACTGTTCGACATGCCCGCCGCCGCTAGGCACTGCGCCGCGCGTTGGAGTATCTCCAAGTCTCCATTCGGTTCGGCAACGCCTATCAGCTCTCCGCCGCTCTGAGTGAACTGCCTAAGCCGTCCGCCGCCCCGTCCGCCATACCGCAGGACTGGGCCTGAGTATCGAAACCTGCGCGCGCCGGGGCGCTCGGAGGCGTTTTCGATATGCCAGCGGATGACCGACGGCGTGAACTCCGGACGCAGGCTGACGGACGCGCCGCCCGGATCGGTGAAGGTGTACAGGTTGCCCGCTATCTCCCCGCCTGAGCGCCGCACGAACAGATCTGTCTGTTCCAGAAGCGGCGTATCCAGCGGCAGATAGCCGCCCTCCGCAAGCGCGGACGAGACCTTGTCGGCGATGCTGCGGTTCGCCTCGACCCACGTGGGATCGTAGTCGCGCATCCCCCGCAGTCTGGAAATCTGGTTCGTCTCCAAAGCGGAGGCTCCTCCTGCTGTTCGAACGATTCTACATCAGCGCCCCGATTTCGTTCAATGCGGACGCGCGGCGGGGCGCTGTTGACGCGCCGCCGAGCATTCAGCATAATCGGCGCAGCGAGCGCGATTAGCCTAGTGGATGCGAGCGGCAAGGGATCCGAGAATGCCACACCCGCGCGACTCAGCCGCCGTCAGGGCTGCCATCGTCGTAGACAGCGCGGCGTCGCTTCCCGACGGCTTCCGAGACGCTCCCAATGCGTTCATCGCGCCGATGCTTCTTCACGTAGACGGCGTTTCGTACCGCGACGGCGTAGACCTAACGCCCGCCGCGTTCTACGAGATGCAGCGGCGCAGCCCCGTCGCCACAACGTCCGCTCCCACGCCCGCGAGCTACCTAGTAGCGTTTCGGCAGGCGCTCGAAGTGGCGGACGCCGCGTTGTGCGTAACCGTCGGCGGCGCGTTCAGCGCGTCGCGAGACTCGGCGGAGACGGCGCGCGCGCGCCTGCTGTCCAACCAGCCGAACGCCGACATCCGCATCTTGGATTCGCTCACGGCTGCGGGAGCGCAGGGGCTGATAGCGTGGGAAGCGCTGCGCGCCGCGAACTCCGGCGCGAACATAGACGCCGTATCCGCCGCCGCCGCGCGCGTTCGAGAGCGCGTCCGCCTGTTCGCCTACGTGGATACGCTCTACTATCTGGCAAAGGGGGGGCGCGTACCGCGCATAGCTCATGCCGCCGCGTCTTTGCTGAAGCTGAAGCCGGTGTTCGAGCTGAGCGGCGGCGAGGTGCGCGGCGTCGCCAAGCCGAGAACCGCGCGGCGCGCAACGGCGAAACTCGTCGAGCTAGTGAAGGCGCGCGCGGGAAGCCGCCCCATCCACGTCAGCGTCATGCACGCGGCGGCTGAGGAACCGGCGCGCTATCTGGCGTCCGCGCTGGAACGCGAGATGCGCTGCGCCGAGCTTTTCGTTACGGAGTTCACGCCGGCGATGGGCGCGCACACCGGCGCGGGCGTGGTGGGGGTGGCGTACTGGCGCGAGCCGTGAGAGGCGGCGGCTCGCGTGGCGGGCAGGAGTGGCGCGCCTGGCAGGATTCGAACCCGCGACACCTGGTTCCGAAGACCAGTGCTCTGTCCCCTGAGCTACAGACGCGCGAGCAGCGCCGCAGAACCGCTGTCTCTAGTCTAGCAATTCTCGAACGAAATTGCGAAACGCGCGGGAGCCTGTGCGGCGCAGCTTGCGCTCCTCGGTGATTTCCACGTCGCCGAGGTCTTCGAGCATCTCGACATGCGCGACGACCTCGGACATCGCCATGAACAGGTTTCCGCCCGACAGCTTCCGCCGCTCGAACACGCCCCGCGTAACCTCCTCCAGCCCCGCCGGACGGTCCGACATCCGCTGAAGTATCTGCTCGAAGCGCCGCCCGTGGTGGCTGATGACCTCCCCCGCCCTGTTCACCGAGACGAAGTTGAACTGCCCGCGATTGTACAGCCGATGCGCTGGCAGAACCGCAAGCTCTTCGCCGAGATCGAGTATAGTCTTGAGCGATCTCATGTACGCCTCCAGCCCATAGGCTTTCGACGGCTGGCTGTACTCTTCGGGAATGTCTTGCATCACGTGGTCGGCGTAATCCGCCTTGGTCGTTGGATGCGGCGTGATTTCGGGAAGAACGTGGTCGCCGGTGAACACCACGCCGTCGAGCGTCAGACAAAGCTCGTCCGGCGAGTGTCCGGGCGCGTATATGAAGCCGAGATCGCCTACGCGGTCGCCGTCCGCAACCTGATGGCTCACCGTCAGCCCCTTGCGCGCTTCCACGTAGCGGCGGTTGCGCGCCGCGTAGGATTCGCTCCTGCGGTCTCGGCTGGCGGCTACGACGCGGCTCATCTCGGCGTGGATCGGCGAAGCGCCGCGCTTCTGCACATCCCAAGGGTTGTGCTTGATGAGCGCGGCGTACATCCGATGCGCGCACAAGCCGGCGTCGGACGAATCCATCATCTGAGCCGCGGATCCGTCGTGGTCGGCGTGTCCGTGCGTTACGATAACGCGGTCGATGTCGCGCGGCGAGTAGCCGGCTACGCGCAAGCCGTCTTCCAGTTCGGAGAACGAACCCTGCGCGCCCGGGTCCACCAGCGTAACGCCCTCATGCTCGAACACGTAGCACCACGTTGGGCCTGTGCGGGAGGGCCAATCCTGCGGAACGCCAATGGCGTAGACGTTCAGCCCGTTAGCCGTCGACAGGCGCAGAACCATCCGATTGCCTTGTGGGTCGCCCGGTCTCAGCGTGTCCACAGAGGCGAATCGAGGCGGCATTAGGCGACTCTCCTAGCGCGGGCAAAAGACGAAAGGGGGATATGCGAAGAATGGCGCATTGGGGTGGGCGAAGGGGTTCGAACCCTCGATCTCCAGAGCCACAACCTGGCGCCTTACCACTCGGCCACGCCCACCATGATTGCGAGGTGATTTTAGCGCCGTTCTATCAGCGCGGTCAATGCCGCGCGCGTTCGAGCGCATTCGGCGCAGGAATCCGCCTGGGGATCCTCCCCCTGCGGGTCCATGATGTCGTGCAGATCGCGACTAGTCAGCGCCTCCAGCAGCTCGGAGACGTTGATGTCGTTCTTGGTATGGTGACGCAGGGGGATGGTCGGATCGACGCTGTATTCGTTTCTTCGGCCGACCTTCTTTCGGGTGAGATAGTCCGTTGCCACAAGGTCCGAGATTATCTTGTGAGTGGTTCTCTCGGTGACCCCGATGTGTTGGGCTATCTCGCGGGCTGTGCTGGTTGGATAGTGGTAGATGTAACTAAGCACGAGCCCGTGGTTGGTGATGAAGGTCCAGCGTGGTCTTGTAGTCAAGGCAAATGGACCTCCTGGGGTTTTCCAGAATGCTAACACACGGCCGAAATATGTTCAATTCTCGCGCTTGCGCGAGCGCTATCAGCGGCTCGCGCCCAGAGTCGTCGCCAACCGTATCAGCGCGCGCACCGGCACGCCCGTCGAACCCTTGGGGTGGATGCCCCTCGTCGCGGTGGTTCTCGTAGTCGCCGCGATGTCTAGGTGCGCCCACTTGGAATCCCCGGCGAATTCCCCGATGATCATCGCGCCGATGATAGCGCCCGCGCCCGCGCCGCCGATGTTGCGGATGTCCGCCACATCGCTATCGTATTCGGGCTTGTAGGAGGCGTATGTGGGCAGCTGCCACATGCGTTCTCCCACGATCGCGCCGGCGGCTATGACCGTATCCACCCACGCCTGATCGTTGCCGAACACGCCCGTCGCGGCGTCTCCCAGCGCTACGCGCACCGCGCCGGTCAGCGTCGCCACGTCCACTATCCTGCTCAGCCCGTTCGATACCGCGTAGCAAAGCGCGTCCGCCAGAACCAGCCTGCCCTCGGCGTCGGTATTGCCTATCTCTATCGTCTTGCCGTTCATAGCGCGAACCACGTCGCCGGGGCGCTGCGCGCGGCGCCCGGGCATATTCTCCGTAGCCGGGACGATTCCCCACACGTTTATCTTCGGGCGCAGCGCGGCTATAGCCTTCATCGCGCCTATGACGCACGCGCCGCCGGACATGTCGCTCTTCATCGTCAGCATTCCGGCGGCGGATTTTATGTCCAGCCCGCCGCTGTCGAACGTTATGCCCTTGCCTAGCAGCCCCAAGTTGTTTTGGGGGTCGTCCGGGTCTCCGTCGTACTTGAGAATGATGAGCTTCGGCGGCTCTTCGCTGCCCTGCGCCACGCCTGCGAACGCGCCCATGCCGAGCCGCTCGACGTCGGCGCGCTCCATCACCTCCAGCGTCATGCCGGACTCGCTCGCCACTTCGAGCGCTATCTCCGCCATGCGCGTGGGGGTCATATGGTTCGCGGGTTCGTTGCCCATCTCGCGCGCCAGATTCACCGCGTCGGCGATAGCCGAGCCGCGCTCCAGCGCCTGCCCTATCGCGTCTAGCTTAGAGCCGTCGAACTCGACTACGCTCACCCGCTCGACGGCTGCGTTCGACGGCTGCGCCTTGTGCTTGTCGAACGAGTACAGCCCGAGCCGAACGCCTTCCGCCGCCGCCTGCGCCGCCAAGCCCGCGTCCATCCCGCCGATTCCCGCGCCGTGCAGGATGGTGGAGTACTCGCAGACGCCCGCAGCCCGCAGCATCCGCGCCGTTCCAGCGTGAACCTCGCGGGCGACGTTGGCGTCGAATTCGTCTCGCGCGCCAAGCCCGGCGACGACTACCCTTCGCGTGGGCATGTTTCCGAGCGTGTATATCAGCGCGTTTTCGCCGCGCTTGCCGCTGATGTCTCCCTGCGCGATGAGATCCGAGACGGCGCCGCCCAGCGCGCGGTCTACCGCCCCCGTCGCGCCGCCGGGCGAAGCCACGCCCTCGAACAGGTTCACCACCACCGCCGCGTCGTCGCGTTTCGCTATGTCGCCCTGAACAACTTCCATACGCATGTCGGCAATCCCCCATCTGCTGGCTACACTCGCATTATAGCGCAACGCCGCGCATGGGAAAGGGCGGCGCGCGCAGGGCGAGAGTCCGCCCCTCCCCTTTTGCCGCGTTTTTGGCGCTCTGTTATAGTTTCGTCAGCATCCCCGAACCTATTCGGGGGGCTTGGTCACAGCCCTAAGAAAGAAGAGGAGCTTCGCTATGAGTCGCATTCAGTCGGACTACCAGCGGCGGCTGGCGGAGCGCGCCAACGCCGCGCTGCCCGGCGGGAGTCTCGGCAACGTCGGCGGGGGCGTCGTAATCAGCCGCGGCGAGGGCAGCCGCATTTGGGACGCCAGCGGAAACGAATATATCGACTACCTGCTCGGATCTGGACCCATGATAGTCGGTCACAGCCACCCGGAGGTGATCGAGGCGGTGCGGGAGCAGCTTGACAAAGGAACGACGTTCTTCGCCAACAACCCGCACGCCATCGAGCTTGCGGAAGAGATCATCCGCGCCGTGCCGTGCGCCGAGAAGGTCAGGTTCAGCTCCACCGGCAGCGAGGCTACGCTGTACGCCATGCGCGCCGCCCGCGCGTACAGGGGGCGAGACAAGATTCTCAAGTTCGAGGGCGGCTTTCACGGCATGAACGACTACGCGCTAATGAGCATGGGGCCATCCGATCCGCCGGACTTCCCCCTCGCATCGTCCGACTCCGCAGGCATTCCCAAGGCTATACGGGATCAGATGCTGATAGCGCCGTTCAACGACATCGAGACTACGCGCCGCATCGTCGAGGAGAATCACGACGACATCGGCGGCATCATCGTCGAGCCGTTCCAGCGGCTCATACCGCCGCGCGCGGGCTTCTTGCAGGGGCTGCGCGCGCTCGCGGACGAGTTCGGGCTGCCGCTGATATTCGACGAGGTGGTTACCGGCTTCAGGTTCGCCTACGGCGGCGCGCAGGAGCATTACGGCGTCACGCCCGACATATGCACGCTGGGCAAGGCTGTCGCGGGCGGCTTCCCACTGACGGCTATCGCGGGGCGCGACGACATCATGGCGCACATGGACGCGGATTCCGTGCCGTCCGAAGACTTCATGCCGCAAGTCGGCACGCTCAGCGGCAACCCCATAGCCGCCGTGGCGGGGCTGAAGACGCTGGAGATTCTCAGGCGCCCCGGCGCGTATGAGTCTATGCGAGCCGCCGGAAGCCATCTGCGGCGCAGCCTCCAGCGGATGCTGGACGAAGCCGAGATACCCGCGCGCGTCACCGGCGAAGACGTGCTGTTCGACGTCTACTTCACCGGCGAAGAGATAGTGGATTACAGGTCCACGCTCGCCGCCGACGCGGATATGATGAGCCAATTCAACGCGGCTGTCGTCGAACGCGGCGTATTCAAAGGCGCATCGAAGTTCTACATGTCCACCGCCCACACCGGCGCGGATATCGAGCAGACGCTAGAGGCGTTTCAGGTGGCTGTCGATACGCTGCGCTGAAGCCAGCCGCGCGTTGGATATCCCACACCAAGCATAGGGGAGCGGTGCGCTATTCCGTACCGCTCCCCTACCATTTTCATCCTTTATCGAATGCGTTCAGCTTTGGGGCGTTACGAATTTCGTAACATTTATCCGAATACTGTAATTGTATTTCACTAAATTCTAGTGGATATAAATCGTTTTCTCAAAATTCGCCTCTTGGATTTACCATCTCCCGCTTGACACGCTACCGCCCCGCGCATAGGCTATATAGCGTAGCTGACACGGGTGGATCGAACCTGCGGCGCGCGGAAGCGATAGAAATCGCGCCGCCCGCCCCGCGCTCGAAGCGCGTAGCGATCCCCTAAAACGGCGCTCCGAAAAGTCCCCGACCGAAGCGTCGCGCATCGTCCGACGCTTGACCTCGCCGCCACTTGAAAGAGCCGCGCGGCATGGCTGAATCGCAGCATAGCGCGCAAGCCGCGCTTGCCTGTCGATCTCGCGAGTCGGTTTTGGCGCGCCTATCTGTCAGCGCCTTAATCAAGAAATTATCTTTTCTCTCTAGGAGGCTGAACATATGCAGATCGGGAACATTCACGTCGATCTCCTCAAAGACGGCAGCCTAATGGTGGATGGCGGCGTCGCGTTCGGACAGCTTGCGCGCAGCGCGTGGGAGCGCTTCATCAAGCCGGACCGCCGCAACCGCGTCCGATACGGGCTGAACGCGATGCTCATCAGAACCCCCGAAGTGAACGTGCTGATAGACACCGGCGCAGGCGGCAAGAGGCTGTCGGAGATGAAAGCCGACTACAGCCTGAGCGGCAACAAGCTCATCAGGAGCGGACTCAGGCCGCTCGGCTTGACCGCGCGCGACATAGACATCGTGGTATTGACCAACCTGCAATTCGTTCACAGCGGAGGCTGCACAAAGCTGGACAGAACCGGCACCGCGATACCGCACTTCAACAAGGCGAAGTACATGGTTCAGAAGGACTCGTGGGAAGCCGCCATGCAACCGAACGAACGCTACGTGGAGGCGTTCCACGAAGACGACTTCGAGCCGCTGGCGGAACGCGATCTGATTCACTTCCTAGAACCCGAGGACGAGATAATCCCCGGCGTAAGGGTGAAGCTCATGCCCGGACCCTCGCAGGGCAACCAAGTGGTGTTCATCGAATTCGGCAGCGAGCGGGTCATATACTCCGGAGACCTCTTCCCGACGCCCTTCCACCTGCCCGCTCACCACATACCAGCCAGCGCCGAGTTCCCCAACGACACGCTAGTCCAAAAGCGCGAGTTGCTGGAGATGGCGATGAGCGACGGCTGGCTAATAGTGTTCGGCAACGGACACGAGCGAAACGCCGCATATGTGCGCGACCGCGGGGGCGTTCCGCAGCTGGTGTACGTGGATATCTAGGACGGGAACCCCGGGGCGGGACAGCCCGCCCACTGTCAGAATCAGGATTCTCTGGGGAATTAGTGGATTTCCAAGATAGCGCGTGAAAATCCTGAGAATCCCAGAATCACGCGAATCCTGATTCTGACGACTGGGAGCGCCTACTCCCTATCGTCGAACCCCTCTCGAGGAATAGAAGGCGCGAATGGCAGCTAGGCTATCTCCGCCCGCATCCACCCGCCTTCCATCGAGACTAGCCTCACCGCCGTGATGCGGTTCGCAAGCTGGGCGTCCGTCGTCGCGCGAACTCGGATGTAGTTGTCGGTCAATCCCGACCACGCCAGCGCGCCGTTGGCGTCCTCCGTCGCGCGCTCCCACAGCGTGGGGCGGGATTTGCCTATGAAGCGCGCCCTGAACGCTGCGGACAGCTCTCGCGCCAGACCGCCAAGCTCCGCCGCGCGCGCGGATTTGACCTGCGCGTCCACCTGCTCGCCGAAGTGCGCCGCGCTCGTGCCGGGGCGGATAGAGTATGGGAACACGTGAAGCGCGGACAGCTCCGCCTCCACGCACACTTCGACGGTGCGCCTGAAATCCGCGTCCGTCTCTCCGGGGAAGCCGACTATGGCGTCGGCGGTTATGGACACGTTGGGGACGGCTTCCCGAACGCGCCGAACCGCGTCTACGAACTCCGCCGCGGCGTATCGGCGTCTCATGCGCGCGAGCGTGGCGTCGCTGCCGCTCTGAAGCGGAACGTGGAAATGCGGGCATAGGCGGCTGTCCGCCCACAGCTCCAGCAACTCGTCGGATATGTCTTGCGGCTGAAGCGACGAAATGCGGATGCGCGGCGCGGCGCTTTCCGCCAGCAGCCGGGACGCCAAGCCCGCGATGTCTATCCCATCTAGGTCGAACCCGTAAGAGCCTAGCTGCGTGCCGGTGAGGACTATCTCTTGGCAGCCCGCGGCGACGTAGGCGTTCGCCATCGCCACGATACGCTCGGGCGGCACGCTCCGTTCTCTGCCGCGCACCTTTGGCACGATGCAGTACGCGCAGACCTGATCGCAGCCCTCCTGAATCTTGATCATAGCGCGGGAGCGCATCCTGAGAACCGGCGTCAGCGGGGAGTCGTCGCCCACCGCGCACGCGGTGGAAGGCGCGATGCCGTCTAACATCTCGACTAGCGACGCCTTGCCGCCGTTGCCGACGACGAGATCGATCTCAGGCATGGCGCGCAGATCGTCCGCCGCGCGCTCGGCGTAGCAGCCAGTGACTGCGATTATCGCATTCGGGTTGCGCCGCCTATGCGCCCGAGCCGCCTGCCGCGCCTTGCGGTCGGCTACGTGCGTAACCGTGCAGGTGTTCAGCACATACACGTCGGCGTCGTCGCGGTCTCCGCCCACAATCTCGTATCCCGCCTCCGCGAACCTCCTCGCCAGCGCCTGCGTGTCCGCTTGATTCAGCTTGCAGCCGTGCGTATCCAGCCGCGCCGTTCGCGGCGCGGGCGCAAATAGCCCGCGCGATTCTCTCTCGGTAAATGTCAATTGCCGCCTCGCTATGGAATGTATGTATACTAGCATGGCGTGGGCGTCGTCATTCCACAGTTGGGGCGACGCCGAGCGATAGCGGGCGAGAGGCGGCCAGTGAGCGACAAGCCTGAAGAGAGCGCCCCTCACCCGTCGCGCTGCGGCGAGTGGGTGGAATTCGCGCGTCGCATGATCGCATACGGCGAGACGGGCGCGGACTTCATCCAGCGCGCAAGCGCATACGCTCCCACCCTGCCCGCCGATCTGGAAACAGTCTGCCGCGTGTGGGCTGCCGCCGACGATCTGGACAGAGATATAGGCGAGGCGCTGATAGAGTTCGATTCCGCGCTGTTCGACGGCAAGGGCGAGCTGTTCACCACGCGCGGAGTGGAACCCGGCGCGGCGGACAACGGAGAAGAGACGCTGACGTACCATTGCGTTGGACGCTAGAGCGCCCCGGCGGCGGCTGGGTGAGCGTGCGGCTGTCCTGCGAGCGCCCGCCCGCCGAGATGTCGCTCGAAGTGGCGGACTCGACCCGCGCGGTCCGCAGCGTCGGTTCGGCGGCGGCTGAGCGAAGCCGCCTGTACGAGGCGATGGCGCTCGCCTTTTTCAGGCTGCGCGCGTCGTCGTCCCAGCCATTTCGCAGGAACCAGCGCCCGGATTGATTAGAAAAGCCAACGCAGCCCGCAAGCGGGCGAAACCGCGCCGGGCGCGCTCGCGCCGCCCCGCGCAGCTTGGAGAAATGCCGTGCCAGTTGCGAACCGAGTCGTAATAACCGGAGTAGGCGTTGTCAGCCCGCTGGGGCTGGACGCCGATTCGACATGGAAGAATATGCTGGCGGGGCGCTCCGGCGTAGGCCCTATAACCGCCTTCGACACCGACGGATACGGCACTACGATAGCCGCCGAGGTAGACGGCTTCGACGCGGACGGCGTTGTGGGCAGGAGACAGGCGCGCCGCATGGACAGGTTCGTTCAGCTCGCCGCCGCCGCGTCGATAGAAGCCGTGGACGACGCCGGCATAGCCGTGGACGACGAGAACCGAAACCGCGTATCCGTAATGCTCGCAAGCGGCATCGGCGGCATCATCACGCTCGAAAGCCAAATCGGGGTATTGGACGCGCGCGGACCCCGCCGCGTGTCGCCGTTCCTCGTCCCAATGATGCTGCCGGACATGGCTTCGGGACAAGTGTCCATGCTCTTCGGCGCGAAGGGGCCTAACTACAGCACGGTGTCGGCGTGTTCGAGCGCGGCCGACACCATTGGGCAAGCGTTCGAGGCGATTCGGCGCGGCGATGTCGATGTCGCGCTCGCGGGCGGCTCAGAAGCGGCGATATGCCCCATCGGGGTAGCGGGATTCAACGCCTGCCACGCGCTTTCCAAGCGCAACGACGACCCGCAGAAAGCATCGCGACCGTTCGACGCCGACCGCGACGGGTTCGTTCTCGGCGAAGGCGGCGCGACTCTGGTTCTGGAAACGCTGGAAAACGCCGTCTCTAGGGGAGCGCAGCCGATAGCCGAGCTTGTGGGATACGGCTCCACCGCGGACGCGCACCACATCACACAGCCCGCGCCGGAGGGCGAGGGCGCGGCGCGCGCCATGAACAAAGCGCTCGAACAGGCGCGCGTTCTGCCGGAAGAGATAGGCTACATCAACGCGCACGGCACTTCCACGCCGCTCAACGACAGATACGAAACTATGGCGGTCAAGGCGGTGTTCGGCGAAGAGGCTTACCGCATTCCGATAAGCTCCACCAAGTCGATGACAGGACACCTGCTAGGCGCTAGCGGCGCGCTGGAAGCTGCGGTTACGGTAATGGCGCTTTCCAAGTGGGCTATCCCGCCCACTATCAATCTGGAGACGCCAGACCCGGATTGCGATCTGGACTACACGCCCCACATGCCCCGACGCGGGCGCATTCGGAGCGCGATGAGCAACTCGTTCGGGTTCGGCGGGCATAACGCCTCGCTGGTGTTCCAAGAGTTCGAAGAGTAGCCGCCGCCCGGCGGCGGTGGGAGGACGCGCCGCATGAAACCCAACTGGACGCTCCCGCCGACTGTGCCGGACAGCGTCGTCGCTGAGCTTGGCTTCCCCCGCGCCCAATCGCAGCTGCTGTACAACCGCAATCTGAAGACCCGCGCGGCGGCGGAAGCGTTCCTATCGCCGTCGGCTTCCGACATGCACGACCCCGCGCTGCTGCCGGACATGGACGCGGCGACTCGACGGCTGAGCCGCGCTGTCGCCGAGCGCGAACTCATCTGCGTCTATGGCGACTTCGACATGGACGGCATCAGCGGAACCGCCGTTCTCTCCACCGCGCTGAGGCGGCTCGGCGGGCGTGTCGCGCCATACTTGCCCAACCGCATGAGCGAGGGGCACGGGCTGAACGAGCGCGCCGTCGCCGACTTGGCGGAGCGCGGGGTGTCCGTGATAGTAACCGTAGACTGCGGCGGATTGTCGGACCCGGGCCACGCAACCGCCGCCGCGCGGGGCGTGGACATGATAGTTACCGACCATCACACGGTAACCGACATGCCGCCCTACCCTGTCGCCGCGCTCGTGAACCCGCATCGTCCAGACAACGCCTACCCATTCCCGGAGCTTACGGGCGCGGGCATGGCGTACAAGCTGGCGCAAGCTCTGTTCGACGACGCGGGTCGCGACGAGCCTACAGACCTTCTGGCGCTTGCCGCGCTCGGCACCGTCGGCGACGTGGGTCCGCTCGTAGACGAGAACCGCTACATCGTAAGCGAGGGCATCCGGCGCATGAACGACGCCCGCTCCGTAGGGCTGAGCGCGCTGGCGCAGGCGGCGGGATTGGGCGACAAAGACTTGGACGCGGAAGCGCTCGTCTTCCAGATAATCCCCCGCCTGAACGCCCCGGGCAGGCTCGGCGATCCCGGCATAAGCCTAGAGCTGCTTTCCGCCGAAGATGAGCTTGTCGCCAGAGAGATGGCGGAGCGTCTGAACTATCTGAACGTCGAACGAAGGGAGCTTACCGAAGCGGGGGTCGAGAAGGCGCAGGCGCAGGTTAGCCGCCGCTATCCCTACGCGCTGCCCGAAGTGGTCATGGTAGGCAGCCGAACATGGAAGAACGGCGTCGTGGGGCTGATAGCCGCGCGGCTCGCCGAATCGCGCGGCAAGCCCGCCGTAGTTCTGTCGGTGGGCGAACACGAGAGCAGGGCGAGCGCGCGCAGCGTGCCGGGCTGCAACATCCATTCGATACTGCAAGAGCGCAGCCACCTGATGACGCGCTTCGGCGGACACGCGCAAGCCGCCGGCTTCACCATCCCCAACGACAACCTCCCCGAGCTTGCCGAATACTTCGAGAGCCTGTCCATCGGCTTGACCGAGCCGATGCTGCCGCTCGACATGCGCGCAAGCCCGTCTATGGTGTGGGATAAACTGTTCGGCTTCACGGAGAAGCTCGCGCCGTTCGGCAAGAAGGGCAACCCCAAGCCGCTGTTCGCCGCGCTCGGCTTGCAGACGCTCGGCGCGCTGACGGTGGGCAAAGGCGGCGCGCACCTGAAGTTGCGGCTGAGAGACGGCGAAACGGCGTGGGACGCGATAGCATTCCGGCAGGGGAGCCGCTTGGCGGATCTGAATCGCAGCCGCGGCGTGGACATCGCCTACAGCATGGAGCGCAACACGTTCAGAGGGCGGGCGCGGCGTCAGCTGGTAGTCGAAGACCTCGCGCCATCGAACTAGCGGCTTCCCGCCCCTACCGCCGCCTGTCCCTGCGCCGCTCCGCGCGAGAGCGCCTGTCCCTGACCGCAGCCGCGGCGTTCGCAATTGCGAGCTTGGGGTTCACTGGGCGCGCCTTGATTAGCAGCAGCGGCACAGTAACCGCCAAGCACAGCAGCGCGATATAGTGCGCCTCCTGCATCCCAAGCGCCCACACGCGATCTTCGCGCAGGAACGAGATGCCGAACCTGCCCAGCGAGTAGAGCGCCAGATACAGCGCGAACAGCATCCCATCCGGTCGCAGCCTGTCGCGCAGCTTCCAGATTAGGACGAGCGCCAGCATGTTCCAGATCATCTCGTAGGCGATTACCGGCTGCACCGACTCCCCCACGCCGTTGAGACACCTTCGCGCGTCGGATGCGTCGTTCGTCCACACGAAGCCCAGCGCGAAATCCCACGCTCTGGCGCAATGCTCGCCGTTTACGATGTCTCCCAGCCTGCCTATGGTCTGAACCAGCAGCAGGGCGGGCGCGGTGAGGTCTGCGATGACGCCTACGGGATGCTTCTTCCAGAGCGCGTACAGCGAGCCGACGATGAATCCGCCGAGTATGCCGCCCCACAGCCCGATTCCGCCGCTCCAGACGGCGAATATCCTCGTCAGGTCGGCTTGGTACACTGTCCAGTTGTCCACGACGTGAACGATGCGCGCGCCCACTATGCCGCCGATTATCGCCCAGAGCGCTATCGAATATACGTCGTCCGGGTCTATGCCGCGCAGAGGCGCCCACCGACCCACTAGGAACACCGCCGTCGCTACCGCCACGAAGCTGAACGCGCCGTGCCAGCTAAGCACGAAGCCAGCCATTGCGATTACGTTCGGGGCTATGTCTATCTCTATCATGCTTGGCGCTCTCCGCCGCGAATCTGGCGGGTTCTCCCGCAATGCTGACCAAAAGCCGCCATTAGCGCGCGGGCGCGCTGTGATTGAATTGTCTGCGTTCGAAGCGCCGCCGCGAAAGGCTCGCGCAAGAAAGGCTTAGGGATGAGAGACAAGCTAGAAGACTTCTTTCACTATATGACCGTCGAGCGCGGAGTGTCTTCCAACACGCTCTCGGCGTACCGCAACGACCTGAACCAGCTAATGGAGTTCCTAGACGCGCGCAACCCCGCGCCATCTGGCTGGGCTGACGTGTCCGAACGGACGATGGCGGATTACGTTCTCTATCTGCACGAGTTAGGATATTCGGAAACTACCAGAGCGCGCAAGATAGCGTCGTTCAAGTCTCTGTTCGGTTTCCTCGTAGCCGAGGGCGAGATAGAGGGCAGCCCCGCCGCCAACATCGGCGCGCCGAAGGTCGGCAGGTCGCTCCCCAAGCCGCTTGCTGTCGAGGAGATAGATAGGCTGCTGTCCATTCCCGCGAGCCTGTCCACCCCGGAGGGTCTGCGCGATCAGACGATGCTGGAGCTGCTCTACGCAACGGGCATGAGGGTAAGCGAGCTAACGTCGCTCGATCTGGACGACGTCGACAGCGCGGGCGGGTACGTTCGCTGCTTCGGCAAGGGCGGCAAGGAGCGCGTGATACCGGTTCACGAACAGGCGGCGCGCCTGCTAGGGGCTTACATAGAGGAGGCTCGCCCTCCCCTGCTCGGCGAAAAGACGTCCGCCGCGCTGTTCCTAAACCGCCGCGGAAGCCGCCTGACCCGGCAAGGGTTCTGGCTCATCCTCAAAAGGTACAGCGAAAAGGCTGGGCTGAACGGCAAGGTAACGCCGCACACGCTCCGCCACAGCTTCGCCACCCACCTTCTGCGGGGCGGCGCGCCGCTTCGCCACGTGCAGGAGCTTCTCGGACACGCCAGCATCACCACTACGCAGGTGTACACGCACTTGACCAGCGAGCACGTGCGATCCGAATACGATTTCGCCCATCCGCGTTCCTGAGAGCGTGTTCGAGAGACGCCCCGCGATTGTCAGAATCAAGATTCGCATGATTCTGCGATTCTCAGGATTTTCACGGCGCTATCTTGGAAATCCACTAATCCAGAGAATCCTGATTCTGGCAAATGAATGAGTGTAGAAAAGGAACCCCTTCTACACCCTCTGATTTGCAACCGCGCGCCGATGCGTCTATGCTCAATGGAAGAATCGAGCGGACGAACTCGACTGGGAGCGTATAGCCATGCCAAGCAAGAACAAACGGGCGGCATCGCGTCAGGCGCGGCTCAGCGGGCGTCGCCGCCGTCGCTCCGGAGCCGCGGCGCGGGCGAACGCAGCCCAGCCGTCAGCGACGCGGACGCGCAGGGCGCCGTCGCGTCGAGTTGCGACGCCAGCGCCGGCGCCAGCCGCCGCGCCTCAGACGGCGGCGAGCGCCGCGCCAACGTTAGCCGCCGCGCCCTCCATCCGCAGACGCCCAACCCGAAACCGCGCGCCTGTGGAGCCGCTTGCGATGTATCCCTACCTAGGTTCCGAGCTTCTCAGAATCGGCGTCCTGACCATTCTGATGGCTATCGCGCTGGGAGTTCTGACGGTAGTTCTCAACCAGTAGCGGCGCGCGGACGCCGGGTCCGCGTCGAGCGCGCGCGGCGAAACGACCGCCAATGACCGCGAGGGACAGCGTGGCAGCAGTTCAAACGCCAGCATTCGCGGAGCGTCTCCGCGCCCTTCCCGCCTCGCCGGGCGTATACCTCATGCGCGCCGCGAACGACGAAATCCTCTACGTGGGCAAGGCGGCAAGCCTGCGAAACCGCGTATCCTCCTACTTCGGCAGCCCCTCCGGGATGCCGCCCAAGATACGCCGCATGGTGCGCCGCGTGAGCGATTTCGAGTTCATCGTGACCGAGTCCGAACAAGAAGCGCTCATCCTCGAAAGCAACCTCGTCAAGCGGCATCAGCCCCAGTACAACGCCCGCCTCAAGGACGACAAATCATACCCCTTCATCAAGATAGACGCCGCCGAAGATTTCCCCCTCGTCTATCTGACCCGCCGAGTGCGGGACGACGGCGCGCGCTACTTCGGTCCGTTCGCCAACGCCGCGAGCGTTCGCAAGACGCTCGCGCTGCTCAACAAGCTCTTCCCATACCGCTCATGCACCAAGACGATAACCGGCAATGACGACCGCGCCTGCCTAGATTACTATATCCACCGCTGCGCGGGCCCGTGCATCGGCAAGGTAGACCGCGATCAGTACCATGAGATAATCGACCAAGTGGCGCTCTTCCTTCAGGGGCGCACCGATCAGGTAGTCAACGGCATCCAAACGCGCATGGAGGAAGCCGCGGAGAGCTTGGAGTTCGAGCGCGCGGCGGCTCTCAGAGACCAGATAGTCGCCATAGAGAAGGTTCACGAGGGGCAGAAGGTCTTGAGCCTCTCCAACGAAGACATGGACGCGATAGCGCTCGCGCAGAACGGGCGCGACGGCTGGGTGGAGGTGTTCTTCATACGGCAGGGCAAGCTAATCGGGCGCGAGAACTTCCTGATGCACCGCGCCGACGGCGACGAGACGGCCGAGGTGCTATCCGCGTTCGTCAAGCAGTTCTACGCAGCCAACCCATACGTCCCCCGCCGCGTGCTGCTTCAGAGCGAGCCGGACGACATCGACGCAATCCGCGAATGGCTGCGCGCCAAGCGGCGGGGCGCGGTTCAGCTTCACGTTCCGCAGCGCGGCGAGAAGCTGAAGCTCGTGCGGATGGTGGCGGAAAACGCAGAGCAGGGGCTGGCGCAGCTCACCATCCGGCGGATGCACGAGTCCACCAACAACCGGCAGGCTATGGAGGAGCTACAAGAGGCGCTCAGCTTGCCGGAGCTTCCCCGACGCATCGAGTGCTACGACATATCCAACACGCAGGGAACGAACCCAGTCGGCAGCATGGTGGTGTTCGAGGACGGCAAGCCCAAGCCCGCGCACTACCGACGTTTCAAGATCAAATCCGTATCCGGCATCGACGACTATTCGATGATGCGCGAGGTGCTGACCCGACGGTTCGAGCGGCTGTCGGAGTCGCGTCGCCGCAACCTAGGCGGCGATGGCGACGCCAAGCCGGATCCAAGCGCTTGGGGAGTGGTTCCCGATCTGGTCATCATAGACGGCGGAAAAGGGCATCTCGGCGCGGCTTTGCAGGTCTTCTTGGAGTTGGGCATCAACGACATCCCGCTATCCAGCCTAGCCAAAGAGAACGAGGAACTGTTCGTCCCATACGTCGCGGACCCGATAACGCTGCCGCGCAACGCGCAAAGCCTGTTCTTGGTGCAGCGCGCGCGGGACGAGGCGCACCGCTTCGCAATCACGTTCCACCGCCAGCGGCGCGCCAAGCAAAGCGTTCGCTCCACGCTGGACATGGTGCCGGGCGTAGGCCCCAAGCGCAAGAAGATGCTGATGCGGCGCTTCGGCTCGGTCTCTGGAGTGCGCGAGGCGTCGCTCGAAGACATAGCCGCCACGCCGGGCATGACGATGAGCGTAGCCAAGTCGGTAAAGGACCATATCTAGGCTTTCGACGGCGCTTTAGCGTTGCGGTTGGCTTGGATAACCGCCATCGCCGAGCGCCGCCTACCCGTTTTCTCTACGCCGAGCTAGTCGCCCTCGGAGCGCGCCGCGCCGCCCGCAGCCACGTTCAGGAACGGGCTTAGCAGGTTCGTGAACTCCATCGGGAAGATGAACTTGGTGCTGGAGCTGTTGCCAAGCTCTTTGAGCGTGTCGAAGTACTGAAGGCTCAGCGTGTTGGCGTCTATCGTCTGGGCGACGCCGCTGATCTTGTCTAGCGCCGTGCTGAACCCTTCCGCGCGCAAGACAGCCGCCTGCTGATCGCCCTCCGCGGTCAGTATCTCGGATTGGCGGTGCCCTTCCGCGCGCAAGATAGCCGCCTGCTTCTCCCCTTCCGCAACCGTGATAGCCGCCTGCCTAGTGCCTTCCGCCTCAGTGACCGCCGCGCGCCTGAGCCGCTCCGCCGACATCTGGCGATTCATCGCCTCTTGGATGTCTCGCGCCGGCTCGATCTCCCGAATCTCTACCTGAGTGACCTTTATGCCCCAGCGCGCGGTTATCTCGTCGAGTTTCATACGCAGCTCTTCGTTGATGCGCTCGCGCTGGGAGAGCACGTCATCCACGTTCATCTCGCCTATCACCGCGCGGAGCGTCGTCGTGGCTATTCCCACGACCGCGCCGTAGTAGTCCACTACTTCCAGAATCGCGCGCTCCGCTTGGTCTTCCATGATCCGCATGTACACCAAGAAGTCTATGTCTATCGGCGCGTTGTCCAGCGTGATGTTGGTCTGGCGCGATATGTCCAGCACCTCTTCGCGCAGATCCACCCTCTGCGTGACGTTCAACGGCCAGAACAGCACGTGCAGCCCCGGGTTCTTCAGCCCCGAATACCTGCCGAGCGAGAACACCGCCAACCGCTCGAACTGCTTTACGATCTTTAGATATGGAATCATCCGGCGTCTCCTCAGACTTCGTTCAGCTTGCTGGTTTTGTATACTTTCAGCGTTACGCCATCCATTTCGGCGACGATTACACTCTCGCCGGCTTCGATGGTTTCGCCGGAGTCCGATTCCGCAGTCCACAGCTCGCCTGCCGCCTGCACCATGCCGGTCGGGTCCAGCGTTCTCCGCACGACGCCTGTTTCGCCCACGATTCGGCTGGATCGGGAGACTACCTCTATGCTCTTCGCCCTTCGCACAAGAACGAACATGCCGGATAGGCTGAGCGCGAGGAACGTCGCCGCGCCGCCGAGAACGAGCCAACCCACTCTGTAGGACGGCGCGGGCAGGCCGGGAACGCTGGCGTCGCCGAACAGCAGGAAGCCTCCCGCCACTATGCCGATTCCGCCCGCAAGCCCGAATCCGCCCCATCCGGGCGCCTGCAACTCTACGAACACGAGCGCCAGACCTCCGACGATGAGCGCGATGCCGAACCAGTTCATCGGCAGGTTCCAAAGCCCTACGACCGCAAGCGCCAGCAGCGCCACGCCTGCGACTCCAGCCACCCATCCGCCCGGGCTGATTAGCTCGACTAGAATCAGCACTCCGCCGACGGCAAGCAGGATGAACACGAGATGCGGGTTGGCTACCCACTCCTGAAAGCGTTGCGACAGCGTAGCCTCGACGCGCTCGATTCGGACGCTTTCGGTGGACAGCCGCTTCTCCGCGCCCTTCACGGTTACCGTCCATCCGTGTAGCGCGCTCAGCAAATTCGGGATGTCCGATTGCGCTATATCTACGACGCCAAGGGCGCGGGCTTCCTCCGCCGAGTACGCGCTCGCCTCGAAGATAGTGGCTTCCAGCGCATCCGCGTTGCGACCTCGCTGAGCCGCGATTCCGCGCAGATGAGCCGCCGCGTCTTGGGAAACCTTCGCCTTTATCGTTTCTGGAAGCTCGTCCCCGCCTGATCCGACAGGCGACGCCGCCCCGATAGTGGTTCCCGGAGACATCGCCGCCACATGCGAAGCGGCTACTATGAAGGTTCCCGCGGACGCCGCTCTAGCCCCCGACGGCGCGACGAACGCCACGATGGGAATCGGCGAGTCGAGCAGCGCGCCGGTCATGTCGCGCATGGAGTCCAGCCGCCCGCCGGGCGTGTCGATTTCGAGAACCAGCAGCGCTGCGTTCTCGGATTCGGCTTTCCCTATCCAGCCCTTCAGCTTCCGCGCCGCTACAGGGTCGATGTCGCCATCGATCCGCGCCACGAGCGCGAGGGGCGACGCGGCGCCAACCTGAGCGCCGACGATGCCGATAGCCGCCAAGCCCACCGTCAGCGCTAGTATCGACAGCAACGCGGCTGCGAGGAGTTTTGCGGTCGTCATGGGCATAGGCGATAATCTCAGTTTCCGCGCGGCGCGTTGCGAAGCCGGAGCGTCCGCTCGACTTTCCGCCGCGATCGACAGCTGACGCGAGGGCTAAGCGGGGTTTTGCGTATTTTCCAAATTATAGACTAAACGGCGGGGAGGCGCTGAAGTTGCCGAGAGGGCAATCGCATCCAAATCGAAACATAAGACGAGGGTTTAAAATAAGCGAAGTCATGGACGCGAGGTCGCGGCTATCGACGGCAAGACTCTCAGACGCGCTCCCATGATAGGTTCGTAGGGAGATAGGCTATAGATATGGTCGACGCGCGGGCGTCCGCCAACAAGCTGGTTATCGGACGGGTCGAGGTGGACGACAAGCCCAACGAGGGAGCCGCCATCCCCAACTGCCGCACGCTCGACGTGTCCGGCTGCGTAGCGGACATAGGCGCCATGGGATTCTAAAGGGGGCAGCCGAGACGATCGTGGGTGAGGGGGCGGACTACGCCCCGGCTCTCGGAGGATAGATACCTCTGTGCATTGGGCGCTGGATGTCTGCTTCAGAGAAGACGAAGGCAAGATGAGGCGCGGAAACGGCGCGGAGATATTCTCCGCTCTGCGACGCATGGCGCTGAACCTGCTCGAACGGGATAAGTAAGGCTCTGGCGCAATAAGATGCGATTGCCCTGGGGAGTTGCCGAAGCGGGGTCTGGCATCTTCTTGCAACTCTTGCATTCCCCTCCCCTACAGGCATCCGCCAAACCCGAAACGGATCCACGTCATGCCAAGCGGAGCATCTCCGGCACTGGCGCAACGCGCGCGCCTTTGCGCGGCTGAACGTATCGACAAAGGTTCGAGCTGTCTTGCCCCGCGCGTGAATCGACGCGCAAACCGCTAGCGCCTAACCTTGGCGATGGTGAGCGCCTGACCCGCTCGGTGAATTCCGCGTAATTGACGAAGCGAAAGCCTGTGGTGTCGGCGGTGAGTGTCTGCCCCGAAATCGGCTGCGGGGTTAGCCTAGTGGCGACAATCGCCTCGAGCCCCCGAAGCGGCTGCTTATGGAAATGCAGACATCCCCGCGCTCGGGACCGGAATCGTTCGAGAAATTACATCTGGCTCCGCTCGCAAGAATATCTGTAACATGCGGCAGCCCATTCCGTTCGGCTCCGAAGCGCTTCGGTCTCTCCAGCCGCCAGATCAAGGAGCAATGGCGACTCGATCATCTGTTGGCGCATCGCAGCGATGGCTGCCGCCCCAAGTCTCCGCGGAAAGTGGACCTGTCTACTGATCCGAGTCCAGCCCCAGCGTGTCTTCGAGCGCGCCCTTTGCGAACGAAGGCATACTCAGAAAGCGCGTAGGCAAGATGAGATTTGCCTCTACATGGTCAGCCATTTCTGTAGGATGCCGCTCAGACCATACCGCCGGCGTTCAGCCCCTCGTGAGCGCCGATGCCCACCCCAGTCCGCAGCCGCTGACTGGCTGACTGATGGAACGCCACGAGAGCCGCCCCATGCTTATCCCCGCGGGGCGCGACAGCCGCGCGCCGCGCTTGCCGGATTCCGCCACTACTCCGCCGCCGCGATCTCGCAGCCCATCGCGGCGAAGAAATCTTCATCGACGCAGGCGACGGGCAGCCCGCTTTCCAGCGCCGTCGCCGCCACGACCGCGCTCAGCATCGCGGACGGATCGTCCGAGTCCAGCTCCCGCGCGATGCCGCCTGCCCTTTGCGCTATGGCGGCGTCTAGATCGATCGTCTTCACTAAGCTCAGCATCGCGGCGAGCTGAATTTCTGCGCGGCGGGTCTGCGCGCGGCGCGCAAGCTCGGCTACGGATAGCGCGCTAAGCGACGCCTCGACTTCGCCAGACACGACGCGACGCAGCCAGTCCGCGCCTCGCCCGCCGCTCCACAGGCTTTCCGCTACGGCAGTGTCGAGAAGCGCCTCGCCGCTCACGTCTGCGTTGCTCATATGGTTTTATCTCCCACCGCCATTGTCCGCGGCTCACTCCGCTCGACTGCCGAGAGATTCTCTCAAGATGGCGCCCGCCTCGTCCGATGTCAGCTCTACGGGCGAACCTATCGGCTGACGCTCCTGCATCGACAGATATTCGTCGTCCCATACCGAGCGGGGCGACTGTCTCCGCCCCGATGCCTTCTCGTCGTCGACCAGCGCGGCGGACAGCGCGTTTTCGATGAACGCTCTCAGCGGAACGCGCATCTCCGCAGCCTTCGCTTTGGCGTCTAGGTATATGTCCTCTCGAATTTGCGCGTACAGCTGCCTTGTGGGCTGTTTCGATTTCTCCCTAGCCATTCCATCCTCTCTTTGCAATGTTTCCATATTTAGATATTTACCATATTGCCATATCTGTAAAGATTACTTCCAATCTACATATCGATATGGTTTTACGGCGCGTTGGCAACGGGTTGGAAGCCTATGCCTCGTTCCATTATAATATCGGCGCAATGAAAATCGTAATTGCTCCACAGGCGTTCAAGGGAAGCATATCCGCGCTGGATGCCGCGCGCGCTATGCAAGACGGGGTTCTAGCCGCGCTTCCGGACGCGGAGACGACGCTTGCGCCGGTTGCGGATGGCGGAGATGGGACGCTGGAAACGCTGGTCGAGGTATCAGGCGGCGAGGTCAGGCGCGCCGAAGTAACGGGACCGCTCGGCGAGCGGCGATCTGCCGAGTGGGGCGCGATGGGCGACAGCTCGACCGCCGTGATAGAGATGGCGAGGACGTCGGGGCTCGCGCTCGTGCCGCTCGACAAGCGAGACCCGCTCCGCGCCACCACATACGGGCTTGGCGAGGCGATACGCTCCGCGCTCGACGACGGCTTCCGACGGTTCATCGTCGGCATAGGCGGCAGCGCGACGAACGACGCCGGCGCGGGCATGGCGCAGGCGCTCGGCGTCCGCCTGCTCGACGGCGACGGCGCTCCCCTGCCTTACGGCGGCGGCGCGCTCGCCAATCTCGCGCGCATAGATATGTCCGGGCTAGACCCGCGAGCGGCGGACTCTACCTTCCTAGTGGCTTGCGACGTCAACAACCCGCTCACCGGCGCGGAAGGCGCGTCCGCTATCTACGGACCTCAGAAGGGGGCGACGCCAGAGATGGTCGCCGAACTCGACGCCGCGCTGGTTCGCTTCGCCGAGATAGCAAAGCGGGACATCGGCGCAGACGTGGAGCGAATGGCGGGCGCGGGCGCAGCCGGAGGGCTAGGCGGCGGCTTGGTAGCGTTCCTGAACGCGGATCTGCGCGCGGGCGTCGACATCGTGCTGGACACCGTAGGGTTCGACAGCCGGCTGGAAGGGGCGGATCTAGCGCTGACCGGCGAGGGCGCGCTCGACTACCAGACTATCTACAACAAGGCTCCCATCGGCGTAGCCCGCCGCGCCGAGCGGCTGGGGATACCGGTCATCGCCATCGCGGGAACGCTCGGCGAGGGATACCGACTCGTCTACGAACACGGCATATCCGCCGCAACCGCCATCCCCACAAGCCCCATGAGTCTCGAAGAGGCGTCCGAGCGCGCCGGCGAGCTAATCGCGGACGCCACTGAGCGCACGCTGCGAATGATGCTGGCCGGGAGGAAAGCTCTCCCCAACTGCGGCTGACAAGCCGCGGCGCTCCCCTACCCGATTAGCGCCATGTGGACTTCGCCGGGCCCGTGAACTCCGGTTACTATCTTGTACTCGATGTCCGCCGTGCGGCTTGGGCCTGTTATCAGGTTCATGTAGCTGCCTAGCCGCCCGCTTGCGAAGTCGTCGCGGCGCAGCGTGAACAGCTCATCGAGAGACGGCAGCGCCTGCCCACGCTCTACGAACGCGATATGAACCGGCGGCAGAAGCGACGACAGCCTGCTGACGCCCGCGCCGGGGATGACGACGACGCTCCCCGTCTCCGCAATCGCGTAGTCTACCCCAGTGATGCCGAAGTCCGCCCGCTCCATCACTCGCCGCAGACGCGCGCGGGACTCTTCGGGCGCGTCGTCGTTCGCCTCTATATATATAGAGGCGAGTTCGATGCCCGCTTCCGCAAAAGGCGCGCCGAGATTCGCGGCAAGCGTCGCGCGGCTCGGCGAGTAGACGCCCGACCTAGCTTCTAGGTCTTTCGCAACTGCGAGCGCGTACCGTCCGGCGTCTTCGGCGTCCGCCGCATGGTGGACATGCCAGCCAGCGGCGGCGGCGGTTCGCGCGAGCATGTCGAACAGGTTATCCGCGTCACGCGCGAACATCTCACGCACGGCTGCCGCCCGCTCCGGCGCAGCGTCTGGCGCGCCTAGCCACACGGGGGCGGCGGCGGCCGGCGACGGCGGCGGAGCATCCCGACCGAGCGCGCCGCTCACCCTAGCGAGGAACGACTCGCGCGCGTTCATTCGCTCTTCAGCTTCCGCCATCGCGACCTGAACGGCTGCGACAGCTTGGGGAACTCACGGTGATCCGTCCAGCCCGACAGCGGCCCCGGCAGCTTGGATACGCTGTCGCCTCTCGAAGCCGCGGACTGCCCCAGCCTGCCGAGCAGGTTCGCAGCCCGCATCGCGGCGGGGGACGACACCGACGCCCGCCAACCCTTCATGGCGATCCGCTCCGCGGCGTCCGAAGACACGTCCGCCGGATAGTTCTCGCCTTCGGTCAGCTCCTTGCGCATGTAGAGCAGCATTCTGGGAATTTCTATCTTCACCGGACACGCCTCTTCGCACGCGCCGCACAGCGTCGAGGCGAACGGCAGATCGCGCCCATCCGACAGCCCCGTCAGCATCGGAGAGACGACCGCGCCAATGGGGCCGGGATACACCCATCCGTAGGCGTGTCCGCCGACCTTGCGGTAGACAGGGCAGGCGTTCAGACACGCGCCGCAGCGCAGGCAGAGCAGCGCCTCGCGCAGATTCGCGTCTGCAAGCAGCCTAGAGCGCCCGTTGTCTACAAGCACTAGATGGAACTCTTCAGGTCCATCCAAGTCGTCATCGCGTCGGGGTCCCGTCACGGTGGTGACGTAGCTGGAAATCATCTGCCCGGTGGCGGAGCGTATCAGAAGCCGCAAGAACAGCGCGAGGTCCTCTATAGAGGGTATGACCTTCTCCATGCCAGAGATAGCCACATGCACCTTCGGCATGGAAGTAACCATGCGACCGTTGCCCTCGTTGGTTACCAACGCGACCGTGCCGGACTCCGCGACGAGGAAGTTCGCGCCCGATACGCCCATGCCCGCCGCCATGAACTTGCGCCGCAGCTGCCGGCGCGCTTCGAGCGTGAGCGCCTCTATGTCGTCCATGGGCGCGGAGCCGAGTTTCTCCGCGAACAGATCGGACACCTGCTCGCGCGATTTGTGGATGGCGGGCGCGATGATGTGGAACGGCGTATCGCCCGCGAGCTGAACTATGTACTCGCCCAAGTCGGTTTCGACAGGCTCGATGCCTTCGGATTCCAACCGCTCGTTCAGCCCCATCTCCTCGGACAGCATCGACTTGCTCTTGATAACCATGTCCACGCCGCGCTTGTTGGCGACGGACACCACATAGTCGGACGCGGCTTGCGCGTCTTCGGCGAAGTAGACATGCCCGCCTGCCCGCTCGACGTTCGTCGCAAGCGTGTCTAGGTAGTAGTCTAGGTTCTCTATGACGTGCTTCTTGATCTCGCGTCCGCGGTCGCGCAGGTCGTCCCATTGCGGCGTTGCGGCGGATGCGTCCAGGCGCGCGGAATGGAAGCCGGAGTACAGCCCGGCGAGGTTGCGCTGAATCTGCGCGTCCGCCAGCGCGTTCGCCGAGCCTTGCTTGAAGTTTCGAGTCTGCGGTTCCATGCGTTACGCCTCGCCATCCGCCATTGCATCCGCGATAAGCTCGGCTATGTGCGCCGTTCGCGTGGAGCTTCCTCGCCGCAGCAGCCCGCCGCCGATGTGCATGAGGCAACTGGCGTCGCACGCGGCTAAGACGTCCGCGCCGCTCGCCTCTACGCAGTCCAGCTTCTCGCGCAGCATCGCGCCGGATATGTCCGGGTACTTCACGGAGAACGTTCCGCCGAATCCGCAGCACACCTCCGCTTGTTCCAGCGCGACGCGCTCCAAGCTAGGCGCGGAGTCTATGAGCGCCTTCGGCTGGGCGTCTATGCCAAGCTCCCGCTTCGCATGGCAAGCTTCGTGGAAGGCTACTTCGAGGCGCGGGGCGCACTCGTCGAACAGCGCGCGGATGCGCTCGTCGCTGAAAGCAGCCGCTAGATATTCGCTGAACTCGTACACGTTCGCCGCGAGCCTGCGCGCCCGAGTCTGGTTCACCGGGTCATCCGCGAACAGCTCGCCGTAGTAGTTGCGAATCATCGCAGCGCAAGAGCCGGACGGGACTACGACCGGGGCGGATCCGTCGTACTGGCTCAGCAGCCGCCGCGCTATCGGCTTCGCCTCGTTCCAGTAGCCGGAGTTGAACGCGGGCTGTCCGCAACAAGTCTGCGCCGGATCGAACTCGACGTCCTCGCCCAGCGCGCGCAACACGCGAACGACCGCCTCGCCCACTTCCGGATAGAACTGGTCGACGATGCAGGTTACGAATAGCTGAACGCTAGGCATATGCTGGGGATGAGGTCATGCAGTGGATGTGTGGAGCGTTGGGCGGGCGGATGGGGCGCGCGCTACAGCGCAAGCTCCCTGACGATGAACCCGAGCATCCACGCCATCATGAATACGCCGCCCGCCGCGAAGAGCGCGCCTTCCGTTTCGCGCCGCGCCGGACCGTGAAGCGCCATGTAGCCGATGAAGGCGAGCAGCCCTATCGTCAGCAGCCATACCGACAGCGTGGTTACGCCCAGACCGAAGCCGATTATGAAGCCGACAACGCCCCAGCTTATCCAGTGGTCGATTCGTCTTAGGATGGACACCGCCCACCGCGGGCGGAAGCGTTCGGTCAAGATGGCATCCTATGGCGCTGCGTGATTCGATTCGTGGGAAAGCATACACCCGCGCCGCCGTCGATGCAATGGTTGTTGGCAGGCGCGCTTTGGGTTAGCATCGAACTACCACAACCAAGGGAGGCGCGGCATGATAATCGGGTTCAACCACTCTGGATTCGTAGTCAAAGACATAGACGCGATGGTCGAGTTCTACCGGGACACGCTTGGCCTCAGCGTAATGCGCGAGGTGGACAGCGTCGCGCCGCCGGAGGGAGACCACACCGGCATACCCGGCGCGCATCGCACATTGGTGTTCGTAGGCAAGCCCGAAGGCGAACACGCGCTGGAGCTAGTCCACTTCATCGACCCTCCCAGCCCGGAGGGGCATCTCGACAGGCACCAGCTAGGCGCGGCGCACATCTGCTTCGACGTAACCGACCTCGCCCAGCTAGCCGCCAAGCTAAAGGCGGAGGGCATCCGCTTCGTAACCGACCCGATCTTCCACCAAACGCCCGAGGGCAAGACGCGCGGCATCTGCTACGTGCAAGACCCAGAGGGGAACTATGTGGAGCTGATACAGCCGCCGAGGTGAAAGAGCGGTCTGCTAGAATCGAACACCGTAGAGCTCGAACCAACATCTTCCAATCAGGAGGAGCGGAATGACGACGCTGGAAGAGCGGGTCAGCCACTTAGAAGGCGCATACGACCACTTGGCGACGAAGGCGGATGTCGCCGAAGTCCGCGTTAGAATCGCCGAAGTCCACATCAAGCTGGAACAAATGAACGTCGCCATCTACCGGCTGGAGAGCCGTATCATCAAGTGGATGGTGGGCGCGGTTCTAGCGGCGGCAGCCGTCGCGGTGTCGCTGACACTCGTGTTGCAGCGCGTCTTAGGGGGATGAGGTCTGCTAGGATCGAACACCGTAGCCACTCGAACTAGCATCGCCCGATCAGGAGAAACGGAATGACGACACTGGAAGAGCGGGTCAGCCACCTAGAAGGCGCATACGACCACTTGGCGACTAAGGCGGACGTCTCCGAGGCGAAGGCAGAACTAAAGTCAGATATCGCCGAAGTCCACGTTAGAATCGCCGAAGTCCACATCAAGCTGGAGCAGATGAACACCGCCATTTACCGGCTAGAGAGCCGTATCATCAAGTGGATGGTGGGCGCGATTCTAACGGCGGCAGCCGTCGCAGTATCGCTGACGCTCGTGTTGCAGCGCGTCTTAGGGGGATGAGGTCTGCTAGGATCGAACACCGTAGCCACTCGAACTAGCATCGCCCGATCAGGAGAAGCGAAATGACGACACTGGAAGAGCGGGTCAGCCGCTTAGAAGGCGCATACGACCACTTGGCGACTAAGGCGGATGT
Organism: Dehalococcoidia bacterium; assembly: GCA_965214745.1. Taxonomy (GTDB): domain Bacteria; phylum Chloroflexota; class Dehalococcoidia; order Lucifugimonadales; family UBA1123; genus VXRN01. The sequence goes on along the minus strand of OZ243978.1, from coordinate 2,275,969 downwards.
CGCCGAAGTCCACATCAAGTTAGAACAAATGAACGCCGCCATCTACCGGCTGGAGAGCCGTATCATCAAGTGGATGGTGGGCGCGGTTCTAGCGGCGGCAGCCATCGCGGTATCGCTGACGCTCGTGTTGCAGCGCGTCTTGGGGGGATAGTGGGCCGTCGAATAATCCCATGCGCCGGAGTTTCCTAACAAATACGCGCCTGCTAGAGGGCGTCCACCCGCTCACGTTTCAACTCCACGTTCAGGTCGATGCCTCCTACAACGGGCAATGTATGCCTCAGCATGATTCCCGTCAGTATCCAGTCCTCCAGCGTCGAGCGCAATTCGGAGTCGCACTCTCTCAAAGTTTTCCCGAATGCTATGACTCCCACGCATGACGGGATACTTCCGCCGAACGCGCCATCATCCAACACGTCGTACTCGGCTTGCTCCATGACTTGCCTGATATGGTCGCGCAACATGGATTTTACAAGCCATCGAAGTCTCTTGCAATCAAAACTATAGTGGCTCAATGGCGAAACCGGCTTGGGTGAAGTTTCTGTCAAAGGCATAAGCGGTCTGAATTCCAGACCTGAACATAACAACGAATGAAACGCAGTCTGTCAGCGAATATCTCTTGTCGTTGTGTCTAGTGAAATAACTCCATGCTTCTATCAGTAATGGCTCGTCGACATGAATCAGATCGACACGCGCACTGCTGAAGAGAGCGTTCCCAACAGATACCGCCTTGGAGTGATAAACCTCTGGATTTGAAGAAAGTGACGGTCTCAGTCAGAACGTAGGATGTGGTAACTAGATTGACACTACCTTGCGACGCTCTTTTCCAGTGTTCAGAAGCATCGGTATGATGCTGGTCATTCGCCAGTTCCAACGCTAATATATAGCCTGTATCGAGAAACACCGACGGCAAGTTTAGAAATTCCTAGTAGAGATATTTGTCGTGGTCTACCGAAGCGTCTTCGATCTCAATGTGGATTGGATCCTTTCCCAAATCAAAGATAGGATCAGTGGCGCTGATCGGTGATACCACGATAACCCCGCTTCGTTTCTGGATGTCCACTTCGGTTACACCTTGAAGAAGGCGCTTGGGGATGAGCAATCCCTGTTCCGTTACCTTGCTCTTCATCTGTGCCTCCTAGTTCATACGGTGGACGAAGCGCGTTTCATGACGGGATACTTCCGCCGAACGCGCCATCATCCAACACGTCATATTCGGCTTGCTCCATGGCTTGCCTGATATAGTCGCTCAATATGCGTTTTGTAGCCATTGGGAACACCTAAGCGCCCTACTCGTCCCACACCGTCGATTCCGGACCTGGCCAGATTTCAGCCACCAGCTTCGCCATGCGCTTGCTGCGAGCTTGGATGAAATCTTCGTCCCAATCCGAGCGCTTAGATTCGTCCAACAACGCCTTGTTGAGAAAGAGGACGCTATGGTCGGCAAGCGCGCTGCGCTTGTTTTCCCAAGCGGCGTTGGATAGGGTAGAGTTCAGCCTTCTGTTTACCAGTGTCAAGTTGCCGATTGTATGAACTAGGCGGTTGCGGTTGTCTATAGCCTCTTGCCTTTCGTTTCCATTCGAGAAAGGTTCGGAGAGCGGCCAGTTCGTCTGCCAGCTTCTAGGCATCACATGTTCGATTGGCAAATTCCTTGGAACTTGATTCTGTTCCGGCATTCTCGACTCGCGCAATTTTTCTTCGATGGCTACGAGAACGAGCCTCAATCTGCCCTGGGAGAGCACGTTATATAGCGGCATGGTTTCTAACGTATCTACGAGAGTTGCATCCTTAGGCCATACCACGTTCCTTCCGGTCTGTCCCTTCAAGAATTCTACAATCGTGTTGCCCGCATCGACATTCGCGCCACTTTGCAATCGCCGAACAAGTCTAAAGGTCAAAAGTGCGAGAGATCTTGGACGTAATCTGAAGAGCATCCTTCTAATTAGGAAACTCTCCAATGCGCGTAATGGCTTGATACGCTTTTCTGAAGGCAACGATAACAATATAAGTAATGCCGGGGTCATGGCATCTATGTTCATCACACTGTTGCGGTAATGGATTTTATCCTCGAATGCTGTTCTCTTGATTCCCGTCTCGAAATCTCGGTAGTTCTGCAGATCGCGCCTGACATCCGCCATTATGTCTGTAATTTCCGAATCTTCCGAATGTGTTCTGAAATCTCTAAAAACCCGCGCGGGGATCACTTCCTTTGCGGTTCGCATTTCCAGCCAGAAGTCGAACAGCATGTCTATGCGAGGTCTGACCAAACGTCCTCCCTGTCTTATTTCCTGCCTCCACCAGTCATCGTCCAGATCTCCCCATATCGTACCAACATCTTTGCCAGCGCGCTCGGCTCTGTACATGACATAGTTCTTGATGAGATCGGATTCCAGCAGAGGAGTGCCACGCGCGTTGAGGGTTTCGAATATCACATGGGGTTCTTCATCTGCATCGAGGTCGATTACCACCATTTCAAGCATACTGGTTACTACGGTTTCCAGCGCTTCTATGCGTAGAAGTTGAGCATCAGGGTTTGTTTCGGATTCTATCCATTCCTTTGATTCGGTCTGAAAGAACTGATGGGCGCGAACTATCTGAGAGTCCTCGAAGCCATCCGTTGCCAATCCGTTGTGCATGACATGTCTGAATGCTTCCCTGTCGCCTCGCGTTGGCAGTAGCTTGAATATCTGGTCTTCGTCCGCAGCGCTCTCCTTGTCATTGGCGACATATCGCGACAAGCGTCTCGATTCCGGCTTCAACTCCATCCTCTCGAACACATACTGGACAGCATCTAGGAGGATCTGAAGCGTAGTCATCCGTTGCTGACCGTCGATAACATCCCTGCGCTCGATGTCTCTTGACGGGGTATGCACCTGCTGGATGACTATGGCGCCTAGGAAGTGCTTGGGAGTGTTCCGCTCCGCCCTCACCCTGTTGTTGCCCGATCGCTCTAGTTCCTCTAGGTAGCGTTCGGCAGTACCGATGACATCGTCCCAGAGCGGTTCCCACTGCCTATCTCGCGTCCATACATAGCGACGCTGGAATTCTGGAATGATGTACCGAATGTCTCTCTGAAAGAGCTTCTTTGCGTTGAGGGTATTGGCTTCCATACCTATTCGCCTACCCCCTACCCATACACCTGAAACCTATGCCGGTTCGTCTCCACCACGTACAGCCGGCCTTCCCCGTCGAAGCGCACCGAGACGGGTCCCCAGAAGTACGGCTCTATCTGCGATGAGGTGTGGTACGGCGTTTGCAGATGGTCTGGCAGCGTCTCCGGCTCCAGCTCGGAGATCTGCCGAAGCTCCCATTCCTCCGGGTTGGACGAGTAGTAGTCCATCGCCCACTGGGAGAGCGTCGCTTGGCCGCGGAGGGTTGCGGCGAGCGATCCGTCTGGCGCGAATATCTGTACGCGCTCGTTGCCCCAGTCGGCTACGGCTATCGCGCCCTCGGACGACACGGCCACGCCCGCCGGGCGGCTCAGACGCCCTTCACCTATGGTTTGCAGATAGTCGCCGTCGGGCGTGAACTTCTGCACCCTGTCGTTGCGCCAGTCCGCCGCGTACACCGCGCCATCGGGACCTATGCCGATTCCCCACGGTAGATCGAACTGCCCTTCGGCGGAGCCGGGTTCGCCCCAGCCGCCCAGCAGCTCGCCCTCGGCGGTGAATCGCTGCACTCGCCCATTTCGCTGGTCGGCTACGTACAGGCTGCCGTCCGCGGCTATGGCAAGCCCGGCGGGTCCGTCCAGCTTGCCCGGCTCGGAGCCGCGCTCTCCCCACTGGCTGACGAAATCGCCATCCGCGCTGTAGACGCACACGCGGTTGTTGTACTCGTCCGTGATGAACAGCCGGCCATCGCCGCCGAACGCCATGGCGACAGGCCAGACGAACTGCCCATCGCCCTGCCCGTAGCCGTTGCCGAACTCGTAGAGATAGTCTTCGTCGAGGTTGCACACGCCGACGCGGATGGCGGACGCGCGGGCGGGGTCGCAGCGGTTCAGAACGAAGATGCGGCCATCGGACTGAAACGCGATGTCGTATGGGTTGGCGAACCCGCGTCCGTTGTTGCCGTTGTTGACGATGCCGATGGTCTTCAGGTAGCCGAAGGTGTGGGTGGATGCGCTCGCCTGTGTTGTCACCGTGTTTCCCCGTTCCGCGGCGCTGTCTATGCGCCTCTAGCGAAATGAGCCGGCATCGGGTGACGCCGGCTCATTCCTCCGAGTTGGTTTGTTCGCTTTGCCAGTCAGCCGCTACGCCAACTGGTACTCTTTCGACGATGCTATCAGCCGCATGACGTTGGCGACGATTCGCACCGACTCATCCGTGTCTAGGTCTAGCGGATCGAAGCGCGACGCGAAGGCGACTATCGCCTCGCGGGTGTCGGCTTCCACCTGAAGCGGACCCATCAGGTCTAGGCAGCCGTCCACGAGACGCTCGGGCGATGGGGCGCTCCCCTCGTCTCGCGCTATGCGGTCGGCTACGGCGCGCACGCCCGGGTTGTCCGGGTTGCCCAGCTCTTTCGCCGCGAAGTTGACTCGCTCCACGAGCGCGCCGCTGTCTATCCACTCGACGCCCTCGTGCCAGCCCTCTACCGTCGGCGGCTGGAGCAGCCCCTGTCCCATGAACATCGCTTGGTTGGCTAGCTGGTTCACGCCGAGCGTCGGCTCGCGGTACGAGCCTGCCATCTTGACCGCGCCGACTACGGTTTCCACAGGCGCTTTCACGCGGGCGTATCGCGCGGACGCGCCCTTGAAGTAGTCGGAGTTGAACAGCGTTCTCAGCACGGAGCGGATCTCGTAGTCGGATTCGAAGTACGAAGCCACCATCTGCTCGATTGCGGCTTCGCCCTCCGCGTCCACATCGTCCGCCGCGAAGAACTGGAACAGCCGCGTGCATATGAACCGCGCGGTGGCGTCCTGCTTGCAGATGATTTCCACAATCTCGCCGCCGTCGAACTCGCCTCGCTCGCCTAGGAACTCCTTCGTTCCCGTGTCGTGGTCTTCGTCGCGGAACTCGAAGTGCCACGCGATGCGGCCATAGGGCCAAATCGAATCCTTCATGGCGCGCATGGACATATATTCCGCGTTCTTGAGCGTCCAGCCGGTGAACGCGCGAGACGCCTCTTTGATGTCGTCTTCGCTGTAGTTGCCGATGCCCATCGAGAACAGCTCTAGAAGCTCGCGCCCGTAGTTCTCGTTGATGGCGCCGTCGTGGTTATCGTTGTTGTCCAGCCAGATGATCATTGCGGGATCGCGCGAAAGCTCTACGAGGATGTCTCTGAAGCTGCCGAAGCCTGTGCGCTTGAACATGTCTATCTGGTTCAGCAGCGCGCGCGCCTGATTCAGCTTCGAGTACCCGGTGGCGAACAGGCTGTGCCAGAACAGCGCCAGCTTCTCCTCCAGCGGGTGGTTGGTGGTGATCATCTGGTACATCCAATACGCGCCCGCGCCGTCGAGCTGCCTCAGCTCGGACTGGTCTACGTGGTAGCGTCGGATCAGGTCGTCCGGCAGGTTGTCGCGCTCGCCCGCGGGGTGGAGCAGGTCTTCGACGACGTTCTCGTAGCCGCGCGCCGCCTTCTCCTCCAGCTCCTCGCGGGTCGCGCCGAACCCTGCCCTTCGCATTAGGTGCGCCATTAGGGCGATGTCAGCCGCGCTCATTTGCACTCTCCTTGTGTATGCGCCTTGTGTTTCGCGTTGGCTTGCGCTACGCCGGCAGGAAGTCGAACTGCTCGAACCGCCCGTTTACGATAGGTTCGGAGTCGAGTCGGAACCAGCGTTCCAGCAGCGTCGCGTAGGTCATGCGGAAGTCGTTGTTGTAGTGCAGATCGCCCTCTAGCTGCATGTGCGGCGCGAGCGACGGATACTGCCCATACAGCCCGCCGTCGACCTCGCCGCCGATGACGAACGCCGTGCCGCCGGAGCCGTGGTCGGTGCCGGAGCCGTTGTCCTTGATGCGCCGCCCGAACTCGGAGAACACTAGAATGGCGACGTCGTCCTGCCTGCCATGCTCTCTGAGGTCGTCGTAGAAGTCGCCTATCGCGCCGGCTACCTCGTCCCACAGCTGCGCGTGGCTGATTAGCTCGCCGGAGTGGGTGTCGAAGCTGCCGTGCTGCGTGTAGAAGATGCGGGTGCCGAGATCGGCGAACAGCACCTGCGCCACGCTCTTGAGGCTCTGCGCGATTGGGTTCGCGGCGTACTCGACGTTGGACTGGTACTGCGCCGGCGCGGTTCTGAGGATGTCCGCGCCCTTGAGCGCGTCCGTCCCCGTCTGTCCGAGGAAGTCCATCACCTGATCGCGCCCCTGCGCGCCGCCGTACATCTTGGCGAACGCCTCTAGCGCGTACTTCCGCATGAACTCGTCCTCGACGTCCGGGAACAGCCCGTAGGTCTCTAGGTTGCCGACCGACGCCACAGGCACGCCCCGCACGCCGAGCGCGCGCGGCAGCCCTCTGCCGAAGTTCACCGCCGTCAGCACGTTGTCGCCGCTCGGGTCCAGCTCGCGCGTCGCCCTGCCGAGCCAGCCCTCGCGCCCGATGTCGTCTGGCATTGCGGTGTGCCAGATGTCCATGGATCGGAAGTGCGAGCGGTTCGGGTTCGGATAGCCGATGCCGTTGACCACCGCAACCTTCCCCTCATCCCAGAGGCGCTTCACAGGCGCCATGCTGGGGTTGAAGGCGAGATCGTCGCTGATAGCGTGGACGTTGTCCATATCCAGCTGAACGGTCTGCCTGTAGTCGAAATACAATCCGTCGTTGTAAGGCACGACGGTGTTGAGCGTGTCGTTCCCGCCGGAGAGCTGAACTACAACCAGCGCTTTCTTGTGATTCCCGTTCTGCGAGGCCATGTTTCGCCCCCTTCCGTGCAACGCCGCTTATGGCAAAATAATTCATTCTGAATCTACTACTTTCCCACTCCGAACGCAAGCGCCGAAAAGCTATGAGAAACCGCTCGAAGCGTATATCTCCGCTCTTCCCCCTCTGGATTCTGGGATGCGCCGGAATGACGGATAAACGCCGCCCTGAGCGCAGACCCCTAAAGGCGAGAGTCCGCGCGCTCAGATTGTATTTGCAAGTAGGGTGTGAAACAATGCGGCCGCGGCTGACGACGCTATCACGCGGCGGGAGGCGATCCCATGAGCGCATCCTCACATACGGCACATGCGGCGGCGGAAGCGTGGCGGAGGCGCGTCGAAGCCCACCACGCGCAATCGCTCGCGGTGATGGAAGAATCCATGAAGCGGGGCGACTTCTGGCGCAAGCGCGCGCCTATGTTCAGGGCGAACCCGCGCCGAACCGACGATGACGCGCTGAACGCGATAGCCGAGCTGGTGGACGCCGATTCGACTCTGCTCGACGTGGGCGGCGGCGCAGGCAGGTTCGCGGTGGCGCTCTCGCTCCGATGCCGACGCGCGACGATGGTGGAGCCGTCCGAATCCATGCTGGCGCAGCTGCGCGAAGCGGCGGACGAAGCGGGGGCGTCCAACGTCCGAGCCGTCCAATCGGAATGGGAGACGGCGAAGGTCGACACGGCGGACGTGGTTCTATGCTCGCACGTAGTCTACGGCGTCGCGGACATAGCGCCGTTCGTGGAAAAGCTTATAGTCCACGCGAACCGAACCGTAGCGATGCTGATGTTCGTAGACTCTCCGCAAGCATCGGTGTCGCGGCTGTGGGAGCCTGTGCATGGCGAGCGGCGCATCGACCTGCCCGCGCTGCCGGAGCTGATGAACGTTCTGTGGGAGATGGGCGTCTACCCGAACGTTCGGATGCTCGCGTCTTCGCCATCGCACACGTTCGAGAGCGTCGAGACGGCTGTGGACGCAGTAGCCGTCCGGCTGTTCATCGGGAACGACGCCGGCGCGCGCCGCCGATTGGAAGAGCGCATAGAGGACTACTTGGAGCCGTCGGCGGACGGGTATCGGATGCGAGGATCGAGGCGTCCCAGACAGGGGCTGATATGGTGGGAAGCATCCGAGCCGTGATCTCGGCGGTTGTGGCTATGGACGGGGCTTTCCCGGCTCTCTAAGCGCGCCTATATCGAGTGGAGTAGACAACGGCAGTGTCCAGCAGGCCTAACTGGTACTACGACCACCCGCCCGCGTGTACCTGCGCACGGTGTCGCGGAGGAGGGGGAGGACGACGACGGCGTAGGCAGAGGGTCGAGGCAGTTCCTGACTCCGGATCGTCGACTCCGCCGCCGGAGCGCCCCGAGCCGCCGGAGCGCCGCATTCCACCGGGCGCGGGGTCGGGCGGGAGCGGCGGAAGGGGCAGCTCATGGATCATCGGGGTCGTCATTATTGCCGTTGCGATTCTTGTCGGCATTTCCTACGCTGATGATGCGCTAGACGGCATTTCGGATTGGGTCAGCCAGCTCAGAGAGCCAGCCCGGAAGCCCATCGCCGTTCGCCTCGCGGATACCCCAACGCCGACATCTACATCTACGCCGCGCCCATCTCCCACTGCCAACCCGACAGTGACAACTGCGACGACGCTGCGCCCAACCCCTTCCTCCACCGCCGAGCCGACAGCGACATCTACATCTACGCCGACGCTCACTCCAACGCCAACACCCGTGGATTACGAGATTTCTTACGTTGGCGCAAGTCTTGCTGTGGGAGACGGCAATCTGGTGACGGCGGACGTCTCAGCGACAATCGCCAACGTCGGCGCGGACGGTCAGCCCATAGAGATTCTCATGTCCGTGGATGGCGGCGAGCCGCAGTTGGTGGCGATCATTCCGGGCATGTCGGTCGGCGATACGCAATCGTTCGTCTTTGCGTGGGAGTTGTCCGCGGGCGCTCACACGGCAACGCTGATAGTCGGCGACGCCCGCGCCACGCTGTCGCTGGATGCGTCGGCGTCGGCGTCGGCGCACTGGATAAGCCCAACCGCCACGCCGTCGGCGACGCCGACATGGACGCCAGCGCCTACAGCCACGCCAACGCCTACACGAACGGCAACTCGGACGCCAGCGCCAACAGCCACGCCAGCGCCTACAGCCACGCCCAGACCCGCGCCGCCTAGCCCGACGCCCGTTCCCGCAACTCGCGTGAACGCCGCCGACTCGCCCCACCTGCGTCATCTCGAATACAAGCGATATATGCTGGAGCTAATCAATGCGGAGCGGCGTGGAGTGGGCTTGTCTCCCGTCGTTCTAGGAGACAACGTCGCGGCGCAACTGCACGCGGAAGCCGCGCTCGAAGGCTGTTTTTCCGGGCACTGGGGAGCCGATGGGCTAAAGCCATATATGCGCTACAGTTTGGCTGGCGGCTATCAGCACAACGCAGAGAACGTAAGTGGACTCGACTATTGCATCGTGGCGCGCGACAGATACACTGCGCTTGCGAGCATCCAAAGCGAGATCGATTCAGCTATGGAAGGCTTGATGGACAGCCCCGGGCATCGGGACGCCATTCTCGACCGCTGGCATAAGAAAGTCAACATTGGATTAGCGTGGGACCGCTTCAACATAATCGCCGTCCAGCACTTCGAGACAGATTATATCGAGTACTACCAGTTGCCGACCATCGAAAACGGAATCTTGTCGATGTCGGGAGAGCTACGCAATGAAGCGAAGTTCGACCGAGAGAGAGGCTTGGGAATCCAAATCTACTACGATCAGCCTCCTCATCCTCTCACCAGAGGGCAACTCTCCCGAACATACTGTTCCGACAGTGGCTTGAAGATAGCTTCTTTGAGAGAACCGCTAGGCTATGGATGGTTCTATACTAACGACGAATATACATACTCATACGAACCATGCCCCGATCCATACGATGTTCCAGCAGATGCTCCGGCGCCACGTTCTCACGATGAAGCCCACGCATTCTGGAAAGCGGCATACGATGCAAGCAGAAATGGCGCTGAGGTGTGGGTAACCGCACCGTGGATTACAGCATCCGACTGGGTCGTCGTCGACGAAGTGTTCGATATCGCCGCCGACATAGAGAACGTCATCGCTCTACACGGCGCGGGAGTGTATACGGTGACGATCTGGGCAAACATAGCTGGCGAGCGCGCCGTCGTCTCCGAATACTCCATCTTCCACGGCGTCACGCCGCCGGACACTTACAGCCTCAGCCGCTAACCTATCCGAACCGTCCCACGGGCGTGATTGCGGGCGTGGGCGTTATCGCGCGTGGAGTATCCGAGCCGTAATTTCGGAGGTTGGGGCTATGGACGGGGTTTCCCCGATTCGCTAAGCGCGCCTATCTCGAATGGAGTAGACAACGGCAGTGTCCGGCAGACATGACTGGTACTACGACCACCCGCCCGCATGCACCTGCGCGCGGTGTCGCGGGAGAGGACAACGACGGCGCAGAGGGTTGGGGAAGTTCCTGCTTTCCCGATCGTCGACTCCGCCGCCGAAGCGTCCCGAGCCGCCGAAGCGCCGCATTCCGTCGGGCGGGAGCGGCCGATGGGCGTGGGTCTACATATTCATTATAACCGCCATTAGTGCCGCTATCGGCTCTGCCATCGGCCTAGCCATCGGCGACGCCCTTTGGGATTGGGTCAGCCAGATCAGAGAGCCTGCCCAGAAGCCCATCGCCGTTCGCCTCGTGGACGCCGCCTCCCCGCCCCACCTGCGTCATCTCGAATACAAGCGATATATGCTGGAGCTAATCAATGCGGAGCGGCGAGGAGCGGGCTTGTCTCCCGTCGCTCTAGGCGACAACGTCGCGGCGCAACTGCATGCGGAAGCCGCGCTCGAAGGCTGTTTTGGTGGTCATTGGGGAATGGATGGGCTAAAGCCGTACATGCGCTATAGTCTTTCGGGCGGCTATCAGTCGAATAGCGAGAACGGATATCGTGGCTCATGGACAGTGTGGCGAGGATCAGCAACTTGGACGGGGATGGACTACTGCCTCACCAAATCGGATGGCGGGTTTTCGGCCCCCCAAGACGATCTCCGCACAGATATCGACAAGGCGATGAGCGGGCTAATGAGTAGCCCGGGACATCGGCGCAACATATTGACGCCATCTTACAAGAAAGTGAACATCGGCATGGCATGGGATGGATTCAATTTCAAAGCATACCAACACTTCGAAGGAGATTATATCGAGTACGACGAGCTACCTGAGATCGAGAATGGGGTTTTGTCCTTTACTGGAAGCCTCAAGAATAACGCAAGCGTGATGTCAGACGACGATCTTAGCGTGCAAATCTACTACGATCGACCGCCGAAGCCACTGACCAGAGGGCAGTTGTCGCTAACATACTGCTACAGTTTTGGAACTCAAGTAGCTACGCTGCGGTATCCGCTCACGGGAAATCAGTACTGGGTTTCCGATGAGTTCACAAAGACAAGCGATTCATCATGTCTCGATCCCTACCGCGTTCCAGCCGATACCCCTGAGCCACAGTCGCCTGATGAAGAACGGGCGTTCAAACAAGCTGCTCGCGCTGCAACACAGTCTCTGCAACCTGTCGAGACCATCGTGCCTTTGATCACGGCAACCGGGTGGAACGTTTCCAGACAAGGCTTCTCAGTCAAAGCCAATATCGCAGAAGTGGTCGGGCGACATGGCGCGGGCGTCTACACCGTCACGCTGTGGGCGATGATAGACGGGGAAGACGCCGTCGTCTCTCAGTACTCCATCTTCCACGGCGTCACGCCGCCGGACACTTACAGCCTCAGCCGCTAGTCTATCCGAACCGTCCGCATGGGCGTGATTGCGGGCGTGGGCGTATCGCGCGTTTCGTTCACTGTCGTCGAGCCTCACACCCCAGCCGCGTATGCCGAGTGGAACGTGTCCACACCCGCGCGGAAGTCGGACGCGGATTCGCGCAGTATCGCTACCGGGCTTGCGAAGCTGGCGAAGCCGCCCTCCACGTGTCCATCGCCAATCGCGTAGATGCGGTGTCCGCGCGACTCCAACTCCGCAACCACGTCGGCGGGCAGGCGCGGGTCTACGCTGGTTACGGGCAGCGAGCAGTCCACGCGCGGCGAGTCTATCGCCTCCTGCGGGCCCATGCCGAAGTCTATCGCCTTCGTTATTAGCTGCGTAACGCAGTTGGTGATTCGCCGTCCGCCGGACGCGCCCACCGCCAGACGCGCGCCGTCGCCGTCCAGCACGAGCGCGGGCGTCATGTTGTTCAGCGGATACTTGCCCGGCATTATGGAGTTGACGCGCCCCGGAATCGGGTCGAACCACATCATGCCGTTGTTCATCACCACGCCCGTTCCCTTTGGAACGACGCCAGAGCCGAACCCCGCCATTATCGTGTTCGTCAGCGACACCGCGCCGCCGTCGCCGTCCATCGCGCAGAGGTGCGTCGTGCCTGCGTCCAGCGCGGGCGCGCTCGCCTCGTAGACGCGAGAGGGCGAACCCTCGTCGAACCGCCACGGATCTCCGCTCTCGATTGCGCCGAGCCGCGCGGCGCCTATCTCCGCCCTGCGATGCGCGGTATAGCCGTCGGACACCAGCCCGCCCCACGGCGCATCCACGAACGCGGGATCCGCCATGTAGCGGAACCTGTCGGCGTAGGCGAGCCGCGCGGCATATATGTAGGCGTGAAGCGTATCCGCCGTGTTGTGTCCGGACTTGCGGATGTCTAGCCCGTCTAGCAGCCGCAGCGTCATGGCGGATGTCGTTCCCGCGCACGCGAATGGCGGCACTCGAACGGTGTGGTTCGAGTAGGCGAACTCCAGCCCGCCATCCCACACGAACGGGCGATACTCGGCAAGGTCGCGCTCTGACAGGATGCCGCCGTTAGCCTGAATATCCGACGCGATTGCCGCCGCCACGTCTCCGCCGTAGAAGCCCGCCGCGCCGCGCTTGCCTATCTCGTCGAGAACGTCGGCAAGCTCCGGCTGCCGCAGGCAGGCGGCTGAGGTCAGGTCGCCCGCGGGCAGCCGTCCGTCGGGCATGAACACGCGCCGAAGCTCGTCGTAGACGAAGAGCTTGTCGGACATCATGCCCAGCGAGTATATGTTGTGCCAGCCGGGGGAGTGCCCGTCTCTGGCGAGCGACACGGCGGGCGCGACGACCTCCGCAAGCGGCAGCTTGCCGAGCCGCTTGTGCGCCTCGCACAGCCCAGCCACCGCGCCGGGAGTCGCAATCGAGCGGTAGCCCTCTAGGTTGGCATTGTCCGCGACGCCCGCCCAGCCGAAGTTGCCCACGGCGGCTTCTCCCGTAAGCTCGTACATATCCGGCTCCGCGGCGAGCGGGCCGCGCATCGGGAAGCCGACTACGCCGCCGCGCTCGCCAATCTGGTAGACGAGATAGCCTCCGCCACCGATGCCGCTCGACGCCGGCTCCACGACGCCGATGGCGAAGCACGCCGCCACCGCCGCATCGACGGCGTTGCCGCCCTGCTCCAGCATCCGAACGCCGGCTCGCGTGGCGTGGATGTCCTTCGTGGCGACCATCCCGCCGGACGCGCGCGCTTCGGTCTTGGATATGGTCGTCTGTGTCGGCGTGGCGGTAGTCATGCGTCGCTCCGTAGAAAATTTCATGCGTCCGCTCTCCCCTTTACGGGAGAGGGCTAGAGCCTGCCCCGCACTCGATACGGGGTGAGGGGATATTTGGCGGATATTGTACTACTTATCGAGCGGCTATATCAGCGGGGCTGCGCTCAGCGGCTTGCGCTCGTCCGCCGACGGCTTGGGAAGCTCAGCCTGCGAGAAGAGCGGCGACGCGAGCGCCTCTTCGAGCAGCGACGCGCCGAGCGGCTCCAGCTCGACGGTGGCTTCCAGCAGCCAGAGCAGTTCCAGAAGCTCCTCCGCGAAGTCCCACCGCGCGGGGCGGATGTCGTCGAGCGGGGACGACTTGCGCCCCGCCCTCTTGAGCTTGCGGTAGTCTAGCCAAGACTTGACGACCTGCAAGCCGGATACGGAGTATCCCCACACTTGCGGCGATACGGGCGCGAACCTGCCGTCGCCCACGCTCAGCGTTCGCGTATCGGCGTCGTAGTCGAACGCGGCGGGGTACTCGTCCTGAGACACGGCGGCAACGCATCGCGCCGCGCCCTGCGGCATGTAGCCGTCGTCGCCCGCGCCGCCGAAGCGTTCGCAGTAGGTGTGCAGATACAGCAGCCGCGCGCCGTGATCCGCCACGCGCTCGAAAAGCTCCGCGTCCTTCGTTATCGGAACGCGCGGCGGCGGCTGTTCCAGCTCGTCCCAAAACCGCTGGACGTATGCGGGGTTGGCAAGAGCGCCATACACGTATGCGAACAGCCGCTCGCAGGATACGGGCGCGCCATACTCTGCGGAGAGCGCGTCGAGCAAGCTGCGCGTTATGTTGGGCTGCGTGGCGTTGGCGTCGCGCCACATGGGGATGACGTCCTTGCCGCCACGCCCGCGGAAGTGGTGTCGATCAGGCACCGCTGTTGACGCAGTTAGAGCAGCGCCGCTACTTGGAACATCTGTGAGAATCCCGGTCAAGTACATCTGCTTCTGCCCATGCGCTCGCCACAGTTCCGGGCGCATGCGTGAGCCAACGCGGGAATCTGCTATCACCCATTGCCTATCGAACGAGCGAAAGGCGTATCGTGCGATGGGTGGAACTGGTGAGCCGCGTTCGACTTCCAAGATAGATCGGTCTCTATCCGCCCGATCACCTATCAACAGAGGGTAGCTGCGGTCTATCTTTCGATCTGGCGTCTCTCTGAAAGCGGTGCGTCGCTGTCTATCGCTGAGTTCCAATAAAGCGAACCATCTATCTGACAAGAGATTGCTCGTCTCAGCGATTGGCCACGTGCGCTTCAATTCTATTCCGGAGTGTTGCCACGGAAACAAGTCCGTAATCGCCGGCAGGTCGAAATACGCGCAGTTTCCGACCGCGTGGAACGGCGCATCCCACTCGCGCAAACACTCGATCCAGTCCGCATCCGCAAGCGAGGCGATGTCGTCGAGCGCTTTCAGCTTCTCTTCCGCCGTCCCCACAAGCCGAATCTTCCACACGCGCGCCGCCTCGTTCGGGCGCGGCTCGCCACGCCTGACGCCGACGGCTATGGCGACGGGTATGCGAATCGAAAACACGTTGTTCGTCTTGCGCGCGCCGATGCTGTCTCCCTCTAGGTCCACTATCCAAAGCTCGTCGAACGTCTCGCGCATCTTGCGGCGCATCCCCGCGAACCCGGGTCCGCTCAGGTATGAAGCGGCGGTTATGAACGAAACTATGCCGCCTTCTCCCGTAGAGTCGAACACCTTCCAGAGCGCCCAGCGCCAGAAGTATACGTAGTCGTTGTATATCGTTTTCAGATGCACGCCGCCCCCAGCATCTCGCACCGGCGCAACGAAATCTTCGAATATCGGCGGTTCTGCACGCTCGCTATCACCGTATCGCACCCAGCCGCCTTTGCGCCGACGAGGATCCATCTCCAAAGGATCGCGCAGATCACGGTCATATGGCGGGTTGCCAATGCACACGAATACGCGCGTGTCTTTCTTGATCTCTTGCGCGCGCCGTCGCTCTTGCGCTATCCGCTCCTGAAGCAGGCTTACAGTGAAATCCGGCAAGTGGTGGGGAGATTCGAGCGTATCGGTGAGGAACACCCTTGCAGGCGCGTCCGCAACGTCGGCGGCGCGCAGACGCTGGGACAAGCGCAGGTGGGCTACTGCATATGGTCCGACGAGAATCTCGAATCCGTTCAGGCGCGCCGCAAGATCTCGCATCTTTCCGCCGACCGCGCCTCGTCCCAGCCTCTCACGCGCGTCGCGCTCCGCCTGATCCAGCACGGCTAGCGGGTATGTGCCGGTGCCTACCGCCGGATCCAGAACCACAACGTCCGAGTCCGCGAACGCGATGGGCTTGCCGAACCGCGTTCGCAGAAGCTCGGCAGAAAGCCGAACCTGCGCGCGAACCACCTCGACGGGCGTGAAGTAGACGCCGCGCTCCTTCCGCAGCTTGGGGTCGTATGCCGCTAGGAACTGCTCGTAGAAGTAGAGCCACGGGTCCCCCCCCCCCCCGTCGCGCATTGCGGCGACGTCCACCGCGCCTATGCCTCGTTCGAGCAGATCTATAGACATCCACAGACCTTCGCGGACGGATTCCGCCTCCATCAGGCTTATCGCGCTCGCGAGCAGCGCGTGGTCGCCTTGCAGAGCGTCCGCCGCGATCGCGGGGCGCAGGCTGTCCGCGCCCTCGAACCGCGCCAGCAGAAGCGCGTAGGTGAGCGTCTGCGCGTCGTCGGATTCTGGGAAGAGCAGCCCGCCCCACTCGCGCGCGAGCGCTCTGACTGGGCTGTCTCCGCGCAGCAGAGACTCCAGAACCTCGTCCCGCAGCATTCGCGCGAGCGGCGCGAGATAGTCCGCGGGCGCCTCCGCCGAGCCGGGCGTTACAGGCTGCCATCGCAGGAAGTCGAAGAGCAGCCTTTCGAGCGCGGAGATTCTCGGTGCGCGCAAGCCGCCTTGGCTCACGTCATCCGCTATGCGAACGCGCGCCGACAGCTTGCCGGAGCGGTACAAGCTCCATTCCGAGCCATCGGTGTAGATGAGGTTGGGCAGAGCCTCGAAGCGTTTCCACTGCCGACGGTTCGCGCCGCTGAAGCGTACTGATCTTCCGGCTGCGCCGCGACAGGCTGGCTGAAGTTGCTGACTACGGCGTTCGCGAAATCTCTGATGGAATTCGCGTCGTCCGGTCTCTTTTCGGGATTCATCCGCATGCGCGCCCCCTCGCCTTGTCAGAATCAGGATTTTCAGGATTCTGAGATTCTCAGGATTCTCATGCCGCTACCTTGGAAATCCACTAATCCTGAGAATCCTGATTCCGACAATAAGCGGGCTATCCGCCCATAGGTTCCAGCCTACCCCGATGCCGCCAGCGCCGCCTCTAGCCCGTCTATCTCGCCAGCGCCGACGGGGACGGTTATCGACGAGCCGTCGAAGTCCACGCCTATGGGTTCGCGCCCGCCGCCTAGACAGCGCGACAAGAACGACTCGGCTACAGCCATGAACGAAAGACTGTTTTCGGGGCGCGCGAAGCCGTGTCCTTCGTCTGGGTAGAGCGCGTAGGCGACGGGTATGCCGCGCTCACGCATGGCGGCTACTATCTGGTCGGATTCCGCGCGCTTCACTCGCGGATCGTTCGCGCCCTGCGCGACGAGCAGCGGGCGCGCGATGGCGTCCACCCGCGAGAGCGGCGAACGGCTCTCCAAGAACCGCCGCCCTTCCTCGCTCGCGTTGTCGCCTACCCGCGCGCGCAGCATCGCAGCCATTGGCTTCCAGTACGGCGGGATGGAGTCCAGCAGCGTGTTCAGGTTGGATGGACCCACGATGTCCACGCCGCACGCGAACACGTCCGGCGTGAACGCCAGCCCCGCGAGCGCGGCGTATCCGCCGTAGCTGCCGCCCATGATGGCGATTCGCTCGCGGCGCGCGATGCCGCGCTCCACCGCCCAATCGACGGCGTCTATCAAGTCGTCGTGCATCTTGCCGCCCCATTCGCGGTTGGCGGCGTTGACGAACGCCTTGCCGAAGCCCGTAGACCCCCTGAAGTTCACCGAGACGACGGCGTATCCCCTGTTGGCAAGCAGCTGATGATAGGCGTCGAATCCCCAACCGTCGCGCCCCCACGGTCCGCCGTGAACCAGCAGAACGGTTGGCAGCGGGCGCGACGGATACGGCGAGGCTTCGACCGTCGCCTCCACGGGCAGGCTGTAGTAGACGAGCAGATCCAAGCCGTCGCGCGATTTCACGACCGCCGAAGTCATCGAGGCGAGCGGCGCTCCCGCTAGCTCTGGGCGCGTCGAGAACAGGAACTCCAGCTGCCGTTCGCCGCGGCGGTAGAGCCAGTACGCGGGCGGCTCGTCGTCGCGCTCGAACAGCGCGATCCACTTGCTCATATCGGCGGATCGGCTGACTACTTGGAACTGCCCGCCGCAAGCGTCGGCTAGGATACCCAAGTCGTCCGCGATGGAGTCGTCCAGCGGCGTCCACTCCAGCTTGTCGCGCTCGACGCCCGCGGCTTGCGGCGCGCCCGTTCGCGGATGCGCCAGAATGCGCGATACGTCCGCGCGCGCGTCGTGGTGGAGCGTCCGCGTCTCGCCGCTGGCGGTGTCCACTACGGTCAGCGCCGCCGTGTCTCGCGCGCGGCTGTCGAACATGTACAGGCTCCGCCCGTCCGCGTCGAAGCTCAGCGGCGCGGTCGTCATGGCATCATCGGCGGCGATGGTCATCAGCCACCGCCATCCGCCGCGCGCGTCGAGCAATAGCAACTCTTCCCCGCCGTCGTCGCGCGTGACGGACGCGAGCCGCGCGTTCAGCCGCCTATCTATCAGGAAGCCCGCCGCGCCGATGTCGTTTTCCAGCGCGAGCCGCGATTCGCCCGTGAGCAAGTCTATGCGGTAGAGGTCGTGAAGCTGCGGATCGCGCAAGTTCAAGCCGACGACTATCTCGTTGGGGAAGTCCTCGCTCGGAGTGTGCGGGATTGCGTGAACGCCCTCGAATGGCGTCAGATCGCGCGCCTCGCCATTGGCGACGTCTACCGCGTACAATCGCCAGTTCTCATCGCCCGCCGCGTCCTGCGAGTAGATGAGGTAGTCCGGGTTGCGCGTCCAGAAGTAATCGCGGATGCCGCGATCGGAGTCGTTCGTCACGGGCTTGGCGGCTTGGGGCGCGTCCAGCGGCGCGACCCACACGTTGAGAACGCCGTCTAGCGGCGCGAGGAAGGCTATGCGCGAGCCGTCCGGGCTGACGGTCGCCGACGCGCGGCTTGGGCTGCCGAAGAGCGTTTTTCTGGGGATGAGGTCGGGCGTGGTCATGGGGTTGCGGAGACGCAGCCGCGCTACCGCGCGCCTTTGTGTCTGAGCGCGCCGATGAAGGGCAGGTTGCGGTACGCCTCCATATAGTCCAGCCCGTAGCCCACTAGAAATTCGTCCGGCGCGTCGAAGCCGACGTAGCGGATATCCACGTCCGCGATGCGGCGGGCGCGCTTGTCGAGCAGCGCGCACACCTCCACGCTGGCGGGGCGCAGACCGCGCAGGTAGTCTATGAGCCAGTTCAGCGTCATGCCCGTATCCACTATGTCTTCTATCAGCAGCACGTCTTCGCCCGCCACATCTATATCCAGCCCCTTGGTGATGGCGATGTCCGGACCTTCTCCGCCGCCGTAGTTGGATATGGACATGAAATCCATGCGCGCCGGAAGCGTGATTTGGCGCATGATGTCCGCCATGAAGCACACCATCCCGCGCTGAACGCCGATGAGCGCGGGACGCCTCCCCGCGTAGTCGCGCGATACCGCTCTGCCTAGCTCCTGAACCTTCTGCAGGATGCGCCGCTCGCTGTACACTACGCGCGATATGCCGGGCGCCTCCGCCTCGGCGAGAGGCCCAAAGCCGTACTTCGCCAGCAGACGATGGAAGTCCCGCCTGTACAGCAGCTTGACGCTTATCTCAGGGTAGATTTCGCGCATCCGCCGCAGCTTGCGGTTCTTCTGCGTAACCAACGACTGCTTCATCGTGGTCAGCTCTAGGTAGAGATTGAGATCGGGCAGGTAGAAGTCCGGCGTCATCATCTCCAGCAGGCGATCGCCATCCCAGCGCAGCGGAAACGACATCGGCTCGTAGCGCCACCGCAGCCCGTAGAAGTCTAGGATTCTGGCGAACTCGGCTTCACTGGGGTGCGCGAACTTCGGCTCTTTTCCTACGCGCGCGGTCGGCATTGGCATGGGCGTTTCCACTTCCACCATAGGCGCGCCTCCCGCGAACTCTCGATAGCCTGCACGAAAACCGTTTCGAGTTTATCACAACGGCGACGGCGGATTGACCGTTTCGCCGCCGCCTCATATAATCGCCTGCGTACATTTGGGAGAGGCGCTGCATATGACGGACTCGCGGTTTGCATCGGCAAGGCTGCAATTCGACTCTTGGCTAGAGGTGGTCGAAGGCTATACGGAACGAGGCTGGACGGACGGGCTGCCGATCGTGCCGCCGACGCCTGAGCTTGTGGGCGCGTGTCTCGACGCCGCCGAAGCGCGCGCGTCGGACATTCTGGGAACCGAGCCGACGAAGGGGCGTGTGATAACCGCCGAAAAGGTGGCGGTCAACGCGGTCATGGCGGGCTGCAAGCCGGAGTATTTCCCCGTGCTAGTGGCGGCCGTCGAAGCGATGTGCGAGCCGCAGTTCAACCTTCACGCCATCAGCGCAAGCACCCAAGGCGCGGCGGTTCTCGCGGTGGTCAATGGGCCTATCGCGGAGCGGCTCGGCATAAACTCCGGCATCAGCGCGTTCGGCCCCGGGCATCGCGCCAACGCCGCCATCGGGCGCGCCATTCGGCTGGTCATCATCAACGCCACCGGCTCCCGCTCAGGGGAGATAGACAAGGCGACGCTTGGGCATCCGGGCAAGTATACGTGGTGCGTCTCCGAAGCCGAGAGCGTTTCGCCGTGGGAGCCGCTTCACGCGGACCGCGGATTCGGCGAAGACCAAAGCGCCGTGTCGCTGTTCGCCGCGCTCTCGCCGATACAGGTGGACAACCACGCCTTTCAGAAGCCGGAGGAGATTCTGGTCTCGTTCAGAGACGCGATGTTCGCGGGCGGATCCGGCTGGGGGCAGGCGGAGATAGTAGTTGTGCTTTGCCCCGAACACGTCGGCAACCTAGAGCGCGCCGGCTGGAGCAAGCGGCAGGTGCGCGAGTTCCTGCACGAGTCGGCGCGGCGTCCTATCTCCGAGTGGCGCGCGGCGGGGCGCTACATCACCGACGACAAGGGCGCGCCGGATGACGTTCTGCACTCCGCCGAGTCTTCGGACGGCATAACCATAGTCGTGGCGGGCGGCGGCGCGGGCGCGTTCTCGTGCGTTATCCCGCTGTGGAGCGGCGGCGCGGGATCCAGATCGGTAACCCGCGCGATATAGGCTATAGACAAGGAGGAGGATACGATGACGACTCAAAACGGGCTTGTGGTCTTGGACCCGACGGTCTCGCCGCTGGCGGTGGAGGGAGCGTTGGCGGAGAGACCCACCACGCTCGACGGGCTATCTATCGGGCTACTCGCCAACGGAAAGCTGAACTCCGAAGAGATGCTCACCGCGATTCACGACGTTCTAGCCGACAGGTTCGAGTTCGGCGGCGTGGTGGAGCGCAACAAGCGCAACGCATCCCGTCCCTGCCCGGGCGAGATAATCGACGAGCTAGTGGACGCCTGCGACGTGGTGATAACGTCGTCGGGCGATTGAGGCTCCTGCTCGTCGTGCAGTGTGCACGACGGACTAACGCTGGAGCGGCGGGGCGTGCCGACGGCGGTTATCTGCACCGAGCCGTTCGTCACCAGCGCCAACGCCATGGCTGCGCTCGGCGGCGCGCCGGACTACCCGTATGTGGTGGTCGAGCATCCGCTAGGCAGCCGCACTATGCCGCAGCTGCGAGACATCGCGGCGCGCGCGGCGCCGGAAGCGCTTTCGATTCTGTTGGCACAGCGGTAACCAACTAGAAGCAAATAGAAATCCTCGCCCCGCATCGCGCGCGGGGCAGATCGTCTACTGTCAGAATCAGGATTCTCTGAATTGGCGGATTTCCAAGATAACGCCGTGGAAATCCTGAGAATCTCAGAATCACGCAAATCCTGATTCTGACCAATACACGATAAAGGGGGCGACGACGCCCGCAAGCGTCGCCGCCCCCTAGTTCGTTTCGCGTCGGGTGGCGGGAGCGGGAGGGAGTCGAACCCACCGCGCCAACCGCTGGGTTGCCGCCGGACGGTTTTGAAGACCGCGGGAGCCACCAGGCCCCATCCGCCCCCATGGTTCGCGCGAAAGACGGCAAACCTAACCGCCGTCGAGCGGCGCGGCGCCGCTCTCGGGCGATTTCAGCGAATGCGTCGTCGTCGGTTCTAGGCTATGACCTCGTCCACCCGCTTCCTGAGCATAGACTCCGGAACCGCGCCGACGACCTGATCCACAGGCTGGCCGTCCTTGAAGAATATCAGCATCGGAATGCCGCGCACGCCGAAGCTCATCGGGGTTCTGGGGTTGGTATCGACATCCATCTTGGCGAACGTCACCTTGCCCTCGTACTCTCCCGCGAGCTTCTCCACGATGGGCGAAATCATCTTGCAGGGGCCACACCACTCCGCCCAGAAGTCTACGACTACGGGCGTGTCGGAGTTGCCCACGATGTCTTGGAAGTTGGCGTCGGTTATGTCTACTGGGTGCGCCATGTGTATCTAACTCCTATTTTGGGTAGTGGGCGGCGGGATTTTCCGCCTCCCCATTGCATTGTATTCGATATTGGAGATTTGCGACAGTCGCGGATTTCGCGGGCGTCCGCGGGCGGATAGCCGCCTATCGCCGCGTGTACTGTACGTAGTCGGCTACCACTTCGTCCACTTCGTCCCACCAGATGGTGCCTAGCGTCAACCCCTTGGGAACGTCGAAGATGACCCATCCCTTGACCTGAAAGTCGCGGTCCAGCTGTATGTCTCCCCACAGGAGCGGCGAGTATTTGTCTAGGTCTTCGCCGGGCGATTCGGCGACGCGATAGCGGTCGAACGGGTCCATAGCCGGGATGCGCTCGCCTCGACGGTCGCCAAGCCGCGCGGCTTCGGGGTCCACCAGCAGCGGCATTACTGTGCTGGTTCGGTTCACCACCGTAACCTCCACCGCCGCCAGCTGCCTGTTCGACGCGCTGGGCCTGAGCGTTCGGAATTCGCCGCCTTCGCCCGTGTACGTTACGGATTCCACTATCGTGGGGCGCGTCGCGTGAATCTCTATGGTGCGCCCGCGAACGCCTATCACGTCTCCCCTATCGTCGTCGTCTCTGACGACGAACCACACGATGCCGGCTATCGCCGCGGCGAGTATCGCAACCCCCAGCAACAGCAGCCAGAAGCGCGACTTGCGCCAGAAAGGCGACGCGACGCTTTCCTCCCGCTCCGGCTGGGCGTCATCTGATCGAGCGCCGTCCGGCGGCGTATCCGTGGATTGCGTATCTGTAGATGTCATTGGTTTTCGTTCTTCTTGCATCGTGTTCCGAGTCGATAACCCACGTTCTGGTTCGTCATACGCCCGCGAGCGACGGCATGGCGCGCAGCCTGCTTACGAGGTCCGCGAGCGTGTCCAGCATATAGTCTACGTCCTCTTCCGTCGTATCCTTGCCTACTGTTATACGAAGGCTGCCTTGCGCCAGATCGGCCGGCAGCCCGATGGCGGTCAGCACGTGGGACGGCTCTAGGCTGGCGGACGAACACGCCGAGCCGCTAGACGCGCATATGCCCGCGAAATCCAGCCCCAGCAGTATAGGTTCGCCCTCTACGCGCTCGAAAGAGATGTTCACGTTGTTGGGCAGCCTGCGCGTCGGGTGGCCGTTGAGCTTGGCGTCCGGGATACGCTCGCTTATGCCTTCTATGATGCGGTCTCGCAGCCGCGCGATTCGCGGCGCCGCGGATTCGCGTTCCGCCTCCGCGAGCCGCACCGCTTCCGCAAGCCCTACGATGCCGGGAACGTTCTCGGTGCCGGAGCGTCGGTCGCGCTCCTGCCCGCCGCCGCTCAGCAGCGGCTCGAACGGCGTCCCGCGGCGCACGTACAGCGCGCCGACTCCCTTGGGTCCGTAGAGCTTGTGGGCGCTCATGCTGAGCAGGTCCACGCCGAGCGCGCGCGCGTTCACCGGAATCGCGCCCACCGCCTGCACCGCGTCGGTGTGGAAGTATATCCTGCGCCCCAGCCGCTCGCCCTCGCGCGCGATTGCCGAGCCGATCTCGGCGATGGGCTGGATGACGCCGATTTCGTTGTTCGCCATCATCACGCTGACTAGGACGGTGTTCGCGTTTATCGCCGCCGCCACGTCGCCCGCGCTCACCAAGCCGTCGGAATCCACCGGAAGATAGGTTACGTCGAACCCGAACTGCTCCAGCTGGTGGCAAGCGTGTAGAACCGCGTGATGCTCTATGCTCGTGGTGACGACGTGGTTTCCCACGTTCTTGAGCGCGAACGCGACGCCCTTGATGGCGGCGTTGTCCGCCTCGGTGCCGCCCGACGTGAACACCAGCTCGCTGGCGCGGCAGCCTATGGCGCGCGCTATCGCGCGGCGCGCGGCGTCCACCGTTCCCCTAGCGCCCTGCGCCAGCTCGTATATGCTGGACGGATTGCCGAACTGCTCGGTGAAGAACGGCATCATCGCGCGCGCCACTTCCGGGCGAACCGGCGTAGTCGCCGCGTGATCCATGTATATCCACCTGTTTCCGCCAACCATGCGGACACCCCTCTATCTCAACCCGCCGTCGGGCTGATGCAGCCTATCGCCTAATTGTAACGCAACCGACGCTTCGATTGCAGGCAGTAGCCCATCATTCGGTAGGCAAGCCGCGCCGCAACAGCCGAACACGCCACTGGGCCCTCCTCCGGGCTTAGCTCGACGACGTCGAACCCCACGATGCGCGCCCGCCGCGAAACCGCGCTCATAAGCTCGTTCACATCTCGCCAGCTCATGCCGCCCGGCTCCGGTGTTCCCACGGCGGACATTATCGACGGGTCCAGCGCGTCTAGGTCTATGGACACGTACACGTTGGGCGAAAGCGACTCGCTTACCGCGCCCGCAAGCGCTTCTAGGGCGGCGGCGGACGGTTCGGGCTGCCAGTAGTGGACGGTTGCGTTCGGATGATTCCGCGCGAACTCGAACTCCTCCGCGCTGATGGAGCGGACGCCCACCTCCACAAGCGGGCAGAACTCCGAGATGCGGCGCGCTACGCAGGCATGGCTCCAGCGCGTTCCCATATACGAATCCCGCAAGTCGGCGTGCGCGTCTATGTAGAGCGTCGACAGGTCTCCGAACCGCTCGGCGCAGGCGCGCGCGCCGCCGATGGCTATGGTATGCTCGCCGCCCAGAAGAACGGGCGTCTTGCCGTCCGCCACAGCGCGCGCGGCAAGCTCCCGCGCCTGCTCCGCCACGGCGCGCGGCGACGACACGTCCGGCGTTACTTCGGGCAGCGTGTATATGCCGCTTTGCGAAGCGTCTATGCCGAGCGCCAAGTCGAAGTCTTCCATGTGGCGCGAGGCGTCGATTATCGCGGCAGGCCCATACCGCGCGCCGCCGCGAAACGACGTGGTGCCGTCGTACGGAACGGGGATGACCACGAACCGCGAAGATTCGTAGACGTGTTCGTTCGGCGGCGTGTCCAAGAAGGTCTGCCAGACGTATCCGCCGGACTCCACCCTACGCTTCTACTCTGTCCGCGCCGGCGCGCAAGCCGATGCGCTCCCGGACGATGCCCGAGCGCGCCTGCGGAGCGTCAAGATACTCCAAGCCGCGCTCCAGAACGCGCCACCGCGCGCGCCGCAAGCCGAACTTAGCCTTGACTATCTCCAGCGACGAATCCGCGTCGAACTCGCGGCAGGAGAAGATGTCTATGTTGGCGTAGCCGCGCGCGGGGAAGGTGTGGACGGTAACATGGCTTTCCGCTATGAGCGCGAAGCCGGATACGCCCCAGTCTTCCGCCTTCTTGCCGCGATAGGTGTAGACCTGCGCGGGCGCGACTCTCGTCATGCCGATGCGGGCGGGGAAGCCGTTGAGAAAATCGCGCGCCAGCTCGACGTCGCCGAGCAGCGCCGGGTCTCCTCCGTATCCGTCTATCGCGAGGTGCAATGCAGCGCCCTCCGCCGCCTAGCCGAACGCCGCCATTGCCGCGCCCGCGGAAGGCGGCTCGTTCGGGGTTAGCTTAGCGCCAGACGCAAGGCGGCGACAACACGCCTTGAAAGCGCGCAAGCCGCTGAATTAGAATCCGTTAGGTTTTTGGGAAACAGAGCCTGCCCCGTGAATCTCGATAGCCCGCTCTTTCGTAAGAAAGCGAAGAGGGGCGCAATCCGAGAACGCAGCAGACGAATAGGCAGTGGCATAGCCGCATGATAGAAGTCAATGAAGTAACCAAGTATTTCGGGAACTTCCCGGCGGTGAGCGATATCACCTTCCGGGTGGAGCCCGGCGAGATAGTCGGCTTCCTGGGTCCTAACGGCGCGGGCAAGTCTACGACCATGAAGGTGATCACCGGCTTTCTGCCGCCCACTTCGGGCAGCGCGAGCGTCGCCGGGCACGACATCGTGAACGAGTCGCTAGAGGCGCGGCGGCACATCGGATACCTTCCCGAGACCGTGCCGCTGTACACCGAAATGACCGTGCGCGAGTATCTTCACTTCATGGGCAAGATTCGCGGCATGGAGTCCGGCAGGATTCGCGCCCGCGCCGACGACGTGGTGGAGATCTGCCGACTCGAAGACTACTACGATTCCATCATAGGAAAGCTGTCCAAGGGCTTCAGGCAGCGCGTGGGCATCGCTCAAGCGATAATCCACGAGCCGGACGTGCTGGTGCTGGACGAACCCACCATTGGGATAGACCCCATACAGGTAGTCGAAACTCGCCAGCTAATCAAGGACCTCGGCGGAGATCACACGCTGATAGTCAGCACTCACATCCTGCCGGAGGTCAGCCAGATCTGCCAGCGGGTGATAGTGATTCACGAGGGGCGGATAGTAGCCATAGACGAGCCGCAGAACCTCGCGCGGCGGCTGCTGGGGAGCGAGCGCGTCGATTTGCAGGTCAAGGGGCCTCAGCAAGACGTGATAGCCGCGCTCAGCGACGTGCGCGGCGTGCGGGACGTCGCCCGATTCGACATTCGGCGCGGCGAGATTCCGCAGTACCGCGTACAGTCCGAGGCGGGCGAAGAGATTAGGTCCGCGCTCGCCCAAAAGGTCATAGAATCCGGCTGGGAGCTTCACAGGCTGCAAGCGGCGACCATGTCGCTCGAAGAGATATTCCTGAGGCTGACGACGGACGAGGATCTGGATATGGGCGACGGCGACGAGGGCGGCGAGTGAACACCTTCAACATCGCTTGGAAAGAGACGAAATCCTACTTCGGCACGCCCGCCGCCTATATAGTCGGCGCGATGTTCTTGGCGCTGACCGGGGTATTCTTCGTCGCGGACATCACCGCCCCGTTCGCGGAGGCTACCGTTCGCGGAATCGTGGACTGGGCTAGCTTCTTCCTAATTTTCCTCGCGCCGCTGCTCACCATGCGGCTGCTGGCGGAAGAGCAGAAGCTAGGCACGCTGGAGTTGCTGCTCACCTCGCCAGTTCGAGATTGGGAAGTGGTTCTGGGCAAATACCTCGCCAGCCTGCTCATTCTCGCGGCTATCCTAGCCGTGACGCTCTACTACACGCTGCTTCTGTACGCATTCGGCGACCCGGACTCGGGTCCCGTGCTGAGCGGATACATCGGGCTTGTGCTGTTCGGCGCCGCCGCGCTCGCGGTGGGGATGCTCGGATCGTCGCTGTCCGGCAACCAGATAGTCGCCGCCGTCGTTGGAATCGCCATCCTGCTGATGCTCTCCTACGTGAACCGAATAGCCGACATCGTGACCGGCGTGGCGGCGCAGGTGTTCAGGGGCATGTCGATGAACGAGCGCATCGTAGACTTCAGCCGCGGCGTGGTGGACACGTCCAGCGTGGTGTTCTTCCTATCGCTTACGGCGGTTTTCCTGTTCCTGACAATCAGATCACTCGAAACGCGCAGGTGGAGATAGTTGGCTAGAAATCAGGACAGACGAGAGGCGGCGCGACTGAGCGCCCTCGACGCGCTGAAGTCCACCGGGTTTTGGAGCGCGATTGGCGCGATAGTCGGCTTCGTAGCCACTATCGCGGGCGTGACGCTGTTCCTCACCATAGACGAGCTGCGAAACTTCTCGATTACCGTGCTGATAATCGGGCTGTCGCTGCTGTTCCTCGCGCTGGTGCTTTCGCCGCGCGCGGTCGCCATCTTCATGGCGGGGCGGCAGGGGCGGTACGGCACGAACGTAGCCATAATGACGGTGGCGTTCTTCGTCATAGTCATTCTCATAAACTTCCTGCTGTATCGGACGCCGGGCAGAATCGACCTCACCGCCACCCGCGTGTTCAGCCTAGCCCAGCAGACCGAGCAGGTGCTGGACACCCTAGACACCCCGGTTCGCGCCAACGCCTTCTTCGTGCCGTCCAACACGTCCACCGCCATTGCAAGACAGCAGGCGGAAGACCTGCTCAACGAGTTCGCGCGGCGCAGCGGCAGCTTCACGTATCGGTTCGTAGACCCGGAGCTGGACAGAAGCGTTGCGGTTCAGTACGACGTGGACGACTACCCCGTCATCGTGTTCGAAGACTTGGAGACCACGGCTCAGCAGAGCGTCTTCAGCATTACGGAGCAGGACTTCGTTACGGGCATCCTCGTAGCCACCGGCGTCAGCCAGAAGATAGTCTACCATCTGACCGGGCACGGCGAGGCGTCGATCACGCGCGACCTAGCCACCGGCGGCACGGACGACGAGGGCTTCGACTTCGCCATTCAGGGGATGCAGCGAGACAACTATCTCGTCTTGCCGCTCAACCTCAAGCAGGACGTTTCGGTTCCCGAAAACGCGGCGGTTCTGGTTTTGCCGGGGCCCTCGCGCAACCTCGACGCGGCGGAATCTCAGGCTATATCCGACTACCTAGCCAGCGGCGGCAAGCTGCTGATGCTGCTGGACCCCAACGCGCCCGACTCGTATCGCGAGCTGCTCGCCCCTTGGGGGCTTCGCGTCGGCAGAGACCCCGTAGCCGATCTAATCAGCAACGTAGCCGAAACCAAGTCTCCCATGATCCAGCGCACCAACGCGCAGTTCGGCTTGGGCAGCGTCACCGGCGTCCCGATAGCCGACAAATTGAACGTGGTGTTCTTCACCGACGCCACGGCGGTTCTCCCGTCGATCCCCCAAGAAGACATGAGCGCCTTCGGCATGAGCTACGCCACCCTTGCGAGAACTACCCCGGCAAGCTGGCTGGAAACCCACCCTGAAACGGTGAACTTCGACCCCGGAGAGGACGTTCAGGGGCCGCTGGACGTGGCGGCGGTCATTCAGACTGCCGCGTCTCTGGAAGGGCAGCTCATAACCGCGGAGAACGAGAACACCCGCGCCAAGATAGTCGCCATCGGCGATTCAGACTTCGCGCGCAACAAGTTCTTCTTCAGCAACGACAACGCAGACCTGCTGCTGAACTCGGTCAACTGGCTGGCGGAAGATTACGAGCTAATCTCCATTAGGGTGAAGACCGTTCCGTTCCGACAACTGGTGCTGAACTCGCGGGAGCGCGATTTCATGAAGTGGTCGAGCTGGTTCTTCCCCCCTACCCTCATGCTGGCAATCGCCCTGTTCGTCTGGTGGCGACGCCGATAACGCGAGAGACCGAGAGGCGCAATGAACTGGAAGCTTACAGCCGGGCTGGTAGTCGTCGCCGCAATAGTCGGCGTTGTCGTCTACATCAATCCGTTCGAGTCCGAAGAGGAGCGGGAACCCGATTCCCCTTGGTTCTATCAGCTCTCTTTCGATGACATCATAGAGATAGAAGTCAACGTGGGCGACAAGACAGAGCGGTTCTTCAAGAACGACCGAGACGCTTGGGTGTTCGAGCGGCTAGACGGAATCCCGCCATCGCACACCCGCTGGGGGGGCATCGTGCTTCTGCTCAGCGGACCGCAGACGCGGCGCGACTTCTCGGCAGTGCGCCCCACCATCGACGATCCCGCCGAATACGGGCTGGACGACCCGAAGATGGTGGTCGACATAGGCCTCACGGGCGACCGCAACCTAGAGTTCAGGATGGGCGACAAGACCACGGACGGCGATCACAGCTATGGGCAAGTCGTCGGATTCCCGCAGCTTTTCCTGATTGCCGAGATTTGGGGCAGGGTCATCGCCCGCCTCGCCGACGAGCCGCCTTATCCCAAGTGGTACGAGTACCGAGACCCGGAGACGATAGAAGAAGTCAACGTGTACTTGGGCGTTCCCGGCAACGAAGACAGCCCCTACCTTCGCCTGCAAAACGAGCATGAAGAAGGCTGGTTCGCGCGCAGCAACTGGCAGCCTCAAGAGGCCGACCGACCGCTAGACATGGAAGAGTTCGCGCAGTATCTCCCGCTAATCGGGGGTCCGCGCGGCATGACGGTGCAAGAATACAGGGTGCGCGACAGGGACTATGGCGATTGGGGAATCGACACGGAGGGACACTCCATCGAGATCCGATTCGCGGGCAAAACCGAGCGCGGCACGAAGTACACCGACGGTTCGCTGTACCTAATCGGCGACAAGACCGAAGACGGCAGGAGCTACTACGCGGCTCCCGCCTCCGACCTAGCCGCCTCCCCCGTGGTGCTGCTCGAAGCCGAGTGGGTGGAGACGCTCTTCGGGTTGGTGGAAAACGTCCCGTACGCAGACGAAGAGCCTTCGGATTCAGGCTAGACGGCGGCGAGCGGTTTCGACCCCGCCGCTAGGCGAAGGCTGGGGGGCGATCCGCCTAATGACGATGGGGCGGTGAGCGCATGAACGCCGAGATCATCTCCATAGGAACCGAGCTGCTGATGGGCGAAACCGTCGACACCAACTCGTCGTGGCTAGGGCAGGAGCTTGCCAAGATAGGCGTGGATCTGCGCTGGGCGACGAAGGTCGGAGACGACCCGGAGCGCATACAGCAAGCCATCCGCCGCGCTTGGCTGCGGTCGGACGCCACTATCACCACGGGCGGGCTAGGGCCTACGTCGGACGATCTGACGCGGGAATCCATAGCCGCGCTCATGGGCGAGCGCATGGAAGTTCAAGACGAGATGCTGGCGCGTCTGCGCGCGCAGTTCGAGAGCCGCGGCATAGCGATGCCGGAAACGAACGTCAAGCAGGCTACGCTCATCCCGTCCGCGCGCGTCATCCCGAACCCGATGGGCACCGCGCCCGGCTGGTGGGTCGAGCGCGACGGACGCATCATCGCCGCGCTGCCGGGACCGCCGCGAGAGCTGAGCGGCATGTGGCGGGATTTCGTCGCGCCGCGTCTGCGCGATATGAACCCCGGCGTGGTCATCGCTACCCGAACGCTCAAGACGTTCGGCATCACAGAGGGCGGCTTGGACGAGATGCTCGCGCCGCTCTTCGCCAGCGAGAACCCCTCGCTGGGCATCTACTCCAAGCAAGACGGCATCCACCTGCGGGCGATAGCGCGCGCGACGAGCGCGGACGAAGCGCAACGCATGATAGCGCCCATGGAGACTGAGATTCGGCGCGTGGCGGGCGGCGCGATATGGGGCGAGGACGACGACACCGCCGTTGACGTCGCGCTCGAAGCGCTGGAGGCGCGCGGCATGTCGCTCGCCGTAGTCGAGGGGTTCACCGGCGGGCTGATAGTCAACGCGCTGCTGGACTCCCCCAGAGCGTCGCGGGCGCTCGCGGGCGGCGTTACGCTCGCGGCGGGCGCGGCTATGGCGAGCCGAGCGGCGGCGGCCGGGCTGCTCGACGGCGAAGGCTCGCAGAGCGCCGCAAGCCCGCGCCCGCGCGACGCGGCGCTGCTGGCGCTTGCGGCGCGC
The DNA here is from genome assembly GCA_965214745.1 of Dehalococcoidia bacterium. Taxonomy (GTDB): domain Bacteria; phylum Chloroflexota; class Dehalococcoidia; order Lucifugimonadales; family UBA1123; genus VXRN01. The sequence goes on along the minus strand of OZ243978.1, from coordinate 2,244,681 downwards.
AAGGCGTTCGGCGCGGATGTTGGGCTTGCGGCTACGAGGCTAGTGTCTGAGCCAAGCGCGGAGTCCGGCCCCGTCGGCACGGCGCACGTCGGCATAGCCGTCGGCGACGAGACGCACACGCGATCCGCGCTCTACCCCACCCGCCGCCTGCGAATCCGCGAGCGCGCCGCGACTCACGCGCTGCTGGAGCTTGCGCGCGTCGTCAGAGACGGCGTCGGCGGGCAGGAATCCAACTGGGGATAGATAAGGCGCGTAAGGCGCGCCGCTTATCGGCGCGCCCTCCCAGCTACATCGTCAGCCGCCTGTAGAGGAACAGCAGCCTCTCAGGCAGGTCGTAGATGTTGTCCAAGACCTCGTAGCCCATGTCGGCGCACATCGTCTTGAGATAGTCGTGGCCATTCTTGTCCACCGTTAGGCAGAAGGCGTTGATGTCTTTGCGGCGCGCCTCTTCCAGCGCCATGCGGGTGTCGTGGACGGCGTATTCCTTCTCGACCCCCTCGCGGCTGTAGCCCCTATCTTGGGGGCGACCGTCGCTCACTAGGAAGAGTATCTTGGTGCGCGCGTCCGCCTGTTCCAGCTTGGCGGTGGTGTGGCGTATCGCTGGCCCCATGCGCGTGGCGTGGAGCGGCGCGACCCTGTCTATCCGCCGCTTCACGCGGTCGGAGAACGGCTCGTCGAGGTCCTTGATAGTGTAGTACTCGACGTTCTCGCGCCCGTAGCCGGAGAACCCATAGATGCCGTAGATGTCGCCAATCGCTTCCAGCGCGTTGACTATCAGCACTATGGATTCCTTCTCGACGTCTATGATGCGCTTGTAGGTGCGGCGCGCCGCCTCTCCGCGCCGCGTGCGGAGCCAAACCATGTACTCCACCGGGTCGTCCGGGGCGTCCCAGTCGTCCGAGCTGCGTTTGCCCTCGTCTATCGCCTCCGCCGTCGATGCGCTGGTGTCGATGAGGAACGCCGCGGCAACCTCGCGCTGAACCTTGTTCCTGCGCCAGTAGAACTTGTCGGACGGGCTGGCGCCGGTCTTCATGTCCACCACCGCCTCTATCAGATCGTCTATGTCGATCTCCTCGCCATCTTCCAGCTTCCGCACCTTGCGGAACATCTCCGGCACCATCATCTCGAACTGCCGTCGAATTCGGGATACCAAGCCGCCGTAGCTGTGCAGCGTTCCGCCGTAGAAATTCGGGTCTCCCTCCGCCATCGTCTTCTGGCGAACGATGCACCAGCGCGGCTTGTAGTCCGCCGCGCGGAAGTCCCATTCGTCGTACACGAACGTCTGCGGCTCGCTCGCTTCCAGAGAGTCGCCTTCCTCGTCGACGTGGACGAAGGGCCCATTGCTGAACTCCGGGTTGTCCGGCAGTTGCATCCCCGCTTCTTTCAGCAGGTTGTCCGCGAACATCCCCTGCGTGTCTTGCAGGTCTCCCTCCACCGCCTGAAGGTCCAGCTCGGCGCTGTTCTGGAGCAGCTCCTCCAGCTGCTCCTGCGTAATCTGCTCGCCTGATGCGTCCGCGCCGCCGTCCTGCTGCTGCATCCGCAGCTGGGTAAGCAGCTGAACCAGCTCCGGCTTGAAGTCCCCGCGGTAGTCCACCTCTTCGGAAGACTCGTACTCCTGCTCGCTGTCGGGGCGAAGCTCCATGTCCGTGCCCATAGCCATCTGCTGAAGCAGGTCTTGCATGTCGTCCGGGTCGGAGTACTCCTCTTCCTGATCGTCCTCCACGTCCACGTCATCCCACTCGTCTTCCGGCACCTCTTCGTTGGGAATCGAGGAGATTATGGCGTAGATTCGCAGCGTGGCTTCGGCTGTGTCTTCGACCGTCGCCTCGGCGTCCAGAATCTGGCGCGCGACGGACGCTATCTGAAGCGCCTGATCCACGTAGTCGCTCGGCGCGGGTATCTCGCGGTACTGTTGCAGGCTGAGCCGAACTAGGAACTCGACCATAGCCTCGCGCGCGGGCATCTCGGTAATCTCGGGGCGCCCCTCCGAGGAGTCCATCTGAACGCGCGCGTAGGCGGTCTTGATGCCCGGATATTCGTGCTTCACGCGGAAATCCAGCCTGCCGTCTTCGACCACCGTGAACACGTCCAGCGCCAGCTTGCGGTCTTCGAACAGGTTGAAGAACCGCTGCATGTCGGTTATCCACGCCCTTTCCAGCCCCTCGCCCGCGAGCGGCTGATCGGGGTTCGTCGCCGCGCCGCCGTCGTCGGGCGCATTCGCTACGCGCTCCAGCTCCACTTCGGCGCGACGGTCTTCGAACAGCTTCGAGGGCGTGTCGAACTCGAACAGGAAGCTGCCGAACTCTAGGTGCGCCACCTGATGCGTGGACACCACCTTGAACCAAGAGAAATTCTCGTCTTTGGTGTGGTAGCGGTCCACTAGGTCAGGCACGAACACCGTGGAGCCTTCCGTAGTGGGAGACTCGGCGGACACCCAGCCGATGTTGCGGTCCACCAGCTCGGGCGACGAGGCGAGCTTGACCTCTTCCCCCGCCAGCGCTCGGCAGTACATCTCCATGATCGCCTTGATGCGGTCGAATTCCACGCCAGACGACAGCGCTTCCAGCATCGCCTCCGAGTGGGCGGATTCGATTCTGAAGTACGCCAGCCCGCCATCCGGGTTCTGCCTCAGCAGGTCGACGCCTTCTTCGTACCAGCGCTCCAGCTGCGCTATGGATAGGCGGTCCATCACCTGCGCGGCGGATTTGATGAACTCCGGCACCGCCTGCGGCGATTCGGGGATGAGCCGTTCGGAGAGCGTCAGCACCTGCGAGTGCATCTCGGAGTCTATCTGCGCGAACGCCTGCGACGTTTCGAGCATGACGCCGGGGATGTTAGAGCCGCCGCGATTCACCAGCTCTTCGGCTATCTTGAGGAAGCGGAAGCGCTGTTCGGAATCTATCTTGGGCAGCGCTTTCGCGCCCGCGTCGAAGAAGCTCTTGACCTCGCGCCAGCCCGAATCCACGAGAGCGGTCGCAAGCGTGATGAACGCCGTCTTGTCGTCCCCTATCAGCGGAAATATCTTCACGCCGAGCGCTAGGCATTCCGACGCGAGGTCATAAGAGCGGTGCGCCAGCGCGTCCAAGAACGCCGCGAACCGCTCCAGCTCCGGGAAGGTGAGGCTGTCCATCAGCGCGGGGCTGTAGGTGAAGAACTTGCACGCGAGCGTAGAGGATTTCCAAGTGCCTTTGTACAGGCTTCCGCCTAGCGCCGCCCAGCTTTCGATATGTCGGGAGCGCAGCTTGCCCATAGCCGCCGGCGACGCCTCGAAGTACGCCGCCGCGAGCGTGGGAGACTCTTGGCACAGCTCGGAGCCGCACGACGTCCACTTCATGAAGTAGCTGAACGGCATGTACGCCACCACTTTGGGGCTGACTTTGTAGTACTGCGCGGTAGCTTCCCACGAACGCACCGTCTGACCGGCTATGTCCAAGCCCGCCTGCCCCCAGCGCAGAACGCTGCCCTTGTCCATCGTTCGCGGCATCCGCGCGCGCGCCTTGTCGAACTCCTCTACCACCGGGGCGGGGAACTTGCGAAGCTCCGTTCTGAGCTGCCGAAGCGTTGGCGTTGGCGATTGCTGTTTGACCACGTGTCCTCCTTACGCGGGCGAGGCGTCGGTGACTTTCAAGAACTGTTCGAGGATTCTAGCCGTCGCGCCGAATATGACGCTGCCATCGTAAACATACACTGGAAGAGACCGCGCCGCGCCATTTTCCAGCCGCGTTTCCACCCGGCGGCTTGTCGGATCGCGCAGCCGCGACAGCGGAACGAAGAGCGCGTCGGCAACCTCGGCGTCCGACGGCGTGAACTCGTATGGGTGCGGCAGAGCGCCCACGAACGTCGAGATCATGAAACCCGTCGTAGTCGGCGTGTCGTCGAGCCGCCCGAGCGGGCGCACGTCTGCGGGCGCAATGCCCATCTCTTCGCTCGCCTCGCGCAGCGCGGCGGCGAGCAGCGATTCGTCTTCGGGATCTACCACGCCGCCCGGAAACGATATTTCTCCCTTGTGATGCTTGACGCGCTCGGAGCGCTTTTGCATCACGATGTGGAAGTCGTCTCCCGACGGATAGAGCGCGAGCAGCACGGCGGCGGGCGTCAGAGAGTGGCAATCCTCGACGATCGCGGCGCGGTCGTCGAGGATGCGCTTGATGTCGGCTAGGAAGGTATCGCCCAAATTCGGGCCTCGCCGCCCGCGGTTGGTTCCGGCGGGGTGTGCTATTCGAAGATGGACGTAGTAAGCTCTTCTATGCTGCGCTGGATGTTGAAGTCGTCGGTGACCGCCCAGTTCACGGCTACTTGGCAGGCGCGGCGCGGCGCGATGCCCTGCGAAATCATCTGCCCCGCGTATATCAGCAGGCGCGTGCTTGCGCCCTCCGCCAGACCGTGCTCCTTGAGGTTGCGGATCTTCTCGCCCAGCTTTGCGAGCTGCATGGACGTGTCGGCGTCCGCGCCGGACTCGTGTTCGATTATCTCCGCCTCTATGTCTCGCGGCGGGTAGTCGAACTCTATGGATATGAACCGCTGGCGGGTGCTGTGCTTGAGGTCTTTGAGCGCGCTCTGGTAGCCCGGGTTGTAAGAGAGGATGAGCAGGAAGCCGTCCGCCGCCTCCAGCAGCTCGCCGCGCTTCTCCACCGGCAGGATGCGGCGGTGGTCGGTGAGCGGGTGAATCAGCACGGTGGTATCCTTGCGCGCCTCCACTATCTCGTCTAGGTAGCAGATGCCGCCGGCTTTCACCGCGCGCGTCAGAGGCCCATCGATCCAGACCGTGCGGTCGCCTTCGAGCAGGTATCTGCCCACGAGGTCGCTTGCGGTAAGGTCTTCGTGGCAGGCGATGGTGACGAGCGGCAGGGTGTCTCCCTCGCCCGCTTCGCCGCCGCCGTTCTGGCGCACCTTCGTCAGCGGCTGCCCCAGACGGTAAGACATGTATTCCACGAATCTGGTCTTGCCGCAGCCCGTCGGGCCCTTGAAGATGACGGGTATCTTCTGAGCGTAAGCCGCCTCGAACAACTCTATCTCGTCGCCCACGGGGACGTAGTAAGGCTCTTCGGTGATGTGATACTCTTCTATGATGTAGCTGCGGAAGAGCGTGCGGGTTGGTGATGTCATGTGGACTCTTGGTCTCCTTGTATTCGCGCGGCAACCCGCGATTTCCACTGCGTTTCGAGCGCGCCGCGAAGCGCATCCGGCGTTTGGTAGTTGGGTATCACGATGTCGGCGTGGCTAACGCGGGTCTCCTGGGGCATTTGGGACGCGATGCGCGCGCGCGCCTGCTCCTCGGACATTCCCCTATCGGCAAGCCGCTCTATCGCCAGATGCGTCGGCGTGGTGAGAACCCATATCTCATCCGCGATCGGAGTCCATCCCGCTTCTATCAGCAGCGCGGCTTCCACGACTACGACTTCGACCCCCTCGCGCGCCAGCTCGTCTATACGGTCGCCAATCATAGCATATATGCGCGGGTGAACGATGGAGTTGAGCAGCTTCAGCTTGGACGGGTCTCCGAACACTATCGCGCCCAGCTTCGGGCGGACTATCCGCCCGTCCGAGTCTATGATGTCCTCCCCGAAGGCGTCCACCACCGCGCGCCAAGTCTCGGTGTGGGGAAGATACGCCTCATGCCCAACGAGGTCGGCGTTTATTATGACAGCTCCGAGCGATTCCAGCGTCTGCGACGCCAGCGTCTTGCCGCTGGCTATGCCGCCCGTGAGACCGATTACGAACATGCGACCCCGCCCGCCTGATTTGCGAAAGTCTTCACATTCTACTAGAGCGGCGGAAAGAAGTTCAACATGGGGCGCGGATGCGGAGGATAGGCGCTTCCAGTCATCAGAATTAGGATTTGCACGCCTCTATCTTGGAAATCCGCTAATCCAGAGAATCCTGATTCCGACAAAGGGGAGAGGGGATATTTTGCATTCTCTCCAAGAGCCGATAGGGGCATGAACAAGCCTCGGCGGTATACAATACGAGACCCGACGCAACAGAGCCGCAGGAGACGCTATGACATCCCGATTCAGAGACATCCCCGCCGTGAACGACGTGCTTGGCGCTCCCGAAGTGGCGGAGCTTGCGGAGCGCCATTCGCGCGCGGCGGTCGTCGATCTGGTTCGGCGGGAGCTTGCGGCGGCGCGCGCGCGCGTGGCGGCGGGCGGAATGCCGCCAACGCTGTCGGACGCGGCGAGGGCGACGGCGCGGCGCGCGGCCGCCACTCTGCGCGCTTGGCCTCAGAGCGTTATCAACGCCACCGGCGTAGTCTTGCACACCAACCTAGGGCGCGCGCCGCTGAGCGCCGCCAGCATCGAAGCCGCTCGCGTAGCCGCAGCGGGCTACAGTAACCTGGAGTTCGATCTGGCGGACGGCAAGCGCGGTTCGCGGCAGGCTCGCGTTGCGGAGCTGATCTGTCAGGCTGTGGGAGCGGAAGCGGCGCTCGCGGTCAACAACAACGCCTCCGCCGTGATGCTGGCGCTCGCGGCGGTAGCCGCCGGCAAGCAGGTCATCGTGTCGCGCGGCGAGGCTGTGGAGATAGGCGGCGGCTTCCGCATTCCAGACGTCTTGCGGCAGAGCGGCGCGGAGCTTGTCGAGGTGGGAACGACCAACCGAACCTACGCCGCCGACTACGCCGCCGCCATTGGCGAGCGAACGGGCGCGATTCTCTTGGTTCACGCATCCAACTTCCGCGTAGTCGGCTTCACCCACGCGCCGACGACGCGCGAACTGGTGGCGGTGGGCGCGAATGCGGGCGTCCCCGTGCTTCACGATCTCGGCAGCGGATGCCTTCTGGACACGCGGCGATACGGCATGGCGGCTGAGCCTAGACCGCAAGACTCGATCCGCCACGGCGCGGCGCTCGGCTTCTTTTCGGGCGATAAGCTGTTCGGCGGGCCGCAGGCGGGCATTATCGTCGGCAAGCGCGAATGGGTGGACAAGGCGGCGCGCCACCCGCTCGCCAGAGCGGTTCGGATAGACAAGATGAGCATGGCGGCGCTGTCCGCCACGGCGCTCCACTACATAAGCGGCAACGCCGAGAGCGAGATACCCATATGGCGGATGATCTCCGCGTCGAGGCGCTCGATTGCGCGTCGGGCGGAGCGGTGGGCGGAAGCCTGCTCGCTCGAAGCGGAAGTCGTCCCGGCGCAGTCCGCCATCGGCGGCGGCAGCCTGCCCGGCGAGACGCTGGAATCGGCGGCGCTCAGGCTGGACGGCGGCGCGCGCATGTCGCCGTCGGATTTGCTCGCCGCGCTTCGCGCCCGTCCGCAGCCCATCATCGGCAGAATCGAGGACGAGCGCGTCCTGCTCGACCCCCGAACTACGCTCCCCGAGCAGGATGCCGCCGTCATCGCCGCGCTGAGAGCGCTCGGCGGCGCGGACGGCCCGCGATGACGCTGTTCGACCACCGCGCCCGCAACCGGCTGGGCGTCTCCGCGCCCCTCGCGGAGCGCATGAGGCCCCGCGCGCTCGCAGAGTTCGTCGGACAGGAGCGCGTAGTCGGCGCGAACAGCGCGCTGAGGCGGGCGCTCTCCGCCGGACACGTGCCTTCGATGGTTCTGTGGGGGCCTCCCGGCGTCGGCAAGACTACTCTGGCGCAGCTCGTCGCGGCGCAGGTGGACGCCCACTTCGAGAGGCTCAGCGCGGTGGCGTCCGGCGTGGCGGATCTGCGGCGCGTCGTCGCGGACGCGCGCGAACTGCTCGGAATGCGCGACCGCAAGACCATCCTGTTCATAGACGAGATACACCGCTTCAGCAAGTCCCAACAGGATGTCATCCTGCCCTACGTGGAAGACGGCACGGTTGCGCTCATCGGCGCGACCACCGAAAACCCGTCGTTCGAGGTCATCTCTCCCCTGCTCTCGCGGGCGCGCGTCTACACGCTGGAGCGGCTCTCCTCCGCCCATATCTCTGAGATAGTGGATGCCGCGCTCAGCGACGCGGATCGCGGGCTTGGGCGGTCGAAAGCGCGGCTCGACGATAGATCCGCCGACGGGCGCCCATCGGCGCGCGAGGCGCTCGTATCGCTCGCCAACGGCGACGCGCGCGCCGCGCTCAACACGCTGGAGCTTGCAGTCGCCGCCACACCGCCCAACGCCGACGGCGAGAGGATAGTTGCGCTGGAGACTGTCGAGGACGCGATGCAGCGCCGCGCCGCGGTGTACGACCGCGCCGACGATAGCCACTACGATACGGTGTCCGCGCTTATCAAGTCGGTGCGCGCGTCCGATCCGAACGCGGCGGTATACTGGCTCGCGCGAATGCTGATTGCGGGCGACGATCCGATGTTCGTCGCCCGCCGCCTCGTGATACTCGCCGCCGAAGACATCGGGCTTGCAGACCCGCGCGCGCTTGGCGTAGCCGTAGCCGCTCAACAGGCGCTCCACCTCGTCGGGATGCCGGAAGGGCGCATCCCGCTGGCGGAGGCTACCGTGTATCTCGCCTGCGCGCCCAAGAGCAACCGCGCCTACGCCGCCATCGGCGAGGCGATGCGCGACGCGGAGCGAACCTCCGGCGAGCCTGTGCCGCTCCACCTGAGGAACGCGCCGACCGGCATGATGCGCGATATGGGCTACGGCAGGGATTACCAATACGCGCACGACTACGAAGGCGGCTTCACGCCCACGCAAAACCTGCCGGACGGTCTGGCGAATAGGCGATACTACCATCCGTCGGAGCGTGGATACGAGGCGGAGATCGGAGAGCGGCTGGCGGGCTGGTGGGGAAACGAGGAGTGAGCGGGACGGTCGGGAAGCGGCGAGAGCCTCTTCATCCCCGTGCACGCTAACGGAGCAGGCGCCGCGCCCTCCGCTTTCCGATGCTTGGGCTTGTGGACGCTTTTCCAGCCGTCCGAGGCGCGGCATGCCTGCGAATGTCGCCGCCTCCGGTTGGCTGTCATTCAGGCGAACGACGGTTCCGCCGGGCGTCCCAAGCGGGCGGCGGACCTAGTCAGCGCCACTCCTGTGAGAATCACCACGAACGCGCCTATGCCGACCGCCAGCGGCGCGCCCGCTATGGACGCTATCGCGCCGGTGTGGAAGCCGGTCATGCCGGACAACCCCCACATCATCGCTTGGAAGCTCAGCGCCCTGCCCCGCATCCGCTCGTCTATGCCAGACTGAATTATCGTGTCCGACGCGGTTTCGTACAGAGTAGTCGCCGCGCCAGCGAGCGCTAACAGCGCAAGCGACAGCGGCAGGGAGCGCGAGAGCGAGAACAGCAGCAGGAAGAACCCGAACGCGATAACTCCGCCCGCCATCAGCCATCCCTTGCGCCGGACGTCTCCGAAGGCGGACAGCCCGATCGCCGTTGCCGCCGCGCCCGCGCTCGCCGCCGCAAGCAGCATCCCCAGCCCGGACGCGCCCGCGCCCAGCTCGTCCCTGACTATGACCGGAAGCATCGGCTCGACGGACCAGCCGAACAGCTCGATGATGAGGACGACGCCTAGGATGGTGCGAACCAGCGGGTTTCGCAGCGAGTAGGCGACGCCGGATTTCAGCTCGGCAAGCGGCGATCGTCTCTTCTCCGCGCCGGACGCGCCGCCTGCGCGCGGCGCGTCGACCGCGCTCATCAGCGCCGTGAAGAGCAGGTCGCCCGCGGCCATGGCGAGATACGCCCAGCCGATGCCCGCGCCGTCTATCACAACGCCGAGCGAGAGCGGAAGAGCTACGCCCACCACCGTCACGGAACTCATGCGCGCGGCCATGGCGGCGAGCAGATTTTCCCCGCCAACGATGTCCATAGCGAGCGTCTTCATTCCCGGAACGCGCACCGCGTCGGATGTCCCGGAGATAGCCGCGAACGCCAGAACGTGCCAGAGCTGCGCCGAATCGGTGAACACGAGCGCGGCTAAGACGGAGGCGGAAACGCCCTTGAGCGCCGACGCGACCCGCACCACATCCTTCTTGCGAAAGCGGTCTATCAGCACGCCCGCCCACGGCGCGAACACGGTCAGGGCAATTCCGGCGACGCCGGCGGTCGCGCCCACCCAGAAAGGCGAGTTCGTAACCTGAAGCGCCAGCCAGCCGTGAACCGTGATATACGTTATCAGGCTTACATCGCCAAAGACGCCCGCTATCCAGAACATCCTGAAGTGAGGATTTTGGACTATCAGGCGCATCGAAACGCTCGGCGCACAGAATCAAGACTTACGCAGCCTAGAGTTAGACCGCGCAAGTCGCAAAGGGTATAGAGGGAAAGGGGGCTGACTCAGCCGCCGTCGGAGAACACTTCCCTCACCGTCTCCAGCGCGTAGTCTATGTCGGATTCGGTGATGCCGTAGTGGGTGACGTACCGCCATCGCTTTTGCGGGCCGCCGCCCTTGACGCCGCGCTCCACCAGCTTGCGATGCAGGTCGGCTACATCCGGGCGGTTCACGTCGAAGAACACTAGGTTGGTGGGCAAAGCGTCCGGGTCTATGTCTATGCCGGGCACATCGGCTAGCCCTTCCGCCAGCTTGCGCGCGTTGGAGTGGTCTTCGGCGAGCCGCTCCACCATCGTATCGAGCGCCACTACGCCCGCCGCAGCCAGCACGCCCGCCTGTCTCATGCTGCCGCCTACCATCTTGCGCCAGCGGCGCGCCTCCGCGATGTACTCTGCGGAGCCGACGATGACCGACCCGACAGGGCAGCTCAGCCCCTTGGACAGGCAGAAGGTTACCGAATCGGCGTCCTTCGCAAGCTCGGACACGGGCGCTTCGAGCGCGACCGCCGAATTGAATATGCGCGCGCCGTCTATGTGCAGCGCCAGACCGTGCGCGTGGGCGACATCCGCTATCGAGTGCGTGTCGTCTTGCGTCAGCGCCGCGCCGCCGCAGGCGTTCTGCGTGTTCTCGAGGCAGACCAGCGCACTGCGCGGCATGTGCGGATCTATCGGGCGGATGGCGGCGCGAACGTCCTCCGGATCCAGCATCCCGCGCTCGTCGTTCGGCACGGTGTGGAAAGAGATTCCGCCCAGCACCGACGAGCCGCCCGCCTCGCTCCTGAAGATGTGCGCCTGATTGCCGAGGATTATCTCGTCGCCGCGCTGCGTGTGCGCCAGAACGGACACCAAGTTGCCCATAGTGCCGCTGGCTACGAACACCGCAGCCTCCTTGCCGAGCCGCTCCGCAGCCATAGCCTCCAGCAGGTTCACCGACGGGTCTTCGCCGTAAACGTCGTCCCCAAGCTCGGCGTCGTACATCGCCCTACGCATCTCCGGGGACGGATGCGTAACCGTATCGCTGCGAAGATCGACTACTCGCATTGCCATAGACCTCCTTGCCGCCGGGCGGGGGTTTTCATCGCATTCCCTTGCGCGCAACAAGTTGAACCGCCCAAGAGGAAACGCTAACATTCTAGCAACCAACCTGTGCGAATGCCATACGCTCGATCCGGCGTTCGAGATGAACGCGAGGGAGGATTCTTTGGTAGCAGCCACAATCGAGACCAACGGCGCGTCGGCAAGAGAGCCTAGCTCTATAGAGTTGAATCTCGTCATAACCGACAGGGAGCTTATCGACGAGCTGACTCAGCGCGACCCGGGAGACGAGCGCGACGATTTCGCCATAAGCGCGATGCGGATAGGCGCGCTTGCGCTGCGTCAGGCTCAGGGGAGGATAGACGCTGAGAACGTGCGGCGGGAAGGCGACCGCTTCATCGAGAACATGAGCGCCGCGCTAGAAGCTCACCAGAGCGAGGTTGCCAACCAGATAGCCGACTGCCTAAAGGGTTACTTCGACCCGGACAGCGGACAGTTCAGCCAGCGCGTGAAGAGCCTCGTCGAAAGAGACGGCGAGATAGAGCGCGTCATTCGCGGACAGATAGCCGGTGGCGACTCGGAACTGGCGCGGACGCTGACCAATCACGTGGGCGCGGACAGCCCGATTATGCGGACGCTCGACCCGGGCGCGACCGACGGCTTGATAGTCCGGCTGTCCAAGACTACGGAAGAGACGCTCGCCGCCCAGCGGGAGCGCATCCTGAGCGAGTTCTCGCTGGACAACGGCGACGGCGCGCTCAGCCGTCTGGTTGCGGAATTGACGAGGAACCACGGCGAGGTTGGCGAGGCGCTAGAAAAGCGGATCGAAGCCGTAACAGGCGAATTCTCGCTGGACAAGGAAGACTCCGCCCTATCGCGTCTAGTCGGCAGAGTGGAGACGGCGCAGAAGCAAATCAGCAACCAATTCTCGTTGGACGAGGAAAACTCCGCGCTGGCGCGGATGCGTAAGGAAGTGCTGGATGTCTTCGAAAGCCACGCTAAGAAGAACCTTGAGGTCTTCGAAAGCTACGCCAAGAAGAACTCGGAATTCCAGCTAGAGGTCTCCGAAAGGCTCGCGGCAATGAGCGCGCGGAAGCAGGAATCCGAACGCGGCACACGGCACGGCGGGGTTTTCGAAGAAGCGGTGTTCGGGTTCGTCAGCGAGCGCAGCCAGCGCGCGGGAGACATAGCCACGCACACGGGCAACGACACTGGCTCTATCAGAAACAACAAGAAGGGCGACGCGGTAATCGTGCTGGGACGCGATCATTTCGCCGCCGGCGCGCGCATCGTGATAGAAGCGAAGCAGGACGCCAGCTACAACCTCGACAACGCGCTGACCGAAATCGAGTCGGCGCGAAAGAACCGCGACGCCGGCTTGGGATTGTTCGTATTCTCCAAGCGCACCGCGCCGGAAACCTTGGAACCGCTCAACCGCTACGGAAACGACATCGTCGTAGTATGGGACGCCGAAGACCCCGCAAGCGATGCGTTCTTCGACGCGGGGCTTTCGATTGCGAAAGGCATTGCCGTTGCCGACAAGTCTCACGCCAACAAAGCAGGCGCGGACGTAGAAGCAATCAGGAACGCGATTCTGGAAGTCGAACGACAGGCCGGCGGGCTAGTGGAAATCGCGAGGTTAGCCACTACCATCTACAACAACAGCAACAACATCCTCAACCGCGCCCGAATCATGGGGGAGGGCTTCGAGAGACAGATAGACATCCTGAACGCGAAAGTGGCGTCTCTCAAGCCGTAACCAGATCCACCCCAATCCCTCATCCCGCAGAGCGAACCGTGTCGACAGCTACATCCGAGCCGATAACCATACAGAGCGGCAACTTGCGCCTATCCGCGCTGCTGCACCTGCCGCGCGCCGCCGAGCGCCCCGCGCCGGGCGTCGTCGTCTGCCACCCGCATCCGCGATACGGCGGCGACATGTACAACGGCGTCGTATCGGGCGTAGCGCGAAGCCTCGTCGCCAACGGGTTCGCGGCGCTTCGGTTCGACTTTCGCGGCGTGGGCGACAGCGAGGGCGAATTCGCGTGGGGTTCGGGCGAGACCGACGACGCGGAAGCCGCGCTCGAAGCGCTCTCCCTGATGGAGCGCGTGGACGCCAGCCGATTGGGAATCGCCGGCTACAGCTTCGGCGCGGCGGTCGCGCTCCAAGCCGCGATGGGTTCGCCGCTCGTCAAAGCCGTCATGTCCATCGCCTGCCCCGCCGCGCAGATGCGCGCGTTCAGCGGGCTGGAGATGCTGCCGCCCAAGCTGTTCGCGCTCGGAGACCACGACCACGACTTCCCCGAAGGTCAATTCAGATTCCTCGCCAAACGATACTCCGATCCGCGCGAGTCGGAGATAATCTCGGGCGCGGACCACTTCTTCCGCGGACACGAAGCCACGCTCGGAGATATGGCGACTCGGTTCTTCACGGAGTGGCTCGAGCGATGACGATGCGGCAGTCCGCAATCGGCTTCTACAGCAAGCGGCTGGAGCTGGAAGGGGTCGTGGCGTCCCCCATAGCCGCCGATGACGCGCCGCGCGGATTCCCAGCCGCCATTGTGTGCCACTCCCACCCCGCGCTCGGCGGCAGCATGAACGATGCCGTCGTGAGCGCGTTCTGCATCTCGGCCGCGCGCGAGGGAATCGCAACGCTCCGCTTCAACTTTCGCGGGGTAGGCGGAAGCGAGGGCGAGTACACCAACGGCAAGCAGGAGCGGCACGACGTGAAGGCGGCGCTAGACGTGATGCGAAATTGGCGCCAGTTCGACCGCGATAGGCTTGCGCTCGTTGGATACTCCACAGGCGCGGCGATAGCGCTGGGAGACTACCGCCGTCTGCGCGCGACGGCGGCGGTGGCGCTAGTCGCGCCCACCATCGGCGCGCTCAGAAACAGGCGGTTCGCCAGAGACAAGCGCCCTAGGCTAGTCATAGCCGGCTCGCGCGACAACGTGGCGCCCTCGCTGGAAATCCAGCGGCTGCTGGACGAGTGCGAAGGACCAGTGCAGTTCTACGAAGCGCTCGGCGCGGACCACTCGATGCGCGGGTTCGAGTCCGAAATCGCAGACGCGGCGGCGGATTTTCTGAAACGCAACCTCTAATCGAACGATAATCGACCATGCCGCGAGCAGCCGAAGCGGCTTGGGGCGCCCTTGCCGCCTATATCTATCCGATCCCTCTACTTTCGCAACGACAGACTTACATTGCATTAGGAGCGAACATTGCCAGAACCACAGCAGTTCAGATCCGAAAGGGACTCTATGGGCGAATTCGACGTGCCGGCGGACGCCTACTACGGCGCGAACGCCATGCGCGCGTCGCTCAACTTCCCGATAAGCGATCTGCGGTTTGGACGCTCGTTCATAGAGGCGATAGCCTCTATCAAGCGCGCGGCGGCGGAGGTCAACCGCGAACTGGGGCTGCTGGACGGCGACATAGCGTCCGCCATCGTCCGCGCCGCCGGGGAAGTCGCCGAGGGCGGGTTCGACGATCAGTTCGTGGTGGATATATTCCAGACCGGTTCCGGCACGTCCACCAACATGAACGCCAACGAGGTCATATCCAACCGCGCTATCGAGAACCTAGGCGGCGTCAAGGGTTCGAGAACCCCAGTTCACCCAAACGACCACGTGAACATGGGGCAATCTTCCAACGACGTTATCCCGACCACTATCCACGTAGCCGCGCTGAGGGCGGTGCGCGACGATCTCGTTCCCGCGCTGCGAGAGCTGCAAGCGGAGTTGGAACGCAAGGCGGAAGAGTTCATGCCTGTGCTGAAGACGGGGCGGACGCATCTGCAGGACGCCACCCCAGTGCGCTTGGGGCAGGAGTTCGTCGGCTACGCGGGGCAGATAGAGCGCGGCGTGGAGCGGCTCAGAGCCGCCGAGCGCGAGCTTTCGGAAGTGGCGCTCGGCGGCACGGCTGTCGGCACCGGCGTCAACGTGCATCCTGAGTTCGCGGCGCGGGTGTGCGCGCGGCTGTCCGAGACGCTCGGAGCGCCCATCCGCGAGACGACGAACCACTTTCAGGCGCAGAGTACGCTGGACAACATAGTGGCGGCGAGCGGCGCGCTCAAGACCATCGCAGTCAGCCTGATGAAGATAGCCAACGACATCCGCTGGCTAGGCTCGGGTCCGCGCGCGGGCATTGGCGAAATAGAGCTGCCCGAAGTACAGCCCGGAAGCTCGATAATGCCCGGCAAGGTAAACCCCGTCATCCCCGAATCTGTGTGTCAGGTAGCCGCGCAGGTCATCGGCAACGACGCCGCCATCGCAGTAGCGGGACAGTCCGGCAACTTCGAGATCAACGTGATGATGCCCGTCGCCGCGTACAACCTGCTTCAGTCCATAGACCTGCTCGCCGCGTCCGCGCGCAACCTCGCGCGGCAGTGCGTGAGCGGGCTTGCCGCCACGTCCGCCGGCCCCGACATGGTGGAGCGCGGCTTGGCGATAGTTACGACGCTCGTTCCCCACATCGGCTACGACGCCGCGGCCGACATAGCCAAGAAAGCGCAGGCGACGGGGCAGACGGTGAAGCAAGTGGCGCTGGTCGAAACGGATCTGTCATCCGAAGACCTCGACGAGATACTAGACCCGTCCGGCATGACCGAGCCGGGGCTGGGGAGCGGCGTGGCGTTGGGTTAGATTTAGATGGATACAGAGTGCCAGAATGCGGTTAGCGCGTTAGAATGCGAAATTGCCGAAGATTCGACGTGGAGGCGATGACAATGGTCGCTTTGGACCCGAAGGATCCAGTCGCAATAGAAGAGACTCAATCCGACATTGACGATCGAGAGACTGACGGCCAGTCCAACTACGAGATATTAGTGTACCCAACCGATTTCACTTTGCAGGTTTTGTATGAGAAGTGGAAGGCGAAGTCACTCAAGCTGCCTGAATTCCAGAGGCAGTACGTATGGAATAGGAACAAGGCAAGTCGCTTGATCGAGTCGTTCCTGCTCGGCCTGCCCGTGCCTGGGATATTCCTATATCTAGAACGCGATACGGGACATCAACTGGTGATCGATGGGCAACAGCGCCTTCTGTCCACATTCTTCTACTTCAAGGGTAAATTCGCCAACAACCGTGAGTTCCGTCTTTCCAATAAAATTCACAGACGATGGCAAGGACGCGCGTACAAAGACCTCGAAGAACCGGACCAGATCAAGCTCTCGGACTCGGTTCTCAGGGCTACTATCGTTCGCCAGTTGCATCCACATGATGATACGAGCATATTCCACATCTTCGAACGGCTCAATACCACAGCCACCCCCCTCAGCGCCCAGGAGATACGAAACTGCCTGTATCACGGGACACTAAACGACGCGCTGAAGAACATGAACCGGGAGAACGAAGCATGGCGCGCCATTATGGGCAGCCCCAATGTATCCACGCGGCAGCGCGACGTAGAGTTGGCTCTACGCATGATCTCGCTGTGGCTGAAAGAAAGCGAATACAAGGAGCCTATGAAGGACTTCCTCAATACCGTGATGGGAGATCACAGAGACTTGCCCCTCGAGCGTCTGCGCGAATGGCGGGACCTCTTCGAGCAGACCAGCGCTCTCATAGTCGGCAGACTGGGGGAGAGGCCATTCCACATCAGAGCAGGTCTCAACGCGGCAGTCTTCGATTCGGTATCGGTTGCATTTGCTAGAAATCTCGACCGGGTTCCGGAAGATATTATGGATCGGTACGAACGACTGAAGTCAGACCCCGACTTTATAAAGTCCACTACCAGCAGCACGACTAGCGTCTATAACGTCCGCCAAAGGATCGCCGTCGCGGAGCGCATACTGTTCGGAAGCGGCGCGGGATGCGAATAGGCGAGATCGATTCCGCTATCTCGGTATGCCGCGAACACATTAATGCCGCTGGCGCACAGGGTACGGATATCGAATCGTTCCTCACACAATACATCATGATCAGAATCTGCGCGAACTTCGAGGAAAGGGTTAGAGTTTTACTTAGTCAGCCGTTCGACACAATAAGCGACGAATATATTCGTGCGCTCGCCCAACACGGTGTGCGCCACATAACGCAAGGGGCGAAAACCAGCGACATCGCGCGGATGCTCAACCGAATCGATCCGACTTTGCGAGACGAATTTCGCCAGCGTGTCAATGGCGCCGAAAAAGAGAATTCGTTCAATCTTATCGTGGCTAACAGGAATCGAACCGCTCATGAGCGGGGATCGGACATTACCTTCGACGACTTGATAAACCACTACGAGAACGCGCACAGAGTTCTGGACGATCTAGGTGACGCGATTGGAACGTGGCGCAATGAGTTCGTCGCGGAAGACAAGCATGAATGAATAAGGCAGCGGACTCGGCTAACCCTTCCCTATCTGTTCGATAAGCCGCTCGGCAAGCGCGCGCTCGTCGGCTATGGAACTCGCCTCCCCGTCCAACCGCGCGTCTCTCAGCCGCCTCAGGATGCAGCCCACCGCCTGACCGCGCGGCGCGCCCATGGCGATTAGCTCCGCGCCGCCCAATTCGGAGCGCGCGCCCCGGTGCAGGGCGAGGTACTCCGCGAGCCGGCGCCGCGCGGCGCCGCGCGATGCGAGCGCGACGCCGCGCACGCTGTCTTCGTCGAGCAGATCCAGCAGCGCCGCCAGCCTACTGTTGGGGAGCGCCGCCAGCGCACGCTCGCCCAGACAGTCCAACGCCCGCCCCAGCGCGCCCGACTCTCGGATGCTTCGCGCGCCCGCGCCGTCGGGCAGCAGCCGAGCGACGACGCCCGCCGCGTCCGCGTCCGACACGCCGCGGCACAGCATCGCGTAGGCAATGCCGTTCCGCGATTTGGCGGGCGCGTCCGCCGTCTCAGCGGCGAAGTCTCGCCACGCGGGGGGAGAGTATCCCAACGCGGGATGGATGGCGCTCAGCGCTCCCCACTCGCTGAGCAGCCGCATCGCCTCAGGCGCGGCGTCGCGCTCGTCGAACACGCGCTCCAGCTCGTTTCTGACGCGGGCGGCGGAGATAGTCGAGATGTGCGATGCGGACGCGATGAGCGCCTCGCGGGTGTCCTCAGTCGGCGTCAGCCCTAGCCGCGCGCAGTACCTAGCCGCTCTGAGGATGCGAGTCGCGTCGTCGCGGAAGCTATGCGCGTGGAGCGCTCTGAGAAGCCGCGCTTCCAGATCGCGCCGCCCGCCGCGCGGATCGTACAGATCGCCCCAGCCGTTGGCGGCGAGCGAAACCGCCATCGCGTTGACGGTGAAGTCGCGCCTGTCCATGTCCTGCCGAATGTCGCCGGCTCGCACTGCGGGCAGGCTGCCCGGCGTCGGATAGCTCTCGGCGCGCGCCATCGCAATGTCCATGCGCGCATCGCCGACTTGGAGCTTGGCGGTGCCGAAGCGGGAGCGGTTCGTTAGGCTGCCGCCAGCCCGCTCAGCGACGCGCTCGAACGCGGCGCCGTCGACGCCCGCCAGCGTGATGTCTATATCCACGGCTGCGCCGACGCCCATCAGCGCGTCGCGCGCGAAGCCGCCCACTAGATACGGCGCCGCGCCCACGCTCTCGGCTGCGGCTGCGACGCGGCGGAGAGCGTCGAGCGCGTGGGGCGACAGCCTCGCCTCGATTATGCCGCCGATGTTTCGCGCGCTACGCATCGCCCATAGCCGCCGCGCTCGATGATGCCCCCACAGCGGGCTAGGACGTAACCGCCTTCAGCCTCTCTTGGAACGCCGCCGCGCCCGCAGCCGCCCACGCCTGCCAGCCTGTCATCATGAACCGCACGCCGCTTTCGATGTACGCTTCCATATTGGCGTCCGTCGCCAACGCGCCCGGCGTGCGCCCGGCGGCAGCTATCTTGCGGATTGCGCCGTCGATAGTCGCCGTAACCTCAGGGTGCGAAAGCTGCCCGATGTATCCCATCGACTGCGCCAGATCGCTGGGCGCGACGAAGAACACGTCTATGTGGTCCACCTTCAGAATCTCTTCCAGGTTGTTTATCGCGGCTATGTCTTCTATCAGCGCCACCAGCAGGCTCTGGTCGTTCGCCTCCTCGAAGTAGTTGTCTACGCCGTAGCTCTGGCGGCTGCCGAACATGCCGCGCTTGCCGATGGGCGCGAACTTGCCCGCGCTGACTACCGCTTCCGCCTCCTCGCGCGTGTCCACGTGCGGCACTACGATGCCTTGCGCGCCCACGTCCAGCGTGCGATAGATAACGCCCGGCACGTTCTGGTTCACTCGCACGACAGAGGTCATGCCCCAGATGTCCGCCGCCCTCGTCAGGTCTGGGATGTCTTTGTAGTCTACGGGGCCATGCTCGCCCTCTATCCACACGCCATCGAAGCCTAGGGGCCCCAGCCAGTCCACGATGTCCGGCGTCATATGCCCCGACAGCACAACCGATACCTCGCCCCCGTTCAGCTTTGCCTTTACCCTGTTTTCTCGCATCGTCGCCATTCTCGGACGCTCCCTTCCGCGCGCTGGTTTATAGATTCGGCTCGCGTCGCCGACTCCGCGCCATTGTACCAGCGCGCGGCGGCGGGTGGTTAGCCGCGCGCGAATGGGTTACAGTTGCGGCGCTGGACAGAAGCGGAGCTATGCCGTCCGATCACACATACTGCCACCGCTGCGGCGGCGCGATGCGAAAGGCGCGGGTCGCGGGCGCGATGCGTCCGCAGTGCGGAGACTGCGGCGCGGTGGCGTTCGTGGACCCCAAGCTCGCCGTAGTAGTAGTGGCGTCGCGCGACTCGCGCATCCTGATGGTCAAGCGAGACATCGAGCCGATGATGGGACGGTGGAGTTTCCCTTCCGGCTACGTGGACCGCGGCGAGGTGGTGGAAGAAGCCGCCGTCCGCGAGGTTCGGGAGGAGACGAACGTGGACGTGTCGCTAGACGCGCTGCTCGGCGTCTACTCTCGACGGGGCGCGCCGGTGGTTCTCGTCGCATACGCGGCGACTATCACGCGCGGCGAGCCGAGCGCGGGAGACGAGGCGCAAGACGCCGCGCTGTTCGCGTCGGACGCGCTGCCGCCCCTGCCCTTTCCCAACGACGACGCCATCATCGCGGACTGGCGACGACGGTCTGACGCGCCGCGCGGCTAGACGCCCAGCAGCGGGCGGACTTCCAACAAGCTGTCGAGCGTGTGCGTGGGGCTGAAGGATTCGACGCTCCAAGCCCGCCCATGCCGCATCCACGCGCAGCGCATCCCAACGCCGACTGCGCCCGCGATGTCCGTGAGCGGGTTGTCGCCGACGAACAGCGTCTCCGCCGCGCTCGCGCCAATCAGGCAGAGCGCGTGGTTGTAGATTCTCGCGTCAGGCTTGTTCGCGCCGAACTCCTCAGACACCACCACCGCGTCCACGAGCGCGTCCACTCCGCAGTTGCGAACCTTCGCCCACTGGAAATCCGTTGGGCCATTGGTGACGACGCCCATGGGGGTTCCCGCCGCCCGCAGATCGCGCAGCATGGATTCGACGCGCGGATCGAGCGCGACCATAGAGGGCATCGTCTCATTGTGCGCCGAGCGCGCCGTCTCTACGTCCGGGAAGCAGCCGCGCCACACGCGGAGCATCCGTTCGTAGATGTCGCGGCGGCTCTCGATAGGCGCAGGCGGCTCGAACATCTTGGCGATGAACTCGTCCTCGCTCGGAGGGCGATTTCGGCGCGGGAGCGCGGCATGCCAATGCCGAAACAGCCGATCCAGCGCGGCGCGAGTGTCTATCAGCGTGTCATCGAAGTCGAACAGCGCGGCGCGAATCGGCGGGCGGTTATGCGAAATAGCGGGCATAGTTCACAGGATACGCGAGATGTTTGGGGTATTCATGACGATAGTTCTAGCGAGAAGGCGGCAACGGGAAGAATATCCGCCCTTCATCGGTCTAATTGTATCTACGCATCCTCAATCGATCTACAATCAATCTACGCAAAAATCTCATCCCGAAAATTCTGTTCATCCCGTGGATTCATGGCGGCGGCGGGCACGCTCCCTGATTGGGCGCATCGTGGCTATGGCGAATAGCGACAGCAGCGCCACGCCGCCGAAGCCTATCCTCCACTCTATAGACGCGGGCGCGGCGTCCAGAATCGCGCCCACCAGTATGGGGCCAACCACGCCGCCCATGAAGCCGGAGAACGCCTGAAGCGCCATCGCGGAGCCGAGCATCCCCGCAGGCGCGGATTCGGCGATGGCGGTGGAGTATATGGAGGAATCGGCGGCTATCGTCCATCCCAGCGCGCAAGACAGCGCCACCGCCAGGGGCCAAGGGATGGCGGAGACCCAGCCAATGGCGAAGCAGCACGCGCCGCTGAGCGCGAATATCGCCATTGCGCTGCGCGCGCGCCCGAACCTGTCGGAGAGCGCGCCGCCGACCACAGGGCCCGCGGATCCCGCCGCCAGCGCGACCCCGCCCACCGCGGCGGCGGTTACAGCCGCGTCGCCCACGCTCTCGCCGCGCCCGACCAGCGTAGCCGCAAGCAGCTGCGGCAGCCACACGCGAACGGCGTACAGCTCCACCGCATGCAGCGTGTAGCCGACGATGTACGCGCGCGTCGCTCGGTTGGAGAGCGGCTCGAATCGAAGCATGCCGCCGCTCGCGGACGCGCTCCGGTTCCGCTCGGCGTCTCCGCCTACCAGATACGCCGCCATCGGGATGCTAAGCGCGGAGGCGATAGCTAGCGCAAGATAGGCTTCGCGCCACTCCAAGCGGCTCATCAGCGCGCCGGTTGCAACGAGCGACACGGCGCTTGCCGCGTAGAACGCGGTAACGTACATGCCCATAGCCGCGCCGCGACTCGACGCCGGAAACCTAGAGGCGATTATCCGCAAGCCCGGCATGTACATCCCCACCAGCCCCACGCCCGCCGCGAACCGCAACGCGCACGCCGCCGCCACGCCGCGCGCCGCGATGGGAAACAGCGCGTTCGCCGCCAGCGAGATAGCGGCGCACGACAGGAACATCAGGCGCGTCGGCGCTCTGTCCGTCAGCGGAAGCGCCACCAGCGCCGAGACAGCGTATCCCGCGAGGTAGCAGGAAAACACCGCGCCGGCGGCGGTATTGCCTATGCCCCACTCCTCGCGGATGAACGGCAGCGCCGCCACGTAGCTGGAGAACGTCGAAAGCGCCAGCATGAGCATGGCGCACATGCCCATCAGCCACGCCGCGCGCCTGATTCGAGGGGTCATCGCACACCGTCGCCCATGCCGTCGCCCCTACTCTATGGCGAACAGCATCTGCCGCGCGGCGGTGGTTAGAGCGTCGTCGTCGGACAGCTCGATCACCTCT
The DNA here is from genome assembly GCA_965214745.1 of Dehalococcoidia bacterium. GTDB lineage: Bacteria > Chloroflexota > Dehalococcoidia > Lucifugimonadales > UBA1123 > VXRN01. Next base: position 2,222,229 of record OZ243978.1, on the reverse strand, counting down.
TGCAAATCGGCTTCCGCTCTCGCCGCGTCTCCGTTCAGGATATGCGCCTGCGCGCGAGCCATGAGCAGGTTCGGGTTTCGCGGCTCCAGATCCGCCGCCGCGTCGAGGTCGGCGAGCGCGGAATCGACGTCGCCTATCGCTAGGTAGACGCCCGCGCGTCCGATGCGCGCCTCGATCATGTGCGGCGCAAGATCGATAGCCCGCGTGAATTCGAGTATCGCTTTGTTGTGGTCGTTGCGACGCTCGAATATCAGCGCGCGGCTGTAGTGGGCGAGCGCAAGCGTGAACGCCCGCTGCGCGTATGCCGTCGCGTTCAGCGGGTCCAGCCGAATCGCGGCGTCGAACGCCTCGAACGCCTGCTGGAGGTGTCCATCTACTAGCAGCCGCTCGCCGCGCTCTAACTCCCTTTCGGAGTCCGACACATCCGTCGCCGACACATCCGTCCCCGCCGCGTCGCCGCATGCCAGCGCGATAGACAACGCAAGAGCAAGAGCCAGCCACGCGGCTCCGCCGGCGCTCACCCGCACGGCGAAAGGTCGCCCCAGCCGACCGCATGAATCGGAGTCAGCCGGATGACGAGCGCATCATCCGGGAGAAGCTCGACGTACTGCGGATATTTTCGCCGCAGAGCGCGAATAGCCGCAGAGCGCTCCGTCTCCGGCAGATCGAGCGTGGCGTCCGCGTCTATCAGCACGTAGCCGAGCCTGCTCCAGTCATCATCATCGTACCTGTCGACGACGAGCGACGCGCGCGGGTTTTCGAGGATATTCTTCACGCGGCGCAGTCTGAGCGCGCCTACGGATTTCGGCTTCGCGTCCAACCCAACGCATACGCGCCCGCGAACCAACTCGAAGCACACTGGAACCACATGCGGCTTGCCGTCGGCGGAAGACGTCGCCATGCGGGCGACTCGCGCGCCGCGAACGAAGCGCGCCTGTTCGGCGTCGAGCGCGAACCGCGCCACGCCGCCTACTCCGCCTGCCAGACGCGGCGGCCGCCATCCCTCCGAACGAACCTGCCGAAGCCCGGATGCGGGAAGTGTCCCGCCGCCGTCAGCGTCCCTTCGCGTTCGAGCCTGTCCAGCGTCGCGTGGCGCGTCTCGCGCGCAAGGTCGGGGTCGATGTCGAAGCCGGGACTCCAGTCGGCATACTGCGCCTGCGCGGGGCTGTGCGCGACGTCGCCCAGCACGAAGGCGCTCTCCCCGCCCGACGATATTAGCAGAGACACATGTCCCGGCGTGTGTCCGGGAGTCGGCAGCGTCTTTATCTCGTCCGTAACGTCGTACTCGCCCTCGATGAGGTCCAGCACGTTCAGCGCTTCGAGGGGCATCATCTGCGCTTCTACGTGCGGAGCTTCGGCGCGAACCTGCGGCTGCGTCCAGTAATCCCAGTCTACCCGCGACACCAGATAGCGCGCGTTGGGGAACGTGGGGCTGCCGTCGGACAGGTTCCAGCCCACATGGTCGGGGTGGATGTGCGTCAGGACGACGAGGTCTATCTCGTCTCGCCGCGCGCCGCTGTCGTCGAGCTGAGTCAGCAGCGTCCCATCATCGCCGCCTAGCCCGGTGTCCACCAAGACCAGCTTGCCGCCCGAACGGAGAACGAACGAACCGAATCTGGGATGAATCAGCCCCGCTTCGTCCATAAGTTCGGCGTACTCCGAGCGCCAGATGGCTATGTCGCTAGTCGGAAACACGTCCGCCGGCGACATGTCGCCCTGCCCGTCCGACACCGAGACTATCTCCACGCCGCCTACGACGATTGTCTCTCCCGTCACTGGACGCCTCCCGCTTGGGTTATGCTGTGACTGCGATTTTGGCGTATTCTATACGCGCTCGGTTCGGCTCGCAAACGCCGCGCGCCGTGATACAATCTCGGATGGATGATGGCGCGCCTGCGGCGGCGTCGCGTACAGCAAGGAGAACCCCCGCCATGACTCAGACTAAAGAGCGCATACGCCTTACGGAGCTGGCAAGCTGCGCGGGTTGAGCGTCCAAGTTCAGCCCCGAGGACCTGGGACAGGTTCTTAGCCAACTTCCGACGGTGTCGGACCCCAACCTGCTCGTCGGCGTAAACACCGGCGACGACGCGGCGGTGTACCGCATGGACGACGACACCGCGCTCATCCAGACTGTGGACTTCTTCCCGCCCATAGTGGACGACCCATACGCTTTCGGGCAGATAGCCGCCGCGAACGCGCTCAGCGACGTGTACGCGATGGGCGGCTCGCCGCTGATAGCGCTCAACATAGTCGGCTTCCCGGTTGGGCTGCCCAAGAGCGTGCTTGGCAGCGTGCTTCTGGGCGGCGCGGACAAGGCGCGCGAGGCGGGAACGCTCATCGTGGGAGGCCACACGGTGGACGACGACGAGCCGAAATACGGGCTTTCGGTAACCGGCGTGGTGAAACCGGGCGCGCAGGTGACGAACGCGGGCGCTCGCGTCGGCGACAAGCTCGTTCTTACCAAGCCGCTCGGAACGGGGGTCATCACTACCGCCGGCAAGCAGGGCGTCGCGCCAGACGATACGCTCGCCGCCGCCGTGTCGGTCATGGCTGCGCTGAACGCCGCCGCGTCTCACGCGATGACTCAGGTGGGCGCGAACGCCTGCGTAGACGTTACCGGCTTCGGGCTGCTGGGACACCTGCGAGGCATGACGCGCGCCAGCGGAGTGGGCGCGTCCATCGAGTTCGGCGCGATACCCTTCATAGACGGAGCCGTCCGGCTCGCCGAACAAGGCGTCGCGCCCGGCGGCACGCACCGCAACCTAGAATCGCTGGAAGCGGATGTCGCGTGGGACGACTCTATCTCGGATGTCCAAAAGCTGCTTCTGGCGGACGCGCAAACATCCGGGGGGCTGCTCATCGCGGTGAGCGAACGGCGCTTGGGATATCTGCTGTCCGCGCTCGAATCGCACGGCGTCGAAACGCGAGCGGTAATCGGCTCGATAACGCCGCCCGGCGAAGGCGGCGCGCCTTCCATTCGCGTCAGCTTGGACTGACCGATCGCGCGCGGATTCCCCTTCGAGCGGGCATACGCGGGCGATCCGAAACTTGCGCCCGATCCGCCCGCAAGCGGATAATGGGAGGACTTCCCACCACTTCGAGGACGCTTCCCCCATGAGCATACCCATCCGCAGACGCATAGAGGACATGACGCGAGCCGCGCTCGACGACGCCCAAGAGTCCGGGCGGCTTCCGCAGGCGGATGTCGAAGACCTCGCGGTCGAGCGCCCGCAGAGAGCCGAAAACGGCGATTTCTCTTGCAGCCTCGCGCTGAAGCTCGCGCGCCCCATGCGGATGAATCCGCGCGCCATAGCGCAGGCGATAGCGGACGCGCTGCCGCGGCGGGATTTCGTATCGCGCGTTTGGCTTGCCGGTCCGGGCTTCGTCAACTTCGCGCTGGATGAGGCGTGGCTCGCCGCGCAGGTGGACGAGATCATCAGGCGGGGCGAGCGGTTCGGAGACTCGGACGCGGGCGCGGGAAGCAGCGTGCAAGTGGAGTTCGTGAGCGTGAACCCGACTGGCCCCGTTCACGTGGGACACGCGCGCGGCGCGGCGCTGGGAAGCGCGCTCGCCAACCTGCTAGCCGCAGCCGGATACGACGTTCAGCGCGAATACTACGTCAACGACGGCGGCCGGCAGATGGAGCTTTTCTACGAGACCGTCTACGCTCGCTGGCTTCAGGCGCGCGGCGAGTACGCTCCCCTGCCGGAAGACGGATACCGCGGCGAGTACGTGGCGGAGCTTGCGCGCCGCATCGACAGCGAGCGCGGCGAAGAATTCGAGGCGCTGCCCCAAGACGAGGCGACGCGGCGAATCGGTGAAGTCGCGCTCGAAATCATGGTGGAATCCATCCGCGAGTCTCTGGAACGAATCGGCGTAAGCTATGATCTCTGGTTCAGGGAGCGCGACCTGTTCGCGAGCGGGAAGTTCGAGCGCGTTCTCGCCCTGCTCGACGAGCGCGGCTTCACGGCGAACGCAGACGGCGCGCGCTGGTTCGCGGCTACCAAGCTGGGCGAAGACAAAGACGCGGTTCTAATACGCTCCAACGGCGCGCCCACATACTTCGCGTCGGACGTAGCCTACCACTACGACAAGCTGATAGAGCGCGGCTTCGAGCGCGTGGTGGACATCTGGGGCGCGGACCACCAAGGGCACGTGGGCAGGATGAAAGCCGCCGCAGCCGCGATGGGCGCGGACCCGGATAGGCTGACGCTGATGATCTACCAGCTCGTAACCTTCAAGCAGGGCGAAGATCTGGTGCGGCTGTCCAAGCGCGCGGGCGACATCATCACAGTGGACGACTTGGTGGACCAAGTCGGCGCGGACGCCTGCCGATACTTCTTCCTGTCGCGCGCCGCCGAGACGCACATGGAGTTCGACTTGGAGCTTGCGGCGCGGCAGTCGTCGGACAACCCCGTCTACTATGTGCAGTACGCGCACGCGCGCATCGCGGGCATCATCGCCAACGCGGCGGAGCGCGGCTTCGATCTCGACCGCGGCGACGTCTCTCTGCTGACTAGCGACGCCGAGCTTGCGCTAATCCGAAAGATCCTACAGCTGCCGGAGCTGATAGAGATGATGGCGGCAAACCTAGAGCCGCATCACCTGCCCCACTACGCGCAGGAGCTTGCCACCGCCTTCCACTGGTTCTATCAGCAGTGTCGCGTCGTCTCCGGCGTCGAGGGCGAGGAAGAGCTGTCCCGCGCGCGGCTGCGGCTGTGCCAAGCGGCGCGGGTCGCGCTCGCGCGCTGCCTTGCGCTCATGGGTATGAGCGCGCCCGACCGCATGTAGGCGCTACGAGCCTAGACCGCCCTCGCGCAGGTATCGCTGCGTCTTGAGGATGTACACGCCGCTGAAGTACTCGCCCAGATCTAGGTGTCTATCCTGAACGCTGCCGCGAATGCGCGCCGGCACGCCCGTCAGTATAGACCGCTCCGGCACCTGCATGTCGTCCAGCACCACCGCGCCGGACGCGACGACGCTCTCCTTGCCGATGCGGACGCCATCGTTCACCACCGCGCCGTTTCCGAGCAGCGTCCTATCCCCCACCTCCTTCGCGTGGCACACCACCCGATGCCCGATGACCACATAGTCGCCTATCTCCGCGTCGGTGTCGCAGTGGACGACCGAGTTGTCCTGAACGCAGGTGTACTTGCCGATGGTGATGCGCCCCATGTCGCCGCGTATGACCGAGCCGGGCCAAACGCTCGATCCCTCCCCTATCACCACGTCGCCTATTACGTATGCCGCCTCGCTGACGAACGCGGTGGGATGCACCCGCGGGGTTATGCCGTCCAGAGACCTGATCATGGCCGCTCCTTGCTGACAAATGTTGGTGTGGATTTATCGGTGTGGATTTTCGTCTAGCTAGTCGGACTATGCCGATTCGCGCGACTGACATGATAATAGAAATTCGCAGTCGCCGACACACGCCCTATCCGCGCGCGCGCCAGACGACCGGAACGGACGAGACTGGAATCGCCAGTTTTGGCAGGCTGCCCATACGATCATCGTGGGCGGCGCGACCACTATGGCGGGGGGATGCGGCATGCGCGCCGAAGCATGGATTCCCGCAAAAGCGGCGATGACGCGGGCTTATGCGATTCTCTCGGTATGCCGCCGCCTCTATCCGCTGCTCCGCTATGCTATTCTTGCTCAGACGACCGACGCAATCCAACAGGCTGACCTGATGATGAAACACGGACTCACCCTAGCGCTGATAGCGGCGCTCGCGTTGGCGCTCGCCTGCTCCGCGCCGCCTCCCGAACCCACGCCGACGCCGGAACCGACCGCCACCGCCACGCCGGAACCGACGCCGACGCCGCTTCCTACGGCAACTCCGCCGCCCACCGCCACGCCGGAACCGACCGCCACTCCCACGCCAGAGCCGACGCCGCAGATAGCCGCGCTGTTCGAGTACAGCCGCGCGGTGCGGCTGCTGCAAGTTCAGGAGTTCGGCGACGCGGCGCTCGCGTTCGATCTAGTCATCAGAAAGCTGCCGGATTTCGCGCGCGCGTACTACGGACGCGGGCGCGCCTTCTACGGAGACGAGCGGACGGAGCTTGCGCTCGAAGACTTCGAGACCGCCATAGATCTAGACCCGGACTTTCCCGGCGGATACATCGGGCGAGCGCGAATATCGCGCGACGAGGGAGACACTCAAGCCGCGCTCGCGGACTTGACGCGCGCGCTGGACGTCGCCAACCCGATTAGGGACTGGCGGGAGATAGCCGCCGCGCGGGAATTGCTCGCGGAGATTAGCCGCTGACGGGCGACGCGCCGCCATGCCAAGACGACGCGCGCGCCAGCTCGTGCAGCCCGAAATGTTCTACAGCGAGCTTGGGGCGGGCGCGAATCCCCAGAGCGGCGGAGACACCCCTGACCACCGAATCCGACGGCGGCGCGGGCAACCGACGGAAGGCTTCCTCCACCATGCCCCGACGTTCTGCGTCTCCGCGCGCGGCGAAGGCGTGAAGAGCGGGCAGCGCGGCGCCGGCTGCCGCTGCGACCGCCGCGCCGCGCCCAATGTGCGGGCGACGCTCGATCCGCCGAATCACTCCCCGCTCGCCCTCCGTTTCCAGCGCCCGCTCGAACGCGCGCATCGGACCCGACCGAAGGCTCTCGGCAATCAGAGCGGCGACGCCCCGAAGCCGCGTCGCGGGCGCGTTGGCGGGTCTGACTCTGAAGCGGCTCCAGTCGGAAGGCGACAGACGGCGGCGAACCCCAAGACGGCGCGCGATCCGCAGCATCTGGCGGCGCTCGTGAGTATCCGCGTCGTCTAGCAGCCCGCCGCCCACGATAAGGCAGGCGAGCGCCGCGAACTCCGCCGACGCTCTAGGCTCTTCGGACAGCGCCGCGAAGCGCGACAGCGGAACGCGCTCGGCAAGCGCTCTGAACGGCTTGCGATTGCGCCCGTAGCCCATCGCCTCCAGCAGCGCGGCATAGACGAGCTGATCCGGATCCGCGCCGGACTCCATCTCCAGCCGAAAGCCCGCGCTCTTGGCGAAGAAGCGCCGCGAGCCGAGCAGCCGCAGGTCTGGGACGTCGGGGGACGCGGCAGGCGCGGCGTCCGGAGCGAAGCGCGCTTCGACAGTCGGCGGAAAGGCGTCCGCGTGTCGCGCGCTTACGGTCAGCGCGACGTGGAGCGCCACGCCTCGATACTCAGGATCGCGGTGGTGCCCGTGCGCCCGCCAGCCGCCGGAATGCAGGTGAAGCTCTACATCGCCGCCGATGGTTCGCCCGTTCAGCGACAGCACCGCGCCCTTGAAATCCGGACCCGCGCCGTGATTTCGGATGCCCGGAAAAATTATCTCGTATGCCGCGCCGTCCTTCCCCACTAGACGCGGGCGCAGCTCGAGCGAGCGCTCCCACAGGTCCGCGAGCGCCTTCTCGGAGCGGATGGGCGGGCGGTCTTCGCGGAGCGCGCCGCCTAGGAGCGTCGCGGGCATCGTTCGCTCCGCGAGTCAGACGACAGGCCAGCGGCTGGGGAAGCCGACGCCCGTTCTATCCAGCATCCGCTCGCCGATTGCCTGAACTTCTTGGATAAGCTCCCACTCGTCCACGAACGTCGGGCGATGATTGCGAATTACGACGCGCCCATTGACGATTACGGTGTGAACGCTGCGCCCGTCGGCTGAGTATACGAGCGTGTTTACCGGATCGAACAGCGTCCGCCACTCCGCGCGGCGGGTGTCGAACAAGACCAGATCCGCGCGCTTTCCGCATTCGATGGAGCCGATGGCGTCCGCCATGCCGAGCGCATGCGCTCCCGTGATGGTGGCAAGCTCCAGCGCACGCTCGGCGGGTATCATCGAGACATCCCGCCTGCCATCCTTGTACAGGATAGCCGCGAGGTACATCGCGCGCATCGTCTCGACGAGGTTGGAGTTGTTGGCGGCGTCCGTTCCCAGCGCGACAGGAACGCCCGCGTCCAGAAGTTCGGGCAGCAGCGCGTCGCGCGTCATGCCGGCGCCGCCCTTAGCCGCCGCCGTGGGACACATCGCAACCGTCGCGCCAGATTCGGCTATCGCGCTCACGTCGTCCCGCGCAATGCCGAGCGCGTGAGCCAGCAGAACGGACGAATCGAGCGCGCCTATCCGCCGCAGATACTCCGTCGGCGTGTATCCCGTTCGATCCATCCACCGCGCGCGCGATTCTGGCGTATGGCTGTGGTGCAGCGTAGTCCGAGCGCCAAGCTCGCGCGCTATCTCCGTCGCGCCCGCGAGCAGCTCCGCGCTGGCGTACTCGGCGGAAAACGGCATAGCCCACGCGCCGACCATGCCATCGAGTTCGCCGTCGAACCGCTCGATGGCGTCCCGCGTGACTGCGAGCGCGTCCGGCGTGGAGTAAGTCGGCAGATTCAGCGGGTTGGGCGCATCGGCGACGTGGACGCCGGTGACGATTCGGCAGCCCGCCTGCGCGTAGGCGCTCAAGCAGGCGTCGATATGCTTGGAGCTTCCGGGGTCTACGAACGTCGTCGTGCCGTACTTGAGAAGCTCGGCAATCGCCAGAAGCGAAGTGGCGCGCTCCTCCTCCGCGCTCATCGCGCTTTGCAGCCGAAACACGTTCGGCAGGTAAGCCGCGCCGAGGTCGTCCGGGAATATGCCGCGCGTGGCGTGCGCGTAGCTCGCGTGCATGTGTCCGTTGACGAAGCCGGGCGTGACGACGAAGTGGCGCGCGTCGATAATCTCGCCTGCGGGTTTTCCCGCGAAGTCGGCGGTCTTGCCGACGGCGGTTATCGTATCGCCCGTTATCTCGATTGCGGCGTCGGTTAGGATGCGTCGCTCGCCGTCCAGCGTCAGCGCGTACTCCGCGCCCTCTATCCTCAGCGACGGCGCTTCGCGGGCGCGCGCGGCGGTCATCGCCAAATCTCGGGCAGTATCGGCTGACGGAATCCGCCGCCGTTAGCGATAATCGCCTCCGCGAATTTGCCGTCTAGGTAGCTGGATCGCTCGGAGCCGTAGATGTACGTGTGCGCCCTGCCCGGCACGTAGAGCGCGGTATCCAGCGGACGCAGCTCTATGGGCGAGAGGTCGCTTCCTAGAGGCCCCGCCATTATGAGCGTTCGCGCTTCCAATGAGGGCGCGAACGCGCGCAGGTCGAAGTAAGACAGCGTTCGCGCCACGCTATCGGCGGCGGACGGATTGGATCTGAGGTAGTCGTTGAACTCTTCGAGCGGGTAGGCGGTCGTGCGCGACGCCAGACGCAGCGAGTCGAAGAATAGCGCGGGCGCGCACACCAGACGCGCCGCTACGCCGCGCAGCGCGACGGACTGCATGGCGACGTCGTTGCCGACTGCGACGAGGCGCGAAGCGTCGACGTCTTCGCGAGACTCTAGGAACTCCAGCCCGCGCATGGCGTCGGCTACGATGCCCCTGAACACGTAGGTGTCTGGCGACTCTACGCCCTCCGTAAGCAGGCCCGGGAACATAGCCGCGAAGGGCTTGTCCGAGTTGCGCTGCCCCCTGCCCGCCAGCGAGAAGGTGACGAATTGGCTTCTCACCGCGTTCGCGGTTCCCTGCGGGATTATCTCCAGAACGCTGGCGTACTTCGGAGGCCAATATATGGCTGGAAACGGCGCGTCGCCGCTCTTGGGAACGCTCAGATAGCCGAACAGCCTGTACGGACCGACGCTCGTTAGCCTGACGCCGTACAGCGTGGCGAAGTCTGTCTCCCGCATCGGGATAGGCTCTATCTCCGGCGCGGCGGGCGTGGCGGCAAGCTCGGCTAGGACTCCGTCCCAGTACTCGCCGAAGTCCGCGGGCGCGGTGTACTCATGGTCAGCCATTCGCCGCCTCCCCTTTCAGATGCCGCTCGAAGAACGCTTCGATTACGGGCGCGTGTTCGTAGCTGCCCGCGCTATGCCCCTGCTTGTCGTAGGCGTACAGCCGCTTGTCTTCGCTGCCGATTCGCTCGAAGAGCGCGTAAGCCGTCTCCGGCGGGCAGACGTTGTCCTGAAGCCCGATGTTGACGATTATGGGCGCGGTTATCTTGTCCGCGAAGTTGATGCAGTCGAAGTATGCGAGCGTGCGCTCCACAGCCTCGCGGCTGCGCGGGTTCGCCCTGAGATAGTCGTTTATCTCCTCGTATGGATAGGCGCTCGTCAGCTCGATGGAGTCTATGAAGCCAGTGAGGTACGGCGCGCCCGCCGCCGCCGCGCGAACCTCGCGGCGCATCGCCGCCGCGCAGATAGTCAGCCCGCCCCCTTGGCTGCTGCCCGTGACGCCGATCCGCGCCGCGTCCACCTCGTCCCGCGACAGCAGGAAGTCGATTCCCCGCCAAGCGTCCACGTAGAAGCCCCTGTACGAATAGACGTTGCGGTCTACGATGCCGTAAGTGAGCAAGCCGGGGTAGCCGGGGTCGAACTGGTCTTTGGAGCGAAGTTTGCCGCGCGGCGCGAGCGCAAGCGCGGCGTACCCCCGCCGCGCCCACTCTTTGGGGATTGCGGGGTCGCTCTGATAGCCGGGCGCGACGACTATGGCGGGCAAAGCGCCGTCCCGCTCTGCGGGAAGGCAGTACCAGCCGGCTATCCGAACGCCGTCTATGCTCGAATAGCCAATCTGGTATACAGCGACGTCGTCGGAAGAGCGCATCGCGTCCGGCTCGACGCTCGGATCGAGCGGAACGCGCTCGACCCGCGCGATGACGTCGTTCCAGAAGTCATCGAAATCGTCGGGCTTGGTCGTTTTGGATTGGTAGTTGGTGTCTAGGGTGTAGGGCATGGGGCGGCTCCGCGGTGATAGCGGCGATTGTATGGGTGGCGGCAGGATGTGTCAACCGATCGGCTTGCGACGGTTCCAGCCCTACACCATCGAAGATATTCTAGGCGCTAGGGCGCTTGCTGCAATTATCCTATTTATAAGATCAAAGTTAGCGAAAGCGGGCTGAAAACCCCAATGCGAGAGCTTGGCGACTCGTTCCTAAATACATCCTGATGTAGGCTTACTGTCTATACAACTCCAACTGCTGGTTTGCGGGATTGTAGATCATTTTGTGTCGATCCAAGATGTCCCTGCCCAATAGGGATGGTTGCTCTATGCCTTCTTGCGATGTAGCTGCGATGTACAGTTCGATGTCGTAAGAGAGTAGCCTATAGTTTGCATTATCGGCAAAGTATACTATCGCGTCTGCAACGAAGTACTCTGCCGACCCTCCAATGCCTCCCACTTCGACCGGATCTCCTATTTCCTCCAAGAGTCGATGACTCACCCCAGCCACCGCTGTGTCAGGATAGTGCAAGCAAGTTACATCCGCCCCTGTGTCTACAAGGAAATCCACCACGCATTCGATGCTGATTTCCTCGATTGCAACCAAACCTTTTACGGTAGGACGCCCGTCATGATCGTAGAAGCCTACGATCACAGCGCCACCACGCGCGGCTTGGTGTTCAAAAACCTGACAGCCAACTGAGTGTTCTTGTATCCCGCCGCTGTAAATCCGTCGATGACGCCAGCCAATTCCGCATGGTGAGCGACCAAGCCGTCCTTGCTAATCGCTACCCATTGGTTGGGGTACTGGAATTTCAGGGCATCGTACTCCTCATTTAGGCGTCGGGTGGCTCGACTGGATTCGAGCAGGATGTCCAGAATCTCTTTTTCTCCCAAGCCGGTCTTTTCCTCCGCGATCATGGCATATCCTTTCCCGCCACTATTCGATACTCCAATGATACACTGCACGAGAGAACTGCAAAAGTCCATCCATCGAATCGGATATCGGAATAACTGGGAAAGCATCGACCTTGCCTACACATACCCATTCCGCCTATCCCGCTCACGCGCTTCCGCAGACCTCAGCTTCGGGTCTCCGTATCCTCCGCCGCCGGACGAGAGCGCTACTATGCGGTCGCCGCGCTTCACCACTACGCCGGTCTGCTTCGATCTCAGCGCGGTTTCGACGCCGTTGGAGACTATCGAATACCGGTGCGGCAGCCCCGGCTCGCCGCCTAGCGCGCCGAAGGGCGGCACTACCACGCCATCGCCGGCGGTGTTCAGCAGCGCGTCGCCCTCGCCCTCGTAGACTATCTCGCACACCGCGCCCAGCCCGCCGCGCCACTGCCCATCGCCCGCAGAGCCGGGCCTAAGCTCGTGGTTGACCACGAACAGCGGGAAGCGCTCCTCCGTCACCTCCACGCTGTTGGCGCGAATGCCTCCGGCTACGTTTATCTCGCCCACGCAGCTCCAGCCGTCGTGTCCCATCGACGCGCCTCCGCCGCCGCGCGCCATGAAGAAGTGCCACAGGAAGCGCCCGCCCGAGCGCGGATCGACGCCGGTTATCGCATACCGCAAACGCCGAGAGAATCCGCCGTTCACCGCTTCCGGCGCCGCTTGCGCCAGAGCCTTGAACACCGCCTCCACTATCTCTTCCGCGCAGTGGTTGGTGCTCATGCACACCGGCGCGGGCGCGTTGGCGTTCACTATCAGACCCTTCGGAGCCACGACCTCTATTGGCCCCATCGAACCCTCGTTCTTCGGCACGTCGTAGGGCGCGAGGTACATTATCGCGGCGTGAGCGAGCGAGCGGGTGTTGGCGTATGCGCTGTTGATGAATCCCTCCACCTGCGGGGCGGAATCGCTCAAGTCTATCTTCATCGTGTCGCCGCGTATGACCACCCGCGCCCTAATGGGGATTAGCTCCGCGCCGAAGCCGTCGTCGTCCACGAGAGATTCGCCGAAGTACTCGCCATCGGGCCACTGCGATATGAAGCTCCTGACCTGCGATTCGGTGGCGGCGAGGATGTCGTCCACGATGGACGCTAGCCTGTCCGCGCCGTGCCGTCGAATCAGTTCGCGTATTCTGCGCTCCGCCGTCAGCGCGGAGCCTATCTGCGCGTTCAGGTCTCCCAAGAAGTTCTGCGGGTAGCGCACGTTCGCCGCCAGCATCCGAAGCACGTCGTCGATCGGCTCGTCGTCGGCGTATATGCGAAGCGGCGGAATGCGTATCCCCTCGTGGAATATCTCGCTCGCGGAGGGGTTGTAGCCGCCGTGCGTTCCGCCGCCCACGTCGGTGTGATGCGCGCGGTTAACGGTTATGAACAGCAGCTCGCCATCGTGGAACACGGGGCGCAAGACTGTCAGATCGGGCAGGTGCGAGCCGCCGAAGTACGGGTCGTTCAGCAAGTATGCGTCGCCCTGCTTGGCGGATTCCCCAAAGTAGTCGAGCGCGGCGCGCCCGGCGACGGGCAGCGCGCTCACGTGAACCGGGATGCCCTCGCCCTGCGCCACCAGCCGGCATTCGCGATCCAGTATGGCGGTCGAAAAGTCGCGGCTGGCGTTCAGTATCTGCGAAAGCGCCGTCCGCAGCATCACGTCCGCCATCTCGACGGCTATGGACTCCAGCCTGTTGCTCACCACGGAGAGCGTAACCGGATCGGGCGCGTCGCCTGCGCGCGCTTCCGCCCGCCATCCGCCGACCTCTATCTCCACTCCCCCAGCGACGTCCACAGTGGCGACGTCCGACTCCAGAAGCGCGACGGTGTTGTAGTCCGACGCTATCTTTGCCGGGCCTCGAACCCTGTCGCCCGCGCCCAGATCGGCAAGCCGCAGCCTGCCGCTTTCGCGCCCGTCGTAGCTGCGCGGAGCGCGCGGAGTCTCGCTCGTCTCGTCCGAGTACGTCTGACGCGAGCCGAGCCGCCGCGATGCCGTCGCCCTCAGCGTTGTTAGCCGCACGTCCTGCCCGCGCTGGCTGTAAGAGTAAAGCTCTTCGTAGCGGGCGTGCATCGCGTCCGTCCACCGCGCGCGCAGGTCGTCGTCCGACAGCGCGAGCGATGGGGTTGGGACGGATACTTCGTAAATCTGATCGAGGTAGCGCATATCCGCCGTGAACTCCGTCGAAATCGCGTCGTCGCCCGCGCCGCGCAGCCGCTCTCCGCCCTCGCGCGCCATGTCGTCATAGGCGGCGCGGATGGCGCTCAGGTCAGCGGAGTCTAGGCTCGCGGGAAACGAGCGCGCGAGATCGCATCGCAGATCGGCGGCGGTCATGCCGTATGCGGAGAGCGCGGGCGCTTCGGATGGGAGCAGCGCGCGCCGAACGCCTATTTCGCGCGCCACGCGGCTGACGACTAGACCGGCCGCGCCGCCGAATCCCATGATAGTAAACTCGCGCGGGTCCAGTCCGCGCCGCACGGTGGCGAGCCGAATCCCCTCCGCGATGGAGCTGGAGACGACGCTCAGAACGCCATCCGCCGCTTCCAGCAGCCCAACGCCGAGCGGCTCCGCCACGTGTGTTCGGACGGCTGCGCGCGCCGCGTCCGCGTCGAGCGCGACAGAGCCGGCTAGGAAGGCGTCGGGGTCGAGCAAGCCGAGAACCAGCGCGGCGTCGGTGACCGTTGGCAGCAGACCGCCGCGCGCGTAGCACGCCGGGCCCGGATCCGCGCCCGCGCTCTGCGGACCTACGCGGAGCGAGCCGCCCTCGTCGACGCGCGCGATGCTGCCGCCGCCCGCGCCGAGCGTGTGGATGTCCACCGTCGGAACGGCTATCTTCCAGCCAGACTCGAACCGTTCGCCCGCCACGTGAGGCCGTCCGTTCTCGATGATGCAGATGTCCGCGCTCGTGCCGCCCATATCCAGCGCGATGACTCGCTCTTCGCCGAGCCGCGCGGCAATGCTCGCCGCGCCAGCCGCGCCGCCGGCGGGGCCGGACAGGATGGAGCGCACAGCCTGTTCGACGGTGTGATCGACAGACGCCACGCCGCCGTTGGACTGGATGACGAACAGACGCGGCGCGCCGCCAACTTCCGCCAGCCGCTTGTCCAGACGAGAGAGATACTCCGCGAGCGACGGGCCTACGTATGCGTTCAGCGCGGTAGTCGAAAGCCTGTCGAACTCCTTGATCTGGGGAAGTATCTTGTGGGATGCCGACACGTAGGCGTCCGGCAGAATCTCGCGCGCCAGCCGCTCCGCCTCCAGCTCGTGCGCCGGGTCCAAGAACGAGAACAGGAACACGATGGCGACAGCGTCGACGCCTTCATCGCGCAGGAATTCGAGTTGGCGACACAGTTCGTCCGCGTCCAGCTCTTGGCGTGTTGCGCCGCTGGCGTCCACGCGCTCGGGGACGCCCACGCGCAGACGGCGCGGAACGAGCGGCTCCACCTGATCCATCCGCAGGTTGTACCTGTCTTCCTTAAGCCCCTCCCGCATCTCCAGCAGATCGCGGAATCCGTCCGTAGTGATAAGCCCGACTTTCGCGCCGCTTCGCTCTATCAGCGCGTTCGTGGCGACGGTGGCGCCATGCACGATAGCGTCCGCTGACGACAGCAGCCGCTCGACGCTGACCGACATCTTGGACGCCAGCCCTTCCAGCCCCTTCATCACGCCGATGGACGGGTCATGCGGGACGCTAGGGGTCTTGAACACTGTCGGCGGCGATCCGTCGTCACGCGTCGCCACGAGGTCGGTGAACGTGCCTCCCACGTCGATGCCTATGCGCGTCAAAATGCCGTCCTCCTTTGTTTGCGCCTGCGTGAATCGTTTGGGGCGTGGCGAGCGGTAGAGCGCGTCTAGTCTCTGCTAGCCATAGCATTGTATTGCAATGAACATAGGCAAGTGGCGCGATGGAACCGCGCGCGGGGGAGTCGGAGTCGAACAACTGCCAGCGGAAGAGGGAAGACGGCCGAGAGCTACGCGGTGGAGCGGGTGATGGGATTCGAACCCACGACATTTTGCTTGGGAAGCAAACACTCTACCCCTGAGTTACACCCGCCCGCGCGGATTGGGGAATCCGCAACCACATCTTACCAGCGCCGCGACGGCCTGACAACCGCCGCCGCCCTCGCCGCGCCCCTACTCCACCGCCATCGGCGGCGCGCTGTCGGCGGCGCGGATGCCTGATAGCTCCGGCAGCTCGGACAGCGGTATCGTCTCGCCCGTCGCCTCGTAGGTCTCTATCAGCCGCCGCATGTCGTCCGGGACGCGCCTAGACGCTACGGCGGCGCTGTCGAAGTTCACGTAGACCACCTCCGCCCGAAAGACGAGCCTGCCGTCTCGCGCGTCTCGGATGACGGATCGGGCGGTCAGGCTGCTCCCGCCGACGCGCGTTATCCGCCAGCCCACTTCTATCACGTCGTCGACCCGCGCCGGCGAGATGAATTCGAGCGTCGCCTTCACCGTCGCCGTGTCGAAATGCCGCCTGCCTCGCGGATCGTACAGCGCGATGCCCAGCCGACGGAAGTACGCCGCCTGCGCCACCTCCACGAAGTCTAGGTAAGACCCGTTGAAGGCTATCCCCTGCGTGTCGCAATCCGACAGACGAACCCTAATCGCGCAGCTGAACCTAAAACGCTCTTCCGCCATGCGTTGCGCCCCCCGCGCGCTCGATGCCCTATCGCGCCCCAAAGGTATACCCCGCCATGCGCCGAGCGCAACGTTGCGGCCGGGCGCCCCCGTCTCTCGCAGCCTTGAACGACGCCCCCATCGGCGCTAGCGTCATAGCCAATCCACGCCAGAGACACCCCAAGACAGACATTAGCGGGAGCGGACCAATGAGCGCCCTCGACATCAGCGGATTCATATGGGGCATCGCGGACGACGTGCTGCGCGATGTGTACGTGCGCGGCAAGTACCGCGACGTCATACTGCCCATGACCGTCATCCGCCGCCTAGACGCGGTTCTGGAGCCGACGAAAGACGAGGTTCTCCAGATGAAGGACAGGATGGACGCCGCGGGCATAATCAACCAAGAAGCGGGGCTGAGCCAAGCGGCGGGCGAAGCGTTCTACAACACATCGCCCTTCCGGCTGCGCGACCTGACCTCGCGCGCGCGGCGTCAGCAGCTGCGCGCGGACTTCGAGGCGTACCTAGACGGCTTCTCGCCCAACGTGCAGG
Source organism: Dehalococcoidia bacterium (assembly GCA_965214745.1). Classification (GTDB taxonomy): domain Bacteria; phylum Chloroflexota; class Dehalococcoidia; order Lucifugimonadales; family UBA1123; genus VXRN01. Next base: position 2,205,412 of record OZ243978.1, on the reverse strand, counting down.
AAGTCTTGGAGAAGTTCGAGTTCCGCAACCAGATACCGAGGCTGATAGAAACCGACGCGCTCGGATTCCTGCTAGAGAAATTCCTAGACCCCTCCATCAACCTCAGCCCCAAGCCAGCGCTGAACGGCGACGGCTCCGTTCGGCTGGATGGGCTGGACAATCACGGCATGGGGACGGTGTTCGAAGAGCTTATCCGCCGCTTCAACGAGGAGAACAACGAGGAGGCGGGCGAACACTTTACGCCGCGCGACGTGGTTCAGCTGATGGCGCGCCTCATCTTCATGCCCATAGCCGACGAGGTGAAGTCCGGCACCTATCTGGTGTACGACGGCGCTTGCGGCACGGGCGGAATGCTCACCGTCGCCGAGGAGACGCTGACTCGGCTCGCCGTCGAACACGGCAAGCGGGTTTCGGTTTACCTGTACGGGCAGGAGGTGAACTCGGAGACCTACGCCATCAGCAAGGCGGACCTCATCCTGAAGGGAGAGGGCGAGAATGCGGAAAACATCCGGTTCGGCTCCACCCTGTCCGCCGACGCCCTCCCCGCGCAAGAGTTCGACTTCATGCTGTCCAACCCGCCATACGGCAAGAGCTGGAAGAGCGACCTAGAGCGCATGGGCGGCAGGAGAGGCATGACGGACCCGCGCTTCCTGCCGGAGCGGGACGGCGACGCGGGGAGCCCACTCGTCACCCGTTCGAGCGATGGGCAGATGATGTTCCTAGTCAACATGCTCAGCAAGATGAAGCGAAACACGGATCTCGGCAGCCGCATAGCGGAAGTCCACAACGGAAGCTCGCTGTTCACGGGCGACGCCGGGCAGGGCGAAAGCGAGATCCGCCGCTGGATAATCGAAAACGACTGGCTGGAAGCCATAGTCGCGCTGCCGCTCGACATGTTCTACAACACCGGCATCGCCACATACATTTGGGTACTGTCCAACCGCAAACCCGCGCATCGGCGGGGATTCGTGCAGCTAATCGACGCATCCCAGCAGTTTCGGCCGCTGCGAAAGAACCTAGGCAAGAAGAATCGCGAGCTTTCGGACGAAGATATCCGCGCGGTATGCGACACGTTCTTGGCGTTCGAGGAAACCGAGCGCTCCAAGATATTCCCAAACAAGGCGTTCGGATACTGGAAGGTCATCGTCGAGCGTCCGCTGAGGCTAGAGGGGGTAGACCCGAAGCGCGCCTACAACGCGCGTGAGATTCGGGATCTCAAGCGGACGGCGCAACGCTCCGAAACCGCGCCGCCCGTAATCAAGAGGATACGCAAGAGAGGCGCGCGACCCGACCCGCTGCGCGGCTCGTTCTCCGCAATCATCGATGGCAAACCCGCCGTGGTAGAGTACGAGCCTGACAGCGACTTGCGCGACACCGAGCAGGTCCCGCTGCTGGAGCCGGGCGGCGTGGAAGGCTTCCTGCGCCGCGAAGTCTTGCCCTACGCGCCCGACGCATGGCATTCGCCGCAAAAGGTGAAGATAGGCTACGAGATAAGCTTCACGCGCCACTTCTACAAGCCGAAGCCTATGCGCCCGCTCGCGGAGATACGCTCTGATATACTGGCGGCGGAGCGGGAGACGGAAGGGTTGCTTGGGGAGATTGTGGGGTGCTATGACTAACAGAGACGTTCGAGAAATTACGTTGCGGGGCGCTGTCCCCGAGGCAGACCAAGACAGGATGACCTTCCAGCTCAAGCAGGCCCGCGGCTCTAGGGTGGTCGTTCCAATGCCGGAGCAATGCCGCGAGACCATCGTAAAAGCGTTCAGCGGCTACAGGACAGGCGTCAAGGCGCTGGTGCAAGGCGTCGGTCGCTATGACCGAAAGAACCGGCTCGTTGGCTTGGAATCGGTCAGGCAAGTCAGATTGCTCGACCCGCTAGACGTTCCTACACGGCTGAATGAATTTCGGGACATGGAAGACGGCTGGCTCGAAGGGAGCGGATTCGCGCCTACCAACGCTGGCTTGACTTGGCTGTCGGACAGATTCGACAGACACTACCCAGACGATGTTCGGCTGCCCTACACTTACCCGACCTACGAAGGCGGCATTCAAGCTGAATGGTCATTGGGGTCGAATTCCATCACGCTCGAAATCGACCTCGAAAGCCACTCCGCTGAGTGGTTCTGGTTCGACCGAAACTCCGAAGCTGAGCATGAACGAAAATTAGATCTGGACGACGAAAGCGCATGGGCTTGGATTGCAAGTGAAATTCGCCGCATGTCGCAGTACGAGGAATGAACCCCAAAACCCTGCTCTATCGGATGGTGCATCCCTCTTGGATTCAGAGAGATGAAATCACTTCCCAAGTGTTCCGACCGACACCAAAGGATAACGGACTCCTGTCGGTCTACGACGGCGACCAAATTTCGCCACGCAATGCTTTGATTCACTTCACGAACCCTCCAGCGGGTGAGCGTCAGGTTGTAGCATTTGGAGTTGTGGGCGTCACTGTTGCTGAATGCGAGGACTTATCCCTTCCTCTCATACCAGACCCCGCCTCATTTTCCGAACACGTCCTCATAGATTTCACAGGGTTGAGCAGAAATAGAATCAAGCGTAAAGCCGATAGCCTGAAGGAATACGCAATTGCCCGCGGCTGGTTATTCCGCCCGCAAGGTCGACGTGGTATGATGTAGTCGGGAAGTGATCGGGCGGAAAGGCGAGCGAGGCAATGTCCACGAACCAACATCTGAACGCGGATTCCCCAGCCATTCGGACGCACCTCGAGATACTGCAGGGCGTGATTCAGCGGATGGCTGAGAACAGCCGCTCTTGCAAAGTGTGGTGCGTCACGCTCGTCTCGGCAATCCTCGTGCTAGTGGCTCGCACTGGGGAGCCGCAGCACGCGCTGATAGCCTTGGCGCCCACCGCGCTGTTCTTCGCGCTGGACGCCTACTACCTTTCCCTAGAGCGGGTCTTCCGCAATTCGTACAACGCCTTCGTCGGGAAAGTCCATCAGGGACAGGCAACGACCTCGGATGTCTACGCGGTGAGACCGAGCGGCTCCGTGGTTCGCGGGACTTTCTGGGCGATGTTTAGATCGTTCTCCGTACTGCCGTTCTACGGCGTGGTTGCCGCCACGGTTCTGCTGGCGTGGCGCTTGGTCTTATAGATGGGAGTATGACTATGGCAGCTCGAGCGCATAAGCACAAAGTGTTCATCAGCTATTATCACGAGGACGATCAAGAATACAAGGACCGACTCGTTCAGGCGTTGGACAGCAAGTTCGTCGATAAATCCGTCAGCCAAGGCGACATACACGACGAAAGCCTTCCTCTAGACGAAATCCGGCGCAGAATTCGCGACGATCACATAGCTGACGCAACCGTCACCATCGTTCTGATTGGTCGATGCACTTGGAAGCGCAAGCATGTGGACTGGGAAATCTCAGCCAGCCTCATCGACAGACCGAACAACCAGAGATGCGGGATTCTAGGTCTGCTTCTTCCGACACACTACGACTATGGCAAAAGCGAGGAAGAGCGCAACCCTCGCCTAATTCCCCAGAGATTGACGCGCAACATCGGCGGCAATGACCCCTTTGCAGTCATCTACGACTGGCCTCGGAATGGGATCGCTAGGAAGGTACTACCGAAAATCCATACGGCGTTTCAGAGGAGAAAACGAACTCCATGGCCGAATAACAACCTCGACTTGTTTAAAGACAACAGGAGAGGAGATTGCTCGAAGGGCTGGCAGAACTAAGGCGGAGACACTTTCAGGACGACAACATTGACTAACGAATACAACCCCTACCCCGCCTACAAGCCATCCGGCATCCCATGGCTCGGCGATGTGCCGGCGCATTGGGACTTGCCACGCTCAAAGACGATCTTGAGAGAGCGTAGCGAGAAAGGGCATCCGAACGAACCGTTGCTTGCAGCAACTCAAACTAAAGGAGTAGTTCGTAAGGAACAATACGAAAACCGGACCGTACTCGCTTTGAAAAATTTGCATCTCTTGAAATTGGTCGATGTTGGAGATTTTGTAATCAGCCTTCGGTCATTTCAAGGCGGTATAGAATATGCGAGAGAGAGGGGCATAATCAGCCCTGCCTACACTGTTGTTTATTCCGAAGACCCGGCATTTCACGCTTATTTAGCTTGGTTATTCAAATCACAGCCCTATATTGAGAATCTTACTCTTCATGTAACAGGCATTCGCCAAGGACAGAACATTGACTATACCGAACTAAGTCGATCCCGCATCCCACTCCCGCCCCCACCCGAACAAGCCGCCATCGTCCGCTACCTAGACCGCGCCGACGAGCGCATCCGCCGATACATCAGCGCCAAACGCAAGCTCATCGACCTGCTGGAGGAGGAGAAGCAAGCCGTCATCCACCGCGCCGTCACCCGCGGGCTGGACGACGACGCTCGCCTAAAGCCCTCCGGCGTCGAGTGGCTGGGCGATGTGCCGGCGCATTGGGAGATCGCTCGTCTCAAGGGGCATGTAGTCAACGTTATTGACATCACCGATAAACGAAACCCTGATGAAATATACATTGCCCTTGAACATGTCGAAAGTTGGACAGGAAAGGTCAGCGATGCAGGAAACGATGTTCAGTTCGATAGTCGGGTGAAACGATTCCAAGTTGGAGATGTGCTTTTCGGAAAGTTGCGTCCTTACTTGGCAAAGGTCGCATCGCCAAATCGAAACGGGGTCTGCGTTGGTGAATTCTTGGTGCTGCGCTGCCGAAATTACAGCTTTATCTCTGATTACCTAGAATATCTTCTGCGATCCAAATCAATCATCGATGCGATTAACAGCTCGACCTTCGGGGCAAAAATGCCAAGAGCGAATTGGGATTTCATTGGGAGTATGCGTTTCTCCTTCCCTCCCCTACCCGAACAAACCGCCATCGTCGAATACCTAGACAAAGCCACCGCCAACATAGACGCCGCCATCGCCCGCGCGCGCCGCCTCATCGAGCTGCTGGAAGAGTACCGAACCCGCCTGATTGCCGACGTGGTCACAGGCAAGCTAGACGTTCGAGACGCGGCGGCGAGGGCGCCGGGAGAATCCGAATGCGACAACGATGCAGCCAAAACGACGCCAACGGAAAGCGCGGCGATCCTATGACCAACTGGGAGACATGCGCCGCTGTCGAAAGCGACCCGCGCAAGCTCGGCGGCGCCTGGGCGTTCCGCGGGACGAGAGTTCCCTTGCGAGCGCTCTTCGAGAACCTCGAAAGCGGCGCGTCTGTGGATCAGTTCCTAAAGTGGTTCCCCGGCGTGGAAAGATGGCAAGTCAAAGCCGTCCTCGACCATGAAGCCAAGTCTCTGGAGATAGTAGTTGCTCAGTGAAGATACTGTTCGATCGATAGAACCCCGTTCCGACATGTCTTACATAGACGTACAAAAACAGGCAAGCAAACCAATCAGCGCAACCACCGCCGACACCACCGAGCGCGGCTTGGAAACCCTCATCGTCGACGCGCTCACAGGGCGGCCGCCCGACCCGACGCGCGCAGACTCCGCGCGTGAGCGTCCAGCCGACTACGGCGTCGGCTGGACGGCGGGCGACCCGCGAGATTACGACCGCGAATACTGCGTAGACCTCGCTCAGCTTTCCGCCTTCCTGCGCGACACGCAGCCCAACGACGCCGAGTCTCTGGACGTCGACAGAGACAGCCCGACGCGGCGCAAGTTCCTCGCCCGCCTTCAGGGGGAGATCGGCAAGCGCGGCACAGTCTACGCGCTGCGAAACGGGGTGAAGCATGGACCCCATCACATCGATCTGCTGTACGGCAAGCCATCGCCGGGCAACGAAAAGGCTAAAGACCTCTACAGCCGCAACCGCTTCACCGTTGCGCGGCAGCTGCGCTACAGCCAAGACCGCGCTCGGCTCGCGCTGGACTTGTGCCTGTTCGTCAACGGGCTACCCGTAGCCACGTTCGAGCTGAAGAACAGCCTCACAAAGCAGACGGCAGCCGACGCCGTAGAGCAGTACAAGCGAGACCGCAGCCCGAACGAAAAGCTGTTCGAGCTTGGCAGATGCCTAGTCCACTTCGCGCTCGACGACCACGAGGCGCGCTTCTGCACGCATCTGCGAGGCAAGGCGTCTTGGTTCCTGCCCTTCGATCGCGGCTGGAACGACGGCGCGGGCAACCCGCCGAACCCCAACGGCCTAAAGACGGATTATCTGTGGCGCGAAATCCTCGCCCGCGACAGTCTGACGGACATCATCGAGAACTACGCGCAGATAGTGGAGACGCGCGACGACAAGACGAGGCGCAAGAGCCGACAGCAGATATGGCCCCGCTACCACCAGCTGGACGCGGTTCGAAAGCTGCTCGCGGACGCATCCGCCAACGGCGTCGGCAGGCGATACCTGATACAGCACTCCGCCGGCAGCGGCAAGTCCAACTCCATCGCGTGGCTGGCGCATCAGCTAATCTCGCCGTCGAGCGACGGCGCGGCGCTGTTCGATACGGCGATAGTCGTCACGGACAGGAAGATTCTGGATAGGCAGATACGCGACACCATCAGGCAGTTCACGCAAGTCGGCGCGGTCGTGGGGCATGCCGAAAGCTCCCGCGAACTCGCCGCGCTGCTCCAAGAGGGCAAGCGGATAGTCATATCCACCGTCCAAAAGTTCCCGTTCATCTTGAACGCCATCGGCGGCGATCATCGCGCGCGGCGGTTCGCCATCATCATAGACGAAGCCCATTCGAGCCAAGGCGGGCGAACATCGTCGGCGATGTCCATGGCGCTGAGCGAAGCCGGCGCGGAGGAGGAAGACGAGACCGCCGAGGACAAGATCAACCGCATCATGGAGAGCAGGAAGCTGCTGCCCAACGCAAGCTATTTCGCCTTCACCGCCACGCCCAAGAACAAGACGCTGGAGATATTCGGCGAGCCGCGTCCCGAAGGCGACAAGACCAGACGCGCCCCCTTCCACTCCTACACCATGAAACAGGCGATTCAGGAAGGGTTCATCATAGACGTGCTGGAGCATTATACGCCGGTAGACAGCTACTATCGGCTAGTCAAGACGGTGGAGGGGGATCCGGAATTCGACGCCAAGCGGGCGGGAAAGAAGCTGCGCCGATACGTGGAAAACGACGACCACGCCATACGCCTCAAGGCGGAGATAATGGCGGACCACTTCCACGAGCAGGTCGCGGGCTTGGGGAAGATAGGCGGGCAGGCGCGCGCGATGGTGGTCACCGGCGGCGTCCAGCGCGCCATCGCCTTCTACCACGCCATCCAAAGCTACTTGGCGGAGCGCAAAAGCCCCTACCGCGCCATCGTCGCCTTCTCCGGCGAGCATGAATACGGCGGCGCTCGCGTAACCGAATCGTCGCTCAACGGATTCTCGCCGAGCCTGATAGCCGAGAGGATACGGGAAGACCCGTACCGCTTCTTGGTGTGCGCCGACAAGTTCCAGACCGGCTACGACGAACCGCTGCTGCATACGATGTACGTGGACAAGATATTGTCCGGCGTGAAGGCGGTGCAGACGCTTTCGCGCCTCAACCGCTCGCACCCCAAGAAGCGCGACGCCTTCGTGCTGGATTTCGCCAACGACGCCGACACTATCCGAGACGCCTTCGCGGACTACTACCGCGCCACGATACTTTCGGACGAGACCGACCCCGACAGGCTGCACGATCTCAAGGCGGCGCTGGACGGCTATCAGGTCTACGGCGCGGCGCAGATGAACGAGCTTGTGGAGCGCTGGCTTTCGGGCGCCGAACGCGACGCGCTAGACCCAATCCTAGACGCCTGCGTAGCCGAGTACCGCGAGCAGCTGGACGAGGATGGTCAGGTAGACTTCAAGAGCAAGTCCAAGGCGTTCCTGCGCGCATACGGATTCTTGGCGTCGATACTCCCCTACACCAACGCCGAATGGGAAAAGCTCTCCATCTTCCTCACGTTCCTCGTCCCCAAGCTGCCCGCCCCCATCGAGGACGACCTTTCGAGGGGGATTTTAGACGCCATAGACATGGACAGCTACCGTGTGGAGAAGCAGGCTGTTCAGGACATCCAGCTTCCCGACGCGGACGCGGAGATAGAGCCTGCGGCGGCAGACGGCGGCGGAATGAAGCCGGAGCCGGACCTGGACACCCTCTCGAACATCGTCAAGGAATTCAACGACCGCTTCGGCAGCATCGAATGGAAGGACGCGGACAAGATAAGGCGGGTAATCTCAGAAGACCTGCCCGCAAAGGTAGCCGAGGACGAGGCATACCAAAACGCGATGGCGAACTCCGACGAGCAGAACGCGCGCGTCGAACACGACAAGGCGCTCGACCGCGCCGTGGCGGATATGCTGGCGGACCACATCGAGCTGTTCAAGCTGCTAAACGACAACGAATCGTTCCGCCGCTCGCTGTCGGATACGATCTTCTCCGCGACCTACCGCGGCTCCGCGCCGAGCCGAGACCGAACGCCCATAGCGTGACGGCGCTGGGGAGGCTGCCGCCGAACGCTTGACACCCCCCGCGTCCGAATATATACTCCGAAGAGTGAGTTCGCAACTGACAGCTTTGTGCAAAGTCGTCCGAGCCGACGAAGTCGAGGTCGAAGTCTCCTCCGGGAGCATGACGCGGCTCGCGGGCGTGTCCGAGGCTCTCTCCGGAGCGGAGGGGATACACCTCGCCATCGCCACAATCCCGCCGGCTTGCGCGTCCGATCCGCACTACCATGTCAACTGCGAGTCAGCCATATACGTAGTCAGCGGCAAGGGCAGGTTCCTATCGGGCGAGCGGCTTCAGGATTCCGCCCCCATCGGCGCGGGCGATTTCATATACGTGCCGCCCAACTCGGTGCATCAACCCGTGAACGACAGCCTTTCGGAACCGATGCGGCTGATAGTGGCGCGCAACGCGCCCGTCGAGATAGTCGTAGACTACGACCCGAGCGCGGGCGACAACGGCTGACTGACAGCTACGCTCCGGGGGCCATTAGCTCAGACGGTTAGAGCGCAGTCCTGATAAGACTGAGGTCCGTGGTTCGAGTCCACGATGGCCCACCCCGCCCACCAAGCCGCCCGAACGGAGTGCGGCGCGGTCTCCAAAGACGCTGACTGCCGAGGCCCCCCCCCCCCGCCGCGAACTCCATGAGAGCCAGAGCGGTTCGCGGTCGTCTATTCCGTAGTCTTCGGATAGTTTGATGCGAAATTCCACGCTGTGCTAGGCTTTTCACCATGAACAAGAGCAAGGCAATAGTCGCAATGAGCGGCGGGGTGGACTCTTCCGTCGCCGCGCTGCTGCTTCACCGCGCGGGATACGACGTGGTGGGCGTCACCATGCGCCTGTGGTCTCTGGAGAACGGCGACGCGCCCGCGTCGAACCGCCGATGCTGCTCGGTGGAGGACGTGGACGACGCCCGAAGGGTGTGCCACGCTATCGGCGTCCCCCACTACTTCCTAAACTTCGAGCGCGAGTTTCAGCGGCACGTAGTCGATTACTTCGTGCGGGAGTACGACAGAGGGCGCACCCCCCACCCGTGCCTAGCCTGCAACGACAAGATCAAGTTCGATTTTCTGCTCCGACGCGCCACGTTCCTAGACGCGGACTATATCGCCACGGGCCACTACGGGCGCGTGCGGAGCGCGCCGGATGGAAGCAAGACGCTGCTGAAGGGCGTTGACGGCTCGAAGGACCAGTCCTACGTTCTCTTCACGCTCGGACAGCCGGAGCTTAGCCGTCTGCTCCTGCCCGTGGGCGAATATCGCAAAGACGCCATACGAGAGCTTGCCGCCGACGCGGGCTTGCCGGTAGCCGGCAAGCCAGACAGCCAAGAGATATGCTTCATCCCAGACGACAACTATCGCAAGTTCGTCGCCGACCGCGTGAAGCCGCGCCCCGGCAACATGGTATCCACCGCGGGCGAGGTTCTGGGGAAGCATCCCGGCATCCAGTTCTTCACCATCGGGCAGCGGCGCAAGCTGGGCATAAGCGGCGGCAACGGCAAGCCGCTGTACGTAACCAGAATCGACGCCGAATCCAACGAGGTGACGTTAGGCGACGGCGATGAGCTGTTCAGCTCGACGCTGTGGGCTTCGCACGTGAGCTACGTATCCGGAAGCCCGCCGCAAGGCTCGATGCGCGTCGAGGCGAAGATACGCTACAAGGCGAACCCGTCCGCCGCCACCGTAACGCCCATCGGCGAAGACACGGCGGAAGTGGTCTTCGACGAGCCGCAGCGCGCGGTTACGCCGGGCCAAGCGGTGGTGTTCTACGACGGCGAGCGGATACTGGGCGGGGGGTATATCGAGATAGAGGCGCCGGTCATTGCAGAGATGCAACCTGTTCACACTCATCAAGCCAAGGCGGAGTAACAGCAGTGCCTGACATATCGAGATTGATCGCGCGGCTCAGACAGTTCGACGCGCTGCGTGACAGTGACCAGATACGTATCGGCTCCGTCGACCGCATTGCGCCGCAGTACGAAGATGACTGGCCAGCTGAACTGCACCCAGCAGTTCGCGGCGCATTGCGCGGCATTGGCATCGAGAGGCCGTACAGCCACCAGTACGAAGCTGTCAGAAAATCGCTGAGCGGAGTCGACGTCGTTCTGGAGTCGCCAACCGCGAGCGGCAAGACACTTGCGTTCACTGCTCCTATGCTCCACGCCTTAAAGAACAATCCCGGCTCCCACGCGATGATGATATACCCGATGAAAGCGCTGGCGTTCGACCAGCGGACGCAAATACAGGAGCTTTGCGCGCCACTATCGATTGAGTCTTGGTCGTATGATGGCGATACCGATCAGGAACATAGGAGGATCCTACGGTCTAGGCCGCCGCAAATTCTGCTCACCAACCCTGAGTTACTGAACTATTCATTCCTGGGTTGGCGTGACCTATGGGACGGGTTCCTCAGAAATCTGCGGTATGTCGTGATTGACGAAATGCACGAATATCGAGGTTTCTTCGGTAGCAACATGGCTCTCTTGATGCGTCGGTTCTTTTTGTATCTAGATCGCGTCGGAGCGTCCCCACAAGTATTCCTGTCAACAGCCACTTGCGCCAATCCATCGGAACACGCCAATAACTTGACAGAACGCCAAGTGGAGGTGGTCTCCGCACGAGATTCATTCCGTCCGAAGCGGCACTTCGTCTTTGTCAGTCCGGATATTCCCGACTTTCAGTATTGGGATATCCTCAGACTGCGTATTGAGAACGCAGCGCTTGCCGTTCTGTCAGAAGGATTGCAGACGCTTATCTTCTGCCCAAGTAAGAAATTCCTAGATGACGCATTTCGCAGTTGCCGAGAACGAGCGGAAGCGCATGGGCTCGATTCAAGTCGAATCTCGCAGTTCCACGCCGACCTCAGGAGTGAAGACAGACAAGTCATACAGCAGGGAATCAGGTCAGGTGAGATAAAAGTTGTGTTCTCTACCAACGCCTTGGAGTTGGGTTTGGACATCGGAGGATTGGACGCAATCATCTTGGCGGGATTTCCTCCAAGCATAATGTCCGCATGGCAGCGACTCGGAAGAGCCGGTCGGAGATGGAACAGAGACGCTTTAGTGCTGTTCTACGCTATGAACGATCCTATCGACCGTTTCTTTGTGGGCAACTTGAATGCGTTCCTAAACAAGCCATTCGACGAGCTAGTGGCAGATCCGGCGAATGAAGAGTTGATTGGAAGGCATATCCCCTCACTTATTTCAGAAACAAACGGTGTTCTGAACTCGTCTGATAAGACAATCCTAGGCACTCCTTTCTATGAGCAAGCTCAGCAGAATCCTGGGAGACTCCCACAAGGTAGCCGCCCACAACAAATCCTGAATATCCGGGGTGGTATCGGACGATCATATGAATTAAAACTGCGCGGTGAAGTAATTGGACAGATTGCCGAGACTCGCAGATTCCGGGAGGCATATATCGGGGCTATCTTTCCGTTCTTCGGAAGAAAATATCGTGTTCACTCGCATGAAGAAAGTGCTGTGGTGCTAGTAGAGGGGGTAGAGCAGAACCTTCGAACCCAGCCAGGATTTTTTACTGCCTTGTATCATCAGGCGATTTTAGATGGAGTCATATATAAGGACATCGAAGTATATCTCGGCAGGTTGAACCAGGTGACGAACTTCACCGGCTATAGGCTGATCGATGAAACAAGTGATACGGAACGAGGCTCAGGTGGCAACCCCGAGGCTTACTCCCAAGACAACCTCCAATCAGTTTGGATAAATATCCCGCCGAGTCAGCAAGCTACAGATGGAATTGGCGCATTGGAACATTTGATCCGCGTGGGCGCTATGTTTGTGATCCCAGCGGATCACTTCGATACCAGCACATACTCCAAGGTTGGAAACGAACCGGTGGCTTACTATTATGAGAACTACCCCGGTGGCATTGGGGTAGCCAAGAAGCTATTCGAAGTCTGGCCCAATGCGCTAAGAAAAGGCATTGAGATCGCGGAAAATTGCGCCTGCCGTAGAGGATGCCAGAACTGCATAGAACCTGCGAAGTCCTACAACATCAGCAACGCGAACATTGACAAACGCTCAGGCATCGAACTAGCGCGTCGCATCCTTGCAACAGTAGAAGACGGACCCGATTACAGATTCGAGAATGATTTGATGGTTCCAGTGCGAGCCAACTAACCCGTCGGGAGGGCTCGACAATTGGACTTCAGAGATCTAATCATTTTGGGCTTCGACGAATACATGCGCGACCTCCGCGCCGCGCTCGACGGCTTGACCCCCGAAGAGCGACGGCATCGCGTGACGCCGCACTCGAACCATATCGACTTCATAGCGTGGCACGTCGCGCGCGTCGAGGATGACTTCATTCAGGGCTTCGGACGGGGCGAGCAATCCATATGGCGGCGCGACGGATGGGACGCCAAGCTAGGGTTGCCGTCGGATGGAAACGGGTTCGGCTTCACCGCCGAGCAGGTTGGCGATCTGCCCGCGTTCGACATGGATGAGCTTCTCGCCTACTACGACGCCGTTCGCGCCGCGTCGCATTCGTACATCGATTCGCTTTCGGAAGCCGATCTCGCGGTCAGACCGAACGCGCGGACGCCGCAATACTCCATTGCGAACATGCTCAGCCACGTGATGGTCGAGGAGTCCCAGCACGTGGGGCAGGCGGCGTTCATCCGGGGAGCGCTGCGCGGCATGGGCAAGTAGCGCGTCGCCGAATGGGGCAGCCTGCGCGCGCGCCGGATTTGGAGTTCGAACGTCGCCTCCAACTATCCGGCGTCGAGCGCGTCGCGGGGCTGGATGAAGCGGGGCGCGGCTCGCTTGCGGGGCCTGTCTCGGCGGGCGCGGCGATACTCCCTATCCAGCCCAGCGCGCGCGTCCGCTCGCTTGCGCGAGACAGCAAGACGCTCTCCCCCGCTCAGCGCAACGCGGCATACGAGGCTATCGCGGAGGATGCCGTTTCCCACGCCGTCGGCTGGGCATCCGCTGCGGAGATAGACCGCATCGGCATCGCCGCGGCGACACGGCTCGCGATGCGGCGCGCGCTAATCCGGCTGCGACCCGCCGCGGACGGGCTGCTGATAGACGCCATCTCCCTGCCATCGTCCGACCTGCCGCAGAAGTCGATAATTCGCGGCGACGGCAAATCGCTGAGCATCGCGGCGGCGTCCATCGTGGCGAAGGTCGAGCGCGACAGGCTGATGACGAAACTCGCCGGCGAGTATCCGCAGTACGGATTCGAGTCTCACAAGGGATACGGAACCGCGCGCCACCTCGCGGCGATTCGCGCGCACGGCGGCTGCTCGCTGCACCGCATGAGCTTCGCGCCGCTGAAGAGCGCGCCAACCCGCGCGCCGAGACCGTCGGCAGCAGAGACGGGCGCATGGGCTGAGGCGTTCGCGGCGCGCGCGCTGGAAGATCGCGGCATGAGCGTAATCCGCCGAAACTACAGAACCCGATTCGGCGAGGTGGACCTGATAGCGCTCGACGGCGATGCGCTGGCGTTCGTGGAGGTGCGCGCCAGAGCGGAGTCCGCCATAGCCGCGCCCGCCGAAACCATCTCGCCGGCAAAGGCGCGGCGGCTAGTCGCGGCGTGCGAAGAGTTCTTGCAAAGCGCGAACATCGCGTGGGCGGACTGGCGGATAGACGTCGCCGCGGTGGAGCTGGACAGGTGGGGCAGACCCGCGGCGGTGGAGTTCATAGAATCCGCGATAGAGGAATGAAGAATCCTGGGGACGGCATTGCGGGCAGCGCAAGATGGCAACGGGAACAACGGGAAGGGGCGCTATATATGCCGGACTGGAGGAGTTGCGTGGATGACAGGCTCCACAGTGCGCGGAGACCGTATCAGCCATCCCCATCCGCCTCCGCCGTTTCCTCGAAGAACCTGTCCACGGACGCCAGCGCTTCGGTGTAGTCGTATGTTGCGTATCGCCGCTGTCTCAGCACTACGGTATCGCCGTTGAAGAAGCGTTCGTAGAGAGCCTGCCGCGAGCCGAATTGCGTGCCGACGAGATCCCACGCCAGACGGAAGAGCCTGATTCGCTCCTCGGCGTCTACGGACGCGCCCTGATAGTACTTGGCTATCTCGCCTGCGATGGGTCCGCGCACGTCGCGCTCGGTGGGCGTCAGCATCAAGCCGCTGGCGGACAGTTGCTCGATTATCCACACGATGCGGGTGTGCGCGTCTGGGAACCAGTGGCGCATCGCCTGCCACGGCTCGGCGGCGGGCCATATGCCGATGCCCTGATACTCCCCCGCGTCCGCCTCCGCCGCCCGCAGGTAGGCGTCGACCGTCGCGCGGATGTCCACTATCTCGGATATCTTTTCCTGCACGTGGCTGTAGATGTTTATGCCGATGGCGTGCGCTATCTTGTGGGTGATTCCGAGCATGAAATCGAGCTTGGCGATGTTCTTCACCGCCACTTGCTGCATGTACTGACGCCACAGCAGTATCCGGGCGAGGTTCTTGTTACCTAGCTCGACGTCGTCGAACGCGAACACGCGATCCCACGGTATCAGCACGTCGTCGAATATGGCTAGGCAGTCCATCTCGTCGTACCTGCCCGACAGCGGATAGTCGAAAGACGACCGCCCTCGGTCGTAAGACTCGCGGCATACGAACTTCAATCCGGGCGACGCCACCGGCACGGCGAAGCCGATGGCGTATCGGCTGGAGTCCGGCAGATCGGGGCGCAGCGGGCGGTAGATGGGCGCGAGAATCTCATCCGAGAACGGCGCGAGCGTCGCCAGCAGCTTCGCGCCGCGCACTGTCACGCCGTCCGAGTTCGTCTTCACGACGCCGAGCGCGAGATACGGATCCGCAAGCTGGCTGACGTCCACCGAACGGTTGGACTGCGGATGCCCGAAGGTGTGCGTAAGGCAGAGATCGTTCTCGCTGACGTATCTGTAGTAGTCGATAACGTTGTCCGCATATCGGCGGTCGTTCTCGCCATAGGCGTCCGCCATCTGCCGCATCGCGGTAATGATGATGTTGCAGTAGTCGGGCGTTCGCCCCAGCATCCCGAACGACGCGCGGGCGGTGGTTTCGAGCGCGCGTCGGCGACGGATCAAGTCGTCCACGGTGTGGGGGATGAGGAACGAGAGCGACACCGGCTCGCCGCTTTCGGGCGACTCGAACGCCATAATGTCGCGCGTGGCGGGGTCTTGCTGGAGGTCGTACAGGCTTGCGAGCGTGGCGGCCATGCGGCGCGTCTTGGGGTGGGTCGTGACGTCGTCGATACGCTCGCCTTCGAGCCATATCTCTCGTCCGTCGCGCAAGCCTTGCAGGAACTGGCTGCCGGATCGAACCGCCATGAGAAACCTCCGCGCGCGGGAGGGGCTTCAGGCGGCAGAATCGAGAGGGTTAGGAGGAATCGAGTCGGGGAGACTGGATTCGAACCAGCGACCCCCTACACCCCATGCAGGTGCGCTACCAAGCTGCGCCACTCCCCGACGATTGACAGCGTAACACAGCGCGATTGCGGGCGGCAAGCCGCGTTTGGAGATGGGAGAGTTGCAAAAGCGCCTGCGTATCCCTAGTCATTCAGGCGCAGGCCGGAATCCATGGGACGGGACAGCCTGTCTATTGTCAGAATCAGGATTCTCTGGATTAGTGGATTTCCAAGATAGCGGCGTGAAAATCCTGGGAATCTCGGAATCATGCGAATCCTGATTCTGACAATAGGAAGCGCCTGCCCAGCAAGCCTCCCGCGGGTGAAGGCGTGGCGTCACCGCCGTCCGGCAAGCAGATCGTCGTAGAACAGATATTGGTTCGCGTAGCCGGCGTGCCGCCCGAACCGCTCTTGCGCCCATTCGCGCATCCGCGTCTTGGTGGGCGCTCGCTCGGCGTCGGCGAAGTAGATTTCGCGCAAGGCGCGCTCGACATGGACATCTACCGGGAACGACTCCAGCTTGTCCAGCGAGAACAGCAGAACGCAGTTGCCTATCTTGTCTCCCACGCCGCGCAGCTGGGTTATGGCGTCTAGCGCGTCTTCGTAAGGGGCTTCTCGCAGCGCGAAGAGGTCTATGCCGCCTGCGGCTACGGTCTCGGCGGCGGCGGCTACGTACTTGGCGCGGAAACCGAGCCGCAGGTCTCGGAGCGCGTCTTCTCCCGCGGCGGCGAGAGCCTCCGGAGACGGGAACGCGCGGCGGTCGGTGTCGGCGCCCTCTATCTCGCGCCCGAACTCGGCGGACATGTCCTCTACGTGCTGCTTTATGCGCTTTATGTTGTTGTTGGCGCTGCAAATGAAGCTGATTAGGCACTCCCACGGCTCTTGACGCATCACGCGCAAGCCGGGATGCCGCTCTATCGCGCTCGCCAACGGCGCGTCTTCGCGCAGCGCGGCGTAGATGCCGTTCAGGTCGTGGCGCAGCCCCAAGTACTCTTCTATCGCGGGCTTCATGTAGTCGGGATCGTCCGGCGCGGTGGTGAACAGCAGATCGTCGCCTTCCATCTTCAGGCGGATGAGGTTGCCGAACGCGACCCCTTCGAACTGCCTGCCGCGCCGATCCGAGCTTTCCTCTCGCCACCTGAACGCCTGCCCGCAGTCTATGGTTTTGGCGAGGTCGAACGCCTCGCTAGCGCGTATGACGCTCCACTCGACTCCTATGCTGTTCATTGGGCATCCCTCCCCTATCTCGCGGCTCTCGCGGCTCACGTTCCGCGCCCAAGCCAGCCTTTCACGAGCGCGGCGGTGTTCTTTCCGCTTCCGTAGTTGCCGGTCAACCCCTTCGGCAGCGACGCTATGAAGTTCTGCCCGTAACGGCTGTTGACGATGCGAGAATCCAGCGTTATGGCGACGCCGCGATCCGACGAGGAGCGTATCAGCCGCCCGAATCCCTGCTTGAACTTGAGGATGGCTTGCGGAACGGCGTACTCCATAAATCCGTTTCGGTACTGCTCTGAACGCGCCATGAACACCGGATCGAACGGCATCGGGAACGGCAGCTTCGCGATTATCAGCACGCTCAGCGCGTCGCCAGTGAAGTCCACGCCTTCCCAGAAGCTGGAAGTTCCGAGCAGGACGCTGTTGGGTTCTTCCAAGAACCGCTCCGCGATGACTCTGGGAGACCCGTCGATGCCCTGCGCGAGCGCCTGAATGCCTCGCCGACTCAGCGGGGCGCGGATAGCGCGCGCCGTAGCGTTGAGCGCGCTGTACGACGTGAACAGAACCATCGCGCGCCCGCCGGCTGCGGCTGCGGCGTCTACTATTACCCTGTCCGCGAACTGCTGATAGGCGGCGTGGTTGGGATTCGGCAAGTCTCGCGGCGCGAAGTGCAGCGCGGCGGCGGAGTAGTCGAACGGCGAACCGAGCGTCAGCCGCTTGGCGTTGGCGAACCCAAGCCGGTCTATGATGTGGTCTAGGCTGCCGTTTGCGCTCAGCGTGGCGCTGGTCATTATGATGGAAGCGTGGGCGGAGTACAAAGATTCCTCCAACGTATCGCCCACGCGCAGAGGCGCGGAGTGCAGCTCTACGTCCGACGAGCGCATCTTGTGTTTGACCCAGTAGATGCCGGCTTCGCTAGGGCTGGCGACTATCTCGGCGAGCCGGGATCGCATCTGATCGAACTCGACGGCGGACTGCGCCACTTCAGCCAGCAGCGCGTCGCGGTCCGGCATATCGCTCGGCTCGACGCCCTCCAGCGCGTCGACTATGCCGCCTATAGAGCGCGACAGGTCTGCGAGCAGGATGCCAACGTCTTGGCAGGCGGCTTCCACCGTCTGCCAAGCAGCCGTCTTGCGATTCTGCTCGACGATGCGCTTGTCGACATCGTACTGGGTCTGATTGGAATCCGCAGGAATAGCCGCCCTGACGCTGATGAGCAGCCGCGACATAGCCTCTCGCAAGCTGGGCGCGACGCTCGAAGCCGCCAAACCACTCTCGGACACGGTTTCCCGAAGCTCGGCGGGCGCGTTGACGCGCTCCAACGCGGCTTCGCACTGCGTCAGCAGCCCCCTGCCGGACATGAGCCTATCGAGCGCGTCTTCCAAATCCGGGTAGCCGATGGAGAACCCGAACTGGTCGGTGGCGACGTCTTCTAGGTGGTGCGCCTCGTCTACGATGAGAACGTCGTAATCCGGAATCGCCCTGCCCCCGGCGGCGATGTCTGCAAGCAAGAGCGAATGGTTGACGACGACGATATGAGACGCCGCAGCGTCGTCGCGCGCCGCGCGCAGGAAGCACGCGCCGCCGGGCGATGGACATGTCAGCGCGCGGGCGGCGGATACGAAATCCCACGCCGCAGCGTCTCTGCGAGCTATGTTCAGCTCGCCGCGGTCCCCGGTGCGCGTGGATCGAAGCCAGCCGAGCGTTCTAGCCACCAGCCGAGCCCGGTTCCCGTCGTCCGGAGAGTTCAGCGCCTGTCGCCAGCGGCGATAGCACAGGTAGTTGGATCTGCCCTTCAATAGCGTGAAGCGCAGCCGCTCGGCGGCGTCCGGGTCTATGGAGGCAAGCGCGGCTTTGACCATCGGCAGGTCTTTGTCGATAAGCTGCTGCTGAAGGTTGATGGTGTTCGTCGAGACGACGACGCGCTTGCCGCGCGAGACGGCGTACAGCGCGGCGGGCAATAGGTAGGCGAGCGACTTGCCAACGCCCGTTCCCGCCTCGACGATGAGGCGGGAGCCGCTGTCTATGGCGGACGCTACGGCGGCTGCCATGTCTACCTGCTCGCCTCGCTCCTCGAAGTTGGGGATGGCGGCTGCGAAGTCGCTTCCGGCGCGCAGCGCGGCGGCGATTTCGCTAGCGTCCGTCTTGGGATGGGGCGGATCCGTCGGCGTTATGGGCGGCGGACGGCGCAAGCGCTCCGCAAGCTCGCGCCCGTCTATCCCGCCAATGGCGGACGGCGCGGACAGCTGAAACTGTCTGAACTCGTCCACGGCGTCCAGCAGCGCGAGGATGTCCCAGCCCGACGTTCGAGAAAGCCGCCGGAGCTCGCTCAGCCGCGACTCGTCCATAGCCGCCAGCTCCGGCATGAGCGCTAGGAACAGATCTCGCGCGCGGCGGGCGTCGTCGAGCGCGCGGTGCGGGCTGTCCAGATCTATCGACAGCTCCCTAGCAAGCTCGCTGAGCGAGTATGACTTGGCGGATGGACGAACGAGCGACGCAAGCTCCATCGTGTCTATGCTCGGCTCGGCTACATCGATGCCGCCCATCCGCAGGAAATCCCTGTCGAACTTTATGTTGTGCGCCAGCGGCGTCGCGTCGCGCAGGAAGCGCGCGAAGTCTCCTCGCACCTCCGCCAGCCTAGGCGCGCCTGTCAAATCCCGCTGGGTGATTCCCGTCAACTGTGTAATGAACGGCGGCAGGCTGCGGCGCGGATCGACGAACGTTCGGAATTCGTCGAGCGTCTTATCCGCGTCGAACCTGACCGCGCCAATCTCTATGATTGCGTCTCTGCTAAAGTCCAACCCTGTGGTTTCGAGATCGAACGCAACCCATTCGCGGCGGGCGCTTGTCGGGGATGTCGGCATGTATCTCCTATCTGGAAGGGGGCGGCGGCGGGGCCGTCCATCAAGTTGCCAAGAACGGGAGCAGCCATCCGAAGATGAGCGCTGAGGCGAGCGTCATGAGCGCGACGCCGGGCCAAAACCGCCGCGCCAGCGCGGCAACCGGCGCGGCAACCAAGGCGGACGCCGCGGCGACGCCCAGCGTGTAGACGAGATTCGCGCTGCCTAGCCCAGCGCCGGGATAACCGTTCTGCAAAGCTAGGAACAGGAACGCCAGCGCGATGCCGAGGATGCCCCAAACGGGATATGCGGCGACCACCATGCCCAGCACGAACCCGCCCGGCGGCATTCGCCTGACGAGCGGCGCGAGCGACGGCGGCGGGTCTTTCAGAATGAAGAACGCGGTTACGCAGCCTATGGTTATGAACGTCTGAGCCATGAGCGTTCCGCTGGCTAAGCCGGCGACTAGGTACGCCACTAGTCCGCTCCCGCGTCTGGCGACGCTCTGGTCAGGATGCACCGCCAGCCCTTGATCCGTTCCATCAGCAACTGAACGGTAGTGGCGAACTCCTTGACGCCTATCGCGGCGTAGATGGCGGCGCCGCTTCCGCAGACGTGAATCTCGCGCGCGCCAGCCGCTTGCATGTCGTCCCAGCATCGCGCCACGTCTGGAAGCGCCGATCTCGCGGGCGCGTCGAATACGTTGAAGAGAAGCTGCGGGGGAACGTCTCCGCCGTTTCGTATGCGAGCTTCCAGCTTGCGGGTCAACCCGCCCCTCGTGAAGGCGTCCGGCGTGAGCGAGCGATACATGAACGCTGTCTTATCCTGCATGGAAGTCGGCTGAAAAGCTAGGACGAACCAAGTCAGCGGGGGAGTCGGCAGCCGCCTTATGCGCTCTCCTCTGCCGACGGCTATGGCGGTTCCGCCTTCTATGAGGAACGGCACATCCGAACCTAGCTCGGCGGCTAGCGCCCGCAGCTTGTCGTTGGACAACCCAAGCCGCCACAGCCGATTCAGCCCCACGAGCGTAGCGGCGGCGTCGGAGCTTCCGCCTCCGAGACCGGCCGCGGCGGGTATGCGCTTTTCTATATGCACCCGCGCGCCGTCAGCCGCGCCCGTCTCGCGCCGAAGCATATCCGCCGCCCGCCACGCGAGGTTGCGGCAGCCGTTCAGCGACTCGTCTGAGCAGACCACTTCGAGAGCGTCGGACGGTTCGATCCTAACGGTGTCCGCCAGTTCCAGAGTCTGCATGATGGACGCGGTCTCGTGGTAGCCGTCGGGTCTCTTGCCCAGCGCTTCCAGCGTCAGGTTGAGCTTCGCGCGGGCTTGGAGCGTCAGCATGCGGCGCTCGCCACGCTATGCCGCGCCCGCCACGCGGAATAGAGGTCTCCCCACTCGACGAGGGATAGCGTCGAGGGGCGTCGGCTCGGCTCTATGCCCGCATCCGCGAGAGCGTCGCGGACGGCGCTCGCGGACTCCCGCAAGCCGAGCCGCAGGCTATTCGCCATCTGCTTGCGCGGCGCGCGAAAGCCGGCGGCGACGAACTCGACGAACCCTTGCGGATCGTCGGCGTGTACGATGGGGCGCTCGTATGGCTGCATCAGAACCACGGACGAGGCGACTTTCGGCTGCGGACGGAACGCGCGGGGCGGAACCGTGAACAGCGCGCGGGCGCGGGCGCGCATCTGCACCATGACAGAGAGCAGCCCCATGCGCCCGGGCGCGGCGCAAATGCCGTTGGCGACCTCGCGCTGGACCGTGACCACCATGCGAGACGGGCGCGGCGACAGGGCAAGAAAGCGGCGGATCATCGGGGTAGCGGCGTAGTATGGCAGGTTGGCGATGAGCTTGTAGGGCATATCGAACCGCTCTGCGGGGTCGAATCGGAGCGCGTCCATCTCCACGACCTCCAGAGCGGCGCAGTCGGCGTATTTTGCCGCGAGCGCGCTCGCCAGCCGTTCGTCGATCTCTACCGCGACGATCCGCCGCGCCCGCCGTATGATCAGCCGCGTGAGCGCGCCGCGGCCTGGGCCTATCTCCAGCGCGTCGTCATCCGCGCCCAGCTCGGCGGCGGACACGATGCGGCGCGCGACGCCGCCGTCTGTCAGGAAGTTCTGACCGAGCCGACTTCGGGAGGCGGCGCGGCGTCTGCGTGGATGGGTGATAGCTGGCGCTGCCATATGCGTGGGGGCGTGAATCTGCGGAGGAACGGGTCGCGCACCGCCCTTCGATCCCTTCCGCCGGCGTATCGAACGAGCCGAACTCAAGCTGGGTAATTCCGCGTCGCCCGGAGATAACCGCTTACCGCTGCTTTCTTCCGAACCTGACGGGGTTCACGGCTCTTCGCCGCGCAGAGCCCAACTCTCCACATCCGAACCCGCCGAAAGAGGCAGACGGCGCAAGACCTCTGGGTGGGATTCAGCCTCGCTAGAGCGGCTTGCGAGTTCAGGGCACCGCTATCTCCCCGCTTAGCGCGACCTTCCACTAATGTTAGGCGAGCGCGTTGGCGGTGTCAATCACGGGTAGAGCGCTATGCCTTCCAATCCGGCGGTCTCCTCGAATCCGCACATCACGTTCATGTTCTGCACGGCAGCGCCTGCCGCGCCCTTGACGAGGTTGTCTAGGCAGGCGATTGCGATGAGCCGATCCGCGCGCAAGTCTACCGTCGGATAGATGGCGCATTCGTTGCTGCCGGATGTGTGCTTGGTCTGCGGCGGCGCGGATACGACGTTGGCGAACGGCTCGCGCGCGTAGAATTCCTCGTAGACGTCACGCACGGCGCGCCGCCCTTCTTCGCCATCTGGAACGGCTCCCGGCTCGAGCGGCGCGTAGCAGCTAACGAGAATGCCGCGCGTCATGGGGATGAGGTGCGTAAGGAACGTGAGGCGAATGTCGCCATCGCCGTTCATCTCGCTCAGTTCCTGCACTATCTCCGGGTGGTGGCGATGCCCATCTATGCTGTACGCCTTGAAGTTCTCGTTGACTTCGGAGAAGTTGAGATCGACCGAGCCTCCCCTGCCCGCGCCGGAGACGCCGGACTTGGCGTCCACTACGATGTCCGGCGCGATGATTCCGGCGTCGATGGCGGGCGCGAGCGCGAGGATAGCAGCCGACGGGTAGCAGCCGGGGTTTCCGACGAGCGGGGCGCGGGCAATCTCGTCTTTGTGAAGTTCGGGAAGCCCGTAAACCGCCGTCTCCATGTGCTGAGGGCAGGGATGGTCTATCTTGTACCAGCGGGTATACTCGTCGAGGTCCTTCAGGCGGAAGTCGGCGGAGATATCCACAGCCTTGACGCCCTGCGAGACGAACTCGTCCAGCCGCTCCGCGCTTGCGGCGTGGGGAAGCGCGGAGAAGACGAAATCCACGCTGTCCGTTATCTCCGGCTCGATGTCTACGTCGCAGGCGGAGAGATGGGGAAACACGTCGCCGAGTCGCCTGCCGGCGAGACTCCGCCCTGTGGCGGCGGCAATCTCTACCTCCGGGTGGCTGTGCAAGATGCGCGCCAACTCCATTCCGGCGTATCCGGTTACGTTGATTATCCCCGCTTTCATAGCAAAGCCTCCGCTATAAGTCGCCTATACGTCAGTCCCCTACCGATCGAAGTTGCCGTCTACGGCTGAAATATATCGCCAACCGCGCACGTGAAGCCGGGCAGAACGTCCCCGCCGTCCAGAACGTCGCCCTCGCGCAGGGTCGCGACGCCGTCCGCGCCGTGAACGTCTACGCTGCGAGAGCTGGGACACACCGCCCACGCTAAGCGGACGCCGAAGCTGAGCCACATGATGCACTTGTCATGCACATATGCGCGGCTGTCGTTGGGGGATGCTACTTCCACCGCCAGATCGGGAACTATCTCCAAGTACCCGGGCACACTCATGCGCGGCGGCCATCTGGCAAACGAGTAGTAGGCTACGTCCGGGGCGCGAACAGTGTCGGGGTCTTTCTCCAGCCAAACGCCGGGATCGTTCCCCAAGACGCGCCCCAAACCGCGTGGTTTGATGAATATCCCAATTATGATAATGATATTGCCGGCGTAGTTTCCGTGATCTCCTCCCCCTGGCATCTCTTCGCAAAGCTCCCCTCTGATTAGCTCGCCGCGCACCCCCTCGCTGTCCAGCCGCAGCAAGTCATCGGCGGTTAGCGGTCTTGTCAGCGCTGCTACCATCCGCATCCCCTACAGCTCGAAGATGTCGCTAACAGCGCACGTGAAGCCCGGCAGAACGTCTCCGCCGTCCAGAACATCGCCCTCGCGCAGAGTCGAGACGCCGTCCGCGCCGTGAACGTCTACGCTGCGAGCGCTGGGATACACCGCCCACACCAAGCGGACGCCGAAGCTGCGCCACATGATGCACTTGTCATGCACGTATGCGCGGCTGTCGTTGGGGGATTGGACTTCCACCGCCAGATCAGGCGCGACTTCCATGTATCCCAATGGCACGTCCAAACTCAGCGGCAGCGTATCGGCGGAATAGTAAGCCAAATCCGGAGCGCGAACCGTGTCTGGATCCCTTTCGAGCCAAACGCCAGTGTCGTTCACCAGCACGCGCCCCAAGCCGCGCGGCTTGATGAAGCTCATCAGGGCGAATCCGGCGTTCGCCGCACAATAGCCGTGTCTCCCTCCCCCTGGCATCTCTTCGCAAAGCTCCCCTCTGATTAGCTCGCCGCGCACTCCTTCGCTGTCCAGCCGCAGCAAGTCAGCGGCGGTCAGCGGTCTTGTCAGCGCTGCTACCATCCGCTTCCCCCTAAAGCTCGAAGATGTCGCCAACCGCGCACGTGAAGCCCGGCAGAACGTCTCCGCCGTCCAGAACGTCCCCCTCGCGCAGAGTCGAGACGCCGTCCGCGCCGTGAACGTCTACGCTGCGAGCGCTGGGATACACCGCCCACACCAAGCGGACGCCGAAGCTGCGCCACATGATGCACTTGTCATGCACGTATGCGCGGCTGTCGTTGGGGGATTGGACTTCCACCGCCAGATCGGGAACGGTTTCCGAATAACCCGGCACGCTCACGCCCGGCGGCTGCCTGTAGGCGGAGTAGAAGGCTACGTCCGGGGCGCGGACCGTATCGGGGCCTCTTTCCAGCCAGATGCCATGTTCCACCGCCACGCGCCCTAGCCTGCGCGCCCTAACGAAGTTTCTCATATCGCCACCGATATTCAGCGAATATATCCCATGGTCTTTCCCCGGCGGCATCTCTTCGCAAAGCTCCCCTCTGATTAGCTCGCCGCGCACGCCTTCGCTGTCCAGCCGCAACAAGTCAGCGGCGGTCAGCGGTCTTGTCAGCGCTGCTACCATAGTAGTTCCCTCCCCATGCGCGAGCGCGGCGCGGCGTCAGTCATTCTAGCAAGCGAGGCGCGGCGGCGCGCAAGGTTGGCGCGGCGCGGTCTAGTGGTGGCAGCCGCGCGCTAGGATGGGCCAAACGGCTTCCACTACGCCGTCTCGCGCGCCGATGAACCTATCCCAGCGGTTCACTAGAATGTCTTGCTGGGCGCTGAGCAGCAGGAATTGGTCTCCCACGTCGAGCGGCATTGGGCCATCGGATTCGAGCGCGACGTGGTTGGCGGAGAGAGACGCCACTCTAACGCCGTCCACGCCCTCTACGGAGGGCAGGACTCCGCTCGGCGCGGCGAGCGCGCGATAGCCCGCGTCTCCGATTGCGACGGCGGCGCTCGGTCGGCTGACGACGGTGGCGAGCGTCTTCACGGCGAAGCGGAAATCTTCCATGTACGCGCTGCCCGTTCCCATCAGCGCGTAGGTGCCTCCCTGCACTTCCGTAACTTCCGGCATTTCGGGCGCGACGTCTATGGTGAACGTCTCGCCGGTGGAGACTATCTCGACCGGGATGCCGGCGTCCTCTATGGCGCGTTTGACCTCCAAGCACATAGCCATCCAGCGCTTGCCCTCGTCGAATCGGGTTTCGCGGTCGGGTTCGCCTGCGATGGATTGGTGGCTCATGACGCCTCTGAACGACACGCCGGGCAGCCCTTCGGCAAGTCTCGCCAGCTCTATGCCCTGCTCCGCCCTGCGAATGCCGGCGCGGTCCATCGAGGTGTTGACCTCTATGACTATTCCGACATTCGTTCGGGCGCGGCGCGAGACTTCTGAGATAAGCTCGAGATTGCGCGGGTCGTCCACCGCCACTTTCGTATCGGCGACGCGGGACATGGCGCAGACGCGCGCTATCTTGTCTTCCGCAATCACTTGGCTAGTGATGAGGATATCCGCGATGCCGCCCTCGACCATGACTTCGGCTTCGGATACCTTGGCGGCGCAGACTCCGCCGACGGTGCCGCCCGCCTCTATCTGCCTGCGGAGAACGGCGGGCGTCTTGATGTTCTTGGCGTGCTGCCGCATCTTGCACGGCGCATCCGCGTAGAGCGCGGCTATGACGGCGTAGTTATGGTCGAGCGCGTCTAGGTCTATCAGCAGCGCGGGCGTTTCCAGCTCAGAGATAGGCGTTCCGATGGGCGGGATATAGCTGTTCATTGCTCGGCGGCTCCGTTCTAGCTGTACTGTCCTCTTGCCGACACCTCCCACACGGCTTCGAGACGTCCGCCCCGAACGGCGTGGATGTAGTCGTACACGTTGGCTGTGTTGGCGATGTCGTGGGGCGCGAGCCACACTTTGGAACCGACGTCCAGACCCCAGTCGGCATCGGGCGCGCATACCAGCGCGCCATGCTCGGCGCTCATTCGGGGAACCGTTACGCCGTCCATGCCGTGCGCGTCGGGCAAGCCGGTGTCTATGCTGGTGGCTTTCTGCCCGGCGTCTATCCACACGAGGCGCGGCTGCTGGCTGGTTATGACGGTGGCGAGTATGCGAGCGGCGGTCGTCAGATCTGGGCGACGGCGCGCGAGCGCGGCGTCGTTGAGCGCGTATGCGCCGGCAAGCACGTCGGTTACGCCTTGCGACGGCGCGGAATCGCAGCTAGACGACCCGCCGCCCGCGACCATGCGCGGCGGAAGCCCCGCGGCGGCGCAGCCCTCTACGGCATCGGCTATCCCCTCCGCCCCATCCGGCGCGAGCAAGCCCGCGAACGTCAGCCCCGGCGCGGCGTCGACGCGAGCCGCAAGCGCGGCGGCGGCGGACGGCGACACGCCGATGGATTCCGCGCCCGCGCTCAGCGCGACGACCATGCCGACAGTCGCGCCGAGATCGACGGCGGCGCCCGAAAGCATGTCTACGCCGTATGCGCTATCCACCGCCGCCGAAAGCGTGATTCGTCTGGCGAGCGCGGCTGCGCGTGCCGCCTTTCGCCGCCCGACGACTAGGTTGGCTACTAGGATGTCGTCGAACCCATGCTGCGCGAAGACCTCCGCCTGCCCAAGCGTGGATACCGCAACGCCGCTGACGTCGCCGCCGCGAATCTGCGCGTGTCCGATGGCCGGGCATAGGTGATAGTCGAGGCGCGGGCGAATACGCGCTCCAGCGGACGCGACGGCTGCGTGAACGGCTGAGATGTTCGACTCCAGCGCGTCGAGGTCGACGACGAGGGCGGGCGTGTCCAACTGCTCGGATGGCGTTCCTATTGGCTTGAAGGTGGGTCTTTCCATATCGAAAGCGGCTCCGGGACGCTGTGGGCGGCGCGGGCTTCCGCGCTGAGCGACGCCGAGCCGAGATTATCACACGAGGGCGAAAGGGTCTATCGGCAGGAAGAAGCGCAAAAGTCGCCTCTCCCCTCTGCGAGCTGACAGAGCAGGCATTCCCTAATTGTCAGAATCAGGATTCGCATGATTTTGAGATTCTCAGGATTTTCACGCCGCTATCTTGGAAATCCACTAATCCAGAGAATCCTGATTCTGACAAAGGGCTTGGTCTGATACCATAATCGCGCGACCGCGCAGACCGGGAGGGAGACGGGTTTGGACTTATCTCAATACGGACACGCCGACGTCTCGCTCATGGACGGCGAGCGCGTGGTCATGGCTATCTCATCGAACGCCGGCGGGGGATCGTCGCGGCGCGCGCGGGAGACGCTGGCGCTCACCACCAGCCGGCTGATGCGCCTGTCCGACAAGGGGCGGATGGCGATGGCGTCTCTCGACGACGTGGACTCGGTAGAGATAGACGCCGTGAAAGAAGGCGTCAGAGGCGCGTTCCTATGGGCGGCGCTCGCGGTTGCGCTGAGCTTCATCCTGTACAGGACGCTAGACCACCCGACGGCGAGCCTCGTCATTCCCGCCCTTACGCTGGCTATGGGCGCGTATTTAGTCGTCAACCGCATGCTGGATTCGGGGCAGCCGACGGCGATGTTCAAGACGGGCGGCGCGTCGATAGACTGGCGGTTCGACGCCGATAGCGGCTCGGCGGAGCTTCACGCCCTAATCAACAGGCTGTACGCGATGAAGGCGGCGAGGAACGGCGCGAACGGCGGCGGTCAGCCGTTCGCGCCCCGCTAGCCGAGCCTGAGGCTGGGATGGACGTCCAAATCCCAAGCGCGCGTCTGCCCGTCTCCAATCGTGAAGAACGCCGCCGCCCCTATCATGGCGCCGTTGTCCGTGCATAGCGCGGGGCGCGGCACGATGACTTCCACCGGCGAACGGCGCGTCATCTCGGCGCGCAGATGCGAGTTCGCGGCGACTCCCCCGCCCAGCAAAATTCCGTTGACCGGGAATTGGCGGATAGCCTCGAGCGTGCGCGACACCATGCTGTCTACAATGGCTTCCTGAAACGCGAGCGCGACTTCGCTCACGAGCGCGGCGTCCGGCGGCTCGTCGGCGTCTGCGGGATACAGCCCGCGCGTCTCGGCGCGGCGCAATACGGCGGTCTTCAGCCCGCTGAAGCTGAAGTCAAGCGAATTCCGCACTCTGGGGCGCGGCAGATTGGGTTCGACGCCCGCGGCGGCTTCGGCTACGCGCTGAATCTCGGGGCCTCCGGGAAAGCCCAGCCCCAAGACCCTCGCCGCCTTGTCGAACGCCTCGCCCGCCGCGTCGTCTCTTGTTCTGGCTATCAGCCTATGCCGCCCGTGGCCTTCCATAAAAATCAGATCCGTATGCCCGCCGGACGTGATGAGACACATCAGCGGGAATCCGGGTCGCAGTTCCGGGTCTACCCCCTCTTCGAGCCAAGCGGCATAGACATGCCCTTCTAGGTGGTTGACGCCGATGAAGGGCAGGTCGCGCGCGAGCGCCAGCCCCTTGGCGGTGTTCACGCCGACGAGCAGCGCGCCAGCCAGCCCGGGTCCATTCGTCACCGCGATGGCGTCCAGCTCCGGCAGCTCCATCCCCGCGTCCTCCAGCGCCTGATCCACTACGGGCAGCATGGCGCGCATGTGCTGGCGCGACGCCACTTCCGGCACTATGCCGCCGTACTTGGCATGCATGTCCACTTGAGTGGCGACGACGTTCGAGACGATGCGGCGTCCGTCTTCGATGACGGCGGCGGCGGTCTCGTCGCAGGATGTCTCTATGCCCAGTATCTTCACGGGATGCGCCTTTCGGATGGCTATATGCCGCGCTCGCCGATGGAGAGCGGCGCGTAGGGATGCTCGTTCGCAATCTCTTCGTGGAAGGTCAGCCCAAGCCCCGGCGCGGTCGGCAGGTCTACGTAGCCGCCCTTCTGTCTGGGCAGCCCGTCGAACGCCTCGAAGTACGGAGGCTGATAGAACTCGGCGTGGTACTCCTGTATGAGGAAGTTGGGAGTGGCGGCGTCTAGGTGGAAGCTGGCGACTGTGCCGACGGCGGAGTTGGTGTTGTGCGGCGCCATCAGCACGTGTCGCGGCTCGGCTATGGCGGCTATCTTCTTCAGCTCGGTAATGCCGCCCGCGTTGCACATGTCCGGCTGTAGGATGTCCACCGCGTCGGCTTTGACGAGCTCGTAGAACGGGAACTTGAGATAGAGCCGCTCGCCCGTGGCAATGGGGATGTTCACCTTCTGGCGAACCTGCGCCATCTCGCCGACGTTCTCTTGCGAAACCGGCTCCTCGAACCAGAATGGCCTGTACTGTTCGAGCCGCTTGCCGAGATGAACGGCGGTGTAGACGTTGAACTTGGCGTGAACCTCGACGAGTATTTCGACGTTGGGACCTACGGCGTCCCTGACCGCCGCCACGCGGTCTTCGGCGAGCTGCGCCTCCTCCGGGGAGATGGTGTAGTAGTTATGCTGCCCGAACGGGTCGAACTTCATCGCGGTGTAGCCCATCTCCACCACGCGCAACGCTTCCTCCGCGTTCAGCTCCGGGCTTCCGGGGTTAGTGTACCAGCCGTTGGCGTAGACGCGGATCTTGTCGCGTATAGGTCCCCCTAGCAGTTGATAAACGGGAACGCCGAGAGCCTTGCCTTTGATGTCCCACAGCGCGATGTCTATGCCGGATAGCGCGGTCGAGAACAGCCGCCCGCCCCTGCCGGCGTTGTCTTGGTGCATCCGCATCCAGTGGAGTTCGTGCGCCATGGGGTCTTTGCCCACAAGGTAGGCTTCCGTCCACTGCTCCAGCAGGCTGACGACGAGCGGATCGTAAGACAGCATCGACGCTTCGCCGATGCCCTCTATGCCCTCGTCGGTCCTAAGCCGCAGCACCAGCCAGTTGCGGTTGGCGTTCTTGTGCTTGGATGAGAATATGTTGGTCTCGATGCCGGTTATCTTCACGCTGCCGCCGCCTTTCCCGCTGGCTGAGCTGTGGGCTGGGTAGAGTGTACTAGCGCGGGGGCGGGGCGGGCAATGATGCGAGGCAACGGGGCGCTATCGCTTGCGCCTGCGCTTGGCGACTCGCCTAGAGTCGGCGGCTTTACGCATAAGCGATAGCATCTCGCCAGACGCGCCGAGGTGGCGGGCTATCTTCTCGTACTTTCTGGCTTTGCCCCTGAGATCGAGCAGGAGCGCGATGTCTAGGGCGGCGATTGCGTAATTCAGATTTTCTTTATCCAAGCGGCAAGCCTCTTCGAAGGATTCGAGAGCCTCTTTCGCGCGTCCCGCGCCTCTGTAAGCGCATCCGAGCGCGCGGTAATAGTTGGCGTCGAGGGGGTAACGTTCTTTGCTTACGGCTAGCAGGTGATCGATCGCCTCTTGGAAGCGTTTGGCTTCGAGTAAAACCCATCCGATTTCTGTCCAAGGTATGAGTTGGGCGGTATCTCCCCTAGCTGAAATCCAGAGTTCACTTAGTCCCTCCTCCATCTTCTCCGCGTCGCCATCCCTGGCGCCCACAGTTCCCAGCCTAGATCCTAACGTAGATCTGGCGCCCCAGTCGGTGGGGTCGAGCCGAATCGTCTCCCTTACTTCGGCAAGCGCTTCGGGGTATCTTCGCTGAGCCGCCAAATCCCAAGACTTCTCATAGTGGGCATACGCCTCTTTACTGCTGATGCCCCAGCTCTCCAGCAGTCCGCCGTCGGTAGATTGGTTCGAAGACGCCACTTCCGAATCGTTGACCCGTATGTTGGTTCGGAGCGGCGTGGTCACCCAGTCATGGCTGACATCTTGGAGAGCCTGTTTCCATTCGCTATCCGTTTCTTCATCCGCCAAAGTTTCCAAGAGGGGTTCGGATATTTCCGTAGCGGTTCCGTTGTAGAGCAGCCTAGTGAGCGTGAATCGAAGCTGAGAGTCGTCCATAGCCTTGGCGCTCGTTTCGCCCTGAGCCATCCTAACCTCGATCTCGTCCAGCATCTGGCGCGTCCATGCCGCATATTTGCAGATTTGCTGGACGAGATCGATCATCGTCTCTTGTCCAACCAGATCGGCAGTCAACTCGGCTATCTCGCTGAACCAGTAGAACCTGCGAAGCTCCGCCCTTAGATCGCTTTTCCGCGGCTCTCCCCCATCGCGCGCCAGGGCGACGGCGATCTTCTCGATATTCTCGTCCGAAGGGCGTATGCCGCGGTCCAGCCACGCATCGACAGCGTTGCGGCTCACTTCCGCGGATTCCGCTAGACCGTCTCGCGTTAGACGGCCATCCCGAAGCAGACGCTTCAGACGCTCCCCCCGCGCAGCGGTTTCCACCCAATCGAGTTCCGACGGGATAGCGGCTTCGGAGAGATGCAGATAGGCGGCTGTCCTTATGGACAGGTCTATGGCAATCAGCCTCGCGTAGGGTTCCCATACATATCGCAAGTTGTCCGGCTGAACTGGCAGCGTCCGGTTGTGCATGAACGCTCTGAACTCGTCCCAGTAATGCGCCTGTCGGAAGATGGCTTCTGGCAGGGATTGGGCGTCGGCGACGCGCTTGGGTATGATTCCCGTCGTAGCGAGAAGCTCGGATACGGCGTCTACAATCTCCGTCATAGAGGAGTTCTTGACTATCTTGTCTATCTCCCCGCTGAAGTAGCGCCTTGCCGTCCTAGAGGCAAGGCGCTGGTCTTTCACGCCGGATCGCTTCACCAGAGCGCCTATCATCTGGCCGCTGGTGGGCAGGGTTGGCTTTACGTCGGCTTCCAACTGACTGACTTCCTTTCTGGGGCTGCGAGATTCGTCGCGCGGAGAATTAGCTTACCACTCATATATCCCGCCGCGCTCGGCGAAGCGCCGCGCGTCGACTGTCACGTCGCTCCGCGCAGCCTCGACGCCGACTTCCAGTATCGGACGGCTGTAGGCATGCTCTCCCCCTACGTTGTCGAAGAACCTGCCCGCTGGATCCACCATAACGTAGCTGCCCGTCATCATCTCGTTGCATTCGGGAACTACGGTTATGCCGTCCCGCTCCACTACCCTGTTTCGCGCAACGTATCGGTCGAACCGATCGCGGCTTATCGTGTAGTCGCCCACGCAGTCGTCATTCTGTCCCGCCACTGGCAGGACTTGGAGAATCTTCCACCGCTCCGGGCGCGCCCGCCGTATGAACCCGCTGAAGTCTTCTTCCCACGTCTGGGCGGTTACGACGGTGTTGATCTTCAGGCGGATTCCGCTTTCGACTATCGCATCCGCCTTGCTCAGGTAATCCTCTTCGGATATCGGCTTGCCGTTCAGCGCGCGTCCCGTAAGCCTCAGCTTGTCAGGGTCTACCGTGTCGACGCTCAGCGCTACCCAGTCTAGGCTGCCGGCGAACGCTGCGAGCCACTCATCCGTTATCCGCGATCCGTTGGTGACTATGGACGTCGCGAGTCCGCGCCGCTTGGCGGCTTGCACTAGATCGAGCAGCCACGGGCAGAGCGTCGGCTCGCCGCCCGCGAAGTTGATCTTGGCGAAGCCGGCGCGGGCAAGCAGATCGACCGTCTCGACGCAGGCATCGCGCTCCATGTGTCCCTTGGGCAGGACGTCTCGCTTCACGTCCTGAAAGGTGGCGAAGCAGAATCCGCATCTCATGTTGCACGGCTCCCAGAGGTGGAAGTTGACTGTTGGGGTTGTTCGCTCTATTGCGCTCATTTCCGGTTTCCTCTCCTATGGCTGCATAGCGGGCGTTTCCTTTTCCTATGCGATCAGTATCGCCCGACGGACAGACGGCGTCAGCCCAAGTCGAGCGGACAAAAGCCGATTCCGCGGCTTTCGGCGTCGCTTTCATCACGGCTGGGGAATTTTGTATCATTACAAGCAACGAGTCTACTCTAATAGAGGAAACGGGAATGAAACTCGGCAGTATATCCCCCCCCCCCCGCCGCGCAGGCGCGCGTGAAGGACGAGCGCGTTTCGGCGTCGGATTCTAAGCCTTCTTCGCGCCTATGAGCTACAACGCCGACGATGACCCGGCTTCAGCGGGGTTCGATACACATATCGGATACGGCTCGGATCTGCTGATCGCTCTCGAATCTTCGGAAGGGGTTGCGGCTTGTTTCTGAAGAACTATTTCGAGCCATCCGAAAACCTGACGGATGATCAGCGCAGGGCGGGCATGAGGTCCCTCACGCTCCAGACCATCGCGTCTTCAGGCGCGGACGGCTTGGCATCCGCGGGGTTTCTGGCAGCGTTCGCCCTCATGCTTGGAGCCTCCAACTTCCACATCGGGGTCATGGCGGCAATCCCGTTCATCATGCAGCCCGTGCAGATAGTTGCCGTAATAGCGGTAGAGCGGCTGCGAATACGCAAGCTCATTGCCGCGCCTTCCTACTTGGCAGCCTATGCCGCGTGGGCGCTCGTCGGCCTGATCCCCTTCTTGTTGGATGTGCCCAACCCCGGAGCTGTCACTCTCCTGCTGTTCTTCATCGCGATTCGCGGAGTGGCTACCGCCTTCGTGGACACGAGCTATACTAGCTGGCTGCGCGATATGGCGGGATCGAACGGAATTGGGGGTTTCTTCGCCCACCGGCTGAGAGTTTCCACAATTGCCGCATCAGCGGCGGGACTTGCGGCGGCTA
The DNA here is from genome assembly GCA_965214745.1 of Dehalococcoidia bacterium. Lineage (GTDB taxonomy): Bacteria > Chloroflexota > Dehalococcoidia > Lucifugimonadales > UBA1123 > VXRN01. The sequence goes on along the minus strand of OZ243978.1, from coordinate 2,171,364 downwards.
TCTATGTCGACTGGTGGAAAGGGGCGGCGCCGGAGTCCGAAGTCATCTTCGGCTACTCGTACGCTATCCTGCTCGGCAGCATCGCGCTTGGGTTCGGCTCGGTGGGCGTGATGATGCGAATCCCGGAGCAGCTCATGACGCGCCCCGAAGGCGCTAGGTCGCCGGTTATCAGAATGCTGTCGGCGCCTTTGCGGGACATGAACTATAGACAGCTGGTCAAATTCATATTCGCGTGGAACTTCGTCATTTACCTCGCGGAGCCCTTCTTCTCTGTCTATATGCTCACGATACTGGAGCTGCCACTATCGCTCGTAGTTGGCTTGGCGGTGTCGAGCCAAATCGCCAGCGTGCTGTTCATGCGCGTATGGGGAACCTTCGTGGACCGCTACGGGAGCAAAGCGGCTCTATCGATGTGCTCTTCGCTCTACTTGCTGGTAATTCTCGGCTGGACGTTCACGACAATGCCAGACAAGCACTTCCTGACGATTCCTCTACTCATAGTCCTCCACATATTGAGCGGCATTGCCAGCGCGGGGATAAACGTATCCAGCATGACGATACGGATGAAGTTGGCTCCACAGGCTCAAGCTACGGCATTTCTGACAGCGGTTTCCCTCACGGGCAACTTCGGCGCCGGGATCAGCCCACTTATCGGCGGCGCCTTCGTGGACTTCTTTAGCGTTCGACACTTCAAGGTCGGAATCGAATGGGTAGACCCAACGCAAACAGTCGATTTCCCGGCTGTTTTTCTTACCGGATACGACTTCCTGTTCGCAGCCGTCTTCGTATTAGGCGCGTTCACGCTGAGCATCCTCGGCAGGATTAGGGAGGAAGGCGAGGCGCCGAGCGAGGTTGCAATGGATCAGATGATGCGCCAGATACGCGATAATCTGAGATCTCTGAGCTTCTCGCAGGGGATGAACTATACCGCGCAGTTCCCTATCACCAGCATTCGTTACCTGCCGAACATGCCGGGGCTGGACATGTCCGCCAGCGTAGCCGCATACAAAATGGCGTCTTCGACTAGACAGGCGGTCAAAGCGGTTTCCGATGCGGGCGCCGCTACAGAGCGGATCGGGGATAGGGTCAACGACGTCGTCGCGAGCGAAAGTCGAGAATTGGGCGACGACATTGCCCTGCACGGGGCGGAGATGGCGTTTGGGGCGTCCGAGGGAGCCGCGCGCGCCGCCGCCGATGCGGGCGAGGACGCTGGGAGGATTATCCAAGCTTCGGTGGGCGGCATCCTCGAAGCGGTGACGGAAGCCGGAGCCGATCCTCTCGACGCGATTCGCGGAGCCGTCCAAGGCGCTATCCACAGCGCAAGCAGCACGCGCTTGGGCGCGGGATCCGCCGCGACATACGCGATAGAGGGCGTGCGGCGCGCCGCGGCGCGTCTGGGCATTCCCGAGCGAGAGGCTGCAACCCACGCCATCCAAGCCGCTGTCGAGATGGCGGAGAACGCAGCGCCGGAGTCCCGAACTGAAATCAAGGACGCGGTCTTGAAGGAACTGTCTAAGGATTCCTGATAAGAAGGCTATCCATAATCATGGATAGCCCTTGCGCCTAAGCCGTTTGTTCGCACGTCGAATAAGAGCGTCCGCCAGCCACTTCAGGAACGCCCAAGCGTGCGCGGGGTTGCGGATTGCTCTCATCCGATCGAGCAAGCGGTCCCATTTGCTGGGGTAGCCGGGCCCGGGCGTCGCCGCTGCAACGACGGGATCCCCGTCGTCCCGCCGCCCAGCGCTCTCGAGCTTCAGATACTTGACGGCTATCTTCCGAGACTCGCCAAAGTCGGCGGCGGCTTTCCCAGTGCGGCGCGAGCGGTGGAGCGCCCATGTCCGGGTGATGGTCACCGCGCCGCCGTCGGGGAGCGTCGCTGTGGCGCTGACCGCGTCTCCGAGCTTCACGCGCAGCCGATGCACCAAGTTCTTGGCGAACACGCCGGCGGGGAGCGTTATATGGAATGGCGACGCGGGAAACTCATCGAGGGCGTCCCCCCCCCCGCCTGTGGCGATGCGAACGCGCGGGTCCGAACCGAACTCGTTCTGTAGCCACGCCAGCCGCTCATCATCATCGTCGCTCTCGCGCATTTCGATTCTCACCACGAGGTCACGCGCGCTATCGGCCAGGATGTTTGCCGCGGCATCGATGATTCGATAGGCTGAGCAATGCCCCGCGTCTATGGTTGCCACGAATTGGGGCACTGTGAAGATTCTACCGGGCCTGTTTTGGCGGAAGCTGACGTGGGCAATCAGGTTAGCCGCTTGCCCGCGTATGGTTCGGCTGATTCTGCGCCTAGTTTCTCTGCCCTCTTCCCAGCTGCCCTGATGCCAAGCGCAGGCATCCCGAACCGGCGCAAGCAGCCCGCCGTATGTGTAAGCGCGATAGCAGAATTCTTTGTCCTCCGCTCCCCAACCCGTGAACGATTCGTCGAACCCTCCCACCGTCCAGAAGAAATCCCTGCCGATTCCGAAGTCCCCCGCGATCATTATGCTGAACAGGTCGTCAGCCCTCGACGTGAGATAGTTGGTTCTGTTCATGTAACTCTCGGTCCAAGAAGGGGTTGCCGAACGGTCCGAAAACAGTTCCTCCAACGTCCCTGGTCTGCGCCGGATGGCTTCCGCGTCTATGCCGTCCATACTCACATGGCTGCGGGCGCCCAAGCTCAGGGCGTCGGAGACGACGTGGTGCCAGCGGGCGTGGTCTGCCATCCAGCCCGCCTCGACCAGCATATCGGCGTCGAGAAAGAGCAGAATGTCGTGAGCGGCAGCCCGCGCGCCGTTGTTGCGCGCCCGGGGAGCCCCGAACCCTCGGCGCTCCTGACGCGCCACCCTGACATCGAGCGGGGTCGAGGGGAGCGCGGACAACGGCGGCTCCGACCCGTCGTCCACGATTATCACCTCGAACAGCTCCCGCGGGTAGGTCTGCCCTTCGAGCGAGGCGAGGGTTCTCGCCAGCGTCTCGGCGGGCGTCTGGTAGGACGGGATGATGACGCTGACCGGCATGGTGGGCGCAAACGTGTCGAGCGACTCTACCGCTGCCTGCCGCCAGTCGTTGTACTGAACGGTCGTGGGGCGAGGGGGCATCATCCTTCCTCCCCGTGGTTGGCGTCTCCTGTCTCTCAGCGCGCCCGCGTTCAGCATATTAGCAAAATGGTTTATGGTCTTGAGGCGAGCGCGCTCGAAGAGGGACACGCGCCGGAGGGCGGCGCAGCCTCCCGCCGTTAGGAGTCCGATGGGGCGAGGCGGGCGGGATAGAGGTATCCCGCCCGCCCGCGCGCCGATCTACTCCGCCGCCACGGGACCCGCTACGCCCGTCTGGGCGCGTTTGAGGTTGCCGTCGCCGTCGGTGTAGTAGACGTAGGCGCGGAAGTAACTGCCCGCGTCCCCGCCGTCCGGCGTGTACTGGTGGGGAGAGTCCAGCAGCGCGGCGCAGCCGCTGTAGCGGGTGACGTTGACCCAGGTGTCGTTGCTGTCGTCCCCGTCATCGGTGTAGTCGTCGCTGCGCTCCCACTGCCAGCGGTCCGCGATGTCTACGCCTCTGGACAGGACGGCGGGGCTGAACTGCGCGGTGAGGGTCGCGCCCGCCTGCGCCGCGCCGTCGATGCTGGCGGCGCCGTCCGCCGTCGCCACGCCCGCAGGCGCGGCGCCAACCACTGGGCCAAAGACGTCGGTGACGGCGGTGACCGAGGGAGAGCCGAAGGTCAGCGTTGCCCGCAGGAACTTGCCTACATCCCCGGATACGGGGGTATAGACGTAGGTGGCGCCCCCGTCGTCGGGAATATCGGCCCAGGTGTCGTTGTTGTCGTTGCCGTCGTCGGTGTAGTCGCTGCTGGACTGCCACACCCAGGACGGGACGGTTATGCCCGGACGCGGCGCCTCGCCGACACAGGGGTCCGCATCGCTCTCGGACGGGGTGGCTTGGATCCGCGCCAGATAGTCCGCTCCGCGGTCATCCAGCCTGACCGTCACCGGCTCGCCCGCCACCGGCGCGTCGTAGCCCGTCCAGATGCTGGTCGAGAGGGTTTCGGTCGAGTCCGGCACCATGTGCGCCGCCACCGCCGGCAGGGACGCGGCTGCCACGGCCGACGGGGCGCTCCGCTCCCCGTCGGCGTTCCATGCGCGCACCCGATACTGCGGGTCGTGGCCCGCCAGTCTCGTGAAGTGGCGGTACTCGGTTTCCAGCGCCGCCGTGCCTTCCCGGTCTCCGGCGTCGAAGCTCTCGGTGTTGGCGACCAGCGTTGTCCACTGCGCGCCTTCCGTGTCGGCTAGGTACTCTATCTCGTAGTGGGTGGTGTCTGCGCCGAGGAAACTCCCCAGCGCGTCCCACGTCAGGAGGACGGCGGTATGGGTCTCGGGCGTGGCAGCCAGCCCGGTGGGCGTAGGCCTCGCGCCGGCCGCCGCGGTGATGTCGGCGCTGTCGTTGTCTCCGATGTGGTCCAGCACCGTGCCGGTGTAGACGTCGTCGGTGTTCTCGTCGCCGTCGTCGATGGTGACCGTGTATGGGGAGGCGGCATTGTCGTTGGCGATGGTGGCGGTTGCGGTCAGCCCCGCGACGGCGGCGTCGCAGTGGATGGTCAGAGTCTCTCCCTCCCGCCCGTGGACGATTTGGAAGTAGTCCTTGTGGTGCAACTCGCCGATGGTCCAGACCCCGCTGGAGGGGTCGTATTCCCCCGCGCTGGCGGTGTGGGATGCGCAGGTTGCTCCCTGTGGCAGATTTGGCAGGGACACCGTAACCGCGGCATTGTGCGTGGCGTCGGGGCCATTGTTCACGGCAACGATGGTGAAGGCAGTCTGGTTGGGAGGCAGCGCCGAGTTGGGCGCGCCGTCCCGCACCTCCAGATCCGCCACAGGGCCCACGTGGAAGGTGTAGGTGGCGGAGGCGGTGTACTCCATATCGTCCGAGGTGTCGGAGGGCGTGTCGTTATCATGGATGCCTTTGTATGCCCTCTCTATAACATAAGTGCCCAACGCGCCGAATTCATAATAGAGATTGAGTGGTTCTGCGACGAAGGCATATGTGACGCTAAAGCCCGTGTTGTCGGCATTCGCAATTTCAAAATCGCTAGCTGCTACCTTTACGGACACAGTCCCAGGCTTGGCGCCCCCATCCAACGCGGTAGCCGCTATTTTATCCCGTCCGTCTCTCCAGCCACCGTCAGCGTGGACGTGGCTAAGGTTTTCCCGCAACATAGGGAGCCCGCCTTGTTCTCTTCCCTCTTTTGCGGTCCGCCATGAGACGTTGCCCGTACTAACGACGCGGCTTAGATGGCTGTCACGCACTTGGATAACTGTATTGTCCCTGTCCAGCTGGATGACCGTATCGAGGCGTATCCGGCTTAGTTCTGGCGTGGTAAAGTCGGTCCGGCGAGGCAAGGCAAAAGGCTGTTCCATCATCGCCTGCAGTTCCAAACTATCTTCGCTGTCGCACGGGTATGTGTCTATTCCCACGCACGGGAAAAGGGCGTTTATGTCCATCACCCCCTCCGACACTAATAGGTGAGGGGGGGCCTCCTCACCCAGGCATACCGTAAACATTCCCATTCCCCACCACAACTCCTGATTCCAACCCCAATGAGGATAGGAATCCGTACCCGAATAAGCATCGGGGGGAGGCTGGCTATCGTCCAAGGTGAGGGTGAGGCACCTCTCCTCCAGCGCCATGTCTCCATTCAGAGCGGCGACAATTTCAATCTCCCGCCATGAACTGCCGGGTAATTCTTCCTCCAGTTTCCATATGCCGCTGGAGACAGGCGGAGAACCATCGAAGGAGGTACCCATAGGCGGTTGCGGGGCTTGCGCCAGCGCAAGCCCAGAGAGTTGGATGCCCAGATCCAGAGCGAGTAGGCTGTAAGTAATCTCCAAGCCCCCACTACCAACGTTTACCCCAACGGTGAAGGTAACGTTATCGCCCGCCGAGGGAGATAGGTTGTCGACTTGCACGCTGGGTCGGACTAAGAACCTTGACCAAGGGGACTCAGAACCTTGGAAAAATGCCCATATTTCTGGAGACACGTTGTTTGCAAGAAATCGCTCCTCCTCTGGTGGCCACTCGTGGGTGATGCGGGCAGTCAGCGGGTACAACCTGTCTCCCACGCCGCCCCCCGCAGGCTTATGCTTCGACAGCTGCAACTTCGCGGACTCTCCGGCGGGCAGACTCCCGATTATCCAGACATCATCGGCGAAATACCCGTCTAAAAATTCGCCTACGGAGGAAGAGACCCTCCCAATCCTCTGCTCGCCCGTATCCTCCAGATACACCTTTACGCCATGGGCGTCCGCGGTACCGTGGTTAGTCGCGATAAGAAGATAATGCAGATTACGTCGAAACGTCATTCCAACCTCGATATCCAAGTCCACATAGCCCTCCCCCTCCTCATGGGCCTGGGCCGGCTCGAGCAAGAGCAGAAACGCCAAGATGACGGCGGCGCACAGGAGGAGGGCTTTTGGGGCTTTCGATTCGAGTAGGGTTGTCATCATCACGCACCAGAATCGTGGGATGCGGGGGCTCGAGCCGGGAGCGCCTGCCAATGCTTCTCCATGGACAGGCGCTCCCTTGTGTAGATGGCTCGCAGCCCCGCGTGTGTGTGTCGCTATTTCAACGGGAGCGGCGCGGCGCTATCCGTCGGATTGCTAGTCGCCGTCGCCCCAGGCAACGGTTACTATGTTGGAGACTATTCCGTGCCAGCGGCCATTGGCTCTATACTCTACTTCCACGTAGAACTTGACCTCTCGCGCCGTGGCGCGGGAAACCGTCCAATGCGCCCCCTCTATCTGGGTGTACCAGTCCGGGTTGTCCGGCTCCTTGACCCAGTAGTGGTAAATCGGGTTCTCGGCGGTCTCAGGCAACCCGCTGGGGACAGCCCTCAACGTGACTTCCCCGTAGAGGGGGATTTCTTCTCCCTCTCGATCGACTTCCAGCAAAAGGGTTGGGTCGTGGGAGACGTCTTCCAGGGAGATCCGCACCTCCATGGACTGGTCCACCCCGGAGTCTTCCGCGCCGTCATGCCCCTTGCCGTCGCTTACGTCCAGCCGCAGCGCGTATAGCCACTTGGTCTCGTAGTCCAGCCCGGCGGTGATCGCGTCATCCAAGACCAGTTGGGGGTGGGCAACGGCAATTTGGCCATTGGAGTCGACATGGAACAATTCGGCTCCCCGGCCGGAGAGGGTGAATGTCAACGCATCCATGTCGGCGTCGGAGACTAGAACGGGGGCGCCCACCGCGGTCTCCCTTCTGGCGTGCTCGTGTACTTGGCGGAGCGCCACTGGCAGAGGCGCCCGGTTCATGGTGATTTGCGCGGGCGCAACCGAGGCATGGGCGGCGTTGTTCGAGTGGTCCCTGTCTAGGTCGTGGCGCTCCAGGTCCCTTATCTCCGCCCTGGCGGTCGACTTCCGCCCGACGCCGGCGTCGTCCACGGCGGCGGTGAAGGTGAGGGCGCGGCTCACCGGCTGGGCGCCTTCGGCTGGCGCCGCCAGTTCGCCGATGTCCCACGCCACGGTGCCATGGGTATGGGTAACGGTATGGCTGGCGCTGCCTTGGTCGTATGTCAGCCCTTCGGGCAGGTGGATCTGCGCCACCGGGTTGGAGGCGGGGTCCGGGCCCAAGTTGCTGGCGGTGACGGTGTAGGTCACCGTGCCGTTGCCCGTCTCGCCCTGGGTAGGCTCGGCAAGGTCGGCTTCGAGTTGCACTTCCAGATCGACCAGTGTGCCTACGTGGAAGGTGTAGGCTCTTACCTCGCTGGTCTCCACTTTATGCTCGGAGATCCCCTCCCACTGGGAGGCGCCGGGCGGAGGCGCCTGACGAACGTGGGCTTTCATGTGAACGCCCAACTGGTAGACAGCCGGCTTGGTGAAGACCCACTCGACATGCCGGTACTCGCTGGGCCAAATCGCAATCTCATTGGCGTCGAGGTCGGTGCTGTCCCAGATTGCCCCTTCCCCTTCTTCTCCCGCTCCCGCGGCTGCCGGCTCGAAGGCGTAGACGTGGCCATGCTCGCTGTGTGGAATGCCAGGCTCCCGAATCACCTCGAACTCGTAGCCCAGTGGCTCGATTCCATCCCTGTCCGGGGCGGAAGGACCTTCCCGATACCAGTATTGGGAGTCGAGCAGGCCAGCGGAGAAGCCCAACACCATGTCCGATTCCTCATCTTGCGGGGTATCGGGGTCATCCAGGCGGAGCCACCAGACCTTTGACCCGACTCCGATATTGGTTTCCGCATCCTCCAGGAACGGATACGTGTCGATATCCTCCTGGGTGAGGATGTGATGGAATGCGTCGCCTATCTGGATGATAGTCCGGGTGGTGTCGATGTTGGTGGAGTCGGGGTTGCGGTAGGTACGCTCTACCATTTCCCCGGTACGTTGGTTTGTTTCTATCGTATGCCTCACCGAAGGGGGGCAGAGGTTGTTGTGCAGGACGTCGTTTTCGAAATCCCAGAAGGCGTCGAAGAGGGCGTAGTGGCCCCGATCGATGACCTCGACGGGGTTGTCGGGGGTGTCGTTCGTATTGCAGGGCTTGGGGTCCGCGTAGGGTGGTGTCTGAGCCTCGGTGGGGGCGGCAGCCGTCAGCATCACGGCTAGGACGGCTATGGCGGCGATTGCCGCCACCCCCAGGGATAGGACGAGGCTTCGCAACGGGTTGGTCATTTTCGCTCCTGTTATGGTCGATATTGTCGCCGACACCCTGATACTGCATATCACAATATCGGCGTCATGCTACCTTAGAGGATAGCTGTCCAGCGTGTCAACTAGCGTAACCATCTCCGCCATTCTGATACTATATATCATATTGGCAGCGCAAATTACGCTACCAGACGGCAACCCAACGTGTCAAACATGCCCATTGGGTCAGCGCGCCGCGCGAGCGGCGCAAGCGGCTTCAGGGTCATCGAGGGAGGAGCTAGAGGGCGTGAAAGCGGCGGCTGGGGGGACTCATCCGGGAGCGCCGTGAGCGTCAGGGGGAGCGGGCGCCGCCGAGATTGCCCTGAACGGCGAAGTTCGCAGCGCAGGACAGGATACGATGGTGGGGAAGGGGGGACTCGAACCCCCACGCCTTGCGGCACATGATCCTAAGTCATGCTCGTCTACCAATTCCGACACTTCCCCGCCCGCCTGAGGATTGTACAGCATCCGCCCCGCCTAGTTCACGCCGCGCGGCGCGCCGCTCCCCCGCCCGCCCGCCGTCTCCGCCGGGCGGCGATGATTCCGACGCGCCAAATGCGCTATGATGTTGGCGAGATTCGGCGCGCCCGCGCGGGCGGCGGATCGACACCACACCACGAGGAGGCATACCGGATATGGCGAAGCAGTTTCAGTTCGAGGCGGACGCGCGCAGTCAGCTGATGTCCGGCATAGACACGCTGGCGGCGGCGGTCGGCGCCACGCTAGGCCCAGCTGGGCGAAACGTAGTGCTGGATAAGGAGTTCGGACCTCCGCACGTTTGCAGCGACGGCGTTACCATAGCCAAGGAGATAGAGCTTCAGGAGCCGTTCCCCAACATGGGCGCGCAGCTGCTGAAAGAGGCGTCCAGCAAGACGAACGACGACGTGGGAGACGGCACTACCTCATCCACCGTCGTCGCGCAGGCGATGATACGAGACGGGTTCAAGATGCTCGCGGCGGGCGCGAATCCGCTGGCGGTCAAGCGCGGCATCGAGCTTGCGGTGGACGGCATCCGGGGCGAGCTGCGCGGCATGGCGCAGCCCGTAGCCGGCAAGCGACAGATAGAGCAGATAGCGACGCTGTCGGCGCACGACGAAGAGATGGGCGAGCTTATCGCGGACGTGCTGGACAAGGTGGGGCATAACGGCATCGTCACCGTCGAAGAGTCCAAAGGGCTCGCCTACGAGGTGGACTTCGTAGAGGGGATGCAGGTGGACCGCGGCTACCTGTCGCCCTACTTCGTAACCGATCAGGATAGGATGGCAGCCGAGATAGAGAACCCCTACATACTCATCACGTCCGCCAAGCTGTCGGCGGTGAGCGACCTGCTGCCCGCGCTCGAACAGGTGTCTGGCGTCTCCAAGGACGTCGTCATCATAGCGGAGGACGTAGAGGGCGAGGCGCTCGCCACGCTGGTGGTGAACAAGCTGCGCGGCTCCCTCAACTGCCTTGCAATCAAGGCGCCCGCGTTCGGCGACAGGCGCAAGGCGATACTCGAAGACATGTCTATACTGTTCGGCTGCTCCGTAATCAGCGAAGATTCGGGGCGGACGCTCGATTCGATAACCCCAGCCGATTTCGGCAGGTGCGGGCGCGTCATCGCGGACAAGGACAACACGACGTTCGTAGACGGCGGCGGCGGAGAGGCGGACATTCAAGGGCGAATCAGCCAGATACTGGCGCAGGCGGAAGACACGACTTCGGACTACGACCGCGAGAAGCTCGAAGAGCGCGCGGCGAAGCTGTCCGGCGGCGTATCGGTGCTGCGCGTGGGCGCGCCCACCGAAATCGAGCTGCGCGAGAAGAAGCAGCGGCTGGAAGACGCGCTGTCCGCGAGCCGCGCCGCGATGGAGGAAGGCATAGTGCCGGGCGGCGGAACCGCGCTGCTGAGAGCCGCGCAAGCCGCAGCCGCCGGCATCGACGCGAGCGGCGACGAGCGCATCGGCGTAGACCTCGTGCTGAGAGCCGCCGAAGAGCCTATCAAGGTCATATCCGCCAACGCGGGGCTGAGCGGCGAAGTAGCGCTGCACAGGGTTCTCCAGCAGCAAGACGACTACGGCTTCGACGCCGAAACCAACAGGTACGGCAGCATGCTGGAGCTGGGCATCGTAGACCCGGCGAAGGTGACGCGCGCCGTCATAGAGAACGCCGCAAGCGTCGCGGGCATGGTAATCACCACCGAATCGCTCATCACAGAGCTGAACCCGATGAAGCTGCCCGCGCCGTATGACGACTAGCGCGGCAAGCGCGCAAGCCGGGCTTGGCGGGGCGCTCGCCGCGCATCCCGCCAAGCCGCCGACGCGAGGGAGTCCGCGCCCGTTCCGCGCCAGAGGCGTAAGAGCGCGGATATTCGCTGCATTGCTCCTGCCGTTCGAAGGCGGGGCGGTCGGCGAAACCGTCGGCGCGATTCCCGCGTATCCATGACGAGACAATCGCGCATCGGAACGTTCGAGTATATATTCCGGCTGACCCCGAAAACAGCCCATGAAACGGCGCAATCGCGGAGGCACCGAAACTGACTAACGGCGCGAGAGACAAGGGCGAGCGAACGCCCGACGATAACGCCACCATCCACAACGCCACCATCGAGGTGCGCGGCGTCACCAAGCGGTTCGGCGCGCGCATCGCGGTGGACAACCTGTCGTTCGACGTTAGGCGGGGGGAGATAGTCGGCTTCCTTGGCCCCAACGGCTCCGGCAAGACGACGACGATGCGGATGCTGACATCGTTCTACACGCCAGATCTCGGCAGCATCCGAATCGAGGGCGCGGACACGCAGGAAAGCGACCTGCATACGCGCGCGGCTATCGGATACCTGCCGGAGAACAACCCGCTGTACGAAGATATGCTGGTGGTGGAGTATCTGGAGTTCGTAGCCGAGCTGCGCGGGCTACGCGGCGCGGACCGCAAGAGGAACATGGATCTCACCGTCGAAGAAACGGGCATCCAAGAGGTGTTCTACCGCCCCATCCACGAGCTTTCCAAGGGCTACCACCAGCGCGTTGGGCTGGCGCAGGCGATTCTCCATAGGCCCTCTGTGCTGGTGCTGGACGAGCCGACGGAAGGGCTGGACCCGAACCAGCGCATCACCATTAGAGACCTGATAAGGCATCTCGGCGGCGAACGGACGGTGCTTCTCAGCACCCACGTCATGCAGGAGGTGGAGAACACCTGCGAGCGCGTGCTGGTCATCAGCCGCGGCAAGCTGGTAGCCAACAGCCCCGTGCAAGACCTGCTTCAGCAGGCTATGGAGCTTCGCGCCGTTCGGCTGGAAGTAGAGGGCGACAGCGTGGAGGCGGGTCTGGCGCGAGTCGACGGGGTGGGCGCGGTCGAGAGCGAGGGCGCGGAGGGCGGCCGCAAGCGCTACCGGCTGGCGGTGTCGGCCGACGCGGACCCTAGAGCCGACATTTTCCGCCTCGCCAAGTCCAGCGGCTGGACGCTGTGGGAGCTGCACGAAGAGCGTCCGCGCCTAGAAGACGTGTTCCACCACCTCACGGCGGACGCGGCGCAACCCGAAGAAGAGTCTTGATCCCTATGCGCTCACTGCTTGCCGCGCTCGCGGCGCCGCTGCGAACGCCACTGGTCGCGCTGGTCAAGAAAGACATCAAAGGCTACTTCGACCAGCCGGCGGCGTACATTCTGATAGTGCCGTTCGTGGCGGTGCTGTCTTACGTCTACTTCAGCCAAGCGCTGCTGACGGCGGAGGCGTCTCTGCGCCCGCTGTTCACGGTGGACTTCGCAATCGACAGCCCTTCCCTGCCGTGGCTGCTCGCGGTGTTCGTGCCTGCCGCCACCATGCGGCTCCTGGCGGAAGAAAACCGAGACGGCACGCTGGAACTGCTGCTCACCCACCCTATCCGCGGATGGATAGTGCTTACGGCTAAGTTCCTATCCGGCTTCGTATTCGTAGCGTTCGCAATACTGGCTACGGTAGGCATACCGATTGCGGTGGAGACAGCCGGAGACCTCGACTTGGGCGCGGCGGTTGGGCAGTACGTCAGCGGCATGTTCTTGGCGGCGGCGTTCGTATCCATCGGGCTGTTCACGTCCAGCCTCACGCGCAACCAGATAGTGGCGTTCATCCTCGGCTTGTCGCTCACCATGCTGCTGATGATAATGGGGCTGGACATCGTGGCGGTAACGCTGCCGCCGCGCCTAGCTACGCTGCTGCAAGACCTCAGCCCGGTTACGCACTTCGCCAGCATCGCGCGCGGCGTCATCCACTTGCGAGATGTGCTGTACTTCGCCGCGCTCATCTCCACCTTCCTATCGGCGACGTTCCTGATAGTGCGCGGCAGAACGCTCAGCCGAAGATCGACGCAGTATCGCAACCTCCAGCTAGGCACGCTGGGGCTTATCGTCGTAAGCCTGCTCATCGGCTGGTCCGGCAACTCCATCGGCGGGCGGCTGGACTTGACAGAAGACAAGCTCTTCACGCTCAGCCCGGCTACGCAAGACATTCTCGACGGGCTGAACGACATCCTGACCATCGAGTTCTTCGAGTCCAGAGAACCGCCTGTGCAGGTGGCTATAGCCGCGCGCGACGTTGGCGACTTCCTAGAAGACTTCGCGGCAGGCTCGGACGGGCGGGTCAAGCTCGTGCGGCGCTTCCCGGCGGACGACGAGGGCGCGGCGCGGCGGGCGCAACTGGCGGGGGTGCCGCCGGTGCAATTCAACGTGCAGAGCCAAGGCGAGCTGCAAATCAAATCCGGCTATCTCGGCATGGCGATGACGTACATAGACACGCGCCAAGTCATACCCTACATAACCGGGTTCGACGGCTTCGAGTATCGGCTCGCGTCGCTCGCCAACCGAATGCTGCAAGAAGACAAGAAGACCGTCGCATTCCTCACCGGCAACGGCGAGAAATCTCCCAGCGCGGGCTACCGCACGTTCGGCGGGCTTCTGCTGGACTCGTACAACGTAGTAGAGCTGGACACGACGGAAGACCCGAACATAGACCTGAGCGGCGTGGATGTGCTGATAATCGCAGGGCCCACGCGCTCCGTGCCTGAGGAGACGAGCGAGGCGATAAGGCGCTATCTGGACGGCGGCGGCAAGGCTATGCTGCTCATAGACGCCGTGTCCGTCGATCAAAGCCGCATGGCGGCGTCGCGCAACCGCAACAGCTTCGAACACCTGCCGCGCGAATTCGGCGTGAACGTCGAGGACGACCTTATCTTCGATCTCCAGTCCAACGAGACTATCTCGTTCAACACGCAGCTCGGCAGCGTGTTCCTGCCGTATCCGTTCTGGCTGCGCGCGCCCGTAATCGACAAGAAGGTATCCGGAAACGTAGAATCCGCGCTTCTGCCGTGGGCAAGCTCGGTAAGCATCGCGGAATCCGCGCGGGACATGATAGAGATCGTTCCCATAATCGAAAGCACGGAGTTTTCGGCGCGCGCGTCGCAAGATATACAGTACGCCGACGTGCGCCCGGACGCGCGCATCTTCAGCCAGATAGAGCCGCACAATCTCGTGCAGAACCTCATGGCGGTCGCCGTCTCCCAGCGCGAGCCGCCCGCCGCGCAAGACGCCTATCGGCTGGTGGTGGTCGGCGATTCCGACTGGATAACGGACGGCATCATAGCGCGTTCGCAGGAGAACGTCGCGCTCGCGCTGAACCTAGTGGACTGGCTGGCGCAGGAGGATACGCTGGCTGCGGTGCGCTCGAAAGTCGTCTCGTCGCGCGATCTGCTGTTCGGCTCGACCACGCACGAGAACTTGGCGCGCTGGGGAAACATCGCGGGCGTTCCGCTCGTCATCGTGGCTATCGGACTGTTCAGGTCTGTGCGCCGCCGCCGCTTCGGGTTCGTGCGATACGGGCAGGCGGGAGCGCGCGCCGCGCGCCGACGCCAAGAACGCGATGACGACTCCGCGCGGCGGGAGGGCGACGAATGAAGAGCAGACAGCTCGGATATGTTCTGATGGCGCTCATCGCGGTTGGCGTAGCGGGGCTTGTGTTCCGCGTCGTTGCGGGCGGCGGCGATGAGATAGTGCTGGAAGGGCTGGTTCAAGTGTCCTCGCAGGCAAGCGACCGCATCGTCATATCGTTCGAAGACGACCGCACGGAGCTGAGCCGACTGGGTGAAGCCGAACAAGGCGCGTGGTTCGTCGACGATCAGCCGGCGTTCCCGCCGCGAATCGAACAGTTCTGGATCGCAGTGTCGGACTTGTACGACGCGCAGCTAGTATCGACCAACCCCGCGAACCATTCCCGCATGGGCGTGGGCGACGACGAGGCGATAGAGGTGGAGTTCTACCAAAGCCGCCGCTCGCTGCAAGAAAAGTTCTTGGTGGGCGAATGGAAGCCCAACGTCCGCCTGTGCTACGTTCGCAGGGCTGGACACGATGAAACTTACGGCGTCCCCTGCCCCGCTGGAAACATCTTCGAGCCGAACCCGGACCGATGGAAGAACCCTGTCGTGGCGTCGATACAGCCGAACGACATCCAGAGTCTGGAGTTCACATACAGAGACGGCAGCGGCTTCACGCTCGCGCCGGACGAGGATGGCGAGTGGGCGGCGATGGGAAGAGACGCCGTCGACGCAGTTCCCGTGAACCCTATGGCTCTGAACGCGATACTGGCAACCCTTCAGCTAGTGGTGGCGTCTGGCTTCGCGGAAGAGGAAGAGGCGGACAAGCTGAACTTCGCGGCGCCGGACGCGATGGTGCGCGTGCTTACGCATGAAGACGCATCCGCGCCCTCTACCCGCCTGCGTCTGCTGAGGCGCGACGACCGCAGCATGTATCTACGCATCCCTACGACGTCCACAGTGTACATCGTAGACAATCAATCGCTGGGCGCGCTGCTGCTGACTATGGAAGACATCGTAGATTCGGAAGCGGAGAGGTAGACGGGCGACGGACGGGCGCGGGCTGTTTCCCTCTCAGCTCGTCTCTATCTGCCCCGCCGCTAGGTCGGACGCGACAGAGGAGCGTCGGCGGCGGGCGTGTCCGAGCAGCGCGTAGACTAAGACCGCGACGCCGAGAGCGGACATCGCCAGCGCCGCGCTCAAGTCTTCCGGATGCCAGCGATACGCCAGCGCTATGACGACGAGGTAGCCGGAGGGGATGTTGATTAGCGAAGAGAATGGCATTTTCTGGGCGGCTAGCGCGATGAACGCGGCAACCGACACGCCGATGATGCCGTACTCAGGGAATGCGACGAGCGTCGCGCCGCCGAGCGTTACGAGTCCGTCCCCGCCTCTGAACCCGCTGAACACGGATTTCCAGTGTCCGACTACCGCCGCTGCTGCGGGCGCGACTATCCACGCGCCTTCGAGGCCGAAGAACTGCTGCCCAACGAACACGGCTACGCACCCCTTGGCGGTGTCTCCTAGAACCACCAATATCGCGGGAACCTTGCCCACGTTCTTCATCACGTTCGTAGCCCCGGCAAGGCCCGTTCCGGTCGTGAATATATCTACATCGCGCCGTCTGCTCAGACGGTCGGCAAGTGGAAGAGCGCCGAGAACGTAGGCGAGCACAATAGAAATCAGCAAGTTGTACAGCGTGGGTGCATCGGTGCCAAACATCGGTCGCCATCCAATCGCGAGTTAGAGATCGCAGACACGCTCCGATTGTAGCGCCTGCGCCCGACAGTTGAAACCGCCCGCGGAGATCGTCGCGCATGGCATACGCCAACACAGCATCCCAGCCCTCCCCGCCCAGCGCTTTGGAGCGCTTTCGGCTGGGCGCTCCGATAGGCGAGGGCGCGGACATGCAGGTCTTCGCCGCGACGGACATGCGAACGGGCGGCGCGGCGGTGGTCAAGCGCCCGCATCCGTCGCTAGTGTCGCGTCGCATTCACGAGGACGTCGAGCGGCGCATGGCGCTTCAAGCCGATCTGAGGCTGCGCGCGGGCGGGATAGACGGGCTGCCGCGCCTGTACGCGATAACGTCGCCGGACAGGTTCGACTGGTACTTCGGCGACGACGCGGGCGCGGAGTACGTCGCTCTAGTCGAGGAGCGGGCGGCTGGCGTCCCTCTCGTGGGCGGCGTGCGCGATCAGGTGCGGGGGCATCCCGTGGGGCTGCCGATGAACTTGTTCGCGCTCCATCCCGCGCAGCCTCATATCGAGCGCGGCGCAGCCAACCCCTCGCTAGCCGCGCTGAGCGTCATCGAGCAATGCTGGGAACGCGGTCTGCTGGCTGGCGATCTGGGTCCGCGAAACGTATTCTACGCTCCCGCCGACGCGCGCGCCACGATAGTCGATCTCGGCGCGCTGCGCCCGCCGCAAGCCGCTAGCGCGCGCAGACGCCCTTTCGACATCGCCGACATCCTCTTCGAGTTCTTCCAGTTCTACGCTACGCCGGAGCCGCCGCCCGCGTCCGCCGAGAGCTTCGCAGAGTACCGCGAGCCGCGACACTCCGGCGCTCTGGAGCGCATGACGGACGCACTGGCGGAGACGTATTCCCGCGCGGCGAGTTCGGCGCTGAGCGACGCGGCGGGAGAGATTCTCGCTCGGATCGGCGCGCGGAAGTACGCCTCCGTCGCCGAGTTTCGCGCCGACTTCACCGCCTACCTGCGAGAGTCCGACGCGCGTCGACGCCCCGAAGCCGCCGTTCGCGCATGGCGCGCCGCACTCGACAGGCTGCGCGCGCCATACTGGGCTAACTACCTGTTCGACGACGCCAGCGAGCTATCGGTCTACGACTGATTGCCCGCCCCTATGCGAAAATATCCTCCGGCAAGAACGCCGATACAGTAACGTTCGGCAGATCGACGATGTTGCTTATCTTGAGATCCACGGCTACGGAACATATGGCGTATGCCTGTTCCGCGCTGAAGCCGCGCTCCCCTAGCAGGTCGATCATGGCGAGCAAGGCGTTCCTAGCGGCGAGCGTGAGGTGGTCTTCGCCCTCTTGCGTCCCGTCTTCGCGGATGGGGTATCCGACGGTGGCGGTGAAATTGCGCGGAACGGCGCTCGCGGGCGGCAGAAAGTATCCGGGATGCGAGAAGCGGGGCGTGGTTATGCCGCGACTCGCGGCGACTCCCTTGTGAACGGCGAACCGCGCCACGACGGTCGCGCCCATCTCTATGGCGGTTACGCACACCTCGCCATCGCCCTGCGCGAAGTGTCCATCGCCCACCGAAAACAGCCCGCCCTCGACGGCTACGGGGATGTACAGGCGCGATCCTCGCGTCAGCTGCTTGACGTCCATGTTGCCGGCGTTCTCGCGCGGCGGGACGGTTCGGAGACCTTCATCCGCGATAGCGCCTCCCGGCACGGCGTCCGTCGGGTCGGGAGGCTGAACCGCGCCGCCGCGTTCCAGATGCTCGTTCTCCCGCCGCGTCCACGCATCCAGCTGCTCGCGGGATGGCGCAAGCCCAGCCGTCCCCATGAAAGATCCGTCCGGAATGCGTACGCCGGGGATCTGCGCGGATTCGGCGTATCCGTTCGCAATGCTCCAGTGGGCGATGAACGGCTCCGAGAACACGTCGCGCAGGAAGCCCGCGCCGGGTCTGAACCTAGTCCAGCCATGCGGCTGCGGGAAGATGTCCACGTACTCGATCTCAAGCAGGTCTCCGGGCTGCGCGCCGCTGACGTGGATGGGCCCTGTGAGCGGGTGGCTTACCTTCTGATCCATCGCCTCCAAATCGGCGGCGGCGGTATCGGGCGTGACCTGCCCGTCGCTGGCGTCCCGCGTTTCTATTACTACGTTCTCGTTCTCGCCAACCTCCAGTATGGGCGGGACATCGGGATGCCAACGGTTATGCCCCGTCTCCGGCTGGTCTTTCAGCCTCTTGGCGCGGTCTATTTTGACGAACTGAGTCACGGCGGCCTCCCCTTTCGAGTCCGGGCGAGCTATCCGACGAACAAGCGGTCGTCCGCGCTGTCTTGCGGCTCCCAACCGAGAACTTCCTTCGGATGAGTCAGGTCGCGATAGTTCCAGCGGTTGTTGGATACGGCGAAGAAGGTATCGAACTTCAGGCTGTCGGGGGCGTCTATGCAGGCGCGCAGATGGGTTGCGATGTCGCGGTGGCTCAGGTATATGGCGTTCTCCCGCGTGGTTCGCGGTCTGTCGCCGCTCGTAACCGAGCCGATGCGGACACATATCATGCTGATGCCGTAGTCGTCGGAGAAGTGTCGCGCGAGAGCCTCCCCCCAGACTTTCGCCGCGCCGTACAGCGCTTCGGGGCGGAAGTCGAGATGCGTCAGCCGCCGGAAGTCCGCTGGAACCTCGTCGTACTCGCCCGCCGCGATATGCGAGTACGGCGGCACGCGCTCGAAGCCGCGGATGGCGTTGCCGCTAGAGGCGAATATCACGCGCGACGCGCCCGCAAGCCGCGCCTGCTCGAACACGTTGAACGTCCCCAGCACGTTGCCGGCATGCTGCCCCTCCCAATCCTGAGAGCCTAGATACGCGGCGAGATGCACGACTACATCCTGCCCCTCGAACGCTGGGCGGATGGCGTCGAAGTCGGATATGTCCGCGCGCACCGTCCTCACGCCATCCACATCGCTGCGGTTGAGCGCCGTCAGCTCGTATCCGCCAGCCTCCAGCAGATGATCCTTGAGCAAGCCGCCAATCAAGCCGCTCATGCCTGTTATCAAGACTTTCTTGGGCATCCGTTCGCCTCCTGATTGGGGCTGGTTTCGGGGGAATCCGACGCGCGAGCTCGAGCGTTTACGCTATGGAGCGGGTTGCGAATTCCGTAGAGCGCTTTGCGCTATTTCATGGCAGAATGTAATATAAAGTTTCCACACGCCTGCGGCATTCGACAGTTAACTAGCCACGCGCGCGGATGTCAAGGCGCAGCCGAACGAAACGCGCGCGGCGGAGCGACGTCCGCGCAAGCGTCTGTCGAGCAGACCAAGAGGGGTTATGACCGAACTCAAGAACTATCCGCTGAACTACAAGACCGTCGCCAGAAGGCGCGGGTTCAGGGCGCGGCAAGCCCGCGACAGGAACGCCAAAGACGCATCCAAAGACCTGCTCAAGACGTTCGAGCGCGAGATAGGCGACGAGCCGACCGACACCGTAAGGGAGTATCTGCGCTCCATAGGCCAGCACGCGCTTCTGAAAGCGCCTGAGGAGCTGGAGCTAGGGCTGGAAGTGGAACGTTGGATGCTCCTCAAGGAGATGCGCGCCTCGATAGCCGAGGATCTGGGGCGCGACGCGACGACAGCCGAGATAGCCGCCGATTTGCTGCTGAACACGGTGCGAGAAATCGCCGTGCTTAGAGCGGTCGCGTCGCACACGAGCGTCGAGCTTCCCAACGAGGCGCCGATAAGCGCGCTGCTCGCGGACCCGGAGGTGCGCGACGCGCTGGACAGCCCGCCGTCCAACGAGATCAAGCAGTCGGTGGCGGACGCGGCGGATATCGAACCGGACGACAGCGGCGCCAGAATAGCCGCCCTGTCGCGCGCGTCCATCCTAGTGCCTGTAGAGGTGTTCGAGCGCGTAGAGCGTGAGCTTGGCGTAGAGTTGTACGACGAATCGCTGGAGGCGAGCAGAATAGCCGAAATCATAGACGATATGGACGCCTACACGCTGCGGCTGTGGGACGTGGTGACATTCCAAGGGCGGGCGGCGTCGGAGCGGCTGACCAACTGCAACCTGCGGCTAGTGGTGAGCGTGGCGCGGCGATACCTGCGGCGCGGCTTGCCGCTGCTCGACCTGATTCAAGAGGGCAACCTAGGGCTGATGCGCGCGGTGGAGAAGTACGACCCGCACAGGGGATTCAAGTTCAGCACCTATGCCACTTGGTGGATTCGGCAGGCGGTAACCCGCGCGCTTGCGGATCAGGGGAGAACGATACGGCTTCCGGTGCATGTGGTGGAACGGCTCCAGCAGCTGAACAACGCCGAGCGAGCGCTGACGCGCGTTCACAACCGAGACCCGCTGCCCGAAGAACTCGCCAAGTATCTGGAGTGGACTGTCGAACAGGTGGAGAACCTGATGCGCCAGCGTCAGCACACCATATCGCTAGGCACGCCCGTCGGCGAGGAAGAGTCTACGCTCGAAGACTTCATCAAAGACACCAGCGGGCTGACGCCCGACGAGGTGGCGATGCGGATGCTGACGCGCGAGGACGTGGTGGACGCTCTGGACGACATCCCTCCCCGCCTGCGAATGGTGCTGGCGTACAGGTTCGGCTTCATCGACGACCGGGAGCGCACGCTGGAAGAGGTAGGGCGCGAGCTTGGCGTAACCCGCGAGCGCGTCCGCCAGCTGGAGAAGCAGGCGCTGTCGCTGCTGCGCGGCTCAGGCAAGCTGCCGAAGGTGGAAGGTCTGAACGACTAGCCGGCGGAATCGCCCCCATCGTCCCATCGATGTGGAAATCGGCTTGGGCGACGCCCGTCCGCTACCTGCCTATCCTAATCCGCATGAACGCTTCCGCCAAGCCGCCGCCTATGCGCTTGCCCGTCTCCGCGGCGCGCGCTCGCGCTCGCGGTTCGGATACTTCTCGAGGCCTAGACATCTGGCTCTCGTGGCAGTAGAGCGCGTCCATCTTCGTCTGGAACGTGTCGGTGATGTCGATGTACACATCCGGACGCTCGGGCCTGAACAGCCACACCTCTTGCGCCTCGAACGGCTCCAGCCCCTCGTCGATAAGCTCAGGAAACGCCAGATGGTCGCGCGCGTAGGGAAACACCGCGTCTAGCGTTACCCTGCCCGTCATATAGTGGTCGCGGTGGCGGATGTACGGGCGGTTTGGGTCTATGGTGACCACCAAGTCGGGCTTGTGGCGGCGAATCTGCCTGACTAGAGCCATTCTGAACTCGCGGCAGTCTTCCAAATTCTGGTCTGGGAAGCGCAGGAAGACGACTTCCGCGATGCCCAGCGTCTCGGCGGCGGCGAGCTGTTCTCGCTCCCGCGTCTTGGCGAGCGTGGCGGGCGATATCGAGCGATCCGACGTTCCCTTGTCTCCGTTGGTGCATACGACGAGGACGACTTTCTTGCCCTCGCGCGTCCATCTCGCTATCGTGCCGCCCGCGCCGCCTTCGGCGTCGTCTGGATGCGGCGTTACTACCAGAACGGTCTCGGTTTGCTGAGGCATGATGCGTTGGCGACTCCTGCGCGCCGCGCCGCTCGTCAGCAACGCGCGCGTATGTTGTATCCTGTTCGGGGTCGAATCGAGGGCGCGCTTCCCGCGCGCCGCAACCGAAAGGGCATGGCGAAACCGTAAGCCCAATGAGAGATATTACCACACCGGAGCGCTATCTTGGCTTCCAGCCGGGCGCGGATAGAAAACTGGCGGGCTGGCGGGAGATAGTCGGCTATATGAAGCTGCTGGAGCGGCAGAGCGAGCGCGTTCGGGTGGACGAGATCGGACGCTCCACCGAAGACAACCCGTTCATCCTCTGCGCCATCAGCTCGCCGTCGAACATAGCTCGGCTAGACGAACTGCGCGGCATTCAGCAGACGCTCGCAGATCCACGACAGCTGAGCGGCGCGGCGGCTGAGAGCGCCATCGGCGAGGCGCGCGCCGTCGTAGCCATCACGTGCAGCATCCACGCCACCGAAGTCGGCGCGACGCAGATGTCCGTCGAGCTTGCCCACCTGCTGGCGTCGTCCGACGAGCCGCGAGTGAAGGCGATACTGGAAAACGTCGTCCTGCTGCTCGCGCCGAGCCTGAACCCGGATGGGCTGAAGCGCGTGAAAGACTGGTACGACGCATCGGTGGGAACGCACTTCGAGGGCGCGATACCGCCGTACCTCTATCACAAGTACGCCGGACACGACAACAACCGCGACTGGTTCATGTTCACGCAGCAAGAGACGCGGCTAGTGGTGGAGCGCGTGCATAACGGCTGGCGTCCGCATATCACCTACGACCTCCACCAAACCCGCGCGGACGGGATGCGTATGATACTGCCGCCGCTGGTGGACCCGGTGGGTCCCAACGTGGACCCTATCTTGCAAAGCGAGCTGACCGCGCTCGGCGCGCATATGGCGGCTCAGCTAACGGCGGAGGGCAAAGCTGGCGTCGCGGTGAACGTCGTCTACGACTCTTACAGCCCAAGCCGCTCGTATCCGCACTATCACGGCGGCGTAAGGGCGCTGTCGGAGGCGGCGAGCGCGCGAATCGCGTCGCCAATCGAGGTTCCGCGGAGCGCCCTGCGCGACGACCGCGGCGAGCTGCCTAAGACCATCTCTTGGAACCATCCCATGCCATGGAGCGGCGGTCGGTGGAGTCTGCGCGACATCGTGGAGTACGACCTATCGGCGTCCATGGCATGCCTCGACCACGCGGCGCGAAACCGAGAATGGTGGGTGCGGAACTCCTACGCGGCGCTGAAACGCGCGGTGGAGCGCGAGCGAGCGCCGTTCGCATACGTGATTCCCGCGAAGCAGTACGACGCGAGCGCGGCGGCTGAGCTTGTCGACCTGCTACGGTTCGCGGACGTGGAGCTTTGCGAGGCGGAGGAGTCGGCATCGCTCGGCGGGCTGGCGGTGGAGCGCGGCGACCGAATCGCGCTCACGCGGCAGCCCTACGGCGCGTTCGCGCGGACTATGTTGGAGCGTCAGCGCTACCCGGACATCCGCCAGTACCCCGGCGGACCGCCTCGACGCCCCTACGACGCCACCGCGCACAGCCTTCCGCTGGCAATGGGCGTCGCCTGCCACGAAGTCGGCGAGCCGTTCGAGCTGCGCGCGAAGCCGCTATCCGCGCCGCGCGCGTCCGCGCGCGGCGGCGAAGACGCGCTGTCGGCGGACGCTCCCGCGTTCGCGCTGGCGGCGCAGTCCAACGCATCCGCAGCCGTCGTGAACAGGCTGCTGTTCCACGGGCATCCCGTATTCCGCTCGATGTCCACGCTCGAAAGCGACGGCGGCGAACTGGCGGCGGGAACGTGGGTCTTGCCATCGTCCGACGCCGCGCGGCGCGCGCTCTCCGACAGCATGGGGAAGATAGACGTTCGACCGCTGTGGCGCAGGCCCTCGGAGGGGCTGGCGCTGATAGAAGCGCCGCGCGTGGGCGTATATGCGAGCTACGTGCCATGTATCGAAGAGGGATGGACGCGCTTCGTGTTCGACGAATACGGATTCGCATACGAGTCTCTGGTGGATGGCGACCTGCGCGAAGGGCGTCTGGACACGCGCTTCGACTGCGTCATAGTTCCCCACCAGTCCATAAGGCAGCTGCATCGCGGATTCAGCCGCTCGCACTACGCTTCGAGGTTCTCAGGCGGGCTGGGCGAACGCGGCATCGCGGGGCTTCGAGAGTTCGCCGAACGCGGCGGCACGATAATCGCGTGGGACGACTCGGCGCGGTTCGTCTCCCATCGGCTGGAGCTTGGAACGCGCAACCCGCTGGCTCGGCTCACGCACTCGGAGTTCTTCGCGCCCGGCAGCCTGCTGAGCATACACGTCGACACGAGCCACCCAATCGGCTTCGGGATGCCGAGCAAGGCGGCGGCGCTGTACATGAATGGCCCAGCCTACCGCGTCGAGAACGGAACGGCGGTGGCGAGCTACTCCAAGACCGACACGCTGCTGAGCGGCTGGCTCATCGGTCAGCGGAGAATCGCAGGGCTGGCGGCGGTGGCGTCGATCCCGCTCGGACTGGGCAAATGCGTGCTGTTCGGATTCCGTCCGCACTTCAGGGCGCAAGCTAGAGGAACCTACAAGCTGCTGTTCAACGCGATATACCATTCGGGCGGCGGGAGGCGGAGATGACGACGACACTGGTCAGGGGGCGATACGTAGTTTGCCGCATAACCGGCAGGGATTCCGCCGAGATAGTGAACGATGGCGCGGTGGCGGTCTCGGGCGGGGAAATCGCGGAGATAGGACGCGCGGACGAGCTGCGGCGCAAGCATCCGTCCGCGGAGGTCATCGGCTCCGACCGTCATGTCGTAATCCCAGGGCTGATCAACGCCCACCACCACGTTGGGCTGACACCATTCCAGCTTGGCGTTCTGGACGCGCCGCTGGAGAGCTGGATAATCGCAAGATGGGCGATTCGGGACGTAGACCCGTATCTCGATACGCTTTGGTGCGCCATCCAGATGATAGAGTCCGGAATAACGACGGTTCAGCACAATCACATGGCAGCGAGGCTGCCGCCGGGCGAAAGCCTGTACGATGCCGCGTCGGATATACTCGACGCCTACGAAGACAGCGGCATGAGGGTGGCGTTCTCGATTTCTACCCGCGACCAGAACCACCTAGTCTATGAAGACGACGACCGCTTTCTTGCGACGCTGCCGGCGGGGCTGGCGGCGCGGGCGCGGGCGCATATAGCGGCGCGTCCCATCTCGCTGGAAGAGTATCTGTCGGCGTGCGGAGAGCTGCACGCGCGGCGGCAAGGGGATCGCGCCAACATATTCGTCAGCCCGCACAACGTTCACTGGTGTTCGGACGATATGCTGGTTGCGATAAGCGACTTCGCGCGCAGGCATAGAACGGGGCTGCACATTCACCTTCAGGAGACCATCTATCAGCGCATGTACGGCGCGCGCCACTGGAACGGGACGCCGCTGGAGCGCCTCGCGGAGCTTGGGATACTAGGCTCGGAAGTGTCATGCGCGCACGGCGTTTGGCTTTCGGAATCCGACATCGAGCTGCTCGGCGACACGGCGACCGCCATCTGCACCAACCCAAGCTCGAACCTGAGGCTCAAGAGCGGGGTGGCTCCGCTGAACAGGCTGCTGACGCGCGGCGTGATGGTGGCGCTGGGCATAGACGAGGCGGGCATCAACGACGATAACGACATTCTTCAGGAGATGCGAATGGCGCAGAAGCTCCACCGCGAGCCGGGCATCGCCTCCCCCTACCCGACTTCGCACGACGTTTTGGAGCTTGCGACCGCCAACGGCGCGAAGGTCACGTTCTTCGACGATGTGGGCGCTATCGAGCCGGGCAAGCGCGCCGATCTGGTTCTAGTCGATCTGGAACGCATCGAGGATCCGTACCTTCATCCGGACACGGATATAGTGGACGCGCTCGTCTATCGCGGCAAAGGGCTGGACGTGGACACGGTTATGGTGGATGGCGAGATTCTGCTGAGGGACGGCGTGTTTCTGAGGGCGGACAAAGCGGATGTCAGAGCGCGGCTGAGAGAGTCACTCGCGCGGGAGCTTACGGAGCGCGAGGCCGACCGCGCCGCTCTGTCCCGCGAGCTGCTGCCGCGCGTCGAAAGGTGGTTCGGCGAATGGGAGCTGGAAGAAGGGGCGCATCACTACGCCTACAACCTGCGGTAGACGAGGGCTGATCCCATGCGTAAGGTTATCTTCGCGGACAACATAGAGGCGCTCCCCGCGCTGCCGAGCGAGAGCGTCGCCCTGATCTATATAGATCCGCCCTTCAACACGGGGCGCGCGCAGTCGCGGAGGTCTATCCGAACCGTGCGCGACGAGGCGGGGGGAGACCGAGTAGGCTTTCAGGGAAGGCGCTACCGCACCGTCGAGCTAGGCTCCACTGGCTATTCGGACAAGTTCGACGACTATCTCGGATTCTTGGAGCCGAGATTTCTAGAGGCGAGGCGGATACTCGAGCCAGACGGCTCTTTCTTCCTGCACGTGGACTATCGGGAAGTGCACTACTGCAAAGTCTTGCTAGATGAGATATTCGGGCGCGATTCGTTCATCAACGAAATCGTGTGGGCTTACGACTACGGCGGGCGATCCAAGTCGAGATGGCCCGCCAAGCACGACAACATACTGTGGTACGCGAAAGACCCAAAGCGATACACGTTCAACTACGATGATATAGACAGGGTGCCGTACATGGCGCCCAAGCTAGTCGGCGCGGAGAAGGCGGCGCGAGGAAAGACGCCTACGGATGTGTGGTGGCACACGATAGTCGCCACGAACAGCAGGGAGAAAACGGGCTACGCGAATCAAAAGCCGCTCGGCGTAATCGAACGCATCGTGCGGGTTCACTCCAACCCCGGCGACCTAGTGGCGGACTTCTTCGCGGGAAGCGGAACGCTAGGCGAAGCGGCGGCGCGCCTCGACCGGGACTTCATCCTGATAGACAACAACCCGCAAGCGATTCGGGTGATGGCGAAACGGCTGTCCAAACACGGGGCGGAGTTCGAGGGGTGCGAAGAGGTTCTGGAGAGTGTAGAGTTAGAAAGGACGCTGTTTTCACTGTGACCATTCACCGCATTTCAGACCCGGACACGCAGATGCTCGCGGCAATAGCGGGCATACTTCGCGCCGACTATCCCGATGATGATATCAATTGGGAAGGCAGTCCATTCGCTTGGATCAAGAATCGTCCATCAGCGCGTCAAAAGGGAGCGATCTGCGAGAAACTGGTCGCAGGATTTCTCGCAGCGAAAGACTTCGATGTCGCTAGATCCCCTGACAGTGAAGCTGACCGAATAGTTAGCGGACTCAGAATAGAGATCAAGTCTTCCACACTTTGGGAGAATGGAAGTTACAGATTCCAGCAATTACGTGACCAGAATTACGACATAGCCATCTGTCTCGGCATCAGCCCCTTCGAGGCTCACTGCTGGGTACTTCCCAAGTCCGTGATTATGGCTGGCTGGGGTACATTGGAAGGTCTTTCGTCTCAGCATAGAGGACAAGCAGGCACGGATACGGCATGGTTGCAAGTCTATCCCGATAACGTGCAGAGTTGGCTGCTGCCATATGGCGGCACACTGGCAAAGGCGGCGGGGATACTCGCCCGCCTGTCGGGTGGATAATGCGGTATCGGACGTTTATCGGTCCGGGCGCCTCAGGATTTCGCGAGAACGGTCAATGAAAACGCGGGGTGCAATGAAGGAGGCGGACGATGACTTTCGACACAGAACACATCCAAGCGATGGGAGAAACCATCTACAAGGAAAAGATACGTCACAAGCTGCATCCGAAGGAGAAGGGCAAGGTAGTAGTCATAGATATCCACAGCGGTGACTACGAGATAGACCCCCGCGACATAGAGGCGCTGCTCAGGCTGAAAGAGCGACGCCCCAACGCCCTAGTGTGGGCGCGGCGCGTGGGCTATCGCGCGGTGCATAGCATAGGGGGCGGTTTTCCTACTCCTGAGGATGAAGATGCTTAGAAATGGGATTGCTCTATGAGGCAGCCGACTCTCTATAGACGCTTTGCCCTATGGAGAAGTAGTTATTGCGGAAATCTCGTCCATCTCCTGAGCGCGCGGATTAGGGCTTGATTCAGGCGATCCACAGGTTCAGCCTATTGCATGCGGGCAAGGATCGGGAAGCCTAGCGCGCCCGCACAGGTCAGAAATCGACGCCGATTTCCCTCTCTATCCGCAGATCGGTCCTCATCCATCTGGACACTATCCCCTTCACCAGCCACCTGACCGACGATTTCTCGGTCTTCAGGCTAGGCGTCCTTACCGTCCCAACGTTCAGATGAAAGTCCCACTCCCGCGTCTGGCCTGTCTTCAACCCAGGGTCTGGTTCGAGAGTCGCAGCATACACGATATGATCTTTCCCCTCGTTGCCGAATTTCTCTACCCTGACAAGCTCCACCCTCACCTCCGACGCTATCACGTCCTGAAGCATTTCGAGGCGTAGGCTGCCGTCCAGCCTGTCCCCTGAACGCGCGTCGCCTTGGGGCAGCTCTAAGGCAAGAACGCATTGCCTGTGCCGGGCTTCCACGACAATCGGTCGATGGCGCGCGTCATCGAGCGCGGGACGCTTGACGACGGTTATCTCGCGGCTTTGCAGAAGGTCGCGCGCCCTTGCCACGTCCAAGGAGGCTGTAACCGCCCACGAGATGCCCGGCTGGATAGACCTCACGGCGGCGCCCTCTATCGAGGGCAGCGCGTCTGGCGGCGCGACCAGCCTCGCCTTTGCCGAATGGGGCATCGAGCGGCGGACGGTTTCGTCGCTTATGAACGTCTCGCCCGATCGGCTCAGTATCTCAGTCTTCTTGTGGTAGCTCGTGCCGTACTGGTTGCTTATCTTCTGCACATAGGTCTCGGTGCAGATTAGCTCTATCTTTCCGCTGCGAACGTGAAAATCGCTCTTTGGGACGAGCGCCACGCGAGCTTCCAGTTCGTCGCCGGCGTGGAGCGCATCCCTGTTCACCTCTACTTGCAAGTCTGCTTCGGGGCGACGGAAACGCGAAAGCATGGGCTTATCCTCCCAACATCGGACTGGGCTTCTCTTCATAGCCACTGTATCACATGCGGATGAGCCGCCGCGTGAGCAAACTTTCGAGATTGTGATTGTGTGATAGAGTAACGGGGTATGAAGGGCGTCGCGCAGTCTGTCGAGGGGGGCGAATCATGTCTGTCGATATAGAAGACATCAAAATGATGGGAGAAGCCATCTACAAGGAAAAGATACGCCACAAGGTGCATCCGAAAGAGAAGGGCAAGGTAATCGTCATAGACATCAACAGCGGAGACTACGAGATAGACCCCCGCGGGGTAGAGGCGTCGCTGAGGCTGGTGGAGCGGCAGCCGGATGCCATCATGTGGGCAAGGCGCGTGGGCTACCGCGCGGTACACAGCATAGGCGGGTTTCCTCTTCCAGAAGACGAAGTTGATTAGAGGCAGGGTGCAGCCTCAAAGGGATCCGCCGGCGACCGGCGAGCCTTTGGTAGAAATCTCGGTTGCGAATACAATCGCCCCGGATCGCAGCATGAGACTGGAAGTTGTCGTCGATACTGGGTTTTCGGGACAGCTGACACTTCCTTCCGCAATCATCAGAGAGCTTAGGCTGATCCGCGATGCCGCGCAGGTAGTAGTGTTGGCAGACGGCGAAGACAAGAGCATCCCATCTTACTTCGCGTTGGTTTCATGGAACGGAGAGCGAAAGTCGGTCTCGGCTCTGGAAATGGAAAGCCAGCCGCTGCTGGGCATGGAACTGCTATGGGGCAGCCGGCTCGCCATAGACGCTTTGCCCTATGGCGAAGTGGTCATCGCGGAAATCCCGCCCGTTACGTGAAGATCAGGGCGCGACGTGGATGACGGACGTTACTCCCCCAACTCCTCCGGCGCGCGGATGCTCCTGAACATCAGATAGAGCGCGGCGTTGTAAGCCAGCTTCACTACGCTGCCCACGATTATCGGCGTCCCAAGCGCGGCGCTCGTCGCCACCGCGCCGGCTATCGCGGGCGTTACCGCCTGCGCCAACGTTCTGCCCAAGTTGGTTACGCCCGCCATGGCGGTTCGCGCCTCCGGCGGCACGATAGCCATCGAGTACGATTGGCGCGTGGGGATGTCCATGTCGTTGATAAGCTCCCGCGTCATGAAGAAGAACACGGCGAGCGCGGCGTTTCCCGTCAGCGCCATGAATATCATCACCGTGTTGGCGACGCCTTGCGAAAAAGCCATCGTCGCAACCAGCCCGATGCGGTTGGCGATTGGCGCGGCGAGCATGATGGACACCGCGTTGAGCATCTGCCCGAAGAAGAATATCCCCGCGATGGTCTCCACCGTCATGTCGAATCGGTTGGCGAAGAAGTAAGACATGAAGCTGTACACCATGAACCCGCCGCCTAGCGAGTCCAAGCTGAACAGCGCGGCAAGCTGGATCATGACCGTCCGCGAGCTGCGCGACATCTCCGCGCGGGGCTGAGCGGACTCCGCGGCGGCGTCCTCGGCGGGGAGCGGCTCCGCGCGCCGACTCAGCATCCAGTAGATAGCCACGCCGCTGAAAGACACGGCGGCATACCCGGCGAACATCAGCTTGAACGAGGTCAGCTCGTCCAAGCCGAACGCGAGCCGCAAGCCCACGGGAGCGGCTATCAGCAGCGCGCCGACGGCTTTCGTGAGACGCCCGGCGAGGTTGTACCAGCTGAACAGCACCGTGCGCTGCCTGCCGCTCGCGGACTGCGCGAGGATAGCCATATCCAGAGACAGAAACGCGGTGCGGTCTCCGCCCGTGGACGTCGTCATGGCGATGAGCGATATAGCCATGAGCAGCGCCGTCGTCTCGGTGAGCGGAAACAGCGCGCCGCCGACACCCATGAGCGCCGCCATGCCTATGAGCATCCGCCGCCTGCCGATAGAGTCGCCGCGCCAGCTTGCGACGGCGTTCGAGAGCGCGCCGCCCGCCATGATTGCGCTGAACACCAACCCCGCTTGAATTGGGGTGAATTCCAGCAGATCGAGATACACTCCTAGAAACACGCTCAGGAAGCCGTATGCGAGCGAGCGGACAGCGGACGCCGAAATGACGACGACGCCATCGCGGTTCACGGACGGGATGAGGGCGGATAGGATGGTCAGTGGTCAGTGACTGGGATCAGCGCCTATGTGATTTCGACGGGTGAGCGCGATGCAACGGGTTGACAGTCTAACACAGTGGGGCGGCTCAAGGTCGATTCTCCTCTACTCCCCGACGCGGATTCTCCCCTCCCATATCCTGCCCTCGTCCGGCATGTGCTGCCCGGTTCGTATCTCTGCGATGGCGTACTCCGGTAGACCCCGCATCGTAGCGCAGGGTTCTTCGCTGGATATGACGTATTCGCCAAAACTGAAGTCCAAATTGTCGAAAGCGTATTGCTTGCGGTGATTCGGAAGGCTGGATTTGTCAATCGGGTCAATGTGCAAGAAGAATTTAGGCAATTTATCGCTGTCTTCGCACTCTTCTTTCACATAGATTAGCCTATTGCCGCTTACATCCATGTACACATCGAAATCAGAGCGTATCTCAGGTTCGAGGTTGTGTATCAGGCTGGAGAGATAATCAGCTTCTGAGATTATCTCGATCCGAATCGGAAGAGATGAACCTTCGGGCATCTCGAAAGCCTGCATGCAAAATCCTAGTCTATTTCTCTCAGCATTTCTCCATTTATACTGAGCGACGTCAGTCGTTCCATACTCTTCTGATGACCATGAGAGCGCAAACACACTTTTCCGTATTCGTTCAGGTTCGCATTTTCTGACAAAAACTTGCGCCAAGTTATTTTCGACAAAGACGCCAAGATCATCCGATTCATAGGCGAAGTGCGGACTCATTCTGCCCCAGAGCCAACTAGCGTCTTCATAGCCTTTCGTCGAATCCGTCTGCCAAAACATCTGCTGTAACACAGTGTCTCCTCTGACAAGAAACGGCGCCCCTTGGAAAAGCAAGTTTTCGTCTTCAAGTGAATCATAGTGAGCGGCGTAATGAGTTATTCCAAACCTTTCCACATATTCTGGCGCAACAGTTCCTATTAATCTATAACTGATTTTAGGCGCGCGCAAATAATCGTATGAATTAACCAACCCGTCCAAATTCACTACTGGAAAACGTGAGAAATACCCAATTATGCCAGCGTCCCATGTTCCGATCACACTTCCTTGGGGAAGCGTACGATTCATTACGCGCGCAACTAGATAGGAAGACACCCACGCCCTAACGCCATCTCGAACATCTCTCTGAAAGGAATTTTCGCTTATGTTCTCGACATGGCGGTAAGGATATTTGAAATCGATCGCAGTCAGCAGGAATATCATACCCGATGCAATGACTATCGAACTGGCAATTCTGGCAACATAGCGCGATTTCGATCCAATGAAGCGGTGAATGAGGTGAATGGCGATATAGCACCTGACTGGGATGATCAGCGCCATCATCAGGTACGCGGGAACAAAATACCAGGCTTCTTTTGCAAACCTGGGATGTATGTCCAAGACAGTCTGCGTGAACTTCGCGAGATGCCCTGCCGCTAAACCGAATACGCCAATCAAGAAGACTAACAACAGCCAGTCTCTCCTACTTCCAGAGCGACACGCAAACCAGCACATCAGCAGGACGTAGGCGCATATCTCCAGCGCGACTAGCAGCTCATATCTAAAGACAGGAACCCGCAAGATATCCCGAAGGTTCTGGAAGAAGCTGTAACCCCCTTCCCCTTCCCATCTGAGTTGTGACCACACCTGCTTAGTCGCGCCACTCACCGGCACGATGCCGTCGAAGACAAGCCAGTTATAGGCGAAGTAGACGAGTATGCCCGAGATTGAGAAGATAAAGGGAACTAATGCAAATGGGGGGGGGTATTTATAACCTCGCCAGAAAGCAACGGGCGACTGATCTTTCCTAGCCCACTCGACGAGGCACAACATGGCAGTTACAGCGAGCGATATGGCGATGTACTCCAGGCGCGCCCATGGCATGACAAAGGCGATGGCGGCAAGAAGCCACTTCCATCGATCCGGGTCGTGCGCGTAGAGCGTCAGGGCTAGAAAGAACGATCCCAGTACGAACAGCGCGACTGCGGCTTCCATCCCAAGAAGCATGCCAAACTGCGAATATAGCATCGGCAACACAGCGAACAGCAGAATCCATGCCAGTCTCGCCAGCCGGGCGGCAAGCGCGATAAGCGCCACGCCCCCGGCGATGAGCATGATCTCAAAAGCCTTGATTCCGAACAGCGCGCGCTCCGAGTCGAACGCCCAATAGAACGGCGTGATGAGAAGCATCCAAAGAGGGTGATAACCGTTAGTCTGAGTGATGCCGCCATCGAAGGTCGAGAAATGCCCGGCTGCCAGATTCCGGGCTATCTGGAAGTAGTAAAAGGCGTCATCCGCGTTTCCGATGGTCGATACTTGTATCAGATCGACGAGATCGAAACGAGCAAGCATGAACCATGCCAATCCTGCCCCGTATGCGAGGATGCCGCCGAGGAACAACACGAACAGCGTGTTGCGCGACAGCAAGGATCGAAGCGCCTTCTCTTGCGAAAAAATCCGAATGCCCAAGGGTCGAGCGCGCCGAATCGTGCCGCTTATCATGCTTTCTTCGACTTTTTCAGCGTCTCAGCCGCCAAGACGGTCTAGGATGTTGGCGAGGCGGTCGATCCGCGCGTCGGCGGTCGCCAGACGCTCGCGCTCGCGCTCTACCACTTCTTCGGGCGCGCGGCTGACGAAGTTTTCGTTGGCGAGATTCCGCGACACCCTGCCGCGATACTTGCGGAGATCGGCAAGCTCGGTTTCCAGCCGCGCGGTCTCGGCGTCCACGTCCACCAGCCCGCCGATGTAGAGCGCGAGCGCGCCCGCGTTCAGCGCCTGAACCGCCTCTCCTGCCGAGCCGCCGAGCGAGTCTTGCCGCTCCGTCAGCTCCAAGTCGATTCTCGCCTGCGACTCTATGAATGGCATGGCGTCTCTGAACACGCTGGAGACGCCGTTGGCGACAGCGAGCCGCGCCGGGAGCCGCTGGCTGTTCTGTATCCTAAACTCGGCGCGCAGATTGCGCGCGGCGCGTACAAGCTCGATGACGGATTCGACCTCGCGCTCGGCGTCGGGATCGAGCCTGTCGGCGTCCGCGAGCGGGTACTCAGCCACAGCGAGCGCGTCGGGATGACCGTCCGCGCTCGGCAGATGGGAAGTCAGGCGCGCCCATATCTCTTCGGTCACAAACGGCATGAACGGATGCAGCATCCGCAGCGTCGCCTCCAGCGTGTGCGCGAGGACCGGCAGTGGCGACGGCTCGGACGACGCCCGCAGCCGAGTCTTGCACATCTCTATGTACCAGTCGCAAAACTCGTTCCACAAGAAATCGTGCGCCGCTCGCTGCGCCTCGCCGAACTGGAACTCGCGCATGTTGGCGTCCACTTCAGCGACGACACGGTTCAGTCGGCTGACTATCCAGCGGTCTTCGCGGTGTGTCAGCTCGCCTAGATCGTCCCAGCGCCCTACACCGCCGCCCGCGCTCTCTAGGTTGGCGATTGCGAATCGGGCGGCGTTCCACAGCTTGTTGGCGAAGTTTCGGCTCGATTCGAGCTTCTGCTCATTCATCCGCATGTCGTTTCCGGCGGACGTTCCGGTCGTGAGCGCGAACCGCACCGCGTCCGCGCCGTACATGTCCACAAGCTCCAGCGGGTCCACCACATTCCCGCGCGTCTTGCTCATCTTGACGCCTTCGGGGTCTCGAACCAGCCCATGCAGGTAGACGGTTCGGAACGGAATATCTCCCATGTTCTCGATGCCGAAGAATATCATCCTCGCCACCCAGAAGAAGAGGATATCGTAACCCGTCTCCATCACAGTCGAGGGGTAGAAGTAGCGCAAGTCCTCGCTGTCTCTAGGCCAACCGAGCGTGGAGTGCGTCCACAGACCGGAGCTGAACCACGTATCCAGCACGTCCTCATCGCGCCTGAGCGACTCGCCGCCGCAGTCCGGGCAGGCGGTCGGGTCTTCCAGCTCCACTATCGTATTGCCGCATTCGCAGTACCATACGGGTATGCGATGCCCCCACCACAGTTGTCGGCTGATGGGCCAATCGCGGATGTTGTCCAGCCAGTTCAGATACACGCGCCGGAACCTGTCCGGCACGATGGCGATGTCGCCGTCCGCCACCGCGTCGCGCGCGGGCTGCGCCAGCGTCTTCATGCTGACGTACCACTGATCGCTGACTATGGGTTCCACTACCGAGTCGCACCGGTCGCAGTGTCCGACCGCGTGCGTAACCTGCTCTATCTTCTCCAGCAAGCCGTCGGCGTCTAGGCGCGCCGTCACGCTTTCGCGCGCTTCGTCGACTGTCTGCCCTTCGTATGCGCCCGCGTTGGCGTTGAGCGTTCCATCCGCATTCAGGATGTTGACTATCTCCAGCCCGTGCCGCTGCCCTATATCGTAGTCCGTCGGGTCGTGTCCGGGCGTAACCTTGAGCGCGCCGCTGCCGAAGCCTATCTCTACCGCGTCATCCTCCACTATGGGCAGCGACCGCCCGACGATAGGCAGCGTCGCGCGCCTGCCGACGAGATGCGCCATCCGCTCGTCGTTCGGATTGACTGCCACGGCGGTGTCGGCGAGCATCGTCTCCGGGCGCGTAGTGGCGACGACGACATAGCCGGAGCCGTCTTCCAGCGGATATCGAACGTGGTATATGCCCGAAGTCTCTTCCGCGCGCTTCACTTCTAGGTCCGAGAGAGCGGTTCGGCAGTTGGGACACCAGTTCGTTATGCGCGTTCCCTTGTAGATCAGCCCGCGCTCGTAGAGGTTGACGAACGTGGTTCGGACGGCGAGCGCGGGGCCTTCGTCCAGCGTAAACGCCTGCCGAGACCAGTCGCAAGACGCGCCGAGCCGCTCTATCTGCCTGTAGATGCGGTCTCCGTAGTCGTCCACCCAAGACCAGACGCGCTCGACGAACTTCTCGCGCCCCAGATCGTGGCGCGACATGCCATCAGCCGCCAACTGCCGCTCGACGACCACCTGCGTGGCGATGCCCGCGTGATCCGTGCCGGGCAGATACAGAGTGGGATCGCCAAGCATCCGATGCCACCTGACCATCAGATCTTCGAGCGCGATAGTCAGCGCGTGTCCCATGTGCAGCTCGCCGGTGACGTTCGGCGGCGGCATGATGACCACGAACGGAGTCTTGGAGCGGTCTATCTCGGGCGTGAAGAAGCCGCCGTCCGTCCAGAAATCATATATCTTGCGCTCGACGGAACTAGGGTCGTAAGCGCGCGGCATCTCGCCCGTCGCCGCCGGCTCGTTCATGGGTTGCCTCCTGCGGGGGTGGTTGGGTAATTCTAGTTATGCGGAAAATGGCGCGTCAAATGGGGCGCGGCGTCGGTCAGGGCGTCGGACGCCTGTTCTGAG
This sequence comes from Dehalococcoidia bacterium, assembly GCA_965214745.1. Taxonomy (GTDB): domain Bacteria; phylum Chloroflexota; class Dehalococcoidia; order Lucifugimonadales; family UBA1123; genus VXRN01. The sequence goes on along the minus strand of OZ243978.1, from coordinate 2,135,288 downwards.
GACGCCGAATCCACATAGCGAAATGGTAGAGGCAGGGGCAAGAGTACGCCCAAGACGCTGTGGGATCAGGTAGATTCTCAGAACAACCTCACACGCCAAACAGCAGAGGCGGCGGACGGCGAGAGCCGCGCTGAGGGGAACGCGGCATCGCGGCGCGCACAGACGCTGCGGGTCGGATCGACCACTCTACTGCTATCGCTCGTTCCATTATTCATTGCGTGAGCCGAGCGCTTTGCAAACCCCAGCTTCATGAATTCGGCTACACCCGCCCCGCCAGCACGCTCCCCATCCGGCTAGCGCCTACCACATCGCCGCCGTCGGATGCGATGTCGGGCGTTCGGTAGCCCTCAGCCAGAACACCCTCTACGGCAAGCTCCACGGCGCGCGCCTCGTCTTCCAAGCCGAACGAGTGGCGCAGCATCATCGCCATGCTGAGAACCATTCCAATGGGGTTGGCTATGCCCTGCCCCGCGATGTCGGGCGCGGAGCCGTGTATCGGCTCGTACAGGCTTGGCGTGGCGGCGGCTTCTCCGGGCATACCTGCGAGCGACGCCGAGGGCAGCATCCCCATCGAGCCGCTCAGCACGGACGCTTCATCGGTCAGGATGTCTCCAAACATGTTCTCCGCCACTATGACGTCGTATCGCGATGGGTTGCGGATTAGGTCCATCGCGGCGGCATCCACCAAGATATGCTCCAACTCCACGTCGGGATAGTCTTCGCCAACCTCTTCGGTTATCTGCCGCCACAGGCGCGAAGACTCCAGCACGTTCGCCTTGTCCACGCTGGTGAGCCGCTTGCCGCGCCCCATCGCAAGCTCGAAGGCGACGCGCGCGATGCGCTCTATCTCCCGCTCGGCGTACAGCAGCGTGTCGACGCCGTGCCTGCCCGTTTCGTCGCTCCACCGCTCTTTCGGCTCGGCGAAGTACAGCCCGCCCGTAAGCTCGCGCAGCACGAGCATATCCACGCCTTCGAGAACCTCGGGCTTGACGGGGCTGGCGTCGATTAGCGCGGGGTATACCTTGACCGGGCGCAGGTTGGCGAACAGCCCGAGCCGCTTTCGGATTGCCAAAATGCCGTCTTCGGGCCTGACCGTGTTCTGCGGGTCGTCCCACTTGGGGCCCCCGACCGCGCCGAACAGAATCGCGTCGGAGCGCTCGCACAGCTCTATCGTCTCATCCGGCAGCGGCGTCCCAAAGTCGTCGATGGCGTTGCCGCCCACCCTTCCCCGCTCGACGTCGAAGGAGTGGCCAAACCTGCGTCCGACGGCGTTCATCACCTTCACCGCCTCGCCTATCACCTCGGGACCTATGCCGTCTCCGGGCAAAACCGCCACTTTTAGCTCCATAGAATTCTCTCCCGCGTTTTATTATGGCTCGCGCGGGGGTATTATATGCAAAACGGGGATGCAAAGGAGAAGCGCTATGGCGACGAACTGCGAGGCTGTCGTAATAGGCGGCGGAGTGATGGGCGCGAGCATACTGTACAATCTAGCCGCGAGGGGCGTCCCCAACCCGCTGCTGCTGGAGCGCGAGACGCTGGGCGCGGGATCGACGGGGCGATCGTCCGGCGCAATACGGATGCACTACTCCACGGAAGTCAACGCGCGGCTGGCGTGGGAGAGCCTGCGCGTGTTTCGCAATTGGCAAGACGCGGTTGGCGGCTACGGCGATCCGGGCTTCGTGGAGACAGGATACCTAGTAATCGCGCCCGAGCGCGAGGCGTCGGGATTCGATAGCAACATCGATATGCAGCGGAGCGTCGGCATCGACACGCGGCGCGTCGGCTGGCAGGAAGCGCGCGAGCTTGCGCCGGCGTTTCGGCTGGATGAGGGCGAGCGGTTCGCGTGGGAGGCGCAGTCAGGACACGGCGACCCGTCCGGCGCTACGCTGGCGTTCGTGTCTAGAGCGCGCGATCTGGGCGCTTCCGTTGCGCTCGAATCGCCGGTTGCGCGCGTCGAGGTCGAAAACGGGCGCGTGACCGGCGTTTCGACAGCCGACGAAACCTACGCGACCGACACGGCGGTTATCGCAACTGGCCCATGGTCTTCGCGCTTCCTCGCGCATCTCGGCGTAGAACTGCCGCTGCTGCCGACGCGCCACGAGGTGATACTGATACGCCGATCCGAAACCGGCGTAGACCATCACCCCGGATGCGGCGACATGGCGAACCTCATCTACTTCAGACCGGAGGCGGACAACCTGACGCTCGTAGGCAACGGCAACCGCGAGGAGGAGGCGGACCCGGACACCTACAACCAGCGGGCAGGCTCGGATTTCGTGGCGGACGTGTGGAGCCGGCTGGCGCGCCGCATCCCAGCCATAGCGGACGGCCAACTGGCGCATGGCTACGCGGGGCTGTACACCACGACGCCGGACTTGCACCCGGTGATGGATCGAGTGGACGGCATCGAGGGGCTGTACGTCTGCACCGGCTTCAGCGGACACGGTTTCAAGCTGGCGCCCGCCGTGGGCGAGTGCATGGCGGAGCTGATTCTGGAAGGCGAATCCAAGTTGGTGGACATCTCACCCCTGCGTATGGGACGGTTCAGCGACGGCTCTCTGAACGAGACGCAATATAGCTTCAAGGTAATAGCGTAAAATATCTCGACCGCCGCCCCGCGCAATCGGGAATCCATACAATCGCGGCGCAAGGCGCAAACACAATGACCCTAAAGACGAAGACGGCTATACTGCCCTACAAACTCCAACTGCAACGCGGCGAGCGACTAGGACGCCTAGACGACCCGCCGCCCATTCCAGACGGCATGTTTCAGAACCCAAGCGTCATCTACGCCTACAACGCCCTGTTCGACTACGGCGAAGAGCGCGAAGGCGTGTTCGTGGACACCAACACATTCGTCTACTACGACAGAGACGACCGAAACCTCAGAGTCGCCCCAGACTGCTACGTCGCGCTAGGCGTCGAGGCGGACTCCATTCGCAAGCGCAACGGATACTTCGTCTGGGAAGTCGACAAGCCACCAGACCTCGTTCTGGAGGTAGCATCCGAAAGCACAGCCGCGAACGACCTCACCTTCAAGCGAGATCTCTACGCTCGCATCCGCGTCAAGGAGCTGTGGCTGTGCGACCCCAGCGGTGGAGAGCTGTACGGCGCGCCTCTCATAGGCGAGGAGCTAGTGGATGGCGAGTATCGTCGCCTGCCGATGCGGACGACGCCCGACGGCGACGCATGGGCGCGCAGCCCAGCGCTGGGCGTTGACTTCCACTGGAAGAACGGGCGGCTTCGCATCTACGACCCCCAGACGGGCGAGTTCTGGGGAGACTACACGGAGGAACGGCGGAAAAGGCGCGCCGTGGAGGCGGATAATCGGCGTCTCCGCGAGCGGCTTCGCAGGCTGCTGGGACGCGAGTAAGCCGCCCCCACAGGAACCATCCATGCTTGGCACTATCGCGGCGCAAGGCAAACACAATGACCCTAAAGACGAAGACGGCTATACTGCCATACAAACTCCAACTGCAACGCGGCGAGCGACTAGGACGCCTAGACGACCCGCCGCCCATTCCAGACGGCATGTTTCAGAACCCAAGCGTCATCTACGCCTACAACGCCCTGTTCGACTACGGCGAAGAGCGCCAAGGCGTGTTCGTGGACACCAACACCTTCGTCTACTACGACAGAGACGACCGAAACCTCAGAGTCGCCCCAGACTGCTACGTCGCGCTAGGCGTCGAGGCGGACGCCATTCGCAAGCGCAACGGATACTTCGTCTGGGAAGTCGACAAGCCCCCAGACCTCGTTCTGGAGGTAGCATCCGAGAGCACAGCCGCGAACGACCTCACCTTCAAGCGAGACCTCTACGCTCGCATCCGCGTCAAGGAGCTGTGGCTGTGCGACCCCAGCGGTGGAGAGCTGTACGGCGCGCCGCTCATTGGCGAGGAGCTAGTGGATGGCGAGTATCAACGTCTGCCGATGCGAACGACGCCCGACGGCGACGCATGGGCGCGCAGTCCCGCGCTAGGCGTCGACTTCCACTGGAAGAACGGGCGGCTTCGCATCTACGACCCCCAAACAGGAGAGTTCTGGGGAGACTACACGGAGGAACGGCGCGGGCGTCTGGAAGAGCGACGCGGACGTCTGGAGGAGCAACGCGGGCGTTTGGAAGAACGACGCGGGCGTTTGGAAGAGCGACGGAGAAGACGCGCCGAGGAAGCGGAGAACCGGCGTCTCCGCGAGCGGCTTCGCAGACTTCTAGGACGCGAGTAGCCAACCAACCACCGCCTTCTAACAACCATCCATGCTTTGGCACTATCGCGGCGCAAGGCAAACACAATGACCCTAAAGACGAAGACGGCTATACTGCCCTACAAACTCCAACTGCAACGCGGCGAGCGACTAGGACGCCTAGACGACCCGCCGCCCATTCCAGACGGCATGTTTCAGAACCCTAGCGTCATCTACGCCTACAACGCCCTGTTCGACTACGGCGAAGAGCGCGAAGGCGTGTTCGTAGACACCAACACCTTCGTCTACTACGACAAAGACGACCGCAACCTCAGAGTCGCCCCAGACTGCTACGTCGCCCTAGGCGTCGAAGCGGACTCCATTCGCAAGCGCAACGGATACTTCGTCTGGGAAGTCGACAAGCCGCCAGACCTCGTTCTGGAGGTAGCATCCGAAAGCACAGCCGCGAACGACCTCACCTTCAAGCGAGACCTCTACGCCCGCATCCGCGTCAAGGAGCTGTGGCTGTGCGATCCCAGCGGTGGAGAGCTGTACGGCGCGCCTCTCATAGGCGAGGAGCTAGTGGATGGCGAGTATCGTCGCCTGCCGATGCGGACGACGCCCGACGGCGACGCATGGGCGCGCAGTCCCGCGCTAGGCGTCGACTTCCACTGGAAGAACGGGCGGCTTCGCATCTACGACCCCCAGACGGGAGAGTTCTGGGGAGACTACACGGAGGAACGGCGCGGACGACGCGAGGAACAGCGGAGAAGGCGAGCCGTCGAAGCGGATAACCGGCGTCTCCGCGAACGGCTTCGCAGACTTCTAGGACGCGAGTAGCCAACCAACCACCGCCTTCTAACAACCATCCATGCTTTGGCACTATCGCGGCGCAAGGCAAACACAATGACCCTAAAGACGAAGACGGCTATACTGCCCTACAAACTCCAACTGCAACGCGGCGAGCGACTAGGACGCCTAGACGACCCGCCGCCCATTCCAGACGGCATGTTTCAGAACCCTAGCGTCATCTACGCATACAACGCTCTGTTCGACTACGGCGAAGAGCGAGAAGGCGTGTTCGTAGACACCAACACATTCGTCTACTACGACAGAGACGACCGCAACCTCAGAGTCGCCCCAGACTGCTACGTCGCGCTAGGCGTCGAGGCGGACGCCATTCGAAAGCGCAACGGATACTTCGTCTGGGAAGTCGACAAGCCCCCAGACCTCGTTCTGGAGGTAGCATCCGAGAGCACCGCCGCGAACGACCTCACCTTCAAGCGAGACCTCTACGCCCGCATCCGCGTCAAGGAGCTGTGGCTGTGCGATCCCAGCGGTGGAGAGCTGTACGGCGCGCCGCTCATAGGCGAGGAACTGACGGATGGCGAGTATCGCCGTCTGCCGATGAGAACGACGCCCGACGGCGACGCATGGGCGCGCAGTCCCGCGCTAGGCGTCGACTTCCACTGGAAGAACGGGCGGCTTCGCATCTACGACCCCCAGACGGGCGAGTTCTGGGGAGACTACACGGAGGAACGACGCGGACGTCTGGAAGAGCGGCGCGGACGACGCGAAGAGCGGCGGAGAAGGCGCGCCGTCGAGGCGGATAACCGGCGTCTCCGCGAACGGCTTCGCAGGCTGCTGGGACGCGAGTAGACGCCCCACCCACCCTACTACGCTGCCACTATGTTCACCAGCCTGCCGGGAACGTAGATCACGCGGCGGATCGTCTTGCCGTCCGTATGCGCCATCACCCTCTCGGACGACAGCGCCATCTCCTTCGCGCATTGCTCGGATACGTCGGCGGGCGCGGCGATTCGGTCGCGCAGCCTGCCGTTCACCTGAACGACTAGGGTGATGGTTTCCTCCGCGGCGGCGGCGGCGTCCCACTGCGGCCAAGCCTGCTGGTGAACGCTGAAGTCGCCGCCGACGTCGCTCCAAAGCTGCTCGGCTAGGAACGGCGTAACCGGAGACATCAGCAGCGCGAGCGCGGAGAGGCATTCGCTCCACGCGGCGGAGTCTATTCTGCCGCCGTCCCACGCCTGAGACATCTCGTTGGAAAGCTCCATCATCGCGGCGATAGCGGTGTTGAACTTGAACCGCTCCACGTCTTCGGAAACCTTCCGTATAGTCTGGTGCAGCGAGCGCCGCAGGCTGCGAACGGCATCTGGGCGAGTATCGGATTCGTCTAGCTCGGCGGCATCTCGGTGGAACAGCTCCCAAACGCGGTTCGTCCATCGCGCCATGCCGTTGATGCCGTTGTCGTTCCACTCGCCGCCGGCTTCCCAAGGTCCCATGAACATCATGTAGGTTCGGACGACGTCGGAGCCTACCTCCGAAACGTACTCATCGGGCGCAACGACGTTGCCGCGCGACTTGCTCATCTTCTGGTTATTGAAGACGATGGTGCCTTGGTTGACGAGCCTCTCGAACGGCTCATCGAAGTCCACTATGCCCATGTCGCGCAGAGCCTTCACGAAGAATCGCGCGTATAGCAGGTGCATAACCGCATGTTCGACGCCGCCGGTGTACTGATCGACAGGATTCCACATGCCGGCGGCTTTCGGATCGAAAGGCCCATCCTCGAAATCGGGGCTGACATAGCGCAGGAAGTACCACGACGAATCCACGAACGTGTCCATCGTGTCCGTCTCGCGCTTGGCGGGGCTGCCGCACTGCGGGCAAGAGGCGTTGACGAACCCTTCGTGCAGCGCGAGCGGCGAATCGCCCGTTGGCAGAAACTCCGCGTCTTCGGGCAGCAGCACAGGCAGATCGGACTCCGGCGCCGGGGTCTCGCCGCAGCGCTCGCAGTAGACGATTGGGATGGGTGTTCCCCAGTAGCGCTGTCTGCTGATGAGCCAGTCTCGCATTCGGTAGTTGACAGCGCGCGCGCCCCAGTCGTTCGCTTCGATGCAGTCCGCGATGGCCTCCATGCCCTCGCCGCTGGGCAGCCCGTCGAATTCGCCCGAGTTGACCTGCTCGCCCTCCCCGAGATAGGCGGCTTCGAGATCGCCGCCGTCCCAGTCCGGCGGCGCGACGACGACGCGAATGGGCAGCCCGTACTTGTTGGCGAAGACGAAGTCGCGATCGTCGTGCGCGGGAACGCCCATTACCATGCCGGTGCCGTAGCTCAGCAGCACGTAGTCGGCGACGAGTATGGGGACGCGCTCGCCGTTCAGCTTGTTGACTGCGAATGCGCCGGTGAACACTCCGGTCTTCTCCTTCTCGGTGGAGAGCCGCTCGATCTCCGTTTGCAGACGCGCCTGCTCGACGTAAGCCGCCACATCCTCGCGCCGCTCGTCGACCGTCAGTTCGTCCACTAGCGGATGCTCCGGCGCCAGAACGATGAACGTTACGCCGAAAACCGTGTCTATGCGCGTCGTGAATGTGCGAATGGATTTTTCGTCCAGCCCGTAGTGAGAGATGTCGAAGTCCACTTCGACGCCCTCGGAACGGCCTATCCAGTTCGTCTGCATGGCGTTGATGCGCTCGGGCCAGTCGATCTTGGAGTTGTCGAGCAGCTCGTCGGCGTAGTTCGTAATGCGGAAGAACCACTGCTCCATGTCGGTATGGACGACGGCGGTGTCGCAGCGCTCGCACAGCCCGCTTATGACCTGCTCGTTGGCAAGCACGGTCTGGCAAGATGGACACCAGTTGACAGGCGCGTTGTCGCGGTAGGCAAGCCCGTTCTCGTACAGCTTCAGGAAGAACCACTGGTTCCACTTGTAGTATTCGGGCGCGCAGGTGACTATCTCGCGCCGCCAATCGTACATAGCCCCCATGGACCTGAGCTGCTTCCGCATGTTGCGGATGTTGTCCATAGTCCACGTGTGCGGGTGTATGCCGTTCTTGATAGCGGCGTTTTCGGCGTTGAGTCCAAAAGCGTCGAATCCCATCGGGTGGAGAACGTTGTAGCCCTTCATCCGCATATAGCGGGCGTGGATGTCTGCCCCGGTCATGGCGAACCAGTGTCCGATGTGCAGGTCTCCCGACGGATACGGGTACATATGCAGCTCGTACCACTTCGGGCGCGGATCGTCGTCGCGGACGGTGTAGACGCCCTCGCGCTCCCAGCGCTCGCCCCATCTCCGCTGCATCTCCTGATGGGGATAAGACATGCGGGACTGTCGAGCAGTCGTCTCTGCAATAGCTGCCATTGTGGAAATATCCTCTCGCCGCTCTCGGTCCGCGGGCTGCCGCGCGCCATGCGGATATGAACGCTGAAAGCGAAACAGCCCGCCCCACGCTAGGGACGGGCTGTTTCGATCGCTGCCCGCGGTACCACCCTGATTTCCGCTCTTGGGCGGACACTCATTCGCGCTGTAACGGGCGCCAGCCGTTTGACCTTACTGAGGGACTTCGGGCCAAAAGCTCAGGGGCGAGTTCGAGGCGGTCACTGCGCCGGGCTTGCACCCTTCCCCGGCTCGCTGCCGCCGATACCGCTCTCTACTGCTCCCCTTCACCGCCGTTGAGTATTGGCAAAAAAGCTAGCATGGGGCGAAGCGCGGCGTCAAGGATGACGAGGTTGCGAGGTTGACAGGCCGGGGCGCGAGCCTTATGGTTATTGCGTAAGCGCGGAGTGACCGGAGCGCATCGTCCCGCGAATGGGATGGATGCCGGTCATAGCCGCGCTCCTCTCTTTCCCCTAGATATTCGCCCTTCGACGCTACAATGCAAGCGCGTTGGCTCATGGAAGGGAGACCGCAGTGAACGGACGCATCGACCAACACAGCCCCTGCTCGCACGAAATGGAACGGTCGGAAGCGGCGCTGCTGGCGCTGCTCTTCTCGCTCGGTAAGAAAGCGCTAAGAACGCAGATCGTCAAGCTAACGTATCTGATGGACGAATCGAACTTTCGAATGAGAGGCGCGACGCTCACAGGCTTCACCTACCATTTGGACAACTACGGGCCTAATGCGAGCGGCAACGCAATCGTGAAGAAGCTGGATTATCTCGAGAGTCTAGGGCTGGTGACCGTTCAGAGAAGAACGAACGCAAGAGGTGATGGCTATTTCCTCTATGCAATAGCCCAGCGCGACTTCGACCCTTCGATTCTGCCAATATCTGACGACAGCTGGATCGAGATTCAGACAATCGCGCGAATGTACGGCGGGATGGCTTGGCGAGACGTGGTCGAAGCGTCGAAAGCAACAGCGCCAATGCGCCGAGCCACCCCGGGCGAGCCGCTTCGGTTCGAGCGCGACTCGTCCATCCTCATCTCTGACAATGAAGTCGCAGCCGATCCCTTCTGGCGAGAGACGCTGGAGGCGATTGCGGATACATCCGAGCGTATCGACATCGAAGACCTGAGAGCCGAATTTGCCTAATCGTCTGCGGATAAGCAGAAACGGGGAAGCCGCACAGTTCTACCGCTCATCGAGTGAAGAAGAGCGTCTATCCTTGGACGAGGCTCTCGATTACATAAGGGCCGTTCCCTTCCCGCATGGCAACACCGTCGTGAGACGTTCGAGACCGCCGGCGTTCATCCACTACTTCAGCGATGAAATGTGGCGAGTCTCGTACCATCTAAGCCTTATACGCCCCGGCGGAACGGAGTACGCCATCGAAATTTTGGCAATCGCCCGCGCCTAAGGGCGATTGCCAAAATCTCAGCACACAGGCGCGCGCGTAACCGCGTCCGACACGCTCCGGCTCAGCAGCCTGCCCGCGTCGGGGCCGCCCGTGAGGGTTCCGGCGTCCACCATCACGTTTCCGCGCAGGATGACCGTCTCGGGCCAGCCGTGAACGCGCCAGCCTTCCCAGATGGAGTAGTCTTCCAGATGAAGGTCGTCCAGCGTCAACTCGCGGTCGAAGGCGGGGTCTATGATGCAGATGTCGGCGTCGGAGCCGGGCGCGATAGCGCCCTTGCGCGGGTACATGCCGAATATCTTGGCGGCGTTGGCGGACGTGATGTCCACGAAACGCTCCAAGCTCATGCCAAGCTCGACTACGCCCACAGAGTAGGAGACGCCCATTCGCGTCTCTATGCCGTTATGCCCGCCGGTTACGTCGGCCACCGTCTTGAAGCGCACCTTCTCTTCCCACGTCGTCGAAACGAGATCCGTCGCCACTGTAGACAGCCTTCCGTCTAGCAGCCCGCTCCACAGCGCGGCTCTGTCTTCCTCCGCCTTGAGCGATGGATACGTGTGATACTTCATGCCGTTTTCTTCGCGGTAGTTCTCCGCGTTGAAGCAGGCGTAGTTGTGGAGCGTCTCGCCATACACCGGCATCCCTCTGCCGCGCGCCTCGCCTACCGCTTCGACGCCTTCGCGCGCGCTGACGTGGACGAAGTACACCGCGCAGCCCGTCTGGTCGGCGAGCCGCAGCACACGCCTGAAGGAGACGTCTTCGGACAGGTTGGAGTGGATGCAGTGCATGTTCCACCAATCCCACATGTCATCTTCGCGCGCGTTGGCGTAGTTGTAGTGAACCATGTCGTCGTCTTCGGAGTGGACTAGCAGCATCCCACCCGCGCCGGCGACTTGCTTCATAATGGCGGTCAACCTGCCGAAGTCCGTCTTGTTGTCTTGCATCTGCGGGCTAGGCGGGCGAATCGAGGTGGTGAATACCTTGAAGCTGGGGAATCCCTCTTCCACAAGCTCCGGTATCTGCGCGATGGATGCCCTGTCCGCGCCGTTGGTGAAGATGGGGTGGTAGGAGTAATCGGTGTATGCGTTCCCCCGCCATCGCTCCGCCGCCTCGTCGAGCGCGTGTCGCAGGTCGTGTCCCGGAACCTGAGTGGCGAAATCCAGCACTGTAGTCGTGCCGCCCCAAACGGCGGCGCGCGACACAGGCTCCGCGCCGGAGCGCTCCGGCTGTCGGGGGCTTCCGATGTGCGCGTGCGGCTCGACGCCGCCGGGAACCACTATCTTGCCGGCGGCGTCTATGACTCGCGTATCTCCGCTCGGCTCGATGCCGCCGCGTTCGGACACCGCCTGAATGGTCTCCCCTTCTATCCAGATGTCGAACTCGCCAACGCCGGACGGGGTGACGACTTTGCCGCCCTGTATCAGAATCATGCTTATTCTCCTATGTCTGTCTCGGCTCTCCCGTCTCTCAGGTCAGCGCGGCGACTACCGCGTCGCCAACGTCTGAGGTGGCGGAGCTGCCGCCAAGGTCGGGCGTGATGGTCTCTCCGAGCGCAACGACGCTCAGCGCGGCTCTCTCTACCGAGTCGGCGGCGGCGTCCTCGCCGAGATGGCGAAGCATCATCGCGCCGGACAGGATGGCGGCGAGCGGGTTGGCTATGCCTTTGCCCATGATGTCGGGCGCGGAGCCGTGAACCGGCTCGAACATGGAGGGGAAGCGGCGCTCCGGGTCTATGTTGCCGCTCGGCGCAAGCCCCATGCTGCCGGTTACGATAGCGCCGATGTCCGTGAGGATGTCGCCGAACAGGTTGCTGCCCACTACGACATCGAAAGACTCCGGACGCCGAACGAAATCCATGCAGGCGGCGTCGATGAGCAGCGAGTTGGTTTCTATATCCGGGTACTCTTCGGCTACACGCTCGAAAGCCCTGTCCCAAACCAGCATCCCGTATCCGAGCGCGTTGGACTTGGTGATGGATGTTACATGCTTCGCCTTGCCGCGCCTGCGCGCGACCTCGAAGGCGTGCCGCGCTATGCGTTCGCATCCTCTTCGCGTGAACACCGCCGACTGTATGCCAAGCTCCTCAGGGAAATCTGGGTAGACGAAGCCCCCAACGTCGGCGTATTCGCCCTCCGTGTTTTCGCGGATGACCACCATATCGATATCGCCCGCGCCATACCCTTCCAGCGGAGAAGTCACCCCTTCGTAGAGAACGCTGGGGCGCTCGCACACGTACTGATCGAAGCTGCGGCGGATGGGCAGAAGCAGCCCGCCTAGCGTGATGTGGTCTTGAAAGTCAGGATGTCCCACCGCTCCCAAGAAGATAGCGTCCGATTCCGCCAGCGTGTCGAGCGCGTCCGACGGCATGACGACGCCATGCTCGCGATAGAACTCGCTTCCCCACGGATGTTCCACCCACGTCCACGATATGCCGTACTCGCCGCCTGCCGCGTCGAGCGTCTTGATAGCCTCTTCGATGACCTCTATCCCGATGCCATCGCCCCTGATTACCGAAATCTTGTATTCGGACAACGCTTTCTCCTCGCAGCCTGACGCCTATCCGCTTGCGGTGGCGCGATTGTATGACGAGCGGGCGCAAGTTGGCTAGCGCCAGTTCGCGGCGTGGAGCGAAATCCCCCTGTGATACAATCCCCAAAGTCGGGAGAAGAGGCGATTGGCAGGGAGACCCCCACAGTGAACCCATACGCGGAAGCTCAGTTGAACGCGCTGATAGAAGGCATCCGGCTGCTGGAGGTGTACGTCACCGCGCCGCTAGGGCTGTACTCGGATCTCAGGATGATGCGCGCGTCGCTCGGCGTTCAGCAAGCCGCTGATCTAGGGCGCGAGGAGAGCGGGCGGCTGCGCCGGGCGCACGCGGCGCTGACGGACGACCATCCCACGCTAGCGCTGCAAGCCATCCGCTCGGCGCGCGCGGCGGTCGAGGCGCTGGCGGAGATTGGCGAGCGCGAGCGTCCCATAGACGACGGCTTCGTTCGGCGCGCGCGGCTGGTGCTGACGCGCGCCGAACGAAAGGCGGGCGGCGACATCCGCGCGCGCGTCGCGGAGCGGCTGAGGGGCATCTACGTGATAGTAGACCCGGGAGCTACGCGCGGCAGACCTGTCGAGCAGGTGGCGAGCGACGCGCTCGAAGGCGGCGCGCGCGTGATTCAGCTGCGCGACAAGCTCAGCGACAAGCGCCCGATGCTGGAGACGGCGCAGACGCTGAAGCGGCTGTGCGAGGAGCGAGGCGCGCTGTTCGTTATGAACGACCACGCCGACATCGCGCGAGCTTGCGAAGCTCACGTCCTGCACGTGGGGCAAACGGATCTCCCAATCGAGAGCGCCCGCGATACGCTCTACCCTAGCCAGCTAATCGGCAGTTCCAACAACGGCGTCGAGCAGGCGCGCCGCTCGGCGGCGGACGGCGTAGACTATATAGCCGTCGGCGCGATCTACAGAACTACTACGATGGGCAAGTCCGGGCGCTCGGCGCTGGGTCCCGAGATGATCTCCCGCGTCAAGAGCGAGGTCAGCCAGCCAATCGTCGCCATCGGCGGCATAAACCGCTCGAACATCGGAGACGTTGCGCGCGCGGGCGCGGATTCGGCGTGCGTGGTCAGCGCGGTAACGTTCGCGGACGATCCGAGGTCCGCCGCGGCGGAGCTTGCGAGCCTGTACGACGACGCGGCGGGGTAGGAATCGCGCGCTTGCGCTAGCCCGCCGCGTCGGGAGATTCGCCTACTCTCGCTTGACCGTCGGCGGCTGGCTGTGCTAATTTTGCGCCTAGAATGAACTCCTAATTGCTTGACGCCTCCCCATTCGGGGGGGCTTTTTTGTGGAGGCTTGGCATGGAATTTCTGTTGTTGGCGATAGTCGCAGGCGTAGTGGCGCTGGCGTTCGCGGGCATTCTAGCGTGGCGGATCATGCAGTCCGACGAGGGCAGCGAAGAGGTGCGCTTCATCGGCAGGGCGATCCGCGAGGGCGCGAACGCCTTTCTCTCGCGCGAATACCGGCTGTTGGCGATATTCGTCGTCATAGTGTTCATCGTGCTGGCGGTGTTCATAGACTACGACGTTCTCAATAAGATAGAGGGCAGCTCGTCCGGAGTTCCCGGCACCGCTATTTCGTATCTCGTCGGCGCGATAGGCTCCGGGCTGGCGGGGTTCATCGGAATGAGCATCGCGGTTCGCGCCAACACGCGAACTACCGTGCAAGCGCAGACGAGCTTGAACTCCGCGCTCCGCGTGGCGTTCAGCTCCGGCTCGGTCATGGGCGCGAGCGTGGTCGGAATCGGGCTTATCGGCATCTCCGTCATGTATCTCATCTTCCAAGACATCGGCATAGTGGCGGGCTTCGGGTTCGGCGCGTCGTCCATCGCGCTGTTCGCCAGAGTCGGCGGCGGCATCTACACGAAGGCGGCTGACGTGGGCGCGGACCTCGTGGGCAAGATAGAGCAGGGGCTGGACGAGGACGACCCGCGCAACCCGGCTACGGTCGCCGACAACGTGGGCGACAACGTGGGCGACGTCGCGGGAATGGGCGCCGACCTGTTCGAGAGCTACACCGGCTCGATAATCGCCACCATCGCGCTCGCGGCGGTGGGCGCGTCCGCGCTGGGCATGATGGCGCCGACGGATTTCGACTCCAACCTATTCATTCTGCCGATAGTCATAGCGGCAATCGGCATATTCGCGTCTATCATCGGCACGTTCTTCGTCCGCACCAGAGAGGGCGCGGGCATGGGCAGCCTGCTATGGTCGCTCAGATACGGCATCATAGCCGCCGGGGTTCTGGTTCTAGCGGGAACGGCCGGCGCGCTCGTGGTTCTGGATATGGACTTCAGGCTGTTCGCGGTCGTGGTGACGGGCTTGCTCGCTGGGCAGATAATCGGCACGGCTTCGGAAGTATACACGAGCTACGAGTACAGCTACACCAAAGACATCGCGGAGCAGGCGGAGACGGGACCGGCTACGGTGATAATCTCCGGCCTAGGGCTAGGGATGGTCAGCACGGTCATTCCCGCGCTGGTCATCGTGGCGGCGATGTGGATAGCCAACTACTTCGCGGGAACATACGGCGTCGCGCTCGCGGCTGTCGGGATGCTTTCCACTCTGGGCATTACGCTCGCCACCGACGCCTATGGGCCTGTGGCGGACAACGCCGGCGGGATAGCGGAGCAGGCGGGGCTTGACCCGCAGGTGCGGCAGCGCACGGACGCGCTGGACGCGCTAGGCAACACTACGGCGGCTACCGGCAAGGGATTCGCCATAGGATCGGCGGTGCTGACAGCGCTCGCGCTCATGGCGGCGTACTCTACGGTTACCGGCGTGGAGGCGTTCGACCTGCTGAACCTAGAAGTGCTTATGGGCGTTCTCATCGGCGCGCTGATGCCCTTCCTGTTCGGCGCGCTCACGATGCAGGCGGTGGGGCGCGCGGCGAACGCGATGATTCAGGAGGTGCGGCGGCAGTTCCGAGAGATACCGGGGCTTGTGGACGGGAACGCGCCCGCCGACTACACGCGCGCGGTGGACATCAGCACTCGCGGCGCGATGCGCGAGATGGTCTTGCCCGGCGTTATCGCGATTCTCGCGCCTGTAATCGTGGGCGCGCTGCTCGGCGCAGCCGCGCTAGGCGGCTTGCTGATTGGCGCGATAGCGTCCGGATTCCTGCTCGCCATAATGATGGCGAACGCGGGCGGCGCGTGGGACAACGCCAAGAAGTACATCGAGGCTGGCGCGCACGGCGGCAAGGGTTCGGACGCCCACGCCGCCGCCGTAGTCGGCGACACGGTGGGAGACCCGTTCAAGGACACTTCCGGACCCGCGCTGAACATCCTCATCAAGCTGATGAGCATTGTCGCGCTGGTGTTCGCGCCGCTGTTCCTGTAGGACTCCGGGCAGTCTAATGGGGGGCGAGCTGGGACGGCTCTCCCCCATTAGAATTGCAAAAATCCCCTCTCCCCTAATGGGCTTGCATAGGCAGGCAAAGCGAAACTAACAGGGGCGCGGGACACGGGCTTTGCGCTCGAACGATGGTTGGCGCAGACGCTTATAAAATTCTCCCCTAGCCTCCCCTTAGCGTCCGCAGCCGCGGGCGGCTATAATTGGGTATAGGCTACGCTCCGAACCGAGCCGCCCAGGTGGCGAAATGGCAGACGCGGCGGACTTAAAATCCGCTACCCTGCGGGGTGTGGGGGTTCGAGTCCCTTCCTGGGCACCAGCTAATCCGGCGGCGCGGCGGCGAACAGCTGACGCTTGCGGGCGTGCAGGAAGCGAGTCGCCACGTGCGCGAGCGGCTTGCGCGCCGCGCTGAAGTTGTCTCTGAGCGCCGCGAAAACGGCTTCCAACTCCAGCTCTCGCGCCGCCGGGTGGCTCTCCGCAAGCCCGTAGAAGATGCGCCCCTCGCGCTCATAGTCCTCCATAGTTCGCCGCATCCGCCACGCGCGGGAGACTGCCGCCGCGCCGACGCCCGCTCCCCCAGCGCCGCGCGCGCTCGACGGGAACACGCCGGACACGAACAGGCACACGTCCGCGATGCGCTTGTAGTATCCGAACCGCTGCTCCGGCGGCGCGTCCGCGCCGAAGCGAATCAGGCTGTCCACATCCATATCGCTGTACCGGATCCGCCGACGGATGCCGCGGCGTCGCCTCGAACGCGCGATGACGACGCGGCTTTCGATTCGCGTGAACGACGCCAGCATAGAGGCGAGATACTCGACGACTCCGGGACGCTCCACCAGCTCCAGCACGTCGGGCGTGTCGAACACCGGAATCGAGGAGCGCCCGTCCGGCTCGCGCGTATAGGCTGCGGTTTCCAGCTCTTTGCAGGCGTGTCGTAGCAGAATCTCGAAGTAGAGCGCGGGCGATATGTAGAGAAAGACTTCCTCATCGCTTTGGACGCGGGCTAGGAGCGCGTCATCGCCCAGCATCGCGGCGCGGAACTGAGCGTCCTCCGCCAGCAGCCGTTCGAGCGCGGCGGGGTCCGTAGCGCGCGGCGCGACCTCCCCCACGACGAACGACAGATCGCCCTTGCTGAAGTAGGGCCATGCGGCTTGCTTCGCAGCCATGAGTCGCAGCCTCCTCTTCGCCGATGCCGCGTCCATGTTAGCGCGAACGGCAGGATAGCGCCACGCGCGGAGGCGATGATCGACGGCGTTGTAGTGTATGATTGCCGCCACAACTGTTCGCGCGGAGGAGCTACCATAGCCAGACAGACCCGCTTGCCGAGACCGCAGACGCTCGACGCTTGGCTGGGATACCGAGATTATCGGTTCCTGTGGATAGGCAACTTCTTTGCGAACACCGCGCATTGGCTTCAGCTGCTGACGCTAGGCTGGCTGGTGCGAGACTTGACGCAGGGCGCGGAGGCGTCGGCGCTGCTGGTGGTTGGGATAGGCGGCGCAAGCACGCTGCCGGGGCTGATAATAGGGCCCCTAGGCGGCGTGCTGGGCGACAGGATGGACAGGCGCGCGCTCATCATGTCGCTTCAGGCGTTCATGGCGGCGCTCGCGTTCGGATTCGCGTGGGTAGTCGCGCTGGATCTGGTGCGCGTGTGGCACGTATTCGCCTACGCGCTCGTCAGCGGCGCGTTCCTGTCGATAACCCAGCCGATGCGACAGGCGCTGATAGCGAACACGGTTCCGCGCCACATGCTGGGCAACGCCTACGCCACGAACGTGCTTACCATACCGGGAACGCGCGCGGTTGGCCCCTTCGTCGGCGGGATTCTGGTGGCGCAATTCGGCTTCTTCTGGAACTTCGCGATAGAGTCTCTACTGTACGTGGGGATGATTGTCGCGTTCCTGCCGATGCAAACGCCGTTCGCGGAGCCGCGCCGCCCGCGCTCAGGCTCCATGGCGGGCGGGTTCGCGCGAGATCTCGCGGAAGGCTTCCGATACATCTGGTCGGGCAACCGCGTGCTGTTTCTGCTGATTACACTGACAATCGTGCCGAACGTGGTTCTTCAGCCGGTCATCTTCCTGCTGCCGCTGTTCACAGACCAGATACTGGAGCGCGGCGCGGACGTGGGCGGATACATGCTGGCGATAAACGGCTTCGGCGGTTTTCTGATGGCGCTTACGATAGCGTCGTTCGGGTTCTTCATCCGTCGCGGCGTGGTCTGCCTGATTACGGCGGCGGCAAGCTCGATATTGGCGCTCGTTCTGATTCAAGCCGCGTGGCTGCCCGTCGCGCTGCTGGTCATCGCGCTGTTCGCAGCGAGCCAAACGGCGTTCAGAACCACGAACGGGACGCTCACGCAGGCGCTCGCGCCGGACGAGCTGAGGGGCAGAATCACCAGCCTTCAGCGAGTCGGACAGGGGTTCGTCGTCGGGTCTAGCCTGCTGGTGGGCTGGTTCGCGGGCGCGGCGTCGGTAAGATGGGCGCTCGCGGCGATGGGCGTCGTCGGCTTGGCGATTGCGACGGGCTACCTGCTGCTGGCGACGCGCCTGCGCGAGCAGGAGTAGACGGCGCTGACAAACGCCTACAGCCGCCCGCGTTCGCAAGCGCGGGCGGCGTGTATATGCGCGAATCCGTCGAGCGGCGCTAGAACCGCGCGAGCGAGCGCTTCGCGTCCAGCGTCATCTCGTACTGTCGCGGACGGTTGCCGCCGATCTCCAGAACTCCGCGTTTCTCCAGTATGGGGAGAAGCTCTTCCCTGAAGAGGGTGCCGAATCGGGGTCCGGGCGCGTTCGCCAAGGGATGGTCTCCGAAGTTGGAGCGGATTATCTCTAGGCAATCGGTGCTCTTGAACTTGCCGACTGGCATTTCGCGGATTAGCTGAAGCGCGATGCGCTCGGTGGTCGTCAGCTCGTCGCGCGACGGGCGCGGGCGAGCGGGCGGCCGCGCTTCCTCGGCGGCCGGCTTCCTATCCGAGCCTTCCTCGCGCTCCGGCTCTTTGCCAGCGCCGTCCTCTTCGGGTTCGTAGTATTCCTCGATCTCGCGGTAGGCGTCGTCGGGGTCCACTATGTGAACGTAGCGATCCGGGAAGAACTCTTGCAGCAGCGTGGACTTGGTGTCTCGGCGGTCGGTCAGCACCCATAGGAACGGTATCACATCGCCCGGCTCGAAGCCTCTGTGGGTTACGGACTCTTCGGCGAGCTTGGCGTACAGGGATATGAAGTCGCTATCGTCGCTGATGATGGCTACGTGGCTTACGCGGTTATGGTTGAAATCGCTAATCGCGTCTACCGCGATCGCCATGTCAGCCGCGTTCTTGGTCGCCGCCATCGCGTAGTGCTGAACGCCCTTGACGCTTACGTCGATTCTGGGAAAGGCGTCCGTAGCCCAAACGTGCCAAAGGTGAGTGTGATCCGCCCTGACATACAAGTTGAGCAGCGTCGGGCGAGGCATGTCTCTAGGCCATCTGCGAATGAGCGCTACTAGAACGTCCTTCGCCATCTCCTGCAAGTTCTGAATGTCGGCGTAGATGCCTGTGGTTGCTTCTTCCGCGCCGTTTTCTTCTAACGTTTCGGTTGTTGTGGAGTCTTTTTCTTCTGTCGTCATGCTTGGATTCTACCAGCTTTGCGACTAGTTTCACAAATTATCGCGCGTCGCCGCCCTCGAACATCGCGCCAACGGATACGCCGCTGTGGATTCTGTGTATCGCCTCGCCTAGGAGCGAGGCTACCGATATGGTGCGCGTCTTGTCGCCCAGCTTCTCTTCGCCAATGGGCAGCGAGTCGGTAACCGCCATCTCGATGATGGGGCTTTCCCGAATGGAGTCGGGCGCGCCGCCGCACAAGACGCCGTGCGTTACGGCGCAGTAGACGCCAGACGCGCCATGCTCTACGAGCGCGTTCGCCGCCGCGACTACGGTTCCGCCAGTGGTGATCTCGTCGTCTACGATGATCACCTTCTTGCCTGAGACGTCGCCTATCACCTCGCCCGCCACCACCTTGTCGGTGTTGCCCAGCCGCCGCTTTTGGACGATTGCGATGTCCGCATCTATGATGTCCGCCGTGTCGCGCGCGCGCTTCGCGCCGCCCACGTCGGTAGCCGCCACCACCACCTCATCGCCGTTGCTGAAGTGTCGCGCCAGCATCGGAATGGCGGTCAGCTCGTCTACCGGAACGCCGAAGAACCCCTGTATCTGCCCCGCGTGCAAGTCTAGCGTCAGCACCCTATCCGCGCCGGCGACCTCTATCATCGACGCCACGAGCCGCGCGGTTATAGGCACTCTCGGCTGGTCTTTCTTATCGCTTCGCCCATAGGCGTAGTACGGCAATACGGCGGTTATGCGGCCTGCCGACGCGCGCTTGGCGGCGTCCAGCATTATGAGCAGCTCCATGATGTGGTCGTTCACCGGCTCGCTGAACGGCTGGACGATGAACACGTCGCGCTCGCGCACGTTTTCGAGGATCTTGACGAACGTGTTGTCGTTGGCGAACTTGAACACGTCGATCTTCCCTATCTGAATGCCCAAGTAGCTGCAAATATCGCGCGACAGCTGAGGATGCGCGTTGCCGGCGAATATCTTTAGCTCCTCGCCTATGGGCATAGCGCAACCTCCCGGGGCTGAATCGGCGGCTCTGAGGGCGTTAGAATTGTATCACACGCCGGCGGCGCGGCTTCAATCGGCGGCGGACGCGCAATCGCGCGGGATATTGGCGGCGCGGTATGGTACGATTCTGTTCGAGCCGCCACCAAGGGCGGCGCTCCACGCAAGACACACCCGACGGCGCAGACGCTTTGACTACACTTCCCTACGCGAACCTTCCAGAGCGCCCCATCCTCCGAACGGTCGAGCCTATATGGGTCGAGCATCAGGGGCGGCGATACCTGCATCTGAGAGACCCGATGGCTATGGCGCAACGGGCTATCATGATCCCGGAGCCGGCGGCGCCCCTCGCGCTGTTCTTGGACGGCTCGCGGAATCTGGGAGAGATACGCTCCGCGCTCGCGCTGCGGTTCGGGCTGACGCTGACGCTCGACGACGTGCG
Source organism: Dehalococcoidia bacterium (assembly GCA_965214745.1). Classification (GTDB taxonomy): domain Bacteria; phylum Chloroflexota; class Dehalococcoidia; order Lucifugimonadales; family UBA1123; genus VXRN01. Next base: position 2,114,572 of record OZ243978.1, on the reverse strand, counting down.
CTCGATGGTGGGGCAGCTAGACGAGGCGCTGCTCATAGAGAACGGCGAATACCGCCGCGCCCACCGTCGGGCGCTCGCCGCATACCGCGACGCGGACTGCCGCCAGCCGTCTCACGCGGGCGCGGTATACCCAAGCGACGCGGACGAGCTGAGCGCGACAATCGCAGGCTGGCAGACGGAGTTCGGCGCGGAAGACGACCCGCAGCCGCGGCCGTCGGGCGATCTCGCGGGGATGCTCTGCCCGCACATCGACTACGGACGCGGACACGCCACTTACGCCAAGCTGTTCGCGCGCGCCGAAGACGACTTGGCGGACGTAGAGACGATAATCGCGCTCGGCACAGACCACTACGGCGGGCTGGGGCGGATTACGCCCACGGCGCAGAGCTACGCGACGCCCTACGGCGTTCTGCCGACGGACGCGGACGCCGCGCGCGAGCTTGCGGACGCGCTCGGCGACAGGGCGTTCGACGAGGAGCTTCACCACACGCGGGAGCATTCGATAGAGCTTGCGGCGGTGTGGCTTCACCACTTCACGCGCGGGCGAAAGGTGAGCTTCATCCCAGTCTTGTGCGGCTCGTTCCACGAGTTCGCAACCGGAGATGCGAAGCCGGAGGACAACGAGCGGATAGAGGCTGCGCTCGGCGTTCTGTCGCGCGTTACGCGCGAGCGCCGAACGCTGGTGGCGGCCGCCGGCGATCTGGCGCACGTGGGACCCGCGTTCGGCGACGACGCGCCGCTGGACGACGTCGCCAAAGCCCGCGTCCGCGCCGAGGATGCCGAGTCGCTCGCGGCGGTGGAAAGCGGCGACGCCAAACGCTTCTTGGATATCTCGCGCGGCGAGTCCGATAGACGCAAGATATGCGGTCTGCCGCCGATATACCTGATGCTGAGGCTGCTGGACGGCGCGACGGGCGTTCGGATTGGGTACGACCAATGCGCGGCGGACGAGGAGAACGGCTCGGTAGTGTCTATAGCGGGCGCGCTGCTGTATCGCTGACCCCTATCAGGTGAACGTCATGGTGGAACGCACAGGAACATCGCTTCGCATATTCGGTGTCGAAGGCATCCCGGAGGTGGAGCGCGGCAACAGGCTGGGCGAGACGATAGCCGACGCCGCCACGCGACAGGGGACGCCGCTCGCGGCAGGCGATATCCTCGTCGTAACGCAGAAGATAGTCTCGAAAGCCGAAGGGCGCGTGGTGGAGCTTGCGGACGTGAAACCGTCCGAGTTCGCCAAGAGCTTCGCGCGGACGGCGGGGCGCGACGCTCGCTTGGTGGAGCTGGTTCTGCGCGAGAGCAAGGCGATAGTGCGGATGATACCTGAGCGGGGCGTGATAATCGCGGAGACGCATCACGGCTTCGTGTGCGCGAACGCCGGCATAGACCAATCGAACATTCTCGGCGACGAAGTGGCGTGTCTGCTGCCGGTGGACTCAGACGCATCGGCGCGACGCATCGCGGCGGAGGCGTTCGAGGCGAGCGGCGTTCGGGCGCCTGTCATCATATCCGACACGTTCGGGCGAGCGTGGCGCGAAGGACACGTGAACTTCGCCATCGGCGTGGCGGGCATGGACGCCATGGCGGACTATCGCGGGCTGCCGGACGCGCACGGGCGGGAGATGCACGTTACGACCATCGCCGTCGCGGACGAGCTGGCGGCGGCGGCGGAGCTGGTGCAGTTCAAGACCATCGGCGTGCCGGCGGCGGTGGTTCGCGGCTACCCGTACACGAAAAGCGCGGGCGGCTCAGCCGCGCTCGTGCGCGAGCGCGAGCGAGACATGTTCAGGTAAGAGACGCCTACGCCGTCGCGCCCATCCTTTCGTCGACGCGCGCGGGGGAATCGAGCGCGTCTATGCCCTTGCTGGTGTCGGACGCTATCTTAGCCTTGTCGGACACGCGCAGGCGACGCTTGAACAGCCAGTAGGTGAACTCTTTCAGCTCGGTCATCGTCGTCACAGGGTGTTGGGCGCGCCCCGCGTCTTCGCGGAAATCCGCCACAAGCTCCGTGTACGGCTTGCGATATATGGCTTGGTACGCGACATCGGTGTAGTCTGCGGCGTACTGCCTGCCGCTGGCGTAGAAGCGCTTGCCGACCTCCGCCTCGACCGTGCGCTGTAGCGCGAACTCCACTTCGACGCCGTAGAAGAAGTTGAGATAAGCGCTGTACTTCTCCATGCCGAGGATCTCTTTGAACTCCGCCTCGTCGAACGAATCGGGAAACTTGCCGGTGAAGATAAGCTCTTCCAGCTCGTCGGCGGGTATCAGGTCTCGCGCCTCGGCGGACAGGCGATTGGCGAGCGCCAGCCAGTCGAACGCCTCCGAACCAATGAGGTAGACGATGCGCGTGTCTCTAAATATCTCGTCGGTAGCGGTCCAAAGCGACATGGCTTGCAGGAGCGCGCGCGGCCAGTCCATCCCGCTTTCGAGCGATTCCCTGAGGCGACGGATTGCCTCCTCGCTCTGCGATCCGCTATTGGAATTACCTTGACCCATGCTCAGATAATGCCCTACTTCGGTATGTTTTGTCCAGTTCGAGCCACGATAGGAACTCGTCCGCGCCCATGCAGTTGACGACGTGTCGCGGCTCGCACATGGCGCGCCGGGCGAGCTTCGCGCCGTATTCGAGGTTGCCTAGCGATTCGACCGTGTGCGCGTCTGTGTTGATTACTAGCGGCGCGCCAAGCTCGCGCGCGCGGCGGATATGGGCGTCTTTGAGGTCTAGGCGCGCGGGAGAGCCGTTTATCTCCAGCGCAGTGCCGGTGTCGGCGGCGGCGCGGAAGATGGCTTCGTAGTCGGCGTCGACCGGCTTGCGCTCGCCGATGATGCGCGTGGACAGGTGGCCAATAGCCGACACATTGGGATGCTTCATCGCGGATATTATCCGCCGCGTCATCGTGGGCGCGTCCTGCGCCATGGCGCTATGCACGGACGCGACTACCCAATCCAGCTTGGCAAGCGCATCGTCGGGGTAGTCGAGCGAGCCATCCGCCCTAATGTCCATCTCGGTGCCGCGCAAGACGCGGATGCCGCCTAGGTCGTCCGCAAGCTCGCGCAGCCGCCTGCCGTGCCGCGCGAGACGCTCTACGCTCAAGCCGTTGGCTATGCCCCGCCCCGCCGAGTGGTCGGTAATCGCGATGTACTCCAAGCCGCGATCTCGCGCGGCTAGCAGCATCTCCTCCATAGTGTCGCGCCCATCGCTCCAATCGGTATGCGCGTGGAGATCGCCCCTGAGCTGCGAAGCGCAGACCAGCTCGAACTCGCCATTGCGCGCGGCGGCGAACTCGTCCCCGCCCTGCCGAATCTCCGGCGGCATGCACGGCAAGCCCAGCCGCGCGTACAGCGCCCGCTCGCTGGCGAACGTTTCCAGCTCGCCGGTTTCGATGTTCGTCAGCCCGTACTCGTTCAGGGACAAGCCGGCGGACGCGGCTATCTCCCTGAGACGCACGTTGTGGTGCAGGCTTCCGGTGAAATACTGGAGCATCGCGCCCAGCGTATGCGGCTCGCAGACGCGAAGATCTACCTGCACGCCGGAATCTAGGACGACGGACGCCTTCTTCTCGCCGCGCGCCAGAACGCGGACGACGGTAGGCATGTCCGCAAGCGCGTCTATCGCCGACTGCGGATCGTCGGCTACGCACACGAAATCCAAGTCGCCGATGGTCTCCTCGAACCGTCGCAGGCTGCCGCACGCTATCAGCTTCCTGATGGATGGGCAGCTACGTTCGAGATGCGCCCGAACGCGGCGCGATATATCTAGGGCGCGCGCGATCGGCGTTCTGTCGCTCGTCTGGCGCAAGCGGCGGATGGATTCGAGGATGTTTTGGGCGCTCTTCTTGCCCATGCGGGGGAGCGATTCGACTCTACCATCTTCTACGGCGGCGGCGAGCTGGTCTACGGTGGTTACGCCCAGCTCTTTCCAGACGCGAACGACCGTCTTGGGTCCAATCCCGGGAACGCGAACCATGCCCATGATGCCTTCCGGGAACTCCGCCTTGAGCCTGTTCAGGTACGCCAATTCGCCGCTGTGGGCAAGCTCGCATATTTTGGCGGAAATAGCCTTGCCTATGCCGGGGATGGCGGTGAGGTCTTCGCCCTCGCGCGCCATGTCGTCCGCGTCTCGCGGCAGCCGCTCGATAGCGCGCGCGGCTCGCTGGTACGCGCGGATGGTGAAAGACTTTTCGCCCTTGATTTGCAGCAGGCTGGCGATAGTCTCGAACGTTTCTGCGATTTCCGAGTTGGTCATGGGCGCGGCAGCCTATCTCCTCTATTGGTTCTCGGGGCGTCTTAGGCGGCTCTGGCGCAGCAGCGCTTGTACTTCTTGCCGCTTCCGCACGGGCAGCGCTGGTTTCTGCCTATCTTGCGCCCGTTGGCGGCTCTGGCGGGCTGCCGACGGCGACGCGACGGCGAGCGCGGCGGAGGAGCGATTCGCCGTCCGCCGCCGCCGTTCGGCGCTGGGATAGCCCCGGACGCTATGGCGGCGCCCGGCGCGCGGAACACGGAATGCGCGACGTCGCTCTGTATCTTGCGCTCTAGGGACTGGAACTGCTCCACGCTCTCCCTCTTGTACATGACCAGCGGATCGCGCTGTCCATACGCCTGAAGCCCAATCCCCTGCCGCAAGTTCTCCATAGTGGTCAGATGCTGAACCCAGTTGGTGTCTATGGAGCGCAGCATGAGGAATCGCTCCATGTCGCGCATCGTCTCGGCGCCGAGCGCGGTTTCGATATCACCGTACAGCCCGGCGGCGCCGTCGAGCGCGAGCGACTCTATCTTTTCTATCTCCATGCGCCTGAGCGCGTCGAAATCCATGAGAGCCGGCGAAGGCGGCATGATGGCGCTAAGCTCCATGATGAGCGCGTCGAGGTCCCAATCCGTCGGGCGGCTGTCGCCTAGAACGGAGTGGACTATCTCGCCAATTCGCTCGGAGAGCATGTTCAGCACGTTCGCCTTGAGGTCCGCGCCTGAGAGTATCTTCTCGCGCTCGCCGTAGATGATGTCGCGCTGGGCATTGACGACGTCATCGTATTCGACGAGATGCTTTCGCATGTCGAAATGGTGCGCTTCGACTTTGACCTGCGCGTTCTCCAGCGACTTGTTTATCATGCCGTTTTCGATGGGCGCGTCCTCGTCGAAGCCCGCCCAATCCATTACGGATCTGATCTTGTCGCCGCCGAAGCGCCGCATCAGATCGTCGTCTAGCGCGACGTAGAATCGGGTTTGCCCCGGGTCTCCCTGCCGTCCGGCGCGCCCTCTCAGCTGGTTGTCTATGCGCCGCGCCTCGTGCCGCTCCGTGCCGATGATGCACAAGCCGCCCTGCTCCAGAACGCGGCGGTTGTCCGCCCCCCACTTGCTTTCGGATTCGACGTCGTCCACGCTGCCGCCCAGCACTATGTCCGTGCCGCGCCCAGCCATGTTCGTCGCCACCGTAACCGCGCCGGGCTTGCCAGCCTGCGCCACTATCTGCGCCTCTCGCTCGTGCTGCTTGGCGTTGAGAACCTCGTGCGGAATGCCCCTGCGCGCCAGCATGTCGCTGAGCAGTTCGGACTTGTCGATGTCCGTCGTGCCGACGAGCGCGGGCTGCCCCGCGTTGTGCCGACGCTCTATCTCGTCCACTACGGCTTTGTACTTAGCCTTCTGATCCTTGTAAATGAGGTCCGGCAAATCGTCGCGCGTCATGGGCTGGTTCGTGGGTATGGAGACGACGTCCAGATTGTATATCTTGTCGAACTCCTCGGCTTCCGTCGCCGCGGTGCCTGTCATGCCGGCTAGCTTCTCGTACAGCCTGAAGTAGTTTTGCAGCGTGATGGTGGCGTAGGTGATGGATTCCGGGCGAACGGGGACGCGCTCTTTGGCTTCGATAGCCTGATGCAGCCCGTCGGAATATCTCCTGCCGGTCATGAGCCTGCCGGTGAACTCGTCCACGATGATTACTTCGCGGTCTTGAACCACGTAATCGCGGTCTCGCTGGAAGATTATCTGCGCCTTGAGCGCGTTCTCGACGTGATGCACCACGCCGAAGTTCTCAGGGTCGTACAAGTTGCGGACGCCCAGCGCGTTTTCCAGCTGCGAGATGCCGTTCTGGGTGAGCGCGACGGTGCGATGCTTCTCGTCTACCGTGTAATCCCGCTCGGCTTGCAGCGTGGGCGCTACGCTCGAATATCGCATGTAATCGCGCGGGGACATGTCCGACGGACCGCTGATGATGAGCGGCGTTCGCGCCTCGTCTATCAGGATGTTGTCCACTTCGTCGACGATGGCGTAGGCGCGTCCGCGCTGAACGCGCTCCGCCTTGTCGGTTACCATGTTGTCGCGCAGGTAGTCGAACCCGAACTCGTTGTTGGTGCCGTAGGTGATATCCGCCGCGTAAGCGTCGCGCCTGTCGGCGGGGCGCATATGCTCGAAGCCCGTTTCGCCTTCGGAGCTGTCGGCGTCGTAGATTAGCGCGCTGCGGTTCTGGAGCGCGCCCACGCTCACGCCGAGCATGGCGTACACCGCGCCCATCCAGTGCGCGTCGCGTCGCGCGAGGTAGTCGTTGACGGTGACGACGTGAACGCCCTCGCCGCTGAGCGAGTTGAGATATGCCGGCAGCGTGGCGACGAGCGTCTTGCCCTCGCCAGTCTTCATCTCGGCTATCTTTCCCTGATGCAGCGCGATGCCGCCGATTATCTGCACGTCGTAATGCCGCTGTCCCAGCGCGCGCTTAGCCGCCTCGCGCACGGCGGCGAATGCGTTGGGCAGCAGATCGTCTAGGCTCTCGCCGGATGCGACGGCGGCGCGGAACTCGTCCGTCTTGGCGCGCAAATCTTCATCCGACAGCCGCTCGAACTCCGTCTCCAGGGCGTTCACCTTGCCTACGGTTGGGCGCAGCTTCTTCAAGACCTTTTCATCGGAACCGCCGAACAGTTTGAGAATCGACTTGAACATGTCCCCGACTCCTCCGCCTGACAGCCTTCGGCGCCGCGCCGAGCTAGGCGGCGGCACTGTGTATAGTATAGTACATTCCAACCCTTAGGTTATCAGCGCAAGCGGAGACGCCATGCCGGAAGAAGAGATCATCCTAAGAAGCCTTCTGTTCGTTCCCGGCAACACGCCGCGGATGCTGGATCGCGCCGCCAGTCTCGAGCCTGACGCATTCGTGCCGGACATGGAAGATTCCGTGCCGTGGGACGAAAAGGCGAACGCGCGCGCCATAACGTCGGAGCGTCTCCCCAAGCTCAGGGCGGGCGGCGTTCCGGTGATTCCGCGCATCAACTCGCTGGACACGGGGCTGCTTGCCGACGATCTGGCAGCCGTCATCGGGCGGGGCGTATTCGGCGTATCGGTCGGCAAGATGAACAACCCGCGAGACGTGGCGCTGGTCGTCGACGCGCTGGAGAGCGCCGAGCGCGCCTCCGGCGTTCCGCTCGGCTCGACGCGCCTGCTGCCGTGGATAGAATCCGCGGAGGCAGTCGTAAAGGCATACGACATCTGCCGCTCGTCGGATCGCATCGTCGCCGTCGCGCTGGGCGCGGAGGACTTCACGAACGATATGGAGATAGAGCGGCGAGACGACGACGCGGAGCTGGCATACGCGCGGAGCGCGATAGCGGTGGCGGCGCGCGCGGCGGGAAAGCTCGCGCTGGATACGCCGTTCTTCGCCTTCCGCGACCCGGACGCGCTGCGCGCCAACTCGCTGGCGTCGCGCGGCGTCGGATTCCGAGGGCGGTTCGCCATCCACCCCGCGCAGATAGACATCATCAACGAGGTCTACTCCCCTTCCGCGCAAGAGCTGGAGCGAGCGCGGCGCGAGATAGAGGCGTTCGAGGCCGCTGCGGCGGTCGGGCGCGGCTCGACGTCGCTAGACGGCAAGGTCGTAGACGTGCCGGTGGTGAAGCGCGCTCAGGCGCTTCTGGATAGAGCGCGACGCATGGGCGTATCGGCAGGCGCGGACTAGGCGCGGCGAGGCCTGAGCCGGTCGTCGGAATCCAGCATGATGGTTACTGGGCCCTCGTTGCAAAGCGATACGCTCATACGCGCCCGAAAACGCCCCGCGCCGACAGTCAAGCCCGTCCGGCGGTAGGCTTCCAAAACGGCGTCGAACGTATCGGCGGCTTCGGAGGGCGGCGCGGCTTGGGAGAAGCTGGGGCGGCGTCCGCGGCGGGTGTCGGCGTAGAGCGTGAACTGGCTAATCACGAGCAGATCCGCGCCCACATCTAGCGCGGAGCGGTCGAACCGCCCGCTTTCGTCTTCGAAAATGCGGAGATCGACGCTCTTGGATACGATGTAATCTATCTGGGAGCTCTCGTCGCCGCGCGCGATTCCGATGAATATGACAAGCCCCGCGCCTATGCCGTCTATCGGCTCTCCATCCACCGATACGGACGCTTGCGAAACGCGCTGGATCAGCGCGCGCAACGGGCTATTCGCCGCCGCTCGCGGAAGCGGACTTCGCCTTGGAAGCCTTCGCGCCGGACTTGGATTCGCCGTCGCCCTCTTTGTCAGCCGCCTTGCTCGCGGCGCGGTCGGCGGTGATGCCGTTGTTGCCGCGCCCTCTGCCGTAGTCGGTTACGTACCAGCCGCTTCCCTTGAAGATGACGGGCGGCGCGTGAATCTTGCGGTTGGAGTCGGCTCCGCACTCGGGGCACTCGGCAACAGTGGCTGAGTCGAAGCTCTGGCGCAGCTCGAATTGGTGTCCGCAGCCCGTGCAGCGGTAGTCGTACCTCGGCAAGTTCCCATCTCCCACACTACTCTTCTCGCGCTGGCAGACCACGTTGGCGTCTGCCAACCGCCACGAATAATCTAACATTGGGGCTTGCGGCTGTCAATCTTGAGGGAATCGCCTGCCTCCCCTTCCCCCATCGCGGGCTAGGCGTTCGGGCGAAGATAGGAACACCAGGGGCGGGGCAGGTAGCTCTAGCGCGGGAATGCTGTACAATCTTGCAGCCGAAATCCGCCAGACCATGAGGTGAAACCATACGAATGCCCAAGCTGAGACATATGATAGACACGTCCCAACTGACCCGCGATTGGGTCGAGGGGGAGCTGTTCCCGCTGTGCGAGCGGCTGCGCGACGGAGACGCCATCCCGCGCGCGATGGATGGCAAGGCGCTCTACTGCCTGTTCTACGAATCCAGCTTCCTAACGCGCACGTCGTTCGAGCGCGCGACGGGGCTGCTCGGCGGTCAGGCATATCACACCGAAGACGCCACGCAGTTCTTCCCAGTCCACAGCTCGCGGTTCGTGGACGACGTCACCAGCATCTTGGCGAGCCTGCGTATGGATGCTGTGGTCGTGCGCAGCGGCGATCCGCTGGCGGCGGAGCGGGCGGCGTCGGTGGACGCTCTGCCCGTGATAAACGGCGGAAGCGCGGACGACCATCCGACGCAGGCGCTGGCGGATCTGTACACGATGCAGCGCGATCTGGGCGGCGTAGACGGCTCGACGGTAGCCATCATCGGACGGCTGGAACACAGGAACGTCTCCGCGCTGCTGAAGGGGCTGGCGATGTTCGACGACGTTCGCGTCTCGCTGATTCCGTTCAGCGGGCAGCCGCCTCCGGAGATAGTCGAGTACTGCGAGGCGCGCGGCATGAGATTCGAGACGTTCGAGGGCTTAGAGGCGGTCGGCGACGCAGACGCGCTCTACCTGAATGGCCCGCGAACGGCGGCGCACATGGAGCTTCTGCGCTCCAGAGGGCGCGCGGGGCTGGTGATAGATGAGAGGTTCATGGACACGCTGTCGCCGCGCGCCATCGTAATGGACCCGATGCAGCGCAGCGGAGACTTCGCAATACGGGTGAGCGACGATCGGCTGGCGTTCTACCGTCAGGCTGAAAACGCGCTGTACGCTAGGATGGGGACGCTTGCGCTGATGCTCGCCTGACGACAGCCCTATCCGAACGCCGCAGCCCGAACCAGCCGCGCGAACAGCGGCGCGACTACGGGGCCAAAGCCAGCGACTATCCGCGCTATGCGGCGGTGCCCCACAGTCCGCAGTATCGCGCCGCCGTGCCTGTCGAACGAAAATTCCGGGTTGGCTACGACCTCGCGCTGAACATCCGGGGAAAGGAACGTCTCCATGACATCTTCCTTCTGCGCGTCGCTCATCGCCTCGAACACCAGCCGCGCGCAGTAGCCAACGCGCATCTCGGAGCCGAATTCGCGCTTCCACCGCCGTTCGTATGGCTGTAGAGCGCGCTCGGAGAAGTCGCCCGATTCCAGCGATTCGGCGGCGGTGCGCGCGGCGATGCGCCCGGACAGCATCGCGTAGTAGATTCCGCCGCCGGTGGTGGGCTTGGTGAACCCGGCGGCGTCGCCCAGCGCCAGCGCGCGCTCCGCGTAGGTGCGCGACAGAGGCTCGAGCGGAATGCCCCATCGCTGGAAGTCGAACTGCCTGCCGACGAGCTTGCCTTCGTTCAGCAGCCTGTCGCGCATCGAATCGAGATGGCTGATGGGGGCGCGACGCGATATGAAGCCCAGCAGCGCGCGCGCGTCGCTCGTCGGCACTAGCCAGCCTATCGAGTCCGGCGCTTCTTCGCCACCGATGAACACCTCGACCTCATCGACGCCGTTCGTCTCGACCACAGCCTGCTGCCCGACAACGTACTTCTGATTCGCGTAGCCGTCGAACCCCGCGGCGCGCGCCAGCGGCGAGCGGAATCCGCTGGCGACCATCAGCATGCGAGCGTCGAATCGGCTCTCGACGGATCCGCGCCGAGCCAAGACGCGCGCACCGCCGGAAATCGGGACGACGCCGACGGCGCGCCAGCCGATATGGTACTCCGCGCCCTGCGCCTGCGCCCGCGTCGCAATCTCGTTCACATACGCCTCGCGGTCCAGCACCACCGCTTGCGGATGCTGCTTGCCTACCGCGTAGCTGCGCCCCGCGGGCGAATGTATGACGGCGGATCTTGCCTCGCGGTAGACGATGCTCGGCGACGGCGGAAACTCGCGCGCGCACTCGACGCCGATGATGCCGGTGCAGAGCTTGTCGCCAATGCGCTCGCGGTAGTCCAGCGCGCCAACGCGGAAGCCTCGCTTGGCAAGCTCTAGCGCGGCGACGTTTCCCGCTGGGCCTGCTCCGACTATTAGAACATCGTACATATGGAGAAGCGTTCCGTTTATATCTGCGGGCAAACGGGGGCTTGCGAATGTTAGCGCCGAGCGCGAGCGGGCGGCAAGTTCGCAGCCAATTCGTCAGAATCAGGATTCGCATGATTCCGAGATCCTAGAGATTTTCACGGCGCGATCTTGGATTGCGCGTCGGGCGGCTCGGCACTATAGTCTATGGGATTGGAGTACGCCTCGGAGGAGCTATGGACACGGAAACGCTGCGGCTGGTGGAAGCCGTCCACAACGCGCGCGGCATGGCGTGCGTAGCGGTCGCGGGCTCCGGCTCGCAGGCGGTGGGCTGGCTGCTGGGCGTCGCGGGCGCGTCGCGCACGCTGCTGGACGCGCAGCTTCCATACGCGAACTCGGCGGTCGTAGACTATCTGGGCGCGGAGCCGTCGCAATACGTGTCCGCAGACGCCGCGCTCGGGCTGGCGCGCGCGGCGTATTTTCGGGCGACGCGGCTCAGGGAAGGCGACGCGCGCGTTATCGGCGTGTCCTGCGCCGCCACTATCGCCACCGACAGACCCAAGCGCGGCGATCACCGCTGTCACGTGTGCGTGTACGACGCCGCGGGCTGGCGCGCCGCATCCCTAACCTTCCGCAAGGGGCTTAGAAACCGCGACGGCGAGGAAGCGGCGGTCAGCCGTCTGCTGCTGAACGCCATCGCGGAGGCGTTCGGGCTTAGCGAACGGGTCGATCCGCGGCTGTCGGACGGCGAACGGATAGAATCCACGTCGTATAGCGCGGGCGACCCGCTGGACGCGCTGGCGGCGGGACACGTCTCCCGCGCGCTGATAGACGCCGACGGAACTCAGCGCGCGGACGGCGGCTTCGTCGGCGGCATAGTGTCCGGGTCGTTCGACCCGCTGCATCGCGGGCATCTGCGGCTCGCGGAAGCGGCGGCGGAGACGCTCGGCGCGCCTGTGGCGTTCGAGATTTCGATAACCAACGTGGACAAACCCGCTCTTTCGCTAGACGAGACCCGGCGGCGCGTCGAGCAGCTCAGGGGGCGAGCGGCGGCGGTGATCACGCGCACGCCCACGTTCGGCGAGAAGGCGCGGCTGCTGCCCGGATGCTCGTTCGTCATCGGCGCGGACACGCTCACGCGGGTTCTCGACGCGGCTTACTACGGCGACAGCGCCGCGCGGATGATGGCTGCGCTGGTCGAGATGCGCGAGTTGGGCTGCTCGTTCCTAGTGGCGGGGCGCGCGTCCGAGCGCGGATTCGAGACGCTTGCCGACTCTCCGCCGCCGCCCGACCTCGCGGACATGTTCTCCGCCATACCAGAATCCGCCTTCCGCGAGGACGTGTCCTCCACCGAGCTTCGCATGGCGGCGGGAAGCGGCGCGCCATGAGACGCTTCAAGGACCTGCGAGAGTTCATCGCGCTACTCGAACGCGAGGGCGAGTTAAAGCGCGTGTCCGCGCCGGTGGACGCGCGGCTGGAGATTACCGAGATAACGGATCGCATGGTGAAATCCGGCGGGCCCGCGCTGCTGTTCGAGAACGTTCGCGGAAGCGACGCGCCGCTGTTAATCAACATGTTCGGAACGCACCGCCGAACCGCGCTGGCGCTGGGCGTGGAGCGCATAGAGGAGCTTGCGGATCGCGTTCGCCGCCTGCTGAGCATGGCGCAAGGTCCGCCAGCAGGCATCGGCGGCAAGATGCGCGCGCTAGGCGACGTGATAGGGCTTGCGCGCTCGCAGCCCAAGACTGTGCGGCGCGCTCCATGCCAAGAGGTGACGCTCACGGGCGACGACGTGGATCTGTACACGATGCCGCTTCTCACCTGCTGGCCTCTCGACGCCGCGCCGTACATCACGCTGCCGCTGGTAATCAGCCGCGATCCAGAGACAGGACGGCGCAACGTCGGCACGTACCGGATGCAGGTCTACGACCGCAACACCACGGGGATGCACTGGCAGACGCACAAGGTGGGCGCGCGCCACGACAGGCGGGCGCAGGAGCGCGGCGACGAGCGGCTGGAAGTAGCCGTCGCTATAGGCGGCGACCCGACGACTGTTTGGAGCGGCTCCATGCCGCTGCCGCCCGATGTGGACGAACTGGCGGTGGCGGGAGTGATCCGCGGCGAGCCGGTGGAAGTCGTCAAGTGCAAGACCGTCGATCTGGAGGTTCCCGCTCACGCGGAATATGTGCTGGAAGGATACGTTACTCCGGGAGAGACGCGGGACGAAGGCCCATTCGGCGACCACACGGGCTACTACTCCCCCGCAGAGCCGTATCCCGTGTTTCACGTGACTGCAATGACGCGCCGCCGCAATCCGATATACGCCACTACGATGGTGGGCAGGCCGCCAACGGAAGATTTCTTCATGGGCAAGGCGGCGGAGCGCGTCATGCTGCCCGCGTTGCAGATGGCGCTGCCCGAAGTCGCGGACATCGAAATGCCGGCGGAAGGCATATTCCATAACCTAGTCATCGTATCCATACGAAAGGAGTACCCCGGACACGCGCGCAAGGTGATGCACGCGCTTTGGGGAATTGGGCTGATGATGCTGGTGAAGACGATAATCGTAGTGGATCATTTCGTGGACGTTCACGACGCATCCGAAGTGGCGTGGCGGGTTGCGAACAACATAGACCCGGCTACGGACGTGGTGTTTGCGGATGGCCCCCTGGACGACCTCGACCACGCCACCCCTACGCCTAAGTTCGGCAGCAAGATGGGCATAGACGCCACGGCGAAGCTGCGCGGCGAGGGGCGCAGCCGCGATTGGCCCCCTGAAATAGTGATGAGCGATGAGGTGAAGCGGCTGGTGGATGGCAGGTGGAGGGAGTACGGATTTTGAGCGCGAGCGCCCGCGCCGTTCCAATCTGGCGCAAAGCCCCCTTGTTCGTGGACGCTATCAAGTTCCACGAAAGCGTATTCGCGCTGCCGTTCGCGTATATCGGCATGATATTGGCGGCGGACGGGTTTCCCGGCTGGGCTGTGTTCGGCTGGATAACGCTCGCCATGGTGAGCGCGAGAACCGTGGGCATGTGCGCCAACCGCGTCATCGACCGCCACATCGACGCCGTCAACCCGCGCGCGGCTATGCGCCACCTGCCCCGAGGCTTGCTGAGCGCGTGGGAGCTGTCCGCGGCGGCGGTTGCGGCGCTGGCGGCGTTCCTGTTCGCAGCCTACAGCCTGAACGCGCTGGCGTTCGCGCTCGCGCCCGTGGCGGCGGCGTATCTGGTAGCGTATCCGTACACCAAGCGGTTCACGTGGACGGCTAACCTGCTGCTGGGCTGGGCGCTGGCGATATCGCCCTCCGCCGCGTGGATAGGCGTAACGGGCAGCCTCGCGCTGGAGCCTGTCGCGCTGTCGCTCGCGGTCGCGCTCTGGGCGGGCAGCTTCGACATCATCTACCACGCGCAGGATGTGGAGTTCCACCGCAGTCACGGGCTGCACTCGGTGGCGGCGCGGTTCGGCGTTGTCAACGCCTTCAGAGCGGCTCGCGCGATGGACGCGCTGGCGGTCGTCACCCTCGTCGCTCTCGGCTTGCGAATGGGGCTTGGCTTGCCGTACTTCGCGGCGTGCGTCGCGGCGGCTGGGATTCTCGTCTACAAGCATCTGATAGTCACGCCGAACGACCTATCGCGCATGGGCATGGCGTTCGGCAGAATCAACGCCGCCGTGTCGATTACCATGCTAGTCGGCGCGGCGGGGGCGGTATACCTGTGAGCGGCGCTATGCCGGTAGTAGTCGGCATCACGGGCGCGAGCGGCGCGATTCTAGCGGCGCGCGTGATAGACGCGCTTCTGGCTGAGGGCGCGCCGGTGATAGCGTCCGCATCGTCCGCGGCAAGAATCGTGTGGAAACGCGAGATGGACGAGTCTTTCGGCGAGGCTCTCGAACGCTGGACGGATTCCGGGCAGTTCAGCTATCACGCGCCGGCGGAGATAGCCGCGCCGCCCGCGAGCGGCACGTTCCCGGCTCGCGGAATGGCTATCGCGCCGTGCAGCATGGCTACCGTCGCCGCCATCGCGCACGGACTCGCGGACAACCTCATCCGCAGGGCGGCGGACGTCACCATAAAGGAGCGCCGCCCGCTCGTAGTCATGCCGCGAGAGTCGCCGCTAAGCGCGCTCCACCTAGAGAACCTGACCAAGCTGGCGAATCTCGGCGCGACTATCGTGCCTCCGGAGCCGGCGTTCTACCTGAAGCGCCAGACTACGATAGACGACGTGGCGGACTTCGCGGCTCAGCGAACGCTCGTCGCGCTCGGCGTCCGCGCCGAGCTGCCGCGCAGATTCCAGTATCGAGGCTAGCCGTTGGAATGGGGAGAAAGCGGCATGAAGCGCGGCTCGACAGCGTTTTCCGCGATGGCGCTTTCTTAGCCGCAAGCGCGCGCGGTTGTGCCTGTCCATCCCACGCACTACAATTCAGAGCCACAAACTGACGCGCAAGGAGCGGACGCGATGATCTCATCACTAGACGCGGCTAAGGCTATCAGCGACGTTCGGGGCGATTCCGTCGTAGTCGGCACGATGACGCCGAACCGATACTGGGATTCGGTCTCTGAGCGAACGGATCTCGACCTGCCGATATTCGGCGCGATGGGCAAGGCGTCATCCGTCGCAATGGGCATCGCGCTGGCGCAGCCGGACAGGAAGGTTATCTGCTTGGACGGAGATGGCGCGCTGCTGATGAACCTCGGCGCGCTAGTGACGCTGGCGGAGAGCGCGCCCGACAACATGATCCACTTCGTGTTCGAGGACGGGATGTACTTCACCACCGGAGGCCAGCCCATACCCGGATCCGGCAAGTTCGACTTCGCGGCAATGGCACGCGACGCCGGCATCGAACGTTCCTACGAATTCAGCGATCTGGAAGACCTGACGAGCGAGCTTCCGCGCATCATGGAGCAGAACGGCCCCGTGTTCGTGTGTCTGAAGATCAGCCATCCCCCCGCGCCGCCGCCGTTCTACATGGGCAAAACGGGTCCTGCGATGCGGAGCCTCGCCGAAACGCTTCGGCAGCAGTCCGAAGGATAGCGAGGGTAGCGCGCGATGTTCGACTTCCACACCCACACGTTCTTGAGCGACGGCGTTCTATCCCCAGTCGAGCTTATTCGCCGCGCCATACACATCGGCTATCGCGCGATGGCGATTACCGACCACGTGGGCGCGGGCAACATGGAGTTCGTCCTCAAGACGCTGGTTGCGGATTGCGAGATGGCGAACAGGCGTTGGGACATCTTGGCGCTTCCGGGCGTCGAGATAACCCACACGCCCAGCGAAGACATAGACTATCTGGCGAGCGAGTGCCGCAAGCTGGGCGCGGCTGTGGTGAACGTTCACGGCGAAACGATTATGGAGCCTGTGGTCGAAGGAACGAACTTGGCGGCGGTTTCCAGCGCGCACGTGGACATCTTGGCGCATCCGGGGTTGATAACGCCTGAAGAGGCGCGAATCGCGGCGGACAACGGCGTGTTCCTAGAGGTGTCCGCGCGAAAGGGGCACGGCTTGGCGAATGGCCACGTGGCGCGAACCGCGCGCGCGGCTGGCGCGCGGATGATTCTGGATTCCGACGCGCACGAGCCGGGAGACTTGCTAGACCGCGAGTTCGCCATGAGCGTGGCGCGCGGCTCCGGTCTCGACTACAAAGAGGCGACCGCGCTGCTAGACGCCGCGCCGCTGGAGCTGCTGGGCAAGCTAGGCGTGGGACGCGATCGGCTTCCGGGCGGGTAGCCGCTCGCGCCCCCTGATGCCGCCGCCTAATCCGGCAGAACTACGGATTCGGGATCCTCTCCCCTAATCACGCGCTGCGCGTTGTACACCGCGAAGGTGCGGCTCTTCTCCCCAGATTCCTGCGTGAACGATGCTAGGTGCGGCGTTACCAGCACGTTGTCCATGTGCAGCAGAGGGTTGTCCGGCGACGTCGGCTCCTCTTCGAGAACGTCCAGCCCCGCCTGCGCTATCTTGCCCGCTTGGAGCGCGCGGATGAGCGCCGCCTCGTCTACGACCGGACCTCGGCAAGCGTTGATGAACACGACAGTCGGCTTCATCATGTCGAACTCGGCATCGCTGATCATGCCGCGCGTCTGGCTGTTGAGCGGCACGTGCAGGGTGATGATGTCGGAGCGGCTGAGCAATTCATCGAGCGGCGCTCGCTCTAGCCCAAGTTCCTCTTCGATACCCTCTTCGGGGTTCACTACGTCGTAGTAGATCATGTCGCAATCCCAGCCCTGAAGCCTCCGCGCGACGTTGGAGCCTATACGCCCAAGCCCTACGATGCCGACTGTCTTGCCCTGTATCTCGTTAGCCTGCGAGAACCACGCCTGCCTGATGTCGCCCGCCCACTCGCCCGCCTTGACGGAGTTGAACTGAAGCTGGAGCTTGCGGATGGTGCTTACCAAGAGCGCTATGGTGTGTTCCGCCACCGCGACGGCGTTTCCGCCGCCGTTGTTGGATACGCGGATGCCCATTTCGCCGAGCGCGGTCTTGTCGAGCGTGTCGGTGCCTGCGCTGGTGGTCTGCACTAGCTTGAGGTTTGGCGCGCGCTGGGCGACCTCTACGGTTACCGACGCGCCCGCGACGATGGCGACCTGCGCGTCTTCGAGCGCGGGCGCCTGCTCGTCGAGCGGCAGGCTGGAATCTACCCAGCCCACTTCTATGCCCTCCGGCGCAACCCTGTTGAAGTCTGCCAGCGAGTCTCCGCTGGGACCGTAAATGATGACCTGTGCTCCCATGTTCGCTCCTATGCTTGCCGCGTCTGGATGCGTGTCGTTTCCAAAATCAGCCCGATTATACGGGGGATGCTTTGCGAGGGCAAACCTCCAAACTCCACAATTGACGCTCTCGACGGCTAGTTGTTAGCATCCCCTAGCCGTTGCGCCCCAACCCGTTCAGCCGTCGGAGCATCGCCTTTGAGCCTAGCCTCCCTAATCGACCGCAAGACGCCGTTCTATTATGGCTGGGTGGTTCTGGCGTCTGCGAGCAGCGCGCAGGTGGTGCGGAACGCGGCGGCTAGCCTAACCATCGCGGTGTTCATGTTTCCGCTGGCGCAGGAATTGGGCTGGAGCCGCACGCTGATAGCGGGCGCCGCCAGCGTCGGCGGGCTTGCGGCGTCCGTCGCGTCGCCGCCGTTCGGATGGCTGATAGACCGTTACGGCGCGCGGCTCGTGCTGGCGGGAAGCGTGTTCGTTCTCGGCTTGTCGACAATCTCGCTCGCGTGGGCTACGATTCCGCTGACGTTCTACATCGCATACGGCATAGGGCGCGTAATCTTCTCCAGCCCGGTGCAGATAGGCGCGTCGGTAGTGGTGTCGCGCTGGTTCATCCGAATGCGCGGGCGCGCAAGCGGCATCCTGTTCATGTCGCATTCCATCGGCATGATAGCCTTCCCGCTGCTGGCGTCGATAGTCATCGCCGCTAGGGGCTGGCGAGAGGCTTGGATAGTCTTGGGGCTTGTCGCGTGGGCGGTGGCGCTCCTTCCGACGATGCTGCTAATCAGACAGCGCCCGGAAGACATGAACCTGCGCCCGGACGGCGACGCCGAGGGCGCGAGCGAGGGGGCGGAGAACGGCGGCGGCGCGGATGAACCGGAGTGGACGCTGAAACAGGCGATGCGGACACCCGCGCTGTGGATACTGGCGACGGCTACGGGAGCGCTGTTCCTGATGCAGGCGGGCGTCAACACGCACCTCGCGGCGTTCCTGCGCGATCAGCAGCTGTCTACGGTGTATTCGGGCGTAGGCGTGGGTCTCAACGCCCTGTTTCTAGGGCTGGGAAGCGTCGCGTGGGGCTGGGTAGTGGAGAAGCTGCCCGCGAGACACGTCATGACGCTGATAGCGCTGAACATGGCGGTGGGCGTGGGGCTGCTCATGACTGCCGATTCGACTATCGAAGCGTGGGCGTACTCCGCGCTGTTCGGGTTCGGTCTGGGCGGGATGCTGTCGGTTCCCCCGGTGGCGTATGCCGACTACTACGGGCGGCGGTCGCTGGGCGTGATTCGCGGCGCGACCGAGCCGTTCACTAGCTTGGGGCAGGCTATCGGCGCAGTTCTCGCGGGGCTTGCGTTCGACGTCACGGGCGATTACGCGCCGGCGTTCATAGCGTTCGCGGCGCTCGGCGCGGCGACTATGCTTCTGGTGCAGTTGGCGAAGCCGCCGCGCCATCCGGCAAGCTCCCACCCTCTTGACGCTGATAGGGGTATGTAAAGCCAAATGCCACCGAATGACTCCCTCTCCCCTCCGTAGGCTTACAAGGGTAGGTAAGCCGATTCCAGCTATGAGCGGTCGACTCACCCTCACCTAAAGGCGTTTCGGCACGGCGGCGGTAAGCCGATTCCAGCTATGAGCGGTCAACTCACCCTCACCCTAAAGGCGTTCGGCACGGCGGCGGTAAGCTGATTCCGCTATGAGCGGTCAACTCACCCTCACCCTAGAGGCGTTCGGCACGGCGGCGGTAGGCTGATTCCAGCTATGAGCGGTCGACTCCCCCTGTCATTCCGAGCGCAGCAAGGAATCTAAAATCCATGATCGCAAGACCGGACAGCCATTGCCGAGTCTGCATAAGCACGTAGTGGACAGCCATTTTAGATTCTTCACTCCGCTTTCGCTGCGTTCAGAATGACAGATAATCCAATACATACCGCCACGTTCAGAATGACGGATAATCCAATACATACCCCTATCAGACCCTCCGCGGGAGAGGGTTGGGGTGAGGGGACATGACGAAACGGCGGCATATTGCCACCACGGTGCGGTCAACTCCCTCTGTCATTCCGAGCGCAGCGAGGAATCTAAAATCCACGATCGCAAGACCAGACCAGCCATTGCCGAGTCTGCATAAGCACGCTGACGACAGCCATTTTAGATTCTTCACTACGCTTTCGCTGCGTTCAGAATGACAAATAATCCAATACATACCGCCGCGTTCAGAATGACGGATAATCCAATACACGCCCATATCAGACCCTCCGCGGGGAGGGTTGGGGTGAGGGGAACATGGCGAAACGGCGACATATTGCCACCACGGTGCGGTCACCCCCTGTCATTCCGAGCGCAGCGAGGAATCTAAAATCCATGATCGCAAGACCGGACAGCCATCGCCGAGTCTGCATAAGCACGCAGTCGACAGCCATTTTAGATTCTTCACTCCGCTTCGCTGCGTTCAGAATGACAGATAATCCAATACATACCCCTATCAGCATTGCGTCTAGCCGCGATACGAACGCGCCCCTGTCAGACCACGAACGGGCGAAGGGATATTAGCCAGACCCCGGACCTCGCCCCATAGAGTACGGCTGCCAGCGAACCAGATCGGTCTTGACAAGCACCGAAGGGTTGACGCAGGTTCGCGGCCAGCGCCCGCTCAGCGCCAAGGATATCTCCTGCCCTACCCTGCGGCGCGCCTCGGGCGACATCCTCGCGGACGCGGATGCCACGTGCGGCGTGAGAATCACGTTCTCCATGCTCAGCAGCGGGTTGTCGGGCGCGGGCGGCTCGAGCTCGGTAACGTCTAGCCCCGCGCCCGCAATCCAGCCTTGCTGGAGAGCCTCTATCAGCGCCGCCTCGTCCACCGTCGGACCGCGCCCGTTGTTGATGAACAGCGCGGTGGGCTTCATGCGCTGGAAGTGTTCCGTAGTCAGCATGTGGTGAACTTCAGACGTGGAAGGCGCGTGCATGGATACTATGTCGGATCGCTCCAACAGCTCGTTCAAGCCGACGGGTTCGACGCCGTACTCGGTCATCATCAGCTCTTCGATGTACGGGTCGAACGCTAGCATTCGGACGCCGAACGGTTGGGCGCGGAGCGCGGTGGCGCGCGCGACGTGTCCGAAAGACACGAACCCAAGCGTCTGCCCGTACAGTCGCGGGAACTGGTTCAGGTAGGGCCTGCCCTCGCCGTAACGCCCGGTTCGCACCATCTTATCCATGAGCGTAAGGCGTCGGAAAGTGGCTAGGATGAGCATCATCGTATGGTCCGCCACTTCTTCGATGAAGGTGTCCGGGACGTTGGTCACGGGGATGTTTCGCGCCGTAGCCGCCGCGACGTCCACCGTATCCGCGCCGACGCTGCCGAGCGCGATTATCTTGCACTTTTCTAGGCTGTCGATGATTGCCGCGCTGATTCGGTCTCCTCGCGCAATCAGCGCGTCGCAGTCTCTCGCCTGCTCGATGAACTCGCCCTCGCTCGACGCTTCGATCTCCACTATCTCGGCGTCCACGGTGGAGAGGTATTCCATCTCCAGCCCGTAATCGCCGCCGCCGAGCGCGTAAGTAACATTTGAGGGGCGCTGCACCGCCACCTTGAACCTTGCCATCGTAGCCTCCTATAGCCATTGGGTTGGGGTCGGGATTCAGGATAGAGCGGACAAGGCGGGATGTCTAGCGTGGAGAAAGTTGGCGCGCCAAACGCCGATTGACATGCCGAACGGCATTTGATAGCATCCGCTAAAGTGGACGATTTATCTGGTAGACATATCAGCGTTTCCGCGTCCGACTCGGGCATAAGAATAAGATGCCTTTCGGTTGGGCGTTTTTTTGTGTCCGCGCCATGACCTCCACCGTAGCCATAGCGCTCGCCGCAGGCAGGGGAACGCGAATGAAATCGCGCACCCCGAAGGCGCTCCACACCGTTGGCGGGAAGCCGATGCTCCGCCGCGTGGTGGATGCCGCGCGCGACGCCGGGTGCGACCCTATCATTGTGGTGACGCCGCCGGACTCCTCCCCCGCGCGCGCCGCGCTGGGCGGCGGATGCGAGTTCGTCGTTCAGCCGAAAGCGCTCGGCGCGGCTAACGCGCTGCTCAGCGCGCGAGACGCGGCGGGCGGCTTCCAAACCATCGTCGCGCTGAACTCCGACATCCCGCTCATCACGCCGCGCTCGCTGCGCTCGGTAATCGAGATTCGCGCCGCGTCGAACGCGCCGATGTCTATAGCGACGGCGGTTGCGGCGGACCCATCCGGGCTTGGGCGCGTAGTTCGCGACGACGGCGGGCGCGTCGAAGCAGTCATCGAGCAGGCGATTGCGGATGAAGATACGCTGCGAATCCAAGAGATCAACGCTGGGGTCTACTGTTTCGATGCCGTCTGGCTGTGGGAGAACCTCCCGAAACTCGAGCCGTCGCCGACCGGCGAGCCGCTCCTGACGGAGCTAGTCAGCATGGCGGCATCGCAGGGGCGCGGCGTGGCTGCGCTCACGCTGGACGACCCGAACGAGGCTATCGGCGTCAACACGCGAGCGCAGCTGGCGGTTGCGGAATCCATAGAGCGCGACCGCATTCGCAAGAAGTGGATGCGGCAAGGCGTAACCATGACGGACCCTTCATCCGTATACATAGACAGCGCGGCGAAAATCGGCATGGACACGATATTGATGCCAAACACGCACGTCAGGGGCGGCTCGCGCATCGGCGAGGGCTGCGAGATAGGCCCCAACTCTATCATCGACGACTCTATCATCGCAGACGACGTGAGCGTGGTTTCTTCGGTAGTAGAAAACTCTACGCTGGAATCGGATGTGACGGTTGGCCCCTTCAGCCACATCAGACCCGGCTGCCTCATAGAGGCGGGCGCGCATATCGGCAACTACTGCGAGGTCAAAAACAGCCGAATCGGGCGCGGCGCGAAGTCTGGACACGTGAGCTACATAGGCGACGCGGACGTTGGACGCGACGCGAATATAGGCGCGGGAGCCATTACCTGCAACTACGATGGCGAGCATAAGCATCGCACCGCAATCGGAGACGACACTTTCATCGGATGCGACACGATGATGGTCGCGCCGGTAAGCATTGGAGAGGGGGCGTCGACAGGCGCAGGCTCTGTGGTGACGCGGGACGTGCCGCCGGGAGCCATCGCCGTGGGCGCTCCCGCGCGGATGCTGCCCAAGGGAGCGGCGAACCGCGCGCGACGGGGGAAGCGGGTGGCGAATTCCGACCGGCGAGGCGCCTGAATTGGAGATCGACAGTGCGTTGTCGACGCTCGCGCTGCTGCTATCGACGGCGGCGTTCGCGCTCGCGGAGCTGGGCGCGGCGGCTATTGTCGCTCGGATTCAGGAGCTTGCGCGCGGCCCCTTGAACGGGACGACTACCGATCCGGGCAGCCTGCGGCTGGCGGCTGGCATCCCCGCGGGACCGACCGCCCCCCTCAGACTGGTCAGCCTGATGGCGCTGGCGGCGGCAATCGTTTCTAGCGCGGCGCTGGCGATGTCCGTCGGGGGCGGCGGCTGGCTGGCATTCTCGGCGGGAACCGTCGGCGCGCTGGCAGTCCTCAAGGCGGCGGCATACGTCGCGCGACGCTTGGGCGTCGGACACGCCGAAGCCGTAAGCGGCTTCATGGCTCGCGCGTCGTGGATGCTCTCGTTCCCCCTGCGCCCCATTCTGCTCGTCGAAGCGACGATAGCGCGCAGGATGCCAGCCTTCCCAACGGCGTCGGAGCCGTATTTGGAAGTCATGCTGTCCATAGCCCAAGAGCAATGGGACGAGCATGAGGTTCGGATGATTCGCGGCGTAGTGCGGCTGGATAAGACAGTGGCGCGCGAGATAATGGCTCCGCGGGTGGACATCGTGGCGGTGGAATCCGACGCGACGCTGGAGACGCTGGTCGAGCGTATGGACAGCGCGGGACACAGCCGCATCCCTGTCTACGAGGGCGACTTGGACCGCATCATCGGGGTGGCGCACGCCAGAGACGTCTTGCCGAAGCTCGCCAAAGCCGGCGGCGCGTCTCAATCGCTCGCCAAGAGCGTCATCCGCGAGCCGCTCTTCATCCCCGAATCCAAGACTCTGGAAGGGCTGCTGGATGAGTTCAGGGAGGGGCGCACGCACCTCGCGGTTGTGGTGGACGAGTACGGCGGCGTATCGGGCATCGTCACGATAGAAGATCTCTTGGAAGAGATAGTGGGCGAGATACGCGACGAGTTCGACGCTGAGGATCCGGAGATAGAAGTGGTCAGCGAGACGGAGTTCGTCGTAGACGCCCGCGTGGCGGTGGACGACCTGAACGAGGCGCTTGGCGTGAACGTGGTGGGCGAAGGCTTCGACACCATCGGCGGTTTGGTGTTCGACCGTCTGGGCAAGGTGCCGGTATCGGGCGACACGGTGAAGCACGCGGGGCTGAGCATCGAGGTGGTAAGCACGAGCGGGCGGCGCCCGACGACGCTCAAGGTAACGCGGTCTAGGACGCCGGCGGCGGAGCGTGAGAGAGGGCAAACGCCCGCTTAGCGATCCGCCCCTTCTGGATTTTGGCGTCTTCGAGTTCCGACGGGAGCAGGCTCTAAGCTCCCAATCCCCTCTGTGGGCTTGCAGGGGTAGGCGCGCCGTCATTACGGCGCAGGCAGGGATCCGCACGGGGGCGCGGGGCGCCTGTCTATTGTCAGAATCAGGATTCTCTGGATTAGTGGATATCCAAGATGGCGCCGTGAGAATCCTAAGAATCTCAGAATCATGCGAATCCTGATTCTGACGACTGGACGACTGGGAGCGCCTACCCCTCTTGCCAGCCTCTCCGCCCCGAGCGAGAACGATTTTCAGCTTTAGAACGTTCGCCCCCGCATCAGGCGCGGGGCAGGCTCCGAGCCTGTCGAAGGAAGCGTAGCTCGAAGAGTTTCTGCGCTCTCCCCTACTATATTCCCCACGCAAAACGACGCCTCCCTTGATGGGAGGCGTCGCAAATTGTGTTTGTTTCTGTCTATATGTTGGCTAGGGCAGCTACTTCGCCTCTACGACTGCGAGAGGAGCGGTTGCCGTGGAACCCTTGTTGCCGACCGCGCGCAGGGTGTACAGACCGATGTCGAGCGGGTTGGCGGCTTCTGTGGTGAAGGCGCCGGAGCTGTTAGCGTTTGCCCCGCCCAGTATTCGGTTGCCTCCGCCTTCCGCAGCTCCTACGGCGATTAGGGATACTACTTCGCCATCCTCAAAGCCCGCTCCCCAGACTTCTACCGGCTCGCCAACGGCGGTTCCGGCGGCGAGGAGGCTAGTGTCTACGGACGTGGCTGGCTGTGGGGCTTCGACTATCCGGACAGGGACGCTCGCCCTGCTGCCGGCGGAGCCTACCGCCATGAAGCTGCGGCTTCCGGGAGCGCGAGACTGGCTCGCGTCAGCGCCGCCGATTTCATCGAAGGCAATGCTGAACGCGCCGGAGGCGTTCGCCTGCGCCTGCGAGCCTCGCCCGCCTGCGGCGATGATCGACAAGTCGTCATCGATCTTGAGCGTGAGCGTAATCGCCTCGCCCGGGATGAACCCCGAACCGCGAACGGTGATCGGGTCTCCGGATGTTGCGATTACGGTCTTGTCAAGGGCTATCGCCGCTTCAGGAGATACGCCCTGATCGCCCTGCGGTCCCTGAGCGCCCGGAGGCCCCGGAGGGCCAGCGGGTCCCGGGTTGCCCGGGTGGCCGGGAAGGCCTGGGATGCCCGGGTCGCCCTGCGGTCCCTGAGCGCCTTGCGCGCCGGGGTTGCCCGGATTGCCAGGGAGACCGGGAAGTCCGGGTTCTCCCGGCGGCCCCTGACAGGCTATCAATACCAACAATAGAACAGAAGAAAGCAGGGCGCTCGCTATGCCCCTAATGGGGAAACTCCTTCTCATCTGACCCCCTCTCGAGATGATTCCTTGGGCTAAAGTCCATCGTTAACCGTTTCTTTGGGACTGTCCGCCGCCGAAAACACAGGGCTGTTGCCGGACATGCCGACGGTTCGCAAATTCGGCATAATCATATGCACCGCAAACAGGCATGTCAAGTAGTTGCCAAGTCTCTTAGCCATCCGTTGGCTATGCCACCAACGGCTTCCGCCGCCGCGTTCGAGAACCCGCGCGCGCCGAGCCTTGCCCGCCGTCGGCGCGCTTGGTATAGTCTGGGGCGAGATGCCCCCGTAGCTCAGCGGATAGAGCGCTGGCCTCCGGAGCCAGGCGCGTGGGTTCGAGTCCCGCCGGGGGTACTCCCCTTATCGCTCACGCATCCCGCGCCCGCCGCCAGCGGCTAGGCGCGTCGCCGAGCCGCTCCAGCCCCAGTTCGCCGCACAGCGCCAAGTACTCTTCCCGCCGCGCTCCACGCCACAGCAGATCGTCTAGGCTCTCGGCGAGCGGAACGTCTATGCGAAGGGTTGCGAGCCGCTTGTACAGGCGGGCTCGTTCCCGCGCGTCAGCTAGGTTCTTCGCCATGCCCTTCGCGCCGCGCGCGGCGACGCTCCATTCCAGTTCGGAATCGGGGATGGAGTCGATGCAGCCGTACTCCGCGAGCAGGATAGCCGAGCCCTTCGCGCCCCAGCGAGGCACGCCCGGAATGCCGTCCGCCGCGTCGCCCACCAGCGCCAGATAATCCGGTATGGAAGACGGATGAACGCCAAATCGTTCTACCACGTCCGGCTCGGCATATGTAATATCGCGCCTGCGGTCCCACACCACTACGCGACAGCCTTCGACCAAGCTCATCAGGTCTTTGTCCACGGAGCATATGACTACGCAGTCCAGCGTCGGCTCGTCCTTCCAGCGGGCGACGGCGGTGGCTATGGCGTCGTCCGCCTCGAACTCCTCCATTCGCCACGTCGTTATTCCGAGAGACTCGGACGCGCGCTCGGCAAGCTCGAACTGGGCGGCAAGCTCTTCGGGGACGCCCTCGCCCGTCTTGTATCCGTCGAACAGGTCGTTGCGGAAAGATTCTATAGGGTTGTCGAACGCGCAGGCGACGTATGCGGGGGATGATTCCCTGAGCAGGAGCGCGAGCGTCCGAATCAGCCCGGCGACCGCGCCTGCGGGCGAGCCGTCGGGCGCAGCGCGCTTGGGCGCCCCGAAGTGGGCGCGAAACAGCTCGTAGGTGCCATCGACTAGGTAGAGGTCCACGCGCTAGTACCAGTTCGCCTTGTCTACGACGTTCTTCAACTCGCGCCCCTCGGCGAAGCGAACGCAGTTCTCTATGAACAGGTCGGTTCGGCGGTCGTCCAGATACGGACCCGCGCCGGCGCAGTGGGGCGTTATTATGACGTTGGGCATAGTCCAAAGGGGATGGTTCACTGGGAGCGGCTCGGTCTCGAACACGTCGAGCGCCGCGCCGCGAATCTCGCCCGCCTCCAGCGCGGCGACTAGATCGTCCAAGACGACGGTCGCGCCGCGCCCGATGTTGATGAAGTGCGCGCGGGGGTTCATCTTGGCGAATCGCGCGCGGTCGAACATGCGCTGAGTCTGCGGCGTTTCGGGGACGGTCGCTATCACGAAGTCGGCTCTCGGCAGAACCTCGTCCAGCGCGTCGGGCGGAACTAGCTCGGATACGCCGGCGGTCGGAGCCGCGACGCGCGGATCCACGCCGATGACGGTCATGCCGAACTCCGCGCACAGGCGCGCCGTTTCGCCGCCGATGCCGCCAACGCCCACTACAACGGCGGTTGCGTCTGGCAGGTTCACTATCTCATAGCCCGGCAGCCACTTCGATTCGGTCTGCTGGCGGATGTAGACGTGCAGCCCGCGCGCGAACGCCAGCACGTAGGACATGATGTGGTTGGAGATGTGGTCGTTGTAGATGTCGCGCGTGTTGGTTACCGTCACGCCGCTGTCTATCAGCTCGCGGTGGTAGTATCCCGCGCGCGGCCCCGCCTGCGGGCAGGCTATCCAGCGCAGATTGCCGCGCCGCGCGAATATCTCCGGCGCGATGTCGCCAAAGGCGGCGTCCGCCTCGCCGATAAGCTCCATCGCCTCGCCTGCGGAGCGGGCTATGTTCACCTCTATGCCCGGCACCGCGTCGCGCAACAGGCTGGGCCACTCCCCCACCCGTCCGCGCTCAGCGCCGGCTTCGTCTATGATAAGCAGGTTGAAAGACATCGCGTTCTCCTAGATTTGCCGCGCCCGCAATCGAGAGCGCGGCGCGGCGGCATGGGAAAATCGTCGCTCAGCGCGTGCGCGGGTTGAGAACGTCGTTCAGCGCGTCGCCCAGCAGGTTCCACGAGAGAACCATAGTCCACGCGACTACGCCGGGCGTAATCAGCATCCATGGCACTTCGCGCAGAGCGCTCAGGCTGCCCGCCTCCAGCAGCATGACGCCCAAGCTGGGGCGCGGCGGCTGGATGCCCAGCCCCAGCCAGCTCAAAATTATCTCCGTGCCTACCATAGACCCCATGCCCATGGTGACGACCACCACGATAGGGCTTATGGCGTTGGGCAGCAGGTGAACGAACAGGATTCGCGCCACGCTTGCGCCCGTAGCGCGCGCCGCGTCCACGTACTGCGAATGCTTTATCGTGAGAGCCTGACCGCGCACTATCCTCGCCATGCCGAACCAGCTGAACGACAGCAGCGCGAGCGATATTATCAGATAATCCACTACGCCCGCCCGAACTATGCCGTCTATGGCCGTGGCGTCTTCCAGATTTCTGAAGAACTCCCGTATTCTTGGCCCAACCGTGGCTGCGAGCATAATGACGAGCAGGATGTCCGGGAACGACGCGAACACCTCGCCTATCCGCATGACAAGCGCGTCTACCCACCGCCCGAAGTAGCCGGCGACCAAGCCGAGCGTAACGCCGATCGCCAGCCCGCCGGTTGCCATGGATATGACGGTTATGATGACGGTGTTCTGAATGCCCCACATCACGCGGCTGAGCAGGTCTCGACCCTTGAGATCGGTTCCCGCCCAGTGATCCAAGCTCGGCGGCTTGCGAATGGCGGTATAGTCCTGCGCGGTGTATTCGTAGGGCGCTATCAGCGGCGCGAAGATGCCGAGGGAGTATATGCCGACGATGAGCGCGAGGCTTATCATCGCCAGCTTCTTGCGGATCAGCCTAGACCACGCGCGGGCGAGGTGACCGCGCCCGCCCTGATCTCCGGCGGCGGACTCCAGCTCCGGGAGCGCGATGGATGCGCGATCCCGACTCACTGGTACCTAATCCTTGGGTCTACGATGGAATACGCGATGTCCGCCAGAAGGTTCGCCAGCACGAACGCGGTCGAGGTTATCAAGCCGATAGCCATGATGACGGGATAATCCCGGTTGAAGATAGAGTCTATGGCGAGGCTCCCCACGCCCGGAATGCCCAGCAGCCGTTCGGTTATAAAGCCTGTCGTGAGCATTCCCGCCAGCGTGAACGACAGCACGGTTATTATTGGGATGATGGCGTTCTTCAGAACGTGGCGATAGTCTACGCTGACCCTAGCAAGCCCTTTGGCGTATGCCGTCCTGATGAAGTCTTGCCCCATTACGTCGAGCGTGCTGGCGCGCATGAGCCGCAGAAGCCCGGCGATGCCCGGAATGCCCATCACTATCGCGGGGGTGATTATCCGAACGTCGAAGAAGCCGCCCCACCCGGAGCATGGCAGCAAGTCTGTCTTGAGACAGGACACCCACAGGAACGCGGGGACGGTGACCATTATCGGGATGGACATGAGAAAGAGCGAGATGGATACGGTAGTCGGGTCCATCCACGAGCCTTGCTTGTGCGCGATGAAGAATCCGAGAGGAAGCCCGACGGCGAGGCTGACGGCGAGCGCGGCTAGGTTGACCTGAAACGACACCCACATCTTGGCGTAGAGAAGCTCGCTAACCGGTCTGCCCCTGAAGCGGTAGCTCTCGCCGAAGTCGCCGTGAAGCGCGTTCCACATGTAATCCGCGTACTGTATCGCGAAGGGGCGGTCTAGCCCGAACTCCCGCTCCAGGCTCTTCGTGACGGCGGAGTCCGGGTCGTAGCGGTCTCCGAGAAGCACTTGCACCGGGTCGCCGGGGCCAAACCTGCCTAGCGTGAAAGTGACGAGCGACGTCGCCAGCAGCAAGACCGGCAGCCACAAGAGCCTTCTAGAGATGTACAGCCACATGGAATATACGGGGGGAGGCGCTCCTTGCGGAGCGCCTCTTGTTTGGCTTGGTTCAGACGGCTCGCCCGCTTACTCGGCGAAGCGGATCTGTCTCAGCTTCGGCACTATCATCGGCGTAACGCGGTAGCCGTCCACGTAATCTTTGATTAGCACGTAACGCTCGCCAGTATACCAGAGAGGCAGCCACGCGGCATCGTCTACGATTATCTGCTCCGCTTCGTTGTACAGCTGCGTCCGCCGCTCCACGTCCTGCTCGGTGCGCGCCTCCTCTAGGATGGCGTCCAGTTCGGGGTTGGAGTAGGAGCCGTGGTTGATGGAGCTATCGGTGTGGAAGAGTATATCTAGGAAGTCTTGCGGATCGGGATAGTCCGCCTGCCAGCCCAGCCCGCCGTAGGCTTGGAAGCGCTGACGGTCCAGGTCTTGCAGGTAAGTCGCCCACTCCACTTGCTGGATCTCCACCTCTACGCCAAGCTCCTGCTTCCACATCTCTATCACCACTTCGAGGTCCAGCCCGATGCTGCCGCCGGTTCCCGGCACGGTGACTATGATGTCGGGGCGCGTGGCGGGGTCCGCGTACTTGGATTCTTCGAGCAGCTGTCTAGCCAGATCGGCGTCGTACTCCAGACCTGTGAGGTTCGGGTTGTAGCCGGGGAATCCCGGCGGCAGGATGCCATAGGCCGGCTCTACCAGATCGGACAGCACTTCGGCGGCTATCAGCCGCTTGTCGACGGCGTGGTTGAGAGCCTGCCTGAACTTGGGATCGTCGAACGGCGGCTTGCTGGCGTTGAAGCCGACGTAAGAGATGCTGAAGTCGGGCGGAGCGACGATAAGCTCCTTGTTCAGTTCTTCGTTGGGGTCCAGCACGCGGTCGAGGTCGAACAAGCCGACTCCGGTAATGTCTATCTCATCGTTCTCGTACATCGCCATGGACTGGCCGCCGGCTAGGTTCATGGCGATGGCGTCGAGATGCGCCGGCTCTTTGTAGAAGTGTTCGTTGCGCTCTAGGATGATGCGCTCGCCGATGCGATACTCCTTGAGCTTGAAGGGACCTGTGCCGTTCGGGTTGTCCGTCCACGTTCTGCCGCCCGCCTCGACGTTTTCTCTGTCCAGCACGTAGGCGGTGGGATAGGTGAGCTTGGCGAGGAAGTACGTCTTGGGCGCGTCTATCTGAATTTGCAGCGTGGAATCGTCTATGACGGTTATGCCGCTGATGTCGGTGATTTCGCCGTCGAGCGCCGCTTCCACGCCGATGATGTCGCTGAGGTAGGTATCCGCAACCGGCGAGGCGGTGTCCGGGTTGACGGCGCGTTCGAGCGACCACTTGAAATCGCCCGCCGTAACCCTGCTGCCATCGTGGAACTTGGCGTTGTCTCGTATATGGAACGTGTACAGCGTGCCGGTGTCGTCGATCTCCCAGCGGTCGGCGATGTCCGGCACTAGCCTGAGGTCTGTATCGAGCGCGACCAATCCGCTGAACACCTCCACCACCAAGCCGGCGGATGTGGTGTCGGACGCCAGATGCGGGTCCAGCGTGGGCGGGTCGCTCCACAGCCGCCTGAATACGCCGCCGGACGGCTCTTCGGAGGGCTGCTCGGCCGCCGTAGACGGCGGCGCGGCGGGCTGGGCAGCCTGCTGGGACGCCGCAGGCGGGGACGTCGGCGCAGCCGCGGGCGCGGGCGCGGCGGGCGCGCTGGTAGGCGCCGGAGCGGCTGCCTGCTCTTGCGTCGGCGCGGGCGCGGGCTGTTCGGGTTCTTCGGAATCGCCTCCGCAGGCGGCGAAGGCTAGCAGGGCTATGGATGTCAGAATCAGCGCGAGTATTCTCATTGGAGTCTCTCCCACTTTCATGCAGATTGCGATTTTCACGTAGATTTAGATGCGTCTCTTGCTTTTTATAACGCAATGGGCTGCGGATTAGTTTCTTCCGCGCAATTAGGATGCGGCGCGGTGCGCGGGGGATTCGGCGTCGCGCTAGCCGATGGTCGAGCGCAGATAGGAGACGATGAAGCCGTCCAGATCGCCATCCAGAACCGCGTCGGCGCTGGATACGGCGTGATCGGTGCGGTGGTCTTTCACCATCTGGTAAGGGTGCAGAACGTAGCTGCGTATCTGATTTCCCCACTCCGGGGATACATGCTCGCCCTTGATGCGCGCCAGCTCTTCGGCGCGCCGCTTCAGTTCCAGTTCGGCTAACCGCCCTCTGAGAATTCGCATGGCGATTTCGCGGTTCTGATGCTGAGAGCGCTCGTTCTGGCAGCTTACGCGGACGCCGGTGGGGAGATGCGTTATGCGAACGGCGGTGGAGTTCTTCTGCACGCTTTGGCCCCCGTGTCCGCCCGCGCGAAAGGTGTCTATCCTGATGTCGTCGGGCGCGATGACCACTTCCCCGCCCTCTTCGACTTCGGGCATGACTTCCGCGAGCGCGAACGACGTGTGCCTAGCGTGGCTGCCGTCGAACGGCGAGATTCGCACTAGGCGATGAACGCCCTTTTCGGCTCTGAGGTATCCGTATGCGTTTTCGCCGGATATCTGCATCACCGCGCTCTTGATGCCCGCTTCTTCTCCGGCGGACACGTCGAGCGGCTCGGTCTCGAACCCTCTGCGCTCCGCCCAGCGGGTATACATCCGCATCAGCATTTCCGCCCAGTCCTGAGAGTCCACGCCGCCCGCGCCCGCGTGCAGCGCGAGGATGGCGTTGTGGTCGTCGTACTCGCCGGACAGCATCAGCGCAAGCTCCAGCCGGTCGAGCGTCTCGACAAGCTCGGCAAGCTCTTCGCCGAGAGACTCGTTGAGAGACTCGTCGCGCTCGGCAATCGCCAGATCCAGAAGCTCGCCAAGCTCCTGAGCGCGGGCGAGCAGCGCGTTCCAAGAGTCTCGCTCGCTTTCGAGCGACGCCAGCCTCTGCATTATCCCGCGCGCGCGGCGGTTGTCCTGCCAAATCGCGGGATCGGCTGAGCTTTTTTGTAGTCGAGCAATCTCCGCCCGCTTGCCATCGAGGTCAAAGACGCACCATGAGATCGGATATTCTCGATAGCAGTGCGGTAAGTCTGCCTCTCATGTCTAACATCTAGTGCGTCCCTGCGCCTTTCTGCGGATTTTGCCCATGAAGCGGGGGCGGGGTTTTCGATATGCCACGTTGGACATGGCGATTATAGCAAGCTCGTTTTTTACGCTGCCAGAAGCCGCCCCGCGCGCAAGAGTGTACAATTGCCGACGGAAGAGCGCTGTGGAGGCGAGACGCATGCTGGACATTCTCATAGAGAACGGGCTGATCATCGACGGAACGGGCAACCCCGGCTACTACGGCTCGGTCGGGATAGGGGGCGACAGGCTGAGCGTTCTTCGCGGCTCGGTTAGGGACGTGGAGGCGGCGCGGCGCATCGACGCGAGCGGGCTTACGGTATGCCCGGGGTTCATAGACATGCACGCCCACTCCGGGCTTGTGATGCTCTCGGAGCCGGAGCATGAGCCGAAGGTTCGGCAGGGCGTCACGACGGAGCTTATCGGCGTGGACGGGAATTCCTACGCGCCGTTCAGGTCTCAGGAAGACTTCGCCCGGTTCGTGGAGATAAACTCCGGGTTGGACGGCAACCCATCCCTCCCCGGCTCGTGGTCTACGGTGGAGCAGTATCTGAGCATGTTCGACAGAAAATCCGCCGTGAACGTCGCGTACATACTGGGCAACTCGCCGCTGCGGATAGACGCCGTAGGCTGGGAGTCTACGCCGGCGACGGAGCGCGACATCGCCAACATGAAGGCGATGCTGCGCGAGGCGATGCAGGAGGGCGCGCTCGGCATGTCCACCGGGCTGGACTACCCGCCCGGCGGATACGCTTCGACCGACGAGCTCGTGGAGCTTTCCAAGCAGGTGGCGGAGCTTGGCGGCATCTACCATACGCACGTGCGCTACAAATCTGGCGACATGTTCCTAGACCCGTTCAGGGAAGCCATAGAGATAGGCGAGCGGAGCGGCGTTCCCGTTCACATCACGCACTTCTACCAGAAAGCGCCCGCTCCCGGCGGCGCGCCGCAGCTTCTGGGGCTGGTGGAAGACGCGGCTGAGCGCGGTCAGGATGTTACGTTCGACAGCTACCCGTACAGCCTAGGCAGCACGCGCATCCTGATAGTGTTCCCGGACTGGGTTCACGAGGGCGGACCCGCGCGGCTGAAGCAAGCGCTCGCGGACGCCGACGCGCGCGAGCGGCTGCGAGGCGAAGTAGTCCCGCGCGCGCCAACGTGGCATGACATGTGGCTCACCTACTTCAAGCGCCCCGAAAACCACCGCTACGAGGGGCGCTCGGTGGCTGAGATAGCCGAGATGCGAAATCAGCATGCGGTGGACGCGCTCTGCGACCTGCTGATAGAGGAAGACTTGCAGACGTGCTACGTGGCGGAGGGGCTGAACTCGAAGACGCTTCCGGCGTTCGTAACGCATCCGCTCTCGATGGTGGGCAGCGACGCGGTTCTGCTGGGAGATTTCCCTAGCCCGCGAACGTATGGCTGCTTCCCGGTGATTCTGGCGGAGTACGTCAGGGACGAGCGGCAGATGTCGCTGCCGAACGCGATACGAAAGATGACGTCGTTCCCCGCTCAGCGACTAGGATTGCAAGACCGAGGCGCGCTGAGGGACGGCATGAAGGCGGACATCGCGATTTTCGACGCCGCCAACGTCCGCGCGCCGGCGACGCGCACCCAGCCCAAGCAGTTCCCCATCGGCATAGAGTATGTCATCGTGAACGGAACGCCTGTGATAGACGGCGGGCGGCACACCGGCGCGCTTCCGGGCAGGGCGATTCGGAATGGCGGTTAGGCGTTAGGCGCGCTGGCTTGTCTGAAATCAGGATTCGCAGGATTAGAGGATGCGCGGGATTGCGGCTATCAGGACAACCCCAATATCACGCGAATCCTGATTCAGACGCCGAAGAATGGCGGCGCGCACTATCGTTCCAGCCCCCAACCAATCTGGATTCCGGCTTTCGCAGGAATGACGGCTAGGGGCCGGAACGATGGTTCTGTAGGCTCGAAACGCCTCTACCGCGGCGCTATCGGAAGCACGATGTGGGATGCGCGTTCTGGGCTGTGGAACACCGTCTGCGTAGCAGCCTCGTAGGTGCGATCCACCCCCAGCGGGGCGCCGGTGTTGTGGTTCACGTCGAAGCGCGGCCAGTTGCTGGAGCTTATGTCTAGCCGTATGCGATGCCCGGCGGCGAACACGTTGGAAGTGGGGTAAAGCTCGAACTCGAATTCGTAGACCATATACGGCTCCATCAGCTGCGGAGCGTCGCCGCCGTTGCGGTAGCGCGCGCGGACTATCGAATCCGTGATGTTTATCGCAAGCCCTTCGGGGAACTCCGGAGATTCCGGGTAGACGTCTATCAGCTTGGCGGTGAAGTCGGTGTCCACGGCGGACGACGACGCCCATAGCCGCACGGTGATAGGCCCTGTGACCGTTACATCCGCTTCCAGCGGCGGCGTTTGGTAGGTCAGCACGTCGTGGCGCGCGTTCAGGGGTTGGCGGTCTTGCGTTCCGTAGAAGCGGCTTGGGTCTCCGCGCTGGTCGTATGCGCCCGGCGCCATTATTGGCTCGGCGGCGGATATTCCCCCGCCGATGGTCGGCACGGGGTCGGACGGATCGAACACGTAGCTGGTTTCGGGGCGCTCGTCCTCGGTCGGGTGTTCGCGGGACAGCGAGCCGTCGGCGTGGATGTAGTGGGCTGTGTAGCTCGTTCCGGGCGGCGGCCAGTCTTCCGCCTGTCGCCAGCGTCCGCCGTGATTCAGGCGATGCTCGTCGCCAACGCGCGCGTCGCCGCCGCCCATCTCGAAGTAGCGCACAGGCTCCCACAGCGCGACTTCCGTACGCATCCCCTTCAGGTAGTGGTCGAACCACGCCAGCTTCAGATCGTTGTAGTCTATGTGCGCGCTCAGCCCGAAGTCTATGTCGCCAGCGTGGGTGACCTCGTACTGCCCATGCGTCCAGGGCCCCATCAGCAGCCGCTGGTCGGATTTCTTCAGGCGGCTCAGCTTCACATAGCTTTCGGTGGTGTTGCGCGCATAGGAGTCGTACCAGCCGCCGAGGTAGAGCGTCGGCGCATCGGCGTGTTCCTCGTAGTACTCGGCGGGCGCGTAACCGCGCTGCTTCCAGTAGTCATCGTAGTCGCCGCGCGTCTGGATATCTATCGCCCATTGCTCGATGCTCGGCGTTCGGCGCAGTATGGTAGTGCCTTTCAGCAGCGGCAGGCTTTCGACTACTTCGCTCATGCCGTTTTGGAAGATGTCCAGCAGCGCGGCGCGCAGGCTTGGGTCCGCCTTCGCCTCCGGGCTGGTGGTCGCCATGCGGTAGCAGTAGATGAGGAAGCGCTGTTCGAGCGTTCCGTTGTGCCGCATGGAGCTCGTGAAGTAGTTGGACGCGCCGACGGCTACTATCATGGTTGCGAGGCTGGGCGGGTCGAGCGTGGCGAGCGCGGCTTGGTCGGATCCGGCGTAGGAGTCTCCCATAGTGCCGACTTTGCCGTTGCACCACTCCTGCGCTCCGAGCCATTCCACGGTATCGAAGCCGTCTTCCGCCTCCTCTCCGAACGGATGCCATTCGCCTTCGGACGCGAACCTGCCGCGCACGTCCTGAATGGCGACGACGTATCCGCGCCGCGCGAAGAACTTGCCGCGCGTGGTCTGGCGGGCGGCTAGCTTGTCGTATGGGGTGCGCTCCAGTATCGCGGGGAACTCGCCGGTGGCGAGCGTTTCGCCGATTGCGGGGAAGTACAGATCCGTCGCCATATTCGCGCCGTCGCGCATCTCCACCATGACGTTTCTGCGAATGGCGACGCCGTATTCCGCCGCGGACCCCTCGAACTCCCTTGTCTGCGCGGGTCCCTCGGCCGGCGCGGCGCTAGTGGCGTCCGCGGTCGCTGGCGAATCGGCTGCTGGCGCGGCGGCTATCTGGACGCCGACGGGCGCTATCGCCTGCGAAGATTCGGCTTCTCGCTCGATGCGCTCCCAACTGTAGAGGGCTGGGACTAGCCGCACATCCGCCCATATCGCCGCCTGATCCGAGTAGTGTCGGCTTGCGGGGTGTCCCGACGCGCCGAGCGGCGATATCCAGCGGGAGTTGTCCCAATCAGCGGTGTC
The DNA here is from genome assembly GCA_965214745.1 of Dehalococcoidia bacterium. Classification (GTDB taxonomy): domain Bacteria; phylum Chloroflexota; class Dehalococcoidia; order Lucifugimonadales; family UBA1123; genus VXRN01. The sequence continues at coordinate 2,077,616 of OZ243978.1, read as the reverse complement.
CCACACGTACCGCGCGACGGACGTTCCGGTGATGACGAACGGATCTGTGGGCGAGTAGCTGCCCGCCTGCGGCGTGTCGCCGTCTCCGCTCATCGGGAATCGCGGCGGGTCGAGGCGGCTCGAGGCGTTCGGGAACGCCTGCGAAAGCGGGTGGCGCGGGCGCGTGTGGTGAAACCCGCCCCAAGTGGCGAACGGCGTTTGGGGGCTGCTGAGCATGGGGCGCAGCTGATCCGCCGCCGCCCGCATCGAAGACATGACTATGGATTCCCAAGTCTCGCCGGGCGGGAGCATGCTGACATCGCCGTCTCGCGCGTGAGAGACCAGCAGCGCGGAGAGCTGGCGGATGTGGCTGGGCGCTCCCCTGCCCTCCGCGGAAGTCGCCTGCTCGAACAGAGGCCCCAGCAGGTGGCGGAACACGCGGCGGTGGAGGCAGTCTCGGAACGCGCTGTACACCAGCGCGGCAGAGCTGCCCTTGTCCATCCGCCCGTCCCAGTTCACCAGCTCGGCGCGGCACTCCTCGGCGGCGGGCTGCATCTGCGGCGCGCCGAGAATCAGCTCCGTGTACACCTGCGCGGGTATCGAGGTAGTCTCGGCGTGGATAGCCGCCATGTCGTCCACGGTGGCGCTGTCCAGATCTCGGAGGCGCTCCAGTATGCGGCGCGCGCGGTATTCGGGCGCGTAGTCGAGCGCGATATAGTAGGGATAGTCTTCGCCCACGATGCGGTTGTTGGCGGTTACTATCAAGCCCTCTTCCGGGTTGCGTATGCGCGCGAGCCGCTCGAACGGCGCCACCCCCCGCCACTCGCAAACGGAAGTCCAGCCCGGAACCGGCAGCCATGCGTTCGCCATCGGGCGGATCGGAAGCTGCCCGCGATTGAGATATCCTATCTCACCGTCCACATCCGCGAACACGAAATTGTTGCACGGGTCCACCCAGTCGCGCATGGACTCTTCTATCTCGTCTGCGTTTTGGGCGAGCATCATTCTGAGCAGACACTCGAAGCCGAGATTTGGGCCGCTGGTGGCGGTGTACTTGAAGGCGATCGCCTTCTCCCCGTCTCCGCTCTGAGAGATGACGGGGCCATGCTCGGTTTCTATGACGTCTATGCCAACGTCGTCGCCGTCGCGCACGCCGATGGTCTCGCGCCGCGTCTCGGCGGGCGTCCACTCGCCATCGTAGAGGTACTCCACGCCCGCGCTGCCCTCGCGCAGATATTCTACGTACAAATCTTGATAGTCCGCGCCGGCGTGGGTTACGCACCACGCGACTCGCGCGTTGTGTCCGAAGTGGGGGAAGCCGGGGCAGCCCGGGAACGACAGCCCTATCACGTCGAAATCGGGGCAGGCTACGTGGTTCTGGTAGTAGACGTTCGGCGTGTCCAAGCCGCGATGCGGGTCGCCGGCGACGAGCGGCTTGCCGGACGCGGTGCGCGATCCGTGAACCGCCCAGCTGTTGGATCCGCCGTCTTCGTTCTTGAGCCAGTCCACGCTGGCAAGCCCTCGCTCCAGCTCTTGGAAGCCGTCTAGGAACTCGCCTTCGTACTCTTCGCCGGGCGGCGCGATGACGAGGTGTCCCGGCTGGTATCCTTTCAGCAGCGACGCCGAGCGCCGAGCGCCGAGCGTGTTGACGAGCTTGGCGCGCCACAGCTTGCCCTCGAACACGCCCATCATGATATGGCGCACCTTGAACACCGCGAGCGAGTCTTGCGGACGCCACTCCTCAGGCTCGCTTCCGGCAAGCGCGTACTCCACAGGCAGCGAGCGCGTCGAGCGGATGAATGCGTTTACGCCGTCCGCGTAAGCCTCGAACATAGCGCGCGCGTCGTCGGACAGCGAGAGCCAATCCGCTTCGACGGACGCGCCTATCCCGAAGCGGCGCATCGTCTTATCGTGTTCCACGCCGTCCGCGCCGATATGCTCCGCCCACCTGCCATACGCCCTTGCGCGGTCGTAGTCCATGTGCCAGAGCCTGTCCTGCGCGGTGGCGAACCCCTGCCCGAAGAAAGCGTCGCGCGTAGTGCCGGCGCGCACGTGCGGGATGCCGTAGCTGTCGCGCAGGATGTCGATTCTGCCATCGAGTCCGTCGACGGCGAAATCGGACGTGGTATCCGGGAGCGCGGAATCGAAGGTTGCCGCCATTTCTCCGGGCGTAAGCGTCATTGGGATGGACTCCTATTCTGTTGGGTGGTGGGTATCGGAGTATGGCGAGGGGGCTTGCGAGAATTTCCCGAATATCGGCCGCTACGCTATAGGAAGCGAAACAGGTTCACAGCCGTTTCGCCGAGAACCCAGCGGCGCGCGTCCGGGTCGCTGAAGGCGGGATGGGAGCGGACGCCCTCCAGCGCGTTGCGGTATCCCTCGCGACCGCTTACGGGCGGGTAGTCGCTCCCCCACATCATGCGGCGCGGACCAAAGGCGTCCAGCGCCATCTCGTACAGCGGCGGCGTGCGCTCGAACCCGAATTTGCTGCCGAGCGCGGCGGGACGCTCGCTTATCTCGCCTAGCCCGGGAACCTTGATGTACGTATTCGGATACTTGGCGAGCGCGAGGGCCTTCTTGTACGTCGAATAGGGCGGCTGCGCGCCCGCCCGAACGCCCGCGAGATGCTCGATGATGATGGGCATGTCCGGGAACGCGGCTACCGCCGCCTCGAACTCGGCGGACGCGAACTCGTCTACCCCGCCTAGGCTGCTGACGAGCAAGCCAAGCTCGGCGGCGGCGCGCCAGATAGCCAGCGGATCGTCGCCCGGCGAGCGCTCCAGCGGCGCGAGCCGCACGCCGCACGCGCCCATCTCCGCCCAGCGGCGCAAGTCGGCGGCGGCCGCCGCGGACGCGGTATCGACTATGGCTACTATGGCGAACCTGCCCGGGAAACGCTGCGCGCACTCGAACAGGTATCGGTTGTCGTAAGTTCCGCGATGCTGAATCAGCGCGGCGCGGTCTACCCCGTTCAAGTTCATCTGCATCATTATCAATTCGACAGGCTCGAACCAGTTGACGCCCGCGTGACAGTGCGTATCTACTATGGTCATGTCCCGCCCCTCCCGCGTTCGGCTCTCGATGGGCTTTGCGCTATGGTAGCATTGGCGCTGTCAAGTTGCGATGCGAAAGAGAGGCAGCGCTATGAGTAGAGTTCCACGAATACGGCGGCGCGAGGATGTGGCTGCGGACGCGGCGCATCATTTCGATTCGATAGCGAGCAGCCGCGGGCGGGTCAGCGGGCCATTCTCGGTTCTGCTGAACAGCCCGGAAGTGGCGGGACGCGCCGCCCATCTAGGCGCGTATCTCAGGTTCGAGTCCACGCTCTCCGACGCTATCAAGGAGCTTGCCATAATCGCCGCCGCGCGAGAGTTCGACTGCGATTACGAGTGGGCGGCGCACGTCGCATTGGCGAGACGGGCGGGAACGCGCGAGGCGGCTATCGACGCGGTGGCGAACCGAACGCCGCTCGCCGACGCCGACTTGTCGGACGACGAGGCGACGGTGATAGGCTACGGACGGGAGATGTTCGGCCGAAAGCGCGTGTCGGACGAGACCTTCGCCGCGGCGAAAGACCGCTTCGGCGCGCAAGGGGTAACCGAGCTTACGGCTACGATGGGCTACTACGCGATGCTGGCGTGCGCGCTGAACGCCTTCGAGGTGGAGCCGCCGCCCGACGCCGAGCGGCTGCCCTAACGACGCTTGCCCCCTATAGGCGGCGCAATACCCTATCCGCGAACGCCTCCTGTACGCGGCGGATGCGTTCGACGTCATCCGTGCTGACTTGCAGCACGATTTCGGACGCCCCGATGGCTCGGTACGCCTCTATGCCATCGAGTATCTGGTCGGGCGCGCCAATCATCGGGGAAGGCGGATCGGCGGCGGGCGCGTCTAGCACGTCCAGTTCGGCGCGGACGACTAGACTGACATCGTTCGGGTCTCTGCCGAAAGTCTCCGCCATAGCCCTCACGCCGTCGAAGGCGGCTTTCAGTTCGTCTGGCGAACCGCCGTTGGGATGCCAGCCGTCGCCCAGCCTTGCGGCGCGGCGCATGGCGGCGCGGCTCATGCCGCCTATCAGGATGGGGACGCCGGGGGTCTGCGCGGGCTTCGGGGAGAACTCGAAGCCGCCGTAGTCGAAGAATCGCCCGCTGTGGCGGGGGTCGTCGGACGTCCACAAGTCGCGCATGATTTCTATGGATTCGTCGGCGTATGCGCCGCGCGTGGAGAAATCGCTGCCGAGCGCGTCGTTCTCCTCGCGGAGCATCCCGACGCCTACGCCGAGCGACACCCTGCCGCCGGACATGACGTCGAGCGTGGCTACGGTCTTGGCGAGCGCGAGCGGGTTCAGATACGGCAGAACCAGCACGGTGGTGCCTAGCCGAACGCGCTCGGTTAGGGCTGCCACCCACGTCAGCACGGTCAAGGCGTCGTAGTATGGCCTGTCTTCTAGCCGGTCGTGGATGTATCCGATATTCAGGATGTGGTGGTTGACCCAAACCGAATCGTAGCCCAGCTCTTCCGCGCGCTCGCCGATTTCGATAACGTCTTGCGGGTTCGGCAAGCCCCAGTTCTGGGGAATCACGAATCCGAATTTCATATTGCTTCCCTTCCCGCCGCGTCGGATTTTACGGCTATCGATCCAATATCGCGTTGACGGCTGCGCGGTCTTCCGCCGAAAGCGTCCAGCTTGCGGCGGCGGCGTTGGCGGCTATCTGTTCTGGGCGCGTCGCGCCGGCGATTACGGAGCTTACCATCGGGCTGGCGATGAGCCACGCGAAAGCCAGCTCCAAGACAGTCTTGCCTCGCTCGCCGCAGAACGCTTCCAGCCGCTCTAGGATGTCGAAATTCCGATCGGTGAACACTCCCCTATCGTCCGCCGCCAGCCGCGTCCCCTCCGGCGGGCGCTGGTTGCGGCGGTATTTGCCGGTGAGGAAGCCGTTTTCCAGCGGATAGTACGGCAGCACGCCCACGCCGTACTTCTCGCAGAACGGGAGAAGCTCGGACTCAGGGGCGCGGTGCAGCATCGAGTAGCGCGGCTGCGCGCTTGCGAACGACGCGATGCCTAGCGACCGCGAAGTCCATACCGATTCGCACACCTGCCACGCGGCGAAGTTGGAGCATCCGATGTAGCGAACCTTGCCCGCGCGAACCAGATCATCCAGCGCGCGCAGCGTCTCTTCTATCGGCGTGTTCGGGTCCCACCAGTGTATTTGGTAGAGGTCTATATAGTCCGTCCGCAGCTTTCGCAGGCTGATATCCACTTGATCGAGTATGTGGACGCGGGAGTTGCCGCCGTCGTTGGGGCCATCCCCCACGCGGCTGGACACTTTGGTAGCTATGACGGCTTCATGCCGACGCTTCTTCAGCGCGTCGCCGATGTATGATTCGGACAGCCCGCCGCCGTAGCTGTTGGAGGTGTCTATGAGGTTGACGCCGGCATCCAGCGCGGCATGGACGACGGCCGTGGTGCGCTTTGCGTCTACGCGCCCGCCGAAGTTGTTCGCGCCCAGCCCAACGGCGGACACGCGCAAGCCTGTGGAGCCAAGTTGTTTGTACTGCAATTGACCCTGCCTTTCTGAGAGGGGCAAGAAAATATCTAAACGTATTCGGGGCGGGCTATCAGCAGCCCGTCCTCGCGCCGAACGCGGATGGCGAAGCGGTGCGAGTCTATATCCACCGCCATGTCTCGGTCTTGCGCGGGGAAGTGGGGCGTTGCCGGATTGCCGTACTTCCGCGCCTCGCGCCCAACGAGCGTTACATCGCGGACGCTCTCGCGCGACGGCGGCGCGCCGTCCAGCAGGTTGCGGAGGAACAGCGCGCACTGCTCATCCTCGTCCGCGCGGACGCGCCCTTCCGATCCCATCGCCACGATGGTGACCAGCTCTGGGTCCAACCTGCGAACAGCGGCGGCGGTGGCGGACGCCACGGCGAACGATCCGCCATAGAGCGCGTCGGCGTCCGCCACCGCGTTCATGCCGACGGTTCCGGCGCGGGTGGATTGGATTATGACGCTTCCGACAACGTCCGCGCGGCTCAGCTGAGACGGCGAGTTGCCGAAGTCGAACCCCTCCGGGCGCATCCCGCCCACTTCGCCCATGCAGTAGTCGCCGAACCCGCCGCGGCGAAGCTCCAGCGCCTCATCGACCTCCGCCACGAGCGCTATCTTGACCGCCCCCCGCTCGAACGCTACGGCTGCGGTAGTGTATGCGCGAAGCACGTCTACGATGACGACGACGCCCTTGGCGCGGCGCGCGCCTTCCAACAGGCTGTCTACAACGACATCCATCTCTGGCGCGCTAGTCCCTCATCTCGCGCGGCAGGACGAACGTTATATCTTCGTCCACGCCGTCGATTGTGGCAACCTCGTCCGGCGCTATGGCGTCTATCACGTCCCGCACCAGCCGTTCGGGGGTGGATGCCCCGGATGTGATGCCGATGTTCTCGACGCCTTTCAGCCACGCCGCATCCAGCTCTTCTGGCCCATTGATTAGGTAGGCGGGAATGCCGTTGGCTTCGGCGACTTCGCGCAGGCGGTTGCAGTTGGAGCTGTTCTGCGCGCCAATCACCAGAACCAAATCCACCACGCCAGACAGGCTCTTCACCGCCTCTTGGCGGTTGGTGGTGGCGTAGCAGAGATCATTCCTGACGACGACATCCGAGAACTTGTCCGAGATGCTTTCGATGGATCGCTTGGTGTCGTCCACCGAGAGCGTCGTTTGGGTGAGAACGGTTACGGGCGTCGAGTCGTCCCAGCTTGGCAGGCTGGGGTCGCGGTCGTCGACGAGGTGCATGTCGGTTTGCCCCATCGTTCCCTTCACCTCTTGATGCCCGCGATGCCCGACGAGAATGAGCTTGCGCCCGTCCTCGGCGTATCGCAGCGCCTCGTTGTGGACTTTCGTCACCAGCGGGCAGGTGGCGTCTATCACGCTCAGCCCGCGCTCCTCCGCTTTGCGGAAGTCTTCGGGCGGCGAGCCGTGCGCCGAGAAGACCACCGTAGCGCCGCGCGGCACGTCGTCCACCGTCTCCACGGTGCGCGCGCCCTTGTCTTCGAGCGACTTGACGACGTAGGGGTTGTGAACTATCTGGTGCTTGACGTACACGGGGCGCTCGTCGCGCCGTTGGAGCGCAAGCTCCACCACGTCTATAGCGCGAACCACGCCGGCGCAAAACCCTCTTGGAATGCCCAGAAAGACTTTCAACGCGCGCCTCCTCTCTTTCCGTCTTGGGGGAATGGCGAAATTGTATCACAGCGCGCATACGCGCCGCGCCCGCGTGTATACTGGAGCGGACGCGGTTGACACGGGCGGCTCGGAATAGCCACTTTATATCTAGCGTCCGGCGTTGTCGCGCGGCGCGCCGAACCGCGTTCATCCGCCAACGAGCGAGAGGAAACCGAATGAGACTTGCCAAGAGAATGGCGCGACTCGGAACCGAAACGGCTTTCGACGTTCTCGCCAGAGCGCGCCGCTTGGAAGCGGAGGGCATGGACGTGGTACATCTGGAGATCGGGGAGCCGGACTTCGATACGCCGTCCAACGTGGTCGAGGCGGGCAGAGAGGCGCTGGCGAACGGCTTTACGGACTACAGCCCGTCTCCCGGCTATCCGGAGCTTCGGGAGCGCATAGCCGAAGAGATCTCGCAAACGCGCGGCATATCCGTCACGGGCGAACAGGTAGTCGTCACTCCGGGCGGCAAGCCGATAATGTTCTTCCTCATCATGGCTATCGTCGATCCGGGAGACGAGGTTCTCTACCCCAACCCCGGCTTTCCCATATACGAGTCCATGATAAACTTCGTCGGCGGTGTTCCGGTGGCTATGCCTCTGCGCGAGGAGAGCGACTTCAGCGTGGATGTGAACGAGGTTGCCGACAGCATAACGCCGCGCACGAAGCTGATGATCATAAACTCGCCCAACAACCCTTGCGGCTCTATCATCCCCGAAAGCGACCTGCGCGCGCTGGCGGACCTAGCCAAGCAGCACGACATAACCGTGCTTTCGGATGAGATATACAGCCGCTTCCTGTACGACGGCGAACACGCTTCGATTTCGAGCTTCGCGATGATGCGGGAGCGCACGATAATACTGGACGGCTTCTCTAAGACATACGCGATGACGGGCTGGCGAATCGGATACGGCGTGATGCCGTTCGAGCTGGTGGAGCCGGTGTCTAGGCTGGTTACGAACAGCGTATCCTGCACTGCGAGCTTCACGCAGATAGCCGCGCTGGAGGCGCTGAGCGGGCCTCAGGACGACTCCAACCGCATGGTGGCGGAGTTCCGAAAGCGGCGCGACCTGATAGTGGATGGGCTGAACTCGATTCGCGGCATTCGATGCCCGATGCCAAGGGGCGCGTTCTACGCTTTTCCCAACGTAGAGGGCGCGGGGCTTTCCAGCGAGGAGTTCACGAGCAGGCTGCTCAGCGAAGCGGGCGTGGCGAGCCTGCCGGGAGAGTCTTTCGGCGAGTACGGCAGCGGATTCGCGCGATTCTCGTTCGCCAACTCCACCGAGAACCTAGAGAAGGCGCTGGATAGGATAGACACCTTCGTCAAGCGGCTGGGAAGGTAAGATGGCGGCTGGGAAGTTGCTCCTCCTCCAAACAGCCGGAATCGCCCCCGCCCGACGGTTCGAGCGGAATGCGTAACCTCAGAATCGCTCTGGCGCAGATAGACGCGACCGTAGGCGACCTGAGCGGAAACGCGGCGATGATGCTGCGGCGCATCGCGGAAGCAAAGGATCTGGGCGCGCACCTAGTGGCGTTCCCGGAGCTTTCCACGCCCGGATACCCGCCGGAAGATTTGCTGCTGAAGCCGCAGTTCCTGCGCGAGAACCGCCGCGCGGTCGAACGCATCGCGCGCGCCGCGGACGGCATAGCCGCCGTCATCGGGTTCGCGGACTTTCGCGGCTCGGACGTGTACAACGCCGCAGCCGTAGCCGCCAACGGAGAGATAGCGGGCGTCTACCACAAGATATTCCTGCCCAACTACGGCGTGTTCGACGAAGATCGCTACTTCCGCGCCGGCGAAGGCTGCCCCGTGTTCGTCATCAACGGCGTATGCGTCGGCGTCAACATCTGCGAAGACATCTGGTACGCGGCGGGTCCCGCGGCGGCGCAGCGGGCGCAGGGCGCGGAGGTCATCCTGAACATCAACGGCTCGCCGTTCCACGCGGGCAAGCGCAGATTCCGCGAGAAGATGCTCGCCACGCGCGCGGCGGACAACGAAGCGTTCGTCGCATACGTGAACCTAGTCGGCGGGCAGGATGAGCTGGTGTTCGACGGGGGCAGCATGGCGCTGGACCCGTCCGGCGAGATAGTGGCGTCCGCCAGCCAGTTCGAGGAAGAGCTGCTCGTAGTCGATCTGGACATCGGCGCGGTCGAGCGCTCCCGCCTGCGCGAGCCGCGCCCTCGCAAGGAAGGGCAGACCGCGAGCCGCAGCTTCGGCGAGCCGCGCGTCGTCCGCGTGTCGGGCTGGGACGGCGGCAAGCGGCGAGCGCCCGCGCCGCCCGCGCGGTTCGGCAAGACTTACGACGGCGCCGCCGAGGTGTACGGCGCGCTCACGCTCGGCGCTCGCGACTACGTGCGGAAGTGCGGGTTCGCCAAGACGCTGATAGCGCTGTCGGGCGGGATAGACTCCAGCCTAGTGGCTGCGGTTGCGGTGGACGCGCTCGGCTGCGAAAACGTAGTCGGCGTGTCCATGCCGTCGCGGTTTTCGTCCGAAGGCAGCGTGTCCGACGCGCGGCGGCTGGCGGACAATCTTGGCATAGAGCTTTGGACGCTGCCCATCGAGCCGGCTGTCTCGGCGCTCATGGAGACGCTCGCGCCGAAGTTCGAGGGCGGCGAATGGGGCGCGGCTGAAGAGAACGTGCAATCCAGAGTGCGCGGCAACTTGATTATGGCGCTCTCTAACAAGCTGGGCTGGCTGGTGCTGACCACGGGCAACAAGAGCGAGATGGCTACCGGCTACGCCACGATATACGGCGACATGTCCGGCGGCTTCGCGGTCATCAAAGACGTGCCTAAGATGATGTGCTACGAGCTTGCGGAGTATCGCAACGAGCTTGCTGGGGCTGACCTCATCCCCCGCGCGGTGATAGAAAAGCCGCCGAGCGCGGAGCTTCGCCCAGACCAGTTGGACGCCGACAGCCTGCCGCCATACGAGACGCTCGACCCGATCCTCAAGGCGTATGTCGAAGACGACATGAGCTTCGAGGAGATGCTGGCGATGGGACACGACGCCGAGACGCTGGAATTCGTAATCGGGCTGGTGGACCGCTCCGAATACAAGCGGCGGCAAGCGGCGCCGGGCATCAAGATAACGCCGCGCAACTTCGGGCGCGACCGCCGAATGCCCATAGCGAACGGCTGGCGTCCGTACTAGCCAGCGCGTCCCCCCTACCCTCTTCGCATCAACAGCCGCAGCCGGTCCGTGTCCGTCAGATGCGGCTCTATCTTCTCCGCGAACTCCGCCACCGTCTCTTCCACGCTGGACGCGCTCGTGTCTAGGCTCAGCTTGCGGGCGATAGTCGAGCGCGCGCAGGCGTCCGCGTAGTCGGCGAGAACCGCGTCCACGTCTTCGGCGCGAAGCGAGCTGTTGGGGCGCGGATCGTCCGCCATGCGCCGCCGTATGACGTCGGCGTCCGCCGTTACGTGCGCCAGAACTATGTCCGGCGCGAACCGCAGTATCGAGCCTTCCACCTGCCGGGAAACGACCTTGCGGTCGTGCGGCTCGCCGTCGCCGCCGTATCCGAAGTAGCGCGGACCGTAAACGCCGTCGTCCACGTGCAGCCCGATGGATAGCCAGTCGGGTCCATTCCACGAATTGGCTTGGATGTGGTAATAGAGGCTGTGGCGCTGGGTCATCTCCTTCAGCTCGGGGCTGAGCGCCAGCACCTGAGAGCGCTCGTCGTCGGTCATGTCCGCCTGCGGGTGCCCCGAAGTGTCGGGAATCTTCCAGTGGTCGTGAATTAGCGGGAAGCGAGCGCCCATCGTCTCCTGCATCCAGTCGTCTATGGCGAACGCCAGCGTGGACGTGCCGGAGTATTCGCATCCCGCGATGATTAGCCTCATGTGGTCGTCTCCTATCCGTTGCGCGGCTGTCGAGTTGGGATATGCGAGCCGCGCGCCCCCTTCTTGTAGATTCCCGCCCCGTATCGCAGTACAGGATATGCCCTATCGGGAATGGGGGCGCGATACTGACGCATTCTGTACCTTGCGCGGGCAAGTTGCAACCGTCTTGCCCGTAGGCGTCAATCTGGGTAAACTGTGCGGGATTCACGCGCACACTTCCCACAGCGGTCAGGGCATGGTAATCAGACGCAAACCGGACAAGCGCGCGGAGCTTCGCAGGCTGCGCGAACAGTCGCTGCTCGGCGGCGGCGAGCGACGCATCGAGGCGCAGCATCGGCGCGGCAAGCTCACGGCGCGCGAGCGCATAGACGCGCTCCTAGACGCGGGAACGTTCCAAGAGCTGGATTCGTTCGTGGCGCACCGCTCGACGGATGCCTCGATTGCCGATCAGCGTTATTTGGGCGACGCGGTGGTTACAGGATACGGGCGCGTGGACGGGCGGCTGACGTTCGTGTACGCGCAGGATTTCACGGTGTTCGGCGGATCGCTCTCGGAGGTGGTGGCGCAGAAGATATGCAAGGCGATGGACCTCGCCATGAACGGCGGCGCGCCCGTTGTGGGGCTTGTGGACTCCGGCGGCGCGCGCATCCAAGAGGGCGTGGACAGTCTCGGCGGATACAGCTCCATCTTCTATAGGAACGTGATGGCGTCCGGCGTAGTGCCGCAGATTTCCGTTATTCTGGGGCCCGCCGCCGGCGGCGCGACGTACTCCCCCGCGCTGACAGACTTCATCTTCATGGCGTCCGGCATCGGGCAGATGTACATCACTGGCCCCGACGTTATCCGCTCGGTCACCGGCGAAGACGTCAGCCACGAAGATCTTGGCGGCGCGTTCGCCCACGCGAGCAGGAGCGGCGTAGCCCACTTCGCCGTCGAGGGCGAGATGGAATGCCTAGCGCAAGTGCGGCGTCTGCTGAGCTTCCTGCCGCTCAACAACATGGAAGACCCGCCCGCCGCCGTCCCGACCGACGACCCCGACAGGCGCGACGCGGAGCTTGCATACGTCATCCCAGACAACCCGAACCATCCCTACGACATGCTAGACGTGATAGAGCGCGTGGCGGACGGCGGGGACGTCATGCAGGTTCACGAGAGATTCGCGCCGAACGTAGTAGTCGGGTTCGCGCGGTTCGGCGGGATGCCTGTGGGCATCGTAGCGAACCAGCCCAACAGCATGGCGGGAGTCTTGGACATCGACGCATCCGTGAAGGCGGCGCGGTTCGTGCGATTCTGCGACGCATTCAACATCCCGCTGGTGACTTTCGTGGACGTTCCCGGATTCATGCCCGGCACGAGTCAAGAATACGGCGGCATCATCAGGCACGGCGCGAAGCTGATATTCGCATACGCCGAAGCCACCGTGCCTAAGATAAGCCTGCTGACTCGCAAGGCTTACGGCGGCGCGTACATCGTGATGAGCAGCAAGAACCTGCATGGCGACATCAACTTCGCTTGGCCCACCGGCGAGGTGGCGGTGATGGGCGCGGCGGGCGCGGTGAACGTAGTCCACCGAAACGAAATCCGCTCCGCCGAAGACCCGGAAGCGAAGCGCGCGGAGCTGATAGCCGACTACGAGCGGCGGCTGATGAACCCATACGCCGCCGCCGCGCGCGGCATGATAGACGACGTGATAGACCCGCTGGACACGCGCCCGAAGATAATCGCGTCTCTGGAGATGCTCCAAAACAAGCGCGAGCGTCTACCCCCCAAGAAGCACGGGAGCATACCGCTATGAGCCGCGCCCCCGCCGCCGAGGAGCTCGCCGCCGCCATCGCGGCGGTGGAGGCGTACCTAGCGAACGAGCGCCGCGCGAGCGCCGCGCCAAGGCGGGGCGTCTCCGCGTGGCGAATGGCGTATGCGGCGGGCGGCGGGATGCGCGGTTTTGGGGCGAATGCGTCTTGGCAAGGGCGGGATAGATAACGAACAATGACAAACAACAATCAATAAGGAACAGATTCGATTGAAGTGGATTCTGATCGGATTGCTGGCGATTGTCGTTGCCGGCTTGCTCGGCGTGTTGCGAATCACGTTGTTATCCGTCGATCTGGTAAAAGCGTTCTGTGATCTGGTTACGGCTTTGGACTCTGCTTTGAGCATCGCTAACGCAACGACTTCGTCGATAGTGGAAGCGATCAACGAGTTCCTCGAATCGGTCACGGATGACATGATCGAGGCATTGCCGGAGAATTGGCATACCCCGGTTATGCTGCTGATGGATGGGGCGCAAGCTCTAGTCAGCGCAGTGGGAGGAATTCTAGGTTTTATAATAGACGTGCCGCAGGCGCTGCTGGACGCGCTGCTAAGCGCTCTCGGCAAGGTGGTATCTCTCTGCGCCGCGCGATAGGCGATAGACTTGGCGTCGCTTCCAGCATGAGAGACGCTCGAAAAAGCCCGGCGTTGCTATCCCTACCCTTCTACGGGGCATGTATCGGGCATGCCAAGCCGCCTATCGAAGGAGAAAACCCGGCGGCGCTAAGCTCCCTCTCCGTGAAAAGGGGCGGCGCGCATCCCCACCCCGACCCTCTGGATTCCGGCTTCCGCCGGAATGACGAATTAGGCATTGAACTGACGAGAAACGGCGACACTTCATGACCCCCACACCCCTAAAGCTCAGCGACACCACCTTCCGCGACGCTCATCAGAGCTTGATGGCGACTCGACTCCGAACGGAGGACATGACTCCGCTCGCGCCGCGCATGGACGCGCTCGGCTTCCACTCGATGGAGGTTTGGGGCGGCGCGACTTTCGACGCGGCGACGCGCTTTCTCGCCGAAGACCCGTGGGAAAGGCTGCGGACGCTCAAGAAGCTGCTGCCCAACACATCGCTGTCGATGCTGCTCAGGGGGCAATCGCTAGTCGGCTATCGCAACTACGCCGACGATGTGGTGGATGCTTTCGTGGAACGCTCGGCGGAGAACGGCATAGACATCTTCCGCGTGTTCGACGCGCTGAACTACGAGCCGAATCTGGAGCGCGCCGCCGACGCGGTGAAGCGCGCGGGCAAGCATCTTCAGCTAACCATCTGCTACACCGTTACCGAAGAGGGGCGGATGGGCGGCGACATCTACAACCTAGCCTACTATCTCGCCAAAGCGCGCAACATGGAAGAGCTGGGCGCGGACAGCATCTGCATAAAAGACATGGGCGGGCTGCTTGCGCCATACGACGCCCAAGAGCTTGTCGGCGCGCTGAAGGCGCAAACGAATCTGCCCATCCAGCTGCACTGCCACTATACGAGCGGCATGGCGTCTATGAGCGCGCTCAAGGCGGTGGAGGCGGGGCTGGATATCCTAGACGTGTGCCTAGCGCCGCTCGCGCTGAGAACATCCCAGCCCGCAGTCGAGCCGATAGCCGTCGCGCTGGGCGGAACGCCGCGCGATCCGGGCGTCAATCTCGGCGCGGTTCTGGATGTTGGCGACATGCTGGAAGAGGCGCTGCCCAAGTACGCCCATCACATGCAGCCTACGCGCGCCGCCGTGATAGACGCGCGCGTTCTCAGCCACCAGATACCGGGCGGAATGGCGTCCAACATGGTGTCGCAGCTGCGCGAGGCGGGCGCGGTGGATAGGCTGGACGATGTTCTAGCAGAGATTCCGCGCGCGAGAGCCGATCTCGGCTTCCCGCCGCTGGTTACGCCCATGAGCCAGATGGTGGGCGCGCAAGCGGTCAGCAACGTGCTGTTCGGGCGGTATGCCGCGCTGTCCGAGCCGGTCAAGGAGTACATCAGAGGCGGCTACGGCAAGCCCGTATCGCCCGTGAGCGACGAGCTAAACGCGAAGCTGGACGCGGAAGACGGCGGAGACCGCCCGCCCGCGCCCGCTAGACCCGGCGCGGTCATCGAGCCGGAGCTGGACGCGGCGCGGGAAGCCGTCGCCGATCTGACCTCGGACATCGACGACGCGCTGATATACGCGCTCTACCCTCAGACCGGGGAGCGATTCCTACGCATCAAGCTGGGGCTGGAAGACGCGCCGCAAGACGACAGCCCGCCGCCCGCGCCGCAATCTCCCGCAGGCGACGCGACGCCCGCCGAGCCGCCGCCGCTGAGCGGCAGAGCGCGACGGTTCAACGTCCGCGTAGGCGGCAGGTTCTTCGAGGTGGACGTGGATCCGGTCGGCGGACAAGTCGGGGGCGCCGCGCAGTCGGGGGCGTCCGCGGATCCGGCGCGGGCAAGCGACGCGACGCCAACTCCATCACCCAGCGAGCCGCAAGCCGCTGAAGGCGAGACGGTGGTGACCTCCCCCATGCCGGGGATGCTCGTCAGCGTCGCCGTCGAAGTAGGGCAGCGTGTCAGCGCGGGCGATCCGCTGCTGGTTCTGGAGGCGATGAAGATGCAGAACACTATCCCATCCCCAACGGATGGCGTAATCGCGTCTCTGCCAGTCGCGCCAGGCGCTCAGGTGGAGCGGAATCAGGCGCTGGCGGTAATTGGGCAATAGTCCGGCTCTCAGCAAGGCGAGGACGATGCGCCCCGCCTCTCAGGATTCCGGCTTGGATATTGGAATGGCGGCTTCGAGACTTGGTTAGCCTACTTTTATGCCACACTATCGGTTTGGCGGATAGAAACGAACTCATCTAAACAACAACTCGAAAGGAGCCTATCATGGCTGACAATCAGATTATCGAGGCAGCCACAGAGCGCTTTGGGCAAGTCGTAGCCCAGCAGCTGGAGCGCGTGGAGCAGCTCAAGAACGAACCCGACTGGCTAGACTATTCGAGCGTGTCTCCCATAGTGGTGGGGATGCTCGGAGGCGACGGCATTGGCCCCATGATTAGCGCCGAGACCCAGACGGTGCTAGAGCATCTGCTGAAGCCCGAAGTGGACTCCGGCAAGGTGGAGTTCCGCGTTATCGACGGGCTTACGATAGAAAATCGCGCCGAGAAGATGCAATCCATACCGGACGACGTTCTCGCGGAGATCAAGCAGTGCCACGTTACGCTCAAAGGACCCACGCATACGCCCGAACAGGGCGACGGCTGGCCCAACCTCGAAAGCGCCAACGTGTCGATGCGAAAAGAGCTGGACTTGTTCGCCAACATTAGGCCCGTCCGCATCCCGTCCGAAGGCATAGATTGGACTTTCTTCCGCGAAAACACGGAAGACATGTACGCCGTCGGCAGCCAAGGAATCAACGTTACGGAAGACTTGGCTGTGGATTTCCGCGTAATAACCTCGCAGGGTTCGCGCCGAATCATAGACGCGGCTTTCGCCCACGCGAAGCGCACCGGCAAAGACAACGTCACCATCGTAACCAAGGCGAACATCGTCAAGACGACTGACGGCAAGTTTCTGGACATAGCGCGCGAGGTTTCGGAGAACTATCCGGGCATCGAGTGGGAAGGCTGGTACATAGACATTATGACCGCCGCGCTGATAAACCCCGCGCGCCAGAAAGACTTTCAGGTGCTTGCGCTGCCCAACCTGTACGGGGACATCCTGACGGACGAGGCGGCGCAGATACAAGGCGGCGTCGGCACGGCGGGGAGCGCGAACGTCGGCAAGAGGTACGCCATGTTTGAGGCTATCCACGGCAGCGCGCCGCGCATGGTCAGAACGGGCAGAGCGCACTTCGCGGACCCAAGCTCGCTGCTGCGCGCGGGCGCGATGATGCTGGAGCATATCGGCTTCACCGACATCGGCTCGCGGCTGCACAAGGCTATAGACGTTTGCGGGCAGTACGAGCGCAAGATAGTAATGACCGGGCGCGACACCGGCGCGACGAGCGCGGAGTTCGGGCAATACATCATGAACACGGTGGCGGACTCGACGCTGGAAGACCGCTGGCAGGAATACGTCGAAGCCAGCGGATAGCGGTTTCGCTCTAGGCGGAATCGCCTTATAGCTCCCTCTCCCTCGGCGGGAGAGGGAGCGGCCGGCAACGCTCTCACACCCCCTATCTATCCATCAGCCCCCTTCGGCATACCAATCAGACAGGCGCGGGCGCGCTCGGAGGATCGAAAAGCATGGCAAGAAGCAAGGTAACGATAGTAGGCGCGGGCAACGTCGGCGCGACGGCGGCGCAGCGAATCTTCGATAAGGGATACGCCGACGTCGCGCTGGTGGACATCGTGGAGGGGCTGCCGCAGGGCAAGGCACTCGACATGCTGGAATCCGGACCCGTGCTAGGCTCGGACGCCAGAATCGTCGGCAC
The DNA here is from genome assembly GCA_965214745.1 of Dehalococcoidia bacterium. Lineage (GTDB taxonomy): Bacteria > Chloroflexota > Dehalococcoidia > Lucifugimonadales > UBA1123 > VXRN01. Next base: position 2,060,359 of record OZ243978.1, on the reverse strand, counting down.
GAACGACTACGCCGACACCGCGAACTCCGATATCGTCGTCATCACGTCGGGCGTCGCGCGGCGTCCCGGCATGAGCAGGGACGACCTGCTGCTCACCAACATGAACATCGTAAGTTCGGTGACGCGCTCGGTGGCGGAGCAGTCTCCGAACGCCATCCTCGTCATCGTGACCAACCCGCTAGACGCCATGGCGCAGCGCGCGCATCAGGTGAGCGGATTCCCGAAAGAGCGCGTCGTCGGCATGGCGGGCATACTGGACACGGCGCGGTTCAGAACCTTCTTGGCGGAAGAGCTGAACGTATCCGTGAACTCGGTGGAAGCGTTCGTGCTGGGCGGACACGGCGACACCATGGTTGCCGTAACCGGCAGCGCCACCGTAGGCGGCAGACCCATCGCGCAAATCCTATCCGCCGAGCGAATCGGCGAGATAGTGCGGCGCACCCAAGACGGCGGCGCGGAGATAGTAGACCTGCTCAAGACGGGAAGCGCCTACTACGCGCCATCAGCCGCCATCGCGCAGATGGTGGAGGCGATTCTGTTCGATAGGAAGGAGATTCTCCCCTGCACCGCGCTGCTGGAAGGCGAGTACGGCATAGATGGGCTGTACGTGGGCGTTCCCGTTAGGCTGGGCGCGGGCGGAGTCGAAGAGATAATCGAGTTCGACCTCACTGCGGACGAACGGGCGGAACTCGCCAACTCCGCCGACGCTGTGCGCGAGCTGGTGGAGGTGATGGCGGCGAACGACGCATAGACAACGGACGCCTCTTTAGAGCGCCATAATCAGAGCATTAGCGGCAGGGACGAGCCCAGACGGGGCGGGACTCCACTCCTACCCTAACGGTTCGCAAGCTGCTGTATCTGGACTGCGGCTCGCGCATGACGCAGATGGCGAACGCGCTGAAGGCCGTCGGGCGCGCGCTGGTTGTGGAGGATAGGGCGGCGTAGTCCCGTTGCCGAACGGTCCTGGCGGCGCGGCGGGCGCTCCCCGCGTCTCCGCGAGCGTCAGCGCCGACGAGCAAGATAGTAGGAGGTCGGAGTGCGCTTCCCTTGGGCGAACACTCTGCTGCTGCTGTTCTTGTGCGGCGAGCTGGTTTCGGGGTTCTTCGGGCTGATTAGCGGATCCGAAGAGCGCGCCATTCACATGCAGATGCACCGCGTCTGCGGATACGGCATTCTCGCCGTGCTGGGGTGGAAGGCGGCTAACGTCTTGCGCTCGCTGCGCTGGCCTAGGGCTAGCGCGGCGCGTGGGGCGTCGCTGGCGCTCGGCGCGCTGCTTGCGGCGACGATGACGCTCGGGCTGGCGTGGTCGCTGTTCGGGCAATTCCACTGGTGGCTGTTCAGCGGCATGAGCTGGCACATCTACCTAGGCGGCGCGCTCGTTCCGCTGCTGGCGTGGCACGCTTGGAGCATGGTTCGCGGCTTCCCGCTGCGGTTCTGGGCGGATCGTCGGCTCTTCCTGCGCGCGAGCGGGCTGGCAATAGCCGGATTCGCGGCATGGCAGCTGTCTGAAGGCGTAGCCAGAGCCGCCGACCTCGCCGGACAGCATCGCCGCTTCACCGGCTCTTACGAAGCCAAGAGCTTCAGCGGCAACGACTTCCCCCGCGTCTCGTGGCTGAACGACATCCCTCCGAACGTGGACGCCGAGCGCTGGCGGTTGAGCGTCGACGGCGCGGTGGAGCGCCCGACTGCGTTGGGATACGACGACTTGACGCGGCGCGCGGAAGTCGTCGCCACTATAGATTGCACCGGCGGGTGGCACTCCACCCAGCGATGGAGCGGAACGCCGCTGGCGGATGTCTTGGCGGACGCCAAGCCGCTGGGTTCGGCGCGAAGCGTCGTCGTCTGGTCGGCGACGGGCTACTATCGCCGCTTCTCGCTGTCCGCAGCCGACGGGTTCCTGCTGGCGACCGACGTGGGCGACGAGCGGCTGTCGCGCGGACACGGATTCCCGCTTCGCCTAGTGGCGCGCGAACGGCGCGGCTTCGAGTGGGTGAAGTGGGTCGAGAGGATAGAGGTGAGCGAAGCGCCCGCGTGGTGGCAACCGCCCCTGCCGATGCGATAGCGACGGCAATGGGCGCGGGGGAATACGCAGGTGAACGCGAGCGAGTTGTCAGAATCAGGATTCGCAGGATTCTGAGACTCTCAAGATTTTCACGGCTCTATCTTGGAAATCCACTAATCCAGAGAATCCTGATTCTGACAATTGCAAATCAAAACCGGGCTTCCGCTAGGGGGAAAGCGCCAGATCCGAAAGCATCTTCTTTGTGGATACGATGTGGCGGTTGAGGCGCATCGCCTTGGGGTCTATGCCGAGCGCAAGCCCAATGAGCTGCGGCAGGTGCAGGATAGGCACGTCGATAGGCTCGGGGCTGTTGGCTTTGGACGCCTGCGGCTGGTAGCCGTCTAGGTTCAGGTGGCACAGCGGGCATGGCGTGACCATCGCGTCCGCCCCCCTGCCCTTCGCGTCCATCGTGTGGTTGGCTACCATCTTGAGCGAGTTCGTCTCGTTGATGGTGAGGATGGGAAAGCCGCAGCACAGCGTCTTCCCGGGGAAGTCTACGACCTGAGCGCCGACCGCCTCGATTACCCGCTCCAGCGCGTCTTCACGCTCGGGGTTGTCCGCGAACTTGAGATCGGACGACGGGCGAACCAGATAGCATCCGTAGAACGGCGCGAGCCGCAGGTTCGGCAGCCGATTCACGACCATAGACTCTAGCGCGTCTACGCCAAGCTCCTCGACGATAACCCAGAGCAGATGCTTGGGGTCGGCGCCGCCGCTGTATCGCAGCCCCTCTTCGGCGAGGTCTTCGTTGACGGACGCGCGATAGTCGTCGTCTTGCAGGCGCGCGTTCGCCTGCGACATCACACCTTGGCAGGTGGAGCAGATAGTCATTATCTGCTGCCCTACGCGCTCCGCCATGGCGAAGGTTCGCGCGTTCAGCGTATCGCCGAGCCGCAAGTTCTTCTCCTGAAGAACGCCGGCGCCTGTGCAGGACGCGCCCTGCATGGTGGCGAGGTCCAACTCGATGCCGAGCCGCTCGCACACTTCGAGCGTGGCGGCATACAGCTCAGGGCAGGCTCCGCGCGCGACGCATCCGGGGTAGAGAGCGTATCTCATTGTCTATCCTCAGCCTTCTCGAATATCCTGCGGACGTTTTCGACGTCCGGAATGTTCTTGTGTATGAGCGGCGGACGCTTGCCGGCGAGCTGCGCGCGAATGCCGACGGGTATCAGCTTCGCCATCTCGCGTATGTTCGTAATGCCGTGGCTCTTGACGACGAGCTTGGTCTCGTCGAGCCAGCCGCTATGCTCTACGGATTCGGCGAAGGCGTTGGCGTGTCGCGCGCCTGTGGTGTTGGTATGCCCCGCTTCCATCGCGCGATCCCGAAGCGCCATTATGCGCCCCATCGGATCGACCCCCTTCGGGCAGACCTCGACGCACTGCATGCAGCGGGTGCAGTCCCACATGCCGCCATACTCGTTGAGCGCGCCGAGCCTGTAGCCGTCGGCGTCGTCTCGCGGGTCGCGCACGAAGCGATACGCCTTGGCGAGCGCGGCGGGTCCGAGGAAGTTATCGTCCACTTCCAGCACGGTGCAATCCGAGACGCACGCGCCGCACATGATGCACGCCATAACGCCGGTGAGGTGCTGCATGTCCTCGGCGGGCGCGATGTATTCCGTCTCCGGTTCCGGACCTTCCGGCTGTAGCCACGGTTGGACTTCGCGGACTTTGCTCCAGAACGGCGCGAAGTCCACGATGAGGTCTTTCTGAACCTCCAAGTTGCCCGCCGGCTCGACGACGATGGGGCCGCCGTCTTTGGGCATAGCGTGGATGAGCAGCGTATTGCAAGCCAAGCCCGCCTGCCCGTTGATACGCATAGCGCACGAACCGCAGATGGCGCTGCGGCAGGAGCATCTCAGCGCGAGCGTGCCATCCATCTCCTCGCGTATGCGGATCAAGCCGTCGAGCACCGTGTTGGACTCGTTCATTTCGAGTTGGTACTCCTGATAGCGAGCCTCCGCCCGCTCGGAGTCCGGATCGAACCGCCTTACCTTGAACGTTACTTGCATTTGATTCCCTTCGAGGTGTGCAGAGCCTGTTTATCTGTCGGAGCCGCTCTTCTTCCGTTAGCTTAAGTAATGGGAAATCAATTCAACTCCGCCCAGGGTCTAGCAGCCAATTCCCGCTCGATACGAGTTCGGGCGGCTAGATAGAAATGTTCGTTTATCTCAGCACTGTAACAGTATCTGCCAAGGCGATGGGACGCTACCGCGACAGAGCAAAGTCCACCGAACGGCTCCCAGACGACGTCTCCCACGTCCGAAGACGCTCGGACGCAGATTTCCAACAGTCGCAAAGGCTTCTGATTGATATGAACGGCTTTGCCTTCACCTATCTTGAGGCGCTCTTTCCCACTCACCGGAGGTTCATGCCATACATTCGTAATTCCGTATTCGCAGTAGAACTTGGCGCGCATTCCTGCCCATTCGTCACGCGAAATAGGCGTCTTGCCGTCGGCGCTGAAATACGGCGCGCCGTCAGGGTCTCCGTGGCGGTTGGCGTACTCGGACAGTCGTTCGAAGGCATCGGCCGGAGGGTAGTACCAGAGATGATCGGCGGTTAGATACTTGCGCGTTGCCGCGTTCTTGACTCCACACGCATCGTTCGCAAGTCGGAACGGGAGTCCTGTGCGCGCCCATTCGCTCCGCAGCCACTCTTTCGCGGACTGCTTGGAGCCGTTGGAGTAAAACTCCAACTCTCGAACGTACTGAACGCAGATTTCGGTTACGATAGGGAACATTCTAAGCGTCTTCGTATTGGCGTTCCCCGCTATATGAGCTTTGCCTTTGTCCCATACATGGCAAGCGCGATACTTCCAGCCCGCCGCCGCGAGTATCGGATGCACTGTCGCCCAGCCGATTTCGGAGTTCCAAAACCATAGCGTCGTTTGCGGCGTCGCCTTTTTGGACCACTCTTCGATATGGGGTTCGTACCAGTCCGCCAAACCGTCAGGCGTGGGCGGATCGCCCGGATAGCTCCCCAGCCCATAGGGGCCATCCGAGACGATGACAGTGGGCGCGGGCCACGCGCCATACCATGACATCACGTCGCCCGCGTAAAGGCGCGGCTCTATCGCAGTACGCTCAGCCGATGACGACTGCTGACGCGGCGGCGCGCCATCGCCGATGGCTATTTCGTTGGCGGCAACCATCACGCAACGCGCCTCCGCTAGTAGCTCCTAACCTGCGGCTCCCATTGCGTGATGGTTACCGGCTGGTAGTCTAGCGCGGGGCCATCCTCGGTCTGCCGAACTAGGATGTGCTTCAGCCAGTTGCCATCGTCGCGCTCGGGGTAGTCTTCGCGCGTGTGGGCGCCGCGGCTCTCTTTGCGCTCGATTGCGGATAGCGTTATCGCTTCGGCGCAGTCGAGCATGAAGCCAAGCTCGAGCGTGAACACGAGGTTGGTGTTCCACGTGCGCCCTTTGTCCTGCACGTACACCGAGCGATATCGCTCGCGAAGCTGCCTCACGGTGTCTAGCGCGTTCTCCATGCCGGACTGGTCGCGGTATACGGCGAGGTAGTCGTTCATAGCTCCGCCCATGTCCTGCCGTATCTTGCCGAACATATCGCCGTTCTTGTCGTTGTCGAGCAGCCGCTGGAGGTTCGCCTTCTGCGCGTCCGCGGCGGAGTCGTCGACGCTGGCGTGGGATTCGCTCGCGTAGACTTCGGCGGCATGTTCGCCAGAGCGCCGCCCGAACACGAGCGTATCCAGCAGCGAGTTCGCGCCGAGCCGGTTGCCGCCGTGAACGCTGACGCAAGCCGCCTCTCCCGCCGCGTACAAGCCCGGAAGCTGGGTTTGGCCATCTATGTCTGTCTTGATGCCGCCCATCTGGTAGTGCATCCCCGGACGGATAGGCACAGGCTCGACGAGCAGATCGACGTTTGCGAAGTCGCGCGCGATGTCCAGTATCTGCGTGAGCCGCTCGCGGATGACGCGCTCGCCCAAGTGCCGCATGTCGAGCAGGACGCAGCCGTCTACGCCGCGCCCCTCGTTGATCTCGGTCTGCTCCGCGCGGGAGACGACATCGCGAGACGCAAGCTCCATCATGTTGGGAGCGTATCGCTTCATGAAGCGTTCGCCGTCGGCGTTGAGCAGGTGAGCGCCCTCGCCGCGCGCGCCCTCGGTAATCAGCACGCCGCTGCCCTTGAGCGTGGTGGGGTGGTACTGAACCATCTCCATATCCATGAGCGACGCGCCGGCGCGATACGCCAGCCCCATGCCGTCGCCGGTGCAGATGAGCGCGTTGGTGGACGGCTCGAACACGCGCCCCAGCCCGCCGGACGCCATGATGACGGCTTTGGCGCGTATGACGTGAACGTCGCCGCTGCTAATCTCCATGACCACCGCGCCGCCGCACTTGCCATCTTCGACGATGAGGTCGAGGATGAACCACTCTTCATACACCCGAACGCCGGCGCGCATTATCTGTTCGTAGAGAACGTGGAGCAGCGCTTGCCCGGTGAAGTCAGCCACGAAGAAGGTGCGCGCCTTGCCCTGCCCGCCGAACGCGCGGGTGCCTAGCCGCCCCTCTTCGTCTCTGCTGAAGGTGACGCCGAAGTGTTCCATCTGAATCACCTCGGAGCCAGCCTCGCGGCACATGATTTCGATGGCGTCCTGATCGCCTAGGTAGTCGGAGCCTTTGACGGTGTCGTATGCGTGGTCGCGCCAATCGTCGCCGGCGTGTTCGAGCGCGGCGTTGATGCCGCCCTGCGCGGCGTTGGAGTGGCTGCGAACCGGATGCACCTTGGTGAGAACGGCGACGTCCGCCCCATTCTGGCGAGCCGCGAGCGCCGCCCTCATGCCGGCAAGCCCGGCGCCTACGATCAGCACGTCATGGGAGTACATCTTGAACCACCTCTGCGGTGTCGATTTCTGGGGATGAACATAGCACAGGGCGCGCGGAATGGTCTAGGCGGGGGCGGCGTTCTCGTCCGAGCCGCCAGTTACGAAAATCGTCCAAGCCCCGCTCTGCGTCAGCGTCGGCAGCCGCGTTCGACCCCTAGCCGATATGCGCGCCTGCCTCTGCGCCTATGACCGAGCCGATCTTTTGCGTATGCTCCCCAGCGATACAGCATTCGCAATTGGATCGCTCCCCCTTATCCTATATCTATCTATACGCTCCACCGTTTTAGCGCGAATTCTACGATCTTGTCTTCACGCTCTCTAATGGCTTCGGGACCCCATTCGCTGAAATTCGCCAGCTCTCTCTGCACGCGCAGGCTCGATTCTCCGTATTTGAGAACCTTTTCCTCGAACGGCTTGTTGCCCATGCTGATATTCCAAGACTTCGATGCGATCGTGAGATTGCCGAGCCGATCCGCGTTCCGGGCGTGCGCTTCGAGTCCATCTCTGTTGAGTCCGAGATTGGATGCGCTCTGTGGCCAGATATGCTCTACTTGGTACTCTGTCGACAGTATTTCCTCCTGCGCAAGGTGCAGCGGTTCGCCTGAGCTCTGTCTGATGTGGATTTCGTACTCGCTCAGCAAGTATTTCATATCTCTCGATGAGTGTCTCGAATACAGGTTTTCCGATCGCAAGTCTCGCTCGAAATCTCTATCGACGAAAAACCTCGTCAGATAGATAATCAAGTCATCGTAGCTCATCAGATCTTGGCGAATCTGGCTTGCCAGCCGCCTCATATGGGTTCCGCGGTAATCGCTTCTGTATTTAGCTATCGCGTAAGTGCGGAATGTGAACGCTTCTAGTAGTCTGACAATCTTTGTCAGACGCTCGGGTTCGTCCTTGAATTTCTGCCACGACGCCATCAAAAGCGGGAAGACATTGCCCAGTCTGTCAACGGTGATTAGCTTGTCGAGGTGATAGCCGAGCCTGCCGTTTTCGCCGCCGCGCATCTCCGCAATCTCCTTTACTGCGAAGAAGGCTCGTTCTAGGTCGCGCGCATAATCGAGCGCATACTGTACACATTCATCAGAGTCATTTCTGAATTTGTCTCTGATGAGGTCTTTCAGCGCATCCATGTATCGGTTCACATCTCTTTGAACATGAGATATGTAGGTGATGTAGTGGTATTGTTGAATTCCAGTAGAACCCAACCATTGGAAGCGTTCAGTTACAGCGACATCTTCATACCATTTGTATATGCCCGCGAAGTAGTCGTTGAGCTTTGCAAGTCTGGCATCGATCGCGCTGTTATCTTCCGCCATGCCCAAATATGAGGTGTGCATGAGGAAGCTCTTGGTCTTTTCGAGATTGCTGAGTGGACGTCCCCTGTCGTTCACCGTTTCGAACATGCGGATGGCGTCCGAATCGAATCCTACAATATATTCCATCAACTGGAGTTTATTGATCTTCCGGGTCAGTACTTCAAGAAATTCGACGAATCCATCCGGGGCGCGCTGGTTCTCTTCTTCGAGTCTTTCCCTGAAGAAGTTTCTGGCTTCCACCAGACGACGCTGAGAACGTGTTGTAGACGTATCTTTACGAAATTGCTCTTGTCTACAATGAAGTTGTGAAAGAATTTGCCATCTTCGCCGGAGGATTCAGCTTGTAGTTGCCACCGGAGGTTTTTAGGTACTTCTTTTCCAGATTGGACAAGCCTTCTTCGAATCCTTTATCTCCGTCGACGTGGATTTTGGCTTTGGATATTATCTCCCGCAACAGTATCAGGACTGTCGTAAGCCGCTGCTGGCCATCTATGATATCGAACCGCTTGAATTCGTTGAATCCTTCCTCAGTAGTATTTCCCGAATCCTTGAGCAGCGCCGTTCCGAAGTAGTGATCTTTGGAAGCGTCTAAGTAGTATAAGTCTTCCCAGATATCTTGTAGATTCTTCTTTTCCCAAGCGTAGCTACGCTGGTAAACGGGTATGTCGAACAGCCGGCTGCCGCCGAGCAGCCCGTTCAGATCGACCAAGTTTCCGCTCATGGTCATGGCAATCCTCCTAATCTCCGCTCTCGCTTTGTACTGTATCGCGAATGCGCCAGCCGCATCAACCCCCCGCGCCGGTCTGTCGTCTCCGCCTCGCCCGCCCGAACACGTGGCTGCGCGCGGCTCTCGCTTCGGACGCTTCTTTGACGATTGCCAAATGCTTGCGTATGACGCGGTTATACATCGGGCGGGTGTATATCATGCCGCCGAACCAGCCGAAAAACGGAAATCTCTTCCATACGAATCTGCCTGAATGGGTCAGAATCGCTCCGCCTTCCCGCGTTTCTTCCAAAGCGAACTCTTCCTCTGAAAAGTCCAAGGGACCCTCTAGGTGGACGAATGCGATTCTTTCCGGCTCGCGCAGCGTAACCTTCTCGACCGTCTTGTAGGTGAACAGCCCCGCTTTGGTGGTGAACTCTACGATTTTCGTGTCGCCGTCTTCGGATATTAAGCGCGACGATTCCGCATTGTCGCCGGCTATCCTTCCCCGCCGAAACGCCGTCAGCATTTGGAACACCAGCTCGCGGGGCGCGTCTATCTCGACGGATTGCGGGCTGAGTTCTATCGGCTTAGCCACCGCCGTCAGCCCGCCCGACAGCCTCAGCGAACGCGCGTATCTTCGCGGCGTCTTTCACGCCGTTGGTCTCCACGCCTGTGGATACGTCGACGCCCCACGGCCTGACGACGCTTATCGCCTCGCCCACGTTGCTCGGCGTCAGCCCTCCGGCGAGCAGCGCGGGGCGCTCGGAGGCGATGGCTCGCGCGATGCTCCAGTCGAACGCGACGCCCGTTCCGCCCAGCGCGCCGCGCTGATGCTTGTCCAGCAACGCTCGATTGCCCGCGTCGACCGCCTCCGCCACCTGACGGCGGGCAAGCTCGACCGTCTCGCGGCGCGGCAGGTCTTCCCTGACCTTCACTTGCCGGATGACGGGAAGCTCCATCGCGCTCCACATGGAGGGCGGCTCGTCTCCGCACAGTTGCGCGAAGTCCAGCTCGCACTCGCGGGCTACGGCGTTGACGAACTCCACAGGCTGGTTGGCGAACAGCCCCACTACGGACGGGCAGCCGTCTCCGAGCGCGGCGCGGCATTCGGCGATTATCTCCGCGCCGCGCTGAGGATCGATTCGGCGGCGCACGCCTTCTACGAACACGAATCCGATCAGCGTCGCGCCCGCGCGCGCGGCTACGAGCGCGTTGTCGACGTCTCGCAGCCCGCATATCTTGAACGCAGTCATGTCAATTCCCTCAGCTTGGCGGCGGGATCGGGCGCGGTTACCAGCGCGTCGCCGATAAGCACGGCGGACGCGCCGACTTCTCCCACGCGCGCGATGTCTTTCGGCGATCTGAAGCCGCTTTCGCTGACCATTATGCGGGTGGGCGGAACGCTGCTCGCCAGCTCGAAAGTGGTTTCCAACGTGGTGTGGAACGTTCGCAGATCTCGGTTGTTTATGCCGATGATGCGGGCGTCCGCGTCGAGCGCAATCTCCAGCTCTTCCTCGTCGTGAACCTCCACTAGGCACTGCATTCCGCGCTCGGCGGCAAGCGACGACAGCCGTTCGAGCTGATCGGGCCTGAGCATGGACACGATGAGCAGCACGGCATCCGCGCCATACGCGCGCGCCTCGTGTATCTGGTAGGCGTCGTAGATGAACTCCTTGCGTAGAACGGGGATGGCGCGCTCGTGGGCGATGGCGGCGACGGCTTCCATCTCCTCTACGCTGCCGTGGAAGTGGTCTCGGTTCGTGAGTACGGATACGGCGGCGGCGCCGTTTTCTACGTACAAGCCGGCGAGCCATTCGACATCGAGATTCTCTCGCAAGACGCCGCGCGACGGGGAGGCGCGCTTCACCTCGGCTATCACGCGAACGCGCTTGCCGACTAGGCTGGCTGCGAAATCCAGAGGCTGCGGCTGCGCCGCTATCCGCTCTTCGAGCGCCTCTACCGGCGCTTCTATCTTCAGCCGCTCGACTTCCCTGCTCTTGACCTCGACTATCTTCTTGAGGATGTGCGGGGAGTCGCTTCTGACTGTCATTTCAGGGGGCGTCTTTCTACAGAGATCGGCGAGCTTAACGCCAATCTTAGCAAAAACGGCGGCGGCTAGAGGGACGACGCGGCGCGGCGACCTATCAGCTCGACTACGCCCGACAGCGTGGCGCGGCGCGGGTAGGCGGCGAATGTCTTGGCGGGCGTAGCGCCGCTGGTTACGGCTACGAACGGCATTTCGGCGGACTGCGCGGCGCGGGCGTCCACTACGCTATCGCCTACGTAGACGCACCGATTCGGCGGCAGGCGGAGCCGACGGGCGGCGGCGAGCAAGCCCTCCGGCGCGGGCTTGTGTTCGGTTACGTCTTCGCCGCCGATGATGAGTTCTAGCGTGTCGAACAGCCCTTCGTCGAGCATGAACCGCTCGATGCGGTATCGGTACTTCGTAGAGACTATCGCCAACCGCCGCCCCGCTCGGCGGAGCGCCTTCAGCGCGTCCGACGCGCCCGGCAGAAGGAACGTGCCGTTCAGCATCACCTCGTCCGCCTTGCGGGTGAAGTGGGCGAGGAACTCCTCGCCGCGATGCCGGAAGCGCTCTCCCTTGAGGGCGACGAGCGCTTCCGGCAGGTACAAGCCGACGGTTTGGATAATCTCGCCGTCGGGCGCTCGATGCAAGCCCATCTCGGCAAGCGCGTAGTTGACGCAGGCGATTATTCCCGCAGACGAATCCGCCAGCGTGAAATCGAAATCGAACACAATGGCGTCGGCGTCAGCTATAGAGGCGTGGAGTTTGGAGTCTGGCATCGATCGGGTTCAGTCCAGCGTCCGCGAAAGCTCTACGAGCGCTTCGAGCTTGGCGAGCGCCGCGCCGTCATCTATGGAGCGAGCGGAGCGCGCCACCCCATCGGCGAGATCGTCCGCGATGCCGGCCGCGAGCAGCGCGGCGCCCGCGTTGAGCAGCGTGATGTCGCGCGCGGCGCCTAGCTCGCCTTCGAGAACCGAGCGCGCGACGGCCGCACTCGCCTGCGGGCTGTCCGCGCGAATGGCGTCCGCGGCGACGCGGCTAAGCCCGAACTCCTCCGGCGCTATTTCTCCGCGAGACACCTCGCCGCCGTCCAGCGTCCAAACGGTCGTCAGCGCGGATATGCTTATCTCGTCCATGCCGTCCGCGCCGTGTACGACGAGCGCGCGACGGCTGCCGAGCCTGCCGAGAGCCTCCGCCATTCGCCCCGCCATGTCCGGATGGGCGACGCCGATGACGTGCCTATCCGCGCCGGCGGGGTTCGTGAGAGGCCCCAGCATGTTGAACACGGTGCGGACGCCTATTTCACGGCGCGGACCCGCGGCGAAGCGCATGGATGGATGGTATCCCTGCGCGAACATGAACCCGAATCCTATCTCTTCGATGCAGCGCGCGACGGATTGGGGAGACAAGGCTATCTCTACTCCGAGCGCCTCCAGCATGTCGGCGGAGCCTGTGGAGCCGGACATGGCGCGGTTGCCGTGCTTGGCGACTCTCGCGCCCGCGCCGGCGGCTACGAAGGCGGCGGTGGTGGACACGTTGAAGCTGCCAGATCCGTCGCCGCCGGTTCCGCAGGTGTCGACGACCGCGCCGCCGACGCGCACCGAGAGCGACTTTTGGCGCATTACGCTCGCCATGCCTACCATCTCATCCACCGTTTCGCCCTTCATGCGGAGCGCGGTCACGAACGCGCCGAACTGCGCCGGCGTCGCCTCGCCCGTCATTATCATCTCCATCGCGGCAGCCGCGCGCTCGGCGCTCAGCGAGCGCCCGGACACCACATCTTCGATTGCGTCTTGCATCATCGCATGCCTCCGTGTTTCGCTGGGCGCGCGGGCTACGCCGTCCGCTCGCTCGGCGCGGGCATCTCGAGGAAATTCCGCAAGATGTCTTTGCCAACGCGGGTCATTATGGATTCCGGGTGAAACTGAATGCCTTCGATGGGAAGCTCTCGGTGGCGGACGCCCATCACCAAGCCGCTGTCCGTCCACGCGGTTATCTTCAGATCGTCTGGCATGTCGCTCTTGTACACGGCTAGCGAGTGGTAGCGGATAGCCTCGAACGGGTTGGGCAAGCCTGCGAAAAGCCCTTCGCCGTCGTGGTGGATGAGCGACATCTTGCCGTGCATTATCTCGCCCGCGCCGGCTACCGTGCCGCCAAAGGCGTGTCCGATGCACTGATGCCCCAAGCACACGCCGAGCGTAGGCGTCCGCGCGCCAAAGCGCAGGATGGCGTCGTTGGATATGCCGGCTTCGGCGGGCGTGCAGGGTCCGGGAGAAACGACGATGCGCTCCGGCGACATTCGCTCTATCTCGTCCAGCGTTATCTTGTCGTTGCGCGCCACGCGAACGTCCGCGCCAAGCTCGCAAAGGTACTGATATAGGTTGTAAGTGAAGCTGTCGTAGTTGTCTATGAGCAGAATCATCGTCTGTCGCCTCTCGGCTCGGCTGGGGGCGGGCTACTCGTCCAAGCGCTGCTCCGCCCTGTCTATGGCGGTGAGTATGGCGGATGCCTTGTGGAGCGTCTCCATGTATTCCATCTCCGGCTCGGAATCGTAGACGATGCCGCCGCCCGCCTGTATGTGCGCCACGCCGTCTTTGACGACGGTGGTTCGGATGGCTATCGCGGTGTCCATGTTGCCGGAGAAGTCGAAGTATCCGACTGCGCCCGCGTAAACGCCGCGGCGGTCCGGCTCGAGTTCGGCGATGATCTCCATAGCGCGGATCTTGGGCGCGCCGGAGACGGTGCCCGCCGGAAAGCACGCGCGCAGAGCGTCGTAGTTGGTATAGCCGTCTTGAAGCTGCCCCGTTACGTGCGATACCAAGTGGATGACGTGCGAGTAGCGCTCGATGTCCAGTATCTGCGTAACCTCCACCGTGCCGGGCTTGGAGACGCGCCCGACGTCGTTCCTGCCGAGATCGAGCAGCATGATGTGTTCGGCGCGCTCTTTCTCGTCGGTTCTAAGCTCCTCTTCCAGCGCGCGGTCTTCCGCTTCGTCCCTGCCCCGCCGCCGCGTGCCGGCGATTGGGTGGACGGCTACCTTGCCATCGACCACCTGCACGAGCAGTTCGGGCGACGCGCCGACTATCTGGAACTCGCCCATGTCCAGATAGTACATATAGGGCGACGGGTTGACCTCTCGCAGCGCGCGGTATATCTCGAACGGGTGGGCTGCGGTGGGGCGAGACATGCGCTGCGCGACGACCGTTTGGATGACGTCGCCGGCTATGATGTATTCCCGCGTCCGCTCTACCATGCGCTCGTAGTATTCGCGGCTCATATTGAAGCTGACGTCGGAATCGGTGGGGATGTCTAGGTTCGGGGCGGTGTCGCGCGGCGGCTCGTCCAGCCTGCGCGCGATGGCGTCGATGCGGTCTACGGCGTCCCGGTACGCCTTCGGGGTATCGCCGTCTAGGTGGGCGTGGCTGACTATCTTGATGCTGTTCCGCACGTGGTCGAACACCAGATAGCTAAGGGAGAGCATGAAGATGGACTCCGGCAAACCGAGCGTGTCGGAGTCTGGCGCGGGCAGCGTCTCGAAGTGTCGAACGGCGTCGTAGGATATGTAGCCCACCGCGCCGCCGTTGAATTTGTCTAGGTAGTCCACATCCGCGAGCGTGTAGCCGGCGAGCATCTCCTCTACAGTGTCGAGCGGGTCTATCTCGCCGAGCGGCTCGCCCGCGCCGGTCTTGACGACGCGCAGCGGATCCGCGCCGATGAAGCTGTATCGCGCGAACGTCTCGCCGCCCTCGGCGCTCTCCAGCAGGTAGGAGTGAGCGCCGCGCGCCACCTTGAGATACGCCGACACCGGCGTTTCGCTGCTGGCGTCTATCTCCCTGTAGATAGGGACGAGGTTCGCGCCGTTGGCTAGGCTCTCCACTTCTTCCAATGGCGGGTAGTGCATGGCGCTACTCCTCGCGCGCGGCGGGCAGAACGAATCCAACCCGCTCCTTCATCTCGGTTAGCTTGGGTTCGGACACCTCGCGCGCCTGCTCCGCGCCGACGGCTAGCAGCCTATCCAGCTCGGCTATGTCGTCCATAAGCTCGTAGTATCGCTCGCGGATTGGCGCGAGGCTCTCGACTACGACGTCCGCCACGCGGCGCTTGAGGTCTCCGTATCCGCGAGCGTCCGCGAAGTCTCGCTCCACGTCGGCGTTGGGCTTGTCCGTAAGCGCCTTGTAGATGCCGAGCAGGTTGTTGACGCCCGCGCGGCTCGGATCTTCGCTGAAGCCGATTTCGTTGCCGGAGTCTGTAACCGCGCGCATGATGGAGCGTCGAATCTCGCTAGGCTCGTCCAGGATGCGGACGGCGTGGCCCCGGATGTGCGAGTGGCTCTTGGACATCTTGACTTGCGGGTCGTTCAGCCCCATCACGCGCCCGCCGACTTCGGGGATGACGGCTTCCGGCACGACGAACGTTTCGCCGTAGACGCGGTTGAATCGCGCCGCGATGTCTCGCGCAAGCTCGACGTGCTGGCGCTGGTCGTCGCCCACCGGCACTTCGTGCGCGGAGTACAGCAGGATGTCGCCCGCCATGAGGACGGGATAGTCGAGCAGCCCGGTGGATACGCTCTCGCGCCCGGCGGATTTGTCCTTGAACTGCGTCATGCGCTCCAACCAGCCGACGGGCGTGACGCAGTTGAGTATCCAGCACGCTTCGGCGTGGGTAGTCACGTGGCTCTGCACGAACAGCGTGCACTTGTCGGGATCGAGTCCGCATGCGAACAGGACGGCTGCAAGCTCGCGCGACTGTCGGCGCAGGTCTTCCGGGTCCACCCGCACGGTGATGGCGTGCAGGTCTACGATGCAAAAGAAGTTGCGCTTTTCGTCTTGTCTGTCCACCCAGTGCTTGAACGCGCCGATATAGTTGCCCAGCTGCGGGTCGCCGCTAGGCTGAACGCCGCTGAACACGCATCTGCGCGCTGGCGCGGCGGCGGATGCGGAAGGCTTGGCGGGCATGGCTGTTAGCGTCAATGCGTTCCTCCTGAGCGTCTGTCATCGTCGAAACCGTCTAAAACAAAAAAGCCCGTCCCCTATCGAGGGACGGGTTTCGGAAAATCCCGTGGTGCCACCCTGTTTCACCGTCCGCGCGCGGCGAACGGCCTCATTGTCAGGCGCGGAGCGCGACGCGCTCGATGCCTTGGGCGTTGGTAACGGCGCCCCGCCGGCCAAGCCTATCCTGCCGCGCGTGGCGGCATATCGGTTGGCGGCTCACAGGTCCATTCAGCCCCCGCGCAAGCGCCGGATTTCAGCTTGCCCGGCTCTCTGTCGGCTCCGTCTGAGGGCTTACTACTCCTGATCTCAGCCTGTGGGGGTGAGTATAGAGGATGCGGCGCTGGGGGTGTCAAGGGCGAGATGGGCGGCTTCAGGGCACGACCGCTACGCCGGTGTCAGACGCTCGCCTTTGGGTTCCGGCACGGGATCGCCGAACTCCCGCGCAGTGTCTATCCAAAGCTCTATCGCCTGATCAATGTTTTCGAGCGCGGCTTCCTGAGTGTCGCCATGCGCCATACAGCCTAGAAGCTCCGGCGCTTCGGCTATGAAGACCGCGTCGGCATCGCTCCAGTAGATGACTATCTCGTACTTGTGCATCAGTCTACTTCCTCCAATCCGTACTTCAATATCACCCTGCGGACTTGTCGCACTTGATAAGGTTTTGCTTGGCTGCCACTGCGCTGCAAGTTAAGCCTCTCAGCCACACCTGCCTTGCGAAATATGTGATGACTTCCTCGTATCCGTTCCACAAACCCAAGTCTGTCGAGCAGCGCGCGCAGGTCGTTGAAACGGATATTCGCATCTGAACGGCCATCGATAATCCGCTGACGAAGCTGGTTGCGCCGTCTCAATTTTCACCCCCTCCCCCACATTCTGATGAATTCCTCTATCCATATGATGAAGCTCGTAATCGAGGAAACGGCGGATGAGGCGGTGAAGCTCGACGGGGCGGCTCATGTCCGCGCGCATCGCCTCTTCGCGGTTCTGAATGAGGATGGCGGTTTGCGAGTCCTCGAAGATGATGTTGTCGCGCGGGTAGCCGCGGGCGAACTTGCGATCGATCTCCGCGTCTAGGTCATCGGCGGAGTCTTTCGCCTCCCAGTATCCGCGCGCCATTCGGAGCGCGTCTTTGACGGTGCCGTCGGGTCTCACGCCTACAGCGCGCGCCGCTCCCTACTCGTCCGACGCCAGCTTGCCTGCCTGCGCCCAGTGGTGGCGGGGGACGTCCTCGAATATGACGAACGTGTCTTCGGGCGGGGCTTTGCCTATCTCGACAACCGCGTCGGTGATAGCCTTCGCCATGCGGCGCTTCTGGTCTTCGGTGCGGCCGGGCCACATCTCTACTCTGACGATTGGCATTTGGGTTCTCCTTCTGTGGTGATGGTGAGGATGGACGTCGATCTGTGTATCTATGCAAACTCCCTAGGGGCGCGGCGAAAGCGCGGCGCGATTCTGTCCAGCAGTTTCACCCCCACGGCGTACTTGGACATCAGCGGCAATCGCTCGACCGCGCCCTCGCGGTCTAGGATGATTACGCGGTTGTCGTCCGAGGCGAAGCCGGCGTCTTCCGCCGTGATGTCGTTCGCGGCTATCAGGTCTAGGTCTTTGGAGAGGAGTTTGGACTGCGCGTTGGCTATCAGTTCCTCGCTTTCGGCGGCGAAGCCTACTTTGACTAGGCTTTCGGACGATAGCCCGGCTATCAGGTCTGGGTTCTTGACCAGCTCGATAGTCCAAGCGTCCGCGTCGCCCTTCTTTATCTTGCCGTCGGACGGGTCGGCTACGCGCCAGTCGGCTACGGCCGCCGCCATGACTACGGCGTCGGCGTCGGCGCACTCGCGATAGAGCGCGTCGCGCATCGATAGCGCGGACGCGACGCGCTCGACGCGCACCCCAACCGGGTCGGGCAAGGCGGTGGGCGACGTCACCAACGCAACCTCCGCCCCCCTGTCGCGCGCAGCCTCAGCCACCGCGTAGCCCATCTTGCCGCTCGAATGGTTGGTGATGACGCGAACGGCGTCTATAGCCTCCTGCGTGCCGCCTGCGGTTACGACTATCTTGCGTCCGACGAGGTCGCCTCCCCTGCCCAGCGCGACGCGGACGTGTCCGACGAGCTCCGCCGTCTCCAGCAGCCGCCCTTTGCCGATTAGCCCGGACGCGAGCCTGCCTTCGGCGGGGCCGGCTATATGGACTCCGCGCGCGACGAGCGTGGCGACGTTCGCCTGCGTAGCCGCGCTGTCGAACATGTTGGCGTCCATCGCGGGCGCGACGAGCAGCGGAGCGCGAGTCGCCAATACGGTGGCTGAGATTGCGTCGTCGGCTATGCCGTGCGCGATGCGCGCGAGCGTGTTGGCGGTTGCGGGAACGACGGCTACGATGTCGGCGCGCTCGGCTATGGCTACGTGGTTGATGCTCAGCTCGGAATCCGGCTCGAACATGCTGGAGACTACGGGGCGATGGGTTATCGACCGAAACGTCAGCGGCGCAACGAACCGCTGCGCGGCGTCGCTCATCAGCACGTCCACAGCCGCGCCTAGCTGGGTGAGCTTGCTGGCGAGATCGACCGCCTTGTAGCAGGCTATGGATCCGCTGACCGCGAGCGCTATGCGCGCTCCTTCTATGTTGCTCATTGCGCCGCGCCTAATTCGCATGGGCGGACGGGATGCGCTTCGAACATCTCCCTATCCCCTGTTCATGTCGTAGACCAGCCTCAAGCCGGTCAGTGTCAGGTTCGGATCTATGGCGTCGAACACGGCGGCTTCTTTGGCGACTACTTCGGCAAGCCCACCTGTGGCTATGACGGCGGAGCTTTCGCCAAGCTCGCGCTTGAACCTGCCCACCATGCCCTTGACTAGCTCGGAATAGCCGAGAACCAAGCCGGACTGCAAGGCGTGGACGGTGTTCTTGCCGATGGCGGCGGGCGGCGCGGCAAGCTCGACGCGGCGCAAGAGCGCGGTGGCGTGGAACAGCGAATCCGCCGCTATGGATATGCCGGGCGCTATCGCGCCGCCTAGGTAGTCGCCGTCGTCGTTCACGGCGTCGAACACAGTGGCGGTGCCGATGTCCACCACTATCACCGCGCCGCCGCACATCTGATACGCCGCCGCCGCGTCCACTATCCTATCCGCGCCCACATCGCGCGGCGAGTCGTAGCGGACGCGGATGCCGGTTCGCGTCCCCGCGCCCACTTCGAGCGGCTCTACCCCGAAGTACGCGCGCGACAGATCGACGAAGCTGGACGTGAGCGGCGGCACTACGCTGCACATGGCTACGGCGTCTATGTCGGCAAGCGACAAGCCGCGCAGCGGCAGCAGATGGTGGACGGCTATGGCGTATTCGTCCGGCATCTTGCGCGTGTCGGTGGACAGCCGAAACGTGGTTCGCAGCTCGTCGCGCTCGAACACGCCGACGGTTACGTTGGTGTTGCCTATGTCTATGGCGAGCAGCAAGGGAAGCGTTCCATGGGATGATTGTCAGCATTGTACCAGCGTCGGGAAGAGCTTGGGGAGCGGGAAGGTCACCCTCACACTCGCAAAACGATTGCGGCGTTCGCGCGCATGTGCTACGGTGCCAAGATACCGATACGCGCCCTTACAGGAGTCTGAGTTGCTTCAGCACGTAGAAAAGTTCGGAATCTACTTCAGCGCCGCGCAAGGCAAGGTGGTGCGGATCACGTCCCCATACTGGTTCCCGGAGGAGCCGGAATGGGTGTACGTGACCAACGAGGTGAACGCGACGCTCTTATCCATACGCGAAACGCTGCGGGAGAAGTCGCTGACGGACGACCCGGACTCCGTAACGTGGGGCAGAATTCCGCTGCTGGACTAGACCCGCTATCGTCCGCCGCCGCAGGCTGCGGGCGTCGGACGGAGACGCTCTCGCCAAGCGGCGCGGCTCAGAGAAGCTCCGATTGAACTCAGGAACTCAGCCCATACCCCCGACACAGGCGCGGCCGGCGACAGCGGCATGATGGCGCGCCTGCCTATGCCGCCCGCGCTGCGGTATCCGAAATATCGCGCCTACTGGCTCGGCACGGTGGCATCGGTGTGCGGCTTCCAGATGCTGATGTTCGCGCAAGGCTGGCTCGTGTTCACGCTGACCGGCTCGCCGCTCGACCTGGGCTTGGTAGGTCTGGCAAACGCGGCGTCTGCGATACTCCTCAACCTGTTCGGCGGGGTTCTCGCGGACAAGCTGGACAAGCGCAAGCTCATCTTCTACGCGCAGATAACCACCGCGTCGCTGATATTCCTGCTCGCCGCGCTGACGCTGCTGGACGTGGTGCGGTTCTGGCACATAATCGCGCTGGCGTTCCTGTCGGGCGCGGTCAACGCATTCGACCAGCCCGCGCGCCAAGCGCTTTATCCGCACCTGATAGAGCGCAGGGCGATGGTGAGCGCGGTGGCGCTCAACTCCGCCGTGTGGCA
The DNA here is from genome assembly GCA_965214745.1 of Dehalococcoidia bacterium. GTDB lineage: Bacteria > Chloroflexota > Dehalococcoidia > Lucifugimonadales > UBA1123 > VXRN01. The sequence continues at coordinate 2,039,989 of OZ243978.1, read as the reverse complement.
GGGAACGCGCATCGTGGCGCCCGCGCTGGCGGGCGTGGTCATCAGCGCCGCCAGCGTCGAGTTCGCGATATTCGCGTCGGGCGCGGGGTTCGTCGTCATGGCGGCAGTGATATTCGCGCTGCGCGTCCCGAAGATAGAATCCGCGTCCAAGGGCAATCCGCTTGTGGATCTCGTGGACGGGCTGAAGTTCATCGGAGGAAGCGCCATCTTCTCGTTTCTCATCGGGATGACGTTCTTCAACAGCTTCTTCGGGATGGCGTACATAACGATGATGCCCGCGTTCGCGCAGGTTCTCGACATCGGCGCGGACAGGCTGGGGCTGCTCATGATGTCCGGCGGCGTGGGCGCGCTGTCGGTGACGATGCTGCTGGGGTCTGTGGGCAACTTCCGGGGCAAGGGGCTGCTGATAATAGGCGGCGGGCTTGCTTTCGGGGTGGCGATAGCGGCGTTCGCGCTGACGACGCGCTTCGTGGGGTCTTTCGCGCTGGCGGTGGCGCTGATGGTGATTATGGGCGCTTCCAGCTCGGCGTACATGATTTCGATTATGAGCTCGCTTCAGCTGCTGGTGCCGGACAACATGCGCGGGCGCGTGATGGGCTTCTACGGCATGACGTGGAGCATCATGCCGCTAGGCGGCACGCAGGCGGGGGCGATAGCAGCGTTCGTCGGCGTTCCGGTCGCGATCGCCATTGGCGGCGCGCTAGTGGCGGCGTTCGCGCTGGGTCCCGCGCTGCTCAACAGGCAGGTGCGGAACATAGGCGACATTCTGCTCAGCGCGGAGCGGGAGTCGCAGCCGCGCCAGCCGTCGGCGGACGGGGTGGGCGCGGGCGTCGGCTCATCGGCGCCGAGAAGCTGACAGGCGAAACGAAGTCGCCATGCTCCTGACTTACGACAACAAAAAGAGCGAAGCCGACATCCTAGGAAAGCGCTGCGCCGCGGCGCTGAAATCCGTATCCGGAGCGCGGGCGGCGAACAAGCTCATTCAGGGCGACAACCTTTCGGCGCTCCGCGCGCTCCTGAATACGCACCGGGGAAAGATAGACCTGATATACATAGATCCGCCGTTCGCCACCAACACGCGGTTCAGGATAGGCGCGGACAGGGCTAACGCGATAAGCGCCAGCCGAACCGACGAAGTGGCGTACAGCGACACGCTGACGGATGCGGAGTTCTTGGAATTCCTGCGCGAGCGGCTGATTTTGCTGCGCGAGCTTCTGGCGAATCACGGCTCGATATATCTTCACATAGACTGCAAAATAGGCCACTACGTGAAGGCGCTGATGGATGAGATATTCGGCAGAAAGAATTTCCGAAACGACATCAGCCGCGTAAAGTGCAACCCCAAGAACTTCCGCCGCAAGTCGTACGGAAACATCAAGGATATGATTCTGTTCTACTCCAAATCGAACGAATTCACGTGGAACGACCCCAAGCTGCCCTTCACCAAAGAAGAGACGGATCGCCTGTTCAGAAAAGTCGACGGCTACGGACGCCGATACGCCACCATACCGCTGCACGCGCCCGGAGAGACGATTAGCGGAGACACAGGCAAGGCGTGGCGTGGTATGATGCCGCCCAAGGGCAGGCACTGGAGAAGCAGCCCCGACGTTCTGGAAGAGTGGGACGCCAACGACTCTATCGAATGGTCCGCCAACGGCGTTCCACGCAAGAAGATATTCGCCGACGAACGGCAAGGCAAACGGATGCAGGATATATGGGAGTTCAAAGACCCGCAGCATCCCGACTATCCTACGCAGAAAAGCCTAAAGCTGCTGAGATTCATAATCGAGGCTTCGTCCAACCCCGGGGATACGGTTCTCGACTGCTTCTGCGGCTCCGGAACGACGCTCGCGGCTGCCCAAGCGCTAAATCGCGGATGGATAGGGGTGGACAGCTCCGAGCAAGCTATACGGGTAACCCGAAAGCGGTTGGCGGAACTGCCCAACGACATGTTCTCCGGCAAAGCGGAGTACGAATTCTTGACGGCTGACCCAGCTGACCCAAAAGAAGCGACGACATGACGACACGCCCGCGCGAAGTGTCGAGAGAGTCTATCGAGACGCAGGCGCGCATTCTAGGCTTGCGTCTGGTAGGCGTGGACGCTGACGCGCTCGCGAGCCGAGTTCGCGCAGCCGCGCAAGACATAGACCGCCTAGACGATCTGCGCCCGCAAGAGCATGAGCCTGCGGTTCGGTTCGCGGCATCCCCGGAGCGCGAGCGGTGACGGCTTCGAACGACCTCTGCTTCCTGTCCATAGCGGAAGCGGCGCGGCTGATAGAATCGCGCCGCCTCTCCCCCGTCGAGCTTGTCGCCGCGCATCTCGAACGCATCGAGCGCACGGACGCCGCGCTCAACTCGTTCATCACGCTGCTGGCGGACGACGCGACGGAGCAAGCAGCCATAGCCGAGCGGGAGATAGCCGCCGGCAATTGGCGAGGTCCCCTGCACGGCATCCCCATCGGGCTGAAAGACCTCTACTATACCAAGGGCGTCCGAACGACGGCGGGCAGCAGCATACTGCGCGATTTCGTTCCAGACTACGATTCCGCCGTTGCGGAGCGGTTCGCGAACGCGGGCGCGATTCTGCTGGGCAAGCTGCAAATGCACGAGTTCGCGCTGGGCGCGACGAGCGTGAACCCGCACGACGGCGCGGCGCGGAACCCGTGGGACACGGCGCGGATCACCGGCGGCTCCAGCGGCGGTTCCGGCTCCGCCGTCGCCGCCGGGCAGTGCATGGGCGCGCTGGGCAGCGACACGGGCGGCTCGATCCGCATTCCGAGCGGGCTGTGCGGCATAGTCGGCATGAAGCCGACTTTCGGCAGGGTGTCCCGGCACGGCGTCCACCCGCTTTCGTGGAGCCTAGACACCGTTGGGCCTATGACGCGAACGACGCGCGACTCCGCGATAATCCTGAACGCGCTGGCGGGGTTCGACGCGCGAGACCCAAGCTCCGCGAACGCGCCGACGGAAGACTTCGCCGCTCGCCTCGACGACGGCGCGCGCGGCTTGCGAATCGGCGTCCCGGACGATTTCTTCTACGACGTGATAGACCCGGAAATCGCCGACGCCGTATCCGCGGCGTCCGAAACGCTGCGCGAGCTAGGCGCGACGGTGGAGCGCTGCCGCATCCCCGCGCTCGAACACAGCCTAGCCATCTCCAGCGCGATACTCGTGGCGGAGGCTGCGGAGACGCTGTTCGACCATCTGCGGGACAGCCCCGAGCTAATCGGCGCGGACGTTCGGGAGAGGCTGTACCTCGGCGCGATGACGCCGGCGGTGGACTACATCGAGGCGCAGCGCGCGCGAACGGCGTACAACGAGCGGCTCGCGGACGCCATGCGCGAATACGATCTGCTGCTCGCGCCTACGACGGCAATCGGCGCGCCCGGCGTCGACCAAGAGACCGTCGATATCGGCGGGCGAACCGAGAGCGCGCTGTCGCTCATGTCGCGGCTGACCCGACCGTTCAACCTTACGGGGCAGCCGACCATATCCATTCCATGCGGCTTCACGTCCGACGGGCTGCCCATCGGAATGCAGATAGCGGGGCGAGCGTGGGAGGAGGCGACGGTCTTCCGCGCCGCCAACGCCTACGAGCGCGCGACGGACTGGCACACGCGAAAGCCGCCGCTGTAGACTGCGCGCGCAGGCGCATATCCTGTATATTCTTGTATCCTGTGAATCCACGCGGAAAACGGGGAGCGCACACATTGACGACCACATCGCAAAATCGGGGATTGTCCTTGCACGACGCGGCGCGCGCGCAGGGCGTTACATTCGAGCGCGAGGCGACGCCTGAAGACCGTTTCGTCGACGCCAACGGCATGACGTTCCACTATCTGGACTGGGGCAACCCGGACGCGCCGGGTATGCTGCTGCTTCACGGCTTCGCGCAGACGTGCCACTCTTGGGATTTCGTCGCGCTGGCATTCTGCGACAGGTTTCACGTCGTCGCGCTCGACCAGCGCGGGCATGGCGACAGCAGCTGGTCCGCGGAGGGCGACTACTCGCCCGAGACGCAGCAGGCGGACATCGCCTCCGTAGTCGACGCGATCGGGCTGCAAGACTTCACGCTGATGGGGCTGTCCATGGGCGGGCGAAACGCATTCACATACGCAGCCACGCATCCTGAGCAGGTTCGCGCGCTGGTCATCGTAGACGCGGGCCCTCAGAACATGCGCGCCGGCTCCCAGAAGATACGCAGCTTCGTCCAGCAGGAAGACGAGCTGGACTCCGTGGACGACTTCGTTGCGCGCGTTCTGAAGTTCAACCCTCTGCGCGACCCGGTTCAGGTGCGAGGCTCCATCCTGCACAACCTCAAGCAGCTGCCCAGCGGCAAGTGGACTTGGAAGTACGACAAGCGGTTTCGGCAGCCCGGCGGGCGCAGCTTCCGCCAAGACGCCGACATGACGTCGCGGCTGTGGGGATACGTCGAGAGCCTATCCTGCCCCACGCTAGTCGTGCGCGGCGCGAACAGCGACATCATCGCGCTGGACACGGCGGACGGGATGCACCGCCGCATCCCCAACGGGCGGCTCGCCACCGTAGAGAACGCCGGGCATTTGGTGATGGGCGACAACCCATCCGGCTTTGAGCGAGCGGTCAGCGAATTTCTGCTGAATGAGGCGAGCTAGGCGCGCGGGCTGGAATCCGCCCCGCCCGCCGTGCTAAGATGCCTGCGAAGAAGAAAGACATCACAGAAACAGGGAACCAGGAGACGGGATTGGACCCGGCCGAAAAGCAAGCCATAATAGCCGCGTACAAGATACACGAGGAAGATACTGGTTCCACCGATATTCAGGTGGCGCTTCTCACGAGCCGAATCGATCGGCTGACACAGCATCTGAGAGAGAACAAGCATGACGAGTCCACGCGACGTGGGCTGCTCAAGATGGTTGGCCGCCGCCGCCGCCTGCTGCGATACCTCAACCGCGAAGACGTGTCACGCTACAGAGCTTTGATAACTAGGCTCGGCCTCAGAGGATAATCCCCCCCTCGCAGCGCCCGTCGCGGGCGCTTTCTTCTTCATTGCGGTTCCCCGAGTCAGGAGGCTCGACGGTTCATGACAACCCCGTTCAACCGTGACATAGGCAGCGGAAAGCTATCCTTCGAGTGCGGCGAGCTGGCGCAGAAAGCCAACGGCTCCGTACTCGTCAAGTACCACGACAACGTACTGCTCGCCACCGCGACCACATCGTCGCCGAGGGAGGGCATCGACTTCTTCCCGCTGACGGTGGACGTAGAGGAGCGGCTCTACGCGCGCGGCAAGATACCCGGCAGCTTCTTCAAACGCGAAGGGCGCCCCACCACCCATTCGATCCTCATAGCGCGCCTGACCGACCGCCCCATAAGGCCGCTGTTCCCCAAAGACTTCCGAAACGAAGTGCAGGTTATCATCACCCCGCTGTCGTCCGACACGTCCAACCCTTACGACGTGCAGGCGATTATCGGCGCGTCCGCCGCGCTCACCATATCCGACATCCCCTTCGAGGGACCCATCTCGGCGACGCGAATCGGGCATGTCGGCGGCAAGCTCGTGGTCAACCCATCCTACGCCGATCTGGAGAGAAGCAGGCTCGATCTCGTCGTCGCAGGCTCGCGCTCCGGCGTCATCATGATGGAGGCGGGCGCAAGCGAGGTGTCCGAAGAACTCGTGCTGGAAGCCATAGAGATGGCGCAGGAAGTCAACCTAGAGATAATCCAGCTTCAGGAAGAGCTTGCAGAGCAATTCGGCAAGCCGGATGCGGCATACGAGCCGCGCTCCTACAGCGCCAGCCTCACGGAGACGGTCAAGGCGGAGACGCTGGACGCGCTCGCGGAGGCGATGGCGCTTCCAGAGGACGAGAGCGCCGCCAAGACCGCCGAGATCAAAGCGGAAGTGTTCGAGCGGCACGGCGGAGACAACGACGCGAGCGTAGTCGCCACCGCATTCGACGAGGCGGCGGAAGCGGCGTTCAAGCAGCGCGCGCTGGACTTCAGCGAGCGCCCCGACGGGCGCGGGCTGACCGAGATTAGGCCCCTCTCCAGCCGCGTCGGGCTGCTGCCCAGAACGCACGGAGACGGACTCTTCACCAGAGGCGAAACGCAGGTGCTAGGCGTCTGCACGCTGGGTTCGGTCGGAGACGCGCAGAAGATAGACAACCTCAGCCCCGAAGAGACGAAGCGGTTCATGCTTCACTACAACTTCCCGCCGTTCTCCACCGGCGAGGCTCGCCCGGTGCGCTCGCCCGGACGCAGGGAGATAGGCCACGGGATGCTCGCCGAGCGCGCGCTTTCCGCCGTCATCCCAAGCGAGGAAGATTTCCCCTACACCATCCGCATCGTGGCGGAGTGCCTCAGCTCTAACGGCTCGACGTCCATGGCGACGGTGTGCGCCGGCACGCTGGCGCTGCTCGACGCGGGCGTGCCTATCGCGCGCCCGGTGGCGGGCGTCTCCATAGGCTTGATAACCGGCGAGGGCGGCAGATACGTCACCATCACCGACATACAAGGCAAAGAAGACCACATGGGCGATATGGACTTCAAGGTCGCAGGCACTGCCGCCGGCATCACCGCCATACAGCTCGACATGAAGGTCAAGAGCATCAGCCACGACGTCATCTACGAAGCGCTCTATCAGGCTCAGGACGCGCGCGGAGTCATCCTAGGCCATCTCGAACAGACCATCCCATCCCACCGAGAAGACCTCAGCCCGTTCGCGCCGAGAATGGAATCCATACAAATCGCGGTGGACAAGATAGGCATGGTCATAGGGCCGGGCGGCAAGACCATACGCGGCATCGTCGACGAAACCGGCGCTACGGTGGACATCCAAGACGACGGCACGGTAATCATCGGCTCTGCGGACGGCGTGGCGGCAGAGCGCGCCAAGCAGATGATCCGAGACCTCACCCGCGAAGTGGAAGTCGGCGAAATCTACACAGGCAAGGTAGTGCGAACCACCAACTTCGGCGCGTTCGTGGAGCTTATCCCCGGCAAAGACGGCATGGTTCACATAAGCGAGCTTGCCAACTACCGCGTTCCCACCGTCGAAGACGAGGTGAACGTGGGCGACGAAATAACGGTGCTGGTTACCGAGATAGATCAGAGCGGTCGCGTCCGACTGTCTAGGCGCGCGCTGCTTAGCGACGCCGACGCGGGAGTCGACCCGCTGGAAGCGGCGCAGCGCAGACAGCGCCCCGCCAGAGGCGGCGGTTACAGAGGCGACAGAGACCGCGGCGGGCGCGGCGGCGGCTTCCGAGGCGACAGAGACCGCGGCGGCTTCCGAGGCGGACGAGGCGGCGGCGGTTACAGAGACCGCGACGACGACCGCGGCGGCTTCCGAGGCGACAGAGACCGAGGCGGCTTCCGAGGCGGACGCGGCGGCGGCGGTTACAGAGACCGCGACGACGACCGCGGCGGCTTCCGAGGCGACAGAGACCGAGGCGGCTTCCGGGGCAGGCGCGGCGGCGGCGGTTACAGAGACCGCGATGACGACCGCGGCGGTTACAGAGGCGACAGAGACCGAGGCGGCTTCCGAGGCGGACGCGGACGGCGGCGCGACGACTGGCGCGACTGATCCCAAGCCGAACATGAGCGGGGCGGTTCGCGCAGAGCCGCCCCGCTGCCGCATTCATCGCCCCACGCTATCGAAACAGAGCGGAGGAACGCCATGACTACCATAGCCATCGCAGTGCACGGCGCGCTGGGCAGAATGGGGCGAGAGGTCATTCGCGCGGCGACCGACGCCGACGACATGCGCGTTGTCGGCGCGGCGGACGGCGCGGCGCGGGCAGACAGCGTCATCGACCTGCCGGACGGCTCCGGGAAACTCCCCGTCGTCAACGACATCGCGCAGGCGCTCGACGACTCCGACGCGAACGTGATAGTGGACTTCTCCAGCGCGGAGGGCGCGATGGCGTCTATCCGCGCCGCGTCCTCGCGCGGAGTCGCCGTCGTCGTGGGCGCCACCGGGCTAAGCGAAGACGACTACGCCGAAGCCGATACGCTCGCCCGCGAGGGCGACATCGGCGTAATCATCGCCCCCAACTTCGCCATGGGCGCGGTGCTGATGATCCACCTAGTCGAAGAGGCGGCGCGCTTCTTCGACTACGCGGACCTAACCGAGATGCACCACGAGGCGAAGATAGACGCGCCTTCCGGCACCGCGCTCGCCATAGCGGCTGCGGCGGCGTCCGGCAAGCCGAACGGCTTCACCAATACGCCCGCCGAGAAAGAGCTGATACCCGGCCCGCGCGGCGGCGACTACTCCGGAATCAGCGTACACAGCGCGCGGATGCCCGGCCGCATGGCGCACCACGAGCTAGTTCTCGGCGCGCTAGGCCAAACGCTGACCATCCGCCACGACTCCATCAACCGCGAAAGCTTCATGCCCGGCGTAACAATGGCGGTGCGAGAGGTGGTCGGCCGCAAGGGGCTGACGGTTGGGCTGGAGAAGATAATGGGGCTGGGGTGAGGGCGGCGGCTGGACCCCGACAACGAAATTTTCACCCTGCGGGCGGGAATAGAACATGAACGCGATGACGCACAGAGAATACGCCGCCCGAATCGAATACAGCGACGAAGACGGCTGCTTTGTAGGTCATATTGCGGGGATCGATGACATAGTGGGGTTCCACGCCGTATCCGTAGCGGAACTGCGCCGCGCGTTCGAGGATGCGGTAGACGACTACATCCAGACCTGTGAAAAGCTGAATCGGCATCCCCAGCAACCTTACTTCGACGACATCACGCTACGCCTGCCGCCTCAAGTCCACACGGGCATTGCCGCTGCCGCCGAAGTCAGCGGAAAGAGCGTCGACCAGTGGGCTGCGGAGGCGCTTGCCGAAGCGCTGAACGCCCGCCCGTAAGACGTCTTCCCCGCGCCCTCGCTGGTATCCAACCGCCCCAGACCGCTATCATTTCTGGAAAACACTCGCGGCGGGAGGTTGGCTCAATGGACCAGTGCAGCATCGCCATCATCGGCGCTACGGGCGCGGTGGGGCAGGTTTTTCTCAAAATCATCGAGGAGCGCGACTTTCCGGCGAGCGATATCCGCCTGTGCGCTTCGGAGCGCTCCGTCGGCAAGACGCTCGACGTTCGAGGGGAGAAGATCGCGGTCGAGCTGGCGACGCCGGATCTGCTCGGCGAGGTGGATTTCGCGTTCATCGCGGCGTCTACCGCCGTCAGCCGCGAGCTTGCGCCGCTTGCGGCGAAATCCGGCGCAGTCGCCATAGACGACAGCTCGGCGTTCAGGATGGATCCGGGCGTGCCGCTCGTGGTGCCTGAGGTGAACGGGGACGATCTCGAACGCCATCGCGGCATCGTCGCCATACCCAACTGCACCACTACCCCGCTGGTCATGGCGCTCAAACCGCTGCACGAAGTCAACGCGGCGAGGCGCGTCGTCGCGGCAACGTACCAGTCTGTGACCGGCACGGGCGCGGCAGCCGCGCAGGAGCTTCGCGACCAGTCGAAGGCGGCTCTGGCGGGCGACGACGTGCGATCCAGCGTGTACCCGCGCCAAATAGCGTTCAACGTTCTGCCCCACGTGGAGCCGTTTTGGGACAACGGCTACACGAACGAGGAAATGAAGATGCAGAACGAAACCCGCAAGATACTGCACGCGCCCGACATCAAGGTGTCGGCGACGTGCGTAAGAGTGCCGGTAGTAGTCAGCCACAGCGAGGCGGTCAACGTCGAGTTTACGGACGCCATCAGCCCCGGCGAAGTGAGGGAGATTCTGGAAGACGCGCCCGGCGTTCGGGTGGTGGACGACCCTCTATCCAACGTGTATCCTATGCCAATCGACGCGGAGGGCGTGGACGATGTGCTGGTTGGGCGCATCCGCCCCGATCTCGCGCTCGACAACGGCATCGCCATGTGGCTTTCGTGCGACAACCTCAGAAAAGGGGCTGCGCTCAACTCGATTCAGATAGCCGAGGAGATGCTGGAACGCGACTTGCTGGCGAGGTGAGGCGCCCGCGCCTCAGAGGAGGTTGAAATGGCTGAAATCGGACGGCTGCTGACCGCAATGATAACCCCTTTCGACTATGAGGGCGAGATCGACTACGGCAAGGCGCGCCGCCTCGCCCGCGCGCTGCTCGAATCCGGCTCCGATGGGCTAGTCATCGGCGGCACTACGGGCGAATCCCCCTCTATGAGCGACGACGAGAAGCTGCGTCTCTTCGCCGAGGTCAAGGAAGAAGTCGGCGAAGAAGCCGCTGTTATCGCAGGCGCTACGGACAACAACCATAGAAAGTCCGTCGAGCTTTCGATAGAGGCGGAAAAGATAGGCGTCGATGGGCTGCTCCTGACCGTGCCGGCGTACAACAAGCCTACGATGGAGGGGCTGTACCAGCACTTCAAGGCAATAGCCGAAGCCGCCCCCCTGCCCGGCATCCTGTACAACGTGCCGTCGCGCACTGCGCTGAACATGGACGTTGCGACGACGTTGCGGCTGTCGGAGATAGACAGCATAGTAGGCGTCAAAGAGGCGTCGAGCGATTTGGTGCAGATTACGCAGATCATAGACGGCGCGCCGGACGGCTTCCGCGTGTGGTCCGGCAACGACGACGAGACGTTCCCCATCATGTGCGTCGGCGGCTATGGCATCGTGAGTGTGGCGGCTCACATCGTAGGCTTGCAGATCAAGGAGATGATGGGGCGCGTCTTGGAAGGCGACATAGAAGAGGCGGCGGCGCAGCATCGCAGGCTTCTGCCGCTGTTCAAGGCTATCTTCTGGGTTACCAACCCCATTCCCATCAAGCACGCCGTCAACCGCGCCGGCTTCGACATCGGCAAGCCGCGCCTCCCGCTGTGGGAAGCGGACAAGGATTTCACCAGCAAGTTCGACCCGCTGATGGACGAGTACGAGATAGACCTGCCCGCCAACGGCTAGTAGGGCGCGGCTGCTGCCAAGCCAAGAGAAGCGCATAGGCGCGATGCAGCCGCAGCGAGACGCCGACGGCGCGCCGATAGAGATTCCGCCGCCGCCCGCGCAACCCGCCGTTTCACAGGCGCGGCAAGGGTGTCCCCCCTTCCAGATAGCGCGGGGACATCCTTAGCGCGGCGGCGAGCGTCTCATCGCAAGGCTCAGACTTCCATCATCGCGCGCACCATGACGGTCTCATCGCGGTGGGGTCCGGTGGAGATTACGTCTATCGGGCAGCCTATCAGCTCTTGGATGCGCTCGACGTAGTTTCGCGCGGCTTGGGGCAAGTCTTCGTAGGATTGGACGCTCGCGGTGGGCCTATCCCAGCCGGGCATCTCCTCGAACACGGGGCGCGCCTTGCTCAGCGCGGCGACGCCGCCGGGGAAGTCGTCGGTCTTCTCGCCATCTTCGTTCAGGTAGTGGGTGCATATCCTGACGGTCTCGAACCCATCCAGCACGTCCAGCCGAGTCAGCACGGCGGAGGTGTAGCCGTTGATTAGCGCGCTGTACTTGGCGGCTACGGCGTCGAACCACCCCACGCGGCGCGGCCTGCCCGTAGTAGTGCCGAACTCCTGCGCCAGATCCCGTATATGATCCCCCGCGCTGTCGGTCAGCTCGGTGGGCAGGGGGCCTGCGCCCACCCGCGTGGTGTACGCCTTGAACACGCCGGTTATTCCCTCGATGTGCGTCGGGCTGACGCCTACGCCGACGGACGCGCCGCCGATGGTGGGGTTGGACGACGTCACGAACGGATAGGTGCCGTGGTCGAGGTCCAGCAAAACGCCTTGCGCGCCCTCCAGCAGCACGTTTTCGCCCGCCGCCAGAGACTGGTTGACTATCTTCTCGGCTGGGCCTATGTACCTAGCCATCCGCTCGCTCCAATCGCGGCACTTGTCGAACACCGCGTCGAACGACAGCGGCTCGCCGCCGTACACTTTGGTTATGACGGCGTTGGTGTATTCGAGAATGCCCTCCAGCCGGATGATGAGCGCTTCGACGTCTAGCAGATCCGCGGCGCGGACGCCGGTTCTCGCAGCCTTGTCGGAGTACGCGGGGCCTATGCCCTTGCCTGTGGTGCCGATGCGCGAGCTGCCTCTGGCGCTCTCGGCAAGCTCGTCCAGCGCTACGTGGTACGGCATTATCAGATGGGCGCGCTCGCTCACGATGATGCGCTCTCGCACGTCTATGCCGCGCGCGAGCAGGTCGTCTATCTCGTCTAGCAGAACGTCCGGGTCCACCACCACGCCGTTGCCGATGATGTTCAGCGCGTCTGGCCAGAACACCCCGCACGGGATGAGGTGGAAGCTGAACTTGCCTTGGTCGTTCACCACCGTATGGCCCGCGTTGTTGCCTCCGGCGAAGCGGGCTACTATCTTCGCGTCTCTGGCGAGAACGTCTACTATCTTTCCCTTGCCCTCATCGCCCCACTGGGCGCCGAGCACCGCGTAAGCAGGCATCCGCTGACCTCTGAAGTGTCGAATCGGTCGGTATCGTGAAGCGCGTGGCGACGCGGCGTCCGTATAAGGGGAATCGCGCCGACGCGCCAAAACGCGCGCATCTTTGAGTATAGCAAAGCGCGCGGGTTGGCGAAACGCTAACGCGGCGAGTCTCCCGCGCGGCGCGCGCCGGCTGCCGGCTGCCTTCCGCCGCTCTCGAACGTCGGCGCGCCGCCGCGCTCGCGGGGAAGCCTCCGCCCTCGATAGCGGTCGCCGACGCGCCTACGGCTCCACAGGTCTTCGAAGAAGTCGGCGGTCAGGATGATGCGATCGTCGCACACCTGCACCAGCTCGCCCGACAAGTTGGGCTGGAACGCCGCCACGAGAACGTGCTTGCCGAGGTTCTTGACCGCCTGCGCCGCGTAGGCGAAATCGCCATCGCCGCTAACGAGAATCGCCGTATCGTAGCGGTCTTCCCACGCCATGTCGAGCATGTCGATGGCGATCATGATGTCCACGCCCTTCTCGACAGTCCAATCGCCGCGCATCTTCGCGCCGCCTAGCCTGACTTCCAAAAAGCGCGTGCTGTGGAGGGCGGTTAGGAACTTCTGCTGGTCGGAGTACGCCTGCGGGTTGCGCTCCTGCTCGCGCAGCAGATTGTAGTAGTAGGTGCGGAGCAGCTGGCGATTGCCGGCGAGCTTGAGCGAGAGCGCGGCGAAGTCGACATCGTACCGACCGCAGTTCTCTTCCAGCGAGTGGTAGAGATTGCTGCCGTCGATGAATATCGCGACTCTTTCTGCTGCTTGGAGGTTCGGCATGGTCAAATCTAGGCAGGCTTTCGCGCTTCGCGCCCCGTCGCCCTGCGCTTGGGGAGCGCTCGCCTGCCAAGATAAGACCGAACCACCGCCGCGGGCTAGGAGATTTGAACGCTCTTTTCGACCGCTGCCAGCGCCCTGTCGAGCTTTTGGACTATCTCGTCCGCGTCTTCGCGCGTGACGCACAGCGGCGGACCTAGCGATACCCGCTCGTCGCCGGCGCGCAGTATCAACCCCTCGGACTCGAAGGCGTCGGACAGCCGCTTGCCTAGCTGAACGTCCTTGGGGAAGCGCGTTCGCGTGTCTCTGTCGGCTACGAACTCCATGCCCATCAGCAGCCCCTTGCCGCGCACGTTGCCGACTATGGGATGGTCGGCGGCGAGGTCGTTCAGCCGTTCGAGCATGTACTCCCCCATCCTGCGCGAGTTCTCCACCATGTTTTCGGACTGTATGATGTCTATGTTGCGGAGCGCGACGGCGGCGGTTACCGGGTGGCCCCCGAAAGTGAGCGCCTGCCTGAAGATGTTGTCGGCTCCGGCGAACACGTCCGCCACTTCCGCGCTCGCTATGGCGTTCGCCAGCGGCACGTAGCTGGACGTGATGCCCTTCGCCATAGTCATGATGTCCGGCGTTACGCCCCAATGCTCCATGGCGAACATGGTTCCGGTGCGCCCGAATCCGGTGATTACCTCGTCCGCGATTAGGATAACGCCGTAGCGGTCGCATATCTGGCGCAGCAGCGGCCAGTACTCATCGCCCGGCGCGGCGGCGCCCATGGACGACGACACCGGCTCGGCTATTACGGCGGCTACGCTGGAAGCGCCGTGAAAGCGTATGAGATCTTCCACGCCCTGCGCGGCGCGGATGGCGGCTTCCGAGTCGCTCTCGCCCGCAATGGGCGAGTTGTAGGCGTCCGGGTGCGGCGCGTACAGGTTGCCCGGCATGGCGGGTTCGTAGTCCTCGCGCCCGCCGTAGCCGCCGAGCCACATCGTCGCGCCGAGCGCGCCGTGGTAAGAATCGTAACGGCTGATTATCTTGTAGCGCCCGGACTCGCCGCGCCGCTTGTGGTAGGCGCGCGCTATCTTGATGGCGGTCTCGTTCGCCTCGGAGCCGCCGGTTACGGGCCAAGAGCGCTCCAGACCGTCGGGCGCGATTTCGGCGAGCTTTGCCGCAAGCTCGATGAGCGGCGCGGTCGTCGCGCCCTGCGGGAAGTAGACGAGCCGGCGCATCTGATCGCGCATCGCGTCCGCAAGCTCTCCCCTCCCGTATCCGACGTTGACGCACATATAGCCGCCGTTGACGTCTATCCACTCGCGCCCGTCGGAGTCGGTTACGCGGATGCCGTCGCCGTCGGTGATTACGGTAGGTCCCCTCATTTCGGCGGAAGCCGCCCAGCTTCGGTTGTGCATCCACAGGTGATCCAGCGCGGCTTGCCGCGCGTTCGTAGTCTCTGCCGTCGTTGCGCTAGGCATATTGCGCCATCCCAAGCTCTCCCTCCAGCTGCCACAAGCTGAGGTCTATAGCGTGAACTATCTCGTCTACTTCGGCTTTTGTGATGCACAGCGGAGGCCCTATATGGATGACAGGTCCGTTGACGCGCAGGATAAGCCCGTTCTTCTTGAAGCTCTCGTTGAGCCTGTCCACTATGCGATCTTCGGGGCGGAACGGCTCTCTGGTCTCGCGGTCTCGCGCAAGCTCGACAGCCATGAGCAGCCCGATTCCCCGCACGTCTCCGATGGACGGGTGATCGCCCATCATGCCTTCGAGCTGCTCTTTGCAGTACGCGCCCACGGCGGCGGCGTTCTCCACCATGCCTTCGCTCTCGATTATCTCGATGTTGCGGAGCGACGCGGCAGCCGAAACGGGGTGCCCGCTCGACGTCAGCACGTGGCGCAGGTAGTCATCCTCGCCTGCGAACACGCCCGCCACTTCGTCCGTGGCGATTGTGGCAGCCATTGGCAGATAGGAACTGACGATGCCCTTAGCGACGGTCATGATATCCGGAACGATGCCCCAATGCTCCACCGCGAACATGCGCCCGGTGCGCCCGAAGCCGTTGATAACCTCGTCGGCAATCAGCAAGACGCCGTATCTGTCGCAGATGTCGCGCAGCATAGGCCAATACTCGTCGCCCGGCACGACTGCGCCGAGCGGGATGGCGACCGGCTCCGCGATGACGGCGGCGACGGTCTCCGGACCTTCGAACTTTATCAGCTCTTCGATAGCCTGCGCGCAGCGAACGGCGCACTCGGACGCGGTTTCGCCCTCTATGTGGGAGTGGTACGGAGACGGCGGCGGCGCGTACACCATGCCCGGCGCGGCAGGCTCGAAGTCGGCGCGCTGCGTTTCGGGAGTTCCGCCGAGCCACAGCACTCCCGCCGTGGTTCCGTGATACGAACCTATGCGGCTGATTATCTTGTATCGGCGCGTCTCCCCGCGGCGGCGGTGGTAGGCGCGCGCTATCTTGATGGCGGTCTCGTTCGCCTCGGAGCCGCCGGATACGGGGAACGCGCGGCTGAGCGACCCGGGCGTAATCCGCGCCAGCTTTTGCGCGAGAAGCGCCGTCGGCTCCGTAGTCGTTCCAGCCGGGAAGTACGAGACGCGGTTCATCTGCTCGTATGCGGCGTCGGCTATCTCCTGCCGCCCGTAGCCGACGTTGACGGAGTTATAGCCGCCGTTGACGTCGATGTAGCTACGCCCCTCCGCGTCGGTGATGCGAACGCCTTCGCCCCCGACGGCTATCATCGGCTCGCCCTCTTCCGCCATCTGAACCCAATCGCGGTTGTGCATCCAGAGGTGTCGGATGGATTTGTCTCTCAGCGCGTCGGTATCTAGCTGTTGAGTCATGCTCGGACTCCCCCGATCTCTCCCCGTGATCGCCAAGTCTCACAAAAGCCAGTGTATACGCGCGGGCGCGAGGCGGCAAGGCGGCCGATCCGATATTGGAGAGGCTTCCCCCGCCACCCCGCTCCTCCAGATTACCGCCTGCGCGGGAATGACGATGAGGTGGAACGATGGTTTGGGGCGCCGATAAGCCGATAGGATCATTTACAGCGGAATGGTCGCCACGCCTTCGGGCGTAACGGTCGCACCGCGCTCGCGTTCGAGCGCGAGGCATGGGTTAAGGTCTTCGCGCTCGCAGTGGGAGGCGTGGCGCTCGCAGACAGCCTTCCACACCCTATACAGCTCCACGCCGAGCAAAGGGGGTTCGCGGAGGAACCTGAGCAGTGTATCCTCGGATGCGGGAAGCGCGGTTAGCTCCAGATACTTGCACCACTCGTCGAACACGCGCCAGTGGTCCGCAATCGAGACGCTCCCCTCCTCATCCAGACGAACGCCGTAACCGAAATGGATCAGGTAACATGGATTCGCGTCCTCGTTCCAGTAGTAGGCGTCGTGACGAGTGTCGATAGCCATATAGATCTCGAACAGATCGCGCCGCGAAACCGATGGGTCAGTGAGGAAGTTCAGCACGGTTTCCGCCTCGGCGGGGAACGCTCTCGAGGAGCGCTCCCCGCACCAGCGCTCGAACGCGCGCCAATGCTGGCTGGAGCTTTCGAGCAAGCGAGCGTGGAACGGATCATTTGCGAGATCGCGCCGCCAACTCTTGGGCAAGCCGTACTCGTCCAACTCCGGCGGCGGGGGATGGGGCGGCTCTCTGCGACGCCGCAGCGACGACGACGCCCCCACGATGCCGCGCGCGACTTCTCCGGGCGTGGGCAGCGCTCGCGGAGACACGGGCAACCCCAAGCTGCGCTGGAGTTCTCGGATGTCTTGCGGGCGAGCGTCTCCACTGTCCACCGGAACCAGAGGGCTGGCGGAGCTTGGGCGAGCGCGCGCGCCTCGCTTGCGCCATGGAATGCTATCCCTGATCATACTGAGCAACCGAACCATCTATCTCCTTCCTATCATTAGGGTTGCATGGATCATTCGGGCAGCCAATGGCAATTCGGCATAATCAGCAGCTTGGAAATAGCGCCCATTCCAAAGATAATGGCATACCAAGCCATTCGCATCTCTCGGTTGCGCTTGTTGTAGACATCCCATCATCAGATATTCAGGAGCGGCAAATGCGTTTCGGGTCTTTCGTGTTTCCGGTAAGCCACTATGCGGATAACGACGGCGAGGTGATAGCCAACACGCTCGAAGAGATAGAGCTTCAAGACTCGCTCGGTTTCGATTCGGCGTGGCTGACGGAGCATCACTTCGACGGCGCTTGCGCTTACGTGGATCCGGTGGTGTTCGGCGCGGCGGTGGCGGCTAGGACGCGACGCATCCGCATCGGCTTCGCGGTGGTGGAGATGGCGTTTCACCACCCCGTGCGGCTCGCGGCGCAGACGGCGCTCCTCGACAACCTGAGCGGCGGACGCCTGATAGTCGGCACGGGCAGAGGCTCGGCGTTCAACACCTACGAGTACATCGGCTTCGGCGTGAGCATGGACGAGGGCGCGGAGCGGCTCGACGAGGCGGAAGGGCTGATGATGGAGGCGTGGTCCGGGGAAGCGGTAGCGCACGAGGGCAAGTTCTGGAACGTGTCGTTTCCCGCGCTTAGGCCCTCGCCGCGCCAAAAGCCGCATCCGCCGCTGGTGCGAGCGTGCATCAGCCAGCAGTCTACGCGCGCGATGGCGCGGATAGGGCGCCCCGTGCTTATCGGCGTTCAGAGCGCGGACGAGATCCGTTCGAGAATAAGCATCTACCGCGAGGAGATGTCCGCCGCCGGCTTCTCGGAGCGCGAAGTGGAAGCCGCGCTGGACAGGTGCTGGTTCTCGAAGAACGTGTTCGTAGCCGAAACCCGCTCGGAGGCGCGGGAGGCGCTGATGCCGGGCTTCGTCAGAGAGCGTAAGCACTTCCGCGAGGCGCGAGAGCTGTACAACCCCGGCGGATATCCGCCGCTGGACTCGTCCGCCCCCCTGTCGGCGGGCGAAGACTTCGAGCAGGCTTGCATCGCGGGAACGCCGAATCAGGTTGCGGAGCGCATCGCGGAGCTGCGAGACCTCGGCGTCCGCAACCTGATGATGAAGCTGAACGTGGGCGAGATGGACACGAGCGCCGTCCGCCAATCCATTCGGACGCTTGGCGAACGGGTGATGCCGAAGTTCGCGGATTAGCGCGAAGGAATTTACAGGCATACACAGGATGAACGGGATATTTGGGATTAGGGTTTGGACTCCCCCGCAATCCCCCCATATCCCGCTCATCTATATCTACATCTACGCGATTTTCGCTCTAGGACAAAACCGCCTCCGCTATCTCGTCTAGCTGGGCGTTGGTGGCGTCTTCGTCCGCCGTCTCCACGCGGATCATCACGCGCTCCGCGCCCGCGTCGAACAGCTCGCCCACCAGCGAACGGTCGGCCGGCTGCCCGAACACCGATATGGATATGCTGGCGGGGTCGCGCCCGGCGGCTGCGGCAAGCTCGTCTATCCGCGCCCTGCCCGCGCCGATGTCGTCCGGCGTCACGCGGTTCGGCATCCAGCCGTCGCCGTAGTCGACCACTCTGCGGAACACGTTGCGCGCCATGCCGCCGAGCAGCACGGGCGGATGCGGACGCTGGACGGATCGGGGGAACGAGTACACGGGCGGAAAGTCGTAGTATCTGCCGTGATATTCGCTCTCCACATCCGTCCAGAGCGACTTCATCGCTAAGATCGCCTCGCGCGTCTGCGTCCATCGGCGGGCGAAGTCCCCGCCCATGATGTCCGTCTCCTCCTTCAGCCAGCCCGCGCCTATGCCGAACAGGAATCGGCCGCCGGAGTACATGTCCAGCGTGGCTACCTCCTTGGCGAGCAGCAGCGGGTTGCGCTCCGGCACAAGGCAAATGCCAGTGCCTAGCTTGATGCGCTCGGTAACCGCCGACGCGCGAGCCAGCGCAACGAACGGGTCTACGATATCCGCGTACACCTTCGGAATGACGCCGTCGGGCGAGCCGGGCCACGGGCTGCTGGTCTGAACCGGTATGATCGGATGCTCCGGGACCCAGAGCGACTCGAACCCCATGCCCTCGGCGCGGCGCGCCAGCGTGGCGATGTCCACCGAGTAATCCGTCGGGAACGTCGAAATGCCTATCTTCATGCGAATCTTCCTCCTGCTCTATACCTGCTCTATTGGGCAGGCGCGCAGCATTGTATTATGAAAGGGAAGCGCCTGCATGAGGGAGAGGAATTCGAGACGAGCAGAGCCACCATGAAGGTACTAGACAACATCCACATGGCGCCGAGCGCGCGTTGGTCGCGCGTGTACGTCATCGAGGGGGAGACGCTGACGCTCGTAGACTCCGGGCTGCCGTGGAACCCGCGCGGCATCATGCGCTACATCCGCTCGATCGGCAGGCGGCCGGAGGAGGTGGGCCAAATACTGGTTACGCACAGCCACCCCGATCACGTGGGCGGAACGGCGTCGCTTGCGCGCGAGACGGGCGCGACGGTGTTCGCGCACCGCGCCGACACCCGCCGGCGCTCCAACAACTCGCTAAAGCTGGGATACACAGGGCTGTTCGGCAAGATGGACTCGCCGCACCCCCTTCTCGGCGCGGTGGGCGTGGACGCGCTGGTTTCGGATGGCGACGTGCTTCCCATCCATGGCGGCATCCGCGTCATTCATACGCCCGGACACACCGGCGGCAGCCTGTGCTTTTTGATGGAAGAGTCTCGCGCGCTGTTTTCGGGCGACACCATCTTCAGCGACGGGCGGCGGATTAGCCGCTCCGCGCCCTTCCCCGGCTACGACCGCGATGGATACGTCCGCTCGCTGGAGCGGCTCGCGGGCATAGGGTTCGAGGCGGTCTGCGGCGGACACGGCGAACCGCTGCCGCGCGGCGGCGGCGCCGCGCTGAGGGATCTGCTGGAGAGCAACCCCGAGCCGCCGACGTGGGGAGACTTCTTCCGCAGCGTTCCCGCGCGCCTCAGGAACTCGCGCGCGATGCGCGGCGAGCATGTCTGACGCCCTATCTGGTTTGACACTCCGCGCGCAGATGGCTTATCATTTCGTGCGGGGCATGACCCGAGGTGGCAACGTAGCTCAGCGGTAGAGCGGGCGCTTCATAAGCGCTAGGTCACAGGTTCGAACCCTGTCGTTGCCACTCACGGCAAGCGGCGGGCGGAAAGCCCTGTCGAGAGATGCGGCGCCCGCGTCGGTCTGGGCGAATCCGCGAACCCGGGCCGCATCGGGGCGATTAGCTCAGCGGTTAGAGCGCTCGCCTCACACGCGAGAGGTCCGAGGTTCGAATCCTCGATCGCCCACCAGCGGGCGGCTGGAGACGACGTGCCGAAGTGGCGGAACGGTAGACGCGCTACGTTCAGGACGTAGTATCCTTACGGGTGTGTGGGTTCGACTCCCTCCTTCGGCACCAGACTGTTCGGCGTCCGCCAACATCTATCGCGCAACAGCGCGCGCTTGTAGCTCAGTGGATAGAGCGCAGCCCTGCGGAGGCTGAGGCCGTGGGTTCGAGTCCCACCAAGCGCGCTTCCCTACCCCCACCCCGCGCGGCATCCCCGCCGCAGCCGAACGACAAGGGCGGTTAGCTCAGCTGGTTAGAGCGTCTGTCTTACACACAGAAGGTCACAGGTTCGAGTCCTGTATCGCCCACCACGCTACGCATCGATGGCGGGGAGTTGGTTGCATCTTCATAGACAGATACCCCATACGATCTGTCTATGTTCCGATACGTCAAAAGCAAGTCCTTGGCTGCCTCGTCCGTAAGGCTGTCTTGAATTACGAACCCATAGAACATCGTGAGCGGTTCACTAACTTTCCAGAAGTAGACTCGGTTCGACAAGTCAATTGCCCTGAATTGGGCGCTGCGCCCGACCCGCCAAATAGATGCGAGCCGAGCCGGCCGCGCCACACCCCGCCCGCCAATCCTGTATAATCACCCCAACACGGCTGACGCCATTCAGGAGAATCACTTGCAGCAATTCGACGGCGCGCGGGATCTGGCGCAGAGAATCATAGACAACGTAGAGCGCGTGATGGTCGGCAAGGGCGAGGCCGTCGAGCTTGGCGTCATCGCGCTGATGTGCCAAGGCCACGCGCTCATCGAAGACGTGCCGGGCGTGGGCAAGACGATGCTGGCGAGAAGCATCGCGCGTTCGGTCGGATGCAGCTTCAAGCGCATCCAGTTCACGCCCGATCTGCTGCCAACGGACGTTACCGGCGTTTCCATCTACAACCAGCAGACGCGCGATTTCGAGTACCGCGCGGGTCCCATCGTGTCGCAGATAGTGCTTGCCGACGAGGTGAACCGCGCCACGCCCAAGACGCAATCCGCAATGCTGGAGGCGATGGACGAGCGCCAAGTAACGGTTGAGGGCGTCACCCACCGCGTGCCTAGCCCCTTCATGGTGATGGCTACCCAAAACCCGGTGGAGTACGAAGGCACCTTCCCGCTGCCGGAGGCGCAGCTGGACAGGTTCTTGGTGATAATCCGGCTCGGCTATCCGACTATCGAGGAGGAGCTGGAGATAGTCGAGCGCCAGCAGATGGCGCATCCTATAGACACGCTCACGCCGGTTGCGGAAGCCGACGAGGTGGTGGAGCTTCAGCGCGCGATACGCGAAATATACGTCGACGCGCTGGTCAAGCAGTACATCGTCAGCCTAGTAGACGCCACGCGGTCGCACCCCGACGTGGCACTGGGCGCATCGCCGCGCGCGTCGCTGGCGCTGTTCAGGGGCGGGCAAGCCGTCGCGCTGATTCGCGGACGCGACTACGTTCTGCCGGACGACGTGAAGGCGCTGGCGGTTCCGATGCTGAGCCACCGCATGATAATTTCCGCCGCCGCCCGAATGCGCGGGGTGGACAGCTCGGAAGCGGTGGAGACGATTCTCGAACAGACCGCCATTCCCGGCGGGCAGGCGCGCGCCGCGGCGGGAGGGTAGCGCCATCTTTGCCGGCAAGCTGTTCGTCCAAAAGCGGCTCTTCCTCGTAGCGGCGCTAATCGCGGTTACGCTCGTAACGGGCTTGGCGACAGGCTTCGGGCTGTTTTACCGCCTCATCTACATAATGGGCATCACGGCGGCGCTCGCGTTCGCGTGGAATTGGATCAACGTCTCCGGGCTGGAAGTAAGCGTAGACCGCCGCACCAAACGCGCCCGCGTAGGAGAAGATATAGAAGAGCGCATCACAGTTCGCAGCGCCAGCAGGTGGCCCAAATCGGCGCTCGAAGTGGAAGACGTTACCGATATGCCCGGATACTACAACGGCAGGGCGGTAAGCCTCGCGACGCGCGGCTTTCGATCTTGGCGAACGCTCGCCCCGGCGCGCAAGCGCGGACTGTACACGCTGGGTCCCGTGCGGGTCTCCAACACGGACCCGTTCGGCTTGTTCAGGCGCGACAGAGATTTCGGCGGGCAAGACGAGCTTCTCGTCTACCCCAAGACTTACGATCTGGGCGAGTTCGCTATCCCTCCCGGCTACCTCAGCGGCGAAAGCGCGGCGCGGCGCAGGTCGCACGATCTCACGCCTCACGCCGCCAGCGTGCGCGAGTACGCCTTCGGCGACAGCCTGAGCCGAATCCACTGGCCCAGCACCGCGCGCGTGGGCAGGCTCATATCCAAAGAGTTCGAGCTTGGCATGGCGAGCGATGTGTGGATGCTGGTGGACCTGCACCGCGAAGCGCAGGCGGGCGAGCTGGAGGAAAGCACCGACGAATACGCCGTATCCATCGCCGCGTCGCTGGCGCGCAAGTACCTGCGAGACCGCCTCCCCGTGGGGCTGCTGTCATACGGCGACGAACGCTACTTCCTGCCGGCGGATACCGGCGGAGGGCAGCTCGAACGCATCATGGAGCATCTCGCCATGAGCAAGGCGGAGGGCGAGACGCCGCTTGCGGACGTGATAGCGCGCGAAGAACAGCTCTGGGGAACGCACAGCTCGCTGGTGCTGATCACGTCGTCGCACCGCGACGACTGGCCTCTCGCGCTCCGCGAGCTGGTGAGGCGGCGGCTGCGGATTGCCGTCATTCTGATAGACGGCGCGTCGTTCGGCGGGCTGTTCGAAACGCTCGACACGATCCCCGATCTGTATGACGCCGGCATAGCTCCGTTCGTCGTGCGGAAGGGCGACAACGTGCCGCTCGCTCTGTCGCGCCCGTACACGCCGGACGCGGCGGCGGAGCGCGAAGAAGAGGCGGAGACAGCGGCATGAGCTCGCCAAGCATCGCGGCGCTGCTCGGCAGGAGCGGCGCTCCGGCTGAGAGACGCCGCAACCCCGCGCTCGCCAAGCTGGAAGAGTACAGCCCCAGCCAAGGTTGGGCGACGCTTGCGATTCTGCTGCTGACGCTGCTGGCGGTGGGAGAGTCTATCGACGCGGCGGATTGGGTGGCGAAAGACAAGACGATAGCCGACGCCGACATCACGGCGACGCTGATATGGTCCGCCCTAGTCGGGCTTGCGCTCGCCAAGACGCGCGCGGCGTGGCACGCGATGATACCGGCGGGGCTTGCGATCGGCGCGCTGGTGGTCGTCTGGCAGAGCGCGAACGTCATCGTGGGAGATTTCTCTACGCTGGAGAGCTTCCGCGAGATGTACGCGCGGCTCGAAACGTGGTGGGAAGCGGCGAACAGCGGCGGCATAAGCGCGGACCTCCTGCCCTTCTACATGGCGATGCTGGCAATATCGTGGGCTTGCGGGTTCTTTAGCTCGTGGTTCATATTCAGGCGCAGCAACGTATGGATAGCGGTCGTTCTGCTCGGCACGGCTGTGCTGACCAACCTCAGCTTCCTGCCGGAAAACTACCACCTGCGGTTCTTCATCTTCGTTTTCTTGGCTATGGCGCTCGTCGTGCGAATGAGCATCATCCAGCGGCATGAGCGTTGGCGGCGGCTGAACGTCCAGTTCTCGCCGAGCGCGAGTTGGGTAACGCTGCACGTGGCGATATGGTTCAGCGTGGCGGTTCTGGCGCTGGCGATGCTCTTGCCGATGCGCGTGTATACGAACTCGACTATCGCGCAAGCGTGGCTAGTCGCCCGCACCCCGATCGCGGCTACCGAAGAGTTCTTCTCGCGCATGTTCCCGAATCTGGCAACCAAGAAAGACCTTCCCGGACGGCTGTTCAGCAAGTGGCTGCCCTTCATCGGCGGCATATCGTTCGGCGGCGAGCCTGTGGCGTGGGCGGTTACCGAATATCCCTCCTACTGGATGTCGCAGAGCTACAACTACTACACATCCAAAGGCTGGATAGCCACCGACACCGAGAGGCTCGAAATAGGGCCCGACACGCTCCCGCCCCCGCAGGGCGACACGCTGGAGCGCTACCCCAAGCCGCAGACGATGCAGCTTGGGTTCGAGTCCGACAGATTCCTGAGCGGCGGCGGCTTCCAGTGGGTCAGCAAAGAGGCGACTATAGAGTCGCTGCTTCCCAGAAAGTTCTACATCCATGTAGAGGACGATTCGGGAGACGCGACCTTCCCCGAAGACATCAGGGAAGTGGCCGGGCTAATCAGATCGGGCGTTTACGGCATGTCCGCTGGCGGCGCGGAGCGGCTAGTGTCGGATCTGATACCCGACAGCGTGCTGGTCGACGAAATCATCGAAGACGACGACGGCAACACCGAGTGGGTGACGCTCCAACGCAAGGCGGGCGCGTCCCCGGACCTCGTGTCGTGGAAGTTCGACGCCAACATCCGGAAGAACGAAGTCTACAGCATGGTCTCGCTAGTGTCCGAGGCTACTGACGACGATCTGCGGCAAGCGCCCACCGAGTACGGCTATTCCATATCGGATCACTATCTTCAGCTGCCGCCATCGCTTCCCGACAGGGTGCGCGAGCTTGCCGAGCGGCTGACCGCCAACGCGGACAACCCGCTGGACAAGGCGCATGCGATTCAAGATTATCTGCGAGGGCCTGAGTTCACATACTCGCTAGGAATCGAAGCCCCGCCGACAGGTCAGGACGGCGTGGACTGGTTCTTGTTCGAAACGAAAGAGGGATATTCCGACTACTTCAGTTCGGCTATGGCGGTTATGCTGAGGGCTGTGGGCGTTCCCGCTCGAATTGCGGCGGGCTACGCGCCCGGCGAATTGAACGCCGACGGGCATCGCGTCATCAGAGATTCGGACAGCCACGGATGGGTGCAAGCGTACTTCCCCAACTACGGTTGGATAGACTTCGAGCCAACCCCCAACTGGCCCGAGCATGACAGGCTTATCCCCACCGCCGCGGGCGGAGGTGCGGACGACGCGCTCGGGAGCGGCGCGGGAGGAGCGGGCGGCGACTTGGACGAAGACCCGCTGCTGGAAGAAGGCTTCGGCGGACCAGCGACGTTCCTGCCCGCGCGCGCGACTCGAACGAACAGCTATGCGCGATACGTTACGCCCGCGCTGATAGCGCTCGCCGTCGTCGCCGCGATATGGTTCGTCGGCTGGCTGGCGTGGAACGCGGGGCTTCGCTCGCTGCGGCGCGAAGAACGGTTGTACGCCAAGCTCACCAGACTGGGCTGGCTAGCGGGCGCGGGGCGGCGCGCGCAGCAAACGCCGCTCGAATACGGCGCGCACATCGCCAGCGTCGTCCCGTCCGCGGGCGAAGGCGCGATGAAAATAGCCTACGGCTTCGCGGCTTCGCGCTATGGTCCAGCCGCGCCCGACGACGCGCCGACGGAAGCGGACGAGAAAGCCGGCGAAGAGCTGTCCGACGCTTGGAAGTCCATCAGGTTCGACCTGCTGGGGCGCGTGTTCGGCAGGTTGATTCCGCAGTCTCGGCAGAGGCAAAGCGCGGAATGAGCGCGACTCGCTGGGATCTGTTCGAGACGAGCGCGGGCTGGGTGGGGCTGCTGGCGTCCGACGTCGGCGTTCGACGCTCCACGCTCCCCTACCCGTCGCCCGACGAAGCGATGACGATGCTGGGAATCGAGCCGGAGGAAGCGGAGCGCGATCCGTCCCGTCTGAACGAGCTATCCTCGCGCATCGTCGCCTACTTCGAGGGCGCGGACGCGGATTTCGCGGACGTGCCGCTGGACGTGGGCGACGCCACGGAGTTCTACCGCAGGGCGTGGAGCGCGTGCCGCTCGGTGCCGCGCGGGGAGACTCGCACATACGGATGGCTGGCGGCGCAAGCGGGCAACCCGCGCGCGGCGCGCGCCGCCGGGCAGACGATGGCGCGAAACCGCGCGCCTATCATCGTGCCTTGCCACCGCATAGTCGGCGGAGACGGCAGCCTGAGAGGATTCGGCAGGCGCGCGGAGATGCTCGATCTGAAGCGGGCGCTTCTGGAGATGGAGCGGCAATCCGCTAGGCTGCTGTAGCGGGCGGCGCGCCCTACCCCGACAGCGGCTCCAAGCGCGCGTCCCCGGACGCGCCGAGCGTGTCACGCAGCCTAACCGTCAGCTCATCGCAGGCGTCCACCTGAATCGACGACCACTCCATGCGATAGACGCTTCCCTGCGCGCGTATCTCCAACATCACCGGATCGCCGCCTTCGTAGGATAACAGCAGCCGCTTTACGTCATCCAAGACCATTCTATCGGCTTGGCTATCGTCGGATTCTCGGATGCTGAGATTCAGGCGGTGCGGAGCTACTGGCTTGGAGTGCGCGAGCGCAGGCGATGGCGGAGCGGCGGGAGCGGGGGCGCCGTTCGACGACGCGCCGTTGGCGTCGCCGTTCGACGCTGTAGATCGAGCGCGGCTCGCGGACTCGGCGGCGGCGCGCGCCGGCGCGCGCTTCTCGGCGGGCGTCGGGCGCGGAGCGGGCGGCGCGGCTTGGCTCGCCGCAGTCTGCGGGGCTGCGCCGTTCGGACGGGGCGCTTGCGGCGACGCGGGCGGCGTGAACTCGCGCGCTTTCGTACAGCTAACGCTCACTTCGTCATCGCGGGCGCGCACAGAGCCGGTCACCTCCAGCGTCTTGCCGACCTCCCACAAGCCTTCGGACTCGCGCATCTGCTCTTCCCACACGAACACGTCTATCTGCCCGTCTATGAGCGATAGCGTGGCGATGAGGAACGGCTTGTCGTTCTTGGTGAACCTGCGGGTTATGGATGCCGTCTGCCCCACGATGGACACCTTGCGCCGCGCCATGCTGGAGTCGATGCGGCTCTTGAACACGATATGCTCGGAGTCTGCGGAGCCGAGCAGCGCCGCCAAAGCGCCGATGCTGGTGAGCGATACGCCGAGCAGTTCGCGCTCCCACTCCTCTTTCTCTTGGTCGGAGGCGCGCGCGGCGCCCAGCGCGATGTTGGCGAGCGTCGTGGAGCCGGTCTCGCCGAACATGTCGAACATGGACGCCTGCATAGAGTTCCGCAGCGACGCTTCGCTCTGCGCGAGCGACATGATGCGCTCTACGGCGTCGAGAAGCGCGGCGCGGTCGCCGAAGTCGTCGAACGCGCCCGCCTTGATGAGCGATTCCAGCGTGCGGCGGTTCACGCCCTCCATGTCCGCCTCGCGGCACATCTGCTCTATGCTGTCGAATCCGCCCAGCTCGTCCCTAGAGGCTACCACCGCGTCCACCGACGCCGTGCCGACGTTCTTCACCGCGCCCATGCCGAACCGAATCGCCTCGCCGCCGTCCGGCTGGCGCTCTATCGCAAACTCCGTGCGCCCCTCGCTGACGCTCGGCGGCAAGACGGGTATGCCGAGCCGCTGGCATTCGGCTATGGCGGACGTGGCGCGAACCGTATCGCCGACGTATGAGTTGAGCAGCGACACCATGTATTCGGCGGTGTAGTTCGCCTTGAGATACGCCGTCCAGTAGGAGATAAGCCCGTAGCTTACGGAGTGCGCCTTGTTGAAAGCGTATCCCGCGAACGGCTCGACGAGCGCGAACACCTGCTCGGACAAGCCCGGCTCGAATCCCTGCGCGCGCGCGCCCTCTAGGAACTTCTGCTTCTCCTGCGCCATTATCTCGGGTATCTTCTTGCCCATCGCCTTGCGAACGATGTCCGCTTCGCCCAGCGAGTAGCCCGCGAACGTGCGCGCGATGTGCAGCACCTGATCTTGATATACGATGACGCCGTAGGTCTCTTCCAGAATCTCCTCCAGCGCGGGGTGGAGATATGTAACCGGAATCCGCCCGTGCTTGGCGTCTATGAAGCGCGAGATATGCTCCATGGGACCGGGGCGGTAGAGCGCGATCATGGCGGCTACGTCGCCGAGCGTGGAGGGTTTCAGCTCTTTGATGTAGCGCGTCATCCCGCTGCCTTCCAGCTGGAACACGCCTGCGGTTTCGCCGCGAGAGAGAAGCTCGAACGCCTTGGCGTCGTCGAGCGGGATGTCTGTCAGGTCGAAGTTGACGCCCCTGTTTTCGGCTATCAGGTCGCGCGCCTTGGCGAGAACCGTTAGGTTGACTAGCCCGAGGAAGTCGAGCTTCAGCAAGCCGAGCGCGGCTACAGGCTCCATCGCGTACTGTGTCGTAGCCGCGACGGATCCGCCGTCATCCGACTTCTGCGGACGCTGAAGCGGAACCACCTCGTCGAGCGGCTCTTGGGAGATGACTACGCCGGCGGCGTGCGTGCTGGTGTTGCGCGTAACGCCCTCCAGCCCTTGCGCGGTGTCCACCAGCTTGCGGACGGATTCTTCTCTTTCGTAAGCCTCGCCCATCTCGGAATCCGCGCTGGTCTTTGCGTCTTCCAGCGTAACGCCTAGTCTGCGCGGCACCATGCGCGCGACGCGGTCGACGTCCGCATACGGCATAGCCAGCGCGCGCCCGACGTCCCGAATCGCGGCGCGCGCGCCCAGCGTGCCGAAGGTGATTATCTGCGCGACGTGTTCTCGCCCGTACTTGTCGACGACGTAGTTGATGACTTCCTCGCGGCGGTCGTCTTGGAAGTCCATGTCGATATCCGGCATCTCCTTGCGCTCCAGATTCAGGAAGCGCTCGAAGACGAGCGTATACGGCATTGGGTTGACGTTGGTGACGCCGAGGCAGAACAGCACGAGGCTAGCCGCCGCGCTTCCCCGCACCGCGAAGAAGATGTCGCGCTCGCGCACGAACCGCGCTATGTCCCAGACCACTAGGAAGTAGTTGTCGAAATTCGTCTGGCGGATGACTTCCAGCTCGTATCGCAGCCGCTCCTTGTCGGTTTCGGTCGCGTTGGGAAGCCGAGCCGCCAAGCCGTCCCAGCAGAGCTTGGAGAGGAACTCGAACGGCGAAACGCCGGAAGGCACGTCGTACAGCGGCAGCCGCAGTCGGTCGAAGTCGAAGTGCAAGTCGCACTTGTCGGAGACTAGCAGGGTGTTAGCAACCGCTTCGGGCAGGTCTTCGTACTTCGCCATCATCTCTTGGGGGCTGGTCAGGTAGTACGAATCCTCTTCCATGCGAAGCCGCTTGCCGTCTTCGACGTTGGTGTTGGTGTGGATGCAGATGAGGATGTCTTGAAGCGGCGCGTCCTCGCGGCGCACGTAGTGGGAATCGTTCGTAGCCACGATGGGGATGCCCGTCTCGCGGTGGATATCCCACAAGCCGCGGTTTATCTCGCCCAGCTCGGGCACGTCGCCGTGCCGCATGAACTCCAGATAGTAGTCGTCGCCGAACACCTCGCGGTACCATTCGACCGTGGCGCGCGCGTCGTCCAGCCTGCCCTGCTCTATCAGCGTCGGCAGCTCTCCGCTTGGGCATCCCGTCATCACGATAAGCCCATCGTGGTGGCGCTCCAGCAGTTCGCGGTCGATGCGCGGCTTGTAGTAGAACCCCTCTAGGTGCGACTTGGTCACCAGCTGCACGAGGTTTCGGTATCCGACGGAGTTTTTGGCGAGAACCGTCATGTGAAACGGCGAGCGCTCGTTCGGGTTGCGGTCATCGCGCCTGCCCGGGGCGACGTACATCTCGCAGCCGATGATAGGGCGGATGCCCTGCGCTTTGGCGATTCGGTAGAAGTCGATCGCGCCGTACATGCCGCCGTGATCGGTAATCGCTAGGCTGTCCATGCCCAGCTCGCTCGCGCGAGCCACCAACGGCTCCAGCTTGCTGAGGCCATCCAGCATCGAGTATTCGGTGTGAACGTGAAGATGCGAGAACAATTCGGCACACTCTCAAGAGTCGGCTGATGCGCGGTTCGACTTGCGCCGAATTATATCATCCGCCCCAAATCGCCCCGCTTGGCGCGTTTTGCGATAAGAGCGATCTCACGCGCAAAAACGCGCTTGACGAATCGGAACCGCCCCCTTCCCCATCTTGGGCTGATAAGGGTAGGCAATCTTGCTATTGGCATGAAAACGACTTGATCCAGCCAACAAACCGTATCCAGCTACCAAACCGTATCTAGCCAACAATCCGTCATTCTGGACTCGACCATGTTTGTCCACTCTGGACTCGACCATGCTTGTCCACTCTGGACTCGACCATGCTTGTCCACTCTGGACTCGACCATGCTTGTCCACTCTGGACTCGACCATGCTTGTCCACTCTGGACTCGACCATGCTTGTCCACTCTGGACTCGACCATGCTTGTCATTCTGGACTCGATCATGTTTGTCCACTCTGGACTTGACCATGCTTGTCATTCTGGACTCGATCATGTTTGTCATTCCGAGCGCAGCGAGGAATCTAAAATCCATGACCGCAAGACCAGACTGCCATTTTAGATTCTTCACTCCGCTCCGCTGCGTTCAGAATGACACTAGCCAACAGCCGACAGCCGCGCCGTTCGACTCCGATCCGCCGCGTTCAGAATGACACTAGCCAACAGCCGACAGCCACGCGCCGTTCGACTCCGATCCGCCGCGTTCAGAATGACACTAGCCAACAGCCGACAACCGCGCGCCATTCGACTCCGATCCGCCGCGTTCAGAATGACACTAGCCAACAGCCAACAGCCGCGCGCCGTTCGACTCCGATCCGCCGCGTTCAGAATGACAGGCAATCTCACGCCTATCCTCTCTCAGCCCCATCTGGGAGAGGGCGCTTCCGCCGCGCAAAAACGCGCTTGACGAATTGGAACCTGCCCCCTTCTCCCCATTGTCGGCTGATAAGGGTAGGCAATCCTGCTATTGGCATGAAAACGACTTGATCCAGCCAACAATCCGTATCCAGCTACCAAACCGTATCTAGCCAACAATCCGTCATTCTGGACTCGACCATGTTTGTCATTCCGAGCGCAGCGAGGAATCTAAAATCCATGACCACAAGACCAGACTGCCATTTTAGATTCTTCACTCCGCTCCGCTGCGTTCAGAATGACACTAGCCAACAGCCGACAGCCGCGCGCCGTTCGACTCCGATCCGCCACGTTCAGACTGACAGGCAATTTCACGCCTATCCTCTCCCAGCACCATCGTCGGAGAGGGCGCTTCCGCATCAGCCTAGAATCAAGGCGCGCTCAGCGGGGCGACGCTGAAGACTACGTGGAACGGCATGCAGTAGATGACGATAGACCGCACTTCGCCAAGATCCAAATCCGCAGGTATGTCGTAATTCTGATCGCCGCGGTTGCCCTTCAGCTGTCCCAAGTCCGTATAGCCGCCGTCGTGGACGTCGCTCCGCCCCATCGGGGCGGGATGCGATACGGCGAGAACGTGGAGATCAGGCCCATTCGTTACGTCCAGCCCCTCGAAACGAAGCACCGCCGCGCCGTCCGGCAGGCGATAGATGGCGGCGTCTCCCTTGCCCTTGTGGAAGCTGTCGCCGTCTCGAAACATGCCGCTGGCTATCACGGACGCTTGCGGCATGTCCGCGGGCATCGCTTCCATCGCGGGCATGTCTATCTTCGCCATGACAGCCATCGCGTCTTCAGCCTCGCGCTGAGTTACGCCTGCGGGCATCTCCGCATTCGCCGACATGGGGAACTCTTCGGTTACGGTAGTGTCGATGAACAGGGGCGCAAGCAGCCAGTACGCGAAGGCGATCAACGGCACTGCGAGGATAGCCGCGCCAATCAGAATGTTCCTCGTCCTCGTCCTCATGTTTCACCTCCGTGCCGTCCGGCTTTGCGTTGCGGACGCGGCTATATGAGTCTGCCCATCTCCGGCAGCGACGCGCCGATGAGCGGGGCGGCGTAGTCTATGAAGCTCGGCGTCACGAACATGCCGTCGTCCGCTAGGAAGGCGTCGGGCATCGTCTTGACCTTGCCGCCGACGCTCTCCAGCGGCGCGAGTCCGGTCGAGCAGGCGTAGCCGCCTGAATCGTCTCGAACCAGCGTCGTCATCACGCCGCGCTTGCCGTCTCGCGCCGCAAGCGCCGCCGCGCGCCCGACCATCTCCGCCTCCGCAACGTCCGTGTCCGACACCGCTCCGACGAACGAGCGCTGTATCGTGCCGGGCTTCTCGTACCGGGCGCGGACGCCGAGCGCGCGGCTTACGGCTGCGGCTAGGTATCGCGCGGGGCCATCGTAGTAGGCGTGTCCGAAGTCGTCGGTGAACCAAGCCTCTTCCTGCCCCCCGATAACGCCGTTCGGTCCTCTGGCGTTCTCGGACACTACCGCCACCGCGAACCCGCGCTTGGCGTAGACGCGCTCGACCTCGGCGATGAACTCGTCCACTATCAGCGCGCGCTCAGGAACGCAGATGATATGCGGCGCGTCTCGCTCTTCGCGCTTCGCCAGCGCCGAGCTTGCCGCGAGCCAGCCCGCGTCGCGTCCCATCGTCTCCATTATGGTGATTGGGGACGCGCCGCGCATCGCCTCCGCGTCGCGCCCCGAACCCATGGCCGAGAGCGCGACGAACCGCGCCGCGCTGCCGTATCCGGGGCTGTGGTCGGTCAGCGCAAGATCGTTGTCTATCGTCTTGGGAGCGTTGACGACGGCGAGATCGTATCCCATCGCGTCCGCCGCGGTTTGGAGCGCGTGTCCGGTAGTGGCGGAGTCGTTGCCGCCGATGATGAACCAGATGCCGATGTCGAGACGGTCTAGGAACTCGAACACCGCGCCCGCGTCTTCGTCGCGCAGCTTGCGGCGCGTCGATCCGATGGCGGCTCCGGGCGCGGCGGCTATTGCTCGCCACTGCGCTTCCGACACGCCGGACAGGTCTACGCTCCGCCCTTCGAGGATGCCCTCCAGACCGTGCGGCGCGGCGTGCAGCGCGCCGTCGCCCGTCCGCGCGAACTCCGAGGCGATACCGTACAGGCTGCGGTTTAGAACGTGGGTGCAGCCGCCGGACTGCATCACGAGCGCGTTCTGGCGACGTTTCGGCATATCTGTCAGCCCAACCGGGTTTGGAGCGTCGAGGTAGAGATGGACGCCGCGCCGCGCCTAGCCTATAGGAAGGCAAGCGGCGCGCGCGGACGAATCACACGCCCATCTTGGCGGCGAGGTTTTGGAAGTCCGAGGCGACGACGTCTATCCAGTCCTCCGGCGTCGCATCGATCTTCCTGCGGGGTCCATGCTCGCCCGGTCTCGGCACGAACGCGGTCTTGAGGCCCTGCGCCGCCGCCGCTTTGAGGTCGTTCTTATGCGCGGCGGTCATCATAACCTGCGGCGGCTCCAGACCGAGGATGTCCGCCGCCATCAGGTACGTCTCCGGGTCTGGCTTGTAGTGCTTGGCAAGCTCGGCCGACAGTATGGCGTCCCAAGGCAAGCCGGCGTGCTTCGCCATGTTGGTCAGCAGCGCGACGTTGCCGTTGGAGAGCGTGGCTATGATGTATCCGCTCTTGAGCCGCGTCAGCCCGGGCGGCGAGTCAGGCCATGCGTCGAGCCGATGCCAAGCCTTGTTGAAATGCGTCTTTTCAGCCTCGCTCAGCCCTTCTATGCCATGCTTTTCGAGCAGGTCGTCCAGCGCCATGCGATGCAGGTCGTCGATGCGCGTCCACGGCAGCTTGCCGGTGCGAACCAGATTCATGGATGGCCCATATTCGCCGCGCCAATCGTCGGCGAACTGTTCCCAGTCCACATGCGTAATCTCCTTGCGTTCGCCCAGCTCCCTGCCCTCGCGGGTTATGCTGGAGCGCCAGTCCACCACCGTCCCGAACACGTCGAACACCAGCGCTTTTACTTCGTCTTGCAGCACGGCTCAGCCTCGCTATAACGCTAACCTGTTTCGCGCCTGAATGTTACGACCGGCGGCGCGGGGTGTCAATGTTTGGCGTTGGCGCTATTGGCGCAAGAGTTTGCCCGTCAACCTATTTGTTGGGGCTGTCTGAAAATTCAGCGCCTCCGCCGCGTAAGACGCGCTAATCAGGAAGTTGGCGGATAGGTCGCCGATCCTCGCGCGCCAACGATAGGGGGCGGTCTGCGAAGTGTCGATAACTTATGCGACTTTCTCGAACTCCTCCTCCCTCCGTTGAACCGCGCCGATGCGAAATATGCTACGCTAACGTCGTCCCTTGCGCCTTCAGCGCGTCCCGCCAGATGAGGAGATGATATGAGAACCGATACGGAATGGATGGAAACCTCCGAGCTGTGGCGCGCCATAGGGCGGCTGGAATCAGACAACGCGACGCTCAAGCAGGGTCAGAGGGAGATCGCGGCCGCTTTGGAAGCCAACAGCCGCCGAATCGACAACGCCAATTGTGTCAAACACGGCAGATTCAATCACGACACGCGCCGAATCGACTGGCTGTTTTACGCTACGGTTGCCATGGGCGGCGCGCTGGTGATCGCCATCTTCGCCAGCCGGTTCGTGGGCGGCTGACGTTCGCCGCGACTATCCTGAGATACTGAAATCCCCAAAACCCAAAAGCCCATCAGGGAGGCGGTCGTGTCTACGCTAAGCGGCATATTGGAAGATCACCCGGCGGCGCGAAACGCTGTCTCGATTCCCGGCGCGCGAAACGTATCCTACGGCGAGCTTAGGGACGAGGTGGAGCGCGTGGCCGAGCTGCTAGCGGGCGCGGACGTCGCCCCGGGAAGAGCGGTCTCCATCGTGCTTCCGAACGGGCTGGGCTTCTTGGTCGCCTTCCTCGCGGTGGCGCGCGCGGGCGCAATCGCGGCGCCGCTCAACTCGGCGTACACGGCGGACGAGTTCGAGTTCTTCATGGGCGACGCCGACGCGCAGCTGGCGATACTGCCGCCCGGAGACCACGCGGGGCGCGACGCCGCCGCGAAGCTGGGCATCCCCACTATGGACGCGGATGCCGACGCTGACGGGAGGGTTCGACTGTCTAGCGGCGGTCGAGAGCTGACCCGGCGCGCCAGCGCCAGCGCGCCCTCTCCGGACGACGTGGCGCTGTTCCTGCACACGTCCGGCACTACTAGCAGACCCAAGGGCGTGCCGCTCACCCACGCGAACTTGGTGGCGTCGCTCCGCAACATCGGCGACACATACGCGCTCACGCCGGACGACGTGGCGCTTGTGGTGATGCCGCTGTTCCACGTCCACGGGCTTATCGGCGTCGCGCTGTCCACGCTGCGAACGGGGGGCGGCATCGTCGTCCCGGACAGGTTCAGCGCGAGCCGATTCTGGCAGCAGCAAAGCTCGACGGGCGCGACATGGTATTCAGCCGTTCCGACCATCCACCAGATACTGCTGATGCGCGCGGACGATGACGACGCGCCGCGCGAGAGCTTTAGGTTCATACGCTCATGCTCAGCCGCGCTCGCGCCATCGGTGTTCGCGGAGCTGGAATCGCGGTTCGGCGCGCCGGTGCTGGAAGCCTACGGCATGACCGAGGCGGCGCATCAGATGGCGTCGAACCCGCTGCCTCCCGGAAAGCGCGCGCCCGGCACGGTGGGCAAGGGAACGGGTGTGGACATCGGCATAATGGACGACGCGGGCGCGCTGCTCGACGCGGGCGCGACTGGCGAGGTAGTCATTCGCGGACCGAACGTTACCCACGGATACCACAACAACCCGCAGGCGAATGCCGAATCCTTCACCAACGGCTGGTTCAGAACCGGCGACCAAGGGCTGCTGGACGGCGACGGCGCGCTGACGCTCACGGGGCGAATCAAGGAGCTTATCAATCGCGGCGGCGAAAAGATCTCTCCGCTAGAGGTGGACGCGGCGCTTCTCCAGCATCCGATGGTTGCGGAAGCGGTGTGTTTCGGGGTGTCGGACGTGAAGTACGGCGAGGCGGTTCAGGCGGCTGTCGTGCTGAGCGCCAACGCGAGCGAGAGCGACATCCGCGCATTCTGCCAAGGCCGCCTAGCCGATTTCAAGGTGCCAGATCGGGTGCATCTAGTAGAGTCGCTTCCGCGCACCGCGACGGGCAAGATACAGCGTCGCCACGTGGCGACGCTGTTCGCGGGCGGTTAGCTCGGCTTGCAAGCCCGAACGGGGTTTTCGGGATACGCGGGATGCTATAGCGCCTCCGCCGTCGGGCGTGGTACAATTCGGGCGTTCGCAATTCGTGGGGATATAGCTCAACTGGGAGAGCGCGGCGTTCGCAATGCCGAGGTTGGGGGTTCGAGTCCCCCTATCTCCACCACGCCAAACAGTGAGCGCAACTGAACCGAGCAATGCCGAGGCCGCTCTGCCCTCCCCCATCGGCTGACGGCTTCTTATTGGCGTTCAGCGCTAGGTTCTTGCGCAGCGCCCCTAGCGCCGTCGGAGTCGCCCCCTCTCCGCGTTCGGACTAAGCAACGCCTCGACTGGCTGATTATCCGCTTGGCAAACATGCTATTGGGATCGGCATCATTGGATCCGCGGTCGGCTTTGGAACGGCTGCTTTGCTCTCGACCACGGAGGTTATGCCGAGCGGGTTCGATCCACTTGTTCGCACAGTGGTGGCGGTTGGTTTGCTGTTTGCCGCTGCCGTCGCTCTCTTCATATGGTGGCTGGAGAAACGGCTTTCGCCATAAGATAGGCGCGTTTCTCTTTCCATTATTGCAGGGGCTTCTAAAATGAAAATCACCAACCTCATAGCAATCGTCATGGCAGTTTCGGCAGCGCTGGTAGCGCTTGGCGGCATCCTCAACTCGGCAAGCGTGGTTGCGATATTCACCGGCGTAGTCGGCCTGCAGGGTGGCGGCTGGTACGGCATAGTCGCGTTGTTGCTGGGGCTGACGGTGATAGCGCTGTTTGTGTACGCTTACAGGCAGTCGATATGGAACTGGCGGGTACGCGGCGCTTTGATTGCCCTGAGCGGAACCATATTCTTGGTGTCCGCCATTGGCATGGCGGATAATCTGAGGACAGATTTTAGCGGGAGGGGTTACAGCTGGAAAGACAGCAACACTCTGCGAGAAGAGATTACTATCAGAACAGTGCCGGAAACCTTCGTAGTGCTAGACCTCGACTTTGTGGTGCTGATGATGCTTGCCGGAAGCATCGGCATTGCCGCCGCCGCGTTATGGGGAGCGTTCCGGTGGGAGTCGGCGAAAATAGAGGAGAGCCAGCAAGAAGGGATTCGCGGCTTGCTCGATGAACTTCCTCCGGGAGTGTTGCAGGCCGGCGCCAATTACCGGGAAGAACTGGAGCGACATTATGGCTCCCCGTCTAGGACCAGGGACGGGCAGCCGGGAGCGACTTCACCCAGCCCGGCCCCGCCGCCATCGTCCGGCAATCGCAAGCGCCAGGGAACACGGCGCGGCGTGGCAGGCGGCTCGCATCCAGCCTCTCCGCCATCATCCGGCAGTCGCAAGCGCTGTCCCCCGCGGTGAATGGCGTCTCTAAAGACCGCTCTCTATAGTCACCTTCGAAAACGCATGTCCGTTGCCGAGTCCCCTGCGGCACGCGGCTCCGTCAGCTCTCTGCGCGCTTCTCGGATTCGCGCGTCTGCCGCAAGTGAATGCGCGCAAGCCGTATTTCCTCGTAGGAAAAGCCGTCGCCTAGCTTGCGCTTGACTGGCGCCAAGAAGGAGTCGCCGCACTCCGAAAAGGCATCCCGTATCGCCTCCATGCGCTGCGTCGGCGGCAGAACGCCGGACAGATCGAGAGCATCCCCCGCGCCAGCAAGCCGCTCTAGGTGGCCCAATACGGACGTCTCGCGCAAGCCGCGCCGCTCGGCGATTCCGGCGATGGACAGCCCCTGATCGAGCAAGTTCTTCGTCGCGTAGCAGGTTGCGCCCGGCGCGCGTGGAGCCGGAGCGGCATCCACCGTCGTCCGCGTCGGCGCGCGCGTGGGAGTCGGCTCTATGCCTAGCCGCTCGGCGCGCTCGCGGATTACGCCCATGAACCGCTCGCCGTACTGCTCCAGCTTGGCGGGGCCGACGCCGGATATGGCTAGGAAGTCGTCTGCGCTCTGCGGGAGGCGCGCCGCCATCTGCTGGAGCGCGCGGTCTCCGAACACCACGTAGGGCGGAACTCCTCTCCGCTCGGCGATGTCCGAACGCAGCGCGCGCAGATTCTGGAACAGGCTCTCGTCGTACTCTTCTGTAGACGGATCGGCGGATGTCGGCGGCGGCGCGGCAGCGCGCGGCTTGGGGAGCGTCAGGCTTTCGCGTCGCTTCAGCCACTCGCGACCGCGACCGCTTACCGCGAGCGTCGGAAACTCGCCCTCGTTCCGCTGAAGCAGCCGCTCGCTCACCAGCATTCGCACTATCTCGCGCAGCGTGTCGACGCCGTAGTCGTCCACGATGCCGTACACCGATAGCCTGTCATGCCCCAGGTCTATGACGCGCCTGCTCTTCGAGCCGCGAAGAACGCCGATGACGTGGTTCATGCCGAACCGCTCGCCCGTGCGGATGACGGCGGACAGAACCTTCTGCGCGATTATAGTAGCGTCGAACTCGTCTCTGGGAGTCAAGCAAACGTCGCATCCGCCGCATTCGTCCGCGCCGTACTCCTCGCCGAAGTACTCCAGCAGGTGGTGGCGGCGGCAGGAGCGAGTTTCGCAGAAATCCACCATCCGTTCCAGCTTTTGGCGCGCATTCTCGCGCTCCGCCGCGTTCTCCATCTGGTCTATGAAGAACTCCTGCTTCCTCTTGTCGGCGTAGCTGTAGAACAGAACGCACTCGCTGGGCAACCCGTCGCGTCCCGCGCGTCCCGTCTCTTGGTAGTACGCCTCTACCGATTTCGGCAAGTCGTAGTGCGCCACTACGCGGATGTCCGGCTTGTCTATGCCCATGCCGAACGCGATGGTCGCCACTATGATGGGAGTGCGGTCGCGTATGAAATTGTCCTGGGCGTCCTGCCGAACGCGCGGCTCCAAGCCGGCGTGGTACGGCATCGCGTTCAGACCGCTCGCGTTCAGGCTCGAGGCGAGGTTTTCGGTGTCCTTGCGCGAGAAGCAGTAGACGATTGCCGGCTGGTCTCGCCGCCGTTCGAGCAGCGCGACGAGCGACGCGAACGAGTCGCGCTTGGGCATTACCGTATATTCGAGGTTTTCACGGTTGAAGCTGGACGCGAACACGCGCCCGCCTTGCAATTCCAGCTGCGCGAGTATGTCTTCCCGCACGGTTTCTGTCGCCGTCGCGGTGAGCGCGATGACGGGCGTGGATGGGAACTGGCGACGCAGCGCCCGCAGGTTGCGATAGTCTGGCCTGAACTCATGCCCCCATTCGGATATGCAGTGGGCTTCGTCTATGGCGATGAGGCTGATTTCCAGCGTTCGCAGAAAGTTTTGGAACCCGACCAGCGCGAGCCGCTCCGGAGCGACGTAGAGAATCTTCAGCCGCCCGCTCTGCGCCGCCCGCTCGACATCGTAGACTTCGTTCGGGGATAGCAAGCTGTTGATGTAGGCGGCGGGGATGCCGTTGGCGGTGAGCGCGTCCACCTGATCCTTCATCAGCGCGATGAGCGGCGACACTACTATCGCAATGCCGTCGAAGATCAGCGCGGGCAGCTGATAGCAGAGCGACTTGCCGCCGCCGGTGGCCATCAGAACGAGCGAATCGCGCCGCGAAAGCGCGTGTTCGATGATGTCTTGCTGAAGCGGGCGGAAGTCGTCGTATCCGAAGTGGGTCTTGAGCAGCGCGCGCAAGTTTGGCTCGGTCATGCGCGGATTATAGCGCCTGCGCGCTGATGTCTCCCGCTTCGCCGAGAGTCGAAAGCGACGATGGTCTGAACCGCAAACTCATTGACATGCTTTCGAGCGCATTCTTAGACTTTGCCAAAATCCGTCAATCCGCCAGAGATTTCGCCATGATCAAGCGCAACAGCCCGTCGTTCCTGCACAAACTGGGCGACCACACGCGCAGCACGTTCGTAATCGGCGGGCTTATTCTCGTGCCTATCGCCATCACCTACGTGCTGGCGCGCTGGGCGTTCGACAACATAGACGGGCTTCTCCAACCCGCGCTGCATAGCGCGCTGGGGCGCGAGATACCCGGTCTAGGCTTGATAACGCTGGCGCTGCTGACGTACTTGGCGGGTCTGGTGTGGCGCAAGCGGCTGGGCAGGCGCATCATCGGCGCGGTTCAGCGCTCGCTCGCCGGAATACCCGTCATCGGCGCGGTGTACGGACCCGCGCGGCAGCTTACCGAATCTTTCACGGGAAAGGGCGGAGCCGGCTTCAAGCGCGTGGTCATAGTGGAATACCCGAAAGAAGAGACGTGGATGGTGGGGTTTCTCACTGGCGTATCGCATATATCGCCCGGATCCGCGCTCGGCATAGTGTACGTGCCGACCGCGCCAACGCCCAACTCCGGCTGGGTGGCGCTGATACCGATTCACCAGATATACGATACGACGATGACGGTGCAGGAGGCTATGTCCATGGTGCTGTCCGGCGGCATCGCAGCGCCCTCGCAGATAGACATATCGCCGCTGGACCCTAGCGAAGCGATGGACTTGGCGAACGGCGTAAACGGCGCGGCGCGGCGAACCAACGGGACGGGGTTCGTTCACAGTCAGCGCGTAAACGGAAATCGGAATTAGGCGCGACTGCCGCCCAAAACGCCACTGCTAGCCCGCCTCAGGCGCTACAATCGGGCGCATGGACGGATTCGCCACATGACGCCCGACAGGATGACGCGGCTGCGCCGACGGCTGGATATTCCCCATTTCGCCGCGCTGCGGTATAGGGACTATCGCTACACGTGGCTCGCCAACATGTGCTCAGGCGCGGCGATGTGGACGTTCATAGTCGCCGCCACTTGGCTCATTCTGGACAAGTCCGGCAAGTCCGGCGACGTGGGCATACTCACTTTCGGCTCTATGCTGCCGTTCCTATTGGTGTCTCCGTTCGCGGGGCTTATCGCGGATAGGCTGGATAGGCAGTCTATAGCGCGCTTCACGTTCGTCGCCAACGGCTTGGTAACCGGCATC
Organism: Dehalococcoidia bacterium; assembly: GCA_965214745.1. Lineage (GTDB taxonomy): Bacteria > Chloroflexota > Dehalococcoidia > Lucifugimonadales > UBA1123 > VXRN01. Next base: position 1,998,886 of record OZ243978.1, on the reverse strand, counting down.
GTGGCGACGCTGGCGTTTCTGGACGCTATCACGCTGCTGCAGCTGACGGTTCTGACGTTCGTATCCGGCGCGATGCGCTCCACGCAGGAGCCGGCTATCGCGTCGCTCATCCCGAATCAGGTGGAGCGCAAAGACCTCCTCAACGCGGTTACGCTGAACGCCGCCACACGGCACGGCGCGCGCTTCGTAGGGCTGCTCGTCGCCTCCCCCCTGCTCGCCATAGACGCCATTGGCGTAGTGGGCGTGCTGGTCTTGAGCGTTGTCTTCCAAGCCGTCGGCACGGTGTTCATGGCGCTCACGCGCACCCGTTCGAGCGGCGAGGCGTCGCTGGTTGGGCTTGGCGTGGTGCGGAGCTTCTTGGAAGGCTTGGCGTATATCTACACCGACCGCATGATCTCGGTGTTCATCCTGCTGGTGGCGTTCCACTGCGCGCTGGTGATGTCTTACGACTCGGTTCTGCCCGTGTTCACGAGCAGCGCGCTGGGCGCTCTGGACGGCTCGATACTCGGATACATAGTGATGTCGTTCGGCATAGGCTCGCTAATCGGCTCTGCGCTGATGGCGGGCGTCAGGAGCGAGCGGAACAAGGGGCGGTGGCTGCTGTGGACCGGCGTCGCGAGCGGCGTCGCGCCCATAGCGCTGGCGTTCAGCCCCGACGCGGCGTCCGCCATCGTAGTGTCGGGAGCCGTCGGCGCGGCGCAAGCCACGTTCATGGCGCTGACGACGGCATACGTTCAGTCGATAGCGCCCGACAGGCTGCGCGGGCGGATTTCCAGCCTGTACATCCTGCACGCGGGCGGCATAATGGCGTTCGCCAATCTGGGCTACGGATACGCGGCGGACGTGTTCTCCGCGCCGCCGGTGCTGTACGCCACCGCCATGGCGTTCCTGCTGTTCCTGCTCGCCGCGAACGCAAGCCTTCCCGACCTCAAGCGCGTGTACAGAACCGGGCAGGCGGCGGCAGCGTGAGGGGCGAGCGATGAGAGGGGCTTCTGTTCGCAAGGCGGTGATTCCGGTGGCGGGCTTCGGCACGCGATTTCTGCCCGCGACGCGAGCCGCGCCGAAGAACATCCTGCCGGTGTTCGACACGCCCTCTATCCACTACTGCGTAGAGGAAGCGGCGGCGGCGGGAATCGAGGAGATAGTTTTCGTCGTCTCCGAGAACCAAGAGGCGATTGCGCGATACTTCGAGGAGCGACCCGAAATCGAAGCGGCGCTCGCCGCGCGGGGAGACTCGGCGGGCGTGGAGGCGATGCGGCGCATATCGTCGCTCGCAAAGATAAGCTGCGTAACGCAAACCGAGCAGAAAGGGCTTGGACACGCGGTCGGGACGGCGCGAGACGCCGTTGGAGACGAGCCGTTCGCAGTATTCCTCCCCGACGACGTTATCTGGGCGGAGACGCCAACTATCGGCGGCATGATAGAGGCGTTCGAGACCACAGGCGCGTTCACGCTGGCGGTGAAGCGCGTTCCAGATGAGGCGATTCCCAACTTGGGCATCGTCGACGCGGAGCCGGGCGAGGATCGCGCGCGGCGAATTCGCGGCATGGTGGAGAAGCCCTCGCTTGCGGACGCGCCCTCGAACCTCGCCATCGTCGGGCGCTACGTTCTGGGCGCGGAGATATTCGACTCGCTAGAGCGCGTGCCGCCCGGCGCGCTGGGCGAGATTCAGCTAACCGACGCAATCGCGGCGCACCTGAACAACCCAACCGTGTACGCATACGAATTCGACGGAGAGCATTACGACGTAGGCAATCCGCTGGGAATGCTGAAAGCATCCATTGGCGCGGCGCTGAAGCGGCGCGACATCGCGGACGATCTGCGGCAGTGGATGGCGGACGCGCTGCGCTAGGCGGCGCTCAGGACGAGGGGAGCGGGATAGATATGGATAAGGCGCTGAACGGCGTTCGGGTCATAGACCTCACGCAGTACGAGGCTGGGACGTCATGCACGCAGATGCTGGCTTGGCTGGGCGCGGACGTAATCAAGATAGAGGAGCCGACGCGCGGAGATCCGGGGCGAACGGCTATGGCGCCGCCGAACTCGCGGCATGACTCTTCGTACTTTATGAACCTGAACTCCAACAAGCGCAGCGTGACGCTGAATCTGAAGACCGAGGAGGGGCGCGCCATCTTCTTCGGGCTGGTGAAGCAAGGCGACATCGTGGCGGAGAATATGGCTCCGGGCGCGATAGAGCGGCTCGGCGTAGGCTGGGAGCAGCTGCGAGCGGCGAACCCGCGCATCATCTTGGCGCGCATCAAGGGGTTCGGCACCTACGGACCATACAGCGGATACAAGAGCTTCGACCCGGTGGCGCAAGCGGCGGGCGGAGCCATAGCAGCCAGCGGATCGCCGAACGCGCCGCCGACCAAGCCCGGCATCACCATAGGCGACACGGGGACGGGCATGCACGCCGTCATCGGCATCCTCGCCGCGCTATGGCAGCGGCAGGCTACGGGCAAAGGTCAGCGCGTAGAGGTGTCGATGCAGGATGCGGTTGTCAACCTGTCGCGCATCTGGATGAATTCGTATGCGGACACGGGGCAATCCCCGCCGCGGCGGGGCGGCTCGCGCTGGCCCGGACGCCCCGGCTCGGGGCTGTTCGCCTGCGCGCCCGGCGGCGACGATGACTACGTGTTCATGACCGCGAACGTCCTCCGCCCGCGCATGTGGCGCGCGCTGCTCGAGGCGATAGGCAGACAAGACCTGTTGGAAGACCCCATCTTCTCCGATCCCAAGAGCCACCCCGAGGCGGCGGAAGAGATAAACGCGCTCATCGAGGCGTGGACTATGCGCCACACCAAGCAAGAGGCGATGCGGATATTGGGCGAGGCTGGGGTGCCGTGCAGCGCGTGCTTCAACGCGGAGGACATCTACACCGACGAGCATCTCAAGCGGCGCGGCATGATAGTCAGCTACGACCACCCGACGCGAGGCAGCTTCACGATGCCCGGCTGCCCCGTCCAACTGGAGGATTCGCGCGTCGAGGTGACGCCCCCGCCCCTGCTAGGCGAGCATACCGACGGCGTGCTGAACGATCTGCTGGGGTACGCGCCGGAGCGAACATCGAGCCTGCGGAAGAAGGGCGTCGTCTAGGCTAACGGCAATCCGTCCGCTAGAACGTCTCGCTCACCACTAGGCTGAATCCCGCCAGCGTGGGCGACGTAAGCGTATCCCCTTCGTGGAACACGCCATGCGAGACGTACTTGCCGTTACGCAGGATAAGTACGGTTATTCTCCGCGCGAACGGATCCGCCATCCAGTATTCTCCGACTCCGCTGCGCTCATACAATCCCCGCTTATAGTTCCTATCCCTCTCCGATGTGGATGGCGACAGAACCTCGACCACCAAATCCGGCGCGCCCTGAATGTTCGCCGCAGTGATGATATGCGAACGCGCGCGCGACACGTAGAACACGTCCGGCTGAACAACGTCCGTATCTGTGAGAACCACGTCTAGGGGAGCTATGAACACTTCGCCCAGACATCTCCCCTCGACGAAATCGAACATCCGCCTGTAAATGACCCCGACAGAACTCTGGTGGAACACGCTTGGCGATGGCGCCATAGGTATCAGCTCTCCGTCTATCAGCTCGAAACGCGCGTCGTCGGGCGTCTTCGCGTAGTCTTCATAGGTCAGCCTAGTTCCAATTGCCTGAGTCGTCATGCTCTACCCTCCTCCCTACCCGCCTAGAACGCCTCGCTCACCGCTAGCCTGAATCCCGACAGCGTGGGAGACGTAAGCGTGTCTCCCTCGCAGAACACGCCATGCGAGACGTACTTGCCGTTACGCAGGATAAGTACGGTTATTCTCCGCGCGAACGGATCCGCCATCCAGTATTCTCCGACTCCGCTGCGCTCGTACAATCCCCGCTTATAGTTCCTATCCCTCTCCGATGTGGATGGCGACAGAACCTCGACCACCAAATCCGGCGCGCCCTGAATGTTCGCCGCAGTGATGATATGCGAACGCTCCCGCGATACATAAAGCGCATCGGGTTGAACGGTATCCGTCTCTGTGAGAACCACATCTAGGGGAGCTATGTAGACTTTTCCCATTCCGAACGTGTCGACGAACTGAGCCATTGCCATTCCCAAGAAGAAAACGATTTCCTGATGAAAGACATCCGGCGATGGCGACATAGGTATCAGCTCTCCGTCTATCAGCTCGAAGCGCGCGTCGTCGGACGTCTTCGCATAGTCTTCATAGGTCAGCTTCGCTCCAATTGCCTGAGTCGCCATGCTCGACGCTCCTCCCTTCCCGCCTAAAACGCCTCGCTCACCGCTAGGCTGAATCCCGCCAGCGTGGGAGACGTAAGCGTATCCCCCTCGCAGAACACGCCATGCGAGACGTACTTGCCGTTACGCAGGATAAGTACGGTTATTCTCCGCGCGAACGGATCCGCCATCCAGTATTCTCCGACTCCACAGCGCTCGTACAGCTCTCGCTTGTAGTTCCTATCCCTCTCCGACGTGGAGGGCGACAGTACCTCCACCACCAAATCCGGCGCGCCCTGAATGTTCGCAGCAGTGATGATATGCGAACGCTCCCGCGATACATAAAGCGCATCGGGTTGAACGGTATCCGTCTCTGTAAACACCACGTCGAAGGGAGACATGTACACTTCTCCCAGTTCGTTGTCGTTGACGAATCGGAAGAGCGCCACGCCTATTCTTATTATAGTCCTCTGATGTGGTTCGGTTGGGGCTGGCGCCATAGGTATCAACTCTCCGTCTATCAGCTCGAAGCGCGCGTCGTCGGGCGTCTTCGCGTAGTCTTCATAGGTCAGCCTAGTTCCAATTGCCTGAGTCGCCATGCTCTACCCTCCTCCCTGCCCGCCTAGAACGCCTCGCTCACCGCTAAGCTGAATCCCGCCAAAGTGGGCGACGTAAGCGTATCCCCCTCGCGGAACACGCCATGCGAGACGTACTTGCCGTTACGCAGGATAAGCACGGTTATGCTACGCGCGAACGGATCAACCATCCAGTATTCTCCGACTCCGCTGCGCTCGTACAGCTCACGCTTGTAGTTCCTATCCCTCTCCGCTGTGGATGGCGACAGAACCTCGACCATCAAATCCGGCGCGCCCTGAATGTTCGCCGCAGTGATGATATGCGAACGCTCCCGCGATACATAGAACACGTCCGGCTGAACAACGTCCGTCTCTGCGAGAACTACATCGAACGGGGCTACGCCCACTTCGCCCAATTCCTCGGACTCGACGAAATCGAACATCCGCCTGTAAATGACCCCGACAGAACTCTGGTGCAGCCAAGAGGGCGATGGCGCCATAGGTATCAACTCTCCATCTATCAGCTCGAAGCGCGCGTCGTCGGGCGTCTTCGCGTAGTCTTCATAGGTCAGCCTCGCTCCAATTGCCTGAGTCGCCATGCTCGACGCTCCTCCCGACCCGCCTAAAACGCCTCGCTCACCGCTAAGCTGAATCCCGCCAGCGTGGGCGACGTAAGCGTGTCTCCCTCGCAGAACACGCCATGCGAGACGTACTTGCCGTTACGCAGGATAAGCACGGTTATGCTACGCGCGAACGGATCAACCATCCAGTATTCTCCGACTCCGCTGCGCTCGTACAGCTCACGCTTGTAGTTCCTATCCCTCTCCGATGTGGAGGGCGACAGTACCTCGACCACCAGATCAGGCGCGCCCTGAATGTTCGCCGCAGTGATGATATGCGAACGCTCCCGCGATACGTAGAACACATCGGGCTGAACAACGTCCGTCTCTGCGAGAACTACATCTAGGGGAGCTATGAACACTTCGCCCAGACCTCTCCCCTCGACGAAATCGGTCATTCGCCGGCATATCCTGAGAGCGCGCCTCTGGTGGAACACGCTTGGCGATGGCGCCATAGGTATCAACTCTCCATCTATCAGCTCGAAGCGCGCGTCGTCGGGCGTCTTCGCGTAGTCTTCATAGGTCAGCCTAGTTTCGATTGCCTGGGTCGTCATGCTCGACGCTCCTCCCTACCCGCCTAAAACGCCTCGCTCACCGCTAAGCTGAATCCCGCCAGCGTGGGCGACGTAAGCGTATCCCCTTCACGGAACACGCCATGCGAGACGTACTTGCCGTTACGCAGGATAAGCACGGTTATGCTACGCGCGGACGTATCCACCATCCAGTATTCTCCGACCCCGCTGCGCTCGTACAGCTCTCGCTTATAGTTCCTATCCCTCTCCGACGTGGAGGGCGACAGAACCTCCACCACCAGATCCGGCGCGCCCTGAATGTTCGCCGCAGTGATGGTATGCGAACGCTCCCGCGATACGTAGAACACGTCGGGCTGAACAACGTCCGTCTCTGTGAGAACCACATCGAACGGGGCTATGCCCACTTCGCCTATCCCTTTGGATTCGACGAAATCGAACATCCGCCTGCCAATCGTAAAGGCGGAACTCTGGTGCAGCCAAGAGGGTGATGGCGCCATGGGTATCAGCTCTCCGTCTATCAGCTCGAAGCGCGCGTCGTCGGATGTCTTCGCGTAGTCCGCGTAGGTCAGCTTCGTCTTGGGTTTCGAGGCGACCATTGCGTCGCTCCTTGCGCCGCGCGCCGCCGCTAGTCGGCGGAGAGGCTCTCGTCCAGCACCTCGATTAGATCGCGCGCATCCTTCCGAGATTCCTCGCCGAGCGACCCTATGCCCTCTTCGAACATCTGGAGGCAGAACGGGCATGATACGCCCACGGTGGGCGCGTCGGTCTCGAAGAACTGCTCGGTTCGCGCGTGGTTGATGCGCTGCCCCGCGGACTCTTCTATCCACATATGCCCGCCGCCCGCGCCGCAGCAGAAACCCCGCTCGCGGCGGCGCTCCATCTCCACCAGCTCCACGCCGGGGATAGCCTGCGCTATGCGGCGCGGCTGGTCGTAGATGCCGTTGTGCCTGCCGAGATAGCAGGAATCGTGATACGCTATCTTCGTCTCGACCGGCGCAAGCGGCTTTATCCGCCCTTTCTCTATCAGGTCGTCGACGAACTCTGTGTAGTGAACCACCTCGAAATCCGCGCCCAAGTGCGGATATTCGTTCTTGATGGTGTTGAAACAGTGCGGGCAGATAGTAACCACGCGCTTCACGTTGTAGGAGTTCATCGTCTCTATGTTCTGCTGGGCTAGTATCTGGTAGAGATACTCGTTGCCCATGCGACGCGCCGGGTCGCCGGTGCATGTCTCTTCGTCGCCCAAGATGGCGAAGTCTACGCCCGCGCGCTTGAGAACCGACGCCATCGAGCGCGCGACGCTCTGGCTGCGCTGCTCCAGCGCGGCGGTGCAGCCCACCCAAAACAGAATTTCCGCATCCGGACGCTCCGCGAGAGTCGGCACGTCCAGCCCCGCCGCCCAATCGGTTCGCGCGTACGTCGTGCCGCGCCACGGGTGGCCCCGCTGCTCCATGCTCAGCAGCGCGCCCATAGCGGTGTCCGGCATAGACGCCTGCTCCATCACCATGAAGCGGCGCATGTCCACTATCGAATCTATATGCTCGACGCCGACCGGACATTCTTGGATGCACGCTCCGCAGGTTACGCAGTCCCACAGCGCCTGCTCCGATACCCAGTTGCCTATGAGCGGCTTGTCGTCCTGCCCGTCGACGCCATTCGCGACGCCCGACCCGAACTCGATGACATGCTCCTTCATGTTCTCGACTATGTGCATAGGCGAAAGAACCTTGCCGGTTAGGTTCGCGGGGCAGCTGTCGGTGCATCGCCCGCACACCGCGCAGGCGTAGCCGTCGAGAAGCTCCTTCCACGTGAAATCTTGTATCTTGCTCGCGCCGAGCGCGTCTTCGTTCTCCAGCGCGGCGTCCAAGTCCGGCGTGGGCAGCGTTCCGCGCTGTTCGAGCTTGCGAGTAACGAAGCTAACAGGAGCGGCTACCAAGTGCATGTGCTTGGAAAGCGGGATATACAGCGAGAAAGCGAGGATTATCCCGAGATGCAGCCACCAGAACGCGCCGTGCAGCGCATTGGCGAGATCGCCCTCGACGCCCGCGCTCGCGAACGCCTCGCCCAGCGGACGCCCGATTAGCGCGTCGGCGTGCGGTCCCTCGCCGCCGGCGGCTACGTAGAACGCCTCCGTGAGCAGCGTGAACAGCATCAGAGACGCTATCAGCGCGAGGATGATGGCGGATTCGCCCTTTTGCGTCAGGTCGAAGCTGAGCCTGTTGGGGCGGACGACCCAGCGCCTAACCGCCGCCCAGACGAGGATGACGAAGAACGCGACCGCGAGAATATCCAAGTAGGCGGTGAACACGCGAACCCCCGTGTCCGTCAGGATAGTCTCAGAGAATTCACGCCAGATAACGTCGCCGAATATGTACAAGATATAGCTGGCGGTGAATGACAAGAACCCCCAGAAGATGACGAAGTGCGCGATGCCCGCGCGGTCGCGCAGCGACACGCTTTGCAGCACCTTGCGCTGCCCGAATATGTACGGCAGCGCACCGAACAGCCGCTTTGCCGGCTTGTCGAACCGCTCCGGGTTCTTGCCGAGCAGTATCAGCCGAAACACGCGCCGATACAGAATGAAGCCGGCGGCTGAGAAAGCGCCTACAGCCAGCAGATACACCGCCGCCCATGTGGGGATTATGCCGAAAACGTTGTCCGGTGGGACCATTTGCGCGCTCCTGACGTAGCAAGCTCACGCCCGACGCGGGCGCGGGTTGCGCCGAGTTTAGCATATCGGCGACGGGCGGACTGCCATCGCACCACGCCGCGCTACGCTGCCAAGAGCAGGATGGCGGTCGACGACGCCAGCCACAGCAGAACCGCCGCCAGCAGAGGCGGATCCGTGACCAGAATCAGCTCCGGGCTTTCTCCCGCGTTGCGCGTGTGAACTAGGTAGAGGTACCTGAACACCCCGTACACCATGAACGGCAGCGTCAGCATCATGGCGTGGTTGTCGGGAAGGTTGCTCGCGGTGAAGGTGTAGAGCGCGTAGGAAACCAGCGCCGAAGTCGCCACGACGCCGATGAGCTGATCGAGCATCGGCGCGGTGTACGCTCCGAGCGTGTCGCGCTGGCGAGACGCGGAATCGCCCGCCTCCGCCAGCTCGCTCCGCCGCTTGGCTAGCGCCACGAACAGCGCGCCAAGCCCTGAGCAGATATACAGCCACGGCGAAATCGGCACGTCCAGCGCAGCCGCGCCCGCCACCACGCGCAGCACGAAGCCCGACGCCACGCAGAACACGTCCAGCAGCGCCGCCTTCTTCAGCGCAAGCGAATACGCGCCTTGAATGACGACATACGCCAGAGCGACAACGCCCGCCGCGACGCCGATAAAGAACGCGAGCGCAAGCCCCCCCGCCGCCAGCGTCGCGCACGCGCCGAGCGCAACGCCGACGGGGAGCGCGCCGGAGGCTATCGGGCGCGTCCGCTTGCGAGGGTGAGCGCGGTCTTGGTCGGCGTCCAGCCAGTCATTGAGCAGGTAGACCGCCCCGCTGATCATGCAGAACGCCGCCGCCATAGCCGCCCCGCGCAGCGAGAGCCGCAACGCCCCCTCGACGTCGCTCAGGCTCCACGCCTCGTTCACCGAAAAGAACAGCGGCAGGAACACCAGCAGGTTCTTCACCCACTGAAGCGGACGCAGCGCGGCGGCTAGCGGAATCAGCCAACCGAGCCGCCCGTTCGCCCCTTCTCTGTGATCTATCTCAGCCACGCCGAAATGATACAGCGGCGCACCAGCGGCGGGCTAGCGGAGGCGGTTCACGCTATGCCGAATTTGACACCCCCGAACCCGTTGGCTATCATTTTCGTTAGCAGACTCGGCTTGAGACTGCTAATACGCAAGACTAATAAAGAGTTGCAGGCAGGAGGTCGAAGCAAGCATGACGACTGAAACGAAGGTCTCGTTCAAGCCCTTGGGCAACCGCGTGGTCATCGAGCCGCAAGAGGGCGAAGAGCAGATGAGCGCGGGCGGCATATACATCCCAGACACCGCGAAGGAAAAGCCCCAAGAGGGCGTCATCGTCGCGGTGGGACCGGGAAGGCTGTCCGACGACGGCTCCACTCGCATCCCCATGGAAGTGGAAGTCGGCGACACCGTAGTCTACTCCAAGTACGCGGGAACCGAGTACCGGGAAGGCGAGATCGAGTATCTCGTGCTGCGCGAGGACGACATTCTCTTCAAGATGTAACCATACCCGGACCCCGCATCGCTTGGGAGTCCGATTCTTAGGAGGTCTGAACATCAATGGCTAAGCAGCTGCAGTTCAGCGAAGAGGCTAGAGCCGCCATGAAGCGCGGCATAGACATTATGGCGGACACCGTGGGCGTAACGCTTGGCCCGCGCGGGCGGAACGTGGTTCTGGACAAGAAGTTCGGCCCGCCGCAAGTCTGCTCCGACGGCGTGACCATCGCCAAAGAGATCGAGCTGGAAGACCCGTTCGAGAACATGGGCGCGCAACTCCTCAAGGAAGCCGCCAGCAAGACGAACGACGTAGCCGGCGACGGCACCACCACCGCCACCGTTCTGGCGCAGGCGATCATCCACGAGGGCTTCAAGAACATAGCCGCCGGCGCCAACCCCATGGCGCTCAAGCGCGGCATCGAGAAGGGCGTCGGCGCGATGCGCGGCGCTATCGAAGACATGTCCACCCCCGTCGAGGGGCGCACGCAGATAGCGCAAGTCGCCTCCCTGTCCGCGCACGACGAGGAGATGGGCGAGCTTATCGCGGACGTCATGGAGAAAGTCGGCAAAGACGGCGTCATCACCGTCGAAGAGTCCAAGGGTCTCTCCTACGAGCAAGAGTTCGTAGAGGGGATGCAGATAGACCGCGGCTACATCTCCCCATACTTCATCACCGACCAAGACAGGATGGAAGCGTCCATAGACGACCCGTACATCCTGATTACCGACAAGAAGATCTCCGCCGTGGCGGACGTGCTGCCCGCGCTGGAGAAGATCCTTCAGGTAGGCAAGAACGTAGTAGTAGTGGCTGAGGACATCGAGGGCGAGGCGCTTGCCACGCTCGTCGTCAACAAGCTGCGCGGCACGCTCAACTGCGTCGCAGTCAAGGCGCCCGGCTTCGGCGACCGCCGCAAGGCGATGCTCGAAGACATGGCGATACTCACCGGCGGGCAGGTCATCAGCGAGGAAGTCGGGCGCAAGCTAGACTCCGTAACCGTAGACGACCTAGGCCGCGCGCGCCGCATCGTCGCCTCCAAAGAGGAGACCACGTTCGTAGACGGCGCCGGCTCCGAATACTCCATACAGGGGCGCATCAACCAGATCAAGGCGCAGGTGGACGAGACCACCTCGGACTTCGACCGCGAGAAGCTGCAAGAGCGGCTCGCCAAGCTCTCCGGCGGCGTCGCCATCATCAAGGTGGGCGCGGCTACCGAAGTAGAGCTGAAAGAGAAGAAGAACCGCGTGGAAGACGCGCTCTCCGCCACCCGCGCGGCGGTCGAAGAGGGCATCGTTCCCGGCGGCGGGCTAGCGGTGCTTCGCGCCAGCGCGGCGCTCGACGGGCTAGCCCTCGCGGGCGACGAGTCCACAGGCGGCGCCATCCTCAAGACGGCGCTCCAGCGCCCCATCAAGCTCATCTCCGAGAACACCGGCGTATCCGGCGAGGTCATCCTCTCCGACAGCCTCGAGAGCGAAGGCGACTGGGGATACGACGCCGAGGAAGGCGAGTTCTGCCACCTGCTCGAAAAGGGCATCATGGACCCGGCGAAGGTAACCCGCGCGGCGATAGAAAACGCCGCCTCCGTAGCCGCGATGGTGCTGACCACCGAGTCGCTCATCACCGACGTCCCCGAGCCGGCCGCAGCCGCGGGCGCGCCCGCGATGCCGCCGATGGACTACTAGGCGCGGCGACAACCGAATAGCCAACTAGCTTTGGGGGGCGGGTCTACGGACCCGCCCCTTCTCGATGAAAGGGGAACCGGCGAATGACGGAGCGCGACCCCGGTTCGGACAGGGAATCGTTCCTGAGCGTCAGGAAGAAGTGGTGGGCTGTCTTCTCGGCGATCTTCAGCCTAAAGGTGATAGCGGCGGCGGCGTTCATCGCGCGCTACGAGGTTCAGCGCGGCGGACACGCGGATATCGAAGAGACCGTTATGGCGGTCGGCGTCCGGCTCGCGCTCGTCCCGATGCTCGCTCTCGTATCCTGTATAATGCTGTTCCAAGCAGTGGAGTTGATCATGTTCATCAGAGAGACGCTCAGCAACATCTTCGTAGAACGCATCAGGCAGAGACACCGAGAGGAAGGCGCCGCCCAAGCGCATGAGGAGTGGGATAGCTGGTATCGGCGTCTTACCGAAGCCGCCGAGAAGGGCGAGCCGTTCGACGAGCCGCCGCCCAAACCGCCGGGGGAGCCTCGATAGCGTGGGGGAAGCGTTGGAAGACGAGTATCCTGCCCGGCATGTCGCGATATAAATTGCTAGGCAATACTCGCAAAATAGTGTAGACTTAATTGGCGCGGATGCGAAATCCGCTCCTATTTGGCTTTGGGGATCCCGCAAAGGAGGGGAAAATTGGCAACAGAACGACAGAAACGAATCGCGTGGAACAAGTCGCGGAAAGTTCGTGGCAAGAACCCGAATCTGTACCGAAAAGACAGGTTTGGCAACGAGATATACAAACCTGCTTATGGAAAGAAGGGAGAAAAGAGCTGGGAAGTCGATCACTGGCTTCCTAAGTCAAAAGGTGGGACTAACTCTCCTAGAAACCTGTCGGCTATGCAAACTCGGGCAAACCGCAGAAAGGGCAGCCAAAACCCGTTCAGCAACCAGTTCCGGTCTCGCCGTCGCCGAGGGCAGTTCTAGAAACAACATTCCGATAGTCCAGTAGCTGGCATACGCGCATTGACTAAAGTCGATGCGCGTGGCGTGGAACAAGCCGAAGATGATTCAACTAGGAAATCGTATGACACTCGATACCACCCACGTTCCCTTGGAATTGGATAAGGATAACGTTTTGCGCGTTGGAGGGAGCCGCGTTCCTCTCGACACGGTAGTCTCCGCGTTCATGCAGGGAGCAACCCCCGAACAAATAGCGGAACAGTTCCCTTCATTGCGCCTATCGGACATATACTCTACAATTGGATACTATCTAGACCATCGCGATGAGATCGACGAGTACCTGTCGGCGCGCGCGGCTCATGCGAAGGAGCTCAGAATGAAAATCGAATCCCGAAGAGATATTGTCAGTATTCGCCAACGCTTGATCCGTCGAGCGCGGCGCGGGGAGCAATAATCGTGATGAGGTTTATTGTGGACGAGAATCTAAACAACGACATAATCCGCGGACTGATGCGACTACAGACGCCTATCGACCTAGTTCGCGTCCAAGATGTAGGCCTATATAGTTCATCCGATCCTGACGTGTTGGAGTGGGCTGCGGAGAATGGCCGTATTCTGCTAACTCATGATGTCTCTACCATACCAAAATACGCTAATGATCGTCTCCGCTCCGGGAATGCTATGCCCGGAGTGGTTATAGTCCCACAAGATTTGTCTATTGGGAAAGTTATCCGCGATCTCATTCTTATTGCCGAATGCGGTCTCGATGATAAGTGGGAAGGTCAGATCCTCTACCTGCCGATTGATCGATACAAACTAAATTTGTCGAACGCAGGCATGACCGGCACGCCTGCGAAGACCACGCAGGCAGGCTAGTCCCGCATCGAGTGGAAGCTTAAAGGACTGCAACACGAGCCCAACCGCCCCTCTTCCCTTGAAGGGAAGAGGGTTCACCAGAAGGGAGAACATGGACTACTATGAACAGCCAGCGCTAGGAATCATACCTATACAAGGCTATCAAGGCATCTTCTGCGATTTCTGCTACGAGCCAGCGGATTATTGCCTAGTCCGAATGAGCGGAGATTGGGAAGACGAAGACGGCATGACGGTAGAAGCATACGCTTGCAGAGAACATGCCGAAAAGATGAACTACAACCCCACACTGGAGCGATGAGCATGAAGATCGACACCATCAAGATTCGGAAGCTAGGATGGCGTGAGCCTTGCAATTTCAAGGGTTGCCGCGGTTGGGCTAGTTACCACACCGATCGGCGCTGCCGCCAACTATGGACTCACCCGCATAGACAACGCCACGCGGACGAGCGACCGCATGGATTCGAGCGCGCACCGCACTTGACACCACGCCACCCAGCCGTGTACCCTCCCCACCATTGACAGCAGAATACTCGTGGCTCTTATCCAGAGAGGCGGAGGGACCGGCCCCTTGATGCCCGGCAACCGGTTGCGGCGACGACGCCCCGACAAAGGTGCCAATTCCGACGAGCGCTAGAACGTTCGAGAGATGAGAGCGGTAGACCACACCTACCGATTGGCTTCTCTCTTGCGTGAGAAGCCTTTTTGTTTGGAATCCCCCGCCCGCGACGGCGAGCCGCGACGCATACGCCTAACACGGCGTCGAGCGGGAACTATGGCGACTGAAACTACATCGCGCGAGATAAGCCCAATCGAGTGGGCTGGCGACCACGCGCGGATTCTCGAACAGCGGCTGCTGCCGACGCGCGAGATATGGTTCTCCGCGTATGACTACCGCGCCGTGATTCAGTCCATCCGCGACATGTCGATTCGGGGCGCGCCCGCTATCGGCATCGCCGGCGGATACGCGCTCGCGCTCGCGGCGATGGAGCTGGCGCAAACCGCCAACGGCGACTTCACAGACAAGCTGCACGAGGCGGCGCGCGAGATCAAACGCGCAAGACCCACAGGCGCCAATCTCGGCTGGGCTATAGACCGCATGCTGGCTTCCGCGGCGAACGCGCAGACTGCCGACGAAGTAGTATGCGATCTGGTGGCGGCGGCTGAGCGCATCCACCAAGAGGACGTGGAGAGCTGCCGACGCATCGGCGCGCTCGGCGCGAAGCTGATTCCGTGGGGCAGCAGCGCGCTGACCCACTGCAACACCGGCGCGCTCGCCACCGGCGGATACGGCACCGCGCTCGGCATCATCCGCGCGGCGTGGACGGAGCGCCGCCTGCGGCGCGTGTTCGCCACCGAGACCCGCCCGCTGCTTCAGGGCGCGCGCCTCACCGCGTGGGAGTTGCGGCGCGAAGGCATAGACGCCACCATCATCGCGGATTCCGCCGCGGGTCTGCTCATGCGGCGCGGCATGGCGAACGCCGTAATCGTGGGCGCGGACCGCATAGCCGCCAACGGCGACGTGGCGAACAAGATAGGCACCTACAGCCTCGCGACGCTGGCGAAGGAGAACGGCATCCCCTTCTACGTAGCCGCGCCCACGTCCACGTTCGACGCATCCACCGCAAGCGGAGACGACATCGTAATCGAAGAGCGCGGCGAGCATGAGCTTCTCGAATTCGACGGCGCCCAGACCGCGCCCAGCGGAGTGGGCGCCTTCAACCCCGCGTTCGACGTGACGCCCAACAGGTACGTCGCCGCAATCGTGAGCGAGGTCGGCGTGGCGCGTCCGCCGTACAGACGCAGCCTAGCCGCGCTGCTGGAGGCGGCGAATGGCTGACGCCGCAATCGGCTTCATCGGCGGGTCGGGCATGTACGACATTGGCGGGCTATCCAACCGCTCCGAGCTAGACGTCGAAACGCCCTTCGGCTCGCCGAGCGACAAGATCATCGTCGGCGAGCTAGGCGGCGCGCGAGTGGCGTTCCTAGCCAGACACGGCGCGGGTCATCGCCTATCGCCGAGCGAGCTGCCGGCGCGCGCCAACATCTTCGCGCTCAAGACGCTCGGCGTTCGGCGCATCGTCTCCATAAGCGCGGTGGGCAGCCTGCGGGAAGAGATGGCGCCGCGCCACATAGTCGCGCCGGACCAGCTCATAGACCGAACGCGCGAGCGCCCCTCCACATTCTTCGGGGATGGCTTGGTGGCGCACGTCGGGTTCGCCGATCCGTTCTGCGCGGATCTGCGCCGCTTGGCGGTGGAAGCCGCCGCGAGCGCCGCCACGGTTCACGACGGCGGAACATACGTAGCCATAGAGGGACCGCAGTTCTCCACGCGCGCGGAATCCGAGATGCACCGCTCTTGGGGCGCGAGCGTCGTCGGCATGACGGCGCTGCCGGAGGCGCGGCTCGCTCGCGAAGCGGAGATGTGCTACGCCACGCTCGCGTTCGTTACGGACTACGACGTTTGGAGAAGCGGCGAGGCGGACGTGTCCGTGGATTTGGTCATCCAAAACCTTGCGGAAAACGCAGCCAACGCGCGCCGCATCGTCGAACGCATCGCGGCTACGGCTACCGAAAGCGGCGGATGCGCTTGCGACAGCGCGCTGGAAAACGCGATAATCACAAGTCGGGATTCGATACCGCGGCGAACGCGCGAGAAGCTGGCGCCGCTGCTGGACAAGTATCTCGGCTGACGACAACTCGAAGCACGAAAGGCGAAGGCGCAATGCCCAAGCAGATACCCGGAGAGCCTTACACCAGAATCACCGTAGACGAAGCCGCCGAGCTTCACGGCAGCGACGATCACGTTTTCGTAGACGTGCGGCGCATGGACGAATACGTCGATGGCCACATCTCCAACGCGGTGTTCATCACCGTAGACGACCTGCTCGCCAGAGTGGACGAGCTGCCGCAAGACAAAGACCTGCTCTTCATCTGCGCGGTGGGCGTGCGGAGCGGGCTGGCGTGCGAGATGGCGGCGGCGATGGGCTTCGACCCCGCGAGGCTCTACAACATCGAAGACGGCACTCCCACTTGGATAGAAAAGGGATACCCCACCAGCTACGGGATGGACAAGTAGTTGTCTCTGCTCGTCGTCGGGTCTATCGCATACGACACCGTGCAGACGCCCGCCGGGCGGCGCGAGCGCGCGCTCGGCGGCTCGGCAACGTACTTCGCGCTTGCCGCCAGCTACTTCAGCGACGTGAGCGTGTTGGGCGTAGTCGGGCATGATTTCGAGAACGCGCATATCGAGCTTCTAGCGTCGCATGGCGTAGACCTATCCGGCGTTCAGCGGCTCGACGGGCGAACGTTCCACTGGTCGGGCGTCTACTCCAACGACGACCACAACCAACGCGAGACGCTGGACACCCAGCTCAACGTGTTCGCGGAGTTCCGCCCCGAGTTGAACGAGCGGCACAGGCGCGCCGATGTCGTGTTTCTCGCCAACATAGATCCCACGCTTCAGATGGACGTCTTGCGGCAGATGGAGGCGCGCCCCGCCGTGGTGGCGCTCGATTCTATGGATTTCTGGATAGACGGCAAGCGCGACGCGCTGGACGAGGCGATGCGCGAGACGGACATCGTCTTCATGGACGAGAGCGAGGCGCGCAGCTACTCGGGCGAGTTCCACCTACTTCGCGCGGCGCGGCGCATCATGGCGGCGGGACCTAGCGCGGCGGTCATCAAGCGGGGCGATCACGGCGCGCTGATGTTCGCGGGCGATGGCGCGTTCGGCGCGCCCGCCTTCCCGCTGGAGACCGTAATCGACCCCACCGGCGCGGGCGATTCGTTCGCGGGCGGCTTCATGGGAACGCTCGCGGCAACCGGAGACACGTCCACCGAAGGCTTGCGGCGCGCTGTCATCGTCGGCTCCGTCATGGGGTCGTTCGCGGTGCAAGACTTCAGCGCGGATAGGCTCATCGCGCTCACGCCGCAAGACATAGAGCGGCGGTTCGACGCCTTTCGGCGGCTGACCAGCTTCAGCGGATTCGGCGGCGGCTCGTTTCCACGCAGGCACAAAGAGCGCGTCGCTACCCGAACGCGCGGGAGGATCGATTGACGACGACAACCTCGAAGCAGGGACACATCCGAGACGCGAGTCTCGCGGCGGCGGGCGTCCGCCGCATAGAGTGGGCGGCGCGGGAAATGCCCGTCTTGCGACTCATACGGCAGCGGTTCGGCGAGGAAAAGCCGCTCTCCGGGCTGCGCGTGTCCGCATGTCTGCACGTGACCACCGAGACGGCTAACCTAGCGCTTGCGCTCAGAGACGGCGGCGCGGACGTGGCGCTGTGCGCGAGCAACCCGCTCAGCACCCAAGACGACGTTGCCGCCGCGCTGGTGGAGGAGTACGGCATAGCCACGTTCGCCATCAAGGGGGAAGACCGCGAAACTTACTACTCCCATATCCAATCCGCGCTAGACCACCGCCCGAACATCACCATGGACGACGGCGCCGATCTCGTCGCCACGCTCCACACCGAGCGCGCCGAGCGGCTGGAAGACGTGATAGCAGGCACGGAAGAGACGACCACCGGCGTCATACGCCTAACGAGCCTCGCCGCGTCGGGAGACCTGAAGTATCCCATCATCGCAATCAACGACGCCGACACCAAGCATTTCTTCGACAACCGCTACGGCACCGGACAAAGCACGCTGGACGGCATAACCCGCGCGACGAATGTTTTGTGGGCGGGCAAGAACGTGGTCATTTGCGGATATGGCTGGTGCGGCAGGGGCGTCGCGCTGCGCGCGCGCGGCATGGGCGCCCACACCATCGTCACCGAGATAGACCCGATCCGCGCGCTCGAAGCCGCTATGGATGGTCATCAGGTGATGCCGATGGCGAAAGCCGCCGAGATAGGCGACATCTTCATCACGCTAACGGGCGGCAAGAACGCCCTCGGGCGCCCCCACTTGATGACGATGAAAGACGGCGCGATGTTCGCCAACTCGGGCCATTTCGACGTCGAAATAGACATAGAAGCGCTGGAAGAGATGGCGGACGGCAAGCAGACGATTAGGCCCTTCGTGGACGAGTACCTGATGGGAGACGGACGGCGGCTCTATCTGCTGGGAGAGGGACGGCTAATCAACTTGGCGGCAGCCGAGGGACACCCGTCCGCAGTGATGGACATGAGCTTCGCCAATCAGTCGCTGTCTCTGGAGTATCTCGCGCAGACGGCGCACACGCTGCCGCCCAAAGTCCACGACGTGCCGCGCGACATAGACGAAGAGGTGGGCAGGCTCAAACTCCGCTCGATGGGCATAGAGATAGACGCTCTCACAGCCGAGCAGGAGGCTTACCTAGCAAGCTGGGACATCGGCACGTAATCGGCGGCGGCAGGGGCGCGAGAAATGCAAAATCCCCCTTTCGGAGGGTCGGGCAAGGGGTCGTCCGCTTGGCTTTAGACGACAAGGCGCGAACCGACGCGAGCGGCATTCGGCCGAAAACGTATCCGAACTGCTTTGGCTGCGGCGCCGAGAACGACGCGGGGCTTGCGCTGGATATGCGGGTAGACGGCGCGAGCGTGAGCGCGCTGTTTACGCCGCAGCCGCGCCACGAGGGTTGGCCCGGCATAGTCCACGGCGGAATCATAGCCGCGCTGCTGTACGAAATCATGGAAAACTGGCCCTATCTCAACGGAATCGCCGCGATGATGCGCGGCATGGAAACGCGCCTGCTTACGCCCGCGCGCGTCGGGGAAACTATCTCCGTAGCCAGCGAGCTGGAGCGGCGCGACGGACGCGAAATGACCGTGCGCGGCAGCCTGTCCACAGCCGCGCGCGCCGTAGCGGAGGGCAGCGCGTCGCTCGTCGTTCTCACGGACAGGCAGCGCAGGCGGCTGGGCATCCGTTAGCCGCCGGTTCTCGACACCAACGCAACTATCGGGAGGCATCACATGTCAGACAGCTTCATATCTAGCCCTTCCTACCTGTTCACATCGGAATCGGTTACCGAAGGGCATCCGGACAAGCTGTGCGACCAGATATCCGACGCAGTGCTGGACGCCATCATCGCGAACGACCCATCGGCGCGCGTCGCCTGCGAAACATGCACCACCACCGGGCTCGTGATGGTCATGGGAGAGATAACTACCGACACATACGTGGATATCCCCGCCATCGTGCGAAGCGCCATCCGCAGCGTCGGGTACGAAGACTCGTCTTTCGGGTTCGATTACCAGTCTTGCGGCATCGCGGTTTCGATTCACGAACAATCCGGCGACATCTCGCAAGGCGTGGGACGCTCGCTAGAGACGAGGCGAGACGCGCCGGACGACAACCACGAGGTGGACTCGCTCGGAGCGGGCGATCAGGGCATGATGGTGGGCTACGCCTGCAACGAGACTGCGGAGCTTATGCCGCTGCCCATAGCGCTCGCGCACCGGCTTTGCCAGCGCATGGCGCAGGTTCGGCGCGAAGGCATACTCCCCTATCTGCGTCCAGACGGCAAATCGCAGGTTACCGTCGAGTACGAATACGGCTTGCCCAAGCGCGTCCACACCGTAGTTATGAGCGCGCAGCACAGCCCGGAGGTGAGCCAGTCCGTCATCGAACGCGATCTCGTGGAGACGGTCGCCAAGAGCGTCATAGACGCAGATCTGCTAGACCGCGATACCCGCTGGGTAGTCAACCCGTCAGGGCGGTTCGTCACTGGGGGACCAGTGGGCGACACCGGCTTGACCGGGCGCAAGATTCTCGTAGACACCTACGGCGGCATGGCGCGACACGGCGGCGGCGCGTTTTCCGGCAAAGACCCCACGAAGGTAGACCGATCCGCAGCATACGCCGCGCGATACGTCGCCAAGAACATAGTAGCCGCCGGGCTTGCCGACCGCGCCGAAGTGATAGTCTCCTACGCCATAGCCGTCGCCAACCCCATATCCGTATCGGTGGAGACGTTCGGCACCAACAAAGCGCCGGACAGCGTCATAAGCGAGCTAGTGAGCAAGCATTTCGACTTGCGCCCCGGCGCCATCATCCGCGATCTCGACTTGAGGAAGCCCATATACACCAAGACGGCGGCATACGGGCATTTCGGCAGACCCGATCAGGATTTCCCGTGGGAGCGCACCGACAAGGCGGCAATTCTCAGGCGCGAAGCGTTCATGCGAGACACGCAGGGCGACGGCGACGCGGCATCGTCTTAGCGGGGCGGGAGACGACTATGGCGGGCATAAGGTTCGGCACGGACGGTTGGCGCGCGATAATCGCGGAAGATTTCACATTCGATAACGTCCGCGTGTGCGCTCAGGGATGCGCGGACTACGTGAACGCCGCCGGGCTTGCGCCGCGCGGGTTCGTCATCGGCTACGATACGCGGTTCGGCTCGCGCTCGTTCGCGGAAGCCGTAGCCGAAGTCATGGCCGCCAACGGCGTCCCCGTCTTCCTGTGCGACAGAGCCGCGCCGACGCCGGCGGTCAGCCACGCGCTGGTATCCATGAACGCCGGCGCGGGCGCGATAATAACCGCCAGCCACAACCCCGCGCAGTGGAACGGATTCAAGTTCAAGCCGGACTACGGCGGCAGCGCGTCCGAAGAGATAGTCGCCGATCTGGAGGCGCGCATCTCCGCAGTCGAGCGGTCGGGCGGCGTTCGGCGAATGAGCATCGGAGAAGCCGAGCGGCGCGGCTTAGTGGAGCGGTTCGACCCAAGCCAAGATTACCTCAACCACGTCGCGCAGTTCGCCGACCTAGACGCCATTCGCGGCGCGGGGCTGAACGTGGTCGTGGACTCGATGCACGGCGCGGGCGCGGGCTACCTTTCCAGCCTAATATCCGGCGGCAGCGCTAGGGTCGTCGAGATTCGCGCGGACGCCAACCCCGCCTTCCCCGGCATGGCGCAGCCCGAACCCATCGCCCACAACCTCGCGCCGCTGTTCGACGCGGTGGAAGACAACACCGCCGACGTAGGGCTTGCCACAGACGGCGACGCCGACAGGCTAGGCGTGGTAGACGACGACGGCGTATTCCTGACTACCACAGAGACGTTCAGCCTGCTGTGCATGCACCTTTTGGAAGGGCTGGGGCAGTCCGGCGCTCTGGTGAAATCCATCACCATGAGCGGCATGGTGGACAAGCTCGCGGAGCTTCACGGCGTCGAGGCGATAGAGACGCCGGTGGGGTTCAAGCACCTATGCCCGCGCATGATGGAGACCGACGCGCTGGCGGCTGGCGAGGAGAGCGGCGGATACGCCTTTCGCGGCAACATCCCGGAGCGCGACGGCATTCTCAGCGGTCTGCTGACGCTCGACATGATGGTCAAGAGCGGCGAGAACCCCGCCGACCTGCGCGCGCGGCTGTTCGAGAAGGTGGGACCCCACTTCTATAACCGATGGGATGTGGAGTTCGACCCCGCCGCGAGGCAGGCTATCGAGCGGCGCGTCGCCACGGCGCGCCCGTTCACACTGGCGGGCAGGCAGGTTGCGAGCATAGACGACACGGACGGCGTGAAGTTCAGGCTGGAAGACGGCTATTGGGCGCTCATCCGATTTTCCGGCACCGAACCGCTGCTCCGCGTCTACGCCGAAGCCCCTTCCCCCGCCGACGTAGCCGCCATGCTGGGCGAGTGCCGCGCGCTCGCGGGAGTCTAGCGCGCCCAATCTCCGCTAGAGCGCGCCCGCGCCGCAGGATGTATAATCGCGTCAACACCCAGCGAGGCAGACGCGATGACTACCCCCCAACCCCAGCCCATGCTAGACCGCGAGCCGCTGCTCATGCTCATGGATGGCCACGCGCTCATCCACCGCGCTTGGCACGCCATACGCGAGCCGCTCACCACCCGAGACAGCGGCGAAGACACGCGCGCCATATTCGGCTTCATGAACATCTTTCTCAAAACGCTGGACACTCACAAGCCGACGCACATCGCAGCCGCGTTCGACATGCCGACGCCCACGTTCAGGCGCGAGATGTATCCGCAGTACAAAGAACACCGCCCCGCGACGCCGGAAGAGCTGAAATCTCAGTTCCAGCACGTGGAAGAGCTGATGAACGCCTTTGGCGTGCCGGTGTACAAAGTTCCCCGATTCGAGGCGGACGACATTCTAGGCTCGCTGTGCCGGCAAGCGGAAGAGCGACAAATCGAAACCATCGTCCTCACCGGAGACACCGACACGCTTCAGTTGGTCTCCCCACACGTGCGCGTTAGCCTAAGCCGCGCCGTGGGACGGAAGACGATGTACGACGTCGAAGCGGTGCGCGAGCGCTACGGCGGGCTTGGACCCGAATCCGTCGCGGAAATCAAAGCGCTTCAGGGCGACTCTTCCGACAACATACCCGGCATCCCCGGCATCGGCATCAAGACGGCTATCAAGCTGCTGCTGGAATTCGGCTCGATAGACGGCATATACGACAAGATAGACGACGTAAAGCCGCCTAGGGCGCAAAAGAGCCTCATCGCCAACCGCGATCTCGCCTACCTGTGCAGGGATCTCACCACCATAGACCGCCACATGGATGTGGATCTCGACCTAGACGCCGCGCGGTTCGGAGATTTCGAGCGCGGCACGATAGTCGAAAAGCTCCGCTCGCTGGACTTCAGGCGAATGATAGACAGAATCCCGTCCCCAAACGGCGACGGAGCCGCGCAAGGCGCGCTCGCATTCGAGGACGACGCGCCGCCGGGCGAGTACGCAATCGTAGACACCGAAGACGCGCTGCGCGAGCTCGTCGCCGCGCTCGACACGCCCGGCGGATTCTCGTTCGACACGGAGACGACATCGAAAGACCCGATGCGGGCGCGGCTCGTGGGGCTGTCGTTCGCGGTGGAGCCGGGGCGCGCTTGGTACGTCCCCGTAGGACACGCCGAGGGCAAGCAGCTGCCGATGGACGACGTTCTAGCCGCGCTCGGCGCGCCGCTTGCGAACCCCGCCGTTCCCAAGACGGCGCACAACGCCAACTACGACATGATGGCGCTCAAGAACCACGACATCGATGTCGAAGGGCTGTCGTTCGACACCATGCTGTCGGCGCACGCGGCGGGGCATAGCCCCGTCGGGCTGAAGAACCTAGTTCAGCGTAGGTTCGGCTATGAGATGACGCCGATAACCGACCTCATCGGCAGAGGCAGAAAACAGATAACTATGGCGGAGGTGGATGTAGGCAAGGCGGCGGTCTACGCGGCTGCCGACGCCGACTTCACCGAGCGGCTGAGGCGCGACCTGCAAGCGGAGACGCGCGACGAGCCGGAGATAGAGAAGCTGCTTGCGGAAGTGGAGATCCCGCTGGTTCGCGCGCTCGTGGCGATGCAGCGGCACGGCGTGGCGGTGGACGTGGACGCGCTCGCGGAAATATCCGCAGACCTGCAAGAGCGCATCGACGACGCGCGCGTCAGGATGTTCGACGCCGTGGGACACGAATTCAACCTGAACTCCCCCAAGCAGCTTGGCGACGTTCTCTACGACGAGCTTCGCCTGCCGACGCCGGGGCGCAACAGCCGTTCCACCGCCGCCGCCGCGCTCGACAGCCTGAAGGAGCGGCTGGACAGCGGCGAGCTGTCGGACACCGCCAGCCCGAACGCCTACGAGGTGTTGGACGGCGTGCTGGAATACCGCCAGCTTTCCAAGATAAAGTCCACCTACCTAGATCCGCTGCCCGGCTTGGTCAACCCAGACACTGGCAGAGTGCATACCAAGTACAACCAGACAGGTTCGGCAACCGGGCGCATATCGTCCAGCGAACCGAACGTGCAGAACATACCCGTTCGCACCGAGCTGGGGCGGCAGGTGCGGCGCGCGTTCGTCGCGCAGCGCGCGCCCGACTCTACGCTGCTGGCGGCGGACTACTCGCAGATAGAGCTGCGCGTGCTGGCGCACTACTCGCAAGACCCTTCGCTGCTCGAAGCCTTCCACCGCGGCGAAGACATCCACAGCGCCACGTCCGCGCTCGTGTACGATGTTCCGATAGACGAGGTGACGCCCGAGATGCGGCGCATCGCCAAGATACTGAACTTCGGCGTCATCTACGGGCTGTCGAGATACGGCATCGCGCGGCAGACCGACCTATCCCAAGAGCAGGGGCAGGCGTTCATGGACAAGTACTTCGAGCAGTACCCCAAGATCCGAGACTACATAGAGCGCACCAAACGGCAGTGCCGCGATCTGGGCTACGTCGAGACGATGCTCGGCAGGCGGCGATACCTGCCCAACATAAACGCGCGCGCCTTCAACCCCCGCACAGCCGCCGAGCGCGCCGCCATCAACATGCCCATACAGGGAACGGCGGCGGACATCATCAAGATAGCCATGGTGCGGATCATGGACAGGATGGACGCGGAGGGGATGCGCTCCAAGATGATCCTGCAAGTGCACGACGAGCTTATCTTCGAAACCCCGCGAGACGAGCTTGGCAAGATGTCCGAGATAGTGCGCGAGTTGATGCCGTCGTCGCTGGAGCTGAGAGCGCCGCTCGTCGTAGAGCTGAAGACGGGCGACACGTGGGGGGATCTGGAGTAGCGCCACAAGCCGCGCCTACGGTTGACTGCGCCCGCCTGCGGCTCGTATGCTGTAATAGACGCGAGCGGGAGTAGCTCAGTGGTAGAGCCCCTGCCTTCCAAGCAGGCTGTCGCCGGTTCGAATCCGGTCTCCCGCTCCACGCGCGGCGTCCCACAGCCGCAGCCGCGCGCGCGTCGCGCCATCGCACGGAGGTTCCTCAATGCCGCGCGTAGGATTTCTTCTCAAAGTCAGGCGTGAAAAGCTCGACGAGTACAAGCGCCGTCACGAACGAGTTTGGCCCGAAATGCTGGACGCGCTCCGGCGAAACGGCTGGCGCAACTACTCGCTGTTCGCGCGCGAAGACGGGTTGCTGTTCGGCTACTTCGAGGCGGACGCGAGCTTCGCCGCGTCGCTGCGGGGCATGTCCGCCGAAGACGTCAACGCGCGCTGGCAGGAGCTTATGGCGCCCTACTTCGAGATACCCGAAGGCGCGATGCCTGACCAGATGATGCTCGAACTGGAAGAGGTGTTCCACACCGACTGACTGCCCTATAACCCCACCCTACCGCTTCGGGAGAGCGACATGAGACTAGACGGCAAATCCGCAATCGTAACCGGCGGCGCGGCGGGCATCGGGCGAGCCATATGCGAGCTGTTCGCCCGCGAGGGCGCGAGCGTCGTCATCGCGGACATAGACGCCGACGGCGGTCGGGAGACGGCGCGCCGCATAGCCGAGTCCGGCGGCGTAGCCAAGTTCGTAGCAACCGACGTGTCGCGCGAGAGCGACGTTCGAGCGCTGGCAGACGCGGCGGCGACCGCATACGGCGGCGTAGACACGCTAGTCAACGACGCGGCGGCGTTCGTGTTCGGCACGGTCGAGCAGGTGTCGGATGCCGACTGGCGCCGCGTCTTCGGCGTGAACGTGCTTGGGACAAGCTACGCCGTGAAGCATGCGCTGCCCCACATGCGCGCGGCTGGAGGCGGCGCCATCGTCAACATAGCGTCCGTATCCAGCTTCATCGCGCAGCCCGCGTTCGTGCCGTACAACGCATCCAAGGGCGCGCTGCTCCAGTTGACGCGATGCCTTGCGATGGACCTCGCGCCTGACAACATCCGCGTCAACTGCGTCTGCCCCGGCGCGATTCTCACGCAGGCGACCGAGCTTCACCGCCGCTTCACCGGCGAAGACAGAGAGAAGTTCTTGGCGGACGCGGCGGCGGCGAACTTCATGAACCGCTTCGGACGCCCGGAGGAGATAGCCTACGGCGCGCTATTCTTGGCGTCTGACGAATCTTCGTTCATGACGGGGCAGCCGCTAATCATAGACGGCGGCGCGACGGCGGGGTAGCGTCGGGGCGATGCGGCAGAATACGACGGTTTGGAATGGAGTATTGCATATTCGACACGATTCCATATAATGGGCGGCATCGGCGCGGGAGAGCGAATTCGCCTATGAGGGAAGATACAGCCTTGCCACACCATACGGCCTTGCCGAGTACATGAGCAACGCCGCCCAACTGAATCTGGATGATCTGGGCAATGGTCTCCCAGCTATCACGCCAGCTTTTGGCAAGGCGATGGCAGAAGCGGCGGGCGTATGCTTGGAGTCCCAGTCACATGCTCAGAACGTCCAGCTTCTCGTTAGCGGTTACATAGAAAGCAACTATGCCTTGGGCTGGCCACCCGTTACCGAGCAAGCTCTCAGAACGTGGAACGATTCTCAGGAAGCCACCGAGTACGGAGCCACTGCCATCGCGGTATTGCTGGCTCGCAGAGAGCTTGGATACTTGGTTATAGAACGTTCACCCAAAGGGACAGGAATCGATTACTGGCTGGGAAATGAGTCCAACGAGTTATCCTTCGAGCGCAAGGCGCGATTGGAAGTGTCAGGCATCCTCACAGGTAGCGCCAGCGATGTCAGGAGGCGGATAAGGAACAAACTCCGGCAGACTGCTCCCTCGGATGGGCAGCTGTCCGCTTTCGTTGTAGTAGTAGAGTTTGGGACTCCTACGGCAGAGGTTCGGAAAAAATGAGTACAGCCAAGAACCTACACGACCAGTCCATGGACATCGTAGAGAAGGCAATTCTCGAACGGATGCGCGGCAATGACGAGTTGACAACACAACTCTATGCCAAAGCTCTGGAGTTGGAGCTTGCAGCAATAGATGAACTGAATAAGAGTGGGCGCCCGGATGAACTGACATGGGCTGTACTCCATTGCGGCGCTAGCTGGTTGGCATTGAACAGCAATCAGCATCGCAAAGCAGAACAGTTGGCCAGCAAGGGCTTGTCAGGCGATCCGCCCCCGGAGATTGCTGAGGAGTTGCGGGATGTCTGGGAACACGCTAATTCCCGACTAGCCGAAAAGCTAGCAGTCAAAGCCCTCGCTCGGGACCCACATCTAGAGATTGCTGGGGATCCGCGCGACATCTCAAGCAGGTCTATGCGGAGGGATATTTCCAGATAGCATGGTAGCCCAACATTGAGGCGAACAAGTACATAATCAATCCTAACACGAATATACCCGTATGGTCAGGTACGTAGTACCCCCACACGAATAGGCTGACTATGATAGTTGACAACAGTGCAGCTATGGCTGCTAGTATAGCCATTTTCTGCGACCTCCACAGATGAACATCCTCAAGGGATACTATCGCCTTTAGCTTGACTAATACCTTATCAGCCACAACGAAATCGGGTCTTCTGCTTCCTACTTCAATGTCATCATAATAAATAGTTTATTCCACTTCACGTCTGAAGTCAATCTCCGCTCGCTCCATTTCAATCGCAAGACATCTCTGGTAAATGACTTCTTGAAATCCATTGCCAAGCGTGCTGTGTACTCTCATGGAACAGCCGATGATACTGTATGTTAGCCTATCTATTGTCATTGCGTCAGCATCCTCATTTTGTCTGAATCAGGATTTGCGAGATTATAGGATCATCAGGATTTCTGACGGTTCTCCACACACTCAGGATTAGACAGATAATCTCGATAATCATCGAATCCTGAGAATCCTGATTCTGACAATTAACTTTCACCCCATACGCGCCCAACGGCAGCCCGAATCTTCCCCCGGTAATTCTCGACGACAGCCCACGCCCCATCTATCACCTTCTGATACCCTTCTATCTCCGCCACAATCTCCCTCTGCACATCCAGCGGCGGCAGAGGAATTCGCAGGTTGCTCAATTCTCTCAGGCGCAACGAAGGATATGCCTGATTGGGCGTGATATCCCGCGCGTCCACATTGCATAGCAGGCGGTAGACAAATTGCGGGATAGCCTTTGTCTCGTCGGGCATGATGGCGGCGAGGTGACTCGACACATAAGCGGGCTGCCCTAACATGACTCGATGGTTGAGAAATGTCGACGCCCCGCTCTTGGGGAAGAGAATCGTTCCAGTCGGAAACAATCTCAGCCGAAACTCGTCAACCGCTTTCTGGTTCACACGGTCGGCGGATCCGGTGAAGTTGTCGGAGCAATGAACCTTGCCTACGTCTGATGTTCGCACGAACGGGAAAAGACCGCCCTCGAAGTACTCGCTGCCTTGAGGCGCGGGACTGCCGGCTCTGATTGTTGCGATCTCTTTCAGGCTCACATATGGAAACGTCGTGTTGCGCGCAGCAGCGACTCGATACCGCTCCCCGCCCAAGTTGTACTCCCCATCCGCCGCAATCCTATCCTTCCCGACAACCAGCCCCAGCGTCGGCTGAAAACCATCCATCCCCTCCCCGTCCCGCAACCGACGCAAGTACTCCGCCAGCTCGATTCGCGCCTGCGGCAAGTCGTTGCGGTCTATCGGGCGGCGCTGAGTGCCGAGGTCGTAGCCATCGCTCTCCACCTTGAAGAACGCGATGCTGCCGGTGCGCTTCGCAAGCGCGCGGTCGAGTATCAATATCGAGGTCTTGACGCCTGAGTACGGGTTGAACACGCCCGCCGGCAGGGAGACGACGGCGACCAAGAAGCCCTCTACGAGTTTCTTGCGTAGCTGCCGGTGCGCGTTCTGGCTCTGGAAGATTATGCCCTCCGGCACGATGACGCCGGCGCGCCCGAACGGCGTCAGATGCTCCGATATATAGTCCACGAACAGAACCTCGCTGCGCCTAGACTCGATAGAGAAGCGGCTGTGCGGGCGGATGCCGCCCTTCGGCGACATGAACGGCGGGTTGGCTAGGATGACGTCGGCATACTCGTTCCAGCAGTCATCGCTCGTAAGCGTGTCGTACTCGTGGATGCGCGGCGATACGAAACCGTGCAGGTACATGTTGACCAGCGACAGCCGAACCATATCCGGCGAGATATCGTATCCCGCGAAGTTGGCGACGAGCCGCGCCCTGTCCTCGGGCGTGAGCGTACTGATGCCGTCCGCGTCCGTGTTGGCGGCGAGGATGTGCTTGTACGACGATATGAGGAACCCAGCGGTGCCGCACGCCGGATCCAACAAGACGTCGTCCTTCTTCGGGTCTATGACCTCGACGATGAAGTCTATGACGTGGCGCGGCGTGCGAAACTGCCCGGCGTCGCCCTGCGAGCCTAGAACCGAAAGCAGGTATTCGTAGGCGTCGCCCAGACGCTCGGAATGGTCGTAGCTGAACCCGTCTATTGTTTTGAGAAACGCGCGCAGCGTTTCGGGGTCGCGATAAGGCAGATATGCGTTGTCGAAGATGCTCCTGAACAGCGGGGGGATGCCCGGGTTCTCCCGCATCCGCGCGATCGCCTCCGCGTACAGGTTCAGCGTCTCTTGACCGCCTAGTCCGGGGCGCATCAGCTTCGCCCATCCGTAGCGCGCGAACTCGCCTGCGAAGAAGCTCCTCTCGCCAACGAACTCCTCACTCTGAGCGTCCATGTCGTTCATGAACTTGTAGATTAGCGCGATGGTAATCTGTTCGACTTGGCTCTTGGGATCGGGCACCTTGCCCACGAGGATGTCGCGGGCAGTGTCTATTCGGCGCTTGGTGTCGGCGTCGAGCATCGTCTCTCCTACGCGGCAAACTGGTTCAGTGAAACATAGTCCTTGATATACTCCGGCACCAGCTTGCGATACTGCTCTGGGACGATCCCGAAGTCTTTTAGGTCGAAGGTCGGATTAGTGGACAGCAAGGCAAAGTGGCGTGTGTCGATTATGTCCCTGAAGCGTCCGTCAGTGGCATATGCCTTGAAGTAAGTCTTGACTGCGGCAAGCGCCTGCGGGTCGGACAATTCGCTATCGATTAGGAACTTGTCGAACTCTTCTTCCAAAAGCTCGTCTTTGGATTTGAATCGCGTTATCAGCCCGAACACGTTCTCTAGGATTTCCCTAATCGTGATGCGGCGGTCTATCGAAATTGCCCGGCGCAGCTTGTCTAGCGTGTAATACTCTTCGGGTTTGCCCAAGTGTGCGCGCCTAACGCGCTCCGCGGCAAACTCCCAGTCGCCAGCTTCCACGGCGGCGGCAACCGCCTTATCGTCGCGGATGGAATCGGCGAACCTGTCGAACATCATCCGGTCTATCTTCATGCCGCCGGGTCCGACGGGATCCTCGCTGATTCCCGCGAGCGCGTCCGGCCCGAGATGCTCGTATCCGCCGAGCGTCGTTCGCGCGCTGCCGCCGCCGTTATCGCCCTCATCGCGCTCGCGCATAGGCGGCAGCTTCAAGACTTCATCGTAGTCGAATTCCGTTTCGAAGTACTCGCAGTTCGCAAAGAAGTCGAACAGCTCGAACGTCGTCTTTTCGGGTTGAGGGATGTAGAAGTCGCCGCTGCCAGCGTAGAGCTGTTCTCGGAAGTCGTGCTTTCGCGTGCCGCGCCCCTTGATCTGCACGAAGTCAGTAGGCGAGAAGATGGGACGGAACAAGCCTAGGTTGAGAATGTCGGTGCAGTCGTATCCTGTAGTCATCATGCCTACGGTGACGCAAACGCGCGCCTTGCTGGTGGAGTACTCCGGCATGAAGTTCCGCGAGCCGCGCAGGTTGTTATTCGCGAAGTCTACCGTCATCCGCTGCGCGTCTCGAACATGGGACGTAACCTGTATGGCGAAGTCGGAATTGTACTTGCCGGGAAACATTATGTCCGCTATCTCGTTCAGAGTTTGCGTCAGCCTAGCGGCGTGGTCTTGGCTCACTGCGAACACTATCGACTTGCCAATCTCGCCGCTAATCGGATCTCGCAGCGCATTCTCCATGAAAGTCTTGCACAAGACCTTGTTGGTGGCTTCCGAAAAGAATCTGCGCTCGAAGTCGCGCTTCTTGAAAGCCTCATCGACCTGCTCGCCCTCGTCGTCTGCAAACGATACGATGAAGCCCTCTTCCGCAAGCATCCGCGTGGAGACATCCGTGCGCGCGTCCACTACTGTCGGGTTGACGAGATAACCGTCCCTCACGCCGTCGAGCAGCGAGTATCGGAATGTCGGCTGTCCGGGTTCGCGCCCGAAGGTTCTATACGTATCGCGCAGCAGCCGGCGCTCGAAGTCGCGCGGATCGCGGACGTTGGGGGCGAGCGCGTCCACGCCTCTGAGGTAGTCGCGCGGCGTCGCGGTCAAGCCTAGCTTGTAGCCTACGAAGTAGTCGAACACCGAACGCGCGTTTCCGCTGATGGAGCGGTGAGCTTCGTCTGATATTACTAGGTCGAAGTCGGTGGGAGAAAACAGAGACTGGTACTTGTTGCCGAACAGCAGGGATTGGACTGTGGAGACGACTATCTCCGCGCTGCGCCAGTCGTCGCGGCTCTGCTTGTAGATGACGGTATCGAAGTCGTTAGCCAGATACGGGCCAAAAGCCCTGTTCGCGGCTTGGTCTTCCAGTTCGAGGCGATCGACTAGGAACAAGACGCGGCTGGCGTTGCCGGTTCGCAGGAACAGCTTGATAATGGCGGCTGCGACCAGCGTCTTGCCCGTTCCGGTCGCCATCTCGAACAGAAAGCGGTCGTCGCCGTCCCTGACCGCGCGCTGGAGGCTGTGGACGGCTCGCAGTTGGTACGGTCTCAAGAAGCGCAGACGGTTGGCTCGAATGAAGTCGGGGCGCTCCGCTTCGTTCTTCCACGCGGCTTCGGATGCGTAGCCTTGCCTCTGCGTCAGCGCGATGTAGTCCGCGCCGACCCGCTCGTTGACCAGACGCAGCGGGTTGGGTTTGGATTTGTGGTATCCGGCAACGGAGTCGGGCGTCGGAAACGAGGTGATGATGTTGGGGTTGCCGCGCTGCAAATCCCAGAAGTAATGCAGGTTTCCGTTCGATAGTATGACGAACCGGCAATCCAAAGATCGGGCGTACCTGCGCGCCTGTTCTTTGCCGACCAACGGGTTCTTGTCTGACGACTTGGCTTCCAGAACGACCAGCGGGAAACCTTTGGAGTCGAGCAATAGGAAATCCACCCGACCGTTGGGCGCCTTCTCGAAGTCGTCGCCGAGCGCGTCGAGAGCGTCCGCCGCGAGAGCGACGTTCGGCTCCAGCCGTATGTTGGCAGGCTCGTTTCCTTCCGCGAGGAAACGCCAACCGGCTCTCTCCAGCAGGCTGTTTATCCTGATTCGCGCTGTCGCCTCGTTCATGCGGCGGCTCCTGCTAGAAAACTCTATCACACATTCCAACCGGCGCATACGGAGCGCGATGCCGCCCCAATCACTCCACCACCTCGTACACCGCCGCCCGTTCGCCCGCAAACACGCGCCGCAGCCGCCCGCCCATGCCGTCGTCGAACTTGGCTATGCCTTGCTCCGGGTAGTAGAGGCGCTCCACGTCGCCTATGTAGACGTAGCGGACGCCATGCTTTTCGAGCAGTTCCGCCGCACTGTCGGCGTCTGTGGTGGAGTAGATGCGCTCCACGTCTCGGATGCGCTTGGTTACCTCGCCGCGGTAGCCCCAGCGCTGCTGCTGCTGATGCCACTCCCAGCCCACTACGCTCGGAAGCCCGGTATGGATGGATACCCGCCCGCCCCACCGGTAGGTTGGCGTGTTCGCCTCCAGAACCACGGGCGAGCCGGATATGTTCTCGCGCAGCCAGCGGATGCCTTCCAAGTCGGCGGCTAGATCGACTTCGCCCTCCGGGTCCCGATAGACGATGCCGGACGCGAACGCGAGTCCGTCCAGCGTGAGCGGCGTAACGTTGTCGTAGAAACGATCTCGCAGCCTGTCTTGCGAACCGAGCGCGGGGAACGCCGAGGCGGCGGCTATCAGCGCGACCAAGCATCCCGCCCAAAGCGCGCGATAGCGCCACCGCGCGAACGAGCTCGCGGATACGAGCCGCCAAACCATATACGCCGCCGCAAGCGCGAGCAGCGTCCACGCCTGCAAGTAGAACTTGAACACGCTGTTCATGCGGTCTATATCGCCCTCTACGCGAACGAAATCCAGCCCCAGCGCAACCGCTAGCGCCGTAGCCGCCGCCAAAGCCGCGAACGCCGCCGCGGGAGCGTCGCCGCGCAGCGCCCGCAGCGCGTCCAGACCGACGAACGCGGTCAGCGCAAGCAGCAGCCCGACGAACACGACGGTCGCCCAGTCGGAGCCGCCCAACAGCGCGGTCAGCGCGAATCCGAACGCGAGCGCGAGCGCTATCATCGCAAGCAGACCGCCGGGGCTTGCGAACGAGCGTCCGGCGACCGCTGCCGACGGCGACGCATCCCCCCTAAGCTCGCCCGCGAGCGAGCGGACGGACGCGGCAGCCGCCCTCCACAGACGCGCGAGCGTTCGCCGCAGCGCCCACAGGCAATAAGACGCTACGACGAACGCGAACAAGCCCGTTATCGATAGGAACTGCCATAAGTCGGTGCGGTTCGTAGTGGACTCTATGCCGTCGAAGAACACCTCGTTCGTCTGGTGATACGGCAGGAACGCTAGGTATCCGACGGCGAACGCGAGCGCCGACTTGAGCGCGGCTCTGAGCAGCATCGCGCCCGAAATGCCGCCCTGCAGGAGATACTCGCCGAGCGCTATCGCAGCGAACGCGAACAGAAGATAGGTGGGATAGTCCCAAGCGTTCAGCAGGCGGAGCGCGCCCGTCGCCACGCCCAGCAGAACCACGCCTAGCAGATGGCTAAGCGTCCACGCGGCGCGCGTCGATCCCGCGCGCCACAGTCCGAGCGCGACCGCCGCAGACAGCCCGACGCAAAGCGCGGTGAACGGCAGCGCGAACAGGTGCGCGTGAGGGTCCGCGAACAAGAAGGTGAAGAACGGGAACTCGGTTATCTCGTGTCCCGGCGGATCGGGCGGCATCATGCGGCTGGAGCGCCAGAAGTCGAACTCCGCGAACGGCGCTCCCCGCGCTATCGCGTCCCACGCGGAGCTTGCCAACTGAATCGCGCCGTCCAAGTTGCCCAATACGGCAACGAACGCCGCGCCCGCAATCCCCGCCCACACGGGCGACAGCGCGACGAATCCGCCTCGCCGCGCGGAGAAGTCGGCTAGGCAGTAAACGACCGAGTACGACAGCCCAAGCGTCATCGCGAAGAACGTCGGAATCGCCAAGTTCACGGCGATTTCGGGCGCGATACCCGTCAGATGTATGAGGGCGCCGACTAGGAACTGCCCCCAGTAGTAATAGTTGAGATACCCGCCCGCGAACCATGGATCGTATGGCGGCATGTAGACGGACTTGACGACCGCGTTCAGGTAGGCGAGGTCCATGGGCTTCTCGCCGCCGCGATACGGATGCCACAGGTCTGGGTTCGCCATGCGGACGAGGACGAACGCGAAGAACGCGGCTGCGAACACTAGCTCGGCGAATGCGACCGTCTTCCATCTATCGCGCAGGAAGGCGATCATGTCGGCGCGCCAACGCCACGCGACGCAGGCGCCGGAAGCCGCCAATACGAGCGCGGCGAGCGCGACGGACGCTCGGCTGAACGCCATGACTTCCAAGCTGGCGAGCCACCACGCGCCAAGCCCAACGAGCAGCAGCCCTACGGCTTTCGTCATCATCCATCCGCGATCCGCGAACGGGCGAAACGCGACGAAGCACAGCGGCGCGGACGCTAGCGCTATCAGCTCTATCGCGACGAACCACGCGAGCGCGGGCGCGCGGCGGACGATGGCGGGCGCGTCGAATATATCGCTCCAAGTTCCGCCAGCCGCGCGGTCGGCGCGCTGGGATTCGCTCAGCATCAGACGGCTGCCGCTAGGCTCCGTCTCCGCCGATCCGCGCCACGCATAGGGCGGCTGTGGATACCCAGCCAAACCGTCTGCGATTCGCGCTTCGATAGCTTCCGCGCTCAGCCGCTCGGCGTTGCGGAAGATCATCGCCATAGGGTGATCGTACACGGTGAAGCTCTCGTCGGCGTATCCGAGATCGAGCGTGAGCGCCGCCCGCGCCGAGTCGTCCGCCCCGAACGGCGCGGGCAGGTTGGGCCTCCCGAAGGTGTCGTCCACAAACTCGACGCCGAGAAAGGCGGGATAGGCGGTGAAGCGAGCGGCAAGCTCATAGCCAAGCTCGCCCTCGAACAGCGCGCGGTAGTACTCGCGGCTGGCGGGGTAGCGATCCGGCAGTCTGGAGACCGTTCCATAAAGGCGGTTGCTGTAGAACGCCAGATAGTCGGCGTCCGCCAGTTTCTGGCTCATGGAGCGCGTCTTGGCTGGGCTGTCGTCCTCGTATATCGGCAGCTCTTGGATGTCGTAGTCGTACAGGTTCGGGAGCGACTCTTCCCAATGCTCTTTGAGAATCGTCGAGCCGATCGGCGCGTTGTCGATTATCCACTCAGATCCGCGCGTCGCCGGGTGCGTCTGCGCGTATACGTTCGTGTACGCCAGCGCATAGAACGCCGTCGCCATCGCCGCAAGCGCGCCCAGCGCGAGCGACGCGATGCGAACCGGCTTGCCGCGCCCGCTCAGCCACCGCCAAACGTCCGCCAGCATCCGCGCGCCGAACAGCGCCAAGAACGGCGTTATGGGGAGCAGATAGCGCATGAACTTCACGTCCAACGCGCCGACTATGAGGAAGTACGGCGCTACCCAAGACAGCGCCAGCGCGTCGATTCGCGCGTATGGCTTCCGCATGGGAATCGTCACTAGCAGCGCGCCCACGGATATGGCGGACGCGAGCGCGTAGCCGAGCATTCCGCCGAATGCGTACAAGACTCCCATCGGCAGGATCACGCCCGCGACTAGGTAGAACGCTACGCCCCATAGTCTCATGCCGCGCAGCGCGACATAGGCGAGACCCGCCCACGCCACGACTCCGAGCGGCAAGCCCAAGCCCCACGTCGCCAGCTGTCTGATGTGGTAGACGTATGGCGTAGTGTCTATGTACTGGCGCGTATACGGGTAATCGCGGATTCTCGACACCATCTCGGATTGCTCCGAGACGTCGGCATAGAAACGGCTCCAGTCGAGCAGCGCGTAGGGCTGGGCGACTATGAACGCGGCGGCGGCGGCTCCAGCGCCGACAAGCGCGGCTAGCGCGACGGGGCGGACGCGATCCAATACGGCGTCTCGGGCGTCGGCGTCGAACGCGCGCATGGCGTGGGCGACGAAGTAGGCGGCGAGCAGCGGCGCGGCGCTTATCTTGGTGGCGAGCGCAAGCCCAATGCACAGCCCCGCGAGCGCGGAATCGGCGGGCTTGCCCTGCCGCGCGACGCGAACCAGAAAGAAGATAGCCGCCACCGCAAGCAGCGCAAGCAGAGTATCCACCGCGAAGAAGTGGCTGACCTGAATGTGGATGACCGCAAACGCCGCCGCGCCGGCTGCGACGACTCCGATCCGCCGCGACCACATAGACGCGCCCAGCAGGTATACCGCCGCCACCGCCGCCACGTCCGCCAGCGCGGATATGACGCGAGCGGGCGGGCGAAGGTCGTCTATGGCGACGCCCGGCGCAAGCTCGGCTAAGCCGACGACCATCTCCAGCAGGTAGAGCGGGAAGCTGCCATATGGAAACCATCGCGGATTCCAAGAGCTTTCCTCGGCATCCAACAGAGTGGGCAGCTCAGATAAGCCAGGGAACGACAGCTCGGCTGACTTGGAGAGGATAGCGCGCTCGTCGGGATGAGGCGTCCAGCTATATCCGGCGTCCCAGTCTAGCCCGTAGAGGCGCAGCGCGAGCGCGATGAGCAGAACGACCGCCATCGCGCCCAGCGCCCAGCGCCGGTCGCCGCCGTCAGCCGGCTTCGCGCTCGTCGGCGGCGCGTCGTCCGCCCCCGCGTTCATCGGCGGTTCGCGAAATCCGTCATCGCGCGGGCGATTCGCGTCTCAGCAGAGCGTCCAGCTCGCCCCTGAACGGCATCGCCTGCTGAGCGCCGACGCGGGTGACCACGAGCGCGCCGGCGGCGGACGCGAACCGCGCGGATGCGTGAAACGAACGCCCCTCCGCGAGCGAGACTGCAAGCGCGGCGGCGAATGCGTCTCCGGCGGCTACGGTGTCTACCGCGTCCACCTCGAACGCGGGAATGAACGCCTCTTCGGATTCGGTGGCGAGCAAGCACCCGCCCGCGCCCAGCTTGACCGCGGCGGCGGACACTCCCCTCCCCACCAGTTCCCGCGCCGCTAGCGCGGCTGACTCGCGATCCTCCACCGCAATTCCGGTAAGCGTCTCCGCCTCCGGCTGGTTGGGCGTGAGCGCGTCGCAGAGCGCGTAAGCGTCCCGTCCCATATCCACCGCCGGCGCGGGGTCCCATACGACCATGACGCCGCGCTCTTTGGCGAGCCGCGCCGCCTCGGTTGCGACTGCGAGCGGCGTTTCGAGCTGGAGCAGCAGCGCGTCCGCGTCGACGAGCGCGCGCCGAACGGCGTCTAGCTGCGCGTCGTCGCAAGCCATGTTCGCGCCGTAGACGGCTACGATGCAGTTCTGCGCTTGGCTGTCCAGCAGTATCATAGCGACGCCGGAGGGGTTGTCGGGATCGACGGCTACGCCGGATGCGTCCACGCCCTCCGCGCGCAGCCCGTCGAGCAGCGCGGGGCCAAAGGCGTCATCGCCGACGCGCCCCACCATGCGGACTTCCGCGCCGAGCCGCGCGGCGGCGACAGCCTGATTCGCGCCCTTGCCGCCGGGCGCGGTGTGGAACGCCTGCCCGTGAACCGTCTCGCCAGGCGCGGGCATTCGGCGCGTAGTGGCGACTAGATCCATGTTGATGCCGCCAAGAACGACGATGACGGGCTTTCGATCCTCGCTCATCCGATCATTCCCCTTTCCAGCAGCCCGTCTAGGACGCGCGCCACGCCGTCTTGCTCCATGGGAGGCGCAACCACGTCGGCGGCGGCTAGCGCCTGCGGAACGGCGTCGTCCACCGCGACGGACAATCCCGCCCAACGAAGCATCCGCACATCGTTGTAGCCGTTGCCGAACGCGATTGTCTGGCGTCGCTTCACGCCGAGCCGCGCGCAGAGCCATTCGAGCGCCTTTTCCTTGCCGCCGTCAGGGTGCAATATCTCGCAGAAGTAAGACAGCGATCTGGTCACGTACAGCGCGCCGTCGAATCGGTCTATAAGCTCGCGTTCGAGCCTCTCTATCGCGTCGTCCTCGCCGCGCGCCACTAGCCGCGTCACGCGCATGTCGGAGAAGCTGTCAGCGTCGACGACGCGCAGAGGGACGGCGTGGCGCTCGACGTAATCGCGCGCCCACTCGCTCGGCTTGGCTACTATCACATCGTCCCCCACGTAGCCCATCACGTCCAGATCCTCTTTGCCGTCGAGCGCGCTCAGCGCGGCGCGCGTCATACGCGGCGTGAGCGGGAGGTGCCAGAGCGGTTCGCCGTCTGTCGGGGAAGCGACGTGCGCCCCTTGGAAGGTGACTATCGGCGTAGTCAGCCGCAGATCCTCGGCGGCGCTCATCGCGCTCCGAAACGAGCGTCCTGTGGCGAGCGTCACGAACGCGCCCGCTTCCCGAACGCGGTCTATGGCGTCGCGCGTGCGCTGGGATATCGGACGCTCGCGGCTGCGGATAGTGCCGTCCACGTCGAGAGCGATGAGGCGGTATCTCAAGGCGAACCCGCCACCGCGCGCGGCGGGTTTGTGGTAGGATGCGCCCTGCTGGCGGACGGTCGCCGGCGGAGCGTGAACGAGGTTTGCATGTTCGGTTTGACCCCCAGAAAGGCGCTGTGGGCTGTGGTGGTTCCGGTCGTCGTCTTGCTGCTCATAATCGCCTTGCGCGGCGGAGCGTGAGCCGGCTCGGCGCTGACATTCTATCCTAGCCAATCGAGAATCGTGTAGGGGCGGCGCTCGCCACCGCGCGAACAACCCGCCGAAAGGAGCGACAGATGCCCCGCGCCAAGATGGGCGATGCGGTGCGCGTGCACTACACTGGCGTCACCAACGGTCAGCAGTTCGATTCATCATACGACCGCGGCGAGCCGCTGGAGTTCACGCTGGGCGCGCGGCAGGTGGTAGCCGGCTTCGAGAGCGCCGTCATAGGCATGTCTCCGAACGAAACCAAGACGGTGGACATACCCGCGAGCCAAGCCTATGGTCCCTACAACCCGGACATGGCGCTTCAGGAAGACCTTTCCGAATTGCCGCCCGGCTTGGAAGTCGGCTCTACGCTAGTGGGGCGAGACGCGAGCGGTCGACAGATGCGATTCACCGTAGTCGAGATTGGCGACGGCTCAGCCGTGCTGGACGCGAATCACCCGCTAGCGGGAAGAGACCTGACCTTCAGCATAGAGCTGGTGGAGATATCCGAGCCTGCCGAGACCGGCGACGTGATACTCCCGTGGGGGGAAGAGGAGGGTTAGGGAACGTTCGCGGATAGAACGAACTATCATGCGCGCGAACATTCCCGTTTGATAGACTTGAGAATATGCGGAACGAGCAACCGCGAGATGGTTTCCCCAATATCCTCCATCGATATCCATCAACCTAGTCGAAGGCGGCGCCGCATGACAAACGACAGGGAATCGATATGGAGCGTTGCGCGGGGAGCGCTGAAATACTACTTTGCCATTTTCATTCCACAGGTATTGCTCGGCTTAGCCTTAGCGACTTCGCTAACAGTCCGACAAAGCGATGCCGAAAACTTCTTGGAACTGTGGTTTGCCGTATGGGTCAGCGCGGCGCCGTTCATCGTCACTGCGGCGGGAGTTTCCGTCACGCTGACCGAAATTGGGAGGTTCGTCATGGTTTTGGCGGCATGGCTTCAGGAACATTTGGAGAAAGCCAGAGAACGACGGCGCGAAGAGGGGCGCAAGGAGCGCGACCGCGTCTGGACGGAATGGTACATGCGACGCATGGAAGCCGAATCTCGAAACGAGCCCTTCGACGAGCCGCCCCCAAGCCTAGATCGCAACGGGTAAGAGACTCTCGCACTCCCCGCTGTGCCTATACCCAACTGAAATTGGGAGGTTCGTCATGGTTTTGGCGGCATGGCTTCAGGAACATTTGGAGAAAGCCAGAGAACGACGGCGCGAAGAGGGGCGCAAGGAAGGGCGCAGGGAGGGACGCAGGGAAGGACGCACAGAGGGGCGCAAGGAGCGCGACCGCGCCTGGACGCAATGGCACATGCGACGCATGGAAGCCGAATCCCGAAACGAGCCCTTCGACGAGCCGCCCCCAAGCCTCGATCGCAACGGATAAGAGACTATCGCAATCTCCCCCGCTGTGCCTATACCCAACTGAAATTGGGAGGTTCGTCATGGTTTTGGCGGCATGGCTTCAGGAGCATTTGGAGAAAGCTAGAGAACGACGGCGCAGGGAAGGACGCACAGAGGGGCGCAAGGAGCGCGACCGCGCCTGGACGCAATGGCACATGCGACGCATGGAAGCCGAATCTCGAAACGAGCCGTTCGACGAGCCGCCCCCAAGCCTCGATCGCAACGGATAAGAGACTATCGCAATCTCCCCCGCTACGCTTATACCCAGTGGTTTTGCTGGCGCGATGGGATCGTGTAGCGGCTGCGGTATCCTCCCCGCGTCTCTGTATCGCCCGCCGGGTAGCGGCGCAGCGCGGCTTCGTCCAGCTCTATCCCGACGCCGGGCGCGGCGGGCAGGTCGAAGTAGCCGTCGGTCTGGCGCGCGAACGGCTCTGTGAGGATGGCGTCGTACCAGTCGGCATGTCCGCCCTCTTGAATGAGGAAGTTGGGCGTGCAGGCGTCGACGTGCAGCGCGGCAAGCGTGTTCACCGGCCCGTAAGGGTTGTGCGGCGCGAAGCCGACGTAGTACGTCTCCGCCATTGCCGCTATCTTCTTCAGTTCGCTGATGCCCCCCGCATGGCACACATCGGGCTGAACCACGGATACCGCCTGCTTCTCCAGCAGATCCTTGAACCCCCACTTGGTATAGATGCGCTCTCCCGTCGCCAAGGGGATGTTGATAGCCTGCGCCACGCGAACCATGGCGTCTACGTTCTGAGGCGGCACAGGCTCTTCGAAGAAGAAGGGGCGATACGGCTCCAGCTGCTGCCCTACCCGTATTGCTTCGGCGGGCGTGAGCCTGCCGTGAACCTCTACTAGCAACTCCACATCGTCGCCAACCGCGCTCCGCACCGCCGCGACTTTGGCGATGGCGTCGCGCTCCGCCTCCGGCGACGTGAATATGCCCTGATGCCCGAACGGGTCTCCCTTCAGCGCGGTGTATCCTCGTTCGACGAACGACATGGCGGTTGCGACGGCAGCATCCGGGTCCACGCCGTCGAACCGCCCATACGTCCACAGCCTATCTCGCATCGCGCCGCCCAACAGCTCGTACACGGGAACGCCCAGCGCCTTGCCTTTGATGTCCCACAGCGCTATCTCTATGCCTGAGATAGCCGCCATCTGAAGCGCGCCGCCGCGCACGTTGTGGAACAGATGGTACATGTCTTGCCAATGCTCTTCGATTCTGAACGGATGCTTGCCGATTATCGCCGCGCCGAACTCTTCCACTACGGCGGCTACCGAAACCGCGCCGATGCTGGATTCTCCCCATCCCACAATGCCCTCGTCCGTGGACACCTTTACGAAGACGTAGTTGGAAGCGGCTTCAGGCGGCTTGGTTGCGAACGCGGCGATTTCGGTTATCTTCATGCGGGGCGCTCCGTTTCGCTGGGTGGCGGCTGTGCCAGTGGCGGCAATGGTATCGGGGCAGCCGCGCGCGGTCAACGCGCGGACGCGGGGGAGAAAGCGCGGGTTTTCACTCCCCGCCTGAGCCGCCGAATCCACCACGCCAGCGCGCGGTTGGAGCAGACCGCCGCCGCAGACGTCGCCATCATCCCGTACACCCAGCGCCGGGACACTCGCGCCGGCGTGCCGGCGTCGAGCCAGCTATCGCGGCTCGACAGCAGCGCGAGCGTCGCAAGCCCCATCAGCAGAGGCCAAGCGGCGGCGAGCCGCAGACGAACGCAGCGGCGCGGTATGGACAGCAGATAGCGCTCCGCGCCCTCGTAGTGATCGAGCGCCAGCGCCAGCCCTCTGTCGAGCGCGGCGCGCGCGCTGTCGCGGCGGCGCAGTCGGCGCGGAGCCGAACCCGCGTCGGCGAACCACTGCTTGGGAATGTAGCTCCGTCCCATCGCCATATCCGCGGGCGCGTCTCTGAGGATGTTGGTCAGCTGAAGAGCCTTGCCGAATCGAACGCCCAGCGCAGCCATGCGCCGCCTGTCCCAGCCGCGCAGCGCGCGCGTATGCGCGATTGCGATGTCCGTCCAGAACTCGCCCACGCATCCGGCTACTAGGTATGTGTACCTATCCAGCTCCGCAGCATCGGCTAGCGAGCGGACACAGCCCTTCTCACCGGGCGGAAAGCGGCGCAAATCGAACTCCATACCGTCGGCGAGACGGGAGACTATGTTCGATACGAGACGGCGATCCAACGGCTCCAGATCGTCGAGCACGGCAAGCGAAGGGAGCGCGGCGAGCAGCGCGCGCTCGGAGTCGGAGGCGGTCGGCAGCGCGAGCGCGGCAAGCGAAGGGAGCGCGGCGGCGTCTCCCCCAACGCGGCGACGCAGGGCGTCGAGCAGCGCGAGGCGGCACTCGGCGGGCAGCGCGTCGGTGTCGGCGATGGTGTCCGCGCCGCGCGCCAGCAGATACGCAAGCCCCACCGGACGGCGCATCCCGCGCGGCAGGACGGCGATAGTCAGGTAGAAGGCGCGCGC
Source organism: Dehalococcoidia bacterium (assembly GCA_965214745.1). Lineage (GTDB taxonomy): Bacteria > Chloroflexota > Dehalococcoidia > Lucifugimonadales > UBA1123 > VXRN01. The sequence goes on along the minus strand of OZ243978.1, from coordinate 1,955,882 downwards.
CGTTCGCTTGAGAAGCGGCATCAGCGGCAAACAGGCGCTGCCCGGATTCGGGCGCGGCATTAGACGCGCGGCGCGACGTCGAGCGCGAAATGCTCCATCGTGCGGATGCAGTCGTCTATGTTCGGCGTGCGAAAGTCGAACGTGAGTTGATGAATGCCTATCTCCGCGCATCGCGCCGCGTCCGCGATCACCTCGTCGGTGGACGCGATGAGCGCGCCGTTGGAGCGGTTGGAGCGCCCCTCTCCAATGCCTATGTCGGTGAAGTGGAGCGTCCGTTTGAGGGAGATGGTTATCTCGGCCGGGTCACGCTCGGCCGTCTCGCAGTATTCGCGCAGGTAAGGCAGGTGGCGCGCCACGAAGTCGGGCGTCTGGCGCGTAGGATGCCATGCGTCGCCGTACTTCACCGTTCGGCGTATGGCGCGGCGCGTGTGTCCTCCCACCCAGATGGGAATGCGCCCATCGCGCGCCGGCTTGGGCGCGAAGTAGATGCCGTCGAAGTCGTAATGTTCGCCATGGAACTCGGGGCGCTCGTCGCGCCACAGCGTCTTGAATATCTGTAGATACTCGTCCGTAACGGGGCCTCTGTCCGCGTAAGACGCGCCGAGAACGTCGAACTCCTTCTCCAGCCAGCCTACTCCGACGCCGCACACGGCGCGCCCGCCGGTGAGGACGTCGAGCGAAGCGAACATCTTGGCTTGAAGTATGGGGTTGCGGTAAGGGACGATTGCGACGGTCGTGCCGATGCTGACGCGGCTGGTCGCCGACGCTATGTAGCTGAGCGTAATGAAGGCGTCGAGCTGCGGATCGTCCGGGCGGGATACGAAACGACCGTCTGGCGTATATGGATACTGATCGGTCTCTTCGGTCGGCAGCGCTATGTGATCGCCCGTCCAAACCGATTCGAAGCCCAATTCCTCCACAGCCTGCGCGAAGCGGAGCAGCGCGCCGCCGTCTGTGGACTTGGGAAGGGCGAATCCGTATTGCAAGCTGACGTCTCCGCGGACCGGGATTCATAAGATGAAGTGACTCGCCTCGGACTCGAACCGAGAACCTACTGATTAAGAGTCAGTTGCTCTGCCAAATTGAGCTAGCGAGCCACGCGACGCCATTGGCGGACTCATTCTAGTAACGGCGGGGCGGCGCGGTCAAGCGAGATAGCAAGAGCTACAGCCTAATAGAAGTGATTGCAATCGCCATATGCGCTATATGCTCAGTGGCATTCGGCGCAGACTCGAAGGCTCTGGCGCAATAAGATGCGATTGCCCGTCGGTGCATTCATAGAACGCGCTGACATTATATCCAGCCTTCCCTGAGCCACACCATCGCCAACGATCCGTGCAGCATCTCCACGCTCTTGGAGTATCCCTTGACTCTGCGCCCCAGTCTGTTCAGCTTACCCCTCAACACAGAGTGCAGCCCCTCGTTCCGGTTCACCTCGCTTCCCTTTCCCACCTCGTGAGAGCTTGTCGGAAGCCAGCCATACGCCTCATAGCCGTCGCTACGGTATCTCTCCGACTTGGGAAGCCTCGACAACAGCCTCACAAAGGTCTCCCTCTCGCGGCTCCCCACCTCGAAGTCCGCCCACCTCTTCCCGTCCTTCTCCTCCACGACCGCTGTCCATATCCACACGGACCGCCGCTTCTTCCCCCTTCTCGCCCTAACATACGTCCACATCTCATCGAAGGATATGACCTTCGCGCGCCTCCGCTCGACGCCCAGACCCCGTATCTTCCTCACGCTGGCCGGCATGTCGGGCTCAGGCGCATTGCGCTTCCTGCGCTCGGTGGAGAGAGTCTCCCGCGCCCACTTGGCTTTTTTTGACCCAGGTGTACACCGTTACATAGTGTATATCCATCGCTCTTGCCACGGCGGATATGCTTCCGCCCTCCGCGTACATGGCGAGAGCTTGGCGGATAGTCGCCTCTGGGTAGTAGCTGCGGTTGCCGTCGGGGGTGAAGCGATAGTTGCAGTCTTTGCAGCGATGAGTCTGCTTGCCTCTGGAGCGTCCGTCTTTAGGCGTCCAGTTGGAGCCGCAGTGAGGGCAGCGTATGTCGTGGTTGTATGCGCGTGGACGAGCCATCGATTCTATCCTCCATGTCGTAGCATATAGCCCTATTTTACATAATCAGCGCGTGCTATGAATACCCCCGTCGGCGACGCTTGACCGATAGCGGCGTGCTTCTCTATAATTTCTTAGCCTAAGGGCCGAGGTAGCTCAGTTGGTAGAGCACAGCACTGAAAATGCTGGTGTCGTCAGTTCGATTCTGACCCTCGGCACCAGCTCTTCATCGCGCGTGCGGGCGGGAGTAGCTCAGTGGTAGAGCACTTCCTTGCCAAGGAAGATGTCGGGGGTTCGAATCCCCTCTCCCGCTCCAGACGACTCGCGGCATTCGCCTCGAATGGCGCTCTCAAGACCCCTACGGAAAATTCCGCATGCGCGGCGCTCCTCGTGCGCGCCACTATCAGCGCCAACGCGCGCTTTGCTAGGAGAAAGCAATGACGAGCAAGACGCCCAGAAAGCCGGCTAAGGGGCAGCGTCGAGCGTCAGCCAAAAGCGCGGCGCCAGCCTCCAAGCCCCGCCTGCTGACAGGCGGCAACCCGCAGATACCCAAGGCGGATGGCGACGCCCCTGTGCAGGCTTACATCGCAGCCATGCCGGGTTGGAAAAGCGCCGTCGGACGACGCCTCGACGAGATAATCGTCGACACCGTCCCGAACGTGCGAAAGGCAGTCAAGTGGAACTCGCCATTCTATGGCACGGACGCCAATGGATGGTTCCTAACCATCTACTGCTTCACCAAGTATGTCAAGATAACTTTCTTTCGCGGCGCTGCGCTGCGTCCCATTCCCCCTGTCGAGTCCAAGCACGAGGATACGCGCTATTTCAACATCTACGAACGCGACCAGCTCGATGAGGAGCTTTTGACGAGCTGGATTCGGCAGGCAGCCGAACTGCCGGGCTGGATTATGCGCCAGTAGAAACGGTTTCTGTTGTAGAACGCGCCGCGAGCGCCGCTCGGCCGAGCGTCTCATACGCGGGAGAGGATTAGGGTTGGGAGCGCCCTTCATCCCCATCCCGCAAATCTGTGCAATATCCCTACTACCAGTTCGTAAACGCCCCGTCGTTGCGGCGCAGCTGAGGAGGCCATCCGTTGAGCGGCGCGGGGTTGGCTATGGCGACCTCCTCGTCGAAGTCTACGCCCAGCCCGGGCCTGTCGGCGGGCGTCCAAGCGTAGCCGTCCGCCCACTCTATTTGCAGCGGGAACAGATCCGCGGCGAAGCTGCCCGGACGGCTCGGCATCTCTTGGACGCCCACGTTAGTAGACGCCATGCACAGGTTCACGCACGCCGCCGCGCTCACCGGCCCCAACGGGTTGTGCGGCACGATGTTTATGTAGTGCGTCTCCGCCCAGTGGGTTATCTTGAGCGCCTCGGTAAGCCCGCCCACTATGCACAGGTCTATCCGCGCGTAGTCTATAAGCTCCTCTTCGATGACCTCGCGGAAGGGCCACTTGGACGCCCACTGCTCGCCCGCCGCTATGGGCAGCGACACGTGCCTTGCGAGCTTTCGGTAGCTTGCCGGGTTCTCCGAGCGCAGCGGATCTTCGATGAAGAACGGGTTGTACGGCTCCAGCGCGCGGCACATCGTGATGAGATGCGCCGCATCCAGCCGAGCGTGAACGTCGAAGCACAGCTGGATGTCTGGCCCCACGGCTTCGCGCACCATCGCCATCTGCTCTTCCGCGATGCGGATGGATTCGACCGGCTCCAGATAGCCTGGGTTGGCGAGCGGATCCGCGTCGCGGTACTCGAACGCTCCGCCCGTCTCCGGCTGCCCCCACCGCACGAACTTCCAGCCGTCCGCCACCGCCCGCTTGGAGTTCTCGACCAGCTCCTCGTTGGTTCTGCCCTGCGTGTGCGGGTAGCAGACTACCTTATCGCGCACAGGCCCGCCCAGCAGCTTGTACACCGGCATTCCGACCGACTTGCCCTTGATATCCCACAGCGCGATGTCGATTGCGCTGATAGCGCAGCAGTACACCTTGTCGGCTGGGAAGAAGCCGCCCCTGAACATCTGCTGCCACAGCCGTTCGGTGCTCCAAGGGTCTTGTCCCACGACGACTTCCGAAAGTTGGTGGATAGCCTGAGTTATCGCGCCGCCCCAATTGCGGATGCCCACTTCGCCCAGCCCGTAGACGCCCTCGTCCGTCTCGACCTTCACGATGTAGTATCCGCGCCCCTCGCCGTCCTGAACCGAGTATGGCTTTATTGCCGTTACCTTCATTGTTGGATGCCTTCCTTTCGCATCTATGTGGCTCAGCGGCGCACAGTGTACTACGGCGAGCGCGGCATTGCGACGCGCTACGGCGCGCCGCGCAACGACGCGCAGGCGATGCCGTCTCCGTCCCTATCCAGACGATGCGGGTCCGCGTCGGGGCCTCCAGCGGCTTCGTAGAAAGCCTGCGCCGCCTGCCAGTCGCCGAAATCCGCGCAATCTTTGTCGGCGAAGGGCGTTGGGGTGGGCGCGGCGGTGGGAAGCGGCGCGGCGCGAGGCGTCTCAGCGGGCGGGGCGCGCAGCGACGCGCAGGCGATGCCGTCTCCATCGACGTCTAGGCGGTGTGGATCGACGTCCGGGCCGCCTGCGCTTAGGAAGAAGTCTTGGGCTGCTTCCCAGTCGTCGAAGTCCGAGCAGTCGCGGTCATCGACCGCCGGCGTTGGGGACGGCGCGGGCGGCGGACTGGACGCAGGCGATGCCGTCGGCGGCGGTGTCAGCGTTGGCGCGGCGGTGGGCGATGCGGCGGCGCCCGGCTCGGCGCGGACAGTCTGGAAGAATACGGGTATATCGCATGCGTCAACCATCTCCGAGAGCTCCGCCGCCTCGTCTTCGGTTGCCGTCAGCCCCCACCTGCGCTTGACGGCTATCCAGTCCAGCGCGTATTGGCACCAGCTATCGGGGTCCGCCGGACGCCACTCGTGCGGCGCGCGGTTCGCTCTGGCGCGCGCCGCGTCTGGAGACGCGACCGCTATCTGTCCGTCATCGAGGCTGTTGGCGTATGCCGTTTTGCGCTCCGCCGTCCACCGCCAGCCGCCCGACTCGTGCGCGTTCGCCAGCGGCACCGTGTGGAGCGTCGCCGCCTCGTTAGGGTCGGAGATAGACACGCCTGTGAACCGCCCTATCCAGCCGCCGGCGGCTACGCGGCATCGTCCGCCGCGCTCGAACTCCACAGGCGCGTTCGACGCGGCGATTAGCGCCTCTTGCCGCGTGTCTTGGCAGTCGAGATCCGCATCAGTCCACTGTCCCCAATCGTCTCTGTCATATGCGGGAATGTTCTCGCTAAGCTCCGCCATAGCTAGGGACAGCGTAAGCGACACCGGCGCGTTGGTCTCCGCCGCCGGCGCGTCAAGTGGAGCCGCGGTCGGCGCAATCGGGATTATCTCGTAATCACGGGGCGCGCCGCACGCCATCCCCGCGATTGCGATGGCTGTCAAGGCGGCGGCAAGAGCCGCTGGCGCGAGTGGACGCGGAGGGCGTCGCCTTGCGCTCATGCGTAGCCGAATCGCTCTCGACGCGACGCGCTAGGGCGCGCCGGGCAGCGAGACGCAGGCTATTCCGTCGCCATCGCCGTCTAGCCTGTGCGGGTCCGAACCCGGCCCGCCCGCAGCCTCGTAGAACCTCTGCGCCTCATCCCAAGAATCGAACTCCGAGCAGTCGCGGTCGGCTCCCGAAGGGTCGAACCGCGTTTCGGGCGACTGCGGCGCGCTCGGATTAGGCGGCGCGCCCGTCTGCGGAGGCGAGACGACCTGCGCGGACGGTCCACCCTCGCACGTGGCGAGCATCTCCGCGAGCGCAGCCTTCTCAGCCGCAGTCGCGACAAGCCCCCACGCCAGCTTGACAGATATCCAGTCCTCCGCGTACCGGCACAGGTAGGATGCGTTCTTCGGCTGCCACTCCTCTGGCCCCTTCGCGCCCTTGGAACGGTTCGCGCTCCTAGTCGTCGCTATCAGGTGAGCGGGGTTGTCTAGGCTGTTGGCGTATGCCTCCTTGCGCTCCGCCGTCCACCGCCAGCCGCCCGACTTGTGCGCGTTCGCCAACGGCACCATGTGATCTATGTCCAATTCGGACGGGTCCGAAACTTCGATTCCCGTGTACGGGCCTATCCATCTGCCGGACTTCACGCGGCAAGCCTCGGATGTCTCGAACTCGACCGGCGCGAGCGACTCGGCGATTAGCGTCTCCTGCCGAGCGTCTTGGCAGTCTCCGTCTTCGTCCGTCCAGTGCTTCCACTGTCCGCGGTCGTACTTCGGGATGTCGGCGCGCGGCTCGGAGACGACGAGCGCCAGCAGGATGGACGATTGGGGAGTCGCCGTCGGCTGGGCAACCGGCGCGGCGGTGTTGGGCGGGTAAGTCGGCGGTCCAACCGGGCGCGTGGGAACCTCCGCCGTACAAGCCGCCAACGCTATGGCGAGCGCCGCCAGCAAAGCCGAAAGCCTGATCATCGAGATACGTTCCTCCAACAGAGGCGTGCGAGCGATAGACAACCCGAATTCTAACAGAACGCCGACTATGCGCCCTATTCTCGCCGCAGGGCAATCGCATCTTATTGCGTATTATTGCGCCAGAGCCTTCTCCCGAGGGATGCCTTGCGTTATGCGGGCTGATTGGATATAGTGAGCGCGCCTGCGGCGGCGCAATGCGCTTGGGGGCGTTGCGAACTTGTCCAGCGTTCGGCGCGGCTCGATGCCGGACGAACCGAATAGCGCGAAGGAAGAAGGAGCGGACTGGCATGGTCATGAACAACGGCGAGGTGGTTCTGGACGTTCAGGACCTACGCACCTACTTCGTAACGCGATGGGGCGTTGTCAAAGCCGTCGACGGCGTGAGCTTTCAGCTGCGGCGCGGCGAGACGCTCGGCATTGTGGGCGAGTCCGGCTCCGGCAAATCGGTAACCACGCTCTCTATCATGCGGCTGGTGCCGTCTCCGCCCGGGCACATCGTAGGCGGGCGCGTGATGCTCGAAGGCGAAGACATCCTCGAGCTCAGCGAGAGCGAGATGGAAGACGTTCGCGGCAGCCGCATAGGCATGGTGCTTCAAGACCCGATGACCGCGCTCAACCCCGTCTTCGACATCGAAGATCAGGTCGGCGAGGCGCTGAAGATACACAAGGGGCTAGGCGGCGAGGCGCTCAAAGACACCGTTATCGAGATGCTCCGCAAGGTGAGAATCCCCGCGCCGGACGTGCGAATCAAAGACTACCCGCACCAGCTTTCCGGAGGAATGCGCCAGCGCGTAGTGGGCGCTATCGGAATATCCTGCGACCCGGTTGTGCTTATCGCGGACGAGCCTACCACGTCGCTCGACGCCACGATTCAGGCGCAATATCTGCGGCTGCTGCGCGAGCTTCAGGAATCCACCGGCGTAGGCATCATCTTCATCACGCACGACTTCGGGATCGTCGCCAAGATGTGCGATCGCGTCGCGGTGATGTACGCGGGCAAGATAGTCGAGCAGGGCGACGTTCGGCAGATATTCAACAATCCGTCTCACCCCTACACCGAAGCGCTCATCCAATCCGTGCCTAAGATGGAGGAGACGGAAGAGCGGCTCTACTCCATTCCGGGGCAGCCGCCCGCGCTGTGGGATCTGCCGCAAGGCTGCTCGTTCGCGCCGAGGTGCCGCTACAGCTTCGACAAGTGCATGGAAGAGTTCCCGCCGGACTTCGTGGTGGACGACGGACAGCACGCCGCCTGCTGGCTCAGAGAGTCCGAAGGCGCGATGGCTGCCGCCGCCGCCAGCGCGGACTAGCGAGCCGGATCGCAGAAGCGGCATCCCCCAGTTTCCAAAGAGGTTGTGAATCATGGCTAGCGAAAACGGCGCGAATGGCGCGCTACTGGAAGTCAGAGGTCTCAAGAAGCACTTCCCCGTCGGGTCGGGCTTCCTGGCTCGCAACAGAGCGATGCTCAAAGCCGTAGACGGCATATCGTTCGAGATAGAACAGGGCAAGACATACGGGCTGGTGGGCGAATCCGGCTGCGGCAAGTCGACAACCGCCAAGCTCATCTTGCAGCTCGAAGAGCCGACGGATGGCACGTTCTACTTCGAGGGGCAAGACGCCACCGCGCTCAACCGCGAGGAGACCAGATACTACAAGGCATCCGTGCAGGCGGTGTTCCAAGACCCTTGGGCGTCGCTCAACCCCCGCATGCGCGTCGGGTCTATCATCGGAGAGCCGCTCGAAGTCAACAGCACGATGACCAAGGGCGACATCCGAACGCGCGTCGGAGACCTGCTCGAAGAAGTCGGGCTTCAGCAGTACCAATCCAACCTGTTCCCGCACGAATTTTCAGGCGGCCAGCGCCAGCGCATCGGCGTCGCCCGCGCGCTCGCGCTCAACCCCAAGCTCATCATCCTAGACGAGCCTGTGTCTGCGCTCGACGTGTCGATTCGCGCGCAGATAATGAACTTGCTGGAAGACCTGCAAGACGAGCATAACCTGACGTACCTGCTCATCGCGCACCACCTCGCCACCGTTCGATACATGTGCGACAAGGTGGGCGTGATGTATCTCGGCAGAATCGTCGAGGAGGCGGAGACCGAAGAGCTGTACGACAACCCGCTGCACCCGTACACGCGGGCGCTGATGTCGGCGGCGCTCCCATCCCACCCGGACATCGAGCGCGAGGAAGTGATACTCACGGGCGAAGTGCCTTCCCCGGTCAACCCGCCTGAGGGCTGCCACTTCCACCCGCGCTGCCCGTCCGGATTCGAGCCGTGCGCCGGGACGGCGCCGGAAGAATCCGAGCCGGTGGCGGGGCATCGGGTCGTCTGCCACCTGTACTAGGGTTGCCCTCGCCCCTGACGGGCGATCGCGGGCGCGGCGCATCCCCTTCCCTCCGTGGGAGGGGAGAACAGCCGACAGCGTTCGACGGCAGTTTCGCTTTACCTGCCCTGTAAGCCAGTAAAGCTCTAAGAGACCAAAACGGGGCGCGCCGGTCTGCGCTGGCGCGCCCCGCGCTTTTGACCGAAAACCCGCCCCAACCACTTCAGACCGGAGGCAAGACATGGCGGAATTCACAGGCATCCTACCCGCAATCACCACGCCGATGGGCGAGGACGGACGCTTCGACGAAGCGGCGTTCAGGGAGGTGATGGAGTTCAACATACAGGCGGGCGTTCACGGCTTCTGGGTCGCGGGCGGAACCGGCGAGAGCGTCCTGCTCGACGACGACGAGAACATGGCGATAGCGCGCGCGGCGGCAGACCAGAACCGCGGGCGCGTCAACAACATCATGCACGTCGGCGCGGCGACGACGCTCCGCGCGGCGCGGCTAGCCGAAAACGCGGCCGAAGCGGGCGTCGAGGCTATCTGCTGCGTCCCGCCGTTCTTCTACCGACAGCCGGACGACAGCATCGTCGAACACTACCGCGTTGTCGGCGCGGCGGCGGACCTGCCCCTGTTCGTCTACAACCTGCCCCAGTCCACTGGCGTAGAGATAACCCCCGAGCTGATGGCGAAGATCCAAGATGGGGTGCCGCAGCTCAAGGGGCTGAAACATTCGTCGGTGAACTTCACGAACGTCTATAACTGGGTCGATATGGGGCTGGACTGCCTCATCGGGAGCGCCGCGCTGATGCTGCCCGCGCTCACTATCGGCGCGTCGGGATGCGTAGATGGCCCTCCGAACGTCGCGCCGGAGATATGGGTGGAGATATGGCGCGCCTACCAAGCGGGAGACCTCGACGCGGCGCAGAAGGCGCAGCGTCGCGCCGCCCGCCTCACCTTCGTGGTGCGCGAATTCGGGATGCACGCCGTCATCAAGGCGCTTCTCGGATACAGGCTCGGCATAGACACCGGCGCCCCCCGCCCGCCGACGCGCCCGCTCACGCCCGAACAGCGAGACCGCGTCATCGCCACCGCCGAAGCGCTCGGCGTGGGGCGCGTGGCTGTGGAAGCGGCGGACGACTAGGAGGCTCTCCATGACCCAGCAAGAACCTTCGGCGATGAGACTGCCCGACTCAGGCATCCGCGAGCTGTTCTCGGAAGACAGCCGGCTGCAATCTTGGCTGGACGTGGAAGCCGCGCTCGCGGAGGCGCAGGCGGCGCTGGGCGTCATTCCGCGCGAAGCGGCGGTCGAGATACGCTTGAAGGCGCGGCTAGAGCTGCTCGACCGCGACGCCATACGGCAGGGCTGGCTCAAAACCGGGCATGGCTTGGTTCCGCTCGTGTGGGAGCTGGATCGCGTATGCGATGGAGACGCCGGCGGGTTCGTCCACTGGGGCGCAACCACGCAGAACATCACGCAGACGGGCAAGCTGCTTCAGCTGCGTAAGGCGCACTACATACTGCTAGGTCAGCTCGCGGGCGTGTTGGATCTGCTCGCCGACCTCGCGCAGGAGACGCGAGACTACGCGCTGCCCGGCAGGACGCACGGACAGCATGCCGTCCCCGCCACGTTCGGCTTGAAGGTGGCGGTTTGGATAGACGAGCTGATCCGCCACGTCGAGCGGCTGCGAGGCTGCGAGGATAGGGTATTCGTCGCAATGCTGGGCGGCGGCGCGGGGACGCTCGGATCGCTCGGCGAAATAGGCTTGGACATCCAAGACGGCATGGCGGAGATACTAGACTTGCGCCCCATGCCTATGCCGTCCCGCACGACGTCCGATCACCTGTGCGAGTACGTCGCGCTTCTCGGAATGCTCTCCGCCACCTGCTCCAAAGTCGGGCGCGAGGTCTACACGCTGATGAAGCAGGAGTTCGGCGAGCTGGAAGAGCCGGTGCCGCCGGGGACGGTCGGCTCCAGCACCATGCCGCAGAAGCGCAACCCGAAGCTGAGCCAAGACATAGTAGCCGCCGCCGCGCAGGTTCGCGCGCTGGTTCCGCTCGCGCTCGAAGCGATGATGACCGAACACGAGGCGGACCGCACTACCAGCGTGATGATGGATGGCGCGCTCAACCAGTCCGTCATCTTGGCGGGCGACATCTTACAGACAATGATAGAGCTGTTCAGCGGCATCAGCGTCTACCCGGAGCGGATGCGGCGCAACCTAGACCTGTCCGGCGGGCTGATAATGTCGGAAGCGCTGATGCTGGAGCTAGGCAGGCGTATCGGACGCCAGCGCGCGCACGACGCCATCTACGACGCCGCCCAAGCGTCCGTCGTCCAGAGCCGCCCATTCACCGAGGCGCTCGCCGACGAGAGCGATGTTCAGAGCAACCTAGATTCTGAGCAGATAGAGCGGCTGCTCGACCCGACGCTCTACACCGGTGCCTGCGCGCTGCTCGCGGAGCGTTTCGCGGCGCGCGCCAGAGAGACGGCGGCGGAGCTGCGGAGCGACTCCTAGCGGATCGCAACCCCGCCAGCCGCCGGTATCACGCCGTCCGCCCGCATCCGGGCTATGCGCGCCGGCGCGTAGCCCAGCTCAGCCAGCACGGATTCGGTATCGCCGCCGAACACGGGCGTCGCGCCAACCCGCGCGGGCGTCGCGCTCAGCCGCTGAGCGACGCCGCCATGCTCCACGCCGCCGTATGCGGGATGCCGCGACGACACTATCATGCCCCGCGCCCTCGCGTCGGCGTCCACTCTCACGTCGTCCAGCGTTCGGCATTGCGCCGCCGCGATTCCCGCGCCCGACAGCATCTCTAGCCACTCTGCCGCGGGGCGGGCTGCGAACGCCCTCTCCAGCGACGCTTCGTCGCGCTCGTCGGAGACGGCGCGGAACGGTTCGAGCGCGGCGAGCCGCTCCCAGTCGCCCGCGCTATCCGCGGACAGCGCTATCCAACCGTCCGAAGCGCGATACATGCGGGAAAGCGCGCCTTCGCCCTTGGCGTCCGCGCCGGAGATCTCGTTCGGCTCGAACCCTTCGTAATCTACCATGTAGGCGGAAGAGAACGTGGACGCGGTCTGCGCCAGCGAGGTATCCACCATCTGCCCCTTGCCGGTTCGCTCGCGCTCCATGAGCGCGAGGATGACGCCGTAAGCCGCCATTACGCCTGTGCCGTAGTCGTTGAACGTGTACGGGGGAGGCGCCGGCTCGCCGTCCGCGCCGCCGTTGCGGAGCTGCATTCCGACGGCTGCCTGCGCGTTCTGGTCGAATCCCGGTCGGTTCGCCCACTCTCCCCGCCTGCCGAAGGCATTGATAGCCGCGTACACCAGCGCGGGATTGCGCGCGCCGAGCTGCTCGTAGCCGATTCCGAGCCGTTCGGCTACGCCCTTGCGGAACCCAGTCAAGACCACGTCCGCCGTGTCCGCGAGCGCGTAGAACGCCTCCAGACCAGCGGGCTTCTTTATGTTCAGGCAGACGCTGCGCTTGCCGCGCCCCACGTCCAGCCACGGCGTCAGCCCCGGCTTGCGATTCTCGGGGTCTACCTTGATGACGTCCGCGCCGTACTCGCCGAGCGTCCTCCCGCACGTCGGCCCCGCCAAGATTATGCACAAGTCCAGAACTCGAATTCCGTCTAGCGCTCCGGCGGTCATGGCGCGTCCTCCAGCAAAATTTTCGTGTGCTGCCCAAGCGCGGGCGCGGGCGCGCGGATTCCGCCCTGGGAATCGCTCATGCGAACCTGAACGCCCACCTGCCGCATGGGTCCGAACTGCGGATCGTCCACCGCCGCCACCGCGCCCGACGCCCATGCGTGCGGCGTGTCCATCCACTCTTGCAGCGTGCGGCACATTGTCAGCGGCGCGCCCGCGTCGCTCATCAGCTCTTCCCACTCGATGGCGGGGCGGCGCAGCCACGTTTCCGCGAAACGCGCGCGCCACTCTTCCAGCTCCTCTAGGTTGTCTAGCAGACGATAGTCGGTGAGCGCGTCGTACCAGTCCGGGAATCCTAGAACGTCTAGGATGACTCTCAGAGATCTTTCGTAGCCGGCGTTGAGGTTGATCCATCTGCCATCCGCGCACCTGTAAAATCGCCCGATAGCGGGCGACAGCGCGCCCGGCGGCGCAGGAACGTCTCGCCTGCGGACGAGCGCGGAACCCATCGCGGCAAACATGGCGTCGTAGAGCGGAACGGATACCCGCTGCCCCTTGCCGCTTCTCGCGCGGTGGAACAGCGCGGCGGCTAGCGCGGGCGCGGCGAGCATGGCGGAGAACACGGACGCATACGGCAGCGCGATATAGCTGACGCCCTCCGAGCCGTCCGCGCTGCGGTCCGCGTACACGCCCGCGGCGGCTGAGATTAGCGGCTCGTCCGCCGCCTGCCCGCGTCGCGCGTCGTCCTCCCCGAAACCGGGCAGCTCCAGATGAACGATGTCCGCGCGAAGCTCCGCGGCGGCGTCCGCGTCGATGCCGAACGGATTGCCGCCGCGCGAAAAGCCCTCGATAACCGCGTCCGCCCGCCCAACCAGCGCGCGCAGCCGGGCTATCTGCGCCGAGTCTTCCGAGTCCGCCGCGACGGAGCGCTTGCCCCTGTTCCAAACCGCGAACTCCGCGCCGCCTCTGAGCGGATCGCCCTCGCGCGTCTCCACCTTCACCACGTCCGCGCCCTGATCCGCAAGCAGCATCCCCAGAACCGCCACGGCGGGGTGGTCTCCGAATTCGAGTATCGTGAAGTGGGAAAGCGCACCGGGCAAACGACTACCTCCGCAATCAGCCTACCGGGAAGAAGGTTCTTGCCGCGATTCTATTGGAAGCCGATTCGGTTGGGCAACCGTTGGATGCTCCACGCGAATCATCTACAATATCGCCGCCTTCCACACCGTTGGCGAGCGCGATTCCGCAAACACAAGCGGGGAGATTTTCATGACAGACGAGCGGCGCCCAAAATCCGCAGGCATCATCCGCGCCGCGTGGCGTGCGCTCGCAGCCTCCATAGCCGCCGCCGCGCTGCTTGCCGCCTGTGGAGACGAGCCGCCGCCATCGCCAACGGCTACTCCGACGCCGCCATCGCTGAGCGCCGCGCCGCCAACGGCGACGGCGACGACGCCCCCGACTGCCACGCCTACGCCAACGGAAACCCCGACCGCGACGGCGACTCCAATCCCAACATCCACATCTACCGCCACGCCTTCTCCGACAGCGACCGCGACGCCTGTTCCAACATCCACGCCGACGCCAATCCCGACCAGTACGCCGACGGAAACCCCGACGCCGACACCCATTCCCACATCCACGCCAACGCCGACCAGCACGCCTACGCCATCCCCCACCGCAACAGCGACGCCTGTTCCAACAGCGACGCCGACTCCGCTGCCGACGGCGACGCCGACACCCACCGCCACGCCAACGGCTACATCCACGCCAACGCCGACCGCGACGCCGATTCCGCCAAAGGCGGGCGAAGTAGCTTGGCGGTTCGAGACGGGCAGACAGGTGGACGCGCATCCCGTAGTTCATGATGGCGTTCTCTACATCGGATCCTGGGACGCCAGCCTATACGCCTTGAACGCTTCGACAGGGGCGAAGGTGTGGAGTTACCGAGTAGCGTACCCTTACCGAGTAAGCGGCGCCGTCGTTGCGGACGATATGGTCTTGTTTGGCGATCTACAAGGTTATGTCCACGCGGTGAATCGCAGCGATGGCGTCAGAGTGTGGCGCGTCGACAAAGGCAGTGATGTTTGGGGAGAGATTTCCACCGACGGCAGCCGGGTCTTCTCCGCGCATAAGGACGGCAAGGTCTACGCGCTGAACCTGTCGGACGGCTCTGAAGCGTGGTCGTTCGAGGCGGGCGACTCTATCTATGGCGGGACGACGACAGCGAACGGGCGTGTCTACTTCACGTCGCATGATGCTTTCGTGTATGCGCTCGACGCTGAGAGCGGTGAACAAGTGTGGGCTGCGGAAATGATGTGGGGATCGAACGTGACGCCGACACTTGCCGGGGATCTGCTGCTCGTCGGCTCGTGGGACGACAGGGTATACGCATTCGACGTCGAAACCGGACGGCCCGAGTGGAACATCTGGGCGGGGGACAACGTGGTCCAAACCGTAGCCGCGGATGAAGAGTCGGCATACTTCGGCTCTGACGATGGACATGTCTATTCCATCTCTCTCGCCGACGGTTCGCTGAACTGGCGGCGAGAGATTGGCGAAACGCTCCGCAGCGCGCCCGCTGTATCCAACGACATCGTGTACATCGGCGCGGACAACAGCCTCCGCGCGCTGGACGCGATTAGCGGCGCGCCAGTGTATACGTTCGAGACTGGGGACGAAGCGAATTCGCCCGTTGTCGCTAGTGGCAATCTGATCTACTTCGGCTCGGATGACTGGAACGTCTACGCGCTCGCCGCCGGCTTCCCCGACGGCTACGCTCGCGCCACGCATGAGCCGCCAACAGTCGATTTCGAGCCGCTGTCCCCCGAAGATCTGAAGGAACGGCTGGACGCGGCTTTCTCATCGCAGAAGAAGGTTCTGGGCGATGTGGCTATCTTCGAATCCGAGGGAAAGAGGGTTGAATTCGTCGATAGATCCGATCTGGTCATCGAGATATTCGAGAATGGTTACTACCTGCTGACCGGCAGAGCGGTTCAGGAAGACGGCTGGGAGGCGCGCTACCTGACGCGCGAAGACTACGACGCTTTGGCGGACGAGCGTGGCAGCCCTCGGCTCAAGCGCGCTCTTGGATGGTGCTGCATCCGCTCCGGGCGCAGCCTTGCGCTGATAATGCTGGGCGACAACAAACTAGATGAAGCGGTAGCCGTTACCGCGCACGAGGCGGGCCATGCAATTCAACGACAAATGAACCCCGCGCAATCCAAGGATGCTCGAGAGTCTTGGCAAGGGGCTATGCGGGAGGCGCAGGCATACGCCTTCGAGGTAGCTTTGGTACGCAAGATAGGCGAGTACTTGGACATCGAGACATCTAGGCTCCCCACTGGTTGGCGGTGGACGTCCGATCTTCGCAAGGGTATGGAAGAGGCGTTAGAAGACCCAGCAGAACAACACGCCCGCGGGCGACTGCTAATATGGTTCGCTGTTCTGTACGACCCCGAGCTTGCCGGCCTGCGCGATGAACTGGAACGAGACGGAAGCCTATCCGCGGATTCTATGTACAGGATATTCCAGAGCTTCGTCGGTCTCCCGCGCTCTGAGATTATTCCGTATATAGAATCCATCACGCCGCCGAACATGTCCGACGCCTTGAACTACGTCGTCGGCACCATCGACAAGCGCACGGGCCATTATCTGGACTACCCGGATTTGGTTCTGAACGTGACAGTACTGGTCACCACACCCTAGCGCGCCGCCGCCCTATCGCCGGTTGGCTTCCAGAAACGCCCTCGCGCCGTCCATGAACAGGTTCGTGGCGCGCGCGGGGACACCATCACATCGTCCGCCATGAGCTTGCCGGCGGCGTGAACCGCGTCGCGCACCCGCGCCTCGAACTCCAGAACGCGCTCGTGCGTCGGCTGTCCGGGCAGCCCGAGCGACTGCGCGATGTCCTGCGCGCCCGAGGCGTACAGGTCTATGCCCTCTACGGCTAGGATGTCGTCTATGTTGTCCAGAACCTGCGCGTCTTCGAGCTGGGCGATGACCAGCACGTTGTCGTTCGTGTGGCGCATGTAGTCCGGCAGCGAATCCACGTCTCCGAAGTACGCGCCGCGCCCGGAACCGAAGCTGCGAAGCCCGCGCGGGACGTATCGGCAGGCGTCCGCCAGCTTCCGAGCGCGCTCGGCGTTTATGATGTGCGGCCCCGTAACGCCCATGATGCCGCGGTCTAGGAAGCGCAGGATGGTGGGATGCTCGATGTCCGGCACGCGCGCCATTGGCGTCAGCCCCGCCATGTCCGCCACTCGGCAGAGGTCGTCGAGCATGTCCACCGTGAAGGGTCCATGCTCACTGTCGAACGTAACGAACTCGAACCCGGCGCGCCCGCCAAGCTCGATAAGCGTGGTGGACGGGAAAGACAGGTTCAACCCGTAGGCTACCTGCCCTTGCCGCATCTTGGCTACTGCGTTGTTGATTCTCATTGGGGTTGGCATGTTGGGCTGTCTCCTCCGCGTCGGCTTGTGAGTGGCTGCATTATACGCGGCATCCCTAGCGGCGCGCGCGGGCGCTTGCTCGTCCATATTCGGTTTCTCGCGCTTGACACGCGCGCGCTCAAAGTGATAATTTTCACAACGGTTCGCACGCGCGCAACCTTGCGGGAGCGTTCGAGCCTAGCTTGACACCCCTATGGGGCGATGCAATAATCGCAACCGCTCTGAGACGGGGCTCGATTTTCGGATACTAGCCAGAGGGATTCGACCGCTAGCCGTATGGAACTCGCACCCATCACGATCGATCCGCTCGCTATCGGCTCAGAGAGCTGGAGCGAACTCGGTCTACTCCTCCGGAGCCTTTGGCTAACCGTTCTCTTCATCGTCTTGTTCGCCGCGAACATGATACTCGGGCATATCACCATCCCGTCGTTCGTCATGTCGGGCCACATCGGGGAGAGGTGGGCGAAGCTGCGGCTTCCGTTCTACATCCTATCCGCGCTCAGCTTCGTCATCGCCATGTTCTTCCTCAGCCGCGCGATAGACTATGCGGGCGTCTTGCGGAACTTCTGGCCCGACTACTGGATCTAACCGCCTCGCCAGACTAATTCGACAGCTCTCAGGGCAGCCCCAACTTGATACCCGGCGATTTTCAGATAAAGAAACCCACGCGGAAACAGCTGTTTCTGGGTCTTGCGATTGCAGGCGGCGGGCTTGCGACTACCGTAGTCGTCTTGCTGGCGCTGACTTGGGTAATCTCGGCGTGGTTCGGCTTCCCCGTCGTCTTCGCGTCGGACGAAGGCCCAGCGCAGCCCATCGCCTTCCCGCACACCACCCACGTGCAAGACTTGGGGATGGACTGCACCTTCTGCCATCGGCAGGTAGAGACTAGCGCGCAAGCCACCATACCGGCTGTCGGCGTGTGTATGACCTGCCACCAAGCGGTTCCCGGCTCTACGGAGACGGCGCAGGCGGAG
Source organism: Dehalococcoidia bacterium (assembly GCA_965214745.1). Classification (GTDB taxonomy): domain Bacteria; phylum Chloroflexota; class Dehalococcoidia; order Lucifugimonadales; family UBA1123; genus VXRN01. The sequence goes on along the minus strand of OZ243978.1, from coordinate 1,937,988 downwards.
ATCAAGAAGATAAAAGACGCCCACAAGAACGACGAAGCCATCGAATGGGTGCGCGTCCACCGCGTCCCGGACCACGTCCACTTCGTGCATGAAGCGCACATCCGCTTCTTCGCGGAGAGAGACGGCGTTCCGACGACGGCTGTATGCTCCACCTGCCACGGCGACGTCGGTTCGATGGAGGTAGTCAGGCAGGTTCGCACGCTGAAGATGAGCGACTGCGTGGACTGCCACCGAGACAACAACGCGCCGACAGACTGCACCACTTGCCACTATTAGAGGTGAGCGCCAGACATGGCATTGACTAGAAGACAGTTCCTCACGCTATCGGGCGGCTCGGCCGCCGCCGCGGTGCTGTTCGCCGCCTGCGGAGTGCCGGAAGACGAACTTCTGGTGGAATCGCCCGTGCAGATGCCCGAGGACTTGGTGCTGGGGCGCGACAACTGGTACGCCACGCTCTGCCGACAGTGCGATTCCAGCGAGGGAATCGTCGTCCGCGTGATGGAAGGGCGCGCGCGCAAGATAGAAGGCAACGTAGACTACCCCGTAAACGTAGGCAAGCACAGCGCGAGATGCGAAGCGGGCTTGCAGGCTCTCTATAACCCGGACAGAATCCGAGGGCCCCTAGTGCGCGCGGGCGAGCGCGGAACGGGGCAGTTCGAGGAAATCAGCTGGACGGACGCCATAGGCAGGCTCACCTACTACCTGCAAGGCTTGCAGGTCAGCCGCGGACAGCGCGGCGTCATCCTCGCCACAGATCCGGTCGGCGGGCATATGGGGCTTGTCGCCAATAGGTTCGCGGAGAAGTACGGCGCGAAACGGCTCACATACCAGCCCACCGAAGACGCCAACTTGAAAGCCGCCGTCAAAGCCGTGTTCGGGCAAGACCGAATGCCGGATTTCGATCTGCGAAACGCCAGCGTAGTGCTGTCGTTCGGCGCGGACTTCCTCAACACTTGGGGAACCCCGGTTCGGTACGGACGCGGATACGGCGAGTTCAGGCAGGGCGAGCGCGAGCGGGGCGTTCACTACCACGCGGATTCGCGCTTTTCGATGACCGCCGCCAACGCGGATAGGTGGCTGCCGATAAAGCCGGGAACCGAAGGGCTGCTAGCGCTCAGCATCGCAAGCGTCATAGTCGAAGACGGCTTGGGCGACGCGGCGGCGGCGGACGCGCTTACGGGCGGCGACCGCGAGGCGCTCGCGGACTTCGCGCCCGACAAGGTTGCGGACAGGGTTGGCGTATCCGCCAAGAAGATTCACGACGTGGCGCACGAATTCGCAGAGCATTCGCCCGCCATAGCCATCGGCGGCGGCTCCGCGGGCGCGCACACGAACGGGCTTGCGAACCTCATCGCCATATACTCGCTGAACGCGCTCGTCGGCAACGTCGGCAAACCGGGCGGCGTCATACTCAACCCCGCGCCGCCGCTGGATTCGCTCGCCGAGCCGATGGCGTCGTCCACGCTCTCGGACTGGAGAGACGCCATAGCGGACATGCGCGCCGGAGACGTGAGCGCGCTGCTCGTGCGCGGCGCCGATCCGTTCTACGGGCTGCCCGCGTCTCTCGACATCCAAGACGCATCCTACGACGTGCCTTTCATCGCCAGCTTCAGCGACATAATGGACGACACCACGCTGATGGCGGATCTGGTATTGCCGCAGCACACCTCGTTCGAAGACTGGGGCAGCGACGCGCCCGCGTTCGGGCCCGGATACCAAACCATCGGGTTCCAACAGCCGGTGGTTCGCCCGTTCTTCGAGAACCGAGGCGCGGAGCTTGGCACTCGCGGATTCGCGGATGTGCTGCTCACCGTCGCGCAGGGGCTGAACTTGGACTTGGAGCTTGGCGGGGACACATTCAGGGAGGTTCTGGAGGCGGACGCCCAAAAGCTGTTCGCGCTAGGGCGCGGCTCGGTGAGCGCGCCGGACTTCCCGCACTTCTGGAACGGCGTTCTACAGCGCGGCGGCTGGTGGGACACGGCGGCGAGACACGGCGGAGACGCTCACGAGCTTCCCGCCCTGCCCGCCTACGAAGAAGCCCAGTTCGAGGACGGCGGCGGATACGAATTCCACCTCGCGCCGTTCAGCCAAGTCGGACTCGGCGAGGGGCAACGCGCCCATCTGCCATGGATGCAGGGGACGCCAGACCCGATTACGACCGCCACTTGGCGAACGTGGATAGAGCTGAACGTTCACGTGGCGGAAGATCTGGACATACGCGAGGGCGACGTTGTCAGGGTAACCTCCCCGCGCGGCTCGATAGAGGCGCTGGCGTTCCCGCATCCCGGCGCGCCGCCGGACGTGGTATCCATCCCGCTGGGGCAAGGACATGTCGCGCATGGGCGGTACGCGAAAGACAGGGGCGCAAACGTGTTCGCCATACTATCGCCGCTGACGGACGCCGAAACCGGCGCGTTCGCGTGGGCGGCGACGAAGGTGAACATCGAAAAGACCGATGAATGGGTGCGCGTGCCGAAGTTCGAAAACACCGTCCCGGACTTCCCAAGAGACGAACACCACCGCGTAGTGCAGATTACCTCCGTAGACAGCTAGGAGAGCTAGGAAATGGCCGAAAGCTGGGGGATGATAGTCGATCTCGACAAGTGTACGGGCTGCCAAGCCTGCGTGATCGCTTGTCAGGCGGAAAACAACATCCCCATTAACGAAGAGGAGCATTTCAACCAGCGCCGCCCCATTCAGTGGATACGGGTGGAGCGCTACTGGCAGGGCGAGTTTCCGGACGTAAAGGCGCGCTTCGTGCCGCTGTTCTGCCAGCACTGCGCCGACGCGCCCTGCGAGCCGGTCTGCCCAGTGTACGCCACCTATCACAACTCAGAGGGGCTGAACGTTCAGGTGTACAACCGCTGCATCGGCACGCGATTTTGCGCCAACGGCTGCCCGTATCACGCTAGGTTCTTCAACTTCTGGGAGCCGTCTTGGCCCGAAAGCCTGACCAACCAGCTCAACCCGGACGTTACCGTTCGCAGCCGCGGCATCATGGAGAAATGCACATTCTGCATCCAGAGAATCCGCCGAACGAAGCGCACGGCCGAGCGCGAGACGGGAGACTCGTCGGCGGAGGCGATATTCGCCAACCCGGTGTACGAGCGCGCTATGAGCCCGGCATGCGTGAACGCCTGCCCTACCGATACGCTCGTGTTCGGAGACCTGTTCGAGATGCTCTCCGCGCGGCGCGAGGGAGAGCGGCTGCCGCAGCCGAAGAACAAGGCTCAGGAGATAGTCAAGCGGGAGCTGGAAGAAGGCAGAGGATACCGAATTCTCGAAGAGCTGACCACCAACCCATCCGTCATCTACCTCAGCAAGGTCGACATGGAAGCCGAGGAAGCCGCCCACCATGGCTAGCAGCGCACACGCCGCGCCCGGCGCGGCAGCACACGCACACGTAGACCCTCGCGTCGCCGTCCCGCCGACTTCTCCGCAGGAGACGACGGAGGAGCTCGTCGGCAAGCATCTGCGCGTTGGAGAAAACTTCTGGCGCGCCTTCGCGGTGTTCGGCGTCTTTACGATTCTCGGAATCGTCGGCGTCGTCATGCGGCTGCTGGACGGCTTCAGCGACAAAGCCGCGTGGGGATACTACGTGGCGATGTTCAGCTTCATGCTGACCACCGCTTCCGCCGCGCCGATGGTCGCCATCGCGCCGCGCCTAGCCAACGGGCACTGGCGCAGGCCGCTCTCGCGCGCCGCCGAGCTGTGGAGCGCCGTCGGCTTGCTCAGCCTGCTGTGGTTCATCCCGATGCTGTGGATTCTGCCGCCGCTCAGCGACGGCCGCCGCTCGCTCTGGTTCTTCGATATGAGCGACCACAGCTTGGTGCCTTCGTACTCCCCTCACATATGGGCGACAGCCGCGATTCTCGGCTTGGTAGCCACCGGCATCGCCATGCTGTGGGTATCGAGCCTGCCGGATTTCGCGTCCGTAGCGCGCCGCGCCGCGCCGGGCAGCCGCCGCCAGCGCTTCGCGCAGTGGATGGCGCGCGGATGGCAGGGGACGTCCGCGCAGTGGAACATGGTTCGCCACCGGCTGGGCATACTCGGCGCGCTCTATTTCATGATGCTGGTGTTCGTACACTTCCTGATTAGCGTCGATTTCCTCATGACGCTCGTTCCCGGCTGGATAGACGCGCTCTACCCGGTAACCCACGCCGCGAACGCGCTTCAAGCCGCCGCCGCGACGATGGTGCTGACGGCTTGGGTTCTGAGAACCTTCTGCGGATACGAGCGATATATCGGGCTGGATCAGATATGGGGGCTGGGCAAGCTCATGTTCGCGCTGTCCCTGCTCTGGTTCTGGTTCTGGTTCTCCAGCTTCAACGTGCTGTGGTACGGCAAGAAGGAATCCGAGCAAGCGGTTATCGATCTGCTGATGACGGGACCGTATATATGGGTATTCTTCGCGGTATTCCTGATGTGCTTCGTCATCCCGCTGTGGACGCTCGTTTGGAATCCCGTCCGCCGCAGCCTGTGGGGTCCGCCCCTGCTTGCGGTGTGCGTGCTTGGAGGCATGTTCCTAGACCGCATCCGGCTGTACGTAGCCGCGTACTCGGTGGAGGGGATAGGCAACCCGTCTTACCACAAGCACGCGCTGGACTTCGACCACATCCCCAAGACGGTCATGCCGGACATGTGGGACATCTTCATACTCTTGGGAGCAATCGGCGCGACCGTATTGGCGTACATGATCGCCTCTCGCCTGTTCCCCATAATGAACGTCTGGGAGCAGCGCGAGCTTCAGCTATACGACCGGGGACATGTCGAATACCATCGCGGTCACGTGCGCGTGATGGGCAAGAGCGAGTAGCCGAAACGCCATGCTAGAACACGTACAGCTAGATCAGAAGACTATAAACAAAGACCTGCTCGGCGGCGTCTTGCAGACGCCCCGCTGGTGGCTGCCCACCGTTATCTTTCTGCTGATAGTGGTGTGCGCCGGACTCGGCTCGTTCGGCTACATGATGAACAAGGGGCTTGGCGTAACCGGGCTCAACCGCCCTGTCTTGTGGGGGTTCTTCCTAGTCAACTTCGTGTTCTGGATAGGCATTAGCCACGCGGGGATCATGATCTCCGCCATTCTGCGCCTGACGCAAGCCGAGTGGCGCCGCCCGGTGACGCGCGCCGCAGAGGTGATGACGGTGTTCTCGCTGATGGCGGCTCTGCATACGCCGCTCGTTCACGTAGGCCGTCCTTGGCGCGACCTTTGGATATTCCCCTACGACTTCGCGCGCGGGGTGTGGCCCAACGTTCGCTCCCCGTTCGTGTGGGACCCGAGCGCGGTAATGACCTACCTAATCGGCAGCTCGCTGTTCGTGTTCATCGCGCTCATACCGGACTTGGCGATAGTCAGAGACCGCGCCCAGAACATCTGGGTGAAGCGGTTCTACGCGGTGATGTGCCTCGGCTGGCGCGGCACCGTGCGGCAGTGGAAGATGCAGCTCATCGCGGGCATACTGCTTTCCGCGCTGGTGCTGCCGGTGTTCGTGTCCGTCCACTCCATCGTGTCTTGGGACTTCGCAGTCGCCATAGGCGTCGAGGGCTGGCACTCCACCATATTCGCGCCCTACTTCATCATCGGCGCTATCCACTCCGGCGTCTCCGCCGTGGCGATGCTCATGGCGCTCGGCGTGTGGATGTGGAAGCTCGACAAGTACATCCGCCCCGACCATTTCGACGCGATAGCGAGGCTGCTGATAGTCGTCGCCACAACGTGGTTCTTCTTCTTCTTCTTGGAGTGGGTGTTCGCGCTCTACACGCTGGAGGGCCCCGAAATAGTCTTGCGAGAGCTGCAAGTCTTCCAGATGCCCTATTCGGCAATGTTCATCGTGTTCGTGCTGACGGCGTACTTCATTCCCGTTCCGATGTGGCTGTTCAAGAACATCCGCCGCTCCGCGTTCTGGATGCTGATAACCACCATCTTGGTGAACATAGGCATGTGGTTGGAGCGGTTCATCATCATCGTGCCGGGCTTGCTACGCCGACAGCCGTTCGATTTCACGTGGGGGACGTACCATCCCAGCATAGTCGAGATACTGATAGTCGCGGAGACGTTCGCGTTCGTGGCGCTGGGGATGCTGGTGTTCAGCAAGCTGTTCCCGCTCATCCCGCTCTTCGACATCAAAGAGGGCATGACAAACAGGCGTACATTCAAGATAGGCCGCCGCACCATTCCGGCGACGGTCCGCGAGTGAGGCAAACGAGTATGCTTGCAAAGAGGAGCGTCTTGGGTCTGTTCCCCGAAGGGGAAGAAGACAAGGCCGCCGACGCGCTGGACGCGCTCCGCGCGGAGGGCTATACGCAATCCGAGTACGAGATAATCACCGGGACGCCGTATCCGGAAGGCACGTTCGGCGAGGAAGAGCCTAAGCACACGCTCTACCGCTGGCCGCTCATGGGCGCGGCGTGCGGCTTCATCGTCGGCTTGGTGCTCACAGCCGGCACTCAGCTAGCCTACCCGCTCGTAACGGGCGGCAAGCCGGTGCTGTCCATCCCGCCAATGTCCATCATTATGTACGAAGGCACGATGCTGGGCGCGATAATCTTCACCATCATCGGCATCATCGTAGAATCCCGCCTGCCGCGCCTGTTCATGGGCGCTTACGACGAGCGAATAACCGAAGGCTATATCGGCGTCGCCGTAACCTCCGATCAGGAGCGGGCTATCAAGGCGGAAGAGGTGCTGAGAGGCGTCGGAGCGGAAGACGTAAAGCGCGGCTGGGAGTCCTAAGCGCCGTGAACCCACTCACTTGCAACACTAGGCTGGGCGCGATGCCGGCGCGGCTGCTCGCTTTCGCGGCGGCGCTGCTCGCGCTCGCCGCGCTGGGCTGCTACAACAACAACACCGGCGAGACGACCATAGGCGATTCGATTAGCTTCAAGCTGCCCGCCTTCCCCGAAACCGGCTCCAACAAGGTGCAGGTATTCACCGAGATGCACTATCAGCCGTCCTACCGCTCGCAGGAGGGACCCCGCCTAGACGTTCCCGATAGCGCGGTGCCGATAACCGGCAAGGAAGTGATACCGACCTCGGTGGAGGAGTACGCCGCGCTCGAAAGCCCCGGCGGGGACGCCGCCCGCGGCGCGGAGCTGTACGCCGTGAACTGCATAGTCTGCCACGGCGCGGCTATGGACGGGCAAGGGCCCTTGATGACGATGGATATGGGAGCAGCCCCCAGCATGGTTCCCGCAGACCTCATGGGCGAGATAACGGTGGAGCGCAGCGACGGCGAGCTGTTCGGCTTGATAAGCTTCGGCGGCAACACCGGCTTCACCACGCGCGTCTCCGCGCTCACGGACCCCGAAGCCGACGGCGAACGCTGCGTAGGCCAAGGCTCCTGCCCGATGCCCGAATTCCGCAAGCTGCTGACGGAATCCGAGCGGTGGGATTTGGTAGAGTACCTGCGAGGGATGCAAGGACAGTAGAAGAGGCTTATGCCATGAACAACGCAATCGTCAGATTCATAGCCGCTTTCGTGGTCTACGCGGTAGTCGATATAGTCTGGAACTTCCTGCCCTTTGTCATGGGCATGTACGAGGCGCTGCACGAAGCCAGCGGCAGCCAGCGCTACACGAGCGACGCCTTCGTGCAAGACTTGGGCAACTTGAGCGCGGCGCACATCGTCTCTCTGCTCGCGTTCTTCGCTTTGATAGCCTTCGCAAACAGCTATCTGGCGATAGGCCCAGCAATCAGAGCCAACGACCTCATGAAGGCAGTCAAGAACAGCCTCGCGATAGGATGCGCCGCATACGCCACCTACGTCGCCCCCACTGCGCTCCTTATCTCGGACTTCCCCATGGCGCTCGTCCCGATAGACATCGTCATCGGCGGCTGCCTGAGCCTAGTTACTTCGGTGAGCGTTACGTATGTTGCGCTTCGGGTGCAGAATAGAGATAGCTCTTGATCAACAACGCTGGTTGATCTTGGCAAGGTGCTGCGATAGGTGAGAAATCCCATAGCCACGCTCAAGATATTCGTGAGCTTCGAGTACGACAAAGACAACGAGCTAAAGAACAACTTCATCAGACAAGCGAAAGAACATACTCAGTACAAAATCGAGAACCACTCTCTCAACGAGGTCTACCACGATAAATACTGGAAGGGCAAGGCTAGGAACGCTATACGCCAATGCGATGTCGTGGTCGTTCTTATCGGACAGGACACGCATAACGCTCCGGGCGTGAAGGTAGAGACTGACATGGCTCGCAGTCTGAACAAGCCAATAATTCAGGTGAAGCCTCGGAAGCGCTCTTACCATGGATTGCCTCATCTAGGCAAACCGATACTGTGGCGATGGGAGCTAATCATCAGAAAGATCGAGGGTCTACAAGCATAGCGCCGAGTAAGCTCCAAGCGACACGAAGAACAAGAGGACGATAATCGGAGCGAACTGCTCTACTTTACTGAGTCTAAGTCTTCTCGTGAACCGGTTCCCAGAGGTCAAAATCCGCCACTCGCGGGTGAAGCCCTCGAATGGCAAGTTTTTCTCCAGTTCGTTGATGACATCGAATTTCGCTTCGTTCAGATTTCTGTATGCCCATAGGTTGACAATCCATATGATGGACATCATCGACCCAAATGCGGCTACGCCTATGAATACGACTGGCAGTTGCGACGATACCAAGCCGTTTGTCGTTGGCGCGAACCTAGACACGACGACTAGAATCGCTGCGAGCGCGGCTAGTATCGTCACATAAAACCTGTTCGACTGGTCTCTGCGTTGGCTTACCCTATCCGCCATCTCGACGTAGAGCTTGTATTGCTCCATCAAATGGTCTAAGCGCCTGCCTTCGGTAGTCTCAGCGCCCAATGGCATTCCTCCTGATGCGTCCACAATTGAGTTCGTATTCCAGCCGACTATATCTGACGCAATCTCTCTTACTTGGATAGGAATTCGCTGGTTCCCCCGAGGCTTAATGCCAATTATTGGTTTACCATAAGATTGAGCAACATCTATCTCGTATTGAATCCATTCCCTATGATTCACATACATTCCTGAAATAACAAGCACTATACTTGCTGGTCTTATCTGGTTCTTAAGTCTAGCTCTCAGCTGAGGCTCTGTACTTGAATGGATTGGGTTGTCATTAGGTACGCTATAGTTCCTCCAGAAAAATAGCGGCGCACTATCTAACAAGTCTATGAGCCTCTGGTACTCACTGCTGATATTCCAAGCATGGCTGATAAAAAGGTTGTATCGTTTCGGAACGAGCATTCCTCATTCTCCATTCGCTAAGTGATGTTTGCACACTTATTCTAACTGGGTTAGTTTCTTCGTACAGATATTTTAGGGGAGGGCTTCATTGTTGTGCAACATCACTTCCTCCCACCAATTCTAACCCCCATACCTCAACCTCTACCCAAATGTCAGTCAGTCTTTGATTTGTCCATACCAATACTCACCCGACCGCTACTGCCCGCTTATGCTCGGAGTACAGCGCACAACCTTTGGTGTGATAAGCGTAAACGTTGGGCATTAGTGGAATTTCCTCATCTTCCAGCAAGAGCACAGGACTTCTCTGACGTTTGCGAACGCATCTTGCGGGGTCTGCCCAAAGGTAATTGCCTCTCCGAGTGCGGGACAACGGCTTGGTACCCTCGTATCCGGTATAAGTAATAAGGTGAGTTTCTGTTTTGCCATGTTGCTTATCCCCCCTACCCCACCCCTACCCCAATCCATCGCCCCACCTCCGCCGCCCGCGCCCCCTTCCGCCGCGCGTAGTCCGCTAGCTGGTCGTCTCCGATTCTGCCCACGCCGAAGTAGCGCGCGCTCGGGTGCGCGATGTATAGCCCAGCTACGGACGCGGCGGGCCAAATGGCGTAGTTCTCCGTCAGGCGGGCGGATGTGGCGCGCTCGGCGTCGAGCAGCCGCCAGATAGTCGCCTTCTCGGAGTGGTCCGGGCAGGCTGGGTAGCCGGGCGCGGGTCGGATGCCGGCATAGCGCTCCGCGATGAGCGCGGCGCTGTCCAGCCTCTCGTCGGGCGCGTAGCCCCAGAACTCGCGGCGGACGCGCTCGTGCATCCGCTCTGCCAGCGCTTCCGCCAGCCGATCGGCGAGCGCCTTCGTCATTATCGCGCCGTAGTCGTCGTGCGCCTCCTCTAGCGCGGCGGCGTATTCGTCGCTCCCAAGCCCGGCGGTTGCGACGAACGCGCCGATGTGGTCGCGGGCGCCGATCCCACGCGGCGCTATGTAGTCGGCTAGGCAGAAGCTGCGGCTCGACTCGCCGGAGCGCGAGCGCGTCTTGTCTCGCTGCTGCCTGAGGAAGTGGAGCTTGGCGAGCGTCTTTCGGGAACGAGCTTCCCCCTCCCCTACCGAGGGAGAGGGAGGCAGCGAGCCATGGTTCGGATTCGTTTCCGCGCTTGCATGATCCTGCGCGCCCATCGGGGGAGAGGACGAATCCGGCGCGTACACTTCCACATCGTCGCCGACGGAGTTGGCGGGGAAGATGCCGATGACCGCGTTCGCCCTCAACGCCTTCTGCGCTATCATCTTTCGCAGCAGGTTTCGGGCGTCGCGCAGCAGCGTCCGCGCCTCGCGCCCGTATACGGGGCTATCCAGTATGGCGGGGTAGACGCCGCGCATCTCCCACGTCAGGAAGAACGGCGTCCAGTCTATATACGGCATCAGCTCTTCGAGCGGATAGTCGTCGAAGGCGCGGACGCCTAAGACGCGCGGCGCGGGGGGCGTCGTGGATGCCCAGTCGAACGTCTCGCGTCTCGCTCGCGCTTCGTCTATGGACAGCAGCCGCCTCGTATCGCTCCGCGTCGCGCGGCGACGGCGAACGGCGGCGTGCCTCTCGCGCGTGTCGTCCAGCAGCCGTTGGCGAGCGTCTCCGGTCAAGTCGCTCATTACGGGCGCGGATCGGGAGGCGTCTTTGACGTGGATGACGCCGTTAGCGTACTCCGGTTCTATCTTGACGGCGGTGTGGGCTACGGACGTCGTCGCGCCGCCTATCAGCAGCGGCGTGTCGAACCCCCGCCGAGTCATCTCCCGCGCGACGCCTACCATCTCGTCCAGAGACGGCGTTATCAGCCCGCTCAGCCCAACCACGTCGGCTTCATGCTCGCGCGCCGCGTTCAGAATCGTGTCCGCAGACGCCATTACGCCTAGGTCTACCACCTCGTAGTTGTTGCATCGCAACACTACGCCCACGATGTTCTTGCCGATGTCGTGAACGTCGCCCTTGACGGTGGCGATGACCACCGTTCCGTTCGTCCGCGCCGCGTCGCCTTCGCGCCTCTCAGCCTCCATGTGCGGCACGAGATGGGCGACAGCCTTCTTCATCACGCGCGCGCTCTTGACCACCTGCGGCAGGAACATCTTGCCGGAGCCGAACAGGTCTCCCACGGCGTTCATGCCGTCCATCAGCGGACCTTCCACCACGCGCAGCGCGCGCTCGGACGCCAGCCGCGCCTCTTCCACATCCGCTTCTATATAGGAATCGACGCCGTTGACGAGCGCGTGTCGCAGCCTCTCTTCGACTGGCAGAGACCGCCAAGCGTCATCCTCTTCGCGCCGTTTCGACTCTCCCCGAACCGAGTCGGCAATCGCCAGCAGCCGCTCGGTGGCGTCCGCGCGGCGGTTCAGAACCGCGTCCTCTACGGCGTCCCTCACGCGCGGCTCTATTCTGTCGTAGACCCGCAGCTGCCCCGCGTTGACGATGCCCATGTCCATGCCCGCGCTCACGGCGTGATACAGGAACACGGAGTGGATGGCTTCGCGCAGCGCGTCGTTGCCCCTGAACGAGAACGACACGTTGCTGACGCCTCCGCTGACGTGCGAGAGCGGGAACTTGCGCTTGAGCGCGCGCGCCGCATCGATGAAGGCTACGGCGTAGTCGTCATGCTCTTCTATGCCTGTGGCGATGGCGAATATGTTGGGGTCGAAGATGATGTCCTGCGGGGGGAAGCCGACGCGCTCTGTGAGGATGCGATAAGACCGCTCGCATATAGCCTGCTTGCGCTCCGCGGTGTCCGCCTGCCCTTCTTCGTCGAACGCCATGACGACGACCGCCGCGCCGTATCGCCTCACCGCGCGCGCCTGCCGCACGAACTCCGCCTCGCCCTCCTTGAGCGAGATAGAGTTGACCACGCCTTTCCCTTGAAGGCAGCGCAAGCCCGCCTCTATCACCTCGAACCGCGAGCTGTCTATCATCAGGGGCGCGCGCGCGATGTCCGGCTCGGCGGCGAGCAACCGCAGGTAGCGCGTCATAGCGGCTTCGGAATCCAGCATCCCTTCATCCATGTTTATGTCGAGAATCTGCGCGCCGTCCTCTACCTGTCGGCGCGCCACGTCCACGGCGTCCTCGAACCTGCCGCGCCGAATCAGCCGCCTGAACCGCGCGGAACCGGTTACGTTGGCGCGCTCGCCCACGTTGACGAAGTTGGAGTCGGCGCGCATCTCCAGCGCGTCTATGCCGCTGAGCAGCGTGTTGCCGCTCGGCGGGCGCGGCTTGCGCGGCTCTACGCCCGCAACGGCGTCGGCTATGGCGCGGGTATGCTCCGGACGCGAACCGCAGCAGCTGCCGACGATGTTCGCCAAGCCGCTCCGCGCGAACTCGCGCATGTTGGCGGCGAGGAACTCTGCGGATTCCTCGTACTCGCCGAACTCGTTGGGCAAACCCGCGTTCGGGTAGCAGCAGACGTAGTGGGACGACGCGGCGGAGAGCGACGCCAAGAAGGGGCGTATCTGCTCGCTGCCTAGCGAGCAGTTGATGCCGACGGCAAGCAGCGGCATATGGGCGACCGATGCGTAGAACGCTTCGACCGTCTGCCCCGAAAGGTTGCGCCCGCTCAGATCGACGGCGGTGAACGACGCGATGACGGGGACGCTCGCGCCGCGCGACTCGAATGCGGATTGTATAGCGTACAGCGCGGCTTTGGCGTTCAGCGTGTCGAACACCGTTTCGACTAGCAGGATGTTCGCGCCGCCGTCCAGCAGCCCGGAGACGGCATCGCCGTATGCGTCCGCCATCTCCTCGAAGTCTACGGCGCGATAGGCGGGGTCGTTCACATCGGGCGAGATAGACAGCGTGGCGTTCGTGGGTCCTAGGCTGCCGGCGACGAATCGCGGACGCTCCGCGCATCGCGCAGAATACTCGTCGGCTGCGGAGCGCGCCAGCCGCGCCGCTTCGAAGTTTATCTCATAGACGTAATCTTCCAGCCCGAACTCGGACAGCCCGAAGCGTGTAGCCGTGAACGTGTTGGTCGTCAGGATGTCCGCGCCCGCGTCGAGGTACTTGCGCTGAACGTCGCGCACGGTGTCCGGCTGAGTGAGAACGAGCGCGTCTATGCAGCCCTTCATATCTCGCTCATGGCTGGCGAACCGCTCTCCGCGAAAGTCCGCCTCGTCGAACGCCATAGACTGGAGCATTACGCCCCAAGACCCATCCATGACCATGACGCGCCGCTCCAAAATGCGCTCGATCTCGGCGGCGCGGTTGGCGCTCGGCTCTGCGGTGGCGGCTGTACGCATGTTGCAACTCCCATACGCGGCATAGTCGAACCATTTTAGGGAAATACGCGCCTATAGCCAAAATCGAGGAATGGGATGGATTTACGCAGTTTTTCTAAATCGGCTCAAAACTATTGACAGAACAGGAGTTTTGTTCTAAAGTGTTCTTACGAAACGATCGAAAGCACGGAGGAGGGTTGCCATGCCTACGGCTACCATCGACCGCCGCCCCGCCCAGATCACGATGCCCGGCATCGCGCCGAAGCGACCCGCGCGGCGCGCGCTGAGTTCGGCGAGCGTCTCGCCGGGCCAGCCGGTGGCGTACCACGGGCGCATCAGGGGCGGGCCTCGCTTCGGGATGACAGGAACGATAGTGGAGACGCGCGCGCGCAAAGCGGTGGTGGACATGGGCGCGTTCGGCAAGTGGCACATACCTTACTATCTGCTGTCGATTCCGCCGGCGACGAAGGGGGAGAGCAGTGTTCTTCGAGTGGCTTAGCAAGGCGAAGCGCGGCAAACCCGCCAAAGCGCAACGCGCGGACGCGATCTGCGGCGTCAGCATCCGCGTCGTCGGGGTAGGCGGAGGCGGAGGCAACGCGGTTCGCCGCATGGCGGAGCGCGGCATGACAGGCGCGCGCTATCTCGCGCTCAACACCGACGTTCAGGCGCTGCGCGAGTTGAGAGGCATCCAAACCTTCGCGATAGGGCCAAGCGCCACAGGCGGCGCAGGCTCCGGCGGGAAGCCTGAGATAGGGCGCAAGGCTATGCGCGAGAGCCAACCGCAGGTGGCGAGCCTCATCCAAGGCGCGGATATGGTGTTCATCGCCGCAGGTCTGGGCGGCGGAACAGGCAGCGGCGGCGCGGCGCTAGTGGCGGATATCGCCCGCAAGCAAGGCGCGCTCACCGTCGGCGTCGCAACGCTCCCGTTCGGGTTCGAAGGTCCGCGCCGGAGAGAGAACGCCGAAACGGGTTTGCGCCAGCTCCGCCAGAAGGTGGACACGCTCATCATAGTGGAGAACGACCGTCTGCTGCCCGCGCTCGACGGGCGGGTTCGACTGGACAACGCCTTTAGGCTTGCCGACGAGATACTGCGACAAGGCGTTCGGGGGATCTTGGACATCGTAACCGTGAGCGGCATGATCAACGTAGACTTCGCGGACGTGAAGTCTGTCATGTCGGGCGGCGGAGACGCATTCATGGCGGTAGGAAGCGGCGAGGGAAGAGACGCGGCAGCCAACGCTGTGAGGGCGGCGCTCGCCAACCCGCTGTTCGACGCCCCGATACGCGGCGCGAAAGGCGTTCTGCTGAACGTGACGGGCGGAAGCGATCTCACGCTGGGGCAGGTTCACCAAGCGGCGGACATCATCGAGAGCGCGGTAAGCTCAGACGCCAACATAGTCTTCGGCGTGGCGCAAGACGAGGCTATGGAAAGCAAGGTAAGCATTACGCTAATAGGCACCGGCATAGAGCGCGACGCCGAAGACAGCATATCGAAGATAGCGGAGATACGCGCGCCTTCGGGAGGCGTAGCGAAAGCGAACGGCCATTCACGGGCGAGCGTGGCGTCGACGCGGACGCTATCGGGGGGCTGACAGCCGGCGCGGCGCTGGGGACGGATATGGTTCGCGCAGGCGCTTGCCCATAGCCTAGACACGCGCGCTCCCACCCGGTCGCTCACGCCACTCGAAGAGAGTTGCATGAGCGTCAGCCCCACCCTACCCCTCTCCCACAAGGGGTTTGCAGGGGTAGGTGGGGAGACTCGCATTGGCGCGCCCGAAACGCCGGCGGAGAGCGGGGGACGGCCGGGAAGCGGGATTCACGCCTCCCAGCCGTCGCCCCTGCGCGCTAGGCCGTCACGGGCTGCTATATTTGCCGCGAGCTTCAGAACGGCGAGGCGATTGCCCTAGACCTGCCGAGGTCGAACTTCTGCGCGGGAGCCGCGCCGTTCGAGGGCAGCAGGGAGTTGATGCGGTCGAACATCGCCGCCACGTTCTCTATCGTCGTCTGGTTGATCTCGCCCCGCAGCGTGCCATGGTTCTGCAAGAAGTGCGCCGCAGGCTTGTAGGAATCGAAATTGCCGCCCGCGATGTTGTTCTGCTCGAAGAACGACGCGATGCGCCGCGCGATGCGCGGGTTGCGGTTGGAGATAGCGCGCAGCGTTATCGGCATCTGCAAATCGTCTTTGTAGGTCTCGTTGACCAGCCGCAGGTAGAATCCCGGGTCGAGCAGGTCTTCGATGTCCGCGTCGCGGACGCGGGTTACCTCCACCCACTTCACCGGGCTGCGGTTGCCCGAGCCGTTCGCAGCCATCGCCTCGTTGATGTGGTCGATGCGCGCGCGGTTGGTGGGCGTAACGTCCATCAGCACCGCGAGGCTGGTGTAGTTGTCGCCGAGGAGCGAGATGAACGCCGGCAAGTTCTCAGACCTGCCCACGGGGATTATCACCCAGCGCGGATCGAGCTTGGGAAGCCCCTCCTGCGCGCATATCTCTCCCAGAACCTGAAGGTAGATCAGGTCCGAAGCCGAGTTCACCAACAGGCAATGGGGCGCTAGGAACAGCGTCTGCGCCAGTTGGTAGCCCAAAGCGGTTTGCAGCGGGAACACCGTCTCGCTGCTGTTCTGCAAGATGTCCTCGCTCACCACCGTGCCGCGCTTGTCCATGTCTTCCACGGTGCGGATGCTGGGCAGCGCGTCGAGGTCGATCATGAACGGCGAGTGGGTGCTGTATATCACCTGATGGCGCGGCGCGAGGCGCTTGTCGATGAACCGCAGGAAGTCGTATTGCGCCATGGCGTGCAGGTTCAAGCCCGGCTCGTCCAGCAGCAGGATCATGTCTTTCTTCTGCACCTCTTCGACGTCCGAGAAGTAGACGAGGAAGCTAAAGAACCACACGAACCCCTTGGAGCGCTCGTCGAAGGGCACGGATACCCGGTGGCGGTCGTTCCAGATGCGGACGTGCAGTATCATGCCGGAGTTGAGCGGCGGCGGGTCGTTCGGGTTAGCCTGCGACAGGTCGAATTCCACCCGCAGCTGGCTGTTCTGCTTCCAGAACTCGAATATCTCGTCGCTGATGCCGATAGACGCCGATTCCAGCTCCGCCTTGAGGTATTCGTAGCTGGTCTCCTGCTCTAGGTCGTCGAGGTCCGCGCCTACGAGCGACAGCAGCGCGAGGAATGTGCGATCGGCGTCGTCGAGGTCGTCCGGGTCCTGCCGCCGCTGCTTGATGTCTTGGATGGAGATGCGCCCGCGCATCGCGCTGTAGTTGTCGAAGTAGACGAACTCCGGCAGGTAGCGTTCCAGATGCTCCAAGATGATCTGCTGGCGCAGGTCGCTGCTGAAGCGGTCGGTGTCGTCGAGCAGCTTCTGCACGGCGGTGGGCTTCACTTCCAGCGATTGAAGCCGCTGGTAGAGATCGCCCCACTCCTCCACGTCGCCTACGTACTGCTGTATCTCCTGCGGCAGGTCGGCGGATGTGATGACGTGGCGCACCACGGCGCTCTCGTCGATGTCCACGTCCCAGATGCGCTGATTCTTGTAGTTCTTGGAGGCAGTCGCCACGCGCGACTTGAGAACGTCTTTGCCGAACTTGGATTCGAGGTCGGCCACTTCCTCGTCCGTCAGTTCGAACTCGGCGTAGACCGCGGTGTCGGGATCCGCCTCGTGCCGCCGCTTGTAGCGGACGTACCCCTTGCGCGGGTAGTCTCTGAGATCGAAGTTGCCATTTGCGCCGCCGACTGGGTTCAGCCGCCGCAGGGCTTGCAGGAACGCCGTCTTGCCAGACTCGTTCTTCCCCACGAGGCAGGTGACGTCGTCCAGCGACACCCATCCCGAATCGTCGATGCTTCGGTAGTTGGTAACCCTTGCTCGAGTAATCTTCATGCTGCCTCCTGTCTGAGTGGCCAAATAGGTCTGGCTCGTCGCCAGAGCTTGGGGAGCCTCGGCTGCGGGTCGACCGCAATGCGCCATTGGTCTACCCAAGCAGGCTATTGGGCGGCAGTCTGAGCGCGCAAGGAGTTTTTCGAGTATTGTTTTGTAAAAGAGCTAACGCGCGAACGGCTCTATATCAGGCTGTACCCGGAGCCTTGGCGATCCACTCCCGTGCCGCGCGCCTCGTCTATCCAGCCGAATTCCCGGAGTATCTGCTGGCTGTAGGTTACGCGCCCGGTGACGCTGTCTATAGGCTCGGTGGCGAGCAGCAGCGCGGATTTCGCCATGAGTTCGGGATGCTCGCCGCGCGGGTCGTCTATTCCGCTGACTAGGTTGTGGAACACCGTGCCCGGCGTCGGCACCACCTGCGAGGGCGACACGCAGGTTACGGAGACGCCATGCCGGTATACTTCTTGCGCCAGCCCTTGGCTGAAGCGCTCCAGCGCCGCCTTCTCCGCGCCGTAGCAGGTGCCGCCGGAGTTGGCGGGCGCGTCCGGGTAGGGGCCTCTCCCGGGGCCGATAGCCGCGCCGGACGATATGTTGACGATGCTGCCGCCTCCGCCGGGGATCATGTCGCGCAGCGCGAGCTGGCACAGGATGAACGGCGCGTGGAAGTTGACCGCCCACGAGCGCATCCAACGGCGGAGCGGATAGTCCGCCACCGGAATGAAGTACGTGAGCGCGGCGTTGTTGACCAGCACGTCGACGCTGCCGTAGGCGTCGCGAGCCTCCTCGAACAGCCGCTCGCAGTCTTCGGGCAGCGATATGTTGACGGATGACGCCGTCGCTTCGCCGCCCGCCTCGCGGATGTCCGCGACCGTCTTCTCCAGCGACCCTTCCAGCGGGTGGTCGCCCTCTCGCAGCGTGCGCGCCGCCGCGACCACGCTGCCGCCCTCCGCCGCGAACAGCCGCGCTATCTCAGCGCCTATGCCCCTGCTCGCGCCCGTAATCACGCATACTTTGCCATCTAGCTTGCCCATGTGATTCTTGCCTCCCGCGCGTTTCGCGCATTGTCCAAATCCGACGCGCCTATTATATTGTGCGGAGCGCGAAAGGGCGATAGCAGCAGAGGAGAGCGCAGATGACGGAACGCCGCCCGCCAACCAAAGACGAGGTTATGGGCTATCTGAGAGACGACAGACGCTGGGGGCGCTGGGGCGAGAAAGGCTCCGCGGGCGCTATCAACCTAATCACGCCCGAAAAGCGGCTGGAGGCGGCAGCGCTGGCGCGAACTGGCAGAGCGGTATCGCTGAGCCGCCCGTGGGCGGTCGAGCCGAAGGCTGAGAACCCGCGACCGGCGCAGCAGTTCCTGTTCGTGATGGACAGACCCAACGGCGCAGGCGCCGCGATGGACTACTACGGCGTCTCCTACCACGGCACAGCTACCACGCACATAGACGCGCTCTGCCACGTGTGGGACAGCGGCGGCATGTGGGACGGCAAAACGCCGGACGACATTCTGGGCTTCAACGGCGCAAGCTACGGCACGGTAGACGAGTGGAGCGACGGCATCCTAACGCGCGGCGTGCTGCTGGACGTGCCGCGGCATCGCGGAACGGAGTACGTGACGCTCGACGCGCCGGTGCATGGCTGGGAGCTGGACGACATCGCCGCGGCGCAAGGCGTGGAGATCGAGCCCGGCGACGCGGTGATGGTCTACAGCGGTCGCGAAGCCTACGCGCGCGATAACGGCGGCAACTGGGCGGGCGAGGAGTCCCGTCCGGGATTGCACGCATCCTGCCTGCGATTCGTGCGAGACGCCGACATATCCGTGCTGGGCTGGGACATGATGGACGCATCGCCGAACGAGTACGGCTTGGCGTGGTCGGTTCACGGCGTCATCTTCGCCTACGGCGTCGCGCTGCTGGACAACTCGCTGCTGGAGCCGCTCGCCAACGCCTGCGCCGAAGAGGGGCGATACGAGTTCATGCTGACTATCAACCCGCTCAACGTAGTAGGCGGCACCGGCTCTCCCGTGAACCCGATAGCGGTGTTCTGACGCGCGGACGAGGCTATGGGGAGGCGTCGGCTAGGCGGGAGCGGGCTAGGCTCTTGAAGCGGTCTCGGATGTAGATTCTAGCTCGCGTATTGAGAGGAGAGCCGATTGCTTCGCTGCCCCGAATCAGCAGCAGTCGGTCGTATTCTTGGGGAACCGCTTCTCGCGCGCGCAGGCTGGCGACTAGATTCAGCCCTTCAGGCGTGAGCGATTCGACAAGACTGTTGGTGACTTCATTCAGCGAGACAGCGGTTGCGCTATCGATTTCGAGCTTGTCGGCGTTGCCGAGTGACTCCGGCGCTGCGCTGGCGTCAGCATCTCGTCGGATAGTCAGTATCTCGCCAATGTCGGATCGACTCCACTCCGTCGTCGTGTCCGATTCCTGCATGAGGCGACGGGACTGGCTTTCGCTGCTCGGCTCTATGCCGATTAGGTGTATGCGAACGCCATAGAGTTGAGCTATCTGAACGCCTACTCTGACATCCTCATCGCCGGACAGAAGTACGGCGTCCGATATAGCCTGATTGCGCGACAACTCAATGAGGTCCGTGACAATCAGAGAATCTACGCCTTTCTGTTGACCGGCAAAGCTGACGAATCCCAGCCTCAGCTTCACGTCGTCCGCATCAGCGATGCGTTCCTGCTCTGGCGTAGGTCCCTGGCGCAACACGCCATCGTACCAATATACCCGCAACAGTGAAGAATCGCCCGCCTTGTCCCGCGCAACTTCCAGCAGCTTGTCCACAGCGGCGGATTGGTTCAGATCGACACTGCTTCTAGGCAGCGGCGCTCCGACAAGCGCGGCTGCCCCTTGTGCGAACAAGTAGCCGGCATCAACGAATATAGCAACGCGGTTCATCATGTTCATCATATCGAGGGACAAAAGTATGGAGGCTCGCAAGGAGCCCCCGTCACCCACGCTCCAACCTATTGTATCTATTCCGGGAGTCGCTGAGTATATTCAATCTATAACGGTGTGATTGCGCTGTCAAGACACCGACGGCCCTAATTCTCGAAGTTAGAGTCGTGCGACGTACCATGAAAACTGTAGTAAGATGCCTGCCGATGAGACCGACCAGACATCCGGAGGCGAAACAATGTCCAAAATCGAAGCTAGGCTCGCGGAGATGGGAATCGAGCTGCCCGCCACTCCCCCGCCTATCGCCAACTACGTGCCGGCGGTGCGAACCGGCAATCTGCTGTACCTGTCCGGGCTGGGGCCGGCGGCGCGCGCCGACGGGACTACGCCATCGGGCAAAGTCGGCTCGGACCTCTCCGCGGAGCAGGGATACGAAGCCGCGCGGCTCACCGGCGTCAACATCATCTCCCGCATCAAGGGCGAGCTGGGCGATCTCGACCGCGTGGCGCGCGTGGTCAAGCTGCTCGGCATGGTGAACAGCGAGCCTAGCTTCGACCAGCAGCCGGCGGTCGTCAACGGCTGCTCGGACCTGCTCGTCGAGGTGTTCGGAGACAAGGGGCGACACGCGCGTTCGGCCGTCGGCATGGCGGCGCTGCCGAACGACATCCCCGTAGAGATAGAGGTCATCATCGAGGTTGCGGACGATTAGCCGTCCGCCGCAATCACGCCAATACCTGCATCGAGTAGCGCGAGCGCAGATGTCGGCGGCGCGCGAACCTGTCTAGCGAGAGCTGCGAGATGTCCACGCTCGCGGCTCTCCCTTCCGTGATTAGCTCCGCCATGACTACGCCTATCATGGGCGACAGCTTGAAGCCGTGTCCGCTGAAGCCCACCGCCACGAACAGCCCCTCGACGCCATCCACCGCGTCCAACACGGGATGCCAGTCCGGCGTCGTGGTGAACAGCCCGCTCCACCCGCCGCGGAACAGCGCCTGCGACATGCCCGGCATCCGCCGCGTCAGCTTGCGGAACGTGTCTTCCACCATCGCCATGTCCACGCCCTGCTCGAACGTGTCCGGGTCCGCCGTTTCGTCTTCCCCGACGCCCACGAGCGTCAAGCCGCCTATGTCCGGACGCGGCGACATGTCATTTACCACGTCGCCGATGATTGGGTGATCCGGCACCAGCCGCTCCGGTCTGCGGAGCATGATAACTTGGTGGCGAACCGGCGTCAGCGGGACATCTACGCCAATGCCGCTCAGGAAGCGCCCCGACCATGGGCCAGCGGCGACTACCGCGATGGGCGTTTCGATCCGCCCGTCCGCAGTCGTCACCGCGCGCACGCGCCCGCCGGACACCTCGACGCCTGTGGCGGGAGAGCCTGACGCTATCCGCGCGCCCATCTCCCGCGCCGCGCTCGCGTAGCCCGTCGTAACCGAGTAGGGGTCGGCATAGCCGGACTGCGGCTCGTAGGCGAAAGATTCGCCCTCGGCAGGCTCCACCATCGGCGCTATCTCGCGCACGTCCTCTGCTGTTGCGATGGACGTGTCCACGCCCTGCGCGCGCTGCATCTCGACGTTCGCCAGCAGCGCGTCCCTGTCCTCCCGCCCTACTATCACGAAGTAGCCCGTGCGCGTGTAGCCGGAGGGCGTCCCCGTCATCTCCTCGAAATCTCGGAAGATGGCGAGGCTGTCCCACGCCAGCCGCGTCGTGACCGCGTTGGAATAGTGCATCCGCAAGATAGCCTGAGACCTGCCGGTGGAGCCGGAGCCTAAGACATCGCGCTCCAGCAGCGTCGCGTTCGTCATGCCCCGCAGCGCGAGGTTGTAGAGGATGCCGCACCCCATCACGCCGCCGCCAATGATTACCGCGTCCGCAGTTGCCGTAGCCATAGTCGCCTCCCGTTAGCCGTGGGCTGCCGCTCTCGCCCCAATGTACCAGCGGAAGCGGCTCTCGCCAACTAGCCCGTCCATTGCGCGGCGTGCTATAATCGCGCCTGCGCGTTGTGCTTGGCGAAGTTTTTAGATTCCTCGCTGCACTCGGAATGACAGAGGTGGGCGCTCGGAATGACAAGGGCGGCTTGGTTTGACAAGGGTGGCTCGGTTTGACAAGGGTGGCTCGGAACGACAGGGGCGCGGGTCGTGTCCGGGAGCGGCTCTGACTGGATGGGCTGCCATCTGAAGGCGCAGTGAGCGCGGGTCGTGTTCAGGGGCGGCTCTGACTGGATGGGCTGCCGGCTGAAGGCACGGTGAGCGCAGGACGTATTCAGGGGCGGCTCTGACTGGATGGGTTGCCATCTGAAGGCACTTCGAGCGCGGGTCGTGTTCAGGTGCGGCTCTGACTGGATGAGCTGCCGGCTGAAGGCGCGGTGAGCGCGGGTCGTGTTCAGGGGCGGCTCTGACTGGATGGGCTGCGGCTGAAGGCGCTTCGAGCGCGAGACGTGTCCGGGGGCGGCTCTGACTGTGTATCATAAGGGGCGACGCGGATGCGTTCCACATCGGCGTGTCCGGGTCTGGCGACGCTGACTATATCGTAGCGAAAGCGGCTTACACGCCCTTATCAGCCCGTCGAGGGACGAGGGATTAGGTCGATTTCCCAAACAGCAGGAGTTTTGGCTTGGTTTCGGAACGGATGCGAGAATACGAGGTTGTGATGATACTCAGCCCGGAGACTTCGGAATCCGAGGCGGCGGAGACCGTCGCGCGAATAACGGATTTCATCGATGAAGGACCCGGGAGCGTATCCCATCAGGAGAACTGGGGCGTCAGACGGCTGGCGTACCCGATACAGCGCTTCATCGAAGGCAACTACTTCATCACGCGCTGTTCGATGGAGGCGCAAACCGCCGTCGCGCTGGATAAGACGCTGAACGCGGCGCAAGATGTGTTGAGGCATCTGGTGTTCAGGCTGGAAGCGTCCGAGATAGCCGCAATGGAGAAGCAGGCGGAACGCGAGCGCGAGGCGCAGGCGCAAGCCGAGAGACGCGCCGCCGCCGAGCGCGAGGCGAGAGCGCGCGACGAGGCGAGAAGAATCGCCGCCGCGCAACTCGCCGCCGCGTCCCTGCCGTCTTCGTCTATCAGACCGCCGACAGTCCCCGCCCCGCCGCGGACGCAGTCCTGAATCCCATGCGCCCTATCCGACCGGCACGCCGCCACGAACGAGCGCGAATGAGCCGCCGCCACACGCCACGCTAGGAGCATCTCCATGAGCATGAACAAAATCCTCATCATCGGCAACTTGGGCAGAGATCCTGAGATGCGGTACTTGGCCAGCGGCGACGCAGTAACCAACTTCTCCGTAGCCACCAGCAGACGCTACAACTCCAGAGACGGCCAGCAGCGCGAAGAAACTACGTGGTTCAACATCAGCGCGTGGGGAAGGCTGGCGGAAGTTACGAATCAGTTTCTTTCCAGAGGCAGCAAGGTGTACGTCGAGGGGCGGTTGAACAGCCGAACCTACCAGACGCAGAGCGGCGAAACGCGGGTTTCTCTGGACGTGCGCGCCAGCGAAGTCCAGTTCATAGACACGCGCAACCAAAACGCCGGCGCGGGCGGCGACTTCGGCGGCGCACCGGGGGCGAACATGCCCGAAGAGGACGCCGAAGATCTGCCGTGGTAGCAATTCGCGCGGCGCGCGCAGAACCGCGCGCCGACTTGCCGACGTATCGATAAAGAAGACACTCTACGAAGGTGAACCGCATATGACGACACAGAGCGGCAGACCGCCATCCACTAGCCCCCGCCCAGCCGGCATGCCGGGCGGACCCACTACGGGGCAGCGACGGCCGGGGGGGCCATCCACCGGTCAGCGCCCGCCGGGAGGCAGGCAAGGAGGCGGCAGACCGGGCGGCGGCAGGTCCGGAGGGCGTCCGGGCGGACGATTCGGCGGCAGACGCGGCAGGCCAAGATACTACAGCCGACGCAAGATATGCGGCTTCTGCGTAGACCACATCGAATACATAGACTACAAAGACCTCGACCGCTTCAGGCGATACATGACAGACCGCTGGAAGATAGAATCCCGCCGCAAGACGGGCGTATGCTCCAAGCACCAGCGCGGGCTTGCCAACGCCGTCAAGCGCGCCCGCCATCTCGCCATCATCCCGTTCAGCCCAGACCACGACGGCCCGCCCATGCGGTGGTACAGGTAAGCGCGCTCCCCAACCGAGCGTGAACGGCGCATATCGAGACGGACACCGCAGACGTGGTTGACGAAGCGCGGCAGCGCCCGCCCGGACGAACGGCGAGAAGAGACAGCCGCAGAGTGGCGGCGGAACGCTCCCCAGAAGAGCGCCGCCGCCGCAGGCTCGCGGCAATCATCATCGCCGCGATGCTCGTCGCCATCAGCGCCATAGTCGTAGCCGGATACGTCATCATATTCGTCCTCCCCCCGCAGCAACTCATCATCCGCGTCAACGATGTCGTCTACACGCGCGGCGACATGGTGAAGCTGCTGCGGCTGCGCCAGCGCTCGATGGAGATTTCCCAAACGCAGCAGCAGCTACGCACCAACGACGACATCTTCGAGGCGCTCCAGCTCATCGTCGAAAACGAAGTCATCGCGCAAGCCGCGCCGGGCGACGGCATCACCGTATCCCGCGAAGAGATAGACGACGAGATACGCCGCGCGCTCGCGCCGTCCGAAGACGAATCGCTCGGAAAGTCCCCCGAGCAAGTCGAGCGCGAGTTCAACGAGCGCTACCGCCAGTTCCTCAACCAAACCCAAGTGTCCGAAGCCGAACACCGAGACCTCATCCGCAAAGGGCTGCTCCGCAATAAATACCGCCAGTTTTTGAGCGACCAAGTTCCCGCGTTCGCCGAGCAAGTCTACCTCCACCGCATCGCCATGGCGCGGAATGACGAGATAGACATAATGCAGACGAAATACGCGGACACGCTCGGCGACGACACAAGCCCGGAGAACATCCGCGCCGTAGTCCGCGCCATAGCGCGCGAGTTCTCCAGCGACCCGGAGACGTACCAATCCGGCGGCGCGCTGGGGTGGACGCCCCTAGGCATTCACGAAGACTACGAGCGCAGGTTCTGGGATTTGGAGATCAGCGAGCTGTCCGACCCGATTCCCAACGTCGAAAACCCGCAGACTGTGTTCTTCTTCGTAATCTCGGAACGAGACGAAAACCTAGAGGTCAGCCGCCTGAACCGCGAGCTGCTCAAGACGCGCGCGCTGCAAATATGGGTGAACGAAGAGCGGCAGAACCACGACGTCTACGCCACCTTCGACTCGGATGTCTACGCTTGGTTCGTGGAGCAGCTCAGAATCAGCGCAACCACCACGCCCACGCCTGCCGCCAACCCGCTGCAAGGCTTGTTGCCCTAGCCCGCTCGTCTCTTGTCGGACGCTTGCACCTATCCCCAATATCCCGCATATCCTGTTCATCCTGTAAACACATGGGGATCGCCGTGACCAAAGACTCCATAGGAATAGCGCTGCTCGGCATAGGCGTCGTCGGGGGCGGAGTGGCGCAGACGCTCCTGAGCAAGCGCGCCCACCTAACCGAACTGGTCGGCAAACCGCTGGAGCTGAGGCGCGTTCTGGCGCGCGATCTCGGCAAGCCCAGAGCCGTCGAGCTTGCCGACGGCGTCCTGACCGCCGACGCCTCCGAAGCGCTGGACGACCCGCACGTCGACATCGTAGTCGAGCTTATGGGCGGGGAGCGTCCCGCGAAAGATTACATCCTGCGCGCCATATCGCGCGGCAAACACGTCGTTACCGCCAACAAAGAAGTCATGGCGCGGCACGGATTAGACATAGAAAACAGCGCGAGAAAGCAAGGCGTCCGCGCGCTGTTCGAAGCGGCCGTCGCGGGCGGAACGCCCATCATCTCGCCGCTCACGCGCGATCTTGCCGCCAACGACGTGCTGACTATCCACGGCATCATCAACGGCACCACCAATTACATACTCACCAGAATGGAGCGCGACGGCGCGGATTTCGATGACGCGCTCGGCGAGGCGCAGCGGCTGGGGTACGCGGAGGCGGACCCGACGAACGACGTGGAGGGCATCGACGCCGCCTACAAGCTGGCGATACTGGCGACGCTCGGCTTTCGGGAGCGCGTTACAGACGCGGACGTGTTTCACGAGGGCATCGCCCGCCTCACCGCGCGAGATTTTCGCTACGCGCGAGAGCTTGGATACGCCATCAAGCTGCTCGGCATCGCGTCGGCGGCGGGCGGCTCGGTGCAAGCGCGCGTTCATCCCGCGTTCGTGCATGAAGACGCGATGATAGCCAAGGTGGACGGCGTGCTGAACGCGGTGGAGATTCAGACGGATCTAGCCGGCAAGCTGCTGTTCCACGGCGCGGGCGCGGGCGCGATGCCCACCGCCAGCGCGGCGCTTGCCGACGTGGTAGACATCGCGCGCGGCATAGCGTCCGGCGCCGCGCCGCCGAATGCCCCCGCGCGAGACAGCGCCGCGCCGCGCAAGACCATCGCGCGCATATCCGAGCTGGAGACGCGATACTACATCCGCTTCACCGCCGCCGACCGCCCCGGCGTGCTGGCGCAAGTAGGCGCGGTATTCGCGCGGCACAACATATCCATCGCCTCCGCCATCCAAAAAGAGGTGGACGAAGCCGCCAAACGCGCAGAGATAGTGCTCATGACTCACCGCGCCAACGAAGCCGCCATGCAGCGCACCATCCGCGAGCTGCGCGCGCTGGAAACGGTGGCAGAAGTGGGCAATCTGATTCGCGTGGAAGAGTGGTAGCGAGGGAATCGCATAGATCTACAGCTATATCTCCCCTCCCCTCCTTTCTGTGAATTCTTGGGCGACGAACCGCTTGCCGCATCTCGGCGCGGCGCATATGCTGAGCGGACAACTTCCCGAACAGCTAGGAGAGCCGTCCAATGCCTCGAACGCCCACAGTCGTCTACACTTGGAAGCGATGAAGTACCTGCCGACGAGTGAAAGCGGAGCTTTCACAAGCGGGCGCGGACTTCGAGGAGCGCGACTTCTTCGCCGATAGGCTCGACGTAGACGATCTGCGGCGGCTCATCGGCGATCGCGCCGTATCCGACTATTTCTCGTGGCGGTCGCCGTCGTTCCGCAAGCTGGGCATACCCCGCGATGAGCTTGCCGCGGATAACGAGCGGATGCTCGCGCTCATGGCGGACGAGCCGCGCCTCATCCGCCGCCCGCTGATAGCCACGCGCGACGGGCGGCTAGTCGTCGGAACGGACAAGCGGGCGATGGCTGAGCTGCTCGCCTGACGCGCGGCGGCGGTCGAGGCGCTGATATGCCTTGCAGAAGCTATTCTCTCACCCCGACGGGCGCGGTCGAGCGCGATCTGTCCGAAAGCGCCATGCGCGACGCGCTGAACGCGCCGGGCGCTATAGTCTGGCTGGATTTCGACGGGCTGACTGCGGACGACGCTGAAATGCTGGAGCGCGTGTTCGGGCTTCACCCGCTCGCGCTCGACGCCTGCTTGGATCCGGAGCCGCAGCAGCCCAAAGTCGAAGATTACGGCGGCAGCGTGTTCGTCATCGCGCGCGGCATAGACTATGCCGCCGAAGCGCGAACGCTGGCGACGGCCGAGATGGATATATTCATAGGCGCCAATTTCGTCGTCAGCAACCACGACAGATTGTTGTACAACGTCGAGGCGGTGGCGGCGATGGTCGAGCGCGACGGGACGCCGCTCGACCGCGGCGCGCCCTTCATCGCGTACATGCTGCTGGACGCGCTCGTGAACCACATATGGCCTAGCCTGCAAGGGCTGGGCGAGTTGGCGGACGCGATAGAGGCTGCGGTAATAGAGAAGCCGGATACCGAGGCGTTGGGGGCGATTCTAGAACTCAAGCAATCGATACTGCAATTGCGGCGGGAGGTGGCGCCGCAGCGTGAAACGCTCAGACAGCTGGGGCGCGCCGAATTCGCGCACGTCACCGGCGACGCTCGGCTGTATTTCCGCGATATATACGACTCCATCCTCAGCGTAGAAAGCTATGTGGTAGAGCTGCGCGACCGCGTCGACACCTCGTTTTCGGTGTATCTATCCATGGTGGCGAACCAGCAGAACGAATCGATGCGCGTTCTGGCGGTGGTGGCGACGGTGTTCATGCCGCTGAGCCTCATCGCGGGGATATACGGCATGAACTTCGCCCACATCCCCGAACTCAGCTGGCAGTGGGGATATTTCGCGGTGCTGGGCGTCATGGGGGTCGCCATCGGCGGCGTGCTGTGGACGTTCTGGGCGCGGCGCTGGATTTCGCTCGGCAGGCGGCGGCTGTTCGCCTTCGCGCCAAGGATAATAGGCACGGAGCGGCTGCTGTCTTACGTCGCCAAGCTAGACCCGCGCCGATTCGAGCATCGGCTGATAGACCCGCGCCGCGTCCACATCATCCGGCGACGAGCGGCGCGACAAGACGAACGATCATCAGGAACGAGGTGAACGCGATGTTGGCGGACCTTAGCGGAAAAGTAGCGCTGGTTACCGGCGCGGGACGCGGAATCGGGCGCGGAATAAGCCTAGCGCTGGCGGAGCAGGGCGCGGATATAGCCGTCGCAGACCTGCTGACAGACAACGCCGAGCGGGTATCGGACGAAGCGCGGGGCTTGGGACGCCGCGCCGTCGCGCTCAGCGTGGACGTTACGGATAGGCAGTCTATAGCGGACGCCGTATCCGAAGCGCTGCGGCGGCTCGGACGAATAGACATACTAGTGAACAACGCCGGCATCATCGGCGCGCGCGACCTGTGGGGACGCGACACGCCCTCGGATGAAGACTGGAGCGAGACGTTCGCGGTCAACGTTCGCGGCATAGTCATGGCGACGGAGGCGGTAGAGCCGCACATGATAGAGCGCGGCTCCGGGCGGATAATCAACATCGCGTCCATAGCCGGACGGCAGGGCAGCCCGGAGATACCGCACTACTCCACATCCAAAGCCGCCGTCATAAGCTGGACGCAATCCAGCGCGCTTCAGCTCGCCAAGCACAGGATCACGGTGAACGCCATCTGCCCGGGGCTGCTGTGGACGCCCATGTGGGAGGCGATAGCCCAGCGCCGTTCGCGCATCGGCTCTCAGCAGGCGGACGTGAAGGGAATGCCGGGAAGGGATCTGTTCGAGAGGATAGTCGCGTCCACAATGCCCATGCGACGCGAGCAGACGCCGGAAGACATCGGCAAGCTGGCGGCGTTCCTAGCGTCCGACGACGCGAAGAACATCACGGGGCAAGCCATAAACGTGGACGGCGGCATACGGATGAACTGACTAGATAACCCCATCCGCCTTCAGCCGCGCTATCTCGGCGGCGGACATGCCAAGCTCGCCGCCATAGATTAGCTCGTTATGCTCGCCCAGCAGCGGGCTGCGGAACGTCGACCACGGCGTGCGGCTCCAGACGTATGGGCGCCCCGCGTAGGTGTGCGTCTCGCCCAACTCAGGATGCTCCACTTGCTCGAAGAAGGCGCGGTCTTCGACGAAGTGGGGATCTTCCAGCGTCTCTTCGGGCGATCGCACTACGCCCCACGGGAACTTGCGCTCCTGCGCGCCCCGGTATATCTCCTCCGCCGTGTGCGCCGCGATGAAGCGCTGCACCACTGCGAAGGCGTGATCCACTTCGGCGCCGGAGCGCGCGCGCATTATCGCCATGTCTCGGAATCTATCATCCGTCAGATCTTCCGCCATTCCCTTCGAGTCCATCCACGTCACCAGCGACCACCACTGATTCAGGCTAGTGAACACCGCGAACACGTTTATATACTTGCCATCGCTCGTTGGGCAGAGCGTCTTGGGCGTTGGCTGGACGCCGTGATGTCGTCCAGTCTGCCTATGCACGTTCTCTTTCTGGTAGATGTACGTTGGCATAGCCGCTTCGGTGGTGCATGAGCAAGCCTCGTGAATCGAGGCGTCCACATGCTGCCCTTCTCCCGTCATGTCGCGCCAGTTGAGCGCCATCAGCGTTCCTAGCGTGGCGTAGTGCGCGCCTATCATGTACCCATGCCCGCCGCTCGGCGCTATGGGGGGCGAGCGGGGAACGTCGTCGTAACCGCAGCTGTGCATAACGCCGCCCATCGCCAGCGCCACGAGGTCGGACGTCTTATAGTCGCGGTACGGTCCATCCTGCCCGAATGCGGCTAGCGAGGTCATCACCAGAGACGGCGAGGCGGCGCTGAGCCGTTCGTAGCCAAGCCCGCGAGCGTCCAGCCAGCCCGGATCGAAGCTCTCCAGAACCAAGTCAGCGCGCGCGGCTAGCCTGCGGCATATCTCCTGCCCGCGCGCGTCGTCTAGGTTCAGCGTAATGCCCTGCTTGGCGGTGTTGAACGCCCAGAAGTACAAGCTGGCGTTCAGGCGCGGTTCGTCGGCGCGGAAGGGACCCACGCGGCGCGCGGAGTCGCCGGACGGCGGCTCCACCTTGATGACGCGCGCGCCCATATCGCCCAGCAGCTTGCCCACTAGCTGCCCCTTCTCATCGCACAAGTCCAGCGCGGTGAGGTCCGCGAGAGGCCCCGGGCGGCTGTCCGACATCAGATAACCCCCTCGACCATCATATCCGCAATATCCTCCTGTGAGACGCCGAGCAGGTCTCCGAATATCTCTTGCGAATGCTCGCCCATCAGCGGCGACGCGCGGCGCAGCTCCCACGGCGAGCGGGAGAGGCGCATCGGCTCGCCCTCGAACTTGGCTACTCCCAGCTCGGCGTGTCCTATCTCCGGCAGGAAGCCGCGATGCGCCAGCTGCGGATCTTCCTCTACCTTCTCTTGCGGAGTCTGCACCGCGCCCGAGGGAACGCCGGCGGCTTGCAGCTTTCGCATCGCCTCATGCGGGGTATGGCGGAGCGTCCACGTCTCAACCAGCGCGTCGAGCGCGTCTTGGTTGGCGCGTCTGTCGGCGGCGGTGGCGAAGCGTTTGTCGGCAACCCAATCCGGCGCGCCGATGGCTTCCGCGAAAGCCGCCCACTGCGTATCGTCGAACACGGCTATGGCGCACCAGCGATCATCCCCCTTGCAGCGGTATGCGCCGTGCGGCGCGGCGTCTCGGTCGGGAGATCGGTTGCCGGGCGGTCTCCCATCGCGCCGAAACGGGCGACCGTTGACCGTCTTATCCAGAATAGCCGCGCCCGCGAGCGCCATGCCGGATTCGACTTGCGACATGTCTATCCACTGCCCTTCGCCGGTGCGGTTGCGGTGGTGGAGAGCCATAGCGCACGCCATCGCGCCATAGTAGCCGGCGGTGTGGTCCATGTACGAAAACCCCCAGCCCGCCGGCTCTTCGCCGGGAAGCCCGGACATGTACGTAAGCCCCGAAAGCGCCTGCGCCGTAGGCCCCCAAGTGACATAGCTCTTGTCGCGCCCCGTGTGTCCGAACCCCGAAAGGCTGAGGTAGATGATGTCCGGGCGTATTTCGCGCTGAGCTTCGTAGTCCAGCCCCCAGCGCTCCAGCACGCTCGCGCTGAAGTTCTCCACCACCATGTCGGATATGGAGATAAGCTCGCGCAGCATCTCCATGCCGCGCGGGTGCATCACGTTCAGCGTAACGCCCAGCTTGTTGCGGTTGAGGTCGTTGAAGAAGCCGCTCACGTTCGGGCTTGTGGAGCCGTCCGGCGTCATCGCGCCGCGAATGTAGTCCATAGTCTGCTCGAACTCGATGCGGATGACCTCCGCGCCGAAGTCCGCCAGAATCCGCGTGCACGTAGGACCTGCGACTATCCAAGAGAAATCCACAACCCGAACGCCTTCGAGCGCGTGTCTACGCATCGAGCAAATCTCCACGTCTGTTGATTGGCGAGAGAATCCTATAGGCGAGTGGCATGGTAGTCAACAGGGCTGGAACTCGCGGGATGGGCGGGATTCGCGGAGCGTATGGATATCCGAACCCCGCGCGTCCACGCCAAAATCAATTGAAGCGGTTCATTGCGGCGTCTATGCCCTCTTGCATGAGGGTTTCGATGGCGTCCGCCGCGCGCGCTATCGCGTCGTCCACGAGCTGTTGGTCATCCGTGTTCATCTCGCCCAGCGCCCAGCCTACGCGGTCCCAGCCCGGCGGAGGGCTGCCGACGCCGATTCTGAGCCGCCGAAACTCCTGCCCGCCGAGCGCCTCTATGATGGATTTGACGCCGTTGTGTCCGGCGGCTCCGCCTCGCGGACGCAGGCGGAGCTTGCCGGGCGGCAGCGCGATTTCGTCGTAGACCACCAGCAGCCTATCTCGCGGCGCGCGCAGCCTGTCGAGCAGGTACGCCACCGCCGCGCCGCTGCCGTTGACGTACGTTCGCGGCTTGGCGAGCGCCACGCGCCGCCCGGCAAGCTCGCCCACGCCCAGCCTCGTGGTGGAGTGCGCGCGCCGCAGATCTACGCCGAGCCGCGCCGCCAGCAAGTCCACCAGCCACCAGCCGGCGTTGTGGCGCGTGCGCGCGTACTGCGGTCCCGGATTGCCCAGCCCTACCACCAGCATATCCGGCGTCTCTAGCTCGCCCTTCAGTCGGCGGCTCTTCTTCGAACGGTTGCGAATGAACGACAACATCAGCGCTCCGGCGGCGCACCTACCGCCTGAGAAGCCCGTACACGCGCTCAGGCGACACCAGCGCGATGACGGCTTCTTGATCCACCATCGCGCGGTCGTACTCTTCCCAGTCGGGATGCTCGGTGTCGCTGCAAGCCATGTACACCTCGCGCAGCATCACGCGCAGCCGTTCGGCGTCCGTGTTGTCGTATCCGAACAGGGTAGCCCTGCCCTCCACCGTCGCCCACTGCCGCCAGTCTTCGGACACCGCCAGCACACTGCAATTCGGATCGCGCCGCAGGTTGCGAATTTTCACCGAGCGCGGATAGACGGACACGAACGCGGCGTGTCCCTCGTAAGCGCCGCAAACCACTATGCTGGCGTGAGTGGCGCCGTTGGCTCTGCGCGTGGATATTACGCCCCTGTGATGCGTCTCGAAGAACGGTCTCACATCTTCGAAATTCATAGCTGCTCCTGAGATGCTATACGCTTGCCAGCGCCTGTTCTATGTCTCCGATAATATCGTCCGCAGACTCCAAACCGCAGGATAGGCGGATCAAGCCGTCGGATATGCCGGCTCGCTCGCGCTCTTCGGGCGACAGCGAGCGGTGGGATGTCTTGGCGGGATGCGAGATGGTAGTCTGCGCCTCGCCGAGGCTGGCTGCGAAGCGAATCATCCGCAGCGCGCGAACGAACCGCGAAGCCGCTTCCCCGCCGCCCGCAAGCTCGAACGACGCCATGAAGCCGAAGCCGCGTTGGAGCGTGGATTCGGCTAGCGCGCGCTGCGGGTATCCGGGCAAGCCGGGATAGTGGACGGCGGCGACGCGCGGGCTGTCCGCGAGGAACTGCGCGACGCGAGCGGCGTTCTCGCAGGCGCGCTCTATCCTGAGCGGCAGGGTGCGGACGCCGCGCGCGATGAGCCAAGCCGCGAACGGGTCCAGCGCGCTGCCCCAGATGCGGTTAGCCGCGCGAATCTCCATCGCCAAGTCCGCGCGCGCCGCCGCCGCGCCGCCCGTAACGTCTGAATGCCCGCCCAAGCTCTTCGTGGCGGAGTGCAGCGCGACATCCGCGCCCAGCGCGAGCGGTCTGAGCAAGAGCGGCGTCGCCAGCGTGTTGTCCACCGCGAGCCGCGAGCGGCGAGCGGAAGCAAGCTCGGCTATCGCGCCGATGTCGCACATCCGCAGCAGCGGGTTGGTGAGCGACTCCACTAGAACGAGCGACGGCTTGCGAGCGCGGTCCAACGCCGCTTCCACTTCGCCGATATTGGAGGCGTCGACGAACTCCGTTCGGATGTCAAGTCGCGGCAGCCAGTTCGTCAGCATTTGACTTGTGCCGCCGTACAGATCGCGCGACGCCACTACGGTATCGCCCGCCTCTAGCAGCGCCAGCAGCGAAACGCCCACCGCGCCCATGCCGGACGCGAACGCTACGGCGTCATCCGCGCCTTCCAGCTGCGCCACCACGCGCTCCAAGACCGCCGCGTTCGGGTTGGCGTCGCGCGAGTAGATGAAGCCGTCTTGCCGCCCCTCGTAGATGTCGTCCACCTGTTCGAGGCTTTCTGCGGCGAACACCGAGTTTTGGAATATGGGCGCGGTCAGCGGCGCGGCGGCTTGCCATACAGCCGCGTCGGAGCCTGCGGCGGCGCATATCGAATCTATGGAGCGACGGTCGCTCATGCGTCTTCCAGAATCACGTCGCCGCTCTGCCCGCCCGTCTTGCGCGCCAGCCTGACGGATTCTATCTTCATGCCGCGATCGACCGCCTTGCACATGTCATATATGGTGAGCGCGGCTACCGTGAGCGCCGCGAGCGCCTCCATCTCCACGCCCGTCTTGCCTGTAGTGCGCGCGGTGGCTGCTATCTCTACGGCGGAGTCGCTCGCGTTCAGCTCGAACTCGACGCCGATGCTGTCTATGGGCAGCGGGTGGCAGAGCGGGATAAGCTCGGAAGTCTTCTTGCCGCCCATGATGCCCGCGACGCGCGCGACGGCTAGAACGTCTCCCTTGTCGAAAGCGTTTTGGCGGATAAGCTCCAGCGTCTCGGCTCGCATGACTACCCGCCCGCGCGCCACCGCCTCGCGCGCCGTAGCCGGCTTTGCGCCCACGTCCACCATGCGCGCGCCGCCGTCCGCGTCCACGTGCGTCAGCGTTGGTTGGCTAGTCCGCGTCATAGCATCCTCCTTCTCGGATGCTCGTAGCCCGCGTCCACCGCAAGATTCCGCCCTTTGGACGCGGCTACCGCGAGCGCGTCCGCGCGTTCGTTGCCCGCGTTGCCCGCGTGTCCGCGCACCCATCGGACGTTCACATCGTGCGCGTCCAGCAGATCGAGCAGCTTCGCCCAGAGATCCGGGTTCAGCGCGCGATCGCGCTTGTTCCGCATCCAGCCGTTGGCGCGCCACTTGCGCGCCCAGCCCTTGTTCACCGCGTCGACGATGTACTTGGAATCGCTGAACACCGTAACGCCGCACGGCTCGCCCAGCGCGCGCAGCCCCTCGATGACGCCGAGCAGCTCCATGCGGTTGTTGGTGGTGCGCCGAAAGCCGCCGCTGATCTCCTTCGAGCCGCCGCCGCTCCGCAATACCGCGCCGTACCCGCCGCGCCCGGGGTTGCCCGAACATGCGCCGTCCGTGTAGATGATGACCTGCCGCATACTCCCCCGCGCTCTTGGCTATCTATATGGATTGCCGACGCGGATAAGTCTACAGGCGCGGGAGCGGGGTTGCATAGGAGAACGGGGGTATGGGGAGATTCAGGAAACGGATTGCCATCGAGAGAATTGCAAAAATCGCATCTCCCCTTTGCGGGCTGACAGGGGCAGGTATTTCCAGTTGTCAGAATCAGGATTCACATGATTTCGAGATTCTTAGGGTTTTCACGTCGTGGTCTTGGAAATCCACTAATCCAGAGAATCCTGATTCCGACAATGGACAGGCTACCCGCCCGGCGCAAGCGCCTCCACCACGCGCACATAGGAATCGGCGTCCGGCTCGTTCAGCACTAAGCGGATCTCATCGACCCCCGCGTCGAAGTACGTCTGCATCTGATCGCGGCACTCTTCGGGGTTGCCGATAATCGTCATCGCGTCCACCATCTCGTCGGTAACCAGCCTTGCGGCGCGCTCGCGGTCGCGCGACAGGTAGGCTTCGCGGATACGGTCGGCTTCTTCGCGGAAACCTATTCGGCGCATGTACTGATGATAGAACACGCCCATGCCGCCTATGTAGAACGCTATGTGCGGGCGCTCGCGGTCTCGCGCGGCTGATGCGTCGTCCGTCACGTACACCGACACTTGCGGCGAGAAGGCGATGTCGTCCAGAGACCTGCCGGCGGACTCCGCGCCCGCCCTAAGCTCCGCGAGCGCCGACTCCATGCGCGAGGGCGCGAGGAATATCGGCAGCCAGCCGTCTGCAAGCTCGCCCGTGAGCCGCAGGCTAGGCGGGCTGAGCGAAGCGATGTAGATGGGGATGCGGTCTCGCAGCGGGCGGAAGCGCAGCCTGAAACGTTGGGTGCGGAAGAACTCGCCCTCGTGGTCGATGCGCTCGGAGCGGATAGCCTTGCGGATGATGTCTATGTACTCGCGCATCCGCGTCAGCGGCTTGCTGAAGCGCTCGCCGTGGAAGTCTTCGATGACCAGCTTGCCGCTCGCGCCCAGCCCTAGGAAGAACCGCCCTTCGGACATGATATCCATGTTCCCCGCCGTCATAGCGATGTTGGACGGCGAGCGCGCGAATATCGGCACGATGCTGGTGCCGATGCGTATGCGCGAGGTGACCGCCGCTATCTGCGCCAGCGAGGTGAAGGCGTCTTCGCCCCACGCCTCGCCCATCGTAACGCAGCTGTACCCCAGCGCGTCGACGCGCGCCGCCATGTCCAGCGTGTCCCGCCAACTGCCGCCCGGAGGCCTAAGCCCCATGATTCCGACGTCGCCCATAGATCACCTCGCATATACATCTATCCGTTGCCATGTACTATAATGCGCGCGGGCTTGGGATTGCACACGCGGGGGATGCCGATATGAAACCGGACCCTATACCGACCGAAGTAACTTTCGACGCCTACGAGGCCGAAGAGGGTGGATATTACGCCGCAGCCCGCGAGTTCGACATCGTCACGGAAGGGGACGACTGGGAAGAGCTGAAGCGTATGGTTAGGGACGCCACTCTCTGCCACTTCGACGAGGGACACGCACCCCAAACGATTAGGCTCCGCTCCTTGGCAAGCAACTATCTTGGCATCACGCAGGCGCAGCTGCGACGCGAGCTGTTCAGGCGATGACACCTCCAACCATCGAGAACTACCCAATGCAAGAACCGGAGGCAAGGCGCGTGACTACCGCTGTACAGACATGGACCGAGGAGATGGTGGAAGCGGCAGGCTCCACCGTGCAGGTGGTCAGGGGCGGATCGGGCGACCCGCTGCTGATACTGCATGAGGAGATGGGGCATCCGGGCTGGATGCGTTACCACGAGGCGCTGTCTAGCGGCTTCGAGCTGACCATCCCTTCCCACCCCGGCTTCGGCGATTCGCCGTTCATAGACTGGATCATGAACATGCGAGACTTGGCGGGCTGGTATCTCGCCGCGCTGGACGATATGGGCGTCGAGCGAACGGCTCTCATGGGGTTTTCGTTCGGCGGCTGGCTGGCGGCGGAGATGGCTACGATGCAGCCGGACAGGTTCGACAAGCTCGTTCTGGTCAACCCGATGGGCGTGAAGCCGCCCTCTGGCGAGATATTCGACATGTTCTTGGTGGTTGCCAAAGAGTTCATCGCCGAGAGCTTCGTAGACCCTGACAATACGCCGGATTTCGCCGCCGTCTGCCCAGAAGAGCCTACGCCGGAGCAGGCGGAGTACTGGGAAATCGCGCGAGAGCAGGCTTGCCGGCTGGGATGGCGTCCCTACATGCACTACGCCGCGCTGCCGCATCTGCTGGGGCGGCTGAAGCGGCTGCCCACGCAGATAATCTGGGGCAGGCAGAACCCGATAGTGCCGCTGAGCGCGTCGCAGGTGTTCCACGAATCCATCCCCGGTTCGCGGCTGGATGTCATGGACGGCTGCGGACACCGCCCTGAGATAGAGCGCCCAGACGAGTTCGCGAAGCTGGTCGAAGGCTTCTTGAGGGGCTGAGAGTCGCGGCGTCTGGCAGGCGCGCGGTTGACAATGCGGGCGCTCGTCCATATAGTTTCAGTGGCTTCGTGAATAGATATGCGAAAGGGGTTCGGCTCCAATTGTCAGGCAAGGGTTTTGCGAGCGCGATTGCGAACCGTTCGCGCCTTCTCACAGCTATCGCAATAGCGGCGGCGGCGGTAGTCGCATTCTCCGCCTGCGGCGGTTCGGACGCGCCCGCTGAGTCCCAGACGACGGCAGCCGAATCCGAGAGCGAAGCGGCTGCGAACGGCGGCGGAGAAGAGGTCGTCTTTCCCGATGAGTTGATAGAGGAGAACATCAGGCTGAAACTTCGCAAAGACGATGGGCCTATCCTCGTATCGGAAGTGGAGACGATAACTACCTTCAACGTGGGGCTTCAACTGTACGTCGAAGACCTCACCGGAATGGAAAAGCTCGTCAACCTAACCGAGTTCGACCTCACCCAGAACAAGACGGCGGACATATCCCCGCTGGCGGAACTTACCAACCTCACCACGCTAGACCTCACCCAGAACCAGATAGTGGACGTTTCGCCGCTCGCCGGGCTTATCAACCTCACCTCTTTGAGGATTCAGGACAACGCGGTGGTGGACATATCCCCGCTGGCGGGGCTTTCCAACCTCACCGATCTCAACCTGCAAGAGAACCAGATAACCGACATCTCCGCCCTCGCCGGGCTTGCGAACCTCACTACGCTCAAGCTCACCAACAACAGCATCAGCGATATATCGCCGCTTGCCAACCTCTCCAACCTCACCCTGCTGGAGCTTTCCAAGAACCAGATAACAGACCTATCGCCGCTCTTGGAAGCCGGCTTGGGCGAGGGTACGATAGTCAGGCTCTGGGGCGAGCCGCTGGACGACAACTCCAAAGACGTGGTCATCCCGCAGCTCGAAGCCGCCGGCGTGGACGTTCAATTCTAAGGGCGAAGCAAGCGTATGCGGGCTTACATTCTGAGGAGACTGCTCCTCGTCATACCCACCATCCTGATAGTCGTGTTCCTGACTACCGCCGCGCTGCGCCTCATACCGGGCGACGCGATAGACGTGCTGGTAGGCCAAATGGACCTCTCCGGCAAGGAGAATCGCGAAGAGCTGCGCGCGCAACTGGAAGCGGAGCTGGGGCTGGATGGGCCTATCTATGTACAGTATCTGCGCTGGTGGCGAGACCTGCTCACGCGCGGCGACTTGGGCGACTCCATCTTCATCGGCGGCAAGGTTACGGACCACATCCTAAGCAGGCTTCCCGTAACCTTGGAAATAGGCGTGCTGGCTCTGATAACCGCGCTGCTCATCTCGTTCCCCATAGGCATATTCTCCGCGATGCGACAGGATTCCGCGGGAGATTACATCTTCAGAAGCATCGCCATACTGCTGATCAGCCTGCCCTCGTTCTGGGTGGGCATCATGGTAGTAGTCTTCCCATCCATCTGGTGGGGCTGGTCGCCGCCCATAATCAACATCCCCTTCTGGGAAGACCCGTGGGGCAACCTGAAGATGTACCTGCTCCCGGCGGTGATTCTGGGCATGGCTATCAACGGCGTCAACATGCGGCTCACGCGCACCATGATGCTGGAAGTGGTGCGCGAAGACTACATCCGAACCGCCTACTCGAAGGGGCTTCGGGAAAGGGTTGTCGTGTTCAGGCACGCCGTGAAGAACGCGCTTATCCCCGTGGTGACCGTAATCGGGCTGAACGTTCCAGTCGTAATCGGCGGCTCAGTCATCATCGAGCAGATATTCGGGCTTCCCGGCATGGGACGGCTTGCGGTGGAGGCGGCTTTCGTTCGAGATTTCCCCGTCATCATCGGGGTAACGTTCGTGTTCAGCCTATTCGTGCTGCTCATCATCCTGATAACCGATCTGAGCTATGCGTGGCTGGATCCCAGAATCCGCTACAGGTAGAGGGCAACCGGAATGGCTAACGCCGGCGACGTCCAGCGGATAGGTCTAGCCGCCAAGAGGCGCAACCCGATAACAGACTTCCTCTCGCGGATGGTGAAGACCAAGCCGCTAGGAACCGCCTCGGCGGTCATCGTGCTGGTGTTCTTCTTCGTAGGCGTGTTCGCGGACGTGATAGCCCCCTACGAATTCAACGAGCAGTTCCGCAGAAACTTCCTCTCCCCGCCCTCGACAGAGCATTGGCTAGGCACGGACAACATCGGGCGAGACATGTTCAGCCGCATCGTGTACGGCGCGCGCATCTCCATGCTCGTGGGCGTAATCGGCAGCCTGTTCTCGCTGTTCGTCTCCTGCCTCATAGGCTTGCCTTCGGGATACTTCGGGGGCAAGTTCGATCTGGTGGTGCAGCGTTTCATAGACGCTTGGCTGGTATTTCCGGACCTCATCCTGCTCATCTTGCTGGTGGCGGTGGTGGGGCCGGGCCTATGGAACATAGTGTTCATACTAGGGCTGTCTTACGGGCTTGGCGGCTCCAGATCGGTGCGCGGCGCGGTCATCAGCGTCAGGCAAAACGCCTACGTGGAGAGCGCGCAGGCGATAGGCGTCGGGACGCCCAGAATACTGCTGCGCCACCTGCTGCCCAACGTCGCGCCCTTCCTGCTGGTGCTGGTAACTACCAGAATGCCCGGCATGATGCTTGCGGAAGCCGGGCTGAGCTTCTTGGGGCTTGGCGTGCCGCCGCCCGCGCCTAGCTGGGGCGGAATGCTGAGCGGCGCCGCCATAAACTACATGTACGCCGCGCCCTTGCTGGCTATCTGGCCCGGCTTGGCGCTGAGCATAGTCGTATACAGCACCAACATGTTCGGAGACGCGCT
Source organism: Dehalococcoidia bacterium (assembly GCA_965214745.1). GTDB lineage: Bacteria > Chloroflexota > Dehalococcoidia > Lucifugimonadales > UBA1123 > VXRN01. The sequence goes on along the minus strand of OZ243978.1, from coordinate 1,897,364 downwards.
GAGAGACCTGCTCGACCCGCGTCTGCGCGGCCAAATGGGGCGCTACTAGAAACCACTCTGCGTTGACCGTAAAACGGCGGTGTGGTAAAAGACTGAAATCCAAATCTATCGTCGAATCCGACTACTAGCAAGGAGGCTAAGCAATGCGAAACGGTTCGCGGACTGTCTGGTCCGCCGCGATAGCGGGGATAGCGGCAATGCTGCTCGCGCTCGCGGCGGCTTGCGCCGGAGAAGAAGCGCCCGCCCCCGCCCCTACCCCGGAAGTCATCATCAAAGAGGTGGTGAAAGAGGTGGAGGTCATCAAAGAGGTGGAGGTGGTGAAGGAAGTTCCCGGAGAAACCATCATCAAAGAAGTCGAAGTGGTGAAGGAAGTGGCTGTGCCGGTGCAGCTGCAAGAATCCGAAACCGTAGTCGAGATAACCACCAAGCCAACCTACGGCGGAACGCTGCGGCTGGCGCTCGAGAGCGACCCCGGCGGCGAATGGGACATGTGCCAGTTCAAGGCTCAGCACATGCAAACCCACGTAATCGAAAACTTCCTGCTGGGCGACTATACGAAGGGACCATCCGGGTCCGGCTTGACTACGTTCCAGCCCAGACTCGGAATCGGCACGGACACGCTGGCGGTGGGCGCCATGGCGGATAGCTGGGACCTGCCCGACCCGCTGACGTACCGCTTCCACCTGCGCCCCGGTCTCAGATGGCAAGACAAGCACCCCACCTTCGGCAGACTGGTTACCGCCGAAGAGATAGCCGCCGAGATCAACCGCATCAAGGAATGCCGCTGGCCTCGCCACGACTTCCTAGACGATGTGACGGCTGACGACACGGACGGCGACGGAGTGGCGGACTCGGTCACTCACCACACCAACAAGCCCATCTCTTTCTGGGGCTACGAATTCGCTTGGGGCCCGTACTTCATGGCAGCTCCGCCCGAAACAGTCGAGGCGGGGTTGGACGACCCTTGGAACCAGTCCGGAACGGGGCCGTGGATGACTGTCGAAGGCGGCTACACGCCCGGCAGCACAATCGAGTTCGAGAAGAACCCAGACTGGCACATGACCTACACCGTGGAAGGCACGGAGTACCAGCTCCCGTTCATGGACGGGCTGGTCCACACTATCATCCCGCAGGAAGCCGTTAGGCTAGCCGCCATGCGGACGGGCAAGATAGACCACATCCAAGCCGTGCGGACGGTGGACAGACCCGCGCTCGAAGAGTCCAACCCCGATCTGGGCAGGGCGCTCGCGCTGGAAGACTCGTTCGGATACTTCATGCCCATGAACAAGCCGCCGTTCGACGACGTCCGCGTTCGGCTGGCGATGAACTACGCAATCGACCGCTCCGTCTACACGGATGCGCTGTTCGGCGGAGACGGCATCGTGCTGACCTTCCCGCTTCAGCCCGAGTGGCCTGTTCACTACCAGCCGCTCGAAGAGCAGCCTCAGATGGTTCAGGACTACCACAAATACGACCCCGCAGAGGCTGAGAGGCTTCTCGACGAAGCGGGTTTGACCAAAGGATCGGACGGCGTTCGCTTCGAAATTCCGCTGCTCATCAGCAACACTAGCCAGATGCAGCTAGAAGCGGCTGAAATATCCGTGGGCTTCTGGGACGACATCGGCGTCGAAGTAACCCTAGAGCCGGTGGATGGGCCAGTTCTCCAGAGCAGGCTGTTCGAGAAGCAGTATGACTTCTTCGCCAACAACGTCACCGGCAGGCCCAACGCCTTGAACGACTTCAGGGCGGGACACCAGTGGAACAGGTCCAACCTGAACGATCCAGAGTTCCTAGAGCTGTGGGAAGACGTTCTCGTAGCCACCGACCCGCAGGATCAGGTGGATCGAATCAAGATAGCTACGACCAAGTACCTAGAGCTTGCGCCCAGCGTCCATACGCCCGCAGGCTTCGGCGGCGACTACTGGCAGCCATGGGTGCAGAACCACAACGGAGAGCGAGTCTTGGCATTCGTTGACTACGTTTCCAAGTGGGCATACGTCTGGCTAGACCAAGATCAGAGGTTCGAGAGAACCGGCTACAGGGACTAGCTCCCCAAGCATAGACAACCGATAAGCGCAACGGGGCGCGGCGGTATTTGCGCCGCGCCCCGTTTGCATTTTGGCGCTCTTTCGCGCGAAGGACTTCCGACACTCCCCCGCGCACGCTTTAGACTGCGAACCATGCTCCGCATACAAACCACCCAAATTCCAAGCTCTCTATACGACACCGCGCCGAAGAAGCGGCGCATCGTCGGCGTCGTTCTGATTGCCGCTCTGCTGGCGCTCTTCCTCGCCTTCAACCGACTGCCCAAGCTGGACACCGTTAGGGCGGACCTAGCGGTAGCCACCTCGCCGGCTGCGGAGTGCTTTCAAGGGTTCTGCGTGGAAGACCCGCTTGAATCCTCCCTGCTTTCGCGCTGGTGGAGCTTCTCGCTCACGTATCTCAGGCTAGTCGCGGTGGGCATGGCGTTCGCGTTTCTGGTGGCGGGCGCGACGGAAGCGTTCGTGTTCCCGCAATCCAGCGGCTGGGGGCTGCGCGGAACGGGCGTGCGGGGAGCGGCGAAAGGCTTGCTCGTAGGCCCCGCGATGAACCTCTGCTCCGCGTGCATCGTTCCGGTCGCATCCGCGTTCAGGCGCAGGGGCGCGGGAATCGAGACCACGCTCGCCATCACGCAAGGTTCTTCCACCATGAACCTGCCCGCGATCGTCATGACCATCATGGTATTCGCGCCGCTCATCGGCGGAACGCGCGTCGCGCTGAGCGTGGCGGGCGCGCTGCTCCTAGGTCCGCTCGTCGCAAAGATCGCTCAAGGGGGCGGCAAGCCCGTCTCAGCGCTCCCGGACGCGCCGCAGATCCCAGACGGCGTCGGATGGGGCGAAGCGCTTGGCGATGGATTCCGAGACTGGGCGAAGATAACCGCCGGCTACGTGATTCGGCTTGCGCCCGTGATGATTCTCGCGGGGTTCGCGGGCGGCCTCGTCATCCAATGGATAAGCCCGCAGACGGTAACCGACTGGCTGGGGGACGACGTTCTAGGCATAGTCATCGCCGCCACTCTCGGCATCGCCATCAACGTGCCGCTGCTGTTCGAGATTCCGCTCGTAGCCGCGCTGCTGCTCGCGGGCATGGGAACCGCGCCCGCAGCCGCGCTGCTGTTCACCGCGGCGGGCGCGGGGCCTATCACCTTCTGGGGATTGTCCAAAGTCATGCCCCTCAGAGCCATAGCCGCCTACGGCGCAAGCTCTTGGGCGCTGGGCATAGCCGGCGGGCTGGGCGTATTGGCGATCGCTGCGCTGGTCGGCGGAGACGGCTTTGGACTGCGAGCCAGCTACGAATCCCAGCCGTCCGCCCCCGCGCTCGACAGGGCTAGCGCAATGCGCTTTACCGACGCAACCCGCGAGGCGGGCATCACGCACACGCACGCCGCGCCGGCCGCGCTGCTGGGCAAGCAGGAACCGAAAGACATGGCGGGCGGCGCGGCAGCCGAGGACTTCGACGGCGACGGCTGGCTGGATCTGTTCGTCTTGCGGGGCGGCGAAGCGCCCAGCCTGCTATACATGAACCAGCGCGATGGAACGTTCTCCGAAGAGGCGGCGCAGAGGGGCGCGGACCTGCCCACCAAGCTGGGCACCGCCGCCGCCGCCGCCGACTACGACAACGACGGCGACGTGGATATCGTCGTCGCCTCGATGCAAGCGCCCCACTACCTGCTCATCAACGACGGAAGCGGGCGATTCGACGTGAACGCCGACATGCTTACCGAACCAAAGACGTTCGCAACAAGCCCAAGCTGGGGAGACGTGGATAACGACGGGCTGCTAGAGCTTGCGCTCGGAGAGTGGAACTCGAACACCGCTCAGGCTTACGAAGCCGCCACCAAGACAAGCTCCGATTGGCAGGAAGTGGAAACCCCCAACCCGCTCATCGGCTCGGACACCCCGCCCCCGCTGTTCATGTACCGAAACCTAGGGCAGGGGCAGTTGGCGATGTACGACTTTCGCGCTTCGCCGCGGATAGACCTGTGGGTATTCGCGCCGCGCTTCGCGGACATGAACGGCGACAAGCTCCCCGATCTAGCCGTCGTCTCGGACTACAACATGTCTCGGCTATACCTGAATGTAGGCGATGGGAAGTTCGAGCTGTCGCCGGACGCGACGAACGCCATGACCGACGAAAACGGCATGGGTTCCGCAATTGGAGATTACGACAATGACGGCGATCTGGACTGGTTCGTAAGCAGCATATTCGGCGCGACGGACCCGGACAAAGCGCTCTACGCGGGAACGGGCAATCGGCTGTATCGCAACGACGCGAGCGCGACTTTTACAGAGGTCTCCGCCGGCGCGGGCGTGCGCGATGGCGGATGGGGCTGGGCTGCCAGCTTCGGAGACCTAGACAACGACGCCGATCTAGACATCTACCACGTGAACGGCTGGGTGCAGCAGCCGCGCGAGGGCGACCCGATGGAGTTCGACGAACAGCCCGCCCGCCTGTTCGAGAATCTCGGCGACGGCGGCTTCCACGAAGTAGCCGAGCAGACGGGCGCGGGCGACAGAGGACAGGGGCGCGGCGCAATTCTATTCGACTACGACAACGACGGGGATCTAGACATATTCATCGTCAACAACCACGAATACGACGCCGACGGCGCGCAGCCGTCCCGCCGCCCCGCCGCGCCCGCGCTGCTACGCAACGACACCCCGAACGAAAACCACTGGCTGAAGGTCGAGCTGGAAGGCGCCCCGCCGCTTCACCGTCATGGCATCGGGTCTAGGGTATACGTGACCGCAGGCGGCGTTACGCAGATGCGCGAGCTTCACGCATCGACCAACTACGCGGCGCAAGAGCCGGGCAGAATCGCCCACTTCGGTCTTGGCGCGGCTGATACGGTAGACGAGATTCGCGTCGAGTGGGTCGATGGATCGATCGTCGTTCTGACCGACGCGCCGGCGGATCAGACCATCGTGGTATCGAGCCGCTAGCGCGCCGTAATCCGGACGCTCACCCAACCTCGGACTCGGCGCGGATCCGCTCCACCACGTCCGCCGACGGCATCGCGCCTAGGTTTTCGCCCGAGCGCAGGCGGACGCCGACGGTCGAGGCGGCTATCTCGCGGTCGCCCACAATCAGCATGTATGGCGTCTTGCGAACCTGCGCCTCGCGTATCTTGAAGCCCATGCGCTCGTTGCGGAGATCGGACTCGGCGCGAACGCCCGCGTCGGACAGCGCCGCGCGCACCGATTCGGCGTATTCGTGGTGGCGGTCCGCAATGGGGATGATAGTCGCCTGCACTGGCGCGAGCCACGTGGGGAACGCGCCGCCGTAGTGTTCTATCAACACCCCCATGAACCGTTCCATAGAGCCGAGCAACGCGCGATGCACCATGTACGGCTGATGCTCGCTCCCATCCGCGCCGATGTACGTTAGCCCGAACCTGCGCGGCAGGTTGAAATCGAACTGAACCGTGGTGCATTGCCACAGCCGCCCTATGGCGTCGCGGATGTGGATGTCTATCTTTGGCCCGTAGAACGCTCCCCCGCCCTCTTCCACTTCGTAAGCCATCCCGCGCGCCTCCAGCGTGGAGCGCAGCGAGCTTGTGGCGACGTCCCACTCTTCTTCCGAGCCGACGGCTTTGTCCGGGCGCGTGGACAGCATGACGGCGTATTCGGCAAAGTCGAACTTGTCCAGCAGGTGGAAGGTGAGGTCCAGCACACCATCTATCTCGTCGGCAATCTGGTCCGGGCGGCAGAAGATGTGCGCGTCGTCCTGCGTCATGCCGCGCACGCGGAGCATCCCGTGAAGCGTTCCGCCGCGCTCGTAGCGATACACCGAGCCTAGCTCGCCTATACGCATGGGCAGATCGCGGTAGCTCCGCAGTCCGCTGCGGTAGTACATGATATGAAACGGGCAGTTCATGGGCTTCAGGTAGTAGTCCTGCCCATCCGTGTCCATAGCGGGGAACATGTTTTCCTCGAAGTTTTCTAGGTGTCCGCTCGTCTCCCACAGCGTGGAGCGTCCGATGTGTGGCGTGTAGACCAGATCGTATCCGCGCCTGTAGTGTTCGCGCTTCCAGAGGTCTTCGAGCAGCCCGCGAACGCGCGCGCCCTTCGGATGCCAGATGATGAGCCCGGGGCCTGTCTCTTCGTGAAGCGAGAACAAGTCCAGCTCGCGCCCGACGACGCGATGGTCGCGCCGCCTCGCCTCTTCGAGCCGTTCGAGGTGATCGTCCAGCGCCTCTTGAGACTCGAACGCCGTGCCGTAGATGCGCTGAAGCATGGGGCGGCGTTCGTCTCCGCGCCAGTACGCGCCGGCGACGCTCAGCAGCTTGAAGGCGGGGATAGCGCCGGTGGAAGGCACGTGCGGCCCCGCGCACAGGTCTTCGAAATCGCGGTGCGTGTACGTCGAGATAGGTTCGTCCGACGGTATTTCGGATATGACTTCGAGCTTGAGCGGCTCGTCGGCGTTCATCTCCTCGATGCGCTCGCGGTCGTATTCGGCATATTCGAAGGCATGGTCTTCGGCGACGACGCGCCGCATCCGCCCCTCTATCTCCGCGAGATGCTCGTCGGTGAAGGGCGTGTCCACCATGAAATCGTAGTAGAAGCCCTCGTCCGTGGGGGGGCCAATGCCGAGCTTGGCGTCGGGGAACATCCGCGTTACGACGTCCGCCATGACGTGCGCGGCGGAATGCCTAATCCGCTCTCGCAGCGCGGCAAGCTCTGCGTTTGGTTGGAGTGTCATTTCTGTGTCTCCTCGATGAATGGCGAGCCGAACGGCGTCGTTGCGGACGCTAATCGGCTAGGCTGGATGGCGTATTATCGGCGCGCGAGATGATATTCTCGGACACGCACGTAGCCCCTCGCGGCGCTCAGTGCGAGCGCGCGAGGGGCTACGTAGTAGTCGCGGCGAGGATGGGGGGAGCTATGCGGTTCCCAAGGCGGCAAGTCCATTCCTGCTCAATGTGGCTAGATAGAATTGTAGGGGGATACGGGGCGCGGTGGCAAGCGTCGCCAGACAGCAGCCGCTATCTCCTGAACGAGATGCGCTTGAACGTCTCGGAATACATCATGCCGCTGCCCTTAGAGCCGCGCCGCCGCCACTCCCGCATTCGGGGCAGAAGCTCCTGATACGGGCGGCCTCCGGTCTGCGAGGTATGCTCCGCCAGCGCCTTGACCGCCGTGGTCATGTGATCGGTTACGTCGATGCGAACGTCCGGCTCGGGGTGTCCCATTATCCACACCTCCGCCACTTTATGCGGCTCGAAACCCTCTTCGAGCAGCTCAGGGAAGGTCATGTGGTCTCGCGCCGTCGGAAACACCGCCGCGAGCGCGGCTTCGCCCGCCGCCATGTGGTCAGGATGCCCCACGCCCCATCCGCCATCCAAAACGCGCATCGGGTATTGGCAGATAACCACGTCTGGCCTGTGCCGCCTTATCTCGCGCGCGATGTCGCGCCGCACGTTCAGAGTCGGCTCTAGGTAACTGTCCGGGTAGTTCAAGAAAGCCACGTCTTTCAAGCCGAGAACCCTGCCCGCGTTGATCTGCTCCTCGCGGCGCATGGCGGAAAGCTCCGCCTCGCTTATCTCGCGGTCGGAACTGCCCTTGCTGCCGTCGGTGCAGAGAACATACGTCATCTCCCACCCTTCCGCGCAAAGCTTCGCCACCGTGCCTGAGCATCCGTACTCCGCATCATCGGCATGAGCTATTACCACCATGCCGCTGTTGTATCCGTTTTCGGTAGACATTCGTTCTCCTCTTCATCGAAATCCCCTACCCCTCTATTGCCGATAGGGGCAGCATGTATTTGGCGGCAACCAGTGATTCCTTCCCCAATCGAGGGGGGAGACGCTTATGCGGCGTTGCTCCTCACCCGCCCAGCAGCGCTTCGCTCGCGCGCTGGATAGCCCCCATCAGCGGCGCGGGATATACGCCCAGCGCCACCATGCCCGCGAGCAGCGCTCCCAGCAGCGCGACGGTCACGCGCGGCAGGCGGATGGCGCTTTCGTCCGCCGCAGGCTCCATGTACATTTGGCGCACAACCTGAAGATAGTAGTACAGAGACACGAGGCTGGTAAAGATGGCTATTGCCGCGAGCCACAACAGCCCCTGCGCCGCCGCCGCGCTGAAGAGGTAGAACTTGCTCACGAATCCCGCGAATATGGGCAGCCCCGCGAGCGAGAACAGCGCCGCCGCCATGACCATCGCCATATACGGCGACCGCCGCGCCGCGCCCGCGAAGTCCGCTATGTCGTCGCCTCCTATCGCGTTGTGGAGCGCCGCTAGGCACAGAAACGCCGCGAAGTTCGTCGCGCCATAAGCCGCTATGTGCAGCATCACGCCGTTCGTCGCCATCAGCGACGCGCCGGACGCGCCGCCGTCCGTCTCCGTAGTTCCGAGCGCGGCTATGCCCATGAGCAGGTATCCCACGTGCGCCACGCTCGAATACGCCAGCAGCCGCTTGAGGTTCGTCTGCGCCAGCGCGATGAGGTTGCCGACTGTCATGGTGAGCGCCGCCGCCGCCGCCAGCGCCAGCCGCCATTGCGCCGCCGCCGGCATGAGCGCATCCGCGAAGAAGCGCATGACCAGCGCGAAAGCCGCCGCCTTGGACGCCACCGCGAGGAAAGCGGCTATCGGGATTGGCGCGCCCTCGTAGGCGTCCGGCGCCCACATGTGGAACGGAACCGCCGCCAGCTTGAAGCCAAGCCCCGCGAACACGAGCGCCACGCCCGCGAGAACGCCGGGGCTGCCGATGCCGCCCGCCGCGCTCAGCGCCGCCGCTATCTCGTCGAAGCGCGTCGCGCCCAGCAGCCCGTACAGCTGGCTTATGCCGTACAGCAGAAGCGCCGAAGACAGCGCGCCGAGCAAGATGTACTTCGCGCCGCCCTCGTTCGACTTCGGGTTGTATCGGTCGAACGACACCAGCGCGTACAGCGAGAAGCTCAGCAGTTCGAGCGATATATACGCCGTGAGCATCTCGCGCGACGACGCCATCAGCATCATGCCGACTACGGCGAACAGCATTATCGCGTAGTACTCGCCGGGGTGGTCTATGTTTCGGCGGACGTACTCTACGGACGACAGCGCAGCCACAATCCCCATGACGATGAACGACGCGCGAAAGAACAGCGAATAGGCGTCGAAAGACAGCAGCCCTTCGTACAGGTTCGCCTCTACGCTCCACTGCCGCGCCAGCAGCGCCGCGAGCGCGAGCGCAAGCCCAGCGGCGGACAGATATCCTATCCAGCGCTTGCGCGGCTCGCTCAGCGCGAAATCCAGCGTCAGGGCGCCGAACGCCAAGCCGCATACGATGAACTCCGGCAGCAGCAGCGTAAAGTCGTTGCTCATGCCGCATCTCCGAACCGCGCCAGAATCTCGAACGCGCCGCTCTCGATGACTCTAATGAACGGGAATGGGAACAGCCCGACCAGCAAGATGAATCCCGCGAGCGCGAGCGAGGAGACGCGCTCCAGCGCGCTCGCGTCGGTCTGATGGCGCCATCGCTCGCCCAGAGGCCCAAAGAACACGCGCGCCAGCAGCCGCAAGATGTACACCGCCGTTATCGCCGCGCCGATGATTCCGAGCGCGCCCAGCAGCGGATACGTCTGAAACAGCCCCATGAACACCAGCAGTTCCGCCACGAACCCGCTGAGTCCGGGCAAACCGAGCGACGCAAGCCCGGCGATTGCGAACATCGTGGCGGTGAAGCCCATGCGCTTGGCAAGCCCGTCTAGGCTGAAGATGTCTCGCGTATGGGTGCGGTCGTACACCGCGCCGACGACAGCGAAGAAGAGCGCGGTCATCACGCCATGGCTGAACATCTGGAGCGCGGCGCCGCTCAACCCAAGCGGGTGGAGCGTCCCAATGCCCATCAGAACATATCCCATGTGGCTGACGCTGGAATAGCCGACTACGTACTTCAGATCCGTCTGCCCCAGCGCGGACCAAGCGCCATACAGTACGTTGACCGTTCCGAGCGCCAGCAGCGCCGGCATCCAGAACTCCGCGCCCTCCGGGAGAAGCGTCATGCCGATTCGCAATATGCCGAACGCGCCCAGCTTCATCAGAACGCCCGCATGCGCCATGCTGACGGCCGTGGGCGCGGCTACGTGCCCATCCGGCGACCACGTATGAAAGGGCCAAAGCCCCGCGAGCGTTCCAAAGCCGATCATCAGCAGTAGGAAAAACACGCGCTGGAACCCTACGGAGAACTCCGCATCCTGAAGCGCGACGATGTCGAACGAACCTAGCCCAGCCTCCACGAATATCGCCAGCAGAGCCACCCACACCAACACGCTGCCCGCTACTAGGAAGAGCATCAGCTTCATAGCGCCGTACTCTTTCGTTCGCGTGAACGTTGGGAAGCGCGAACTGCTGCCCCACACGCCGATGAGCAGATACATGGGCAAAACAGCAAGCTCGTAGAAGAAGAAGAAGAAGAACATGTCCAGCGCCACGAATACGCCGAACACGCCCGCAAGCAGAAGGAAATACAGCGCGAAGAAATCCTTAGGGCGCGTTTCGATGTTCCAAGACACCAGAACGCCGGTGAACATCACGATGCCGCTGAGCAAGACCATCGGCGCGGCTATGCCGTCCACGCCTAGGTGGAGCGTGATTCCGCTCTCGGCTAGGGGCAAGCCGCCGGGCAGCGCCAGCCACTGCCAAGAGCGTTCGAACTGCATTCCGCCCGCCGCGTGGTCGTATGCCAAGAACACGTACACGGACGCCAGCAGCGTAGCCGCCGCCACGACCGCAGCCGTCAGCCGCGTCATCCGAACGCGGTCGGCGGGCGTCAGCAGCGCGAGCGCCGCGCCAAGCACGGGCAGCGCTATCAGCGCTATCAGCGCGTATGAGTCGAAACCGCCCATCCTAGTTCAGCGCTATCCACCACGCGACCGCAAGCGCAACCGCGCCCGCCGCCATCGCCATGCCGTAGTTGTAGAGCTTGCCCGTCTGAACGAACTTCAGCCGAAGCCCGGAGCGGCGCACCGTCTCCGCAGAGCCGTCCACCGCCGTATCGTTGACGACTACGCGATCGAAAGCCGCCAACAGCCGCGCCGTCGCAAGCGCGACTCTATCTATAGCCCACTGATACGCCTCATCGAAGAAGTACGCGCGAGCCGCCGCGCGATGCGCCGAGGGGAAGCGAGCTGTAAGCGCGGCGGGGGATATCTTCCCGCTCGCGTATGCCGCCCAGCCCGCCCATACCGCGAACGCGGCGAGCGCGGTGGACGCGAGCGCGAGCGGCGGCGAAAAGTGGAACTCGCCATGCCCTTCGATGAACGCCGCGAAGCCGTGATAAGCGTCGCCGAATCCGAACGCCAAGAAGCCGACGGCGACGGTGGGAATCGCAAGCAAGATCAGCGGCGCGGTCATCGACGCGGGCGATTCGCGGACGCTGGAATGGTCCGATCTCGGCGCGCCGAAGAACGTGGCGAACGTAACCCGCGCCATGTACAGCGCGCTCAGCGCCGCGCCGACGAGCGCGAGCGCGATGAACAGCGGCGGGCGATGCTCCATCACGTGAAGCAGCGCCTCGTCTTTGCTGAAGAAGCCCGCGAGCGGCGCTATGCCAGCGAGAGACGCCGCGCCAATAGCGAACGTCCAAGCGGTTATGGGCATTCGCCGCCGCAGCCCGCCCATCTTGCGGATGTCGGTTTCGTCGTCCATCGCGTGCATTACACTGCCGGCGCCGAGGAACAGGAGCGCTTTCGATACGCCGTGCGCCACCAGATGGAACACCGCCGCGCCCACTCCGCCCGCGCCCAGCGTGAGCATCATCAGCCCTAGATGGCTCATCGTGGAATACGCCAGAACGCGCTTGATGTCCGTAGCCGCGAGCGCGACGCTTCCCGCGAACAGGAACGTGAACAGCCCCGCCGAGCCGACTATCAGAAGCGCGAGCGGCGCAAGCTCGAACATCGGCATCAGCCTCGCCACTAGGTACACGCCCGCCGCCACCATCGTAGCCGCGTGGATGAGCGCGCTGACAGGCGTGGGGCCCTCCATCGCGTCCGGCAGCCACACGTGCAGCGGGACTTGGGCGGATTTGCCCGCCGCGCCCAAGAACATCAGCAGCATGGACACGGTGAGCGTCAAGTCATCTATCCCGCCGCTCTCGGCTGCGTGAATCAGCGTAGATATGTCGAACGTTCCCGTCTCGCGGAACAGCAGGATGATGCCGATGAGCAGCCCCACATCGCCGATTCGCGTCGTCACGAACGCCTTTTTAGCCGCCTCCGCCGCTGAACGCCGCTCGTACCAGAACCCGATAAGCAGATACGAGCCTATGCCGACCAGCTCCCAAGCGATATAGAGGAACAGCAGATTGTCCGCGAGAATCAGCGACAGCATCGCGGCTGCGAATAGGGAGTGGAAGGCGAAGTAACGCCCGAATCCCGGGTCGCGCTCGCCGTGATGCTTCATGTAGCCGAGCGAGTAGACCTGCACGAGCAGAGCGACGAACGTGACCAGCCCCAGCAGCGTGACGGAGATTCGGTCTACGGAGACGCCCCAGCTGATAGTAGTGTCGCCGACGCTCAGCCATTCTACGCTCGCGCCGCCGCCGCCTTCGGCTAGAAAGCGCGCGAGGACTACCCAGAACAGCGCGAATCCCAACAGTATCGCGCCAATGGAGATAGGCGCGCCCTGCATCGGCAGCCGCCGCCGAAACGGAAGAACGATGAAGAAGGCGATTGCGCTCAGCGCCGGAATCGCCCACGCCCAGCCCGCCGCGTCCATCGCCGTCGTCATCGCCTGCGGACTCCGCCGCGTTCGCGCGTACAGGCAGGCGGCGCGGCATCGTCGCGCATGTTCACCCCGCTCACCACTTCAGCGCGTCCAGACCGTCGACGTCGACGCTGCTTCGGTTGCGGTAAAGCCGCAGTATGATGGCTATGGCGAGCGCAAGCTCGGCGGCCGCTATGGTGATTACGAATATGATGAGAACCTGCCCAAACGCGCGCTGAGCCTCGCCGAAGTCCACGAACGCGGCGTAGCCAATCAGGTTGATGTTGACCGCGTTGAGCATCAGCTCGATGGACATGAGGATCATCACCGCGCTTCGGCGCGCTAGAACGCCGTACAACCCTATGGAGAACAGCGCGGCGGCTAGTATCTGCAAGTGGGCAAGCTCTATCAATCGCGCCCCCCGCTGACCCTCACGAGCGCCACGGCGCCGACGAGAGCGACGAGCAGCACCAGCGACGCCACCTCGAACGGTATCGCCCAATCTCGGAACAGGCTTTCGCCCACCGCGAAGAATCCCGCGCTCTCGCGCTCGACGACGCGAACGGGCGTGGCGAGCGCCGCCGCCGTCAGCAGCGCGAACACGCTCAGGGCGATGACCGCCGCAAGGGGCCACTGCCGATGATCCGTCACGCGCTCGAAATCCGATATCCTAGTCAGCATCAACGAGAACAGCACCACTATCACCACCGCGCCGCCGTAGATGAGAACCTGCACCAGCGCGAGGAACTCCGCGAACATCAGCAGGAACACGCCAGCGACGCCCAAGAGCGACGCCAGCAGCGCGAAAGCGGCGTAGACGATGTTTCGCGCCATCACGACGCCCAGCGCGCCGCCAACGACGAGCGCGGCGGCTAGGAAGTACAGCGCGAGGGAGGGCGAGGGCATCAGTCGCCAGTCTCGCTGTCGGCGACGGGCGCGTCGGCTTTCGGGCGGCTCGACGCGCGGTTAGGCTTCGGGCGCGCCGGGCGGCGCGGCGGCTTTGCGACTGGGACGCCGCTGTTCTTCTTGGGGTTGGACGGCTTCCAGCCCGTCTTGGCTTGGTAGCCGCGCCCCATGTCCAGCAGCTTGCCCAGATCGACGCGGTTGCCGTTGCGCTCGTACTTGCTCAGTTCGTGTTCGTGGCTCATCTCTATGGCGTCGAAATTGCACACGTCCACGCAGATTCCGCACAGGATGCACCTGCCCAGATTTATCTCGAAGCTCTCTATTATCTTGCGGCGGCGGCTCTGTTCGCTTGCGAACTTCGGGTTGTCCGTCATCTGCGCGCTCATGCACTGCGTGGGACACGCGCGCACGCACACCATGCACCCCGTACAATACGGCTCCGGCACGTCGCCATCCCACAGCAGCGCGGGGAAGCCCATATACCTATCGGCAAGCTGATGCCGCTTGTCGGGGTCCGGGTACTGGTCGGTAACGGGCTTGCGGAGCGCCGTCTTGAGCGTTACGCGCATCCCTTCGATGAATCCAATCATGGCTTTGCCAACTGCAATACTATGCTTATGATGCCGGTTATTATCATTCCCCAAGTCATCGCAAACACGGCGATGAGCAGCTTGTTGGAGAACTGCACAGCGCCCTCGACGCGCCCAAGCAGCTCGTTCGTCTGTCGCTGAGCGTCCTCGATGTTTCCTAGTCGCGCGTCCATCTGTTCCTGAACGCCCTCGAGTCGCGCAAGTCCCCCTTTGACATGTCCGACTCGGGATGTCATAGTCTCCTGCCCGCGTTCGATTCGTTCGAGTCGCGTATCTATGACATCCAGCTTGTATTCCATAGCCATGTCGCGGGCTTGCGTAGTTGTCATATCGACCTCACATTTCCGGCCCGTTCGGCATCAGGCGAACGCCGCGGTAGCTAGGCACTATCGCGCACCGCGTCCGCGCGCCCACCACGCCGGCGCTGCGAAGGATATCGCCAGTACTGCCGAACCAGTATCCGCTCCTGCCCGTATTGCCGACCAGCGGATTCGTGTTGCGATAGGCGTACACTCGGGGCGGGCTGCCAAATCTGTCGACGACCACCGTAGCTATGCCGCCTTCGGCTTCTTCGCAAGCCAGCGTCAGCGACTCCGCCGTTAGACCGTCGTCCGCGCTGTGACGGTCGACAGCCGCCGCTAGCGCCGCCGAATCCACTTCGGCGCGGCTTCCGTAGCATTCTTCCAGATAATGCCAGTTCCGTATAAAGCCGTTGTGAACCAGCTTGATATCGCCATCGGTTAGCGGGTGATTGTTGGCATTGTCCGACGGATCGCCTTGGCTCGCCGCCCGCGTGTGTCCCACTATCGCTATCGTGTCGCGCCTAACCGTCGCCATCAGATCGCCGAACTCATGGCTGTACACCAGATCGCGGGCAGGGCCCGGCGACTTCAAGACATCCACGCCGTCAGGCTGAACCACCATCACGCCCGCCGCGTCCGTGCCGCGAACTTGAGCGCAGAGCATAAGCTCGCGGAAATAGTGGCGCGCGCGCGACAACCTATAATCGCTCGCCCCGCTGTCGAGCATTATCCCGACTATCCCGCACACAGGCGACTCCTTTTTACAATCATGCCTATTTCGCGGCATTGCCGCTGTCGAGACGTTCGGACGGTTGCGGCGTCTTTCGTCGAGGCTTTCTCTACCGCCGCAAGCTGCTTGCCGACACCACCCGCACAGTATCGCGCCGCATGTTCGTTCCCGGGTTCTTTACGATGATATACGCCGCTCCTCCCAATAGTAGCAGAGATATAACCGTCAGCGTCCACAGCGGCAATTCATAGAACAGCGCCGCGCCCGTAGCCACTATGTTGAGGAACGACAGCGGCACTAGCAACTTCCATCCGAACGACATGAGCTGATCTATCCGCAGGCGCGGGAAGGAGCCGCGAATCCAGAAGATGACCCATATCACCAGCGCCGTCTTCGCCAAGAACCAAGCCGCCGAAAGCGTGGTGTGGGCTAAGCCGTCGAACGGCATCGCGGGCCAGCGCCAGCCGCCTAGGAACAGCAGCGCGGTCAGCGCGGCTACGGTGAACGTGTTCAGGTACTCCGCTAGGAAGAACGCAGCCCAGTGCGCGCCGCTGTACTCCACGAATGGGCCGCCGACCACTTCCGATTCGGCGTGGTGGATGTCGAACGGCGTCCGCCCAAGCTCCGCAAGTCCGGCCGTGAGGAACAGGAACAAGCCCAGCGGCTGAACGAGCGCGAACGCCCAGCTCGCCTGCGCGTCGACTATCCGCGTCAGATCGAGCGACTGCGCCAGCATCGCCACGCCGATGATAGCCATGATGAACGGCACTTCGTAGCTCACCAGCTGCCCAGCCGCGCGCAGCCCGCCGAGCATGGCGTACTTGTTGGCGGAACCCCAGCCCGCCATCACCAGCCCCATCACCGACAGCACAGATACGGCGGTGATGTAGAACAGCCCGAGGTCTAGGTTTCGCAAGACGAGATCGCGCGCTATGGGCAGCGTAACCCACAGCATCAGCGACGGCACGAACACCGCAATGGGCGCGAACCAGTACACGCGGCGATCCGCCCACGAGGGCAAGATGTCTTCCTTGCTGAACAGCTTTATGCCGTCCGCCAGCGGCTGAAGCGCGCCGTGCAGCCCCACGCGCATAGGCCCCATACGCATCTGAATCCGCGCGAGAACCTTGCGCTCCGCCCACGTGAGAACGAGAACGACTAGCGACAGGAACCCTAGCAGAGCCGCTCCGCCGAGCGCGTACCAGCCGGCTTGCGCGAGCGTCAACGGTCCACCTCGCCCAGTATGATGTCTATGGAGCCGAGAATTATCACCGCGTCCGCTACGTAGGCATCCCTGAGCATCGTCTGAAGCGCCTGCAAGTTGCAGAACGACGGCGCGCGCACCTTGACGCGATACGGCTTATCCGATCCGTCGCTGACGAGAAACACGCCGAAATCTCCGCGCGGCGACTCTGTTCGCAGATAGACTTCCCCTTTCGGCGGCCGCGCGATGCGCCGAACCCTCGCCGCGATGTCGCCCTGCGGCAAGTCGCGCATCGCCTGCCGGATTATGCCGAGCGACTGCCGCATCTCTTCCACGCGAACGTAGTAGCGATCCCAGCAGTCCCCATAGCTGCCGACGGGAATGCCGAAATCGAACCTGTCATATATGGAGTACGGCTCGGAGACTCGAACGTCCTCCGCCACCCCGCACGCCCTGAGCGCGGGGCCTGTAACGCCCAGATCTATCGCTTCCAGCGCGCTTATCGCGCCGATGCCTTTGGTGCGCGCCAAGAACATTTCGTTTTGGCTCAGCAGCTCGTCGCATTCCTCTATGCCGCGCTCCAGCTGGTCGAGCAGCGTAGCCATGCGCGCGCCGAAGTCGTCCGGCAGGTCTTCGTTGACGCCGCCGATGCGGATGTAGTTGTGCATCATGCGCGCGCCGGTTACGGACTCGAACAGCGCCTGCACCCGCTCGCGCTCGCGGAAGCCGTACAGGATGGGCGTCATCGCGCCCGCGTCCAGCCCGTAGACGCCGTAGAACAGCATGTGGCTGGCGATGCGGTTCAGCTCGCACAGGATGACGCGGATGTACTCGGCGCGCTCAGGCACTTCTACGCCCATGAGCTTTTCGACCGCCATGCAAACGGCAAGCTCGCAGTTCAGGTTGGCGACGTAATCCAGCCTGTCGAAGAGCGTGATTATCTGGCTGTACTGCTCGCCCTCGCACAGCTTTTCCGAACCGCGATGCAGGTAGCCGATGTGCGGCTCGGAGCGCGCTATCTTCTCGCCGTCCACCCATATGACCAGACGAAACACGCCATGAGTCGATGGGTGCTGAGGCCCCATGTTCACCATCAGGTCGATGGCGTCTTCGCGCTGAGTTGGCTGCTGCTGAAGCTGCATAGGCGGATTGCTAGGCGTCAGGGTTCGGATACGCCGCTATCTCGTCTCGAAAGGTCTCTATCCTGTATGTCGCCTCTATCATCGCGCCCCTAAGCCCAATTTCTTCGACCCCGAACAGCCTTATCTTACCACTCATCATATTCATGGAATGGGAAGCTCTTGCGCCCTGGGAAGCCCTCGAAGCCTTCGTACAGCAGCAGCGGTTCGAGCGACGGATGCCCCTCGAACCGAACCCCGAACAGGTCATGGCTCTCGCGCTCGTACCAGTTCGCGCCGCGCCAGACGCCCGAAACGCTCGGCGCGCTCGGCGCGTCTTCCGGAACGCGCGTCTTGACTACGAGCTTGTGCCTGCGCGTGAGCGAATAGAGATGGTAGTCGATCTCCAGCTCACCATCGGTCGCCGCGTAGTCCACCACGCAGAGACAGCGCAGGTAGTCGAAATCCAGCCTCGGATCGCGCTTGCAGATGGCGCAGACTTCGGCGATTCGGCTGACGGGAACGGTTAGCGTAACCTCGTCCACCGCCGCGCCTATTCGCGCTCCGAACGCCTCGGCGAATATCTCGGACACCAGCGCGGACAGCGCCTCGCCCGTCGCGTCGAGCGCGGGCGGCGCTACGGGGATGACCGGCTCGCGCCTCGCCCGCCTAGCTCTGCGCGCCACGCTGCGCCGCGTCTTTCTGAATCTTCTGCTGAAGCTGCATGATGCCGTGCATCAGCGCCTCCGGGCGAGGCGGACAGCCGGGAACGTACACATCTACGGGGATGAGGTGGTCGACGCCCATGACGACAGAATAGCTGCGATAGTAAGGGCCCCCGTTGGTGGCGCAGCTGCCCATGGCGATGACCCACTTCGGATCGGGCATCTGTTCGTACAGCAGCTTTATCGGGTCCGCCATCTTCTTGACGACGGTTCCAGCCACTATCATCACGTCCGCTTGGCGCGGCGAGGGCCAAGTTACGATTCCGAACCTGTCGAAATCGTGGTGAGACATGTGCGTGCTCATCATCTCTATGGCGCAGCAGGCAAGCCCGAACGAGAGCGTCCACAGCGAGTTCTTCCGCGCGAGCGCGAAAAGCTCGTCCGACTTGGCGGTGAGCGCGTTCGGCAGCGCGCGCTCGAATACGCTATCCGCAGGCGTGTTGCCGCGCCCCGCTTGCCAGCCTTGCCCCAAGTTCATCTCCATTGCAGCGCTCCCTTTCGCCATGCGTAGACAACGCCGAAGAATAGAATGGCGATGAATATGAGCATCTCGTAGAACACAGCGGGAACGCTCTTTAGGAAGACCACCGCCCACGGGAAGAGGAACACCGCTTCCACGTCGAATATCAGGAATAGGATGGCGAACACGTAGTAGCGGATCTGCACCTGCGACCACATGAACGGCGCGGGCGGTATGCCGCATTCGTAGGGCATGTCTTTCGCGGCGGACGGGCGGCGCGGCGCGATAAGCCGCGAGACGCCGAACATGACCGCGAGCGCCGCCATCCCAACGCCGGCGACGATGAGCGCCGCCATCCAGTCTATGCCGTAACCTTCGCTCAACCTATCCCCCTTGCGAACGCCTCGCCCCGCCCGTATCCGCCTGCCTGAGTCTACCAATGCCCCAAATTGGTGTCAATTTCGCGCGCCGCCATCCGCCAAGTGTGCCACAATGAAAGCGGGCATGAAGCGAGCCGCGATTGTGGCTCCAAGCTCCAACCGCGTTCGCTGGAGAGTTCGCGTATGTCGCGCATGGATGTCTACTGGTTCATAGCGGGCGGCGCGCTGATTGGCTTGCTGCTGATTGGCAGCGCAGCCATCGCGCTAACGAGAGACGATCCCGCCTTCCCGCCCGGCTCGCCCGAAGCGGCGACGCTGGCATACGCTCGCGCGCTGGAGGCGAACGACCTCGACGCGATATACGAATCGCTCGCGCCTGCGCTGCGTAGAGAATGCTCGTTCGACGAGCTGTTTTCCACAGGGCGGGTATTCGACGGGTTCTTGGACGCCAATCATTCGGTGTCTTTGAGCGACGTCCGCCCGCTCGAACGCAGGACTGTCGTGGAGATAAAAATTTCCAGACCGGGCGGCGGGCTGTTCAGCCCTAGCTCGTACTCTTACTATAGAACGCTCGAACTAGAGCAAGTGGATGGCGAGTGGAGGTTCGTGGAATGGCCATGGCCTCTATCGCAGTGCCGATGACGCCGGCGAACCAAGCCGATAGCGTGAAGGACGCCCCCTGATGTCAGATTTGTACATCCTCATCGCTTACATCCTCATCGTTCTGTTCATCGTTGGCGGGGCAGTATACCTGACATACCGGCTGCGCTCGCGCTCGAGCTCGAGCGGGGCGAGCGCTGGCGGCGGCATTGGCACCGCGCGGCGGCTGTACTTCTACATCGTATCGTTCATTGCGCTGATGATGTCTGTCATCGGCGTTGCGACTATCGCGGAGTCCGCGCTCGACCTCGATTGGTCTCCCGACAGCATCGCCAGCGGGCTGGCGCTTATCGCAGTCGGCATGCCGCTGTGGTGGCTGCACTGGCGGTTCGTCCGCAGAAGCGTCGCCGATTCGCCCATCGAAGCGCGCGCCACCCTCAGGAAGCTGTACCTGTATGCCGTACTCGCCATATCGCTGGCAGTGGTCGGCTACAACGCCTTCGTCCTTATCGAGTGGCTGCTCGGAGTCGGCGGGGATTTCGTCGGCGTCGCCTACATCGCAATATGGGGCTTCGTCTGGGGCGCGCACTGGCGAATCGAATCGGCGGAGCGAGAGGCGACGGCGACGCCAACGACGCGGGGCATCCGACGATTCTACCTGTACGCCGCATCCATAGCGGGCGGCTCGACGCTGGTTTTAGGCGGCGCGCAGCTGGTTCAGGCAGCGTTGCAGGAGATTCTCATAGATGCTATCGGCATAGATAGGCAAACGCTGCTGGGCGCTGATATATGGCATCGGTCTATGCGCTCCGCGCTGGCGTATCTGCTGGTCGGCGGCGGCGTGTGGGGGGCGCACTTCATCGGGTTCGCCCGCGGAGATAGGCGGTCTATCCTCAGGTGGGCATACTTGTTCGCGGCGGCGGTAGTAGGCGGAGCGACGGCGGCGCTCGCCGGGCTAGGCGCCGCGTTCGGCATGTTCGCGCGCTGGGCGCTGGGAGTCGAGCCGTCCGCGTCCACCCACTTCGATTCGCTCGACGGCGCGCTGGCGTCCGCGATGGCCGGCGCAATCATCTGGGCGATATTCCGGAACCGGATGCGCGCGGAAGCAGCGGACGATGAGCGCGACACGGTAGAGCGTATCTACAACCACATTCTCGCGGCGATGGGCTTGGTCGCGCTCGTGGGCGCGACGTTCTTAACGCTTACGCTTGCGATGAGCGTGGCGATTGGCGACCCTGACAGCATAGAGCTTGTCGGAGAAAGCTGGCGCGTCTCGACCGCGAACGTCATCGCCACGCTGCTGATAGGCGCTCCCGTGTGGGGAATCTACTGGCGGCGCATCCTGCTATCGGCGGCGGCGGACGAGACGGCGGAGCGCACGTCTCTGCCGCATCGCAGCTACATTCTCGCAGCGCTGGGCGTCGCGGTCGTCAGCCTGCTGGCGAGCGTGAGCGCGCTGGCGTACATGCTCTTCAGGGCGCTGCTGGAGCTGCACTTCGACGCGGATACGATGCAAGAGATGATAGTCCCGCTCGCCGCCGCGCTCACCGTCGGCTTGTTCGCGCCCTATCACTGGATAGCCTACCGCCGCTACCGCGCGCTCGAACCGGAGCCGGAAGAAGAGCCGCCCGCCATCCGCAAGCGCGTATCGCTGCTCGTCCCCGACGACGGCGGCGAGTTGGCGCGCGCCGTCGAGGGCGCGCTAGGCGGCGCGGTGAACGTCATCCGCTGGGCGGACGCCGACGCCTATACGCCCACGCCGGACGCCGAGCAACTCGCCCGCATAGCGCGCGAAGTGGCGGAATCCGCCGGCGAGAATGCGCTGCTCATGCCGCAAGGCGACAGCCTGCGCGTAATCTCGCACGACTGAGACGAACAGGGCGCGGGGGAATAATCGAGCGCTCCGCGCGCGACAAGGCTTGTCGGCGTCGCTCATGCTCCGACGCCGACAGGCCCCGTATGCGGATGGCGGTTTCGGTTCAGCCGCGCTGACCCCGCGCCCCGCTTTCAGCCGCCGTCCGGCATCCCAACGCGCGGCATTACCTCGTGCGCGAACAGCTCCATCGAGCGCGTCGCCTTCTCGTGGCTCAGCCCGCCGATTGCGAAGTTGCAGCCCAGATGCCGCACTCCCGCCCTCTTCAGCAGCTCGATTCGGCGGACGCAGTAGTCCGGGTCGCCCACGATGGCGCGGTTCTCGAACACGTAATCCAGCGTCGCGGGCGCGTTCGTTCGCGTTCGTCGCCAGTCGTCTATACTGTGGTAAATCTCGCTGCCGCCGCCTTGGAACTCGCCGCGCCAGAGCAGCATATCCAGCACCCACTCCAGATGCGGCGCGACGTTGCGCCGCGCCTTCTCGGTGGTCTCCGCCACGTGCATATATCTGAAGAAAGGCACCTCCGAAGCGGGACGATCCACGCCCGCCGCCTCGCACTTTTCGGCGAACCGCTTCAGAAGGTCGAGCGCGGGCGCGGTGTCCATGACTACGGCTATGCAAAGGTTGTGGCCTCTCGATATGCAGTAGTCGAGCGTTTCGGGCGAGCGGGTGGCGGCGATGTACATGGGCGGATGCGGCCGCTGAGCGGGCGGCGGCGCAAGGCTGACTTTGTTCAGGCTGTAGAACTCGCCCTCGCGGGAGACCTCGGGCGACGTCCAAAGCGCCTGCACGATGTCCACGCTCTCGCGGAAATGCCGCTGGCTCGTAGCTGGGTCGACGCCGAAGCCGCCGTACTCGTATCCGTACACGCCGCGCCCGAAGCCGACGTCCAGCCGCCCGCCGCTGATAGCGTCCATCGTAGCCGCGTCTTCCGCTAGCCGAATGGGGTTGTGCAGCGTGGGTATCAGCACGCCGGTTCCGAGCCGTATGCGGCTGGTCATGCCCGCGATGTAGCTTGCGATGACCAGCGCGGACGACCCGACGCCGTATCGGGTGAAGTGATGCTCCGCTATCCACGCGCTGCCGAAGCCAAGCTCCTCCGCAAGCCGCGCCTGCTCAGCCGCGTTCGACAAGAGCCTAGTCGAATCCGAGCCTTCGGGCCAAGGCACGTGGGTGAAGGTGGCGTATTTCAACGTTCGTCTCCTGTTCGGCAGTCTGTTCGCGTCGCCGCGCGGCTCGCCGCGTCCGCCCGTTCGCAGCCGATGGGCTTTTCCATGCGTCGAGCCTCCGAGTCGCCAACCGCGAGACGCACGAAGAAGCCCCGCGAAATTCGGGTGGTCTCGTAGCCTAGCCGTTCGTACAGCCTGATTGCGCCTTCGTTCCCGCCGATTACCCATAGCGACATCGCGCGCTTGCCCATCGATCTGGCTTTATCCTCAGCCCTGTTCATCAGCGCAGTCCCGACGCCCATGCCGCGGCATGACCCATCGACGACCAGAGTATCCACGATGAACTCGTCGCGCCCGACGGAGCCATAGACGAGCAGCGCCAGATTGAACATCACACGCATGGCTCTAAGAGGCAAGAACCTCGTGAATACCGCCGACGTATTCAGGCGGTAGAACTCTTGGCTTGCTGTCTGGAATGTCAAGATGCCCGCTAGCCGCCCATCGACTATCGCAGACAAGCAGCTTGTCTTGTCGACAGAGTCTCGAAACAGCCGGATGAGGTCGTCGGCGCCCCTGAAACCGATGCGGAACTTCACAGCGAAAGCGTCGTATGATATGCGAAGAGCGTCTTCCAAGCACTCCTCATCGATGCCTTCGACTATCTTCAATTCCGCATTCGCCATAATCAGGGCTTCCCCGACGCATCCTGTCTAGCCCAAGTCGTTTTGGGGCTACCCCCTGAGCTAGGCGCGTCGATCATATCATCCATAATCACGCTGGCGACGTTCCGCATCGCGCGCGGCAGGTTCTCCTCGAACTCTTCCGGCGCGTCCCCGCCCGCGGCGTCGGACACGCCGCGAATCTCTAGGAACGGCAGCCCGGAGAACGCCGCCGCGCGAGCGCCGCCCGCGCCTTCCCACGCCACCGCGAGCGCGCCGGTTTGCGCGCGCAGATCACGGGCGCGGACGGAATCGGCTATGCCCTCGTCTCCGCTGGCTACGGCGCCGAAGTGAACGCGAAAGCCGCGTTCCGCATCGCGCGCGGCGGAGCGCAGGGCGTCGATTGCGTCGCTGTCCCCCGCGAAGCGCGGCAGGGGCTTGGACGCCATCCCCCACCTGAAATCGTGTTCCACAGTCTCAGTCGCCGCCACCACGTCGCCTATGGCGAGATCGGCGCGCAGCCCGCCCGCAGTGCCGGCGCAGACGATGAGCCGCCTATCCGCGAGCCGGTCTACGGCGTGCTGGGTCTGGATGCCGAACTGCGCCTTGCCCAGACCGCCGCGCGCGACGATAAGCTCGCCGTCCGCGAAACTTTCGCAGACAAGCCTGCCGAGATCGATCCCGCGCGACTCGAAGCCGCGCTCTCGGAGCGATTCGACGAGCGCGGCGAACTCGTCCGCTATGGGCGTCAGCACGAGGATTCGCATGGCGTCAGGACTTCGGAATTGCGCGCAGGGAACGTCCGGCGAGGCGAAAAGCGAAACGTCGCGCCGACGGTGATGCGCGCCGGCGCGACGCCTATAGCCGAGGCGCGGCTTGCCGCTAGTTCCGTATGAAGTCGAACTTCTCGAAGCTGCCGTTGGTTATCGGAACGGGGTCTATGCCTAGCCATCGCTCCAGTATCGTCGAGTAGGAGACGCGGAAGTCGTTGTTGAAGCGCATGTCGCCTTCCAACTGGTCTTCCGGACGCAGCGAGGGGAAATCGCCGTACAGCCCGCCGTTCACGTCGCCGCCGATGACGAACGCGACGCCGCCGGAGCCGTGGTCTGTTCCCGCGCCGTTGTCGTTTATCCGCCGCCCGAACTCGCTGAACAGCAGAACTACGGTGTCCTTGTCCTTGCCATGCTCTTTGAGATCGTCCATGAAGTCCGCCACCGCAGAGGAGACGTCGCCCCACAGCTTGGCGTGCGCGACAAGCTCGTTGGAGTGGGTGTCGAAGCTGCCGTGCTGGGTGTAGAACACGCGCGTCCCCACGTCTGCGAACATCACCTGGGCGATGCTCTTCATGTTCTGGGCTACGGGGGTATCCGCGTACTCGACGCTGGAGGAGTAGGCGGCTGGCGCCGTCCGCAGGATGTCCGCGCCCTTGAGCGCGTCGATGCCGACTTGGCTGATGAACTGCGAGATGGTGTCTTTGCCGGAGCCGCCGTATATCTGCGAGAACGCCTGAAGCGCCAGATTGCGCGCGGCATCGTCTTTGATGTCCGGCATCAGCCCGTAGGTGTCTAGGTTGCCGACGGAAGCCACCGGCACATCCTTGGCGTACATCGCGCGCGGCAGCCCGCGCCCGAAGTTGACGCCGGTAACCACGTTCTCGCCCTTCGGGTCTAGGTCGCGGATAGCCTGCCCCAGCCAGCCTTCGGGCGCGACGTCCGCCGGCTGAGCGGTGTGCCACACATCCATCGAACGGAAGTGAGACCTGTTCGGGCTTGGGTAGCCGATTCCTTGCAAGACCGCTACCTTGCCCTCGTCCCAGAGAGACTTGATCGGGCCCATCGCGGGGTTCAGCCCGACCTTGTCGTCTAGGTGCAGGACCTTATCCTGAGGTATGCCGAGATAGGGGCGCTGGTCGTAGTACAGGCCGTCGCTGTACGGTATCAGGGTGTTCAGCGCGTCGTTTCCGCCGCTGAGCTGAAGCACCACAACGTTCTTTTCGCCGCCGTTCGCCGTCATTTCACCGCCTCCTGTTATCGTGTTTCGTGTTGTTTTCGCGCGTCTATCCGCCGTTTCGCTCGTATATCTGCACCCTGTGGCGGTTGCTTTCGGTAACGTACATGCGTCCGTCGCCGTCCAGCTTTACCGACGTAGGCGCCCAGAAGTACTTCTCGATGTGCGAGGAAACCTCGTGCGGATCGTCGTTGAAGAAGTCTATTTCCGGCTCCATGTTGGCGCGCTCTCTAGCCGCCGCTTCCTCTAGGTTGATGGATAGGAACGCCTCCGCCCACTTGGAATCGGTGGCGTCTCCGCGAATCGTTTGGGCGTGGCTGCCGCCGGGCGCGAACACGACGACGCGCTCGTTGCCCCAGTCCGCCACGTGCGCGAAGCCGTCCGCGTCCACCGCAACGGCGGACGGTCTGAAGAGCTGCCCTTCGCCGCGCCCGCTGCCGCCGAGCGACGCGACGAACTCGCCTTCGAGCGTGAGCTTCTGAACGCGGTCGTTCTGCCAATCCGCCACGTACAAGAAGCCGTCCGGCGATACGGTCAGCCCCCACGGAAGGCAGAACTCGCCCTCGCCCGAGCCGCGCGAGCCGAAGCAGGCGATGAACCCGCCCTCCGGCGTGAACTTTTGCACGCGGTGGTTGTGCTGGTCTGCAACGTAGAGCGTGTCTTCGGCGTCGAACGCCAGCCCGGCTGGGCCATCCAGCTGGCCGGGCGCGTCGCCCGTCTCTCCCCAGTGGTGGACGACGCTGCCGGACGTGTCCAAGCCGGTTACTACGTTCTTCTCTTCGTCGCTGATGTAGATATGCCCCGCGCCGCTCTGCGCGATTGCGACAGGCCAAATGAACTGCCCCGCGCCCTCGCCGAACGACGCGAAAGCGCCGTAGTACTCGCTATCTATGTCGTAGACGGTTACGCGGACGCCGCGCGTGTCGCCTTCGAGCGAGCGGCTGATGGTGTACAGCCTGCCGTCCGACGCGCACAGCGTATCCACCGGGTAGTAGAACCCGCGCCCTTCCATTGTGGACAGTCCGATGGTGTGGCTGTATGTCAGCCTGCCCGTTTCCAAATTTTTCATGACGTCAGTCTCCACTGCTAGTTTCTGAAGTCACTCAACTCGATCGATCTTCCATAGCGGAACTGCTGAACAGCTTTATCGCCTCGAACCTTCCATACGCCTTGTCCTGTTGCCGTGATTGTGTAAGCATTTTCGAAAAACTGCCGATTCTCTTGTGTTTTGGGGTGATACAGATAAAGCACATATGATTGTTCGTGTTCGATCGCCGGGTATGAAGGGTGTTTTGAGTTGTCGAATACCGCAACTCTAATCGTGCTTGGGCCTGTCCCCTTGAAGTATTCGTCGACTTGGAAAGAAAGTATGGATATATGCCGCACAAATGTAGCGTTGAGTGTTTCGCCTTTTTTATCTGGATTCTGGAATTCTTTCACAAAAGATTTCTCGACATTACGCTTGTCGACAGCCTTTCCTACGACAACCAGATCGGACCGAAGACTCAACTCCTTATTGGAAAATTCTATAACACGCGCATGTGTTTCTATGGACAGGTCAGGGTATTCTTCTGAGACTAGAACTGAGTATCCTTGGTGGTTCGATATTGTTTCCCTGCTGGGCGCTGCATCCGAATTGCATCCTAGCGATGCGAATAGCAGTACAGCAACGATTCGGCAAGCTCGCATCGCATACCATATCTGCGATGCGAGCTTGCTCATATAATCTGCGCGGCGCTAAGCCCGCTGGAACTCGTGCGTCGCCGCTATCATCTGGAGCAGCTGCGCTACGCGCTCGCCGGTTTCGGCGTCCACCCGCGCGTTGGCTGTGATGTCGCCGCCCTGCGCCGCCGCGTACTCCACGAGCGAATCGCGCGTCTCGTCGGATACCGACACCATGCCTATCTCGTCTAGGCAGCGGTCCACAAGCTCAGCCGCGCCTATCGCCGCGCCGCCATTCGCGGCTACGCGCTCGATTATGGAGCGAACGCCGGGGTAGTCCGCGTTCCCCAGCTGGCTGGAGGCGAAGTTGAGCCGCTCGACGAACGTGCCGGTGTCTATCCACTCCAAGCCTTCGTGCCATCCCTCCACCGACGGCGGATTGATGAGGTACTGCCCCATCCACGTCATTTGCTGCTGGCGGTCGAGTATCTGGCGGCGCGGGCGGTCGAACTCGCCCGTGAGCCGCAAGACGCCCGCCACAAGCTCCGCCGGGCTTTTCACTCGCGCGTACCAGCTGTCGCTGGACTTGAAGAAGTCGGACGTGAACAGCGTCTTCAGCATGTGCGCGATGTCGTATCCGCTCTCGAAGTAGGCTTTGGAGAGCGTCTCTATGGCGGCGGGGTCTTGCGGCTCGACGTAGGGCCACTGCGGCACGGGCGGTTCGTCGGCTACGAAGAAGTGGTACATGTGGCGCGATATGAACGCGGCGGTGGCTGGCTGCTCGCAGATTATCTCGATTATCTGTTCGCCGTCGAAGCTGCCGCGCCGCCCGAGGAACTCCTTCTCGCCGTCGTCATGGTCGTTCGCGTCGAACTGGAAGTGCCACGAGATGCGCCCGTATGGCCAGATCGAATCGCGTTCGGCGCGCAGAGCCATGTACTCGGTGTTGCCGATAGTCCAGCCGGTGAAGGCGCGCGACGCCTCCTTGATGTCTTCCTCGCTGTAGTTGCCCACGCCGAGCGAGAACAGCTCCAGAAGCTCCCTGCCGAAGTTCTCGTTGATTGCGCCCTTGTGGTTATCGTGGTTGTCCAGCCACACTATCATCGAAGGGTCTTTGGCAAGCTCGACGAGCAACGTCTTGAAGTTGCCCATGCCGTGCCGACGGAACATCCGTATCTGGTCGCTCATCACCTTGCCGTTGGTTACCTTGGGGTATCCGGTGGCGAAGATGCCGTGCCAGAAGAGCGTCATCTTCTCGCGCAGCGGGTCTGCCGACGACGCCATCTTGTAGAGCCAGTAGGAGCCGGGGCTGTTCTGCCCCATCATGCCGGACTGCTCGTGGTGGTAGCGCCTGATCATGTGGTCGGACATCTCGCCGCGGTCGGCGGGGTGGAGCAGCGCGTCTACGGCGGCGTCATAGCCGCGCTCGGCTATCGACTCCAGTCGAGCGCGGCTCGCGCCGAAACCGGCGCGCCGCATCAGGTGAGCCAGCAGTTGAAGGTCTGCGGTTGCGGTGGTCATGTCGCCCTCCGTTGGTGTCTCGATGTTGCGCTTTCCCGTCGCCCAAGCCCCGCGCCGGGTGGAAACGGCAACCGCGCCGCCCTATAACGAGGCGAGGATAAGGTTAGATGCCAATATATCATCCAATCCGCGCATTCGCTAGCCCCAACCCGCCGGGCGGCCCGGTGCGGGAAGAACGACGGCGCTGTAAGATGGGAGGAGCATGACAGATTGCAAGATGAGGAGTGAACGCGCGTGAGGGACTGCGATAACATAGAAAGAGGGGTGGGGCGACGGCATTCGGTTGGACACAAACGGACGGCCGCGCCGACGCCTGTTCCGACATCCTCCGACGGGGAGGTCCGAACGGATTGGAAGGAGAGGGTCGAGAGGGCGAAGCGCGCTCGCGAATTCGGAAGAAAGATACGCGAGGGCAAACCCACCACGCTCACAGCGATTCCCGGATTGCGTCCAAAGTGAATCCGACTCTAGAAAGCGGCTCTGGCTGGGTAGACCCAACCCAAAGCCCGCTTTACCACGCCGTCAACGTCGCTCGGTACGACAGGCAGCGCTTGATTGCGGAATACCAGCGGGCATACTCGTGCAACATGGTTGTAGTGAACGATCTTATATTCTCGCACAGCTTCCCGTTGTTCGAGGAGTTAGTATACGACTGCACCCCCGATAAAGACCTGCACGTGATGCTGTCATCTCCCGGAGGCGATGGAGAACAGGCGGTTAGGCTAGTAAGGGCGGCTCAGGCGCGGTGCAGGGAATTGACAGTTATCGTTCCTGACCAAGCCAAAAGCGCAGCTACTCTTTTCGCGCTCGGAGCGCATCACATACTCATGGGTCCGGCAAGCGATCTTGGACCTGTCGATTCGCAGTTCATGATCGAAGGCGGTCTTATTGCAGCAAAGGATATTATCGCCGCTGTGGACGATGCCGTAGAGAGAGTCCAAGAAGCTCCGCAAACGTTCGAGTTGTACGCTTCTCTATTGAGCAACGTGACAGCAGTCATGGCTCAGCAAGCTCGGGCGGCTCGCGCTAGCGACCGGGATCTTCTGGAAGAGGTTCTTCGCAGCAACCCGGACAGGTCAGAAGAAGTGGTGATAGAGCTGAAAGAAAATCTAGTGCAGCCGCTTATCGAACGCCCCAACACTCATTCGGCGCTGTTCAGCGTGAGAGACGCAATCGACGCCGGACTTCCGGCAGCGCTAGCGGATGTCGCGGGAACGCAGTGGCGCATTATCTGGAGGCTCTGGATGAAGTACATCGCCATCGGGCAACCTGTTTACGAGGGCGAACGAGTATCGCATACGAACATTCCACAAGTGCGTGATTATGACGAACCGCTGCGCTGACGCGCCATCCTCAGAAGAACATCAGCCAGTGACCGCCAGCGCCTATCCGGCCCATTGCCCCCGCCTAGCGGGCAAAGTCGCCATCGTCGCCGGCGCAGGCTCGCGCGGCGATACGCTCGGCAACGGGCAGGCGGCGGCTATCCTGTTCGCGCGCGAGGGCGCGGCGGTCCTGCTCGTCGACTCGAACGAAGAACACGTCTCCCGCACGCTCGCCGCAATCGAATCTAGCGGCGGAAGCGCGTCCGCGTTCATCGGCGACGTCGCAGACGCGCAGAGCTGCGAGGAGATGGTCGCCGCCGCAGTCGGGCGATTCGGGCGATTGGACATCCTGCACAACAACGTCGGCATCGGCGGCGCGGGGAGCGTCGTCGAGGCGGACCCGGACGAGTGGGACCGCGTCATGCGAGTCAACGTCAAGTCGATGATGCTCACGTCCAAGTACGCCATTCCGGTGATGGCGTCGAATGGCGGCGGCTCTATCGTGAACATCTCTTCCATATCGGCGATTCGCCCGCGCGGGCTTACCGCGTACTCCGTATCCAAGGGCGGCGTCATCGCGCTCACGCAGGCTATGGCGGTCGATCACGCCGCGCAGGGCATTCGGGTGAACTGCATCTTGCCCGGGCCTGTGTACTCCTCGATGGTTGCGCCGAACATGTCCGCCGAGCGGCGATCCGCCCGCCGCGCCGCCTCCCCGCTCGGACGCGAAGGCTCGCCGTGGGATGTAGGATGGGCGGCGGTCTATCTGGCAAGCGACGAAGCGCAATGGGTAACCGGCGCCGTCATCCCCGTAGACGGCGGAGTTACGCTGATGAGTCCCAGCAGATGAGCTCCCCGCCAAACGGCGGCATAGCCTAACGACAACGACATCGAGGACGCCAACATGAGAACCGTAGACATCCACGCCCACATCTCGCCGCCTGCGTTCATAGACGCCATGAACGCAGGCGAAGACTGGCACGGCATCACATCCGAGGCAGTGGCGGCGCACCGACACAACCCGCGCACGACGTGGACTCCGCAGGAACGGCTCGCGGATATGGACTCGCTCGGCGTAGACGTGCAGGTCTTGTCCACAAACGCGGTTCTCTACAACTACGACAAAGACGCATCCGCGACGGCTGCAATGGCGCGCGACTGCAACGACTACGTATCCGCGCTCGCAGCCGACCGCCCAGACCGCTTCGCAGGACTAGCCACGCTTCCGATGCAAGACATCCCCGCCGCGATAGACGAGCTGGAGCGCGGCATGACGGATCTGGGTCTGAAGGGCGCGATGATAGGCGATCACGTGAACGGGCGCACGTTCGACGAGCCGGAGTTCCTGCCGTTCTGGAAGGCGGCTGAACGGCTAGGCGCGCTCATTCTGATACATCAAGGCGGGCCTACAATAGTATCGCCGCGCTCGGCGCGATACCACCTGCCGAACACGATAGGCAACCTAGCCGACCGCGCCGTTACCTTCGCCGCGCTGGTATATGGCGGCGTGATGGACGCCTGCCCCGACCTGAGGATATGCCTATCGCACGGCGGCGGCTACACCTGCTTCGGCATCGGGCGAATGGATCGCGGCTGGCAAGTCCGCCCCGAAGCGCGCGGCAACCTCCGCCGCCCGCCCAGCGCGTACCTGAACCGCTTCTACTACGACACCATCACCCACAGCGAAGACGCGCTGCGCTACGTCATCGACCGCGTGGGCGCCGACCGCGTGCTGTTCGGCACGGATTGGCCCTATGACATGTGCACCGACTGGCCCGTGTCTTGGATAATGGGTCTGGAAAGCCTGAGCGACGAGGAGAAGGAGCTTATCTTGTGGCGCAATCTGGAGGGGCTGCTGGGGGTGTAGGCTTCGAGATA
This sequence comes from Dehalococcoidia bacterium, assembly GCA_965214745.1. Lineage (GTDB taxonomy): Bacteria > Chloroflexota > Dehalococcoidia > Lucifugimonadales > UBA1123 > VXRN01. Next base: position 1,865,530 of record OZ243978.1, on the reverse strand, counting down.
CGAGCTGAATCACGGACAGCTAGGCGACGCGACATGGTAAAGCTGGGCGGATCGGCGCGCAGTCACACTTTGAGGTGTGTCATAGGTTCGCTAAGAAGCGCTTGACTATTAGACGTCTGGACGTCTATGCTGTGAACATGAGCGAAAGAATACAAAGATACGCTCCCGGCAAGGTTCGCGACGCTATACTAGGAGTCCTCAGCCACACGTCGGAAGATATGTCGGCTGGACAGATCGCGCGCCGGGTCTCTAGGTTAATTGGCCCAACGCCTGAGTCTTCCATTAGATCATATTTGAGACTCAACACACCTCGGCTGTTCGTCAGGGTATCCAGAGGGGTGTATCGTCTTGGAAGCAACCATGTAAGCGATGTACAGCGCGACTTGGATATAGCTCCGGTTTGGGCAGAGCCGTTCAGATACGGCAACTCGACTCTAGTTCACGGCGACTGTTTCGACTGGATACACTCTCAGGAAGACAACTCGATCCACGCGGTCGTCACGGACCCGCCTTACGGACTACAGGAGTACACACCCGAACAACAATCGAAGCTGAGGAACGGAAGAGGCGGGGTCTGGAGAATTCCGCCATCGTTCGACGGTCATTCTAGATCGCCTCTGCCGCGATTTACTACATTGACGGATTCGCAAAAGGCTCGTCTCCAAGACTTCTTCTTCATCTGGACTTGCCTTCTTATCGACAAACTGGTTCCAGGAGCCAATGTCGTCGTCGCGTCCAATCCACTGCTGTCGCACATAGTATCCAACGCGCTGTCCAGCGCTGGACTCGAGCGGAGAGGCGACATCATCAGATTAGTGATGACTATGCGAGGCGGCGACCGCCCCAAAGGCGCGCACGAAGAGTTCCAGGGAGTCAGCGTATTGCCTAGATCGATGTGGGAGCCGTGGGCGCTGTTCCGAAAGCCGATCGAGGGCAGGGTGCAGGACAATCTGAGAAAATGGAAGACAGGCGGATTCAGAAGACCATCGGAACAGTCCCCCTTCGGCGACGTAATCAGGTCCGCGCCTACTCGAAAAACAGAGAAGACCATTGCGCCGCATCCGAGCCTGAAACCACAAGCATTCATGCGCCAACTGGTGAGAGGCGTACTGCCACTTGGCGAAGGCGTAGTAGTCGATCCCTTTGCCGGTGCCGGTTCGACACTGGCAGCAGCCGAAGCAGTTGGCTACACATCAGTCGGCATCGAAAAAGACTTACACTATTTCGACATGGCTACCAAAGCCATACCGAAACTGAGCGAGCTAGAAATCAGCGTCACCGCGTAGATTGATTTAGGAATATCCAATTCTCGCGCAGTTTGCGGACGCCATAGCGGTCGAGGGTAGCGGTTCGCGTACCAAGCTCGCCGCGAGGGTTTCGCCTAAAGTCATCCACAGTGACATGACATAGGTAAACCTCCGTGAATGTCATCGGACGTCTATCCACTGCCGGTTCCGTTTCGTTATCCACCCGATATACGAATACGCACATCCACTGCTCTCGCGCCCCATGCGTATCGACCGCTCCGCCCTTCTTCTTCGTTGTCTTTATCTCTACACCCTGCTCGCCCGCTCTGACGGCATTCTTTGGATATACTCCCTGAACGACAAGGTCAGGGTGGCCATTGAAGTACGTGTTCTCCGTAAGAACGCGCGAGTGCTTTGCCAAACTGGCTGTCAGCATATCCGAGAGTACGCCTGACATGATCGCAGGCCGCAACATATCGTCTAGGCGTTCTAACCCCTTGCCTACTAGGTGCGAATTGACGTCGTGGAAGAAATCGTACACATCCTGCATGGCGGATTCGAAGTTCCTGATTTGGAGTTCGTAAGGCAAACTTCGATTCCGATTGAATTTCGATCCGTCTACCGTGTTTCTGGCAATTGGCATAATAAACGCAATCTCCGCCGCGAGGTCGCAGCGACATCACCCGCGCTTCACCCCAACCGCGTAGAAGCTCGCGGTGGCGAAGTAGGCGTTCGGATGCCGCGCCCACGCTCGCATCGCGTCCGCCATCGACGCCAATTCCGCGTCGGTCGTCAGCCCAAGCTCGATGGATTCTTGGAAAAGCGGGATGTTCTGAATCCACTCGACGAACCTAGCCATGGACGCCTCTACGGATTCCCTGTCCGCGCTGCCGTCGACGCGCGCCGCGAACTCTACCACGTCGAAGCCCGCCTCTCGCATGTAGCCGCGCAGGAAGCGCCCTCTGTTGAGCGAACCTCCGATGCGCTGGAATCCGCCCTCGAACAGCTCGAAGAACCTGCTCAGCTCCGGGCATTCCGGCACTATGAAGGGGAACGTCCAATCCGTGTTGATGACCGCCGCAAGCCCGCCCGGCTTGACGACGCGGCGCATCTCTTCGAGCGCGCGAGTCGGCTCGGACAGATGCTCGGTGACCGCGCTCGAAAACGCCACGTCGAACTCCGCGTCCGCGAACGGCAGATCGTAGATGTTGGCGACGCGGAATTCCGCGTTGGGGGCGCCTTGCTCGGCTGCCGCTGCGCGCGACCGCTCTATCATCGTCGGCTCTAGGTCTATGCCTACCACGCGGCCGGGCGCGACTGACTCCGCCAATCCAAACGTGATAGCGCCCGGTCCGCATCCGCAATCCAGAACGCTCATGCCCGGCGAGAGGCGCGGCAGGAGGAAGCCAGCCACCTGCTCCGCGCCCCGCCGCGTGTATCCGTCCTGCACCGCGTCGGAGTCGTATCCGTAGAACGGTCTGCCCGCGTATTCGGCATCGACGGGGGTGGGGGTCTGGGCGCTCATGGGCGTTCTCCATGCGAAATGGCTAGACGCGGCGGGGCGGCGTCTTGTGGACGCGCCCTCGCCGCGCTGTGGTCGAGCGGCGCTCGCCGCCGCCAGTGAATGGGTTGCCGGCGGGCGTCAGCCGATGCCAAGCTCCTCGCGGAGCGTGTCTATCGTCTCGGCGCGGCTGCGCGTGGGGCGTCGCTCGCGCAAGCCGATGGGCGCGTTCTCCACCTCTGGCACTATCTTTATGGCGATGAACACGGGGCCTGTCTGCCCCATTATCTCGCCGACGCTGGTGCTGAACTCTTCGAGATCGTCGAAGTTGTAGGTAACGGCGTATCCCGCGCCCTCAGCCATGGCGGCGTAGTCGATCCCCTGCGAGTTCGGAACGGGCTGTCCGCCAGTGGTGGCGTAGCATTCGTTATCCAGCAGGAAGTGGTAGAAATTGGCGGGCTGCTTGCCGGCAATGGACGCCAGCGCGCCGAGGTTCATTAGCAGCGAGCCTTCGGCGTCGAACAGCACTACCTTTTCGTCCGGCAAGCCTAGCGCGAGGCCGAGCGCCGCCGAGGTCGTCTGCCCCATCGCGCCGCCGAGGTTGATGTCGCGCCGCTCGTTGGCGCTGAAGTCTCGCCAGTGCTTCCCAGCCGTGCCGGTTGCGGACACGATGGCGTCTCCGCGATGCTCCTGAAAGGCTCTGAATACATCCGCCGCTTCGATCATAGTTAGCTCCTTGATGAGTTCGAGTTGTGGAAGTGGGCGATTATCCCTCGATACGGGAAGGAGGCTCCTCACCCCAGCCCTCCCCCGCAAAGGGGAGAGGGAATTTTGCGATTCTCTGCGTGGCTGCCGCCGCTATCTGTTGAAGCCGTGATACTCGTCGCCGACGAGTATCGCCACCGGGCGGTTCGTCGCGCGCGCTTGGTCGAACGCTACTGATATCCGGTCTCCGTCTTCGTTCTGCTCGACCAGATAGTAGTCGATGCCGAAAGCGGTGAGGAACGGCTCGGTGTACTTGGCTACAGAGTCTGTGATTACGCCGCGCCGATTCCAGCCGCGATAGCCTATCACCATCACCAGCGGGAAACCCGCGTCGATGCCCATGCCGCGAATCGAGTCTCCCGATTCAAGCATTCCGGTGTTCTGAACCAGCACCACAGGCACCTTGCCAGCGATGTTCAGCCCCATCGCGGTCCCCCACGCCTCGCCCTCGCGGGATACGGGAACCACGTCCAGCCAGTCCTGCTCTTCCATCAGCTCGTAGAGGTAGTTCGTCTCCGAGTCCGGTATGGTGACGACGTGCGTAACGCCGTTCTTCCTGAACTCTTCGACCATCGTTTCGGGTCTCAGGATAGCGGCTTGTTGGTGAACCAATGTGTATCCTCCATTGTCGTTCGATTAGCTCTTCAGTGTGGATTTGCGATGTCTATCGCGATCGGAATCGCTGTCGTCTGCTCTGGTTGTATGGCGACCAGTAATCCCGCTCCCGCCCCTCGCGGACAACGCTTGCTATCTCGTCTCTTGTCATGCCGAGACCGACGCTCGTTACGCTTGCGGGAGAGTATGGCGACGACGGAGTCAGAATGAACGCCTGACCATTTCGGCGACGTATCTTGACTGCCCCATCCCGTTTGGCGATGTCTAACGCGGACGCCAGATTCCGCTTCGCTTCAGCGTAAGTGAACTCCTTCATACGTCCACATCCATAATCCGCACTCCGACCAGCGACGCGACATCAGCCATTCGCCGATCCAGCGCCAACAGCGGCAGACCCAGCTCGATCGAACAAGCAATCACATAAGCGTCGCAAGCGTACAGGTTCAGCCTGTGGGACAATTCCATCGAACGGATTATAAGGGGGCTGATAGCGCCGCGTCCGCTATGAGCGCCGCTACAGCGGAGGTGTCTACAACCAGCCGATCCACACGCGAATTGTACAAGCGCGCGGTTCATCTATCAAGTATCGCGGAACCGCCGCGCAGCCTCACTCGCCGCGCATGAAGTCCGCCAGCCGCTCGCCTATCATCATGGTGGTGACGTTCGTGTTGGCGCGCACCGTATCGGGCATGACGGAGGCGTCGGCTACGCGAAGCGCCTCGATGCCGTACAGGCGCAGCCGCTGGTCCACCACTGCGAGCGGGTCCGTCGATGGCCCCATCTTGCAAGTGCTGGTGAGATGCTGCCCGGTGGTTACCTCGCGCAGCATCCACGCATCGAGCGCTTCGTCGGATTCGAGGTCGGAATCCAGCGGCTCTGTGCGCTCTTCTATCATGTCGGCTAGTTGCGGACGCTCGAACATCTCTACGGCTATTCTGACGGCTTCGCGCAGCCGCCTACGATCCTCGGCGTCTTCCAGCAGGCGGTAGTCTAGGAACGGCTGAACATGCGGATCTGCGGAAGCGAGCGTGATTCGCCCCTTGCTGGCGGCTAGGTAGACCGAGCCGACGATGCGGATGCCGAGCGGCTCCATGCGGTCGCCGCCGCGGTTGATGCGCTCGGACGCGAAAGACTGCATCCACAGCATCATGTCGTTCGGGCGCTCTGAGCCGCTGGCGGTGTATCGCAAGCCCACTTGCAGGCGGGGCGCGAGACCGTCCAGATCGACGCCCTCCCGCACTCTGGCGGTAACGAATATGAGTGGGTGGTCGCTGAAGCTGCGCCCCACGCCGGGGAGGTCATGCACCACCGGAATGCCGAAGCTCTCTAGGTGTTCGGCGGGGCCTACGCCGGACAGCATGAGCAGTTGAGGGTTGGCTATCGCTCCCGCGCTCAGAACTATCTGACGCCCCTCCGCTACGAACCGCTCGCTGCCGCTTTCGACCTCGACGCCGACAGCGCGCTTGCCGTCGAACAGCAGGCGGCGCGCCATGACGCCCGCGCGTATCGTGAGGTTCAGGCGGTGGCGCGCCATGCTCAGGTAGCCTAGGTTAGTACTCCACCGAATGCCGTCCGGGTTGTTGCACGGGAAGGGCCCGACGCCGCGCGCGTCGGGCGCGTTGAAGTCTTCCGCCGTCGGGTAGCCCATCTCGCGGCATATCTCGTAGAACGCCGTTTGGGTGGGCAGCCACGCATCGCGCCCGAAGCGGTGGCAGATGATGGGGCCCTCCGTGCCGTGGAAGTCGTCGCTGAAGTCGGTGTCCGTCTCCAAGTTGCGGAAGAAGGGCAGCACGTCTTCGTATCGCCATTCGTCGTTGCCGAACGCCGCCCAGTCGTCGAAATCGTGCGTCTGCCCGCGCAGGAATACTTGGCCATTTATGGCGCTCGTGCCGCCGGTGACCTTGCCTCTGGGAACCAGCATCTCCTCGGCAAAGTCGTTCGCCTTGCCGGTGAACTGCCAGTTGTGCTCGTCGCTCACCATTATGTCCGCGCCGGTGGCGTAGCCGACTTTCAGCTCTTCAGGCAGAGAGTCTAGGTCGGGGTAATCTGGGCCAGCTTCGAGCAGCAGAACGGATCTGTCCGCGTCCTCGGAGAGGCGGGAGGCGACAGCCGCGCCCGCCGATCCGGCGCCCACTACGATAACGTCGTACTTCATGGCGCTCCTCCGGCGTTGGCGAGCGAGTCTAAACCCGCGTGCGGAAGTCCGAGTTGAGCGAGACCAAGCCGCGATGTATGTCGGACACGCTGCGGCAGCCGCAGTACGCCATGGCGCGGTCGAACTCCGTTCGCATGATGTCGAGCATCTTTCGGACGCCCGCGCGCCCGCCGTAGGATAGCCCCCAGAAGAGAGGCCTGCCGACGAACACGCCGCGCGCGCCTAGCGCGATAGCTTTCAGCGCGTCCATGCCGCGCCGAACGCCTGAATCTAGGTACACCTCTAGGTTGTCGCCCACCGCGTCGGCTATCTCCGGCAGCGTCTCGATGCTGGAGCGGGTGCAGTCCAGCTGACGCCCGCCGTGGTTGGATACGACGATGGCGTCCGCGCCATACTCCGCGCACATGACCGCGTCTTCCAGCGTGCGGATCCCCTTGATGACCAGCGGAAGCCCAGTCAGGTCGCGCAGCCAGTCCAGCCTATCCCACGTAAGCCCGGTGAAGGTCGGAGGCTCCCAGTCCATCATGTCCGGGATGCCGACTGAGCGTCGCTCTATCATATCCGTGCGGTCTACGGGGCGGCGCAGGCTGCCCCAGTACATGCCGGGCGTCGGGACGTGCGCGTTGCGGACGTCCCGCTCTTTGGGGCTGGGGCTTGGCGTGTCTATGGTGAGGCAGATAGCCTTGTAGCCGGCGGCTTTCGCGCGCTTGACGAGCAGTTCGGTAACCTCGTCGTCGAAGTGGTATAACTGGAACCAGAGCGGTCCCGACGCGACTTCCGCCACCTCTTCGATGCTGTAGCCGGAGCCAGTGGGGAGCGCGTACAGCGTGCCTAGGTCGCCCGCCGCGCCCGCGGTGGCGCGCTCGCCGTCGGGGTGGACGTCGCGCTGGCTGCCCGCCGGGGCGATCATCACGGGGAAGTCTATCTTCTCGCCCAGCGCCTCTGTCGAGAGATCCCTGTTCGAGACATCCACCAAGAATCTGGGGTTGACCGTAATGTCCTCGAAAGCCGTTCGGTTCCTGCGAACCGTAATCTCGTCAGCCGCGCCCGCGTCCACAAACGTCCATTTGTGGTGGGGCATTGTCTGCTTAGCCAACGCTTCGAGATCGAAAAGAGATACCGGATTCATGTAAACCAAAACCTCCCCGCTGGTGTCCACGCCATGTTGAACCTTTATCGAACAAAGCGCAAGTGGTTTTGGGGTTAGCTTTGGAAAGAACCTCCGCGAATTCACGCGGAATTTCGCAAGCGGGGAGGCAAACCGCGCGCGCTCCTACACGTTCAGCGCGCCTATCTTCTCGTAAGTTCCTTTGACTATGGGCTTGGCGTCCACTTCCAGCCAGTCTTCGAGTATCTCGGTGTAGACGCTACGGAAGTCTAGGTTGAAGGCTAGATCTCCCTCGACAAGCGTTTCGGGTCGAAGCGAAGGATAGTCCGAATACTGCCCGCCGTTTACGCCGTCGCCTATCATAAACGCGACGCCGCCGGAGCCGTGGTCGGTGCCGTTGCCGTTGTCCTTGACGCGCCGCCCGAATTCGGAGAACACGAGTATCAGAACGTCCTCGCTGGCGTCGTGCTGCTTGAGGTCTGTATAGAGGTCGTATATGCCGCCCGCGACGTGTCCCCACAGCGTGTTGAGCAGCGCCACTTCGTTGGTGTGCGTGTCGAAGCTGCCGTGCTGGGTGTAGCAGATGCGCGTTCCGATGTCCGCCGTCAGCACCTGCGCCGCGTCTCGCGCGCGCTGCGCGAACGAGTTGGCGGCGTACTCGACGTTGGACTCGTACATGTCCGGCGCCGCGCTTAGGATGTCCGAGCCGCGAAGCGCGTCCAGCCCGGTCTGGCTGAGGAAGTCCATCACTGGGCCGCTGCCGATGGCTTGGGTGTACATGTTGCGGAAGGCGACGAGCGTTTCGTCGCGCCGCTCGTCGGCGGCGTCCAGATGGCTGAACAACCCATACGAGGATAGGTCGGACACCGACGCCACCGGCGCGCCCTTCGCCACGAGCGCGCGCGGCAGGGCTGCGCCGAAGTTGACCGCCGCGACTACGTTGTTGCCGTCCGGGTGCATCTCGCGCACCGCCTGCCCCAGCCAGCCCTCGTCGCCCACCTTCGTCGGCTCCGCCGTGTGCCAGATGTCCATCGAACGGAAGTGAGAGCGGTTCGGCACAGGGTATCCCACGCCGTGGACTATCGCCACTTTGCCCGCGTCGTAAAGCTCCTTGACAGGCCCCATGGACGGGTTGAAGCCGTAGCGGTCGTCTATAGGCAGCACGTCTTCCTGCCTGATGCGAACGTTGGGGCGGTTGTCGGCATATTCCGGGTCGGTGTACGGCACCACGCAGTTGAGGTAGTCGTTGCCGCCGGAGAGCTGGACTACGACGAGCTTTCGGTTCTTTCCCTTGCCCATGGAACTCACTCCTCCTTGGTCTCCAGCGCCGTCTCGCGCCCGCGCCGGGACTGATGCGATTCTAATGATTTTGGCCGTGGGGTTTCAATCCAGTTTCGTTAGCGCGTCGCTCGCGCGTATATGGCTTCTTTCAGCCCATCCATGCGCGCGTAACGCTGCCCTAGCGCAGACAACTCCGACTCGACTGACAGCGCCCTAGCGTCTAGCGCCGCGACTATGGATTTCAACGCCAGCATCTCTGTTTCGAGCGACGACATTCTGGCGTCTAGCTTCGCTACGTCGGTTCGAGTTGCCGCAATCTCTGTTTCGAGCGACGATAACTTGGACTCAATGGCAGCCACCCTAGCTTCGAGAACCGATATGCTGGTTTCGAGTGCCGATACGCTGGCTTTGAGAGACGCTATGGCGGTTTCGAGAGCGGACACGCTGCCCTCAAGAGACGACATCCTAGTTTCGAGAACCGATATGCTAGCCTCAATCGCTGATACCCTAGTTTCGAGAACCGATATGCTAGCCTCAATCGCTGATGTTCTAGTTTCGAGCGCCGACATCCTGGCCTCGATATTAGACACCCTATCCTCGAGCCTGTCTAAGCGTTCGTCGATTCGATCCAATCTTCGATCGAGACGGACCGATTGCCTAATGTAAAGCCCCGCCAGCGCAATGCCTACGGCTATGATTGCGATTAGCTCAGCGGTTATCAAGCTCATTTCCCCTCAGCTGCGCGGCTAGGCTTTCCTGTACACCTGAAATCGGTGCCGGCTGGTTTCGAGGATGTACACCCGCTCCTTATCGTCGAGCGCGACGCGCACGGGGTCCCAGAAGTAGGTTTCGATTCGGGCGGACACCTCGTTAGGGTCGTCCGTATCCGTCTCGAACACCGGCACGAACTTGGAGCGCGCTTCCAGTTCGTCGGCGTTGGCGTCGAGGTATTCGACAGCCCACGCGCCTAGAACGGCGTCGCCCCTGAGCTGCTGGATGAAGCCGCCCTCGCCGTCCAGCGCCTGCACGCGCTGGTTCATCCAGTCTGCCACGTACATATTGCCGTCGGAGTCCACCGCGAGCGAGGAGGGGCGGTCGAACTGACCTTCGCCACTGCCGCTGCCGCCGAACTTGGCTACGAATTCGCCGTCGGGCGTGAATTTCTGGATGCGGTCGTTGCGCCAGTCTGCAACGTACAGATGACCGTCCGGCGCCTGCGTTATGCCCCACGGCAGATCGAACTCGCCGTCGCCGTCGCCATGCGCCCCCCATTTTTCGATGAACCGCCCATCCTTGCTGAATTTTTGGATGCGGTGGTTGCGGTGGTCGACGAGCAGCATGTTGTCGTCGGCGTCGAACACGATGCCGGAAACGCCGTCGAACTCGCCATCGCCGCTTCCCTGCGTTCCCCACATCGTCTGAACGTTGCCATCGCGGTCGTACACGGTTATACGCTGAAGGAAATCGTCGGCTAGGTAGAGGTTATCTTCGCTGTCGAACGCGAGCGCGGATGGCCAGATCATCTGCCCCGGCGCGCTGCCGTAGCTGCCTATCTGCCCGAAGAACTCGTGGTCGATGGTCGCCATCTGTATGCCCACGATGTCTAGCGCGGTGGTGTTGCTTCGGCTGGCGACGAACACGCGCCCGTCGGAGCGTATGGCGAAGTCCGTAGGCAGGTGAAAGCCGCGCCCGCCTTGGTCTGCGACGAAGCCTACGGTGGCGAATGGTTCGAGCCGGAAAGCGGTGGTGGTCGTCATGTGGGTGTCACCTAGTGAATATCGGTATGAGTGTTGGCGGAAAGCCTGCCGCGCCAGATCGCGACAGGCTTTCCGCGCCATTGGCTGATGTCTTCGCGCCGCCAGCGTTAGACGGTCTGGTACTCCTGCGTGGTTGCTATCAGCTGGATGAGGGTTGTGATTCGCTCGTCGGCTTCCGCGCTGGGCAGGCTGACATCTCCCCACTTGGAGGCGTAGTCGACAAGCCCCGCGCGGGTGGTGTCCAACACGGGCATGGGGCCTAGTATATCCAAGCAGACGTCGACGAGCCGTTCGGCGGACATGGGCGCTCCGTCGGCGCGCTCCGCCACGCGGTCTATGATGGCGCGGATGCCGGCCTTGTTCGGGTCGTTCAGCGTTCGGCTGGCGAAGTTGACGCGCTGCACGTATGCGCCCGTGTTTATCCACTCGCTGCCGCCCTGCCATCCCTCGACGCTCGGCGGGTTGAGCAGCCCCTGCCCCATCGCGGCGCACGCGGCGGCGGCGGCGTAGGTGTCGGTGGACGGCAGGCTTATAGGTCCAGCGAGCCGCAGCGTCCCTACTACCATCTCGGCGGGGCTTTTGATGCGCGCGCGCATAGCCGCTTCGGACTTGAAGAAATCTGCGTTGAACATGGCGCGCAGCATCGCGGAGATGTCGTATCCCGAATCGAAGTACGCCTGCGCCATTGTCTCTATGGCTTCCGGGTCTTTCGGGGGGTAGTGCGGCCACTGCGGCACGGGCAGTTCGTCCGCTACGAAGAAGTGATACATGTGGCGCGCGATGAACCGCGCCGTAGCCGGCTGGCGGCAGATTATGTCTACTACGTCCTCGCCGTTGAAGTCGCCCATCTCGCCTAGGAAGCGCTTGTCTTCGTGGTCGTGATCGTCGTCGTCATACTCGAACTGCCACGCTATATAGCCGTAGGGCCTAGCGGTGTTGTTTCGCATTTTGATGGACATGTAATCGGGGTTCACCACGCGCCATCCTGTGAACGCGCGCGCGCACTCTTTGATGTCGTCCTCGCTGTAGTTGCCCACGCCCATCGAGAACAGCTCCAGAATCTCGCGCCCGTAGTTCTCGTTGATGGAATGTTTGTGGTTGTCTTGGTTGTCCAGCCACATCAGCATCGCCGGATCGCGCGAGAGCTGCACGAGCAGATCGCGGAAGCTGCCCATGCCGTATTCGCGGAACATGTCTATCTGGTTGGTGACCATGCGCGCCTGTATGAGCTTGGTGGCGGCGGTGGCGAAGATGCGATGCCAGAACAGGCACATCTTTTCGCGCAGCACTGCGTTGGTGTTGACCATCCTGAACACCCAGTGCGCGCCCGCCGCCTGCCCGTTGCGGAGGTCGGACTGATCCACGTGGTATCGGCGGATTAGGTCGTGCGGCAGGTCTGTTTCGTCTTTCAGCGCTATCAGCTCTTCCACCGCCGCCTCGTAGCCTAGCCCCGTGTAGTAGTCCAGCTCATCGGCGGTCGCGCCAAATCCCGCGCGCCGCAAGAGGTGCGCCATGAGGGCGACGTCTCGCCCGCGCTCGGCGGCGCTTTGGGGGGTGCGTTCGGCTGTAGTCATGCGGAAACCTCCTTCGCGGGGGGATGTTGCGGGAATGTTGGAAGAGTATACCAGATGCGTCGCGCCGCCACGCGCGCGGCTCAGCGCGATTCGCCCGACGCGATAAGCTCCGCCATCAGCGCGTCGTACTCCGCGCGGTCGACGGGGATGGATGCGCGCTCGCCGCGCCGCGCCGACAGCGTTATCGCCGCGACCAGCTCTTGCGAGTTCAGCCCGTCCTCGCCAGTTATCGCAGGCTCTCTATCCTCGATGACAGCATCCGCGAAATCCGCTATCGCGGGGACGTGCGAGCTGCCTATCGGCTCGAACTCGAACGTCTCGCTGCGGTGGCGCGGGCTGTCGTATGACGGCGACTTGTCGCGTTCGATGAATTCCCGCGCAGGCGTTTCGAGGCTGTGCAGGGTTACGCGCCAATCGTCCATCACGATTGCGCCGCGATCGCCCCAAAGCTCTAGCCGCTGCTGGTTGGGCGCCTGCGCGGTGGAGCAGTGAAGCGTTCCCTGCCCGCCTCCGTCGTACTCGAGAACGGCGGTGGCGAAGTCTTCCACCTCGATTCGGTGGCGGAGCGTGGAAGCGACGCCGAACGCGGAGCGCGGCATTCCCCCAAGCCACTGCATCAGGTCTATGGCGTGAATGCCTTGGTTGATGAGCGCGCCGCCGCCCTCGTCCGCCCAGCTGCCGCGCCAGTCTAGCCGGTCGTAGTAGTCTTGGCTGCGAATCATGGCGGAGGACATCACGGTACGGTACACGCGCCCAATGGCGCCCGCGTCTATCAGCTCGCGCATCTTGAGGGCTTCGGGGCGAAAGCGGTTGTTGAATAGAACGCCGAGCTTCACGCCGGCGCTTCGGCAGGCGGCTATCATCGCGTCGGCTTCCGACGGCGTGACGCTCATCGGCTTTTCTACGAGGATGTGCTTGCCGGCGGACGCCGCGCGAACGGCAATCTCGGCGTGAGACGGGTGAGGAGTCGCAATCACGACGCCATCCACGCGCGCGTCGGCGAGCGCGTCCGACAGGGTGGGGAAGCTCTCTACGCCGAGCGCGGCGGCTTGGCGGCGGAGCGGCGGTTGGCGGCGCGCGGTCACCCCGACGAGTCGGCAGTTGTCGAGCCGCCGAATGGCGTCTATATGCGTCCGCCCGATAACGCCTGTCGAGCCGATTACGGCGAGTCCGATATTAGTCATGCGCTTGCCGCGTCGAGCCGCGCTACAAGTTGAACTGCGGCTCGATGAAGTCTTTGTCCTTCTCGTATACCTGAAGGCGGCAGCGGATGCCGTCGGTTACGATGATGCGGTCATCGTCGTCTATGGCTATGCCGCCCGGACGCTGAAAGCGCCCCAAGCTGACCAGCTCCACCGGATCGACGCGCTGGTACGCTTTCACGTAGTCGGGGTTCGAGTCCATGAAATCCTGCGCCCAGCGCGAAAAGACGCGCGCGTCGCCGTACAGCCCCGCGATGATGTCGCCGTCGGGGTAGTATATCTGAACGCGGTTGTTGCCCCAGTCCGCCACGTATACGTCGCCTTCGCTGTCTATGGCTACGTCGGAGGGGTGATCGAGCCGCCCGCCGTCGTCTATCTCTGAGCCGAACTTCTGGAGCAGCTCGCCGTCGGGCGTGAACTTCTGAACGCGGCTGTTGCCCCAGTCCGCCACGTACACATCGCCCGCGTTGTCTATGGCGATGCCCCAAGGCATTTCTAGCTGCCCGTCTCCGCCGCCACGTTCGCCCCACGCCGAGAGCGGCTTGCCGCTCCTGTCGAACGTCTGGACTCTGCCGTTTTCGCTGTCCACCAGCCACAAGTTGTCGTCGGCGTCGAACGCGATGCCGGCTGGGGAGCGCATCTGCCCGACGTCCGAGCCTTCCTCGCCCCACTTGGCTATCATCGCGCCGTCGGCGTCGTAGGAGCAGACATAGCTGCCGTAGCCGTCGGAGCAGAAGACGCTGCCTTGCGAGTCTACGGCGATACCTTGGGGCCAAGTGAAATCGTCATCGCCGAACTCGCCGACGAAATCTTCGGCAAGCGTGGTTACGGTAATGGGAGAGCCGGCGCGGTCGCCGGAGTTCAGCACGTAGATACGCTCGTCGGGCGAGAGCGCGACCGATATGGGATGCCAGAATCCGCGCCCGCGGACGGAGAGCCAGCCTATGGGGTGGCTGAAGTGCCATGTGCGCCCGGCTACGGTCTTGGTTTGCAATGGAGGCATGTTGTCGGAATCATCCTCGCCCCTGTATCGAATACGGGGCGGCTTTAGCCCTCTACCATCGAGCATCAAGGGCTGATAGGGGTATGTAAGCCGATTTTAGTTATGAGCCAATCAAATCCACTCCTGTCATTTCATTCCGAACGCATCCTGTCATCCCAAGTGTATCCTGTCATTTCATTCCGAACGTATCCTGTCATCCCAAGCCCTATCCTGTCATTCCGAGCGTAGCGAGGAATCTAAAATCCATGATCGCAAGACCGGACAGCCATTTTAGATTCTTCACTAAGTTTATCCTGAGCTTAGCCGAAGGGCTGCGCCGCGTTCAGAATGACAGATAAATCCAATACGCACCCATCTCTATCAGCCCACCAAGAGAGGGGAACGGGAACAGCCGCGCTCTACCCTGCCGCCACGAACTTGGGCTGCTCGAAGCTCCCGTCGACTATCGGCGTCGGGTCCAGCCGCAGCCAGTCTTCCAGCAGGTTGGAATACACCCCGCGGAAGTCTTGGTTCGGCACGAGATCGCCCTGTTCGAGCGCTTCCGCGCGCGTCTCCGGGTATTCGCCGTGCATTCCTCCCGATACGGCGGGGCCTATGGCGAAGCACGCGCCCGCCGCGCCGTGGTCTGTGCCGGAGCCGTTGTCGCGCACCCGTCGCCCGAACTCGCTGAATAGGAACATTATCACGTTGTCGTCGGCGTCGTGTTCGCGCAGATCGTCCCAGAAGTCAGCGATGGCGTTGGACACCTCCGCCCACAGCTTATCGAACGTGGGCGGCTGGGATGCGTGGGTGTCGAAGCTGCCGTGCTGGGTGTAGAACACGCGCGTTCCAACGTCCGCCGTGTGGATCATCGCCACGTCGCGCAGGCTCTTGGCTATCGGGTCGTTGGCGTACTCCACGTTGGACGAATACCGCCCCAGCCCCTCTTTGAGGATGTCCGCGCCCGCGAGCGCGTCCAAGCCGGTGCGCCCTAGGTAGTCGTTCACGGGGCCCGTGCCTATCGCCTGCCCGTACATGTTCACGAACCGCTCCAGCATCTTGCCGCGCCGCCGCTCTTCCTCGATGCTGGTCAGCAGCCCGTAGCTGGACAGGTCCGCCACGGACGCTACGGACACGCCCGGCGCGAGCATGGCGCGCGGCAGCCCCTGCCCGATGTTGACGCCCGTAACCGGGTTCTCGCCTTTCGGGTCCAGGTCTCGGATGGCGCGCCCGAGCCAACCCTCAGTGCCTATCTTGTCCGGCTCGCACGTGTGCCAGATGTCCATGGATCGGAAGTGCGAGCGCGGCGAGTTCTCGTAGCCCACGCCGTGGATTATCGCCATGTCGCCCCGCTCATACATCGGGCGGAGCGGCGCCATGTTGGGGTGCATCCCAAGCTCGCTGTCGAGCCGCAAGACGTCATCCTGCGCGATGGCGAGCGACGCTCGGCTGTCGTAGTAGTTCTCATCGGTGTACGGGATGACCGAGTTCATGTAGTCGTTGCCGCCGGTAAGCTGAAGCACTACCAGAACTGGCGGTTTGGCGGCGGCTGCGGTCTCTATAGTCATTGTCGCCTCCTGCGCGCGGCTTGCGCGAACGCGGGCTATCCGAACTGGTACTCGGTGGTGGCTGCTATCAGCGCGAACATGTCGGCTGCGCGGCGGCGCGAGGATTCGTCGTCCCACGAGACTACGCCTTCGTCTTCGGCGTGGGACACCAGCTCTTCGCGCGTCTGGTCGGATACTTCCATCTGCCCCATCGCGTCTAGGCAGCGGTCCACCAGCGCGGCGGGCGTGATTGCCGCGCCGTCCGCCGCTACGCTCGCTATCATGTTGCGGACGCCCGGCAGGTTGGCGTCGCTCACGCGGTCGGCTACGAAGTTGATGCGCTTGACCACCGAGCCGCTGTTGATCCATTCCCTGCCGGTGTGCCAGCCTTCGACGCTAGGCGGGTCGTGCAGGCTCTGCCCCATGTACGCCGGCTCCTGCCCCATCGCCATCAGGCGCGGGTCTGGGCCGCCCATGTCGCCGGTGAGCCGCAGCGTTCCAACCACCACTTCCACCGGGCTTTTCACCTTCCTGTACATCGCATCCTTGAAGAAGTCTGCGTGGAACATCGCGCGCAAGACAGGCTTTATCTGGTAGCCGGATTCTACGAACGTTCGCGCCATGAACTCCACGGCTTCGGAGTCTCGCGGCGGCTCGACCGACCACGCCGGAACCTGCGGTTCGTCCGCCACGAAGAAGTTGTACAGGTGGCGCGCGATGAAGCGCGAGCAGGCGGGCTGCTCTAGGATGATGTCTATGATGTCTTCCCCGTCGAAGTTGCCGGTGTGGCCGAGGAAGGTCTTTTCCGTGTAGTCGTGTTCCTCTGGGCGGAACTCGAAATGCCAGCTGAAGCGGTGGTGCGGGTTGCGCGGTATCTTCGCGCCGATAGTCCAGCCGGTGAACGCGCGCGCGCACTCGTACACGTCTTTTTCGGTGTAGTTGCCCACGCCGAGCGAGAACAGCTCCAGCAGCTCGCGCCCCCAATTCTCGTTGGGCGAACGCTTGTGGTTCTCGTTGTTGTCCAGCCAGAATATCATGGCGGGGTTCTTGGCGACGCGGATGAGCAGGTCTCGGTAGCCGCCCATGCCGTGATCTCGAAACAGCTGTATCTGCGCCGTCAGGTGGTTGTCGTTGTCCACCTTCGAGTTGCCGGTGGCGAACACGTGATGCCAGAACAGGCTCATCTTCTCTTCGAGCGGGCGGCGCGTGTTGACCATGTGGTAGAGCCAGTTCGCCGCGCCCGGCGCGGGGCTGGGCCCGCCCGTCTCTGTGGCGGGCAGGAAGCGGTAGAGCATGTGGTGGTCGGCGCGCGGCGCGTCTTCGGGCGGGTCTATCAGCCGCTCGACTGCCGCTCCGTACCCTTGCGCCGCCAGATGTTCCAGCTCGTCCGGCGTCGCGCCGAAGCCCGCTCTCCGCATCAGGTGGCTTATCAGCGCGGTGTCTTCCCTGCTGGTCATGGCGTCCCTCCCCCATATCGTCGGCGGAGCCGCTGACCGCCCCGCCCGTCTTCCCATCTCTGCATGTCGCCAAGTGTATCCAAAGGTTTGTGAATCGTCAATTCGTTTTCCGCCTAGGAGAGGATTGCATAAGTCCCATTTCCCCTTGTCAGAATCAGGATTTGCATGATTCTGAGATTCTCATGATTTTCACGCCGCTATCTTGGAAATCCACTGATCCGGAGAATCCTGATTCCGACAATCGGTTTTGCCCAAATTTGGCGTAGTCAAAACTCTATGGCTATAATATCAGTTTGCCCCTCCGCCCCAACATCCCACCACCCCGTGAATCCCGTGAACAACGATCAGCCACAGATCATCGTCGAAAACCTCGTCAAGCGCTTTCGCGTGTCGGAGCGCCGCCCGGGGCTGCTGGGCGCGCTCATAGGCGTCGCGCGGCGGCGATACCGCAGCGTGGACGCGCTCGCGGGCGTGTCGTTCAGCATCGACGCCGGCGAGCTTGTCGGATACATCGGCCCCAACGGCGCGGGCAAGTCCACCACCGTCAAGATAATCTCCGGCATCCTCGTTCCCGATTCTGGCAGGTGCGAGATTCTGGGGCGCGTGCCGTGGCGCGAGCGGACGGCGCACGTCGCCAGCATCGGCGTAGTGTTCGGGCAGCGCACTCAGCTATGGTGGGACCTGCCCGTCATCGAGTCTTTCGACCTGCTGAGAGACATCTACCGCATTCCGCGCGCCGAGTACGCGCGAAACCGCGACGAGCTGATAGACGCGCTGAGCCTAGAACCGCTGCTGGATGTGCCTGTCAGACAGCTCAGCCTTGGCCAGCGGATGCGATGCGATCTCGCAGCCGCGCTGCTGCACTCGCCCGCCATCCTGTTCTTAGACGAGCCGACAATCGGGCTGGACGCCGTATCCAAGCTGGCGTTTCGGGAGTCCATCCGCCGCTTCAACCGCGAGCGCGGCATCACGGTAATCCTCACCACGCACGACATGGACGATATAGAGGCGCTTTGCGACAGGGTAATCGTAATCGGCGGCGGGCGCATCGTGTCCGACGGCGCTCTGGAAGAGCTGCGAAGTCGCGTTGCGAACGAGCGGCGGCTCGTAGTGGAGCCGGTGGACGCGAACGCAGACATATCCGACGCCGACGCCGCGGTCGAGCGGCTTCCGGGCGGGCGCGTTCAGCTGAGCTTCGACCCCGACACGGTATCCGCCGCAGAGCTTATCGCGCGCGTGGTCGCGGCTCACGAGGTGCGAGACCTGTTCGTGGAAAGCGAGCCTATAGAGGAGCTTATCGCGCGCATCTACGAGGATGAGGGCGCGGCGCGTGGTTAGCTACTGGGCTGTGCTGAGCGCGCAGTTTCGGGCGATGCTCCAGTATCGCGCGGCGGCGCTCGCTGGGCTGGCGACGCAGATATTCTGGGGACTGATCCGCGTGATGATATTCGAGGCGTTCTTCCTCTCCTCGACGGCGGAACATCCCATGGCGTCGGAAGACGTGACGACGTACATCTGGCTCGGGCAGGCGTTCTTGGTTCTGCTGCCGTGGAACATAGACCTGAATTTGCGCGAGATGATACGCGGCGGCGGCGTAGCCTACGAGCTTCTGCGCCCGGTAGATCTGTATGGCTTCTGGTACTGCCGCTCTATGGCGATGCGAACCGCGCCCGCTATTCTGCGCGCCGTTCCGCTGCTGACGTTCGCGTTCGTCGTCATGGGAATGCGTCCGCCCGCGTCCTGGGCGTCCGCGCTGGCGTTCGCGGCGTCTATGGCGGGCGTCGTTCTGCTGAGCGCCTCGCTGACTACGCTGTTCAGCGTGAGCATGATGTGGACTATCTCCGGCGACGGCGCGCAAGGGATTATGCCGGGGCTGGTGGCGGCGCTGTCTGGGATGCTCGTCCCTATACCGCTGCTCCCGGAGTGGGCGCAGCCGCTGCTGTACGCGCTGCCGTTCAGCGGGCTGGTAGATACGCCCTATCGCCTATACTCCGGCCACATCCCGCCGTCGGCTCTGCCGCTGATACTGCTCCATCAGCTGGGCTGGGCGGCGGCGATAGCGCTGTTCGGACGCTGGGCGCTGTCGCGCGGGGTGCGGCGGCTGGTGGTGCAAGGTGGCTAGCGCTGCCGCAGCCGTTCGGGGGCTGTTCGATGGGCTGTACCTGTACGCGCGTTTCATGGCGGTGTCGGCGCGCGCGCAGATGCAGTATCGCGCATCGTTCGCCATGCTGTCGATGGGGAATCTGCTGACGACGGGGCTGGAGTTCGTGGCGCTGCTGGCGCTGTTCGACAGGTTCGGCTCGCTGAGCGGGTGGAGTCTGCGCGAAGTGGCGTTCATGTACGGCATGGTCAACGTGTCGTTCTCGATAGCGGAGGCTGCGACGCGCGGGTTCGACACGTTCGGCGTAATGGTCAAGACGGGCGATTTCGATAGGCTGCTCGCGCGTCCGCGCTCGACTGCGCTTCAGATAGCGGGGCAGGAGCTGCGGCTGAGTCGCGTCGGGCGGCTCGCGCAGGGGATGGCGGCGCTAATCTGGGCGAGCGCGTCGCTCGGCATAGACTGGACGCCCGCGAGCGTCGCGCTGCTGATAGCCGCGATTGCGGGCGGCGCGTGCCTCTTCAGCGGGCTGCTGACGCTTCAGGCTACTATGTCTTTCTGGACGACGGAGACGTTGGAGATAGTCAACACCGTAACCTATGGCGGAGTGGAAACGGCGCAGTTCCCAATCTCGATATATCGCCCGTGGTTCAGGCGCGTGTTTACCTTCGGCATTCCGCTGGCGTGCCTGAGCTACTTCCCATCGCTTGCCATAATGGGCGTGGAAGACCCGCTCGGCTCGCCGCTCTGGTTTCAGTGGGCGTCGCCGCTGGCGGGGTTCGCATTCCTGCTAGCGGCGCTTCAGGCGTGGCGGTTCGGGGTGCGCCACTACACTTCGACGGGAAGCTAGCGCGAGATTCGCAGAATGAAACGAGATGGACACGATGCGGGGATGCCGATGACGACGCCTCGCAAGAGCCTAGATTCGCCGCCCGTTCGCGTCGGCGCGGCGTCCGTAGCCTATGCGGACGCGCGGGAGATATTCACCCGCGCGAGCGGATTCATCGGCGCTTACGACTACACGCTGAACCCGTACAGCGGATGTTCGTTCGGATGCTCTTACTGCTACGCGGCGTTCTTCAACCGAACCGCGGAAGAGCGCGACAACTGGGGGCGCTGGGTGCGCGTCAAGCGCAACGCGATCGACCTGCTGGCGAATCGGCTGCGGCGCAAGCCAGACTTCCTCGATGGCAAGCGCATATACATGAGCAGCGTAACAGACCCGTATCAGCCCGTCGAACGCGAACTGAGGCTCACCCGCGGGCTGCTGGAGCTTATGGCGGGGAAATCTCCGGATGACGACGGCGATCGCCAAGCGACGATGCTGGCCAACGCCGCCACGCCGACGCCCAAGCTCGTAGTGCAGACGCGCAGCCCGGACGTGGTTCGAGATTGCGACCTGTTCCGGAGAATCGAGGCGAACGGCGGGCGCGTCTGCGTGAACATGACGGTTACGACGGACGACGAGGACGTCCGCCGCGCGTTCGAGCCGTTCTGCCCGTCTAACGCCGCTCGCCTGCGCGCCATAGGCGAGACGCGCGCCGCCGGAGTCGACTCCTGCGTTACGATGACGCCGCTCCTGCTGGTGGGCGACGCCGATGCGTTCGCCGACGCCCTGCTCGCCACTGGCGCGGGTAGGTTCGTAGCGCAGGCGTTCCACTTCCAGCGCGGCAAGTTCGTCGCATCGACGCGGCAGGCGGCGCTAGACCTGATGGCGGAAAAGCTGGGCTGCGATAGCGCGTCGCTCCGCGAGCGGTATATGGCGCGCTACCGAGCGGCGTTCGAGACGCTCCGCCGCCGCCTGCCCGCGCTAGGCGAGGGCAAAGAGGGGTTCGCGCCGCCGTTCTAGGGCGCTCCCCCGCCCCGCGCTGGCGCGCCGCAACGAAAGCTCGACCATCCGCTTGCCCGCCGCGCGTCGAGCAGGGTCGCCCTACCCATCCCCCAAGCGCAGCGCGCGGCTCAGCGACATGCGGCGGATGAACCAGATTACGCCCAAGACTATCGCGGTGAAGATAGCCGCCATTGCCAGATACGTCCACAACAGGTTCTGCCAGCCCACTTCTATGACGAACGGCGGCAATACTTGCGAACCCCTGTCGTCGTGGCCCAAGAAGGGCATGATAGTCGCGCCCAAACGACCGCCCAGCCACGTGCCTAGCGCCATGCCGACGGCTATCACCAGCGCTTGCTCCAGCCACATCAGCGACACGAGCTGCCGCGTCGAAAAGCCCATCGTTCGCATCAGCGCGAATTGCAGCTCTCGGTTGCGGAACGATATATAGGCGTGAACCAAGAATCCCAAGCCGCTCAGCGCTAGGATAGAACCGAACGCTATCAGCAGCAGCGCGCGCCAGCCCGCAAGAACCAGCGGATCTATCTTCGCGCGCGCCAATTCCTCTTCCGTGTCTATCGCGCGCCCCACTCGGAAGGGTCGCCCGTCTCGCAGCCGCTCCAGCAGCAGCGCGCGCTCCTCGCCCTCGGCGTCCGTTCGCAGCCACATCTCGTTGGCGTACACCTCGCCGCGCGTCATGCCCAAGTTCGCGCGCGCCCGCAGAGCGTCCAAGTCCGCCACTACGAAGCGGTCTTCGATGCTGTCGAGCGTCGGGAAGAAGTCCACCGTCTCCACCGGCTCTATAGTCAGCCTCCGCCCGCCGATGGATACCTGCAATTCGTCGCCCTCTGCGTGTCCGAATCGCCGCAGGAACGACGCGCTCACCGCGACGGGCAGCGGAGACGGCGGCGAGCCATGCCACACGCCGCGCGCTATCAGCGCAGGTCCGCTGTCCCAAGCGAACATGAGCGATCCATCCCCGCGCATGGATATTTCGGACGCTCGCAACCTGTCGCGCGCGGCGGTCGGTATCTCTTCCAGCGCGTTCCAGCCATCCACGTCGCGGAAGTCTTCTAGCGAGACGAGATCGCCGTTCGAGCGGCGCGCGCGGATAGAGTCTATCAGCAGCGAGCCGGGCGCCAAGCCGCTCTCGATGTTCGTCTCCGAGACGGCTATCGCCACCAGCGTCAGCGGGCGCGAGGGCGCTGGCCCAAAGCGGAATCTGCTCCGCTCGTACAGTTCCGCGCTGTAGGAACGCCACGTGCCGGACTCCAGCGCCCCCAGCGGATAGGTGAAGTATCGCCCGTTCGCATCTCGCAAGCGCGCGTGCGCCACAGCCGTGGGATGCGGCTTATCGGGTTTCAGCAGCGCGTCTATGGCGCGCGCGTCGTCGGGAAGCGGGATGCCGAGCGGAATGTCGGCGACGCGCACTCGCTCCACCACGTCGGCGAGCGGAAGCGATGAGAAGTCTTCCCTGTACCAGCCCACATCCGCGAACCGTTCGGTGTCCACCGCGAGCGCGTCGAACGTGGGATCGCCGGATCGCAGCCCGCTCATAGAGCCTATGGCGCGGAGCGCGGGCGACGCGGCGGAGATTTCCGGCATCCGCTCGTATGGCTCTGCGAGGGGCATAGTCGCGCCGCGCGCGGGCCGCGATACGTTCGTCAACCGCACGTCCGCGCCGGCGGCGTATCTCGCGCGCTCCTCGAAGCTGCGCTCCAACGTGCCGCCAAAGCTCGCGGCGAATATGCCAAGCCCAGACATCAGAATCAGCAAGAGCGCCAGCCGCGCGTAGTGCGTCGGGTTGCGCGCCATCTGCCACAGCCCCACCGCAAGCCCCGCGCCAATGTGCGGCGACAGCAGCCGACTTGCGAGCGCCATCGCCAGCGGAAACAGCCGCAGCAGCGCGATAGCCGCCGCTATCAGCGTTAGCGCCGGCGCGGCGAGCAGCAGCTGGTTCACCGCCACCTCGCCGAGCAGGTTGCGCGCCGCGACCGATCCCTGATCCGAAAGCTGACGAAACAGAACTATGCCGAGCAGAAGCAGAAGGGCGTCGATATAGTACTTTTGGAAGAACGACAGCCGCGACGGGCGGGAGGCTCGCTCTCTGTCTCTGGATATGGAAGAGCGCGCCGCCTCGAACGCGGGCAGCATGAGCGCGCCGAAGCTCAGCGCGCCGCCGAGCGCGCTCATGGCGAACGCGCCGCGCGTGAGCGTAACCGGCAGCGCGCCCCCGCCGGACAGGTCGCCGAACGCGGGCGCGTATCCCAGCAGGCTGATGCACAAGGCGGCGAGCGGCGGCGCGAGCGCGACGGCGGCTATGGCAATCGTCGCGCCCTCCATAGCGAACACCGCCATTATCTGCCCCTCCGTCGCGCCCCTGCCGTGGAGCAGGCTTATTTCGTCCCTGCGCTGCTCCGCCACTAGCGATGAGAGCGTAACCACGTAGTACAGCGCCACCCCCGCGATGAAGAACAGCACTACGAACATCTGAAGCCGCGTGAACAGCAGCCGCTCGTCGTACACCGCAAGCGCCGCGTCGAGCTGGGTAATCTGCCTGTAGCTGAGGAAGGTGGCGGACAGGTTCCTGTTCATGCCGCCCACCCCCAGCCGCGCGTCGGCGGCGTTCACCGCGCGAAGCCGCTCGTGGTCGACGTCCAGCAGCCATCCATAGCTGCTGTCCATATCCGGGAACGCGCCGCCTATGCCGCGCAAGAGGGTGGCTTCGGACACCAAACACGGAACGGCGCGGAAGTTGCCAGACGTAAACGTGTGGAAGGTAGTGTCGTTGAGCCGCCACGCCGGATCGTCCGGGTCATCGCGGCTGTACACGCCCGACACGACTACGGACGCGAACGACGTGGCGTCTAGCCAGTGCGGAATGGCTGAGAGCGTGTCGCCAACCACAAGCCCAAGCTCCTCCGCCGCCTCCTGCGGAATAGCCGCCTCGATGAACAGCGGCTCGCCCGTCGGAGCGGCGTCGAGCAGCGGCTCCGGCATCCGCCCGCCCGGAAGCAGGCTGATGCGGTCTTCTATGCCGTCTATCGATAGGAAGTAGGCGCGCGCGTTGTCCGTTCCCGCGCGGTCTTCCTCGCCCGGCGGCGTCATGAAGAACGTAGCCGAGCGGACGCCGCCAACCACGCCTCGCAACATCCAGCCGACGCTCCGCTCGTACTCCGCCTCCATCGCGCGCCGAACGGCGGCGGCTTCCCTCGGGTTCGTAGGCCCCTTGGTAGTCTTGGCGAGGATGTCCAGATCGTTCGGGTCTCGGTTCTCCAGCGCGGAATCTAGCGCGAGGTCTCGCAGAGAATCGAAATAGATAACCGTCCCCGACATTATCGTCGAGGCGAGAAGCGCTCCGATGACGACCGACGACAGCAGCCGCCAGTTGGCGAGGCTGCGCTTGGCTACCATAGGCCAAGCGGAGAGTATCTGCGCGATGTTGGCTAGGATTTTTAGTTCTCCGTCAATAGTATGCGCCGGGCGTTTCCAGCCCCAATCAGGGGAGAAAACATCGCTCTAAGCCCACGGGGGATGTCTCCAGCGGCTCAATTCTCCATGCGCGAGAGACGCCGCAGGTCTACGCGGAGCGAGCGCGCGCCGAACGCCAGCAAGACCGCCGCGAACGCGGCTGCGACCGCGCCCAGCAGAGGCGCCAACAGCAGCCAATCCGTAGTCAGGATGAACGGCGGCAGCGCGCGCCCGCCGCTGTCCGTAACCGCGACGGCCGCCACCGTCATGCGGCTCATCTGGAAGCCCGCCCACGCGCCGAGCGCAAGCCCTACTATCGCGATTATCATGTTCTCCAGCAGCGTGAGCGCCACCGTTTGCGCGCGGCTAAGCCCTAGCGAACGCAGCGCGCCCGTCTCCGCCAAGGCGCGCTCGCTGAATGCCAGCATGTACACCACGCATCCGAGCGCCGATATGAACAGCACGACGCCGAGCGCGACGTAGACCATAGTTCGCCAGCCCGCCGATATGAGCGGATCGACAGCCTGCGCCGCCAGCATGTCGTCTACGCCGCTCGCGTCGCCCTGCGCCCAAACCAGACGCGACACATCCCGAAGAGCGTCCCGCCCCGCGCCCTCCTCGACTGTCAGGAAAAGCTCGTTCACGGGCGTTTCCGAAACGGTGTTCAGCATATCCAGATACGAAAACAGCGTTTGCGCGTCGAACGTCAAGAAGCCGCCGCGCGCCGGATCCATCGTGGCGAAATGTTCCGCTATGCCCACTACCGCAATCGGCGTTATGACGCCCTCCAGCCGAACCAGCAGCCCGTTGCCGACTCTCGCGCCCGTCGCGTCCGAGAAGCTGCGGCTCGCCACCGCGGGGACGTATCCGCCGCTTGCGGAGCGGTAGAAGCCGCGCAAGCCGCGGTTCGTCTCCTTGCCGAACTCGAACAGCGCCGCGCTCGTCCCCCCTCGTCCGCCTCCGGACAGCTTGGCAACCACGTCCGCGCTCAGCGCGTCTGTCGGCAGCGCAACCCAATCCATCGCGCCTTCGAACCCCTCCAGCGGCTTGGCGATGAAATCGTTCGTTAGAACCTCCACGTCGTCGAACAGCGCCGCGCCCGCCGTGCCTGTCGCGCCGTATCCCGGCTCGTTCAGGTGTATGCCTACTAGCTCTATCGGCGGCGTCAGTTCCTCGGGGATGCGCGCGTCCATCAGCGTCCACGCCGCTTCGCCCAGCGCGCCCAAGCTCACCGTGTCCACGCGCCCGTTGGCGTCTCGAAGCGTCATCCACAGAAAGATCAGCGGATAGTAGGAATCCGGCTTCACCCAAACGCGAATGCGACGCGCGTCCGGCGGCAACTCCAGCGTCCGCGACGGCTCAGGCGGCTTCAGCAGCGCGATAAGCTCCGAAAGCGGGATTTCAGAGAAATCGGCTCTATGCCATGCGTCGAAGCTGCCCGTGTCCACCGCCAGATACTCGAACCGAGAGCCGATCTCCCCCGCGCCGACGCCGCCATCGCCGCGATGCGCGATGGTTACGGATTCCACGCCATCCACCGAGCCGAACGTCTCTTGAACGCGCCCGTCGCGTCTCCCTAGATGCGACGCGAGATCCGCGATTCGGATGTCCGCGCCCACGGCGTATCGCGCGCGTTCTTCGTAGCTGCGATCCAGCGTCGCGCCCACCGTAGTCGCCAGAACGCCGATTCCCGCGGACAGCGTGAGCAGAAGCGCGAGCCAGCTGTATCGGAGCGGGCTGCGCGCCATGCGCCACAGCGTGAGAGACACCCACGCCGGAGACCGTCTAGCAAGCTCCGCCAGCAGGTGGAACGCGAGATGCGACGGCAAGACGGCGATGAGCGCGAGCGTCGCGCCGAATATGACGCGCGAACCTTCAGGGTCGGGCGGGCGCGCGTATGCGAACGCGGCAATCGCTGCGGCTTGAATCGCCATCCACGCCGCGCGAGCGCGCCATCCGGACACCCGCCCGCCTAGCCAGTACGCCAAGCCGAACGACGCGAGCGCGACGGCTTCCGGCGTCCAGCCCGCGGGATCGCCCGCGCGGACGTGTTCGAGCGCCGTAGCCGCGCCCAGCGCGGGCAGCGTCGCCCACGCCAAGACGTGAACCAGCGCGAGCGACTCCCCGCTCAGGTAGCGCGCCAGCAGCGGGAACGCCCTGAAGAACAGCAGCCCCACGGCGACGAGGAAGAGCGCAGGCGCGAGCAAGAGCGCTTCGTTGACGCTGCGTTCTCCGAACAGTCCGCCGGTCACCAGCTCGCCGCGCGCCTGAAGCTCCCAGAACAGCGCTCCGCCGATTATCAGCAGCCCGACGTCTATGTACAGCCGCTGTATGAGCGGCTCTGTCGGCGGGCGTGCGGCTGACGCGCGTTGACTCGCCAACCCCGCGCGAGCGCCGAGAGCGCCCGGAATCACGAATATGGCGAGGCACATCGCGCCCGCGAGCGCGGCGGCGGCGAACGGCTGCCAACCCACGCGCGCGGGCAGCGTTCCGCCGCCGGTGATATGCTCGAAGTGCGGCAGAAGCCCCGCCAGCCACACCGCGAGCATAGCCAAGAACGGCGCGACCGCCGCCGCTACCAAGACCAAGACCGTTCCTTCCGCCAGATACAGCCGCGTCATGCGCCAGCCGCTCGCGCCCCGACTGCGAAACAGCGCCACGTCCGACTCTCGGCTAGGCGCAAGATACGAAACTATCATGGCTAGAAAGTACAGCGTCGCCACGCCGAGCGTCGCCAGCAGCAGAAGCAGCGGCACGCTCGACAGAAAGCTCTGTCTGCCGAAGCGCGCCAGCATAACGTCTATGCCGCTGTACGCGAACGCGCCGGGCAGGCGAACCGCCAACTCCTCGCGCAGAGACTCCATTCGGGCGCGCATCTCGTCTTTGGAGAGGCTTCTGAGCAGCCGCGCGTCGATTGCCGAATGCCACGTCGAATCCACGAACCCGCCCGGAAACGCCGCGCAGCCCGCCGCAATGAGCGCGGCTTCATCCACGAATACGCCGAGCGCGGGCGGAGACTGCGCTGTAACCTCGCCCGTATCGTTCGGAATTTGCGGGAATAGGAACTCGTCCGCGCGCCGCTGCCAGTAGGGATCGTTCGCGTCCAACGCCTCTATCAGCCCGACGACGCGCGCCGACAACCTCGCCGGCGCGTCCCGCGACGGCGCGACGACTATCACATCGCCGGGGCGCAGATCGCCGAACTCCGCCGCCGTTCGCGCGCTCATCACGGCTTCCACCATAGGGCCCCGAACGCCGCGAAGCCGCGCGTCCGTAGCCGCGCGCCCCTCTACGAACTCCACATGATCATCGAGCCGCGTGAACGACTGTACGAACCCCTCCGCCATAGGCGGCTGCGGCTCTTCCTCTTCCGCCTCTTCCGCAGCGTCCGCCGCCTCTTCGCCTTCCGACGGGTCGCGCGGCAGGATGATGGGGTAGAACGACGTTCGCAGATAGCGGTCGACGCCCACGCTCAGCGCGCCTACGCTTTCGGCGAGCGCTTGCGAATGCTCGGAGTCCACCCGCCGCGCCTCGTCCGCCTCCAGCGGCGCGAAGTCGTCCCAAACGGTGATGGTGAAGTAGCTCTCGCCGTCGCGTTCGAGAGCCGTATCCACCGCCCCCTCGATGCTCTGGCGCTCCAGCGCGTCGAGATACACGGGCGCGGCGGACATGAGCAGCGTGGCGACCAGAATGCCCAAGAACACGCTGAGCATCAGACGCCAATCCGTCCGCAGACGCCGCAAGACGAGGCGGCGCATAGTCATGCCGGCGGCGTCGGGCGTCAGGGTAGGCTGTCCGCGCGGCTGACGGGCTGGGCGTCGGGCATTGCGAGCGCAGTCGGATAGGACGACGATCCGCCATCCCGCCGCGCAAGCCGCTCGCCCGACTGCCAGCCGCCGCCGGTGTGCGTATACGCCTCCACGCTCGCAAGCGGCGTGAAGCCGAACCCGCCGACTACCAGCGTCCGACCGTCCGCGAGCGGCAGCGCGACGTGTCCCCAGCGCGCATCCCGGAGCCTGCCCGCGTCCGCCCAGCGCATCGTCGCCGCGTCGAACGTCTCCGCCGTAGCAAGCGGCGTCGCTCCGTCCGCGCTGCCGCCGACGATGAGCGCCTTGCCGTTCGGCAGCGGCGTCGCGGTGTGCGACGCTCGCGGCGACGACATGCCGCCCGCGTCCAGCCAAGCGCCGCTTGCGGGGTCGAACAGCTCGGCGGACGCTATGGCGACGCCGTCCGCGCCAATGCCGCCGGCTGCCAGAACGCGCCCATCCGCGAGAAGCGCCGCTGCGTGGCTCTCCCTCGCCATGCCGAGCGGCGGCGCGTCGCTCCAAGCGCCGCTCGCGGGATCGAACAGCTCAGCCGTCGCTGTCGGGCGGTCGTCCGCGCCCACTCCGCCCGCTACTAGGATGCGTCCGTCCGGCAGCGGCGTCGCGGTATGCCCCCAGCGCGCGGTTCGCATCGGCGCGGCGGCGCTCCATCGCGCGCCGGCCGCGTCCAGAATCTCGACGCCGCTCATCGCGCGCGCGCCATTCCATCCGCCGACAGCGAGCAGCCGCCCGTCTGGAAGCGCGCTCAGCGTGTGGCGGGTTCGCGCGCCGCTCATGGGGGGATACTCCTCCCAGACGCTATCCGTCGGATGCAGCGCCTCGACGCTCGCTATCGGCGCGTCGAGCGTGTCCATGCCGCCCGCGACTATCACGCGCCCATCGCCCATCGCGGCGGCGGCGTGTCCCCAGCGCGGCGCGTTCATAGGATGCAGCCTCACCCACTTTCGGGCGTCGCGCTCGTAAAGCTCGACGTCGTTCAGGCTCAGCCCGCTATCTCCGTATCCGCCGATAATCAGCGCGTCGCCGTCGTTCGCAACAAGCCCCGCGTGTCCCCAGCGGCGGCGGAGAGCGTTGCCGACAGTGCGCCACGAGCCGGACTCCGCAACGTAAAGCTCGGTGCGCGTGAGCGCCGAGGTCAAGCCGGATTTGCCGCCCGACACAATCAGCCGCCCATCCGCGAGCAGCGTGGCGGCGTGTCCTTTGCGCGGCGCGAGCAGGTTGGCGGCGCGAGTCCACCGCCCGGAGCGCGGATCGAACAGCTCCGTAGAGCTTACCGGAACCGCGCCGCCGCCCACCGCGAGCGCCAAGCCGCTCGGAAGCAGCGTAGTAGTGTGTCCCGCGCGCGCCTCCGTCATCTCGCCCACGTCCGTCCACGTCATCGCGCGCGGATCGAACAGCTCAGCCGTGGCGTGAGCAGCGCCGCCGTCGCGCCCGCCGACTACTAGGATGCGCCCGTCCGCCAGAGTCGTAGCCGTATGTTCGCCGCGCTTGGCGGACATCGGCGGCGCGGGCGTCCAAGTATCGGACGCGGGATCGAAAATCTCGGCAGACGCCAGCGAGCCGTCCGCGGATACGCCGCCCGCTATCAGCGCCCTGCCGTCGGGAAGCGGCGTAGCGGTGTGGGAGCGTCGGGGCGCGGACATCGACGGCGCGGGAGACCAAGCGCCCGTCTCGGGGTCGAAAATCTCGGCGGAAGCGACGGGCGCGCCCTTGTCCGCGCCGCCCGCCACCAGCAGCCGACCGTCGGGAAGCGGCGTAGCGGTGTGATCGCGTCGCGCGCCCGCCAGCGGGTTGGCGAGCGTCCAAGCGCCCGTATCCGGATCGCGAACCTCGACGGATTTGGTGGCGAGCGCGAGCTTGCCGCCGCCGACTACCAGCAGCCGCCCATCCGCGAGCGGCGTAGCCGTATGCCCCGCGCGAGCCTCAGCCAGCGGCGGCGCGAGCGTCCACAACCCGCTTGCGGGATCGTAGCGCTCGGTGGACGCTAGATCGGAGTCCGCGCCCTCCCCGCCGACGGCGATGACTCCGCCGTCCGGCATCAGCGTAGCCGTGTGCGACGATCGAGCGTGGTTCGAGCCGCCCGGCGCGTCGGCCGAACCGATGGGCGGAGGCGGGGCGACGCTCGGCACGGCGGCAGGCGCGAGCTGCGGCGCGCCCGCATCCGCGCACGCCGCGACCACTAGCGTGACGGCAAGAACGGAGATGAGTAGAGCGGGCGGCTGCATGGGGATAGTGTGTAACGATTCCGCGCGGCAAGTCAATGCGGGGCTGAAACCGATAGATATAGATGAACGGGATAGACAGGATAGATCGATGATCGACTGTGGCGGACAACGCCCCCTGCCGGCGCTTCGATATTTCTGTGGCGATTCGCAGGCTTGCAACGCCTGAACGCGCGTGATAACCTCGCGCGCAAGCGGCTAAGAACGACAGGAGACAAGGCGTTGCCGACGCTGGACTTCAAGGGCAAGCAGCACATCTACGCCCACCATCTGAGCGTCCCGTATCGTTCGCTGAAACCCATTGCGTCGAAGTCTATTTCTACTCCCCCCCCCCCCCCCGCATATACTGACGCTAATGCAGCAGCATCCTCGTCGCCTGACGACAACCTCATAATCCACGGCGACAACCTCCACGCGCTCAAGGCACTGCTCCCCCGATACGCCGGGCGCGTCAAGTGCATATACATAGACCCGCCCTACAACACAGGCAACGAAGGCTGGGCGTACAGCGACAGCGTGAACAGCCCGCTCATCAGGGCATGGCTCGCAGAGAACAAGCCCGTGGACTCCGAAGACCTCGAACGCCATGACAAATGGCTGTGCATGATGTGGCCTCGCTTGCAGCTACTCAAGCAGATGCTTTCGGACGACGGGGTTATATTCGTATCCATAGACGACAACGAACAGCATCAGCTACGGATGCTGATGGATGAGATTTGGGGGGCGGAGAATTTTGTTGCGAACATTGTTTGGAAGAAGAAGAACGGCCCTCAGAACGACGCCAGATACTTCTCGGACAATCACGATTTCGTACTCTGCTATGCCAAGAACAAGACTGATGATACAAGGTGGCAGCGCAATCTGTTGCCTCGCACTAAAAAACAAGACGCGCGCTATAAATTCAATGATCATGACGGCAAAGGCCCATGGACTACCGGCGATCTGAGTGTAAAAACCTACTCACCCGCCTATGACTATCCGGTAGTCAATCCCAGCACCGGACAAGTACACAGCCCGCCGCAAGGCAGATGCTGGATAACCGGTCCAGATACTATGAGCGTCTGGCTTTCGGAAAACCGCATCTACTTTGGCAAGAATGGAAATGGCAGACCTATCTTGAAGAGATACCTAAAAGACGTCAAGCAGGGCATAGTTCCTTTGACCGTTTGGGACAATTCAGATGTAGGAAGCACCACCGACGCACGCAAAACGGTGCTTCAGATATTCCATGACAGCGACAACCCATTCGACAATCCTAAACCTGTCGGGATCATCGACCGCATACTTCGCATCTCCACCGGACCCAGCGACATCATCCTAGACTCATTCGCCGGCTCCGGCACCACCGCCCACGCAGTCCTCGCGCTGAACAAGGAAGACGGCGGCAACCGCAAGTTCATCCTCGTCGAGATGGAAGACTACGCGGACAGCATCACCGCCGAGCGCGTTCGGCGCGTCATCCGCGGCGTTCCCGACGCGCGAGACAAGGCGCTGCGCGAGGGGCTTGACGGCTCGTTCACCTACTGCGAGCTGGGCGATCCCATAGACGTCGAAGGGATGCTCAGCGGAAACGCGCTGCCCGCCTACGAGGAACTGGCGGCGTATCTGCTGCACACCGCAAGCGGCGTGTCCGCGGACGCGGCGGAGCTGTCGCCTCAAGGCAAAGACCGGCTTTTCTACGCGGACGACGCCAACGCATACCACCTGCTCTACGAGCCAAGCGCCGAATGGCTCGCCGGCGCGGATGCGATGCTGAACGACGAGCGCGCCAAGCGCATATCCGCCGCCGCGCTCGACGACGGCAAGAAAGCCATAGTGTTCGCCGCAGGCAAGTACATGGGGCAGCGCGACCTTACGGATATGGGCATAACCTTCTGCCAGCTGCCCTACGAGATATATCGCGCGTGACTAGCGTCTTAGTTAGGATGACGACATGGAGCTGAAAGAGTACCAATCCGCCGCGCTAGACGCCTTCGAGCGCTGGCGGGACGAGCTGGAGCGCGCGCGGGCGGATTCCGCCAAGCGCGCAGCCGCGCTAAAGAGCGTCGGCGTGGAAGTGTCCGACGATGACCTCGACTTCCCCAAAACCGCTTGGCAAAAGCTGGCGGAAGCCGGCGGCGTGGCGCGAACCGCCGGAGAGTACGTCAGCCGCAAAGACGACGCGGGCAGGCACATCCCGCACGCCTGCTTCAAGGTGCCTACAGGCGGCGGCAAAACGCTGCTAGCCGCCGCCGCGCTCGCGCGGATGAACCGCCAAACCGGACTCACGCTGTGGGTAACGCCGACGAAGGCTATCTATAAGCAGACCAAAGACGCGCTCGCCAACAGGGAGCATCCCTATAGGCAGATGCTCGAACGCGCCAGCGGCGGGCGCGTAAAGCTGCTGGAGAAGGACGACCGCTTTACGCCGGCGGACGTCGCCAACCAAATGTGCGTGATGCTGCTCATGCTGCCCGCCGCCAACCGAAAGAAGAGCAAAGAGTTTTTGCGGATGTTCCGCGACTCCGGACGCTACATCGAATTCTTTCCGGACGAAGACGACCCGCTAGGCAACGGGCGGCTGCTCTCCGCGTATCCCGATCTCGAACTAACATCCGCAAGCGGACACGTGAAGCAAAGCCTGTTCAACCTGCTGAAGATGCTGCGCCCGGCGGTGGTGCTCGACGAGGCTCACAAGGCTTACGGAAAGGCTCGCAGAGTCAGGGAAGAGTTCGCGCGCAGCGTGAACCGCTTGGACCCCAGCATCGTAATCGAGCTTTCAGCCACTCCGATTCCCGACATAAGCAACCTGCTGGTGGATATAGACGGCGTGGCGCTGAAGAAAGAGGAGATGATAAAGCTGCCCGTGCAGGTGACATCGCTCGTCAATTCCGATTGGAAGCGCGCGCTCACAGCCGCGCGAGACAAGATGGAAGAGCTGGCGGGCGAGGCGCGGGCGCTTCAGCAGAGCAACGGCGTATACATCCGCCCCATTGCCGTCGTCCGCGTCGAGCGAACCGGCAAGAACCAGCGCGACGGCGAGCGCATCCACGCCGAAGACGCGCGCGAATTCCTCATCCGCAACCTAAACGTTCCCGCCGACGCCATTCGCGTCAAATCCACTACGCTAGACGAACTAGGCGACGAAGACCTGCTAAGCGAGTTCTCCGCCGTGCGCTGGATAATCACCAAAGACGCGCTGAAAGAGGGCTGGGACTGCCCCTTCGCCTACGCGCTGGTTATGCTGGACAACACGCGCGCGCAGACGGCCATTACGCAGCTGGTGGGGAGGGTGATGCGCCAGCCGCACGCGCGCCGAACCGGGCGCGAACTACTAGACCAGTGCTACGTTTTCTGTCTGAATAGGAACGTGGGCGCAGCGGTGGAACAGGTGAAGCGCGGCTTGGAGAACGAGGGGTTCACGGGGCTGGGCGACGCCGTTTTCGGTGAATCCGAACAGGCGCCCCGCCGCCGCGTCGTTCGGCGGCGCGAGCGCTTCCAAAATCAGGATATATTCCTGCCCAAGGTTCTGCACAGAGACGGCGGCGGCTGGACGGAACTGGATTATCAGCGCCACATCCTGCCCGCCATCGGCTGGAACGACATCGACGCGCCGCTCGACATTCAGAGCGCGGCGCCCGAAGCCGCCGCCGTCTACAGCGCGAGCGTGGACTTGGGAGACGGCGCGCCTCTATACCGCGCCGCGCGCGATCTGGATATCGACAAGACCATCCGCATATCGTGGTTCGCGCGCCGCCTTGCGGATATCGTCCCCAACCCGTGGCAAGCCGCGCGCGTCTCAGCGACGATGCTGCAACGACTGCGAGACGCGGGACAGAGCGACGACGATATCTTCGACAGCCGCGCGCATCTGGCGCAGACGCTTAGGGACTGCGTGGCGGAAGCCGTCGAGAAGAAAGCGGAATGCGCGTTCCGCAACAAACTGGATCGGGGCGAAATCAGCTTCGATCTCCAGACCGACAAGCCCAACTACCGCATGGTGGACAGCTACGAAATCCCCATCCCCGCAGACAGCAGCGGGCTGTTCGGACGGGAAGACGGACAGCTCGCGCAGCTCAACTTGTTCGAGCCTGTGTACGAAAGGCAGTTCGACACCTGCCTAGAGAAATCCTTCGCGAGCTATCTCGACGAGCAAAAGGCTCTGAAGTGGTGGCACAGGGTAGCTGTCGGGCAGCGCGACGGATACTATCTGCGCGGCTGGAAGCGAGAGCGCGTCTGGCCCGATTTCGTGTGCATGGGCGGCGAGCGCGACGGCGTTCCGCGCGTGATGCTGTTCGAGACTAAGGGCGAGCATCTGCGCGGCAATGCGGATACGGAGTACAAGCGCCGTCTTCTAGAAACGCTAGAGAACGCCTACGGCTGCGGAACGATGACGGTGAAATGCGGACCCGCCAAAGGCGTCTTCCGCCTAGTATTCGACAAGCGCGATTTCGCCGCATCTCTAGCGCCGCTGGAAGACGTTTACACCGCATAGCGCCGCCCGATGCGCTAACATGCCATCGGCATGGCTGCATCGGCTACATCCTCCCTATCGCGCTCGTTGTTCGGCGCGCTCGACCGCGCCGTTGCACTCGGCTCTCGCCCCGTGTGCGGCGCGTCTGGCGCGGCGTTTCGGGTTGGGTTCGGGCTGCTGGGAGTCGCCGCCGTCGCGCGGTTCGCCGGCAAGGGCTGGATATCGGATCTGTACGTCGAACCCGCGCATCACTTCACCTATTCGGGCTTCTGGTGGGTTCAGCCTCCACCCTCTTGGGGGATTCACGCGCTCTTCGCGCTGCTGGCTCTCGCGTCGCTTGGCGTGGCCGCCGGCTTCAAGTATCGGCTCTCCATCGTCGCCTTCTTCCTGCTGTTCACTTATATCGAGCTGATAGACAAGACGACGTATCTGAACCACTACTATTTGGTAAGCCTGCTCGCCTTTCTAATGATATTCATGCCGCTGGATAGACGCTGGTCTGTCGACGCTTGGCGAGACGAGCGGCTGCGCGCCGAGCCCTTTCCCGCGTGGTGCGTCTGGACGCTGAGGGCGCAGGTGGGCATAGTCTACGCATTCGGCGGGCTGGCGAAGCTCAACCCGGACTGGCTGCTGCGCGCTCAGCCGATGCGGATATGGCTGTTCAACAGCAGCCACCTGCCGCTGGTCGGCGAGCTGCTCAGGGAGACGTGGGTAGCCTACGCGATGAGCTGCGGCGGCTTGCTGTTCGACCTTACGATAGTCGGCTGGATGCTGTGGGCGCGAAGCAGGCCGATAGCGTACGCGGCGCTGTGCGCGTTCCACGTGGCTACGTGGCTGCTGTTCCCGATAGGCATGTTCGCTTGGATAATGATCTGCGCGTCGCTCATATTCTTTCCGCCGGATTGGCCTGTCGCGCTGCTGAGGCGCGCCGGCTTTCGGCTGTCGCCCACCGCCCCGCGTCCGCGATGCGGTCCGCCGCGGCGGACGACGCTCGCCCGGCTCGGAGCGGCGGCGCTGGCGCTGTTCGCGCTGGTTCAAATAGCGATGCCGCTGCGCCACTGGGCTTATCCGGGAAACGTGCGCTGGAATGAGGACGGCTACCGCTTTTCTTGGCGCGTGATGCTCACCGAAAAGACGGGCATTACACGCTTTCGAGTCGAGGATGTAAACAGCGGCAGGGAGTGGCTGGCGTATCCGGAAGACTATCTAACGCCCTTGCAAGCGGAGCGAATGGCGCATCAGCCGGACATGATATTGTCGCTGGCGCGCCTGATAGCGGACGACTATGCGAGGCGCGGCATAGAAACGCAGGTGCGCGCGGACGCTTTCGTCGCGTTCAACGGGCGCGAGGCGGCGCGGTTAGTGGACCCAGACGTGGACTTGGCGCAAGAGCCGGCAGGCATATACCCCAAGCGGTGGACGCTGCCGCCGCCGGAAGATTAGGCGCGGCTACCTGAGGCTGTCCCCGTCCGTATCGCTGAAGCCCACGGCGACGGACAGGTGGCTGACGAGCTCGGTTTCGAGCGTTAGCTGAAGCTCCGAAAGGCGGTCGTAGACCGCGCGCGTCTGCTCGGGGCGCTCCACGATGGCGGCTTTCAGCGGACCCTCCACGCCGTCTATAGCGGCTACGGCGGCGGCGAAGCGCGCGCGCATCCTGTCATCGGTGTCTTTGGAGATAGGGCGCGCTAGGTCGGATATTCCGAGCGCGCCTTCGGATGCGTGTCCTTCGTACATGTCGCGCAGTCCGAGCGTCTGCTGGCGCAAATCCGCAAGCGCGTTACGCCCCAAGCCGCCGGGCAGAGCCGACAGGTCCGCGCCGCCCTCTCGCAGACCGAGCGCGGACGCCAAGCGCATGTCCACTATCGTTCGCATCAGGAACACTTGGGTTCTGACCAGCTCCGCCACCGCCGTCTTGGTGAGCAGCGAGCTGTCGGCGCGCCCGGTGAAGAACCCGCTGTACGCGCCGCCCTCTTCGCGCTCGACCGTCCACTCTTCCAGTATGCCCGCCGTCTCGCGCTCGATTACGCGCCCCAGCGTAACGACGTAGCCGCACCGGGCGGGGGCGGACGCCAGCGCATCCGCCGCGTCGTCGCCGAAGATGAGATACTCCACCGCGCCCATGCCGCGCTGAGACGATGACAGCGTATAGCTGACTTCGTTCTCCGTGAGGTTCGGGCGCTCCGCCAAGAGCGTCTCGATGCGCTCAGGCTCTACCGGCGACCAGTCTATCAAGCCTACCGAGCGGCGATCCATGACAGGCCCGAACCACGTGGATTGCGAGCGCGTCCACGCCTCGCGCAGTTCGCGCCACTCCCGCCGTGCGCCGTCCATCGCCGCCGCGTCGGACGGGTTGGCGCACAGCGCTTCGAGCGCGGCGCGCATCTCCTGGGATTCCGCCGCCACGCGCTCGTAGCCGGGGACGATTATCAGGTCGGCAAGGCTGGCTAGTATCTCTTCTTCGCTAGCTCCCGATTCGCCGCAGGCTATGG
Organism: Dehalococcoidia bacterium; assembly: GCA_965214745.1. GTDB lineage: Bacteria > Chloroflexota > Dehalococcoidia > Lucifugimonadales > UBA1123 > VXRN01. The sequence goes on along the minus strand of OZ243978.1, from coordinate 1,827,951 downwards.
CGGCTAAGAGCGGTAAGACGATAGACAGTGTCAACAATTTCTTCATAGCGCCTCAGAGCGATCTCAAGAACGTCAGCAGCGCCTCGCGCTCGTCGGCGGGCATGTCCGCGAACATGTCGCGCGACGATTGCGCCTCGCCGCCGTGCCAGAGTATCGCCTCTTCCAAGTTTCGCGCGCGCCCGTCGTGCAGGAAGCGCGTGTGTCCGTTGACCGTCTCCACCAGCCCGATCCCCCACAGCGGCGGCGTCCGCCACTCCCTGCCCGTCGCCAAACCGTCCGCGCGCCCGTCGGCAAGCCCTTCGCCCATGTCGTGCAAGAGCAGGTCTGTATATGGGTAGATAGTCTGGTTGGGGAGCGCGGATATGGGGTGGCTCGCGTCGGTCTGGTGGCGCGGAGTGTGGCAAGCCGAGCAGTTGGCGGATACGAACAGCCGCGCGCCGCGCTCGACTTGCGGGTCGTCGACGTTTCGCATCGCAGGCACGGCGAGCGTTCGCGTGTAGAACGACACTTTATCCAAGCGTTCGTCCGTAACTTCCGGCTTGCCGCCGTCGGGCGCGGCGCGGCACTCGCGCTGAGCGCTCGGGCAGTTCTCTTGCGGAAATATGCTGGACGTGATGCCGATGTCGCCGTTGAACGCGCCGGCGGCTTGCTGTTCCAGCGTGGGCTGGTTCGCCTTCCATCCGAAACGACCGAGCGCCAACGCGCCGCGCCGAACGTCCCAAACCTCATTGGGTCTGCCCGAAACGCCATCGCCATCCGCGTCGTCCGGGTCCGCAAGCGATCGGACGCGCGACTCCGGCACCGCTTCCAGCAGCCCCATGCCCACGATGGCGGGCGCGATGCGCGGGGAGATCATGGCGCCCGCCTCTAGCTCCCCGAACGCGGGTTCCCGCACGAAGTAGGCGGGGCGGAGCAGGCTGAACGCGGTTCCGTCCGGGTACTCGCCGCGCGTCTCTTCGTACTCGATGCCGATGCGCCCTTCCAGGGCGACGCCGATAATCGCGCGGTCTTGCAGCTGGTCTCCATAGATAGGGTGCGGCTCGCCGTCGGGCGCGCTGAGCCGCAGCAGCAGCCCGCGAACGGGGTCGTCGTCGCTATCGGGAGGGCGGGCGCGTCCGTCGTGGGCGTGGCAGGAGGAGCAAGACTGCGCGTTGAACGTGGGGCCTAGCCCGTCTCGCGCGGTGGTGGACGACGGCGCCGTCACCCAATTTTGGGTGAAGAAGCTGTCGCCCACCTCGAACGCGCGACGCTGCTCGTTGGTCAGGTTGCGCGCCGAAAGCTCGAAGGCGGATCTGCCGGAGTCGTAGGCGGTGGTGTCTCCGCCAAGCGGCTTGGCGAAGACGAGATCGAGGTCGATTTCGTCTCCGCCGAAGGGCAGGCAGCCCGCGAGCGCCGTCAGCGCAAACAAGCCCGCAGCCCAGAGCGCTCTAGCTGACGCTAATCGTAATGCCAATCAGCTCGGCGGCTTCCACTATGGTGTCGGTCTGCTCTTCCAGCGCCACGATGGTCGCCAGCACAGACTGCCTGCCCGCAGTCTGGTCGGAGACGCCTTCCAGCAGATGCTGGTCGAACGGCGCGGAGATGTCTGCGGCAAGCGTGACGCTCTTGCGTATCTGGGCGCTGAGCGTGTCCGCAAGCTCGCCGTCTTCGGCCGCGACTAGATCGTACACGCCGGGGCCGGATACGCCGCCGTATTCGCCGTGGAACACCATGTCGATGCCCTTGGCGTTGGCTACGATGTCCGCCGTGGTGTTGTCGGAGAAGCAGGAGTGTTCGTCTTCCTGCGAGCGCGCCTCGAACGCGACGGTCATGCGTTCGCCCGCGAGTTCGCCGCGGCTCAGCTCGCCGATGCCGGTGATTATCTTCTGGATGGAGTCGGCGGCGTTCGCGGATACGAACTGGGCGCGGTAGCGCCGCCGACGGCGGACGCCAAGCCCTCGGCGTACAGGTGATGAACGCCGAGAGCTTGGATACGCTAGGGGCGCCCGCGCCGCAAGCCGCGCCCGGCAAGCTCGCCAGTGTTCTCGCCCGCGTCTATCGCAACCCGCCCGTTCACCAGCACGTACTCGATGCCTACCGGGTAGCGCTTTGGATCTTCGCGCGTGGCGCGGGTCTTCACAGTCTTGGGGTCGAACACCACGATGTCCGCCTTGAAGCCGTCGCGCAGAAGCCCGCGGTCGGGCAGCCCAAGCCGCTGAGCGGGGAAGGACGTCATCTTGCGGATAGCCTCCGGCAATCGCAGCTGCCGTTCGGCGCGCACGAACTCCGCCAAGACTATGGGGAAGCAGCCGTAAGTTCGCGGGTTGGGGTATTCGCCGAACAGGATGGCGTCCGACGCTATCATCCCCGCCGGGTGCGCCACGAACTCGCTCAGCGTGTGCGCGTTCGTGCCTAGCCCCACGGTGGATATGCCGAGGTTCTCGTCGATGAGCAGGTCGAACAGCGCTTCCGCCGGCTCTTGCCCTCGCATCTCGGCTATGTCCGTGAGCAGCCGCCCATCGTACCGCGCGTTGCGCGGCTGGGTGAAGTTGGTAAGCCAGTTGTTTTCGAGCCGCTCGCGCGGAATCTCCGCCGCCATTCGCGCGCGGTCGGCGGGATCTCGCAGAGCCGCCATCAGCCGCTCAGGTCCGCCGTCCTTAGCCCAGTGCGGCAGCCCTATCGTTATAGTCGTCCCCGAATATGGGTAGGTGTAGCAGTCGAAGGTGACGTCCATGCCCTCGGCGCGCGCGTCTTCCACCAAGCCGAGATAGTCGCGGTGGCTGCCCACGCCCTGCGCGCTCTGCCGATAGTGGGTCAGGTGCACCGGAACGCCCGCGCGCCGCCCGATTTCGAGCGCTTCTTCCCACGGCGCGAGCAGCCCGTTGGCGCTCAGGCTCGCGCGGGTGTGGGTGTGGTAGAAACCGCCCATGCGCGCGACTACTTCCGACAGCGCGACAAGCTCATCCGTGTCCGCATACGCGCCGGGCGGGTAGTCCAACCCGGTGGAAATGCCCCACGCGCCTTCCTCCATCGCCTCGCGCGTAACGGCGCGCATGTCCGCAAGCTCCGCGCTCGTGGCGCGCCTGTCGTTCCAGCCGACGCCCCATATCCGCAGCGGCGAGTTGCCCACGATGTAGGCGACGTTGATAGCCACAGAGCCATCGAACTTGCCAATGAACTCCGCCACCGTGAGCCAGTCCGCCGGCATCGGCGGGTATCCGTTCAGCCCGGAATCCAGCCATATATAGCGGTGAAGCTCCTCTCGCGTCTTGAACGGCGCGTGCGATATGCCGTCTATGCCCACAAGCTCTGTGGTTACGCCCTGCCGCAGCTTCGGGTCGTGATGCGGCGCGCCGAGCATCGTAAGCCCCGCGTGCGAGTGCAGGTCTATGAAGCCCGGGCATACCACGCGCCCCGTCGCGTCGATGACGCGCGCCGCCTCGATGCCGCTCGCGTCGCCGCGGTGTATGGAGACGACATCGCCGCGAACCCCCACCGCCGCGTGGAAGCCCGGGCTTGCTGTGCCGTCTATTACGAGTCCGTTGGCGATGAGTATGTCCAGCATTGCCGCCGCTCCATATAGGTTGAATTGTCATGGGCTGAATTGTCGGATTCGCAGGCAATCATAGCGCCGTTCGTGTAAACTTAGGCGGCAGCCTACTACCCATATTCAGGACGACAGCGCCATGACCAACCGAACCGTCCCCCGAGTTTCCAGCGTAGCCATAGATGGGCGTAACGTGCGCGTGGAGTGGGCGGATGGCCACTTGTGCGAGTTCACCGCCACGTATCTGCGCGTGAATTGCAGCTGCGCCGAGTGCGTGGAGGAATGGACGAACCGCCGCCTGCTGGACCCGGCGACCGTCCCCGCGGACCTGAGCGCGGAAGACTACCTGCCCGTCGGACGCTACGCCGTTCAATTCCTGTGGAGCGACGCGCACTACACCGGCATCTACCCGTTCGAGGCGCTGCGGGCGCTGTGCCAGTGCGCGCAGCGCGTATCGGACGCGCAAGATGGGTAGCCGATTCGAGCGGCTGCCCGCCGCGATGCTCATTGACTTGGATGACACGATATTGGCTTACGATCTCGTAGCCGGGGGCGCGTGGAGAACGGTTTGCGAAGCTCACATAGCCGACATTCCGGGCTGGACGGTCGATAGCCTCGTGGCGGGTATCGACTCCTATCGCCGCCGATTCTGGGCGGATCCCGACCGACACAGGCGCGCGCGGCTGAATCTGGTGGACGCGCGGCACGAAGTCGTAGCCGGCGCCTTTCGGGAGATGGGCATAGACGCGCCGAGCGCGGCTCGCTCCATCGGGGAAGCCTACGCGCAAGAGCGAGAGCGGCGGGTGCGCCCATTTCCCGGCGCGGTCGAGACGCTAGACGCGCTGCGTAACGGCGGCGTCCGCCTCGCGCTAATCACCAACGGCAGTTCGCGCGGTCAGCGCGCCAAGATAGAGCGGTTCGATCTCGCGCGCTGGTTCGATCTCATACTCATAGAAGGGGAGTTCGGCGCGGGCAAACCGGATCAGCGCGTGTACATGCACGCGCTCCGCCATCTGAACGCCGACGCGAGAGAGACGTGGATGATAGGCGACAATCTGGAGTGGGAAGTCGCCGCGCCCCAGCGCGTAGGCATCGCCGGCATCTGGAACGACTACAGGCGGCGCGGCTTGCCGGCGGGATCGCGCGTGCGCCCGGACAAGATAGTGTCCACGCTGAGCGAGGCGCTGCCGCCCGCGCTCAGAACGTCATAGACACCTTCAGCGCGCCGTCGCCGCGCGATTCGGCTAGGTCGAACGCCTCTTGCACCCGCGAGATTGGGAACTGGTGGGTTACGAACGGCTCCATGTCTATCTCGCCGTTGCGGATGAAGTCCACCGCCAGTTGGAACGCCGGCAAGCCCGGCTCGTCCTGCGCGCCGAACACGGTGTGGATGTCCAGCCGCTTGCGGAAGAAGGTATCCCAGTCGAACGGCACGCGCTCCATAGTCGGCGGCAAGCCGAACACCGCGATTCTGCCCAGCGGCTTGACGAGCTGGAGCGTCTGGTTGAGCGTCTCCGTGCTGCCGACGGCTTCGACTACCAGATCCGCCCCCTCGCCGCCGGTGAGGTCCAGCACCGCGTCTGTGGCGCGCTTGCCCGTAACGTCTATCGCCTCGTCGACGCCCATACGCAGCGCGTGCTGTCTGCGCTCGGCGACAGGCTCTATGGCGATGATGCGGTGCGCGCCGATGCGCCTGAGCATGAAGTCATGGAACAGCCCAACCGACCCCTGCCCTACTATGGCTACCGTCTTTCCCACGAGCGACGTCAGCTTGCGCGTCCCGAACACCACCGTGCCTAGCTGCTGAGCCATCAGCAGATGCGCTTGGGGAACGTCCGTCGGCAGGCGGAGCAGAAACTTCGGGTCTATCAGCTGGTATCCGGCGAAGGTCTTGGAACCCCAGATGTTGGGCGCGGTGAGAACCAGTTCGCCCTCCTCGAAGCCGGTTCCGCCGCCGTCCACCACTACGCCGACGCCCTCATGCCCCGGGTATCCGTGCGGCAGAGGCCATTCGTACACGTTCCAGCCCATATAGCAGATGTGCAGGTCCGAGCCGCATATCGAGGCGAGCGTGGTTTCGACGAGAACCTTGCCCGGCTCCGGGCTGGGAATGGGTATCTCGTCGCAGCGCATCTGCTTCAGTTCGGTAGCAATCGCGGCTGGCATCGTGGGCATTGGCGGGGCGTCTCCCTGCGGATTCGGCGCTGCGCCGAGCGGTCTCAGCCCGCGCGCAGCCATCAGTGTACGCAACTATCAGTGTACTACGAACGGGGGGGCGCAACCAACGCCTTGCGGCTGCATCGCCATTCCCTAGCCGCGCGCTTGGCTTCACGCAAAAAGACGGCTCGCCGCTCGTGGCCCGCGGCGAGCCGTCGCCAAGTAGGATGGGGAGAGAATCCTAGACAGTCGAGTGGGCCATCTCGCTGTCTATGACTCCGAATACGCTCTCGGAAGCGAGCATTCCCGCGAGCCTGCCGTTGTCCAGCACGGGGAGGAACTCGAATTCGCCGTCGATTACGATTAGGGAGGCGTCGCCTACGTGGGTATCGGGCGCGATAGTCTGCCGCTGCCGCGCCATGTGCCGCTTTACGCTGCACTCCCATGGAACATGCCCCGCCGCCATGCAGCCCAGAACCATATCGCGCTCGGTGATTATTCCCGCCACCGCGCCGCCGGTCATCACTACCAGCGACGCCGCTCCGCTGTCGCGCATCAGCCGCGCCGCTTCGTATGGCGTGGCGTCTACGTCTACGTAGTCGGCGGTGGGGCGCATAAGCTCCGCAACGTACATCCCTCTTCCCTCCCCGTCTTCATCCCGCTCTCGAAGCCCCTCTTGCGCGTCGGCGGCTGCGAAAGGCTTCATATATGACCTTACACCGCTCAGGCGGGGCGTGGGTTAAATCGGTGTTAAGTAAGTGTTACAGTCGTGTAACAACATGGCGCGCGCCGCTATGCCCTCGCGCGGCGTTTGTGATATATTGAACGAAGCATGGCGCAGATGGCTACATCTCCAGCCGCGCCCGCGCGCGCGGGGCGGCGAATCGGCAAGGACATCCTGCTAGCGGCGTCCGCCGCGCTGATGGCGCTTACGCTATATATGGTCTACCTATGGGCGCCGACGGAGCAAAACCTCGGCATCTCCCAGCGCATCTTCTACTTCCACGTGCCGCTGGGGTGGATCGGCATGGTGTCCATCATCGTCGTTGCTGCGGCGAGCGTCATGCACCTAGCCACCGGACGGCAGAAGTGGGACGACCTCGCCTACTCCACAGCCGAGCTTGGCATCGTGTTCGCCAGCCTGATACTGGTTACGGGCGCGCTATGGGGCAAGCCGTCTTGGGGCGTGTGGTGGACTTGGGACGTGAAGCTGACCACTACGCTGGTGCTGTGGTTCGTATACGTGGGCTACCTGATGGCGCGCGCGTATGGGCCGCCGGGCGCGCAGGGCAAGCGGTTCGCGTCTGTCATCGCGCTGATTGGCGCCGTGGACGCCCCTATCATCTACAAGGCGGCGGACTGGTGGCGCTCGGCGCACCCTTCCACCAACGTGCCTTTCGACATCGACCAGCGGATGCTGCTCACCCTGCTCGTGTCCGTGGCAGCCTTCACCGCGCTGTACGTCTATCTGCTGATGGAGCGATATTCGCTGAGAAGATCGGAATCCGAGTTAGATGAGCTTCACCAGAGAATTGGGTAAGGTTGGCGGAACGCGCCTTCTGGCGCTGGCGGCCGCGTTCGGGCTTGCGGTGATGGCGTGGTCGGCTATCGGCGGCGCGGACGCGCACCACGCCGCGCTAGAGACCGCGACTAACGCGGCGGCGCAGGCAGGCGGGAGCGACCCCGAAGCCAACCTGCCGTTCCTGTTCGCGGTGTACATCATCACTTGGGCGGCATTCTTCGGATACGCCTTCTACGTATCCCGCAGACAGCGCGACATGCAGGGCGAGATAGACGCCCTCCGCCGCGCGCTGGAAGACCGCGACAGACAATCTACGGGAGCCGAAAACTAGCCCGGGAGGAAGGCGCGCAATGGCGGAATCCCGCGCAGAGCCGCCCCCCGCCACTGACGCGGGCGGCGGCATCGTATCCACGCACCGCGTCAAGCTGCTGATAGCGTTCATCGTGCTGGCGGCGGCGCTGGGATACTTCGCGCTTCAGGCGTTCGAGGGCGCTACGGTCTACTACTACACCGTAGGCGAGATAGCCGAGATAGGATACACCCCGGAGGGGCGAACGGTTCGCGTGAGCGGCAAGCTGGACGCGGGTTCGTTCCACCGATCCGACGGCTCTACGCTGGCGGAGTTCGAGCTGACCGACGCCGACAACGGCGCAATCCTAGCGGCCGCGCACGATGGAGTACTGCCGGACCTGTTCTTCAACGAGCATTCCGAGATAATCCTAGAAGGGCGCTACGAGTCCGACGGCGTCTTCCACAGCGAAAACGTCATCGTGAAATGCCCGTCCAAGTACGCCGCGCTGGAGGATGAGACGGGGTAATCAGGATTTTAGGGGATTGGCGCGCCCGCCTATTGCCTAGCAATCCCGCGCATCCACGCCACGCAAACGAACGGGGGAGGGCTTGCCCGCTGGGGCTGCCCTCCCCCGCTGTCGTTGGGGTGCCTGTCTAGCTCGCTCTCCTACCCCAGCGCAGCCAGCGCCGCGTTTTGGCGGGAGATGCGGCTGTCGCGCTCGTTGGCGAAGCGCAGGATGCCGTCGTAGATAGAATCCGCGTCCAGACGCGCCTCGCTGATAACGTCCGCCTCGCTGCCGCCGGTCAGCCACTGGTTATCCCAGTCCGACGTTAGCGAGTATTCGTCCGTCAGCGGCCCCACGTTCTGGAGAGGCCACACGCGGCGCGTGCCGGTGGTTACCACCATCAGATCGTACCGCGCGCCGTCCGGCAAGACGGATTGCCGATACTCCTCCGGCTGCCGCGCGAAAAGCTCCTCGCTTATGGCGGCTATGACGCGCACGTTCACGCCCGCCTCTTCCAGCTTGGGCAGCGCTGACATGAGGTTGACGGTGGAAGACGAACCCTGAACTACGACGTAGCCGTGCTTGGGCTTGTCCGCCTCGAAGTCTCGGATTACGTAGAAGCCCTTGGCGGCCGCTTTGAGGTCGCTGTCCGCGAAGCTGGAGCGGTCGGCTACGGGGAAGTCCGGGCGCGCCACTTCCAGCGCTATGACGCCCACTTTCGGATCGCGCGCGGCTATCTCCGCGGCGGCGAAGTAGCCGGGAGCTACGTCGTTGTAGTCCCAGAAGCTCAGCGTAATCGCCTGCCCTCGCGGGAAGAGCTTCCAGACCTGCGGCGCGAATATGCCGAAGTGGGTTCGCGCGTCGGCCGCCGTCTCAGGTCCCGAGTGTCCCGCTAGGATGTGCAGCACGCCCGTCCTGAAGGGGCTGTCTTGGTTCTGCTGGCTCCACACACGCGCGGGCAGGTACATGAGCGGGGTGAACGCGCCGTAGGTTCCGCTGAGCGCCCAGACGCCTACGTGGGTATCCGGGTCTAGCGATGCGGACTGCCCCACCAAGCCGATGGCGGTGGATGCGTTGCCCGCTTCCTGTATCGCCGCCTTCAGCCGCCCGCCGCCGGGGTTAGCCACCGGATCGAAGGTGTCCCAGATAGCGCCATGCTCTACGTTGATGGACTCCGCAAGGTCAGCCGCGACTACGATGAAGCGGTTATCCGTAACGTAGTTCATCCACTTGATTATCTCCGAGATGGCGCGCCGCGTGCCGCGAACGTTGCCCGGCTCTTCGAACAGCTTGACGGACACTTCCTTTTCGTCGCCGCTGGAAGGGTTGACTACTTTGGGCGTTTGCGGCTCTACGGGCAGGTTCTCCACGGCAAGGCGGGCGTCTTGGAAGGGGTCGGCATTGCGGTCGATACGCAGCGGCAGGCTGTCGTCGACGCTCTCGCCAATCTCCACCAGACGGTCGGCTATCCAGTCTCCCAGCCCGTCCTTTTCCAGAACGGACATTGCTACGTCTATGTTCGTCTTGAACTGGATGAGCCGTTCGCGCTCATCGGAAACCGCGCCGTCGCGGATGCCCTCGAACTCGACGCCGAACCGCCGTTCGAACGTCTCCGCGAGCGCAACGAAGTAGTCGCCGTTCATGTCGAGGTTGTAGGGGTGGCTGTGGTAGCTGACTATCTGATCGCCGAAGCCGGGCACTTTGCCATCCACCGCGCCGGGCCACCAGCCCTTGACCGTCTTGCCGACTACTATCATCGGGCGGTCGTCTTCGTGGTCCCAATCCTCCATCGTCTTGAGCGCGGCGGCTACCTGATCGTAGTCGTTGCCGTCGTCGAGCGTCAGCACGTTCCAGCCGTAAGCCGCCCATTGATCTTCGATGCGGTATGCGTCGTAGACGGGCTTGATGACGCTGCCGACTAGCTCGTCGTCGATGCCGGCGTTGTTGTAGGAGAGCAGTATACGCAGCCGCTTGCCCACCTGCTGGGCTACAGCGGCGGTCTTCATCTCTTGCGAGTGTCCCGACGTCATGGCGAACTCGCCCTCGATGGCGATTATCTTCAGGCTGTCGGGCGCGCCTACGATGTCCCAGAACGCCGCCTTGCCCGCGGATGTGGCTATGCCGATGCCGGAGGGGCCGCCGTTGACGTCGTTGGTGAGGTCTGTGGTCTCGGAATGCCCGGCGAGGGAGCGGATGCCGCGAATCTTCGCCTGCGCCATGAGCGGGTGGTCTGTCAGCCCGTTGTCCTCGAGAATCGTGTCGAGCGCTCCCCTGCCGCGCCTGAATCCGAGCGCGTCTATGGAGAGCATCGAGGCGGCGGGATCGGCGGCGTAGCGGTCGTCGCCCGTGGCGGCTTGCTTGCGGGCGAGCGCCTCGCCCATGATCATCCAGAGCGCGTAGGTTACGGGCGCGTTATGCCCGCCGGCAAGCATGAAGCGGTCCGCGTAGGGGTGCTTCGGGCGGCGGTAGTCGTACCTCAGCCCGCCCATGTCTGGGCCTATGAGGTGGGACGTTACGGTGTAAGGCGTGTATGCGAGAGGCCCCCCGAAGTGCCCCGTCTGGGCGTAGTTGCCCAGCAGCACCAGAGTCATCGCGGTCAGAAAGCCGACGTCTTCCAGCTTCTCCTTGTCGTAGTCCGGAAGCGCCACCTGTCGAGCCGCGGAGCTGTGCGAGAGCGAAAGGGTGTTGACTGTCGCAATAGAGCTTCCGTTGGTTGCTGCCATATATGCACTCTCCATCCATCAAAAGGGTGTTCGAGGCGGGGGCGGTCATCCGCAGACGCGCCGTCGCCGGACGCTCCCCAACAGCTAGAATGATAAGCCCAAGCGCCGCCAATTTGCAACTTGGCGCGCGGGGCGAGGCGGCGGATATTGGCGTGCGATGCGGCGGCGCGCGACGGCAAGGCAAGGTTGCGCTGATAAGCGGCGGCGCGCGGCGGGGGCGAGGGTGGTCATCGGCGACATTCCGGACGATCTGAGGGCGACAGGTGGAAGCGGCAATCGCGGAGGCGGGCGGGGATGCCGTCTGCGTACATCTCGACGCGGCCAGCGAAACGGACTGGGAGAGCGCCAGTCAGCGCGTCGGTGGATCGGTTCGGCCGACTGGGCGTTCTGGCGGACAACGCCGGCATACTTGGGACGAAGGCGGCGATTCCCGCGATGCGCGAGAGCGGCGAGGGATCCATCGTCGGCATGTCGTCCGTCGCCGGGATCGCAGTCGGTGGCGTACACCGCCAGCAGGAGCGCGGTTCGCACCCTAACCAAGCCCACCGCCGTTCATGCGCGTCAAACTACATCCGATACAACTCGGCACCATCTATACTGGTGTGATGAGCGAATCGCTGGACTTGGCGAACGGCGTTCTGTGCCTCGCGTCCGACGAGTCTGCCTATATGCAGAATAGTCAGCGGAATACCCTAACAGATGAATCCGCTCTACGTTTGCACAACCTCTTCTCTCATGCGGATCGGAGCCGTATCGTAGCTATTCTGCAACCGCATCCAGAGGTCGGCGCCGCCCCAGCCTATGCGCTCCAGCGCCGAAGCTAGCCCTGGCGAGACGCTGGAGCGTCCGTTCAAGACCTGCGCCAGAGCCTCGCGCTCCACTCCGAGCTTTTCGGCGCACTTCCGCACGGTCAATCCTGTTTCTTCCATGCTGTCGAGAATAATCTCTCCGGGGTGGCATGGGTCGTACATGGGCATGCCAAGAACTCCTAGTGATAATCTATCAGGTCGATGTCCACAGCTTCGCCGTCCTCGAATCTGAACACTATGCGCCAGTTTCCGGAGACGCGCACACTCCAATAGCCTCGGAGATTGCCCATCAACGGGTGCAGCATCCAACCCGGTCTACCCATGTCCCAAGGTGCGCGAGCGCCCTGCAACACGGTCATTATGCGACGGACTTTTGCAACATGGTTAGGATTCAGCCCGCGTGCGTCGCCGCGTTCATAGAATCTCCGCAACCCTCTGTGCGCGAATCTCATGCAGAGTACTCTAGCACGCAGAATGCCGCGGCGCAATGCGAACACGCGGCATCACTTCCCACAGATTGGCAGATCTCCGAGAAAACCGTCCACATCGCTCAGCGCGGCTGGTATGCAGCCGCTGAGCTGGGTGTCGTACACGCTGAGATACGTCAGCCCGCTCATCCCTTCGAGCGCGGTTTCCGCGTCGCCGCTGAGATCGTTGCCGGAGATAACCAGCCACTCCAGCGCGCTCAGGTCGCCCATCTCAGGGGGGATCGTCCCGCTGAGGTCGTTGAAGCTGAGGTCTATCCACGCGAGTCGTTCCAGCTTGCCCAACTCCGGCGGAATATTGCCGCTGAGACGGTTGCCGCCGAGATCGAGGATGGCGAGGTTGGACAGATTCCCCAGCTCCGGCGGGATGCCGCCGCCGAGGTCGTTGCCGTACAGGTGAAGCGCCTCCAGCGCGTCTAGGCTGCCTAGCTGCGGAGGAATAGCGCCGCTCAAGCCGCTCGCGGTGAGGTCTATGCCAACGACGCGAGGCGGGTCTCCGCCCACGATGACGCCTTCCCAACCCCCGATGGGCGCGTCGGCGCTCCAATCGAGGCTCGCGTCGCCCGCTAGCGCGTCGGAGACGGCGAGCAGCAGGGCGCAGTCATCCGCAAGCCCGCCGACGGCGGCGGCGTACTGCGAGGAGGCGTCTCCGCGGCAGACTGCGGGCGGCGTCTCCGCAGACGCGCTCGCTCCGAACCCAGTCTGCGGCGCGGGCGGCGACGCGCGCGATTCGCCGATGCTCCTCAATCCGCGATCTTCCGACAAGACGACGAGCGCGACGGTGGCGGCTAAAATTAGCGCGATGACTATCTGGCTGACGAGCAGTTCGCGCGAACGCCCGCCACCGTTCGGCGGCTGGTCGTTCACGCTGGCATGTCCGGCTCGAACAGCGTCAAATCAGCGCACCGAGTCGCTCGGAACCCAGCCGCCATATACGGGGTATTGGGAGCATATGAATTCTATATAGGCGGGCTGCCCCGATGCGTTGGCGTCGAGCGCTCGGCGGAGCGCGGGGACTATCTCGGACGGCTCTGTCACCCGCTCGGCGCGCAAGCCTAATTCGCCGACGGCTTTGGACATGTCCACTTCGTCAGGACCCAACACCGCGTGCGTGTACGGGTCATGCCCCGCGCCCCAGAAGCCGGGTCCGTAACCGGAAAATCCGCCGTTGCTGACGTGCGCTATCGTAATGCCTATGCGCTCTCGAACTGCGACTTCTAGGTTGCCAAGCATGTATCCGACGCCGGCATCGCCGGTTACGGCTACGCATTCGCGCTGCGGGAAGGCGAGACGCGCGGCTAGCGTGGCGGCTAGGCTAAAGCCGAGCGTGGACACGTTCCCCCATCCCAAGAAGCCGCGCGGGATGAGCGTTTCGTACACGGTGCTGAGCTGGTCTCGCGTGTTGCCGGAGTCGTGCGTTACGAACGATTCGCGCGGGTCGAGCGCCTCCATCATGCCGGCGTAGACGCGGTAGGGGTTGATAGGCGTGTCGTCGGACGCCATAGCCTCGCGGTACTGCGCCAAGCCCGCTTCTCGCGCCGCCGCTATCTCCGCCTCCACGCCGTCGGACGCGCGCCCGTCTCCGCCGGTCTTGTCGGCAAGCTCGCGTCGCAGCGCGGCGAGCGTGTGCTTGGCGTCGCCGATTACGGCGCGCGCGGTGGGGTAGATGCGGTTCACGTGCAGTTCGTCTAGGTTGCACTGGATTATCTTCTTCCGCGCCGCGTTCGGAATGGCGTGGCTGAATCTGCCCGGCGACAGGCTGGAGCCTACGGCGAGAATCACATCGCTCTCGGCTAGGTACTGCGCGGCGGGTTCGCCTCGAACGCCCACGAACAGCGAATGGTCTTCGGGAAACGCGCCCTTTGCCTTGAGCGTGGTGATTACGGGCGCGCCGAGCAACTCCGCGAACGCGAGCAATTCGGCGGACGCGCCGGCGTATATCACGCCCTCGCCGGCGTAGACGAGCGGGCTGTCCGCCGCCAGCAGCATGTCTACCGCGGCGGACACGTCCGACGGATCTGGCGCGCTCTTGTAGCGTCTGACGGGCGTATACGGGTCTGCGGTCTCGTCGAACTCGCCGAACGGCTCCGGGATGGATAGAACCACAGGCCCAGGCCTGCCGCTCCTCAGCATGGTGAACGCGCGACGCATGAACTCCGGAACGCGCGACGGGCGATCGACGTATCCGTGCCACTTGGTTACGGACTTGAGGCTGGCGGCAACGTCGAACTGGGTGTTCTCGGAGCCGCCTGCGGGAACGCCGTCGGTGATGCACAGTATGGGCGAGCCGTCTTCGAACGCCTGCGCCAAGCCCGCGTAGGCTACCTGTATGCCGGCGGCGTTCACCCCGCCCTGCACGGTGCAAACGCCAATCCGCTCGCCGCCCGTTGCGCGGGAGAAGCCGTCCGCAAGCGCGATGGCGTATCGGTCGTCGCGCATCATCACCATAGGCACGCCCTCGCGCCCAAGCGCGTTGTTCACGCGGCACACGGGGAAGGTGGATACCCACTCTATGCGCTCTTGCTTGAGGATTTTGGCTATTGCGGTGGCTGCGTCTATGGTCAACGTTCGCTCCTAATTATTCGCAGGATATACAGGGTTTTGGGAGATCGATCATGCCCCGCAGTCGAGGTCGGCAAGTCTGGGCATGACTTCTTGGGAGAGCAGGCGAACGGATTTGGCGTAGGCTTCCCTATCTTCGGAGTGGTCGAACGTAAGCCAGAGCAGCGTTCCGAATCCGCCTACGGTTTCGTAGAGCGCGCGGAGCTTCTCTTCCACCGTGTCGGGCGAGCCGACTATCCAGAGGTTGTCCAGCATGTAGTCGAGCGTAACGTCGTCGTCCGCTATGGATTCGTCGTGCTTCATGTAGCTCACGAACGGATACGCGCCATAGGAGAATAGCGGGCGGAGGTACTCGCGCCACGCCCTGCCCAACATGCCGTTCATCGCGCCTTCGCGCGCCTCTTCGTCTGTGTCGGCAACCCACACGTCGCGCACGATGCGCCACTCTGCGCGGGACGGCGCTTCGCGTCCCGCCGACTGCGCTCCCTCCTCCACCGCGTCCCAGTGGCTGGCGACGTACACGGCGTTCAGCCCCAAGCTCATGGGGATGTATCCGCGCTCGCCTACTATCTTGAGCGTTTCTGAAGACGGGCTTGCGCCCGCTACGCCGATGGGCGGATGCGGCTTTTGGTACGGCGTGAGGAAGGTTTTCAAGGCGGCGTACTCGTAATCCGCCGGGTCTGGGATGTTGACGTTCCAGAAATCGCCCTTGTACTCGAAAGGTCCGTCTATATGCGCCCACAGGTTCAGGATGATGTCCAGCGATTCGCGCGTCATGGCGCGATGCTGCCCGGCGTCGAAGTCTACGTCGAAAAGCTCGTGATCCGAGAGCAGCCCGCCTGAGCCTATGCCGAACATGTATCGCCCGCGCGCGAGGTGGTCTAGGTAGGCGACGCGATGCGCCAGTTCCACCGGATGGTGGAACGGCAGCAGATGCGCGCCTGTGCCGAGCCGTATGTTCTTGGTGCTGAGCAGCGCCTGCGCGATTAGCAGGTCTGGCGACGGCACCGGCTCCCAAGGCGCGGTGAAATGTTCGCCTATCCACGCCTCCTGCAAGCCGTGCGCGTCGGCTATCCGCAGACAGTCCAAATCCCACTGATGCGCGTCCCAAGTGGAGCGCTCCGGCGGGTGCGACGGCATTAGGAACAGTCCGAGCTTCATGGCGAATCCCCTCCCCCTGCATACATGCGCCGCTAACGCGGGCGGCGCTCGCACAGTATAGCCTGTTGGCGCGCGCTGTGGGGATGTAACGGAATAATTCTGGCAGAAAGGGATATCCCATGAGGCGCGAGGGTGTGAGCGAAACGCGCGCCGCCGCAGTCAGCGCGCTGTCGGCTATCCGCCCCGCTCGCGGAAGTACGCGCTCAGGCGGGCGAGCGCCTCTTCGTAGCGGTCTCGCGGGGAACATCCGTAGGATACGCGGATGTATCCGCTCCACTGCGCGCCGAACGCGCTTCCCGGCACGGTGAGAACCTGCGCGCGTTCGAGGATGTCCCACGCGAGATCGCCCCGGCGCGAGCGCAGGTCGGCGCGAGCGAACGCGAACAGCGCGCCGTCCGTCCGCCGCCAGTGGAGCGCGGGCGCGGCGTCCACGGTCTGCCGAAATAGCCGTCGGCGGTCTTCCAGCTCGGCTATCATGCTTTGCGGGTAGGCGGGCATCTCGCGCAGCGCGGCGAGCGCGGCTACCTGCGAGATTATGGGCGCGCAGATAGCCATAGCGTCCTGCACCTTAAGCGCCTGCCGGCAAAGCTCGGCGCTCGCCGCCATATACCCAATTCGCCATCCTGTCATGCCGAACGTCTTGGATAGGCTGCCGAGCGTTATCGCGTATTCGGAATCGACGAGCGACGCGGGGTTGACGCGCTTCGCGCCGTCGTAGCAGAACGCTTCGTAGGCGTCGTCGCTCACTAGGTATATGCCGCGCCGCGCGAGCAAATCCGCGATGGCGGCTATCTCCGCGGAATCGTACACCGCGCCTGTGGGGTTGTTCGGCGACACGAGGACGACGGCGCGCGTCCGAGGCGTGATGACGCGCTCGACATCCGCCGCGCTCATGCGGAAGCCGCTCTCTTCGCTCAGCGGAATATCGCGGACCACGCCGCCGCACAGCTCGATAGCCATGTGATGGTTGAAATATCGCGGCGACGCTATCGCAACCTCGTCGCCGGGTTCGAGAATCGTCATCATGGCTACCATGAACGCTTGGTTGGAGCCGGGCGTTACGAGCGCTTGCGAATCGGCGTCTACGTCTATGCCGTTGAAGTCGCGCAGTTTGCGCGCGAGCGCGGCGCGCAGCTCCGGCAGCCCGGCGTCTGGGCCATACGTGTGCAGGCGTGGGCCAAAGCTGTCTAGCGCGTCGCGGACGGCTTCTATCATAGCGGGCGGAGGCCCAAAGAACGGCACGCTCTGCCCTAGGCTAATCACATCCGCGCCGTTTGCGTTCATCTCCGCCATGCGGGTGTTGAGCGCGTCTATGGGCGGCATGGCGACGAGCCGCACGCGCGCGGGCAGGCTGGAAGTGGGCAGCTCGAAGGGAGAAGGGTCAGTCGCCATCCGTCCAGCTCCCCATTGCTCTCGCGGCGCATCCGCTAACCTTGCGATGCGTCGACCGCGCCGCATGTTCACCATAGCTGAAACGATAACGGGGCTGGATGTCAAGCGATGCTTCGCGCCGTTCGATTCTGTCGGTGCAGCGATCCACGTGTTTCGGGCTTATGCGATTTTCTACGAGGCCAGCGCGAGTTCACTCATCCCAAGCCGGCTGTGATACGATCCATCGACAGGAGCGCGAGCCAAAGTGAAGACCATAATCACCAACGCCACAGTAGTAACTTGCAACCCGAGCAGAACCGTTCTCTACGACGCCGGGATTGCGATAGACGGCGGACGCATCTCCGCGATTGGGCATACGTCCGAAATAGAAGCGGCGCATCCGGACGCGGAGCGGGTCGACGGACGCTCGCGAGCCGTGTTTCCCGGCTTGGTCAACTGCCATACCCACATGCTGGCGACTGCGGACCGCGGAATTCTGGAAGACTTCGGATTTCCGACCAGCCTCGGATTCCCAACTACGGGCAGGGGGCTGCTGAGTCCGGACGAGCGCAGAGTGTTCGCGCTGCTTGCGGCGGCTGAGGCTATCCGCAACGGCACGACCACGCTGCTCGAAATATCGGACGACATCCCGCTGTACGCGGATAGTCTCGCCGACACCGGGCTTCGGCTGTTCCTCGCCGAGAACTTCAACGACGTAGACGACGAGCAGCTTAGAAACGGGCGATTCGAGTTCTCGATGTCTAAGCTGGAAGCCGGACTGCGGCGCAGCGACGACCTCATCTCCGCATGGCATGGGCGCGACAAGGGGCGCATCCGCTGTTTCGTTGCGCCGCACGCCCCGGATCTCTGCTCGCCCGAACTCTTGCGCGAAGCCGCGGCGCTTGCCGAACGATACGATCTGCGCTGCACTATCCACCTGTCGCAGAGCCATCAGGAAGTGGAAGGCGTCATGCGAATGCGCGGCGTTCGCCCGACGCAATACCTGTTCGCCAACGGGTTTTTGAGCGAGCGACTGCTCGCCGCTCACTGCCGCTACGTGGACGCCTCCGAAATCGCGCTGCTCGGACGGCATGGCGTGGCGGTGTCGAACAACGCGGCTATCGCGGCTAGACGAGGCGCGGCGGCGCCCGCGTTCGAGCTTATCGCCGCCGGATGCCCGGTAGGCGTGGGTTCCGACAACATGGCGGAGGATATGGTGGAAGCAACGCGCGCCGCGCTGTTCCACGAGCGCGTTCGCAGAAACGATGAGATGTGGCCTCAGCCCGAGGACGTGATAGAGTGGGCGACTGTCGGCGGGGCGAGAGCGCTCGGAATCGAGGGCGAGGCGGGCAGTCTGGAAGTCGGCAAGAAGGCGGACCTGTTCATGCTCGACCTCGCGCGCGCCCACCTCGCGCCAACGCTCAGGGTGGTTTCGTCTTTCGTCCATCAGGTGCAGCCCGCCGATATTTCCGACGTGATGGTCGAAGGCGAATGGCTCATGCGAAACAGCCGCATCTTGACTATCGACGAAGGCAGCGTAATCGCCCAAGCCGAACGGATAGGCCACCGAGTCTGGAACAGGCTGGTTTCGGAAAACCCTGACGTGCGCTTCCCTGTACGGCTCCCGCCCGGCCCGCTGGTTTAGCGCGACGCGGCGCGGGAAGCGCGTCATCCGGAATCGAGCTTGCGGCGAGCCTATATCGGCCGGACTCGACTGTAGGCGGGACCCATAGAGCAACCGCGCACTGCCGCCGATGCAGCGCCTTGTCTCCCTGTTGGCGCCTATTGCGCTAGTCGTGGCGCACTCCGATAGGACGCCGGCGCCTGCTACACTCTAGCATTCGAGCGGCGCAGACCGGGGAGACGTTATAGCGACCACTTCGAACCAACGCAAGGCCAAAGGCATGCCGCAGAAGACTGCGCTGAACAGAGTTCGGCGATGTCGCGTTCGGACCAGCTCTGGAGCGCTCGGGCAACTCTGCTTATTCCGATCTCGCCAACAAGATGCTGGAAATGCGCGACAGGGTCGAAGGCGACAGCTCACTCGGGTCATCGCCGATACAATCGCCAAAGCAATCGAGGTCGAACGGCCCAAGACCCGCTACGCCGCAGGTCAGTACGCTAGGCCCTTGCTTCTTCTACGCCGTCTGCTCAGCGACCGCATGTTCGACCGGATCATTGCCAGAATGCTTCGATAGCGGCTGTCCAGAAAGACTTGTGAAACACCCTCCAAGCGTCCGAAGAATAGGTCAATAGGTCGAGCGGCGCGCGTTCGGTTTGGCTACTCGCCTCGATACTCTGCGAGCGGCTTCACGCTGTAGTCGCCGGATACGCCCGCCATGCTTTCGACGGCGGCGCGCGCGGTGTCTAGCGACGTGAAGCACGGCACCCGCGCTTCGCTCGCGGCGCGGCGGATGGCGAACCCGTCTTGGAGCACTTCGCGATCGCCGGTTACGGTGTTGACTACTACCTGCACCGTGCCATCCTCGATTACGTCTACGACGTTCGGATGCCCGGCGTCCAGCCGCTTGGGGATGGTGATTACGGGCAAGCCGAGCGCGGCTATCATCGCGGCTGTGCCGTTGGTGGCGTACATCGGGCAGCCGGCTGCGTGTAGATCGCGTATCATCTGCACCGCTTCGGGCTTGTCGCGGTCCGCGATGCTGAGCAGCGCGGAATCGCCGGGCGAGACGGCAAGCCCGGCAGCCATGAGCGCCTTCGCCACGGCGGGCGTGAAATCCGTGTCTATGCCCATCACCTCGCCGGTAGACTTCATCTCAGGCCCCAAGAAGGTATCCACCCCGGTGAGCTTGGACATAGAGAACACGGGCGCTTTGACGCCGACGAGCCGCTGCCGCTTCCACAAGCCGCCCTCGTATCCCAGCTCGGAGAGCGTGCGCCCCAGCATGACCTTGACGGCTAGCTTGACCATCGGCACGCCGGTCACCTTCGATATGAATGGTATGGTGCGGCTAGAGCGGGGGTTGACCTCTATCACGTACACTTCGGTATCGTCGCCGCGGTTGCCGCCGCTTCGCGGGCTGCGGTAGGCTGCGCCGCCGACCACTACGTATTGAATGTTCATCAGCCCGCGAACGTCGAGCGCGCGCCCGATGCGAGTGGTGTAGTCCACCACTTTGGCGACTTCGTCTTCGCTGAGCGTGAGACCCGGATATATCGCCATCGAGTCGCCGCTGTGGACGCCGGCGCGCTCCACGTGTTCCATTATGCCGGGTATCAGCACGGTTTCGCCGTCGCACACGGCATCGACCTCTACTTCGCGCCCCTCGAAGTACTTGTCGATAAGCACTCGCCGCCCGGAGCCTGCCTCGAACGCGCTCGTCATGTAGCGCACCAGCTCGGATGCGTTCTGCACTATCTCCATGGCGCGCCCGCCTAGCACATAGCTGGGGCGAACCAGCGCTGGGTAGCCGATGTCTCGCGCCACCGTGAGCGCCTCTTCGACGTCCATAACCGCCGCGCCGGGCGGGTTTGGAATGCCGACCATTGCGAGGAATTCCTCGAACAGATGGCGATCCGAAGCGATGTCTATGGACTGCGCGGTAGAGCCGAGAATCGGCAGCCGCGCCCTGTCTAGCGACTGGGAGAGGTTTATGGCAGTCTGCCCGCCGAACTGCACCATGGAAGGCGGGATCAGCGCGCCGTCTCGGTCGTCCGCCAGCGCTTCGTTCTCCAAGATGTCGCGCACGGATTCTTCATCGAGCGGCTCGAAATAGAGCCTGTCGCTGGTGTCGAAATCGGTGGATACGGTTTCGGGGTTGGAATTCGCCATGACGCTTTGGACGCCCTCTTCCTGAAGCGCCCAAGCGGCATGAACGGAGCAGTAGTCGAACTCTATGCCCTGCCCTATGCGGATAGGTCCGCTGCCCAGCACTAGCGCTTTGGTTTCCCGCGTGGGCAGGGCTTCGTTTTCCTGTTCGTAAGAGCTGTAGAAGTACGGCGTTTGCGCCTCGAACTCTGCGGCGCACGTGTCTACCATCTTGTATACGGGGCGGATGTTCCAGCGTTGGCGCAGCTCTCGCACCTGCTCGCCGGCGCGGTCGGTGAGCGCGCCGATCTTTTCGTCGCCGAACCCAAGCCGCTTCGCCAGCCAGAGCAGCTGCGGCGTGAGCGGCTCGGACAGCAGCCGCGCTTCCATGAGCGCGATGCGCTCGAACGCGCGCGTAAACCATGGGTCTATGCCGGTGGCGCGGGATAGGTCGTCGGCGGGCGTCCCCCTGCGGAGCGCCGCCATAAGCGCCCAGAGCCGTTCGTCGTTCGGGTGAATCGGCAGGCGGGAGAGCGCGTCCGGCTCGGACGCGCGCCACGCGGCATCCTCCCACAGCAGCGAGCGGTTGGAGATTTCGAGCGAGCGGACGGCTTTTTGGAACGCAGCCTCGAAAGAGCGGTCTATAGCCATGACCTCGCCGGTGGCTTTCATCTGCGTGCCGATGCGCCTGTCGCCGCGCGGGAACTTGTCGAAGGGCCAGCGCGGTATCTTGACGACGCAGTAATCGAGCGCAGGCTCGAACGCGGCGAGCGTCTGGCGGGTTACGGCGTTGGGTATCTCGTCGAGCCGCTTGCCGACGGCTATCTTGGCGGCCACGCGCGCTATGGGGTAGCCGGTGGCTTTGGACGCGAGCGCGGAGCTGCGGCTTACGCGCGGGTTGACCTCGATTATGTAGTAGCTGCTCTCGGCGCGCCCGCCGCCGGGCAGCGTCTCCGCCACCACGTCGCCCGGCTCCAGCGCCATCTGGATGTTGCAGCCGCCCTCTATGCCCAGCGCGCGGATTATCTTGAGGCTCGCCGAGCGCAAGAGCTGATATTCCTTGTCGCTGAGCGTCTGGCTCGGCGCGACGACGATGCTGTCGCCCGTGTGTACGCCCATCGGGTCTATGTTTTCCATGTTGCATATGGTGATGCAGTTGTCCGCGCCGTCGCGCATCACCTCGTATTCGATCTCCTTCCAGCCGACGAGCGACTTTTCTACGAGTATCTGCCCGATGGGGCTTGCGGCAAGCCCGCCGCGCGCGATGCGGTCGAACTCCTCGCGCGTGTCGGCGATGCCGCCGCCGGTGCCGCCGAGCGTGTACGCGGGACGGATGACCAGCGGCAAGCCTATCTCACGCATCACGCGATAGGCGTCGTCCAGCGATTCGACGACTTCGGAGGGCGGCACGGGTTCGCCGATGTCCACGAGCAGGCTGCGGAACAGGTCGCGGTCTTCGGCGCTGCGAATGGTTTCGAGCGGCGTTCCGAGCAGGCGCGCGCCGTATCGCTCCAGTATGCCCGCGTCGGCAAGCTCTACGGCTAGATTCAGCCCCGTCTGCCCGCCGAGCGTGGGCAAAACGCCGTCCGGACGCTCGCGCGCAATGACGCGCTCCAGCACCTCTACCGTGAGCGGTTCGATGTAGACGACGTCGGCTATGTCTTCGTCCGTCATGATAGTGGCGGGGTTGGAGTTGACCAGCACGGTGGAGACGCCCTCTTCGCGGAGCGCCTTGCACGCCTGCGTTCCCGCGTAGTCGAACTCCGCCGCCTGCCCGATGACGATGGGTCCCGATCCGATGACTAGTACTTTGGAGGGGGTGGATGGCGTCATATCGACTCGCAAGCGGCTGGTGGGGCGTCTATCGATTCGGTCACTGCGTCCGCTCTCTAATGAGTTCGAGGAACTGATCGAACAGATACTCGTTGTCCCTAGGTCCCGGAGACGCTTCGGAGTGGTATTGAATGCTCATTATGGGCAGGGAGCGATGGCGCAGCCCCTCGACGGTGCCATCGTTCAGGTTGACGTGGCTGACTTCGATTTCGGAAGGCAGGCTGTCGGGATCGACGGCGTAGCCGTGGTTCTGCGCGGTGATGTGGACGCGCCCCGTCGCAATCTCCTTGACGGGGTGGTTGCCGCCGCGATGCCCGAACTTCAGCTTGTAGTTGCGTCCGCCGAACGCGCGCGCGAGTATCTGGTTGCCGAGGCAGATGCCCATTATCGGCGCTCGCCCGACAAGCCCCTTGGCGGTTTCGACGGCGTAATCGAGCAGTTCGGGGTCTCCGGGGCCGGGGGACATCAAAACGCCGTCCGGCTTCAGCGCCAGAAGCTCCTCGGCGGATGCGGCGGCGGGGTAGGCTATCACCTCGCAGCCGCGGCTTCGCAGATTCCGCAGGATGTTGTACTTCAGCCCGCAGTCGTCGACCAGCACGCGGAAGCTCGGCTGAGCGTCTAGCGCGGGCGCGTCCCACGAGTATGGCGCGGCGGTCGACACCTCGCGCACGAAGTCCGTCCCTTCGTATGCGGGCAGTTCCCTGAGCCGGGCGAGCGCGCGATCGGGGCTTTCGTCGACGGCTATCATGCCCATCATCACGCCGCGCGTCCTCAGGCGGCGGGTGATAGCGCGCGTATCCACGCCGGCAACGCCTATCGTCCCCTGCGAGCGCAAGAACTCGTCCACCGTCATCTCGCTGTCGGAATGGCTCGGCGCGTCGCAGTAATCGCGCACGACGAATCCGGACACCTGTATCTTGCGCGACTCGGAATCCCGCCGGTTGACGCCGTAGTTGCCGATGAGCGGGTAGGTCGGCACGACTATCTGCCCCGCGTAGGATGGGTCCGTGAGTATCTCTTGGTAGCCGGTCATGGACGTGTTGAACACGACCTCGCCGTGCGCGGATCGGGATGCGTCGCCGAACGCGATGCCGCGGTAGGCGGAGCCGTCTTCTAGGATGAGATGGGCGGATGCGGTCATAGTCCAAGAACCAACTTCAGGCCTAATTCTACGTCGGACATGAATATATCTGACAATCTAGCGACTCTTTCTCTGAGAAACGATTTATCCATAGTCGTTATCTGGGATACGTTTACAACGGAGAGATGCCTTCTGCATCGTGTAGAGCGCTGGATCCAAGCTGGAGTCCACTTCGGCGTAAACTTCGTCGAGCGCCCTAGTGACTTCAGCGTCTTCTATATCTTTCAGAAATTCCAGCAGCTCTTCCCACGCCTCATAATCTAGTTGCACGGCTTTTCTCTTGCCGTCACTATCGAGAATGAATTTGGTTTTCTTGATTAGTTTGTTGGCTTTCATATTCGACTCTGGGTTACTCCGCATCTTAAGAATATCTGTCTTTCCAAGCCTCGTATATGGATTTGACCAGCCCGGTCAGCGATTCTTTGTGGGTATCCCACTCGTCCGCAGTCATCAGAAACCCAACCTCTATAACAGAGTCTTCTAGTGGATGTAGATTTCGCCGCCATGTCTCATAGCGAATCTCGTCTATAATCCGCCTGAATTCATCCTTGCATAGATCGATGGTGCGCTTATGGAAGCTGATCCTCACTCGACCGCCTTCAATATCTATGCGTCCATATGGACGGTGTATCCGCCTAGAGTCTACATACACCGGCAGAACAATGGTCATCCCTCTTCTCCCCGGTTGTTCACTCGATTCACGCCAGTGTCTCCGGAACATATTTCGCGCATCGTCGAACAGTTCGGAAACTCCCGAATCCCCGATAAGCGCATCCAGCCTACTCCAACGTTCACCGCGTCCTATGTATCTTCCTCTTTGCAGAAGCGGCTCTGTCTCATCACCCTCTACTTCTACTTGCTTGGCTAGAAGAGTCTTTCCCTCATAAACGAAGCCGCGGAATGTCAACAGCGAGATGTCCAAACCGCTGTTTTCAGCGAGAAACCTCACCATGCGTTCCGTTCTGTCATCGACTCCCAACCCGACTAGAAACAGGCGAAGCGGCTTCAGCGACTCTAATTCTCCAAAGTCCGGATTTTGGTTGTACCAATCTTCGAAGTTTCCGATCTCGTCAACGTCGAGCGCTCCTGGGTTTTCCGATATGTAGCTAGCGAGTTCGGTCGTGTCCATGCCGTCTAGGTAGGATGCGTAGTCTATAATCTGCGCCACCGCATCCCGCGACAGTGCGCCGCGCTTCAGCTCGAACACGACGAGCCTACCGTTTCCATCCACGCCGAGCAGATCGAGCGGTCCGCCCTCGGTAGGGGTTTGTCTGCCCACCAGCGTCAAGCCGTCCAACAGCATGCTGGGATTGGCGACGAGAATGTCCTCGAATTCATGCTCGGTATCCATGCGGCTAGCCGTTTGCAACAGCTCAGCGTTGGCGCCGTCCAGCGCCCATATTTTGATGTCTTCCATGTAAATTCGGCTCTAGCCCCTGATTGTGTACTCGACCGCTTCCGGATTGGCAGCTTGCACGGATGCGTCCCAGTATCTCGATTCCCTGATTGTAAACTATTTTCACGCCATCCCCTCGCCTGCGAACACCATCTCCCCGCCCACAATCGTCGCCTTCACCCGCCCCCGCAGCGTTGCGCCGTGCAGCGGCGAGTTCTTGCCTTTGGAGACGAACGCTTCGGCGTCCACCGTCCACTCCTCGTTGGGGGCGAATATGGTTGCGTCGGCGGCGGCGCCCGGGCGCAGGCTGCCGATGTCGTCGCGGCGCAGGAATTCGGCGGGCGCGGCGGTCAGCTTCTCTATCACGAGCGGCAGGGGGACGCGCCCGGCGTGAACCAGCGTCATGAGCGAGCCGAGCGCGGTCTCCAGCGCGCTGATGCCCATGGCGGCGTCCTCGAACGTGGTCAGCTTCTCTATCTGTCCGTGCGGCGCGTGGTCTGTGGCGACCGCGTCTATGACGCCATCCGCAAGCCCCTCTATCATGGCTTCCACGTCGTCGCGGGCGCGCAGGGGCGGGTTGACTTTGGCGGCGGTGTCGTAGGCGGCGGCGGAGAGCGGCGCGAAGCGGCTGCCGTTCGTCGCGCCCATGACAGCTTCGTCGGTGAGCGTCAGGTGATGCGGCGTAACCTCGCAGGTTACGCGGACGCCGCGCAGCTTGCCGCGCCGCACGTGATCGAGCGCGCTCCGCGTGGATATGTGCGCGATGTGGACGCTGCCGCCGGTAAGCTCGGCAAGCGATATGTCGCGCGCCACCATGGAATCTTCCGCCGAGTTGGGCGCGCCGCGAATGCCGAGCCGGTTGGATACCCAACCTTCGTTCATTTGCCCGCCGTCGAACAGCTCAGGCGTTTCGCAATGGTTGATGATGGGCAAGCCCAGCGCGGACGAGTATCCGAGCGCCTGCCGCATGATGTTGGCGTCGGATACGGGGATGCCGTCGTCGCTGAAGCCGACGCAGCCCGCTTCGGCAAGCTCTATCATCTCCGCAAGCTCGCGCCCGGCGGAGCGCTTGGTGACGCACCCGATGGGCAGCATTCGGACGACGCTTTCGGCGCGCGCCTTTTGCAGCACGTATTCCACTACGGCGCGGGTGTGCATAGTCGGGTTGGTGTTCGGCATGGCGCAAACGGTGGTGAACCCGCCCGCGGCGGCGGCGCGCCCGCCTGTGGCGATTGTCTCTTTGTACTCGAAGCCCGGATCGCGCAAGTGGCAGTGCAGGTCTATGAATCCGGGCGAGACGACTAGCCCGGCGGCGTCGATTATCGCCGCGCCCTCTGGCGGCGCGATGGAGCGCTCGACGGCTACTATCTTGCCGCCGCCGATGAGAACGTCGCCAGTCATGTCCAGCCCGCCGCGCGGGTCCACTATCCGCCCGCCGCTGATGAGCGTCTTCATTGTCCGCCCTATTCTCCTATCTCTGTCTCGCTCAGCGCCGTCAGGATGCCCCTCACGTGCGGGTAGACGGGCGTATCGTCCATCGCGTCCCACCAAGTGAAGCCGTCCACTTCCTCCCCGACGACTACATCGCCTTCCGCCTCCGCTTCGTATATGTGGTGGTCGTTGTACTTGCCTTCGAACGTGAACAGGTATCGGATGGACGTGGCGACAAGCCCCGTCTCCTCGCATAGCTCGCGCGCGGCGGCGATTATCGTCAGCTCGCCGTCCTCGACTCCGCCGCCGGGGAGCATGTAGGAGCTGCGCCCCCTATCCCGCACCAGCAGGAAGCGGCCGGCTCGTCTGAGAATCAGCGTCGCGCGCTGGCGCGGCAGAGCGCCGTCCCAGCCGGGATACCTTATGAGACGTTCACGCATTTTAGGATGACCTCCGTATAGGTTCGCGTATAGGCGTCGCCAAGCCGTACAGCAGCGCCATGCGGATGGCGACGCCGTTGGAGACCTGCTCTTCGATGACGGAGCGCGCGCCGTGCGCTACGTCCGGGTCGATTTCGACGCCCTCGTTCATAGGGCCCGGGTGCATGACGAGCGCGTTGGGCTTGGCGAGCGCAAGCCGCCGCTCGCTGACGCCGTATGTGCGGGAGTACTCGCGCAGCGTGGGCAGATGCCCCGCCGTCTGTCGCTCTAGCTGAAGGCGGAGCGCGTAAACCACGTCGGCATCGGCGAGCGCGGTTTCGATATCCGAGACTATCTCGACGCCGCCGAACGGGTGCCCGTCCGCGCTCAGCCCGTCGCCAAGCATGTCTTGCGGAACGAGCGTCGGCGGAGCGCAGACTACGATGTTCGCGCCCATTGCGGAAAGCCCCCACAGGTTGGAGCGCGCGACGCGGCTGTAGAGAATATCGCCGACTATGGCGACTTTCAGCCCATCGACGCCGCCGAAGTGGTTTCGCATGGTGTACAAGTCCAAAAGCGCCTGCGTGGGGTGGGCGTGCGCGCCGTCGCCGGCGTTGATTACGCAGGCGTCGAGATGCCTCGCCAAGAAATGGGGCGCGCCGGAATGAGAATGCCGAACGACGATGATGTCCGCGTTCATCGCCTGAATCGTGAGCGCGGTGTTGTAGAGCGTTTCGCCCTTCTCTATGCTACTTCCGCCGCCGGACACGTTTATCACGTCCGCGCTCAAGATCTTGCCCGCCTGCTCGAACGACACGCGCGTTCGCGTGCTAGGCTCGGCGAACAGGGTTACTATCGTCTTGCCGCGAAGCGTGGGGACCTTCTTGATTTCGCGGTTCATAACCTCGCGCATGGCGTCGGCGTTCTGGAACACTTCCTCTATCTCTTGGCGCGAGAAGTCGTCCACGTCCAGCACGTGGCGGCGTCCGGGCGCGAAGGTCGGGGCGCGGCGCGGCGCGGCGGGTTGGATCACTGTTCGACCATCCTCGAAAGCAAAACCTCGTCCGCGCCGTCTATCTCCGCTAGGCGAACGTCCACTATTTCATCGCGTGAGGTGGGAACGTTCTTGCCAACGTAATCGGCGCGAATCGGGAGCTCGCGGTGTCCGCGGTCCACGAGCGCCGCGAGCTGAATCTGGCTCGGTCTGCCGAAGTCGTTCAGCGCGTCCATAGCGGCGCGGATGCTGCGACCGGTGTACAGCACATCGTCCACGAGCAAAACGCGGCGGTCTTGGATGTCCGGGATGACGGTTCGGCGCATCGGCGGGCGGGCGCCGCCTGCTAGATCGTCGCGGTACAGCCCTATGTCGAGCTGCCCGACGGGCGTTTCGACGCCCTCGATTCTGGCGATAGCGGCGGCGATGCGGTTCGCCAGCGGCGCGCCGCGCGTGTGCATCCCCACCAGAGTTACGCGCTCGGCGCCGCCGTTGCGCTCCAATATCTCGTGCGCGATGCGCGTCAGCGCGCGGCGGATCTCGTCCGCGCTCAGTATGCGGCGCGCGGCGCGCGATGGCTGGCTCTGGGGCAAAAGAAAACCTCTTGCGCGGGCGTGGCGAGAGGGGCGCACTCCCAACATCGTGGCTTGCGCGCGCCGATTGTCTCCCCCTTGCCAGCCTCGCGGGACCGAATTAAAGGGCGTAGGCGAATTTCCAAAGTCTAGCGCGATTCGCCGCGCAGATTCAAGGCGTTCGAGCGCCGCGCGTTCGAGGCGTGTGACGCGCGTTTGGTGGTAGAATGCGTCGCAGGCTTCTAAGCCCCCGGGCTTGCGGGGGTAGGCGCTTCCTGTTGTCAGAATCAGGATTCGCATGATTCTGAGATTCTCAGGATTTTCATGGCGCTATCTTGGAAATCCGCTAATCCAGAGAATCCCGATTCTGACAATCCATACAGACAGACAGAAGAAAGCGAACGGGAGGCGGCGATTTGCGGCGGATGCCTAGCCCAGCCAACCGCAAGCGGCGACTCCTCTCGCCGCTCGCGGCGGCTATCGCGGCGATGCTTCTGGCGCTGGCGTGCGCGGGGGAATCGCCGCCCGTAGCCGTCGACGCGCCCACGCCAACCAAGCCGAACCCGGGAACGCCGTCCGAAACGCCGCTCGCAGGCTCGTGGCTCGTGGAGTTCACGGACGACGGCTTCGTTCCGCGACGGCTCGAAACCGAGGTGGGGCAGCAGGTGCGGTTCGTGAACGGCTCGGAGACCAGCAGCCTTTGGCCCGCGTCCAACATACATCCCACGCATCAGATAATGCCGGAGTTCGACGCGGGCAGCCCGCTGCGAACGGGCGAGACTTGGGCGTTCACGTTTCGCAAGCCCGGCTTTTGGCGATACCATAACCACATGTCGCCAGAACACAGCGGGCTGGTGGTAGTATCCGGCGGCGATGAGGCGGCGGCGGCAGCCGAGCCGCTCTCGCTGGACGCATCCGCGCTAGAATTCTCGCCCGCTCCCAGCCTCAACCCGAAGGCGCTGACGGATCTGTTCACGAACGACACGCTGCTCCGCCGATACATCGAGGACTATGGGCCTGCGGCTACGGTGAAGCTGGTGGCGGAGGCGGGCGACGCAGTCGGCGAGCTGTGCCACGAGCGGGCGCACGTTACGGGGCGAACGGCATACGAGATATTCGGCGCGGCGGCGTTCGCGCTCGCCAGCCACGAATGCGAGGCGGGCGCGTATCACGGCGCGACGGAGGCGATGTTCAAAGACCGCGGCACGGCGAACCTAGAAGCGGATGTGCAAACCATCTGCGGAGATTCGGACGTGTTCTTCTTCAGGCTTCAGTGCATCCACGGCGTTGGGCATGGGCTGATGGCGTGGACTAGCTACGAGCTTTATGACGCGCTCGACCTGTGCGACAGGCTGACGACAGACCGCGATCAGCGCGCTTGCTACTCCGGCGTGTTCATGGAAAACGTAGTAGGCGGGCTGTCCGGAACCATGGGGCATTTCACGGATTACCTCTCCGACGACGATCCGCACTACCCTTGCAACGCGCTCACCTACAGATACGTTCCATCCTGCTACCTGTACCACTCTACGCGGATGCTGCTCTTGTTCGAGTACGACTATGCGCGCGTGGCGGTCGAGTGCGCGAACGCGCCGGAGTATGGGCGCTATGAGTGCTACGAGAGCTTCGGGCGCGATCTGGCGGCGATTACGCTGGGAGACCCAGCGGCGGGCGTTCGGCAGTGCCACGATGTCATAGACGGCGCGACGGAGCGCGTCTGGTGCTTGCAGGGATCCGTTCAGGCGCGTTTCTGGGAGCCGGAGCGCGCGGCGGAAGCGGTGGAGATGTGTACGCTGGCGACGACGACCGAAGAGAAAGACGGCTGCTACTGGATGATCATCCTGCGCGCGAGAGAGCTGTATCCGGACGACGCGGGCTTCGATGGGTTCTGCGCCCGTCTGGAGACGGCTTATCGCGTCTGGTGCTACCGGTAGCCCCGAATGCGGACGGAGATGCGCGCCATGAATCCCCCCGACGATAAGACGCTCGCCGACATGGAGGCGCTGGCGGTGGAGCTTGCGCGCGGCGCGGGCGAGATTCTGACCGAACGGTTCGGCGGCAGCCTGAGCGTGGAGTTCAAGGATGAGAGGCGACGGGATCCTGTTACGGACGCGGACACGGCGGCGCAGGAGTATCTCGTCAAGGGCATCTCGCTGCGGTTTCCGCATCACGGCATCCTAGGCGAGGAGGACGAAGAGGGCGAGGAAGACGCATCCCGCGAGGCGCAAGATCTGCTATGGGTTCTGGACCCGCTGGACGGCACGAAGAACTTTCTCCACGGGCTGCCGGTGTACGCGAGTTCGGTGGGCGCGATGCACAGGGGGGAGCCGATAGTCGGCGCGGTGTTCACGTCTTGGCCCAACGGCGCGGGCGGCATCGTCCACCACGCGCGCAAGGGCGGCGGCGCGTTCGCGGACGGCATCCCGATAAGCGTGGACGACCTCGCGGACGGCGCGCAGCTGGCGACGATTCCCGGTTCGTTCGACCGCATCCACCGGCTCGGTAGGCGCGCGCGCGACGCCGCCGCGGACCCGCGCGTCACCGGTTCGATAGCCTACGAGCTTATCTTGGCGGCGCGGGGCGCGACGAAGTACATGTACACATCCAACCCGCACTTGTGGGACATAGTGGGCGGCGTGGCGGTGGCTCTCGAGGCGGGCGCGGCGATGATGGTCGGCAGTCGGCGCGGCGGCGCGCTGGGGATATTCCCATCCATATCGTGGCGCAAGTCCGCCGCGCTGGTGGACGGCTGGGGCGACGCGCCGCCGAGCGTGCGCCAGCTGCGCCGCTGGGCGCGTCCGCTGGCGCTGGGCAATCCCTCAGCCGTGGAATCCATCGCCGCCAACATGCGCTTTCGGGGCGGCCCCGCGCGCGCTATCGGCATGCGGCTGCGCCGCAGACGCAGATCGCGCGGCTAGACTAGACTGCGCGAATCACTCATCTCCGTACTGGTTATAGCCAAGCCCGCGCACATGCGGTTCGCGGTGGAGCAGCGCGCGCTGGCGGGCTAGCTCATTCGCGTCCCAGCCCATCGCTTCGGCTACAGCCTCGTCCCAGATGCGGCGCACTTCGCATTCGCCATCGCGGAACTGGGGAACGGGCATGTCTTTCGTATGCTCCCAGCAGTCGGCGAGGATGGTGCGGATGCGCGCGTCCTCGACGACGTTGGGGATTTTGATATTTCCCACCCCAGCAGGGTTATATATAGGAAATTCCAGTGTCCGACTCGCGTTTCGCATGAGCTGAAGGCGTCCTGCCGTCGAGTTTATGAAGACAGCCGCCGCTTTTGCCTCACTCGCCGACAACCCTGTGACCGGCATCCAGCCGCCACCCACGTACTTCTCGTTATCGGCGGTGGCGGTGAGACGCGCTGTATTCGTACGCTGTCCATTGGTAACAAGCAGATGCCCCGCCTTTTGCAGAATCTTATCGGCTTCGGGGTAGCTGACGTCGTTGAGCCGTAGCTCATCTTCTCTTCGCTTCTTGGGAATCCAGCGCTCGTCCGGCGCGCTCTTTATGCTCGTTTGAGCGTCCGCGCCTTTGGACTTCAATATCGGAAAACTTCCGGGCACATCAAACTCTGCAACCTCGAACGAACCGCTGAGAGTCCGTCCCGTCTGATAAATCGGCGCTTTCCCGATAGCGCGTAGGTCCTGACAGTTGGCGTATCGCGCGGCTGCGTTGGCAAGCGCGGGCGAACGCCATATCGCGGGAGTCCAGTCGCCTTCCTCTATGCGCTCGGTGGGCCAGTATGACACTTCCCCCCAACCGTTTGCTATCAGCCCTTCCGGGCATTCGAGCAAGTATCGGTGAAAGTCCGCCGCTTCGTCGTCATCCGCTGGCATTCTGTCCAGATTGACGAACCGCGTCGGCGGCTTGGGTCCGTTATGCCGTCGCATGACGACAATGCTCTCGTTGATGTTGGTGTGCTGGCTCATGTTGATGTTGCCCGGCTGGTGGGATGTAAGCACGGTGTGGACGTGCCAACGCCGCGCGAGCGCGAGCCGTTCTCGGTGTCCGGCTGGGCCAGTAAGCGCGACGGTCGGGTTTATGACCGTCATTACCCCCCCCCCCCGCACAAGTGTTCTATGCAGTTATCAGCAAGCCCGACAAATAGCGGCCTTATCGAGCTTTTACCCGCGAATTCACCCAAATCTGGGTCCGCCTGAGTGAGCTTCACTTTCATAACGTCCACGCGCTCGCGCAACGCTTTCTGAGTCTCTTCGGTGAACTTCTCGCCCATCCTCACGCGGTTGACGAACGGCGGGTTCATAATGACGATGCGAGCGTTTTGAGCCGCGTCGACCGCGTCCTCGAACTCCGCGTCGCCGCTTGCCTGCCATGTCGCCCGCGAGTCTATGGCGTCATCGGCGATGTCGAGCTGATTGCGCCTAGATACGATGGCTTTCTGCCCCAGCAGTTCCAGCGTTCCCGCATACACCCTGTTCGGGTCGTCCCTGCCGGGTCCGTAAGGCATGAGGTGAAGCCCCATGCGTTGGTATCTTGCGCTATGGTTGCCCGCGGTCAGCTGAGACGCCGCAAGCTGTAGGGAGACGGGGTTTATGTCCAGCCCCTTGATTACCTCTTCGACAGCCAGCTTCTGAAGCTTCGTTAGTTCATCGGCGTTCGCGCCCATCTCCGCCGCCCTGCGCTTCATATCCGTCAGCATGGCGGCAAGCAGCGTTCCGCTGCCGCACGCCAGATCGACGGTCTTGTGGGCGCGCCACACGTCCTGATCGCTCCAGTTCACATCGCCGCAGGCGTCCAGCGTCAGGCGGGCGGCGAGCGACGCGGCGGCGGGTCTGGTGAAGTACGCGCCATCCGACGCCTGATTGCCCATGACGCGGTTGAACAGCGGGCCCGCGTGGTCCGCGCCCATGTCCGCGTAGGTCTCGGCTATGCGCTCGGCTTCCGCCGCGAGGCAGTGCAGCGCGCGTTCCAGCCCGGCGAGTTTCCCGGTGTCCTGGATGGCGTCGATAGCATCCACAGCCGGTTTCAGCACGGGAAGGAAGTCGTGCTCCATTATGCCGTTCCACTGGCATTCGATAGTCCGCGCGACGTTCGCGTCGTTCTTGACTGTGGACAGGTCTCTGACGTCGGGCAGCCATCCGCCGCTGCTGATGCGCTGGTGGAGCATGGCGGCGTTCATCATCAAGAGCGCGGCTATCGTGCAGCCGTCCGCCTGCTTCTTGTCCGTCTTCTTGAGCCTGTCCAGCCCGAAGTGGCGGTTCAGCGCAGGCAGCAGCTCGTCCGATCTCAGATGGTAGGCGGCTTCTTCGACGCTAGACTCCAAGATGTTGAGGTCGCGCATCACGCGGTTGCCGCTGAGTCCGGACTTGGTTAGCAGGTTCATCTTGATGGCGCCGCCGTACTCTTCCAGCCCGCTCAGCTTCAGCATCGTCTGGGCGGATTCCTCAGCCCGCTCTTTGGCTGTCTTGCGGGGCTTGCGCGGCTTGTCGAGGTCGATTCGGGTTCCCCCCTCGCCCGTGTTGATTATCTCTTTGGCTTTCGCCTTCGTCTTATCGATGTTTACTATGCCGCGCGCCATGCCCGCCTTCGGCTTGTCTCGCGCTACCGAGTCGAAGCGGATGTCCACGCTTCCGTCGGCGTTCTTCTTGCCTGTGAACAGCTGCGTCGGCTCGTCCGCCTTGTATTGATCGGGCGGCGTTTCCCCGATGCGGTTCACGCCCGCTTCGGAGGGGCTCTTGCCTTTCAGCAGCTGATCGACGACTTCCCCCGCCTCTCCGGGCGCGCCCTTGTATTCTCCATATCGAATCTTCCCGCTCTCGGCGCTGGCAACCGCCACGATGGAGCGCTCCACAGGCGGCGGTTTCGGGATGTAGAGATACATGAGGTCTTCGAGGCTCTCCTCGATGCGCTGATCGTGGGCGCGCAGCGCTAGGAGTATTTGCCCGAGCTCCTGCCAGCCCTCTTCGGGCGCGCTGACGCTGAGCCACCTTTCGGGGTCTGCCGACGGCGGAATCAGGATAGGGCAGACGATGTATCCGAGTTCTTTGCCCGGCGCGGTTCGCATCGCGCGCCCGACCGCCTGCACTACGTCTATGGGGCTTTTCCGCTCTTCGAGGAACGCCACCGCGCTCAGCGACGGCGAATCCGCGCCTTCGCCGAATATGCCCACGTTGATGATGCCGTGGGGATTCTCCGCGTCCGCGCCCGCGAGCCGCATCTTCGCGTTCTCCCGCGCGGCTGCGTTGCTCGAAGCGTCTAGGTGTTCGAGGCTGTAATCCGCCGCCGTCCGCCCGACCGCGTTCTCGCGGAGCCAACCGGCTACCCAATCTTTCACCGTGGCGGTCTGGAGATCCTTAGCCATGTTCTTGGACTTGTCGACCGTGTTCATGAAGGCGATGCACGATTCGACGTTCACGTCCTCGCCCTCGCCCTGCGTCGCGCCGCTCATCGCGAGCGCGAAGGCGAGACCGCGCAGGTAGTCCGTAGTCGTCAGCTTGCGCCGCCCCTTGCTCTGGGTGTTCTTCGCCAGCAGGTTCGCGGCTTCGAACGCCTCCGGATCGTTGATGCCGAGCGCGATGATGCGGTAGTCCGCCAGCCATCCGTTGCGGACGGCTTCGACGTAGCTCTTGCGGAACAGCTCCACGCCGAACGTGGTCTCGTCGTCCATCGAGCGCACTATCCAGTTCGGGTTTCCGGTTGGGCGCTTGACGTCGTAGATGCGCGGCGTGGCGGTCTGATAGACGCGGTAGCGGACGGGGAATCGCTCGTTGTCGTGGCAGACGGTGAAATCGCGGATGCGCCGCTCTTCCTCGTTCGCGGCGGCGGATTTGGAGTTCTTGCGCTTCAGCCCCGCCGTTCTGTGCGCTTCGTCGGCAATCATGACGCGCGCCGTTACCCCAGCGCTCAGCAGCGCTTCGGATACCTTGCCGCTGCTCTGGTACGTGCCTATCAACACCTTGATGGCGCCGCCCGCGACGCTCTGCCGCATCCATTTGGCTATCTCGTTCGCGTCGGTAGTTACCCTGCCCTTCACTTCGTTCGCGCTGACGTTGCTGTTGTCCACAGTCGGATCGACGGCCCTGCTGAGGTTGTCTTCCCTCCTCGGGGCGTATCCGGCGGTATCGTCGGAACAGACGGCGAGCGCGTCTATAGGAACGGATGCGTTTTGCAGATACTCCCGCCGTATCTGCGCGACCAGCGCGATGGACGGACAGAGAACGATGGACAGCTCGCCCGCAGGAGTCAGCTCTTCGACTATCCGCAGCGATATGCGCGTCTTGCCCGTCGCGCAGGGCAGGATTATTCTGCCGCGAGCCTCGCCCATCGGCAGACCGCCGCTCTCCGAATCCGCATGCTCTCGGAGGATGCGAACGCTTTGGGCGACGGCTTCGTTCTGCATGCAGGATTTCGTCTGAATCGCATCCGCGTCGTCGGGGTTCGCGCAGTGGGCGCACCACTCCGGCGCGGCGCTCGCCCGCCGCTGCTGATGCAGATCGCTGGTGATGTTGACCAGCTTGATGGGCTTGTCGTTCATGGACGCCATCTGACTCGCGCCGGACGCCAAGGGGTTGTCGCCGTTCGTCACTATCCAGCGCTCCGCCCAGTCGTCTCTCGATGACGCCGCCGCGAACTTGTCGATCTCATCCTTTTTGATGGAAGAACCGTGTCTGTTCTCGTCCAGCTGCCTAGACTTGCACTGGATGGCGATGTGCTCTCCGTCGCTCCGTCGCGTCGCCACCGCGTCTATGCCCACGTCTTGCCGCGTGGAGTTAGGGAAGTGGGTTTCCCTATCGGGCCACTCGTCCCAGCCCCAAGCGCGTTCGATATCCCATTCCCTGATGTATGGGGCTGCCGCGACGGTAATGGCCTCCAGCCATTTGCCATCGGTCTGATGCGGGTTCATCTTGTCTGTCTGCTTGATTGCATATTCGATTATCGCGCGTTCGTTGTCGTCCTGCATGAGTCGCCTCTATATCGATCTTGGATGGGCGCGGAAGGATCGGTTTGCCTTGTCGTCATATCACTCGGGAGCGTTGGCGGTATCGCGTGATTTGGGCGTTTGCGCTCGTTCTACGGAGCCGGTTGGAATGTAAGGGGTTATCCCCGTTCGTCACTATCCCAGTGCTCAGCCCAGTCCTCGCCCGATGACACGAACGCAAACTTGGCTATCTCGCCGCTGCCGATAGAGGAACCGCGTCCGTTCTCATCTAGCTGGCGCGCCTTGCACTGAATCGCCACGAGCCTTCCGTCTCCGCGCCGAACCGCAACCACGTCTATCCCGACGTCCCGCTTCGTTGTGTTCGGGAAGAGTGTTTCCCTGTGGAGCCATTCGTTCCAGCGCCAAGCACTTTCGATGTCCCATTCCCTGATGTATGGGGCTACCGCGACGGTAATGGCTTCCAGCCATTCGCCATCGGTCTGCTGCGGATTCATCTTGGCTGTCTAATTCTCTAGCGAAAGTCTTGCGCGTTGTCTTGCGGCATGTAGCCTAGTACACGCCACGCGCGCGGCGTGTCGTATATCTTCCACGTGTTGGCGGACGCGCCGAAGAACACGTCGAAATCTATGCCCTCCGCATCGATGCAGCGCTCCACCATCGCAACCAGATCGCGCGCGCTCAGCCAGCTGACTAGGCTGCGCGCGTCGTCGCCGGGCTTGTCCTCAACGCTCATCGTGCCTAGCCTGACGCAGATGACGGATATGCCGTACTCTTCGGCGTAGTATCGCCCCAGAGACTCGCCGAAAATTTTGCTGGCGGCGTATGGTCCATCCGGGCGAACGGGCATATCGCGAGTAACCAGCGGCGTTTCATCGGGCTTCAGATCGCCATATTCGCCCTCCGCAACCGAGCGCCACGGCTCATCGCGCTCGTACATGCCGTTGACGTGCATGGAGCTGAAGAACACCACGCGCGAGGCGCCGCCCCGTCGCGCCGCCT
The DNA here is from genome assembly GCA_965214745.1 of Dehalococcoidia bacterium. Taxonomy (GTDB): domain Bacteria; phylum Chloroflexota; class Dehalococcoidia; order Lucifugimonadales; family UBA1123; genus VXRN01. Next base: position 1,790,375 of record OZ243978.1, on the reverse strand, counting down.
CGAACACGTTGGCGGTGGCGGCTACGTTGTCCGGCAAGAGCAGATCCCACCATATATCCGGCGTGTGACGCGGCTCGGCGGCAAGGTGAACCACCGTGTCCACGCCGTCGAACGCGGGCAGAATCGCGTCGAAGTCGGCTAGGTTGGCGGTCAGCGACGGAAAATCTTTCGTCGCCGCATCGATGCGATCCACGCCGGATAGCTCATACTTGTCCGCAAGTCCGCCGCGCAGGAATCCGGCGATGCGCCCAGCGGCGCCGGTGAGCAATACTTTCTTCGCAGCCATGGCGTCTCCCGTATGCGGCGCGCGACCTGCCGCCGCTTTTCGCGCGATGATAGCGGATGCGGCGCGATATGTCAGCATCGCGCCGCTTGACAGCGTGAAACCATCGCAAGAAACTTGCAGGCGTACAATAGGCGCCCGCAAGGGAAAGGGGACGCTCGATTGAGGATATTAGCCGTGACGCTGATGATGGCGCTAGCCGCGCTAGCCGCGAGCTGCGCCGACGATCCGCCGCCTGCGCCGACGCCCGCGCCAACCGCGACAGCCACAGTCTCGCCCACGCCGACGCCCGTTCCCGCGCCAATCGCCACGCCGACGCCATCCCCTACCCCAACGCCGACGCCGACGTTCGTTCCCAAGTCCATTCTGCTGCCCACAGTGGCGGTTGCGTTGGAGACGCCCACGCCCACCGCCGCCATTCCGCACGACCTGCAAACCACGCTAGACGCCATAGGGTTGCGGACGGTGGGCATCCGAGGACTCAGCCCCGACCGCCCAGTCGGACGGCAACTCATCGGCGAGGCGGAGCTGACCGACGCGATAGGGGCGGAGCTTGCCGAGCGCCGAGAAGAGCTTGCCGCCCAAAGCCGGCTGCTCGCGCTGCTTGGCGGCATCCCGCCCGACACGGACTTGGCGGACATCTGGCTAGGCGTTCTATCCGAGCTGGAGCGCGGCTACTACGACGCCGAATCGGGCGCGCTGTTCTCCGTATCGGAAGGCGCCGAGTTCACGACGCGAGACGAGTTGTCGTTCGTTCACCAGCACGTCCACGCGCTTCAGCGGCAGAGCTTCGAGCTTGCGGACGCGAAGGGCAATTCGGACGCCGCGACGGCGCTTCGCGCGCTGCTCGAAGGCGACGCATACCTGACGACGGAGCTTCTCTACAGACCGCAGTTCCTGACGAGGCGGCAGGAGGACGAGCTTGCGCGGGAGTATGCAAGCGTCGAGATGCCCGCGCTCCGCGCCGCGCCCGCCATCGTACAGCTAGCCGCGGTGTTTCCCTACACGGACGGCGTTCGCTTCGCCATCTCGCTTTACAACCTCACGCTCGGCTTCGACGCCATAGACGCGGCGCTCGCCGCGCCGCCGCATTCGACCGAGCAGATCATCCATCCTGAGAAGTACGGCGTAGAGCCTCCTATCGGGGTGTCGCTGCCAGACCTACCGGCGGCGCTGGGCGAAGGCTGGCGAGAGCTGGCGCGCGACACGATGGGCGAGATGCTCCTGAGGGCGGTTCTAGTCGGCGAGCTAGACGCCGAGACCGCAAGCGATGCGGCGGCGGGATGGGGCGGCGACGTCTACCTTCTGCTCGAATCGCCCGCCGGAGACGACGCGCTGCTGTTCGCCAGCGTATGGGACACGCCGGAAGACGCCGACAAGTTCGCTACCGCCTTGCGCGAGTATCTCCAGAGCGCGCTCGGCGGCGTCTGGCAAGAACGCGACGTAGCCGATGCGGGCGAGGATACGCAAACGGCGGCTCACCGTCTCGAAACAGCGCAAACGGCGATAGAGCTGAGCGTGCAGTCCGCTACCGTTCGGTTGACCATAGCGCCCGATTCGGACGCGCTGGATATGCTGTCCGCCGCGCTCGCGGAGGGAGTGGCTATCTCAGCGGACGAGTAGGTTCGATGATACAATGCGGGCGAAGCTACGCCACCCCACACGGAGGCAGACTATGGCAACACGCCCGACAGCAGCCCGCGTCCGGCGCGGCAGGCGCGAGATGCCGCCCTACGACTGGCAGGGCGAAATCGACTACGCCAGCCTAGAGTTCGGCCCGGACACCAAGGAGACGACGCCAGACGACATGCGGCAGAATAGAGAAATACGCGAAATCATCTGGCTAATCAGTACTTGGCTGGAAGATTTCTACGACGGCATAGACGTCTTCATCGACAACGAGACCAACATCTGCTACGACCGCCGCAACCTCAACGTCCGCATTGCGCCGGACGTATACTTGGCGTTCGGCGTGAACCCCGACAAGATACTCGAGCGCAAGCTGTATCTGCCGTGGGAGGCGAAGAAGCCGCCGGACTTGGTGTTGGAAGTGGCTTCCGATACTACCGCTCGCAACGACGTCGAGCGCAAGCCCGCCATCTACGCGCTGATTGGCGTGTTGGAGTACTGGCTGTTCGACCCCACGGGCGGCGCGCTGTACGGCAAGCCACTAATTGGCTTGAGGCTGGTGGATGGCGAGTATCAGCCGATAGAGTTGACCCGCGAGCCAGACGGCATCCTGAAGGGGCATAGCGAGGTCTTGGGGCTTAGCCTGTGCTGGGATGCCGGCTGGCCGCGAATATATGATCCCTCGACCGGAATGTACGTGGAGACTCGTCAAGACCTGAAGGCATCTCGCCGCGCCGCGGAAGAGCGGCTCGACGAAGAGCGCGCCGTTCGGATAGCCACAGAGGTGGTTCGGGACGCCATGGCGGAGCAACGGGATGCCGAGCGCAACGCGCGACTCGCCGCAGAAGAGCAGCGGGACGCTATGGCAGAGCAGCGGGACGCCGAGCGCAACGCGCGGCTCGCCGCAGAAGCCGAACTCGAGCGGCTGCGGCGCAGCCACCCCGAAGACTGACACCGCGCGGAGGCAAACCATGGCGACACGCCCGACAGCAGCCCGTGTCCAGCGCGGCAAGCCCGATATGCCGCCCTACTACCGACAGGGCGAGATAGACTACGACAGCCTAGAATTCGACCCGGACATCAAGGAGACGCCGCCAGACCAAATGCACCAGGAGCTAGAAATACACGCGGCTTTCGGTCTGCTCATAAACCAACTCTACGACTTCCTCGATCGCCTAGACATCTTCATCAGCTATCAGAGCTTCATCTGCTACGACCGCCGCAACCTCAACGTGCGCGTCTCGCCGGACGTGTACATTGCGCTAGGCGTGGACCCCGAGATGATACGCGATCGCAGGCTGTATCTGCCTTGGGAGGCGGACAAGCCGCCGGACTGGGTGTTGGAAGTGGCGTCTAGGTCCACAGCTCGAAACGACGTCGAGCGCAAGCCCGCCATCTACGCGCTGATTGGCGTGTTGGAGTACTGGCGCTTCGATCCCACGGGCGGCGCGCTGTACGGCGCTCCGCTGTACGGCGGGCGGCTGGTGGATGGCGAGTATCAGCCCATAGAGCTGACCCGCGAGCCGGACGGCATCCTGAAGGGATATAGCGAGGTCTTGGGGCTTAGCCTGTGCTGGGACGACGGCGAGCCGCGTTTCTACGACCCTGAGGCTGGGATGTATCTGGAGGATTGGGAAGATACGAAGATCGCGCGCCGCGCCGCAGAAGCTCAGCTAGACGAGGAGCGCGCCGTTCGGATAGCCACAGAGGTGGTTCGGGACGCCATGGCGGAGCAACGGGATGCCGAGCGCAACGCGCGACTCGCCGCAGAAGAGCAGCGGGACGCCGAGCGAAACGCGCGACTCGCAGCCGAAGCCGAACTCGAGCGGCTGAGGCGAGATATGCGCCGCAGGCAGTCCGAAGACTGACCGGCTACCCGCCGAACATCCGCATCATCTGGCGGCGGCCTCTAGGGGACGACATCTGCCGCATCATGCGCTGCATCTGCTTGAACTGGTTGAGCAGCTGGTTCACATCTCGCGGCGTCGTGCCGCTGCCCTTGGCGATGCGGCGGCGGCGCGAGCCGCTGATTATCTCCGGACGGCGGCGCTCTTCGGGCGTCATCGAGTAGATAATCGCCTCGACGCGCTTGAGTCCGTCGCCGTCCAGCTGTCCCGCGGGCAGTCGCCCCTTGAGCGCGGACATGCCCGGTATCATCTCCAGCACTTGGCTCAGAGGCCCCATGTTCTTGAGCTGCTGAAGCTGCTGCAAGAAATCATCCAAGTCGAACCGCGCCTGTCGCAGCTTGCGCTCCAGCTCCAGAGCCTGCTCTTCGTCGAAGTTCCGCTCCGCCTTCTCTATCAGGCTGAGCATGTCGCCCATGCCCAGAATTCTGGACGCCAGCCTGTCGGGGTGGAACTGCTCCAGCGCGTCCACGCGCTCGCCCGTCCCAAGGAACTTTATCGGCACGCCCGTTACGGACGTTATGGAGAGCGCCGCGCCGCCCCTCGCGTCGCCGTCCATCTTCGTGAGCGCCAAGCCCGTGAGCGTGAGCCGATTGTGGAACTCCTGCGCCACGTTCACCGCCTCTTGTCCTGTCATGGCGTCCAGCACGAGCAGCGTCTCGGTGGGGCGGATAGCGCGGTGGACGGCCTCGATCTCGTCCATCAACTCGGCGTCCACCTGAAAGCGCCCGGCGGTGTCGACGATAGCCCACGCCGCGCCGGCGCGGCGCGCTCGCTCTACACCCGCCTTGGCGACATCTACCGTGTTCGTCGTTCCTCGCCGCGAGTAGACCTCCGTTCCCGTCTGCCGCCCCAGCGTTTCGAGCTGGTCTATGGCGGCGGGGCGGTGCAGGTCGGCGGCGACTAGAAGGCACTGCTGCCCGTTCTGCGCGAGGTGCCGCGCGAGCTTGGCGGAGAGCGTCGTCTTGCCGGAGCCGTTCAGCCCAGCCATGAGGATGACGCCCGGCTGAGACGACGCGGCGGCGAGTCTGTGGCTGCCGCCGCTCAGTATGGCGGTCAGCTCGTCGTTGGTTATCTTGACCACCTGCTGCCCCGGCGTGAGGCTAGCGAGCAGGTCTTCTTCGGCGACGCGCTCCTTGATCTTCGCCGTCAGCCCACGCGCCACGCGAAAGTTTACGTCCGCCTCCAGCAGCGCCATGCGGATCTCGCGCAGCGCGGCGTCGATGTCGCGCTCGGTGAGCCGCCCCTTCGAGCCTAGCTTGTGGAACGCTCCGTTGAGCTTTTCGGTGAGAGCCTCGAACATCACGCTTTCCCCGATTACGCTGCGCCGTACACCGACGCCACCAGACGGTTCATCACGGTGGATATGAACCGAACGCCCGATATGGCGCGGTCGTACTGCATTCGCGTAGGCCCTACGACGCCCACCGCGCCTAGCGCGCGCCCCGGAACGCCGTACCCGCACATGACCACGCTGAGAGGCTTGAGCGTTTCGCCGCGATGCTCCCGCCCGATGACTACGCGCACCACCTCCCCCATCGGCGCGTCTTCGAGCGCGGCTTCCACCAGCGAGCCATCTTCCACGCCGTGGATGATGGGCCTAGCCTTCTCATAGTCCACGAATTCGGGCTGATCCAGCAAGTTTCGCAGCCCGCGCGCGTAGTGATCTTCGTGAATGGCGTCGTTCTGCTTGCGGAGCATCACCACGGTGGCGTCCACCGCGCGGCGCTCCGGCGGCGTCAGCGCCATCGGCAAAACCTCTATTTCCTCGCGCGTAAGCCCCGCCATTTGGCTTCTCAGCCGCGCTGACATGGACTCCAACTCGGCGGTGTCCACCGGCTCGTCGAAGCGCAGAAGTTGCTTGCGGAGCTTCGCTTGCTCCATGACCACGATGAGCAGCGCGACCATCTCGCGCACGGGTATCAGCTCCAGGTGCTTGACGCGCGAAACCGAAGTCTTGGGGAACGTGGCTATGCCGAGGTTGCTGAGCAGCTGAGCCACGAGCGCGGCGGCGACGCTTCCCCAGCGGTCCACGTCGTCTTGAACGTCCGCGAACCGGCTGCTGATCAGAGCCTGCGCCGGCATGGGGATGTCCGCCGCCGCCGCGTCCGACAGGCAGGATTCGACGTACAGCCGATATGCGCTGTCTTCGGGAATGCTGCCTGCGGATGCGTGAGGGCGCGAGATGTATCCCTGCTCTTCCAGCGTCGCCACGTCGTTTCGCACCGTCGCCGCGCTGACGCCGAGCGCGTGGCTGCGCGTCAGACGCTCGGAAGAGATCGGCGCGGCTTCGCGCACGTAGTCGTCCACGATGAGGCGTAGAATGCGCTGTTGTCTTGCCGTAAGCATTGGTCTAGCATAACACACATTCGCAGGATATACGGGATATACAGGATATTTGCATGGAAATCACTTGGCTAGGCGGCTCCGCAACTCGCATCTTCAGCGGGGACGTCGTCTTGATAGCCGACCCGTCCGACGAGATGCCGCCCGGCGTGGAGGCGCGCGTCGCGGTCGTCTCCAACCGGCTGGCGGAGCGCTCGGCGGTCTATGCGGTGGCGGGAGAGCCGCGCCGAATCGACGGCCCGGGACAGTACGAGGTCTTGGGATACAACATCGTCGGCATCGGCTCAGCGCTCAGCGCGGCGGAGGGCGAAAGGCGCGTCAACACGATATACGTCATCCGCCGAGAGGGGCTGTCGGTGGCGCTGCTCGGCGAGCTGAGCGACAAGCCCAACGCGCGGCAGATGCGGCGCATCGGAGAGGTGGACGTTCTCATAGCGCCGTCCGCCGCGGGCGAGGCGCTCGGAACGAAGCGCATGTCGGAGCTGGTGAACGCGCTCAGCCCGGGAATCTTCATCCCTATCGGCTACGAGTCCGACGGGCCTTTAGACGCGCTGCTGCGAGAGCTGAACGTGGAGCGCCCGGACGCCCAGCCGAGATTGAACGTAACCCGCTCGAACCTGCCGCGCCAGACGAGGACCGTGATTCTTCAGCAGAGCAGGCGGCGGTGAGAACCTTTACATAGATATACAGGATGAACGGGGTGTGGCAGTTTTCTTGCGACCTGCAACCCCATATGGGAATTTTGTCCACCCTGTATATCTAATCTACGTCGATTTTCCTAGCGTCGTCGCCTGTTGGCGGCGCGCATCCCGATGACCAGACCCAGCGGCGCAATTAGCAGCAGCATGTTGGCGGCGGCGGACGCGGGCGAGACATTGCCGTCGGGCAACCCGCAACCTCCGTTGGACTCCTCCGGTTCGGGCGTCGGCGCGAACACTGTTGGCGGCGGCTGAGTCGGCGCGGGCGTTGCCGTGGGCGGAACAGGCGTGGCAGTCGGCACGGGCGTTGCCGTGGGCTGTGGCGTGGGCGTGGCAGTCGGCTCAGGCGTCGCAGTCGGCACGGGCGTTGCCGTGGGTTCGGGCGTCGGCGTGGCGGTCGGCTCAGGCGTGGGCGTGGCAGTCGGCTCAGGCGTCGCAGTCGGCACGGGCGTTGCCGTGGGCTGTGGCGTCGGCGTTGCAGTCGGCTCAGGCGTCGGCGTTGCCGTTGGGAAGCTCTGGAACACCAGATCGAAGCTTCGTTCGACCGCGCCGGAGACGAACTTGGCTGTAGTGCGAGATTCGTGCTCGCCCAAGTGGAAGCTGATAGTCTCGCCGATGAACGCCGCGTCTATCGGATCCACCAGCAGCCCAAAGTACTGGCCTTCTGGCGAAATTTCGGCGGGATCGGACGTGTAGCTGTCGCCTATCTTCGCCAGTAGCGGCGCGCCCTCCGGCAGCGGCGCGCCGCCGATGGACACGATAAGCCCGGATGCGAAGGTCATCGGGCTGGCGACGGCGGGGGTAGCTGTCGGCGGCGGGATGGTAGCCGGATCCACCGTTGGCGTGGGAGTGGGGGGCGGCAGCATGGGGAAGCTGAGCGTGAAGTCGTCCACTATGTGGAGCGCTTGCCACCTTTCCGTCTCAGCAGCCTCTACCTGACCGCCAAGCAGGAAGGTTATGATGCCGTTGCCGCGCTCTGCCTCAGACGGCGAGACGACTAGGTTTTCGTACATGCCGTTGTCCACGTCGACGGGCGCGGATACGTAGGTTCCCACTTTGGCGACGATAAACTGACCGTCCGGCGCGGGCAATCCGGCGACGGTAACGGTTCCGGCGTAGACGGCGGGCAGCGGCGGAATGCCCTGCGCGCGGGTCTCGCCTACGGTGATAGACGCGGCAAGCGCGGCGACGAGAACCGCGAGCGCGTACTTGAGATTGGACGGAACGGCAGGCGAGCGATGTAGTTTCCTCATATCCCTCATACCAAGATAGTGTCTTCTGACGAATTTCAGATACATCTGAAATTGTTGCACGGCGGGGGGATGCAATTCCAGCAGTAGACGGGCGCGAATTTACGGAATCCACGATGTCGGAGGGGGTTTTCTTCCCGTCCGCCGTCGCTCCAACCATCTCGAACATCCCGTATAATAAGCAACTACAAGCCGACGCGCCCCGTCGCGTCAGGAGGCTCGCTATGACGACCACAAGGCTCGCCGCGCAGCAGCCTTCCGCAACGAAGGTCCAGCGGTTCCCGGTATTCCCGCCTAGGGGCGATATGCTCAATCCGATACACCTCCACCTGCCCGGACACCAGACGGCGCTGATATTCCACTTCGGAGACTCCCCCACCACGCTCGTCCTCAGCGAAGTCCCTATCGGATGGCGGCACGACCAGAGTCGGCGGGGAATACTCATACCCGATCTGCTCGTAGTGTTCGATGTGGATCGCGACGCGATCATCGACCGGCGCGGCTACGCGATAGAGGAGTGGGGCAAGCCGCCGGACTTCGTGCTGGAGGTGGCGTCTCCCAGCACGCGCCACCGCGACGCGACCGCCAAGCGCAAAGGCTATGAGGACTACAAAGCGCGGGAGTACTGGCGTTTCGAGCCGAACCCCGATGCAGGCTGGGCGCGCCGCCCGGGGCTGGCTGGCGATGAGCTGGTGGATGGGGTATACCGTCCCATCGAGATAGTTCAAGTGGGCGATGGGATGTACTGGGGGCGCAGCAAGGTCTTGGGTCTGGACGTGTGCTGGGAGCATGGGGAATTGCGCTTTCGGGATCCTGAGAGCGGACTCTACCTGATGACGCACCGGGACGAGCGCATAGGACGGCTGGCGGCGGAGACCACCCTCGACGCGGAACGCGAACGGCGGATTGCCGAGTATGAGCGCAGGCTGACGGAGCGCGAACGGCGGATTGCTGCTGAGACCGCATACGGCGCCGAGCGTGAGCTTCGGATTGCCGAGTACGAGCGCAGGATTGCGGAGCGCGAACGGCGGATTGCCCTCGAAGCCGAGAACCAACGCCTCAGAGCCGAGCTAGACCGCCGAACGGACCTCTAGCGCGGATTGCATAGATAGACAGAACGGAGGGGATTTTTCTTTCCGCCCGCCGTAGCTACAGCAAAGCAGCCATCTCGAACATCCCGTATAATCCTCTTCATCCTATGAAGCCACGCAATACCGCGTCAGGAGGCTCGCTATGACGACCACGAGGCTCGCCGCGCCACAGCCTTCCGCAACGAAGGTCGGGCGCTTCCCGGTATTCCCGCCTAGGGGAGATATGCTCAATCCGATACATCTACACCTGCCCGGACACCAGACGGCGCTGATACTCCACTTCGGAGACTCCCCCACCACGCTCGTCCTCAGCGAAGTCCCTATCGGATGGCGGCACGACCAGAGTCGGCGAGGGATACTCATACCCGACCTGCTCGTGGTGTTCGACGTGGACCGCGACGCCATCATCGACCGGCGCGGCTACGCGATAGAGGAGTGGGGCAAGCCGCCGGACTTCGTTCTGGAGGTGGCGTCTCCCAGTACCCGCCGCCGCGATGCGACCGCCAAGCGCAAGGGCTATGAGGACTACGAAGCGCGGGAGTACTGGCGTTTCGAGCCGAACCCCGATGCAGGCTGGGCGCGCCGTCCGGGGCTGGCTGGCGATGAGCTGGTGGATGGCAAATACCGCCCCATCGAGATAGTTCAGGTGGGCGACGGGATGTACTGGGGTCGCAGCAAGGTCTTGGGGATGGATGTGTGCTGGGAGCATGGGGAATTGCGCTTTCGGGATCCTGAGAGCGGACTCTACCTGATGACGCACCGAGACGAGCGCATAGGACGGCTGGCGGCGGAGACTACCCTCGACGCGGAACGCGAGCGGCGGATTGCCGAGTATGAGCGCAGGATTGCTGCTGAGACCGCATACGGCGCCGAGCGCGAGCGGCGGATTGCCGAGTACGAGCGCAGGATTGCGGAGCGCGAGCGGCGGATTGCCCTCGAAGCCGAGAACCGCCGCCTCAGAGCCGAGCTATACCGCCGAACGGACCTCTAGCGCGGATTGCATAGATGGACAGGATGAAGAGGATTTTTTTCGCCCGCCGTCGCTCCGCCAAAGCAGCCATCTCGAACATCCCGTATAATCAGCAACCACAAGCCGACGCATCCCGTCGCGTCAGGAGGCTCGCTATGACGACCACGAGGCTCGCCGCGCAGCAGCCGTCCGCAACGAGGGTCGAGCGCTTCCCGGTATTCCCGCCTAGGGGCGATATGCTCAATCCCATCCATCTCCACCTGCCCGGACACCAGACGGCGCTGATACTCCACTTCGGAGACTCTCCCACTACGCTCATCCTCAGCGAAGTCCCTATCGGATGGCGGCACGACCAGAGCAGGCTAGGGATACTCATACCCGATCTGCTCGTAGTGTTCGATGTGGACCGCGACGCCATCATCGACCGGCGAGGCTACGCGATAGAGGAGTGGGGCAAGCCGCCGGACTTCGTACTGGAGGTGGCGTCTCCCAGCACTCGCCGCCGCGATGCGACCGCCAAGCGCAAGGGCTATGAGGACTACGAAGCGCGGGAGTACTGGCGTTTCGAGCCGAACCCCGATGCAGGCTGGGCGCGCCGTCCGGGGCTGGCTGGCGATGAGCTGGTGGATGGCAAATACCGTCCCATCGAGATAGTTCAGGTGGGCGACGGGATGTACTGGGGTCGCAGCAAGGTCTTGGGGCTGGATGTGTGCTGGGAGCATGGGGAATTGCGCTTCCGGGATCCTGAAACCGGACTCTACCTGATGACGCACCGGGACGAGCGCATAGGACGGCTGGCGGCGGAGACCACCCTCGACGCGGAACGCGAGCGGCGGATTGCCGAGTATGAGCGCAGGCTGGCGGAGCGCGAGCGGCGGATTGCCGAGTACGAGCGCAGGCTGGCGGAGCGTGAGCGGCGGATTGCTGCCGAGACTGCATACGACGCCGAGCGCGAGCGGCGGCTAGCCCTCGAAGCCGAGAACCGCCGCCTCAGAGCCGAGCTAGAACACCGAACGGACCTCTAGCGCGGATTGCATAGATAGGCAGGATGAAGGGGACAGAGGCGATATGCCGCGCAAGCGCATCCTGCCGCCCGCGCGGATTGGGACGCGGCTAGCCGCGCTAGAATTCAGTTATGAAGACGTCCACGCCCTTGTCGCGCGCGCGCGCGCTGTCCGAGTCGGATATCTCCAACCCGTACACCGCCACCCGAATCTCCGCTTCCGGGAACACGCGGGCGAGAATCTCCCCGGTTCTCACTACCCTGCCGATGTCGCCTCTATCGAGTCGGTTGGCGGCTTCCACCGCAAAGTAGGCTGTCTGCCGAGAGCCGCGCCGCCGCGCGCTGGCGATGAGGTCCGTAGCCATGATCCGCCCATGCTGTTCGGGCGTGATGACGCCGCTCTCTTCGGCTATGGCGACGGCGTTGGAGAAATCCGTCAGCGAAACCGCCGGGCGGTTTGCCCTGACTACCCTGCCCACGAGCAGCCCCTGGGACTGCATAATTCCGAAGATTCTCCCCTGAAGTTCCATCTCCAATTGGGCGCCTCGCAGGGCGTCGAGAGTGTGCTGCATCCTGTCTTGCTTCTCCAGCATATCGGCTTGGACTCGCTTTACTTCGTCAATATCGCCCTGCATCCGGTCTTGAGTCTCTATGATCCGCTCGTTAGACGCTTCCAGCGCGTCGAGCCGCGCGTTGGTTGCCTCCATGAACTGCCGGAGCGTCTCCTCCAGCCGGACTTGGGAGGCTTCCAGCGCGTCGAGCCGCGCGTTGGTTACCTCCATGAACTGCCGGAGCGTCTCTTCCAGCCGGACTTGGGAGGCTTCCAGCGCGTCGAGCCGCGCGTTGGTTACCTCCATGAACTGCCGGAGCGTCTCTTCCAGCCGGACTTGGGACGCCTCTAGCCGGACTTGGGACGCCTCTAGCGCGTCGAGCCGCGCGTTGGTGGTCTCCATGAACTGCTGGGTGGTCTCCATGAACTGGCGAAGCGTCGCTGTCAGACGCGCGACTGCTTGCGGGAGATCCAGCAATTCGCGCGTGAGTATCCGCGAGCGCGCGGCTTCTAGCCACTCGGGGCGCTCGTCTAGGATGCGGATGAAGTCTTCGAATGTTTCGATTCTGGTCGTCATGTCCGCCATATTGTACATGATTCGGGGGATGGATGAGATAGCAAGGGGCGGCGCACAGTTGGCGGCGCATGAGAAAAGCCCCCCTCCCGTTGCCGAGAGGGGGGCTTCCGCTTTAGGGTTTGCTATCCGAGCGCTTGCGCGCTAGGGGACTATGACGCCGGGCTCGTTGGCGTAGACCCAGTAGCCCATGCCTATCTCTACCCGCCTTACGCCGTTGTCGTTCACGTTTACCGGCTCCCACTGCCCAGTTATGGTGTTGTAGGTGTAGACGCCGGTTATCGCGTCGTCCGGCAGGCCGGAGAAGTAGTTGTGGTCGTCTTCTAGCTCGAAGTCGCCGTCCGGGTCAAGCACCGGCACCAGGTTCCAGCCAACCGATATGGGGATCGACGGCGGAGCCTCGAACGTGCCTGCGCTCAGCTTGGGTATGGATACGTCGAGCGCCTCGAAGCTCTCGGTGTGCATCCAGTAGGCGCGCTTCTCGTTCAGCTCGCGCAGAGTGCCGCTCCACGAGCCATCGTCGCCGCGCCGCGCTATCAGCCAGTTGCCTTCGACCGACGGGTCGTAGGTAAGTATCTGGTCGACCGGATGGTCGACAGGCACTACCGCGTCTAGCGATGCGTCTTCAGCCCTGCCGGGTATCGACACGAGGTTCCAGCCCGGGTTCAGCTCCAGCGAGTAGGGATCGCGCTCCACTATGGTTATCGTCAACGCGGCTGGCGTGGCAAGCTCGTTGCCAGCCTCGTCCACCGCCTGCACTTCCAGATCGTGTTCGCCTACGGATAGGTCGCTGGCGCGGTACAGGAATACGTTGCCAGAGTCGTCCGCCTGCAAACCGGAGGTGATGTCTTCGTCGTCAAGCGTCGCGGACACGATGGTGACCATCGCGTGCGTGTCGAGGTCTATGGTAGACGTCGACACATCGTCGTCCATGTAGTACTCATTGCCTTCGGCGGAGAAGTCTATGCGGATGAAGGCGTTGACGTCGTCCGTCTCGAAAGCGTCCTGAGTCCCTTCCTTGTCGGGGTCGACGTCCGGGGCATCGATGTTATCGTCCCACTCGAAGAGGATGGCGGATGTGTCGCTGTCCACGTCCACGGGAGCGGACATGTCGCCCTTGGTTCCTTCGTTGCTGCCGCCAGCGGCATCCATAGCGGATACGTGGACGGTGTGCAGCCCAAGGCTTTCGGGATTAATCGCAGCCGTGTACTCGTCCGAGGAGACGAACTCAGGCTGGTGGGTATCGCAACTCACTTCTTGACTTTCTTCATCATCCACATCTGAGTAAGTTACCGAGCAAACGGTTACTACAGGGCGGCCGATGCCCTCGTCCGCTGTGATGGTGATGTTGATCTCGTCGTTGGTTACGGGGCGGTCGCCCTCGTCGATGGTTACCGTCAGGCTAGGCGCGATGCGGTCGGTGGCTTTGGAGACCCTGCCGCTGCTCAGAGAGTTGCCCGCCACGTCTTCCACTTCACCGACTAGCTCCACCTTCGGGCGGTCGTCGGCGTCCATCGCGGGAATGGTCAGGAACACGTAGCCGTAATTTTCGCCCTCGCCGACGCCGGCGGGAAGCTTGCCCGCGAGGGAGTCGTTGCCGTCGCCGTCGAAGTTCATTTCGTCGTCCACAGATGTGTCGTCGCGGACTTTGACGTTGTACGCTTCGACGGAAAGCGGCTCGTCGTCGTTGACTTCGAAGTCGGTAGCTGTCACCGTAGTCGTGTCGAGATACTCATCGAACACCACCAGGATGCTCGTGTCGCTCGATTCGCCCTGACGGTACTCGGTCTTGTCGTTGCTGTCACCAGTGTCCAGCGAGGTGTCCCAGTGGCGGCCCGTCTCGGCGGCTTTCATCGCAGGCCTGTCTTCATCGTAGACGACCGTGTAGGGTTGGCAGTTGGCATCGTCAACTGCCTCGCCACCGTCGTCAAGGATAGGTCTGACAAGGAGATCTCCGAGATCGGCTGCATCGGCGGCGTCCCAAGCAGTCCGGAATTCGCCTGGGGTTGGGTTGAGTACGTCTGTGGTTGTGTCGCAACGGGACACATCTTCCGATGTGGGCTTCCTGTCGGACACGCCGAGGTTGCCGGCGTCATCTTCGGCTATCACCCACCAGTTGATATCGGTGCCATCGTCAGGAGCCTGCCCGCCTCTGAATTTGGCAAAGATCTCATAGCCGCCGGTTACCGATTCTATATCGGCGGCGGTGCTATCGTCGATCAACACCCACTCGACTCCAGGTTGATGATTTTCTTCGATCTGGAAGAGCACTTTGACGTTATCTTCCGACACGCCGGAGCGGGAGTCCGACGCGGCTGCGTTCACTTCTGGGCGGTCTTCGCGCCCACGGGTGTTGTGCGGGGGAGCGAAGCCCGTAAAGGTCGGCGGGGTCGTCTCGACATCCAACTCCGCGCTCTCGTCGCCGCTTTCCGCCGTGACGGTGTCGCCGGTGTTGACCGCGAACTCAGGGACGGTAGCGGAAAGGTCGGTGCCTGTGCCGGCAACTCTATCCCCGTTGTCATCGGTTTCGGTGGGTTTCACCAACTTGATGGTGATGGCGAACTCGCCGCTGTCGATGTCGGTCTCTGTAAGAACTACGACCGTATCGTCCACAGGCTCGCCATTCGAGTCGATCTCCACTGTGGAGCCGGTGTAGTTAATGTCGTCGGTCCAGAAGAGTACGTATCTGATCTTGCCACCATCATTATCAACACCGTCATCGGATAGATCCAATACGCCTTCGGCGTATGAATCGGTACCGATACCAACTTCCGTGAGGTCGGAGTCCCCATCATTGAAGTCCCTGACAAGGATGTCGCCTTCATTCAAGTGACGGTTTCCCGTGGCGGGGGAACCCTCAAGCCTATCGTCAGCTGATTCTCCAATGTTGCTGTTCCGCAAGCCAGGGATTTCTACTTGGGCATCAAAACTTGAAGCAGTTTTCGCTAGAGCATAGTGACTGTAGTTGCCACTCCAGCCATCCACATCTGTAACGCCGGACTTCACTAGCTGAATTTCTACGTCTTCTGATAGTGCCTCATGGAGAGCGGCGTCAACGGTAATATCGTAGAGAGGCTGGCCTGAACCGAGACCAGAGAGGCTCACCACAGGCTGCTCACCATCTAATTTCTTTTCGACATCCGTGATCTCGCGGACGGTATGGTCACCAAATACGATGTAGTCGCCATCTGTAGGCTCCGTGGCGCTGGCTTTCAACGCCATGGTTATCATGTCCGAATGCGCGAGGGATCCGTCCGTTTGAACGTAACCAATGATCTCCGTGTCGTAGCCGCGAACGAGAACCCGCTGGATGGGGAAATCGAGCTCATCGTTCTCGACGAGGATGCCGATCTCTCCTCCCTGTCGCCCCCATTCCAGAGCCTCATCGGTGTCGCCGGCTACGGTGAACTCGACGTTGTCCGCGCCTGCTGCGGGCAGGATTGCCAGCAGCGACAGCACGATGGCGCCGATGACCGCTAGTGGTATGTATCTTGCCTTACTGTTCAATTGTGCTTCTCCTTTTGGGTTTCCGATACTAAAAGATGACTATGACCGATAATCCCAAGAACGCGGACTGCCCACGCTCTGGCAGGCATAATACGCTATGGGCGCGGGGCAGCGCAAGCGCTCTGCGGCGGGGATTTTAGGGGGATTCGCGGGGGCAGCGCCAATTTCTACGCTCTGCCTGCCGGAAGCCGCGGCAGGCGGGCGATGTCGTCGGGCGGGGGTCCGGGGGATCCCATGAGCCTCAGGATGCGGCGGCGCTGCTCCGGCGTCCGCGCGGTGAAGGGGCGCGGCGGGGCGTCGCGGATGGCGCTAAGCTCGGCGACGAGGGTTTTGACTCTGTCTATTCTGTGCTGCACTTCGTCGGCGTCCAGCTCGTGTTCGTAGAAGTTCACATGCAGATCGCCCGCCAAGCTGAACAGATCTATCAGGTCGGGGCGTTCCCACTCCGCCGCGAGGTGGTTCACGATGTCGCGGAGCAGGTCGTGGCGGTGGTGGTTCCAGCCGCGCGTCTGAGCTACGGATTTTATGGCGTGGGCTGCGGCGCCCCAAGCCTTTTCGGACGCTTGGATTAGGTCTCCGCTGTCTAGCTGGAACTGGGATTCGTCTATGAGATGCTGGCTGAGGCTGGCGTAGCGGGCGGCTCTGGCGGATGTCGTCATGGGGGGTTCTCCTTTCGCTACCGTTCGCTAGGCGGTTCGGGGTAGACGGGGGGCAAGCCGCTGATGTCGTCGGACGGGGGTCCGGGGGCGCGGGTGAGCTTTTGCAGGCGGCGGCGCTGGGTGGCGGTTCGTGGGGTGAATGGCGGAGGCGCGGAGTCTCGGAGCGCTTCCAGCTCGGCGACGAGGGTTCTGACTCTGTTCATTATGCGCTGCGTGTCTTCGTCGTCCAGCTCGTGTTCGTAGAAGTTCTGATGCAGGATGCTTGCAGAGTCGAACAGACTGCACAGGGCGGGGCGATCCCATTCCAAGACGAGGTGGGTCACGATGTCGCAGAGCAGGTCGTGGCGGTGGTGGTTCCAGCCGCGCGTCTGGGCTATGGATTTGACGGCTTGGGCTGCCGCGCCCCAAGCCTTTTCGGACGCTTGGACTAGGTCTCCGCTGTCTAGCTGGATCTGCGCCTCGTCTACGAGATGCTGGCTCAGGCTGGCGTAGCGGGCGGCTCTGGCGGATGTCGTCATGGGGGTTCTCCTTCGCTACCGTTCGCTAGGCAGCTCGGGGTAGACGGAGGGCAAGCCGCTAATGTCGTCTGGCGGGGGTCCGGGGGATCCCATGAGCCTTAGGATGCGGCGGCGCTGATCCGGCGTCCTCGCGGTGAAGGGGCGCGGCGGGGCGGGGCGGATGGCGCTCAGCTCGGCGACTAGGGTTCTGACTCTGTTTATTATGAGCCGCACGTTTTCGGAGTCCAGCTCGTGTTCGTAGAAGTTCTGATGCAGGACGCTTGCAGAGTTGAACAGATCTGCCAGAATGGGGCGATCCCATTCCAAGACGAGGTGGGTCACGATGTCGCGGAGCAGGTCGTGGCGATGGTGGTTCCAGCCGCGCGTCTGGGCTACGGACTTTATGGCGTGGGCTGCCGCGCCCCAAGCCTTTTCGGACGCTTGGATTAGGTCCCCGCTGTCTAGCTGGATCTGCGCCTCGTCTACGAGATGGTGGCTCAGGCTGGCGTAGCGGGTGGCTCTGGCGGATGTCGTCATGGCGCTGGGATGCTTTCCGATATCTACTCGTTAGGCGGATACTGGCGGACTGGGGGCAATCCGTCAACGTCGTCGGGTGGAGGTCCGGGCGCGCGGGTGAGCTTTTGCAAGCGGCGGCGCTGGGTGGCGGTTCGCGGGGTAAATGGCGGAGGCGCGACGTTTCGGAGCGCCTCCAGCTCGGCGACGAAGGTTCTGACACTGTTCATTATGCGCTGCACGTCTTCGTCGTCCAGATCGTGTTCGTAGAAGTTCTGATGCAGGATGCTTGCAGAGTCGAACAGAACGCGCAGGGCGGGGCTATCCCACTCGTCGGATATCTGGTTCACGATGTCGCGGAGCAGATCGTGGCGATGGTGGTTCCAGCCGCGCGTCTGGGCTATGGATTTGACGGCGTGGGCTGCCGCTCCCCAGCACTTTTCGGACGCTTGGATTAGGTCGCCTAGGTCTAGCTGAAGCTGGGATTCTTCGAGGAGGTAGTGGCTGATGCTGTCGTAGCGGGTGGCTCTGGCGGATGTAGTCATGGCGGGTTCTCCTTTCGCTACCGTCCGCTAGGCGGCTCGGGGTAGACGGAGGGCAAGCCTCTAATGTCGTCGGACGGGGGTCCGGGGGACCCCATGAGCCTCAGGATGCGGCGGCGCTGATCCGGCGTCCTCGCGGTGAAGGGGCGCGGCGGGGCGGCGCGGATGGCGCTCAGCTCTGATATTAGCATTCTGGCGTTGTATATGCCCGACTGTACGCTGACGGCGGTCAACTCGTGTTCGTAGAAGTTCTGATGCAGGTCGCTCGCCGAGCCGAATGCCGCGGGCAGGTCGAAACGGTCATGCTCCTCTGCAATCTGCTCTACGACGGCTCTGAGCAGGTCGTGGCGATGGTGGTTCCAGCCGCGCGTCTGGGCTACGGATTTCACGGCGTGAGCTACGGCGCCCCAGCACTTTTCGGACGCTTGGATTAGGTCGCCTCGGTCTAGCTGTATCTGGGATTCTTCAAGAAGGTAGTGGCTGATGCCGGTGTAGCGGGCGGCTCTGGCGGATGTCGTCATGGCGCGGGGATGCCTTCTGATTCACGGGATGGACGGGATTATATGAGATGGGAATTCTAGTGCTGGTCGGGCGGCTCCGGGCGGATTGGGGGGAGGTTTTCGATATCGTCGTCTAGCGATACCCTGTCGGGGCGGGTGAGCTTTCGCCAGCGGCGGCGGTCGTCAGCCGTTCGCAGAACGAACGGGCGCGGCGGCTCGTCGCGGATGGCGTCTAGCTCGGCGACGAAGGTTCTGACTCTGTTTATCATGAGCCGCACGCGGGCGCCGCTCATCTCGTGTTCGTAGAAATTCTGATGCAGGACGCTTGCCAAATAGAACAGATCGAGCAAGGCGGGGCGGTCCCATTCGGATGCTATCTGATCCACTACGTCGCTAAGCAGGTCGTGGCGATGGTGGTTCCAGCCGCGCGCTTGAGCTACGGATTTTATGGCGTGGGCTGCGGCGCCCCAAGCCTTTTCGGACGCTTGGATTAGGTCGCCTCGGTCTAGCTGTATCTGGGATTCTTCGAGGAGATAGTGGCTGATGCCGGTGTAGCGGTCTGCTCTGGCGGAGGTCATGGCTGGGGATGCTTTCGGATTCGCAGGGTTCACGGGATAGACAGGATATATGAGATGGGGGTTCTAGCGCGATCCCGTGAGTCTTAGGATGCGGCGGCGCTGATCCGGCGTCCTCGCGGTGAAGGGGCGCGGCGGGGCGTCTCGGATGGCGCTCAGCTCGGCAACTAGGGTTCTGACTCCGGTTATTCTGTACTGCACTTCTTCGGCGTCCAGCTCGTGTTCGTAGAAGTTCCGGTGCAGATCGCTCGCCAAGATGAACATATCTATCAGGTCGGGGGGCGTTCCCACTCGATTGCGAGGTGGGTCACGATGTCGCGGAGCAGGTCATGGCGGTGGTGGTTCCAGCCTCGCGTCTGGGCTACGGACTTTATGGCGTGGGCTGCGGCGCCCCAAGCCTTTTCGGACGCTTGGACTAGGTCGCCGCTGTCTAGCTGGATCTGCGCCTCGTCTACGAGATGCTGGCTCAGGCTGGCGTAGCGGGCGGCTCTGGCGGATGTAGTCATAGGGGGATGCCTTCTGATTGGCGGGATGGACGGGATATATGAGATGAGGGTTCTAGCGCTGGTTGGGCGGCTCAGGGCGGATTGGGGGGGAGGTTTTCGATATCGTCGTCTAGCGATACCCTGTCGGGGCGGGTGAGCTTTCGCCAGCGGCGGCGGTCGTCAGCCGTTCGCAGAACGAATGGGCGCGGCGGTTCGTCTCTGATGGCGTCCAGCTCGGCGACGAGGGTTCTGACTCTGTCTAGTATGAGCCGCACGTCTTCTCTGCCTAGCTCGTGTTCGTAGAAGTTCTGATGCAGGACGCTTGCCAAATTGAACAGATCGCGCAGGGTGGGGCTATCCCACTCGTCGGATATCTGGTTCACGATGTCGCGGAGCAGGTCGTGGCGATGGTGGTTCCAGCCTCGCGCTTGAGCTACGGATTTTATGGCGTGGGCTGCGGCGCCCCAAGCCTTTTCGGACGCTTGGATTAGGTCGCCTCGGTCTAGCTGTATCTGGGATTCTTCGAGGAGATAGTGGCTGATGCCGGTGTAGCGGTCTGCTCTGGCGGAGGTCATGGCTGGGGATGCTTTCGGATTCGCAGGGTTCACGGGATAGACAGGATATATGAGATGGGGGTTCTAGCGCGATCCCGTGAGCCTTAGGATGCGGCGGCGCTGATCCGGCGTCCTCGCGGTGAAGGGGCGCGGCGGGGCGTCGCGGATGGCGCTCAGCTCGGCGACTAGGGTTTTGACTCTGTCTACTCTGTACTGCACGTTTTCGGAGTCCAGCTCGTGTTCGTAGAAGTTCTGATGCAGATCGCTCGCCAAGCTGAACAGATCTATCAGGGCGGGGCGTTCCCACTCCGCCGCGAGGTGGGTCGCGATGTCGCTAAGCAGGTCGTGCCGATGGCAGTTCCAGCCGCGCGTCTGGGCTATGGACTCGATGGCGTGGGCTGCGGCGCCCCAAGCCTTTTCGGACGCTTGGATTAGGTCTCCGCTGTCTAGCTCGAACTGCGCCTCGTCTACGAGATGGTGGCTCAGGCTGGCGTAGCGGACGGCTCTGGCGGATGTCGTCATGGCGGGTTCTCCTTCGCTACCGTTCGCTAGACGGCTCGGGGTAGACGGATGGCAAGCCTCTGATGTCGTCGGGAGGGGGGCCGGGGGATCCCATGAGCCTCAGGATGCGGCGGCTCTGATCGGACGTCCTCGCGGTGAAGGGGCGCGGCGGGGCGGCGCGGATGGCGTTCAGCTCTGATATTAGCGTCCTGGCGTTGTATATGCCCGACTGTACGCTGACGGCGGTCAACTCGTGTTCGTAGAAGTTCTGATGCAGGTCGCTCGCCGAGCCGAATGCCGCGGGCAGGTCGAAACGGTCATGCTCCTCTGCAATCTGCTCTACGACGGCTCTGAGCAGGTCGTGGCGATGGTGGTTCCAGCCGCGCGTCTGGGCTACGGATTTCACGGCGTGAGCTACGGCGCCCCAGCACTTTTCGGACGCTTGGATCAAGTCGCCTCGGTCTAGCTGTATCTGGGATTCCTCGAGGAGGTAGTGGCTGATGCCGGTGTAGCGGGCGGCTCTGGCGGATGTCGTCATGGCGGGTATGCTTTCCGGTTCGCAGGATTGGCGGGTTGGACAGATATATGAGATGGGGGTTCTAGCGCTGGTCGGGCGGCTCCGGTCGGATTGGGGAGAGGTTTTCGATATCGTCGTCTAGGGATACCCTGTCGGGGCGGGTGAGCTTTCGCCAGCGACGGCGGTCGCCGGCCGTTCGCAGAACGAACGGGCGCGGCGGCTCGTCTCTAATGGCGTCTAGCTCTGCGACGAAGGTTCTGACTCTGTTTATTCTGTACTGCACTTCTCCAGCGTCCATCCCATGTTCGTAGAAGTTCTGATGCAGATCGCTCGCCAAGCTGAACATATCTATCAGGACGGAGCGTTCCCACTCTCCGGAGATCTGGTTCACGATGTCGCGGAGCAGGTCGTGGCGGTGGTGGTTCCAGCCGCGCGTCTGGGCTACGGATTTCACGGCGTGGGCTGCCGCGCCCCAAGCCTTTTCGGACGCTTGGATCAAGTCGCCTAGGTCTAGCTGTATCTGGGATTCTTCTAGAAGGTAGTGGCTGATGCCGGTGTAACGGTCTGCTCTGGCGGATGTCATGGCGGGTATGCCTTCTGATTTGCAGGATTGCCGGGATGAACAGGAAGAATATATGAGATGGGGATTCTAGCGCAGGTCGGGCGGCTCCGGTCGGATTGGGGGGAGGTTTTCGATATCGTCGTCCAACGATACCCTGTCGGGGCGGGTGAGCTTTCGCCAGCGGCGGCGGTCGCCAGCCGTTCGCAGAACGAACGGGCGCAGCGGTTCGTCTCTAATGGCGTCCAACTCGGCGACGAGGGTTCTGACTCTGTCTATTATGCGTCGCACGCGGGCGTCGTTCATCTCGTGTTCGTAGAAATTCTGATGCAGGACGCTTGCCGAATCGAACAGATCGAGCAAGGCGGGGCGGTTCCATTCGGATGCTATCTGATCCACTACGTCGCTAAGCAGGTCGTGGCGATGGTGGTTCCAGCCGCGCGTCTGGGCTACGGATTTCACGGCGTGGGCTGCCGCGCCCCAAGCCTTTTCGGACGCTTGGATCAAGTCGCCTAGGTCTAGCTGAAGCTGGGATTCCTCGAGGAGGTAGTGGCTGATGACGGTGTAGCGGGCGGCTCTGACGGATGTAGTCATGGCGAGGAGCGCTCCCTCATTCACAGGATTCACGGGATGGGCAGGATGAGATGGGGATTCTAGCGCTGGTAGGGGCGGCTCCGGGCGGATTGGGGAATTGGGGGGAGGTTTTCGATATCGTCGTCCAACGATACCCTGTCGGGGCGAGTGAGCTTTCGCCAGCGACGGCGGTCGCCAGCCGTTCGCAGAACGAACGGGCGCGGCGGTTCGTCTCTAATGGCGTCTAGCTCGGCGACTAAGGTTCTGACTCTGTTTATTCTGTACTGCACTTCTTCGGCGTCCATATCGTATTCGTAGAAGTTCTGATGCAGAATGCTTGCAGAATCGAACAAGTCCATCAGGGTGTAGCGTTCCCATTCCAAGGCGAGATTGGTCACGACGTCTCGAAGCAGGTCGTGGCGATGGTGGTTCCAGCCGCGCGTCTGAGCTACGGATTTAATGGCGTGGGCTGCCGCGCCCCAGCACTTTTCGGACGCTTGGGTTATGTCGCCTCGGTCTAGCCGATGCTGGGATTCGTCTATGAGATGGTGGCTCAGACTGGCGTAGAGGGCTGCTCTGGCGGATGTCGTCATGGCGAGGAGCGCTCCCTTATCCGCAGGATTGGCGGGATGGACAGGATATGCGAGATGGGGGTTCTAGCGCGACGCTCTCGTCTCTACGCTCTGCCTGTCGGAAAGCTGCGGCAGGTGGGCGGTGTCGTCGGACGAGGCGCCGGGGGATCCCATGAGCCTTAGGGTGCGGCGGCGCTGATCCGGCGTCCTCGCGGTGAAGGGGCGCGGCGGGGCGTCGCGGATGGCGCTCAGCTCGGCGACGAGGGCTTTGGCGTCGTCTATGCTTGCCTGCGCGTCTTCGGCGTCTAGCTCGTGTTCGTAGAGGTTCTGGTGGGCGATGCTTGCCGAGTCGAACAGATGGCGCAGGATGGACGAGGGATTATGTCGAAGGCGGGGCGCCTCTTCCCTACTCCCGTCCGAACTTGGCTAGGTTCGCCAAGAATTCGTGGTTGGCGCGGGATTTGCGGAGGTGTCCGAGCATCTGCTCTGTGGACTCGCCGGGGTACTTTTCGCTGGAAGACATCATGGAGATCATGCGGCGCAGCAGGGTTACTTGCGAGAGCGTGGCTTCGTTCATGAGAAGCTCTTCGCGGCGGGTGCCGCTGCGCGCTATGTCGATGGCGGGGTAGATGCGCCGCTCCGCCAAGCGGCGGTCTAGGTGAAGCTCCATGTTGCCGGTGCCTTTGAACTCTTCGTAGATGACGTCGTCTAGGCGGCTGCCGGTGTCCACTAGGCAGGCGGCTATCATGGTCATGCTGCCGCCCTCTTCGGTGTTGCGCGCGGCGCCGAAGAATTTCTTGGGCGGATACAAGGCGACGGGGTCCATGCCGCCGGAGAGGGTGCGCCCGCTGCTGGGCAGGCTCAGGTTGTAGGCGCGCGTCAGGCGGGTGATGCTGTCGAGCAGCACGATGACATCCGCGCCCGCCTCTACTAGCCGCTTGGCGCGCTCCAAAACTACTTCGGCAACGCGACAGTGGTCTTCCACAGGCTCGTCGAAGGTGGAGCTGTAGACTTCGCCCTGTATGGAGCGGCGCATGTCTGTTACTTCTTCGGGGCGCTCGCCTATGAGCGCGACCATTATCCGCATGTCCGGATGGTTGACGGTGATGCCGTTGGCGATGTCTTTGAGGATCGTGGTCTTGCCAGCCTTCGGAGGGGCTACTATCAAGCCGCGCTGCCCGCGCCCGATGGGGGCTACTAGGTCTATGAGGCG
The DNA here is from genome assembly GCA_965214745.1 of Dehalococcoidia bacterium. GTDB lineage: Bacteria > Chloroflexota > Dehalococcoidia > Lucifugimonadales > UBA1123 > VXRN01. The sequence goes on along the minus strand of OZ243978.1, from coordinate 1,766,310 downwards.
GGTGGACATGCTGCGCGGGGCGGTCTCTAGCCTGAGCCGCTCGATTGGGTAGATGGGGGTGAGCGACTCGAACTTGGGGCGGTTGCGCGACTGGTCCGGCTGGACGCCGTTGACGCGCTCTACGCGCACTAAGCCGAAGTATCGCTCGCCGTCTTTGGGCGGGCGGACGCGCCCCTGCATCTGGTCGCCGGTGCGAAGCCCGAAGCGGCGTATCTGGGACTGGGATACGTAGACGTCTCCGGAAGAGGATCTGTCGCCGTCCTGCCGCAAGAAGCCGTAGCCGTCGTTGACTATGTGCAGTATGCCCGTGGCGGTGATGGGGCCACGCTTTTCGTTGACGACTTTGGCGACGCGAACGACGAGGTCGTTTCGGTTGCCGCCGCCGTTCTCCTTAGCGCCGAGATCGACCGCGAGGCGGGCAAGCTCTTCGTTGGATTTGGTCATGATTTCGGCGAGTTTCATTTTGCGCTCTCCGAGGAATTCGCACTATAGGAACGAGGTTTTCTGGATGTTCGGGATTGTTGTTTTATATAAGGGGATGCGCTCGCAGCATATAACGCGGCGCGGAGAGGACAAAGGAGAGGCGCAAAAAGATAATAGCAGATAGCGATATGGGCGGCAAACTCGATTTGCATGGATTCATCAGGATGAACGGGATATGACACGGGGTTTCGATATTGAATGCGGGAGATTGTTGGAATTCACATGCGGGAATCCTGAATATCCCGATAAGCCTATGCTATTGGAAGAGGACGCTGGCCGCCTTCCCGCACTACGCTTTCGGCTACGCTTACGAAGCGGCTGAAGAGTGGGTGCGGCTTGTTGGGGCGGGATAGGAACTCCGGATGGAACTGCACGCCCAGCATGAAGCTGGCGGGCGCGTACTCCATTATCTCCACCAGCCGCCCGTCTGGCGATATGCCTGTGGGCCAAAGCTCGACTTCGCCAAAGCTCTCTAGGTAGCGGTTGTTGACCTCCCAGCGGTGGCGGTGGCGCTCTTGGATTACGGGTTCGCGGTACGCATCCGCGGCGTTCGTGTCGGGGACAAGCTCGCACGGGTACGAGCCGAGCCGCATGGTGGCGCCCTTGTCGGTCAAGCCGCGCTGGTCTTGCATCATGTCTATCACGGGATGGGGCGTTCGCGGGTCCATCTCTGTCGAGTTGGCGGCGTCCATTCCGAGCAGGCTGCGCGCTATCTCTACTACCATGACCTGCAAGCCGAGACACAAGCCGAAGTACGGCACATCGTGGCTGCGCGCGTAGCGGGCGGTCTCTATCATGCCCTCGACGCCGCGCGGCCCGAATCCGCCGGGAACGACGATGCCGGCGGCGGACGCTAGAAGCTCGTCCGCGCCCTCGCGCTCTATCTGCTCGGAGTCTATCCAGCGCACATCGATGTCGCGTCGGCGCTCCAAGCCGGCGTGCAGCAGCGCTTCCTTTACGGATATATAGGAGTCTCGCAGGTCCACGTACTTGCCGACTATGGCTATTGGCAGCGGCTCTTTGGGGGCGTGAATGGCGTCCACCATTGCGCGCCAGTCCGCTAGGTCTTGCGCGGACACGCGCAGGCGCAGCGCGTCCACTATGAGTTCGCCCAACCCCTCTTGCTGCAAGATGAGCGGCACTTCGTAGATGCTGGACACGGTGGGCAGCGTGATGACGGCTTCATCCGGCACGTCGCAATGGATGGATATCTTCTTCTTGATGTCGTCGTCTACGTCGTGGTCGGCGCGGCAGACTATGGCGTCTGGCTGTATGCCGATGCTGCGAAGCTCGCGCACGGAGTGTTGGGTAGGCTTGGTCTTCAGCTCGTCTGTGGACGATATGTAGGGCAGGAAGGTTACATGTATATAGTAAACGTTGTCGCGCCCAAGCTCGCGCCGCATCTGGCGGATAGCCTCTAGGAAGGGCAGCCCCTCGATGTCTCCCACGGTGCCGCCGACTTCTACTACGATGACATCGGCGCGCGACGCTTCCGCCAAATCCAGCATGTGGCGCTTGATGGCGTCGGTAACGTGGGGTATCGCCTGAATGGTGCCGCCGAGGAACTCGCCGCGCCGCTCGCTCGCTATGACGTCTCGGTATATCTGCCCGGCGGTGATGTTGGACAGCTTGGTTAGGTCGACGTCTACGAACCGCTCGTAGTGTCCAAGGTCTAGGTCTGTTTCGCAGCCGTCTTCGGTTACGAAAACTTCGCCATGCTGGTAGGGCGACATGGTGCCGGGGTCTACGTTGAGGTAGGGGTCGAGCTTCATGAGGGACACGGATACGCCGCGGCTCTTGAGTATGCGCCCAATGGATGCGACGGATACGCCCTTGCCGACGGAGCTGACGACGCCGCCTGTAACGAAGATCATTCTGGTCATGCGGTCACCGAAAGCGAGCGAAAGGGGTGGTAGGAACGGGGAAAGTATATGAATGGGCGGTTTTGGGTGTCAATGCGGAAAATTACATGAATTCACGGGATACGGGATATGCTCCAACCGCCCGTTATGTCCATTAGGACGCGCCCTCGACCATTCGTCGTTCTGGCGCAGGCGATAATCCATTTCTGATAGAATCCCGCTCATCCTGAAAACCCTGCCCATCCTGTGAATTTGGAGCGAAGCCTATGCGGTACTACTCGATTGCGTCCAACGAAGGCGACGTTCGGCTGTTGGTGGAGCGCGATAACGGCGCGGCGCTGGACTTGACGAGCATCGAGCCTGATCTGGCGGACGCGCACGATCTGCTGCTGGCGGCGTCGCTTTCGGGCATGACGCTGGACGAGGTGACGGAAGGGGTGCTGGAGAGCGGCATAGCCGACGGGTTCGATCTGGGGGAGCTGACTGACCTGTCGCGGCGCGGCGAGGGGTTCTACAGGCTGGATCGCCCGTTCGAGCCGCCGGAGGTGTGGGCGGCGGGCGTTACCTACAAGACGAGCGAGATGGAGCGGCAGCGCGAGAGCGATACGCCGGATGTGTACGCCAGAGTGTTTTCGGCGGATAGGCCAGAGCTGTTCTTCAAGGCTACGCCGGACCGCTGCGTGGGGCCCTTCGAGCAAGTGGGCATCCGCGAGGATTCGACTTGGAGCGTGCCGGAGCCTGAGCTTGCGTTCGTGCTGTTCAGGGGCGAAATAGCGGGCTACACGATAGGCAACGACATGAGCAGCCGCTCGATAGAGGGCGAAAACCCGCTGTACCTGCCGCAAGCCAAGGTGTTCGACAACTGCTGCGCGATAGGGCCCTGCCTAGTGTCCGCAGAGTCGCTCGACCCTACCGATCTAGCGGTGTCGTGCGCGATAACGCGCGATGGCGCAGTAGTGTGGGAGGACAGCACTTCGACATCGCTAATGGCGCGCTCGTGCGAGGAGCTTGCGGACTGGCTTCAGCGCCACGATACGCCGCCGGACATGACTACGGTTCTGACGGGAACATCCATAGTGCCGCCGCCGGAGTTCTCGCTGGAAGAAGGGGACGTGATAACGATACGCATAGAGGGCGTCGGGGAGCTGGAGAACACCGCCGTTCTGGTGTGATTCGCGGGGATGCGCGTCATTCCGCGCATCCGCATCCCGCAAATCTATGCGAATTGGCTCTAGGCGTGGCTGATGCCGCCGTCTATGTATAGGGTTTCGCCTGTCATGTAGGCGGAGGCGTCGGATGCTAGGTAGAGCGCGAGGAAGCCTACTTCTTCCAGCTCGCCGACTCTGCCTAGCGGCACGGCGGTTCGCGCGTTGCGGCGAGAGGCGGCTAGCTGCTCGGGCGCGGCGGTTTCGGGGTCCGGAAAGATGCCGGGCGCGATGCTGTTGACGGTTATGCCGTAGGGCGCCCACTCCAGCGCGAGCGTCTGGGTGAGGCGCGCCAAGCCCGCCTTGGCGGTGGAGTAGACGAGCGCGCCGGGCGAGCCTTTGCGCGCGGCGAACCCGCTGATGTTGATGACGCGCCCGCCGCCGCGCTCTATCATGTGGGGACCCACGGCGCGGCAGCCCTTGAAGGCTTGCGTCAGGTTGACGTCCAGCACGAACCGCCACTCGTCATCGCTGATGGGAGACTCGCCCGCGGGCGCGTCGGGCGGCGGCGCGAGCGGCTTGCGAATGGCGTCGCCGAGGTTGTTGACCAGAACATCCACCCGCCCCCACTCCGAGAGCGCGAGGTCGAGCGTCCGCCGCCAGTGCTCGGTGCCGGTGGCGTCGGCGCGAAGCGTTAGTATGGGATGCCCCGCCGCCGCCATCTCGCGCGCGAGCGGGTCTAGGTATCGGCTGGTGAGCGCGGTCACCATCACGCGCGCGCCCGCGCGCGCCAGAACCCGCGCGATGCCCTTGCCTATCCCGCGCGCCGCGCCGGTTACTATGACGGTCTTGCCCTCTACGCTGAATTCGCTTGGCGACATTTTCGCGCGTCCTTTCTTCGCATACTGTCCATCCCGTCCAGACTGTGAACCTACGCGGGCCGCCGTCTCCGCCCGAAGATGCGCTTCTTTATCTTGGTGAAGGATGTTGCGGCGTGGATGAGCGGCGTCATCTTCCGGGCGTGGATTTCGGCTTGCGAAAGCGATTCTAGGAAGCCGGCGGGGGTTCCATCGAACGGGGGCATGAGCATGTAGGTTCTGCCCAGCTCTATGGTGGTGTGCGCGTCGCTGACGCCGGAGGCTAACAGCCCGTGCCGCTCTGCGAACTCGTGCGCCTTGCGGTTGTCCGCGCTCATGTTGTTGCGAGAGTTGAACACCTCCACGATGTCCGCGTATGGCAACACGTCTTCTATGCCGCGCCGCGTTATGACCTCGCTCCTGAACCTGTCGAACGGATGCGGCAGGCTCACCAAGCCGCCCTGCTCTTTGATGCGCTTGGCGGTTTCGAGCGGCGACAAGCCGCGCGGGATGGTCTCTTGCAGGAACAAGCCCGTAACCTCGCCCTCCGCCGTCCCGACTTCCTCGCCGATGATGACGGTGAACGGCGCTATCTCTCGCACCGCGAACGCGCCCTCCGCTGTGTTATGGTCGGTTACCGCTATGCAGTTCAATCCGACTTTCAGACAGCGCCTGACCAGCCGTTCGGGGCTTACCTCCGAATCGGGCGAGTAGCGCGTGTGCATGTGAAAATCGGCTTTTAGGCGCGCAGGCTCAGTCATTGCCCATCATGCGGGTTTGCTCGCCGTAGTCGGCGCGAATTACGCTGACTCGCGTTTCCGCAGACGTGAGCGCCTCATTGCAGACGCGCGCCAGCTTCATGCCGCGTTCGTACATCGCCATCGCCTCCGCCAGCGTAAGCTGCCCGGACTCCAGCAAGCTCACGGTCTCGTTCAGCAGGTTCAGCGCCTGCTCGAAGGATAGCTCGCCGAAGTCTGGCTCGGACGCGGACGGGGCGGAGTCGTTTTCAGTCAAGTGTCGGTCCCCCTTTTCCACAGGGCGCTCTGATTTATCACAGACGGCGCGCCGCTTTAAGGCCCAAATCTGAACGGCGGGTAGCGGTCGGTGGAAAGCAGGAAAGCGTATGCTACGACGCGGAGCCACCATCGCCCCGCGCCCACGAGGTACGTGAATGCCCAAACCGGCTGCCGCCCCGCCACAAGTATGACGACCCACGATATGACAACCACGAAAATGCCGATGATGAAGAGAACCGTCAGTACGATGTAGTGCGGAATCGCCAGAATCCACTTGAACAGGGGGAGAGCGCGGTTCAGCTGCTCGGCGTCCGGGTATGCGATGTTCAGAGTTACCGCCTGCCGCTCGTCGGTGGACGGATATTCGTCGCGCAGCAGGAACAGGTACGCGCCTATTCGCGCGTTGAACCGCATCAGCTCCAGCACGAAGTCGAACCACCAGCGCGGATACTTCTTGCGGAACAGTATCATCAGCATGGTGGCTAGGAACAGTCCGGAGAAGGTGGAGAGGAAGATGCCGGCATCGACTTCGAATGCCGTGTTTCCCGTCACCAACGCGACAACTATGATTATGGGAATCGCAAGGATGATGCGGACGAGCGCCGACAGCCGGTTGCGCCCGCCTTCCGGGTATTCCACGTTGTATTCCACCGGGTACATGTCGGTCGAGTATGGCTGGTTCATTTCACACTTTCCGCGGGGGCTTTCAGTCGCCGTTCCGAGTGGACGACGTGGATTCTACTTTCGCTATAACATGCCCCCTATGCAAGGTTATGTCAATCGACTGCCCTGGGGTCGCGTCCGTTTCGTCGGTGAGGACGGAGTTGGACGCCGAATCTACGACTATCGCATATCCCCTGCGAAGCGTGTTGCGCGGCGAGAGCGCGCCGAGAGCGGACGAGAACGCATCGACCTTCGAACGCGAAAGCTCGATGCGGCGCGACAGCCCCGCCTCCGCGTCGTCTAGCAGATCGTCTACCCTGACCCTGAGCTGGTCTACGTCCGGGGCGGCGCGATCCAGCCGCGAGCGCAGAGAGTCCGCGTCGCTCGACGCCATGCTCAGCGCGTGAGATATGGTCGCGTCCATGCCGCGCGCCATAGCGCGCAGCCGCTGGATAAGCTCGGCGCGGTCTGGAACGAGCAGCTCGGCGGCGGCGGACGGCGTGGGCGCGCGAACGTCGGCTACCTTGTCGCAGATGGTGGTGTCGCTCTCGTGTCCCACGCCGCTGACCACAGGGTGGCGGCTGGCGAACACGGCGCGCGCGACCGCCTCTTCGTTGAACACCATTAGGTCTTCGAGCGAGCCGCCGCCGCGCGCCACGATGATGGCGTCCACGTCGTCCAGCGCGCTCAGCGCGCCGATGGCTGCGGCTACGGATTCCGCCGCGCCGTCTCCCTGCACGAGCGCGGGCGCGAGAACCAGCTCGGCGAGAGGCCAGCGGCGCGCGACGATGTTCTGGATGTCCTGCCATACTGCGCCGCTGGACGAGGTGGCGACGCCAATCCGCTTGGGAAACGCGGGCAGCGGGCGCTTGCGAGACGGGTCGAAAAGCCCCTCCAGTTCGAGCTTTTGCTCGAGGCGCTCCAGCCGCAGCCACAGTTCGCCGACGCCCTCCGGCTGGATGAGATTGGCGATGAGCTGAAGATCGCCCCTGCGCTCGTAGATAGAGAAGCCGCCCTGCGCGATGACTTTCGCGCCGTTTTCCAGATGCTCCGCTCCGCGCTTGTTGCGAAAGAGAACGCACCTGAGCGCGCTTGCCGCGTCCGTCAGCGAGAAGTAGCAGTGCCCTGCCGCCGAGCGCACTAGATTGGTTACCTCGCCCTCTATCCAGATGTCGCTCAGCCGCTCGTCGTAGACGAGCAGGTCTCTGAGGTAGCCGGTTACCTGCGAAACACGATATATCTCCGCCACGTTACACCCGCGAAAGGTAGCTGCCGCTGCGCGTGTCCACCTTCACCGTCTCGCCCTCGTTGACGAACAGCGGCACTTGTATGAGCAGCCCGGTTTCGAGCGTGGCGGGCTTTGTCGCGCCTGTGGCGGTGTCGCCGCGCAGGCCGGGCGGAGAGTCCACCACCTCCAGATCGACGGTTAGCGGCATCTCCACCGCGATGGGGTTGTCTTGGTAGAAGACGAGGTCTATGGTCATGCCCTCTTTGAGATAGTTCAGCTCTTCGGCTATCTGGGTCTTCATCAGCGGGAACTGGTCGTAGGTCTCGGTGTCCATGAAGTAGCAGAGATCATCCTCGTCGTAGATGTACTGCGCGGAGCGGCGCTCGACGTCCGCCTGCGTGAGCTTGACGTCGTAGCCGGAGAAACTCCTGTCGAACACGCGCCCGCTGCGGATTTCGCGGATGCGGATGCGCATTGTGGGCGCGCGCTGCTGCATCTTGTTGCGCTCGTAATCGATGATCGTGTAAGGCTCGCCGTTCAGCTCTATCGCCATGCCCTTTCTGAGATCGCCGTATCCGATAGTCATAAGCGCAACTCCTGCCGCACGTCGCCTATGCGTCGCCGTTCGCCGTAGCCGCGTCCAGCCCCTTGGGCGAGCGGGTGAGCGTTCTGGCGACGCCGTTTTCGATAGCTACGATGTCTTCGATTCGGACGCCGCCCCAGCCGGGGATGTATATGCCCGGCTCGATGGTGAACGCCATGCCGTCGGCTATCTCGTCTTCTGAGGTTGGAACCACTCGCGGGCGTTCGTGGACGTCCAAGCCGACGCCATGCCCCAGCCCATGCCCGAATTCGTCGGCATAGCCAGCGTCCGATATGACGTCGCGCGCTATTTCGTCTATGCTTTCGCCGCTCATGCCCGCCGCCGCGCCGTCGATAGCCGCCCGCTGCGCCCTCAAAACGATACCATATATCTCGCGGAATTTGTCATCCGGCTCGCCGACGGCGAACGTTCGGGTGAGGTCGCTGCAATAGCCGCCAGCCAGCGCGCCCATGTCTATCACCAGCGAATCGCCGCGCCTCAGGATGGTGTCGTCCGCGCGGTGGTGGGGCAGCGCGGCGTTCGCGCCTGTCGCCACTATGGTGTCGAACGACGGCCCCGCCGCGCCGAGATCGCGCATCTCGTCTTCCAGCCAGCGCGCCACGCGCCGCTCGGTCAGCCCGGGGCGGATGCGGGGGACTACCGCCGCGAGCGCGTCGTCCGCTATCAGCGCCGCGCGCTCCAGCGCGGCAAGCTCGGCGGCGTCCTTCACCGCTCGGATGCTCTGCGCCACGCCCTTCGTCTCTATCAGTTCCACATCCGGCGACGGCTCCGCCTCCTCGACGGCCGCGAGCATCGCCCTATATTCGGCAAGCGTCACGCTGTCCGCCTCTATGCCGACGGCGCGAGCGCCCATCTCTCCCGCAAGCTCGGCGAACCAGCCGTAGCCCGCGCGGACTCGTTGGACGCGAAACAGCGGAGATTCCGCCGCCGCCTGCTCGACGTACCTGAAATCCGTAGCCAAAACCGCGTCGGATTGGGTTATCAGCAGCCAGCCGCTGCCGCCGCTGAAGCCGGATAGGTAGACTCGGTTGGCGCGCGCGGACACGAGGAAGGCGTCAACGGCGAGGCTCGGCATCTCCGCCCTCAGCTTTGCGATGCGATTGGCGTGGGCGCTCATTCGGCGCGCTCGCGGACGTGGGCGGCGAGGAAGTCGAGCGCGTACAGGTATCCGCGCCAGCCAAGCCCGGCTATCTGCCCGACGGCTATGTCCGCGATGACGGAGTGGCGGCGGAACTCGTCGCGCGCGTGGATGTTGGAGATGTGTATCTCGACGATGGGAAGGCGCGCGTCCGTGAGCGCGTCCCGCATCGACAAGCCGTAGTGCGTGAGCGCGCCGGCGTTGATGGCTATGCCGTCCGCGCCATCCGCCGCGCGCTGGATGAAGTCCACAATCTCGCCCTCGTGGTTGGACTGGAAGAAGTCCGCTTCCGCGCCAAGCTCCGCCGCGCGGCGTCGGACTTCGCGCTCGACGCTCGGCAGCGAGACCGAGCCGTAATAGCCGGCGTCGCGCAGCCCTAAGCGGTTGAGGTTGGGTCCGTTTATGACGAGAATCTTCATGCCCGGGTCGATTCGTCGCCCCCGCCCGCCCTCGGGTGCGATGCCATGTACGCCTTTCGCGCTTCGCCCTTGGTGACGTGCGTGTAGATTTGGGTAGTCGCGGGGCTTGCGTGCCCGAGCAGCTCTTGCACCACGCGCAGGTCCGCGCCTCCCGATAGCAGGTGGGTGGCGAACGAGTGTCGCAGCGTGTGCGTGTGGACGCCGCTCCCCAGCCCGGCGCGCGCGGCGTATGATCGGACGCTCTTTTGTATGCTGCGCTGCCCTAGCCGCTTGCCGTATCGGTTCACGAACAGCGCGCCGCCCGCGTCCAGCGACGCCGCTTCGGGGCGAACTTCGCTCATATAGAGGCGGAGCGCGTCGCGCGCGGCTTCGCCCATGAGCGCAATTCGCTCCTTCGAGCCTTTCCCTCTGACGCGCAGTTCGCGCGTCTCTAGGTTCACGCTGTCCACATCCAAGCCGCTCACCTCGCTCACGCGCAAGCCGGATGCGTAGACTAGCTCCAGCAGCGCGCGGTCTCGGATGCCCTTGTCGGTGGTAGCGTCCGGGACGTCCATCAGCCGCTCCGCCTCGTCTGGCGAGAGGAATCGGGGCAGGCGGGAATCCGTCTTGAACGTTCCGCGCGGCGGGAGCGGATCGCGCTCGACCTCGCCGATGCGGTCGAGCCAGCGGAACAGCGACCGCGTCGCGCTCAGCTTTCGCGCGATGCTGGTTCGCTCGTATCCAAGCTCGTGCAGCCACGCGAGATAGCCGCGAACGTCGCGGCGGTCGAGGTCGGCGAAGGCGGGTATCTCGCGCTTCGCCATGTAGTCGCGCAGCGGCTCGACATCCGCCAGATAGTTGCGGACGGTGAGCGGCGCTAGGTCTCGGTCCGCAACGAGGTGATCGCGGAAGCGTTCCATCGCGGCTTGCCACTGCGAGGCGTCCATCAGGCGGCGTTCTCCTCGAATCTAGGCGTCGCGCCGCTGAACCCGCACCCATCCTCGTCGAAGCAGCGCGCGTTCCGGCGTCCGCGTCCGCGCGTCACCAGCAGCCCGCCGCAGTCTGGGCAAGGCGGCGCAAGCGGGTTGACCGTGAACTTGCATTCCGGATAGCTGGCGCATCCGTAGAAGACGTTGCCGTTGCGCCCGCGCTGTTTGCGTTCTACGAGAGAGCCGCCGCATTTAGGGCAGGCGATGCCGACGGGCAGCGGCTTGGCGTTCTTGCATTCCGGGTAGCCGGTGCAGGCTATGAACCGCCCGTTGCGCCCGTTCTTGACCGCCATGCGCCGTTCGCACTTGTCGCAAAGCTCGTCTATGTCTTCGCTCACGCGCTCGCGCAGCGCGCGTTCTTCCGCGCTCTCCACGGGGCGGGTGTTCTTGCATTCGGGGTAGCCAGTGCAAGCCATGAACCGCCCGTAACGCCCGCTCTTGATGACCATTGGGCTTTGGCAGAGTTCGCAGACCTCGTCCGTCGCCTCGTCGAGCCGCTCCCGCGGGACACGCTCGGCTTCCTTCATCGCCTTGTCGATAGCCTCGTCGAACGGGTAATAGAACTCCCGCACCACGGGCGTCCACTGCCTATCGCCCTCCGCGATGTCGTCGAGGTCCTTCTCTATAGTGGCGGTGAACTCGACATCCATGACTTTGGGGAAATGCTCCACCAGCAGCCCGGTCACCACCTTGCCCAAGTTGGTGGGCGCCAGTCGGCTGCCGTCTTTGATGACGTAATCCCTGTCCATAATCGTCGAGATAGTCTGCGCGTAGGTGCTTGGTCTGCCGATGCCCTCTTCTTCGAGCGCCTTGACCAGCGACGCCTCGGTGTAGCGCGGCGGCGGCTTGGTGAAGCGCTGCTCCGGCGCTATCTTCACGCGGTCGAGCGGCTCGCCCGACTTCAGGGGAGGGATTGGCGAACGGTTGGCGTCATTGTCCTCAACGTCGTCCTTGCCCTCTAGGTAGACGGCGCGGAAGCCGGCGAACTTCATCACGGAGCCGCTGGCGCGCAGCTCGTATCGTTTGCCGGATGGGGTTTCGGACGCGGCTATCGTTACGGTAGTGGAGTCGAACAGCGCGTCTTTCATCTGGCTGGCGACCATGCGCTTCCAGATGAGATCGTACAATCTGAACTGGTCGTTGGAGAGTCTGCCGCGAATCGCTTCCGGCTCGCGCATGACGGACGTGGGGCGTATCGCCTCGTGCGCTTCCTGCGCGCCCTTGACCTTGCGGGCGTGGACGCGCGGCTTGGCTGGCGCGTACTCGCGCCCGTACTTGCGCTTTATCAGCTGAGCCGTCTCTTCCAGCGCCTGCTCAGCCACGTTCGTGGAGTCCGTCCGCATATAGGTAATCAGCCCGACCGCGCCCTCCGCGCCGATGTCTATGCCCTCGTACAGCTGCTGAGCGACAGCCATCGCGCGGCGCGCGGTGAAGCGCAGCTTGCGCGCGGCTTCCTGCTGAAGCGTGCTGGTGATGAACGGCGGCGTTGGGCGGCTCTTCGTTTCGCGCGCTCTCACGCCGGCTACGTCGAACCGCGCGGCTCTCAGGTCCGCTGCCGCCGCATCGCTCGCGGAGCGGTCGGGCAGCTCTATGCCGCCGCCGCGCCTGCCGGCGACCGGGCTCCCGCGCTTGCCGTCTATAGACCACAGCCGCGCCTCGAACACGTCTTTCGCGCTCTCGCGCGGGCGCTTGGACAGCGTAGCGTCGATAGTCCAGTACTCTACGGGAATGAAGGCGTCTATCTCGGCTTGCCTGTCTACGACGAGCCTCAGCGCGACGGACTGCACCCTGCCAGCGGACAGCCCGCGCCGCACCTTGCCCCACAGCACGGGGCTGAGCTTGTAGCCGACGATGCGGTCCAGCACGCGGCGCGCCTGCTGGGCGTCTATGAGCGAGCGGTCGAGATCGCGCGTGTTGTCGAAGGCGTGTTCGATGGCGTCGCGGGTTATTTCGTGAAACACCACCCGCTTCGCCTTGTTCGGCGGTATCTTGGCAGCTTCGAGCAGATGCCAAGAGATAGCCTCGCCCTCGCGGTCCGGGTCGGTGGCTAGGTAGACGGTTTCCGCCTGTTCCGCCGCCGTAGACAGCTCGGATACTACTTTCCGCTTGTCGTTCATTACTCTATAGGTGGGCGTGAAGCTGCCGTCGTCCAGCTCGACGCTCATCTTGGTCTTTAGGAGGTCGCGCACGTGCCCCATAGAGGCTTTGGCGACGTATCCCTTTCCGAGAAACCGTTGAACGGTTCTCGCCTTTGCGGGGGATTCTACGATTACTAGATCTTTCGCCATTTCACCTTACGCTTGCCGGTACTCCGCGGCGCTCTCGCGCAGCCGGATGTAGTTCATTGCGCCCACCTGCCGGACGGCGCCCTTGAGTTCCATCATAGTGAGGGCGCCGCTCACTGTCGAGGCTGGAAGGGCGGATTTTCTGGTTATCTCGTCGATGTGAATGGGGTCTTGGGTAACGAACGCGAACACCGCGGCTTGCGCTTCGTCCTCCGGGAAGAAGGCGGCAAGCTCGAGCTGGCGCTCGACGGCTTCTAGGTTCAGCTCGCTCAATATGTCTTCGGCGCAGGTAACCAGCTTGGCGGCGGAATCGCGGATGAGCGCGTTGCCGCCGACGTGCGCCGAGGAGAGTATCTCGCCCGGCACGGCGAACACCTCGCGGTTCTGTTCGAGCGCGTGTCTCGCGGTGATGAGCGCGCCGCTCTTCTCCGGCGCTTCTACGACTACGGTTCCCAAGCTCATGCCGCTTATGATGCGGTTTCGGCGCGGGAAGTTCAGCCTGTCCGGTCGGACGCCCAGCGGGTATTCGGACACGAGCGCGCCGTTTTCGGCGACTCGCCGCGCGAGCGCGCGGTGCGCGCTTGGATATATGTCGTGCAGCCCGCCGGCTAGCACCGCTATGGTCCTCGCGCCCTCTTCGAGCGCGGCGCGGTGGACTATGCCGTCTATGCCGGCAGCCAGCCCGCTGACGATGGCGGCGCCGCTCCGCGCAAGATCGGCGGTGAGCCGCCGCGCCGCTTCCCTGCCGTAGGCGGTCGGCTTGCGCGTGCCTACCAGCGCGACGGCGCGCTCGTCCTCGGGCAGCAGCCCGCCCTTGATATAGAGAACCGGCGGCTTGTCGTATATCTCGCGCAGGCGGGGCGGATAGCCTTCGTCGTGCCACGTGAGCGCGGCGACTCCCGCCCGCCGCATGCTCTCCAGCTCGGCGTCCGGATCGATCTTGGCGCGCGATTCGACTACGCGCTGCGCGACGCGACGCCCAAGCCCCGCGCGAACCAGCTGGCTCGCGGGCGCCCGCCACGCATCCGACAGCGATCCGAAATGCCCTTCGAGCTTCGCCACGCGCGCATGCCCCACGGAGGATACGCGGCTGAAGCCTATCCAGTGCTTTAGCTCGGAATCTTCCATGTAGTCATCGTTCTTTCGGACGCTTATCGGAGAGAGGGCGCAACGCGACGGGGCGAACTGGGACGCGCGAGAAGGATGGCGGAGAGGGTGGGATTCGAACCCACGGTCGCCTTCTACAGACGACACGCGATTTCCAGTCGCGCCTATTCGGCCACTCTAGCACCTCTCCGCGAGGCGAAACGTCTACGCGCGAGCGCCGCCGAACCATCCCCGGAAACCGCCCGTTGGATTCCGGCTTTCGCCGGAATGGCGGATGGCTGCGGGAACTCATGCAGTTTTTCGCAAGCGCAAGCGCGATGGCGGAGAGGGTGGGATTCGAACCCACGATGGAATTGCTCCCATACTGGTTTTCGAGACCAGCGCCTTAAACCGCTCGGCCACCTCTCCGGAAGCCGTAGGGGATTATAGCACAGGGGCGGGCGGCGATTGCTAGAACGATTTTCGGCTTTAGAACAGAGCGTTCGCCCTGAGCCTATCGGGGGGTAGGCTCGAATGGTTTTGCGCTTATCTTCAGAATCCGTTCTATCGCCTCCGCCAAGCCGTCGCGCTCTACGGTTGGAACGATGTAATCGGCTGCGCGGCGGATCTCGGCGGGCGCGCCGCGCATGGCGAACGATACGCCCGCCGCGCGCAGCATCGAGAGATCGTTCCAACTGTCGCCGACGGCTGCGATCTCGGACGGCTCCAGCGCCAGCATTCGGCACAAGACCAGCAAGGCGGAACCTTTGTCTATGCCGCTGCGGGCTATGTCTACCGCCCACAGATCATTGTAAGGCAGATATGCCTTGGATGCCTCGAACCCGCCGATGGCGGCGATTTGGCTTTCGAGCCGCTCGGCTTGGCGCTGCGGCAGGTCGAGCGCGGTTATGCGGCTGAGCCGGCGCGCGCCTTCTCTGGTCTTGTCCCACCTGCCGCCGTCGGATGTGGTGGCTACGCATCCCGCGCCGTGCGATTCACGGTATTCGTCTATGAGCGATAGCGCCGCGAGCGCAAGATCGTCGCGCATCGGCGGCGCGCCCCACAGCAGCGCGCCCGTCGGCGGGTCTAATATCAGCGAGCCGTTGTCGGTGATGAGCGGCGCGGTCAGCCCAAGCTCGCGCGCGTACCGCAGCGCGGACTTCGGCTCGCGCCCGGTGGCGATGGATACGTGGACGCGCTCCGCCGCGCGGCGAACCGCGCTGGCGACGACGGGCGAAATGCGCTCGTCCCGCCCCACCGTCGTGCCATCTAGGTCTATGACGATGGCTTTGACCGCGCGCATCGGCGCGTCGGCGCTCAATGCGACAGCCTACGACCGCGCGCGTCGCTCGGGGCGGCGCTTGGCGCGCGGCTCGGACTCGACGCGGCAAGCCCCCTTGCGATGTGGCGCGCGATTCGCGGACCTCGGTACACCATGCCGGTGAGTAGTTGAACCGTGTCCGCGCCCGCGTCTAGCGCGCGCCGAGCGTCGTCGGAATCGAACACGCCTCCGCAGGCGTGAATCGCCGTCGCGCCGCCCACCGCGCGCCGAACCTCGCCTACCATCCTCAGCGTGTCGCCGAATATGGGCTTGCCGCTAAGCCCGCCGCTTCCGACGGCTAGGCGCGCGTCTTCCACCGGGCGGGTGTTCGACACGCTGAGCGCGTCTACGCCCGCGTCGGCGCACGTCTCCGCGAGCGCGATTGCGTCGGCGGCGGCGCTTTCCGCGAACGGCGGCATCTTCACGAACAGCGGCTTGGTCTTGCGCTCGTCGACGGCGCCGAGCATCTCCGCGAGCGTTCGCGGGTCGTGAAACATACGCAGCCCAGCGGTGTTGGGCGAGCTGATGTTGATCTCCACGGCGTCTACGAGCGGCTCCAAGCGGCGGTGGCAAGCGACTATATCTTCGATTCGGACGCCCGACACGCTAACGACGACTGGAACTCCACTCTCGACGCGCGAACGGTCTCGTTCGAGGCTCTTGGCGGCGGATTCCAGCCCCGGATTCGGGAAGCCGAATGAGTTGATAATCGCGTTTCGGCGCGTATCCCGCAGCAGGCGAGGCTTGGGATTGCCTTCCCACGCGGACAGCGTAACCGTGCCGCAGGTAATGTATCCGAACCCTAGCGTGGAAAGCGCGGGCGTGAGGTGACAGCGCTTATCGTATCCCGCCGCAAGCCCGATGGGGTTTTTCAGCCGCAGCCCGCCAACGGATGCGGGAATGCGCGGCGTGGACGGCTCTTCTAGACGAGCAAGCAAGCGCCAGACGCTGGGGAAGCTCAGCGCGAAATCCGCCACACTCGACGCAACCTCCGACGGGAGCGAGAACAGGATCGGGCGCGCTAGCCAGCGGTAGGCGGATGTGTTGGACACTGGCGGCAAAAGGCGTCTCCGCTCTGTTGGCAGGCATTTATTTGCCGCACAATAAATAGCTTTAGGGATGATAGCTATAAAAGCTACCCATTTTCTAGGGCTTTGCGATACCTGCGTGCGCTAAACGCCGCTCACACCACCACCCGCGCCATATGGTCGCGCACTTCCACGCGGGCTACGTTCGTCAGCAGGAAGTCGCGCTTTTCGGTGAAGTCCAGCTCTTCCCATCTGCCGATGACGTCGTCGACGTCTACGTCGATGGGGTTATCGGCTCTCTTGGCGTTGGCGCGTGTCTGGTCCAGCTCGTCGACAGCCTGTTGGAGATGGTCGTTCTTCGCGCCTCCGGTGGCGGTCTTTCGCATCGCCTGCACGAACCGCCGCTCGGCGTTCTTGACGCGCTCCCGCCAGATGGCGCGCAGCGGCGAATCGGCGTCGCCGCCGCCGTTGGGCGCGCGCCTGTCCAGCTCGCGCGCCTTGATAGCGAGCGGAATCTGCGCCAGCACCGCGCCTTCGAGCGCCGCCTCCGCCCACGTGTGATAGCCGCACACGCCTTGATTGTTGCGGGATTGGCATTGATAGTAGCGGTACGTCTTGCGGTTGCGGTTGCCGTCTTTCTTGCGCCAGCGCTGATGGCGGGTTACGCCCATCATGCGGTTGCCGCAGTAGTCGCACATGGCGATGCCGGACAGCAGGTAGGGCGCGGCGCGGGATACTCGCCCGCGCGGGCGGCGCTCGGCGGCTATGTCGCGCGCGGCGCGGAATGTGGCGGCGTCGATTATCGGCTCATGGCTGTGCGGCAAGCGCAGACCGAAGCGCGTGTACGTGCCGATGTAGACGGGGTTCTTGAGGATGTCGCGCACGCTGACGACGCTCCACCTCCCGCCGCGCCGCGTGGTTATCTCGCGCTCGTTGAGATGCTGAACGATGAGCCGCATCCCCATTTCGTCGCGCGTGTACAGCCGAAAGATAAGCTCCACTACCGAAGCCTCGTCTTTGACCACTGCAAGCGCGCCGTCCGCTCCGTTGCGATACCCGAACGGCGGACGCCCCAGGCTCTTGCCCCACAGCGCCTTGTCCTGCATGGACTCGCGCACCTTGCGGCTGCGCTCGATGGACACGCCGGTGACGCCGAGCGCGCGAAAGGCGTTTTGCAGCGGGTTGGGGAAGTCTTCGTCCTGACACCAAAGCTCTCCGCCCGCGTTCTCCACCCGCAAGAAGGCGCGCGCCACCGCCTCTATCTCCGAACCTAGGTGCGTGGCGTCCGGAATCGCCACCATGAAGTTGGAGCCGGACTTTCGGATATACTCCAAAAGCCGGTCGAACGCCGGATAGTCGCCAGCGTCGTTCGCGCCGTCGTCTCCGAACGCCTCGATGCGCTGGTGAGTGTGCAGGCGACAGTAGTCATCGAAGTCGCTCGCAAAGTCGTCGAGCGTCTTGGGGATGTCCGGCGGCTGCGACGCGGCATCCGTTCTGAAGTATCCGAGCGCTCTCATGGGTTCATGCCGGGGGGTTCTTCCTCGTTGCGTTGGCTGTCGGGCGCGGGCTAGGGCGCTATGCGTAGTAGATGAGTATGCGCGTGCAGCTGCCGCACTGAACTACGCCATCGCCGGCGCGCACGCGACCCATCTCGGAGTTGGGAACGGCTATGCGGCAGCCTTGGCACACGCCGCTCCTGTCGACTAGGGCGGCGCCCTGCCCCGCCCTCGCGCGCCGCACGGTCTCATACAGCGCCAAGACGCCCGGCGGATACTCCGCCGCCATTTCCGCGCGCCGCTCGACTAGGCTGGGCAACTCGGCGACGAGCTCCGCCTCGCGCGAACGCATCTCTGCAAGCTCGGCTTGGCGCTCGGCGTCGATTCGCTCGAACTCGCGCGCAGCGCGGTCGCGCGCTTCTTGCGCCTCTTCGCTTGCGACCATCAGCTCCAGCAGCCTGTCTTCCTCGGCGGCGCGCCCTTCCAGCAGCGCGGCGCGTTCGTCCTGATACGCTTCCAGCTCGCGCGGGTTGGTCACCGCGCCGCTGTACAGCCGGCTTTCGATTGCGGAGACGCGGCTTTCGAGCCGCTCTATCTCGCGCTCGGAGCGGCGCGTCGGCGATTCTAGCGCGGCTCTGCGGCTTTCGAGCGCGTCCAGCCGTCGGCGCGCCAACTCTCGGCGCGCGTCGTCGGCGATTCTAGCGCGAGCGGCGGACAATTCCTCCTCGCGCCGCTGTATATCCCAATCCAGCAGTTGGAGTTCGTAGAGCTGCGCCGCATCCCTCATCGCATACCTCGTCGCCCAGTCATTCTATACCATCGCGGCGCGGATATGCGCTAGCGGGCGCGCGCGCCTTCCCGCGCCAAATCGGGAGTGCCCGCGCTTGCACTAGCAAGCCCGCACAGTGTCTTGTACACTTCTGAATAATCCGAACCCTAGCGTTCAGGAGCTACGCATGATTGTGCCGGCAAAGATTCCCGACAGGCCCAAGACGAAGATCGTCTGCACGCTTGGG
Source organism: Dehalococcoidia bacterium (assembly GCA_965214745.1). Classification (GTDB taxonomy): domain Bacteria; phylum Chloroflexota; class Dehalococcoidia; order Lucifugimonadales; family UBA1123; genus VXRN01. The sequence continues at coordinate 1,747,695 of OZ243978.1, read as the reverse complement.
CCTGCGTCTAGCGCGCGCGACACCATCCGCGAGATGACGCTTTCGGGAATGACGGTGGCGCGATTCAACCTGTCTCACGGGGCGCTGAGCGAGCATGAGGCGATGATAGCCGCGACGCGCGCGGTGTCGGAGGATCTGGGCATGCCCGTGGGCGTCATGGTGGACGTTCCAGGCCCCAAGTATCGGACGGGTCCGCAGTCTCCGGGCGAGTTCCACCTAGCCGAGGGCGACAGGATAACGCTCACGAGCCGCGACGTGGTGGGCAGCCCGCAAACGCTGAGCGTGTCTCCGCCCGGCATACACCGCGACGCGGAGGTAGGCGGGCGCATCCTCGTCGACGACGGCGCCATCGCGCTGCGAGCGCGGGAGATAGTCGGCAAGGATGTCGCCTGCGAGGTGGTGGATGGCGGGAAGGTCACCGAGCGGCGCGGCGTGACCACGCCCGGGCTTGCGCCGTCGCTGCCGTTCTTGGACGGGCGGGCGCTCGAAGGGCTGCGATTCGCGGCGGCGGCGGGCGCGGATTTCATCGCGCTGTCGAACGTCACCGGGCCGGAAGACGTAGCCACCGCGCGCCGGCTGCTGCATGACGAAGGCGGCGACCCGTTCATCATCTCCAAGATAGAGACGGCGGAAGCCATAGCCCACTTCGACGGCATTTTGGAAGCCAGCGACGGCATCATGGTAGCGCGCGGGGACTTGGGCGTGGAGATAGAGCTGGAGCTGGTGCCTGTCGTGCAGAAGCGGCTCATCTCCCAATGCAACCGCGCGGGCAAGCCGGTAATCACCGCCACGCAGATGATAGAATCCATGGTGGAGTCTCCCCGCCCGACGCGCGCCGAGGTTACGGACGTAGCCAACGCGGTATACGACGGCAGCGACGCGGTGATGCTTTCGGGCGAAACGTCGGTGGGGGGCTATCCCGACCGCGTGGTGGAGGTGATGCGTAAGGTGGCGATGAACGCGGAAGCGGCGCTGGACTACGATCGCATCCTCAGAGAGAGGGCGCGGCAGGTGGAAGACCAGACCGACGACGCCATCAGCTACGCCGCCGCCAGCATAGCCAACCAGCAGGGGGCGGATCTGATAGTGGCGTTCACCGAGTCGGGCAGCACCGCGCGGCGCGTGTCGAGATACCGCCCGCGAGCGCCGATACTGGCGATGACGCCGTATAGCGCAGTGCGCCGCGCGCTGACGCTGAGCTGGGGAGTCCACCCCATCATAGGGCCTACCCTCCACAATCTGGAAAACCTGTTCGGGGTGGCGGAAGACTACGCCACGTCATCCGGCTCGATTAGCGGCGCGGGGAAGATGGTCATAACGGCGGGCGTCCCGTTCGGCGTGTCCGGCAGCACCAACCTGCTGCACGTCATGGACGTTCCGAGCGCCCACCGACACCAGCTGAAGACCGCCGCCGTGTAGCTCGGCGGGCGGCGCGAGGAGAGCAGCGTGCTAAAGATATACAACACCCTCGAAAAGCGGCTGAGCGAAGTGCGCCCAATCGAAGAAGGCGTCGTGCGGATGTACACCTGCGGCCCAACCGTGTACCGCGACGCGCACATCGGCAACCTGCGTTCGTACCTCATGGCTGACTGGATACGCCGCATCCTCGCGGCGCATGGGCTGGAAGTCGTCCACATCAAGAACATCACCGACGTCGGACACATGCGCCAAGAGATGCTGGAGCGCGGCGAAGACAAGATAATCGCAGCCGCGCTCGAAGAGGGCAAGACGCCGGCGGAGATAGCGGAGTTCTACACGCTCCGCTTCAGGGAGGACGAAGAGAAGCTCGGCATCCGCCCGGCGCAAGAGTTCCCGAAGGCTACAGACCACATCCGAGAGATGATAGAGATAGTCGAACGGCTCGTCGAGAAGGGCTACGCTTACGAGGCGGACGGCAACGTATACTTCGAGGTTTCCAAGTTTTCGGACTACGGCAAGCTGTCCGGCAACATCCACGAAGCGGAGCTGCTGGAAGCGGTGCGCGTGGACGCCGACCCGCTGAAGAAGGACCCGCGCGACTTTACGCTGTGGAAAGCCGCCGAACCCGGCAGGACGGTCAAGTGGGATAGCCCGTGGGGAGACGGCTTCCCCGGATGGCACATCGAATGTTCCGCGATGTCCATCAAGTATCTCGGAGATGCGTTCGACATCCACACCGGCGGCGTGGACAACATCTTCCCCCACCACGAGGGCGAGATAGCGCAGAGCGAGGGCTTCACCGGGCGCCCCGTGGTCAACAGCTGGGTGCATGGCCAGCACCTGCTGGCGGACGGCGTGAAGATGGCGAAATCGGCGGGCAACTCGTTCATAATGAGCGACATCGAAGCGCAGGGGCTGGACCCTATGGCGTTCCGATACCTGTGCATGACGGCGCGCTACAACACGCGGCTCAACTTCACGTTCACATCGCTGCGCGCGGCTCAACGCGGCTTGCAGCGGCTCAAGAACCGCGTTTGGCAGTGGATGATGGAGGCGGAAGACCTCAACGGCGGCGGCAGCGACGCGGACGATGCGGCGGTGGCGGAGTGGGAAGCGCGGTTCTTCGACACGGTGAACGCCAACTTGGACATGCCCGGCGCGCTCGCGCTGACGTGGGAGATGGCGCGCGCCGATCTGTCCGCCGCGACTAAGCTGGCGCTGATAGAGCGGTTCGACGCGGTGATGGGCTTGGACATCCTAGGCGTGGGCGACGAGTACGCCGCGCCGTCCGAAGTTCTCCAACAGCTGCTCGTCAGGGCGCAGCTGCGCGACAGGGCGGAATACGCCGCCGCCGACCAGATACGCGCAGCGCTGGACGAGATGGGCTACGTAGTGGAAGACCACGAACGCGGCGCGCGCATTAGACCCAAGGCGGAATGGGAGAAGCTGACAGAGCGGCGCGACGTAATCTCGTCTTCCGCCGAAGTTCCGTCGCTGATAGATCAGCCAGACGCGAAGGATCTGACCATCGGCGTAGTGGCGTGCAACTACGCCGACGACGCGCGGCGCGCAATCGAAAGCGCGCTCGAATGGGCGGGCGAACGCGACGTCGAAGCGGTCATCCTAGACAACGGCTCCACCGACGACACGGGCGACTACCTAGACGCGCTGGCGGACGCCGACGACCGCGTTCGCGTGATTCACGCCGACCACAGGCTGGGCGAGGGCGCGGCTAAGAACATCGTCATCAAACAAAGCCTGGGGCGAACCGTGACGCTGCTCGACACCAGCGTAGAGGTGCGCGGAGACATATTCGGACGCATGGAAGAGATGCTCGACGGCGTGGGCGTGGGCGTGGTGGGTCCCTTCGGTCTGCGAACCGACAACCTGCACCACTTCCACGACGGCGAGGGCGAGTCCGGAGAGATGGACGCGATGCAGGCGTACTGTTTCGCCTTCCGCCGCGAGACGCTGCGGAGCGTGGGGCTGATGCGCGAGAGCTTCCGCTTCTACCGCAACCTAGATATAGACTTCAGCTTCCACTTCAAGGAGCGCGGCAAGCGCATCCTAGCCGACAACTCGCTGCCCGTGGAGTTGCACGAACATCGCGTCTGGAACGAGCTTGCCGAAGGCGAGCGCGACGAGCTTAGCCTCAAGAACTACAGACGCTTCCTAGAGAAGTGGGGAGACCGCGCCGACCTGCTTGTCAGCAGCCGCTCGGCTGGCTAGAATCTTTCGCGCGTCCGAAACCAGCCGGGCAATTTACAGGATAGACGGGATAATCCGGATATTCAGGATTATGGGTTATGCGGTCAGGAGCTACTTCGCAATCCCCAATATCCCCCCTAATCCCGTCCGCCCTGTAAACCGACGCCGGTTCTCTACCCATTCGGCGCTGCTTTCGCATGACCGCGCGGGGGCTGCGTGACGCTAGCTCTGCTTTGGCTTCAGTTCGCCGCCGCCGCCGCCGCGATACTGGTATCCGCGCACTTCATGGCGAGGGCGGCGGACATCGTAGCCGAAAAGACGGGGCTGGGGCGCTCGTTCGTGGGCGTCGTCATGCTGGCTACGGCTACTTCGCTCCCTGAGCTAGGCAACGGCATAAGCTCCATCCTGCTCGTAGGGCAGACGGACCTCGCCGCCGGAGACGCTTTCGGCAGCAACCTGTTCAACCTGCTCATAATCGGGCTGCTGGACATATACTATCGGCGAGGCCCTCTCCTCGCATACGTCTCGCACACCGCCGCGCTGGTGGGCGCGCTCGGCGCGCTGATGATAGGCATCGCCGCATCCTCGCTGATAATCTACGACCTCACCGACTACGGCGCGTCTTGGCTCGTCAGCCCCGCGTCGCTAATCCTGTTCGGCGCGTTCCTCATTGGCATGTACCTCATATATCGCGCTGAGCGCAGCCCGTCTGGTTCAGACGAGCCGCAGTCGTCCGCAGAATCGAGCGGCGTCTACGCCGCCGAGAGACTGCCGCGCGCGCTGCTCATGTATGCGATAACCGCCGCAATCGTCGTCGTCGCGGCGATATGGCTGGCGCAAACGGGCGAGGGCATAGCGCGCGAGATGCGCTGGGAGCGGAGCTTCGTAGGCACGGAGTTCCTCGCGTTGGCTACGTCTCTGCCTGAGATAGCCGCATCGTTCGCGGCGCTGCGGCTGGGCGCGCCGGAGCTTGCGATAACCAACGTTCTGGGCAGCAACTTCTTCAACATGGGCTTCGTGCTGTTCATCGACGATCTGGCGTTCACGAGCGGCGTCCTGTGGTGGGAAGTGTCGGACATCCACACGCTCACCGCGCTCGTCGCCGTGATAATGACGATGACGGTAGTGGCGGGCGTCCTCATGCGGCGGCGCGGCGGCGGCGAGCGCCGCTTCACCCCGGAAGGCGCGACGCTGATTCTGCTGTACCTAGCCGTGAGCGCGCTGGTGTATCTCCTTGCGTGAACGGGCTGACGCCGAGAGATTTGACATCCGCCAAACCCGCGCATACAGTTGTCGGCGCATACAAGCCGCACGCGCAAGCCAAAGGAAAATCGCCATGTTCTTCGAGCTTAGAGAGTACAAGACTCTGCCCGGGCAACGCGAAAACTGGGTGAATTACATGGAGAGCGTAATCATCCCGTTTCAGGTGTCTCAGGGCATGACCATAGTGGGCAGCTTCGTGGGACAGGAAGACGACGATCTCTACATCTGGGTTCGCCGATTCGAGAACGACGACGAGCGAGACCGCCTCTACGCCGCCGTATACGACAGCGACTTCTGGAAAGACGAAGTCGCGCCGCAAGTGTCGGAGATGCTGGACCGCGATCGGATAAACGTCCGCCGCATCGAGGCGACGCCGAGGTCGATAATACAGTAGCGCGCGCCGACGGCGTTGACGAAAGACGCCCGCCCGCTCGATCTGCTGCTCGTCAACGCGCGCGTCTACACTATGGACGCGAACGCGCGCATGGCGGGGGCGATAGCCGTCCGCAACGGGCGGGTTGCGTGGCTGGGAGACTCCGCGCGCGCGGCGCCCCTCGCCCGACGCGCCGCGCGGGTCGTAGACTGCGGCGGCGGCGCAGTCGTCCCCGGCTTTCACGACGCGCACATGCACCTGCTGGCGTATGCGGCGGCGCTGGACGCGGTGGACTGCCGCCCGTCCGCCGCGCCGTCGATAGCCTGCATCCAACGCGCCATCGCGCGCCGCGCCGCCGATACCCCGCGCGGCGAGTGGGTGCGCGCGTGGGGATACGACCACGCCGCGCTAACCGAGCGCCGACACCCGACGCGATGGGATCTGGACGCCGCCGCGCCGCATCACCCAATCCGCCTAGACCACCGTTCCGGACACGCCTGCGCGCTGAACTCGCTTGGCATGGAGCGCGTCGGCATATCGGAGCGGACGCCCGAACCGCGCGGCGCGACGATAGCGCGGCACATCCCCAGCGGCGTCCCCAACGGGCTGCTGTTCGAGATGGACGACTTCTTGGACGGCAAGATCCCCAGCCCGCCGATAGAACGACTCGCCGAGTCGGTGGAACGCGCCGCGCGGCGGCTGCTCTCGTTCGGCGTGACATCGATTCAGGACGCGGGGCGCGCGAACGACGCGCGGCGATGGCGGCTGATGGCTGAGCTTCGCCGCCGCGCATCGCCGCTTCCGCGCGTAACGCTCTTCCCCGGCGAGCGGGGCGCGCGCGAGTTCGCGGACGCCGGCACGGGTTTCGGATACGTCCACAGCGAATTCGACGCTGAATCCCACGCTTGGCTGAGGCTAGGACACGCCAAGCTGATGCTAACCGCGTCGTCCGGACGGCTCGCGCCGTCGCGCGCCGAGTTGCGGGACGCCGTATCCGAGCGCGTGGAGACGGGCTTCCCCGTCGCCATTCACGCGGTGGAGGCGGACGCGGTTCGCGCCGCAGCCGCCGCCATCCGGAAGCATCCGCCGCCCGACGGACTGCCGCGCCACCGAATCGAACACTGCTCGGAATGCCCGCCCGACGCGCTGGAGCTCGTCGCCCAAAGCGGCGCGGCGGTAGTTACGCAACCCGCCTTCGTCCACAGCGAGGGAGACCGCTACCTGCGCGACGTGGACGCGGAAACGCGCCCATACCTATACCGCGCGGCGTCGCTATCGGCTCGCGGCGTTCCGATGGCGTTCGGCTCGGACGCGCCAATAGCTGACCCCAGCCCGATGCGGGCACTTGGCGCGGCGATAGCGCGCCGCACGGCAAGCGGCGCAACGCTGGGCGCGAACGAGGCGGTGGATGTCCGCGCCGCGCTATCGGCATACACCATCGGCGCGGCGCGAGCGACGGGCATCGGCGGCTGGGCGGGATCGCTGACGCCGGGCAGCGCGGCGGATATGGCGGTGTTCGAGCGCGACATATTCGCGCTGGGCGCGGATGCGATTGCGGGCGGGCGCCCGGTTGTGACGATGCTGGGCGGGCGTGTTGGGTGGGAGGGTTAGGACTCACGCAATTGGGAGAGGTTTCACCGAGGCAAGAGAATTTACATGGATATACAGGATGAACGAGATACTTTTTGCTATTAAGCATCGCGCGGTTGGAAGCAATTCATCAATCCCCAAAATCCCGCTCATCCCGCAAATCGCCGTCGATCAACTCCGCCGGCTCAGCACAAAATCCAGCAGCCGCTCCAGCGAGTCGCGCGCGGGCGCGGGCGGCAGGCGGGTCAGCGCGGCGCGCGCCACGTCGCAGCGGCGCGCGGCTTCGTCGTAGGCGGCGGCTATCGTCTCCGGGCGGCGGATTGCGCGCACAGCCTCGCTCAGCAGCGCGGTATCCCCGCCGCCGCCCGCTAGGTACGCGCTTATCGGGTTGTCCGCAGGCAAAGACTCCAGCGCGATGAACGCGGGCAGCGTCATCACGCCGTTGGCGAGGTCGCTGCCTACGGGCTTGCCTATCTCGTCCGCGTCGCCTTGAAAGTCTAGGATGTCGTCCACTATCTGGAACGCCATGCCAAGTTCGCGCGCGTAGGTTCGGAGCGCGTCCACCTCGTCTTGCGGGGCGCCGCTTAGGATGGCGCCCGTCTCTCCCGCCGTGCGGAACAGCGACGCGGTCTTGTTGTAGATGCGCTTGTGATAACCGTCCAGCGTCTGGTTGGGGTCGTGCGCGTTCACCCGCTCGCGCAGCTCGCCGCTGGAAAGCTCCATAATAGTCTCGGAGAAGCGGCGTATCACGCCCACGTGTTCGGTGTCGCACACGAATGTGGCGGAAGACGCGAACACGTAATCGCCCACCAGCACGGCTATGTCTTTGCCGAACATGCTGGAGATAGTCGCCCTGCCGCGCCGCGTGTCGGATTCGTCTACCGTATCGTCGTGGATGAGCGTTGCGATGTGGAGCAGCTCGACGGCGGTAGCCATGACTTCGCTCTTGCGCTCGTCGTGCGGGTGAAAGCTGGCGGCGAGCAGCGTTATAGCGGGGCGCGCGCGCTTGCCGTTGGAGCCGTATACGTGCGAGAGCATCCGCGAAAGAAACGGAAAGCGCACGTTCGCCAGCTCGTTCAGCCTGCCGTCCACTCTGTCGAGCCGTTCCTGAACCGGCGCGTAGATCGCGGCGACCTCCGCCCCCTGTGGGCTATGCGCCAAGCCTCGCCCTCTCCTCTTCCACTATGGAGTCGTCCAGCTTGGCGAACAGCGGCGTCGGCTTGGGCAGCGCGCCGCCGGGAACCAGCGCGCGCCTATCCCACCGCCAGCCGTCCGCCTCCGCCGAGCCGCTCAGCCCGAGCAGCGCGTGAAGCCGCTCCGACGCGGCAGGCATGAACGGGCAGAGCGCCGTCTTTAGGCAGTTGATTGCCGTCATCGCAGTCCACAGCGCTCGCGCGGCGTCCGCCCTGTCCGTCCGAACCGTTCGCCACGGCGCTTTGGCGTCCAGATAGCGGTTGGCGGCGCGCGCGATTCCCATGGCGGACTGGAGCGCGTTCCTGAATCGGCAGGCGGCTAGGCTCTCGGAAGTCTCTTCGAGACCGCGTTCGGCGGCGTCGAGCAGCGCGAGCGATTCGGCGTCCAGCTCGCCCGGGTCGGGAACCTTGCCGTCGAACCGCCGCGCCGTCATGGACAGCGTTCGGTGGACGAGGTTGCCGTAGGTTGCGACAAGCTCATCGTTGTTGCGCCGCAGGAACTCCGCCCACGTGAAATCAGAGTCTGCGGATTCGGGCATGATGGCGGCGAGCGCGTACCTTATAGCGTCTACGTCGTACCTATCCAGCATATCCGGCGCCCACACCGCCCAGTTGCGGCTTGTGGAAACCTTCCCGCCCTCTAGGTTGACGTACTCGTTCGCGGGGACGTCGTGCGGCAAGTTCAGTTCGCCGTAGCCCATCAGCATAGAGGGCCATATGACGGTGTGGAACGGGATGTTGTCTTTGCCCATGAAGTAGTACGAGCGGCATTCTTCTTGCCAGAAGTCGCGCCACTTCTCCGGCTCGCCAGAGCGCTCCGCCCATTCGACGGTTGCGGAGAGGTATCCGATGACCGCCTCGAACCATACGTAGATGCGCTTGTCTTCGTAGCCGTCCAGCGGCACGGGAACGCCCCAATCTATATCACGCGTGATGGCGCGGTCTTTCAAGCCGCCTTCTACGAAGCTGACGGTGAAGTTGCGGACGTTGGGCTTGAAGTGGTCTTTAGCGAGCGCCCAATCCAGCAGCTGCTGTTCGAACGCGCTGAGTCGGATGAAGAAATGCTCGGTGTCGCGTATCTCCGGCGCTGCGCCGCATATCTTGCAGCGCAGCTCTATCAGCTCTTCCGGGTCCAGCGTTCTGCCGCAGGCGTCGCACTGATCGCCGCGCGCGCCGTCCGCGCCGCAGTGCGGGCATTCGCCCTCGACATATCTATCCGGCAGGAAGCGGTCGTCCGATTCGCAGTACGGCTGGCGCATCGTGTCCTTGTATATGTGTCCGCGCTCCAGCAGCCGCAGGAAGAGCCGTTGGGTGACCTCCGCGTGGTTTTGGGTGTGCGTGGTGGTGAACAGGTCGAACGATATGCCTAGCCGCCGCCACGTATCCAAGAACTCCGCCTGAAAGCGCTCGACGATGACACCCGGCGATACGCCCTGCTGCTCCGCCGCGATGGTTACGGGCGTGCCGTGCGCGTCGCTGCCGGACACCATCGCCACTTCGCAGCCCGTCATGCGGCTGTAGCGCGCGAATATGTCCGCCGGCAGATAGACGCCCGACGCGCCGCCAACGTGGATAGAACCGTTGGCATATGGCCAAGCGACGCACACGAGTACTCTATCAGGCAAAGCCCCGCCCCCACATTGTGTTCGATTCGCAACTGCGCTCATGGTAGCACAACGGCGAATGCCGACGCTCGTTCGGAGCGTCCGCGCGGGGATCGCAAGAGTCCCCTCCCCTATTCGCGGCGGACGGGGGCAGGCGTTTCCAGTTGTCGGAATCAGGATTTGCGTGATTCTGAGATTCTCAGGATTTTCACGGCGCTATCTTGGAAATCCGCTAATCCTGAGAATCCTGATTCTGACAATAGGCAGCTTGCCGCGCGCGCGACGCGGCGGCTAGGCGTCCTCCCCTCCCCCGCCGAGCGCCAGCCACGCGCGATACAGCCGACGGCGCGACAGCCCGCTCGCGCGCGACGCGGCGGCGATGGCGTCCTTCGCGCTCGCGCCTTCCGCTTTGGCGCTTGCCAGCGCAGCCAGCGCGTTGGCGGCGGACGGGTTCGCGTCGGCTGCGCTCGCGCCCTCGACTACCAGCGTGAATTCGCCGCGCGGGTTGGCGAAGCGGCGCTCGGCTTCGGATATGCTGCCGCGAAAGACCTCTTCGTGCAGCTTCGTAAGCTCGCGGCAGACGGCTATTCGCCTGTCGCCTAGCGCGGCGCGCATGTCCGCGAGCGCGGCGCGCAGGCGGTGGGGAGACTCGAACGCCGCCAGCGCGCGCGCGTCCGCCGCGAAGTCGGCAAGCAGCGCGCGCCGCGCCGCCCGACGACGCGGCAGGAAGCCGACGAACACGAACGATTCCGCAGCGATTCCGGACGCCGCCAGCGCGGTGGTTAGCGCGGACGCGCCCGGCAGCGCGACGACGGCGTGCCCGCGCTCAGCCGCTCCCGCCGCCAGCTCGCGCCCCGGATCGCTTATCGTCGGCGTCCCCGCGTCGGACACCAGCGCGATGTCCTCATCCGCCAGCCGGTCGAGGAGACGCTCTAGCCGAGCGCGCCCGCTGTGGGCGTGGAAAGACTCCATTGGCGTGTCTATCTCGTAGCGCGCCAGCAGCTTGCGCGTCACGCGCGTATCCTCCGCCGCGATGAGGCTGACTTCCGCCAAAACCCGCAGCGCGCGCAGGGTCGCGTCCTCCAGATTGCCTATCGGCGTGGGGACTATGTAGAGCGTAGGCATGGGCAGTTTTTTAGAACGCATGTGTTTACAGCTCGCCAACTATATGTTACACTCCACGCAATGCACACGAAAACGGCGCGGAGGCTGGCCAATGGCGAAGAAGAACACGCAAGACAAGAAGCGCGAGGCGCTGGAAGTGGCGCTGGGGCAGATAGATAGGCACTTCGGCAAGGGCGCCATCATGCGGCTTGGCGAGGATCAGGGCGCGGCGCAGATAGACGCCATCCCCACCGGCTCGCTGCTGCTGGACATGGCGCTGGGCGTTGGCGGCGTTCCGCGCGGGCGCGTCATCGAGATATACGGCGCGGAATCTTCCGGCAAGTCCACGCTCGCCTACCACATCATGGCGGAAGCGCAGAAGATGAGCGGCACGGCGGCTTACATAGACGCCGAACACGCGCTCGATCCGAGCTACGCCCACCGCTGCGGCGTGGACTTGGACAGCCTGCTGCTGTCTCAGCCAGACAACGCGGAGCAGGCGCTGGAGATATGCGAATATCTGGTGCGAAGCAGCGCGGTCGATGTGATAGTGGTGGACAGCGTGGCGGCTCTCGTGCCAAAAGCCGAGATAGACGGCGACATGGGAGACACGCACGTAGGGTTGCAAGCTCGGCTCATGTCTCAGGCGCTCCGCAAGCTCACGTCGGCAATCAGCCGCTCGGATTGCGCTGTCATCTTCATAAACCAGATACGCGAGAAAGTCGGCGTTATCTGGGGCAGCCCGGAGACGACGCCGGGCGGACGCGCGCTCAAGTTCTACAGCTCGGTTCGCCTAGACCTGCGCCGCGCGGAGTCCATCAAGCAGGCGGGCGAATTCGTGGGCAACCGCGTGCGCGCGCGCGTAGTCAAGAACAAGGTCGCGCCGCCGTTCAAGACCGCCGAATTCGATATCATGTTCAACCAAGGCATCAGCAAAGAGGGCGAGCTACTGCAAATCGGCACGGACAAGGGCATCATTCGCAAGAGCGGCTCGTACTACTCGTTCGGCGACGCGCGGCTAGGGCAGGGGCGCGAGAACGTCAAGCGCTTCCTGCGCGAAGAGCCTGAGATAGCCGCCCGCATCGAGGAGCTGATTACGGGCAAGCCCGCCGCGCCCGCCGAGAACGGCGCGCTCAGCAAAGACGACCTCGTCGTTCTAACGGGAGCGAACGATTAGCGTGATCATGCTAGACGATAAGCCGCTGCGCCGCGCGATGGAGCGCGCGCTGAATCTGCTCTCCTACAGGCGGCGCACGGAACGCGAGATGCGCGAGCGGCTCGCGCAGCGGTTCGAACGGAGCGTGGTGGACGCCGCTATCCGTCGGCTGAAGCGACAGGGGCTGATAGACGATGTGGAGTTCGCTCGCGCGTGGGTGGATAGCCGAACGCGAAACAGCCCGCGAAGCGCCCGCGCGCTGGCAAAGGAGATGGCGGGCAAAGGCGTTGCGCGCGAAGTGGCGTCCGACGCCGTGAGCCTCCTAGACGACGAGCGCACCGCCAACTGCGCCGCCGAAAAGTTCGCAAGACGGCTCGCCAACGCCGAATTCGCGCCGTTCCATCGCAAGATGCGCGCCCACCTGATGCGGCGCGGCTACAGCGAGGCTACGGCGCGGCGAGCATCCATGCGCCTGTGGGAGCGCGTCGATAGCCTGCGATAGCCTTTCTGCCAGCCTCGATGGCGAGTATGCTGTGACTATATTCGCGTCGCCCGGTTCCAAACCCGCGACGCAAGGGATGGCGCAGTTATGGACGGTGGAATCTCAAGCATTGCTCTAGTCGTGGCGTTCTTGGCGCTGTCGGCGTTCTTTTCCAGCTCGGAGGCGGCGTTCCTGTCGGTGCAGCGAACCCGAATCGCCCACCTCGTGAGCGAGGGGCTGCCGGGCGCGCGGCGGGTGTCGAACATGATAAGGGACCCGGAGCGGCTGCTGGCGACGATACTGCTCGGCAACAACCTCGTCAACGTGGCATTCGCGTCCGTCGTAACGCTGGCTGTCGTCGCATACGTTGGCGAAGACAACCAAGGCCCCGGCGTCGCCATCGCAACCGCCATAAGCACCATTGCGCTCGTCGTGTTCGGCGAAATCATCCCCAAGTCCATCGCCGTCCGAAAAGCGGAACCGGTGGCGTTCATATACTCCCGTCCGCTCAAGTGGACGGAGTATCTGCTTTGGCCCCTGGTAATGCTTCTGGATCTGCTTACGCGCGGCGTGAATAGGCTGCTGGGCGGCGGAGCGGATAAGCCGCTGATTACCGAAGACGAGTTCCGCACCCTCATAGACATCGGCGAGGCTGAAGGCGAGTTCGATCCGGCTGAAGCCGAGCGTCTGGAAAACGTGTTCCAGTTCGGCGATCTGCAAGCGCGGGAGGTGATGACGCCCCGAACGGAAATGGCTTCGATTCGGCTTGGGGTATCTCTGAGAGAGTTCCTAGGGATATACTCCGAAAATTTCCACACGCGCTTTCCCGTATACCGAGAATCCGCGGACAACATAGTGGGGGTCATCTCGTCTAAGGATGTCTTGCGCCATATGTCCAGAGAAGGCGTGACGCTGGACGATTCGGCTACGGACACTATACGCGACGCCTACTTCGCGCCCGAAACCAAGCGCATCTCGGAGTTGTTCGACGAGCTTCGCTCGACGGGGAACCAAATGGCGCTGGTCGTAGACGAGTTCGGCGGCGTGTCCGGGCTGGTTACGCTGAAGCGGCTGCTGGAAGTGGTGATGGGGCCTGTGGGAGAGGAAGGCAGATCGCCCGAAGAAGAGTTCCGCGCGATAGACGAAAACACGTTCATCGTCGAAGGCGGCATGAGCATCGAAGAGGCGAACCAAGAGATGGGCATAGAGCTGCCGGAGGGCGAATACGAAACCGTAGCCGGCTTTGCTCTGGACGTTCTAGGGCGCATTCCAAGCGAGGGCGAGCGATTCGAACACGGGGAGATGCGATTCAGGATAATGAAGATGCAGGGCTTGAGGATAGAAGAGCTTAGAGTCGTGAAGCCGCGCGCGTCGGCGGACGATGACAGCGAAGAATAGCGAGGCGTCCGGATGCGGCTGATTCTGGTGCGACATGGCGAAACCGAGGCGAACCGCCTGGGGCGGACTCAGGGCGTGAGCGCGGCGCCGCTGAACGAGCGCGGCAGGAGACAGGCGGCTGCCGTCGCTCGCGCGCTGGCGGCGGATGCGCCGTTCGCGCTGTACTCTAGCCCGCTTAGGCGCGCCGTCGAAACGGCGGACGCAATCGCCAAAGTCGCGGGCGTGGACGCGCGGCGCGAAGACAGCTTGATAGAGATGGACGTGGGCGAGATGGAAGGGCTAGACGGCGACGAGATGCGGCGACGATTCCCGGAGGTGATGCGCTCGTGGCGCGAGGACGCCGCGGATACGACGCTGCCCGGCGGCGAAAGCCTGTCAGAAGTGCAGGATCGCGCGTGGCGGACGCTGTGGAGGCTCGCCGTGCGGCACGAATCCGATACTGTGGTGGCGGTTACCCACAACTTCGTCATTCTCTCCATCCTATGCGCCGCGCTCGGAATGCCGCTGAACGGGATGCGGCGCCTAAGGGTGGATCTCGGCTCGGTTACGCGGCTGGATGTGGGTAGAGAAAGATGCGCGCTGGTGTCCGCCAACGAATCGGAGCGGATGCGGGTATGGGCGTCGTAGGCAGCTCTGCGACAGCGAAGCTGCTCGCCGCCGTTCGCAGTGAGACATCGGCGAGTGGCTTAGTGGGGTCTCGCATGTCGATCGCCGTGTCCGGAGGACCCGACTCCACGGCATTGGCTCACGCGCTCGGCGCATTGCGCGACGAGTTGCGGCTGCGGCTGTTCGCGGCGCACCTCGATCACGGGCTGCGCGGCGTGGAGGCGGCGGCGGACGCGGCTTTCTCGCGCAAGACGATGGCGGCGCTCGGCATTCCGATAGCGGTCGAGCGCGCGGATGTGGCGGCGTATCGAAAGACGAATCGGCTCTCGACGGAAGACGCCGCCCGACATCTGAGATACGGCTTTCTCGCGCGCGCCGCCGCGCGCGCGGGGGCGGACGCTACCGCTGTCGCCCACACGCTGGACGATCTAGCGGAGACGACGCTGATGCGCGTGATTCGCGGCTCTGGGCTTGGAGGGCTGCGAGGGATGTCCGCGCTTTCCACCGTAATCGCAGGCGACGCGCGGCTGACGGTGTTCAGGCCTCTGCTGAACGTGAGCAAGGCGGACACGCTCGCTTACTGCGCGGAGAACGGGATAGAGCCGCGCTTCGACTCTTCGAACTCGTCTGTCGAATACACGCGCAACCGCGTGCGGCTGGAGCTTATGCCGCAGTTGAAGACGTACAACCCGCGCATCCGCGCCGCGCTCGGCAGGCTGGCGGCAACCGCGGCGCGCGACCTAGGCTTCATCCACGAGCGCGTGGACGAAGCCGCCAAGCGAGTCATCGACGCGAACAATGGCTGCGTTCGCATAGCCCGACGGCAGTTCGCGGCGCTTCATCCCGCGATACAGCGCCGCCTGCTGATGCGCGCGTTCGAGATGGCTACGGGCGACGCGCGCGATTTGGAGTTCGCGCACGTGGAGAGCATGGCGCGCCTTATGCTCGGCGCGTCGGGACGGCGGCTAGACCTGCCGCGCGGCGCGTGGCTGCAAGTGGACTACGACAGCGCGCTCGTCGGAGTCGGCGGGCGGGACGAGCCGCCGCTGCCGCCGCTGGACCCGCTCGGCTGCCGGCTGAGCGTCCCCGGCAAAGCTGTATGCGGCGGATGGCGCGCGAGCGCGGCTCTGGCGGACGGATCGAACTCGGCATCCGCGCCGCCGGCGCCCCCCGCGCCGGACGCGCTCGGCTTGCGGCTTGCGGAGCGCTTCGACGCGGACGCGCTCGGCAGCGGGCTGACGATCCGCGCGCGGAAAGAGGGGGACGTGTTTCAGCCGCTCGGCATGGCGGGCGAGAAGCGGCTGAGCGATTTCATGGTGGACGAGCGCATCCCGCGCCGATGGCGGGAGCGCGTCCCGCTGCTGACTGCCGCCGACGGACGAATCGTGTGGGTGGCAGGGTGGCGAATCGCGGATTGGGCGAAGGTGTCGGCAGGCTCTCGCAGCGTTGCGCGCGTCGCGTTCGAGTACGGCGGCGCGGCTATATGCGGTGGTTGAGGCGCGGGGCGGGGGTAGGTCCTGGGATGCGCCCGCGCTTGGCGACGGGGAGTCCGTCTATCTCGTGAATGTCCGCCGTGAAGTTGTTTGGCGAGCTGTCGGATATGTACGCGCCCACGATGAATCGAACTACCCCGGCGTCCGCCTCCACGAAGCTGCGGATGCGTTGCGGATCGAATCCGCCGCTGACCTCTATCTCGACGTGTCCCAGCCCGGCTAGGTCTAGCCGCGCTCGCACTTCGCGCACCAAAGCGATGGAGACTCCGCCGCGTTCGACGGGCGTGTCGAGCCGAATGCCTCTCAGCCGGTCGCGCATCGCTTGGCCGACGGCGAGCGCGTCTGCGCTCTCGTCTCCGAACGTGCCCACGAGCGCGACGCGCCGGAACTCCTGCGCCAAGTATCGATCGAAAGACTGCATCGCCTTCACCGAGTCGCCCAGCAGCAGCGGCAGCGCGTGGGGCATGTCGCCTTCCGGCCGAACGCTCGCCATTCGCCCGCCCGCAATGGTCGTGCATGAGGCGCAGCCGCCCACGACCGCCGCGTAGTCTACGGTGGCGGCTATGTTCGGGTGGACGTGGCGGGCGGGCATGGCGATTACGGGTACGCCGGCGGCGGCGTTCACGCACTCCCGCGCCGCCGTCGCCCATCCGGTGCAGGAAGCCAGAATGCCGCACATAGCGGTTTCGTAAAGCCCGTAGGAGTTGTATGGCGCTTTGATGCGAAGCGCGACCTCGCCGGCGTCTACGTTATCGCCTTCGGTGAGCGCCCACACCTCGCTGCCCGTCTCCGGCAGCACCTTGCCCAGCAGCGCCAGCGTCTCGTCTATGCCGCACAGCACGCCGCCGCGCTCCGGGGATAGCTCCATCGTCACGGTGGGGTTGACGTTCTCGTTTCGGAGGATGGTCCGCGCGCGCTGTAGGTAGGCGTCGGCGGTATCGCCGACAATAACGGCGGGGCTAGTGTCGAACGGCACGTCTAGGTTCGTCATCTAAAGAAGTCCGGCGCTATGCGGGCGACGACACCAGCGCAACGCCGAGTATCCTCTCCATGTGCGCGAGCGCGTAGGCGTGAGCGTCGGCGTCGAAGCTGGCTACGCAGTCGACAGGCGCTTCGACGGCGTAATCGCGGTTTCTGGCGTCGGATGCGGTGTGCATCACGCATATATCGGTGCAGACGCCGCAGATGATTATTTTGTTCGGCGCTATCTCGGCGAGCCGTTCTTCCAAGTCCGTGTCGAAGAACGCGCTGTAGCGGCGCTTGCGAAGAATCGCGCCCTCATACGCGCTAAGCTCCGGGATGACCTCCGCCTCCTCAGTGCCGCGCACGCAGTGGACGGGGAACATCTGGAATTCCAGATCGTCCGGGTCGTGCGTGTCGCAGACGAAGATCACTTCCGAGCCTAGAGCCTGCTCGCGCTCTATCAGCCGTTGGATGTTGGGAATGATGCGCCGCGCGTCGTCGCCGCAGTACAGATTGCGCCCCGGCTGCATGAAGCCGTTCACCATGTCCACCACCAGAACCACGCTGCTCATTATTGCCCCCTTGTTCGACCCTCTTGGCTTGGATGGATGAAGGCGGATCTCCGTCCCATGACAGCCAAGGGAACGCAAGAAGCCGCCGCGCTCACAGAGTCCGGGACGAATTGCGTTCGGCTAGAATGTTAGCGCGGCGGCGCGAGATTCGCAAATAGGGAGCGGGGGCTAACCCGGCTTGTGCTTCTCGACGAGCGCGATTACGCGGTCGTCCAGATCCGACGGCAGGTCTCGCCCCGCGTCGTGGAGCGCTATGGCTAGGTGCGCGTCGCGGTGGAGCTGCTCGCGTTCGGGCTTCTCTTTGTAGTGGGCTTCTATCTCGCCGAAGAGGGCGTCGATATGCGGTTTCCTGAATGCGGGCATGGGGCAACCTCGCTGTTCGTTCGGCGCGCGGGACGCGGATGGCGACGCGCGCGATTGGGGCGGATGGCGTGGAAGGTTCGCGTAGACGGGCGAGGGCGCAACCCGCGCGTAGCGGGGCGCAGCCCTCGCCGTCTTGTATCGCCGGCGCGAGTGCCGCCGACGGTCGTTAGGCTACTCGTCTCCGCGCGTGGTCTCGCCTGCCTCGAGTATCGCCTGAAGCTCGGTTACGAAGCCGCTGACGTCGCTCTCGGTCGGATCGCCTTCCTGAAGCTTTTGCTTGAACTCGTGGAACAGCCACTCGTCCTTCTTGCCGTGCGGGAAGTCGAAGAAGGCGCGCTGGAACTTGGGCAGCTTGCCGGGGCCAAAGTAGCCCTTGTCTCGCAGCTCGTAGCCCTCTAGGTTGTCGGTGCCTTTGCCGAGAATCTCGCCGTCGGTCTCCACATAGTGTTCCATGACGGGCTTGAGTCCGTAGCGCTGCACCGGGCAAACCTTCATGCAGACCGCGCAGCCCTCGTAGGTAGCCATGACGGGACGGCAGCGGTCGTAGATGAGCTTGTTCTTTTCGACGCCGCGCCACCAGACCTTTTCCTTGACGAGCGCGCGCCCTGGGCAGCGGTTGACGCAGACTTGGCACTCTTGGCAGAACTGGTGGATGCCGTAGTCTACAGGCTCGTCGTAGGTTACTGGCGCGTCGGTGGTGATGATCATCAGGCGCGAGCGCGATCCGAAGTGCGGCGACAGCAGCTGTCCGTTCGCGCCGAGCTGACCTAGCCCCGCCTGCACGAACATGGGGATGTACGCCGCGCTGTTGTCGTTGGGGCTGTGAACCTGCGCGTGGTAGCCTTGCTCGCGGATATAGGCGGCAAGCTCCAGGCCCTTCGCGCCTTCTATCTCGTATGTGCCGAAGTGGGCGAACTCGGCGTCGAGGCTGGGGATGGTCTGCGTCTGCCAGTAGTCCTGCTCGAGCGCGAGGCAGATGGCGTGCTCGTACTTTATCCAGCGGCGCTTGCTCTGGTATGCGTAGTGGCGGTCGAACCTCGTGAAGCCGACTTCGCCGAACCCAAGCTCCCGCGCGCGGAGGCGTATGTCCGCGGTCATGTCGCGGCGAGACGTGGCGGGAACTTCCGGCTCTATCTCGCCGGACACCGCGGCCGCGTCGACCAGAGGCTGGTTGATGCGGTCATGCTCCTCGCGGTAGTGGTAGACCTCCGGCGTGTAGACGCTCCACACCCATTCGCGGTCAGCCGCCTTTTCGATGTTCTGGGATTCGAGCGGGTACACCCTCGTATAGAAAGACACGTCTTCGTCGTTCTTGCGGATGCCCGGCACGGTGACCAAGTCTTCAGCCACTGGTATGTCGTAATCCGAGTGTCCGTGCAGCCTGCCCGGACGGGTTACGACGTGGTGGACAGGTTTCGCAACCATAGGTAAATTCCCCCCTTTGGCTTGTATCCTGTGCAAGAGTACGCTCGACGTTTACATAAGTCAAGATATTTTCGATATAGCGAAGAACTGCGCGAGAGTTTCCCGCTCCTCTGCGGTCAGGGGGCATTCGCAGGATTTTTCTGAATGAGGATTGGCGGATGCGCGGGGGATTGCAGCCATCCTGAGAGTCTCGAACTCTTGGAATCCAGATTCAGACGAGGCAATGGGGAAAGTCAGTCTGCCGCGTCCGCGCGAGTCCGCGCGCTTTTCTCCCCCGCGCCGCTCTTGGCGCGCCCTATCTCCCGCGCCAAGAACATCAGCCCGCCTACGACGATAACGCTCAGGTAGGTGATGGAGCGGTCGCTAATGGCTACGGCGGCGGCGTCCGATTGGCTCAGCTGTAGAAGCAGAAGCCCGGTTATGCCCGGCTCCACCAAGCCGACGCCGCCCGGCGTGGGAGCCGCGCTCAATAGCGCGTGTCCGAGCGCGACGACTGGGATGAGCAGAGGGCCTGCTTCTATGCCAAGCGCGGCTACGACTAGGTACATCCGCGCTATCTCCAGCAGCCAGCCTATCGAGCCGAGCGCGACGGACAGCGGCAGCCGGTCGAAGCTGCCGACGGCGCCTTGGTGGAAGCGGCTGTACACAGCCTCCAGCCTCGTGGGGAGCAGCCGCGCGAGCCGAACGCCGTACAGCTTCATCGCTATTAGCGGAACGCTTATGACGGCAGTCATGATGAGCGCAGCCAACAATATGTATCGCGAAACCCCGAGTTCGCTAGTGGCGGTCAGCAGCAGCACGCTTGCCGAGAGCGCGACGGCTACGGTTGCCATGTCCAAGACGCGCTCCGCCAGAACGGTGCCTAGGCTCCAAGAGAAGCTCGCGCGCGCATCCTCCGCGAATGCGTATGCCCTGTAGGCGTCGCCCAGCCGAAGCCACGTTACGGAGTTGACGAACCAGCCTATGACTATCAGCCGCGCCGCCGCCGTGGACGGAGGCACGTCAGCGCGGTCCGAGCGTTGTGCCGCGGCGCTCAGCGCCATGATTCGCCAGCGCGCGCCCCGAAACGCGAAGCTCAAATAGTAGGCGAGCGCCGCCAGAAGATACAGCCACACATTCATATCTCGGATGACGCGCCAAGTCTCTTGCCAGTCCAGATCGAACGTAGTGGCTAGGAAGACGATGACCGTCACGCCAAGCGCGAACGACAGCAGCGTTGGCAGAGACAGCGCGCGCCGACGCAGCGACGCGATGGGCGAACGAGCGCGATTCGGGTCTAGCATGTCCGCCCTGAGCGTCGGATAGCGCCCGACAGAGGCCGCTTCGCGGGAATGCCGGGCCTGCGCGGGTATCTATCCGGAGTCGGCTCTATCTTGTCTATCGTCAGAATCAGCCTGCCGGAACTGTCGTCGCCGTATTCGACTACGCCCCGAACCGCGCCGCCGAGCGCTTGGATGGCGTAGTCGGCGGACTCTATTTCGCGCGCCGCGCCGCGCGTCTTGTGGAGCGCGACAACGCCGCCGACGCGACAGAACGGCAGCGTAAGTTCGGCGAGCGCAGGCGTGGCTGCCACGGCGCGCGCCGTTACGAGATCGAACCGCTCGCGCAGACAAGCGCGCCGCGCGAGCGTCTCCGCGCGCCCGCGCAGCGCGACTAGGCGCGGAAGAGGCAGGCGCTCGATAGTCTCCGCGAGGAACGTCGCCTTTTTCATCGTCGCCTCGATGAGCGCGCCGCTCAGCGCGGGAAAGGCGATAGCGAGCGGAATGCCCGGCAGCCCCGCGCCCGAGCCGACATCCGCGAACCGCGCCCCCGCAAGCGTCTGCGAGCCGACGGCTTTCACGAGTGCGAGCGAGTCCAAAAAGTGGCGGCGCTGAGTCTCCTCCCAGCCGCTGACGGCCGTTAGGTTCATCCGCGCGTTCGCCTCCTCGATGCGGCGGTAGTAGCGCTCGAACAGCTCCGCGCGCGCGTCGTCGAGAGGCGCGCCGAGCCGCTCTGCGCCTTCGCGCAGGGTTTTGGCATCCAACTTGCGAGTGGGAGGGGAAAATTGCATATCAGCCCGCAGCTAACCGTCTCGCGCTCCGCGCCGTTCTATTTAGCGGGGGGGCGCCCGCGCGTCGGACGCCCGTAGAAGCGGCTAGACGCCATTAGAACAGAACGGGGGCGCGCTCGCCAAGCGCGGGGCGCGCCAAAACCGAAGCGGCGAACACGAACGTAAATCTAGGGGAGAGCGGCGTCGGATGCGACGCTCGCGGCGTAAAACATGAACTACGAAATGGCGGACGACAAGCAGCTGATAGAAGCCGTGAGCGGCAAAGACCGAGCCGCGCTGGAGGCGCTCTACGCGCGATACTCCGGCAAGGTCTATTCGCTTGCGATGCACATGCTCAGAGACGTAGGCGCGGCGGAAGAGGTGGCTCAAGACACGTTCTTCAACGTGTGGCGGCGCGCGAGCAGCTACAAGCCGGGGCGCGGCAGCGTCAGGGCGTGGCTGTTCCGCATCGCGCACAACCGCGCCATAGACGAGATTCGCAAGCGTCAGCGCGAATACGGACGCTTCCAGAACGGCATCGACCTAACGAACAAACCTACCGAATCCAGAGACTCCGACCCGACCGAGTATGCCGCCGCGCAAGACGAAGGCAGCAGGCTCAAAGACGCGCTGACCACGCTCAGGCCAGAGCAGCGCGAAGTCGTGACGCTGGCGTACTTCGGAGGCTTGACACACTCCGAAATCTCCAGAAAGCTGGATCAGCCGCTCGGAACGGTCAAGACGAGGCTGAGGCTGGCTATGAAGAAGCTCAGAACGACGCTTGCGCCGCAGATTCGGGAACATGGGCTGTAGATTTGGGCTGTGGCTGACTATGGGTGACTGACTATGGATTGCAACCGCGCCACTCGGCTCGCAGCTCCCTACGCGCTCGACGCCCTAGGCGAGGCGGAGCGGCGCGAGATGGAGGCGCATTTGGCGGAGTGCGAGGAGTGCGCCCTAGCCGCGGCGGGAGACGGCGAGCGCTTGGCGCGGCTCGCGGGCGCGGTGCGGCAGCGGCGGCCGTCGGCGCGCGTGAAGCGCGGGCTGATGCGGAAGATAGACGCGGCGTCTCCGCGGGGAAGCGGACAGCGCGCGCGAGCCGCGCTCTCGTCCGTATGGGCGCGGCTTCGCCCGGCGGCGGTTCCCAGCCTGCTCGTTCTCGTCGTCGCGCTCGGCGTGTGGTTCGACGACGCGCTAGGCAGGCTTTCCGAAGAGAACGCGCGGCTCGAAAGCCGGCTGGCGCTGGCGCTGGAGCGCGAAGCGGCGGCGCTGGACGACGCGCGAACGCAGCGCGCTACGCTGTACGAAGCTCTGCGGATGTCGACTGCGCCCGGCGCGTCGGTGAACGTGCTGAACGGCGCGGGCGCGGCGACGACGGCGCGCGGCGTAATCATGGCGTCCCGCGCCACCAACCGCGTCCTGCTTCTGGCGCTCGACCTGCCGCCCCTGCCGGCGGACAGGGTCTATCAGGTGTGGCTGGTTCGGGACGGCCGCATCTATAACGGAGGATGGTTCACCGTAGACTCGACCGGATACGGGCAGACTGTTATCATACCCGTCGCCCCGTTCTGGGAATTCGACACTGCGGGCATAACCATCGAGCCGAGCGGAGGCAGCTCAGACCCCACTGGCGCAAGCGTTCTGGGCGGCGATCTCTGAATTCCTCTCAAACCGCGTCGAACAAGCCCTATGCTTGACTTGCGCCGTGTGGTAGGCTGTCAGCGGTGCATGTTTCCCGTGAGAAACGCGCCGAATAGAAGTCATCATCCTCAACCCGAAGGAGGGGAGTCATTTAGTATGCCCAGGTCTAAATTCATAATAGTCTTGGCCCTCTTGCTGCTGCTGACAGCGCCAGTTGCCGCGGCAGAGGCGCAGTCACCACCATCATTCGGAGAAGGCTCCGTCGTCGTGTTCGACGACATGGCATCGAGCGACGGGGCGCTAGTCAGCCTTACAGGCGTAGACTCGCCGCCGGAAGGCAAGGAATACGTGGCTTGGCTCGCCGAAGACGAACAGGTGGGCTTCCTCAACCTAGGAACGCTGGAAGTTGGCGATGACGGCAGCGTCAGCCACACTTTCGGCAGCGAATCCGACGGCTACACCGGCGACAGCCTCATCGCCACCTACAGCGGATGGGCTATCAGCATCGAAGACGCCGGCTCCTCGCCATCCATGCCTAGCGGCCGGGGCGCGGTGTCGGACACGTTCAGCGAGTCTTCGCTCGAAGACATCCGAGCGCTCAGCGCGTCCGTCAGCGGGCTGAAGACGCAGCTCGAGTTGGCGTCTGTACACGCCAACCTAGCGCGCGACTCCGAGACGCTCGACGAGCTCAAGATGCACGCCCAGCACGCAATCAGCATCATCGAGGGCGCGGAAGGCGCGAACTACGATGCCGGACAAGATCCCGGAGACGGCGTTGGCGCACTAGCATACGCGGCAGCCGCCAAAGCCGCTGCCAACGCCCTGAGCGCGGCGGCCGAAGAGGATAGCGCGATGGCGATGTACGCGCCGCTCGCAGCCACGTCCGCCGACTCAGCCGCGACGCGCGCTATGGCGGCGCGCGACGCCGCGCTCGAAGCCATAGCGCAAGGCGACCTTGGCGTGGCTGGCATATTCATAGGGCCCGGCGGCAACACCTTGCTGAGCCTGCTCAATGCCGCTTCCAACGGATTCGACACCGACGGCGATGGAATGCTGGAAGTGGCGAACGGAGAGGGCGGCGCGAATCACGCCAACCGCGACACGCAGATGGCGCTCGCGCTGAGCGCGACCCCCGGCTCGCTGCCGGACCTCGCCACGCCGACGCCGCTCCCGACGCCCACGCCGACCGCGACGCCGGTGCCTCCAACCCCGACTCCCACGCCCATCGCCCCACAGGCGCCGGGCTTGCCCAAAGTCGGCGACCAAAGCGCGCCGATAGCTCTGCAAATCTCGTTGCTTGCCGCAGCCGCCGCGCTGCTCGCCATAGGAGGCGCAACGGCAGTGAGACGGAACAGAGGACGCTGATTAGGCGCAGGCGCGCAGAGCGCCGCGGCTAGATAGACAAATAGCAAGCCCCGCCAAAATACTGGCGGGGCTTGTTCTTGCGCTAGGCGGAAGCCGAAACTACCCTACCCGCCTATGTGGTACATCTCCACCTTCTTGCGGGGCGCGTCGTCGGTGAACATCGTCCTGATTTCGGAGTAGCGGTCTTCCCTGCCGGACCAGACGCCTCTGATTATCGCCTCCATCTCCTCATCCGTCGCCCCCGCGCGCAGGGGGGCGCGCAGATCGGTTCCCGACGCGGCGAACAGGCAGGTTACCATCTGCCCTTCCGGCGACAGCCTCATGCGGGTGCAGTCTCCGCAGAACGGCTTGGTTACGGAGGCGATCACGCCTATTTCCCCCTCGCCGTCGGCGAACCTGTATCGCATCGCCACTTCGCCGCGGTAGTTGGCATCCGCAGCCTCCAGCGGAAGCTCAGCCGCGATTCGCGCGATTATCTCGTCGGCTGGCACTACGTCATCCATCTTCCAGCCGTTCAGCGTGCCGACGTCCATATACTCGATGAATCGGACGATGCAGCCGCGCTCGCGCGCGAACCGCGCGAGATCGACTATGGTATGGTCGTTCACGCCGCGCTGGACGACGGAGTTGATCTTGATGGGCGCGAACCCGACGTCCTCGGCTGCGGCTATGCCCGCCAGAACTCGCTCGACGCCGAAGTTGCGCCCGTTCATCTTGCGAAAGACGGCGTCGTCGAGCGAGTCTAGGCTGATGGTGATGCGCCTCAGCCCGGCGTCCCGCAGCTTGCGCGCGAACTGCGGCAGGAGATAGGCGTTGGTGGTCATCGCGATGTCTTCGACGCCGCGCGTCTCCACGAGCATGGCGATGAGGCGGTCGATGTTCGCGCGCACGAGCGGTTCTCCGCCGGTGATTCGCAGCTTCAGAACCCCCAGCCGCGCCAGTATGCGCGCAAGCCGCGCTATCTCCTCGAACGTGAGCAGAGACTCCCGCGCCAAGAACCGGTATCGCTCGCCGTATATTTCCGCCGGCATACAGTAGGGGCAGCGGAAGTTGCACCTGTCGGTTACGGATATGCGAACGTCCCTCAACGGCCTCCTGAAGCGGTCGAGGAGCGGCTCGGGCGCGGACGTGGCGGCTGTGTGTTTTGGGTTCATGTGGATATTATAGCGTTATTTCACCGTCTCCGCCCGCCCAGCGCCGCGCGGCTTGCGCGCGATGGCTGATATGGCTGACGCGGTTCTTTTGCTCGTCCGAAAAGCCGTCCAGACCGCGCCATCAAGTGACTCGATTCCGATGCTTGCCTCTGAGGGGCTTGCATAAGCCTCCCTCTCCCCTCTGCGGGCTGAGATGGGTAGAGGGGATTGGATTGGTTGTTATTGAGAGGGGGGCATTGGATTGGCTGTCATTCTGAACTTGGGTTGCCTGTCATTCTGAGCCGCCCTGTCATTCTGAACGCAGTGAAGAATCTAAAGTGCCTGTCTAACATGAAGGCTCGGCAATAGCGGCGCGGGCTTGTGCCATCGATTTTAGATTCCTCGCTACGCTCGGAATGACAGGGGCGGTGCCGAATGACAGGGCGGCTCAGAATGACAGGGCGGCTCGCAATGACAAGCGGCTCACAATGGCAAAGGGGGTCCCAATAACAGGGCGGCTCGCAATGACAAGCGGCTCACAACGGCAAGGGGGACGCAATGACAGGCGGCTCACAATGGCAAAGGGGGGCGCAATGACAAGCGGCTCACAATGACGGGGCAGTCGGGAATGACAGCGCGGCGCTGTCCTCGGATCATATCTACAATCGACTTGCCTACACCTGCCAGCGCCTTTGTGAGTGAGGGTCCAGAGCCTGCCCCGCACTTGATACGGGGATGGGGTTCCCTCCTAAGGGGGTAGGCATTGGATTGCCTGCCTTATGAACCTGGGTTGCCTACTTGGGTTGCCTGTAGTTCTGGGCTTGGTTTGCCTATCATTCTGAACTTGGGTCGTCTGTCATTCTGAACGCAGTGAAGAATCTAAAATGCCTGCCCAACAGCAGACTTGACAATGGCGGCGCGGTCTTGCGGGCCATGTATTTTAGATTCCTCGCTACACTCGGAATGACAGGGGAATCGGAGTGACAGGGGGAACTCGAAGTGACAGCGCGACCCAGAATGACAGGGCGGCTCACAATGACAGCGCAACCCAGAATGACAAGCATGGCGCTGTCCGGCTCATACCCGCAATCGACTTGCCTACACCTGTCAGCCCCTTTGCGAGAAAGGGCTGGAGCCTGCCCCATACCCGACACATGGGCGCCCTTCCTGCTAAGTCAAACGAGACTTCCGCCTACCGAGGGAGTCACCGCGCGCACAGCGCCGCAGCCGCGCGGCGCGCTGCTTGCGCGCGATGGCTGACACGGTTCTTTTGCTCGTCCGAAAGCTCCGCCATCGTAAGCCCAAGATGAGGAAGCAGGAACGCTGGATCGTACCCGAAGCCGTTGTCGCCGCGCGGTTGGGGGACGATGCGACCCTCGCAGACGCCATGATGCAGATCCGCGCCCCGTCCGTCCGGCGCGGCGATGGCTATGACGCAGCGGAAGCGCGCCGTCCAGCGGCTTTGCGGGGTTGCTGTTGCCGATAGGTTCCGCAACAGCAGTTCCATCCGCTCCGCGTCGGTGGCGGTCTCGCCCGCGTATCTGGCTGAGCGGACGCCCGGCTCGCCGCCTAGCGCGTCCACTTCCAGCCCGGAATCGTCGGCGAGCGTGAGCATCCCGCTCATGTCGCGGTAGGATTCCGCCTTGAGCGCGGCGTTGCGCTCGAACGTGTCGCCCGTCTCTTCCACCTCGGCGTCTATGCCGACGTCCGCGAGCGACACTAGCCGGTATGGGACTCCGCCAAGCAGCGCGGAAAGCTCCCGCAGCTTGCCCGCGTTGCGGGTTGCGATTAGCAGCTTGGGCGCGGCGGACATTGCGACGGGGCACTCTATCGGCGGCTCATCGTAGGCGCTCAGGCGCGTCCATCGCGCAGCGGAAGCCTAGGTTGCCTGTGGAGCTGTCCGGCGTGTTGGAGCTGCGCGCGGCGGCGCGGTAGCGGTTGCAGTATGATTCGTGGCACAGGTACGAGCCGCCGCGAATGACGCGCCCGCTCCCGAAACGCGGTCCTTTGGGGTCCGTCTCTACGCCGTTGGATGGGCGCGTTGGGCTGAACCAGTCGGCTTGCCACTCCCACACGTTGCCCGCCATGTTGTACAGCCCAAAGCCGTTCGGAGGGAAAGACTTGGCGGGCGCGCAGCCTGCGTAGCCGTCTTCCATCGTGTTGCGGTTGGGGAACTCGCCCTGCCATATGTTGCACATGTGCTTGCCGTTAGGCGTCAGATCGTCGCCCCATGCGTAGCGCTTGCCGATCAGCCCCCCGCGCGCAGCCATCTCCCACTCGGCTTCCGTGGGCAGCCGCCTGCCAGCCCATCGGCAATACGCCTGCGCGTCGTTCCAAGACACATGAACTGCGGGATGATCCATGCGCCGCCCGATGCCTGTGCCGGGTCCCTCCGGGCTGCGCCAGCTTGCGCCGTCTACTCGCCACCACCATTCCGCGCCCGCCACCGCCTGATCGATAGTCCGCGCGATTCTCTTAGGGACGAAAGATCGAAACACGAACGACCACCCGAACCGCTCCGCTTCGGTGCGGTAGCGCGTGGCGCGAACGAACCTGCCGAACTGCGCGTTTGTCACCGCCGTTCTATCTATCAGGAACGGAGAGAGCCTCACTTCGCGCGCGGGTCCCTCGCCGTCCGCCGGGAAGCCCTCGGCGTCGTCCGCGCCCATTAGGAACGCGCCGCCCGGGATGAGCGCCATACCCGCCGGAAGATCGCCGTCGTCGCGGCGGCGGGCGCGGGGCGCGGATGCGGGGCGCGGCGGCGCTCGACGCGCGGCGGACGGGGCGCAGCAGGCTTCCACGACGCTCGGGGGGCGGGTCCGCTACGCGCCCAGCGCGGTCACGGCGGAGCGCGCGAAGTCTATCAGCGGCGCGGGGTAGATTCCGAGCAAGAGCGTCGCGGCGGCGGTGGCGGCAAGCGTGACGCCAGTAGCGGCGTCGGATCGGATAGAGCTGCCATCCGTCGGCTGGTTTAGATACATCACCTTGACCACGCGCAGATAGTAATAGGCGGATATGACGCTGTTGACCATGCCCGCGATGGCGAGCCAAGCGAGATCGGCGTTCACCGCCGCGCCGAACAGGTATATCTTGGACATGAAGCCCACGGTGGGCGGTATGCCAGTGAGGGAGATCATCCCGAACGCGAGCGTCGCGGCAAGCAGCGGCGCGCGCCGCGCCATGCCCGCGTAGCTGTCTATCTCGTCCGAATCTATCCGGTTGGACACCGCCACGATGACGCCGAACGCGAGCAAGTTGGTCGCCACGTATCCGCTCAGGTAGAACAGCGCGCCGCTCGCCCCCACGTCCGTCTCGCCGCCCTGAGAGCGCGCCGCGAACGCCGCCAGCCCTACCATCACGTAGCCGGCGTGCGCTATCGTGCTGTACGCCAGCATACGCTTGATGTTGTCTTGACGTATGGCTACTAGGTTGCCGAACGTCATGGACACTACGCTGAGAATTGCGAAGATAGCCGCCCAGTTCGCGCTCAGCGCGTCCGCCGGGAACGACATGTAGAACACGCGCAGGATGACCGCGAACCCGGCGGCTTTCGACGCCACGGACAGGAACGCGGTTACCGGCGTGGGCGCGCCCTCGTACACGTCCGGCGCCCAGAACTGGAACGGCACGCTGGATATCTTGAACCCGAACCCCGCGATGAACAGCGTAACGCCGAACAGCAGCGCCTTGCTGTCTCCGAACGCGGCGGCGGCGTTCAACTCGCCCGTAGACAGCATCTCGTCGATTCGCGCGGCTATGCCCTCCAGCGAGGTCGTCCCCGTGTAGCCGTAGACGAACACCATGCCGTACAGCAGAACGGCGGAGCTTATGGCGCTGAGTACTAGGAACTTCATGCCGGATTCGGCGGATTTGCCGTCTCGCAGGAACGCCGCGAGCGCGGCTATGGGAAGCGCGGTAAGCTCCAGCGATACGTATATCGAGATTAGCTCGGTGGCTGACGCCAGCAGCATCATGCCAGACGCGGACAGCATGATCAGCGCGAAGAACTCAGCTTGGAAGCGTCGGAAGCGTTCGGAGTAGGACGCGGACATCAGCAGCGACAGCGCGGTAGCCACGCTTATCAGCAGCTTGAAGAACAGCGCGAACCTGTCTATGACTATCGCGCCGAACACGCCTTCCAGCTTGCCGCCGTCGGATGCGACGACGTCCGCCCACAGCGCGACGCTGAGCGCGGCGGACAGCGCGAGCGCGACGATTCCGAGCGCCAGCAGCGCGCGCTTTCGGCCGATGACCAGATCCAGCAGGATTATCAGCAGCGCGCCGCCCGCCAGAGCTATCTCCGGGGAAAGCAGGTATATGTCGTTCAGCGTCACTTCGCGCTTGCCTCGCTGCCTAGCCGCGTCCCAGCGCTATGTCCAGCCTGAGCGATTCGATGATTGGGTCTACCCCGCTGGCGAACACGTCTGTCAGGACGGCGGGGAATATGCCCACTACCATTATCGCTATTATCAGCGCGGCTATGGGCAGAAGCTCTATCGGCTTGGCGTCTTCCAGTGTGGCGAACCGCTGGTTGAGCGGTCCCAGCATCACGCGCTGAATCATCCAGAGGATATAGCCCGCCGTCAGCACTACGCCGAACGCGCCTATGGCGGTGAGCCATCCCCACACAGGGAACGCGCCGAGGAACACGTGGATTTCGGACACGAACCCAGCCGTGGAGGGTAAGCCGAGCGACGCAAGCCCCGCTACGAGCATCGCGGCGGACAGAAGCGGCATTCGCCCCGCAAGCCCGCCGAGGTCTGGTATGTGGCGCGTGTGCGCCCGCTCGTAGACGTATCCGACGAGCAGGAACAGCAGCCCGGTTATCACGCCGTGCGTGAACATCTGGAGCGACGCGCCCATAAGCCCCACAGACGACACGCTGCCGCTCACGCCAACCGCCGCCGAAAGCCCCAAGACGACGAACCCCATGTGGCTTATCGAGCTGAACGCGATGAGCCGCTTCATGTCGGTCTGCCGCATCACCACAGCCGCGCCGTAGATGATGTTGATTACGCCGACAGTAGCCAGCGCCCAAGACACGTCTCGCAAGACGTCCGGGAAGATGCCGCCGATTCTGAACATGCCGTAAGCGCCCATCTTCAGCAGAACGCCAGCCAGCATCACGCTCGCGGCGGTGGGCGCGTCGGTGTGCGCGTCTGGCAGCCACGTGTGGAGCGGCCAGATGGGGAGCTTCACCGCGAACGCCGCGAACAACATGGCGAATATCGGCAGAGCGGGCAGCGCGGCGCTGGAAGTCCGCACGAGCTCGGGAAGCTGCGTCATGTCGAACGAGCCGACGTTGAAATACAGCACGAGGATGCCGACGAGCATGAACGCGCTGCCGAGTATCGTGAAGATGAGGAACTTCATCGCCGAATACTCGCGCCGTCCGCTTCCCCATATCGAGATGAGGAAGAACATCGGCACCAGTTCCAGCTCCCAGAACAGGAACAGCATCAGGAAATCTAGCGCGGTGAACACGCCCATGACCGCGCCTTGAAGCGCCAGCAGCCAGACGAAATACTCGCGCGCGCGCGCGCCAACGCTCCAAGACGCGAACACGGCTACCATGCCCAGCAGCCCGGTCAGCAATACGAGCGGCGCGCTCAGCCCGTCTACAGCCAAGAAGTACTGAACGTCGAAAGACTCTATCGGAATCCAGTTCGACGCGCGGTCTATCATCTGGTACTGCGGCGCGCCCGGCGAAGTGTCATACGCGCGGAAGATGCCGAACGCGATGACGAATTCCGCCACCGACACTATGGCGGCGAATATCCGCACCGCGCGCGCGCTCCGCCCGAACAGCGCAATCAGCGCCGCCGCGCCTATCGGCAGGAAAACCGCTAATGTCAGCCAGCCTGTGAACAAGTCGAACCTTCTACAAGAACCACAGGTAAAGCCCCATGATGACTATTATCCCGATGGAGATAGCCGCGCCGTACTGCTGAAGCTGCCCCGTCTGGAACTGCCGCAGCGCGCCGCCGACGTTTGCGCCCAGCCAGCCTATCACGTTGGCTATGCGGTCTATCACGCTCTTATCCGCCCAGTCGAGCGCGCGGGCGATGCCGCCATAGTAGAGGCGGCGAACCAGCAAATCTTCGTAAAGCTCATCGAAGTAGTACTTGGACGCCAGCAGCGTGTACAGGGGCGCGAGGCGCGCGCCGACCCACTCGGCGGACCACGCGCGGCGATGGTACATCATATAGGCTGTGAATATGCCCGCGACGGCGGCGGCGC
The DNA here is from genome assembly GCA_965214745.1 of Dehalococcoidia bacterium. Lineage (GTDB taxonomy): Bacteria > Chloroflexota > Dehalococcoidia > Lucifugimonadales > UBA1123 > VXRN01. The sequence goes on along the minus strand of OZ243978.1, from coordinate 1,716,076 downwards.
TGGACACGGCTGCCAGCGTAGTATCGAACTTGGGAATCTCCACCGCCACGCTTCCTTCGCCCATGAAGTGCGCGAACCAGTGCGCGGGAACTACGACCAAATCCACCAGCGGGTTGAACGCGAACCCGGCTATCGCCGCCAGAACGGCGAGAACGACCATCGGCGCTACCATCGTCCATCCCGATTCGTGCAGGCTCACGCTGCCTAGATGCAGCGAATCCGGGTCATCGGACTGCTTCGCTTCGGCGTCCGCGCCGCCGCGGAAGTCGGCGTGGAATGTCATGAACAGCGCGCGGAACATGTAGAAGGCGGTCAGGAACACGGTTATCAACCCGAGCGCGTACACCAGCGTTCCGACATCCGAACCGCTGTGGAACGCGCTGGAAAGTATCTCGTCCTTGCTCCAAAAGCCCGCCGTGGGGAAGATGCCCGCCAGCGCGAGGCTGCCTATGAAGAAGGCGGCGTAAGTCCAAGGCATATGCCGCCGCAACCCGCCCATGAAGCGCATGTCGAACGTGCCGGATGCGTGGTTGACCGAGCCTGAGCCTAGGAACAGCAGCGCCTTGAAGAAGGCGTGGGTGAACAGGTGGAATATGGCGAAGGCATACGCGCCCACGCCGAGCGCCAGCATCATGTAGCCTAGCTGGCTCACCGTCGAATACGCCAAGACGCGCTTGATGTCGTTGCTTACGAGCCCCATCGAGGCTGCGAATATGGCGGTGAACCCGCCGACTAGCGCGACTATCAGCATCATGGTTTCCGACGCCTCGAACAGCGGGAAGAACCGCGCCACCAAGAACACGCCCGCCGTCACCATAGTGGCGGCGTGGATGAGCGCGCTGACCGGCGTGGGACCCTCCATCGCGTCGGGCAGCCACGTGTGCAGCGGGAACTGCCCCGACTTGCCGACGGCGCCCGCGAAGATGCCAGCGGCTATCCAAGTCGCCACGCCGCCCGCGATAAGCCCCGCGTCTACGGCGGCGTACAGGTCTGCGATGTTCAGCCCGTTGAGACCAGCGGCGGACAGCGCGCCCTGCTGGAAGAACAGGTAGAGGATAGCCAGCAGGAAGCCGAAGTCTCCCACGCGGGTTACGATGAACGCTTTCTTGGCGGCGTTCGCGGCGGATGGGCGCGTGAACCAGAAGCCGATGAGCAGGTACGAACACAGCCCGACGAGCTCCCAGAACACGAACATTTGGATGATGTTGGAGGCGAGAACCAACCCGACCATAGAGGCGGTGAACAAAGACATGTACGCGAAATATCGCGCGTATGGGCGGTTCGTCTCCTCGCTCATGTAGCCCACGGAGTATATCTGCACCATCAGGCTGACGCCGGTGACCACCACCAGCATGACGGCGGTCAGCGGGTCCATGAGTATGCCGATATCGAGCTGGAACGCGCCGACAGACAGCCACTCGCGAGCCTCGAACTCTACGTGTCCATGTCCGTCTATCGTGGCTATCAGCGCGGCTACGGACGCGACGAACGCCGCCGCGACCGCGATGATGGTTATCAGCGCGGCGCTGCTTCCGAGCGGACTCCGCGAGTCTGCGCCGCCCGCATTCAGCGAGCGCGCATACGCCGCGGGCCAAATGACCAAACCTATGACGGCGAACGACGCGAGCGGCGCGAGCAGCGTGAGCCAAACCAGCGTTTCGGAGATCATCCGCTATAGCTTCCTCAAAATTTCGTCCGCCACGTGTTCCCTGCCCTTGGGGACGTAGATGACGAACGCGACGCGCTCGCCCCACTCCATGATGTCGCCGACGGGGAGAATTTTAGTCGGCAGTCCGTCGCCTTCGAGAACGTCTTTCCACATCTCCGCCATCATCAGGCTCGGCGCGGCGCGGTACTTTACCCACATAGGAAGCCGCTACCCCCTCATCCGCGTCGCGTCGGTCACGAACACGGTGGAGCGGCTGCGGTATATGGCTATGACGATAGCCAGCCCCAGCGCGACCTCTGCGGCGGCGATGGTGATGATGAATATGGAAAACACTTGGCCTGTGAGAAGCAGGTGCGCCATCTGCTGAGATCCGCTCGTCGGCGCGCCCGCGAGCGTCGCGGGCAGCGTGTAGCGCGAGAACGCCACCGCAGCCACGTTGACCGCGTTGAACATCAGCTCTATGGACATCAAGACCGCTATGGCGTTGCGCTTGGAGAGCGCGCCGTACAGACCGATTGCGAACAGCAGCGCGGAAACTATCAGGAAGTTTTCGAGGCTCACCGCGCGCTACCTTTCGCGTATCAGCGCGAGCGCGCCGATGATTGCCGCAAGCAACACCACGGACGCCGCCTCGAACGCGAGAACGAAATCCTGCACCAGCAGCCGCGCTATCCACGGTATGGCGTTGGAGAGCGCCTCTTCGACGCGCGCGGCGGCGGCTACGCTGAGCCGTCCCGCCTCCATAGCGCTGTCTAGCGTCCGCCAATCCGTATCTATGGCTACGTACACCGCGAGCGCGCCGAACAGCGCGGCGAGAATGCCAACGGGGATGCGGAGCGAGTGCGCGGGGCTGCCGCTCTCCACCTCGCCCGTCATGAGTATGGCGAAGATTATCAGCACGGAAATCGCGCCGACGTATATCAGCACCTGGACCGCCGCTATGAACTCTGCGCGCAGAAGCACGAACATTCCCGCCACCGCGAGCAGGCAGACTATCAGGAAAAGCGCCGCCCGAAACAGGTTTCGCAGGTGGACGACCGCGAACCCGGACACTACGGCTGACACCGCGAGAATCCAGAAGACGACGTCTACTATGAGGGACGCTTCCGTCCCCTGTCCGGGCGTCATCGCTGCCCCCACCGCTTGCGCTGGTCCGCGAGCGTCGGGCGCTCGTGGCGGTGAACCTCGCGCCAATCGGCTTCGTCGCCGTCCAGCGGGTTGTAGTCGGCTTGGGCGGCTAGCTGAGGCCTAAACCAGTGGCTGGGGCGCTTGGGGGATTCGACGAGCCTCCGCTTGTCTATAACCAAGTCTTGCCGCCTGTACCGCCCTTCCTCGAAGCCGCTGCCCATGTGGAGCGCGTCATACGGGCACGCCTCCACGCACAGCCCGCAGAACATGCAGCGCCCGATGTCTATGTCGAACACCTCGAGGAAGTACCTGTCGCCCTCTTGGATGTCTTGGACATCCGCTTTGGCGGGGCTGGTCACTATCTCGATTATCCCCAGCGGGCAGTACTTGGCGCAGGAGGCGCAGCCGGTGCATCGGTTTTCGTACCAGCTGAATTCTTCGCCGCGAAAGCGCGGATGCTGATACTGGCGATCCGGCGCGGACGTCAGCCCGACGAGAGCCTTAGCCGCCTTGCCCGGCTGCTTGAGCGCGAACGAAACCGGGTTCTGCCCGTTCGAGCGCGCAAGCCCCAACAGCCCTATCTTGCGGTCGGGATACTGGTGGACGGTGAAGTTTCGTCCCGGCGAAACGAGGTTCTTCATCGTTACGCCCAGACCCTTGAACAGTGAGAGGCCATACATAATCAATCAGCCTCCGCGTACATATTGGCGAGCGGCGAGGGTTTCGGCGCGGGGCGTTCCAGCCGCCGCTGTCCGAGCGCCTTCGCAAGCGCAACCACAGCCACTATCGCTATTGCCCAGTTTACGGCGGACATCACCCACAAATCCATAGCCGAAAGCCCGCCGTCGGCGTCCTGAAGCGCGACTACCTGTATCGCCACCACGAAGATGTTGATGAGAGACAGCGCGAACAGCCCTTTCCAAGCGAAGCCCATTATCTGGTCTACGCGCAGGCGGGGCCAAGTGGCGCGAACCCACAGCAGCGCGAACACCACCGCGAACGTCTTGGCTATGAACCAGACCTGCCCCGGAATCGGCTCGAACCCCTTCGTGCCGCCTAGGAACAGCGTCGTCACTATCATGGCGGTTATTATCGGCGCCATGAACTCCGCTAGGAATAGCAGCGCGAACTTGATTCCGCTGTACTCGGTATTGTAGCCGGAGCCTAGCTCGGATTCGGCTTCTATCTGGTCGAACGGCGTTCGGCTCATCTCGGCGGACGCGGCGGCTATGAATATCAGGAACCCCAGCGGCTGAACGATGATGAAAGGCACGGACTGCGCCTCCACCACGTCGAACAGCGCGAGCGAGCCGGACAGGATGACAACGCCCACGATGCCGAGCGCCATAGGCACTTCGTAGCTCACCAGCATCGCCACCCCGCGCATGGCGCCGAGCATGGCGTACTTGTTCGCAGACCCCCAACCCGCCATGAATATGGCGATGGTGTTCACCGAAGTTACGCCCAGCACGAACAGGATGCCGATGTTGAGCCGCCCCAAGAAGCTGTTTTCGCCGAACGGCACTACGGCGACGACGATGAGCGTAGGCACGAGCAGCGCGAGCGGCGCGAGCAGCATCACCCAGCGGTCCGCGGCGTCTGGCGTGGTGTCTTCTTTCGTAATCAGCTTCAGGAGATCGGCTATGGGCTGCAACAGCCCGAACGGACCCCAGCGGTTGGGACCCAGCCGGTTTTGGAACCTGCCCAGCGCGCGCCGCTCGAACCACGTGTATACGGCGGTGGACATGACCATCGCGTTGATGACCAAGAAGGCGAGCAAGACGGCGGCGACCGCGAACGCCAGCCACTCGAAGCCGTCCGGCGCGAAGCCGACGATAAAGCCGTAGACGCCTTCGAAGGACAGCCCGCCGCTCACCTGTCCACCTCGCCCAATACGATGTCCACCGAGCCGAACGTGGTGATGAGGTCGCCCATCTTGCCGCCCACCAGCATATCGCGCAGGGGCGTCAGGTTGATGAACGACGGCGCGCGCACCTTGCACCTGTACGGCGCGATGCCGCCGTCGCTAACTAGGTAGAAGCCAAGCTCGCCCTTCGGGCCCTCGACAGCCGCGTAAGCGTCGCCCTCCGGCGCGCGGATGAAGAACGGCGCATGCTCGCGGATGGAACCTTGCGGAATCTGCTCCACGCACTGCTTTACGATGCGAACGCTCTCGCGCATCTCCTGAACGCGCACGATGTAACGGTCGAAGTTGTCGCCGTCCGAGCCTATGGGAACGTCGAACTCCACGCGGTCGTATATCTCGTAGGGGTCCGCCTTGCGGAGGTCCCACTGCACGCCCGCCGCGCGCAGCATGGGGCCGCTCACGGAGCAGTCTATCGCCTGCTCTGCCGTGAGGACGCCAACGCCGCGCGTGCGCGTAAGCACTATCTCGTTGCCCGTAATCAGGTCTTCCAGCTCGTCTATGGCTGAGGGCAGGTCTTCCATGAGCCTGTCGAGCGCATGCCAAAAGTCTTCCGGAGCGTCTTGGAACACGCCGCCCGGACGCATGTAGCTGAGCGTGATGCGCGCGCCGCAGAGCATCTCGAACAGGTCGAGGATGCGCTCGCGCTCGCGGAAGCAGTACATGAGCGGCGTTGCGAACGCGCCGAGATCGTTCAGCAGGAAGCCAGTCGCCATCATGTGGCTTGCGATGCGCTGAAGCTCGGCGCTTATGACGCGGATATACTGCGCGCGCTCCGGAACCTCGATGCCCGCCAGCTTCTCGACAGCCCTAACGTAGGCTAGGTTGTTGGACATGCTGGCGATGTAGTCCATCCTGTCAGTCAGCGTAACTATCTGAACGTAGGTGCGAGACTCCGCGAGCTTCTCCGAACCGCGATGCAGGTAGCCGAGCACAGGTTCGACGTCGATGACTACCTCGCCGTCGAAAGTGACGCGAAGCCGAAACACGCCGTGCGTGCTGGGGTGCTGAGGCCCCAGGTTTATGGTTACCGGCTCGGTTCTGATTGCCATGTCGTCCGACTAACCTGCCCACTCCAGTATTGGAATGCGATCGGTCGCGTATCGACCAATCGAGCCATAATCCCAAGGGAGCGAATTAAGAAGAGCTGTCAAGGTAGGGTTCGCAGGCATCCATGATTCCATATGCTCGAAGGGCTGCGCCCAGCTGTATGGATTCAGCGCGTTCGTACAGTTGCGTTGGCTTCAGGAGAATGTTCATCGCATACGCGGGAACTTCCGCATCCCCAGCTGACGCGACGCATTCAGCCTGCAGCCCTTCTAAATTCAGCGCACGGACCAACTCATCGGTAGAACCAATCAGCGGGGGTAGGCTAGTGTCGAAAGTCGCCTTGTCAGGATGGACATGCGCTTCGATCACAGTCATCGACCCGAGGTCCACCGTCAGGCGATGCGGCATTGCGGCTGCAATGTATCCGATTTCAGGATCTTCGCCGACTATTGGAACGACAACGTCCTCTAAGCGAATCGACGCCGTGGCTGTCACGTCATACAAGTCAGCGCTCGTCGAGAGCGGGCGCGCGTCATAGCTCCAAGTCAAGGCGTCGGCAACGTTGCTCCTCACGTATTGCCCGAGTATCGCCTCGCCCATGCCTCCGATCCTCGGAATAACGAACTCAGCCACCGCATCGCTTACGACATCGGCGTTGCCTTCCGCCCATTCACTGGCGACATCCTCCGGGGTCAGCGCGGCAGGGCGCGATACATGCCATGCCGATACAGCGCCTATCAGTATGATAGCAAAGGCTAAAGCGGCAATTGCAATGATGCGGATTGTCATGTCTTTCACCTCTAACCCAAGAAATCCTTCCTAAGCGGATGTCCGGGAAAGCCTTCCCACAGCAAGACTCGCTTCATGTTGGGATGTCCCTCGAAGCGTATGCCCATCAGGTCCCACACCTCGCGCTCCTGCAAATCCGCGCCCTTCCACACGTCATAAACCGAATCTACGCTCGGCTCTTGCCTGCCGTACACTTTCGACTTCAGAACCAAGCTGGCGTTGCGGCGGAGCGATAGCAGATGGTAGACCATCTCGAAGCATTCCACGTAGTCCACCGCGCTCAGCGCGTTGAGGAAGGCGAAGTCCAGCGCGGCGTCTTCTTTGAGCAGCCGAGCTACGGGAAGGATGCGCTGCGGCAACACCCATACTTCGCTTTCGGAGAAGCGCTCCACCGCGCCGGGGATCGCCTCCTCGATTCGGCGCGCCGCGTCCTCGCCGGGGTGCGCTCTGGTCATCGGCGCTTACCCTGCGAGATAGAGTAGCGCTTTATCTTCTCGTGAAGCTGCATGATGCCGTACAGCAGCGCGTCCGGGCGCGGCGGGCAGCCGGGAACGTATACGTCCACGGGGATGATGTGGTTGACGCCCGGCACCACGCTATAGCTGCCGTAGTATGGGCCGCCGCTGGTGGCGCACACGCCCATCGAGATCACCCACTTGGGTTCCGCCATCTGCTGGTAGACGCGCTCTATCGCGGGCGCCATCTTCCAAGTAACGGTGCCGGCTATGATGATGAGATCGGCTTGGCGCGGCGAGGGCCTAAACACCTCCATGCCGAAGCGCGATATGTCGAAGCGAGACATGGCGCTCGCCATCATCTCGAACGCGCAGCACGCAAGCCCGAACGACAGGGGCCAAACGGCGGACTTGCGCCCCCAGTTGATTAGCGCGTCTACGGACGTTACCGCGATATTGCGATCGAACTCTTCCGGCACCTCTATCAGCGGCTCCGCGAGCGCTTCCAGCCGAGTCGCCTTCATGTGGTTGACGTGTTCGCCTTCCTCTACGTCCAGCTCCCAAGTGGACTGGTGCAGCGGAATGGCGGGGGAGAAGGACGTATCCGCGTTCGCGCCTAGCGTCTCTTGCGTCATCTCTAGCTCCACTCCAGCGAGCCTTTGCGCCAAGCGTACAGCCACCCGACGACGAGGATAGCCACGAACACCAGCATTTCGATAAGCACGAACGCGCCGAACTGCGCCGAGAGCAGCCCGAAGCTGGCAGCCCACGGGAAGAGGAACACCACTTCCACATCGAACACCACGAATATGAGCGCGAACGAGTAGAAGCGGAAGTTGAACTGGCTCCACCGGCCGGACAGCGTCTCGAATCCGCACTCGTATATCGCCTTCTTCACCGCGTCGGGCGCGTAGGGGCGGATGCCGAAGAATGTCAGCGCCCAACTGGCGATGAGCATTCCGACCGGCACCGCGGCGGCTACGGCGATGAATGCCGCGATTAGCCCGTACTGGCGAAAGTAGTCGTCGAGCATGTCTGCGCTAGGCGCTCCAAATCAAAGCGGCGGCTGAAAACGCGCCGCCTAGCAGATTTCCAATCATCCGCGCGAAACATATCACAGCCGCCGAATTCCTCGCAAGTAAAACCCCGCCGCCAGCAACGCGGCGGCTTCGACGACTACGGCTATGGCGATGAGCATAGTGGCGTCGAAGAAGAAGCCCTGCGGGAACATAGCGATGAGGTAGTCGCGGCGCGGGTCGAGCTGCCAAAAATCGTTGCTGAAGCTGATTAAGTGGAACGCGAGGAACAGCCTATCGAACCCGGCGAGCGCGCCAATTCCGACCGCCGCCACGAGCGCGAGCGTCGCGCCGCCGCCCCAGCGCATCAGCCGCGCCAGCGTCTGCAAGAAGCGACGGCCGCGCAGCCAGAACCCCGCGCCCGCGAACAGCGCGAGGCAAAGCCCGCTAATCTCCGATACGCGGTACACGCCGCGCACCAGCGCCTTCACGTCGCGCATGTGCAGCGTCTCGCGCTCGTTGTACAGGCTGCGGACGTGGACGCCGCGCACAGCCACGCTCACGACGAGCGGCTCGTAGTCGCCGTTGAAGTAGTCCCGAATCTGGCGCGCGGCTGAGATCAAGTCGTCCCGCTCTATGCCGGTGTAGCGCTCTATGCCGTATCTGTCGAACCCATACGAATACAGCGGCGGGAAGTTGATGGCCAACCGCGCGCTCAGCGATATGAGGAACAGCGGAATCAGCGCGACGAACGAACACGCGGCGGCGACGCCGAGCGCCCTTTCTATTTTCTTGCGGAGCGTCATTGAATTCACAGTATGAACAGGATGAGCCGGGATATTCTGGGATATGATAGTCGGGAAGGTCGCTCGCGTGAGCGTCCATACCCATTATCACACACATCCATCATCCTGATTATCCCGTTCATCCTGTGAATTCGAGAAGATAGGGGGCAGTTATGTCGAGCGAAGACCGAGACGGCTATCCGCCGACATTCGAGGGGCTTCGCCGCCTAACGGCGCGGCTGCGCGGGCCGGACGGCTGCCCGTGGGACAGGGAGCAAGACTTGGACTCGCTCAAGCATCTGTTCATCGAGGAGTGCTATGAGCTTCTGGAGGCTATAGAGGAGGGCGACGCCGACAAGATGGCGGAGGAGTTGGGCGATGTGTTGTTTCACGCGGCGTTCCAGCTGCGTATTGGCGAAGAGTCGGGCGCGTTCGGCGCGCGCGACGTGTTCGCGGGCGTCATAGAGAAGCTGACGCGCCGACATCCGCACGTGTTCGGCGACGCAGAGATGGAAGACGCGAGCGACGCCGTCCCGCGCTGGGACGAGATAAAGCGGCGCGAGATGGCAGGCTCCGACCGCTCGATTCTGGACGGCGTTCCCCGCGCCATGCCCGCGCTCGCCTACGCTCAAGCCGTGCAGGGGCGCGCGGCGCGCATGGGTTTCGACTGGAACGACGCTGGCGGCGCCATCGCCAAGATAGCGGAGGAGGCGGCGGAGCTTGCGGCGGCGGACGACTCAGAGGAGCGCGAACGCGAGCTTGGCGACCTGCTCTTCTCACTGGTGAACGCCAGCCGATGGCTGAGCATAGAGGCGGAGAACGCGCTGAGGCAATCCAATCGCAAGTTCTACACCCGCTTCACGCGCATGGAGCGCATGGCGCGGGAGAGCGGGCAGGCGTTCGAGTCTCTGCCGATGGACGCGAAAGAAGAGCTTTGGGAGCGCGCGAAGCGGGCGGAGCGGTCTGCCGTCAAGCGTACTCCTTGATATGCCCGAAGATGCGCCGCAGCCGGGCGCTGTCCGCGCTCGACAGGCGCGGGCGGCGCATGGCGCGGACGTTCGCTTCCATATGGGCGCGGTTCGAAGAGCCGGTTACGACGCTCGATATGGCGGGATGGTCCGCCGCGAACTTGTACGCCGCGCTTATGACGGATTCCACGTCGTCGCGAACCAGCCAGCCGAGCGGGTCTTTGTCCGGCAGGGAATCTCTCGACAGCAGCCCGCGCGCTTTCCAATCGGCTATCGTCTCTTCTAGCAGCGCGGCATTCGGCAGGCGGATGCGGACCGCCGCCATGTTCAGGATGCCGATGCCGTGTCGCCGCGCCAGCGGCAGAGCTTCGCGCGCCATGCGCTGGTTGAGGATGCCGTATTTCAGCATTATCACATCCCACAGCTCAGGCGCGCGCTTCAAGCCCACGAGCGCGCCGCGCTGTTCGGGATCGACGATGTATCGCGTACTGAACCCGCGATAGCCTATCTTGCCCTCCCGCCGCAGCCGGTCGAGTATGGGCGCGTACATCTCCACCGCCGCATCGTGGTGTTCTTCCAACAGCCCGTGAAGCAGAAAGATGTCTATGTGGTCTGTGTTCAGACGGCGCAAGCTGCGCTCCACAGAGCGCGCGAGATCCTCCGGGTCGGCGCTCGTATCGCCGTCTCTGGGATACGCCCACTTGGTTGCGAGCGCGTAGCTGTCGCGCGGGACGCCGCGCAGCGCGTCGCCAAGCATCCGTTCGCTGTCGCCGTAGGCGTGGTGCGTGTCGAACAGGTTTATGCCCATGTCTAGGCATTGGCGGATGAGCGCGTCGCGCTCCGCCCTGCCCACGCCGCGACGCTGTCCGAACTGGCTGGGTCCGCCCGTGCCTTGACTCAGCAGAGATACTTTCTTTCCCGTTCTTCCTAGGGTTCTGTAGCGCATGGTCATTCGCTAGGCGCCGTACCTGCCCTGCCACAGCCGGCGCTGAACGGCGTCCGCCACGGATTCCACGAGCGTATCCGCCAGCGGACCCAGCAGCTTCTCGCGCAGCCCGCGTTGGGGGCGCAAGTAGACGGGGCGGCGGGGCGCGTCGGCGGCTTTGGCGACAAGCTCCAGCGCACGGTCCAGATCGCCAACCTCGTCCACCAAGCCAACCTCGGCGGCGCGCGGCGCCAAGTATATCTCGCCGGTGGCAAGCTCGCGCACGCGCTCTTCGGGCATATCGCGGCTGTCCGCCACTACGGATATGAACGAATCGTACATGCCGTCTATCAGCTGCTGTATCTTCTCTTCCTCTTCCTCGGTAGTCTCGCGCCACGGCGCGCCGAGGTCTTTGTACTTGCCGCTCTTGTTGACGTTGACGCCGACGCCGGCGCGTTCGAGCAGCCGCTCCAGCGCGGGGCGGACGGATATGACGCCGATGGAGCCGACGACCGAGCCGGGCGCGGCTACGATGCGGTGCGCGCCGCAGGCTATCATGTAGCCGCCGGACGCGCCCACGCCGCGGATGCACGCCACCACGGGCTTGCGCGCCGCGAGCCGCTTCACCGAGCGATAGATGTAGTCCGACGCCGCCGCGTCGCCGCCGGGCGAGTCTATATCCAGCGCGACGGCGCGCATTCGCGGGTCGTCCAAGACGCGCTCTATCAACCGCTCCACGTCGGCGGAGCGCACCCGCCCGCCAATCGCGCCGTGCATCTCGACGACGGCTATCTTGCTGGCAAGTCTGGCTACTATCATGGCGATGTTCTCCTATCGTGTCGTGTGGTCAGCCTGAAACGTGCGCGTTCCGCCCGCGCATCGCCGGATTCCACGCGGGGCTTATGAAGCTCCAATCCAAGACGCCGCATCGCTCCGCCCATTCATTATAGAGGCGTTCCAGCTCTCGCGCTTTGGGGATATTGCGCTCGCGCAGGTCGTTCAGCTCTGTGCGGTCGCTCTCCATATCGTACAGCTCCCAGCCGCCGCCTATGGCGGACACGAGCTTCCACTGCCCTTGCCGAACGGCGCGGCTGCCTTCGTGTTCCCAGAAGATGGGGCGCTCGCGCTCCCAATCGGCGCGCTCGATTGCGGGTAAGAGGCTCTCGCCCTCGATTGGCGTCGTCGGCATCCCGTCGCGCTCCGCGGGATGCTCCGCGCCGGCGGCGGCTAGGCATGTGGGCATGATGTCTATGAGGTGCGCGGGCGAGTGCGATATTCCCGCCGAGCGGATGCGGCTAGGCCAGCTCATTATGAACGGCGTGGATATGCCGCCCTCATGCGTCCATCGCTTATAGCGGCGGAAGGGCGTGTTGGATGCGTTCGCCCAAGGCAGATCGTAGCTCATGAAGGTGCTGGGGCCTCCCGGACGCAAGCCGGGCACGTTGCCGACTCGCACGGTCGAGCCGTCCGGGTTGTTCCCGCGATAGCGCGCCGGCTGCGGCATGCTGCCGTCTTCCGCCAAGAACTCGGCGCAGCCGCCGTTGTCCGACAGGAACATGACCAGCGTGTTGTCGTCCACGCCATGCCGTCGGAGCGCGTCGGTTATCCTGCCCACTCCCTGATCCATGCGGTCTATCTGCGCGGCGTAGACCGCCATGCGGATGTCTTCCCAGTCCGCATCGGGAACGTCGTCCCAATCCGGGCTTTCTTCGTCGCGCGGGGAGATTTCCCACTTCTCATCGAGAACGCCGCTTGCCTTGAGGCGCTCGTGTCGGCTCGTCCGCAGCTCGTCCCAGCCGGCGCGGTAGCGCCCCTCGTATCGCGCGATGTCTTCTTCGAGCGCGTGAAGCGGCCAGTGCGGCGCGGTGAAGGCGACGTACAGGAAGAACGGGCGCGACTCCTGCGCGGCGGCGTCTATCATGCTTGCGGCGTTATCGCTGATGGCGTCGGTGAGGTAGAAGCCGTCCAGCGTATCCAGCGGAACGAGCGTGTCTTGGTTCGTGAGCGTCTTGGGGTAGTAGAAGTTGCCCGCGCCCGTGAGGATGCCGAAGTAGCGGTCGAAGCCGCGCTGCGTGGGCGTCGGGAAGCCGCGCTCGCCGGGCGTCCAGCTGTCGGGATCGGCTAGGTCGTAGTCTCCGCCGACGTGCCACTTGCCGCTCATGAGCGTAGAGTATCCCGCCGCGCCGAGCGCCTCCGCGATGGTGACGACGTTGTCCCGCAGATAGCCTCGATACTCTGGGACGCCGAGGTTGGCGACCATGTGCCCGACGCCCGCCTGATGCGGGTTGACGCCGGTGAGCAGCGCGGCGCGCGACGGGCAGCATCGCGCGGAGTTGTACATCTGCGAGAAGCGCAGCCCGCCCGCCGCCAGCGCGTCGAGATTCGGGGTGCGTATCTCCCCGCCGAAACATCCTATATCCGAGTAGCCCATATCGTCGCACAGTATCACTACTATGTTCGGTCGCCGCTTATCGTCTTCTGGCATTGCTGGCGTCTCCACTTGCTTATCCCGATTATCCCGTCTATCTCTTGTATCCTGTAAAAATCACCCCTCCGACGCTGGCGGCGCGCCCTCCAAGTAGTGCGTTCTCAGGAACGGATCTTGCGCGGGGAAGAATCCGAGTATGCGCGCGGGCGCGTCGCCTATCGCCTCGAAGCCGTGCGGCGCGCCGGGCGGGACTACTATCGTATGCTCCGCGCCCACGTCGTGGGTTTCGTCGCCTATACGCACCCGAAGCGCGCCGGACAGCACCACTATCAGTTCGTCGTCCTCGTGCCAGTGTAGCGGCGCGCCCGTTCCGATCCCCACCTCGCTCAGCGATGCGTCGGTGGACGTAGTGCCGTCTCCCCGCTCGGTTATCAGCCACTTGCGATAGTTGGGGCGCCACGGAACTTCGGTTGCGCGCGCGTGGTCGATTATGGGCATGTTGGGAATTCCTCCCGTAGTTGGCGAGCGGCTATCGAGCAGGCTCGCGCAAGCCGAATATGCGTCGGCGAACGTCGAACGCGAAGCCGGGCATCACGGTTTCGCCCGATACAGTCTCCGAGTCTTCCAGCAGTTCGGGGGCGCTGTTGGGGCGGTAGACATGAACCTGCCTGCGGCACGGGTCTATCAGCCAGCCGAGCCGAGCGCCGTTGGCGATGTAGACGCGCATCTTGTCGCGCAGGGGCGCGAGATTGTCGCTGCTGGAGCGGATTTCGACGACGAAGGCGGGGCAGACGGTTATGGCGCCTCCAGCGGAGATAGGCTGCATAGCCGCCACCTGCTCGGGAGACAGCCATAGCGCGTCGGGGCGTATGCGCGAGCCGTCCGGCAGGCGCATGTTCGCGTTTGCGCCCAGCGCCATTCCGCCATATCCGTCAGCCCACACGCCCAGATCTATAATCGTCTTCGCTTCCGCATTCGCGCCGTCTAGGTTCGCCATGGGGCTGATTATCAACTCCCCGCCGCGGGTCAGCTCCAAGCAGAAGCCGCGCCCCTCGTTGGCGCGGTCGAGATCGTGAAACCACTGATCCATCTCCTCGTCCGTCAACAAGCCTGCGACGGATTCCAAGATAGGCTCGATGTTCACGAACAGCGCGCTAGACAGGGCAAGTTCGCCGTTGCGCTCGGCAACGGGGGCGTCTATAGCGGGAGCGGATGTCGTCATCGCGTCTATCCTCGCTGGTCTGGCTCGCTCAAGCCGAATATGCGGCGGCGAACGTCGAAGCCGAAAGCCGCGCGCCGCGTGTACGAGTCTATCAGCCAGCCGAGCCGCGCGCCATTGCGGGGTTCGGGCTACCTTAGGCGCGGCTTGCTCGCCATCAGGAACATGACGCCGCCGAGCATGTTCAGCGCCGCCAGAACCGCGAAGGCGAAGGTGTATTCGCCAGTCACGTCGCGCACGACGCCGGCGAACACGGGCGCGGCAAGCAGCATCAAGTTCATAGGCACTTGCGACAGCCCCATTATCATGCCGAAAGACGACCTGCCGAAGTACTCGCCGCGTATGGACACGGTGAGCGGGTTGCGCCCGCCGAAGCCGATGCCGAACAGCAGCGCGAACCCGAACGCGGTTAGCAGCGACGTTGGCCCAAACGTGAGCACGAACACGCCGGACGCTTGTATCCACGTGAACACGAACAGCGCCAGACGCTTAGGGACTCGGTCGCCCACGATGCCGCCCACTATCTGGAACAGCATGGAAACCACCGTGTAGGCGGTTATGACGAAAGACGCGGTTTGCAGGCTGTATCCCTGATCGGTCATCATCGGCGCGAGGTGCGCCATCATCGCGATCAGTATCATCGAGGTGAAGCCGTGTCCGACGCTTATCAGCCAGAACGCAGGCGTAGCCAGCGCTTGCCGCCACGTGAAATCCGTCTGCTGGCTGCTGGCTGCGCGCGCCGGCGCGCCCGGACGAGTCGCGCCGATAGCCCTGTCTCCGTCCGGCAGCAGCCCGTGGTCTTCGGGCTTGTTGCGGATGAGCGTGGACAGCGGCAGCGCGATGACCAGTATCGCCACGCCTATTATCGCTACCGTCAGCTTCCAGCCGAGCCTGTCGTATTCCGGGTCTATCGCCCACGCTATCGCGGGAATCATCAGCAGGCTGCCCAGCCGACTGGTGGAGTTCGAGAATCCCATCGCCATGGCGCGCTTGCGGCTGAACCAGTTGTTCAGCATCGTCATCAGCGGTAGCCAGCTGCCCAGCCCCTGCCCCAGCGCGATGAATATGTAGACGAGATAGAACAGCAGCGGCGGGATCACGGGCTGAACGAAGTCCGGCAGCGTGTCGAAAGGCAGCTCGCGCAGGATGGGGACTTCGGATACATCCCGAACTTGGCTGAACAGCAGCCAGCCCAGCCCCATGATAGTCATGCCGATCATGACCAGCCTTCGCGTGCCGAACTTGTCGGTCAGGTATCCCTCGATAGGGCCTAGTATGCCGCCCTCTACGCGGGTGAACGCGAACGCTAGCGACAGTTGCGTGCGAGTCCAGCCGAAGGAGTTTTCGAGCGCGACGAACCATAGCCCCATGGCGTGGAACATGGGCGTGGTGGATATGACCATGACCGAGCCGCTGATGAATACCAGCCACCAGCCATAGAATATGTTGCCGTCCGCGCCGCGAAAGGGGGCGGCGACGTCGCGCCGCCGCGCCGCGCCTCTAGCCACCCAAGTCCATTCCCATATCCACCGGCAGGCTGCGCCGCTCCAGCGCGTCGTCGAGCTTGCGGCGGAACTCCGCCCACGCCCATTCGCGCTCGTCGGGATCCGCGTCGGCGTCCTGAATCCGCTCGCGATACTCGTCCATAACCAAGTCTTCGGATCTGCCTAGCGGCATGTCGAAGAAGCCCGCCTCGAACTTGGGCAGCTGCCCAACGCGGAAGTAGCCCTTGTCCGGCAGCGTGTAGCCTTCTAGGTTGTCGCTGCCCTTGCCTAGAATGTCGCCGGTTTCGATGTAGTGAGACATCACCTGCGGCATTCCGTAGCGCTGTATCGGGCATACCTTCATGCAAATGCCGCAGCCGGAGTATCGCGTCATGACTGGGCGGCAGCGGCGGAAGTCCAGCTTGCTCTTCTCGACACCGCGATACCATATCTTGTTCTGGTTTATGGCGCGCCCCGGGCAGCGCATGAAGCACACTTGGCACAGCTCGCAGAACTTGGTTATGCCATAGTCCACCGGTCTGTCGTGCGTTATGAGCGCGTCCGTGGCGATTACCTGAAGGCGCGCGCGGGATCCGAAGTGCGGAGACAGCAGCTGTCCGTTGATGCCCAGCTGCCCAAGCCCGGCTTTGACGAACAGCGGTATCATCGCGCCGAAGTGCCACGTGGGTCCCCACACCTGCGCGGAGTATCCCAGCGAGTGGATGAACGCCGCCAGCCGCTTAGCCATGTCCGCCTGCCGCAGGTGCGCGTCGCCGTGCGCGGCTTCGGCTTCTAGGCTGGGGATAGTCTGCGTGGCTATGTAGTCTTGCTCCACGGCTAGGCAGATGGCGTTTCGCAGGTCTCCGCGCGCGAAGCTGCGCTTGCTCTTGTACGCGAAGCGGCGATCGAAGTTGGTGAAGCCAACCTCGCCGTAGCCAAGCTCGAGCGCCTTCGCGCGGATGGCTTCGGTAACGTCCTTGCCGCTCGGCTCGGCTGTCGGCTTCATATCGGCTGTGGACTTGAGCCATTCGACTACAGGCTCTATCTCCTTCTGGTGGCGCCGGTAAAGCTCGGCGGTTTCGGGGGAAGCCTCCTCGCGCGTATCGAGCGCCCACAGCGAGGACGCGCTATGCTCCACGGCGACGCTCTCCAGCGGATATTCGCGCGCGTAGTAGGTAACCTCGTTGTCTCGCATCGGAACGCCCGGCACCGACTGCAAGTCCGCCGCTACTGGAATGCGCGCGTCGTCGTCTCCGAGCCGCCTTCCGCGCCTAGTCACTTCGTATCCGACTCGTCTCCTAGCCATCGCTCCCCCTTGGCTGCCGCTCGTCCGCGCCGCATGGAGTGTATTTTGACGGGCGTGGAATGTCAATAATCGACAGGCCGAACGGGATATTGGAGAATAGGGGCGAATCTACAACCGCGACGCGCGCATCCATATAATGAGGGCGAACGAATATAGCGAATGGACGAATGGCAATGTTCGATGTTCCGTTGGCATACGCATTTTCCGCGGGGCTAGTAGCCGCGGTCAACCCGTGCGGCGCGGCTATGCTGCCCGCATACGTGGGATACCAGCTAGGCGGTTCGGAAGAGGAGACCAACCCGCTCAAGATGGGCGCGCGCGCGATTCTGATGGGGCTTGCGACTACGGCGGGGTTCATAGTGGTGTTCGGCGCGGTGGGGCTGATTCTGGCTGCCGGCGGGCGGCTCGTGGGGCAGTTCCTGCCGTTCGCGGGCTTGGCGGTGGGGGTGGCGATAGCCGCGCTCGGCGTGTGGCTGCTGGCGACGCGCCGCAAGCTGGGCATCTTGGCGGCTAGCCGCGTCAATCTAGGCGGCGGGCGCGGGTTGACGCAGGTGTTCCTGTTCGGCATCGCCTACGCGGTGGCGTCGCTCAGTTGCGCGCTGCCCATATTCCTCGCCGCGGTCGGCATCGTAGCCGGGCTGAGCCTCAGCGCGGGCGGCGCGGTGGATACGGTAATCGGCTCGCTAGCCTACGGCATGGGCATGGGCGCGGTCATGATCGGCGCGACGCTGGGGGCAGTCTTCTTCAAGGGCGCGCTCGTCAAGTTCATGCGGCGCGTGTTCCCGCTGATAGAACCCGTCGGGCAGATAGCCATGATAATCGCGGGCGCATACCTCATCCACTACTGGACGCTGGGCAAGGGGCAGGAGCTGCTGACCTACAGGTTCGAGCAGCTGGTTGGCTAGGGGCGAGCTAGAAGCGCGCCCCCAGCCGTTCGCCAGCTACGCCTCGTTGCGAACCGGGTTGCTGAGAACGCCGATGCCCTCTATCTCCACCTCGACCACGTCGCCGTCGTGGATGTTTCCGGGAACGCCGGGGGTGCCGGTCATTATCACGTCGCCCGGGTCCAGCGTGAGAACGCGGGTGACGAACTCGACTATCTCCGGCACGCCGTAGAGCAGATCGCTCGTGTACTGCTCTTGCGTAACCTCGCCGTTGATTCTCCCGATGAGGTGCAGCGCGGACGGATCCAGCCCGCTGACGATGACGGGGCCTATGGGCGAGAAGGTGTCGGAAGACTTGGCGCGCCACCAGCTCAGATCGTTCGCCTGCCAGTTTCGCGCGCTGATGTCGTTGCCGCAGGTGAAGCCGAGAATGTAATCCAGCGCGTCGTCCGCGCTCACGCGGCGCGCTCGCTTGCCGATGACCAACGCAAGCTCAGCTTCCGGCTGCATGGTTACGTTCTGCTCCAGCGCCTCCTTGGGGATAACCACCTCGTCGCCGGGGCCTACGACCGAAGACGCCGTCTTGAAGAACGGCTCCGGAACGCTCGGCGGGGTGCGGTCTCCGATATGGCTGCGGTAGTTCAAGCCAATGGCTACCACCTTGCCCGGCATGACCGGCGAAAGCAGCTTCACATCGGATAGCGTATGGGTGTGGTCCGTAACCTCGTGGTCTTCGTACGGCGCCGCCGTCAGCTGCCTAACCGTGTCGCCCTCGACCACTCCGTAGGCGATTTCGCCATGCGCCTCGTATCTCGCGTATGTCGTCATGGTGTATGCCTGCTCCTGCGCTTGTTCGCTTGCCGAGCGCGCGTCGGCGGTCGACGCCCGCAAGCCACAGTGTACCTATGGACGGCTGCGGGTGGCTAGTGGGGCGGCGGAACGGGCGGGCGGCGGGTGAGGTTGACCAGCGACAGCGCGAACGCGAACGCCGCAATCGCGAGCGCGATGCGGTAGGTGTCTTGGAATGCGAGCGTGAACGCCTCGGAAGCGGGCGCGGCCTGAGCGCGAACGTCCTCGCGCGCGGCGAACGCCGCGCCCAGAATCGCCACGCTGAACACGGTGCCAAGCCCGCGCGACAACCCGATGACGCCGCCGCCTATTCCGAGACGGTTGGCTGGCATGACGCCCATTATCAGGTTGGCGTTGGCAGTCTGGAACAACCCCGAGCCGACGCCCGCCAGCGTCAAGCCCACCGCGATGCGCGCCACTCCCGAACGCTCGTCCATCGCGGAGAGAATGGCTATAGAGATAGCGGATACGGCAAGCCCGGCGCTGATAGCCCAGCACGGCGGCATCCTGTCGGAAAGCCATCCGCCCAGCGGAGAGGATACGGCGCTGGCTATGGTCATCAGCATCAGCAGCGCGCCCCACACGCTGGCGGCGGCGCCGAGCGTATCCACTACGAAGAAGGGCAAGACGAACCAATGGACGAACGACGCGAGCATCGCCGCCATGGAGACTATCAGCGCAATCGCTATCCGCCTCTGCTTGAGAACGGAGAGCGGCAGCAGCGGGTTGCCGCTGCGCCTTTCGATAGCCGCGAACGCCGCGAGACCGCCCGCCGACAGCGCGGCGAGCGCGATGACGTATGGCGACGCCCAACCGTTTCTGCCGCCGAGAGACAGCGTTAGGATGAGCGCGCCGACTCCCACGAACAGCGCCGCCGAGCCTTTGGCGTCGAAGCGCCGAAACCCGCTCGCCCGCTCGCCCTGCGGTTTCCTCTCTGTCGGCAGGCGGAGCGCGGCTATGGAGAAGGCTATTGCGGCTACGCACAGCGGCGCGCGCGCGAGGAATATGGACCGCCATCCGAGCGCGTCCACCAGCGCGCCGCCGCCGAGCGAGCCGCTTATCATGCCCAGCGTGCCGAGCGCCGCCATTATGCCTAGCGCGCGTCCCCTGAATTCGGCGGGAAACAGCCGAGTGACTATCGCGGGCGCAAGCGCCATCAGCAGCCCATTGCCCACCGCTTGAAACACGCGGAGCGCGAAAACCGCCTCCAGACTCGTCGACAGCCCGATAGCCACCACAGCCACGCCGTACAGCGCCAGCCCCAGCGCGAACATGCGCTTGAGTCCGAAGGCGTCCGCGGCGCCGCCAAGCGACAGGTGCATCGCCGCGCTGCTGCCGACGTAGAAGATGATTATCCACTGCACGGTCGCCGCGTCCGCGCCGAAGCTGTCCGCGATGTTCGGCAGCGCGACGTTCA
The DNA here is from genome assembly GCA_965214745.1 of Dehalococcoidia bacterium. Taxonomy (GTDB): domain Bacteria; phylum Chloroflexota; class Dehalococcoidia; order Lucifugimonadales; family UBA1123; genus VXRN01. The sequence goes on along the minus strand of OZ243978.1, from coordinate 1,695,780 downwards.
CCGTGATGTCCAGCGAGGCTAGGAACATGCCGCTGGATGCGGCTACAAGCCCCATCCAGCGATTGCGCTCGACGCGCTTCAACTCCGCCCGTGAAGACGGGCGGGTGGGAACTCTGCATGCGCCGCCGTTCACTGCGCTTCCCCCGCTAGAAGACATCGCTTGACATGCTATGAGGCGTATGATTGACTCTCAAGCGCGTCGTAGACGACAATCCGAGCAGTCTGGCTCGCAGCCCGCCGCGCGAGAGTGGAGACGCTCGATAAATCATGGGCTAACCCCTGTACATACGCCGCAGCCCGCCACTCGAGAGGGAGACTCCCCCATGACGAACCGAACCGAGACAGCCGCGAAGCTGGAAGCCGGCGTGCCGCTGGACAAGCCCGTCATCGGCATGGCGTTCGTGGACGAGCCGCCCGAAGGCGTATCGCGCCTTGGAAACGCCGCGCCTTCGAGCTGCGCCTTCTGGCGCGAAGCCGAAACGCAGGTGTTCTACGCCGCCGCGCGAGACCACTACAACTGCCCGCTCGGCGCGATGGTCATGGGGTTCGAGCTTCCCGACGGGACGATGGCGGCGCTGATGGAAGACGTGGGAATGATGTGCGAGAACACCTACGTGCGCGAAGAGGAAGTGCCGCACGTGCCGAAGGTGGCAGGAAAGGCGAAGGGCGGCGTGGTGTATGGGCCGCTGTCTCAGATGCCCGTAGAGCCGGACGCCGCGCTGATTTGGGCGAACCCGCGCCAAGCGATGGTGGTGGGCGAAAGCGCAGGGCAGATAGATTGGTCGAGCGCGCCCGCGAATGTGTACGGCAGACCCGGATGCGCCGCGATACCCGTCGCGCTAGCAGAGAGCCGCCCCGCGCAGTCTTTCGGCTGCGTCGGAATGCGAATCAACTCGGGCGCGGAAGACAGCCACATGCTCATCGCGGTGCCCGGCGAGCGGCTCGAACAGCTGGCGGACGCGCTCGGACACATGAGCGACATCCACTCGGACATGGCGGCGCACTACGAGCGGCGCTCCGAGGACGTCGCGCAACAGCCGCCAACCGGATAGCTCCGCTTGGGTTCAGGGCGCGACATCCGCTACATTGTCAAGACACCAATAGCGCATAACGGGGCGGTCGAACGATGCCGAACACACCAGACACACATCGCTATCGCGGATCGCTCGCCATACCGAGCGAGAACGACAGGCGCGGCGTTACCGTAGCATTCGACAGAGCCGCCGAATCCGTAACGCTCGAATTCGACGAGCCGGTGGCGGGCGCGGCGGAATGGCGCGGCAGGAACGCCATTTTCATGGATCGCCCAAGGTACCTCGAAATCCAATTCGTTACGCTCGATCTGCCCAAAGAGACGGTAGAGCTGACATGGAAGATGAACGAATCCAAGCTAGACAACACCATCGCCGGCGTCGTCGTCGCAAGGCCCAACGCGGTTAGGGTGCGCGGCGAGAAGGGTTTCATCCTTACGCGAATGGACGGCTAGGAAAGCGACGCGGCTCGGGAGCGCGAGATGCCCAAGATAGAAGATATGTGGCTCACGCCGGGCCCTAGGCCTAACGGGCTGCAAGCGGCGGACGATGGGCTGTGGGTGATAGACGCGGAGAACAGCCATCTCTACAAGCTGGACTACGACAGCGGAGAGGCGATGATAGACGCGCCCACGGAGACCTACAAATCGAGCGGTCTGACCGTTGGCGGCGGAGATGTATGGGTGGCGTCCACCCACAACTCACGCCTATATAGGCTGTCCGAAGACGGCTCGACTATCGAGTTCTGCGACCCGCCCGGCGGCGACGTCCGCGATCCGCGCGACAGAGGCCCCGCCTACAACCGTCCGCACGGCATGGAGTGGGTGGACGGGGACATGTGGGTTGCCGCCAAGCCCGCGCTTCGCATCTATCTGATAGACGCCGCCACCCGCGAAGTTCGCCACTCTATCCCCACGCCCGGCGCCGCGCCGCACGGCATAGCGTGGGATGGCGAAACGCTCTGGTGCGCCGACCGCGCCATGCGCCGCATCCACCGCCTGAGCGTCGAGGACGGCGAAATCCTCGACGAAATCGACGTGCCCGATCCGGAGCTGCACGGCTTGACTCTGCACGATGGCGCGCTGCTGTTCTGCTGCGATCCCAGCCGCCGAGTCTGCCGCATCGACCTGCCGTAGGCGGCGGCGCGGCGCCCCGCTTCTGGCGACTTTGGACTTTTCGCGGCTCTCTCTAGTCGGCTCGGTGGTCAGTCTTCGGGCTGCCGGCTTCGCAGCTCTTGCCGCAGTCGCGCGATTTCGGCTTCGAAGGCATCCCGTCCAGCTTCGGCGGCTAGTCTCGCTTCACGCTCCTCGCCTAGCCGCTCCTCGGCGCTCAGCCTCGCGTCGCGCTCCTCGCCTAGCCGCTCTTCAGCGGTCAGCCTTGCATCGCGTTCCTCATCCCGTTCGTTCTCGACGGTCAGCCTCGCATCGCGCTCGTCGCCTAGCCGCTCTTCGACAGTCAGCCTCGCGTCGCGTTCCTCATCCCGCTCGTTCTCGGCGGTCAGTCTAGCGTCGCGCTCCTCGTCCCGTCGAGCTTCAGCGGCTAGTCTCGCTTCACGTTCCACATCCCGAACGACTTCTGTGGCTATGCGAACAGCTCGCTCTTCGTCCAACTGCTCTTCGGCGGCGCGGCGGGCGGACAGCGCAGCTTCCGAGTCCTCTAGGTACTCGCCGAGCGCGGGATCGTACAGGCGAGGCTTGCCCTCGTCCCAGCACAGGCTCAGACTCAAAACATCGCTGTACCCCTTCAGGATTCCGTCCGGCTCGCGGGTCGTCTCTATCGGCTGATACTCGCCGTCAACCAGCCTCAATCCGATCAGCGGCGCGCCGTAGAGGTCCCCGCCTGTGGGGTCGAACAGCCAGTATTCGGGAACGCCTATCAGCGCGTAGATGGCGGGCTTGCGCTCGACGTCGTTGCGAGCGGTATGCTCGGACGCCACTTCCAATACCAAGTCCGGCGGCTTCTTCGCCTCCCACGGCAGATACAGCCTGCGCCTGTATATCTTCTCCGCGTTCACGTCGAACGCCACGTACACGTCCGGGGCTACGCGCACGTTGAGGTTGCTCTCGTCGTAGCAGATGAAGGTTTCGCGGTTGACGAAGATGTAGGCTTCGCCATAGTAGAGGGCGAGATATGTCTTCAGAAGCCAGATTATCTGGTCTATTTCGTCATTCTGCAGCATGCTGTCGGGCGGAGCCTCCTTGACGTCCGGGCTGAATTCTAGGCTGTCGTAGTCTATCTCGCCCCGCCAGTCGTATGGAGGCGGCGCAGTGCGCTTGCCGCGTCGGACGCGGGCTGGGACTGTGGAGCGTATGGTCATGGCTTGCCTCCGTGGTGAGCGGCGCCCCGCTTCTGGCGACTTTGGGCTTTCGCGGCTCTCTCTAGTCGGCTTGTTGGTCAGTCTTCGGGCTGCCGACTTCGAAGCTCTTGCCGCAGCCGCGCGATTTCGGCTTCGATGGCTAGTCTCGCTTCACGTTCCGCATCCCGCTCGTTTTCGGCGGCCAGTCTCGCTTCACGTTCCACATCCCGCTCTTTCTCGGCGCTCAGCCTCGCGTCGCGCTCCGCGTCCCGTCGAGCTTCAGCGGCTAATCTCGCTTCCCGTTCCACATCCCGGACGACTTCCGTTGCTATGCGAACGGCTCGCTCTTCGTCCAACTGCTCTTCGGCGGCGCGGCGGGCGGACAGCGCAGCTTCCGAGTCCTCTAGGTACTCGCCGAGCGCGGGATCGTACAGGCGAGGCTTGCCCTCGTCCCAGCACAGGCTCAGACCCAAAACATCGCTGTACCCCTTCAGGATTCCGTCCGGCTCGCGGGTCGTCTCTATCGGCTGATACTCGCCGTCAACCAGCCTCAATCCGATCAGCGGCGCGCCGTAGAGGTCGCCGCCTGTGGGGTCGAACAGCCAGTATTCGGGAACGCCTATCAGCGCGTAGATGGCGGGCTTGCGCTCGACGTCGTTGCGGGCGGTATGCTCGGACGCCACTTCCAATACCAAGTCCGGCGGCTTCTTCGCCTCCCACGGCAGATACAGCCTGCGCCTGTATATCTTCTCCGCGTTCACGTCGAACGCCACGTACACGTCCGGGGCTACGCGCACGTTGAGGTTGCTCTCGTCGTAGCAGATGAAAGTTTCGCGGTTGACGAAGATGTAGGCTTCGCCATAGTAGAGGGCGAGATATGTCTTCAGAAGCCAGATTATCTGGTCTATTTCGTCATTCTGCAGCATGCTGTCGGGCGGAGCCTCCTTGACGTCCGGGCTGAATTCTAGGCTGTCGTAGTCTATCTCGCCCCGCCAGTCGTATGGAGGCGGCGCAGTGCGCTTGCCGCGTCGGACGCGGGCTGGGACAGTGGAGCGTATGGTCATGGCTTGCCTCCGTGGTGAGCGGCGCCCCGCTTCTGGCGATTTTGGGCTTTCGCGGCTCTCTCTAGTCGGCTCGTGGTCAGCCTTCGGACTGCCTGCTTCGCATCTCTTGCCGCAGCCGCGCGATTTCGGCTTCGATGGCTAGTCTAGCTTCACGCTCTTCGCCTAGCTGCTCCTCGGCAGTCAGCCTCGCCTCACGCTCCGCGCCTAGACGCTCTTCAGCGGTCATTCTCGCGTCACGCTCTTCGTCCCGCTCGGTTTCGACAGTCAGCCTCGCCTCACGTTCCGCATCCCGCTGCTCTTCGGCAGTCAGCCTCGCCTCACGCTCTTCATCCCGCTCGGTTTCGACAGTCAGCCTCGAGTCGCGCTCTTCGCCTAGCTGCTCCTCGGCGCTCAGCCTCGAGTCGCGCTCCGCGTCCCGTCGAGCTTCAGCGGCTAGTCTCGCTTCCCGTTCCACATCCCGGACGACTTCTGTGGCTATGCGAACAGCTCGCTCTTCGTCCAACTGCTCTTCGGCGGCGCGGCGGGCGGACAGCGCAGCTTCCGAGTCCTCTAGGTACTCGCCAATCGCGGGATCGTACAGGCGAGGCTTGCCCTCGTCCCAGCACAGGCTCAGACCCAAAACATCGCTGTACCCCTTCAGGATTCCGTCCGGCTCGCGGGTCATCTCTATCGGCTGATACTCGCCATCCACCAGCCTCAATCCGATCAGCGGCGCGCCGTAGAGGTCCCCGCCTGTGGGGTCGAACAGCCAGTATTCGGGAACGCCTATCAGCGCGTAGATGGCGGGCTTGCGCTCGATGTCGTTGCGAGCGGTATGCTCGGACGCCACTTCCAATACCAAGTCCGGCGGCTTCTTCGCCTCCCAAGGCAGATACAGCCTGCGCCTGTATATCTTCTCCGCGTTCACGTCGAACGCCACGTACACGTCCGGGGCTACGCGAACGTTTAGGTTGCTCTCGTCGTAGCAGATGAAGGTTTCGCGGTTGACGAAGATGTAGGCTTCCCCATAGTAGAGGGCGAGATACGTCTTCAGAAGCCAGATTATCTGGTCTATTTCGTCGTTCTGCAGCATGCTGTCGGGCGGAGCCTCCTTGACGTCCGGGCTGAATTCTAGGCTGTCATAGTCTATCTCGCCCCGCCAGTCGTATGGAGGCGGCGCAGCGCGCTTGCCGCGTCGGACGCGGGCTGGGACTGTGGAGCGTATGGTCATGGCTTGCCTCCGTGGTGAGCGGCGCGGCTGAGTCGCCATCGTATCATCAGACAGCGTCCAAGCCATAGTAGCGGTGGCGCATCGCGCCGTCGTCGTCCACGCTTACCACTCTAAGCCCGGATGGGTCTTCGCCGAACGGATAGCCGACAGCGCCGCTGGTTATCATCGACAGTCCCGCGTCGCTTGCGTAGATGTTCCTGTGCATGTGTCCCGCGAATACTGCGGATACGCCGTACTCTCGCAGCGCGCGAACTATCGGGTCGCGCCGCTCCGTCGGGATAGTCCAGTCGCTATCCGGCTCGGACGCGCGCTCTGTGAACAGCGGATGATGCGTGAATAGGAACATGCGGCGCGCTCCGCGCCTGCGGGCGGCGGCTAGGTCGTCGGCAAGGAACTGCGACAGCCGGCTCCACTCCCTAGGCGCGTCGGATGGATCGAACGCCACCGAGCTGTTGATGACTGCGAAATGGCATTCGTCATAGTCGAAGGAGTAGTTGTCCGCCCCGAATCGCTCGCGGTAGCGCGCGAGCGATTCTGAAGTCGGCGCGTCGCCAACGTCGTGATTGCCCGCCACGAAGTGGATGGGGATATTGGCGTCCAGCGTCGAGGTGATGCGAAACAGCTCGTCCACCTGCGCCCGATCGCTCGCGTCGTGAACCATGTCTCCGCAGACTACCGCGAACGCGGGCGCGATGCGGTTCGTCTCGCGGATAGCCGCGCCGTACAGCCGCGACTCATCCGCGAACCCGCTTATGCGCTCCGGCGCCTTGCGGATGAGCAGCCCCCGCGCTCGCCGCTTGGCTACTTCAGCGTCTGTATACTCGCTCATCGCGGCGAACATGCCGAACTGCGGATCCGCCATCTGCACGAACTCTAAACTCATCGCGCGCTCCTAACGCATCTTGCGTTCGAACCAAACGGAATGGTGAACTTGCCTGTAACCCAGCTTCAGATACAGCTCTCGCGCGGGCGCGTTTTCGGAATCCACTTCCAGCTCCACGCCATCCACGCCTTGCTCTATCAGGTACTTCATGCCGCTCACCACGACCGCCGTGCCTAGCCCGTTGCCGCGGTAGTCAGGGTGAACGCCCGTCATGGAGACGAACCCCACTTTGCCGTGTTCGTTCTCGTTTCGCAGCGTCCAGTTGTACCCGGCGGGGCTGTCGCCGTCCATTATGAACACTATGCCGTCCGGGTCTGTGGACGAGATGCGAACCCGCGCGGCTATCTCCTCGACCGTGTTCGGGCAGAACCCCCAATGTTCGCCGAACGCGATGTTTTGCAGTTCGGTCAGCATCGCCTCGTCCTTGCCAAGCTCGAAGCCCTTGAGCCGAAAGTCGGGGCGCAGCCGCAGCGGGGGCAGCTCGCCGCCCTCCCAGCGCATCTGCCAGTAGTCTTTGACGCGCTCGAAGCATTCCGATTCCAGCAGCCGGCGCGCCGCGTCGTCCGCCGCGGCGGCTTGGACGTGCAGCGCGTCCACTTCCATAGCGGACACCCGCTCGATGGCGGCGCGCAGCAGACGCCGCCCGACGCCGCGCCCGCGATGCTCGGCGAGCGTTCCGCCCGCGACCACCGCCCTTCGGATGGGCAGTTCCGGGAACAGCTGGCTGTAGCCCGCGAGCGCGCCGTCGAGCGTCGCCAGCGTCAGGTTCTCCTCAGGGCGCGCCGACGGATGCGCGAGCGTCTGGCGCACCAGATCCTCGCTCGCCTCCTTCTCCGTGCCGAGAGCGCCGCCAATCTCGGCGAACAGGCGGGCGACGGCGCGCGCGTCGCCCCACTCGAACTTTCGCAGCTTTATGCCAGTGTCCATCGCTCCCCCTGCGCCAGCCGTTCTTCGCCGCCGGATCCGCCAATGTTTCGGATTGTATCAGAGCGGCGCGGACAAAACAGAAAGGGGGGCAGGCTCCGCTCGGAATGCCGATGACGGCGGCTCGCCCGGCTCGTTCGGAGGCTGACAGCCCGCGCCCTATGCCTGTAGACTGTTGCGCGAAACCCCAAGCAAAGGAGGCGCTGGATAAGACGATGGACAGACCCGAACGAGCGCTGGTCGTAACCCCTCACCCGGACGACGCCGAGATTGGCTGCGGCGGAACAGTCGCAGGTTGGATAGCGCAAGGAGCCAAGGTTTACTACGTTCTATGCACCAACGGCGACAAGGGAACGTCCGACCCCGATCTGACGTCCGAGCGGCTTGCGGAGATCCGCGAGCGCGAGCAGGCGGAGGCGGCTGAGGTTCTCGGCATAGAGGAGGTGGTCTACCTGCGATACCCGGACGGCGCGCTCGAAGACTGCGCGGAGTTCAGGGGCAAGCTGGTTCACGCCATCCGAAAGTACAAGCCCGACGTTGTTCTGGCTACCGACCCGCACAGGCGCAGCTTCTACCTACACCGAGACCACCGCATGGTTGGCATGGTGACGATGGACGCGGTTTTCCCATACGCGCGCGACAGGCTGCACTTCCCTGAGCATATCACGGAAGACGGGTTGGACACGCACAAGGTGGGCGACGTGCTTTTCTGGGGAACCGAAGAGCCTGACACCTACATAGACATCACCGACACTATAGAGCTGAAGATAGAATCCCTAGAGAAACACGCCTCGCAAGTGTCTTCGGACGGCGATGCGAGCGTGGGCGATTTCGTCAAGGCGAACGCGCGCAGAATCGGGCAGCGCGCCAACATGCCATACGCCGAAGCGTTCCGCAGGGTGAACATACGCAGATAGACGGCTTGCGGACGGCTATGAACGGAAGCTGCGAAATGCGCGACCTGCACGCGCACATCCTGCCGGGTGTAGACGACGGCGCGAAGACGCTCGCCGAGACACTCGCTATGTGCCGCGCGGCCGCGGACGGCGGAACGAAGACGGTTCTGGCTACCCCGCACCGCAAAGACGTTACGGAAGAGTCTTCGGTTAGCCATCTGCGCCGCCTGATTGCGGAGACGAACGCGCTCAACGCGGCGAACGGCGTCGCGCTCACGCTTGCGCTGGGCATGGAGAACCACCTGTCGCCCGATCTGCCGGACGAGATAGCCGCTGGGCGCGCGCTGCCGATGAACGGCTCACGATACATCCTGATAGAGATGCCCTTCTTCGGCGCGCCGAGCTGGATAGAGCCGACACTGGACGCGGTTAGGCGCATGGGACTGACGCCGGTTCTAGCCCATCCGGAGCGCATCGAGGCGTTCCAGCGCGACGCGGATATGCTGGCGCGGTTCATCGAACGCGGGATGCTGAGCCAAATAACCGCCGGGAGCTTAGTCGGCGCGTGGGACGCGGAGGTCGAGCGGTTCACGCGCGTTCTTCTGAGGCGGCGCATGGCGCACGTCATGGCGTCGGACACGCACGCGGCGGAGGGGCGCAGGTCTCCCAATCTAACCGACGGCGTCGACGCTGCGGCAAGCCTAGTCGGGCGCGACGCAGCCCGCCGCATGGTGACGGATGCGCCGCTCGCCATACTCGAAGACAGACCGTTGGCGGTCGACGCGCCGCTGAGAGAATAGATCGGAGCGACAGGCATGGGCAGGCTGAAAGGCAAGGCGGCAGTAGTTACAGGCGGCGCGCTGGGCATCGGCGGCGCGACGGCGCGGCGGCTGGCGGAAGAGGGCGCGAGCGTGCTGATAGCCGACGTGGACGTCGCCGCCGCAAGCGCCAACGCCGCCGCGATAGCCAACGGCGGCGGACGCGCGCTCGCAATGCGCGCCGACGTGAGCCGCGCGGCGGAGATAGACGCGATGATAGACCGCGCCGCATCCGAGTTCGGCAGGCTGGATATCCTCGTCAACAACGCCGTCTCTTCCGAGCTATGGCGCGGAGACAACCAGCTCGCGGACATCACGGAGGCGGATTTCGACGCGGGCATGGGCATTCTCGTAAAGGCTCACTTCCTAGCCGTCAAGCGCGCCGCGCCGCATATGCGCGACGCGGGCGGCGGCAGCGTCGTCAACATATCGTCCGTTCACGGGCTGTTCGGCGCGCCGGGAGCGCTCGTCTACGAAACCGGCAAGGCTGCCGTCATCGGCATCACGCGGCAACTCGCCACCGAGCTTGGGCCAAGCGGCGTCAGGGTCAACGCCATATGCCCCGGACACATCGTTACGGAGCGCGCGCAGGCGGCGTGGGACGAGAACCCGGACGGGCTGCGGTTCATCGAAGACCAGTACCCCGTCCGCCGCTCGGGAAAGCCTGTGGACATCGCCAACGCCGTAGTATTCCTCTGTTCGGACGAGGCGAGCTTCATCACGGGCCACGCGCTCGTCGTAGACGGCGGGCTGACCGCGCAGCTGCAAGAGGACTTCGGCGTTCGGCAGGCGCGCTACATCCGCAGCCGCCCGGACGACGAGCTTCCCCGATAGCGCCGCCCCACCCTATTCCAGTTCCAACCCAAGCGACCGCGGGGAGACGCCAATGGCAACCGCAAGCATAGACCACATCGCCATGCCCACCGCCAACGCAGAGCGGCTCATCGAGTTCTACAAGCGGCTCGGATTCCACATCAATGACGAAGAGGAGTGGCGCGCGGGAGACGCCGGCATCTTCTCCATACAGGTGGGAGACTCCAAGATAAACGTGCATCCCGAAGGGTATGTAGCCTCGCTTCGCGGTCCGACGGCGGTTCCCGGCTGCGCCGACATCTGCTTCGTGTGGGACGGCGACGCCGACGAATGCCGCCGTTGGCTGGAAGACGCGGGCGTGGAGATCATCGCCGGACCCGCGCCCCGGCGCGGCGCGCTCCGCCACCGCGCCGCAGTAAGCCTCTACGCGCGAGACCCGGACGACAACCTGCTGGAGTGGATGATCTACCAAGACTAGCGGCGCTCGCCCATTCGCAGGCGCGGACGCCCCTATCGGCGCGCCCGCGTTTGACGCTTCGCCGCGCCGTTGATACACTCCCGCCACGCCCGTCGGCGACGCCGCGCGCCTGTCGCGTCTGTCAGCCCGGCAGCGGCGCCGACCCCAAGCGCGGAGAGGAGGGCGCAATGGCAGCCACTTACTCGGAACTGAACAAAGACACATTCCTGTGGATGTACAAGACTATGCTGACCATCCGCAGGTTCGAGGAGCAGTCTCGCCGCGAGGCGGACGCGGGCAAGCTGCGCGGGATGCACTCTTCCATCGGGCAAGAAGCCGTGCCGACGGGAATCTGCGCCCACCTGCGCGACGACGACTATGTGCTGGGAACCCACCGCAGCCACCACCACTGCATCGCCAAGGGCGTGGATCTCAAGGAGATGATGGCGGAGTTGCTCGGCAAGTCCACAGGCACCAACAAGGGCAAGGGCGGCACGATGCACATAGCCGACATCGGCAAGGGGATGCTCGGCGCGAACGGCGTAGTCGGCTCCAACATCCCCGTCGCCACCGGCGTGGGGCTGAGCGCGAAGGTGCGGGGGACGGATCAGGTGAGCGTCGTGTTCTTCGGGGATGGCGCGTCTAGCCAAGGCGTTTTGCACGAGTCCATGAACCTAGCCAGCGTATGGAAGCTGCCGGTGCTGTTCGTGTGCGAGAACAACCGCTACGCGGAAGCCACCCCGTTCGAGTTCACGGTGGCGGGAGCGTCGGTCGCCAACCGAGCCGCCGGATACGACATGCCCGGCGTTCTGGTGGATGGCCAAGACGCGCTGGAGATGCACGAGGTGGCGGCGCAGGCGGTAGGCAGAGCGCGGCGAGGCGAGGGGCCGACGCTGATAGAGGCGCAGACATACCGCTACCAAGGCCACTTCGGCGCGGACGACCCGCTAGGCTACCGCAGCGAGGAAGAGGAAGCCTACTACAAAGCGCGCGACTGCATAACCCGCATGGAAAGCCACCTGCTCGACAACGGATTCGCCACAGAGTCCGATCTGAGCAAGATGCAGACGCAGGCGGCGCAAGCGGTGGCCGACGCCGTATCTTTCGCGGACGACAGCCCCTTCCCGGAGCCGGAAGAGCTGATGACGGATGTGTATGTGCGGTATGGGTGACTGATATAGCAATTATCTGCCGCCATAAGGGGGCGAGTCGTACATGACGACGCTTACGGTCACATACAAAAAGGGCAAGGATTGGCGCGACCGCCTTTATCTTCCCGCATATCGCGTTAGCGAGGCGGCGAAGTATTCTGGAATTTCCACTCAGGCGGTCAGCTATTGGCGTCGAACCAATCCAGAACGCCCGAAAGGGAGCGGGGTGTCTTACCTAGAATTGGTCGAGGTTGCCTTCGTCGCCACATTCCGCGCGCACGGGGTGTCTCTCCAAAGGATTCGCAAGGCTAGAGATTACGCGGCGCGGATGTTGAAATCCAAGTATCCATTTGCGGAGCATAAGTGGTTGACGGAAGGACATCACCTAATGCTCGAACTCCGCGAGCTGGAAGGCGGCGCTCTAGCGGACAATCCGGCAGTTGCTGACAAGTATAGCCAATGGACTTGGAGGGAACTGATCGATGAGCGATCCACTCAGTTCGATTACGAACAAGGCATCGCCTTGACATGGCATGTCGACGGAAGAGATAGCCGGGTGAAGATAGACCCCCGAATCTCTTTTGGAAAGCCGGCAGTAAGCGGAGTATCGACGTGGGTTCTAAAAGCGCGTTGGGAAGCAGGGGAAAGCATCGCCGAGATTCAGGACGACTATAGACTTAGCGAGAAAGATATCCGAGACGCGCTATCATTCGAAGGTGTTCATACAGTGGCCTGAATGAATCGACCGCACGACAGTCATTTGTCACGAAATCCCGAGCCAACACTGTTTTTCGATAGGGATGTCGGTACGGCTTTTCCGGAGGCTCTGAAAATCCTGAGATTGCCAACTTCCATAGAGATTCTACAAGATCATTTCTCCGCTGGTGAAAGTGATGATGTATGGATGACTGAGGTCGGCAAACAAAGATGGATTCTCATAGGTCACGATAGCAGGCATCATACAAGACAGTCAGAGCTTTCTGCTATCAAAGAGTATGAGATAGGCTGTTTTTACCTTTGGGGAGCGAGCGCGTTGAGCTGGGAGAAGATGCGATGTTTTTACGAGCATACGAAAAGATAGTTCATATCTCGACGAACATGCCTAGACCATTCATATACCGTGTAACAGAGAAAGGCAGCCTTAACGAGGTTGTTATTCCATAGATTCACATGACAACCACATCCATGGCCTTAGCTATTACAACCATCGCGCAGGAACCCGCCATGAACATCCACCAGCTTGCCGACGCGCTCGCCGAACTCGAGCGTCGCGGCTGGATCACATCCTTGCGCGCTGGGAACACAGGGATAGGCTACACGCTCGAATCGCTTCTAAACGTGCCGAGAACAATATAGCCGCCCCCGACGAAAGGATCCAACCCCCATGACCACCCAAGCCACCCGCCAAATCTCTTACATACAGGCAATCAACGAAGCAATCCGCGCCGAGATGGAGCGCGACGATACCGTCATCGTCATGGGCGAGGATATCGCGGGCGGCGGAGACCGCGAGGACAAGCAGGACGCCTGGGGAGGCCCAATGCGGCTCACGAAAGGCCTAGTGGGCGACTTCGGGCGGGAGCGCATCCGCGATACGCCCATCTCGGAAGCCGGGTTCGTGGGCGCGGGCGTGGGCGCGGCGGCGTCCGGGCTGCGACCCATCGTAGACCTGATGTATGTGGGCTTCTACGGCGTCTGCGCCGACCAGATCACCAACAACGCCGCCAAAATTCACTACATGTTCGGCGGCAAGGTCACCATCCCGCTCACCATAATGACAGGCACGGGCGCGGGAACGAACTCCGCCGCGCAGCACTCGGAGACGCTCTACTCCATCTTCACCCACTTCCCGGGACTCAAGTGCGTCGCGCCGTCGGACCCGTACACCGCCAAGGGACTGATGACCGCCGCCATACGAGACGACGACCCCGTAATCGTGTTCAACAACCGCCAGCTCATGGGCATCCGCTTCGATGTGGACGTGCCGCAAGAGCCTTACGAGCTAGAAATCGGCGGCGCGCGCGTGGCGCGGGAGGGCGAAGACGTCACGCTCGTCGGCATCAGCTACACCACGAACGTATGCCTTCAGGCGGCGGACGAGCTGGAGGCGCAAGGCTACTCGGCGGAGGTCGTCGATCTGCTGTCGCTCTCGCCGATGGACGACGAAACCATCGTCGAATCCGTCAAGAAGACGCGCAAAGTGGTCATCGTGGACGAAGACTACCCGCGATGCTCCATCGCGTCGGACATCTCGGCGCTGGTGGCGGAAGAGGCGTTCGACTACCTCGACGCGCCGCCCATACGCCTCAACGCGCCCCACGCGCCGGTGCCGTACAGCCGCCCGCTGGAGGCGCTGTTCGTGCCGACAGCGGATATGGTGGTGGACGCCGCGCTGGAAACGATGGAGTAGCGACGACCGTATCGAACGACGACGGCTTTCAGCGGCGCGCGGGAGGGAGCGATGGCGACTCCGATAGTCATGCCCAGATTGGGCGATTTCATGACGGAAGGCAGGGTGGTTAGGCTCGCCAAGTCTCAGGGCGACGATGTTGGGCAGGGCGAGGTTCTGGCGGAAATCGAGACGGAAAAGCTCAACTACGATCTCGAATCGGTGGCGGGCGGGCTCTTCCATCCGCTGGTGGAAGAGGGCGCGACGGTGGCGGTGGACGGGCTTATCGGCTACGTGCTGGATGAAGGCGAACAGCCGCCCGCGCCCGAAGCCGCGCAGACGGCGACGCGAACGCGGGCGGCGGCGCCTCGCAGACGGCGGCAACCGGCGCGGCGGCAGTCGGGAGACGCGCCGCGCTCTACGCCGGGCGCGCGACGCGCGGCGGCGGAGCTTGGGGTGGACATCGCAAGCGTATCGCCGTCCGGAGCGCGCGGGCGCATCGTCGAGGCGGACGTTCGCGCGTTCGCCGAAGCGCAGACGCGGGCGGCGAGCGCGGCGGCAATGCCGCCCGGGCTGCCTCAGCCGACGAGCGGCGAGCCGCTGAGCGGGATGCGTCGCAGCATCGCGCGCCACATGACAGACAGCCTGCGAAGCTCAGCGCAGCTCTCGTACTTCCTAGAGGTGGACGTTTCGGACGCGCAGGCGATGCGGCGCGAAGCGTCCAGAGCCGAAGACACTACCATCACCCTCGCCCACGTGCTTATCAAGGCGTGCGCCGACACGCTCGCGCGATTCCCAACGATGAACGCCGCGCTCGTGGACGGCGCTCTCTACACATTCGAGCAGATAAACATGGGCGTGGCGGTGGCGCTCGACGACGGGCTGATAGTCCCCGTCCTGCGCGATGTCGGCTCTATGGACATACGGCAGATATCGGACGCGGTGCATAGCCTGTCGCTCCGCGCGCGCGATGGCTCGCTATCGCCGGACGAGGTGGTCGGCGGCACGTTCACGATAAGCGTCCTAGGCGGCGTGGACGGATTCACGCCGATACTCAACCAGCCGCAGGCAGGCATCTTGGGCGTCGGGCGGAGCGTTCGCAAGCCCGTCGTGGCGCGCGGCGAAATCGCCATCCGCGAGATGATGACGCTGAGCCTGACTGCGGATCACCAAGTCATCGACGGCGCGGTGGCGGCAAGCTTCATGCGCCGCCTACAGGCGAGCGTGGAGCGCCCGGCGCGGCTGTTCAGGTAGAAATATATCTGGCTCATAGATCGATCGCGACATGCCAGTCCATAGATTCACTGCAAAATACTCTGGCGGGCGAGGCGCTCCAGAGGAAGGACTAAGCAGAGATTCTGGCATGACTGCTGGCAGAACCACAACTTCGCAAAGTGTAGACTGGTGCACTCCACCCAAGTACGTCGATGCGGTCAAGGATTTTTTCGGCGGAACCATCGGACTCGATCCATGCTCCAACGAATGGTCGATAGTCAATGCTGATACTGAATGGTCTTTGCCTGAAAATGACGGCTTGAACAAGGAATGGAACTATGCCTCCATATATGTCAATCCGCCCTATGGAGCGGATCGCGCAAGGGGGACGACGATAAAAAACTGGCTTCGCAAATGTGCGGATGCCCACAACATGCACAATGCGGAAGTGCTGGCGTTGGTTCCTGTAGCCGCGAACACCAATCATTGGAAACAATATGTGTGGGGCAAGGCTACCGCGACGTGTTTTCTCTACGATACGCGACTGAAGTTTCTGGAAAATGGCAACGCGCAAGGCAAAGGCGCGCCTATGGCTTGCGCGATGATCTATTGGGGACATGATTATGAGAAGTTCTTTAGCGCTTTTGTAGAATTCGGAGCGGTTGTCGATCTAAGGCATTTGATTGGCAAAGCAATAGGATACAGTAGCCGATCTAGGCTGTTGTGACGGTTTTATGGGAAAGAGCCGCCGCTCTATGCCGGAGCCGTCTATAGAGTGAGCGTCGTGGAATAGCCGATGAATTACGTAAATCTAGGGCGCAGCGGGCTAAAGGTGTCGCGCGTCTGCTTGGGAACGAACATGTTCGGCGCTGGATACGTCGATGACGCCCGCGCCATCTCGGTGGTGGACGCGGCGCTAGACGCCGGCGTCAACTTCGTGGATACCGCCGACGCCTACAACTCCGGGCATTCGGAAGTCGTAGTCGGGAAGGCGACGCGGCGTCGCCGCCACGACTTCGTCATCGCCACCAAAGGGTTCGTCGCCACCGGCGACGCTCCGAACGATGTCGGGCTGTCCCGCAAGCACCTCATGGCAGCCGTCGAAGGCAGCCTCAGGCGTCTGAACACGGACTATATAGACTTGTATCAAGTCCACTACTTCGACCCGGACACCCCGCTGGAAGAGACGCTCAAGACGCTCGACGACCTAGTTAGGCAGGGCAAGATCCGATACGTTGGATGCTCCAACTTCGCGGCGTGGCAGCTTACGAAGGCGCTATGGGTGAGCGACAAGAACGGACTCGAACGGTTCGAGTCCGTTCAGCCGGAGTACAACCTCGCCAAGCGGGACATCGAGGGCGAGTTGTTCGATGTGTGCGACGATCAGGGCATCGGCATCGTCCCATATCAGATATTCATGGGCGGCGTTCTCACGGGGCGGTACGATCCGCGCGCCGCGCCGCCCGCCGACAGCCACATGGCTTCGCGCCACGCTCAGCGCGCCAAAGAAACGTACTGGAACGAGCGCGTCTTCGGCATGGCGGACGCGCTGAAGGACACAGCCGCCGAGATAGGCGCAAGCGTCCCGCAGATACTAATCGCGTGGGCGCTGTCGCGTCCGCAGATAACATCCGTCATCGTCGGAGCGTCTCGCCCTGAGCAGGTCGAGAGCAACGCCGACGCCGAGTCCATCGTTATCCCGAGCGAAGCGATCGCGCGGCTGGACGCGCTTTAGCTTGCAAGAGGGGTAGGCAAGAGGTGAATGCTCCATGCGGATAACCCAGCACATATACGGAATGCACATCGACGACGGCGCGGTTTCGCACCCGGGCGGATCGACCAACTACTTCGTCGGCGATCCGTCGCGCGAGATGGTCTTGATGGATACCGGCGACAATTGGCGGGTGTGGACGCGGGCGATTCTCGACTACTGGGCGGAGCTGGGCAGCCCGAAGATTAGCGCGATACTGATTACGCACGGGCATACGGACCATATCGGCGGGCTGGACCGCGTTCAGGAGGCGATGGGCGCGCAGGTTCGCTGCCATCCCAAGCTGGCGGGGCGTCTGCGGAAGATTCTCGGCGACGATGACGCGGTGACGCCGCTGGAAGACGAAGAAACTATCGACGCGGCGGGCGCGGAGCTGCGCGCGCTGTTTACGCCGGGCCACGAGGTGGATCACGTCTGCTACCACTTGGAAAGCGACGGCGCGATGTTCACCGGCGACACGGTGCTGGGCGCGTCGTCGACGTCGGTGGGAGACCTGTCGGCGTACATGGAATCGCTGCGGCGGCTGATGGGGTTCGCGCACGATACGGTTTGCCCCGCGCATGGGCCTGTCGCCTCGCCGCCGAAGGGGGCGGGGCTGGCGCGCTGGCAGTACGATCACCGCATGAGACGCGAGCGGCAGGTTCTAGCCGCGCTGAAAGACGGGCGCTCGACCGCGAAGGCGATAGCCGACGCTATCTATCCGCGAGACTTGGACCCGCGCCTGCGTCGCTCCGCCGAACGCAACGTATCCCAACACCTCAGCAAGCTGGCGATAGAAGGCGCGGTGAGCGAGACGCCGGCGGCTTACGAGCTGAACTGACAACGCCCCGACCGCAGAGGGCTTGCATAGATGGGCAAGGCGAAGGGGATGGGACGCTTGGATTGCGGGGGAGCGCCCCCGCGCCAACCGCCCGCTACGCCGGCGCTCTGCTCAGATGCTCCTTCGCCGTTCGCCCCGCTTCCGCGATAAGCTCGGGGATGTCGTGGAACGACTCTTCACGCTTTGGGCTTAGGAACAGGAACACGGCTTGCGACACGCGCTTGCCGGTGGCTTCCTGCACGGCTAGCGCGTAGCCGCCCGCTTGCAGGCGGTAGCTATCGGCGCGCTCAGCCGCCTGCGCGCGGCTCACCGCATCCGTCTTGTAGTCCACCACCACTAGGCTGCCGTCGGCGCCCTCGAACAGCAGATCGACGAACCCTTCCAATACGCCGTCGCCTACGCGGACGCCTACGGGGACTTCCCGCCAATATCCGCCGCTCGCCGCCGCTTGCTTCACGATGTCGCTTTCGACGGCTGTGCGCGACAGCCGCGCCACTTCGTCATATCTGTCAGGGATGCCCTCCGCCGCCGCCTGCGCGCGCGCCGTCTCTTCGATTCCGTCGCCCGTCTCTAGGTCTACGGTCTGAAGAACGGCGTGGACGGCGCGCCCTATCGCGGTGCCGGCGCGCCCTCGACGCCACGGCTCCCGCGCCTTCTCTTCGGTTTCGTCTTCGGACTCGTCCAGCGCCTTGTCTATCTGCACGAGCTTGGTTGCGGCGACGGACGCGGGCTTGCCCTGACGCGAGAGAATTCCATCGCGCTCGTTTAGCCAACGCTGCCTAGCCGCGAGCGAGCCGTTGGGCGGCGGCGCGGCGGGCGCGGCGGACGGCTGTGGCGCGGTGTCGGGATGGTCGTCCGGAATCGTATTCCACAGATCGGGCTTCTCTTCGAGCAAAGCGTCGTACTCACCGGCGGGCGTATTTTCCGATTTTTGCGATTTGCGATATAGGCTGACCACTAGGTGATCTTTGGCGCGTGTGGCGGCTACGTATTGCAGTCGGATTCCTTCGGCGTCGCGCTCTCTCTTTTCGTCGTCTTTCAACGCCGCGTAACCGGACGTCTGGAAATCGCCTACCCCGGCTTCGGCGCCGCCGTTTTCTCTATCGAACAGAACAGACTTGAATCTGTTTTGGGGAGGGGAGTTGATCCCCATGAGGATGACGATGGGGAACTCCAGCCCCTTGGATGCGTGAACCGTCATTATGCGGACGACGTCTTCGTCCATCTCTTGCGCGGGGGTTTCTTCCACCTGCTGACGGTCCGACATCTGCTTCCGCGTCCAGTCCAAGAACGCGCACAGGGAGCCGCCGCCGGCGTCCGAGAAGGCGCGCGCCCGCTCCACCATGAACCTGTACCGCCGCCACTGCTCGCGCATCTTAGGGGAGTCGATTGCCGCCTGCATGAGCATGCGATCGCGGATGAATCGGTCGATGAGCGCGGGTATCGACACCCACATCCGCCGTTCGTGAAACTCCGCGAGCGCGTCCAACGCATCCGACACCGCTCCCGGCGGCGCGTTTTTGCCCTTGTAGCGGTAGTCGAACCTGCCGCCTGATTCGTAGTAGCGCAGCAAATCCACGTCCGAACAGGCGAACGCGGGCGAACGCAGGGCGGCTGCGGTAGCCACCATATCCGAAGGGTCGTCCACGGCGCTCAGGCAGTTGAACAAGTCGCGCGCCTCCTGAGAGCCATACACCATAGACTTGCCTTCGAGACGGTAGGGTATGCCCTCGGCGTCGAGCGCGTCTTCCAGAACCTCTAGCCCCGTCCGCCTCGGCAAGAGGATGCAGATGTCCGAGAACTTGGCGGCGCGGAGACTGCCATCGTCTGCGCGCGCCTGCCACTTCTCGACGACGATGCGGGAGAGCAGCGCGGAGACTTCGAGCGCCTCTTCCTCTCGGACTAGATCGATGTTGCCTTCCATCTCATCGCCTATGCGCCATACGGCGGGCGCGCGGGGATGCGCGCTATCGACCTGCCAGCGGGGATGGATTGCGGCGTATTCATCTTCCATGAGCTCGCCGAATACGTAATTCACCCAGTCCACTATCGGCTCGTGAGAGCGGAAGTTTTGGCCTAGTTGAAGCGTTTCGCCGCCTATGCGTTCGCGCAAGCGCCGCATCTGCCGAATGTCGGCGCGCCGAAAGCGGTATATGGACTGCTTCGGGTCGCCGACTACGAACAGCTTGCCGACTACGGGCTTCACACTCTCCCAGTCTCTGGGTCTATCGCCATGCGAAGTTCCGGGCGCGACATCCTCCGCTAGGAACATGACGATTTCGGCTTGGATAGGGTCCGTATCCTGCGTTTCGTCTACCAGCAGATGAGAGAAGCGATCCCTGAAGTGGTCGCGCGCGCGGATATCGTCCCTTAGCATGTCGCGCGCCCACACGAGCATGTCATGGAATCCAGCCCTCCCTTGCCGCTTCCGTTCGGCAACGTTCTCCAGCGTGAACGCCTTTAGTTTGGCGAGCAGCGGCATCAGCGCATGGCGGTGAAGCAGATCGAGTTCTTGGTCGCCGGCGTTTCGCAGATCCGCCAGCATGTCTTTCATCGCCTTGCAGGCGTTCAGCTGGGTCTCAGGGTCTCTCAGCCAATTTGGCTGCTTGCCGCCCGGCTTTTTCGGCACGGCGCGAACCAAGAATTTCAAGAATCTATAGGCGGCGAGCGAGTCGGGCGGCATCTCCCTCAGCCGCGCGATCTGCTGCAGCAGGTCGGATACGTAGGCGTAGAGCGCGTCCTCCTTCCCCTCCTCGACGTATCCGAGAAGCCGCTCTAGCTCCGGCGCGGCGGCGGTGAGAGCAGAGACGATGTTCATGCGCGGCTTGGGTTCTTCTGGGAAATCGGCGCCCTCCAACAGATCGTAATTCTTGTGGAACTCCTCGGCTAGATCGCGCAGCTTCCCCGTCGTCATGCCTAGCGATAGCGCGAGCGGGAGCGTAGGGATGCTGGAGGCGCCTTCCAGCGCCCAATCCAGCCACTCGTCCCACCGCTCATCGAAATCCAAAGAGCCGGATATCTCGTCCATCGTGTCGAACGCGGGCGGCAGCCCCGCTTCCAGCGGTCGCTCCTGAAGCAGGCTCATGGCGAAGCTGTGCAGCGTTTGTATGGACGCCGAATCCAGGTCCGCCACGCCGCGAGCGCAGCGCTCGCGCTCCGCGTCGCCGCGATTGCAGTCGGACGCCGCTTCCTCCAGAGTCGAGCGAACGCGCTCGCGCAGTTCGGCGGCGGCGGCTTCTGTGAACGTTATCGCGGCTATCCTGTCCAGCGTCGTCCTATCGGACGCGACGAGGTTCACGATTCTGCCCACTAGCGCAGTGGTCTTGCCCGTTCCCGCGCCCGCCTCTACGAAGAGCGTCTCGTCTAGCGATTCTTGGATGCGGTCACGCGCGCGTTGGTCTTGCGGGATGAACTTTTCGCTCATTGCGGCGCCCCCTCCGCAAGCCCTAGGTAGCCCGACAGCCGCTCGTCGCCGCCGTCGCGCTTGTTCTCCCAATGCTTATCGCGCCGCGATGGGCATAGCCGGTCGAATTCGCAGAATTTGCAGTTCTCGAATCCGCTTGGATATACGCGCTTGCCCGAGTTCGCGGGGAAGACGCCGCCGCGTATGCCGTCCGCTATCGCGGAAACCGCTGCGGCGAACCGCTCGCGGGCATCCTCGTCGCCGGCGTCGAAACCGTTCTTGGGTCTAAGCTCGAACTTGCCCTTGTCGCTGACGAACCAGTACGCCGCCTTGACTTCGGCATCGTCCCCCAGCGCGCGGCGGAGCGCGAGCGCGTAAGCGCCGACTTGCAGCCGCCGCCCTCTATCCGATGGGTCGTCTTCGAGCCCGTTGTAGTATTCCGCGTCCCCCGTCTTGTAGTCGAGCGCGAGCGCGCCGTCGCCATTAGGCGCGACGTCCACGCGGTCTATGATGCCGCGAAAACGAATCTCAGAGCCGTCCGGCAGCTTTAGCGCCGCCTCTTTCCAAGCGCCGCCTTCCACGCCGAACCTCTTCTCCACGTAGCGCGGCGACACGCCGGAATTGCGCCTCAGCTCGTCGTCCTGTTCGAGGAATGTGTCGAGGTCCGCGATGATGTCTTCTTTCCTGAGCGCCCACGTCAGCGGCTTGCCGACGACGCCTCGCCGCTCCGCCTTGTCGAACTCCTCTTTCGCCACTCGCATGAGGATTCCGCGCCGCGCCGCGCCCCAAGCCTCGCCCGGCGCGGGGATGCGGTCGTCGCGCTGAACGTCGAGCATGAACCGTTCCAAGATTCTGTGCGTGAGCGAGCCGGAGTCCAGCGGGCTGATGGAGTGGGCGTCTTCGGGACTTTCGACCGAAGCGAGGCGCAAGATCCTGCCCAAGAAGTATCTAAACGGGCATTCCGCCCAGCTTTGCAGGCTAGTGGGGGAGAGCGCGCGATCCGTCAGCGCGGTGGCGAAGCGCGAGCCTTTGGCGATGTCGGATAGGTTGCCGTCCCACTCGGTAAAGCTCTCTCCGCCGCGCAACCTGCCGAGTTCGAGCGTTCGCGCCAAGACGCCGCTCTTGGCGAGCGGATGGCTGCCGACGCGATGCCCGGCGGCTTTCCAACTGCGGATGCTGTGGAGATCGTAATCGTGCAGGTCCGCCCCGCCTATCTCTGCCACCGTGTCCAGCGCCGCCTCCGCGGACGGTATGACGCTCAGCCAGCCAACTTCGCCTATCTCGGTTAGCGACTCTTGCGAGCGCAGCGGCTTGCCGTGTATCTCGGACGCGCGCTCCAAGAACCAGCGGGATGGGTAATGCTTTCTGCCCGCTGCGGGATCGGCGTCGGGGTAGGAGAGCGCGAGGCTCGGCGCGACGCGGAGCGCGGATAGGTAGTCGTATCGCTCGCTCGCTCGCTGGTGGCGGTGCATCCTGAAGCCGGCTTCCGCGCCGCCCGCGTTCTGCTTGGCGCGTTCGGGAAGCAGCGCGTCGTCGCGCAGCGCGGGCGGCATAGCGCCCTCTATCATGCCGACTACGTGCGCGGCGTCGAACCGCATCGCGGCGGCGGAACGGACGCTGCCGACGAAAACGCCCTCGCCAACCGCGCCGTGGTGGCCGACCGGCGCGCGGAGCGCGTCATCCAGCGCGCGGCGGAATGTGGCGAACGCGGGGCTAGGCTCGATCCGCTGCGCCGTCTTCAGAGATTCCAGCGCATCCTCTATCTTGTCTCGCGCTTCCTCTTCGGATTCGGGCATCGAGTTGGTCGATAGGTAGTCGTTCAGCAGCTCTTTCGCCCAGTCGCAGAACTCTCGCCACTCGCTGCCGTCCGGCGGCGGCTCGCAGCGCTCGGCTAGGTTGGAGACGAACGCCCTCAGTTCACGCGCCGATTGCGCGGCGCGTCTCATGCCCTCGGCGCGCGCTTCGCTAATCTCTTCCTGCTCCAGCGCGGCGGCGGCGGTCGTTTCCAGATTCTCGGCGTGCGTCTCTAGGCGGCTCTTCCACTGCTCTAGCCCGCCGACTATGCCCGCTTCTTTGGATATCTGGTCCCACCGGCTGGCGTCGATGCCGCGCCAACCGCGTTCGTTAGCGTCTTCGGGCGGACGACGCAGCGGGCAGCTGGCGAGCCAAGCTGTTACGGCGCCGCGCGCAAGATCGCCCTCCCCTATCTTCATCAGCCCGTCCAGCGTTCTGCCGACGGCTGTATCGAGGAGGCTCGTCTGCCTAGGGCCCGCGATTGGGATGCCCGCAAGCTCCAGCTCCTCGCCTATCAGGGAGCTGTACGGCGCATATTTGCGGTACAGAACCGCCATGCGGCTGAATGGAACGCCGTCCGCCGCGCGGCGCATAATGTTGCGGATAGCCCAGCGTATTTCTTGGTGCGGGTCTGGCGCGATGAGCATTCGGGTATCGTCGTCGCTAGGCGGCGGGGCGTCCGTTCTCATCGGCTCGCCCAGCGCGGGCGCGAGCCGCTTTGCGAGCGCCTCCGTGTCGGCGTCCGCGTCGGCGTCGCCCGCCAAATCCAGCAGAACGGCGCACTTGCCGCGCGCGGCGAGCGCCTCTATCAGCGCGCGTTGTCCGCGCGTAACCTCGCGTATCTGGAAGAACACGATGAAGCCGAGATCGCTCAGCGCGGCGCTGTTCCCGCGCTCGACAGCCTCGGTAGCGGCGTCCACGAGCTGTTCGGGGTGGTAGTACTCGCGCTCCGTGAGATCGCGGAAGTCTCTGTACAGGCGGACGACCTCCGCGAGCAGCCCGCCGTTCTTCGCCAGCGCGTCGAGCGCGGTTTCGTCGACGAGCCGCAGTTCCCCAAACGCGCGTATGAGGCTGCGATGCGTAGATGGATGGGACGCAAGCCCGGCAAGCCTTCCGCTCGCTCTCCTCGACGCCACGCGAACGGCGGCGCCCTCCAGCGCGGGGGTGAGCGGCGTCCGGTTCGCGGCTGCAAGCGACGGCGAGCCGAGATATTCCGCCAGCCGAGCCAGCGGCATGAAGCGAACGTTGGCGAATTTGCCGCGCGCGAACCCGTGCCGCAGCGACAGGTTGGCGTACACGGAAGGCGCTATGACCGTAACCGGCGCCAGCGCGTCGCCGCGCTGAATCTCCGCGATGAGCGCGCGGAGATGGCTTGGGGATTGATGCCCGATGATTAGGCTGGGGGTCGAGGTCATTGTCTGGCGAGGGCGCTGGCGCTTGTGCAATTCTCTCACCGTATTATATCACTCTGGTCACGGCGGCGGACGCCACCTTAGGCAGCTCGCTCAGGATGACGGCGCAGCGGTAGCCGACGGCTTCGGGAGAGCCGGCGCGGATTACCAGAATGTCTTCAGGCTCAGGCACGAATTGGGCGAATGTCTGATAGTCTTGCGGAAACACGTCGCCTTCCAGAACGCGCACTATCTTGAGATCCGCGATGGAGCGCCCGATCCGCGGGTGCAGATACTCGCGCACGTCCGCCTTGCTCCAGTCTCCCCAGAAGTCGGCGGCGCCGGCTACGGTCACGGCTAGCTGCCCCTGACGCACGGGCGTCGCGTCGTCGCCCACCGAGTCGGACGACGCGAGCGACGAGCCGAGTACTGACGCCACATCCGCCACCGTATCCAGAACCACCTCTTGCGAGTGGGACGCGGAGCGAACCTGCCTCGGCTCCCAGCACGCGAACATGGTTACCGCGCTCTGCTCGGCGGAAAATCCCCGCTCGACGTGAAGCGGCAGCCAGTCGGAATCGGATTCGTTCTCCGCGATGCAGTAGGTGTACTTGCCCGGATGCCCGATTACGGTTCTGTCGAACAGCCCGGGGATGGACGCGCAGGCGTTCATCAATACGAGCCGAATGGCGCGCCCGATGGTGGCGTTGGGGCGGTTGCCGGGGCCGAACAGGTTTGCGCCGCTGTTCATGCCCAGCTCTTGCGTTATAGGCCCATTGACTATCGCCAGCGCAGCCGCGCCGCCCTGACTAGACGACGGCGCTATCAGATTGAACTCCGGCGCCAGCATCGCCTCGGTTGCGGCTAGCGCTACGGGGAAGTACTCCGGCAGACAGCCCGCCATCACCGCGTTGGCGGCTACCTTGGCGACCGAGACCTCGCGCCTGCGCTCCGGTATCTCGCCGATTACCTCGTCCGCGTCCCGCTCTACGAAGTCGATGAACTGCCGCACGCGATCCAGCGTGGGCGGGACGACCGGCAGCCCGTCCGTCCAGCCCAGATCGTAGCAGCGCTCTATCGCCTCCACCGCGTCCGTCCATTCGGCTGTGATAAGGTCTTTCATGCGCGCCCCCGCTCGCTTTGCTTGGAAGAAATAGAGTATATGCGGTTGGCGGCGGGGCTGTCATGCCGCTCGCGGCAGAACGGCGCGGCGGCGCTATAATCAATGCCGACGCAAGGATACGCTTGCGAAGTGGAGAAAGAATGTCCGCTGCTGAATCTACGCCTGAGCGCCGCCCCGCCGCCGAGCGGCGCGAGTATCGCCGCGTGGTGGTGAAGGCTGGCAGCTCGCTGCTCACCACCAGCGAGGGCGGCTTGGATCTGGAGTCTATGGCGAGCATAGCGGCGCAAATAGCGCGGCTGCAAGCCGGCGGGCGCGAAATGCTGCTGGTGTCGTCGGGCGCGGTGGCGGCTGGCAGGCACGTTCTGGCGCGCGCCGGCAATAGGGGCGTCGGGCGCGGCGTCAAGATGCGGCAGGCGCTGGCGGCTATCGGGCAAGGGCGGCTGATGAACGTCTACGAGCAGCTCTTCGAGTGGCGCGACATTCGCGTAGCCCAAGCGCTCCTCACCGGCAAGGATATCGACGACCGCGAGGGATACCTGAACATCCGCAACACGCTGCTCGGCTTGATAGAAAACGGCGTGGTTCCCATCATCAACGAAAACGACGTAGTAGCCATAGACGAGCTAGAGGGCGAGATATTCGGCGACAACGACATGCTTTCCGCGATGGTCGCCAACATAGTAGACGCGGATCTGCTGGTGATGCTCGGCACGGTGGGCGGGCTGTTCACAGCGGACCCGAATCTGGACGCGAGCGCGCGGCTCATCCCCGCCGTAACGGAGTTCAGCGAGCGCGTGGAGGCGCTCGGAGGTCCCTCCGCGGACGAGCGCGGACGGGGCGGCATGACTACGAAGCTGGCGGCGGCTAAGCTGGCGACCGATTCGGGCGTGGACACCATCGTGGCGAGCGGCAAGACGCCGGGCGTCATAACGCGGCTCATCGAAGGCGAGCCGCTCGGCACGTACTTCCCCACGCGCGCCACGCGCATGGAGAGCTGGAAGCGATACCTGCTCAGCCAGATGCGCGAGTCCGACGCTATCATCGTCGACGACGGCGCGGCGGCGGCGCTTGCGGTCCACAACCGATCGCTGCTCGCCGCAGGCGTGGTGGACTGCGTGGGCGACTTCGAGCGCGGCGACATCGTGGTGGTGATCGACGCGCGGCGGCGCATCGCGTGCGGCATCGCCAACTACGCATCCGAAGACATCCGAAACATCCGCCGGCTGAAGTCGAATCGAATCGAACCGACGCTCGGACATTACTTTGGCGACGAGGTGATGCACCGCGACAACATGGTCGTCTTGAGCGCAAACAACCAACGCTGAAAACCGGAGGCAGATTCATGCAAAGCGTCGAGACCGATCGGCGAACGGCTGTAGACGAGCTAACCGCGAAGGCGCGCGCCGCGCGAGCGGCGGCGCGTGCGCTGGCGAAAATCAGCGGCGGCGCGCGAACCGACGCGCTGCTGGCGGTGGCGGATGGGCTGGAGTCGAATCAGGAGCGCATCCTAGCGGCGAACGCGCGAGACGTCGACGCCGCCAAGCGCAAGGGGCTGGCCGAGCATTACATAGACAGGATGCTGCTCGATCCGCAGCGGCTGGCGGCTATCGCGGCGGACGTTCGCGCCGTAGCCGCGCTGCCCGACCCGGTGGGAGAGGTCATCGAGATGCGCTCGATGCCAAACGGGCTTCAGGTCGGGCGTCGGCGCGTGCCGCTCGGCGTCATCGGCGTCATATACGAGAGCCGCCCGAACGTTACCGTGGACATCTCCGCGCTGTGCCTAAAGTCAGGCAACGCCGCGCTGCTGCGCGGAGGCAGCGACACCATAAACTCGAACATGGCGCTCGCCGCGCTCATCCGCGAAGCGGTAGCGGGCGCGGGCGCGCCGATAGACGCGGTGCAGCTGTTCGAGTCCACCGACCGCGCGCTGGTGGGCGAAATGATGCGCGCGCGCGAGCATATAGACCTGCTGATACCGCGCGGCGGGCAAGAGCTGGTGCATCGCGTGGCGCGCGAAGCGACGATGCCGGCGGTTACGGGCGGCGTGGGCGTGTGCCACACATACGTAGACAGCCGCGCCGACCTCGACATGGCGGCAAACATCGTGTTCAACGCCAAAGTACAGCGCTACTCGGTATGCAACGCGATGGACACGGCGATAGTCCACTCCGACATCGCGGCGAAATTCCTGCCGATGCTTGCCGCAAGGCTCGGCGCGGCGGGCGTCGAGCTGCGATGCGACGCCCGCGCGCTGGCGCTGCTCGCGCCCCGCAACGGGGGCGGCGCGGCGAGCGTGAAGGCGGCTACGGAAGCCGACTGGCGCACCGAGTTCCTAGACCTGATAGCGGCGGTGAGGGTGGTAGACTCGCTCGACGAGGCGCTGGAACACATCGAAACGCACGGGTCAGGACACTCGGACGCGATAATCACGGAAGACTACTCCGCCGCCACGCGGTTCGTCGACGAGGTGGATTCGAGCGCGGTGTTCGTCAACTGCTCGACGCGCTTCAACGACGGCGCGCAGTTCGGCCTAGGCGCGGAGGTGGCTATCAGCACAGACAAGTTCCACGCGCGGGGGCCTATGGGCTTGAAAGAGCTTACATCTTACAAGTGGACAGTATTGGGCGCCGGCCAAGTGCGCGGCTGAAAGAGATCATGGCAAAGTTCGACTTCCGAAGAGAGACGAGAACGCCGCATTCGGAGTGCTACGAAGTGATGCGCGACGACGCCAACATCGGCAGGCTGGACCTTCACTTCGCGGATGCCGTAGTGCATGGCACGCTGAACATAGACGAGAGCGTTACGTCCGACGACGTTCAAGACATACTGGACTACATGGAATCTGAGCTGCTGGACGCGCTGGGCATCGCCCGCGACGAGATGATCGTCCACGTCCATCAGGGGCGCGACTTGGGCGCGTACAGAAGCGGCGGCATGGACGGCGCGAACGGCGGCGGTTTCGGATACAACTAGCGGCGGAGCGGAAAGGAGAGGCGCAACCATGGTTGCCACGAAAGTCGGGCTGACCGTCGACGACTACATGGCGCTGCCGAACGACGGGAAGCGATACGAGCTGATAGATGGAGAGCTGATATTGTCTCCCGCGCCCATTCCAGATCACCAGCTCGTTCTCATAATGCTGATCCGATTGCTTGGGGATTTCGTCGAGCGCTCTGGCTTGGGGCGCCTCTATTGCGCGCCGATAGATGTCATACTCTCCGAGGTCATCGCGCTTCAGCCGGACATCGCCTTCATATCCAACGCGCGGATGGGAATAATCGGACCCAAGAACATACAAGGCGCGCCCGATCTAGTCATCGAAGTCCTCTCGCCAAGCACAGAGAGCCGAGATCGCAATGACAAGGCTAGGCTCTATTGGAATCACGGCGTCCTGGAGTATTGGCTAGTGGATACATCGCGCCGAACGATCGAGGTCTTCGGCGCGGGGCGAACGGGATTCGAGCTTCTAGCCGTCTACGGAGAGGGAGACGCGCTCGAATCGCCGACGCTGAGCGGGTTGTCTCTGGAAGTGGGCAGAGTGTTCGCAGACTTGGACTAGCCGCCATAGACGAAATCCGCATACGACGAGCAGGGAGGCGCAAGCATGGTTGCCACGAAAATCGGGCTGACCGTCGACGACTACATGGCGCTGCCAAACGACGGGAAGCGATACGAGCTGATAAACGGAGAGTTGATATTGTCCCCCGCGCCCGTTCCGGATCACCAATTCGTAGTCGTCGCCCTCATCGAATTTCTCAGATCGTTCGTGAACCGGTATGGTTTGGGACGCATTGCGTGCGCGCCGATAGACGTCATACTCTCCGAAATAATCGCGCTTCAGCCGGACATCGCCTTCATATCCAACGCGCGGATGGGAATAATCGGACCCAAGAACATACAAGGCGCGCCCGATCTGGTCATCGAAGTCCTATCGCCAAGTACGGAGAGCCGAGATCGCAATGACAAGGCGAGGCTCTATTGGAATCACGGCGTCCTGGAGTATTGGCTAGTGGATACATCGCGCCGAACGATCGAGGTCTTCGGCGCGGGGCGAACGGGATTCGAGCTTCTAGCCGTCTACGGAGAGGGAGACGCGCTCGAATCGCCGACGCTGAGCGGGTTGTCTCTGGAAGTGGGCAGAGTGTTCGCAGACTTGGACTAGCCGCCATAGACGAAATCCGCATACGACGAGCGGGGGAGGCGCAAGCATGGTTGCCACGAAAATCGGGCTGACCGTCGACGACTACATGGCGCTGCCGGACGATGGGAAGCGATACGAGCTGATAGATGGAGAGCTGATTTTGTCTCCCGCGCCCGTTCCGGACCACCAGCTCGTAGTCGTCGCCCTCATCGAATTTCTCAGATCGTTCGTGAATCGGCATGGTTTGGGACGCCTCTATTGCGCGCCGATAGACGTCATACTTTCCGACATCATCGCGCTTCAGCCGGACATCGCCTTCATATCCAACGCGCGGATGGACATAATCGGACCCAAGAACATACGAGGCGCGCCCGATCTAGTCATCGAAGTTCTCTCGCCAAGCACAGAAAGCCGAGATCGCAATGACAAGGCTAGGCTCTACTGGAGGCACGGCGTCTTGGAGTATTGGCTAGTGGATACATCGCGCCAAACAATCGAGGTCTTCGGCGCGGGGCGAGATGGGTTCGAGCTTCTAGCTATCTACGGCGAGGGAGACGCGCTCGAATCGCCTACGCTGAGCGGGCTGTCGCTGGACGCGGGCAGAGTGCTAGCAGACTTGGACAAGCTGCCATAGACGAAATCCGCACACGACGAGCGGGGGAGGCGCAACTATGGTTGCCACGAAAGTCGGGCTGACCGTCGACGACTACATGGCGCTGCCGGACGATGGGAAGCGATACGAGCTGATAAACGGAGAGTTGATTTTGGCAGCTGCGCCGCTTGCGCCTCACCAATTCGTAATTGCAGCCCTTATCGAATTTCTCAGATCATTCGCGCGGCGGCAGGGATTGGGCAAAGTAGCGGGCGCGCCGTTCGACGTGTTTCTTGCGCGAGACATCGTTCTTCAGCCGGATGTTTTGTTCATATCCAACGCTAGAATGCACATCTTGCGCGAGGGTAGAATCCACGGCGCGCCGGATCTGGTCGTCGAAGTCCTCTCGCCAAGCACAGAGAGCCGAGATCGCAATGACAAGGCGAGGCTCTACTGGAGGCACGGCGTCTTGGAGTACTGGCTAGTGGATACATCCCGCCGAACAATCGAGGTCTTCGGCGCGGGGCGAACGGGATTCGAGCTTCTAGCCGTCTATGACGAGGGGGATTCGCTCGAATCGCCAACACTGAGCGGGTTGTCTCTGGACACAGGCAGAGTGTTCGCAGACTTGGGCATGCTGCCATAGACGAAATCCGCACACGACGAGCGGGGGAGGCGCAACCATGGTTGCCACGAAAGTCGGGCTGACCGTCGACGACTATATGACGCTGCCGGACGATGGGAAGCGATACGAGCTGATAAACGGAGAGTTGATTTTGTCTCCCGCGCCCGTTCCAGACCACCAGCTCGTTATCACAGCATCGATGCGGATAATCGAGAATTTCGTTTACGAATTCGATTTGGGACGAGTTTTCACCGCGTCGACCGATGTCGTTCTATCCAGAAATATCGCGCTTCAGCCCGATATATTGTTTATATCCAACGCGCGAATGGGAATAATCGGCGCCAAGAACATACAAGGCGCGCCTGATCTGGTCGTCGAAGTCATCTCGCCAAGCACAGAGAGCCGAGATCGCAATGACAAGGCTAGGCTTTACTGGAGTCATGGCGTCTTGGAGTATTGGCTAGTGGATACATCCCGCCGAACGATCGAGGTCTTCGGCGCGGGGCGAGATGGGTTCGAGCTTCTAGCCGTCTACGGCGAGGGGGATGCGCTCGAATCGCCTACGCTGAACGGGCTGTCTCTGGACGTCGGCGAAGCGTTCGTCTACGTGTAAGAGGTGAACGACACGACGCCATACGTCATAGAAGTCGAGAGGCTGACCAAGCGCTACGGAAACATCGTAGCCGTAGACGACGTGTCGTTCGCGGTGCGCGCCGGAGAGGTGTTCGGCATTCTCGGACCCAACGGCGCGGGCAAGACTACAACGCTGGAGTGCGTCGAGGGGCTGATAGAGCCTACTTCCGGCAGAATATCGGCGCTGGGCATGAGCATGTCCCGCGACGCGGAGCGCATCAAACGGCGCATCGGCGTTCAGCTTCAGGCGTCCGCATACTTCGACCATCTCACGCTGCGCGAGATACTGGACATGTTCGCGCTAATCTACGGAAGCAGCGTATCGCCGGAGCGTCTGCTAGACAGCGTCGGGCTAGCCGACCGCGCGGATACGACCGTCGCCAAGCTCTCCGGCGGGCAGCAGCAGCGATTCACCATAGCCGCCACGCTGGTCAACGACCCGGAGCTTGTGTTCCTAGACGAGCCGACGGCGGGACTAGACCCTCAGGCGCGGCGCGATCTGTGGGAGTTCGTGCGCGATCTGAAGCGGCAAGGGCGCAGCGTGGCTATCACGACGCACTACATGGAGGAGGCGGAAGCGCTGTGCGACCGCGTCGCCATCATGGACCGCGGGCGCATAGTCGCGCTGGACTCTCCCGACGGCTTGGTTCGCTCCCTGTCGTCGCCGAGCCGCGTAACCGCAGCGCTGTACGGCGCGGTCGACGCCGCGAGTCTAGCCACGCTCGACGCGGTGAGCGGCGTTTCGGAGGGCGCGAACGGCGCGTGGGTTCTGCGCTCGTCCGACCCCGCCGCCACCGTCTCCGCGCTCATGCGCTGGCTCTCCGCCAACGACGCAAGCCTAGCCGCGCTCGAAGTGGCGTCCGCCAACCTCGAAGACGTTTTCCTGTCCGTTACAGGGCATCAGCTGAGAGACAGCCAGACGCCATGAAGCTCTTCGCCCACCTGACTATCGCCAACCTCAAGATGATAGTTCGCAACCGGCAGGCGCTGTTCTGGGCGCTCGCCTTCCCGCTCGTGTTCGTGCTTCTTTTCGCGCTAATCGGCTCTTTCGGCGGATCGACGACCGCTATCGGCATAGTAGACTACGCGGACGACGCGCTTTCGCGGCGGATGGCGGGCGAGTTGGCGGCGGTGGACGGCTTCGAGGTGGAGACGCGCGGCGACGAGGCGCGGGCGAGGCGCGACGTCGAAAGCGGCGAGCTGAACTATCTGCTCATAATGCCGAGCGGATTGGCTGAGCGCGCCCGAACGAACCCGCCGGCGAGCATCCAGATGCTGAGCCAAGAGGGGCGGGACGCTGACGCGGCGGCTATGGCTGTGGCTCGCTTCGTCGCCGAGACGAACGTCGAGCTTGCGGATGCGAGCGAGCGGCTGTCGCTGAGCGTGGAGACGGCGCCATCGCAGTCGCTGGGGTTCGCCGAATTCACGCTGCCCGGAATCGCGCTGTGGGGCATAATGAGCAACTCCGTCATCGGCATGGCGGTCGCGCTCTCCAACTACCGCGAACGGAAGATACTTCGCCGCATCAAGGCGTCGCCGCTCAGGGCGCAGACGTTCTTCGCGGCGCAGGTGGCGGCGTATCTAGTCGTCGCGCTCGCTCAGGCGGCGCTGATACTCGGCATCGGCTCGCTGGCAATGGGCGTTCGCATCCCGCCGGGCAGCCTGATAGTCGTCGCCGCTATCGTCCCGCTGTCCGCCGTGGCGTTCCTCAACTTGGGGTTCGTCGTCGGCGCGTTCTCGAAAACCGCCGCCGCCGCCAGCGGGCTGGGAAACCTCGTGGTGATGCCGCTGCTCGTGCTGTCCGGGGCGCTCTTCCCGCTGGACGCGCTGCCCGCCTCTCTCGCCGCCGTCTTGCGGCTGCTGCCGCTTACGCCAATGGTAGAGATACTGCGCGGCGTAACGCTCCGCTCGCAGCGCATAGAGGAATTCGGTCTGGAACTGGCGATAATTTTGGCGTGGATAGCGATAACGTCCGTGGCGGCTGCGCGGCTGTTCAAGTTCGAGTAGGCGCGGGAATGGCGGTTTGGCGGCTCGACATGGGCATCGCATCTGCTAGACTGGCGACGCTACACGCTGACTATTTCAGATTCTCGGAGGCGCTTTCCCAATGGCTGCGTTCCTGCTGGTTCACGGTTCGTTTCAAGGCGGGTGGATATGGAAGCCCACGGCTGCGGCTCTCCGCGCGCGCGGGCATGATGTCTACGCGCCGACGCTCGACGGCTGCGGCGAACGGGCGCGTCTGATTAGGCGCGGCATAACAATCGCGTCGCAGGCGCAAGAGCTTGCGGATTTCCTCTGGCGGCAAGACCTGAGCGACGTGGTTCTGGTAGGAACCAGCACCGGCGGGCTGGTAATCTGCAAGACGGCGGAGCTTGCGCGCGAGCACATAAGCCGCGTCGCGTTCGTAGACGCGCTCGCGCCCCAGCCGGGCGAGCGCGTAGCGGACATAGTGCAGAGAAGCCCGGACGCGCCGCCGATGCCCACTACGGATCTCACGCGAGGGCCTACGCGCCACGAGCTGGAGACGCGGCTGTTCGCGGACCTAGAGCCTAGCTTGCGCGCATGGGCTGTAGACCGCTGCACGCCTCACCCGATAGAGGCGTCGGACGCGCCCGGCGAGCTGGACGGCTTCTGGGCGCAGAGCTGGGAAGCGCGCGTCATACGATGCCGCCTGAGCGTAAATCCGCCCGAATCCCACCAGCGCCGCACAGCGGCAGCGCTGGATGCCGAGTGGCTGGAGCTGGACGCGGGACACTACCCCATGCTCAGCCACCCCGAAGAGCTTGCCGACATGCTGGAATAGACCCAACCCCGCCGCGTCTTGGCTTGTGTTACCATTCCAATAAGAAACTCGAACCAATCTGGAGGATTGCTATGGCGGATCGGGAAGCGAGACTTACGGGCGAGGAGATCGAGGATCTGAAACAGCTCGGCGAGGCGCACTTCTGGCCGCACTCTCGTCCCATAGGCGACATGTCGGACGAGACGGGCATCAAGATAGTCTCGAAGGCGGATGGCGTCTGGGTGGAAGACGGGCAAGGCAACCGCTGGGTGGACACGCTCGCCGGCATGTGGCTGAAGAACATCGGACACGGGCGCAAGGAGATAGCCGACGCCGTTTTCGAGCAGATGCAAGACGTGAGCTACTCTCCGGGCGGCACGGTCAGCCCCGCCACGGTCAAGCTCGCGGGCAGGGTAGCCGCCCTGTCGCCCGACAAGGATTCGCGCGTTTACTTCACCAGCGGCGGCTCCGAGGCTGTCGAAACCGCGCTGAAGATAGCCAAGGCGTATCACAAGAACAACGGCGAGCCGACGCGCTGGAAGGTCATCAGCAGGCGCGGTTCCTACCACGGCGCGACACACGCCTGCATGAGCCTAGGCGGGAGCGCCGCCGCGGGGCCTCAGGACTATGGGCCTCTAGTGCCGGGCAATATACACATCGGCAACCCCAACGCCTACCGCGGGCCGCACACGGATATGGAGTGCGCCGAGGAGCTGGAGCGCGCGATACTGCACGAGGGCGCGTCCACCGTAGCCGCGTTCATCGGCGAGCCTATCTCCGCCGCCAACGGCATCCACATACCCGATTCGGGCTACTGGCCGCGCATCCGCGAGATATGCGACAAGTACGGCGTAGTCATGATCTGCGACGAGGTGATAACCGGCTTCGGGCGCACGGGCAAGATGTTCGCAACCGAGCATTGGGGCATTCAGCCCGACATCTTCACAGTGGCTAAGGCGCTCACCAGTGGATACTTGCCCATCGGCGCCGCCATCGCCAGCAAGAAGATAGCCGACGCCTTCATGGGCGAAGGCAAGATGCTCCGCCACCTCATCACCTTCGGCGGCAACCCCGCCTCCTGCGCCGCCGGACTCGCCAACCTAGACATCATGGAGAACGAAGGCGTGGTGGAGAACTCCGCCGAGATGGGGGACTACCTCTACGAGCAGCTTCAGACACTGTACGAACATCCCATAGTGGGAGACGTTCGCGGCGGCATGGGCGTTCTCTGCGCCGTCGAGCTGGTTCAGGACCGCGACACCAAAGAGAAATTCCCCGAAGCGGCACAGCTGACAGCGAAGCTGACAGCCGCTATGGAGCGCAACGGGCTGCTGGGGCGCGCAGGCGACGTCGTCTCGCTAGCGCCGCCGCTCACCATCACCAAAGACGAGGTGGATTTCGTAGTCCACGCGCTGGACAGCTCCCTCGAAGAGGTACAGACGAAGTTGTAAGCCGAATCCACATAGACGAACGAGATAGGGGCACTCGACTCGCAAGCGGTCGATTGCCCCTTATCCTGTGAATCTATGTGAAACTAGAGCGCTAGTCGGCGGCGGCGTGTTCGTACCACTCGGGTCCTTCTTCGCCCGGCTCCGGCAAGACGAATCCCGCCTCCATCGTCCAGCTTGCGGGAGCTTCGTTGATTCGCCCCCCTAGCTGATCGCGCGGCGTTCCGGTTATCTCCGCGAACGCGCTCAGCAGGTCCGTGAGCAGCTTCCTCTTCACCTCTTCCGGTCGCCCCGCCCTGTTGCCGCCATCCACGTAGTACGGCGTATCGAACTGCGCCTCGTCGCTCTCGAAGAACGACACGTGCACGAAACTGCGCGGCGCGCCCGTGGATCCGCAGTGGATGTCCGTGAACGCCTTGGCTACTTGCTTTCTCTGCTCGAAGGCAACCGAGCCGGTAGGCACGTTGCAACGGTAGTGCGGCATTATCCGCCTCCTCTCTTCTGTCTTATCCGCTGTCGCCCCGCCATCCTCGTATCGAGCGCGGGGCTTTTTGCTATGCCACGGGCGTCTCTTGGTAGTCGCGCGCGGAGACTATCAGCTCGTCTGTGGCGCAGCCGGTCTTGGCTTTCCACATGTCGAGTATCTCCTGCATGACGCGGACGCGGACTTCCTGATCGCAGCCGGGCGGCACCTGACCGCGCACGATGGACGTGGTGGAAAGCTCGCCGCCTCTGAAGCCGAACCCCTTGGGGATGACGGTGAACTCCACGCCCACTTCCGCCGGATCTCCGCCGACTATGGACGTGATGATCCGCGCCAGTTCCGACGCTAGCTCCGGGCGGAGATCGTCCGGTATGACGCCCTCTTGGATGATGCAGTCGAAGCTGAGCATGTTGGCGAAAACCGCCTTTGGCTAATGTCTTGCGCGCTCCAGTTCGCGGCTCAGGTTAGCATAGCGGGCGTCGCTCGGCAAATTGCCGCGAGTTCGGAGAGAGTTGGAGAAGCGCCTATCCACCGCGGGCTTGCAGTGGACAGGCGCTTCCAGCCGTCAGAATCAGGATTCGCGGGATTCTGAGATTCTCAGGATATTCACGCCGCTATCTTGGAAATCCACCAATCCAGAGAATCCTGATTCTGACAATCTACTGATGCACGCCGCCCTTCGCGCCGCCGCCAGCGGCTATCGCCTCTCCGGTGACGCATTCCGCCTTGGGTGATGCTAGGAACACGGTGAGCCAAGCCAGCTCCTGCGGGTCTATGGGTCTGCCTATGGCTACGTTCTGGGACACCGAGCGGTCGACCTCCGAGCGCTCCACGCCCTGCGCGCTCGCCTGCGCATTCAGCCTGTCTTCTATGACCTCGGAAAGCGTCAGCCCCGGA
Organism: Dehalococcoidia bacterium; assembly: GCA_965214745.1. GTDB lineage: Bacteria > Chloroflexota > Dehalococcoidia > Lucifugimonadales > UBA1123 > VXRN01. The sequence goes on along the minus strand of OZ243978.1, from coordinate 1,658,729 downwards.
TGCACCACGTTCAGCGTGATGCCGTCTCCGCCTAGCTGGTCGGAGAGCGTCTTGGTCATATGCACCACAGCCGCGTTTCGCAGCCCGTAGATAGTAGACTGCCGCGCGGAGACGCCGCCGATGCTGATGATTCGCCCCCACTTCTGCGCCTGCATGTGGGGGGCGACCGCCTTGATGCAGCGGAAGTAGCCCACTACTTTGGTGTCTAGGTCTTCGATGAGGTCTTGTTCCTGCGCCTCGTCGAGATTTCCGCGCACCTGTCCGCCCACCATCGCGGCGCTGTTCACCAGAATGTCCACGCCGCCAAGCTCGGAAACCGTCCTGTCCACCATCGCCTGAACGTCGTCCCAGCTTGTGGTGTCGGTGGGGATGCCGATGACCTTTCTGCCGGTGGCGGCGGCTATCTCGGCGGCTGTGGCGTCGAGCGCGTCTTTCGAGCGCGCGGCGATGGCTACGTCCACCCCTTCGCGCGCAAGCTCCATCGCTACAGCCTTGCCTATGCCTTTGCTTCCGCCCGTGACTATCGCCACCTTGCCTTGCAGATCCAGATCCATGCGTTTCTCCTGTGCCTCTTTGGGTTGAAAATGCCGTCAGAGGGTATCATAATCGCAACTGCGGGGAATATCCCGCGCTTCCCATTCCAGTCGCCGACGCCGCGCGTCGAGCCGCCCCCCCGATGCCGAATATCCTCATACACCGCTGGACTATCTTGGGAGTCTGGATGTTCTCAGGCGTCTCGGCGTTCATGATGGCGATTACCGTGGGCATCTTGCTGCCCTCCATCAGCGAGGAGCTTGGGCTGTCGCCCACCGAGCAAGGCGTGTTCGGCTCTTCGGCGTTCTTGGGCAACCTGCTGCTGGCGCTGCCGCTGAGCTGGTGGACTTCGCAGTTTCGCCCCAAGACGCTCACTACGGCTACGCTGGCGCTAGGCGCGGCGATGCTGGCGCTTCAGGGCTTGGCGCCCAACTTCGCGACGCTGCTCGCCGGGCGTCTGGCGTTCGGCTTGACTACGCTGGCGCGGGAGCCGGCGCGCGCGCTGCTGATGCACCAGTGGTTCAGACCGCCGGAGTTCATCACGGTGAACAGCGTGTACAACGCGCTGTTCGGCATAGTAGTCGGCGCGGGGCTGGCGGCTACGCCGTTCGCGCTCGGCGCGCTGGGAGACGACTGGCGGATCGTGCTGCTCGCGTTCGTGGGCGGAACGCTCTTCCTGATGGCGGCGTGGACGCTCGTGGGCAGAGAGCGCGAGGGCGCGAGAGAGGCGACGCGGCGCGAGGGCGGGCAGCTGGATCTGATACGGCGCGCGCTGAGACACAAAGACTTGTGGATAGCGGGCATGGGGTTCATGGGCGCGACTATGGCGTGGTCGTCTTTCCTGAACTTCTACCCGACGCTGATGCTCGAAACCCGCGATCTGTCTCTGAGCTGGACGGGCGGCATTCTGGCGGTGGGCGTGGCTATGGGCGGATTCTGCGGCATCGCGCTGAGCTATCTAGTCGGGCGAATGTCGCAGTCGCGCCGAAAGCTGCTCGTGGCAGCAATCGGCGCGGCGATGGCGGCGACGTATCTAGCGATGCTCTTCGCGCAATCGACGCCGCTCTTGATGCTCGCGTCAGCCGCAAACGGCGCGACGTGGGGATACTACCCGCTGCTTAGCTCCGTGCCGTTCTACCTGCCGGGAATACGCCCTAGGGAGGTTGCCATAGCCGTATCCCTGCTGATGACGGCGGCGACGGCGGGAACGTTCGTGGGGCCGGTGGTCGCCGGCGTCTTGCAAGACAGAACCGGAGATTTGCGGCTGGCTCTGGCGGCGTTCAGCTTCACGCCGCTTCTACTGTCCGCGTGCGGGATGCTTCTCAGCATACGCGCGGACGCCGCTCCCGAGTAGGATCGGGGCGCGGCGTCTATCGGCGCGGAGCTGACCCGTCGCTAGGACATCCGCAGCCCTTTGCGGAGCATCCCGCGCATGAAGAGCTTGACGCGCGCGCGGCGGTTCATGTGGTGGTCGTCCCACGCCGCCGACATGAGCGCGTTGATCATGTCCGATTCGTCGGTTCGCCATGTGTGTGACTCCAGCGTTCTCTCCGCGCCGAAGCCGTGCGTGTAAGCCTGTCTCATTCGCTTTCCCCCCGGAGCGTCTGATGCAGTGTCATTATTGGGGAGAATGCTACGCGCGTCCGTCGGGCGTAGCCTAGCGCAATTCGGGCTAAGTTTTAGACAATGCAAAAACCGCGCTCTCGGCAGTCGGCGGGGAAAGGCGGCGCAGTCGGCTAGGCTAGGTGCGAACTGTCGTTGAACCGCTCGATTCGCCATAGGCGGCTGTCGAAGCGGCTATGCCCGTCGTTCGCCCACTCGCCAACGTCTATCTCGAACTCGAACACGGCGGTGTTGCGCACGCCAAGTCCCCACAGGCGGCTTGCGCCGACTATCTCCGCGAAGATGTGGTTCATTATGCCGCCGTGCGAGAAGAGCAGCGCGCCATCGTCGTTCGCGTGGTCTGCTATCATGCGCTCTACTACGCGCCGCGCCCGCGCCGCGCGCTGTCGGTAGCTCTCCGCGCCCGGCACGCCGTCGAGGCTGCGCGTGGATTCGTACTCGCGCGCCGCGTGCGGCATTCGCCTCTGCGCCTCCTCCCACGTAAGCCCGGAGAACGCGCCCATATCCGTCTCCATCAGGTCATCCAACTGCGTGATTGGCGTATCCCAGCCGCCGCAGGCTATCCGCGCCGTCTCGAACGTCCTGCTCTGCGGGCTGGAGTAGACGCGCGTGGGGCGTAGCCGCTCGGCGGCGAACCGCTCCCGCAGCTTAGCCGCCTGCTCGCGCCCGCGCTCCGTAAGCGGGTAGTCGCGCCTGCCCTGAATTATGCCCCGCGCGTTACCGACACTCTCCGCGTGCCGAACGATGGTCAAGTTCATCGAAAGCATCCTCTATATCTCGTGAATTCTATTAAGAGCGTTTCCGAATTGCCACCAAACGCTCCCTCTTTCCTCGACGGGCTTGCGGCGGTTGTCAGAATCAGGATTCGCATGATTCTGAGATTGTCAGGATATTCACGCCGCTATCTTGTAAATCCGATAATCTTGAGAATCCTGATTCTGACGATGGAACAGGCTGCCCCGCCCTGGGGTTCCGGCTTTTCCGACATCCCGCAAACGCATCACCGCAGCCGTCTGACGCGCGGAAGCGCGAGCGCGGCGGCTACGCTGACGCCGAACAATACCGCGCCGTTGATGAGCAGCGCGCGCGGCGCTCCGTAAGCGTCCGCAAGCGCTCCGACGCCCAGATGCCCAACGGGAGCGACGCCGATGCTCATCGCCCACGCGCCCATCGCGCGCCCGCGCTGCTCGTTGGAGACGTTGTCCTGCATCAGAGTTCTGTAGAGCGTATCCACCGCCGCCGCGCAGGCGTTGACGAACGCGAGCGTGAGCGCGAACCGCGCGATGGCGTATCCGCCGCCGATAGAGAACGCCATCTCGCCCACGCCGAAGCCCGCCGCGACGATGAACGCCAGCAGCCCCTTGCGCCGGAAGTCTCCAAGCGCGGACAGCGCCACAAGCCCGACTACGCCCCCCATCTGCTGAAACGCGCTCAACATCCCCAAGCCGCCCGCCTCTACGCCCAGATCGTCTTTCGCAAGCACCGGCAGAAGGGTTTGATGGGTGAACCCGAACAGCTCGGTTACAGCCGCCAATATCATCAGCGTCAGCAGAATGCCGTTGTCTCGCAGTATCTGAACGTACGCAATCAGGTTCTGGAGGGCGGATTGGGGGGTTCGCGTAGCGGACTGCCCCGCGTCGCGCGTCGGCAGCAGCGTGGCGAGCGACGCCAGATATGAAAGCGCGATGACGGCGTACAGGCTTTCTATGCCGAACCACTGAATTATCAGCCCCGCCGCGAGCGAGCCGGGAACGCTCCCCAGACGCTGGCTGAGCGCGGAAAGCGACATGCCGTTGAGCGCTGATTGAGGCCCAACGATGTCGTAAGTATACGCTTGCCGCAGCGTCATGCCGAACACGAACACGCCGCCGGTGCATACGCTGAGCGCGACTATGTGCCACACGTTGGCGTATCCGCTGAACAGCGCGAGCGCGATTATCGCCGCGATGAGCGCGCCCGCAGCCGTCGCCCAGCGCGTCGCAACGCGCCGATCCACGCGGTCCGCCACCGCGCCCGAAACCTGCCCTAGGAAGAAGAACGGCGCCATCCGCGCGCCCGTCGCCACGCCCACGATGAGCGGCGAGCCGGTCATGTCCAGAACCAGCCAGCCGAGCGCGACGAACTCCATGCCCATGCCGACGGACTGAAAGACGGAAGAGAGCCACAGGTATCTAAAATCGCGGTATCCGAACGACGCCGCCCACACCGCGCCGCCCAACATTCGAAAGGGCTGCGCCATAGGCGTTCTCATCCCGCGTCGACAGTGTTAGGAGGTGGTGCCGAAGGTCGGAGTCGAACCGACACGGGATTCTATCCCACCGGTTTTTGAGACCGGCGCGTCTACCATTTCGCCACTTCGGCATATAGAACGCCGCCGCCCGCCCGCTAGGAGAGGACGGCTAGACGCCCACTATAGTAGCAGTTTGCGGGCGCGGAGGGCATGTTTGCCGCTATTCCCGCACCGTCACCGCCGCCCCCAGCGTCTCCGCGCGCCAATGCGGGGTGTAGTAGGAATATACCTGAGACGCGGCGGGCTGCGCGCGCACGGGATGGAGCGCAACCGCTTGGAATTCCAGCTCCAGCGGCTCGTTGGGCGGCAAATCTTCAATGTACAGGATGACTTTTCTGCCCGCTATCTCGTACCGCTTGAGCTTCTCTCGTTCTTCGATGAGCGCGTCTATCGTCTCCGACACGGGCGCGAAGCCGGTTGGGACGGCGACATCCAGCACTATCATGCCCGCGTCCGGCGCGGCGCGCGGCGTCTCCGCGAGCGGCGGCGTGAAGGCGAGCCGCGCCGTGATGGCGATGCGGTCGTTCACCTCGATTTCGTCGCTGTCGTAGCTCACGTCTATGGAGAACATCTCCACCGCCCGCGCGTCCGTCTCCGGGAGATTGAAGCGGCGAACCACCTGCGCGACGACTTCGCCCACGCCGGCGGCGGACAGCGCAAGCGGCTCGCCAACGGGCGCTTCCACCGTCTGCGTGACGTCGGCGTTGGACGAATCTATCACTACCAGTTCGCTCCAAGCGCCGGATGTCAGCTCGACGGTCATATCCACTTCGGACTTCGAGTTGGCGGCGAACTCTATGAGCGCCTGAAGCCCCACGACGGTGTCTTGGGTGGACTCGAACCCGCCAAAGGCGTTGCGCTGAGAGACGAGCCAGCGCGCCGCGCGCGATGCGTTGAAACCGTCGCCGCGTTCCAGCAGCGCGAGCGTAGCGTAGCCTGTCGTCTCCACCGCCGCGCTGGGGCGGGGGCGAATCGCGTCTCTAGCCGCCGTCGTCTCTGGCAGATCCGCGCCGTTGGCAGACCAGCGCAGCCCGCCTTCGTCCTCTATAGCCGCCTCCAGCAGCGCGTCGTATGCGTCGGCGGCGCGCTCGCTCTCCGCGAGCGCGAGCGCGTATGCGGTTATCGCCAGCGTATAGGAATCGCCTATCTCGTCCAGACGCCGTTCGAGGTACTTTATGGAAGATGCCTCGAGCGCCCGCCCGCTCGTAGATTCGTCCGCCTCCAGCAGCGCTATCGCCACGTATGCGGTGAGCGCGTCGTTGCCGCTCAGCCCGCCGAGAAGCTCCTGATGGTGCAGGAAACCCACCGGCTCGAACGAGCCGTCGTCGCGCTGATGCTTCAGCAGCCACTGCGTCGCGTCCGCCAGAACCGCGTCGTCTATGTAGATGATTCCCTCGGCTTGCGCGAACGTCTTCAGCACGAACGCGGTGAGCCACAGGCTGCCGGAGTCGTCGGAGTCTCCGAACGCGGAGAAGCTGCCATCGTCGCGGCGATAGGTAAGCTCGCGCTGGTAGCCCGTCTGCATCAGGTGTTCGGCTTTCGCCATTATCTCCGGCTTCAGCTGCCCAGTCTCCCGCAGGTATTGCGCCACGAACACGTTGGGCGCGAACAGAATCATGTTTTGCTCGCCGCACCCGAACGGCATTCGCAGAAGCGATTCCAGCCCTTCGAGCGTTTGGCTCAGGTAACTGCCGGACAGCGCGACGAGCGTAGTCGCCGAGCCGTCCACCGCCCGCGCGGGCGGCGACGTGTCGAAGCGCGGCGCGGCGCCGTCGGACAGGATGACGTTCTCCACCACCTCGTGGCTCACGCCCTCCGGCTCTACGAGCAGCTCGCGGATAACCGCGTCCGCCGACTGCGCGCCGCGGGCGGTTATCTCGAGCGGAACGCTCCCCAGCTCGGTCAGCCGTATGTCGAACTCCACTACGCCCAAGTCGTTGCCCGCCACGCCGACCGTCTTGGCGCTTTCGCCCAGCAGCTCGAACTCGTCGGATTCCGCAAGCTCCACTAGGAAATCCTGAGCGTCGTCCAAGTAGTTGTAGAGCGACACCTTCACCGGGAACTCCTCGCCGCGAACGGCGGAGTATGGCAAATCCACTTGCGTGAAGAACGGTTGGAACACGCGCATTTCGGTTTCGGCGACGCCCAGCCCGTGTTCTTTCGAGAGCGCGACGGCGCGAACCATCCAAGTAGTGATGCTGTCCGGAGCTTCGGCGTCGAGCGAAGCGCGCCCGTCTTCGTCGGTGACGACGTCCGCCCACAGCCACGTTTCGGGGAAGAACTGGCGGACACGCTGAACTTCCGCCAGCCCGTCGGCGTTCGTCTGACCCGACGGCGCGGGCGAGGAGGCGGCGGGAGCGGACTCGGCTACAGCCGCCATCACTCTCAGCCTCGATTCGTGCTTCACGCCCTTCGGCAGCGTCTTGTTGGTCATCACCACCAAGCCGGCGTCCTCGAACGTCTCTTCCGCGCCGCGCGTCACTACGTCCCGCCCTCCGAAGAAGAAGTCGTCTTGGTGAATCTCCACCTGCGGCAGCCCGTACAGCCGTTCCAGCTCGGCGAACACCTGCCGAAGGTTCAGCCGATTTTCCGCGAGGATGAATACCGAGCGATTGACCGCCGCAAGCCCCACCTTCGCCACGCCTTGCGCCGACACATCGAACGAGACCCGCTCGCCGGGGCGAACCTCGTCCGCGCTCGGCTCGATGGCAAGCTCCATCGGGTAATCGCCGCTTGCCGAGAATGGGATGAAGTCCGCGGCGACTTCGCCATCCGGCTGAATCTGGTACGCCAGCAGCCGCGAAGACGGCGCCATGAGCGGCGCGATGTCGAACTCGATGCTGTCCGACGCAGTGAAGTCCGAGAACACGACCTTTCCGCGCGATACTATCTCGTAATAGGTGTTGCGCGCGGGCGTGGTGGAGTGAACCGCGAACGTGGCGCGCTCGCCGACGCTCAGCGCCGCGTCGCCCGTCTGCTCTATGTGGATGAAGCTGCCGGTTGGCGAATAGCTCGCTCGAAGCGTGCGGTTGGCTACCGCGCCGCCATCCGTCCAAGCCGAAATTCGAACCGCCACCGCATCGCCCGGAGGCTCGAACGAGATCAAAGCCCTTCCGCCCGTCGTCCGGACTGCGCGCCGCTCGTGTCCGAACGCAATCAAGTCGCTGTCGAGGTACTCTATATCCAGCTCCACGTCGCGATCCACCGGCTCGTTATCCGGCGTCTGCGCCACCAGCAGAGCCGCGAACGGCAGCGACGGCTTGAACGTGGGGCTTTCGGGTATGAGCCGCAGCTTTATGGGCGCGTCCGCCACCGTGAGCAGCCGCGTCGTCGTCTCGGAGTATCCGGTGGCTCTCTCGCTAACGGTTATGTCTAGCGAGACGTTGCCTTGCCCGCCCGCAGATGGGACGCCCGCGACGTACTCCACTGGCGGCAGGTCGAACGGCGTTTCGCCGTCTATATCCCCGCTGAAGCGCGCGAACTCCTGCCACTCGCCAACGTAGCGCGACGCCACTATCTCGACATCGCCGCGCACCGGCTTGCCGAAGCTGTACTCCGCCGACACCTCGCCGGAAATCGGCTCGTTCGCCAGAACCCAGTCTTTGGGCAGGTCTACGCCCACCTCGTAGCGAGGCAGCGCGTACCGCTCCACGCGCGCGTCGGTCTGCGCCCGGTTGTCGCCGTAGCTCGCGGTTACCTTCCACACGCCCAGATTAGGCTGAGTGGACAGCGGCATCGACACAGTCGCCATGCCAAAGTCGTCGGACTCCGCGTCGCGCCTGAACACCTTCGTTCCCTTGGCGTCCTGAACCTCGATTCTCACCGAGCCGGGCGCCGGCTTCAGCTCTGCGTCTAGCCGCAGGACGCGGATACGCATGTCTTGGCCCGGCTTGTAGATGGGCTTGTCGGTCTCTACGAAGACTATCGTTCCGTCTTCCACCCTCAGCGGCGCGTCGTCGGAGAAGCCAGGACCCTCTATCTTCAGCGAGTAATCGCCGAGCGCGTCCGGCGGAACCGCGATGGGGATTCCGCCACTGCCTTCGATGAAGCGCTCCGCGCTCGCTGCCGTCCGCCCGTTCCGTTCGAGCGCGATGGACACCCGCCCCGCCGCGGGCGCGTCTCCCGACAGCAGAGACACCGCTACGGTCTCCGTCTGCCCAGCGCGCAGCGTTGCGGGCGCGGACGCTAGATAGCCGTCCACACTGCGGGGGAGCGCGGCTGGAGGATCGGTAGGCGTGGGCGTGGGCGTTGCGCTGGGGGCGACTCGCGTCGCTGTCGCAGTGGGCGCGGGCGGGGCGGTAGGCGTGGGCGCGACTGTAGGCGCAGGCGCGGGCGTTGGGGTGGGGGTCGGCGTCGCCGGTTGCCGCGTCGCAGTCGGCACGGCGGGCGTCGGCGTGCTGGCGGGGGCGGCGGGCGCATCGTCCGAACACGCCGCCGCGAGCAGCAGCAGGGCTGTTATCGCCATTAGCGAAATCCGAATTCGGAAGCTCATAGAGGGCATCTCTTATCCCAACTCTCTCGTTGCCAAGCCGCGCCAATGCCGACGATGACGATGGCGATATAGTACAATGCGCCCGTGTATGAACCGCGATTCGGCAAGGAGGGCGATAATGGCATCATCCGACAGCATCGAGCGGGACGTGGCGGCGCGGCTTAGGGAGCTTGGCGTCGAGTACGAAGTTTTCGATATAGACCCCGATTTCGCGGACACCGCCGCATTCTGCGAGAAGTACGGCTTTCCTATGGAGAAGTCCGGCAACACCATCGTGGTCGCGTCCAAGCGCGGCGCGAAGAAGCATTGCGCCTGCATCGTAGCCGCTACGGACAGGCTCGACGTGAACCGCCGCGTGAAGGGGCTGATGTCCGTGTCTCGCGCGTCGTTCGCGGGCGCGGACGAGACTATGGCGCTCACCGGCATGATGATAGGCGGCGTTACGCCGTTCGGCTTGCCGGACGAACTTCCCGTGTACGCCGACGCCAAGTTGAGATCGCTCGACTACATCATACTCGGCGGCGGCGGACGCTCCACCAAGCTGAAGATAGCCCCCGCCGAGCTTGCCAAGCTGCCCAGCCTCGAATTCATAGAGGGCTTGTCGCTCCCGCCGCGCAACGGCTGAAGCGCGCGTCAAAACGGGATTCCCCATAGCGCGTACCAGTTCTCCGGCTTGCGCTCCATCGGCAGTTTCTCGCCGCGCATGACCTCGCCCAACCGCATCTCCGCCGCGTAGTCGCGTTCGCGCGCGGCGGTCGGCGCGAACGGGTAGAACCGCCCTTGCTTGTAGTTGTAGAGCCAGTAAGCCGGCTGTCCGCCGAACTCGAACCCGAACGCCGCCGCCAGCAGCCTGTCCCCAAAGCCGTGATCCACGATAGTCTCCGTAATCGTGTGGATGAGGCTCGTCAGGTCCTCGAAATCCGGGTCGTCCAGAATGATCCATCTGGTGCCGAACTCATCGTCCTCTATCTCGAATCGCGTTCCGGTAGCGCGCGCGCTCACGTCTAGCAGGGCGCTCAGCTCCGCGCGCAGGTTGTCGAAGTAGGAGGATTCGACGGGGTTGACCAGCACGCCCGCCTTGCCGGTTCCGCGCAGTATGGCGTTCGCCTCCATAGCCTGCGCCGCGCCGATGATGGAGAAGAACCGCTCCCTGTCCGGCGTCTTGAGCTTGGTGTGGCCAAATATGGCGGTGAAGATGCCCAATGGGGGTTTCTCCGTTCTGCTCAGATAGTAAACCGCCGTCCCCGCGCCCTAAACGCCTAAACGCCATTCCGTCGAACCGCGAAATCCGGCGGTGGAATCACACGAACCGCCGTCCGCCCGTCTCCATCTCGCGCTGCATGTTTTGCAGCCGCTCGATGCGCTTCTCCGTAGGCGGGTGGCTGGACATCAGCCTAGCGATGGAATTGCCGGAGATAGCGGGCGCGAACATAAAGGCGCTGGCGTGTCTGACTTCTCTCAAGTCTTTGTCAGGTATGCGGTACATGTCGTTGTTTATCTTAGCCAGAGCGGACGCGAGCTGCATCGGCGCGCCGGTTGCTATCGCGCCTCCCCTGTCGGCGGCGTATTCGCGGTATCTGGAAAGCGCCAATATCAGCATTTGCGCGATGAAGTATATCGACATAATGGCTATGTACACGGCGAACATAGCCGCCATGCCGCCTATGCCGCCCTCCTCGTCGTCTCCGCCGAACAGCCCTCCGAACCCTCCGAACAGGCTCATCCAGAACATGATCTGCATCAGGTAGCCAGCCGCTATCACTATCAGGCTCGCCCACGTCATGACCGCCACGTCGCGGTTCTTGATGTGCGCCATCTCATGCCCCAGCACCGCCTCGACCTCGCGTCGGCTCAGCCGCGAGAGCAGACCGCGCGTTACCGCCACCACCGCGTTTTGCGGGTTGCGCCCCGTGGCGAATGCGTTGGGGACGTGCGTTTCCATTATGGCTATCTTCTTAGGCTTGGGAAGCTCGCACATCTGCGCGATGCGCTCGACGGCCGCGTGCAGGTGCGGCTCTTCTTGCGCCGACACCTCGCGCGCGCCGGTGGACATCAACGCCAGCTTGTCCGACGCGAAATACTGGATAGCTACGCCGACAGCCGCGAACGCCAGAACCATGAACCACGGGACGCCAACCGCGAACATGACGCCCATGAACACGATCCACAGCCCCGCCAGCATGAGGATGGTGAACCCCATGCGGAACATCAATCCGAAATCGCTGCCGTAACCGCGCTGCCGCATCGTCCTCGCTCCCGTGTGCCGTAGTTCGCGCGCGAAATGCGCGCCCCTCTGTATGTATAACGCAGGGCGGACGGTTCGGGTTGGCGCTTCCGGCTAGCGCGACGGCGGCTGAACCAGCTCTATCAGCACGTCGTCGGGACCCTCTACGTAGGCGAGCCGCGCGCCTCCAGCGACTTCCGTCAGCGGCAGAACGACGCGGATTCCGGCGGCTGTCAGCCGCGCAAGCTCCGCCTCCAAATCTTCCACGTCGAACCCGAAGTGTTCCAGCCCCAGCCGGTTCAGCTCGGCGACGGCGCGTTCGTCCGACGAGCCGGGCGGCTGGGAGGATATGTTCAGCCGAACGGGTCCGCCCACATCCATGCTGATGGTTATCGTTCCCGGCATGACCTCGCGCTGGGAAACTATCGCGGCGCCGAAATGCTCCGCGTACCACGCGGCTGACGCAGGCGGATCTGCCGAACGTATGTGAACGTGGTTTATCGGGTATGGCATATGTATCCTCCAGAGAGTGCGCCGGCGTCGCTGTCTAGCCACACCTTAGCGCCGCGCCCTCGTTCGCTCAAGCGTCCGCGCCTTGTGGTAGTATTGCCGCCAAAACTCAAGCTATGGAGGATTTTGCCATGCCATTCGGCGGAAACGATTGGCTCGCGCTGACGAGCGAAGAGACGCTCGAACCAGATCTCCCGATATGCGATCCGCATCATCACTTCTGGGACATGCGCTCCGAGCGCATTCCGTACCAGCGCTACCTGCTTCACGAGCTGGCGGACGACGTGAACAGCGGCCACAACGTGCGCTCCACCGTGTTCGTGGAGGCGCGCGCGATGTACCGTTCGAGCGGGCCCGAGGGGATGCGTCCCGTTGGCGAGGTGGAGTTCGTGCAGGGGCTGGCGGCGGCGAGCGAAAGCGGCATGTACGGCGACACGCGCGCGGCGGCGGCTATAGTCGGACACGCCAACCTGAACCTCGGCGAGGTGGTGGCGCCCGTGCTGGACGCGCTGGAGGCGGCAAGCCCCAACCGCTTTCGCGGCATCCGACACTCTGTTACGTGGGACCCGCATCCGGAGATCGATGTGACCGCCGCTCACCGCATGGAGGGGCAGCTTTCGAGCGACGCCTTCCGCGCCGGCGCGCGCGTCCTCGCCCGCAGGGGCATGTCGCTGGAAGCGTGGCTGTACTTCCCGCAGCTGATGGAGCTTGCGGAGTTCGCAGCCGCCGTTCCAGACCTGACGATAATCCTGAACCACATAGGCGGGCTGCTGAGAGTAGGCCCCTACGCCGACAACGACGACGAGGTTCTGGCTAACTGGCGCGCGGGCATAGCCGCCGTAGCCGAGCGCCCCAACGTGTTCGTCAAGCTCGGCGGCATCGGAATGCCGCGCACCGGGTTCGACTGGCACGCGCGCGACACGCCCATCGGCTCGGAGGAGCTTGCCGACTCCATGGCGCCGTTCATGCACTACTGCATAGAGCGGTTTGGGCCAAACCGCAGCATGTTCGAAAGCAACTTCCCAGTGGACAAAGTCTCGTACTCCTACAACGTCATGTACAACGCCTTCAAGCGGCTTTCGAGCGGGTACAGCGATTCGGAGCGCGCGGACATGTTCCACGACACCGCCGCGCGGGTGTATCGGATATCCTAAGTTTACCCAAAGGCAATAGCATGGCGCTCCCAGACAGAATGAAATTCGGAATTTTCCTAGGCCCCTTCCACCGCGTTGGCGAGAACCCCACGCTCGCAATTGAGCGCGACTTGGAGCTTATCCAGTGGCTCGACTATCTCGGCTTCGACGAGGCTTGGATAGGCGAACATCACAGCGCGGGCTGGGAGATAATCTCCTCGCCGGAGATATTCATCGGCATAGCCGCAGAGCGCACGCGGCATATCAAGTTGGGGACCGGCGTCGTCAGCCTGCCCTACCACCATCCGCTGATGGTCGCCAACCGCATGACGCAGCTGGACCACATGACGCGCGGGCGGGTGATGTTCGGCGTAGGCCCCGGCGCGCTGCCGGGCGACGCCTACATGATGGGCATAGACCCGACCACCCAGCGCGAGAAGATGGACGAGGCGCTTGGCGTAGTCCTGCGCCTGTTCACCGAAACCGAACCGTTCAGCCACAAGAGCGACTGGTTCGAGCTGAACGAGGCGATGCTGCAAATCCGCCCATACCAGCGCCCGCACATGCCCATAGCGGTCGCGTCCGTGCAGTCGCCCGCAGGCGTCGCGCTGGCGGGCAAGTACGGCGCGGCTGTGCTTACCATCACCGTGCCTAGAGACCCATCCTCAGGGCAATCCAACTTGAGGGGGCTGTGGGACATCGCGGAAGAGTCAGCCGAGCGGCACGGGCAGCGCGTCGACCGGTTCGACTGGCGGCTGACCATCCCCGTGCACCTAGCCGAGACCCGTCAGCAGGCGTTCGACGAGGCGCGGATAGGCGCGGGGCGGTTCCTGCGCGAGTACACCGAGGAGACGAACGGGCGGCAGGCGGCGTTCGACGGACCGCTGGAGCATGTCATAGACCACATGGCGGAAACCGGCTCCTGGATAATCGGAGATCCAGACGACTGCGTAGAGGGCATCCGTCGGCTCGAAGAGCAGAGCGGCGGATTCGGCGGATTGCTGGTGCAGACCATAGACTGGGCGCCGCGAGACCGCATCCTGAACAGCTACGAGCTTCTGGCGCGCCACGTCATGCCGCAGTTCCAAGGCTCGCTCGTCGGCACCGAAGGATCCAACCTGTGGGCGCGCGGACGGCGAGAAGACCTAGTCAGCGGGCGCGTAGCCGCCATAGACCGCGCCAAAAGGGTGTACCGAGAGGCGCGATCATGACGCGCCCGACTCACTCGCTCAGCATAGACATCGGCGGCACGTTCACGGATTTCACGCTGCACGATGTCGAGAGCGGCGAGCTGACCGTACACAAGCTGCTGACCGATGCCGACGACCCCGCCCGCTCGCTCATGCGCGGCGTCCGCGAGATGCTGAGCGAAGTGGGCGCGCCCACAAGCTCGCTGAGGCTCGTCGTTCACAGCACAACGCTCGCCACCAACGCCATCATAGAGCGCAAGGGCGCGAAGATAGCGCTGCTCTCCACGCGCGGATTCCGCGACGTGCTGGAGATGGGGCGCGAGCGGATATACGACATGCACGATCTCCACGCGCGCTATCCGGAGCCGCTCGCGCCTCGCCACTTGCGCGCCGAGGTCTCCGAGCGCATAGACCGCGACGGAACGGCGCTCGCGCCGCTAGACGCCGACGCCGCCATAGAGCTGGTGGATGACTTTGTCGAGATGGGCGTGGAAGCCGTCGCCGTGTCTCTGCTGCACTCCTACAAGAACCCCGCGCACGAGCAGGCGCTCGCCGAGCGAATCCGCGAGCGGCATCCAGACCTCATCCTGTCGCTGTCGTCCGAAGTCGCGCCCGTCATCAACGAGTACGAGCGCACCTCCACCACCGTCGCAGACTGCTACATCAAGCCGTCGGTGTCGCGCTACATCAGACGAGTCGAGCGCGAGCTTGCCGATGAGGGATGCGGCGGGCGGCTGCTGGTGATGCACTCCGCCGGCGGCGTGATGGACGCCGAATCCGCCCGCGAACGGCCTGTGCGCCTGCTCGAATCCGGACCCGCCGCCGGCGCGCTCGCGGCGGCGTTCTACAGCGACCTGCTCGGAGAGCCGGACCTCATCTCGCTAGACATGGGCGGCACCACCGCCAAGACGTGCGTCATAGAGAACGGCGCGCCCACGCAAAGCGGCGGAATAGAAGTAGCGCGCGTGCATCGGTTCAAGGTCGGCAGCGGACTGCCCATTGTCATCCCCGTGCTGGACCTCATAGAGATAGGCTCCGGCGGCGGAAGCATCGCATGGCTGGACGCGCTCGGGCTTCTGCGCGTAGGTCCGCAGAGCGCGGGCGCGAGCCCGGGCCCAGCCTGCTACGGGCTAGGCGGCGGCGAGCCGACTGTCACCGACGCCAACCTCGCGCTGGGATACCTGAACCCGGACTACTTCCTAGGCGGGCGAATGCCTTTGGACGCGGACGCCGCGCGGGAGGCTATGGCGAATCTAGGCGCGCGCATGGGCATGAGCGCCGACGAAGCCGCTTGGGGCGTCTACAGCGTGGTTACCGAGAACATGGCGGCTGCGGCGAGAATCCATATCATCGGGCGCAACAAAGACCCGCGCCGATACGCCATCGTAGCGTTCGGCGGAGCCGGACCCGCTCACGCCGCCGAAGTCGCGCGCATCTTGGGCGCTTCCCGCGTCGTAGTGCCGTTCGGCGCGGGCGTCGCGTCCGCGCTCGGCTGCCTTGCCGCGCCGCTGTCGTTCGAGAGCGTTCGCTCCGCGCCCGCGCTCTTGGAGCGAACCGACTGGGCGGAGGTGAACCGCGCCTATGCCGAGATGGAGCGGTGGGGGCGGGACATGCTCGCCGCCGCAGGCGCTCCGCCGTCCGAAGTGCGCGCCTCCCGCAGCGCGGATATGCGGCTGGTGGGGCAAATACACGAAATACAAGTCCCCGTGCCGAGCGGCGCGCTCTCGCCCTCCGCGACGGACGCGATAGAGGCGGACTTCCACGCCATCTACCAGCAGCTCTACAGCCGCCGCAACCTGAGCCTGCCCATAGAGACGCAGAACTGGCGGCTGCTCGTCGAGGGACCCCAGCCCGACTTGCGGCTGCGCGAGCGCGAGCCTGTCGCCGACGCCCGCGCCGACAGCGCCGTCAAGGGCGCTCGCCGCGCCTACTTCCCCGCCGCCGACGGATTCGTAGACTGCCCCGTGTACGACCGCTACCGCCTGCCCGCCGGCGCGGTCGTCCCAGGCCCAGCCATAATCGAGGAGGCTGAGGCGACCACCATCGTCCGCCCCGGCGACAGCGCGACGGTGGATAGGTGGCTGAATTTGTCGATAGACTTGTCTTAGAGGGGCGGCGTCATCGGCTGGGACGAGGGGCGTTGGGGGAGGAAGCCGCGATGACGCTTTCCTTCATGGCAATCGACATAGCGGAAGGCTGAAAACGGCATGGCATCCTACGCGAATGACAGGGAATCGATATGGAGCGTCATGTGGAGAATGAGGAATTGGTACTTCGCTCTCTTCACCACGCAGGTATTGGCAGGCGTATTCTTGGCGGCTTCGCTGGCGGTTCGCCAAAGCGGCGCCGAGAACTTTGGGGATTTGTGGTTCATCACGTGGGTCAGCGTAGCGCCGTTCATCGTATCATCGGCTGGAATTTCCGTTGCCCTAACTGAAGTCGGGAGGTACAGCATGGTTCTGTCAGAAGGTCTAGCGAATCGAATTGCCGAGAGAAGAGAAGCCCTAGAGCGGCTCCGGGAAGAGCGGCGCGCTGAGGGGCGCGCTCAAGGGATCGCGGAGGGACGCGCTCAAGGACTCGCGGAGGGACGCTCGGAGGGACGCTCGGAAGGACGCTCGGAGGGACGCTCGGAGAGCCACCGCGCTTGGACAGCGTGGAACGCTCGCCGCATGGAAGCCGAAGCCCGCGGCGAGCCGTTCAACGAGCCGCCGCCAAGCCTCGATAGCGACTGACAGGCGGCGCGCTGACAATCCCATGAAACTCCCCCTCCCCCGCTGGATCATCGGGGAAGGGGGGCGTTGCGACTGATTTCTGGCACACACCCTTAGCGTGGAGCGCCCAATGACCGCCAACCACTTCGACCCCGTATCTCTCGAAATCATGTGGAGCCGCATGCTCAACGTAGCCGAAGAGATGTGGACTACGATACTCCGAACCGCCGTATCCACCATCATCGCGTCCGCCAACGACTTCGGCTGCGAGGTTCTCGACGCGCAAGGGCGATCCATCGCGCACGCCTACCGCTCCATGCCCGTGTTCAACATGACCATGCCCAACGTCGCCAAGGAGATACTGAAGAAGTATCCCGTCGAAACCATGCGCCCCGGCGACGTGTACATGACCAACGACCCGTGGATGTGCGCGGGGCATTTGCCGGACATCGCCATCGTCTCGCCGGTGTTTCATCAGGGGCGGTTCGTCGGGTTCGTGGGCAACATCGCCAACACGTCCGACATCGGCGGTTCGCTCGACGCCAAGAGCGTTACGGACTCCTACGAAGAGGGCATCTTCTTCCCGCTGTGCAAGCTGTACGACGCGGGCGAGCCGAACGAGCTTGCGTTCGACATGTTCAGGTGGAACGTTCGCGGCCCCGACATGGTGCTTACCGACATCGAGGCGCAGGTCGCCGCCAATCAAGTCGGCGCGCGACGCATCCGCGACTTCCTAGACGAGTACATGCTCGAAGACCTCGTCGCGCTCTCCGACGCCATTCGCGGACGTTCCGAAACCGCGATGCGGCGCGCCATCGCCGCGCTGCCGGATGGCGTGTACGAAAACAAGGTCTACACCGACGGCATGGGAGACCCGCTGCCCATACAGGTTCGCATCGAGATAGACGGCGACGAGATGCGCGTAGACTACGACGGCTCCGCGCCGCAGATAGAGCGCGGCGGGCTGAACTGCACCATGATATACAGCCGCGGGCACACCTACTATCCGCTCGCCTGCCTGCTCACGCCAGACGTTCCCGTGAACGAGGGCTGCTTCGAGCCGATAAGCGTCAGCGCGCCCAGCGGCACCATCATCAACTGCGAATTCCCCGCGTCCGTCGGCTCGCGCACCAACACCGGCTGGTACATCCACGGCTGCATCTTCGGCGCGCTCGCCGAGGCGATTCCAGACAAGATACAGTCCGGCAACGGGCTGATGTCGTCCATCCGAACCTACGGCAGCGAGGCGGATGGGCGCGTGTTCAACGCGCATCTGTTCTGCGGCGGCGGGCGCGGCGCGACGAGCTCGGGCGACGGCATGGGGCTGAACATGTTCCCTTCCAGCGCGTCCAACGTCCCGGTAGAGGTGTTCGAGGTGAGCAGCCCCGCGCTGATACACGGCAAAGAGCTAATCGCAGACTCCGCCGGCGCGGGCAGGCATCGCGGCAGCCCCGGACAGCGGATAACCGTCGGCAAGCTGCCGTCGCACCCCGCGCCGCTCAACGTCTACCTGCACCCCAACCGCCTGTCGTTCGCGCCGCAAGGCATCTTCGGCGGAAGCGACGGCGCGAAGACGGAAGTCATCGTCAACGGCGACAGGCTCAGCGACGACCCGCGCTCCATGACATCCGGCGCCGTAACGCTCGACGGCGAAGACCGCCTCATCCTCGAATTCCCCAGCGGCGGCGGCGCGGGAGACCCTGCCGACCGACCGCGCGAGCTCCTAGAGCGCGACATCCGCAACGGCATAGTCTCCGAGCGCGAAGGGCGGCGCGAGTACGAATAGCGCCCTCGCTCATCCCGCGTATCCATGCGCCCGCGCCCGCTTGCCGTCCGCGCCTCGCCATGCGCTAGACTCGCCCCCGAACTCCCATGTGGCAAACCAAAGCGCAGGATAGAGCCGTAGCCGCGCTCAGGCGCGCGCTCGACGATGGGCGGCTATCCCACTCCTACCTAATAGTTGGCCCCCCGCAGGTGGGCAAGACCACGCTCGCGCTCGATCTCGCGCGCGCCGTCAACTGCGTCGGCGACGGCGCGCCGTGCGGCGAATGCCGGCAGTGCGAACGCATATCCGCCGCGCTCCATCCAGACATCCGCGTAATCGGGCTGGAGAAGAACCGCGCTGGACGGCTGCGGACGCAGATAAGCATCGAGCAGGTGCGCGACGTTCAGCGCGAAACCAGCCTGCTGCCATACGAAGGGCGCAGCCGCGTGTTCGTGTTCGAGCGCGCCGAGCTGTTCAGCGGCGAGGCTGCCAACAGCCTGCTCAAGACGCTCGAAGAGCCGCCCCCGCGCGTGATGCTGATACTGCTCGCGCCGTCCGCCGACGCCATGCTGCCCACCATCCGCTCCCGCTGCCAGCTAGTGCGGCTGCGCCCCGCGCCCGCGCGCGCCATAGCGGACTTCCTCATAGTGGAAAAGGGCGTAGGCGCCGCGCGCGCGCAAGAGATAGCCGGCATAGCCGCCGGCAGAGTCGGCTGGGCGGCGCGCGCGGCGGACGACCCCGCCATGCTGGAGAGAGTGTCCGAGACGCTAGACGCCATCGAAAGCGTCGTCCGCAGCCCGCTGGCGGAGCGGTTCGAGTACGCCGAGGCGCTCGCTTCCCGATTCTCAGCCGACCGCAAGGATGTCTACGACGAGCTGGACTTGTGGCTTTCGTGGTGGCGCGACGTTCTCTTGGTCAGCCAGAGCCGCGCGGAGCTAGCGTCCAGCGCCACGCGCCTAGAGTCTCTCGGCAAAGTGGCGGACAGCCTGCCGCCCGCGTCCATAGCCGCCGCCGTCGCGACCGTCATGCGCGCCGCCAGCCACCTACGGCGCAACGTAACCCCCCGCCTAGCGCTGGAAGGGATGATGCTGGATTTGCCGGCGGCGGGGTAGAGAGCGGCGAGCAAGCGCGGGGATCATATCGCGTCGCAAATATGCGCTCTAGCGCGGAAAGATGATGTAGTATAGCGTCAGACTGCACTTGCAGGAGACCGGACTTGACCACGATCACATTGAGACCCGTAAAAGAGGCGTTCAAGCGCGCGGTGGACGTGTACGCCGACGCGATGAGGCCCGTCATCGTCCGGAATCTCAGGAGAGTGCGAGGCGAAACGCTCCAGCAGCTCGTCGAACGCGCGCTGCTGGACAACCACATCGGATACTTCCGAAGCAGACTCCAAGAAGAGAGCGGCAACGTCGAACACGCGCTCGATTTCGGCTGGTTCCCGCGCATCATCAGGCGGCACTGGCGGGAAGCGTTCGCGGAGCAGTTTCAGAACGACTACTCGGTTCAGAACACGCTGTGGACAATCAAGGATACGCGCAACAGCGCCGAACACGGCGGGCCGCGAGACATGGACCGCGAGCTTGCCGACGCCGGGCTGGACTCGATGGCGGACGTTCTCAGGCGCGTCAACGATCCCGACGCCGCCAATGCGATAGAGTCCATCCGAAACGGCTTGTCGGCGCCGCCCGCGGACGCTGAGCCACAGCTGGCGGCGCCCGTGGACGGCGCGCCCCAACGCGCGCCCGAAACCCAGCCCCGCCGCGCCAAAGGCATCCTCCCTTGGCGAGACGTTATCAAGCCGAACGATCTGGTCTCGCAAGGCATGTTCGAGCAGGCGGAGTTCGCAGCCGATCTTCAGCAGGTTTACGCCGGACGCGCCGACGCCACCTTGTACGGCAGCCCCGTGTCGTTCTTCGAGCAAACCTACATCACTCCCGGACTCCGCAAGCTCATCGCGAACACGCTGCGGCGGCTTTCCGCGCGCGGCGGCGATCCCGTAATCCAGACCAAGACCGGATTCGGCGGCGGCAAGACGCACAGCCTCATCGCGCTCTACCATCTCGCCAACGATCCGATAGCGCTCCTGAACCCGTCTCGACGCGGATCTCGGCGCGTCAGCGATGAGATCCGCGCCATCATGCAAGACGCCGGCGTAGACCCAGACGCGCCCATCGAGGCGAAAGTGTCCGTGCTGGACGGCACCTATCTGGCGGAGACCGACTCCGGGCGGACGCCCGCCGGAGACCCGCTCAACACGCTGTGGGGCGTCATGGCGTATCAGCTGGGCGGTCAAGAGGCTTACGAGACAATCGGCGCAGCCGCCAGAAGCGGCGCAGCGCCCGGCGGTCAGCAGCTCGACGCGCTCTTCGAGAGCGTGGGTCCATGCGTCATCCTAGTAGACGAGCTCGTCGCCTACGCGCGAAACGCCGACGGGCGAGACCGCATATACACGTTCATCCAGAACCTCACCCAATCCGCGCGCAGAATACCCCACGTCGCGCTGGTGGTTACGCTGCCCGAAAGCGCGGTCGAGGCGGGCGGCGAAGTCGGCGAAGAAGTACTTGCGCGGCTGGGAAACATACTGGGGCGCATCGAATCGCTCTGGGAGCCGCTGGAGATAAACGAGGCGTTCGAGGTAGTCCGACGACGCCTGTTCGACGCGCGCATAGACGAGGACGAGCGCGATCGCGTCTGCGAAGCGTTCTCCCGCATGTACTCCAAAAACCGCCGCGAATACCCGGACGAGGCGCGCGAGGCGGCGTATCTGAAGCGTCTGAAAGACTGCTACCCCATCCACCCAGAGATATTCGACCGCCTCTATGAAGACTGGTCTACCATACCCAGATTCCAGCGAACGCGAGGCGTCTTGCGGATGCTGGCTACCTGCATCAGCCGCCTGCACCTAGACGGCGACCGCTCGCCCCTGATAATGCCCGCAGATCTCAAGCTCGGCGATCCTGCGCTGCTCGGGGAGTTCATCAGCATTCTAGGCGAGCGGTGGCGCCCCGTCCTCACCGAAGCCGACAGCGACGGCTCCATAACCGATAGGTTGGATGCGTCCGTGGCTAGATACAGAGACGTAGGCGGCGCCGCGCGGCGGACGGCGCGAGCGATAGCGCTCGGAAGCGCCCCAAGCGGCAACATAAGAGGAATCGACGAAAAGCGCATCCACTTAGCCGTGGTGCAGCCGGGGCAAGGCGTATCCGACTACAACGAGGCGCGCAACCGCATGACCCAGCAGCTCTATTACCTATATAGCGACGAAGGGCGCTTTTACTTCCACGTAGAGCCGAACCTCAACCAGATTGCCGCCGACCGCGCGGGCGCGCTAGACACCGAAACCGTGAACGACGCCATCCGCGCCCAGATGGTGGAAGCCGTCGGCAGAACGCTCAGGGCGGATGTCGCAGTCTTCCCGCGCAGTTCCGGAGACGTTCCGGAATCCGACAGCGTTCGGCTAGTCATCCTAGACACGCTAAGCTCCTTGCCGTCGCGCGCGTCCGAGAACGACGACGCAAGGCGGTTCGCGCAGGAAATCCTCGCCCAGCGCGGCGACGCTCCCCGCATAAACAAGAACACGCTGCTGTTCCTAGCCGCCCGCAAAGACGGCATCCGCAACTTGCGGCGCGCCGCCCGAAGACAGCTGGCGTGGAGTTCCATAGCGAGCGGAGAGAACCGCGTTCCCAACCTAGAGGGCGGACGCCGCAGGCAGGCGATAGCCGGCGCGGATTCGGCGGATCAGGAATTCCGCGCCGCGCTGGTGAACGCATACCGCTGGACGCTCGCGCCGACTCAGCCGGACCCGCTCCGCGCCGAGTACGAGCTTGTCGAACGGCAGTCCGACGCGCGCGAACATGGGGACATAGCTCAGGCTGCGTTCAGAGCGCTCGCAGACGACGCAGCGCTCGTGGAAACGCTCGCCCCGTCCGTGCTTGGCATCATGCTAGACCGATACATATGGAGCCGAGGGCAAGACCACATAAACATAGATGCGCTGTGGGATATGCTCACTGCAAACGTCTACATGCACCGCCTCAAGCGCAAGGGCGTTCTGATAGACTGCATCGCGCGGGGAACGTCGGAGCGCGCCTTCGGCATGGCGGACGACGACAGCTACGACAACCTGCGCTTCGGCGAGCCGCTGGACGACATAGCGCTATCCGACGACATTGGGCGAAAGCTGCTGGTCAACCCAATCATGGCGCAGCTAGAGCAAGAGCAGCGCGCCCAGCGGGAAAAAGAAGAGCGACGGCGGCGGGGAGAATGTCAAGATGACGACGATCCCCCCGCCATCGGGACCGAGCCTGGGGATGCGGACGACGACGAGCCGGAATCAGAGCCGAGCCGCGTCACGCAAGTCATCATCGGCAAGAAATTCGACGGCGACATAAGCCTAGACGCCATCAACGATCTGAGCAATGAGATAATCCGAACGATGCGCGACGGCGGCGCGGATGTTGCGATATCCGTAACCGTATCCGCCACGCGCGCCGACGGATTCGCGGACAACATCCTGAGCGCTCTGCGCCAAAACGCCGACGCGCTGGAGCTGGCTATCGAAGTCGTCCACGGTCCGAATCAGGATTTGGGGGATTAGAAGATGAGCGTGATTACAGTTATCCTGTAAATCCTGAAATCCTGCGAATCCTGATTCAGACAACGATGGGATCGAGAGTAATTCCCACATGACCACAGCGCACAAATATCGCAAGAAGCTGATAGAAGTAGACTTGCCGCTGGCAGAAATCAGCCACGAGTCCGCGCGAGAGGGGGCAATAAACTACGGACATCCTTCCACACTGCATCAGTGGTGGGCGCGCATCCCCCTCGCCGCCTGCCGCGCAGTGATATTCGCCAGCTTGGTGGACGACCCATCATCCTGTCCAGACGAGTTCCCTACGGAAGAAGAGCAGCGCGCCGAGCGCGAGCGGCTGCACGCCATAATCCACGATCTTGTTATTTGGAAGAACACCGACGAGAGCAAGCCCGGCGCACGAGCGCTGAAGGACCGCGCGCGATACGAGATTGCCCGCTCCATAGCCCGCTCGCGCGGCAGCGCGAACAACGCGCCTACAGAACCCGCGGCGGTCTTGCGATACCTAGCCGACAACGCGCCGCCCATCTACGACCCGTTCGCGGGCGGCGGCTCCATCCCGCTCGAAGCTCAGCGGCTGGGAATGCGCGCTGTCGCATCCGATCTCAACCCCGTCGCCGTGCTAATCAACAAGGCTCTCATCGAGTTGCCGCCCAAGTTCGCCAACCAGCCGCCTGTGAATCCGAACGCGGACGGCTTGGGAATGCCCGTGGGCAAGGGACGCCGCGCTAGGCGCGTCCCTTGGCGCGGCACGGCAGGACTTGCGGACGACATCCGCTACTACGGACGATGGATGCAAGAAAAGGCTTTCGATAAGATTGGACATCTCTACCCTAAAGCGAAATTGCCGGATGGCAGAGAGGCGACGGTTATAGCGTGGCTGTGGGCGCGAACGATTCCATGTCCAAACCCTGCGTGTGGCATTGCTATGCCAATGATGAAAACCTTCTGTCTGTCCACGAGACCGAACAATCGGAGCTGGATAAAGCCTAATCACAACGACAAGGGAATCTCGTTCGAGGTACAAGATCACGCTGGCGATGTTCCTCAAAAAGGAACCGTGAACCGCACTAGCGCGACCTGCATTGCTTGCAATACAGCCGTGCGGTTGTCATATGTTCGAGACCAGTCGAAAGCCGGCAATATGGGTACGCAGATGACAGCCATAGTCGCCGAAGGCACCCCCAAGCGGTTCGTGTCTTCATACGCCGCGCAGATTCGCGCGGCGTATGAAGACACATCAAAAAAACGTCCAAATCAAAAAATACCCTTGACCGCTCGCAAGGTGAGCGGCCGAGGGTACGGCATCACTCGATGGCATGAGCTTTTTACTGAGCGACAACTTATAGCGCTTACCACTATCAGCGATCTGATACCCAAGGTTCACACCTCGATTCAGAATCAAGGCGCATCGAAGCAGTATGCCGATGCTGTCTGTACATATCTTTCCCTCGCCATTGGTAGAACGACTTCAGGCAATTGCGCTTTCACTCGTTGGAGACCCGATTACCACAAAATAGAAGGCCCGTTTGGACGTCAGGCTATTCCAATGATCTGGGATTTTGCGGAAGCAAATTTGTTCTCGAATAAAACACAGAGTTGGATGAATCAAATTAATTGGGTAGCTAAAGTTGTAGAACGTATCCCTGCACAACTAAATACAGGTCTATCACATCAAGCAGACGCATCTATGACGATTCATGCTGATAGTGAACTAGTCTTTATTACAGATCCACCCTACTACGACAACATCAGTTACGCGGAGTTGTCCGACTTCTTCTATGTGTGGCTGCGCCCGCTATTGCGCGACATCTATCCGGATATATTCGCAAGTATTCTCGCACCTACTAGAAGACAGATGATAGCTGCGCCTCAATTCAAGAATCCGCGTAAGAGATTCGAAAAACTGATGAACAAAACGCTATGCCTCATGCGGGAGCGGTGCAGCCCGGAGTTTCCGTCATCCATCTTCTACGCTTACAATCAGCAGCGCGCCGGCAGAGCGTCCACAGGTTGGGAGACTATGCTTTCAGCGATCATGTCGAGCGGATTTCGGATTGTAGGCACTTGGCCCATGCGAACCGTGCTTCCTAACAGACTCCTCGCAATCGGAACGAACGCCCTCGCCACCTCCGTCGTCCTAGTCTGCCGCCCGCGCCCCGACGACGCGCCCGTCGCCACGTTCGGCGAGTTCCGCAACGCCTTGGAGCGAGAGATGCCCGCCGCGCTGGAACGTCTACAGCGCGAAAGCCACATCGCGCCCACAGACCTCGCGCAAGCCGCCATAGGCCCGGGCATGGAGATATATTCGCGCTACGCATCCGTCATCACGCTCGCGGGCGAGCCGGTGCCTGTGAGCGAGGCGCTCAGCGCCATCAACACCGCCATAGCGAACTACGACCGGCGGCAGACGGGCGAGATGGACGCCGAGAGCCGCTTCTGCCTAGACTGGCACTTTCAGCATGGCTACGGGGAGGGCGACTACGGCGATGCGGAAGCGCTTTTCCGCGCTCACAACGCGGCGCCGGACGCGATGCGCGACAGGCTGCTGACCGCCGAGCGCGGCAAGGTTCGGCTGCTGCCGCCGTCCCGCTACGGCGCGGACTCGGCAATCGCGCTCGGGCGGATGAGCGCGTGGGAGGGCTGCCTCCGCATGGCGTGGCACTTCTCATCCCACGAAGACAAGGGGCTAGTGGAAGGCGCGGCTAGAGTGGCGCGCCGCATGGAAGAATCGGGCGCGGATGTCGAATCCGTAGAGCGGCTTGCGCGCGTCATGTACAACCGCAGCGACGCCGCGGGAGACTCCAAATCCGCCGTCATGTTCAACGCGCTGGCAACGGAGTGGAGCAAAATCCGCGCCGCGATGGAGCGCCCGCGCGGCGACAGGCTGATAGGCTGATCTAGCGTCGCCTGTCTGATGCGCCATGACGCCGTTCAGCATGAAATACCAGCTTCGGCGCGGACACCGCCCGTTCACGCGCGCCGACGTTTCGCGCCTGCCGAGCGACAGATCGGGGTTGTATGCGCTATGGCTGCCCATGGGCGCCCCCGACGCCTTCGAGTGCCTGTATGTAGGCATGTCCGAAACCTGCTTGCGGACGCGCCTTCTCAGCCATCTCGCCAACGAGACGAACCCTGAGCTGCGCCGCCTGCTGAGCCTGTTCGGGGAAGATATAGCCTACACCCGCGCCTTCGCGGAGCGTCGCGTCCGCGCGCTGGAAGGCGAGATAATTCGGGATTGGGCGCCTAGGTGCAATCGAACCTAGTTCAACCAAGGCATAAACGGCCGCCACTCATCCAAAAGCTCGCGGTGGTGGAACATGTAGTACGGGTTCGGCTTGGGGACGCCCGGCTTGCGGAGCAGCTTCATCCGCGCCTCGCGCGGGGTTCTGCCCGCCTTGCGGTGGTTGCACGCGATGCACGCGCTGACCACGTTGTCCCACGTGTGGGGCCCATTGCGCCAGCGCGGCACTATGTGATCCAGCGTAAGCTGCCGGCTCTTCTTGCCGCAGTACTGGCAGGCGAACCCGTCTCGGTAGAATACCGCTTGGCGCGACAGCCGACGGCGCATCGCGGGGCGCTTCACCATGTGGAACAGCCGTATCACCGACGGCGCGGGGAACAGATCGGTAACGCTGTGAATGAAGCCGATGCCGTTCTGAACAGGCTCGGCTTTCCCCCTGTCCACCAGCGTCAGCGCCCGCCGCACGTTGCAGATGTTGATGGGCTGGTAGTTCTGGTTCAGCACCAGCACGGGCGAATATATAGTCGCCGCTGCGCTCATTCTCGCGTCCCGCAACCCCTCCAATGCCGTCTATCGTCCGACACGCCTCGAACGCAGTTTACCCCAATCCCGCCGCGCCTGTCAGCGCCCGACGCCTACAGCGCGCCCTTGCCCTCGAGGGGCTAGAGGGGAGCTTATGACTGCTTCAGCATATCCAGCCCTATGCGGAAATCTTGCGGCGCCAAGCCCAGCAGGTCGTCCGGCAGCGCGTCGCTGGCGTCTAGGAAGATAGGCGTGATGGTGGATTCCCGAAGGGCTGTGGAGATAGCCTCTCGGCGGTTCTCCAGATCGTCCATGACCTGATCGACTTGCTCCGCGCCTATGTCGCGCGCGGCGTCGAGCGGAAAGTCGAAAGACACCCTAGCGAGCGCGGCTATGGCGGCGAACGACAGCGCCAGCCCAACCACCAAGCCCAGCGCGAAGCCGCCCATCCTGTCCAGCATCCCAGACACGCCCAGCGTGCCTATCGAGAGCGCGGGCTTGATGAGCGCGGACGCCTTCGCGGCGACGTATATCGTCAGCCCCACGATTATCCAGTACGCGGCGGCGGATATGAACGTCTCCAAGAACGGCACAGACGACGCGACTCCGCTGATGTCGTCGCTGAACGCGCCCGCCAAGAGCATCCCGACCAACGCGCCCACACATCCGAACAGCGCGGACAGGATGCCCGTCTTCACGCCCCATATCACGGACACGCCGATTATCGCCAGCAAGAGAATGTCTACCCAGTTCATCGCTATCTCCGAATGCTTCTTTGGGCTGGGCGCCTTCGATTATCGTCTATCGCCATCCATTGCCGTTTCGCCGCGCGGATATTCGTCCGAATCAGGATTCTCAGGATTTGGAGGATGCGCGCGATTGCGGCAACCCTGAGAATCCCCCCAAATGCCGCGAATCTCGATTCGGACAAATCCGGGCTTCAGGCTACAACGCCCTTTGCGAACCGTCTAGCGAGAATAGGCGGGCGGCGCGGTGGTATGGTGGTATACTTCATCCCAAACGAGAACGCTTCGCCAACGCGCCTAGACTGGATTTGCCGCATGATCTCCATCCAACACCGCAAGTTTACCCTTTCGAACGGGCTGGACGTTATCCTGTCCGCCGATAGGTCGCTGCCCGTAGCCGCCGTCAACGTCTGGTACCACGTCGGATCCAAGAACGAAGAGCCGGGCAAGACAGGCTTCGCCCACCTGTTCGAGCATGTCATGTTCGAAGGCTCCAAGCACCACGACGCGAGCTACTTCGACCCGCTCCAGAAGGTGGGCGCGGACTTGAACGGCTCCACCACGCCCGACCGCACGAACTATTGGGAGAACGTGCCATCCAACCATCTGGAGCTTGCGCTTTGGCTGGAATCCGACCGCATGGGGCATCTGCTGGAGGCGCTCACCGAGCGCAAGCTGGACATCCAGCGCGACGTGGTGAAGAACGAACGCCGCCAGAACTACGAGAACCGCCCCTACGGCATGGCGCCGATGCTGCTTCAGCCCGCGCTTTTCCCGCATCCGCATCCCTACCACTGGACTACCATCGGCTCGCCCGAAGACCTAGACAACGCATCTCTGGACGACGTGAAGAGCTTCTTCAGGCGGTTCTACACGCCGAACAACGCCAGCCTCGCCATAGTGGGCGACATCGACATCGATGACACGCTCGCCCTAGTGGAACGCTACTTCGGCGACATCCCCGCCGGCGGGGAAGTGGAGCGCCATTCGCGCATGGATTCGGCTCTCGGCGGCGCGGTGGAGATAGAGACTACCGACGCGGTGCAGCTGCCGCGCCTGTATCTGGCTTGGCACACGCCGCCCAACTTCACCGAAGACCAACCCGCGTTCGACATCCTGTCCGCAATCCTAGGCGACGGGCGAAGCTCGCGGCTGTACCGCTCGCTGGTGTACGAATCCCGCGCGGCGCGCAGCGTGCGCGTCTACCACCACGCGCAGGAGATAGCGGGCGAGTTCATGGCGCAGGCGACCGCCAACCCGGGCCACGCGCTCGAAGAGCTGGAATCCGAAATTCAGCGCCAGCTAAACGAGATTAGCGCGGGGAATATAGAGCCTGCCGAGCTAGAGCGCGCGAAGAACCGCATTCAGGCGTCTCACGTGTTCCAGCTGGAGCGGTTCGGAGGATTCGGCGGCAGGGCGGACCAGCTCAACTACTACAACATAATGGCGGGCGATCCCGCGTTCATCGACCGAGACGTGGAGCGCTACCTAGCCGTCGGCGCGGACGACGTTCGGCGCGCCGCAGCCGCGCTGGGAGACGCGCGAGTGCGGCTCGCCATCCGCCCGCGCCGCAGCCTCTCCGCCGCCGCGCCCGCCGTAGACCGCGCCGCCATGCCCGCAGCCGCGCCGCAGCCCGCCTTCACGCCGCCCACTCCAACGCGCGCGCGGCTGGACAACGGGCTGAGCGTGCTGCACGTAGAGCGGCGCGGGCTGCCGACGGTGGTGTTCGGGCTTGCGCTGCGCTCCGGCGCGACGGCCGACCCGCCCGACGCCGCCGGCATAGCCAATCTCACCACGTCCATGCTAGTAGAAGGCACGCGGACGCGCTCGGCGGGCGACATATCGAGCGAGATGGAGTTCCTCGGCAGCCACCTGCGCGCGGGCGCGAGCCGAGAGCATATAGACATCATCGCGGACGGGCTAACCTCCAACTGGCGCAAGGCGCTGGCGATTCTCGCGGACGTTGCGCGAAACCCGGCGTTCGCCGAAAACGAGCTGGAGCGCGTCCGCGCCAACCTGCTCACGGACTTGCGGAGCGTGGCGGACAACCCCGCCGCCATATCCGCGCGCGCCACGCGGGGCGTGATGTTCGGGGCGGATACGCCATACGGACACCCGCTCGCGGGCGTGGAGGCGACGGTCGGCGGCGCGACGCG
The DNA here is from genome assembly GCA_965214745.1 of Dehalococcoidia bacterium. GTDB lineage: Bacteria > Chloroflexota > Dehalococcoidia > Lucifugimonadales > UBA1123 > VXRN01. The sequence continues at coordinate 1,628,989 of OZ243978.1, read as the reverse complement.
CGCAGACCTCGCGGCGTTCTTCGACGCCAACTTTGGGCCTAGAAACGCCACGTTCGTAGTGGTGGGAGACGTATCGCTAGACGAGGCGATGGACGCCGCGCAAGACGCATTCGGAGACTGGGAATCCGACGCGCGAACGCCGCCGACGCCCGCGGACGGCGCGACGCCGAACGCCGCGCCGACGACTATCTACCTAGCCGACAAGCCCGGCGCCGCGCAATCGGTAGTCCGCGCCGGACACCTCACCGTGCCGCGCGGAGATTCGCGCTTCATGCCGCTGAACCTGCTCAACTACATCTTCGGCGGGCAGTTCGCCGCGCGCCTCAACATGAACCTGCGCCAAGACAAGGGCTACAGCTACGGCTACATGTCCACCATAGACTGGAACCTAGCCGCCTCGATGCTGGTGGCGGGCGGCGGCGTGCAGACAGCGGTCACCAAAGAGACGGTGATAGAGACGCTCAAGGAGTTCGAGCAAATCATCGGCGAGCGCCCGGTAACCGAAGACGAATACAGGGACGCGATAGACGGCATACTGCGGAGCGCGCCCAGCCAGTTCCAAACACAGCGGCAGATAGTGGCGCAGCTCATCAGAATCGTAGCCGCAGACCTGCCGGACGATTACTACGCGCAATACGCGGAGCGCGTAGCCGCCGTGGGCATAGACGACGTTCGATCCGCCGCCGTCGATCTGCTGCGCCCCGCCAACCTCAGCATAGTGATAGCCGGCGACGCGGCGGCGGTCAAGCCCGGCTTGGAAGAGCTTGGGCTGCCGATAGTGGAAATAGATTACGAGGGGCGGCGGCGGATGGAAGTCTAGCCTGCGAGTAGACGGAAAGGAGCGAGCCATGAGAAGCGAACGCTACAAGGGCTGCGACATCACCGTGATTCGAGAGTTCGAGGCTGTCAAGGATGGGAACGACCTGCTCAACACGCTGTCCGACGACGCCAAGCCTGTGGTGTCCGTCGAAATAACCTTCCCGAACGGGGCGGAGATAGCGAGGCGGCTTTCGACGGACAGCGAAGACAGCGGCATGATGTTCGCCTACCGAATAATAGACGAGATGGAACGCAGAAAGGCGCAAGCATGACCACTACCCGGACACGGCGGCGAACGCGGCTCACGAGCGTTCGGCTCGTGGAGACGTTCCGAACGATGTTCTATACGCCGATGTACGTAGGCTTGGGCGGCGGGTTCTTCTACAGGCGCGGCTTGAACGTGTCGCTCTCCACCATGCCGCCGGGCGGCTCTACGATGGAGATGCTGCGCGACGGCGAGGCGGACATCGCGCAGACGGGCATCAGCCGCAGCCTAGTAGAGCTGGACGAGGGGCGCGAGGACGCGCCGCTGCACTTCGCAGAGATAAACCAGCGCGACGGGTTCTTCCTCGTGGCGAAAGAACCAGCGGACGTCTGGAGCTGGAAATCGCTGGAGGGCGCGCGGTTGGCGCCTATCGTGTTTACGCCCGTGCCGGGGCAATCGCTCCTAGCCGCGATGATGAAGGAAGACTTCGACGCCTCCGCCGTAGATCTGGTCGCTACGGTGTCGCCGGAGGAAGCGATGAAGAGGTTCGTCGAGGGCGATCTGGACTGCGCGCATCTCCCCCACCCTATGGCGGCGGTGCTGGAAGAGGCGGGCGTGGGCTATGTGGTAGCCGCCGTAGGCAAGCGTCTGGGCGAGCTGTGCTTCAGCTCGTTCGCCGCCGCGCCGGGCTACATCGAATCCAACGAATCCACCGTGCAGGCGTTCGTAGACGGCTTCGCCGACGCGCTCAACTGGCTGACGGACGCGCGCGAACGCACCGTGCTGGAGCTGGTCGCGCCCTTCTTCCCGTTCCGTTCGCACGATGTGGTTATCCGCTGCATCCGCGAATACCGCGAAGCGAACACTTGGCCCAGCGCGCCGGACATCGCCAGAGATAAGTTCGACGCGATGCGGGACCTCCTGATAGACGGCGGCATGGTTCAGAACGCCCACCCCTACGAGCGGCTGGTTCTGCCGAAGTTCGCCGCGTCCTCCGCCAACAACTTGCTTCCAAAGCCTTATCGATAGCGCTTGTAGATTCACATGCGAATCCCCGCCGAAATAGTCGCCATTCGCCAAGAGACCCCCACCATCAAGTCGCTCGCGCTCGATCTCGGCGGGCGGCGGCTGGGGTTCGCCGCCGGGCAGTGGGTGGACTTCTTCGTGACGATAGAGGGCGCGGAGGCTGTGGGCGGATACTCCATCACGTCGTCGCCCGCCCAGCAGACGCGCATCGGCTTGGCGGTGCGGCGCGACAGCGGCGGACACGCGGCGACGGCTTGGATTCACGAGGAAGCCAAGCCGGGGGACGCGGTCGAGATAGCGCTCGGCGGCGATTTCTTCTACACGCCCGACGAGTGCGAATCCGCCGTACTCATCGGCGGCGGCATCGGGCTGACGCCGCTCATGAGCATCGCGCGGGCGGCAGACGAGCTTGCGAGCCGCACGCGGCTGACGCTGGTGTACAGCGCATCCACGCCGGAGGAATTGCTCTTCCGCGAGGAGCTGGATGCGATAGCCGCGCGCAACCCGCGAATCGAATGCGCGTTCACCGTAACCCGTCCGCCGCCGTTCGGCTGGAGCGGACACGTGGGGCGCATCGACGCGCGCCTGCTCCGCGCCGCGCGCGTGGATATGGACGCGCTCTTCTTCATCTGCGGGCCTCCCGCGATGATAGACGACATGGCGGCTATGCTGTACGCGCTCGGCGCGCCGCCGTCTCGCGTCAGGTTCGAACGCTGGTGGTGAGCGTCTCCGGGCTAGAGCGGCTAGATCCTTAGATCATGGAGTGGCTCTGCCCGCCGTCCACGACTACGCAAGAGCCGGTAATCAGGTCCGCCCGCTCGGACGCTAGGAACGCGCACAGGTCGCCCACCGGCTCGGGCCAGCCGAACCGACCCATCGGCAGATAGGACGATATGAAGTCCGCCACCACCTCTTCGGGCTGCTCGTTCTGAAAGCGCTCCCACCCGCCGCCGGGATGCGAGATAGAGCCGGGCGCGATGGCGTTCACCGTGATTCCGCTTCCCGCGAGCGAAAGCCCCGCGTGCTTCGTCGCCGCGATGAGCGCCGCCTTGGCGGACATGTAGCCAATGTTGCCGCCGTGTTCGCGCCCCCATATCGAGGCGATGTTGATTACGCGCCCCCAGCGCTGTTCGCGCATGTGTTCGAGCGCGAGCCGCGTCAGCTCGTAGCCTCCGAACACGTTCAGGTCGAACACCGCGCGGTAGTTGTCGAGCGGCGTATCGGCGATGTCCGTAACGCCCATAGAGCCGCCCGCGTTGTTCACTAGGATGTCGATATTCCCCAGCCCGCTCACCGTCTCGGCGTGAAGCCGCGCCATGTCGTCTTCGCTCGTAACGTCCGCCACCGCGCCGAACGCCGCCACGCCCGCGCCGCGCAGATCCGCAACCGTGTCGTCGATAGTGGCTTGCGTCCGCCCGCAGATAGCCACGTTCACGCCCTCCGCCGCCAGAGACAGCGCGCACTGCCGCCCCAGCCCGCGGCTGCCCCCAGTAACCAGCGCGTTCTTGCCCTCTATGCCCAAGTCCATCGATCAGCCCTCCGTTTCGTCTTTCGTATTCGGCTCGCTTTGTCTTACATAGATATACAGGATACGCGGGGTTACCGAAACCGTCATCTTGTTCATCTACGTCTAAACCAACACATCCGCGCGGAACGCCAGAATGCTGTTGGATTTTATTACGGCGTACACCTCGCGCCCGCGCTCCAGCCGCAGTTCGGTTACGGACGCGGGGGTTACTTCCGCGACTACGGTTTCGCCTAGATCGACGTACACGAGCGCCCTGCCGCCTGCGAAGCGCGTCTCGCGGATGACGCCCGGCGCGGCGTTTCGCGCGCTGGTTTTCGGCGGAACGCCTAGGCTCAGGATGATGTCGCCCGCGCGGATGGAGACGGAAACGGCGTCGCCCGGCGCGGCGTCGACGCGCGGCGCGATGAGCGTGGCGTCGCCCACTTTCAAGCGCGAGGTTCCTTCGTCCGCGTCGGCGGAGACGAACTCGGCTTCTAGGATGTTCTCCAGCGTGGCGTAATCCGCGAACCGCGCTACGTTCGCGCTCGTCATCACGTCTGCGGTCGCGCCGTAGGCTAGCGGTTTGCCGTCTTCCAGCGCGAGCGCGCGCGGCGCCAGCGCCATCACCTCCGAAAGCGAATGGGATACGAATATCATCGGCGTGTCCAGCCGCTCGGACACGCGCCGCAGGAGCGACAGGATAGCGCCGCGATTGGCGGCGTCGAGCGAGGCGAGAGGCTCGTCGAGCAGCAGCAGGCGCGGCGATATGGCGAGCGCGCGGGCGAGCGCGACGCGCTGACGCTCCCCGCCCGACAGGGTGGCGGCGCTCCGCCCCAACAGATGCGACACGCCCAGCATCTCCGCAAGCTCTTCGGGGCGATGCCGCCGCTCGCCCGCGGGCGTGAGGTCGTAACCGTAGCGGATGTTGCGGCGAACGCTCATATGCGGAAACAGCGCGCCATGCTGAAAGACGTATCCGAACCGCCTGCGCTCCAGCGGAGCGTCTACGCGGCGCGCGGACGAGTATATCGTCTCGCCGTCGATGACTATTTCGCCCTCGTCCGGCGTCGTCATGCCGGCTATGGCGTCCAGCAGCGTGGTCTTGCCGCTTCCGGAGCGCCCGAACACGGCGGTTACGCCGCGCTCGAACTCGGCTTCGCAATCCAGCGAGAAGCCGTCGAACCGTTTGGCTATGCGAAAGCGGAGGAACGGCATATCTCACATCCCCGCGCCGTTGGAGCGCGACAGCAGCCAGTTGTGAACGGCTAGCGTGGCTGCGGCGAGCGCCAAGGACACGCCGATTAGCGCGAGCGCCCGATCGTCCGCGCCGGTCTGCACGTCGTGATATATCGCCAGCGGCAGCGTTTGCGTCTTGCCCGGTATGTTGCCGGCGACGACTATCGTCGCGCCGAACTCGCTGAGCGCGCGCACGAATCCGAGCAGCATTCCCGCCAGTATGCCGCGACGCGCCAGCGGCAGCGTGATGGTGAGCGCCACCCGCAGCGCGCCCGCGCCCAAGCTGCGCGCGCTGCGCTCCATGCGCTCGTCCACGCCCTGCATCGCCACCATGACCGCGCGCGCCATTAGCGGGAACGACACCACTGCGGCGGCAAGCGCGGCGGCGAACCACGTGAACGCTATCTCCAGCCCCAGCGACTCTTCCAGCAGCCGCCCCAGCGGTCCGCGCCGTCCGAACAGCAGCAGCAGCGCATAGCCAACCACTACAGGCGGCAGCGCGAGCGGCAGCGACGCCAGCATGTCCAGCAAGAATCCGCCGCGAACGCGCTTCTTGACTACGAGCCAGCCGAGCGCGAGCGCGAGCGGCAGGTTTATCAGCGTTGCCGCTATCGCGACCCTGAGCGTGAGCGCCGTAGTCTCTAACATTGGGCGAACGGCATTGGGCGGCTCTATCAGCGGCTCGGCGCGGGCGCGAAGCCGAATCCGCGAAACACTTCGGCGGCTTCGGGGGATGCTAGGTATTCGAGCAGCGCTTGGGACGCGGCGGGGCGGCTCGAGTCGCGGCTGACGATGGCGGCGTAGACGATGGGCGAGTGCAGCGCGGCGGGTATGTCCGCCGCCACGCGCAGGTCCGGCGCCACAGCCGCGTCGGTGCGGTAGACGATGCCCGCGTCGGCGCTGCCGGCGGACACGAGCGCGAGCGCGGCGCGCACATTCGCAGCCAAGATCGTCTTAGGCGCGAGCCGCTCCCACAGATCGGCGGAGCGGAGCACCTGCTCAGCGTACCAGCCCGCAGGCCCCAGCGCGGGATCGACGAGCGCGATTCTACCCACGCCCTCTGCCGCGAGCGACTCCAGAGAGTCTATATCCGCCATATCGGGCGCGGCGACGACGACGAGACGGTTGCCAAGCAGCCCGCGCGCGCCGTCGGCATCGGCGAGACCGTCCGCGATAAGCATATCGACGGGCGGCATCCCGGCGGATACGAACACATCCGCCGGCGCGCCGGCGGCTATCTGCCGCGCCAGCGAGTGCGAACCGCCGTAGCTGACATCCACCGCCACGCCCGCGCGCTCTTCGTAACGCTCGGCGAGCGTTGCGAGCGCGCCATCGAGGCTTGACGCGGCGAACACAAGCAGCGGCGGTTCGCGCTCCCCGTCCCCGCAGGCGACGACAAGAGCGAGCGCGAGCGCCAAGACGCCCAGCCGCTGCCGGATGAGTTTCTTCGCGCGCGATTCAGGCAAGAACGTCTCGCAAATTCCCTCTCCTATACATCCTCTGCGCGAGCTTGCGGGGGTAGATATTTCCAGTCGTCAGAATCAGGATTCGCGCGATTTTGAGATTATTGAGATTTGCGCGCCGCTATCTTGGAAATCCACTAATCCATAGAATCCTGATTCTGACAATGGGCAGGCTATCCCGCCTCTGAGTTCCGACCTCGACCGTCCCTTATAGCGCTCTCGCTTTACACCCCGCCGCGCGCGCTATATATTTCTGTTCTAGGTTCACCTCAAGATATTCTACAGACTTCGAGCCATCGGGAGGATCCGTCTTGAGTTCAGAACATCACGCGGATGTGGTCGTGGTGGGAGGAGGCAACGCCGCGCTGTCCGCCGCGCTTGCGGCTATTGAGCGTGGGGCGCGAACGCTGGTGTTGGAAAAGGCGCCGGAATATCTGCGCGGCGGCAATTCGTACTTTACGGGCGGGCTGTTCAGGTTCGCATACGACGGATTGGAAGACATCCTGCCGCTGCTGCCGGAGATGTCCGAAGACGAAAAATCGGGCATAGACGTGGGCGCGTACACTCAAGACGCTTTCTATGAAGACGTTATGCGGGTTACCGAAAGCCTGTCGGACGCGGAGCTTGTGGATACGCTCGTATCCCGCTCGCTGCCCACTATGCGCTGGCTGAAAGAGCAGGGCGTGGCGTGGATACTCGCATACGGCAGACAGGCGTTCAGGCACGAGGGCAAGCTGAGATTCTGGGGCGGCTTGATAGTGGAAGCCGTCGGCGGCGGCAAGGGGCTTTCGGACAGGCAGTTCGAGCTTGTGGAAGAGAAGGGCGGCGAGATTCTCTACGGCGCGAAAGCGACCCGGCTGATAACCGACAGAACGGGCAAGATAACCGGGCTGACCATCCGCGACGCGGACGGCTACCGCGATGATATAGAGTGCGGCGCGGCGGCGCTGGCGTGCGGCGGGTTCGAAGCTAACGCCGAGATGCGGACGCGATACCTAGGCCCCGGCTGGGAGCTTGCCAAAGTGCGCGGCACGCAGTTCAACACGGGCGACGGCATCAAGATGGCGCTCGACATCGGCGCGCAGTCTTTCGGACACTGGAGCGGCTGCCACGCCGTCGCGTGGGACCTCAACGCGCCGCCTACGGGCGACAGAAACATCGCAGACCTGTTTCAGAAACACTCCTACCCGTTCGGCATCATCGTCAACGTGGACGGCGAACGGTTCGTGGACGAGGGAGCGGACTTCCGCAACTACACCTATGCGAAGTACGGGCGGGAGATTCTCTTCCAGCCGCAGCGCGCCGCGTTCCAGATATTCGACCAAAAGACGAAACATCTGCTGAGAGACGAATACGACATCCCGCAGGTGTCGAAAGCAGAATCCGACACCATCGAAGGGCTGGCGGACGGTTTGGGAATAGACCGCGAGGGGCTGGCGAACACGGTGCGCGAGTTCAACACGGCGGTCGGCGCGGGCGAGTACAACCCCACCGCTCTCGACGGCAAGCGAACGGAGGGAATATCGCCGCCGAAATCCAACTGGGCGCTGCCGATAGACTCGCCGCCGTATCTGGGGTTCGCGGTTACCTGCGGCATCACATTCACGTTCGGCGGACTCAGGATAGACTCTCGCGGGCGCGTTCTGGACACCGAAGACGCGCCGATTAGCGGGCTGTACGCCGCCGGCGAGCTCGTGGGCGGGCTGTTCTACCACAACTACCCGGGCGGTTCCGGGCTGATGGCGGGGTCCGTGTTCGGCAAAATAGCGGGGGAGAACGCGGCGGCGTATGCTGTGGGCGAGTAACGAAGCGCGAGGAGAAGGCGCGGCGCGCGAGAAAAGAGCGAAGAGGCGGCGCGAGGGCGCGGGGCGCTATTATTGACGCGGTGAAACCTGAGCCGAGCGGGGGAGACGGTAGAACGCGCATAGGAGGAAAGATGGCGTTGAAACGCAGCCATGCAACAGACGGACCGGAACAGCTGAAAGGCGCGGCGCTGGCGGCGGCAAGTTGGCTGTGGTCGCTCACCGACGTCGTGCCGCCCTACTACGTGGCGCGGGGCAAGCTGGAAGCCAAGAAGCGCGCAACCGACGACAGGCTGCTGATTCTGGTAAACGGCGCGTGGCTGTCGGTGGACGAGCCGACGTTCGGGCTGCTGTCCATAGGCGAGCGGCTGCGAGTGATGTACACGCGGCGCGCGCGCGCTATCAGCATAGACCGCTACGCCGAACGAAACGGGCGATAGGCGGGACTGGCGGACGGCTGCTTAGACGCTGAATCTCAACACGGAGGCAAACGGATGCGTCTCGAAGGCAAAGTCGCAATCATCACAGGCGCGGCGAGCGGCATGGGCGCTGAGGAGGCGCGGCTGTTCGCGCGCGAAGGCGCGAAGGTGGTAGTCGCGGACATCGACGCCGAGGGCGGCGAGGCGGTGGCGCGGCAGATAGAGGACTCCGGCGGCGCGGCGATGTTCGCGCTAGCCGACGTTGCGAGCGAAGAGTCTTGGCAGGCTCTCGTCGACGCGGCTACGGAGCGCTACGGCGGCGTGGATATCCTCGTCAACAACGCCGGCATCAGCAGCGGCGCGTTCGCGGACCCGCTGGACCTAGACGGCTGGACGCGCATCATGGACATCAACGCCACAGGCGTATATCTCGGCACGCGCGCGGTCGTTCCGCTGATGCGGGAGCGCGGCGGCGGATCCATAGTCAACATATCGTCTATCATGGGTTTCGTGGGAGGAGAGGACGGGCATCCCGCGTATCACGCCTCGAAGGGCGCGGTTCGCATCTTCACCAAGGCGACGGCGGTTCGCTACGGACCTGACGGCATAAGGGCGAACTCCGTGCATCCCGGCTTCATGCCGCCGATGCGAACGTCCGCCCACCGCGACGCGGCGGATCGCGCGGCGCAGATCCGCGCGACGCCGCTGCGACGCGCGGGGAAGACGATAGAGGTAGCCTACGGAGTCTTGTTCCTCGCGTCCGACGAAGCATCGTTCGTAACCGGCACTGAACTGGTCATCGACGGCGGCTACATCGCGCGCTAGGCGGCGGGACGCGCTCGCGCTAAACTTCCCCGTTCGCCCAGCTCTTCACTAGGTGATGCGCTATAGCCAGCGGCTGGGGTACGAACAGCGTAGGGTTGCGCCCGTCTAGCGCGTCCAAGACTTCCCGCCGCTCGAACCAGCGAACATCGGTCATCTCCTCGTCGTCGATGCTGATGTCTGTAGTGGCGGCCTCCGCGTGGCAGCCTATCATCAGCGACGATGGGAAGGGCCAAGGCTGGGACGAGTGGTATCGCACGTTCCTGACCTCTATGCCCGCCTCTTCCCGCACCTCGCGCGCGACGGCTTCTTCTATAGATTCGCCCTGATCCATGAAGCCCGCGAGCGCGGAGTACATCCTCATGCGCGAAAGCCGCCCGCGAGACTGCCCCAGCAGGCATCGGTCGCCGTCGTGAACCAGCATGATGGCTACGGGATCGGTTCGCGGAAAATGCTCCGCGCGGCAGCTTACGCAGCGGCGCACGTGTCCGCCCCTGCCCATCTCGGTGCGGTCTCCGCACGCCGAGCAGAAGCCGTGCCGGTTGTGCCAGTCGAGCTGCGCGCGCGCCTGCGCGATGATGCCGGACTCGGCGCCGCTCACTATCGGCGCCGCGCTGCGAGCGTCTACGAACCGCATGGACGGATCGTTGCGAAGCCGCGCCGCCGCGCCGCTCGTGGCGGGAACGTGAACCGCGAAGTGCGCCGCGCCGTCTATCGATCCCAAGAACACCGGCTCCCCGTCGACGCCGAACCAGCGAACGTCTCTGGGGCTTAGCCAGCCGAGCGCGGGCTGGGCGTCGTCCGTCAGGGGGACGTCCAGCTCCGGCATCACCAGCATCTTGGAATCCGGGTTCGCGGCGCTGTCGGCGAGCCATTTGGCGTCGCGCCGCTCGCGGTCGCCGCGGTCTAGCGGGTTGCCTGCGAATATGTGGGGCGGGTACGGCATCTGCTAATCCATGCGGGGCTAAGACCAGTTCGTATCCTGTCTGGAGGCGATGGAGCCGTCGCCCGCGCGCCAGACTGCGGCGTCGTCGCGCCACGGGTTCGCCTTCACCCAGTCTTCATCGACCTCGACGCCCAGCCCGATGCCCTGCGGCAGCGGCAGGAAGCCGTCTTTCTGCTTGGGGAAGTTGTCGAAGCAGACATCCTGGAACCACGGATGGATGCCGCCCTCCTGAATCATGAAGTTAGGCACGCAGGCGTCCAGGTGGAGCGATGCGATGGTGCAGAGGGGCCCATATGGGTTGTGCGGCTGGAAGCCAACGTAGTGCGCCTCCGCCATTGCCGCAATTTTCTTCAGCTCGGATATGCCGCCGCCCTGAACGATGTCCGGCTGGATCATGGCGACTATCTGGCGGCTGAGCAAGTCGGCGTAGTCCCACTTGGTATAGAGCCGCTCGCCCGTGGCGATGGGGATGGAGACGGATTCCGCCACCCGCTGGAGCGCGTCTATGTTCTGCGGCGGCACAGGCTCTTCGTACACGAACGGGCGGTACTGCTCCATCGCGTTTCCGATGCGTATGGCGTCGGACGGCGCGAGCCGCCCGTGGACTTCGACGAGCAGTTCCACATCGTCGCCTACGGCTTCGCGCACGGCGGCGAGCTTCTGGATGGCTATCCGCTCCGCCTCGATTGGGATGAACAGCCCGCGATGGTCGAACGGGTCTCCCTTGAGCGCGGTGATGCCCTGCTCGGTGAAGCTGAGCGCGCGTTCGACGGCGGCTTCCGGCGTTGCGCCGTCCCAGCGCCCGTAGCACCAGATGCGTTCGCGCATGGGGCCTCCGAGCAGCTCGTACACGGGCGCGCCGAGCCACTTGCCCTTGATGTCCCACAGCGCTATCTCGATGCCGCTGATGGCGGACATCTGCACGACGCCGCCCCGGACGTGGAAGTGGTGGTAGAGCGTCTGCCAGTGCTGTTCGATGCGCCCTGGGTCTTTGCCGATGAGCTGTTCGCCGAACTCCTCGACCATCGCGGCGACTGCGAGGGGGCCTGAGGTAGCCTCGCCCCAGCCGGTGACGCCCTCGTCCGTCTCTATCTTGACGAACATATAGTTGCGCGCGCCGAAGGGGGTGGAGCTGGAAACGGGGACTGGGGTTACGGAGGTGATTTTCATGGATATCCTTTCCAGAGACGGTTCGAGCGCGTCGCGGGCTTGGCTCGTTCACATAAAATAGCCGCTTGGACAGCAGGCGTCAAACAAGCTGAGACGAATTAGTTATGTGATATTGTGGATTTCCACACCTAATACGCAATATGCAAGATGATAGCGTCACTAAAATTGACATATTGGAGGTAAACCTCCCGCACTGTCAAACAACCGTCAAACAAGTATGTGAAGATCACGCTGCCCAAAATGGCAGGTATGTGCGATTCCTAGTTCCAGCTTCGGGATCTCGTATTACAATGCAGCCTGCGTCTAAGGCTTCGCTCAGAATACGCGAAGCGCGAGCGCTGTTCTTGGCGGAAATGCCAAAGCGCTCGCGGATCGAGGTGTTGTTCATGGGTTGATTCAATACGTAACGCAAGCAGGCGTGCAGGTAGCACGCTCTCACTCTTTCGGTCCTATTCATATCGGATAGATTCTTGTGAGCGAACAGAGTAGCGCGAGTGAAGTCTTCGGGCGCTTCGAACAGAGGCGGCGGGAGTTGAAACATCTCTACCTGAGATACAACCTTATCTATCCCGCTGCCCCTTTCTTCACAAATGCCGAGTCGCCGCATTAGTGAGGCAAGGGTCTCATTGCGAGACTTCGGGGGAGTGTCTACGAATCGGTTAGTGTCTACAAGCGGTTCGCCCGGACTGGTTATCTCGATACGGTCATTGAAAATCTCCACCATGGGACCAGCCCCTGTTACAGAGAAGTCCTGATGGATAAGCGCGTTGGCAGCCAACTCGCGGATGGCTAACTCGGGGAACATGGGAACCGTTCTCCGCAGCGAATGTTCGATCACTTCATTGGATGGCGCAACCGCCATGATGTATCTAACTAGCGTTTCAAATCCACTGGCGTAACCAATTGCGTATTCTTGCTCTTTGAGTGTCTCTAGCCTGCCGCCACCTCTATACTGAACAACCCGCGCAGCTTTGCGCTTGAGCCTAGGGAATGCTCTGAGGTCTTTGGCAAACAGCATAGCTCCCAAGTTGGTAACGTTCCAACCCCCTGCGTCACAACGCGAGATCAGTCCATGGTCGCAGAGGACGTTGATAATGGCAGCACGGCCATCCGGGATAGGAACTCGGAGCAGATCAAAATAGGCGGAATAGTCGAGATTGTCGAGAACATACCTATCGCTGACGTGTTCGACGGCCATACCGTCCTCAAAGTTCGCGCGGTCAAAGACACGCCAGAGAGAACGTTCCAACTCAGGATGGTCTCTAAGCCTCTTTGTAACACTGCCGACACGTATGAACTCATCGCCCTTGAATGCTATGGGTTGGCGCGAGGCGGGTTGGATCTCAAGAATCACGATAGTACGATCATCTAGCGCGATTTCACGGAAGTGGAATTCAATGCTTGGGGCAAGCGTCCTAGAGAGCCAGTTTTCTAAGGGCTCGTTTCCTATTCTGGCTACAGAGGGAGAGAAGCTAGTGCCAACTACCGAGTGGGTAGAATCTTCAATGCCCCATACAATATATGCGGAAGCTCTGCTACGCAAAGCCGTGCTGTTTGCCAGCGCCGACATGTTCTTGGCAATGGTTTGCGGGTCTGTGTTGTCTACTTTGAACTCCACCCACTCAGTTTCGCTTGGCAAGCGACGCAACTCGTTGATCAAGTCCTTGAGATATTCAGTAGTGCGGTTCAGAATCATGTGTTCACATTTGCCAACTAGCGGGTGGATTAGATGTTCATAATTGAGTTTGCGCCGCTACCCCAACGGCTTCCCCTGCAAGCCGCGCAGGTACGCCATCTGCCCAACGTGCTGGTAGAACTCCCCCACTATCTGGCGGAAGATGGCGAACACGGACATCTCGGGCCTCTGGGCGCGTGGAACCGCATCCCAGTCGGCGGCGGAGACGGTGGCTAGGTACGCCAGCGTCGCATCGCGGACGGCGGCGCGGTAGAGCAGAAGCTCGGCTATGTCTAGGCGTGGATGCGCGTCTACCTGCTCCGCCGTGTGGCCAAAGCCGTTGTCGCGCGTCGGCATGCCGAACCGCTCGTGCCAGCCGTCGCTCTCCCACAGCTCCGGCTTGCCCTGTATGAAGAACTGTATCCACATGTCTTCCACGCGCGCTATGTGCCACGCCATCCAGCCGATGGAGTTTGCGCCCGGCGCGGGCTGCCATGCGAGTTCGTCCGGCGTGAGCCCGTCGAGCGCGGCGGCGAGGAAGCCGGCTTCCTTCTCTAGCGAGTCTGCGATGAAGTCTTCGAGGGCTGGCATGTCTGGGTTCTCCTGCGGGAAGAGGAATTCGCCATAGATCATAGATGAAGTGGAAGAGGCGGCTATCCGGTCGGCGCTCCCACTACCACTACGGCGACGCCCGCGACTGCGGCGCGCGCGCGCAAGTCGTCGTCGATGCGGGCGCCGAACGCTACGGCGGCGGCGTCTCCGAACACAGTCCGCAGCGCGTCGGCGGACTGCGCCGCCTTGTCTATGTCGTCCTCGCTGATGACGATGGACGCCTCTACGGCTATCCACACGCCGCTTCTGTCGGCTTTGCGCTGCGCTTGGATAACCAAGTCGGTCGCCTTGATCCTGTCTTCCTGCGCGTCGGTTATCCTGAGTTCGTCCGCCGCGTCTTCGACGGCGCGCGCGAAGTCCGAATCCCGCGACGCGGACAGGCCGGGACGGTACACGGCGCGGGCGCGCCTGAGTCCGAGCTTGCCGCTCAGGATGGGCGGGAGCGTCGTCTCCATGCGCCGCTCGAAGCTGTACTCGGCGAGGCTCTCCAGCATGGCGTGAACGGCGTCTATCTTGGGAGCGGTTACGCCGGAGATCGCGCCTAGCCCGACCATCTTGGCGTCTATGCCATCGACTTTGGACTCTATCTTCTCTCCCTTGTCGTTGAACCTGATTATCTCTTTGGTGTGTATCTTGATGAACTCGGTCTGCTCTTTCTGCACGTCTATCATGTCTTTCATAACCGATACTATCTCGGACAAGACATCGGGAATGTCCAGCACCTCTTTGGGGAAGAGCTGGCGGCGCAGCTCTCGCAGCACGTCGGGGCGGTCATTCAGAGATCTGAGCAGGTCGTCGTATTCGTCCATGGCTGACTTCTACCTGTGTTTCTGGGGTCGTATGGCGGGCTATAGGGCAGCCGAGCGCATTCGGCTTCCCGCCGTAGACAATGTAGCGTATGCGCCCAACGGTTTCCACAGCGCGCGCTAGTACCACCTAGATTTGTCCACCACGTTCCTCAGCGGCTCGCCGTTGGCGAAGCGGCGCGCGTTGTCTAAGATTACGCCGAACCTGCGCTCCGGCAGGTTCTCGGCGTCTCGAACGGCTACATGCGGCGTCATCAGCACGTTGGGCAATCCCCACAGCTTATGATCCGACGGCAGCGGCTCTTCCTCGAACACGTCCAAGCCCGCGCCGGCTATCTCGCCGCGCTCGATGGCGTCGGCTAGGTCGTCTATGCGGCACGCCTTGCCGCGCCCTATGTTGATGAAGTACGCCGTATCCTTCATCAGCGCGAACCGCCGCGCGTCGAACATCCCCTCCGTCTCCGGCGTGTGCGGCACGGTGGTTATGACGAAATCCGCTCTCGGCAGATGGGCGTCTATATCCTCGGGCGGGTACAGCTCTACGTATGGCAGATCGTACTCCGGGCGCGGCTCTATGCCGATCACCTCCATCCCAAGCTGGCTGCACAGCCGCGCCGTCTCGTGTCCGATGCCGCCTACGCCGTTGACGAGCGCGGTCGCCTCGCCCAAGTAGACGTATGGCGAGCGGCGCGCGTCTTTGTCCCACCGCCGCGCGCGCTGAGCGTCCACGTACCAAGCCAGCCCGCGGGATAGCGCGAGAACGAACATTAGGATGTGATGCGAAATGTGGTCGAAGTAGATGCCGCGCGGGTTGGTCATCGTCAGCGGGTGGTCTATCAGCTGCGGGTAGTAGTATCCGTAGAACGGACCCGCGTCCGGGTTGTGCAGCCATCGCAGCTTGCGCGCCGCGCTCAGCGCCGCCGGCGGCAGCCATCCGCAGGCGGCGTCGGCGTCGCGGATAGCCTCCACCGCCTCTTCGTCCGTCTGCGGAGAGACTACGTCGTACTCCGGCAGCGTGTCCGCGAGTCTGGCGGCGAACATCGCCTTGAGGTCATCTTGCGGCGGCATGAACACGAACTTCGGCACTTGGCGGCTTCCCCCATGCGGCTATGGCATCGATCTACAGGACGAACGGGATATGAGGGATGCTGGGGATTGCGAAATCTCTCCCAGTTGCGCTACGCCCAATCCCAAACATCTTGTTCATCTACGTAAATTCCCTGCTGGGCATTGTACAGAAATACCCGCCGCGCGGTGTGATAAGATGCGGGCGGGCGCGCCCAAATCGGCGGGCGCGAACTCAGACGGCAGGAGGCGCGACATGCCGAAGAAAGACCGCTACGAACTCACGCTCACGACAGAATCCGACGATGCGGCGTCCCAATACGTGGAGGCGCTCGACCTCTTCTTGGCGCAGGTGTACGGCTCGGAGGCGGCCGTAGCGCAGGCGGTGGAGTCGGACGACGGGCTGGCGCTGGCGCACGCGCTGAACGCGCTTCAGCTGATGTACCGCAACGAGATAGCCGAAGCCAAGCAGACGGCGGCGCGCGCAAAGGCGCTGGCGCTGGACGCCACTAAGCGCGAGCGTCAGCAGGTGAACGCGATCTCGCTGATGATAGACGGCAAGCACGGCAAGGCGCTGCGGCAGGCGCGCGAGCATCTGGACGAGTTCCCGCGAGACATGCTCATGGTGAGGCTCTCCAGCCGCCTGCTGATACTCGGATGCAGCGGACCCGGCGTCCCCAACTTCCCGGAAGAGCTTTTGGGCATCCTGAATCCGCTCGCGTCCGCCTACGGGGAAGATTGGGCTTTCCTAGGCCAATACGCTTTCGCGCACCACGAAACGGGATACTTCGACGACGCGGGGCGATACGCGCAGCGCTCGTTGGAGCTGCGCCCGGACAACGCCAACGCATCCCACTCGGTGGCGCACGTGTTCTTCGAGACGGGCGACGCCGACAGCGGCTCGGATTTCCTCAGAGGCTGGCTCGAGGGATACGACTCTCGCGGGCCGTTCAGCGTTCATCTCAACTGGCATCAGGCGCTGTTCGACTTGGCGACGGGCAACCCGCAGGGCGCGGTGTCGCGCTACGAGAGCGCAATCCGCCCCTCGGTGGTGAAGAAGAATCTCGGCTCGCTGGCGGACAGCGCATCGCTGATGTGGCGGATGAACATATACGGAGACGGTCGCCCCGGACCTTGGGAAGAGGTGCGCGAGATAGCGCTTCCGGCGGCGGAGAAGCCTGGGCCCGCGTTCCGCGACGCGCACGCCGCGCTGACGTTCGCGGGCGGCGGCTTCGAGCGCGAGCTATGCAAGCTGACCGACGGCTTGCGCGCGATGGCTGAGGACGGCAGCCCGCTTGCGCGCGAAGTCATGCTGCCGCTGGTGGAGGGCATAGACGCCTTCGCGCACGGCGCCTACGAAGACGCCGCCGACAGCCTAGACGGGCTGGTGGATCACCTGCCGAGAATCGGCGGCAGCCACGCCCAACGCGAGGTGTTCGAGGACACGATACTGGAGTCGTACATCCGCGCCGAGCGGTTCGACAAGGCGCAAGAGCTGTTGGACACGCGCCTAAAGCGGCGCGCGTCCGCGAGGGATGAGCTGTGGCTGGGTCGGACGGCGGAGGGGGTTGAATAACAATCCACACATTGATAAGATCAGGCTCGCCCGACTGAGTGTGATTTTTGTATCTGAGCCAATTCACTCTCAGAATGGAACTTCACACTTCAGTCGTGTAAGTCCTGACAGGGAGACATATGTACGAAGCCGCGCGTGAAATTCTTGAAGGCTCCGACTTCTCCGTTGTTGAGTCATTCACAATTCCTGGACGACCTGCCAGATTTTCAGATGTGCCTCGATTCCTGTTCGAATCAAGTGTTGGGAGCTATATCAGCAGTGAGTTTCCGGCAGGCATATGGACGCATCAGTCTGATGCGCTTGCATATCTCGGTCGCGGCGACAATGTTGTAATCTCTACAGGAACGGCATCTGGGAAAAGCCTTGTCTTCCGAGCGCTTGCCTTGCACAAAACATTACTCAATCCCTCAAGCCGAACAATTGTGTTCTACCCGCAGAGGGCGCTCGTGGAAGATCAACTCCGCGGCTGGCAAGAAATGGCGCGAGCGCTAGGGCTAGATGAGGACATCATCGGTAGAATCGACGGCACCGTACGCCCAATGAAAAGGCGCGAGGAAGTGTTGGGCCGTGCGCGTATCGTTGTCATGACGCCTGATGTATGTCAAGCATGGCTAATGGCGCGGTTGGCGATGCCTGTCGTAAGGAATTTCATCAGCGGTCTCTCGACACTGGTTATGGACGAAGCCCACACTTTGGAAGGGGTTTTTGGCAGCAACTTCGCGTTTCTGATTCGCAGGCTCATGGCTGCACGCAACCATATGCTCATTAACAATCGCAGCGCTATACCCACCCAACTTGTTGGAGCCACAGCTACAATCGCCCAACCCGACGATCATATGAAACAACTAACGGGTGAAGACTTTACCGTTGTCGACCATGAGGCTGACGGCGCCCAACGTCACGAGAGAATAGTTGCTCACATTGCCTGCCCCGAAGGTGAACAACTTCAAATTGCCAATCAGTTACAGCAACATGTTCTCACAAACGGACGAAGTGGTGGATTCATTACTTTTGTAGATTCCCGGAGGGCTGTCGAAACTCTAGCGATGGATACTGACAGAGATATGAACGATCTTCTTGATGATCCGGCAGTAAGTTCATATCGAGCGGGGTACACTCCTGAAGAGAGACGACGGATTGAGCGAGACCTACGCTCGGGAGTACTTAAAGGAGTTGTCTCAACGTCAGCACTTGAACTTGGAATAGACTTTCCATCCCTCCAAGTTGGATTTAACGTAGGTATTCCTCCGACGAGAAAAGCGTATAGACAAAGACTCGGGCGTGTGGGACGCAATGCCCCCGGCGCATTTATAATTGTTGCCCCTCCTCGTGAATTTCGGCAATATGGCATAACTCTCCATGAGTACCATGAGATGTCTGTAGAGACTTCTTATCTCTACCTTGACAACCGGTTTATGCAATTTGCTCACGGAAGATGCCTATCAGATGAACGTGAAGCGCTTGCAGCTCCTGGAAGTCTTCCCAGTCGGATTAAGTGGCCATCCGGCTTTAGAGGAATTTATGTATCTGCTCGTCCTGGAGGGAATCGCCCTCCAGAATTTGACTTTATCGCAGAACTTGGCGGAGATATGCCACACCGAGGCTATCCACTTCGCAACATTGGAGAACCTAATTTCCCTATTAAGCAAAATGAAAATGCCTCCCCTCTCGGCGATGTCAACCTAACACGGGCTTTGCGAGAATGCTATCCAGGCGCAACTTATTTCCACAACATGAAACCTTTCTATGTCACTTCATGGAATACAAGGACGCTTCAACAACCCTATATTCAAGCAGTACCAGGGTATCCAGGGCGTTCTACTATACCCAGAATAAGGATTTGGACCAATGCTGAGATCACGTCTGGGGGTATTCTCGATGGGCATCTGCTTAGAGGTGCGACCGGTTTTCTCGCCGAATGCCGAATGCTGATTACAGAACGAGTCGAAGGATATACTGACAGCCGCACTGGAGAATTTTACTCATACCAGGATCTACAGCAGAAAAACCCCAGTATGAAGTCTCGATCACGAAACTTTCGAACAAGTGGTGTCTTGCTACGTATAGATGAAGATTGGTTCAAGCAAAGAAATACTAGACACCAATTCGCTGATATATTGCGTGAAGTATTCATACATGAATACAGTGTATCGCCGCAAGACATTGGATCGGTTGCGACAAATGTGTCAGTTATGGATGGTAATGGGAGACGTTGGCGAGGGGGATGTATCGCAGTTTTTGACGAGACTTACGGCAGTTTGAGATTTACCGAAAGGCTGTACCTTGCGTTTGACCGTATTCTCAACCGCTTGGCAAAAGCCGTACAAGGTCAGAATGATCTTGTATCTATCGTCGCACAGGTTCGCCAGAAAGTTGACGATTTTATACCTGCTAGCGCATTTGCAGTTGATATCGAAGATCCACCTATGGGATATGAGCAAGTATTCAAACCTGGGTCTAGAGTGTGCTATAGACAAACCGGAGCTATAGCAGAAGATGTAGAAATCATCCGAGCGACAATAATGGGTGGAGTACTTATATATCAGGTAAAAGCCTATACACCGCCTTGGGAACCCCCGAGACGACGTTGGATTCCAGCATCCAATGTCGAGCCATCGGCTGAATCGGACGCATGGGAAATCGGGTGGTGGAACGTCGCAACCGAGGAATTCGAAGACTTTCCAAACGAGGATGGACCTGAATAGTAGCTCCAAAGTTGGCGAACCAGCCACTCCCCCATCCCGCCGCCTTTTGGTGTACAGTATCCCTCGACCGCAGCCAGCATCCCAAGAGGACGACCCCAATGCCCATCATCGACCACAGCGAACAGCCCATGCCCGCGGCGGTGGACAAGCGCAGCGCGCGGGCGCTCGTGGCGGCGGAGCATGGAACGGCGTCGCTGTCCATCACCGAGCTTGTAGTGCATCCCGGCTCTGCGGGGCGGATGCACACGCACGACGCGGACGAAGCCATTATGGTGATGGAAGGGTCTATCCAGATGATCGTCGGCGATGAGACGCGAACGGTGCGCTCAGGGTATACGATGGTCGCGCCGCCGGGCGTTCCGCACAAGCTGATCAACAACACTTGGGTGGCGGCGCGGATGCTGGTTACGCACCCGACGAACGATCTCGAGACTAACTACGTGGAATAGCGCGAATTACCATGCGGCTCGCAGCCCCGAACATCCGGCGATGAAAGCGACCTCTATCGCCCTAGCCCTCCCCCATCGAGGGAGAGGATACTTCCAAGAATGGAGCGCCGAACCATGACCACAGCGCGAACGCGCGGCGATCAGCCGCAGCTCATCCCCACCAACGCCGGCGGGCGCTCTTTCGCCGCGCCGCCGAAGGCGCTTCAGTCTGCGATTACGCCTACGGATCTGTTCTACGTCCGCAACCACTGGAAGGGCGCGCCGGATATCGATCTCGGCTCGTATCGCCTGATAGTCGATGGCGAGGTCGCCCAGCGGCTAGCGCTGTCGCTGGACGAGGTGAAGACTCTGCCGCGCCGCCGCTATCAGGCTACGTTCGAATGCTGCGGCAATGGGCCTATCCCGGAGTACTGGGCGAAACAGACTCGCTCGGTTATGGAGAAGGTTACGGGACACGGCATCATGGGCAACGCCGAATGGGTCGGCGCGTCGCTGTCCGACGTGCTGAACATGGCGGAGGTGGGGCCGCGCGCGGTGGAGGTGGTTTTCAGCGGCGCGGATCACGGCCCCGATGAGGTGGTGGGAGACCCGGAAGACGTCTCCTACGAACGCAGCCTGCCTATGGAGAAGGCGCTCCACCCGGATACGATGCTGGCGTGGGAGATGAACGGCGCGCCGCTGACGCCGCTGCACGGCTTCCCGCTTCGGCTGGTGGCGCCGGGCTGGTATGGCATGTGCTCCGTCAAGTGGCTGGAGCGTATCCGCGTCCTTGACCGCAAGTTCGACGGCTTCTACCAAACCGAGCGTTACCGCGTGATGAACGGTCCGGACGCGGACGAGTTCTATACTTACCTGACGGGCATGAAGGTGAAATCCATCATCACAGACCCCGCGCCGGGCGACGTGCTGACGGCGGGCGACTACACTGTTTCGGGCGCGGCGTGGTCGGGCGAGAGCGACATCGTCAAGATAGAAGTGAGCTTCGACGGCGGCGAGTCTTGGACGGACGCGCGCGTTACGGTTCCGCGCAGCGGCTATTCGTGGACGCGATGGGAAATCGATTGGGCTATCCCCGCGCCGGGCAAGCACACGCTCATGTCGCGCGCCACGAACGACCGAGGCGAAACCCAGCCGATGGAGTTCCCCAACAAGTTCGACGGGCTGGGATACGGCAACAACATGGTGTTTCCGCACGATGTGGAAGTGGCGTAGCGGCTGCATCTCAAAACCGCAAGTGAAACCTACATAGACGGGCAGGGTTTGGTTTACAAGATACGAGCCTATCGATCCATCCCCATGTCCACGCAAGCACAGGGAGAATGACAAGTGAGCGCCCTCAAGAAAGTTCTCGCCGTCTTCATAGGCCTTACCGCGCTCGTAGTGCTAATTCACTTCGTGTTCAGCCCGATCTACGCGGACGCCGACGCGGCGATCAGGATATGGTTCTACGTCGACCCGTTCATGATGGCTGCGTCGCTCATAGCGGCTGTCTTCCTCTGCGCTCGCATGAGGCAAGCGACGGACGCGCGCGATAAGGCGTGCCACGCGGCGGCGTTCATCGTCGTGGCGACGGTAGCCATATGGGTTTGGTGGAACTCCATAGACCTTATCGCCCTTGGCATAGATGGGCAGCAGGGGCAATCCCAGCTGGTTATCTGGGCTATCATAGATGGGATATTCCCCCCGCTCATGGGCGCGGTGGCGGTCTGCATGTGGAAGGACGCGGACGCCTCCTAACGCAACGCTGTTCGCGCCTCGTATCGTCCGCCTTCAGCCGAAGTGCGGCATCACCTCGCGCGCGAACAGCCGCAGCTGGTCCATGAACTCGGCGCGCGGCATTCCCTCCGCCCAGTGCAGGATGATGTGGTCCAAGCCCGGATACTTGCGCTCCAGCTCCCGCATGTAGGCGACGAACTCTCGCGGTTCGCCGCATATCCACGCGCGCTGCTGAACGCCGTCCTCGATGCGCGGCGTTCGCGCGGGCGCGCCGGGCGTTCCCCATACCCGCCCTTGCTCGTCCGCGTACCGCACGAACCCGAACGGCGCGAACCACTTGTAGCGCTCATCGTGGTACGGGCGCAGCTTGTCCATAGCCTCGCGCTCGCTGCCGGCTAGGTAGAACCCCAGCCCAAGCGCAAGCCGCTCGCCCAACCGAAGCTCGCGCCCGTATTTGGCGTTCGCGTCTTGGTACTGGTGGAAGATGTCTTCCACCAGCGCCTCGCCCGTGAGCGCGACGACGCCGTTGATGCCGCGCCGCGCGATGAAGTCTATAGTTCGCCCGCTGACGATTGGCTGCCACATCTCGACCGGAAGATGCTTGGGGCGCGGCACCAGCGTGACGTCTTCCAGCTCGTATCCGCGATACTCCACCGCCGGCGGTATGGTGAACCGCTTGCCGCGATGCGTGAAAGACTCCGACTCGAACGCCTTGAACAAAATCTCCATCTGCTCCTCGAAGTGTTCGCGGTTGGCGTCGTTATCGATGACGGGCGCGCCGAACGTCTCCACCTCGCGGCTGTGGTATCCGCGCCCGACGCCGAACACGATGCGCCCGTCCGTCAGGATGTCCGCCATGGCGTAGTCTTCGGCTAGCCGCAGCGGATGCCACATGGGGACGATGTTGAAGGCGCATCCGAACTTGAGCCGCTTGGTGCGCGCGGCTAGATGCGTCCCGAGCAGGATGATGTTCGGGATGCACTCATACCCCTCGCGCTGGAAGTGATGCTCCGCCATCCACAGCGTATCGAAGCCGAGATCGTCCATCAGCGCCGATACCTGCGACGCGGTGTCGAGGCTCTCCATCAGCCTGTCGTTGGAGTAGCGTCGGCTGTCCGCCGGCGCGCCGTCCGCCCCCACGTCTTCCAGCTCGATGTTGCCCACGTACAGGACGGAAAATTTGGTTATCACGTTCGGCGGCTCCCTAGATGTTCGCTTGCTGCGGCCTGTCGGCGCGTTGCCGCGTCTACAATAGCATACGCGGGGCGAACGGCGGATTTTGACAGCTTGCGGAATAGCGCATACAATTCGAGCATAGGGGCGGCATCCCGCCCAAGAGATATTCCAACGCAGAGCGGGAGGAATGCTATGGCGGAACAAATAAAGGTGGACGTGTGGTTCGACTACGCTTGACCGTGGGTCTACAATGCAGCCGTGTGGCTGGATAAGGTGAAGCGGGAGTACGGAGACGAGCTTCAGATCAACTGGCGGCACTTCTCGCTGGAGCAGATCAACAGCCGCAAGGGTCCCGACTGGAAGGTGTGGGACGAGCTGGATCTGCGCGAGGCGCGCGCGCTGCTGGCGTCGGTCGCCGGCGAGGCGGCGAAGAGGCAGGGCGACGCGGAGGCGTTCGACCGCTTCCATCTGGCGCTGCTGACTGCGCGACACGCGGGCGGCAGAGCGCCGCTGAACCAAGACGCGCCGCTGATAGAGCTTGCGCGCGAAGCCGGGTTGGACGCGGATCGGTTCGCGCGAGACCTAGACGACCCGGACGTCCTAGCGGCGGTAGTCGCCGACCACGAAGAGGCGACGGCAATGGAAAACGGCATCTTCGGCACGCCGACGTTCCTGTTCGAGAATGGGCATACGGCGTACATGAAGACGTTCATCCCGCCCGAAGACGAGTCGGTGGAGGTGTTCGACAGCTTCGTATCGCTGTTCGGCGCGCGAACCTACGTGGGCGAGATCAAAAGCCCGCAGCCGCCGTGGCCGAAGGGGGCGCTGGACTAGGGTTCTAAGCGTCAGATTTCGGATGTCGGGAATCAGGGGGCGGCTGTGATGGCCGCCCCTAGTTCATCTTGTTATCTGCTTAGTGTCTAGCCCATTGGCATTTTCGGCGTAACATCTTTGGCGTCCATCTTCTTGGGCATCGACACGATACGGTCGGCGAACCAGCTATCACCATATGGAAGTATCCATCGAGGTTAGGTTGTCAGCGGCGCCAACCGACTACAGATATTCATCATTCTACATGCCACGGAGTTGGGCGGTTGTTTAAATTCTTGCTGGAGCTTCTCTTAGACGAAGAAGACTTTTCGACTTCGCTGCATAGAGCGTCTGCGGAAGGAAATCTCGAAACGGTCAAGGCGCTAATCTCTCTCGGCGCTGACGTCAATGCCGTCGGCAGGTTTGGGTTCACGCCTTTGTATCTCGTAACTGGCTGGTGGCATGAATATGGCAATCTCGAAACGGTCAAGGCGCTGATCGATGGAGGCGCTGATGTCAATTCCAAAAGATCGCGTGGCGGCGATACGACGCCCCTGCACTGGATGGCGCACTACGGCTGCCTCGAAGCGGTTCAGTACTTGATCGCCGCGGGGGCTGACGTCAACGCAAGAAGCGACTATGGCAGAACGCCGCTGCATATAGCGGCTTCTCAAGGTCATATTGAAGTGACATGGGCGTTGGTAGACGCCGGCGCCGACCTTCGGGTGTCAGACTGGGATTCCGATTGGAATGCGCTTCACAGCGCCGCTGTGAACGGCAACCTCGAAATTATACAAGCGCTAATCGCGGCTGGAATCGATGTCAACGCTAGCGATGGAAGGGGCAGCGTACTTCACTATGCCGCAGATTTTGGGCATACAGAAACGGTGCAGGCGCTGATAGACGCCGGCGCCGACGTTCACGCAGAAAACAACATCGGCTGGACTCCTCTGGATTGCGCGGCTTATCATCGAAGCCGTGTCGCCCTGTTTGCCAGACTGGCTGCCTTGTCTCCTTAGCGCGTCGCCACACTGTATTTCGGCTTTCGCAGGGATGACGGAATACGGATGCCTACCTCTATTAGCCTCCCAAAGTAGAGAGAAGACCATGGATTTCAATGTAGAAAAGTCACTCGCGGCGGTAGCGCGCTCCGTATCCCTGCTGACGCGCGACGGGCAACTCGCCGCCGCGGTAGCTCTTTCGCGCAGCTATGAGACGACGATTGCCGACCTGTGGGACGCCGTAACGAACGGCGAGCGCATCCCGCGCTGGCTATCGCCTATCAGCGGCGAGCTGAGGCTAGGCGGACGCTATCAGCTGGAAGGCAACGCGGGCGGCGCAATCACGGCGTGCGAGCCGCCAACGCATTTCGCGCTCACGTGGGAGTTCGGCGGGGATATCAGCCGCGTGGAAGTACGCATCTCGGAAGATGGGATGCGACGCGCTCGGCTTGCGCTCACGCACGTCTCGCGCGTTTCCGAACATTGGGACGAGTACGGGCCGAGCGCGGTCGGCATAGGCTGGGAACTAGGTATGCTGGCGCTGGATTGGCACATCGAGCAGCCCGACGAGCCGAAGCCGGACGAAGCCGCATTCGTCGCGCGGGACGACGTCAAGGCGTTCATCAGGGACAGCAGCGAGCGATGGGGGCAAGCGGCGGTCGAGGCGGGAATGGAGCGCGACGCGGCGCAAGCGGCGGCGCGCCGCACAGCCGCGTTCTACACGGGCGAGACGGTCTAGCCTTGCCCAGAGCGTGTGCGGCGGACGGCGAGCTTTCCCGCGTCGCCTGACATTCCGCGCAAAGTCCCTACATCCCGCCATTGCGACTGTCTGGCGCATGCCTTCTTTGCGCCCCGTGAGCGCCCCAAACAAGAGCGCTGTGGATTAGCGGTCGATGAACGGCGCGGGAGAGTTTTCGACACGGCGCCAGCTTACATAACCAGCGCCAGTTTGCCAAAGAACTCCCTCCCCTCCATAGCCTCGTGCGCTTTGGCGGCTTCGGACAGCGGGAATGTCTGATGGATGATGCCGCGAATCTGCCCCCTGCCCGCGGCGTGGACTATCTGGCGCATGTCTTCTTTGCGCCCCATGAACACGCCGAACACGGTTTGATATCGGGTGAACATCGCGCCCATCTGAAGCTCGGCGCGGTAGCCGGTGGTTACGCCGCAGATGCCGTACCGTCCGCCGACGGCGAGCGAGCGGATAGCGGCAGGCCAGAACTCCGCGCCCACGTGGTCCAGCGCGACGTCGACGCCGCGCCCGTCGGTTATCTCGCGGATGCGCGCCGCTATGTCCTCTTCCCTGTAGTTGATGACGTGGTCCGCGCCCAGATCGCGCGCGCGCGCCGCCTTCTCTTCCGTGCTGGTGGTGGTGATGACCGTCGCGCCGACGACGTTCTTGGCTACCTGTATCGCCGCCGTGCCGACGCCTGCGGACGCCGACAGCACGAGCGCCGTCTCCCACGCCTGAAGCGCCGCCTTTCGCACCAGAATCGTCCAGCTTGGCAGGTAAACCGTCGGCAGAGACGCCGCCTCCGCGTAGCCTAGGCTGTCCGGTATGGGAACGGCGCTGGTGGACGGCACGCCGACGAACTCGGCATAGCTGCCGCTGCGCGACGAGCCGAGCATCCCGCCGTTCTCGCAGAACTCGTCCGTTCCCGCGGAGCAGTATCGGCACTGTCCGCACGTCATTCGCGGGTTGACGACGACGCGCTCCCCCACGCTGCGCCCGCGAACTTCCGGGCCGACTTCCACGATGTCGCCCGCCGCGTCGCCGCCTAGGATGCGAGGCGAATCGAAGTTGCGGATGCGCGTTCCGCGAACGCCCGCGCGCGTGTACACGTCCAGACGGTTGAGCGCCGCCGCGCGAACGCGCACCTTCACATCGTTGGGGCCTATTTCGGGTTCGGGCATGTCTCCATACTGGAGAACGTCCGCGCCGCCATGCTCGGTTATGTAGACTGCTTTCATTTCGCCTCCTGTGGGGTTTCGCCCGACGCTACGCGGTCAGCGGGCGGACTTCCTCCGCGAACCGACTCAGCAGATCCACTGTGGCGTCGAGCGTGTCGGCTTGGAAGTTCAACATCAGGTGGGCAACGCCCAGATCTTCCAGCGCCGCCACGTCTGCGGCTATCTGCGACGGCGTCCCGGTGAGGATGCGGCGCTCGCCGTCGACGATATGCGCTTGCGTGTCGTCGTACCAGTTCACGCTGTAGGCGAAATCCAGCTCCGCCGGGTCTCTGCCCGCGCGCTCGGCGTGAACGCGGACGCGGGCTTGATATTCGGCGAACTGCTCCAGCGTGCCGACAGGGAATCGCGGGTTGCTGCATATGGGATACCAAGCGTCGCCTAGCTGTCCGGCGCGCCTCAGCGCGGGCGGGCTTTCGCCGCCTATCCACAAGGGCGGATGGGGCTGCTGAACCGGCTTGGGCGCGAAGGCGATGTCCGAAAAGCTGGCGTAATCGCCATCGAAGCTGGGGGCGTCGCTCGTCCAAAGCTCCTTGAACACGCGCAGATACTCGTTGCCGACGGCTCCGCGCTCCTCGTATGGCGGAGCGCCTATCGCCTCGAACTCCTCTTTCATCCAGCCCACGCCGCAGCCGACGATGAGGCGTCCGCGCGAAAGAACGTCGATAGTCGCCAGAATCTTCGCGGTCAGAACCGGGCTGCGATGGGGAAGCACCATTACGGAGGTCAGCAGCTTGATGGTGGACGTAACGCCCGCCAAGAAGCTGATGGTGGTTAGCTGCTCCATGTACTCGCCGGACTGCGAGCTGGTGAACTCGCCCGTCTCGTTGTACGGGTATATGGAGCCGATGGCGTTGGGAACGACGATATGATCGCTAACGGTGAGGATGTCGAACCCAAGCTCTTCGCCCTTTTGGGCTAACGTCACCATGTTGTCTAGCGACGCGAGCGGTCCGCGGCTTGGGACGCCGAATCCGAATTCCATGACAATCTCCTTATGACTTACGCAGTAGAACTGGAGCGAGAATCGACATCGATTCGCAGGACGAACGGGATATGCGGATACCGTATATGCGCGGCGGCGGCAAGTCAAACAGGTCAGCGCGCGGCGGCGGGCTGCGCTATGAACCGCCTCAGCGCGTCGAAGTACGGCTCGCCGCCTACGGCGTATGTGTCGTTGTGCGCCGCGCCGCGAATCGCGTACAGCCGCTTGGGTTCGGGCGCGGCGGCGTGCAGCCGCTCCGCCATCTCGAACGGAACTATCTCGTCGCGCTCGCCGTGGACTATCATCAGTGGAGAGCGGACGCGGCTCATTTTGGATAGCGAGTCATACCGCGCCTCGACGAACGGCAAGAGCAGGCTGACGGGCAGCATCGGATACACCGCCTTAGCCATCTCGGATACGGACGTGAAGCCGGATTCGAGTATGACGCACCGAAAATCGCGCCGAGTCGCCATCTCAGCGGCTACGCCTACGCCGAGCGAGCGCCCGAACAGCGCGATGTCTTTGGCGGGATCCAGCGCCTTTTCGTTCTCGAGGTAGCTCAGCGCGGCTTCGGCGTCTAGCAAAATGCCGCGCTCGGACGGGCGCCCTTCGCTCTTGCCGTATCCTCTGTAGTCGATGATGAACACGCTGACGCCGACGCGACTGTTCAGCAGCGCGATGTTGTCCACGCGGTGGCTCATGTTGCCGGCGTTGCCGTGAAGCCAAAGCAGCGTGGCGTCGGATCCGCCGGGGATATGCCAAGCGTGGATGCGAGCGCCGTCCGCCGCTTCGAGGTAGACATCCTCGTACTCCAATCCCGCGTCCGCGGGCGTCGCCCAAAGCTCTCGCTCCGGGAAGTAGACCATCAGCCTGTCCAACATGTGCATTTGGCGCGCCAAGCCTCCGACTATTAGGGCGACGGCGACCGCTATTCCCAGCCGCCGCGCCGCGCGCGCGGAAGGACGATAACGCGCAAGCCGTCTTCCCAACATGGGCGGAATATATCAGGCTGCGCGGGGGCGGACAAATGTTATAATCCGCCCTACTGCAAAGGGCTGGGAGGCGCGTGAAAATGAGGCTCGAAAACAAGGTGGCTCTGATAACGGGCGCGGCGCACGGCGTGCGAGGCGAGCGCATGGGGTTCGGCGGCGCGGCGGCATGGCTGTTCGCCGAAGAGGGCGCGAAGGTGGCGCTCACGGACATCGACGCCGACGCGGGCGAGCGAACGGCGGCGCAGATGACCGAGGCGGGACACGACGCCATCTTCATGCGGCTGGACGTTACGGACGAAGCCGAGTGGCGGAACGCGATAGCGACGACGCTCGAAGCGTTCGGGCGGCTGGACGTGCTGGTGAACAACGCGGGAACCGGCGGCAGACCCACAGTAATCGACACCACCGAAGAGATATGGCAAGGGCAGATGGACGTTCACGCCAAGGGCGTCTTCCTCGGAACGAAGCACGCTATCCCCCACATGCGGGCGGCGGGCGGCGGGTCTATAATCAACATATCCTCCATATACGGCATAGTGGGCAGCGTGGGGTCTTCGGCGTATCACGCGGGCAAAGGCGCGTCGCGCATCTTCACCAAGTCCGCCGCCGTGCAGCTCGCCAAAGACGGCATCCGCGTCAACTCGGTGCATCCCGGCTTCATGCTCACGCCAATGACGCAAGAGAGCTTCGGCGAAGAGCCGCGCCGCGGAGACCTGCTTTCGCGCATCCCGATGGGGCGCATCGGAGAGCCGGAGGAGATAGCGCGGGGCATCCTGTTCCTCGCATCAGACGAATCTTCGTACATCACCGGCTCGGAGCTGGTGATAGACGGCGGCATGACGGCGCAGTAAGCGGCGCTCATCTTTGGCGATTACGGATTGGCATACGCACATATTCCCGCCTGAGGCGATAGCGCGGCGCGAAGAGTGGGCGGCGCGAGACGCGACTTTCCGCGAGCTGTACGCCAACCCGCGCGCAAAGCTGGCGACGGCTGAAGAGCTGGTTGCGGCGATGGACGCGGACGGCGTGGACCGCTCGGCGGCTATGGGAGTGGGCTGGACGGACGCGAGCCTAGCGCGAGAGGCGAACGACTACATCATCGACGCGGCGGCGCGGTTCCCAGACCGCATAATCGGCTTCTGCTCGGTGAATCCCGCTTGGGGGGAATCCGCCGCGCGCGAGGTAGACCGCTGCGCGCGCGCCGGGCTGCGCGGCATAGGCGAACTGCGCCCGGACACGCAGGCGTTCGACCCAGCGGACACGCGCTCGATGACGCCGACGCTGGAGGCGGCGAACGAGCATGGGCTGGCTATCACTACGCATTCGTCCGAGCCTGTGGGGCACGCATACGCGGGCAAGGGAAAGGCGACGCCCGAAACGCTGATGCGGCTAGTCGAAGCGACGCTGCCACACCCGAACGTGGCGCTTATCTGCGCCCACTGGGGCGGCGGGCTGCCCTTCTACGCGCTGATGCCGGAAGTTCGGGACGCGCTGGCGAACGTTTGGGTCGACACGGCGGCATCGCCATACCTGTATGCGCCGCAGGTGTTCCGAACCGTCGCCGCGCTCGTGGGCGTGGACAAGATACTGCCGGGCAGCGATTGGCCTCTGATGGGATTCGGGAGGATCCGACGGCAGGCGGAGCGCGCCGGCATGAGGGTGGAAGACCTCGGCGGGGCTGCGCCGATCTAGGGATTACGACGCGCCTACCCGCTCCCTAAGCGCCTGCTCTATCCATTCGTCGACGCCATGCCATCCCGCGCCGCTGATTCCACAACTCGGTAGTGGAGATCCGCATCCAAGCGGATACTGATATTCCCGGAGAATGGCTTTATAGGCTCTATCCCATATTCTCCGCAAGCAGCCAAGTACTCGTCGATAGAAGTGCGAAATTCCTTCTTCAGCGTCTGCACATCCGACGCTTCGCAAGTTGCTATCGAATAGTCGCCGCTGTTCGCCACGCTCCCATGCAGCAGATCGACCGAGTCATCGTACTCTACTCTGGCGATATAGCCCTTGTACTCTATCATTAGCCCATTCCTACTGAGATGATGAATACCCCCAAGCCTCCTCACCGCCGCCCGACCAATGTATGGGCGCGGATGATGATACCGTTCGGCGACGGCGGCGCGCAATGCGAGCAATGTCATGCCGAATCGCGTAGGAAAGCTCGCACTCTTCGCGCCTGCCCTATCCCGTCTCGGCGGCAAGCGCGCGCGTCGGTCTCTCCCGTATCGCAATCGTGACAGCCGCGGCAGCAAGCGACATCGCGAGCATCAGCGTGAACGCGCCGTCGTAGCTGCCGGTGGAATCGAATATCAGCGCGCCGACGAACGCGCCGACGCCGCCGGCTATCTGGTGAACCATGCTGATTAGCCCGCTCACCGCGCCCAGCCGCGACGCGCCGAACATGTTGCCCGCGAACACCACCGTGAGCGGCGCGGTCATGGTGAACGTGAACCCGTACAGCAGCGCGAACGCGGCTATGCCGAGCGCAGTCTGAAACGACGGGATGAGGATGAGCGCGAACAAGCCTATCCTGATGGCGAAGCAGATGAGCGTGGGCAGCCTTGCGCCGAACTTGTCGGACAAGCCGCCGGATACCAGTACGCCGACAAGAGCGGACAGCCCCATGAACGCCAGCATCCCACCGGCGATTCGTTGGCTTACGTCCTGATCTTCCGCAAAGGCGACTATGTGGGTGGCGACGAAGAAATCCTGCGCGCCGCATATGGCGAACATCAGCATCAGAAGCCAGAAGCCGCTCGACGCGAGTATGCGCCGCATCGGGGGCGAATCGGCAACGGTCGGATCGTCGCCATCGCCGCCCCGCTCAGCGCCAGCCCGCCGCGGGGGAGAGCGGCGCAGCACGATGAAGGCGAGCGGAGCTATCAGCGCGGCGTTGACGGCGCCGAGCGCGGCATACGAAACCCGCCACCCAACGGCGGGGAGAGACGACGCCAGCAGCGAGACTATCACCAGCTGCCCGCTGCCGTTGCCGGCAATCGCCGCGCTCGCGGCGAGTCCGCGACGCTCCGGAAACCAGCGCGCCATCAGCACGCTGACCGGCGCGACCGAAGTCGCGGCGAACCCGACGGCGTACAGCCCGCCATACAGCGGGAAGAGATGCCAAACTTCCCCCGCGGCGCCCATCGACGCGATGCCGGCGGCGGCAATCAGCGCGCCGATAGTCATGACGGTTCTGATGCTGTGGCGGTCTATAATCCGCCCGACTACGGGCATCGCCAGCGCGGATACGAGCATGAACAGCGCCGCGGCAGCCGACAGCTCAGAGCGCGAGGCTTGGAGGTCCTCGCTCATCGGGATCAGCGCCAGCCCGAACACGAAGCGCGTGCCGGAGCCGATAAACAGCACGGCGAACCCGGTGGCGAGCGCGATGTGCGCGTAACCGAGTTCGCCGATGATAGCGGGCTTGAGGTTCGGCATATATCTGCGTTTCTTCATTCCGGCTTTCGCCGGAATCTAGGGAGCGAGGCGGCGACGCGCTCCGCCCCCGGATTGCGCGATGTCCGACGCCTATCGCCAGTAGCGGGAGATGTTCTCTTCCTCCTTCGTCTTCATCTCCAGCAGGGCGGGCTGCCCCTCGCGGTTGGCGGCAAGCGCGCGCTGGATGGCAGGCGCTATCTCGTCGGGGTCGCTGACCTTCTCGCCGTAAGCGCCAAGCCCGCGGGCGACTTCCGCGTACTCCCCGCCCAGCGCGTTGCTGTTCCACCGCTCGGTGGCGTAGGGCATGTGGTCGTAGTAGTGCGTCATCACGCCGTTGTTGAGAACGACTGTCAGGATGGGGATCTCGGAGCGGGACGCGGTTTCGATATCCAGCCCCGCCATGCCGAAGGCGGCGTCGCCCATGATGTTGATGACCTGCTTGCCCGGCTGAGCCATCTTCGCGCCGAGCGCTAGCCCAAGCCCGTAGCCGAGCTGCGTCGACTTGCCCCAGCCGATATAGTTGCGCGGAGTCACGGCAGGCCAGAACGGCACTATCTGTTCGCGCGGGTAGCCGGAGTCGTGCGTGATGATAGTCTCTCGAACGTCCACCGCCTTCATCAGCTCGGTGAACACGCGATACGGGCTGATTGGAACCTCGTCCGAGTTCAGAGACGGCGTCCATTCCGCCATCCACTCCGCCCTGACGCGGGCTATCTCGTCGCGCGCGCCGCGCGAGTCGCCTCGCCCATGCTCTCCGAGCTGGCTCTTCGCCTCCTCTATCATCTGCCTCAGGACTACCTTCGCGTCGCCGACGGCGCCATAGTCCGCGCGGTAGTCTTTGTTGACGTCCTCGGCGCAGTTGGTGGAGTGGGCGATGGTTACGCCGCGCGGCACGGGCGCGTTGAAGTTGGATATGGTGAAGCTGGTGCCCATGCCGAGGATGAAATCGGACTTGGATAGGAAATGCTGGCACATGAGCGTTCCGGATGACGCGCCCGTGCCGAGCGAAAGCGGGTGGTCTTCGGGGAACGCGCTCTTGCCCGCAAGCGTAGTCATGACGGGAACGTTCGTCAGCTCTGAGAATTCGACAAGCTCATCGGTGGCTTCCGCGTACATGACGCCCTGCCCGGCGTTGATGACGGGGCATTCGGCGGCGAGCATGGCGGAGACGAGATCGCGCACGTCTTCGGGGCTTGCGCCCGACTTGAACGGCTTGATCGGCTGGTAGGCGTCTATCAGCGCGTCCGGTATCTCCTGAATCATGATGTCGCGGGGGAGTTCGAGCAGAACTGGCCCCAACCTGCCGTGCTTGAGCTGGCTGAACGCCATGCCCATAAGCTCCGGGATGCGTTCGACGGTGTTGACGAGCGCCATCCACTTGGTTATGCCGGCGTAGTTCTTGACCGCCTCGAAGTTGGGATGGACGTCCATGCGGTCGAGCGGCTGTCCGCCGGGCAAGCATAGGATAGGCACGGAATCCGCGAACGCTTGGGCGACGCCGCCGAAGGCGTTTTCGGAGCCGGGCCCCGTCTGCATGGTGAACACGCCTATCGTGTTTCCGTTCTTTACGCGGCTGAAGCCGTCCGCCATATTGACGCCGGCGCGCTCCTGCCGCGACAGGATAGGCCTAATGCCCTCGCGGGCGCAGGCGTCGATAAGGCTCTGGGCTGGGAACGCCGCAAGCCACTCGACGCCCTCTTTCTTGAGAATTTTCGCTACTGCCTGATCTCCGTTCACGGGTTGGTCTCCTCGATCATGTTGGTTGTGATGATGAGCGCATTATAGACTATCGGCGGTCAGCAGGCGTCAGCGTCGTCCCCGCTTGGAAGGGCGGCTTTGGTCTGGCGCACCTGAGCGTCGATTTTCTTCATTTCCGGCACGTCGTCCTTGCCGGTTGGAACGCCAAGCTCTTTGAACCTGTCAGCGGTGACAGACAGCCGCCCATCGAACGACCCAACAGCGTCGTTGTAGCGGTTGACGGTTGCGCTAAGCGAAGCTCCCACCTTGACAAAGTGGTCGGCGTATATCGCAAGCCGGTCGTACATCTCAGCGCCGAGCCTCTGAATCTCCCTTGCGTTCTCGGCGAGGCGCGCCTCTTTCCAGCCCATTTCCACTGTCTTGAGCAGAGCCATCAGCGTATTGGGGGTTGCGATGATGACTTTCTGCCGCATGGCGCGATCGAACAGCTGAGGATCGCGTTCGAGCGCGGGCTGGAGCAGGAATTCGCCGGGCAGAAACATCACGACGAATTCGGGAGATCTATCTAGGGTGGGGGATCGGTCTAGCGCGTCCCAATACGCCTTGCGGGAAAGCTCGGCGGCTCGGTCTTTTACCTGAGATGCGTGGCGCGCCAGCAGCGTCTCCCTATCGTCGTCGCTGTCGGTCTCGATAGCCTCGATGTAGGCGTTCATGGGGGTCTTGGCGTCGATGACGACCGTTCGGTTGCTAGGCATTCTCACAATCATATCCGGGCGGTCTCTCGAACCGTCGGCGGAGGGGATGCTTACCTGTTCTTGATAGTCGCAATGTTCCGCCATTCCCGCCAGCTCCACGACGCGCCGAAGCTGAATTTCGCCCCACGCGCCCCGCACCTCCGGGCGTTTGAGCGCGGTAGTCAGGTTGCGAGTTTCCCGCTCCAGCGCCAAGTTGTGCGCGGATAACGATTCGATCTGCTGCTTGAGTCCGCCCTCCATCCGCGCCCGCGTCGTCTCCATGCGCTTCAGTTCGGCGGAAAGCGGCCGCACCAGCTCATCGACGGCTTCCTTGCTCAGGGCGAAATCGTTCTTCGCCCGCTCGACGAGGCTGCCGACTTTTTCATCGGCGGAGGCTAGGAACTTTTCGCTGTTGCTGTCTATGACTTCGGTCGCCATGACCTTGAAGCGGTCGAGGAGCGCGCTTTCGATGTCGGTCTGCTCCGCGAGGCGCTTGTTGGCGGCTTCGAGCCGCGCGCGGAGGTGCGCGTTCCGGCTGCCGCTGTCGGCAACCTGTTGGCGCAACGATTCGAGTTGGCGAGTCAACTCCTCGTTCGTCCGCGTCGCTGTTTCCATAGCCTGTTGGCTAGCGAACAGCCGCGATTCGAGGCTGGCGGCTTTCTCCCTGCCGTCCATGGCTTGATTCTGCCAGTTGTCCGCATCTTCTCGAAGCTGCGCGTTCACGCGCTCGGAATCATCGAGGCGAAGCTGCGCGAGATCGACTTCCGATTTCAGTTCGGACGCGCCGCCCTCAGCCCTCGATTTCATAGCGAGCCAGACGACGACCGCGCCAACCGCCAGACCTATGCAAAGCCCTACAATCGCTTCCAACGTCTATTCTCCTGCTCTGGGGGCATTAGCGCGCTCGGGCGCGGTTGGCGGAACGTTCGCTAGACGGCGGCGGCGCTCATGGGCGCTTGCGAGATTCTACCCGTCTCCCCTATCCCGTATGAACACGCGCCCGCGCGATCTGCGGATAGGGACGGGAGCGGGCGGCGCGGGCAGCGCTTCGAGGATGGCGATTAGCTCCTTCATGTTGTCTAGGGAGTCGCTTACCTCGCCCTCGCGCATCCAAGCTTCATAGTAGTTGGCGTGGAGAGCCTCGCCTACCTTGAACAGCTCGCCGATTCTGCGGTTGCCAGTCTCTTCCACTAGGGTTTGGGCGACGTTCCGCAAATCGTAGTGAGCGTTGTGCGGCAGCCCGCGCAAGACCGCCATCGCCTCGAGCGTCCGCGCCGCGCCGCCCCATCCTTTTTCGGACGCCTGCAACAAGTCGCCGCGCTCGAACTCGGCTTCGGCTTGCCGCATATAGCGGCGCGCTGTGCGATGAAACTCCGCCGCGATGGATTCCGGCGTGGCTGCCGTTGTCATTAGTAGATGACGCTCCGATGTTCGCGCGGCTGCTCGCTGCGGGCGTCCGAACGAGCAGCCGCGCCCTGCGCTAGGCTTCTATCAGCGCTGTCGGATGAACTTTTGCAGCCGCTGCCCTTCCAGCACTTCGCCTATGTACATGTCTCCGCGCGAGTCTACGGCTACGCCGTGCGGCGCCCAGAACATGCCGGCGTCGTGCGTTCTGTCGCCGCCCCAGCGGGCGAGCGTCTCGCCTTCGTTGTCGATGATGGTCACCCGCCCTTGAAGCTCAGGCACGTATATTTCGCCCTCTGGCCCAATGTGGACGTCGGTAGGCTGGCGGAAGCCGGTGAACATCTCCTCGAACTCGCCCTCTTGGTCGAACACCTGCAAGCGACCGTTCTCGCGGTCGCAAACCCAGATATAGCCCTCGTGGTCTAGCCCGATGCCGTGCGGCAGGTGGAAATCTCCAGGGTTGACCTTGCCGGGCATCCCCCAAGAGAGGATGAGCGAGCCGGTGGCGTCGTATCGGTGAATGCGGCTGTTGCCGTAGCCGTCTGATATGAAGATGTCTCCCTCGTCCGAAACCGCTATGCCAGTCGGCAGGTTGAAGGGTCCCGCCGCTTTCGGCACAGGCTCCGCGTTCGTGGTATAGCCAGTCTCGGAAGGCTGCCCCGTTCCTATCCGCAACAGCAGCGTTCCATCTAGCGAGTACTTGCTGACTATGTGCGCGTCGCGGTCGGCTAGGTATACGCAGTTGTCGGGACCTATGTGGATGCCGTGCGGTCCCGCGAACTCCTCGTCCCAAGTGGCGAGGAACTCGCCCCCTCGGTCGAACACCATCATCTGATGCGAGCTGCGGTTGAAGGCGTAAACGTTGTCTTCGCCGTCCACAGCCACGCCCGCAACCTGATGCCACTCGTAGCCATCGGGCAGGTTGCCCCAGTTCTCCGCAAGTTCGTATGTGTAGTCTCCGGATCCGTATGTCATGGCGATGCCTCCAGTGCGCTGAGCTATGCGGCGGAATGCCGAGTGGGTCCGCCGCGCGATATGAGTTTTGGGCTGCCGTCGGTCAAGCGGACGGCAGCGAGCCATCGATGGACACGTCCAGAACCGTCGGGCGTCCCGACGCGAGCGCGGATTCGAGCGCGGGGCGTATCTCGTCCGCGCGCTTTATGTTCACGCCGCTCACGCCCATCGCCTCCGCCATGCCCGCTATGTCTATGGGGATTGGGAAGTCCATCGCCATGTATCGGCTGCGCGGGCGCTCTTCTCCGAGAATGTCTCGCTTGTAGGCGTTCATGTTTAGCTTGAGGATGCGGTAAGAGCGGTTGTTGCAGATGACGTACACGACGGGGATGTCGTACACCGCCGCGCTCCAGAGCGCTTGGACGGTCATCATCGCGCTGCCGTCGCCGATGATGCCGACGACGGGTTGGCTGGGCTTGGCGAGCTTTATGCCGAGCGCGCCGCCCATGCCCCATCCGAGCGCGCCGCCGCGCTCGCCGAACACGCTTCCGGGCGTGTCGAACGTCATGGCGGCATGGATAGCGTCGCGGCTGGTTACCGAGTCGTCCGCGACGATGACATCCGGCGGCAGCGCGGCGGCGACTTCGCGCATCATGCGGCCTGCGGACATGGGCGCGTCGTCCCCGAGCGCCGCCAACTGGCGACTGGCAGCGCCGCGCGCCGCCTCCGTCAGCTCGCCGATGGACGCCGCCCGACGCTGCGCCGCCCGCCTGCCAGACTCGCTCATGTCGGCTTCCAGCGCCTCCGCCAGCCGTTCCAGCCCCGCCTTCGGGTCTGCGATTACGCCGATGTCCGTCGGCTCGCTCTTGCCTATCTCTCGCGCCGCCTGATCCATGTGAATCAGTTTGGCAGTGTCCGGAAGCGCCCTGCCGGAGAAGTGGAAGAATCCGCTGAACACGTTGGTTCCCACCGCCAAGACGACGTCGGCGTCCGCGAACAGCGCGCGCGCCGCCGGCGAGTTCGGCGCGGAGCGTCCCATGAATTGCGGATGCGACGTGGGGAAGTTCATCTCCGAGTACGCCGACGAGTAGACGCGCGCGCCGACAAGCTCCGCCACTCGCGCCGCCTCAGCCGCGCCGCCCGACTGCGCGAGCCTGTCGCCGACTATCATCACTGGGTTTTCGGCTCCCGCGAGCAGCGCGCTCGCGTCCGCCGCGGCGCGCTCGTCCGGCTGCATGCGGTGGTAGCCGCG
Organism: Dehalococcoidia bacterium; assembly: GCA_965214745.1. Classification (GTDB taxonomy): domain Bacteria; phylum Chloroflexota; class Dehalococcoidia; order Lucifugimonadales; family UBA1123; genus VXRN01. The sequence continues at coordinate 1,590,549 of OZ243978.1, read as the reverse complement.
CGCGGACGGGACTATTTCGACATCCGCCTCGTCGTCGAGCGCGTTGGCGGAAAAGCCCACGTACACGGGTCCGGTGGGCGGCGCGGCGGCTTCGGTGAACGCGCGTCGCATCACGGACGGCATCTGCTCCGGGTGCGTGACCTCCGCGCTCCACTTCGTGAACAGGCGGGTCATCTCGTCTAGCTGCGTTCTGCCTTCGGCGAGCTTGCGGATGTCTTTGTTCGCGCTGGTCAGCACCATTGGAGTGCCGCCCTCTTTGGCGTTGTTCAGCAGGCTGATGCCGTTGGCGAGTCCGGTCTCGATGTGCAGGCTGACGAACGACGGCTTGCCGCTGGCGCGCGCGTAGCCGTCCGCCATGCCCATAGCCGCGCCCTCCTGCGTCGTCAGGATGTACTCCAGATCGGGGAAGCGCTCCAGTTCGTCGAGGATAGGCCCCTCGCTGGTGCCGGGGTTGCCGAATATGTAGCGGACGCCCTCCGAGCGGAGCATCTCCATAAGGGCGCGCTTTCCAGTCATCTGCGGCATGGTAGACACTCCTGCGGGGCTGCTGAGGTCGTGGGTTTGGCAACCTACAGCGTATCACAGGCGGGTGGTCGGTGGGCTGTTTCGCGCCGCCCGTTAGCCGACCGACGGAGCGCGCCGCTAGATTTCGACGATTTGCGGCTCAGGCTCGCCCGAACGGGATGACGCGCTTCGGAATTGCTCGATGAACCGGTCGTGGCAGGTGAAGACCAGTATCTGATTGGAATGAGACAATTCGACGAACGCGCGGGCTGCTCGAAGGGAGCGCTCTTCGTCGAAGTTGACGAAAACTTCATCGACGATTACGGGGAGACGCTCGGCGCGCTCGCCCAGCCCTCGTATGAAGCCGAATCTGAGCGCTAGGAACAGCTGCTCTCGGGTTCCTCGGCTTAGCTCGCTGGGTTGCTTGGGCGCTCCGTTGGAGTCGGCGACTTGGATTTCGGATTCTCCGGGTTCCAAGGATATCGTCTGGTAGCTTCCGCCGGTGACGTCGTGGAAGAATTTTTGCGAGTGACTGATGACGCTGGGATGAAAACTGCGCTGGAAGCTGCTCTGCGCCTCTTCGAGCAGGTTTTCCGCCACTGTGAGAACTGCCCACTCGCGCGCGTAGCTCCGCATCTCTTCGATTAGCTGTTGGCGCTCGAAACGGAGCTTGGACGATTCCTCTTCACTGCGAAGTCTGTCGAGGGAATTCTGAATAGCGCCGCTCTCGGTGACGAGCGAAAGGTTCTTCTCGTCTATCTCTTCTAACTCGCGCTCGTTCCTGCCGATAGCGCCTCGAATGGTCTGCGCGTTGGTCGCGGCGAGGGCGGATTTCAACTCGTCGAGCGCGTCGTCGCCGCTGAGACGCTGAAGCTGGGTGTTGGCGTTTTCGATTTCTCTAGCCAGCCGTTGGCGTTCGTCGTAAGCCTGCGCGCGAGCGCGAAAGTCTTCGACGCTCTTTGCATCGGCATCGGTGAGCAGATTGCCTATCTCAGTTCGGATGTCCTCGACTCTCTGATCGCGCTCTCGCTGTTCTTCTCGCGCGCCTGTCAGATCTCGTTCGGCGGCAGCGCGTTCGGCAAGTTGCCTATCGAGCTGCCTCTGTTCTGAATCGAGAGACTCTTCGGCGGCGCTGAGCGATTCATCGTCCAGCGTCTCTATCCCCAGCGCCGACGCCTGTTCGGAGAGTGTGGATTCGAGCGACGCCAGCTTTTCATCTTCCCGGTCAGCCTGTTCGCGGATGATGCGAGCAGAGTCGGCGTATCGGACGGATGAGCCGCCGCGGATGAAGAGATACACTGCGACAGCCACTAACGCAAGTCCGGCGGGAACTCCCAAGAGCCGCCTTGTCGCCAGGGAATGCGCGAGGGCGCTTATGCCGAGGATGCCGAGCAGCGCCGCGATCAACCTATTCGCGACGCCCACGCGAGGCGGAGCGTCGCCGGTCGATTCGTTATCCAGCTGGCTTCGCAGTTCTACGAGGTGGGTTTGGCGCGCTCGGTAATCGTCGAACGTTGCTCTCGCCTGTCGAATGAGTTCGCGGCGCTGCTGCAATCCGCGTTCGTCAAATGCCGGTTCGATAGCGGCGTCGGATTCCAATTCATCGACACGCTCGGCAGCGGACTTCGCTTCCGCTTCGGCGTCTTCTTTCCGAGACTCAAGCGTCTCTAGCCTCCCGATCCCGTTGTCGGGGAAGTTTTCCGGCAGGTCAGCGAGTTGTTGCTTTGCGCTCGTCAGCTCATTCCACGGTGCCCATGCGCGTTCGAGTTTTCTGAGACGCTCCAAGTCGGATTCGCATTGAGAGCGACGCTTGCTCAACGCGCCCCGATCGCGCTCGATGGCGTTCAACCGTTCCGAACGTTCGGCGTATGCGGCGGCGTTGCTCTCTAATTCTCTGAGCCTGTTTTCGATATTTCTAGCTTTCGAGGCGGGGGCGTAGAGTGCGTAGTTTATTGCTCTGGGACCGGCCATGAACCGGTCTCTCTTCTGCTCATTCAACTTTATCGGCGCGTCGCCTAGCCTAGCAGCGCCCATTGCGGCAGCGTATATCTGTCTGTCGACATTGTCGTCACTGAGCGACTTGACATCGTGCAACTCGTCGAGCGTAAACGCGAAAAGATTTTCGAATACGTCCCTGGAGTGATTGCCCAATTTGCTGGACAGCTGGGGAGGAGGAACGGGATTGCCCGCCTCTCCAGTGAGCGCGTACGTTCCTGCTCTTGGCGGCTCCGCTCTCTGAACCGTGATCGTTTCGCCCGCGTCGGTCACAAAGGTCAGGCTTCCGCTGCGTTTCCCGCCCGTCACTGGATCGTATAGGTTGCGATTGCCCCTACCCTGTGGAAATCCGAACAAGATGCTGCGGATGAATTCGAGCAACGTCGTCTTGCCCGCCTCGTTCGGTCCGTAGAATATAGTGACGGGCTTATCGAATGGACCAAAGTCTCGCTTGGCAAAGTGGCCAAATCCGTCTATCCGCAGGTTGATTATCTTCATTCGTCTGCCTCTTCCAGCAAGTCTATTACAATCGACTCGGCTTCTTCGATTAGGGCGAGCATCTCTTCGCCGGTAGGCTCGGATTTGGATAGCCAGTGGCGGATGCGATTGTTCTGATATAGGTCTGGAAACCCACTCCGCAATCTGGACAACAGATCCGGGTCCGCCTTCGCGCGATCTAATGTCTTTAGAAACTCGGCTGTGAAGTCCGCGCCCTGCACTCGCCCGTCGCGGTCGAACGGTGGCGCGGTCTTGTCCGTTTCGATCCGCTCGCACCACGCGAAGGGCGTCCGAACAGCCCACGTATCGTTGATGTTCGTGAGAACGTCGTCAGCGCTGCCCGGTCGTCGCGCGAAATGATGCAGGCTGCCCCGCCCGCTCAACGTCACGCGGACTACGATGTGCCTGCCGTCAGCGCCATCGAGCAGATTATCCACCCCGTCGTCTATGGCGTCTAGAAGCTGCTGCTCGCCGTCCAACCCCGATATGTCCACGTCTAGCCGCGCCCAGCGCACGGTGTCGAGCGGGCGGAAGTCTAGCTTTATAGAGCCGTCGTCTCCCACATCGACTAGATACGCGCCGCGCGCGCCTGTCTCGTTGATGTGCCTGCCCTGCGTATTGCCGGGGTAGACGACTGTCGGATGCCGTTCGCGCAGCGTCTGCCGCGTGTGTACGTGTCCGAGCGCCCAGTAGTCTATGCCTGAGCGCGCGAGGTCTTCGAGCGAGCAGGGCGCGTAGGCGTCGTGATCCTTGTTGCCGCCGACGTTCGCGTGCATCAGCCCTATTGAGAAAGGGCCGGGTTCGACGCGCTCCAGACCCAGCGTGAGGTTTTCCCTGACTTCGCGCGTCCGGTAGCTGATGCCGTACACGACGGCGCGGTTCGGGGCGTCCGGGAATACAGGTTCGGACTCGAACTCCGCCTCGAATCGCTTGCAGCCTTGCGGGTAGTCCAGATTCGCCTCCCAGCCGTCGAGCGGGTCGTGGTTGCCGTGGCAGACGAATGAGCGGATGCCAGCGTCGTCCAGCCGCTTCAGCCCGTCTATGAACTCGAGCTGAGCGCGGAGGCTGCGGTCTGCGCCATCGTAGACATCGCCCGCTACTAGGAGCGCGTCCACGTCCTCGGCGATGCAGAGATCGATTAGGTTTTTATATGCGTCGAAAGTCGCGCTGATGAGGGCGTTATGCACGTTTTCGGGCGGGGATGCTTTCAGCAGCCCAGCGAATGGACTGTCTAAATGCAGATCGGCGGCGTGTACGAATCGGAGGGTCATGGGGTTGCAGTCGCCTTATCTTATATATGTATATGCTCTTCTTAGGATGGTGTCGCATAGCGTATCATGAAAGGCGAATTTCGCAAAGCAACCATGGAAAGCGAGAAATTTGCATGCTCCCGCGACCATCCGTCATCCGCATCATACTGACTATTGGCGGACTTTTGCGCTCCTCCCGAAAACCGCCCGCCCTTGACTGTCATGCGCCGCTTTCATAACATTCGACAGGCGGCTCGGTCGAGCCGCCCGCGCCACCGAGCCAGCGGAGACGGCTAAGCCGCATGTTCATAGACCTGCATACCCACTCCATTTCGTCGGACGACTCCAGAGCCAAAGTAGAGCAGTATGTCAAGTGGATCGGCGTCTTGCGCCGCAAGCGTCAGCGCATCGACGGATTCGTCCTGACAGAGCACCGCAAGTTCGATCTCGACAAAGACTACTCCCAGCTCGCGGCGGCGGGCGATGTTCTCATCCTGAAAGGCTCGGAGCTGGATACGAACATGGGGCATTTCCTCGTGTACAACGTCACCGAACCGCTGCTGGACGCGCTGGACTTCGGCAACGTTCACATGGACGCGCTGGAGCTGGTGCGCGCGGCGGCGGAGTTCGGCGCGATAGCCGTGCCGGCGCATCCGGGCAGGTTCGGCATCGGGCTTTGCGAGTTCGTAGACAACGGCGCGGATTTCAGCGCTATCCGCGCGGCTGAGGGGCTGAACGGCTCCAACCGTCCGGGCGAACAGGAGCGCGCCGAAAAGCTGATAGCGCGGCTCGGCGTGCCCGCCACCGGAGGCAGCGACGCCCATCTAGTCAGCGCTATCGGCAAGTGCGTTACGCAATTCGACAACGCAGTGCTGAACGAGGCTGACTTGGCGCGAGAGCTGCGCGGCGGCGCGTTCGGCGCAGTGAAGCGCGGCTGAACTGAAAGGCAAGAAAGAGGACAAACGCGCATGACGACCGAAGACACGGAGCTAGTGTTCGACCGCAGCTTGCTGGGCGTAGACCACGAGATAGGATCGTTCCCAGTAACGCGAGAGATGATAGCCAAGTTCGCGCGCTCGACGGGCGAAACCAACCCGCTATACCTAGATGAGGACGCCGCGAGAGAGACGGATTACGGCGGCATCGTCGCGCCGCCTACGTTCTGCAACATGTTCGTATCCGGCGTTACGCGCCCGGACATAAAGCTGGAGTTCGGCGACGTGAGCCTCTTCGCGGGGCAGGCTATCGAGACTGTCGGAGAGGTGCGCCCCGGCGACACGCTCTTCGCCAAGACGCGGCTCAAAGACGTGTACGCCAAAACGGGGCGCTCGGGCAAGATGGTGTTCCAAGTGTGGGAGACGAGCTTCGCCAACCAGAACGGCGACGCGGTTGCGCTGGTGCAAGAGTCTTTCGTGAAGCGCAACAGGAGGCCGCCGCGATGAGCGAGCGCGATGTTTATTTCGACGATGTGGACCTAGGCGACGAGGTAGGTCCCGTGGAGCGGGTCGTCTCGGACGATCAGGTTATCGAGTTCACCCAAGTGTGGGGGCGGGAAGAAGGTCCCACGCGGTTCACCAGCCCCGAAAAGGCGCGCAGCGAGGGGCTGCCAGAAGCGATAGTGCCGGGCGCGATGAACATAGCCATTATGTCGCAGCTCATCACCGGCTGGTCGCCCACCGTCCGCCTGCTCAAGCTGGACGTGGTGTTCCGCAGTCCGGTTCTGCACAACCGCCCGCTTACGCTGAGCGGCATGATTACGGACAAGGACATAGTAGACGGCAGACCACAGATAGAGTGCGACGTTACGATGGAAAACGAGGAAGGCATTCCGCACGTCATCGGCAAGGCTACGGTCGCGCTGCCGCGGCGATCGGGCGGCGCGGACGGATAGAGGGATTCGACCGCCCAGTGCCGCAATCGAACGCCATGCGGCAAGGACGACAGCATGACGACCACCGCTCCAACCGAAGCCCCTGTCATCGCTCCGCGCGACCGCGACGACGCTCCGCCACGCCCGCTGTCGGTCAATATCCAGCCCATCCTGAAATCCATCGACGGGCTGCTCGACGACGCTGAGATAGATAGCTGGTTCGAGAGGTTCGCCAAAGCCAACGAAGGGCGCGGGTTCTACTTGGAGTTGACGCGCGAGGGGGAGCTGACGATAACTCCTATGGTGAACAAAGACGGCGCTTTCGCGGAAGTGGAGCTTATTACGGATCTGAGAATCTGGTCCAGACGCTACGGCGGGCGCTCGCTTGCGTCGCGCGCTATCATACGTCTGCCCGACGGCACGCGCGCCGAGCCGGATGCGGCGTGGCTGTCTCCGGAGCAGGTGGCGGCGATACAGCCCCTATCCGAAAGCGTCGCCATAACCCTTTGCCCCGCCTTCGTAGCCGAGATAATGTCATCGAGCGACAGGCTGCCGCCACTTCAGGACAAGATGGAGGGCTACATCGCCAACGGCGCGATGCTCGGCTGGCTCGTAGATCCGCGCCGGCGGCGGGTCTATGTATACCGCCCCGACGCTGAGATAGAGACGCTGGAAGACCCGGAGACTATCAGCGGCGAACCGATACTGCCGGGATTCGAGTTCGAGGTTCGCCGCCTTGTCTTCGATCTGATCTAGCTTTCTAGCGCTCCATCACCGTGACGGCAAGGCTACGGTCGCGCTGCCACGGCGATCGGGCGGCGCGGACAGGTAGGGATCCGCCGCCGCGTCGCAATCGAACGCCATGCGGCGAGGACGACAGCATGACAACCACCGCTCCAACCGAAGCCCCTGACGCCGCCGCGCGCGACCGCGACGACGCTCCGATACGCCCGCTGTCGGTCAACATCCAGCCCATCCTGAAATCCATCGACGGGCTGCTCGACGACGCCGAGATAGATAGCTGGTTCGAGAGGTTCGCCAAAGCCAACGAAGGGCGCGGGTTCTACTTGGAGTTGACGCGCGAGGGGGAGCTAACGATAACTCCTATGGTGAACAAAGACGGCGCTTTCGCGGAAGTGGAGCTTATTACGGATCTGAGAATCTGGTCCAGACGCCACGGCGGGCGCTCGCTTGCGTCTCGCGCTATCATACGTCTGCCCGACGGCACGCGCGCCGAGCCGGATGCCGCGTGGCTGTCTCCGGAGCAGGTGGCGGCGATACAGCCCCTATCCGAAAGCGTCGCCATAACCCTTTGCCCCGCCTTCGTCGCCGAGATCATGTCATCGAGCGACAGGCTTGCGCCGCTTCAGGACAAGATGGAGAACTACATCGCCAACGGCGCGATGCTCGGCTGGCTCGTAGACCCGTATCGGCGGCGGGTCTACGTCTACCGCCCCAACGCTGAGATAGAGACGCTGGAAGACCCGGAGACTATCAGCGGCGAACCTATACTGCCGGGATTCGAGTTCGAGGTTCGCCGCCTTGTCTTCGACCTGATCTAGCTTTCTAGCGCTCCATCACCGCGCAGCCAAGGACATCGTGGACGGCAAGCCGCAGATAGAGTAGGGATCCGCCGCCAGCGTCGCAATCGAACGCCATGCGGCGAGGACGACAGCATGACAACCACCGCTCCAACCGAAGCCCCTGTCGCCGCCGCGCGCGACCGCGACGACGCTCCGCCGCTCCCGCTGTCGGTCAATATCCAGCCCATCCTGAAATCCATCGACGGGCTGCTCGACGACGCCGAGATAGATAGCTGGTTCGAGAGGTTCGCCAAAGCCAACGAAGGGCGCGGGTTCTACTTGGAGTTGACGCGCGAAGGGGAGCTGACGATAACTCCTATGGTGAACAAAGACAGCGCTTTTGCGGAAGTGGAGCTTATAGGAGAACTGTTCATTTGGGCAAAGCGACACGGCGGGCGCTCGCTTGCGTCGCGCGCTATCATACGCCTGCCGGACGGTGCGCGAGCCGAGCCGGATGCGGCGTGGCTGTCTCCGGAGCAGGTGGAGGCGATACAGCCCCTATCCGAAAGCGTCGCCATAACCCTTTGCCCCGCCTTCGTCGCCGAGATCATGTCATCGAGCGACAGGCTGCCGCCGCTTCAGGACAAGATGGAGAGCTACATCGCCAACGGCGCGATGCTCGGCTGGCTCGTAGACCCGTATCGGCGGCGTGTCTACGTCTACCGCCCCAACGCCGAGATAGAGACGCTGGAAGACCCGGAGACTATCAGCGGCGAACCGATACTGCCGGGATTCGAGTTCGAGGTTCGCCGCCTTGTCTTCGACCTGCTCTAGCCTTCTAGTGTTCCATCACCGTGCCGCCGTTGATGTTGATGGATTGCCCGTGTATCCAAGACGCGGCTTCGGTGCATAGGTAGACGCAGAACTCGCCAGTCTCGTCGTCGGTGCCGTTGCGTCCGATAGGCGTCGTCTCCGCCATCTCCACCCAGCGCGTTTCGCGGTCTATGTCGTCCATGCGGTGGGTGTCCACCGCGCCCGGACAGACGCAGTTGACATTGATGCCCATTGGCCCGAACTCGCGCGCCATGGACTGGGTCATGCCGACGATGGCGAAGTTGGCGGCGTTGTAGGCGAGCGTGTTCTCGCTGCCGCGCTTGCCGGCGGTGGAAGATATGTTGACTATCTTGCCGCCAGTCCCCTGCTCCCGAAGCGCCGCTACGAACGCCTTGGTGCATAGGTAAGTTCCGCCTATCTTGATGTCTATTACGAGTTGGAAGATGTCGTCGTTTAGGTCGAGAATCGGCACGCGGTCGGGGCCTCGCGCGTAGGCGGCGTTGTTGACGAGCATATCCACGCGCCCAAACTCTTTCACCGCCTGATCTATCATATTCTGCACGTGATCTTTGTTGGTGACGTCCGCAACCAGCGGCAGAGCCTTCACGCCGTGCGCCTCTATCTGATCGGCGACGCTGTGGATGTCCCGCCATCCGACGGCTTTCTCGTCGTCCGGGAACGTGGATGGGTCTCTGCCAGTGCCGGTCACCACCACGTTGGCGCCGAGCTTCGCAAAGCCCACCGCCGCCGCTCGCCCGATGCCCCGCAGCCTTCCCGCTCCGGTTACTATCGCGACCTTTCCATCGAATTCGCCCATGGCGCAGCCCTCGCTTGCAGATTGAGTTGGTTTCGTGGGGCTGATTGTATCAGGTTCGCGGGCGGCGGTCAGCGGCTCTCGTCGCTCTAGGGATAGAGCGCAATCCGGTCGGGACCCGCAACCACTCGTTCGAGCGTCGCGTCGCACGTCTCCGCATCCAGCGCCGCGTCGACCTCTATCGCCCACGCCTTGCCGCCGTAGTATGGGTGGGCGTCCATTTCCCCATGCAGCGTCACGCCCCAACGTCCATCGCTCGGCGTCATCGTCGCGCGCGTATGCAGGAAAATAGCGTGGTCGGCTGGCGAGGACTCTCCCGGCATATAGGGTTGGTAATCCGCCGGCAGGGGTTCATGGTCGGGGGCTGCCACAGCCCCCACGAAGTATCGCACGTCTACCGTGTAGGTGTCTCTTTGGGCGTTGTAGTCTCTTCGGGATGTATGCTCGTCCAAGACTTCTACGAGCGGCTCTATCAGAGCGCGCGGAGTATCTTTGTCCACGTCGAAGCACTTGGCTTTGACGTCCGCGCGCGGTGAATCATCAGGCTCATCGGCAGCCTGCGAACAGCCTGCTATGCCAACGAGGGCCAGCGCTGCGGCAACGCAATAGGCGAGCGTCAGGCGGCATATCGCGGCGGCGTGGGATTTTGATCCCACAGTCACGTCCCCTTGTAGTTCACCCGCTGCGTCATCGTCGCCACTACGCGCGCCAAGTCGCGCGAGTCTTCTTTCACTACTATCTCCGGGTCTTTGTACGCATCCGGGTGTTCATCGAGCAGCTTCCTCGCCTGCCTTTCGTTCCACGCCTTGCCGCGCATAAGCTCGCGCAGAGATTCTTCGCTGAAAGATCTCCGCGCCGCGGTTCGGCTGTACACCCGCCCGCAGCCGTGCGGCGCGCTGTTGTAGGCGTCGGCGTTGCCCAGCCCCTCCACTATGAACGTGGGTCCAGCCATGGACGACGGGATGATGCCCATGTCGCCAACATCCGCCTTGATAGCGCCCTTGCGCGTGATCCACATTTGCTGACCGAAGTGGGTTTCCAGCGTGGCGAAATTGTGGTGGCAGTTGATAGTTTCGACGACGGCGGGCGAATCGCCGCCTAGGAAGCGGAGGATGTCGTCTAGCATCGCGTCCATCATCAGTTCGCGGTTGCGGAAGGCGTAGCGTTGCGCCCAGCCCATCATGTCTATGTAGCGCTCGAACGATTCCCCAGTTAGGCGGGCGGCGGCGCGGTCTTCCAGCTTCTCTTCGCATTCGCGCTGAGCTATTTGCGTGAATATCTGCGCGATGGCGTTGCCTATGTTGCGCGAACCGCTGTGCAGCAGGCACCAGACGCTATCGCTGTCATCTACGCACAATTCTACGAAGTGGTTGCCCGAACCCAGCGTGCCTAGCTGCGCGCGCCCGTATCTCTCCGCGCGCGCGGCGCCGCGCTTGCGAGACGCGAACGCATCGGGATGCGGGATCGGGTTATCGTCGAACCATGCGTTGGCGGCGTCGCTCGGCTTTCTGTGCTGGCGTCCCAAGCCGGAGGGTATGGACCTGCCGAAAGCGTGAACTAGCGGAGATAGGTCGTCTGGCAGATCCGCGCCCGCCATGTCCAGACGGCAAGCCATCATCCCGCATCCGATGTCCACGCCCACGGCAGCGGGTATTATCGTGTCTGCGAACGTGGGCACTACGCTGCCGACCGTAGCGCCCATGCCGAGATGCGCGTCCGGCATGAGCGCTACGTGTCCCGCCAGCCCCGGCGCGCGCGAGATAGTCTCCGCCTGAAGCCGCGTCTTATCGTCCAGAACGCTCGCCCAGCTCTTCAAGTTCGCCATTTTCGTTCTCTCCCGCCTCGTGTACGCCCTCCCTCGTAAACTGTCAGTGTAGCAAGAATTCCCGCTAAAGCTTCAGCTTTGCCCGCAGCCAGTCGCGCAGCATGTCCCGCAGTTCGTCGGCGCATTCGGCAAGCCCATGCTCCGCGCCCTCGAAGATGCGAAGCTCCTTCGGCTGCTCCGCCCATTCGTAGATCATTTCGGAGCAGTACGGCGGCAGGCGGGTGTCGCTGCCGCCGTGCGCGAGCAGCAGCGGGCGCGGGGAAACGTTCGCCGCCCGCTGCGCGCCGTATGTCTGGCTGGAAAGCGCCGCCACCGCTGTTACTTGCGGACTGAACGGCGCAGCCGATATGACCACCGCGCCGCCGAACGAGTGCCCCACGAGCGCTATCTCGGAATGCCCCGTTCCGGTGAGGAACGACACGCCGACGAGCGCGTCCATCACGCATTCGGGGATGATGTTCGGCTGGCGGTAGTCGACGCGCAGAGAGGTTATCTCGCCGCTCAGCTCCTCAGCCAAGTCGCGGTAGACTCCGCCCGCAGGCCCCGCGAATCCGCCGCGCGCGCCCCACACCCACAGGATGCCCTTGCTGGTGGTTATGCCTTGCTTGTGGTGCAGGATGGCGCGAACGCCGCCCCGCGTGGTGCGGAGGCGTATGCCGCGCCCGGTCTCGCCGTCGGGCGCGTCCCAAGCCTCGACGCCGACGATGCGGATGGACATGTCCGCAGTCACGCCGCTCAGCCCGTCAGCGGCGGCTTCCGCGCATCCCAGCCGCTCGCCCGCTCGAACGCGCTCGCGATTCGCAGCAGAGTCGGCTCGCCCAGCGCGCCCGCGAGTATCTGGAAGCCGATGGGCAGCCCGTCGGACGACAGGCCGGACGGCACGGATATGCCGGGAATGCCCGCGATGTTCGCCGGGAGCGTAAGCACGTCCGAGAGGTACATTTGCAGCGGGTCCGCCGTCTTTTCGCCTAGCTCGAACGCCACTGTGGGCGAAGTGGCGGACACGATGGCGTCGAACCGCTCGAACGCCGCCTCGAACTCGCGCCGTATGATAGTCCGCACCCGCTGCGCCTTCAGGTAGAAAGCGTCGTAGTACCCGGCCGAGAGCGCATATGCGCCGAGCATGATGCGCCGCTTCACCTCTGGGCCGAACCCTTCGCCGCGCGTCCGTTCGAGCGCCTCCCACATGGAATCGGCGGCGCTGTCGGAGTAGCCGTACTTCACGCCGTCGTAGCGCGCCAGATTCGCGGAACACTCGGACGGCGCGAGTATGTAGTAGACGGCGAGCGCGTAAGCCGTGTGCGGCAGGGATGTTTGGCTCACTTCCGCGCCAAGCCCTTCCAGCGTTGCGATGGCGCGCCTAGTGGCGCTCTCCACGTCCGGCTCCATGCCGTCTACGAAGTATTCGGATGGAACGCCTATCCGCAGCCCGCTCAGGTCGTCGCCAAGCGCGGCTGTATAGTCTGGATGCTGGATATCCAGCGAAGTGGAGTCTTTCGGGTCGTGTCCCGCGATGGCGTTTAGCGCGAGCGCGCAATCCGCCGTGTCTTTGGCGATTGGGCCTATCTGGTCTAGCGAGCTTGCGAACGCCACTAGCCCATAGCGCGACACCAGCCCATACGTTGGCTTCAGCCCGACGACGCCGCACAGCGCGGCGGGCTGCCGTATGCTGCCGCCGGTGTCAGATCCGAGCGCGTAGAAGCATTCGCCCGCCGCCACCGCCGCCGCAGGTCCGCCGCTGCTGCCGCCCGGCACGCGGCCGAGATTCCACGGGTTGCGCGTGGGGAAGAACGCCGAGTTTTCGGTGGAAGACCCCATGGCGAATTCGTCGAGGTTGCCCTTGCCTATCAGCACGGCGGATTGTTCGTAAAGACGCCGCGCAACTGTCGCGTCGTATGGCGGCGTGAACCCTTCGAGCATCCGCGAAGAGCATGTCGTGGGCGCGTCGCGCGTCGCCATGTTGTCTTTGAGCTGCATGGGGACGCCGGTGAGCGGCGCGGCGCCGCCTGAGGCGATGCGCTCGTCGGCGCGCTCGGCTTGCCGCAAAGCGAGATCCGCCGTCACCTCGACGAACGCGCGCACATCGGGTTCGACTTGCTCGATGCGCTCCAGCGTCGCGCGCGTAAGCTCTACGGAGCTGACTTCGCGGCGCGCCAGCAGATCGCGCGCGCCGCGAAGCGTCAGGTCGCAGAGCGGGGAAGCCGACACTATTCCAGCACCGCCCGAACGCGGATGAAGTCGCCTTCGCGCCGGGGCGCGTTGGCGAGCATCTCCTCGATGCCCGTAGACGCTTCCACCGCATCCTCGCGCATCACCGACACCACGTCCACCGAGTGGCCTGTTGGCGGAACGCCGTCCGTGTCCACGCGGTTCAGAATGTCTATGTTTTCGAGAATGTCGGACATCTGGTCGCGCATCGTCTCCGTGTCCGCGTCGCTCATGGCGATGCGGCACAGCAGCGCCAGATGCCTCACCTCGTCCGACGTGATTCGCGCCATGCCTGCCTCCGCTGCGGGTTTCGGTGAAGTGTAGCAGGTTGGCGGCGGAGGCGTCAGCCGCCGCGCTTTTGACACAGCCGCGCCGCGCCCATAACATGGCATCCATGGCAATCAAGAAAACAGCGGTCGGCATAGCCGGTTGCGGAACGATAGGGCGCAGAGTAGCGCAGGAGCTGGACGCCGGCTTGATTCGCGGCGCGGCGCTCGTCGGCATAACCAGCGGCGATCTCGACAGGGCGCGGCGGTTCGCGGCTACTCTGTCGTCTCCGCCGCCGGTGGTGTCGATGGATCGGTTGGCGGCGATTTCCGATCTGGTAATCGAAGCCGCGCCTGCGAGCGCGATGGACGCCATTGCGGCAGCCACGCTGTCGGCGGGAAAAGACCTGATGGCGCTCAGCTGCGGCGCGCTTCTGGAGCGCGACGACCTCTTCGCGCTCGCCGAGCGGCGCGGCGCGACTATCTACGTGCCATCCGGCGCCATTGCGGGGCTGGACGGCGTATCGGGCGCGGCTGTCGGGCGCGTAGACTCGGTGACGATGATTACGCGAAAGCCTCCCGGCGGTCTGCGCGGCGCGCCCGGCATCGCGGCGGCGGGCGTCAATCTGGACGCTGTCAGCGAGCCGACCGTAGTGTACGAGGGCGCGGCGCTGGAAGCGTGTAGGCTGTTTCCCGCGAACGTGAACGTATCAGCCGCGCTCAGCATGGCGGGCATCGGCGCGCGCCGAACGCGAATACGCATCTACGCGGACCCTACGGTGAACAGGAACACGCACGACATAGTGGTGGAGGGCGAGTTCGGACGGCTCAGCATCCGAATCGAGAACGAGCCTTCGCCATCCAACCCTAAGACGGGCGTGATGTCCGCGCTGTCTGCGATTGCGACTTTGCGGCGCATCGCTTCCCACGTTCGGGTGGGCGCGTAAGGTCGGCGCGGCGCTAAGCGGCGTCGAGCGGGTTCAGAGTCGCCACCCCTTCCAATCTGGCGGCGTCGCAAAGGCGCGTGTACGCGCACAGGAACGTCAGCGGCGGCGGGACATTGGGGCGGAGGAGCATGCACCCGGCGAGCTGAAGCGCGTCGAGCGTTTTCAGCGGCAGGGCATCCAGCAATCTCTCAGCCTCACGCAGTACGCCCGCAGTCAGTGGCTGCACCAGATACGATGAGGAATCGTATCTAGCCTGATCTAGAATCCTATTGGCGTCGCCTCTCGAGATGCTTCCTTCCCGTTCACGCCTTCTGACCAACGATCTAAACTCGATGAGCGTCAACTCAGGATCATCAGTCGATCGTAATACTGGCTCTGAATCAACCGTATAATCTCATCGGATCCGGGTTCGCTAATGTAGATTTTTGCGAACGCGCTCGTGTCCAGATAGCAGCTGCTCATCAGCGCCAATCGCCTCTTCTTTCATCGAGCAAGGTATCCAGAATGGTTCCCCCGCCGCGAAGTCGAATCGGCTTGAATTCGGCGGCTCTCTCCCGTCGGGATTCGGCAGCCGACTTGCGAGGCTCCGGATTCACGTAGATTGCGACAATCGGATGGTTCGGCGAGTTCGGGTCGAAGACCCTCTTGGCATCTATTAGACCGTTGGCTATGGCTTGCTCGATGAGCGCCCCCACAACGTCGCGATCCCGCGCCCAAGGCTTATCGGACAAGTTGGGCATGTATTGATCCCGGAACCACTTCAGCCCGACGAATCTGCATATACGCTCGGCCGTCCTCAGCGATTCCAAGATATGCTTCGTCGCCAAGTCGCTATCGGGAAGGTCGGCCGAAACGCTGGGAGCGTCTTGGGGGTTCCGTTCGTCCGATTCCGAATCGGGAATCGGCTCGAAGCCAATCACTAGCTCGCACGTCTCCGGGTCGAAAGAGCTTGCGTCCGCGCTTTCGAGTACCTTCTTTCGCCTCTTCTCGCCATCGGCGGCTGTGTGGTAGACGCTCGCCTTGGGGCGGAAGCCGCTGAGCGGCAGATTCTCCAGACTCTCTTCGATAGCTCGTTGCAGTTCGCGTATCTTCATGTCCGGCGTCTCCTCGTCTCCGCGTACAAGATACAATAGACGAACACGGGCGAGCGCGCCCGAAATTCGCTGGCGCGGAAGCGGACACTTGCGGGCTGGTCGGATACACGTTCGTCAGCGCCAATCGCCTCTTCTTTCATCGAGCAAGGTATCCAGAATGGATCCCCCGCCGCGAAGTCGAATCGGCTTGAATTTGGCGGCTCTCTCCCGTCGGGATTCGGCAGCCGACTTGCGAGGACCCAGATTCACGTAGATTGCGACAATCGGATGGTTCGGCGAGTTCGGGTCGAAAACGCTCTTGGCACTGATTAGACCGTTGGCTATGGCTTGCTCGATGAGCGCCCCCACAACGTCGCGATCCCGCGCCCAAGGCTTATCGGACAAGTTGGGCATGTATTGATCCCGGAACCACTTCAGCCCGACGAATCTGCATATGCGCTCGGCCGTCCTCAGCGATTCCAAGATATGCTTCGTCGCCAAGTCGTTGGGAGCGTCTTGGGGATTCCGTTCGTCCGATTCCGAATCAGGAATCGGCTCGAAGCCGATCACTAGCTCGCACGTCTCTGGATCGAAAGAGCTTGCGTCCGCGCTTTCGAGAACCTTCTTTCGCCTCTTTTCGCCATCGGCGGCTGTGTGGTAGACGCTCGCCTTGGGGCGGAAGCCGCTGAGCGGCAGATTCTCCAAGCTCTCCTCGATAGCTCGTTGCAGTTCGCGTATCTTCATGTCCGGCGCTCCTCGTCTCCGCGTACAAGATACAATGGACGAACACGGGCGAGCGCGCCCGAAATTCTCTAGCAAGGAGCATCGAACTATGAATGTAGAGTGGATAGCGGACGCGCTTGTGGCGCGCGGGCAGACGGTATCGGTTGCGGAGGCGGACACTTGCGGGCTGGTCGGGTACACGTTCAGCACGGTGGCGGGAAGCTCGCGCTGGTTTCCGGGCGGCATCATCGCCTACACGGGCGGGCTGAAGCAGAAGCTGCTAGGCGTGTCCGACGAGTTGCACGATTCCAAAGGCACAGTCAGCCCTGAAATGGCTGTCGCCATGGCGGTGGGGGCGCGCGACCTCACGGGTACGGATTACGCCGTATCGGTAACCGGCATCGCCGGACCTACAGGGGCGCGCCCCGGGCTGCCCATCGGCACGTTCTACGTCGGCGTCGCAGGACCGGACGGGCTGGCGGAGGCGGAGCGCATCCACGCCGGCAGCGGCGACCGCGACGGCAACAAGCGCGACGCGGCGCAGGCGGCTATAGACCTGCTAGGCAGGCATCTGGCGGGCTAATCTCCCGCATAGGCGAACAGGATTCGGGAGGATAGGGCGCTCATGACTTGCGAGGAATGCCCTATCTCCCGTTCGTCCTGCCCGTCTATCTATGCGCTATGCGAACTCAGCGCGGGCGCGCGGGCTGCGGCGGCACGGGGTTCACTAGCTCCGCCGCGAGCGAGATAGGGATTAGCGCGTCTAGCTCGTCCAGCGTCCAGCGCCCGTTTTTGTGGATGCTGTTCGTGACGTGGCGCGGGGAGTATACCGACGCTTGCCATCCGCTGACGCCGATTACCTGCCCGGTGATGTTTCCCGCCGCCTCGGAGCAGAGGTAGACCGCCTTGGGCGCGTTGTTCGCGGGGTCTCGCGATTCGGGCGGCGCGCCCACCACTTCGTCTTCGGACGTCTCGCCAGCCTGCGCTTGGGAGCGCTGCTGCTGCCTGAGTTGCGTGGTGCTTTCGGGAATCGACGCGGTCATCCGCGTCGCGCCGCCCGGATAGACGGCGTTGGCGGTTATGCCATGCGGCGCGAGGTCTTTCGCCAGCGCGCGCGCGAAGCCGACCATGCCTTCCTTGGCGGCGGCGTAGTTCGTTTGTCCCGACGCGCCCAGCCCGGAGCCGGACGAGAACAGCACGATGCGCCCGTACTGCTGGCGAATCATGTGCGGCACGCTCTGGCGCACTATGTTGAACGCGCCGTACAGGTGCACTTGCAAAACGCCGTCCCATTCGGCTTCGGTCATGTTGAACACCATGCGGTCGCGCAGGATGCCGGCTACGTGGCAGATGGCGTCCACGCGACCGTAGTTGTCTATTGCGGTTTGCACTACCTTGCCGGCGCTGTCGTACTCGGCTATCGAGTCGAAGCTGGCGACAGCCGTTCCGCCCGCGTCGCGGATCTGCTGAACTACTATCTCGGCGGGCGCGTCGGCGGTTCCCGTGCCATCCAGCGAGGCGCCGATGTCGTTGACGACTACCGACGCGCCTTCTTCGCCCATCCACTTCGCCACTTCCGCGCCGATGCCGCGCCCGGCGCCCGTAACTATTACGACTCTTCCTTCCAGTCTGCTGCCCATATCTCTACCTCTGTAGCGTGTGGCTGAAATTCGTTGGCGGATGCCCGTTCTAGAACCCAGATCCGATCATCTTGGGGAAGAGAACGTCCATCTCGTCCATAGTGAAGTTTCCCCACTTTTGGACGGAGCGTTCTATCGCCGGGTTGGAGTATAGATAGATGCTGCCGCCGCGAACGCCGAACACGTTGCAGTTGATTCTCGGCGATGCGTAAGTGCAGAGGTACACCGCGAGCGGCGCGACGTTCTCAGGGTCGTCGCGCCAGCCGGGGCCTTCCCATTCGCCGACGCCTGCGGGCGAGAAGATGCCCGCGCGCTCGTCTCGCGTGGGGCCATCCGCCGCGGCTACTCGGTATTCCTCTACAGAGCCGGGGAACAGCCGCGTCTCGGCGATGGGCGAGATAGCGTTGCACGTTACGCCGTACCGCCCCATGTCGCGCCCGACGGTGCGCGTCAGCCCGATTATGGCTTCCGATGCCGCCGCGTAGTTGGAGCGCCCCATGTCGCCAAGCCCGGCGTCCGAGGTCATGTTGACGATGCGCCCGCCGCGCTGCTGCCTGAACAGGATGCACGCGAACTTGGTGGCGGTGAACGTAGCCTTGGCGTTGTTGAGCAGAACGCGGTTCCAGTCGTCGGGCGTCATCTGCCAGATCATTCTGTCTCTGGTCATGCCGGCGGAGTTTACGAGCGCGTCTAGCTGCCCGTATGCGTCCACCGCCTGCTGGATGACGGCTTCGCCGCCCGCCATCGTCGCCATGTCGTCGTAGTTGGCGACAGCCTCGCCGCCGTTCGCCGCTATCTCAGCCACTACGCTGTCGGCCGGCGCGCGCGAACTGCCGCTGCCGTCCACGTCTGACCCAAGATCGTTCACGACGACTTTGGCGCCTTCCTCAGCCAGCAGCAGCGCGACGCCGCGCCCAACGCCGCGTCCGCCGCCCGTCACCACTGCGACCTTGCCCTCGAGACGGTTGCCCATGTGTCACCTCCGCTGTGGATGCTCGCCCCTGCTATCGAACTCGACGGGGCGGTGGATAATATCTCGCGCAACAATATACTCTATCGGCGCGCCGGCTGTCATGGACAGCAAAACAGGATTCACAAGCGTGAACATCTCGCGAATCCTGTAAATCCAACAAGCTAAGCTAGTTGGGCAGCATGCCCTCGCCCACGAACAGCTCTTCCGCCTCTTCCAGCGTGATGTCCGGCTCCGGCAGAACGAGGTCGGATTCGACTATCTCGTCGAGCGGCACTGGCTTGCCGCGCTCTCGAACGAGGTCGAGCATCTTCTTCAGGGCTGTCTCGAACTTCTCGCGGTCCTCGTCCGCCACGACGTCCACGAGCTTGTTGTCCAGATCGTTCAGCTCGTCTAGGTATGCGCCGGGCATATTGTACTGCCCTTCGGTCAGGATGCGGATTATCATTGGTTCGCGCGCTCCGTGCTGCGTGTTGGGGATGTAGGGGGTCCGAGCTAGCGGCGAGGGTTCTTCGCCTCCAGCGCGGCAAGTTCGGCGTCTATGCTGGACGACGACGATCCGCGCGGAAGCGCCTTTTGCCTGAGCGCGGCAAGCTCGTCTTCGACGTTCTGTTCCGCTGTCAGCGCGGCAAGCTCTCGGCTGATGGAATCGCCGCCTCCGCCGAGCGCGAACTGATCGTCCAGCACGCCGGAGTCGGCAAGCTCGTTTATCGCGCTCGCCTTGGCGCGCATGTCTTCCGTCTTGTGTTCGGCGCGCTCCACCGCCAGCGCCACGTCGCCCATCTCCTCGGAGATGCCGGATAGCGCGGAGCCGATTCGCACCTGCGCTTGCGCCGCGTTGTACTGCGCCTTGACTATCTCCTTGCGCGAGCGGAAAGACTCCACCTTCGCAACCAGCCGCTGCTCGGCGTTGATGAGCTTCTGCTGCTCCATCTCTAGGTTTTCTATCTGCTGATCCAGCCCTTCCAGCTCGATGAGCGCCGCCTGCTTGCGCTGTAGCGCGAGCCGCGCGATGTCTTCGCGCCCCGCCGCCATCGCCTGCGCCGCCTGCCGCTCCACGTTGGAAATGTTGGCGCGAACCTTCTCCGCCTGAAGTTGAAGCCGCCGCTTGGTGGTAACCATCTCCACTATGCCGCGCTTGACCTTCTGGAGCATCTCGCGCTGCCGCTCGTATGCGTAGTCGAGCGTCTCGCGCGGATCTTCCGCCTTGTCCAAAAGGCGGTTCATCTTAGATTTCACGACGGTAGACATTCTAGATATTATGCCCATGCGACCAACTCTCCCCCCAATGTTTGCCGGCTACCGCCTGCGGCGGCATGCGTATCGGCGATTCGGTCAGTCCCTGTTGGTGAACCAGTGCCATATGCCGAAAGCCAAGAATATAATGCCCAATACGATCAGGATGAAGCCTGTCGCGTCTATGAGCCATTGAATAAGCCCGGTTCTGAGCGCCAGCCCCAGCACGATCATCACGATTCCGGCGATGAATAAGCCGCAACCGGTTCTATTGTCCATTGCCGACTCCCTCTAGCTTGCGTCAGGCGGCGGATTTTGCGCGAACCCGCCCATCTGCATTGTACATCTTAGCGCAGGAAGCGGCGGCGTGAAAGTGGCGGGGCGCTCTTATGCCGATGACGCAGGCGGCGGCGCTACAGCATATCTTCGTTCGGCTCTACCCCGAAGCCCGGCTCGTCGGACGGCTCTATAGCGCCGTTTTCCGGGAGGGGCTCGCCTATCCACAGCTCATCGCGCGCCGCGCCGCGCGTTCCCGGCAATACTTCCGCCAGATTCTCGCAGTCGGACGCGGCTATCAGGTGCAGCCCCCACGTCTCGCCGCCGCGGTGGGGAACTACGGGGATGGCGTGTCGCCGCGCGATGTCTAGGATTCGCAGCCCGGCGGTGATTCCCCCGCACCACGTTATATCCGGCTGCCACAAGTCCATCGCGCCCGCTCGCGCCGCTTCGCCGAAGCCGATGTGGGTGAACTCATGCTCGCCGCCCGCGATTAGCGTCGGCTTCACCGGCTGCCTGAGCGCCGCTTGCCCTTCGAGATCGTCCGGCGTCAACACGTCCTCGAACCAGTAGATGTCATACGGCGCGAGCCGACGCGCCATCTCTATCGTCGTCTCGGCGTCCCAAGTCATATAGGTATCTATCATCAGCCGCGCGTCGTCTCCCAGCGTATCGCGCGCCCGTTGAGCCGCCCGCTCAGCCGTCTCGAAATCCCGCTCTCCGCCGGTTGCGCGGTGCGGGAACTTGTGCGCCCTGAACCCCATCTCGGCGTACCACTCCACATCTACGCCCGTAGCGTAGGCGGGTATTCGCCCTTTCGTTCTGGAGCCAACGAGCGCGTGGACAGGCGCGCGCTCCGCCCTCGCCAGCGCGTCCCACAGCGCGAGGTCCACGCCGCTGAGCGCCATCACGCCCACGCCCTTTCGCCCGTAGGGTATGGATTCGTAGTAAACCGCGTCCCAAGCCGCGAAGATATCGTCCACCGAGTCTAGCCGACGCCCCGCAACAAGCTCGCGCATGTGTCCATCGACTATCTCCACCGCCGCTTTGCCGCCGCCGCCATACCCATGCCCTACTACGCCCGCGTCCGTCTCCACCCGAACCACTATCTGCCAAAGATGCGTCCGCCACGATGGGGCGACGTGGCGATATTTAGGGTAGACGGCGCTGACGTCGGTTATCTTCATGCGGAGCGCTCCTGAGTTGGGTTTGCATGGATGAACGGGATGTGGGATGGCGATGTTATCATAAGATGCTGGAAAGTTTGGTATGGTTGTCGGCGCGACAAAGGCAAGCGAGCGCAGCGGAAGGGGACGCCATGAGAGACGAATTCATATTGACGGAAACTAGGGGCAGAGTCGGGCTGATTACGATGAACCGTCCGGACAAGCTCAACGCGATGAACCCGCAGATGGATGGCGAGATTCGCCGACAGATAGCGGAGTGGGGCGCGGATGATTCGGTTGGCGCTATCGTGTGGACGGGCGCGGGCAGGGGGTTTTGCGCGGGCGCGGACATCGGGCGGTTCGAGGCGCGACGCGACGGGCAGAGCGTGGAGGAGATAGCGCCGACGCCGCAAGACAGCTGGCACGAGGCTATCAAAGCCGCCAAGCCCATCATAGCCGCCATCAACGGCGTCGCCATTGGAGAGGGGCTTACGCGAACGCTGCCTTGCGACATCCGCATCGCATCCGAAAGCGCGCGGCTGTCGTTCCGATTCGCGCGCGTCGGGCTGACGCCGGAGTTCGCGTCCACCCACTACGCGCCGCAGCTCATCGGCATCGGGCGCACGCTGGAATACATGCTCCGCGCCAACCTGATTCCGGCGGACGAGGCGCTCGCGGCAGGCTTGGTGAATTACGTCTACCCGGATGGCGAGATGCTGGATAAAGCCGTAGAGCTTGCGGCTGAGATTGCGGACAACCCAAT
This sequence comes from Dehalococcoidia bacterium, assembly GCA_965214745.1. Lineage (GTDB taxonomy): Bacteria > Chloroflexota > Dehalococcoidia > Lucifugimonadales > UBA1123 > VXRN01. The sequence continues at coordinate 1,568,168 of OZ243978.1, read as the reverse complement.
CTGGCAGTTGGCGCAGGTGAAGGAGCTGGTTCACCGCCACTATCTGGAGCGCGACATCGAGGGCGCGCTATCGGTCGAGGGCGCGGTGTTCAGTTCGGCGATGAAGACCGACGCCCACCGCGAGGCGCTGCTGGCGTTCCGCGAGCGCCGCCCGCCGCGCTTCAATGGCTGACACGGCTGACACGCCGCTCGTAGCCGTAACGGGCGGCGACATCGACGAGCGGGAAGACGACAGCGCGCGGCTGTGCGCGGCGGCTATCGAGCGCGCGGGCGGCAAGGCGTGGCGCGTATCCCCATCCTATGGCGTCGCGCCGCCTGAGATGCTGGCGCGCGCGGGCGCGCTCGTACTGTCCGACGGCGCGGACTTCGGCTTGCAGCCACCCGACGCGGCGCTCGACGCCGCGCGCGACGACATGGAGCTTGCCTATGCGCGCGCCGCGATGGAAGCCGACTTGCCCACTCTCGGAGTCGGGCGGGGGATGCAGATTCTCAACGCGGCGGCCGGCGGGCAGGCGCCGCAAGCGGTCGAGGCGCACACTGGCGAGACGCGGAGCGGAGCGCGCCACCACATCTACATATCGCCCGGCGGCAAGCTGGCGGCGGTAGTCGGCTCAGGCGGCATCGTGCGGGTGAACAGTCTGCACCGGCTCGGCGTGCGCGAGGCGCAAAAGTCGCCCCGCCTGCTCGCGTCCGCATACTCGCTTGAAGACGGCGTTATCGAGGCGCTGGAAAGCCCGCCGCATCGCTGGATAATCGCCGTTCAGTTCGCCCCGGAGCGGCGCATGGAGATACCCCCCCACTTCGACCGCCTCTTCCAGTCGCTCGCGGAGCGCGCGGCGGAGCGGCGCATGGAGATTCCCTCTCCCTCGATGGGCTGGATGGGCTGGCAAGGTTAGGCGCTTCCAGTAGGCAGAATCGGGATTTGCATGATTCTGACTACTCTCAGGGTTTTCGCGGCATTATCTTGGGAATCCCCTAATTCGGAGAATCCTGATTCTGACAATGGGCAAGAGCGCATCCTCTTTTTTGCGTTTGTCTAAAACAGCGGACAATCTCCGCATGAAAAAACCGCCCCAAAATGCTATAATAAGAGCAGTGGAATACGCTCTCTAAAACCCCGTCGCCGCCTTGCCGCCCACCTGATTTCGGGCGCGCGGCGGAGCCGCTTTTGCCGCTCGATGGCTGCGTCGCGCATCCCCGCATCAGCGCGCGGCGCAGCCCCCGCCACGCGCTATCGGGCGCCGCATCTCCCAGCGCGACGGATGCGAAAATGCCGAACCCGCGCGCAGCGACGGATACTGCAATCCGCCTTAGGAGGTCCCCCTCGTGGTAACCAAAACGCAGTACGGATACATCCGCCCCACGCAGATAGTCGACGAGATGCGAAGCTCGTATCTGGACTACGCGATGAGCGTCATCGTCTCTCGCGCGCTGCCGGACATACGCGACGGGCTGAAGCCCGTTCAGCGCCGCATTCTGTACGGAATGCAGGATTTGGGAATGCGCCCGAACTCCGCTCATAAGAAGTGCGCGCGGCTGGTGGGCGAGGTCCTGGGCAAGTGGCATCCGCACGGCGAAGGGGCGGTGTACGAGGCGCTGGTTAGAATGGCGCAGCCGTTCACGCTGCGCGCGCCGCTGGTGGACGGGCAGGGCAACTTCGGATCGGTGGACAACGACCCGCCCGCCGCGATGCGCTACACCGAAGCGCGAATGGCGCCCGTAGCCGAGCAGATGCTCGACAACATAGATCAAGACACCGTGGATTTCGTCGATAACTTCGACGGATCTCTCCAAGAGCCGGTAGTCTTGCCGGCGCGCCTTCCCAACCTGCTCGTCAACGGCGCGTCCGGCATCGCCGTCGGCATGGCTACGAACATCCCCCCGCACAACCCTAGCGAGGTGTGCGACGCGCTGATACATCTGGCGGACAACCCAGACGCTACGGTCGAAGACCTCATGCGCTTCATTCGCGGCCCAGACTTCCCCACCGGCGGCATCATCACGGGCGTCGCCGGCATCCGAGACGCATACTCCACAGGGCGAGGCAAGATAGTCGTCAGGGCAAGGGCGGAATTCGAGCCAATGCCCCGCAACAACCGAACCCGCATCGTAGTTTCCGAGCTGCCCTATCAGGTCAACAAAGCCGGCTTGGTGCAGAAAGTCGCCGATCTGGTCAAGACGCGAAAGATAGACGGCATAACCGATATGCGCGACGAGTCGGACCGCGAGGGGATGCGCGTGGTGTTCGAACTTCGCGCCGGGGTTCAGCCGCGCGTGGTGCTGAACAACCTGTACAAACTGACGCCGATGCAAAGCTCGTTCTCCGCCAACATGCTGGCGCTCGTGGACGGAATGCCGCGCGTCATCACGCTGCGGCAGGCGCTTCAGCGCTTCATCGAGTTCAGGCGCGAAGTCATCCGCCGCCGAACCGAGTTCGAGCTGAAGAAGGCGCGCGCGAGGGCGCACATCCTCGCGGGGCTTCGCATCGCCATAGGCAATCTGGACGAAGTAATCCGCCTGATTCGCGCCGCCGCGAGCGCCGCCGCCGCGCGAAAGCAGCTCATAGAGCGCTTCGGGCTGGACAACGATCAGGCGCAGGCGATCCTCGACATGCAGCTCCGCCGACTAGCCGCGCTCGAACGCGAGCAGTTGGAGAAAGAATACAGAGACTTGCAAGACGCGATCCGCAAGATGGAAAATTTGCTCGCGTCCGAACGCAAGATGCTGAGCGAGGTGAAGAGAGAGCTGCGCGCGCTCAACAAGAAGCACGGAGACGAGCGCCGAACCGAGATAAGCGACGCGAGCTTCGATCTCACGCGAGAGGCGCTCGAACCGCACGAACAGATAGTCGTCACCATCAGCCAAGCCGGATACATCAAGCGCATCCCCGCAAACACGTTCCGCAACCAGCGTCGCGGCGGCAAGGGCGTAGGCGGCATGACGACGCGCGACAATGACGCGGTGAAGCATCTGCTCGTCGTCGATACGCACGACAGGCTTCTGTTCTTCACGAACAAAGGGCGCGTATACTCCCTGACCGCGTTTGAGCTTCGCGCCGACACCAGCCGCGCCGCGCGGGGGGTGCCGATAGTCAACGTCATATCCGCAAGCGACACGGAGACTGTCAGCGCCGTTATCGGGATGTCGAACGAGGAGCTTCAGTCGGAAGACCGCGCGCTCGTATTGGCGACTTCTCAGGGGAAGGTCAAGCGCATCGCGCTGAACGCGGTAGCTAACGTTCGACCGTCCGGATACAACATGATGTCCCTTGCCAACGGCGACGAGGTGGTTTCGGTCAGACCCGCGGGTCCTAAGGACAAAATCATTCTAGTTACACGCAACGGCAGGGCGATTCACTTCCGCCAGACGGACGTTCGCTTGTACAAGTATCGGGGCGGCGGCGGCGTAAAGGGGATGAAACTCATCGGCGACGACGAAGTGATTGCGATGGACGTTGGGACTCCGTCCGCTCTCTTGCTCGTCGTCAGCAAGCTGGGCTTCGGCAAGAAAACGTCTCTCAAGTCCTACCCTGTGCATGGCAGGGGAGGCCAGGGGGTGATGACTCTCAAGATCACCAAGAAGACAGGTCCAGTCGCCGACGCGAAGGTGGTCGACGACAGCAAAGAAGTCTATTTGGTGTCCGAGCAGGCGCAGGTTCTCAGAACCAGCCTGTCCGAGATTAGCACGACGACAGGACGCAACACGCAAGGCGTAACCATCTTCAAGCCGAAAGCCGGCGACGCGGTGGCGTCTATCTCCTGCGTGAGCGATCTGGAGGTTGCAGACGCGAATCCCGCCAAGAAACCAACGCGGAAGAAGAGGGCGGCAAATATGCCGAAAGCGTCCGCCAATGGCGCCAGCCGCGCCAACGGGCGGGTGAACGGCGCGCAAGGCAAGCTGGGCGGGATATAGACGCTGGTTCGCGCATCTACCCCCTACGCTGTCCGCACACGATGACGCGCGCCGCGCTCGCCAAGTTCATCGCGCCGCTGGCTGCCATAGCCGCGCTCGTCGCGTTCGCAGCCTGCGGCGCATCTTCCCGCGCGGCAACGCCGACAGCAGCCCCAGCGCAGACAGCTACAGCCGCGCCTACCGCCACCGTCGCGCCCACGCCGGCAGCAGCGCCCGCGCCGTCGCCCACGGTCACGATCACCGTCGCGCCGCCTACGCCGACCGCCACCGTCGCGCCGTCGCCCGCGCCGACAGCGGCGCCGTGGGCTACGCCCGCGCCGCGCGTCGACGGGCTGGCGGATGACGTGTTCGGATACTTGGAGACGCTCACGGCGGACTACAGCCCTAGGGAGAGCGCTACCGCGGAGGAGCTTGCCGCCGCCAACTTCCTGCGAGACGAGTTAGAAGGTCTCGGCTATGAGGCGTCGCTAGAGGAATTCGATGTCATCCTAATCAGCGATGTTAGGCTGAAGTTGTCGTCGAGCGCGGCGGCCGGAACGACGACGCTTCTGCCGCTCCCCATCATGCAGTCGTCCGCGGGCAAGGCGTCCGCGCCGCTGTCGGACGCCGGGCGCGCGTTTGCTGGGGACGTAGCCGGCGCAGACCTCGCCGGGCGCGTCGCGCTGATAGAGCGCGGCGACATCACGTTTTCGGAGAAGGTGGAGCGCGTCGCGGACGCCGGCGCGGTTGCCGCCGTTGTGTTCAACAACAGCAGCGGCTCGTTCAGGGGGAGCTTCGTGCGCGAATCCCCTATCCCCGCTGTCGCCATATCCCAAGAAGACGGGCGCTATCTGCTGGAGCTGATGGGCGAGGGGGAGATAGTCGCAGACGTTTCGGTGGAAAGAACCGCCTTGCAGTCTCGGAACGTCATCGCGGACAAGCGCGGCTACGATCCAAGCGCCAAGACTGTCGTCATAGGCGCGCACTACGACACCGTTCCCAACACTCAGGGCGCGAGCGACAACGGCTCCGGCGCGGCGATGATAATGACCGTCGCAAGGCTAATATCGGAGCGCAGCTACCCTTACGATCTACGCATCATCCTGTTCGGCGCGGAAGAGATTGGGCTGTTCGGGAGTCGCCACCACGTGGACGCTATGAGCGACGCTGAGATAGCGGACATCCGCGCCATGCTGAACTTCGACGCCTTCGGTTCCGGCTCGCGGCTGGTGGTGAGCGGCGACGGCGCGCTGCTCGACGCGGCGGCGTACATCGGCGCGGAGCTTGGCATAGACATGGATGCCGGGGGCGAAGACCTGAGCCGAGTGGGCAGCGACCACGCGCCGTTCCACGCGGCAGGCGTGCCAGCGCTGTTCGTCATATCGAACGACATCACGCGCATAAACTCGCCGGCAGATCGGATTCAGCACATAGCGCCGGAGCTTCTGGGAGACGCCGCCGCGCTGAGCATAGCGCTTCTGGATTGGCTGGCGGCGGAGTAGATTCACAGGATGCGCGGGACGCGGGATATTCCTAAATCCCGCGCATCCTGTGGATAGCGCTGTGGGTTCTACTCCATGCGGCTGCCGCCCCACGCGCGGGAGACGCCGGCGGCGGTAGGCTCTACTATGGCGTTGATGACGGCGGGTTTGCCGCTGTCGAAGGCGCGCTGGAGCGCGGGCTTTATCTCGTTCGGGTCTTCCACCTTCTCGCCGTATGCGCCAAGCTCGCGCGCCATGCCGTCGAAGTTGGTGAAGCCAAGCTCGCGTCCGGGCTTGCGGCGGTCTGGGGTGCGCGCCGTCCAGCCCGCGTTGTTGGAGATTACCGTAACCACCGGTATGTTGTGGCGAACGCAGGTGTCCAGCTCCATCGCGTTCATGCCCATCGAGCCGTCGCCGTGCAGAACCAGAACCTGCTTGTCCGGCTTCGCCAGCTTCGCGCCGATGCCGTATGGCAGCCCCACGCCCATCGTGCCGGTGACGCCGGAGTTCAGCCGATGCCCCGGCTCGTAGGTGGATATCGACTGCCGCCCGAAGTGCAGTATCTCGTTGCCGTCCACAGACACGATGGCGTCGCGGTCTAGGAACTCGTTTATCTCATTGCACAGCCGCAGCGGGTGCATGGGCGTTTGGTCGGAGTTCAGCAGGGGGGCGCTCCGCGCCGCGCGCGAATCTTCGGTGTCGCGCAGGTGGGTTATCCAGTCGCCTTCCAGCCGCCCAGCCCAGTCCGCTTCGCGCGCGCGCGCTTCTTCCAGCATCTGCCCCATGACCGTCTTGGCGTCGCCCACTATGCCGAGGTCGATGTCGCGGTTATGCCCCAGCTCGGCGGGGTCTATGTCTATCTGCACCACCTTGGCGTCGCGGTTGAAGCGGTGGCCATACTGCACCATCCAGTTGAGGCGCGTGCCGACGACAAGCACGAAGTCTGTTTCGCGCATGGCGGTGCTTCGCGCCGCTTGGAAGGATACTACGTGATCTTCGGCTACTAGCCCGCGCGACATGGGCGCGGTATAGAACGGCGTGGATGTAAGGTCTACGAACTCTGTCAGCTCTTGGGCGGCGCCGGAGAAGAACGCGCCGCCGCCCGCGAAGATGATTGGGCGCTCTGCGGCGGCGAGCATGTCGATAGTCTCGCGCACTACGCTCGCCTCGGCCGCCGGCTTGCTTCGCCGCTCCGCGCGGTACGGCGTTATCGCGTCGTCTTCCTCGACCTCTTCGTACAGCACATCCGCGCCGCAGTCTATGTATACGGGACCGGGTCTGCCCGTCGTCGCCTTGCGGAACGCCATGCTCACAACTTCGGGATAGCGCGCCGCCTGCGTGGTTTGGTGAACCCACTTCATCATAGGCTCCATGATGCCGACCTGATCGACTTCTTGGAACGCCTCGCGCCCTATCTCGTGGACGGGACCCGCGCCGCCGAGGATGACCATCGGCGCGCAGTCTATGGCGGCTGTGTAGACGCCTGTGAGCAGGTTCAGCGTGCCGGGGCCGGATGCGGCGGTGCAGACGCCGGGCTTGCCGGTGACGCGCGCGTATGCGTGCGCCGCGAAAGCCGCCGCCTGCTCGTGGCGAAAGTCAACGCAGCGGATGCCCAAATCCTCGGCTGCCATGACTATGTCGAAGTTAGGGCCGCCCATAAGGTAGAACAGCGTGTCTACGCCCTCTTCCTTGAGCGTGCGGGATATGAGATAGCTTCCGATGACCTTGCCCATTCGTCTCTCCTAGAGTTCGTTTCCTGCCGAACGCTGCCATCCGCCCGCAAGCGGCGGCGGCGGACGCCTCAAGCCTACCATAAAGCGGCGCGCGGGGCGACAAATCGACGCGCGCGGGGCGGCGCGCTCAGTGCAGAGGGCAGACTAGCAGAGCCGCCCGCTCGAACCACTGATAATCGTCCGCCCGCTCCGTCCGCTCGGCAACGGCGCCGGGCGAAATCGCGGCGGAGTAGACGCCCTGCCCCGCCACCGCGTTCGCCGATACTGCGTATGCGCTGGTGAATATCAGCATCGCCACTATGATGGCGAGCGATATGGGGAACACAATCGGAATATCTCGCATCGCTCGAAACCTCCTCCTCGGCGCGGCGGCTGTCGCTCAGCTTTCGGACAGCGACGCCATATACCCTTCGAGACACTTTCGCACCAGCACGCGCCCCCTGTGCAGCCGCGATTTCAGCGACGCCACAGAGACGTCCAGCGAGTCCGCCGCCTCTGCGTTGGACAGCCCCTCGACATCGCGCAGGACTACCGCAGCCTTCAGGTTGTCCGGCAGCATGTCTAGGCATTCTCCGATACGCTCGCCAAGCTCGGAGCTGTAGGCGAACCGCTCGGGCGCGCCGGACCAGTCTGGCACGTCCATGTCGTCCAAGCCCGTTTGGGTCAGCGTTCGCGCCTTCTTCTCTTTGCGAAGCCGCATCAGCGCGGCGTTCACCGTTATTCTGTACAGCCAAGTGGTTATCTTGGATTCGCCCCGAAATCGGCCGAACGCGCGATACGCGGACAGCAGCGCTTCTTGAGACACGTCTTCGGCGTCGTGCGGGTTGCCCATCATGCGAAGCGCGACGTTGTACACGAGCGACGAATGCCGCTCGACTATCTGATCGAAGTCCGAAAGCTCCGCCAGATTCTGAGTATGCCGCGCTCGTCGTTCCGCCAACGTTCCGAATCCCGTGGGCTGTCTACCGCTGTCTGAATCAGAAATCTCAGGATTTCCGCTGAACCGTTTTGGCTCGGGGCTGCATCCAATTGTATCCAAGCGCATGGGAATGCGAAAGATGTTGACGCGAGTTTGGGCTTGGATTAAAGTCGGAATCGCGTTATGAAACATGGTGGATGCGACTATGATTGCGCGGCTGTTAGATTTGTTCCGAAAACGCGCGCTGAACTGCCAAGAGGTTCGGGCGGCGTCTTCAGACTACATAGATGGCGACGCGGGCGCGCGGCTTTCCGCGCTCATCGAGTCTCACATAGCGGTATGCCCGGCGTGCGCCGCGTTCGTCCGCACGCTGCGCGCCACTATCGAGCTGCTCTCGGCGGCGCCGGCGGCGGAGCTTCCCGCCGGGTTCTCGGAGCGCATCCAAAGCCGAATCCGAAGGGAGGGGGGCGCATGACTCGCGGCGCTCGGAGGCTGACATGAAGATAGCCGTTTGCATAAAGCAGGTGCCAGTCGTCTCGATGCTGAGGTTCGACAGCGAGACGCGCCGCGTAGCGCGCGAGGGAGCGCCGAGCGAGGTCAACCCCTACGACGTGCTTGGCTTGTCGCTTGCGATGCGGCTCAAGGGCGAGAGTGGCGCGGAAGTGGTCGCGCTCACGATGGGGCCGCCGCAGGCGGAGGACGCGCTGAGGCAGGCGCTCGCGCTCGGCGCCGACCGCGCGGTTCACCTCAACGACCGCGCCTTCGCCGGCTCGGACACGCTCGCCACCGCCCTCGCGCTCGCGCTCGCGCTCCGACGCGAATCGCCCGATCTCATCGTGTTCGGGCGCAACAGCGTGGACGCCGAGACCGGGCAGGTGGGTCCCGAAGTCGCCGAGATTCTCGGCATCCCGCAGATAACGGCTGTGACGCGGCTGGAGCTGGATGCGTCCGCCGCGCTCGTTCGCGCCACGCGGCTCACGGACGAGGGCTTCGAGGATGTGGAATGCCCGCTCCCCGCCGCGGTAGCCGTAACCGACGGCGCGGGCGAAGAGGTCTACCCCCGCCGCGAACGGATGCAAGAGGCGGCGCAGATCCCAATCGAGACGCTCGCGGCAAGCGATTTGAGCGATGATCCCAACCAATTCGGTCTGGCAGGCTCGCCCACGTGGGTGGATGAGATATTCACGCTGGAATCCAGCCGCGCGGGAACGATAGTCAGAGACGCGCCGCCAGACGAAGCCGTTTCGCGGCTCATGGCTTTCTTGGAAGAGCGCGGCGCGTTCGGCGACGACGACGCATCCGACGCGCCCGCCGTTCCCAGAGGCGCGCGCATGGAGCGTGGCGACAGGGGAGGCTTTCTGGTTCTGGCGGAGATCATGGGCGGCGCGGTGCGCTCGGCGACTCTGGAACTGCTCGGACGCGCGCGCGACCTTGCGGAGCCGCTCGGAATCGGCGTCGAGGCGCTGCTCATCGGCGAAGACGACGACGCCTATATCCGCGAGCTTGCCGCATACGGGGCGGATACGGTTCGCGTAGCATCCGATCCCGCGCTGCGGGGGTTCGACACCGAATCCCACGCCGCCGCGCTCGCCGCCGCGATAGAGCTGCTCGCGCCATTTGCGGTTCTCGTTCCGTCTACTACGAACGGGCGGGACATAGCCGCGCGCGTAGCCGCTAGGCTAGGGCTGGGGCTGACTGGAGACTGCGTTGGGCTGGACGTCGATGACGAGGGGCGGCTGTCTCAGCTAAAGCCGGCGTTCGGCGGCGGCATAGTCGCGCCTATCATGTCGAACACGCTGCCCAACATGGCTACGGTGCGCCCCGGCATCCTCAGCGCGCGCGCGCCGGACTGGTCTATCGAGCCGCGCGTCGAGCGCGTCGACGCGGGCGAGGTGGCGCGCTCGAAAGTCCGCGTGGTTCGCAGCGTCGTCAACGAGGCTGGCGAGGGCGCGGAGCTGGAAGGCGCGGAGCGCATCGTCGGGGTGGGGAAGGGCATCGGCGGACCCGACAACCTGCCGCCCATCCGCGATCTTGCCGACGCGCTCGGCGCATCCCTTGGAACGACGCGCGACGTGGCGGATCTGGGCTGGCTGCCGCGACAGCTTCAGATAGGGCTTTCGGGAAAGGCGGTATCGCCGCGCCTATACGTCGCGGTAGCGCTTCGCGGTCCGTTCAACCACACCGTCGGCATACAGCGCGCCAACACGATAGTGGCTATTAACAACAGCGCCCGCTCGCCCATATTCCGCGCGGCGGATTTTGGTATACTTGGCAACTGGGAAGAGCTGGTTCCGCCGCTTGCCGCCGCGTTTAGAGAGCGGCTCGGCTGAACCCCGCCCATAGTCCAACCGCAACCCCGTCATGGAGGCATCCCAATGGCAGACGTCAGCATTACCCCGCGCGTGAACGGGCCTTACCTGATACAAGGCGATTTCAAGATAGTGGACGCGAAGGGCAACGAGTACAGCGTGGACGACACCGTAATCGCGCTGTGCCGCTGCGGGGCGAGCGAGAACAAGCCGTTCTGCGACGGCGCGCACCGCCCCAGCGGTTTCGAGGCGGATAGCGAAGCGCGATAGGGAAGGTCGGACGATTAGCGTCTAGCTAAATTCCCGCCCCATATCTTTATAGCGGAGGCGTCGTCGAGCCGCCATAGTGTGGCGTTCGACGAGGCGCGCGTGATCCGAAAGCCCGCAACCTTCTACCTGCTTGGCGTCGCGACTTCCTCGCAAGCCCAGCCTGCGGGCGAGCTGCGCCGCGCTTTGCAGTCTGTCTCTGCGGCGCGGAGACGCTGCCGAGCGCGGCGGGCTGCCGCATTATAGCGATAGCGCCCGCGCGAACTGCCTTCGCCTTCGATACGTCTTGCGCGAATCCGGCTGCGTAGTCGCTGGCGGGGCGGGTTGCGATGTTCGCAGGCGCGCCCTCTGCGCTATCATGCAGGCGCGCATCATGGCGATGCGGCTCGTCCGTCAGCAGGATGCCCGCATCGGGCGGCGACGCACGCGCTAGCCCGATGCGCCGCCGCATTCCGCCGCTCATCTCGCTGGGGGCGGCAGCTTTCCCAGCCGCGCATACCATAAGAGCGGTTTATTGCGCGTTCTCCCAGATTATCCCAAACAACGCGCCCGCTTGGGTGATAGAATGTGCGCGGATCCGATCACTCACGCCGATTGTGGCAACCTATAGGAGTAGAATCAGATGTCGAACAGCTCCGCCCGAGCCTCGAAGCCGGACGAAGAGAAGGGACCGAATCCGTTTCAGCGGGTCGGGGGACATTTTCAGAGCAAGACAGTAAGCGGGCTGCTAGAGCTTGCGCCGCTGATTGTGACCATCCTCGTCGTGCTTTTCCTGATAGAGAACGCCGACGGGTTGGTTAGGCCCCTCGTGCGAAGATTCTGGACCGCGCCCGAGGGGATGGAATGGATGACGCTGGATTTCCCCGGCATCGGGCTGATTGCGCTAATCGTCATCTTCTACATCGTCGGCTTGATAGTAGCCACGCGGCCGGGCAGGGCAGTCATGCGGCTGCTCTCCACCGTGATAGGGTACATTCCCGTAATCAAAACGGTGTTCGGCGTAACCCGGCAGGCTACGGAGCTAATCACGTCCGATCAGAACTTCAGCCGCGTGGTGTTCGTCGAGTGGCCGCGCGAGGGCATGGCGGCGATGGGCTTCGTTACCGGAACCGTCTACCCGCCCGACGAGGAGAAGTCGCTGGCGCTGGTGTATATCCCCACCGTGCCCAACCCCACATCCGGCAACATGGCGCTGGTGTACGAGGATGAGATATTCGAGAGCGACATAAGCGTGGAAGAAGCCATGAAGCTGGTGTTTTCGGGCGGAATAGTGCTGCCGGAGACGCTAACGCTGGCGCGGCTTCCCATTATGGAGCGCGATGGGCATCCGCTGGTGGGCGCGTACAAGATCAAGCCCGAACAGTGGAGCGCCGAGCGGGACTCCTAGCGCCCTAGCGCGTCGCTTCCGCCGCCAGTTGCTGTTCGGGCGCGAGCGTCGCGTTCGGCGTCAGCGGCAGCTCCACCACCATCTCGGTGCCGTCTCCCACAACGGTATCGACGCGGATCAACCCGCCGTGCTGCCGCACGATGTCGTTGGAGATAGCCAAGCCGAGCCCGGTTCCCTTGTCCGTGGGCTTGGTGGTGAAGAACGGGTTGAACATCTTGTCCATCACGTCGGGCGGAATGCCGCCGCCGTTGTCGCGGATGCCGATGACTACGCGGTCGGCTTCGCGCCGCGTTCGCAGCCAGAGCGTGGGCATGTAGTCGCCGCCCTCATCGCCGGACGTTCGCCGCTGGTGGGTGGCATCGCCCGCGTTGCCCACCATGTTCAGGAATACGCGCCCTAGGTTCTGCGGCACCACTTCCATTTCGCCAACGTTGGGGTCGAAGTCTGTCTCGACGTGCAGCTGGAATTCCGGATCGGCGGCGCGCGCGCTGTGGTACGCGAGCCGGCTATGCTCTTCGAGCAGCGCGTTGATGTCTGCATGGCGCAACTCGCTGGAGTCGCTCCCCATCATCAGCATGTCGCCGACGATGCGGTCCGCGCGGTTGCCGTGCGTGCGTATGCGGTCTAGGTTGCCGTTGATGTCGTTCGCTATCTCGCGGATGAGCGATAGCTGCTCCTCGTCCAGTCCGTCGCCCTCGTCCTCGTCCAACACTTCGTTCATCTCTTCGATAAGCTCTTCCGAGACCTCGGAGAAATTTTTCACGAAGTTCAGCGGGTTGCGGATTTCGTGCGCCACGCCGGCGGTCAGCTCTCCGAGCGCGGCGAGCTTCTCGCGAACGATTATCTGGTCTTGCGCGCGTTGCAGCTCTTCCAACACTTCTTCCAGCTGTTCGTTCTTCTGCTGAAGCTCGTTGGCGAGCTGTTCGACTAGGTTGAGCCGCTGGGCTTCGAGAGAGTTCTGCCTGAACACTTCGAGCGCCGTCGCCATGTCCGCCACCTCGTCCCTGCCGACTACCTCGACCTCTTCGCTGAGATCGCCGCCCGCCATGCGGCGCATGCTGTCGGACAGCCGCTGAAGCCGTCTCAGCAGCGTTCTGCCGATGTACAAGACGGCTATCAGCAGCGCGCCGCCTACGCTGATGGCGCTAATGGCGAGCAGCAAGGTTACGCCGGTTTCTATGGCGCCCTCCGCCGTTTGCGTCGTCTCTTGCGCCCTTGTCGTTATCTCTACGACTAGGCTGTCCACCTCGCCCACCAGATCGAGCGCGATTTGGCGGTTGCGCGCCAGAAGCTCTTCTTGAACCGCGATTAGCCGCAGCTCACGCTCTATCAGGTCGAACCCGCTGCTTTCGCTCAGCGCAAGTTCGGATATGCGCGCGAGCGTTGGCGACACCTCGGCATGCAGCGGCTCGCCTTCCAGCGCCGCCAGGTTGGCGTCTATGCGCCTTGCCGCCGCCTCGAAGCGGTCTCGGAGCGGCTCCAGCAGCGATGGATCCGACAAAGTCAGCGCGGTCGCCACCTGCTGGATGGCGACTATGGAATCGGAAACCAACTCGGCAAGGTGGCGGTAGCGCGCTATCTCGCCCTCCGTGAAGTGCTCGAATCGGGGCGCGGGTTCGTCTTCCTCCAGCGTTCGGTATCCCGTCATCGTGTAGAAGAACTGGTCGTCTATCGCGGGAATGATGATGTCTTGGAGCGTGTCGTTGAGCAGCTCTAGTTCGGTTATGGTTTCGTCTCTGCGTTCGTTGAGCCTGAGCAGCTCCAAGCGCTGCCCGCCTACGGTGTCTAGGTTGAACTTCAGCGAATCCGCGTTCTCGCGCACGCGCGCTATTTGCTCGGTGTCGCCCGCGCGCCGCGTCAGCGCCTCCATGTGCCATTCCAGCGAGCGTTCGTTCTCCTCCAAGTCCGCTTCGGCGGCGGCGAACTCTTCCAGCGTGGTGGCGGATACTAGGTTGGGGCCCGCCGCCACTAGCTGGCTGCTGAACTGAGCCACGCCGAAAGACGCCGCCAACTCAGGCACGCTCTCATCGTTGACCGTCTCTTGAGCGTTGCTGACTTGCGAGAATGAATAGAAGCCGACGATGCAAGCTGCGATGGTCAGCATCACGCCGCTGCCGATGCCCGCGTACAGCTTTATCGACAGCCGGTGGCGGTATTCGAGCGCGCTTGCCAGCCAATCGCGGACGGGCATCATATAGACCAACAGCCGCCGGATGAAGCGCCAAGTCGCGCGCAAGGCGGCGTTCAGCCGAGCGCCTATGCCCGCCCAGTCTATCGCCGCCAGTCGTTCGCGCGCCCTCGCTACGAGCGCGACTATGAACCGCTGGACGCTCCTCAGCATCGCAGACAGACGAGCGCCTATCCCAGCCCAGTCTATCGTCGCCAGCCGTTCGCGCGCCTTCGCTATGAGCGCGACTATGAACCGCTGGACGCTCCTCAGCATCGCAGACAGACGAGCGCCTATCCCAGCCCAGTCTATCGCCGCCAGCCGTTCGCGCGCGCTCGCTATGAGCGCGATTATGAACCGCTGGACGCTCTTCAGCATCTTAGACAGTCGTTCAGTCACGGTCGAGCCTCCACTACGCTCGTCGCCGCGCTGTAGCCGCCGTTTCCGTCCATCACGGTCAGGAAGACTACGTCCGACCCTTGGTTGTCGTCGCCGAAGCTAAGCTCGAACCCTTCTATGTCTATCCTGTCCGCGCCGCGAACGCTCTCTAGGAAGCATTGCCTATCCACGTCTCGCCCGCACTCCTTCAGCCCTTCGATGGCGAGCCTGCCTGCGAGGTATCCCTCGAACGAGACGTATCCGGGCGCGTCGTTGGGCGCGAATGCCTTTAGCGCCAAAAGGTACGATGAGACGATGGGAAGCGAGTCGTCGGTTGGGAAGGGGACTACCTGCGTGACGTATACGCCCTCGCCGTCCTCGCCCAGTTGCCCCGCCAGTTCGTCTATGCCTACGAACGACACCGTCATGAAGATAGCCGACAAATCGATCCGCCGCGCCCACTTCACCATAGTCGCCACCGGCTGAGTCGCGCCTATCATTATCACCGCTTCGGGATTTCCGCGCGAGATGTCCACCAGCGCGGTCTTGATTGCCGTTGTGTTGCGCGGGTACACGCCGAGCGCGACGGGTTCTAGGTTGCGCCGCTCCAGCGCGCGCCGAGCGCCGAGATACCCAGAGCGCCCGAAAGAGTCGTCCTGATACATTATTGCGATGCGCGAAACGGCTAGATCTTCGGTGAGGCGCGCCACCATCTCTTCGGTTTCCTGATAGTAAGACGCGCGCAGGTTGAACACGTTTCGCCACTCTTCATCGCGGAGGAACTCCGCGCCCGTGAACGGCGCGATGTACGGCGCTCCCGCTTCAGCCGCCAGCGGCAGCGCGGCGCGCGAAGTGGGGGCGCCTACCGAGCCGATGAGCGCGAACACGTCTTCGTCCTCTATCAGCGTGCGCACGGCGGATATGGCAATCTCCGGTTCGTACACGTCATCCAGAGAAGTGAGGAATAGCGAACGCCCATGCACCAGCCCCGTGGTGTTCGCTTCGTGAAACGCCGAGAGGATGCCGACGCGCAGGTTTCGCCCTAGTTCCTGTTCGGGACCGCTGAAAGCGGCGGATTGCCCGAAGGTGATGCTGCCGCTGTCTATGCCGTGGTTTCTCGTGGGAGAAGGGGGCGGCGGCAGGCTCTGCGCAGGCTCTGCGGTCGCCGCCGCTGCGGGCGTCGAGGCGTCCGTTGGCGCTGGCTGTTCGCCGTTCTCGTCCCCGCCCCCGCAGGCTGCGGCAACTACTAGAGCGGCGGCGATGACTAAAGGGAGCAATCCCCGCGCCGCGCCGCTCAGATGCGCGGCGGATACGGCGCGCGCCTGTCTCATGCGGATCTCCGGGATACTAGCGTAAGGCGGTTCTTGCCCCCCTCCCGCTGATAGCGCACCTCGTCCATGAGCGTCTTCACCAGATGGATTCCCAGCTTCCCCACGGCTCTTTCTTCGATGGGCGCGTCTAGGTCTGGTTCGGGCGCGTCCGAGAGCGGGTCGAACGGCTTGCCGTCGTCGGCTATCTCTATGGTGAGCGCGTCCGCTTCCGAAATGAGCGTCACCTCGAACTCGTGCTTGCCGCCCTCGTATGCGTAGCTGATGATGTTGGTAGCCAACTCTTCCAACGCCAGCTCGACGCGGAACACAAGATCAGGCGGCCAGTCTTCGCACTCCCCCATCTCCCGCAGAACTTCGGAAAGGCGTTCGAGTTCGACCGGGTCGTTGGCTAGCTTTAGGAAGAGCTTCGCGCTCACTGACTGTTCTCGCTCCGTCTGAGCGTGAGGCAGGTGATGTCGTCCGACTGTGGCGCGTCGCCCGCGAATTCGTCCACAGCGTCGATGACGGAGTCGTTCGCCTCCTCCGACCCGCTCGGCGCGCTGCCCGCGAACAGTTCTTCGAGGCGGTCCATGCCGAACGCTTCGTTGTCCACGTTCATCGCCTCGGTAACGCCGTCCGTGTAGAGGATGATGGTGTCGCCGGGATCGATAGTCACCGTGTTCTGCTCGTATGGGAAGCCCGGCGCCACGCCGAGCGCTATGCCGCCCGTGAGCGGGAGATACTCCGAGCTGCCGTCGGAGTGGACGACTAGCGGCTTGTCGTGTCCGCCGCTTGCGTATGTGAAGCTGCCGTCTTTGGGGTCGTAGACAGCGTAGAGCAGCGTAACGAACATCGCGGCTTCGTTTTCGGCGAAGAGCAGGTCGTTTACTTCCGTAAGCACGTCGCCCGGCGCGATGCTGCCGATAGCCGCGCCTTTCAGCAGCGTTCGGCTGGACATCATGAACAGCGCGGCAGGAACGCCCTTGTCGGACACGTCCGCTATCGCCAAGCCTATCCGCCCGTTGTCCAGATTCATCACGTCGAAGAAGTCTCCGCCCACTTCGCGCGCCGGCTCCATGCTGCCGAAGACCTCGAACTCGGCTCCGGACGGAAACTCCGTCGGCAGGATGGAGCGTTGGATTCGGCTGGCGACGTCCAGCTCGTTCTGGAGCGCGATTAGCTGATCGCGCGAGGAGAGCGCCTCTCGCCACTCCTCTAGGTGGCGCAGAGTCCTGTCTATGGTGACGCGCAGGTCCTTGAAGTCCAGCGGCTTGGTGACGAAGTCGAACGCGCCTCGATTCATCGCGGTGCGGATGTTTTTCATATCTCCGTACGCGGACACGATGACCGCGCGGACGTTCGCATCTATTTCGGGGATTCTCTTGAGCAGCGTCAAGCCGTCCATGTGCGGCATGTTGATGTCCGAGAGAACCATATCGATGTCGTCGTTGGTTCGCAGGAACTCGAGCGCTTCGAGGCCATTGTTGGCGAATACGAACGAGTAGCGTCCGGAGCGCACGTCGCGCCTCATGCGCTGCCGAACGAGCGGTTCGACGTCTGGCTCGTCGTCTACTACGAGAATTTTGTATGGGCGATTTGAGACTGCCATTATTTGGGCAACGGCTCCTGAACTTGTTCTGTAAAAATTGCAATAAACGCCCTTTCCCGTCAAGGGAAAGGGCGTTTACATATCGAGCGATTATCCGCTGAGGGCGGAAGTCGCGTCGGATCGGGTGTCGTAGGTGGGGATTATCCTGTCGAACCCGCTGATGGTGAACACCTCGCGCACAGGCCCAGACAGCGAGCAGACGGCGAGCTTGGCGTCTTGCCTCTGCAGCGAGCGCGCTGTCAGCAGGATGACTCGCAGCCCCGCGCTGCTGATGTAAGTGAGGCGCGACATGTCTAGGATGACGAGGCGATCGTGTTCGGCGATGGCGTCTCGCAGAGAGAGCTGGAACGCGCGCGCGTTCGAACCGTCCAGTCGGTCTTCAGCCAGCGCGATTAGGGTATCCGCCGTTCGTTGGGAGCTGATCTTCATTTTGCGCTTGTCTTCCTCTGAGAAAAAGAGACTGTCATTCCCGCATAGGCGAGAAACCAAATGACGGGGCGGCGCGCGCCTCCACTAGGTGGAGACGCGGCTGGCGACATGATGCCGCCGCCGCGCGTTTCTGGATCTGGCATGGTTGCGTAGCTAATCGATTAGTTGCCGCAGGCGCGGGTCCAGCCTGTCCCGCAGCCAGTCGCCCGTGAAGTTTAGCGACATCACCACCAAGAAGATAGCCAGACCCGGGAACACGGTGGGCCACCACGCCGTTCCTATGTAGCTTCTTCCTTCGGACACCATGCTTCCCCAAGTGGGCGTGGGGGAGGGCACTCCCGCGCCGAGGAAGCTGAGCGCCGCCTCCGCGAGGATCAGCGACCCAACGCTGAGCGTGGCGATGACGACCGCCGTGTTGATAACGCCCGGCAGTATGTGGCGGATTAGTATTCGCATCGGAGAGCATCCCGCGACGCGAGCGAGGTCCACGAACGGCTGGTTCTTGACGACCAGCGTTTGGCTTCGTATGACCCTGACGAACGGGTTCCACGCAAGCGCCACCATCAAACAGAGCAGCAGAACCGTGCTTTGGCCGAACAGCAGCACGCACACGAGCGCGACCATCAGGAACGGGAGCGCCTGCCATATGTCCACTATTCTGGTTATCACCTCGTCGACCCATCCGCCAGCGTATCCGCTGACTATGCCGAGCGTGGTGCCTGTGATGAATCCGCTCAACAGCGCTATGGCGGCTACCACCAAGGATATGCGCGCGCCGTACAGCATTCGGGAGAAGACATCCCGCCCAACGTGGTCAGTGCCGAGAAGATGCTCTGCCTCGATCTCTTCGTTTGCTATCAGCACGTCCGACACCCATGCGTCCGGCAGCCAAGGCGGCGGGCTTTGCCGGCTGCGGATGCCGCCCGCGTAAGGGTCGTGCGTGGCGAGGAGTGGCGCGAAGACTCCGCAGAAGATAAGCGTCGCAAGCACTAACATGGGCAGAACAGGCCAGCGCCGCATGAACTGCCAAGCGCTTCTAAGCTCGCGAAGCACCGGGGGATAGTCTCTAACCCCTAGCAGCTCTTTTTCCATCTGGGTCATTTGCATGTGATAAGCGACCTACTCGTAGCGGATTCTGGGGTCTATGAGCGCGTAGGCGATGTCCGCGAGGAACGCGAAGAACACGTATATGCCGATGAAGCAGAACACGGTGCCAGCCAGCAGCGGCCAGTCGTTATCGTAAACCGCTCTGTTCAGCGCCACGGTGCCTATGCCGGGCATGGAGAAGATTATCTCGACGACTAGCGCGCCGTTCAGGTAGTCGGCTAGCAGCACGAACGCCGAAGTCAGGGGCGGGATTACCGCGTTGCGGAGACCGTGCTTGAATATGATAGTCCAAGGACCTACGCCCTTGGCGCGCGCGAGCTTGATATATTCGGAGTCCAGTATCTCCAGCATGGCGGAGCGCGTGAGGCGCATGATGCCGGCGGACGCGGGCCAGCCTAGAACTATGCACGGCAGCACGTAGAACCTTATGTTCTCCCAAGAGAGCGCGAAAGCGCCTTCTTCGGGGCCTCCGGACCAGCCCGGCGGGAACCATTGCAGCCACACGGCGAACACCAGTATCGCCATGACGCCGGTCCAGAACTGCGGCGTCGCCTGCCCGAACAGCGCGAATATGCGCCCGACGTAGTCCCACACTGTAGCGCGTTTGACCGCCGCTAAAACGCCCACGCCGACCCCTACGGCGACGGCGAATATCCACGCGCCCGCGGCAAGCCTCATCGTCATCACGATATGCTCGCCGATTATCTCGCTGACGGGTCTCAGCGAGCCGAGCGACTCGCCCATGTCGAGCCGGAGCAGGTTCCACATCCAAGTGAGATACTGAAGCGGCAAGGGCTTGTCCAAGCCCAAGTGCCTCTCTATCTCAGCTATCTGCTCTGCGGAAAGCTCCACCTGAGCGTCGCCGATGAAGAGAATTCTGGGGTCTGGCCCCAGACGGCTCAAAATAAATATGACGACAGTTGCCCCGATAATGGAGATCAGGATAGACAGCGCTCTTCTAGCTAGGAATCGTGCCACTGTGATAGTGCCTCGTTTGCGCGCTTTTTCGTGTCGGGGCATTCGCGGGGCGGGTTATGATGCGCCCGCCCCGCTTCGATAGGCTAAGGCGAGGGAGGGGAGAGGCGCGGGAGCGCGTCCAGCCCCTCCTTCGCGGTTTGCGTCAGGTCTACTGACCGGCGGGAACTATGTGCTGCGGGCGGCCCCAGAAGCCGGCGGCGGTGGAACGAGAGTTCCACGACTCGACCGTCTTGGGGTTGGCGGCGACGCCGCGAGGCGGCTGCACCAGACCGCTGTATAGCTGCCAGTAGTAGTAGTAGTCGACCATGTCGAGGTGGAGGTCTTCGCGAGCTTGCTTGTCCCTCTCGCCGTTGATGTTGATGTACATGTAGTCGAGGAACTTGCTCTCGAACGCGCAGCCCCAAGCCGGGCGGCTGAAGGTGCTGTCGGACGGCGGGGGAGGCCAGTCGAACGGGTAGTTCGCGGTCTCCACGCTGCAGTTCTTGACTACGGGCCAAGGCTGGGTGCGGTCTCTCATGCGGGGGACGACGACTCCGCCGTACTCCTCGGTGAGCAGTTCCACTCTTACGCCGATGGCTTCCCAGTCCGCCGCCACCGCGTCAGCCTGCTCTAGGCAGACGTCGCCGGTTTCGCAGGCGTACTTGTTCATCTTGATCTCGAAGCGAACGTCGCCGCCGGCGGCGCCGCGCGGGAACCCGGCGAGGTCGAGCAGACGCTCAGCCTCGTCCTTGTTCGTCGGGATCTCCCAGGGCCATTCGTAGTTGGGTTCGGCGGCGTTGGCGTACTCTTGATACTCTACGAAGTCTGTGCCTGCGCCGAGTATGTCGCTGTCGTACTTCTCATGCGCCGCTTTGACCATATCAGCTGTGACCGTGCGCTCCGGACGCCAGCCCGGGAACTTCGGCCCCATCAGCTCTAGGTAGATGGGCGTGCCTAGCCCCGCCTGAAGAACGTCCACGATGCCCTGCCGGTCGATGGCGTGGGAGAGACCCCAGCGCACCAGCCGCGCCTGCTCCATGTCGCTCATGCCGGGCGGGTTGTTGTCGTCCATATACGGGCAGTCGTCGCCCCACGGGCAGCCGATCCAAGCGTAATCCTCGGCGTACACGGGGGAGAGCCAAGGCTCTATGCCCTCTTGCGTCTTGGCGTTGATGTCCGTCCACAGGTTGCCGGGCCAAATCGCGCTCAGCGTCATCGTGTCCTTGTCGGACATGGTGGTGATGAACTTTAGGCCTACGCCTTCCAGCTCTCTGAGCCTTGCGAAGTCGATGGAGCCTATGTCCGCCTCGCCGGTCTGCATCATCGCCATGCGAGTCGTGATTTCGGGCGCCTGCACTACGCGGAACATCCCGATGTGGGGAGGCTCTATCCAGTGGTCGGGCACGGCGTGAACTTCGCCGTGGCTGTTCGGCACCCAGTCGCCCATGGTGAAGGGGCCCGTGCCTACCGGCACCAGCTTGATAGCTTCGGCGCCTACGGTCTCGTAAGCCACTTTGCTGTCGAGCCGAACGGTGGTGTCGTTGATGTCGAACTCGCTAATCGGGATTCCCCAGAAGATGTCGGTCACCAGAGGAGCCTTCACGGTATAGTCGTCCACCGCTACGGCTGGCCCGAACGTGCCGCCCAGCTGCGCGCCGATGGCTGCGCCGAGGCTGGGGTTGACTACCGCGTTCTGGCGGTTCATGTTCCACGCCACATCGTGAGCCGTAAGCTCACCGAAGTCCTGACCCATAAAAGCCTCAGGCGTGTTGACCTTCATGCCTTTGCGGATCTTGAGCGTCAGCTCGTTGCCGGCTTCGTTGATGGACCACTCCTCAGCCGCGAACGGGCTGAGCGGGTCTACGCCGTCGTGAACCAGCAGCTGGTCGAAGAAGCCCATCTGGATCTCTCCGGGGCTGCCGCCGTACGTCTGCACCTCGAAGTCGCCGAACTGCTCCGCCACTTCGCGAATCGCCATCGTAATGGAGATGTCGCTCGCCATCATGGACGGCTCTGGCGCGGGCGCCATGGTGGGCGCGGGCGCGGGGGCCGCCGTGGGCGCAGGCGCGGGCGCGGGAGCGGCTGCCGTAGGCGCGGGCGCGGGAGCCATCGTCGCGGCGGGCGCCGGGGCTGCCGCCGTTGGCGCGGGCGCGGGAGCGGCCGGCTCTTCCGTGTCCTCGTCGCTAGTACAGGCGATTGCCAGCAGCGCAGCCATCATGGCAAACGCCGCCGCCCAAACGCCCAATTTGCTTATAGATCTCATGTGCGCTCTCCTTATTTTGTCTCTTGTCTCACGCACTCTATGGAACATTAGCCATATATATTAAGACTCGCGCGCCATTTGTCAAGTTTGGATTCGGATATAGTAGAATTCGCGCCTACAACCCCCGAAGCGCCTATGTGAGAGGCTAATAGTATGCGAATCACTGATGTTTCCACAACCGTACTGAGCATGCCCGGCGGACGCCCGATTCAGGACGCCACCATCCCGCCGCCTCCGCCCGGCTCCGGGGGCAGATCTCAGCTGTTCGTCCACATATGCACCGACGAGGGCTTCGAGGGGCTTGGCATAGGCCAATCCAGCCCCGGCGTGCGCGAGGTGGTGGAGCGCGGCTTGAAAGACTTGCTCGTAGGGCAAGACCCGTTCGACATCGAACGGCTGTGGAACGATATGTTCTGGCGGGTGCGCGGCTACGGGCGCAAGGGTGTCGCCTTCTGCGCGCTGTCGGCGGTGGACATCGGGCTATGGGACCTCAAGGCGAAGGCGCTGGGGCTTCCGCTGTATCGGCTGCTCGGCGCTTTCCGCGAGTCCGTCCCTGTGTACGGCTCAGGCGGCTGGACGAATTTCAGCGAGCGCGAGCTTATCGAAGAGGCGACGGCGTGGGTGGAGCAGGGAGTTTCGCGCATCAAGATGAAGGTGGGCAAGGACTTCGGGCAGGCGGAGCGCGAAGACATCCAGCGGGTGACGGCGGTGCGGCGCGCGCTGGGCGACGACGCGGGCATCTACATAGACGCCAACAACGGCTACTACCCTAAGCAAGCTATCTACATGGGGCGCGAGTTCGAGCGGCTGCAAGTGGGCTGGTTCGAGGAGCCGCTAATCGCGGACGATGTAGACGGCTTGGCGCGCGTAGCCGCCGCGCTAGACGTGCCGGTTGCTACGGGAGAACATGAGTACACCAAGCACGGCTTCAGGGATCTGATTGCGCGCGGCGGCGCGGACATCGTTCAGCCGGACGTCGGGCGCGTCGGCGGCGTGACGGAGTGGATGAAGGTGGCGCACATGGCGCACGCCTTCAACCTGCCCGTAGCGCCCCACGCGGTTCAGCTAGTGCACCTGCACCTAGCCTGCGCCACACCCAACCTGAAGGTAGTGGAGTACATGAACGTAGCGCTGGAAGGGGATCGCGTGTGGTATACGGAGTTCCCGGAGCAGAGCGGCGGCATGTGGTCGCCCTACCCGGACAAGCCCGGGCTAGGGCTGGAGCTAGACCCCCGCGCTGTCGAGGAGTTCAGCGTGTGAGCGTGGGGATTGCGGCGCGGCTAGGCTAGGGGCTTCTGACGCCAGCCCGCTTCACGCTAGGCGGGTTCTACTCGCGCCGCCGCTCCGCTGCCTCGCCGAAGTCTTCCGGCGGCGCGTTCAGCGCGATGGGGTAGCCGCCCGCCGCGTCGATATCTCCTAGCGAGTCCAGCGCCTCTAGCTCGCTTGCGAAGTCTTCCAGCGTGGAGCCTGCGGGCGCCGCCGACAGCCGCGCCTGCTCGAACAGCTCCGACAGCCTCAGCGCGCGCTCGGATATCGGTTTGCTGTACGAAGGCGGATTCCTTACCTCTTCCACCATCGCCCCGTTGGAATCTCTGATTATCAGCTCGAATTCCTTCGGTCCGCTCTCAGTGAGCGACTTGTCCGCAATGGAAACCGCGTTGCTGCCGACGAGCGTGGAAAAGCCGCCGCTCATCGCCGGCTGCCAAATTATCCTGCCCTCCCTCGTATGGTGGATGAGCTTGCTCAGAATGTCCAAAACGTTCGCCATGCCGATGATCCTCCGCTCGGGCTGCGGGCTGCGGCTCCAGTCTCAGTCCGCTGTTGGTTCGCCAGACAGCAGCGCGGCGTATCGGAGCGTCGCTTCAGCCGCCTCGTCGAGCAGCGCGGACACCGATTCGTCTGTGATAGCGCCGTCGCCGCTCATAAAGTTCGTTACCGTCGGAAGCAGAACGCGCGGCTGGTGGATGACGATAGCGCCTTCCGATTCTAGGCTGTAGCTGGCGTGCATGTGCATCCGCGCGCACGCCGAGCGCCCGGGACCCGTTCCCATTACGAAGAACGGCTTGCCTGCAAGAACGTTTCCCGCGCGCGACGCCCACTCGAAAGCGTTCTTCAGCGCGCTCGTCATGGAAGAGTTGTACTCAGGGCAAGCCACCATCACCGCGTCCGCGTCCGCGATAGCCCGACGCAGAGCCTCCGCTTCCGGCGGGATGCCGTCGCGCGCCTCGTCGTCCGGATGGTACATCGGCACGCCGTTCAGGTCGAACAATTGCGCGTCCGCCCCGCGCCTGCCGACGGCTTCCATCGCGTTCTTCAGCAGCTTCAGGTTCCAAGAATCCGCCCGCAGGCTTCCGCAGATGCAGGTTATCTTCATGCGTCGCCAAACCCCTTCCGCTTGCGCCGTCGCTTCCGCCAATCAATTGATTATACAAGAAGAGCGGCGCGCCGCTAGCGCAACAGCGCGGGCAGCCGCCGCATGCTCTCCACGCTGTCGGCGGGCGCGAAGTGATCCACGTATGGCATCGCCGCCCGAAGCCCGCGCGCCAGAGGCTCGAAGTCTTCGCTTGCGGCGAGCGGGTTCAGCCAGATTAGCCGTCGGACGCGCAGCCGCAGCCGCGCAAGCTCGCGCGCCAGATCGCGCGGATCGCCCGTCTCCCAGCCGTCCGACAGCAGGAGCGCCGTAGTGTAGCGGTCTTGCAGATGCTCGTAGGATGCGTTTATCCGCCGCAGGCTCTCCCCGATGCGCGTTCCGCCAGACCAGTGATCCACCGCGAGGCTCACGCGCGCCATAGCCTCGCCGAAGCTAGGCAGCGAAAGTTCCCGAGTGATGCGCGTCGCGCTCGTGCTGAACGCGAACGTCTCCACGCGCTTCGTGCGCTGCCCGACGGCGTAAGCAAGCTGTAGAAGCAAGCTCGCGTATCTGTCCATAGAGCCGCTGGCGTCCAGCATGACCAGCAAGCGCGGCGTCCGCGGGACGCGGCGCAGCCTTGGCAGCCGAATCGGGTCGCCGCCCGTGGCGAGGCTGTTACGCATAGCGCCGCGAAGGTCGGGCGCTCCCTTGCGGCGGTGGCGCTTGCGGCGGCGTCCTGGGCGAGTCACCAGCGCGCGAACCATCCGCGCCGCGATGCGCGAAAGCTCCGCCAGTTCGTCGCCCGCAAGCCCGCTCACGTCTCGCCCCACCGCCGCGCGCCGCGCGCTCGCGCCGCTCCTCAGCAGCTGGATGACCGTGTCTCCCGAAGTCGGGTCGTCCTCCGGAACGCCCAGCCCGCGCGGCAGCCGCCCCACTGTGCGCGTCTGTCCGAAGTCCGCCGTCGGGTCCGCGTCGGGCGGCGGCGGACGAGAGAGCGGCTCGAAGTTCCAGAACTGCGCGAACAGCCCGTCGAAGACGCACAGATGCTCTTGGCGCGACACGAGCAGCGTCCGCAGAGACCAGTAGACGCGCGCCTCGCTCATCATGTCCACGCGGGAGACGGCGCGGATGGCGTCCGCAGTCTCCTGAGGCCCAATCAGCAGCCCGCGACTCCTCAGCGCGCGGCAAAACCGCGTGAGGTGGGCTGGGAAATCGTACCCCTCGCGCATCGCGCGCGCGTTCACAGCAGCGCTCCGGACGCCTCCCCGCCGCCTTGCGTCGCCCACGCGCCTTGCTCCACCGCAGTCAGGAAATCCAGCGCGAGCCGGTTGAACAGCTCAGGCTCTTCCAGATTGATGGCGTGTCCAGACTGCGGAATGACCGCCAAGCCGGACTTGGGGATGCAGCGCTTCATGAACACGCTCGTTTCGATGCAGGGGTCGTCCTCGTCGCCCGTCATTATGAGCGTGGGAACTTGGAGCGCCTTCATGCGCTCTTCCAGCGCGAATATCGTCGGACGCCGCCCCTGCACGCCCGCGAACGTCAGCGCGGAGCCTAGCGGCGAGTGTTCCATAAGCCCTTGCCTGAACTCATCGAACCCTAGCGGGTCTTTTCGGAGCAGCTGAACGCGCGTCGCGCTGTTGGCGTAGTCTTCCATAGCCGCCATGCCGCCTTCGCGCATGAGCCGCGCCCGCATGGTTACGTTCTCGCGGAACGCCGCTTCGTCCGTGGAACCCGCGCCCGTTCCGGCTACTATCAGCGAGCGCGCCATTTCGGGGTATGTCAGCCCGAAGTTGAGCGCGACGTTGCCGCCCATCGAAAGCCCTCCGATATGCGCGCGCTCGATTCCCAGATGCTCCAGCAGCCCCTTGAGGTCGTCCACCGACTGCCGCTGAGAGTAGTCGTCGATGCTGTCCGGGACGTCGGACGGCGGATAGCCGCGCGCGTTGTAGGTGATGACGCGGTATCGGCGGCTGAAGAAGTTGACCTGCGGACGCCACGAGCGATAGTCTCCCGCGAACTCGTGGCTCCACGCCAGCGGGTAGCCTTCTCCATGCTCCTCATAGTATAAGTCGATGCCGTTCACGTGGGCTGTTGGCATTGGCGGGGCGCTCCCAAAATTAGTTAGTGAGGAAAATCTATCCTATGCGGGCAATATCAGCGGAATGCGAACCCGACGCGCGGGGCAGCCCAATGGATCCCGATGGATTGTGCGGCATTTTACCTTTTCTGACTCATGGGCGTCACTGCGCTATAATGTACCCGAAATCGAGTTCGTAGGGAGTCTTGCGTTGGCGAAGGTTCGCATCATGTACTGGAAGGAAATCCCCGTCCAAGTTCAGGCGGAGGACGAAAGCGGCGCGGTGTCCCGCCCGCTCGACGCGCGGTTTCAGCAGGGCGTCGACGCGATTTCGATGCTGGACGGCTCCGCCGGCTCTGACGACTACCTGATGGGCTGGGAGTGGTCCGCGTTCGCCGACGCGCCCGGCTCCGCGGCGGAGGCGGCGGAGGCGGCTGCCGCGCGGTTCGACGACGGCTTCCCGCAGGATTTCGTCGCGCGCATTCGCGACCTGATACGCGGCGGCGAGCGCATCCCCAAGCCCGGAGCGGCAGACCACTGGATAGACGAATAGAAGAGGGGCAAGAGCGCGATGGCTTTGGAAGAGTCCAAGACACCCACGATACTGGATAGGCTGAACGCGGGCGAAACGCTCGTCTCCGACGGCGCGACCGGCACCTACCTTCAGCGGCGCGGTCTGGAGGCGGGCGGCTGCCCGGAGGCGTTCAACGCCACCCATCCCGACGTGGTGCGCGGCATGGCGCGAGACTACTTCGACGCGGGTTCGGACATGGTTCTGACCAACTCGTTCGGCGGCTCGCGCTACATGCAGAAGAAGTACGGCTTCGAGGGGCGCGTCGCCGAGTTCAACCGCCTCGCGGCGGAACACGCCGCCAGCCAAAAGCCTTCGCGCGGTCACTACGCAATCGGCTCCGTGGGGCCTACGGGCGAGATGATGGAGCCGCTGCCGGACGGCGTTAGCGAATCCGACATGTACGACGCGCTCGCCGAGCAGATAACGGCGCTCGCGGAGGGCGGCGCGGACGCGATTCTAGTAGAGACGCAGATGGCGCTCGAAGAGGCGATAGCAGGCGTCCGCGCCGCGAAGGAGAATACGTCTCTGCCAGTGTTCGCCACGATGATATTCGACCTAGGCCCACGCGGGTTCTTCACCATGATGGGCGTTACGCCGGAGCGCGCCGTCGTCGAGCTGCGCGCGGCGGGCGCAGACGTCGTCGGCACGAACTGCGGCAACGGCATCGACCGCATGGTGGAGCTTGCCGAGCAAATGCGCGCCGTGGACGATGGCCCCATGCTCATCCACTCCAACGCGGGCATACCGGATATAGTGGACGGCAACATCGTATACCGAGAATCGCCGGAGTACATGGCGGAGCGGTTCGAGCGGATAGCCGAGATTGGCATAAACATCATAGGCGGCTGCTGCGGCACAGGCCCCGACCACATCCGCGCGCTCAGCCAACGGCTGAAGGGCGCTTAGCCGCGTCCAAGCCGACAACCATCGAAGACGCGCGAGGGGAGATCATGACTACGCAATCCGCAATCTCCAGACCCATAGCCGCCAGACGCGGCATAGTGGCGGACAAGCTCGCCGAGATAGGCGGCTGCCTAGAGCTGGTTCCGATGGACCCGCACTTCGGCGGCGTGTCCGTCGGCTTGTACGTCAAGGGCGACGTCTGCACAGTGTGGAGCTTCAGCCGCGCCGAGGGCGTTGCCGACCGTCTGCGCGAGATACGCGATCAGATGGTCGCGCTCGGCGGCGTGCGCGCGGCAGGCGGCTCGGACGCCAAGTTCGTGTTCCCGTGCGGGATGATTCACGTCCGCCCCGTGAAGTTTCTGCTCACCCATGCGGTAACCAAGCCGCCGAGCTTCGCCTATCCAGACGGCGCGATGACTATCAAAGACTCGAAATCCGACCTCATGCTCAGCGTCGAGGGAGCGGAGCGGGAAGGGCGGTGGGCGTACACCGTCTCCGGCGAAGGCAACGTCCGCAACCCCGCGCTGCGGCTGAGGATGGTGGTGGCGGGCTTCATGCGCTACGGCGAGATGGTGAAAGTCGGCAACTTCGACGTCGCCTTCCCCTGCGGCGAGCGGCACGACGAGCTAACGCGGCTGCTCATGCCATACTCCCGCAACATAAGCGCTGTGGAGTCCATGCTGGAAGCCGAAGCGACGCGCGGGCAGATGACGACTGGAACGCTGGGGTTTTCGCCGCTGTAGGCATCCGCATTCGTATTCCATTAGACGCAGAGCGAGGAACAACGCAAACGAGAATCGACGAGAAGAGTGCAATGACAATCACAAGAGACACGGCGCTATACGAACTACGAATGTCTGAGCTGAATCGAATGCCGGTTGCCGACTGCTCTTTGAAATTCGAGGGAACGGATGTCTGCGTAGAGAGCATGTTCGCCTACCTAGACGGACTGGGCAGCCTGCAATCGTTCCTGCTCGACTTTCCAGAGGTCAGCGCGGATCAGGCGACGGACGCTCTCCGCTCGGCGGCGAGAAGCAGGCTTAACGGAGTCGTTCGCAGCAGGCAAGGCTACGCTAGCGGAACGCCCGCTTTCGTCGGAGCGCCGCGCGTATTCGCGAGCATTCTCTTCGAATATCTAGCGGAGGGCCACACTTTGGACGGATTTCTCCATCAGTACCCGAGCGTCAGTCGCGAAGAGGCTGTAGAAGCTATCGCCGCCGCGGGTCAGCTGGTAGAGTGCGCCGCATATGAAACTGCCGTTGGATGAGAAGTGATCCGCAACCATTAGGAGACGCCCCCCCAATGCCCTTCACCGAAACCATGACATCCCGCGAACGAACCCTAGCCGCGCTGAACCGCCAGCCCGTAGACAAGCCTCCCGTAGCCAACCCCACCAACGTCGCCACCGTCGAGCTGATGGACCTCGTCGACGCGCCCTTCCCCGACGCCTGCCGAGACCCCGAGCTTGCCGCGCGGCTAGCCGCCACTGGCTACACCGAGCTGGGCTTCGACGCCGTCGCGCCGTACTTCACCATCATCCAAGAATCTTCCGCGCTCGGCTGCGAAATGCAGTGGGAAGAGAAGGACAATTGGCCTACCGTCCGCATGTATCGCCCCATCTGGAAAGACTCGCGCGACGTTCGCATACCGCCCGGCTTCCTCGAACACCCGGACAACATAACCATCACCCGCGCCATAGAGATTCTCAAGCGCGAAATCGGCGGCGAGGCGGCTATAATCGGCAAGACTATGGGGCCGTGGACGCTCGCGTATCACGTGTTCGGGGTCGAAAGTTTCCTGCTGATGACGGTGGACGATCCCGAAGAGACGATGCGCTGCCTCCACAAGCTCAAGGAACTTTCCGTGCTGTTCGGCGAGGCGCAGATAGCGGCGGGCGCGGACGCGCTCACGTTCCCAGACCACGCTACGGGCGATCTCGTGAGCGGCGAGTACTACCGCCGCTTCCTGCAAGATATACACACCGAAATGGCGGAGCGGCTCGACGTTCCGCTCATCCTGCACATATGCGGCAACACGCTAGACAGGATGCCCTACATAGCCGAAACGGGCATGGCGTACTTCCACTTCGATTCCAAGAACGACCCGCAGGCGGCTATGGACGCCGTAGACGGCAAGATAGGGCTGGTGGGCAACATCAACAACCCCACCACACTCTACGCGCGCGGACCCGCCGAGGTGCGCGAAGAGGTGTTCGCCTGCATGGATGCCGGGGTGCAGATGATAGCGCCGGAATGCGCCGTTCCGCTCGCCACGAAGCTCGAAAATCTCATGGCGATCCCCCAAGCGGTGCGCGAGTGGGGCGAGTCGAATGCCGCCGACTGAGCGTTGTCCGCGCGTTGTCTGCTGACAGCCAACGCCCGCTCTTGCTAGAATCGCAGCGTACAGCCATCCCCCACAACGCGGAGATCATCATATGCCGATAGTCCACGAAGGGCTCGAGCGGGAGCTGGGCTACGTCTCTCGCCAGTTCGAGCAGGTTCACATCCGCGCGCAGTGGGACGACGCCGATCCGCTGATGCAGAAGATCAGCTACGAGCTGATAGTGGGAGACCATCACGCGGTCGACCGCCTCACGCGGCAGGCGCTCGACGCGGGCTTCTCAGCCAACGTCATCCTAGACGACGGACTCATCGCGGGAATGTCCATCGTCGGAATCAAGTTCCGAGACAACATCATCTTCGTGCCGGAGGTGCTGGTCGCCGCGCGCGCGATGAAGGCGGGCATGGCGCACATAGAGCCTATCCTGTCCGCGTCCGGCATCGAGCCGGTCGGCACGGTCATCATGGGCACCGTCAAGGGAGACCTGCACGACATCGGCAAGAACCTGTGCATCATGATGCTTCGCGGCGCCGGCTTCGTGGTTCACGACCTAGGCGTAGACACCGCGCCGGACGAGTTCGTAGACGCGGTCATGGAGCGCGAAGCGGAGCTTCTCGGCATGTCCGCGCTGCTCACCACCACAATGCCCAACATGGGCAGGACGATAGACACGTTCGAGGAGTACGGGCTGCGCGACGCGGTGAAGATAATGGTCGGCGGCGCGCCACTAACGCAGGAGTTCGCGGACGACTTCGGCGCGGACGGCTACGGCAAAGACGCGATGGAGTGCGTAGACCTCGCCAAACGCTTCCTAGGCATCGCGGAGACGGCGGAAGACACGGTTGCGGCGGGAGACTGATGCGATCCAAGCCTGAACCGCGCGCCAACCCGTCGCCGCGCGCCCGCGCGGGGGTTTCGGCGTGAACCCAGACCGCCCCAATCAGCGCGTAGACCGCGAGCGCTACCGCCGCAGCGTCGCGCGGCTTCAAACGATAATGCGCGGCATCAACGACACCGCCAACCGCGTCTCCGCAAGCCGCTGCCCGTACAAGAACGCGCAAGACCGCTGCACCGCCAAGTTCGGCTGCCGCAACCAAAACCGCGCCGTCCCCGCGGGCGAGCTTTACATCTGCGCGGGCGACGACAAGCTGGACTACCGCTCCGCTTGGGACGTCTAATCGAGCGCGGCGCATCCTCTCCGCACCCTATATTCGCTCCGACCTTCGACCAGCCGTTGACGGCGTCTTAGCGCGCGGCTGGCATTGTGAATCCAAACACAATCACCGCAGAGGCGTTAGTTGACGAATCGAAACGGCGCGGGCTGGATGAGGCGGCTCGCCGACCATTACCAGCGGACGCGCGCCGCATATCCCGACGACGAACTAATCGTCCTGTTCGATATCGACGGCACGATTTTAGACCTGCGCTATATGATGCTGAGGCTGATCCGTCGATACGACCAAGAGCGCGGAACCGCCCACTTCCGCAACCTAGCGCTCGCCGACATAGACGTCATGGAATACCAGATAGAGCAGCTGCTCGACGGCATGGAGTGGCTGACAGACGAGGAGAGGGCTGACGTCGCCGCGTACTATAGGGCGCGATACTGGGAACGCGATGTGATGTTCGAGTCGCATCGCCCATTCGCCGGCGTCATGGAGGTGATGCGCTGGTTCGACATCCAGCCCGGAACCAGCGTCGGCATCAACACCGCCCGCCCCGAGTGCATGCGCGCCGACACGCTGCGTTCGCTAAACGCGCTCGGAGCCGAGTTCAAGATTCGGTTCGCGGACGAGCTCGTCTTCATGAGCCCCTATCCTTGGGACGACTACTCGATAGACTCTTCCAAGCGCGAGGGCGTGCGCTACTTCCAGAGGATGGGATACCGCGTGGCGGCTTTCGTGGACAATGAGCCTGCGAACCTAGAGGCGGTCGCCGGCATGGACGGCGCGGAGGGCATTCTTCTGCTTCACGCCGATACGCTGTTCGAGTCGGCGCGCTCCCGTCTGCCGCGCGCGACAGTCAGCGGCGACACCTACGACATTACCGAGCTGGCGTCTCCGCATACGCTGCCTCGCCACGTGCAGTTCGTGTGGCGCGGCATCGAAGACCGCGCCGCGTTCGCGCGGTTCATCGAATCCGGCGTGCAGTGGTGCGAAGCGGCGGTGCGAACCGACCCCGCCACCGGCAGGCTGGCGCTGAACCGAGACCCCATAGACGAAACCCGCCCCACCGAGCCGATAGAGCTTGCGGACGCGCTGGACATCGTCCTCGACGCCTGCCGCTCTATCAAGCTGGACATCCCCGAAGACGGCGAAACGTTCGACGCGCTGGTGGACGCCATAGCTGGAAGGCGCGCCAGATTCGATGGGTTGTGGTTCAGCGCGAGCTTGGACGTGCTTGGCGAGCGCGGCTTCAGCAGGCTGCGCCGCGAGTTCCCGGACGCGATAATCCAATGCCCGGTGGACTTTCTCGCGCCGCTTATCATGGCTATGCCCGAAGACGCGGAGCGCATATTGAAAACCGTGTCCGAATGGGGCATCGATCGCGTGTCCATAAGTTGGAAGAACCTTCTCAGGCGGCAGGCGCTAGGCGCTTTGCAGGATTGGGGGTGGGACGTGAACATATACAACGTTCCCGATCTGGAATCTTTCCTCAGGGCTGCGCTGCTCTTGCCCACGTCCCTAACCGCGGATTTCGACTTCCCATCGTGGGCGCCCGCGCCGAACGAGGCGGCGCTTTCATTGCCGACGCGCGGGGGAATCCATGCGCGCTAAGGAGAGCCGCCGTCCGCAGCCAGCAGCCGCGCCGCCGCTCAAGGCGTTCGTCGGCGAGACGGTTGGGACGTATATCCTCGTCGTGTTCGGCATCGGCTCGGTGGCGGCGGCGGTCGCCACTGGCGCGCAAGTCGGCTTGTGGCAGGTGGCGGCGGTGTGGGCGTTCGGCGTCGCGCTCGCCATATACACAACCGCCAACGTCTCAGGCGCGCACCTCAACCCCGCCGTCAGCCTCGCGTTCGCCATCTTCCGGCGCGCCGAGTTCGGGGCGCGCATGCTGCCCGTGTACTGGACGGCGCAGCTCTTGGGCGCGACGCTCGCGGGCGCAACCACGCTCGCCATATTCGGCAAGTTCATCGCGCGGTTCGAGGCGAACAACGGCATCGAGCGCGGCGCGGCTGGAAGCGAGCGCTCCGCGATGATGTTCGGCGAGTACTTCCCCAATCCCGCCATCTACGGCGCGGACGAGGCGGCGCGCGCGCTCATCTCCCCGCTCGGCGCGACGCTCGTGGAGGCGTTCGGAACGGCTATCCTCACGTTCGTCATCTTCTCCCTCACCGACAGGCGCAACGCGGGGCTATCCACCAAGAACATGACGCCGCTGCTCATAGGCTTCACCGTAGCCGCGCTGATAAGCCTGTTCGCGCCGCTCACGCAAGCCGGCTGGAACCCGGCGCGAGATTTTGGGCCTCGCATAGTCGCCTACTTCGCCGGCTGGGGAGAGGTGGCGATACCCGCGCCCGCCAACGGCTTTTGGGCGTACATCGCGGGACCCATGCTCGGCGCGCCCATCGGAGCCGCCGTCCACGAGCTGCTCATCGCGCCCGCGCTGCGCCGCGCCCCGACGACCGACGCCGCATCCAACGGGAGGGTGGAAGAATGACTGCGATATTGTTCGTGTGCGTCCACAACGCCGGACGCAGCCAGATGGCGGCGGCTATGTTCGACAAGCTGGCGGACGATCTGGGGCTGCCGCTCAGCGCGGCGTCGGCGGGAACGCGCCCAGCGGAGCGAATCCATCCCAATGTAGTTCAGGCGATGGAAGAGTGGGGGATAGACCTGAGCCGCGTCCGCCCCCGCCCGCTGACAGACGAGTCGGCGGCGCAAGCGGAACGGGTCATAAGCATGGGCTGGCGAGGTGGACGCCGCCGAATGCCCCGCCCTATTCGCGCGCGGCGTGGAGGATTGGGGGCTGCCGGACCCGGACGGCCGGGACATGGGCGCCACACGCGCAATCCAAGACGCTATCGCCCTCGAAACGAGGCGTCTCATTCATCGCTATATGAGATGCTCGCATAGCGAAACCTAGTAGTCGAGATGCGACAGCCCCGCGTCGTCGTCCAGCGACAGTTCCAGCGCCACCAAATCTTGAAGGCTGCCGTATATGTCGCGCACTCTCCCCTTGAGCGTCGCCACACGCTCGAACCCCGCCGCTTGCGCCGCCTGAATCGCGTTCAGCTCGCGCCTGTCCACTAGCTCGAAGCACAGCCGCAGCAGCCCCAAATCCCGCCCTATCTGGATTAGCTCGTGAATCAGCCGCACGCCAAGCCCGCGCCCTCTGTACTCCGGATCGACGACGATGCGGAGTTCCCCCACGTGCCGGCGCGCGGCGCGGCGGCTGCGGTGGAGCGTGGCGTCGGCTAGTATCCTATCGCCGTCCGCCGCCACCAGCGGGATTGTCTGCTCGAAGTCTATGCCGTCTGTGAATTCGCGGATGACTTCCGGCGCGGTGACGGCGTTGTTCAGATAGAACCGGTCGTCTTCCGGAACGCGCAGGAAGAACCGCCGCAGAGCCGCCTTGTCGTCCGGTCTCAGCGGGCGGATGACTACCTCCACGCCGTCGTACAGCGCGGCCGAAAGCGGGAAGCGCCGCAGGCAGGGCGGCAAAGTCATGTCGGGCATATCCTGTGTATCCATGCGAATCACCCAAACCTATCCGGCGCGAACCCCGAAATCGGCAGGCTCGTCTCGCCGTCCGCCACTAGATCCGCCGTCGCCTTGCCTATCGCGGGGCTGAGCAGAATGCCCTTCTTGCCCGCGCCTGTGGCTAGGTAGGCGTTCTCCCATCCCGGCGCGCGCCCCACTATCGGCAGCCAGTCGGGCGACAGAGGCCTGAGGCAAGCGGTATGGAGCGCTACCTTGGCGTTAGCCATATCCGGCATCAGCCGAACGGCTGCGCTCAGCAGGCCCTTGCGCACTTTGGCAGACGGTTCGAGATCGAACCCCACGCGCTCTTCGGTCGAGCCGACCCATATCTGCCCAGCCTCGCGGCGGTTCAGCGACACGTCCGCGCTCTCGAAATCCGCCGATAGCGCGCCGCTCGCCAGCGTGGTTCGCACTATCTCGCCCTTGTACGGCTCTACGGGAACGCTTGCGCCGAGCCATTCCCCGACGCGCGCCGACCAGGGGCCCGTTGCGAACACCGCCGCGTCGCACGCTATCTTGCCCGCCGTCGTAGAGATAGCGCGGATGTTGCCGCCTTCAGACTCTATGCCGAGCGCCTCAGCCGTCAGCGTTCGCGCGCCGAGCGTCTCCGCAGCGCCGGCAAGCGCGCGCGTGAACCTCTCGCTACTGAGAATCGCGTTGCCGCGCGCGTCGAGCGCGCCGATGGCGTCCGCCGAGATTCGCGGCTCCAGACGGCGCAACCGCGCCGCGTCGAGCCACTCCGCGCTGAAGTCGGCGTCCGCCGCGTCGAAAATCTCTTGCGTCGCCCGAAGCTCCGCCATGTCCGCATCGTCGAACGCCACGCGCACGGACGATATGACGGATGGCTCGAAGTCTACGCCGGAGCGCTCTATCAGATCTTGCCAGATGTTCTGGTGCATTCTGAAAGACGCGATCGCCATCTCGCCGAGAGGCCCCGGAATGCCCGCGCCCTCTAGCGGGTTCAGCCCGCCGGCGGAGTACCCGGACGCGAACGCAGCTATCCGCTCACGCTCGACGACTATCGCGCCGATTCCCGCCTGCGCGAGATAGTACGCCGCCGCGCATCCAGCCGCGCCGCCGCCGATGATAGCCGCTTCGGTTGTGTAGTCAGCCATGTTCGAACCTCAAGATACGCTCTTATCGTACACCGAAATCGAAGGTTGCGCGGCGCCGTGAATCTACGCCGACTTCCGCCTAACCGGTCTCCGCGCCGCGAAGAAGAGCGCCGCCGCGAGCGCGTAGGCGGCTATAGCGTACAGCCAGATGGCATCGTAGCCGATATATTGGTGGAGCAGCGCCCCGAACGTTGGGCCTAGCCCCAAGAACGCCATTTGGAACGGCCCCAGAATCCCGATTATCGTGCCGAACGAGCCGCGCCCGTAGTAGCCCGCGAGCATCATGCTGCCGAGCGACTGAAGCCCGCCGGACGCGGTTCCCCACGCTATGGCGACGACGAATCCGCCAGCGCCGCCGCCCGCCGCTAGGAAGAACGCCGCCCCTACGAGCGCGGCTACGGTGGCGAGCGTCGCCAGCAAGCGCGGCTGGAAGCGGTCGGCAAGCAGCCCCCAGCCGGGGTTCGCCAGCGCGCCCAAGAGCGAGCTTAGGCTGAGCGCCGCCGCAGCGACGGGCAGAGACAGCCCGGAATCCGCCAAGAAAGGCACTAGCTGATAGCCGATCGTGCCGGATGTCAGTATCGTCAGCATCTCGGCTACGGCTATCAGCCAGAACGCCGCCGTCGCCAGCGCCTCGCCGTCGCTCCAGCTGTCTTCCGCGTCCGGCTGCGCCGCCGTCGCCGCGCCGTCTTCCCCCGCCGCGCCAAGCGTCGCCCGCGGCCGGTCGCCGTCCGGCAGCAGCCCGATGTCCTCAGGGCGGCGGCGCATTATCAGGAACAGCGGCAGCGCCAGAATCAGCGCGAACGCGCCCAGCATCCGATACGCCACGCGCCAGCTCGACGCGGCTGCGATGACGGTGATTAGCTGGATGTTGATAGAGCCGCTTACGGGCCTGAAGGTGGAAACTAGCCCGATGGCTAGGTTGCGCTTGCGCCGAAAGAAGTTCACCGCCACCGTGCGCGGCACCACGCCCACGAGCGTCGGGTTCGCCACCGCGCGCGCGACGATGTACGCCGCCCAGAAGTGCCACACCTCGCGCATTCCCGCGAGCGCGAAGAAGCACACGCCCGCTATCAGCGCGGCGGGCGGCATCAGGCGGCGCGGGCCGTGCCTGTCCGCGAGCCGTCCGAACAGCGGGCTGAGCAGCCCGGACATCCACGTTCCCGCCGTCACCGCGAACGCGATGGTAGAGCGATCCCAGCCCATCTCCTCGAAAATGAGGCTCTGGATGCCGCCGATGACCACTTGCGCCACGCCCGTAGCCGCATACGCGCCAAGCGCCGCCATTGCAAGCGCGACCCATCCGTAGAAGACGGGCGTTCGCGGCGTCCAATCGGCGATGGACGTGAAGATCGCGTAAGCCCCCCTTGCTGCTCGATTCGCGCCCCGACTCCTAGCGCGGGCTAGAAGCGTTTTGCGCTTCCCCGCGGCTTCTTGCCCAGATTATCGGGTTAGCGTACAATACTGCGTGGTTTAGGGGTGTGGCAAGCGCGACGCCGCCCAAGCAAAAATCATACTCACGGGGGGAAGTAGAATGTCGGACAACAACCTCTCTCTAATCGCTCACCTCATGCGCCGGGCGGGGTTCGGCGCGACGCGGGCGGAGCTGGAAGAGCTTTCTCAGCTATCTTACGAAGACGCGGTCGAGCGGCTGCTCCACCCGGAGGCGCTGGAAGACCTCGATGAAGACGCGCTGAAGCGATACAACGCCGAGCTTGCCTACCTCGACGCGGTTCAGCTGTGGGCGGGGCGATGGGTGTGGCGGATGATCAACTCCCGCCGTCCGCTCGAAGAGAAGATGGCGCTGTTCTGGCATCACGTGTTCGCAACCGCGTGGTACAAGAGCGAGCATAGCCCGACCATCATCCGCCAGATAGACATGTTCCGCGAAGTGGGGCTTACCGACCTGCGAAACATACTGGTGAACCTCGCCAAAGACCCAGCGATGAACTACTGGCTGGACAACTGCGAGAACCACGCGGACCAGCCCAACGAAAACTGGGGGCGCGAGCTGCTGGAGCTGTTCAGCATGGGCGTCGGCAACTACACCGAAGACGACATCAAGAACGCCGCGCGCGCGTTCACCGGCTGGACGTTCACCCAGCCCATACCGCTATACCCGCACGGCAACAACCCGTCCGAGTTCCTCTATCTGTCCGAAGACCACGACGACAGCGAGAAGACGTTCCTCGGAGAGACGGGCGCGTTCGACGGCGAAGACATCATCGAAATCATCGTGCGGCAGCAGCCCACGCACCGCTTCATCGCGCGACACCTCTACAACTTCTTCGTAGCCGACGAGCCGCAGGTGCCTGCGTGGAACATCGAGCCGCCGAACGACCCGGAGGCGATAGACATGCTCGTAGCCGAGTTCGAGAAGCACGACGGCGAGATAAAGCCCGTATTGCGCGCGCTCTTCAACTCCGACTCGTTCAAGAACGCGCAGTTCAAGAAGGTCAAGAACCCCGCGGAGCTCGTGGCCGGAACCATAAAGCTCGTAGGCACCTACGGCGAGACGCCCTCGCCGGGGCAGGACGTGGGCGCGCTCAGCGGCGCGACGAGCGTGATGGGGCAGACGCTGCTCAACCCGCCCACCGTGGAGGGCTGGCACACCGGACACGAGTGGATAGACGGCGGCGCCCTCAACGAGCGCGTCAACTTCGCCGTCAACCAGTTCGACGACGTGTCCGCGCCCGGAGTGCAAGACATCATCTCGCGGCTCGCGCGCGAGGACGCAATCACGCCTGAACAGCTAGTGGATAGCTGCCTAGACCTAGTAGGCCCGCTGAGCGTCGGAGACGACACGCGCGCCGCGCTCTCCACATACGCGGACAGCGTTGGCGACGTGGATCTCAGCAGCGATCAGGCGATAACCGAAAACGCAGGCAAAGTCGCCCGGATGCTTCAGCTCATCGTCGCATCCCGCGAGTATCAGTTCGCATAGCCCGCGCGAGATAGCGTCTCAGCATAGCCAGCCAAACCCTTCGCAAGGAGCGCAACATGGCAGAAAACGGCAACTCCAAGCCACCCGTATTCGTCGTCGTCCAGCTGACCGGCGGCAACGACTTCATGAACACGCTTATCCCGTACACCAGCCCGGTGTACTACGACAACCGCCCGCTCGTGGGCATACCGCAAGAGGAAGTCCTGCCGCTAGACGACACGCTGGCGTTCCACCCTCGGATGGGTCCCTTCAAGGAGCTGTACGACAAGGGCATGGTCGGCATAGTGCAGGGCATCGGATATCCGAACTCCAACCGCTCCCACTTCCGCGGCATGGACATTTGGCACACCTGCGAGCCGCACGAGGTTTCCACCATCGGCTGGCTTGGGCGCACCCTGCGCGAGCTGGACCCGGCTGGCGAAAACCCGCTCACAGGCGTCAACTTCGGCGTCGGCTTGCCGCGCGCCATGGCGATGCCCGGCGTCCCCGTAACCAGCGTGTCCAACCTAGACAACTACGGGCTGATGACAGGCATCGAGCAGCGGCGCGAGCGCGAACAGGCGCTGGACATCTTCAAGATGATGTATGGACAAACCATCGGCTCGGGGCCAGTGATGGACTACCTAGCGCGCACTGGGCAGGACGTTCTATCCGGCGCGGACATCATCAAAGTCGCGCCAGAGCGCTACGAGTCCACCGTAGAATACGCGGACAGCCCAATCGCCAAGAGCCTGCGCGACGTGGCGCGGGTTCACACCGCAGATCTGGGAACGCGCGTGTTCTACACCCAGCACGGCGGATACGACACCCACGCCAACGAGGTGCCGACGCATCCCAAGCTGATAGGCGACCTGTCCGCCGCTATCAACGACTTCTTCACCGACCTAGAAGAACACGACGCCGACGATAACGTGGTCATGCTGGTGTTCACCGAGTTCGGGCGTCGCATATACGACAACGGCTCCGGCACCGACCACGGCTCCGGCGGCGGCGCGTTCCTCATCGGCAAGCCCATCGCGGGCGGCTTGTACTCCGAATATCCGTCCTTGGAGCAAAGCCAGTGGGCGAACGGAGAAGACCTCGCCCACACCATAGACTACCGCGGCATATACGGCACGATCCTAGAGCAGTGGCTAGGCGTCGAAGCCGCGCCGATAGTCAACGGACACTACGAGCAGATCAACCCGTTCAAGTAGCGCGGGGGCTTTCCTGAGCGCGCCCTCTCACTCCGATGGGCGAGGGGGCGCCGCCTTTGATTGGATATTGTCATTCTGGTTGGATATTGTCATTCTGAACGGAGTGAAGAATCTAAAATGGCTGTCCACTACACGCCTACGCGACTCAGCAATGGCAGTGGGTCTTGTGAACGTGGATTTTAGATTCCTCGCTGCGCTCGGAATGACAGGGGCGGCGCAAAATGACGAGGTTGGCTCGGCATGACGGGCTGGCTCGGCATGACAGGCTGGCGCGGAACGACAGGGGCGGCTTGGAATGACAGGGCTACGCTCGGAATGACGGGGATATTCGAGCGGGTAGGCTGTCGATGCGACGCCAGTTGGCTCGGAATGACAGGATAGAACTGAAGGGATATGTATTGGATATTGTCATTCTGGTTGGATATTGTCATTCTGAACGGAGTGAAGAATCTAAAATGGCTGTCCACTACACGCCTATGCGAACTCAGCAATGGCAGTGGGTCTTGTGAACGCGGATTTTAGATTCCTCGCTGCGCTCGGAATGACAAGGTCGGCTCGGAATGACAAGGTCGGCTCGGAATGACAGGGCTACGCTCGGAATGACGGGGCTGGCTTTGGAATGATAGGGCTGACTCAGAATGACAGGGGCGGCTCGAAATGACGGGGTTAGCTCGGCATGACAGGGTTGGCGCGGCATGACGGGGGCGGCTCGAAATGCCGGGGCTGGCGCGGAACGACAGGATAGAAATGACCGGAATCATAGTCGAAATCGGCTTACATACCACCCTCAGCCCCTTTGCGGGAGAGGGTCCGAACACAACAGGAGGCAAGCAAATGGCACGACCACACGCCCTGCTTAGGGCAGGCTTTCCGTACTACATGACGCTAGGCCAACGGCGGGTGACCTCCAACCCGATAGACATTGGCTTTGGCGAAGAGAACGTATACGTGCTTACGCGCGGCGGTCTCGGCACGGAAGTGCGCGTCATCAACTGGGACGATGAGAACCTAGGCACGCGCGGAACCGGCGAGTTCACTTGGCCCGCCGCGCTGCTCGTGGACGAAGACGAGAACCTCTACGTCTCCGACGAGGCGAAGCACACCGTTACCGTAATGGACAAAGACGGCGCGGTTCTCGACAAGTGGGGCAAACACGGCTCCGCGCCGGGCGAGCTGAACCGCCCGTCGTCCATGCAGTTCGACGCCGACGGCAACATCGTAATCTCGGATACGATGAACCACCGCATCCAGCGGTTCACGCGAGACGGCAAGCGCTTGCAGACAATCGACAACGGACACGGCAGCGCCGACGGCGAACTGAACATGCCGTGGGGAATCGCGCTCGACGAGTTCGGCGATGTGTACGTTGCAGACTGGCGCAACGACCGCGTGCAGAAGTTCGACGCGGATGGCGAGTTCATCATGAGCATAGGCTCCAGCGGCGACGGCAAGGGGCAGTTCAGCCGCCCGTCGTCCGTAGCCGTAGACGCGCACGGCGACGTGTACGTTGCCGACTGGCAGAACGACCGCGTGCAGCTGTTCAGCGCCGAGGGCAGATACGTGGAGCAATTCATCGGCGACGCCAACCTGTCTCGCTCCGGACGCCAATACATACTCGCCAACACCGTAACGCTCCGCCTGCGCGAGATGGCGGACCTAGAGCCGGCGAAGCGCATTCAAGCGCCCACCTGCGTTCGGGTGGACTCCGACTTCCGCCTGTTCATCTGCGACTTCGGTCAGCACCGGATCCAGATATACAAGAAGGAAGCCTACGAGCTATCCGAAGACCAAATCGCGCCCCCGCTGAGGAACCCGATTCTATTCACGACGTAAGCCTAGCCGCAAAGAACCGAATGATAGAGGGGGGCGGAGCCTAGCCTAGGTCCGCCCCCCTTTGTCAGAATCAGGATTTTCTGGATTAGCGGATTTTCCAAGATAGCGGGTGAAAACCCTGAAAATCTCAGAATCATCCAAATCCTGATTCTGACGACTAGGAAGCGCCTGCCCCCTCGAACTCCCCCTTTTACCCGAAAATTCGCTTGACCACTACCCTCAAGTCCGGGTACAATGATTTTCCTTACCCGATTTCTGCCCGTTTTTCGGAGAAATTCTGCGGCGATGGATTGCTAGCTTGCTGCCCTAGCGTCATATATGCGCTAGGGCAGCAATAGGATAGGCTTACGATGACTCATCCAACCATCATCAACGCTCTGAGAGCGGAGATCAAGAGGCTGGAATACAAGAGGCGGCAGATCGACGAGCAGCGCGGCGCGCTCGTTGCGACGCTGCGCTACTTCGAGAGCCTCGAAGAAGACGCGCCCACACAGATCCCACAATCCGAGCGGCCGGACCAGTCGCGGGTTTCGTCAGAGAATCTGCCGGATGAGATCTACGCGATACTGACTGCCGAACGCCCGATGCACCGGCGCGCGATCCATGATCGGCTCGTAGAGCGGGGCGTGAGGATAGCGGGGCGCGACCCCGTCAACAACGTGGGCGCGCATCTCAGCCTAGATCCGCGATTCAGGACCGTAGGCAGAGGCATGTGGGATCTGGCTGAGCCAGACTATCGCGACAACCCGGAAGATGCCGAAGCGCAAGCCGAATTCGATGAGGAAGACGAAGTGCCGTGGTGAGTCGAAATAACGGACGACGGTCGGAATACATATAAGGAGGAACCATTGAGACGCATAGACTTGTATAGGCGCATCGGCTACCCGCGCAGGCGAGCGCGCTGCGGGGGCAAGATACGCTATCCGAGCCGATTGGACGCCATTAACGTCGCCCATGAACACAACCGCCGAGTCCTCTTTTCAGAGATGAACGCCTACCGCTGCGAACAGCATGGCTGCTGGCACGTAGGCCACCGCGACAGGCGGCGGCGGGCTGTGTCGAGACTCAGGGAAGATGTTATGTGGTTCGAGCTGTGGGGCTCGCGCAACTAACCCGGGAGGGAGACCGAAATGACGCGATCGGAGAGCTACCAAACTATCGGATACCCATACCAGCCGCGAACATGCGCCGAAAAGGAGCTGCACCCAAGCCGCGCCGGCGCCGTGGATATAGCGAAGGCGCACAATCGAAGATACGTATGCGCCGGCATGGTCGAATACTATTGCCGCCGCCATAGCGGTTGGCACGTAGGCCACTCCGACAAGCGGCGCGCGCTGGATAGGGAGTTTTTAGACGCCGTGCGCTGGTTCGTCTGGT
The DNA here is from genome assembly GCA_965214745.1 of Dehalococcoidia bacterium. Lineage (GTDB taxonomy): Bacteria > Chloroflexota > Dehalococcoidia > Lucifugimonadales > UBA1123 > VXRN01. The sequence continues at coordinate 1,524,549 of OZ243978.1, read as the reverse complement.
TCGCGTCCAAGAATCTCCGCAACTAGGCGCAGGGAGGGAGGCGACGGATGGCAAGCGAAGCTACGCTCAGCGATTTGAGAGACGCGCTGAGCAACATCGCAGAACGAAAGCTAGAGCTGGGCGAGCAGCGCCGCGCGGTGATTGCCACCATGCGGCTGCTGGGCATCCCCGTCGGCGGTGAAGAAGCCGAACGCGGCGCTTATCCGTCCTCCGAAGAGACCGCGAGAGACCTGAGAGCGCTGGCAGCCAACCTCGGAGAGGAAAGGCGCCGCGTGGATGAGCTGCACGGCGCGGTTTCGCTCACTCTGAGCTACTTGGAAGACGCCGAGCCGTCGCCCGCGCCCGCCGCCGCCGACATCCGCGTTCTCGACGCCGTGGCAAAGATGCTCGAAAGCGAAGACGCGCTGCACCAGTCCAACATAAACACGCGGCTGGACGGCATGGGGATCGTCGTGGGCGGCGCGAACCCCATCATGAGAATCGCCGATCTGCTCTCGTCCGATCCCCGCTTCGAGAATCTGGGCGATGGCATGTGGCGCATCGCGGGCGGCGACGCGGTGCCTTGGTAGATGGTCGAGGAAGCTCGAATGGTTCAGCAAGACGAAAGAGCCTCGGCGTTTGACGAAGAGAGCCAAAGGCTGCAAGGCGTAGTCGATCATATAGAGCGGGAGAGGATAGCGCTGAGCCGCGAGGGGATAACCGCCGTTACGTCGAGGGACGCGAATGAACTCCGAAATATACTGAGAGGCATGGCGGACTCGTTCGACTCCGCTCTCGATCAGCCATACTTCGGACGGCTCGATTTCTACCGACGGGATAGGAGGAGCGGCGAGACGAATCCCGAAGACGCGCCGGACGAGGCGTCGCTAAGAACGACATATCTGGGGATAGTAAGCATCCCGGCAAAAAATATATCCAACTGGACGGCTCCCGTTGGAAGGCTCTGGTACACCAAAAGCCGCGACAGCGGCTACACCGCGCCCAGAGGCTACATCGCTACGCACGTGGAGTTGAAGCGATACCTGCGGATTCGAGACGGTAGCCTAGAAGACATCAACGACATATTCAGCCGCCGCCTAGCCGCCCCGGACGACTACACGGATCCGCTCGCGAAGGCGCTTGCCGAAACGGGCGACGAGCAGTTGCAAGTCATCGTCGCCACCATCGAGCCGAATCAGTACGAGAACATCGCCAACATCAGCGATAGGGTTCTGATAGTGCAAGGCGCCGCCGGCAGCGGCAAGAGCGAAATCGGCTTGCACCGAATCGCGTTCCTGCTGTCGCCCTTCAGCGACGCCGCCCAGCGCGACCGCCCAACGCCGCAAACCACGCTGTTCGTAGGTCCCTCGCAAACGTTCCTAGACTACGCCGATGATATACTGCCGCAGCTCGGCGTCGGCGCGGGGGTGCGCCGCGTTAGGTTCAGCGAGTGGCAGGCGGAAAACCTGTCCGAAAGCGTCCGCTCCACGCCGATGATCTGGAACAGCCTGTTAGCCAACGGGGAAGTGAAGCTCTCCGAATTCGACGAAACCGCCGAGACGTTCAAGGGTTCTCTGCACATGGCGGACATATTGCAGAGACACGTGAGGCGGCTGGAGGGGGACATCCACAGACGCTGCCGAGACCTGCCGCCGGTGATGGGGCCCGACCGCTCCGTTAGGGTAACGAAGGAGCGCGTAGCCGCAGAAGTCGAAGCGGTTTTCGCCAGCGACGGCGCCGCCCTCGACCGCCGCAGAGCCTCCTTCGTCGAGCGAATATCCGCCATTGCGCTGCAAGCGGGGCTGCCCCGCCGCCGCCAGCTGTCGCTGGACGAGATGGATCAGCGCCGCAACCTTATCGCGCCTGTCATAGAAAGCTGGTGCAATGCCCAGTGGCGGCGCATCGACTTCAGGGAAGAGTACATCGCGCTGCTGTCCGACCCGGAGCTGATGCTCGATCTCGCGCCCAAGCGCGGCTCCGCCAGACTCACCCCGCCAACCGCCGCCGCGCTTGCCGAGTCCGCGCTCGGGATGAGCGGCAACCAGTTCGGAGACTCCGACATGGGCGCGCTCGCGTATCTCGACCATTTGCTCAACGGATCCGTCGAGCGTCGCTACCGCCACATCGTCATCGACGAGGCGCAAGACATCTCGCCGATAGAATTCGAGCTGCTCGCCGCAAGCTCCGCCAACAACTGGTTCACCGTGCTGGGCGACACCGCTCAGCGGCTCACGCCGTACCGCGGCGTCAGGCGATGGCCCGATCTGTACCGCGTCTTCGGCAGAAACGAAATAGCCGTCAACATTGCCCGCGAAACTTATAGATCTACCAAGGAAATAACCACCTTCAGCAACAGGTTGCTCAGAACCTTCGACAAGAACATCAGCGCGCCCATCGCCTACGAGCGCAGCGGTCCGCGCGTCGAGTACAGCCGCCACGAGAGGGCGGCAGACATGTACCGCGCGATACTAGAAGACATCCCACGCATCCGCTCGCTGCGCGGGTTGGACGACGACGCTATAGTCGCCGTCCTCGCCAAAGATACGCGCAACATCAACCGCTTCTCGGCGCACTGCGAAGAAGCCGGATTCGATGAGATTGCGCTTGCGAGCCAAGACCGCCGCGACAGCGCGCGATCCGTTCTCGCGCGCATCCCCGACGCCAAGGGGCTGGAGTACGACGCCGTTATCGTCATGGGCGTCAATGACTCGTTCTCCGATACGCTCTTCAACAAGAAGCTGCTCTACCTCGCCGCCACCCGCGCCAAGCACTATCTCGCCATCCACTGGCACGGTCGCCGCTCGCCCATACTCGACGCCATCACCGATAGAGGCGTAGAGTGGCAGCGAAAGTAGGCGACTGGCGAAAGCGCGTCGTGTCCATGCGAGCCGCCTTGTTGTGAAAGCGCCGCTCGCTTTCCTGATAGGCATAGTTCTGCTGGTCTGCTTCACAGCGTCCCTGCTGTTCATCCGTCTCGAGGCCACCTTCGCAAGCTCGGAGTTCTATCGCGAGCAGCTGAGAGAAGCCGACGCATACGGATTCGCGCTCCGCGTTCTGCCGAAAGAGGTTATGAACGAAGCGTTCGCGCGCTCCCCCGAACTCGAAAGCCGTCTCGCTCGTCTGGGTTTGGGCGAGGACGATCTCGCCGCGCTACTGGAGGGAACGCTGCCTCCGGAGTGGCTGGATGAGCAGGTCGGCGGGCTGCTCGACGTCTTCGTCCCGTACATGGCGGGCAAGAGCGACGGGTTCGCGTATACGCTGCGCTTCGACGACCGCGTGGACGCGGCTGCGGTGGCGCTGACGGCGGTTCTGGACGAAAGCGCCGTCTACGACGTCGCGCCCGAGATGCTTGGCGAGGAGATATACAGGCAGGCGAACGGAAGCGGCGATCTCGAAAGGTTTGGGATAGAGGAGACGGATGTGAGCGAGGCGTTCGCGAGAGTGTTCCCGCGAGAGTGGACGAAGGCTCGCGCCGAAGAAGCCATCTACGAGATAGCGCCATACCTCGCCGGGCGCGCCGACGGGTTCGCGGTCGAGATAGCGCTGACGGATCGCGCCGGGTTGGCGCTGACGGAGTTCGAGACGATTTTCGATAGGGTTGGCGGCTACACCTTGCTCTACGAAGAAGCCGTGCGCGTCGGCGCGCGCCGCGTAGCCGCCGCCATGTCGCGCGCGCATGGCGACAGTTCGCTCGACGAGTCGGATATCGCGCCTATCATCCGCGAAGCCTTCCCCGAAGCGTGGGCGCGCGCCCACGCTAAGAAGATAGTGGGAGCGTATGGCGACTTCATTGCGGGAGATACGGATATCCTCAGGATAGACGTGGACATCGAAGAGGGAAGGCGCGCGTTCAGCAGTGGAATGGCGGATCTAGCCCGCAAAAACTGGGACGCGACGACAGCGGAGCAAACCGAGACGACCGCGCTCTCCATCATCCCGCAGCGCCTCAGAGTGGCGACTACAGATCCCTCCACCGCGCTGGAAACGATAATCGTCGAATCCGCAACCGAGCCGCTGCGCCAATTCAGCGAAGTCGCGCGCGAAGGCATTGCGTACACCGACGCAGACTTGCGCGACTACCTGAGCGCGGAGTTCGGACAGAGCGCGGCGGATGGACTGGAGACGTATAGGCGCGCCGCCGCGGAAGGACTGCGGATTACGGAAGCGGACTTCATAGCGCTCATGCAAGATTCCTTGCGCCCAGACGACTTCGAGACTGTCTGGAGCGTTCGCGCGTGGTATGCTCGGCTGAGCGCGCTCTTGCCGCTCGCCATCGCGCTGACCATAGGCGCGCTGGCGCTTATCGGCTGGCTGCTGGGCAATGGCTGGTCTAGGCTCATATGGGCGTCGGCGGCGCTTGCCGTCGTATCCGCGCTGACGCTCGTTCCGGTCATCTTGGTTTGGGGAATGCTAATCCGCCCGCAGTCGAGCGCGCTATCCCAAACGGGAGACGGCGGGCTAGCGGCGGAGGGGGGCGTAGTGTCGATCTCGAACATCCTAAACAGCTTCTTCGCCGGGTTGGCGTATATGTCCTTCATATCGCTGATAGTCGCGCTTTGCGTGTTCTCGTTCGCGGTCATAATGCGCCAGCGCAGCCGATTCGAGATTGGCGGTTCGAGGGCGCGGCGGCGCTATTATTCCTAGGAAGCGCCCCCGCTTCTCATAAGCTGTAGAGTGCGGAGGCAACGCGCGACGCGGCGAATATGTATCGCAGATAGGCATTAGGCTCATGGCAAACACGACTTACACGGATGCGTTCCGCGCGGCGGCTGAGGACTTCGCCAGCAGGGTCAAATCCGCGCTGGGCGACGAGGTCGACGCGATAGTGCTGTACGGTTCGGTGGCAAGGGGCGAAGCAGGCCCCGAAAGCGACATCGACGTGCTGATAATCTGCCCGAATACAAGGGATGTCAGAGGGACTCTCAACCGAATTGCATACGAACAATCGAGCGAGTCCGGATTCACGTCCCTAATATCCGATATCAACTACGATCGCAATCAGATAGAAGAGCTTTGCCGCATTGGGATGCCATTTATGAAAAACGTGCTGGCGGAGGGGGTGGCGCTCTACGACAACGGAACGTTCTCAGGGGCGCGCGCCGAAACCGCGCGCGCGCAGGCGTCCGACGCCGCAAAGGGGATTGCTAAAATGGAACGGTCTCGAAACCTCGCGGCTATGCAGCTAGAGCGCGCAGGCGAAGATCTCGCCGACGCGCGGGCGCTGCTGACGCGCGGCAGTCCAAGGGGCGCGGCGAACCGCGCGTGCTACGCAATGTTTCACGCCGCCAGCGCCGCCTCGAGCTGGCTGAACGTCGAGCCGCCCAGAACGCATCGCGGCGTGATCATGCCGTTCGAAAGGCGCTGCGTTCGGTCGGGCGCGGCAAGCGCCCGACCCCACGATATGCTTCAAAGCGCGAATCGACTACGGAACCGGAGCGACTACGATTTCTCCACGCTACTCGAAGCGGATGAAGCCGAAGCGGTAGTCGAGCGCGCGGGAGAGTTCGTCGCTGAGATAGAAGCTCTGGTTGGGCGCAATAATCCGAGCCGTTAGCTGCGCCGCGTGCGCCCTCTCAGCGCTAGCAGCGCCAGCGTTCCGCTCAGCGCTCCCACGGCGGCTATGCAGGCAAGCCCGCCCGCGAGCGCCTCGACGTCCCATCCCGTTACGATGAGCGAGCGCAGCGCGTCCAGCAGGTAGGTTACCGGGTTGAACGTCGCCACCGTGGATAGCCAGCCCGTCATCGCCTCGCGCGGCACGAAAACCGTCGTCAGGAACACGAACGGGAAGAACAGCAGGAAGCTGGAGTTGACCGCCGCCGGGTTTCCCGTCTTGAGCGCGATGGCGTATGGGAAGCCGGTGAACGCCAACCCCCACAGCCCCGAGATGAGCGCGAACAAGACGACGCCCAGCGCTCCGGACTCGAACCTGACGCCGACGATGAACCCTATGACTATCACGGGAATCGTGAGCGTAACGACGAGAACGAAATCCGCCACCGTCAGCCCCAGCAGGAGCGCGAGCCGATTCACCGGCGTTAGCGCGAGCCTGTCGAAGAAGCCGGTTTGGATGTCCGTCACCAGCGTTACCGCCCTCGATATGCCGGTTACCGCGAAGATGATAGCCACGGGCAGTTGAAACGCCTTGTAGTCTAAGCCGGGTATGTTTTCCGCCATGTCCTGAAGCGCGCCGATGTTGATGGCGTAGAAGAACACTGGGATGACGAGCGCGGGATAGACAGCCTCCGGGTCGCGCGGAATCGAGCGCAGCGCGCGGATGGATATGGATATGACGTCCGAAAAGAAGCCCGCCTTGCGGGCGTGTACGCCGCCTGCTGTTTGTACTGCTTGCGCCAATGTATTTCTCTCCAAAGGATAATTGCGTAGATATGCGGGATTGTTGGCGGAGCCGCCTACCCTCGCCATGGGCTTGCAGTGGGTAGGCGCTTCCAATCGTCAGATTCAGGATTTGCATGATTCTGACGATTCTCAGGATTTTTTCACGGCGTGATTTTGGGGAATCCGCTAATCCTGAGAATCCTGATTCTGACAGATGGGCTGCCCCTGGGTTCTGGCTTTCGACAGAACGATAGCGCGCCTAACTCCTGCCAAACCCCGATGGGAGGGGGCAAAGCGAGGGCGGCTTAGCGGGTTTCGCCCGTTTCCTCGTCCGGGTTGGCGTCCGGCTCCAGCCGCGCGCCGGTTACGTTGAGGAAAACATCGTCCAGAGTGGGCGTCCGCAGGATTATCTCGCTCACGTCTATGCGACGTTCGTTCAGCGCCAGCGCGACGCGGCTTATCGCGGCGGCGGCGTTGGTCACCTGCACCAGCACTTCGCCGCCGCGCGTTTCGACGCCGACGACTCCGCCAAGCCCCGCGACCGCGTCGCGCGCAAGCTCGGCTTGGCCATCGACGCGCGCGATGATTACGTCGCTTCCCAAAGACCGCTTCAGCTCGGCGGGCGAGCCTTCCGCCATGAGCTTGCCGTCGTTGATGATGCCCACGCGGTCCGCGAGCGCGTCCGCCTCTTCCAAGTACTGCGTCGTCAGGAATACGGTTACGCCGCGCTCTTCGTTGATGCGCCGCACCTCTTCCCACACGCGCGAGCGGCTTATCGGGTCCAGCCCCGTGGTTGGCTCGTCCAAGAAGAGAATCTCCGGGTTGTGGATCAACGCGGCGGACAGGTCGAGCCTCCGCTTCATGCCGCCGGAGTAGGTGCTTATGAAGCGGTCTATGGCGTCGCCTATGTCTATCAGGCTCGCCAGATCGTCCAGCCGCGCGTCTATCTCGCGGCGCGACAAGCCGAACAGCCTGCCCTGAAGCCGCAGTATCTCGCGCCCCGTCTGCTTCGGGTCCAGCGCAACGTCCTGAAGCGCCGCGCCTATGCGAAGCCTAATCTCGTTCGGCTTGCTGACGACGTCGTATCCCGCCACCGTTGCCGCGCCGTCCGTGGGCATCAGCAAGGTTATGAGCATCCGAACCAGCGTCGTCTTTCCCGCGCCGTTGGGGCCTAGAAAGCCGTATATCTCTCCTTCGGGTATCTCCAGATCTATGCCGTCTACCGCTTTGACATCTCCAAAAGACCGCGCGATTCGCTCGGTCCGCACTGCGTAACTCATTCGGGGAGCGTTCCTCCGTGTTGCGTTTTTATTAGTACAAGCGTTCTCTAATTCAGATTAGCGCGGATTAGGCGCGGGGTCAACGGGAATTCGAGCCATCGGCGCGTCAGTTTTCTCGCCAGCGCAGCTTCCACAACCCCGCGCCTAGGCAGACGGCGGAGAAGGCGGCGAGGATGGCTACTTCGGCGAAAACGTCGGTCTGCCCGGATAGCGATTTCATCATGCCGTCCGCCGCGTAGCGCAGGGGGGAGACCCAGCCGAAGGCGCGCATGAGAGCGGGCGCTTGCTCCATCGGGAAGTACACCGGGCTGACCAGCGCCATGAAGATGCCGAGCAGGTTGGACATGATGCCGCCAACCTCAGGCGAAGGCGCATAGCTGACTACCAGCAGCGTCAGCCCGGACATGGTGAGCAGCACTGTCGCCACTATGGGCAGGAAAGACCACGTGAACGTGAAATCCACGCCCGCTATCAGCGCGACTGTCAGCAGGATGCAGATTGCGGAGCCGGTCAGGATGGAGCCGAAACAGAGTATGCCCGCCGCGTATGCGATTCTGGACACGGGCATGGTGATGATGAGCTTGAGCCTGCCTTGAAAGCGGTCGAACAGCACGTTTTGCCCCAGCATGGCGGTGGTGAGCATCGTCGCGCCGAACACGATGGTTCCTATCATGGCGCGCCTGATGGCGGCGGGGTCGTCCGGCGCGAGCGCGCTGGCGAAGTAGAACATGCCGACGGGAAACACGAGCGTCCCCATTATGTACCAGTACCAGCTTCGCGCCATAATGATGAGCCGTATCTCGAACACGCTGCCGACGTCTCTGAAGAACTTTCCGTAGCCGGTGATGAGACGCGGGCGGCTCTCCGCGCTAGGCTGCGTCCTAACCGCCATTGGCAGCCTCCTCGTCCGTCAGGGCTAGGTACACGTCTTCCAAGCTCGTGCGGCTGACGCTGAACTGCCGTATGCCCTCGCTCCTGACGCGCTCGACTAGCTCGCCGTCGTCCTTGCCGTAGATGGTCTTGGCAGGACCGTTCGCGCCATCATCGGAGTAGGTTACCTTGAAGCCGAACCCGTGCGCCGACTTCAGGTTCGGCACGGTGTCGAGCGCGAGCATGCGCCCGCGGGATATGATTCCCACGCGGTCGCACAGCGCTTCCGCCTCTTCCATGTAGTGGGTAGTCAGCACGATGGTCGCCCCGCGCGATTTGTATTCGAGCATGAGGTTCCACACGTCGCGGCGAGACTGCGGATCGAGTCCTGTAGTCGGCTCGTCGAGGACTATCAAGCCCGGATTGGCGATGGCGGCTATTCCTATCATGACGCGCCGCTTTAGGCCTCCGGAGAGCTTGAGGTTGGCGGCGTTTCGGTGTTCTTCCAACCTGAGGTCTGAGATCAGCTCGTTCGCGCGGCGTTTGGCGTCGGTCGAGGGCAAGCCGCGCAGCTTCCCGAAGATGCGGAGCGTCTCATACGGGGTCAGCATCTCGAACAGCTGCGCTTCCTGCGGCACGATGCCCATGAGGTTCTTGGCGGCTATCGGGTTGGCGACGACGTCCACGCCGAACACTCGGATGCTGCCGGACGTGGGCATAAGCTCGGTCGTTATCTGCCGCACGAGCGTCGTCTTGCCCGCGCCGTTGGGGCCTAGAATGGCGAGCGTCTCTCCGGGCTGAACCGCAAGGGAGATGTCGCGGTTGGCGTGGACGCCCCCGCCGTAGCGCTTGGATATGTTTTCGACCACTAGCGGCGGGGCGGGCGCGTGGGAGACGCGCTGGGCGTCGCCTCCATTCATTTCGGCGCTGGTCATTCGATGGTTATCGAGGCGTTGGACGTTCTGAGCGCAAGCGCCGCCGCGCCGCCGCCTATGACGCCTTCCAGCCGTCGCGCGTGTCGGGTTGGGCGCGGGCGCGTGGCTCCGTCGGCATCGATAGGGTGGCTGCAATCTATGGAGCCGTTGCTTGTGGACGCGCTTACCCTGAGGTCTACATCGCCGCGCAGCGCGACTCTAATCGAGCCGTTGGACGTGGCGAACCTGTTGTCTCCGCCGGCTTCCAGATTGCCCTCGAATTCGATCCGTCCGTTGGACGTGGCGACACGATACTGCCCGGACGCGCCGGATATGTTCACCCTGCCGTTGGACGTATCCAAGTCGAACTTGCCTTCGGCGCCCAGCGCCTCGATGCGCCCGTTGGACGTGTCGAGCGTGTAATCCCCTTGCAGGTCTACGGCTAGGATGCGCCCGTTGGACGTTCTAAGCGATCCGCCGCCCGCCAGCCTGCGCGCCGTCACCCTGCCGTTGGAGTTGGAGACATCCGCCCGCGAGCGCGTAGGCGCGGATATGCGGATATGCGCGCCGCGATTCCAGCGCATCCACCCCAAGATGGAGCGGCTGCGGCGCGGGCGCGCCTCGACGCGGATGGTGTCGCCGTCCTGCTCCACGGAGTAGTCTACGGCGTCCGGCGAGCGAAGCTCCGCCTCGACGCGAACCTCGCCTTCAGCGCCGCCGCCGACTATCTCGACCCTGCCGTTGAAGTTGTCCACAATCAGCAGCGGATCGCCTGAAACCTCGAAAGACCGCGTATCCGTGCGGTCGCTATTGGACTCGAACATCTCATGCACCTCTATTCTCTAGCGGATCGCCCGAAACCGCTACCATATAATCGTGCGCCACAACTCTGAGTAATTCAACGCCAATTTCGGAAGGCTGAATCTCTCTTGCAGAGAAACGCGCTTGCTGGCGCGCTGTCGCAACGGCGGCTTGCGGTTTGATAAAATCCTGCGAGGCTTGCGCCCGCCAAATGGGACGTTGCCGCGACAGACAGATGGAGGTCTCGATTGAACCTGCGAATACCGGGCCCTATCCCCGTGCCGGACGACATCTTGAAAGAGATGTCTCAGCCTATGATCAACCACAGAGGTCCGGAGTACGAGGATTTGCTGTGGAGCGCGACGGAGCGGCTGAAGCGGGTGTTCGAGACGAACGGCGACGTTTGGATAATCACCGGCTCCGGCACGGCGGCTATGGAAGCAGCTGTCGTCAACACGCTCTCGCCCGGCGATAAGGTCATCAACGCCACGATAGGCGTGTTCGGCAACCGTTTCACCGATATAGCGTCTGCCTACGGCGCGGATGTGATTACGCTGTCATTCCCGTTCGGAGAGACTATAGACCTCGACACGCTGCGCACCGCGCTGAACGACGCCCCGGACGTGAAGGCGGTGATGGTTACCCACAACGAGACCTCCACCGGCGTGGCGAACGATCTGGAGGCGGTGGCGGCGCTGGTGAAGGGCGAGTTCGATAAGCTGCTGCTGGTGGACGGCATCAGCAGCGTGGCGTCGATTCCGCTGGCGACGGACGCCTGGGGGCTGGACGTGGTGGCAACGGCGTCGCAGAAGGGCTGGATGCTGCCGCCGGGCTTGGCATTCATGAGCTTCAGCGAACGCGCGTGGCAGGCTCACGCCGAATCGACGATGCCCAAGTTCTATCTCGACGTGGCGCACTACAAGCGCTATTACGAGATAGGGCAGCCGCCGTACACCCCCGCCGTGTCCATCATGTTCGCGCTGGACGTCGCGCTGGGGCAGCTGCTGGACGAAGGCATGGGGCAGGTGTTCGAGCGGCACGCCGCCATCGGGCGTTTCACGCGGGACGGCGTTCGCGGGCTAGGGCTGGATCTGTTCGCCAAGCACGAGGAGCGCGCCTCGAACACCGTAACGGCGGTAAGCGTTCCCGAAGGCGTGGACGCGGCGGCGCTGGTGGGCAGGCTGCGCGCGGATCACGACGTCATAGTGTCCGGCGGGCAGGCGTCGCTTGCGGGCAAGATATTCCGCATAGGGCATATGGGCAAGACCAGCGAGCGCGACATCCAAGAGACGCTGGACGCGCTCGCGGCTACGCTTCCGAAGGTGGGGGGATAGCGCGGCGGCGGCTCCCCGCCAACCACTAATCCGCAATCTGCGGGCGTCCAGAGCGGAGGCGCTGAAGATTCTCCGCCGCCGCTATCCCTGAACTGCCAGCCTAATCGGCTCAGTCCCCCGCGGGCGCGGGCGGCGGGGACGCGAGCGGCGGAACGTCCGGCGCCGCGCCGTCGTCAGCGTCGGGCGGCGTCTCCCACAGCGTTTCCAGCTCTCCTATTTCGATGGTCTCGTTCTCTATCAGATACTCCGCCAGCTGCTTCAGCTTGGGCAGTCGCTCGCGGATTACCCTGTCGGCGGTCTTGTAGGCGGTCTCGATGATGCTGTGAACCTCGCCGTCTATCGTCTCAGCCACTCTGTCCGAGTAATCTCGCCGCTCCGAGATTTCGCGCCCTAGGAATACCATCTCCTCGCGCTTGCCGAACGTGCGCGGACCCAGCTTGTCGCTCATGCCGTAGCGGGTTACCATCTGCCGCGCGATGTTCGTCGCCTGCTCGATGTCGCTGCCCGCGCCCGTGGTGAGCTTGTCGAACACTATCTCTTCCGCCACGCGCCCGCCGAGCGCCGCCGCTATCATCTCGCTGAACTGCGCGCGCGTCCACAAGTTGCGGTCTTCCTCCGGCAGGTAGCGCGTATGACCGCCGCTCTGCCCGCGCGACACGATAGTTACCTTGAAGGGGTTGTCCGCGTTGGGCAGCGCGTGAGCCACTACCGCGTGTCCCGCCTCGTGGTAGGCGGTCATGCGCTTCTCCAACTCGCTGATGACGCGGCTCTTGCGCGCGGGACCCAGCATCACGCGGTCTATCGCCTCCGTGAACTCCGCAAGCGATATGAACTTGCGCTCGCGCCGCGCCGCGAGTATCGCCGCCTCGTTCACCAAGTTGGCGAGGTCGGCGCCGCTGAAGCCCACCGTCTGCTTAGCCACGCGCTCCAAGTCCACGTCCTCGTCCAGAGGCTTGCCGTTGGAGTGAACCTTGAGGATAGCCTCCCGCCCGCGAACGTCTGGGTTGTCTATGATAACGCGGCGGTCGAACCTGCCCGGGCGCAGCAGCGCGGGGTCCAGGATGTCCGGGCGGTTCGTAGCCGCCATGACGATGACGTTCGCGCCGGTGTCGAAGCCGTCCATCTCTACCAGAATCTGGTTCAGCGTCTGCTCACGCTCGTCGTGTCCGCCGCCCAGACCCGCGCCGCGGTGTCTGCCAACGGCGTCTATCTCGTCCACGAACACGATGCACGGCGAGTTGCGCTTGGCTTGGTCGAACAGGTCTCGAACGCGGCTTGCGCCCACGCCTACGAACATCTCGACGAACTCGGAGCCGCTTATGTTGAAGAACGGCACCCCCGCTTCGCCCGCGACCGCGCGCGCCATGAGCGTCTTGCCCGTGCCGGGAGGTCCCGCGAGCAGAACGCCCTTGGGTATCTTCGCGCCCAGCGCTAGGAAGCGCTCCGGGAATTCTAGGAACTCGACTACCTCGCGCAGCTCCTCTTTGGCTTCTTCGACACCGGCGACGTCCGAGAAGCTCACGTCTGGGCTGTTGCCCATCATCATGCGCGCGCGGCTGCGCCCGAACTTGAACGTTTGGCTGGAGTTGCCCTGCGCCTGCCGCATGAGGAACAGCAGCAGCAGCCCGAAGAACACCATCGGCAGGAAGCTGAACAGCAGCCCGACGACCGCCCCAAGGCGGCTTTCCCCCTTCGGGACGATCTCCGTGTTCAAGGTGGAGAGGTCTACGCCCGCCTGCTGAAGCATCTCCACTATGGAAGAGCCGGACTCTTTGCGGGCGACGAGTTCCGCGCCGGACGTGGTGAAGATGGTGAGCGAGTCTCCCTTGACCTCTATCACGTCCACGTCGCCGCTCGCGGTCATCGAGATAGCCTCGTTGATGGATATCTCTCTCGCCCTGTCTCCGGAGTTGGAGAACAGCACGGTCGCGACCGCCACCACGACCACCGTAGCAATCAGATATATATAGATGTTGCGGTATCGGCGGAAGCCCATTCAAGTATCCCCAAGTCGCGGCGCGCCGAACGGCGGCGAAAGAAGCTCAGCGATTCATAGCTATCTTACATTACGACCGCGCAATCGGCAAAAGATTCACGCGGCGGGCGTTCCGCGCGCCAAAGCCGGGCGTCGAGCCGCGCATTCCCGCCGTTCTCTGTAGCATGTTCGCCTAGAATCTGCTATTAGTACAACATAGCGTCGGGCATAGCCCCGAGCTTTTGGACGCGAATTTTCGGGCGACGCCTAAGGCTGGCAAGGCGCGCTCCCCATGCTTGCAGCTAGGAGGATGGCGATGGCCGCCAACAGAAACGTTTTGCTAAAGAGCGTTACGCGCGAAGACGTGACGCGGATAGGCAAGTGGATTGCCGACGATGCCGCCGCCAACAGCCGCTTCGGGCGATACGGCTACGGCGACGCCGCGCCGCGCGGCGCCACGCTGGACCAGCTGGAACGCGCCACGGATGAAGAGTTCGCCCGTTCGCTCGAAGACCCGTCGCACGTGACGATGTCTATATACACCGACGAGGGAGAGCATATAGGCGAGATCCACATAGGTCTGGAAGACGCGCTCGGCGACGGGCATCTCTCCATCATCATGGGCAGGCCGCGGCAGTGGACGCGCGGATACGGCGCGGCGGGCATCCGCGCCGCGCTCGCGCTGGCGTTCGACGACTGCGGCTTGTATCGCGTCTGGGTGGACATCCCCGAAGGCAACCTAACCGCGCGAACGCTGTTCGAGCGCGTCGGGTTCGCCCACGAAGGAACGCTCCGCAACAACAACCGCCACAGCGGGGAAAGCTCCGGGTCTTCCGTCGTGATGGGCATTCTAGCGGCAGAGTACAGCGCATAGCCGCGGAGACGACGGGATTGACTCTCTACGACGCCGAATCCGGCGACATGACGCTCGTCGCGGGCGGCGACACGATGATAACGCGGCGGCTGTCCGTATTCAGCGAACCGCGATTCCTAGAGCTGGTGGAGCTGTTCCGAGCCGCCGACGTCGGCTGCGTCAACCTAGAAATGCTGATGCACGACTTCGAACACTCGCCGGGCATGGCGGGCGGCACTTTCACCGGTTCGGACCCCGCGAACCTCGCGGAACTGCGCTGGGCGGGAATCGACTTGGTTTCCACCGCCAACAACCACAGCTACGACTACGGCGAGGGCGGAACGCTCACGAACATCGCCCACCTGAAGCGCTCCGGCATCGCGTTCGCAGGCACGGGGCGCAACCAGAGCGAGGCGCGCGCGCCGGGCTACCTAGACACGGCGGCGGGCAGGGTGGCGCTGCTGTCCGCAACATCGACTTTCAGCGAGGCGGGGCGCGCGCTAGACCAGCGCCCAGACGCCAACGGCAGGCCCGGGGCGAACGCGCTCAGACACTCCGTCGCCTACACTGTGGACAGACCCGCGTTCGACGCGCTGCGGCGCGTCAGCCGCGAGCTGGGCTTCGAGGCGCGAAACGCCGCGCAGCGCCGATTCAAGCCGCGCGACGCGGTGATGAAGGATACGGACACGCGCATCGGCTTCTTGGGGCGCAAGTTCGAGCTTGGCGAGAGCTTCGGAACGTCCACCGCGCCGAACCGCCGCGACATGGAAGACATCCTGAAGTGGGTAGGCGACGCGCGGCGGATGGCGGACTGGGTTATCGTGTCGTTCCACTGCCACGAGAGCGGCGACAGCTCGGACGAGCCGCCGGAGTTCCTGACTACGTTCGCAAGGGCTTGCGTAGACGCGGGCGCGGACGTGTTCTTAGGGCATGGGCCTCACATCACCCGCGCGGTAGAAATCCATCGCGGCAAGCCCATCTTCTACAGCCTAGGCAACTTCATCTTCCAGAACGACACTGTGCGTTGGCAGCCCTCTTACAACTACGAATCCGTTGGGCTTGGCGCAAGCCACACGCCGGCGGACTTCTACGACCGCCGCAGCGAGAACGACACGCGCGGCTTTCCGGGAAGCGCCGTCTACTGGCATAGCGTCGTCGCCAAGTGCGTGTTCCGCGCCGGCGCGCTGAGCCGCGTCGAGCTGCATCCCATAGACTTGGGGCATGGCAAGCCCAGATCGCAGCGAGGCCGCCCGCTGCTCGCGCGGGGGAGCGTGGCGCGCTCCGCGCTCGGCAGGGTGCGGCGGCTCTCCAAGCGGTTCGGCGTGGAGGTCTCTGAGCGAAACGGCATCGGCGTCGTCGAGCCGTGAACCGCGAGCCTGCCGAGCGCCTGCAAACCGCGCTCGCGCTCGTGTTCGACCGCTCCGCCCGCAAAGTCTTGGCGCGCGACGGGCGGGGTCCGACGCTCCCATCCGCGCGGCTGCCAGCCCGCTTCTATCCGGATGTCGAAGACTTCTCGCGCGCCATGAGCGAGATTTGCGGCGGCAGAGTCGTCGCGCTCCGATGCCTCGACAGGGGGGACGCCGCGCGCGGAGCGCCTAGCGTC
Source organism: Dehalococcoidia bacterium (assembly GCA_965214745.1). Classification (GTDB taxonomy): domain Bacteria; phylum Chloroflexota; class Dehalococcoidia; order Lucifugimonadales; family UBA1123; genus VXRN01. The sequence continues at coordinate 1,508,604 of OZ243978.1, read as the reverse complement.
CGCTCCGCGCTTCTGCTGGACGCCGACGGTTCGGGATACGCGCCGCCAGCCGGATTGCGCTGGCTGGACGCCGACTATCTGGACGGCGTCGCCTGCCTGCCCGCGCCATCCCGCGCCGCAGTCATCGCCGAGCGCGACCGCCTGAGACGCGAGCCGCCAGCGGAGCCGCCCGTAGCGTGGGAGTACGCAAGCGGCTGGCACGAGCGCGCCTTCGCGTGGATAGCGGAGAGCTTCCCGCGCCGCAGCCCGTCGGACAAGCTCGGCATCCGACAGATTAGGGCGTGGTCTATCTCGACGGTGTACAGAGTGGATGGCGGCGGACGGCGCGCGTACTTCAAGGCGTCGCCCGCGTTCTTTCCCTGCGAGGCGGACGTTGCCGCAGCCGTCGCGGAGAGCTTCCCCGCCGCGAGCGCGCGCATTCTGGCGGCTGACCCCGCCGCGGGCTGGACGCTGTGCGACGATCTGGGGGACGCAACGCTTGCCGACGCCAACGACGAGCGGCTTTGGATAGACGCGATGCGCTCGCTTGCGCGCGTACAGCGCTGGTCTGCGGACAACCCGGACGCGCTCGCGCTGCTCGGGCTGGAGCGCAGAACCACAGGCGGAATGCTCGCCACGCTGGAACGGTGGACAGCCGCCCCGCAATCGCTCGATCTGCGCTACACGGGAGAGCGAGCCGCGAACGCGCTGCGCCGAATCGAGCCGCGTCTCGCGCTAGTCCGCGAGCTATGCGCCGAGCTGGACGCGCTCGCGCTGCCGCCCGCGCTCGATCACGGCGATCTCGACGGCGGCAACATATTCGCGCGAGACGGCGCGGCGGCGCTCATGGACTGGTCGGACGCCTGCGTATCCAACCCGCTATTCACGCCCGCGCTGATTCGGCAGGTGGATCGCAACCCCGCGATAGCCGACGCCTTCCTAAGAGAGTGGGCGGACTTCGCGCCGCTGGAGCGTCTGCGCGCCGTTTTCGAGTCTGCGAAAACGCTAGCCGCGCTCGAACGCGCCATCCACTACCGCGCCAACATAACGCCCCATCTAGCTCGCCCGTCGGTGGACCTGCGCTGCTTGGAGGCGTACATCCCGGATCTCTTGGAGCTTGCGGCGGCGCGGCTGGAACGGCGGGCGCGCCTATAGCATCCGCCAACACCGTGCGCTACAGTAATAGTGCGCGACGACATGCGAACACGCCCCGCGCGGGAGATAATGAACAACGCCCAAGATCCCATCTTCGACACCTTGAGCTTCGATCAAGCTATGACGCTCGGCATGAGCCTTGCAGATTTCGAGCGCTCGAAGCACTTTCCCGGTCATTCCACGTTCCACCTCGAACGAATGTGGATGCTGGCGGAGAAGCTCGACAACGTACACCTCGCCACGCCTGCCGTCCACGTCGCGGGCAGCAAGGGCAAGGGGAGCGTCTCCGCGCTCATCACGTCCATACTGACTAGCGCGGGATACTTAGTCGGGCTGTACACGTCGCCCCACTTGCACACGCTTTGCGAGCGGGTGCGCGTCGGTCTCCGCCCCATATCGCGGGAGGAATACGCCGCGCTAGTGGCGCGGATGTGGCGCGCCGTCGAATCGGTCGAGCGCGATGGGGAGTATGGCGGCGTTACGTTCTTCGAGATGATGACCGCGCTCGCCATGCTCCACTTCCGCAGCGTCGGCGCGGATGTCGCGGTGTACGAAACCGGGCTGGGCGGCAGGCTGGACGCCACCAACATAGTTTCGCCCGAAGTCTCCGTCATCACATCCATCAGCATCGACCACGCGGCGACGCTCGGCGACACGATAGAGAAGATAGCCACAGAGAAGGCGGGCATCATCAAGCCGGGAATCCCCGTAGTAGTCGCGCCGCAGGCGGAGCCGGACGCCATGCGCGTATTCGAGCGCGTGGCTGCGGCGCGCGGCTCGGAGCTGATCTCGGTGGACGAGCGCTTCGAACGGAAGATAGTCGGCGCGGACCTGAGCGGGCAGACGTTCGAGCTGCGCGCCGATAGCGGCGAAACGCGCTCCCTGAGCGCGCAGCTGCTGGGAGACTACCAGTTGGAGAACGTCGCCTGCGCCGTGGCCGCGGTCGAAGTTCTCAGGGATAGAGGCTTCCCCGCGGGCGAAGACGCCATCGCCAGAGGCGTATCAGCAGCGCGCTGGGCGGGCAGGTTCGAGACTCGAACGCGAGACGGCAAGCGAATACTCATAGACGGCGCGCACAACCCCTACTCCGTCAGTCGGCTCGTCGCCACGATGGGGCAGTACTTCAGTTGGGAGCGCGTCGCGCTGGTGTTCGGGGCGCTCGGCGGGCATAGCGTGGAGGGGATGCTTCAAGAGCTGTCCGCGCTCGATCCGCAGGTCATCGCGGTTCAGTCGCGCCATCCGCGTTCGGCGCGGGCGAGCAAGCTGGGCGAGCTGGTTCGCGGCGCCGGCATGTCGCTCGTCGGCAGCGCGGAGACCGTTGGGCAAGGCTTGCGGCGCGCGATAGAGCTGGCGGGAAGCGACGACCTCGTGCTGTGCGCCGGCTCGCTCGCCGTCGCAGCGGAGGCGCTCGAAGAGCTGGACTGCATCGAACCGGAAATCTACCCAGACCTCAGAGAGCCGCGCGCGCGGCGGCGAATCGAATCCATCAGGAGAGCCGCCCTATGAAAAACGCCACAACCCGCGTGGTGATTACCGGAATGGGGGCTATGACCCCGCTAGGCGAGACCGTCGAAGAGTTCTGGAATGGCTTGGTCGGCGGGCGATCCGGCATAAGCCCAATTACGCTTTGCGACGCCTCTAGCTACCCGTCGCGGATTGCCGGCGAGGTGACGGGATTCGACCCGTCCGCCTACATGAACCGCCGCGAGCATCGCCGCATGGCGCGCTTCTCGCAGCTGGCGGTCGCCGCAGCGGCAGCAGCCATCGAAGACGCGCGGATAGACCTGTCGGCGGAAGACTGCGACCGTATCGGCGTAGTCATGGGCAACGGCAACGGCGGCTTCCCAACCACCGAAGACAACGCGCGCATCCTCGCGCGCAGGGGCGGCATGAGGATGTCGCCGTTCTTCGTGCCTATGATTCTGCCCAACATGGCGGCGGCTAACGTGAGCAGGATATTCGGGCTGCGCGGATACACCTCCACAGTCATCACCGCGTGCGCCGCCGGCACGCAAGCCATCGGCGAAGCGGCGGTCGCGCTCCAGCGCGGCGTCGCCGACATCATCCTCGCCGGCGGGTGCGAGGCGGGCATCTGCCAGCTCGGGCTTGGCGGATTCAACGTCATCAAGGCGCTCAGCACCCGCAACGAAGAGCCGAGCAAGGCGAGCCGCCCGTTCGACGCGGGGCGAGATGGGTTCGTGCCGGCGGAGGGCGCGGCTGTAATGGCGCTCGAGACGCTCGAACACGCCGAATCGCGCGGCGCGAACATTCTGGCGGAGATATCCGGCTATGGCGTGTCGTCCGACGCATTCCACGCCGTTCAGCCCGACGAAGACGGCGCGGGCGCGGCGCGGGCGATACGATGGGCGCTCGAAGACGCCGAGCTAGCGCCGAGCGACATCAGCTACATCAACGCGCACGGCACATCCACGCCCAAAAACGATCAGGTGGAAACGCTAGCCATCAAGCGCGTATTCGGGGAGAGCGCATACGACGTGCCGATAAGCTCCACCAAGTCCATGGTGGGGCACGTGCTAGGCGGCGCGGGCGCGATAGAGGGCGTCGCCTGCGTCGAGAGCATCCGAAACGGCGTCATCCACCCGACTATCAACTACGAAGAGCCGGATCCGGAATGCGATCTCGACTACGTGCCCGGAGATGCGCGCAAGGCGGACGTGGCAACCGTCCTGTCGAACAGCTTCGGATTCGGCGGGCAGAACGCCTGCGTGATATTCAGCCGATTCGAGTAACGCCCCTGCCCTGTCAGAATCAGGATTCTCTGGATTGGCGGATTTTCAAGATAGCGCCGTGAAAATCCTGAGAATCTCAGAATCACGCAAATCTTGATTCTGACAAAGGGGCAGCGCCTGCCCCGCCGCGCGGGGGGAATTAGGAAACGCCCGTTTCAGACAGTCTGCTCGACCGGCGACACCATGCCGTCGAACATCATCTCCAGCGCCATGATGTGGGTGCAGGTCTCCCGCCCAATCAGAAAGTCGCAGGAACAGCCCCACTCGCCATTGTCGTATGTAATGGTGTGGTCGCCATTGTCGCCCTTGAATCGGACGGTGCAGTTGGAAAAGCTCACCCTGTCGCGCTGAAGGGCGTAGTCCTTAGCCTTTTCGACTTTTCTCAGAAAGCTGGGGTCCATGCGGGGGCGCCTCGCGGTGCGGGTTTCATAGGGTGTGTCGCGTTATCTAAATTGTAGCTATCGAGCCAAACTTGCGTCAATTTTGGGGCGGCGCTTCTCTCATCCTCCGCATGTTGCCCATTCGGGCATATAATGGTAGATTCATTTAGACGAATTCCAATGCGGGAGGAGAGGCCGATTCTATGGCGGATGACATGCGGGTAGCCGTAATCGGGCAAGCGGCTTTCGGCAAAGACGTGCTGGCGGCGCTCGCGGACGGCGGCGAGAATGTCGTCGGCGTGTTCTGCCCGCCCGATAGGGAAGGGCGCCCGGCGGACCCCATCAAGCAGGAAGCCGAATCGCGCGGAATACCCGTCTTCCAGTTCAGAAGGATGCGGCGCAAAGTCGCCATAGACGCCTTCCGCGCGCTCGACGCGGACCTGTGCGTCATGGCGTTCGTTACGGACATAGTGCCGGACGCCATTCTCGAAGCGCCCTCGAGAGGCACTATCCAATACCATCCGTCCCTGCTGCCCAAGCATCGCGGCCCAAGCTCCATGAATTGGCCCATCATGTGGGGGGAGACCGTTACGGGCTTGACTATCTTCTGGCCCGACAAGGGGCTGGACACGGGGCCCGTTCTGCTTCAGAAGGAAGTGGAGATTGCGCCGGACGACACGCTCGGCTCGCTCTACTTCGGCAAGCTCTACCAGATGGGCGTAGACGCCATGGTGGAGGCGGTGGGAATGGTGCGCGACGGATCCGCCCCCAAGATAGACCAAGACCACGAGCAGGCTACCTACGAAGGCTGGTGCCGCGCCTCGGACGCGGTTATAGACTGGGGCAAGCCCGTCGGCGAGATATACAACCTAATCAGGGGAGCCGACCCCAGCCCGGGCGCGAACACTACGCTGGACGGGCGGGGAGTGTCGTTCTTCAGGGCGGCTAAGATAGATGGCGACACCGGCAAACCCGCGGGCGAGGTAGTCGAAGTGTCCGACAGCGGCTTCACCGTGGCGGCTAGCGGCGGCGCGATTTCGGTAGGGCGCGTTCAGCCAGCCGGAAGCCGCAAGGTGATGGCGCCCGAATGGACGGCGCTGGCAGGGCTGGCTCCCGGATCTAGGTTCGGCGCTTAGCTTAGACGGATTCGCAGCGGCGCGCCATCCCGCCCGTCTGCGGGGGCGGATGAGCCGAAGGCAGGGGGTAGGCATGAACAAACGCGAAAATCATTTGGCTGGCATTGTGCGACGCCTCGCGGGCGCGGGGCGTCGATCCAACGAAGAGACCCAAATCGCCGCCAAGTCGCTCGAACGGCGCATGTCGTCCTTCCCGCAGTACAACCCGAACCCGGTTGTGGAAACCGACTTAGACGGCAACGTCACCTACGTAAACCCCGCCGCCGCCGAGATGGTCTCCGACCCCAAATCCCGCCTTCATCCGCTCGCCAAAGACATGGGTCCATTGCGCGGGCGTCTGCTCAACGAGCGGAGCGGCGTCTTGAGCCGCGAGATAGCCCACGAAGGCGCCACGTTCGAGCAGAAGTTCCTATACATCCCCGAAGATCTCGTCATCCGCATATACTCCAGCGACGTAACCCGCCTCAAGTCTGCGGAAGCGGCGATGCGCGTCGCAAGCGAAGAGGCGAGCCATCACGCGACCGAAAACGAGATACTGGGCGAGATAGGGCGCATCATCAGCTCCAGCCTAGACATCAACGACGTCTACGCCGGCTTCGGCGAACAGCTTAGGCGGCTCATAGACTTCGACAGGCTATCCATAAGCCTAGTCAACACAGACGACGACACCTTCACCAACGCATACACCACAGGCGACGACGTGCCCGGCAGAAACCCGGGCGAAGTGACGCCGCTGGAAGGCACCGTCACCAACGAAGCCGTCATCTCGCGGCGCGCGATGGTGGTTCAAGGCACCCCCGAAGAGATGGAGCGGCTGTACCCCAACCTAATCCGATACCCCTCCGTAGTGCTTGCGCCGCTGATCTATCGCGGGGAGCTGTTCGGCGTGCTGAACGCGCGCTCGCTTCAGATGAACGCCTACAGCGAGCTAGACGCGGAGATGCTCTCTCGCGTAGCCGCGCAGATAACGCCGCCCATAGCCAACTCGCTGCTGTACGCCGACATCCTCCGCACTCAAAACGACCTCGCGCGATCCAACTCGGACCTAGAGCAGTTCGCCTACGCCGCGTCGCACGATCTTCAAGAACCTCTGCGGACTATCACTTCGTACCTAGGGCTGGTCAAAGAGAGATACGCGGACAGTCTCGACGACACCGCCCTGGAGTTCATGGACTTTGCCATGGACGGCGCGCACCGGATGCGCGAGTTGATAGACGGGCTGCTGGAGTACTCTCGCGTGGAGACACAGGCGCGCCCGATGGAGGCGGTGGACTGCACGCGGGTTCTGGACGGCGTTCTGAACGGGCTGAACGAAGCTATCCGGAGCTCCAACGCCAAAGTCGAGCGTTCGCCGCTGCCGATAGTCAACGGAGACGAGACGCAGCTTTCGCGGCTGTTCCAGAACCTGCTGGGCAACGCGCTCAAATTCTGCCGAGACAAGGCGCCGCGCATTCAGGTTTGGGCGGAGCTTCAGCAAGGGCATTGGGTGTTTTCCGTCAAAGACAACGGCATAGGCATAGCGCCAGAGCATCAAGAGCGCGTGTTCGGGATGTTCGCGCGGCTTCATTCGCGTTCGCAGTACCCCGGCACTGGCATAGGTTTGGCGCTGTGTAGTAAGATTGCCGAAAGGCACGGCGGCAGCATCTGGGTGGAATCGGAAGCTGGGCGCGGCTCGATTTTCCGCTTCAACATCCCCGCGACCGGCTGATTGGACAATAGACAATAGCGACGGACAGGGAGGCTACACCCATGGCAGTCAACGTTGGCGACAGACCAATCGAGATCCTCTTGGTGGAAGACAACCCAGCTGACGCGCGGCTCGCGCAGGACACTATCGAGCAGTCGCATCAGCGGTCGAACATCACCCACGCCGAAGATGGCGAGGTTGCGCTCGCCATCCTACGGCGCGAGGGGGAGCATTCCAACGCCCCGCGCCCAGACCTCATCCTGCTGGACATGCGTCTGCCCAAGAAAGACGGCGCGGAAGTGCTGGCGGAGATGAATCAGGACGAAGACTTGGTTGGGATTCCCGTAATGCTGCTCACCGGCACCGAAGCCGAATCGAGCTTGCTGGAGTCCTACTCCATCCCGCCGAGCCGATACGCGAGGAAGCCGCTCCAGCTAGAGCAGTTCCACCGCGCGCTAGGCCAAATGGGGCTGTTCAGCCGCCAGCCGATACAGCTGCCCACCCAGCAGGAGACGCGCTCGGCTACCGAAGCGTCCGCCTCTAGGCGACGCTGGTGGTGGCCCTTCGGCTAATCTCTTTCGGCAAGCGCGCCGCTCGGTTCGCCGCCCGAACATAGTTCGGGCGGGGCTAGCGGCGCGTTTTGCGTCTTGCGCCTGAGGAAAGGCGCTTTGCTTTGCAACGTGTGCATACTCCCTGATAGGGGTATGTATCCTCTGGACGATCCGCGCCGCTGGGATGGCGAAAACCTCTATGACTACGTTGACTTGAGCGCCCTGTCATTCGCACCGCGCGTACCGTCATCTCAAGTGCCCCCGTCATAACCAGCGCCCACCCTGTCATTCCGAGCGCAGCGAGGAATCTAAAATCCATGACCTCAAGACAAGACCGCAGCTACTACGTATACATCATGTCCAACGGCAAGAGAACCCTCTACGTCGGCGTCTCGAACGATCTCGAGCGGAGAGTCTACCAGCACAAGCGCAAGCTCATCGCGGGATTCACGAAGCGGTACAACATCACGTGGCTGGTTTACTATGAGGAGACTTCGGACATCGTAGCCGCCATCGAGCGGGAGAAGCAGATCAAGGGCTGGCGGCGGAGCAAGAAGGTAGCGCTTATCGAGTCTGCGAACCCCAGGTGGAAAGACTTGGCTATGGACTGGTACGGAGATAGCGGGCGGGGGGTTTAGATTCTTCACGCTTCCCACTGCTATTCTGAGCATGTATCCGAGCGCCGCTCTTGTCATTCCGTGCGCTACTCCTGTCATTCCGGACGCTACTCCTGTCATCCTATGCGCTGCTCCTGTCATTCCGAGCGTAGCGAGGAATCTAAAATCTATGACGGTAAGATTGTCATTCCTGCGAGCGGCCGCGCAGGTGGCGAACGAGCATTTTAGATTCTTCACTGCGTTCAGAACGACAGAAGGCGGGGTTCAGAACGACAGTGGGCGGGGTTCAGGATAACAGAGGAGCGAGGGTTCGCAATAACAGGAATCGGGCTGTTCAGAATGACAGGGGGAACGGGCTGTTCTGGAGGCTGGATAGCGGCTGGATGACAAGGGACTGGACAGCGGATGGATGACAGGGGCCGGCTGTTCAGAATGGCAGGGGGCAAGGTTCAGAACGGTAGGGGGACGAGGTTCGCAATGACAGGGGCACGGGCGGTTTCAGGGCATGGCCTGACTTTCAGGGCGCCACTTCTGTCATTCCGAGCGTAGCGAGGAATCTAAAATCTATGACGGCAAGATTGTCATTCCTGCGAGCGGCCGCGCAGGTGGCGAACGGGCATTTTAGATTCTTCACTGCGTTCAGAATGACAGGAGGCGGCGTTCAGAATGACAAGAGGCTGGATGGCGGATGGATGACAAGAAGCGGGCTGGTTCAGGATGACAAAGGGCAGAATGGCGGATGGATGACGAGGGGCTGGGAGGATGGCGGTTTGGATGACAGGGGGCAAGGATGGAAGCAACTGCAAGGATGGGGCAACTAGGTGACAAGGGGCTGGATAACGCGGTAGAACGGCGTATCCTATCCACCAACACAAGAGGCAACGATGAAGGCTAGAGCCGAATCGCCAATCTCATCCGCATTTCGGGGGATTGCGATTATTGCGATTCCCGCCCAACCCTCTCTCACGCAATCCGCCGCCTACGCGAACGCAGGTAGTCCACCATCACGTACTTGCCCAGATCGTTCGGCGATGTGTAGAACGCGCGCCCATTGTTCACCTTCATCAGCTGGTCTATGAAGTCCATCAAGTAGTAGTTGGTTTCCAGCATGAAGGTGTTGATGGTGATGCCCTCTTGCGTGCAGCGCTTTACTTCCTTGAGCGTCTCCTCGATGGTGCGGCGGCTCGGCGGGTAGCTGAAGTAGGCGTGGCCATTTTCGAGATGCGCGGTCGGCTCGCCGTCCGTCACCATTATCACGCTCTTGTTCGCCACCTTCTGGCGCGAAAGCAGCTTCCGCGCCACTATCAGCCCGTGCTGCATGTTCGTGCCGGAGTTCCAGTAGTTCCAAGTAGCTTCCGGCAGATCTTCTTCCTTGAACTCCATCGCGTATTCAGAGAAGCCCACTAGGTAGAAGTAATCCCGCGGGAACTGCGTGCGGATTAGCCAGTACAGCGCCATCGCAACCTTCTTGGCGGGCGCCCAGTATCCGAACATGCCCATGGACTTGCTCTGATCCAGCATGAGAACCGTAGCCGTTTGCGTCAGATGCTCGGTGTGCCGAACCTCCATGTCGTCCACCGACAGCCGCAAGGGGACGCCGCCCCCGCCGCGCAGAGCCGCGTTGAACAGCGTGCGGTGAAGGTCTATGTCGAACGAGTCTCCGAACTGGTACTTTCGCGTCTCGCCGGTATACTCGCCGCCGTCGCCGCGCGTGTAGACCTCCCGCCTGCCGAGCCTGTCCTTCTTCATCTCGGCGAACACCTCGCGCATCGCGCCTTGCGCCAGCTTCCGCATCCCGCGCGCCGTCATCTCCAGACGGTCGCCCTTGCGCCGCAGGTATCCCGCCTCTTCCAGCTGCCGGAGCAGCTGTTGGATACGCTCCATCTCTCGCCGCGCCTCTTCGCCTAGATGCTCCTCCACCTTGTCCAGATCGACGTCATCGGCGTCGCCACTCCGCATTACGGATTCGAACTGCTCGTCTAGCCTGTCCATGTCCTGAAGCTGCTCCATGAGCCGCATAGCCTGATCGAGCGTTACGGATTCGTTTCCCATGAACGGGTAATCGCGCGCCATGTCATCGAACGGGAACATGTCGTACATGACCGACGCCAGTTCGGCGAGGTCTCGCATCATGGAGTCGCTTACTGAGGATTGGAGCATCTCCTCTAGCTCGCGCCGCATCTGGGGAGACATCGAATCCATCATGGACTGCATGGACGCCATTTGCCGCTGGAGCGTTTCGATAAGCTCGTCTAGGCTCGCGGGGCGGTTCGGGTCGAAGAACTGCCCGTACTGCTCCATGAACCCCTCGAAGTCCGGGTCTTCGCCCATGGCGCGGTCTTGCAGCATCTGGTTCAGCGCTTGGATCATCTCCTGCATCCGCCGCATGTCTTCGGGAGACATGTTTTGTATGGCGTCTTTCATGCCTTGGAAGAAGTTTTGCATCATCTGCTGACGGAGCATGTCCACCAGCTCTTCGAACTTTTGGCGCGCGTCCGGGTCTATGAAATCGTAGTCCGAAAGCTCGCGCATCCGCCCCGCCGCGCTCTGCGGCAGCAGCTGTAGCTTTTCCAGATTGCGTTCGGCGCGCTGTTCGAGCAAGTCCATCGCGCCCCGCATGGCGTCGGCGGCGTCTCCCGCCTGTTCGATCTGCTCGCGCGCTTCGGACAGCCTGCGGCCGATGCCCGCCCGCTCGGTGTCCACCACGTCTTGGAGCCGCTCCGCGATGTCGTCCATCGCGGATTCTAGGTCGTACCGCTGAAGCTGCTGCTGTTGAAGCTGGCGCAGGCGCTCCTTCAGCTCGCGCAGGCCGGCTATGCGCTGACCATCGCCGCCCGAAAGCCCGCCCCGCATCAAGTTCCTCATGGCGCGGTTCACGTCGCCGTGGTTCATGATGTCTTCGGACAGCGCTTCCAGCAGATCGTCCTCGTCGAGGTCGAACGGATGCTGCGAGCCGTCCCAGCGGGAGTATAGATAGCCGATCATGGGGAATGCCTCTCGGCGCGCCGAACAGCGGCGCGGGGGTTGGGGGCAATCATATGCGCGGGCTAGGCGGGTGTCAACGGCGCGAGGCTCGCGAGGCTGTGGTAGAATTCTCCATCGGCAGGCAATCAGCGAGGAGGCGGCGTCATGACCACGCCCGCGGCAATTCCAAACCAAAAACCGCCGATGACGAACGGAAACCTTCGCCGCATTATCCACGCAGTCGTCTTCGAGGGAGACCGTTTCTTCGTAGCCGACTGCCTAGAGATTCCGGTCGTGACTCAAGGCTTGACCATAGACGAGACTTTATCGAACTTGCGCGAGGCTGTCGCTCTGCATATGGAAGACGAAGACCTCGAAGAAGTCGGATTGGTTCGCAACCCGACTATATCCGTATCTGTTACGCTGGAGCTAGAACCTGTAGATGGCTCGGCTTAGGAATCTGTCGGGCGATGACGTCTATGGCTGGCTTTGGTTTCCGACTTCACTCCCAGAGGGGAAGTCATATGAAACTCAGGCGAGTCGCGCCATCTGGAAGAAACCAGACGTTGACCGTTCCTAGGCATCGCGCAATCGACAGGGGAACTCTGCGTTCCATATTCAGACAGGCTTCCCGGTTCGTTCGCGAGCAGGACCTGCATCCGCACTTCTACCGAAACTGATCGATTGCTACAGGGGATTGAGAAATGAAAATAACATCCCTCACAATGGAAACCTACCGCTGGAAGCGCAACCCGCCCATCCGCAACGGCATGTACGTATACGACACCGCCGGGCTGAACGTGGTGCGGGTGAAGACGGATGAGGGCGTCGAGGGCATTGGGCTTGCGGGCGGCGTGCAGGGCGCGGAGGAGATTGGCGCAGCGATTTTGGATCACTTCGCGCAAGTAGTCGTAGGGCAAGACCCGTTCGACACCGAACGCATCTGGGACGACCTCTGGCAGCCCAAGCTGATAGGGCGTCGCGGCATCACCACGCGCGTCATCAGCGGCGTGGACATCGCGCTGTGGGACCTCAAGGGCAAGGCGACGGGCTTGCCGGTGTACAAGCTACTCGGCGGCTTTACGAACAAGGTTCCCGTATACATCGCGGGCGGCTACTACGAAGAGGGCAAAGGGCTGGGCGAGCTTGCGGAGGAGATGGTGGCGAGCGTAGAAATGGGCGCGCGCGCCGTCAAGATGAAGATAGGCGGAGCGCCCATCAACGAGGACGTGGAGCGCGTCCGCGTCACGCGCGAGGCGGTTGGCGCGGACGTCAAACTGATGGTGGACGCCAACTGCGCCTACTCCCACTACGAGGCGCAGGAGATAGCGCGCAAGATGGAGCCGTTCGACGTGTTCTGGTTCGAGGAGCCGGTGAACCCCGACGACTATGAGGGGCATCGGATAGTGACGAACTCCACCACCATCCCCGTGGCGACGGGCGAGAACGAATATACGCGCTACGGATTCCGCGAGCTGATAGAGGGGCGCTGCTGCGACATACTCCAGCCGGACGGCTTGATAATGGGCGGCGTTACGGAGTTCATGAAGGTCGCGGCGATGGCTCAAGCTCACGATATGCGGATAGCGCCGCACGGCAACCAAGACGTTCACGTTCATCTGGTGTCCGCCATCCCCAACGGGCTTACGGTGGAGTACTATCGCGGCTCGACCGATCCCATGTGGGGGCGGATGTTCCAAGAGACGCTGCAAGTGGAGGATGGCTGCGTAAGCCCGCCTGACAAGCCCGGCTTCGGCATCGCCCTCGACGAAGAGGCGCTCGCGCCCTACAGAGTCGGCTGATAGCCGTCCGTCCATTCGCATCCCCCCCGTTCCGCGCGCAGGAACGGGGGGATGAAACGAGAACGAGACCCGCGCCGTTTCCTCGGAGGCTTCATCCCGAACGCCTTCCGCCCCTTTCGCATGCAAGCTCCCATAAATCTGACACTTGACACCCCATATTGTCTTGTGCTTGAATGCGCTCCAATGTAATGGGAGCTTGCGCGCGCATAATGCAGGCGGGCAACCCATCGGTAGGAAGAATCGTTCGAGGGAGGCATACATGTTTGGCAAGCGAGGCATAGTCGCCGCGCTCTTTCTCGCCCTAGCTCTGGCCGTTGCGATGGCTTGCACCGCCGAGCCGGAGGTAGTGACGAAAGAGGTGGTCGTAGAGAAAGAGGTCATCAAAGAGGTAGAGGTGCCGAAGATCGTCACCGAGACCAAAGAGGTCGTAAAGACCGTAGAGGTGCCTAAAGAGATAGTGGTGACCCAAGAGGTCATCAAAGAGGTGCCTAAAGAAGTAGTGGTGACCCAAGAGGTCGTCAAAGAGGTAGAGGTAGTCAAGGAAGTCGAAGTCGAGGTCATCAAAGAGGTAGAAGTCGAGGTCGAAAAGGAAGTCGTCCTCGTCGTTACCCCGACTCCGGTGATTGTCGTCGCCTCCGCTATCGAAGCGCCTGAGCCGCAAGGCGAGGCTGGCGTCATCAACATCGCCATCACCGACGTGGCGCCCGGCGTGGGGCTTGGCTCGACTCAGCTGACCGACGCCATGCACTACTGGGGCGTTGGCGAAGTGACGATGAAGTTCGTCGCGCCCGGAGTGGTCGCGCCCATGCTCGCCACTAGCTGGGAACTCAAGTTCAACGACGCGGGGCAGCCCTACGGAGCCACGCTCCAGATACGCGACGACGTTATCTTCCACGGCGAGGGACTCGGCGACCGCAGCAACAACGGCGGCAGCTGGGGACCGATGACCGCAGCCGACATCGCGTTCACCATCAACGACGGCAACAACGCCGTCAACAACGCCAGCATCCACTGGCAGGCGGGCGACTTCGCCGCCATGTTCGGCTCCAACGAGGCTGTAGCGGTGGACGAGACCACGCTAGACCTCACATTCAACGTCGACGCGGACGGCAACCCGCTGTACGACCCGCGCTGGAACGCGAACCTGATGAACGACGCCGCTCAGGCATTCTCCGTTCAGAGCCTCAACCGCTTCAACACGGTCGGCAAACAGGAGATGCAGGACACCAACTTCATCGGCACGGGTCCGCTCCAGATACGTTCTTGGATTCAGGACGACACCGCCATCCTAGAGGCGGTTCCCTATGATCACTGGAACGCCAACCCCAAGGTGGACAGCATAATCTTCAAGGAAGTGGGCGAGCAGAACTCGCAGATAGCGCTGATGGAGACCGCCGGCGTGGACGCCGCGCCCATCCTGCTCAAGAGCCTGCCTCAGATGCTCGAAGGCGGGTTCCAGACCGCCGACACCGGGCTTGCCGGGCTTGCTTCCGTAGTGTTCTCCGGCAACCTTTGGGAGACGCACCACGTCATCAGCGGCGAGCCGCTGGACACCGCCGCGGTCTACATGCGAGACCTCCCGTGGATCGGCGACCCCAGCCCCGACAACAGGGGCGACAAGAACAGCGCTCTGTCCGACCTCGAAGAGGCTGTGATGGTTCGCAACGCGCTAGCCCGCGCCATAGACAGGGACCTCATCAACGAAGTCATCCTGAACGGCATCGGCTTCCCGAACTACCTCAACCAGTTCAGCGCGACCAACCCGAACTGGCAGGACAAGTGGAACTACCCATACGATCCCGCAGAGTCTGAAAGGCTTCTGGACGAGGCTGGCTGGACGAAGAACAGCCAAGGCAAGCGCTTCGAGATGCCCCTGTACGCGCCCAACCCCGGCGGGTATCAGGAGATCGCAGACGCCATAGCCGGCTTCTGGGAAGAGATAGGCATATCCACAGCAGTTCAGAAGTACGCCTACTCGGTATACCGCCCGACTATCGTAGCTCGCGCGACGACGCTGCCTTGGGTAACCGGCTGCGACGACGGCAAGAGCACTTGGCCCTGGACGTGGCCCAAGTCTCAAGACCACACCTCGCTCACGCGCGGCGGCTTCGGCTGCGGTCTGGAGATCAAGCAGGCTGCGGACACTTGGGTAGCGGTAGCGGCTGAGCCGGACGAAGAGCGGCAGAAGCAGCTCAACGACGAGCTTGCCCAGTACCTCTGGGAACAAGCCGTTAGCTTCGGCGTGGTGGGCGTGCCCTCCCCGATCACCTACAACCCCAAGAAGATCGCCTCGTGGCCCATGGACCCGAGCCTGTTCGCCACTTGGAACAACCCTGAAGACATAGTGCCGGTCGGCAGAGAGTAGCCTTCACGGACACGTCGAAAGTTTCGGTCTCCCCTCGCGCCGAGCGCGCGGGGGGAGGCCCCAAGCGGCGGCTCCGCCCCCGTGTTTCCCCATTGGGGCGCGAGCCGCCATTGACTTGCCCCATCTCGCGCCTCGCGCGCGAATCTCGACCCCACAAGCCCCGACAGAGAGAGTTAGCGCAGTGTTGTCATTCCTGATACGCAGATCCGCGTTCGTTATAATCGCGCTTCTGGGCGCTACTGCGGTCGTGTTCTCGCTGTCCAGAATGGCGGGGGATCCGGTGCTGCTGTACGCGAAGCCAGCCGGGTACGGCTCGGAAGACTATCTAGACAACCTCCGCAAGAAGCTCGGCACGGATAGGCCTCTAGTCGTCCAGTATTTCCGCTGGGTGGGGCAGTTGCTTCAGGGGGACTTGGGGCGGACGCTGCTGGCGGAGCGCCCCGTCATAGCCGTTATCGAAGAAAAGATATGGAACACCTTTCAGCTGGCTTTCGCCGGGTGGTTCTTCGCAACCATAATCGGCGTTCCGCTGGGCGTCTTATCAGCCGTAAAACGCGGCACGTTCTGGGACTATATAGGAAGAAGCATCGCGCTGTTCGGGCAGGCGCTCCCCGCGTTCTGGGTTGGCGTCATGCTCGTGCTGGTGTTCTCCGTCCAATGGGAGATATTGCCGGCGGCGTTCAAGGGTCCCGTAAACCCGGAGACGGGGGAGCAAAGCTTCAGCCTAAAGCACTTTATCTTGCCTATGATCACCATCGGCTGGGGCGCCGCGGCGGGTTACTTGCGGATAACCCGTTCCGCCATGCTGGAGGTGTTGGATTCTGAATTCGTCAAACTGGCGCGCACGAAGGGCGTCGGAACGACCGCCGTAGTGTGGAAGCACGCCTTCAAGAACGCGCTGATACCGCCGCTGACGCTGTCCGCGCTGCTGCTTGCGGGGCTTATGAACGGCGCGGTGGTAGCCGAAGTGGTCTTCGCTTGGCCCGGACTTGGGCGCATCGCGCTCGTCGAGGCGGTCAACAACAACGACTTCCCGCTGCTCACCGGGGCGGTGTTCATCTTCACCATCATCTATCTAATCATGAACTTCATAGCCGACGTGCTGTACGCATGGGCTGACCCGCGAATTCGCTACTCCTAGAGGCTGACAATGAACGAAGGTGTGATATTCGAGGTTGGTCTCGCCGAGCGGCAGCGCAGCCCGCTGTGGCGCGCGTGGGACATCTTCCGCCGCTGGCCAGTAGTCCCCGTGACGATTCTCTCGATTATGGTGATCTTCGCCATCTTCGCGCCCATGCTCGCGCCGAAAGACCCCATCAAACAGTCGCTGCGCCATCAGTACGTGCCGCCCATTTGGGAGACCGAAGCGCGGCTCGCCAAAGACAAAAACATCACGTCTACGGAATACATACTGGGCGCGGACAACCTAGGGCGAGACATACTCAGCCGCATCATCTACGGCGCGCGCATATCGCTCATGGTGGCTGCGGTAGCGCTGACCAGCGGCGTTCTGATAGGCACCACTCTGGGGCTGATAGCGGGCTGGTACGGCGGCATAGCCGACGAGATTATCGCGCGAATAGTGGATATCTGGTACGCGCTGCCGTTCCTGCTGGTGGCGCTCGTCATCGTCATCGTGCTGGGACAGTCTCTCGAAGTGATGATGTTCATCTTATTCCTGACGGCGTGGAGCCAGTTCGTGCGAAACGTGCGCGCCGAAGTCTTGTCTCTCAAGACGCGCGACTATGTGTCGCTCGCGCGGGTGGCGGGCGCGTCTCCGTTCTATATCATGTACAAACACATCCTGCCCGGCGTGTTCAACACCATCGTCGTGATAGCCACGCTCAGCGTCGGCGGGCTGATCCTCGCGGAGGCGACGCTCACGTTCCTCGGCGCGGGCCTCCCGTCCAACATCCCCGCTTGGGGGCTTATGGTCGGCGAAGGTCAAGGCGACCTGCGGATAGCGTGGTGGATCTCGTTCTGGCCCGGACTCGCCATCTTCCTGACGGTCATGTCGCTGAACTTCTTTGGCGACTGGCTGCGGGACCGCTGGGACCCCCGCCTGCGTCAGGTATAAGCGCGCGGCGGCGCGACGGGAATCGTTGCGATAATGCCTCCGGTAGCTGTAGCCGAGTTCATCTTCCGAGCGCTCCTAAACTTCTTCTTTTCAGGGGCGCTGGGATTCGTCTGCTGGGTGTTCGGGCGCTTCGTATTCATATCCTTCTTCCAAACTACGCCTGTCACCAACGAGATAACGTTCATCGTCTCTATTGGGATTGGAACCGGGATTGGAGGATCTGCGGGAACGCTCATGCTAGGGCTGTCGAACCTTCATCTTGCGCTGCGGATAGTCTCCATCGTGGCAGTTGCGATGATTGGCGGCTGGGTCGGGTCCGTGTACGGCGAGACGGTATACGTGCCGGCGGGTATGCCGGGCATCCCTGAGCTTGCCGGCATAGTCTGGGGCGCGATGATAGCGGCGAACGGCTTGCCCATAGCGCTAGACACCATTGCCGCCATCCGCCGCCACAGGATGATTCATGCGCGACGCGGCGCGGGCGAGTGAGAGCGCCGGACGGGGCGGCGCGACCCTCAGGCGGGCGGGCGCTCGATCCACAGATTTTCGGCAGACTTCATAGCCATGGCTATGCGCTCGCCAAGCTCTTCGGGCGGCTCTACGGCTAGGCGGTGGGCGAGGTGGTGGAAGTCTCTAGCGCCCGGCGGGGGGATGGCGAGATCGTTGGCGTTGCCGCGAACCATGCGGAGCGCGTCCACCAGCTTACGCAAGAAGCCGTACTCGGCGACTATCCGCTCCGCAAGCTCCGCGTCCAGACAGCCGCGCTCGCGGAGCGCGTCCACCGCGTCCAGCGTGTTGGTCAGCCGAACGCGCGCGTCGCTCCGCCCGCAGAGTATCTGCCGCGCCTGCACGTAGTATTCCACATCCGCCAAGCCGCCCGCGCTCAGCTTGGCATTGGTCTCGCCACGCCCGACTAGCTCAGCCGCCTGCCGGCGCCGCAGATGGCGGATGTTGTCCACGTCCAGCGGGCGGGCGGAGTATACGAACGCATCGCGCGCGCGCGCGACTCGCCGCGCCAGCCGCGTGTCGCCGGCTATATGGCGCAGCCGCACCAGCGCGAGCCGCTCGAACGGTCGCGCGTCCCCGTCGCCGCCGTAGTAGCCTTCGAACGCCGATAGCGTGGTAGCCAGCGCGCCCTTGGAGCCGTATGGACGCAGCCGCAGGTCTATCTCGAATATGCCGTGTCGCCGCGTCTCCAGCGCGCGCAGGAAGCCCTTGACCGCCTCCTCGAAGAGCGTGGAGGTTCGCGCCGGGCGCGCGCCGGGCGCCGCGTCCGTCATGCCCTCGCCTTCGTAGACGAACATCAGCTCGATGTCCGAGCCGAAGCCCATTTCAGAGCCGCCGAGCTTGCCAAGCCCGAACACGCCCCAGCCGCACGGCGCGCCGTCGGCTAGCAGGGGAGCGCCGTGCCGCGCCGACGCCTCTTCCAGAGCAAGCTCGAATGCCGCGCCCACCACCACATCCGCCAGCGCGGAAAGCTCGCGCCGGAACGGACGCGGGCGGACTCGGTGGGTAATGTACCGCAGCCCCACCCTGAACAGCTCGCGGTCTTTGACGTCATTGAGCGCGCGGACACGCCGTTCGCGGCTGTCGCAGGGCGCAATGGCGCGCTCCATCTCGGCGGCGAGCCATTCTCGCGTTCGCGGGCGGTCGAGCGCGGGCAAGTCCAGCAGCATCGGAAACAAGCTGTCGTGCCGCATCCGCAGGAACTCTTCCCACAGAAAGCGGCTCGCGCCCAGCAGCTCTACGAGCGTGTCCAGCGCGCCGGGGGAATCCAGCTTGTCTATCTGCGCCGCCCAATCCTCTCGGCTGAGCAGCTGAGACATGAACATGTCGAACTGCCTGAGCGCAAGCTCTGGGTCCGGCGCGGCGGGCAGCTTGCGCGTGAACAGCTGGACTACCCGCGCCGCCGTCCGCATCCGCCTCAGCCTGCCCTCGTCCGTTATCTTGCCGCCCGCCGCGTCGGTCAGCCAGAAGGCGTCGCGCACGCGGTCGCCTTCGGTTCTTATCTTGGCGCGGACGACGTTCGCGCCCACGCTCGCCAGCGCGTTGGAGAACGCGGAGAGAAAGCCGGGCGTGTCCACAGAGTGGATCTCCACCAGCGTATAGGCGTCCGACGAAACGGCATCCGCGCGAATCTCCATCGGCGACTCTTGCGGCGCGGATTCCCACGCGCCGGAGTGGTACGTCTCATCCGCGAACCGTTCGATGAGCCGCCGCCGCGCGTGGGCGATGCCGCCGCCCGCCGCCTGACGCGCCAAGCTCCGCAGTTCGTCCGCGAGCGCGTCCCAGCGCGGCTGCCGCCCGGAGCGCGCGCGAACGTCGAACAGCATGACGGCGCGCGCAGCCGGCGAAGGGTCTAGCGCATGTCGGCGGCGTCTGCGAATCCTGCGCCCCAAGCGGCTGGGACGCAGGCGGAGCGGCGGAGCGGTTCGCTTCGGAGGCGAGCTAGGCTTGACGTAGGTGAACGTATCCGCGTTTACTATGTTCAGCCCGTGCGCCGCAAGCGCGCCGGATACGAGCGATAGAGAGCCTATCCTGTCTTCCAAGCAAACGCCGACTCGCCACGCGCCGCAGCCTAGCTCGGCCGTCTCGAAAACCGCGTCCGCGCGGGATTCGAGCTTGTTGAGCAAGCGGTCGGCAAGCTCGACGGCGGCGGGGTCCGCGCCGTCGAGAGCCTCCGCCCACTGCGAGCCGAGCTTATTGGGCGATGATATGGCGGTCATGACGTGGTTGGGGCGGCGTGGGAAACTGCGCCCCGCGCCTCTGGATTCCAGCCCTTCGCCGGAATGGCGGTTTGGCGAGCTTGGTCGAGTCCCGCTCATGCGATGGGGCGCAGGCGCTTATGCGAATATCTCTATATGAAACGCCGCTTGCGATGATGATAACATAGCGCATCGACTTTCTTTCGTGGTGATTCATATGAGCGTTCGCGGCTTGGAACTGCTTTGGGACGGGTTCATCGAGGGGACGCTTATCTTGCCCCGCGAGGAGATCCCGAATCTCGTCGATCTCGCGCGGGCGTTGGCGCGTCTGAACGGCGTGGACATTCCGCATACTCATTCGTCCGCCGACATCGCGGACGCCATTGGCGACGCGGAGAGCGTCGTTTTCGTGCTGGCGGACGGCTGCGGCATGAACATGATCGAATCTCTGCCGCGCGGCGCGTTCCTGCCGAGCCACGTTCACAGCGATCTGCTCACGGTGTTCCCGTCGTCCACGTCGGTGGCGCTGACGACGCTGACGACGGCGCAATGGCCATCGGCGCACGGCATTACCGGTTGGTGGACGCACCTGCCGGACTTGGGCGCGGCTGCCACTATCTTGCAGTATACGGCGCGGAACGGCGGCGGCAACCTGCTCGAGCGCGGCATAGACCCGCGACGCTCTTTCCCCGTCGAATCGGTATGGGCGAAGTTCGAGCGCGATACGCTCGTAGTAGCCCCGAACCACATCCGCAATTCGGTATATTCCAACTACTTCAACGGCGGGCGCGCGAGCGTGGGCTACGGCTCGATATCCGATGGGGTGGACAAGGCTATCCGCCACGCGCTGGGCGGGGACGCGCCCACGTTCACATATCTATACGTTCCGAATGTGGACAGCCTCGCGCACATCCACGGCGCATCGGGGCCTGAGACGCGGCGCGCGCTGGGCGAGCTGGACGGCGAGATTGCGCGGCTGAGCTTGGCCGTCGGATCGCGCGCTCGCGTGGTGGTTACCGCCGACCATGGGCTGCTGGACGCGCCCGCGCGCAACCGCCACACCCTGCGCGCCACGCGCCAGCTTCAGCCGCTGCTGCGCCGCGCGCCGTCCGGAGACGCTCGGCTGCTCTATATGCACACGTGGGATTGGGCGCACACGCGATTCAGCGGATACATCGATCGCAGATTCGGAGAGCGATTCATGACGCTGGAAAGCGCGGACGCTATTCAGCTCGGCTTGTTTGGGCCTGAGCCGCCTCCCGAATATCTGCGAGAACGGTTCGGAGACCAGATAGCGCTCTCCAGAGGCGCGGACATGATCGAGTACAACGCCGGGCGCGGGCAGGGCAGGATGTCGCAGCTCAACTGCCACCATTCGGGCTTGACGCCCGACGAGATGCGGATTCCGCTCATTATCGCTTAGCAGCATGGGTCAGGGGCGTCCTCATCTCATCCCAGCCATACCCCATCGGGGAATGGGGTTCGCGCCGAGCGTCATCCACCCTATCCCATCCACTCCACTGACTAGGAGACATCCACAATGTCCAACACCCCCAACCCCCTTCAGCGGCTTGCCGCTTTGGGTCAATCGGTCTGGTACGACGACGTAAGCCGCGCGCTGATAGAGAGCGGCGAGCTTAGGCGGCTCATCGACAGCGGCGTTGCCGGGCTGACTTCCAACCCGACGATATTCGAGAAGGCGATAAGCTCTAGCGATGATTACGACGATTCGCTTGCGGAGCTTGCGCGCGAGGGGCTGTCCGCCGAGCGGATATTCGAGGCGCTGGCGGTGGACGACATCCGCGCCGCCGCCGATATGCTCATGCCGCTGCACGCGGCGAGCGACGGCGCGGACGGGTTCGCGTCGCTCGAAGTCAGCCCGCGCCTCGCGCGAGACACCGCCGGCACGGTCTCGGCGGCGCGGAGGCTGTTCGCCGCGCTCGACAGACCTAACGCGATGATCAAGGTTCCCGCCACGCCTGAAGGCATTCCCGCCATCCGCAGCCTCATCGCGCGGGGAATCAACGTCAACGTCACCCTCATCTTCTCGCTAAAGATGTACGCGCGGGTGCGCGAGGCGTACATAGCGGGGCTGGAAGACTTGGTTCGCGCGGGCGGCGATCCCTCGCGCGTGGCGTCGGTGGCGTCGTTCTTCGTGAGCCGCGTCGATACGGCGGTGGACGGGGCGTTGGAACGGCTCGACGGCGCGGCGAGCGCGCTGCTCGGCAAGGCGGCTGTCGCCAACGCCAAGATAGCCTACCAAGATTTCGCGGCAACGTTCGCGTCCGAGCGATTCGCCGCGCTCGCGGCGCGGGGCGCCCGTCCTCAGCGCCCGCTGTGGGCATCCACATCCACCAAAAACCCGGCGTATTCGGATGTGATGTACGTGGAATCTCTGATAGGGCCCCGCAGCGTGAACACGATGCCGGACGCGACGCTAGAAGCGTTCATGCGCCACGGCGCGGCGCGGAGGACTATCGACGAGCGCGTCGACGATGCGCGCGCCGCGCTCGATGCGCTGGCGGCGAACGGCATAGACATGGAAGGCGTAGCGGCGCGGCTCCTGCGCGACGGCGTGAAGGCGTTCGCAGACTCGTTCGATAGCCTGATAGACAACATCGAGGCGCGCCGCGTCGAGCTGCTATCCGCCGACGCGACGCCTGCCGCCGTGTCGCTGGGAAAAGCGGCAGCCCCGTAGACGGGGCGACGGCGGCGCTGAACGCAATGAACGCGCCCGCGCGCGTTTGGGCGAAAGATCATACGCTTTGGTCGCCCGATCCCGCCGAGATAGTGGACAGGCTGGGCTGGCTGGACGTAGCCGAGCGCATGGCGGATTCCGTGGAAGAGCTGAGCGCGCTCGCGGACGAGGTTCGCGCGGAGGGCGTTCGCCGCGTCGTACTGCTGGGAATGGGCGGAAGCAGCCTCGCGCCGGAGGTCTTGTCGCAGAGCTTGGGCGGACGCGAAGGTTGGCCCCGCCTCACCGTTCTGGATTCCACCATCCCCGCGCGCATCGCCGCCGTCTCGCGCGAGATAGAGCCGTCTCGCGCGCTGTTCGTCGTATCCTCCAAGTCCGGAACTACGATAGAGCCGAACGCGCTGTACGCATACTTCCGGCGGATGGTCGAAGAGTCCCCCGACGTGGGCGCGGAGCTTGCGGGCGGGCGATTCGTAGCCGTCACGGACGCGGATACGCCGCTAGACGCGCTGGCGCGGCGGGACGGCTTCCGACGCATATTTCGCAATCCAGAGGACATCGGCGGGCGATACTCCGCTCTCAGCTGCTTCGGCTTGCTGCCCGCCGCGCTAATCGGAGGCGATACGCGCGCGCTGCTGACCAGCGCGATTCGGATGCAGGCGGCTTGCTCGCCGTCGCTAGCCGCCGCCGACAACGCCGGCGCGTGGTTCGGCGCGGCAATGGCGGGGCAGGCGATTGCGGGGCGCGACAAGCTGACGCTGCTCGCGTCCCCCGCGCTCGCGTCTTTCGGGCTGTGGGCGGAGCAGCTCATAGCCGAAAGCCTAGGCAAGCGCGGACGCGGCGCAGTATCCATCGGCGAGGGCGACGAGGGCGACGAGGGCGGCGAGGGAACGGGCGGACGCGAGCGTGGGATAATCCCCATCGCGGGCGAGCCGCCGCTGGAGCCTAGCCAGTACGGCGACGATAGGCAGTTCGTCTACCTGAAGCTGGCTAGCGACGACTCGCCGCTGGACGCGCTCGCGGATAGACTCGCCGCCGCGAGCCACCCCGTCATCCGCTTCGAGATAGACGACGCGAGCGCGCTAGGCGGGGAGTTCTACCGCTGGGAATTCGCAACCGCGATAGCGGGCGCGCTCTTGGGCGTCCACCCGTTCGACCAGCCGGACGTTCAGCAGGCAAAGGCGTTCACCGAGCGCGCGCTTGCGGAGTTCGAGTCGTCCGACTCCGCCAGACGCGCGCCGCCGCTCGTGCCGAGCGGCTCGATTGCGGAGCTTGCCAGCGGCATGGACGCGCGCGACTGCTTAGCCATACTCGCGTATATCGAGCAGACGCCGCAGACGGATGCCGCGCTATCGGAGCTTAGGGCGTCCATCACAGCCCGATACGGCGTAGCGACGACGCTGGGATACGGACCGCGCTATCTGCACTCTTCCGGGCAGCTGCATAAAGGCGGCGCAAGCGGCATCGCCGCGCTGATGCTCGTCGCGTCCCGCGACGAGGACGCGGAGATTCCGGGACGCCCCTACACATTCGGGGATTTGGCGGACGCGCAAGCGCGCGGAGACCTAGCCGCGCTCCGCCGCGCGGGGCGGGCGACGTGCGTATTGGAGGTTTCCAGCGACTGCGCCACCCTCATCCCGCCCCCGACAATCTCGCAAATCATGTGAACCTAGCGCTACACTCTACGGAAAACCTTGCGTAGAGAGGCGTTCGCAATGCCAGAGGAAACCGGCTCGCCGCCCCGAGATTTCATTAGGGCTAGGGTCATGGAAGACAACGAATCCGGCAGGTTCGGGGGGCGGGTGCATACCCGCTGGCCTCCTGAGCCGAACGGGTATCTTCACTTGGGACACGCCACCGCCATCAACCTAAACTTCAGCGTGGCGCGCGAGTTCGACGGGCTTTGCAACTTCCGATTCGACGACACGAATCCTACGGCGGAGGAAGCGGAGTACGTCGAATCCCAAAAGGAGGATACCCGCTGGCTGGGGTTCGAGTGGGGCGAGCGCGAGTTCTACGCATCCGACTACTTCGAACAGCTCTACGAGTGCGCCGAGCGGCTGGTTCTGGATGGCAAGGCGTATGTGGACAGCCTGAGCGCGGCGGAGATCCGACGGCACCGCGGCACGCTCACCGAGCCGGGCGAGGACAGCCCCTATCGCGAGCGCTCCGTCGAGGAGAACCTAGACCTGCTCAGACGGATGCGCGCGGGCGAGTTCGAGGACGGCGCGCACGTGCTTCGCGCCAAGATAGACATGGCGTCGCCCAACATGAACATGCGCGACCCCACTATCTACCGCATCCGACATTCGCCGCCGCACCATCAGACCGGCGACAAGTGGCGCATCTATCCGATGTACGACTTCGCCCACCCAATTTCGGACGCGATAGAGGGCATCACGCATTCGCTTTGCTCGATGGAGTACGAAGACCACCGCCCATTGTACGACTGGTTCTTGGACGAACTGGGCATGTACCATCCGCAGCAGATAGAGTTCGCGCGGTTCAACATATCGCACACCGTTTTGAGCAAGCGTCGGCTGATTACGCTGGTGGAAGATGAGCATGTGGACGGCTGGGACGACCCGCGTATGCCGACGCTCGCCGGTCTGCGGCGGCGCGGCTACACGCCGCAGGCTATCCGCAGCTTCTGCGACGAGGTGGGCATCAACCGAACTACGGCGCTCACCGAAATGGCGCTGTTGGAACACCACTTGCGGACGGATCTCAACAAGCGCGCTCAGCGCCGCATGGCGGTTCTAGATCCGCTGAAGGTGGTGATAGAGAACTTCCCAGAAGGCGAGGTGGACTGGCTGGACGCGGTGAACAACCCCGAGGATGCTAGCGCCGGAAGCCGCTCTGTGCCGTTCAGCCGCGAGATGTACATCGAGCGCGCAGACTTCATGGAAGACCCGCCGCGGCGGTTCTACCGGCTAGCGCCGGGGCGCGAAGTGCGGCTGAGATACGGCTACTTCATCAAGTGCGTCGAGGCGGTCAAAGACGACGATGGCGAGATAGTCGAACTGCGCTGCGCCTACGATCCACAGACGCGGGGCGGCTCCGCTCCAGACGGCAGACGAGTGCGCGCCACGCTCCACTGGGTATCCGCCGCTCACGCCATAGACGCCGAGGCGCGCTTGTACGAAAGCCTCTTCAGCGTCCCCAACCCATACGACACGGCGGACGGCAAGAGCTGGACGGACTTGATATCGCCAGATTCCCGCCGCGCGCTGACGGGCTGCAAGCTGGAGCCGTCGCTGTCGGAAGCGAGCGTGGGAGAGCCTATCCAGTTCGAGCGCGTAGGATACTTCGTCAAGGATCCAGACTCGACGGACGATATGCCGGTGTTCAACCGCTCCGTCGCGCTGCGAGACAGCTGGGCGCGCATCAGAGGGCGCGGAAGGTGACGCCTTCAGCCTCTCCGCAGCATCCGCCAGCCTAGCCCCAATACCCCCACCGCGCCGAGCGCGGCGCACAGCGCATTCACGTCGGGGGTGGAAAGCGCTCCCAGCAGCGCGTTGCCGTCCGATAGGGGCGCGAACGGCGCAATGTCCCTGTAGATTAGGCTGTCCAGCAGAACGTGGCTCGCCGAGCCGAACAGCGCGCCCGACACAACGCCGAACAGCGAGCCGCGCGGCTCAGCCCGCAGACGGCTCAGCGGCGTGGGCGCGAGCGCCGCGTTCCACGCTCGGACTACGCGAGGCAGGAGCGGCGTCATCAGCGCGACGGAGCTCGCGCCCAAGAGCGCCGCGCCCAAGTACGTGTGCAAGAAGCCATGCAGCGGACTGCCGCCCGCTAGCGCGTAGATAGCGACCTCGGCGTCTATGAACGCTTGCGTCATCGCGAACGTCATCAGGCTGAATCGACGTGGAGCAGCGGCTTTCACGGCAAGCGCCGGTCCTAGGTGAAACGGTGTCAGCGGCATTCGGCTACGGCTCGCGCCCCTCTATCACTTCCAAAAGCTGATACTCGCCCCGCGGGGGCAATCCCGCGCTCGCGGTCGCGTCTATCGAAGAAACTATCATGCGCGCGTACAGCCGGAAGTCCATATACAGCATATCCCGCGTGGTTAGGATGAAGGGGATGTCTCCGCTCTCCAACAGCCGCTTCAACTCGGCGTCGTCCATCTCGCGGACTAGCCGATATTCGGAGTACAGCGGCAGCACAGGTTCGCCCGTCAGCAGCGACACGCGCGCGCCGGTGTTGTATGTGTCTGTGGCGAGCAGGTAGCGGCTGTCGCCCCGCCGCTGGCGGACGTATTCGAGAGCGGCGTCGATTCTATCCACGTCCGCCCTCACTATAGCGGTTATGATGCCGCCCTGCCGCTGTCGGCGGCGCTCTTGAGGCGACGGCTCCGGGGCGCCGACGCCGGACACGGCAACCTGATCGAAACCGATTCTGCCAAGCGTGTCGTCTCGCGGGTACAGCAGATTGTGGACGGTTACCGAGCCGACGAGCAGCGCCGCGCCCACAGCAGCGGCGGTAAGCGCCGCCGCGCCCGCGTGAATCCCGAACGGGCGCCAGCCGAAATACATGAACGCGCCGCCGACGGCGATGAGCGCGGCGAACCCGAACGCGATGTTGGACGCCAACCCGAAATGCTCTGCCGCGTCGCCCGCGCGATCGTAGGCGACGGCGGCGTAGACTGCCCCGAACAGCGCGAGCGCGAACACGGCTGCAACCGTCCCCGCGCCGCGCCGCAGCAGCGACGGTATGGACGCCGCGCCCAGCCCCGCGAGCGCGGCAACGGCGGGCGTCGCCGCGTCCCAGTATGTCGCAAGCCGAATCGTCGCGCCGCCGAACCCAGCTATCGCCACCCCTAGCCACGCTACCCACAGAAAGCCGAACTCGATGCCGCGCAAGCCGGCTTCCGCCGCGCTCCCGCGCCGCGCGGACGGCGCGACTACGGATATGGCTGCCTCCACCGCGCGCCGCGCCGTTCGCGTCCGCCGTCTCAGCAAGCGGAGCAGACGCGCCGCCGCCTCTCTGCCGCGCGTCCACAGCGCGAGCGCCACAGCGCGAGCGCCACAGCCAAAACGCCGATAGCGGCCGCCGGAAATAGCGACGTTCCGAAGTAGACGCTCATCGGTCCCGTAACGAACCACAGAATATCGCGGCGGTGTCTCGCGCCGTATTCCAGCTCGCCGAACCGCTCCCGCAAGTTCCAGCCGAAGATCATATCCCACACGTTATCCGCGTGCATAACCGAGTCGTAAGCCCACGGCGTAAGCCAGACGACGATAGGCCACCAGAAGGCTGTAATCAGGAATATCCCCGCGCATATCGCGCCGACGCGGATAAGCCGCGCCCAAGGCGTCCAGCGGTTGGCGAGCGCGATGAGCGCGAACGCGGGCGCGGGCAGAAGCCCCTGCCAGAGCTTTATCATGAACGCCAGCCCCAGCACGAACGCGGCGATGTAGTAGAACGCCTCGCGCCGCTCCCGCGCCGCGCGGACGACGAAATAGGCGGCAAGCAGCATGACGGCGGCGGCGACAGGCTCGATGAACGTGGAGCGCGCATAGTTCACATCCAGCGGCATGACCGCGAGCGCGGCGGCGGCGATGAGCGCGGGCGCGCCGCCACTGCATCGGCGAACGATCGCGTACACCAGAACCACCGAGCAGACGCCGGCGAGCGCGACAGGCAGCCGAAACGCTATGTTCGACTGTCCCAGCAGCGCTATGAACAGCCCCTGATACCAGAAGAACAGCGGTGGCTTGTCCGCCAGTATCGCGCCGTCCGCGAACATGCTGGGATACATCCAGTTGTGGAACGACTTGTAAGCGTGCGACGAAATGGACGTGTATATCGCAAGCCCCGGATGCCCATGCCCGAGATCGTACAGCCGCAGAAAAGCCGCCACAGCCAGAATCGGCGCGAAAGCCGCCAGATGGCGATGCCTTGTCAGATTCATTCTGGCGCGCATGATAGCAAGAATGGCATAGGCGCACAGCATTTGCGGGATTCATGGGATACTAGGGATAGACTCATCCCCAATATCTCGCTCGCTTATGCGAAATTTTGGGGCAAGCGTCGCGTTCGTGTACTATTCTGGGCATGAGCAGCGCAGATACGTCTCAGACGCAAACCGTAGTGGTGTGCGCCGCGTGCGGCTATCAGAACGCTCCGAGCGTTCAATACTGCGGCGGATGCCGCGTGCCGCTGGAGCGTGGCGCGCGCGTCAGCCTCGGCGAGGCGGAGCGGATGCGCCAAGAGCGCGTCGCCGTCCAGCGCCGCCGCCGCTTCCGGCGGATGGCGGCGATAGTCGCGGTCGCTGTGGCGGCGGGCGCTATCGCGTTCTGGACGCTGGGTCCCGGGCGCAGCCTGCCGCCGCCGCTGTCCGACGTAAGCTCCACGCCCTCCTCGGCGGACGATTGGCCCATGTACCAGCGCGACCCCGCGCACACATCCGCGACGGAGTCGCTCGACGCTCCGCTCGAAGGGCGCGTCGTCTGGCGATTCGACACAGCCGCGCCGTTCGAGTCGTCGCCCGCCGTAGTCGATGGCGTCGTCTACGTCAGCACCGGCGATAGGCGCGTAGCGGCGCTAGACGCTCGGAGCGGCGGCGTAATCTGGCAGCGCGAGGTGTCGGGTCCCGTAGCGTCGTCGCCGGCGGTGGCGGGCGATATGCTGTACGTGGGGCTGAAAGACGGCAGGCTGCTGGCGATGGCGACAGCCGACGGCGCGCCGATATGGGAGTTCCAGACGGGCGATCTGGTGTACACGCCCCCCACGGTGGCTAACGGCGTAGTCTACCTAGGCTCCGGCGACAAGAAGCTGCACGCGCTCGACGCCCAAAGCGGCGATTTGCGCTGGAGCTACGAATCCGAAGGCAGAATCCAGACCGGAGCGGCTGTCGGCGATGAGGTCGTCGCCGTAGTTTCCCAAGACAGGCGCGTTCACATCCTAGACGCCTACACGGGGCGGCACAGGCTGGACTATGTCATGTCCGCCGAGTCGCGCGCGTCAGCCGCCATAGACGAAAACCACGTGTACGCCGCCGACAGCCGCGGCGTAGTCTTGGGCATAGACTGGAAGCAGAAAGAGCTACCGTTCGAGAAGACGGCGCGCTGGATTCGCGTTCAGCTGTTCGTTTGGGCGCTGGTGGACACGCTCCCCCCGCAAAAAGGGTATTCATGGGTGTTCCACCGCGCGCGGCAGAGTTTCTTGGCTACGCCCGCGCTGGCGGGAGACTTGGTTATCGCGGCGTCTAGCCGCGGCGTAGTGTACGCGCTCCACCGCGACGATGGCGAAGTGGCGTGGGAGTACGCCGTTGGCGCGCCAATCAGCGGCGAGGCGTCCGTCGCCGGCGGCGCGGTGTACGTTGGGGACGCGGACGGCGTAGTCCACGTCATCGACGCGCAAAGCGGCGAAGCGCGCTCGCGGCTCGACTTCGCCGAGGGCGCGGCAATCACGTCGACGCCCGTAGTCGCGGGAGGCGCGCTGTACGCCACCGCCGGCGGGGTTCTGTACGCGGTCCGGTAGGGAACGGGAGGCGCTCCCCGCGATTTTTGCCATTCACATCTTGACCGTTCGGGCTAGGTATGCTATTTATTCTAACCACTGTTTATCATTACAGGTAATGTTTGAGATTGACGAAGCGGATAGTCTAGCCTAGATAATCGAACAAGGGGTGGAATCCATGAAGACTGTCAGATATATCGGATTCGCGCTGGCGCTGTCCATGTTGACAGCCGTGGCGCTCGCCTGCGCCGCCGAAGACTCGCAAGAGCGAGCGCAGCCTGCGGCGCCCGCGCCCGCCGCCGCCGCTCAGGCGGCGCAAGCGGGTTCGGGATCCGCGCCCGCGCCCGCGGCTCAGCCCGAAGCGCCCGCGCCCGCCATCACCGCCGTGCCTGTCGCGCAGCAGGCGCCGCTAACGCCGCCGACCCCCGTGCCGACTCCGTCGCTCGCGAGCATGGAAACGGCATGGCTCGACGAGTACCTCGCCAGCGCGGGATACAAGCCCGAATGGGGCCCGCCCGTGCGCGGCGGAGTGTTGCGATACGGCGCGAACCTCAAGCTGAACGGACACGACCCGAACTACGGACACACCTACGAAGGTCCCCAGTTCCTGCCCACGTACAACTCGCTCATCAAGTTCGACCCGTGGCAAGGGCTTACAGGGCCCATCCTGCCCGACCTCGCCGAGACTTGGGAAGTCTCCAGCGACGGCACGATAGTCACCTTCAAGCTGCGCGAGGGCGTCAAGTTCCAAGACAACCCGTACAGCACGCTGCCGGCTGCGGTCAAGGCGAACGTCGCGGGCGACGAGTTCACCTGCGAAGACGCCGCCGCAAGCCTCAACTTCGCCATCTACCCGCCGGAGTCTCTCAAAGACGTTGGCGTTACCCACGCGGGTCCGAGGCTCGGGCTAGGCCACCTCGTAGAGAACGGCGCAACCTGCCCGGATGGGCCTATGGGCTACACCATGCAAGCGGAGTTCCGCGAGGCGCGCGCCGGCACCATCACCAAGTTCGCGGGCAACACCGGAATGCCCAACAACTTGGACAAAGACCTCATAGAGTGGTGGTCCGCCGAGTGCGCCGACTGCTTCGACCAGACTACGGACGAGTCTTACCTGTACGGCACAGGCACGGGCGCGTTCATACCCTTCGAGCGCACCCAAGACGTAGGCACGAAGATACGCGCCAACCCCGACTACTGGCGCGAAGGCTTGCCGCTACTGGAAGGCGTAGACCACATCGAGATCGAAGACGCCACCTCGCGCTTCACCGCGCTGATAACGGGGCAGATAGACTACTACGGCGAGGGGAGCGCGTCCCTGCTTCCCGGTCAAGTCGAGCAGGTGCTGGACTCGTTCGCGGACAAGATTCACCTAGAGCCGGTGCTTCACCTGTGGGGCAAAGGCTTGCAGATAAACATGCACCGCGAGCCGTTCAACGATGAGCGCGTGCGATACGCCATTCACATCGGCATAGACCGCGAAGAGTGGGTGGAGTTCAACCGCATCAAGGACCGCACAGGCGTCATCCGCCCTACCAACTGGATGCCGCCCGGAACGGTGTGGGCGCTTCCCGATGAAGAGCTTTGGGCAATGCCCGGCTTCAGAATCGAGGAAAAGGCGGAAGACATAGCCGAAGCCAACCGTCTGCTGGACGAAGCCGGTCTCACCGGCAGCCCGCGATTTACCGCAGGCTGCATGACCACGCCTCAGCAGATATTCATCGACGGCTGCCTCTACTTCAAGGATCAGTTGAAGAAGCACCTAGACATCGAGCTGGATGTCGACGTGGTAGAGGTTGCGGTTCAGCGCGAGCGCGGTCAGACCGGTCACGGCGAGCCGCCCGACTACGACGTTCACTACGGTTCCAAAGCCCGAACCGACGTCGCGGACCCGTCCGACTTCTACAACATCTTCCTAGTGCCTGAGTTCGAGAGCTGGTACCACCGCGGCACCGGACGCTTCCAAGCCGACCCCGAGGGCGCGCAGATGCTCTGGGAGATGGCGGACGCTCAGGCGACGGAGCTAGACCCCGTCAAGCGGCGCGAGATAGTGCACGAGATCGAGCGCCTAGTCATCGAAAAGGCGTACATGGTGCCTATGCCGTGGTCCATCATCTGGCCCGCGTGGCACAACGACGTTCGCGGCTGGACCGTGTTCAACCACCCCTCGCAGATAAAGTGGGCGGGCTGGGAGCGCGCTTGGCTAGCCAACCGCTAACCGCAACGACATAACGGGAGAGTTCGCCTCTCGCCCCGCGCGGGCGGCGGCTCTCCTCCCAAGACCTTGGACCGTCGCCCGCGCCGCAAGCGGGCGGCGGAAGCTGCCATGAGGATGAACCGATGCACCGCTATCTGGTACGCCGGCTGATATTCGGACTGCTGACCGCGTTTCTCGTGTCGGTTCTGGTGTTCGCGCTAATGCGAATCGCGCCCGGAGACGTCGCGCAGTCCATCGCGGCGGAGCAGGCGGGCGGCGAAGAAGGCACGGTCAGCGAAGAGGACATCGAGCGAATACGCGAGGCGCTCGGACTCAACGAGCCGCTCTATGTGCAGTATTACGTCTGGATGTGGGGCTTCATAAAGGGCGACTGGGGGGCGTCGCTGTTCACCAAGCGCCCCGTGTTCGACGACTTCAAGCAGAAGGCGATAATCACCTTCGAGCTTGTGATTATATCGCAAGTAATCGCCATCGCGATCGGCATACCCGCGGGTGTGCTTATGGCGCTGAAGCAAGACAGCTGGATAGATTACACCGTTCGGGTGCTGTCTCTGGCTGGCTTGTCCATACCGTCGTTCTGGAGCGCGACGCTGCTGCTCACGGGCGCGGGATATTTGCTTCTCAATTCCGGCATCAACATAGCTCCGCCGCTTGGGTACATACCCTTCACGGAAGACCCCATCGGCAACCTCAAGCAGTTCATGTATCCGGCCATCATGATCGGATACATCAGCGCCGCGACCAAGGCGCGGATGATGCGTTCGACCATGCTGGAAGTGCTGCGCCAAGACTACATCCGCACCGCTCGCGCCAAGGGGCTGCGCGCATTCGTCATAACCGGGCGGCACGCGCTCAAGAACGCGCTCATCCCCGTAATAACCGTAATCGGCATAACCACCGCGCTCTCGCTCGGCGGCTCCGTAGTCATGGAGCGCGTGTTCACGCTGCCGGGCATCGGCAGCTTCATCGTAGACGGGATGCTCCAGCGGGATTACCCCGTCGTCCAATCCATGGTGCTGTTCTTCGCGGCTTGCGTGATCGTAGTCAACATGCTGGTGGACCTTTCCTACGGCTGGCTCGATCCTCGCGTCCGGTATCAGTAGGCTGCGCCCTCTCCCGCAAAGAGGGGGAGGGAATCGAACTTTCTCAAGCTAAGCACGGGGGACTCGAATGGCAATGCAAGGCAGCGGCGCGCTAACGCTGGGGCGTCCGCGAACCGCCCGCCCGGTGAAGGCGCTCGCAGACTTCACTAGGCGCAAGCCGCTCGGCGCGTTCGGCGCGCTCATAGTCATAGTCATGGCGCTCATGGCTGTATTCGGGCCTATGGTGACCGAGTGGGACCCGCTGGAGTGGAACCTCGTAGACAAGCTCGAGGGACCTTCCACCAGCCATTGGCTAGGCACAGACGAGATGGGGCGAGACCTGTGGAGCCGCCTGATGAACGGCGCGCGCGTATCTATCCTCGTCGGCTTCGCTTCGGTGGCGTTCGGCTCCGGCTCCGGCGGCGTCATCGGCATCATCAGCGGATGGTACGGCGGCAAGGTGGATAACGTCATCCAGAGGCTGATGGACGCGCTCATGTCCATCCCAACGCTCATCTTGGCGCTGGCGATAACCGCATCGCTCGGCACCAACCTAGTCAACATCATCATCGCAATCGGCATAGTGCAGATACCGCGCGCCAACCGCATCGTGCGTTCGCAGGTGCTGGCTGTCAAAGAGGCGCAGTATGTGGACGCCGCGCACGCCATAGGCGCAGGCAACCTTCGCATCATGGTTCAGCACATAACGCCGCAGTGCGTAGCGCCGTGGCTCATCATCGCCACCGGAGCGCTCGGCATCGCCATCCTCACCGAGGCGTCGCTCAGCTTCCTAGGGCTTGGCGTGCCGCAGCCCGAACCCTCCTGGGGCGGGATGCTCACAGGCCCTGTGCGAGACTATTTCGTCGTCAACCCGTGGCTCGCCATATGGCCCGGCTTGGCGCTGTCGCTCGCGGTGTACGGCTTCAACCTGTTCGGCGACGCCATCCGAGACGTGCTGGACCCGAGGCTGCGGGGGAC
The DNA here is from genome assembly GCA_965214745.1 of Dehalococcoidia bacterium. GTDB lineage: Bacteria > Chloroflexota > Dehalococcoidia > Lucifugimonadales > UBA1123 > VXRN01. Next base: position 1,473,999 of record OZ243978.1, on the reverse strand, counting down.
GTAAGCCCGCCCGCTTCTCCGCCAATAATCACATTCGCCCCCGCGAGTTTCGCGGGGGCGAATTGCGTTTCGCGCTCCTCCTATAGAGGGGGCTGACAGAGGCAGGCGCTTCCAGTCGTCAGAATCAGGATTTGTATGATTCTAGAATTCTCAGGTTTTTCACGCCGCCATCTTGAAATTCCACTAATCCTGATTCTGACAATAATTCTCCCCCAGCCCCCATCCCTAGCCACCCGCGCGCATCCGCTGTACACTGTCGGGCAAGCGTAGCAGATACAGGCTCGGAGGCTACCAATGGCTGACAGCGGCTCTTTCACGGCATATTTCAACGGGGAGTGGATGCCCTACGGCGAGGTGACCATCTCTCCCGACGATCGCGGCTTCGTCGTCGCCGACGTGGTGTTCGACATCGCGCGCACGTTCGGCGGCGTTCCGTTCGTGCTGGACAGGCACATAGACAGGCTCTACCGCTCGCTCAAGTACATGCGGCTCGAACCGGGGATCTCCCCGGACGAGATGACCGCGCTTTGCGAAGAAGCCGTAGAGCGCAACATAGACAGGCTGGATGAGGTTGGCGATTTCAACATCCACCCGTTCGTGACGCGCGGCGTGGGGCATGGGATAGGCGACGCCGCAAGCCCGACGGTGTGCATAGCCATCAAGCCGGTGGCGTTCGACACATTCGCGCGATTCTACGCCGAAGGCGCGCACGGCGTCATCGCCAGAACGCGCAGCTACTCCAGCGACACGATGGACCCGAAGGTGAAACACCACAGCCGCGCCAACTTCGTGCTTGCCGAGCTGGAGGCGGCGGACGTGGACCCGGGCGCGTCTCCCATTCTGCTGGACCAAGACGGCAACCTGACAGAGGGCATCGGCTATAACGTGTTCCTCGTCAAGGACGGGGCGCTGCGGACGCCTACGGACCGCAGCATCTTGCAGGGCATCTCGCGCAGCGTTATCTTCGACGTAGCCGAACGGCTTCAGATACCCGTCTACGAAGAAGACCTCCAGCCCTACGACATCTACACTGCGGACGAAGTCTTCTTCTCGCGCACCAGCCCGCGCATCGTGCCGGTGGGCATGGTCGATCGCAGACCCGTGGGCGACAGCGTTCCGGGACCCGTCACCAACCAGCTGCTCGCCGCGCACAGCGAGATGGTGGGCGTGGACATAGTGGATCAGGCGATGCACTACTCCGGGCATAAGGGCTGATCCAAGCGATGAGCGCCGCGGACGGCTATGCGGGCAAAGCGCGAACGGTTCTGGGCGATCTGGACCCCGGCGAGCTGGGGTTCACGCTCATGCACGAGCATTTGTACCTAGACTTGCGCCCGAACCACCAGCCGCCAGCCGATACGCCCGTCGATGAGCGGCGCGCCGTGTGGGACGCGCCGCTGGAGCTTGCCAACCTGCATCTGGCGCGGCGCGGGCTGCCGCTGCAAGACAACTACTTGCTGGACAGCGAACGCGACGCGGTAGAGGAAGTTTCGCATTTCGCGGCGCTGGGCGGCGGCACGATAGTGGACGTCACCAGCATCGGGCTAGGGCGAGACCCCGCCGCGCTGGTTCGGGCGTCCAAAGCGGCGGGCGTGAACATCGTCATGGGATCGGGCTGGTATCAAAAGGTTTTCCATCCCCGCGACATGAGCGAACGCGGCGTGGAATCGCTCGCGGACGAGATAGCGCGCGACGTAACCGCAGGCGTGGGAGACAGCGGCATCCGCGCCGGCATCATCGGCGAGATCGGCGTCAACGGAGACCCGATTACCGAGAACGAGGTGAAGAGCATCCGCGCCGCCGCGCGCGCGAGCGTGATAACTGGCGCGGCTATATCGTTCCACTCCCCGCCGCTGAAGCGCGAAAAGAGCGCAATGCTGGACATAGCCGAATCCGAGGGCGCGGACCTCTCCCGCGTCGCGCTGGGGCATTCCTGCGGAATGGCGGACGATCTGCCGTTCATGCTCGAGATTCTGGCGCGCGGCGCGTATATCGAGTTCGACACGCTCGGCGTCGTAGGCACGAGCGAGGCGCCCGCGCGCGACAACCGAGTCGCCAACGCGATCCGCCAGCTCATCGACGCGGGATACGCCGAACGCATATTGCTTTCTCAAGATGTGTGCTGGAAGTCTCACCTGAGACGATACGGCGGAAGCGGGTACGCATATTTGCAGGAGACGTTCCTGCCGTACTTGGCGGAGAACATAGGCGTGGACGACAGCGCTCAGCGGCTGATAATGGTGGAGAATCCGCGCAGGCTGCTCACGTTCGCCGCGCCGCGCAAACTTTGACCCGCGCCGACGAACTTGGGTAGACTTTCGCAACCCAGCGCGGCGAACGCCGCACCAAACCTTTGGAGGATTTTTCTGATGACAAGCAAGTTGTTCACGCTGGCGACTGCGGCGCTCGCAGCGGCGCTGTTCGCGCTGATTGCGGTTGGCTGCGCCTCTTCGGAGACGCCCGAAGCGCCCGCGCAGCCCGCGCCAGCAGCGCAGCCGCAGGTTCCGTCCGCAGGCTCCGCCGCCGCGCCAGCCGCGCCCGTGCAGCCGGATCAGCCCGCGCCAGCCGCGCCAGCGCCGACAGCCATGCCCGCCCCGCAGGGCGCCGCGCCAGCCGAACCCATCATCCCATCCGTGCAAACCACCCTGCGCCCCGCGCCAATGTCCGACGCCGACACCAACATCTTCTCCGAAGACCGCTTCGGAGGAACGCTCGTTTGGGTGCCGCAAGGCAGCGTCGGCAACCTAGATTCCATGACATCCGGCTCCGCCATTGGCAGAGGCGTCTCGTGGCACTTCTGGGAGTCGCTCGCGCAGTGGGATTCCAACGGATTCATCAACCCAGATATGGCGGACAGCTGGGAAGTCGACGGCAGCGCGTACACATTCACGCTGCGCGACGATCTCATCTGGCACGACGGCACAGCCGTTCTGCCCGAAGACGTGGAAGCGTCCATCGCGCGATTCCTCCAGCAAGACAAGTCCTTCAGCCCCATCCTCAACGGCATTTGGGGCGGATTCGAGACAGTGGACGACAAGACGTTCACCATCACGCTGAGCGAGCCGAGCGCGCTTCTGCTGACCGCGCTCGGATACGTCGGCGGCACGCAGCCCAACATCATGCCGAAGGAGACGGCGAACAAGTACCCGCCCGGCGAGCTGATTCAGGATTTCGTGGCGTCTGGCCCATACGAATTCATCAGCTGGGACCCGGGCAACGAGATAATTTTGGACAGGTTCGAAGACTACACGCCGCGCCGCGAGCAGCCTAGCTACCGCGCGGGCGCGAAGCTCTCCTACTTCGACCGCCTGCACATGAAGGAGATACCAGACCAAGAGACGCGCGTAGCCGCCGTTCTCACCGGCACGGTGGACTTCCTCGACGTGGTATCTTCAGACTTCTACGAAGAAGCGCTGGAGAACTCCGATCAGGTATCCATACACATCGGCATACCCGGCGCGCAGCCGGACATCGGCTTCAACACGCGAGACCCGCTGCTGGGCTTCACCGAGAGCGGGCAGAAGATCCGGCAGGCGATTCAAGCCGCGGTCAACGCCGAAGACATCATGAAGGGCTACGGCGACCCGCGCCTGTGGCAGCTGTGCCCGTCGCTTCAGATGTGCGGCACGCCGTGGGCTGAGCATACCATCAACCAAGACCTCTACAACCAGAACGACCCTGAGCGCGCGAAGCAGCTTCTCTCGGAGTCTGGCTACGCGGGCGAGCCGATAATCATTCTAGACCCGACCGACTTCCCGACCATCCACCCGATAGCGCCCGTGCTGAAAGAGCAGCTTTCCGCCGTGGGCATTAACGCCGAAGTGAAGTCCACCGACTGGGCTGGGCAGCTGGCGGTTGCGCGCGGGACGGACGGCTGGCACATCTTCACCAACTGGAACAGCTCGAACCTCTACCATCCGCTCGTAGCCACCCACTACCGCGTTGGAGAGACTACCTATGCGGAAGACTCCACGACGGGAATGCTGATGACTCAGCTACGCGAGGAGTTCGCCGCCGCGCCCGATCTGGAGGCGCAGTTCGCGGTTACGCGCAAGATGGCGGATGCGGCTTGGGAAGACCCGCGCCGCGTTACTTTCGGGCAGTTCTTCCAACTGAGAATCTACGATAAAGACCTTCAGGACGTGGACGTTCGCGGCGCGCCCGTCGGCTCTCCGCTGTTCTTGAACGTGTGGTGGGGCAACGGAGATAGGCGCGCGGACGACCCGCGCTAACGAATTCCCCCTATCTATCACGCTCGAAAGGGCTGATAGATAGGGGCATCTGCCTGAATCAGGATTCGCAAATTTGCGGGATTCCCAAGATTGCAAGTCGATCTTGGGAATCTTCCAACCCCCAAGACCCTGATTCAGAACGATTGGGGATGAACCAAAAGGCTCGCATTGCTTCCATACATCATCCGCAGGCTGCTTGCTACGATACCCGTGTTGGTGGTAGTGGGGCTGTTCACGTTCTTCTTGCTGCGGTTCACGCCGGGCGATCCCGCCGCGGTGATAGCGGGCAACGAGGCGACGCATGAAGAGTACCTAGAAATCCGCGCGCGGCTCGGCTTGGACGACCCCATATACGTTCAGCTAGCCAAGTGGTCGGCGCGCATCGTTCAGGGAGACTTCGGCGATTCCATCCGCTCCGGCAAGCCCGTCTTGGAGCTAATCAGGGCGCGCGTAGGCCCATCTATATCGCTCACGCTGGCTACGGAGTTCGTGGCGATTTTCGTCGCCATCCCGCTCGGCGTGCTTGCGGCGTGGCGGGCGAATTCCGCGCTCGACCGCTCCATAATGGTGTTCGCCGCCGTGTGCTTCTCCGTGCCTATCTTCTGGCTTGGATTCATCCTGATATGGGTGTTCGGCTTGTGGGCGTTCGGCATGGACAACCCGCTGCTTCCGGTGGCGGGATACGTCCGGATATCCGAAGACTTCGGGGAGTACATCCGCCATCTCATCTTGCCCGCGCTGAGCTTGGGGCTGGTGGTCATCGCGCTGATAGCGCGCATGACGCGCGCCAGCGTGCTGGAGGTGCTGAAGGAAGACTACGTGCGAACCGCGCGCGCCAAGGGCATGGCTGAGACTACGGTTCTGGTGCGGCACGCCCTGAGAAACGCATCGCTGCCCATCCTCACCGTCATCGGGCTGGGGCTTGCGGGGCTGCTGTCAGGCGCTGTCGTTACCGAGAGCGTGTTCGCCATTCCGGGGCTAGGGCGGCTCGCGGTCGAGGCGATAGCCACCCGCGACTACCCAATCATCCAAGCCATGATAATTCTGATAGGCGGCTTCTACGTGTTCATCAACCTTGCGGTAGATATACTGTACGCGCTGCTAGACCCGAGGATAAGATACTGATGGCGCGTCAGGCGACGATAGACACGCTGGCGGAGCGCAGGCCTCCGCCGCATATTCGCGCTTGGCGCGCGTCGCTCTCCGCCGCCGCGCGCGAGCCGACGATGACCATCGGGCTGCTGACGCTGTTCGTTCTGGCGGCAATCAGCATCGCAGGCCCCTACATCGTCCCCTACGCGCCGACGAAGATAGATATGGACGCTCGCCTCGAAGCGCCGTCGGCAGTCCACTGGTTCGGCGCGGACGCCTTCGGGCGCGACGTGTTCAGCCGAACGCTGGTGGGCGGGCGCATCTCGCTGCTCGTAGCCGTGTCCGTATCCGCGCTGACGATGGTGTTCGGCGCGTTCTTCGGCGCGCTCGCGGGATACTTCCGCAAGGTGGACGCGGCGCTGATGCGCGTGATGGATGGCTTAATGGCTATTCCCACCGTGCTGTTGGCGATAGCGCTAATGGTCATCTTGGGCGCGAGCCTCCAGAACGTCATCATAGCCATAGTGATAGTGGATACGCCGCGCATGACGCGCGTGGCGCGCGCGTCGGTGCTGAGCCTGCGCGAGCAGCCGTTCGTGGACGCGGCGCGATCCGTAGGGGCGAGCAACAGCCGCATCTTGCTGCGCCACGTCATCCCCAACCTGCTCGCGCCCATCATCGTCATGGGAACATACGTAGCCGCAACCGCCATGCTCACCGAGGCGTACTTGAGCTTCCTAGGCGCGGGCATCCCAGCCATAGACAACCCAAGCTGGGGCAACATAATGGCGGAAGGGCGCGGCTTCATCCACAAGGCTATGTGGGTGATATTCTTCCCCGGTCTGGTGCTTTCGATAACCGTAACCAGCATCAACCTAGCTGGCGACGGCTTGCGAGACATTCTGGACCCGAAGCTGGCGCATAGGATGTAGGCGAGCGGGCGGGCGCGATTGCCCAGAGCGCTGGGTTTCCGCGTCGCGCCGGCTCGCTCCGCGAGCATAGGATTTGCATGATATGACCACTCCATGCCCGCATCGTCCACATAAGCATCTGACTCTCGAAGAGTTGCGCTCGCACAAGCATCTAACAGGAGATGAGTGGTTCGAGGAGCTTGTCGCGCGCGGCATTCTGGTTGGGGGCGACGGACCCCGAACGCAGATAAAGCCGATAAAGCTCCTGCCGCCCGACGCCTTGGAACGCTTCCTCGAAGAGCGGGGCTAGCGGTTGGCGGCGTTTCCACGGTCAGCGATGGCGTATGTAGATACGTCCGCGTTGGTTTCCATCGCGCGCGGCGAACCGGACGCTCCAGCCGCCCCGCCACGCGCTACTCCACCGCGTACAGCATCCCATCCCACGAAGCTAGATACAGCGTTCCATCCGCAGCCACAGGCGTCGCGCCGATGCGCCCGCCGGTTCGCAGACGCCAGCGCTCCCGCCCGTCGGCGACGTCTAGCGCGTGGAGAACGCCATCGACGTCGCCCACTAGCGCGAGGTCTCCGATGACTGACATGGACGCTGCTACGGGCGCGCCGACGTTCACGCGCCACAGCGGTTCGCCGCTCTCGGCGTCCACCGCCAGCGCCTCGCCGTCGTAGTTGGCGGCATACACGGCGCCCCCGCGAACGGCGGGCGTCGCGCTGAAGGCGTCGTCCGTCGCCACGCCCCACACGAAGCCGCGCTGAGTCGGCAGCGTCTTGGCGATTCCCCAGTAGAACAGCTGCGTCCGCACTCTGCGCGCCAGCCACTCCAGCGGCAGGGTGCGCTTGCGCCAATCCACTGCCTTGAGCCGTCCCCGCCCGTCGGCGATGAACAGCCAGCGTTCGCCAAACGCCGCAGAGCCGCGCGTGGTCTCGGATGCGTAGAACTCCAACCGCTTGCGCCCAGTCCGCCTATCCACCACGTGCAGGAAGCCGTCGAAAGACACTATCGCCACTACATCCCCGAACACGGCTGGCGAAGAGCTAATCCAGCCATCGGTCTCGTAGCTCCACAGCTTGCCGCCAGTCGCGGCGTCGAGCGCGTACAGCCGCCCGTCGCCCGATGCGATGTACAGCGCGCCGTCCGCGACGGCGGGGGAGGAGATCACGCGCTCGCCCGTCTCGAACCGCCAGCGTATGCCGCCGTCGGCTATCGAGCGCGCTTCCACGCCGCCATCCGCCAGCCCAACGAAGAGCGTATCGCCAGCCACCGCCGGCGATGAGTGTATCGCGCCGCCCGCCGAGCGCTCCCACAATGGCGCGCCGGCGTCCGCGTTCAGCGCGATGATGTCTCCACCGCCGTCCGCGAGGTATATCACGCCGTCCACTACGGCGGGCGAGGCGTAGATGGGATCTTTCGCGTCGAACGTCCACACGAGTGCGCCGTCCGGCGCACTCGCTTCCGCAGGCTGCGCGCCCGTGTGGGCGGGATCGCGCTGGAGCATATGCCAATCGCCGCTCGTGGGCGCGACGCCTATATTGGACGACGGCTTGGCGATTAACAACGCAACGCCCGCGAGCGGCAAGACGATCCACGCGGCGCCCGCAAGCGCGAGCGCGACAGCCGCACCCCACAGGGCAAGCCTCGCGCGACGCCGGCGGGCGGACGCGCGCGCAACGCGGCGCTCGGCGACAGCCGAATCCACCAGCGCGTCGTCTTCGGCGCGGCGCGACCAGCAGTTGGCGCAGCGCGGCGCGTCGGCGGCGTTGGCGCGAGAGCATACACGACACAGCCAAACGCGCGGCGGGCACACGCGCGGCGGGCGGCCATGCTCGGCGCTCACCGCTCGCCGCTCAGCCGCAGGCGGGGACGCTCCAAGACGGCGTATCCGTCCACGCCCTCGGTTATCTCGATTGCGGCGTCCATAGGCGGGCTGGGAAAAGTCTGGCGGATGCCGGACGTGGGCCACCACACTTCTAGGGATTCTATGGCGAGCGCGTCGCCCAACCCTATCTGCCGCTCGACGCTGGACGCCCCGAAGCTGCCGCCGCTTCCCACCAGCGAGTGGATGCTGCGCGCGCCGCTTGGCGCGCGAACGTCCACCCGCACGCGCGCCCCGATAGCGGAGCGGTTCGACTGGATGCCGACGAGCCGAATCGCAATCCAGCGGCTTCCGGCGGTCTGGATGGTCGGGTTGACGTACAGCGCGTTCAGGAAGCCGTCTCCCGGATAGAAGCCGCCTACCTGCATGAACACGTCTTCATCTCCATCGCGGTCTAGGTCTCCGAACGCTATGGCGTGTCCCTTCTGGATGTGGCCTAGCCCGGCTGAGAAGGTTGTGTTGTGGAACGATTCGCCCGCGTCGTTGAGGTAAGCGACGTTGGGCGCGAGCGCGTCGAACGCGGGAAAGCCGACGCCTAGCAGCACGTCCGGGAAGCCGTCGGCGTCGAGATCGCCATAGTTCGCGCCCATCGTCTGGTTCACGTCGTCCAACCCCGCTTGCGCTGTAACGTCCTCGAAGCCGCCCGCCCCGTCGTTGCGGTAGAGACGGGGGCGCGCGCCGTCGCTTGGCATCCCCATATAGTCCGCCGCAACCGAGTCTATGTCCCGCGCGTAGCCCGCCACGAACAGATCGAGCCAGCCGTCGTTGTCGTAATCCCAAAACCACGTTGGGAAGCTCTCTATCGGCTCGACGATGCCGAGATTCGGCGCTACGTCCACGAACGCGCCGCCGTCGTTGCGGTAGAGGCGGTTTTCGGCGGCGTAGTTGGAGACGTACAGATCAGGGTCGCCGTCGTTGTCGTAGTCTCCCCACGCGCTGCCCTTGCAGTAGCGCATGTTCCTCACGCCCGCGCTCGCCGCCACGTCGGTGAAACCGTCCGCGCCGTCGTTCCTGAACAAGCGGCTGGGGTAGACTGTAGCCGCGCCCTCTTCAGGGGATTCGGGCATGGATTCGCTGCACGAATACAGGTCTAGATCGCCGTCGTTGTCGTAATCCGCCCAAGCCGCGCTCTGGCTAGGGTAGGCGGGGAGCGCAAGCCCAACGTCGCGGGTGACGTCCACGAACCGCGCTCCGCCGTCCACGCCGCGCTCGTTGCGGAGAAGCGACATCCGCATCTGCCCGTTCGCCATGAGCCAGCCGCCGCGCATGACCAGCGCATCCATGCGCCCATCGTTGTCATAGTCCGCCTGCGTCATGTTCAGCCCGCCTACCTGCCCCGCAAGCCCCGCGCTTGCGGCGCTCTCGACGAACCGCGCGGAATCGCCTTCTCGCACGCTCCGATAGTACTTGATTCCGCCGGACGGATCCCAAGTGGAGGTCATTATCTCCAGCAGCCCATCGTTGTCGAAATCCTCCACGATAGCGCCGCCTGCAAGCTCGACGGCTTGGATGCCGAGTTCCACGCCCATTTCCTCGAACCTGCCTATCTCGCGCTGCGGCGCGAACGCCTCGGGCGGAACGCGGAGATGTTCGGTTACGCCGTCGGGGTAGCTTCCCGCCGCCATGTGCGCCACGTTCAGCAGCCACCGCCGCCGAACTTGGGTCGGATCGCGCTCTAGCAGCCCGTCGAGCAGCCCGATGGCGCGGCGGACGTCCGAAGCGTCCGCGTGGGCGTATTCGGGATCGAGCGGCAGGGCGCACACCAGCCTTCCCTCCGGGCTAACGCAGTTGCGAAGCTCGCCGCGCTTCATCAGCGCCACCGCCAGATCGTCCAGCGATGCGTCGCGCTCCGCGCTGCGCGGCATGTGTAGTTCGGCTATGTCCGCCGCCTCTTCCAGCAGATCGATAGCCGAGTCCGCGTCGCCGAGCCGCAAGCGATGGAACGCCAGTTGCCGCAGAACGCTCACGCGCCAAGTGTGGCTGTCGAACGTCGGGTTGGCGAGCTGCTCTTCGAGGTAGGCGAGCTGACGAGTTCCGAAGTACGGGTCGGCGGAGTTTCGCAGCCGCTCGGCGTAGGCGGCTAGGTCCGCGGCGGCTTGCGGCGGCGTCGCGGGATTGCCGCCGTCCACGCCGAGCGCTATGCCGAGAGCCGCGCCGACAGCGGCGAGCGCGGCGAGCGCAATCAGGGCGGCAAGCGCCGTTCGCCGTCGTCCGCCGTCCGCGCGCGAGTCCGCCATCTCGCCGCCGCCGTCAGCCGCCGCGCGCCCGACCGTCTATCATGGCGTTCACCATAGGCAGCGTCTCCTTGGCGAGCAGCTCTAGGCAGCGATACCACTTGGCGTTATCGTCTTCCCAGTCGTGGCACTGCACTAGCAGCGTGCCGAAACCGCCAACGTCGTCGTGCATGCGGCGGATTCTGTGGGCGCACTCCTCCGGGTCTCCCACTATCCAAAAGTTTTCGAGCATGTATTCCGGCGTCAGCGCATCGTCCGGCATATCCGGGTCCGTCTTGAGACGCGCAAGGCCTGGGCCTCCGCGCCCGAACAGTGGTATCCAATAGTCGGTGAAGAAGCCTCCGATAGGCCCATTCAGCGCCTCTTCGCGCGCTTTGTCGCCGTCGTCCGCAACGAACACCTCGCGGGAGATGCGCCACTCGGCTGTCGGGACTTTCTTTCCGCCGCGTTTCGCGCCGCGCTCGAACACGACGCGATGGCTGGGCAGGTGGCTTTCGTGCAGGAACGAGCTGCTGAGCGGTATCCAGCCCTTTTCGCCAACCATCTCCAGCGTGCTGGAATACGGGCTGCTGCCCGCGACTGCGATGGGAGGGTGCGGCATCTGGTACGGTTTCATGTGGAATCCGAGCCGATTCTCCGGCTGAGGCTCCGCCAGCCGCGCGCTGAAGTGCTTGCCGCGATGCTCGAACGGCTCGCCCTTCCATATCTCCAGCGCAACGTCTATGCACTCCGCCATGCGCTCGCGGTGGGTGTCCTTGTCCTCGTCTATGCCGAAAAGCTCGCAGTCCACGCTCGAACCGCCCGCGCCGATGCCTAGGTAGAGCCGCCCGCGCGCCATATGGTCGAGCTGCGCGATGCGGTGGGCGAGGTGCGCGGGGTTATGGAAGTGCGCGAGCGACACGCCCGTTCCGAAAGCCATCCGCCGCGTAACGCCGAGCGCGCGCGCTATGAACAGCTCAGGCGAGGGCATGTTCTCATACGGCAGCAGGAAGTGTTCGCCCACCCACGTTTCGGCGTATCCTAGCGAATCGGCGTACTCCACCAAGTCGAGGTCTTCATCGTAGGCGTCCGCGTGCGGCCTGTGCGGGTAGTGCAGCGGCATGAGAAACAAGCCTAGTTTCATCCGGAAAACCCTCCGTTGTCTGCGATATGGTTTCTCGATGCGGTATTCTAGCGCAGATGCGTAGTTCGCGCCCGCCCAACCCCAACATGGCGGCGCGGTTTCTTAGTAGAATGCGCTACGAGCGCGCGCTGCTGACAGCGGGCGGGATAGCGAGGCAGCAAATGAAAGTAACAGCCGTCAACACAACCGTAGTAGAAAACGAGCCGCCTTACAGAGGGGGGCGATACCTGCTGTTCATCGAGGTGGAGACGGACGAGGGCATAACGGGGCTGGGGGAGCGCATCACGGGCAACACGTACTCCGACAGGCTGGGAGACCTGAAATCTCAGATTAGCCTGATAAACGAGATGTCCAGCTTGTACGTGGTTGGGCAAAACCCGTTCGACATCGAGCTGATATGGGATAGGATGTTCTCGGCTCGGCACGACTTCCGCCATCCGAGCCTTCAGCTTACGCCGGTTCTGAGCGGCATAGAGATAGCGCTGTGGGACATCGTCGGCAAAGCGGCGAACATGCCCATCTACAACCTGCTCGGCGGGCGGTATCACGAGCGGCTTCGCGCATACGCCTACATGCCGGAGGGCGGTTTCCGCGAAGACCCTACGCGCGCGGGCGCTATCGCCGAACAGCTGCTGGAAGAGGGCAACACCGCTTGCAAGCTAGATCCGTTCGCCCCGCTTTGGCCTATCCCAAGAGACATCCCGCTGTGGGAGATAGAACACGCCGCCAAAATTTTCGAGAGCATCCGAGACGCCGTCGGCAACCAAATGGAAGTGGGCATCGGAACGCACGGGCAGTTGACCACATACAGCGCCATCCGCGTGGCGGATATGCTGGAGCAGTATCATCCGTTCTGGTTCGAGGAGCCGGTTCCGCCTGAGAACGTGGAGGAGATGGCGCGCGTCGCGGCGCACACGTCCATACCCATAGCCACCGGCGAGCGGCTCGTAACCAAGTATGAGTTCTCCAACCTGCTCGAAAAGCGGGCGGCGCAGATAATTCAGCTAGACGTTGGGCAGTGCGGCGGCATCATGGAGGCGAAGAAGATAGCCGCCATCGCAGAGGCGCACTATGCGATGATAGCGCCGCACATGGCTTGCGGTCCCATCGTGGCGGCTGCGGCTATTCAGGTGGATACATGCTCGCCCAACTTCCTGATTCAGGAAGCGAACCAAGGCCCGCTCCACCGCAAGATATTCAAAGAGCCGCTCGTGTTCGAGAACGGCTACATAACGCCGCCGACAGGCCCAGGGCTGGGCGTGGAGCTGGACGAGGCTTTCGTGCGGCGCGTGGAGGTGGAGTAGGCGAGAGAGTTTGCCGCAATCTTTTCGATCCATAGACCAACACACGGAGGACGACAATGCCCGTAGACCCCGCTCGCAAGAGCTGGAAGCCCGGCGACGGCTGGGAGAAGGCGATAGACGACATCCACTACGTGCGCGGACTCGCCAAAGAGCTGGGCGGTCCCGAGCGCGTGCAGCGGCAGCGCGACGGCGGACGCTACACGGTGCGCGAACGCATCGAGCGGATGGTGGACAAGGGCAGCTTTCTGGAAGCTGGCCCAATGGTGGGCGCGGCGGAGTTCGATGAAGACGGCAACATCCGCGAGTTCACGCCCGGCGCCTACGTGATGGGGCTTGCCGAGATAGACGGTCGCCCCGTCGCCATCGGCGGCGACGACTTCACCATCTCCGGCGGCAGCCCGCACAACGTCCGCAAGGGCGCGCGCCAGTTCACCCAGCCGCTCGCCATCCAGTACGGCATCCCGTACATCCAGCTAGTCGAAGGCGTGGGGCATAGCTCTAAGTCCGACGAGGCTGCGGGGCATATGGGGCTGCCGGGCGGCGATCTGTGGTGGCGCAACGTCGAACTGCTGCGCCGCGTGCCAGTGGCGGCGGGCATCATGGGTTCGGTGGCGGGCGCGCCAGCGGCGTTCGCGCTCATGTCGCACTTCACCGTAATGATCAAAGGGCAGTCCCAGATATTCCCGTCGGGGCCTCCCGTAGTGCGGCGCGCCATCGGCGAGATGCTCGAAAAGGAAGAGCTGGGCGGCTACCAAATGCACGTCCACGAGAGCGGGCAGGTGGACAACGAAGCGGAGGACGAAGAGGACGCATTCGAGCAGCTCAAGACGTTCATATCGTACCTGCCGAACACCACGGCGGACGTAGCCGAGCGCGTAGAGACGGGCGACCCGCCCGACCGCAGACCCGAAGAGCTGCTGAGCATCATCCCCGCCAACCGCAAGCGCGCATACGACCCGCGCAAGCTGATTCGGCTGGTGGTGGACAACGGCGAGTTCTTCGAGATGCGCCGACACTGGGGCGGCGCGGTAATAACCGGCTTCGCGCGGCTGGACGGATACAGCGTCGGCGTCATCGGCAGCGATCCGCGCTCGCTCGCGGGCGCGATGGACGGCTGGGCGGCGGAGAAGTACGCCCACTTCGTAGACCTGTGCGACGCCTTCAACCTGCCGGTGGTCATCTTCTTGGACATGCCCGGCTTCATGCTCGGCTCTCACGCGGAGCGCAAGGCGACGATGCGGCGCGGCGTGCGCGCGCTGATAGCGAGCGCGGAAGCGCAGGTGCCCAAGATAGAGTTCAACATCCGCAAGGCTTACGGCGTAGCCGCCGACGCGCCGCACAGCCTCGGACACCCCAACGGGCTGAATCTGCGGTTCGGCTGGCCTGCCGGCGAGTGGGGCGGCATCCCAATCGAGGGCGGGGTCGCCGCCGCATACCGCCGCGAGATAGAGAACGCGCCCGACCCTGAAGCGCATCGCGCGATGATAGAAAACCGCCTGCTGCGTCTGCGCTCCCCATTCCGCGCCGCCTACAAGGGCGACGTGGTGGACCTGATAGATCCGCGCGATACCCGGATGCTGGCGTGCAGATACGTCAAGCTCGCCCAGCCCATGCTGAAGAAGCTGGCTCAGCGTCCCAAGCGCGCCGTGCGACCGTAGCGGGCGAGGACGCGCAAGAAACGGGAGGGAGGATACAAGCATGGCGTATCGAATTTGGCTAGACGGCGAATATGTGGATAGAGACGAGGCGCGCATCCCAATGACGGATCGCGGCTTCAGGCTGGGCGATGTGGTGTTCGACACCGAGCGCACGTTCGGCGGCGCGGTGTTCCGCCTGCGAGACCATCTCGAACGGCTCTACCGCTCGTTGAAGTACGTGCGGATAGACCCGGGCATGTCCATGGACGAGATGGAGCGGCTCACGCTGTCTGTCGTGGATCGCAACGAGCCGGCTCGCGCCGCCGCGAACGACGACTACATGATAACGCAGATAGTGACCGGCGGCAGCGGTCGGCGGGGAGACTCCGCGCCTAGGGTGTCGATATGGATAGACCCGCTCGGCTCGCCGCGCTGGGCGCCCGCCTACGACGGCGGCGCGCATGCCGTCATCCCCAAGACGCGCGCCTACCCATCCGACAGCCTAGACCCGAAGGTGAAACACTACAGCCGCCTCAACTTCGCGCTTGCCGAGATGGAGGCGGCCGACGTAGACCCCGACGCGCTGCCCGTTCTGCTGGACGCCGACGGCAAGCTGAGCGAAGGCACAGGCGCAAACTTCTTCGTGGCGACCAACGGCGTACTGCGAACGCCGCGAGACGACTCCACGCTGCAAGGCGTATCGCGCATGACGATCATGGAGATAGCCGACACGCTAGGCATCCCCGCAATCGAGGACGATCTCCAGCCCTACGACCTCTATACGGCGGACGAGGCTTTCTTTTGCAGCACGCCATACTGCATCCTGCCCGTAGGCAAGATAGACAACCGCCGCATCGGACGCGAAGCGCCGGGGCCGCTAACGAGCCAACTGCTGGCGGCATGGAGCGAGCGCGTGGGGCTGGATATAGTGGATCAGCTGCGTCGGCTGCCGGCGTAGGGAGGCGTGCAGTTTCCCATGCGCGAAAAGTGTTGACAGAATGACAGGGGCGCCCTTATACTTCATTCAGGCTAGGGAGGACCACTTATTAGCTAGCGCTTGGTTCGCTGGGGTGTAACCCCACCCGGCCACTCACACTGCTTCGGTACGGCTTATGCACCTTCTTTATCTGGACGAATCAGGAACCCACACAAGCGCCCGCCACTTTGTATTGGCGGGCGTTTCTGTGCATGAGACCAATATCTACTGGGCAACTAACCAGCTAGATCGTCTCCAGTCTCAGCACTTTCCAGACGCGGTCGAGAAAGTACTCTTTCACGCTACTTCCTTGCGAGCAAGAGATGGGGTTACGCTCCCTTCGCCTTTTGATCATCTGGACAGGAGGGTCAGACTCGAACTCCTGAATCAACTATATGACGTCGCGCTTCGCATCCATGGGATTTTCTTCGCCGTCGTCATTGAAAAATCATATCTCCGCGAAGATGCCGACCCTTATGAAACGGCGTTGGAGCAGATTTTATCTCGCTTCGACTACTTTATCCGCCGCATGCACACAACCCACGGTCAACAAGACAAAGGGCTTATCGTCATTGCCGACTCGAACTTCCGAGGGAAGCTCGAAGGAGCTGCAAGGCAATTTGCATCGGAAGGCACTCAGTGGGGAAAGCTTCACAACATAGTAGACATACCGTTCTTCACCCTTTCGCGGAACAGCCGGCTGCTTCAGATCGCCGACCTCATAGCCAACAGCGTTTTTGGACGGTATGAATCCGGCCACGCAGCCATGTTCGACAAGATGCTGCACAAGTTCGATCAGGGGGACAGCGGACAAATGCACGGACTGTTGCATCTTACCGGCAACAGGGGCGCATGCTATCTGCCGTGCTGTCTGACGCGCCGCCTAACCACGACCGCCCAGTCGTAAGCCGTATCCTCGGACAAGAGCATGTTGAGGATTAGCTCCGCATTCCCCTGCGCAAGGAGAACGCCACATGAAAATCACCGACATCGAAATCTTCGTCGTCGACGGCGGGCGGCGCCCCTGGCTGTTCTCCGCCGTTCGCACGGACGCCGGCATCACCGGATACGGCGAGTTCGGCTCAGGCGTGGCGGCTCGCTCGCTCGTCGGGCTTGTGGAAGACCTCGAGCCGCTCGTAATCGGCAAAGACCCGGAAGCCGTCGAGAAGCTCTACTTCGACCTATATCGGCATCTGCGCGCCATGCCGGGCGGCATCGCGCAGATGGGCATTGCAGGCATCGAGCTTGCCTGCTGGGACATCAAGGGCAAGGCGATGGGCGTTCCCGTCAACAACCTCGTCGGAGGCCCATATCGCGCCAGCCAGCGCGTCTACTGGTCTCACCTCGCAAGCGCGCGGGCGGGCGACCCGTCGCTCGCGCCGGACAAGCCGCTGAAAGACTGGGACGCCGTAGCCGCAGCCGCGCTAGAAGCGCCGCAGCATGGATACGACGCCTTCAAGACGAACATCCTCTGGCCCGGAGACCCGCCGCGCTCTATCTCGCAGAGCCGCGACGGGACGAGCCACGATCAGCGCGCCGACACCGAGATAGTCCGAAACGCCGAGAAGCAGATATCCGTCATGCGGGACGCGGTAGGGCAGTCGGTAGACATCCTGCTGGATATCAACTACAACTTCAAGACTGAGGGCGCGATTAGAATCGCGCGCGCGCTCGAACCATACGGTCTGTTCTGGATAGAACACGACAACGAAGACCCAGAGGCGCTGGCGCAGCTGAAGGCGTCCACCACAACGCCGCTATGTTCCGGCGAACAGCATTTCAGCGTGCGCGAGTATCTGCCGTATTTCGAACTGCGCGCTATGGACACCGTGAAGGTGGATGTGCAGTGGCAAGGCTTCGGCGTATCCAAGAAAGTCGCCGACGTAGCCGAGACCTACGAGTTGAACATCGCGCCGCACAACCCCGCGTCGGAGCTTGCCAGCTTCCAGTCCGTCCACCTGTGCGCGTCCGTCTCCAACGTCCGCATCATGGAGAGCGACCCGGAAGGCGTCCCGTGGCGGTTCGAGCTGTTCACCGCCCGCCCGGAGGTTGTCGACGGCTATATGACGGTGCCGACCGCGCCCGGCTGGGGCTGCGATCTGGTGGAAGACGCGGCGCGAAAGTACGCATGGAAGGGGTAGAGCGAACATGAAGATAACGTCCATAGAGAACTTCGCGGTGCGCGGGCTGGAGCGAAACCCGTGGCTGTTCTGCGCCATCCGCACCGACGCGGGCATAACCGGCTATTCCGAATACGGCATGGGGACGTTCGCGCGAGGGCTGCCCGCGCTGGTAGAGGACATCGGCGAGACGCTCATCGGCAAAGACCCCCTGCCTGTGGATAAGCTGTGGATGGACATGTATCGCAACACGCGCTCATCGTCCGGCGGCGCGACGGCTATGGCGATAGCGGGCATCGAGCTTGCGCTGTGGGACATCAAGGGCAAGGCGCACGGCGTCCCCGTGTATCGGCTCGTCGGCGGGCCGTTCCGCGAGCGGCAGCGCGTCTACTGGTCTCACCTCGCCACGTACCGGGCGATGATGGCTGAGGCGTGGGGCGTCCCCAAGCTGACCACGATGGAAGACGTGGCGGACTGCGCGCGCGAGGCTGTAGACGCGGGATATACCGCGTTCAAGACGAACATCGTGTTTCCCGGCGATAACTCGTCTGTAATCAACAACATGTTCGCCGGCTCGAACGACCAGAACGCGCCGACGGATCTGGTTCGCCATGCCGCCAACCAGATAGGCGCGATGCGCGACGCCGTGGGTCCGGACATCGACATCTGCCTAGACATCAACTACAACTTCAAGACCGAGGGCGCGATAGCCATAGGCAGGGCGCTGGAGCCGTTCGATCTGTTCTGGCTGGAGATAGACAACCAAGACCCGGACGCGCTGTTGCAGCTGAAGATGTCTCAACGCGCGCCGATATGCTCCGGCGAGCAGCTGCTGGGGCTGCGCCAATATCAGCCGTACTTCAGGAAGCGCGCCATGGACACCGTGAAAGTGGATGTGCAGTGGCAGGGCTTCTCGCAGGCGAAGAAGGTAGCCGACCTAGCCGAGGTGTACGAGCTGAACATCGCGCCGCACAACTACAACTCGCACCTATCCAGCTTCCAGAGCCTGAACCTGACGGCGGCGGTCTCCAACGTCCGCATCATGGAGAGCGATGTAGACTCCGCCCCATGGCGGGACGAACTGGTAACCGATCTCCCCGATATACGCGACGGCTGGATGACCATCCCCGCCAAGCCCGGCTGGGGCAGCGATCTGGACGAGGCCGCCGCGCGGCGCTATGCGTGGGATGGGTGATAGCGCCTGCCTTGCCGCCATCAGAGCCTCCTGCGAACCCCGCCGTCGGGTCTCACCTATCCTGCACCGAGCCGTCGAACCCTATCGGCGTATCCAGAACCTTCGGGTTCTCCGGCTGGGTCAGCGCGGCTTCGTTCAGCTCTATGCCTAGCCCCGGCCCATCCGGCACGGTTAGATAGCCGTCCACAAGCTCCAGCGGCTCCACCAGCAGATCGCTCTTCGGCGGCTCGGATTCGCCCGTGTACTCTTGGAGCGCGAAGTTGGGGATGCAGGCGTCCAGCTGCACGCAAGCGGCGGTGCTGACGGGAGACAGCGGGTTGTGGGGGATGACCTTGACGTGGTGCGCTTCCGCCATAGCCGCCACTTTCTTGCAGCCGGACAGCCCGCCGCACAAGCACAGATCGGGGCGCACGTAGGCGGCGGCTTTCGCCTCCAGCAGCTGCTGGTACTCGAAGATGGATGTGAACCGCTCGCCTGTGGCGATGGGTATGCCGCACTGCTCGGCGACGTCGCCCATTATGGCGGGGCTGTCCGGCAGCATCGGGTCTTCGTAGAAGAACGGGCTGAACCGCTCTAGGCGGCGTCCGAGCCAGACGCTTTCGGCGGGAGACATCTGGCGATGCAGCTCGACGCATAGATCGACGTCCGCCCCCACAGCCTCGCGCACCGCGCCGACGCGCCGAACCGCCTCGTCAGCCCAGCCGCTGTAAGACTTGTGCAGGTAGTAATCCCTCGGGAACGGCGAGAAGCGGACGGCGGTAAACCCCTCCTTCGCGGCGGCGAGCGCATCTTGCGCCAGCCCCGCGGCGGTGTCGTCGTCGTCCGGCGCGCCGACGTGGGTATAGCAGCGCACGCGGTCGCGCGTCTTGCCGCCCATCAGGTCATAGATGGGGACGCCGAGACGCTTGCCCTTGATATCCCACAGCGCGATGTCGATTGCGCTCAGCGCGCCCTGCACCACAGACCCCATGAAGTGCGAGCTGCGATATAGCCATTGGTAGTGATGCTCTATCTTGTGGGGGTCTTTGCCCAGCAGGTACGGCTCCATCGTGTGGATCATCGTCCGCGTGGGGCGCTGCCAGCCGTGAACGCCGCCTTCGCCTA
Source organism: Dehalococcoidia bacterium (assembly GCA_965214745.1). Lineage (GTDB taxonomy): Bacteria > Chloroflexota > Dehalococcoidia > Lucifugimonadales > UBA1123 > VXRN01. The sequence goes on along the minus strand of OZ243978.1, from coordinate 1,454,182 downwards.
TGCCGACTGTTCCATCCTCGCAGTGGATCTTCAGCAGCAGCCAGCGATCCCACAGGAAGGTCTCTATCTTTTCTATCTTGGTGGGTTTGGGCATCGTGGGTTCTCCATTTCTCGGCTGAGGCTAAATCGTCTCTCAGAAATCAAAGTCGCATTTCGAGCGCGGCGGTGGGAATCGAGCATCAGAGCCAAAGGCTTGACTTAGTAGTGTTCACACGCTGATGGAGGAGAATACAATTGAAGAGTCCTATCATGGGAACATTTGTCTTGCTGCTGATGACCATTCTGATGCTTGCGGCGGTCGCATGCGGTGAGCAAGAACCGGATGAGCCGCCGATTCCCATTACCGCCGAAGAGCTATATCAGGAGCGGGAGAGAAACGCCACCCGCTACGATCAGAACTACAAGGGCAAGTGGGTTAGAATCTCCGGTCTCGTATCATCCGTAGATGGCGGCGCGGTGAAACTGACCGCAGACGAAGCCAGCTTTCTTTCGATTGGCATGTCGTTGCAAGAGGTGTGGCTGAACGACCTTTCGACCGAAGCGCAAGCAAGTGTAAATGTTGGAAATCGGGCGGCAGCTACCTGCAAGGTAGGCGACTTCATCGTCTTTAGCATTATGCTAAACGATTGCAGACCTTGATGACGCGCGGGTTAGGCTTGCAAAAAATCTCGAATCATCGCGTCATGCTCGTCTAAGCGCGTAACCTGCGCCATCAGTTCGGCGGACGCTGTAGAGCCGCCAAGCTCTGCGGGCGGCGTTCCGTCTCGCAACGCGCGGAGCGTGTCGTAGGCGGCTTTGACCGCCGCCATGAAGGGCAGATGCCCTTGCAGCGCGATGCGGACGTTCTGCGCGCCGAGATATGCTCGGTCGGTCAGATCGCCGCTCGCGCCGCCGAGCAGGATGGGGATGGAAAGCTCCGCGCTGAGCGCTTCGAGCTGCTCTCTGCTGGATATGCCCGCCATGAAAACCGCGTCCACGCCCACCGATTCGTAGGCTTTCGCGCGGCGGATGCCCTCTTCCAGCCCCTCGATGGCGATGGCGCTGCTGCGTCCGGCGACTACGAGCGATGCGTCTTGCCGCCCAGACAGCGCGGCTTTCATCTTGCCCACGCCTTCATCCAGCGGAATCAGGCTCTGCCCGCTTGCGCCGAACGGCATCGGGAGCGCGGTATCTTCGATAGTGAGCGCGGCTACGCCCGCCGTCTCCAGCTCCTCCACCGTTCGGCGGACGTTGAGCGCGTTGCCGTAGCCGTGATCGGCGTCCACCATAAGCGGAAGCGTTCCAGCGCGGCAGATGCGGTGTATCTGCTGCGCGAACTCCGTAAGCGTCAGCACGATATAGTCCGGCGCGCCCAGCACTGTGGCGGACGCTATCGAGCCTGCGAACATCATCACTTCGTATCCGAGGTCTTCCGCGATGCGCGCGGAGATAGGGTCGTACACGGATGCGGGATGCAGGCACTCATCGCCTTCGAGGATGGCTCTGTACGCAAGTCGTCGTTCGGTGAGGTTCATGGGCTATCTCCCAATGCGCCGTCTGTCGGTGCTAGAGTATCATGGACGCGGGCGATAAGATATACGGCATCGCATTCCACTCGAAATTCATAGAGGCGGAACTATGCGGTTCACCCCAAGCGAAGCCGCTTCCCACCTCAAGGAAGCTGTTGCAGGCTACATAGAATCGCAATACAGAATTTCCCATCCCCTTGTATCCAACGAGAGATCGGAACTCCTGCGTAAACGCGGGACGTTAGCCCAAGACCCGTTCATCGAGGCAACGCCCGCCTTCGCCACGGCGCGCTTCCTGAGGCGTCTGGAGCGCGATTACCCGCAGACGATGCCAGAAAGCCTGTCCGAGCTTGTGGAACATGGCTTGCCGCTCGATATATTTCCCCTGTACAGGCATCAGGAGCAAGCGCTTCTCTCCAGCTTTGGCGATGCGGGAAACCTGCTGGTAGCCACAGGAACCGGGTCAGGAAAGACCGAAGCGTTCGTTCTCCCCATTCTCGCCCGTATTCTGAAGGAAGCCTACGGGTGGACTCGCGCGACCGGGACGCTGAGCGAGGGTTTCTACGACGAGCGCGCGGGAGTTTGGCGGCACTCCCGTCGCAACGAAACGAGGGACGCAGCGCTCAGGGCGATCATACTGTATCCGATGAACGCGCTGGTGAACGATCAGATGTCCAGACTGCGCCGCATACTTGCGCTGAACGGGTCTCCGGAATGGCAGATGCGGCGACTGAAAGGGAACATGATCCATTTCGGGATGTACACCAGTCTCACGCCTCCCACGCGGGGGCCTGATAATGAGTACAGGCGAAATCGATTCAGAGAGCATCTAGCGCGATTGGAAGAAGAGTGGGGCAGCCTCACAGAAGAACTGCGAAACGCCGGCAACTGGCCCGCGGTTGGCGGTCCCGAGATGCTCTGTCGCTGGGATATGCAAGCCGCTCCGCCCGACATACTCGTCACCAACTACTCCATGCTGGAGTACATGCTGATACGTCCCATCGAAAGCCCCATATTCGACGCTACGCGAGCTTGGCTCGAAGGCGCTGATGACAGAGTCGTCACCCTAGTCTTGGACGAGGCGCACACGTACACAGGCGCCAAAGGCGCTGAAGTGGCGCATCTCGTCCGCCGTCTAAAAGAACGCCTTGGAATAGAACCCGGTTCCGGAAAGCTGCGCGCCATTGCCACCAGCGCCTCGATCCCCACAGTTTCGGGATCGGAGAACGCCATGTCGAAGTTCGCGTCCGACCTGTTCAGCGAACCACCCGACAGTTTCACGTCTATACGCGCGGGAGTCGCGGATCAGCAGGCGGGTCCGAGAGCGCCGGATACCCGTGCGCTCTCCGCCTTCGGCGAATTCCAAGACCTATTCACACAGGGCGACCCGTGGCCCGGAATTCGATCTCTAGCTCGATCTCTGCAATTGGATGAACCGGACGAAACGCAAGACCCTCAAGTGGAATTGCACCGCCTGCTGTCCGACAATCCCGATATCCAGTGGGTCAGGGCTAGAACGGCAAGGAACGCCACGCCGCTATCCGAGCTTGCCCAAGATTGCTGGCCGGGCGATGCCGGGCAACCCGCAAAAGAGCGCGCGACCGCCGGACTTATAGCCGCGGGCAGCTATGCGCGCTCCGTACCGCTGCCGGACACTCCGCCTATCCTCTCCGTGCGCGTACACGCATTTTTTAGAGGGATTCCAGGGCTGTGGGCATGTATGAATCCGCAATGCCCGGAGATACCAAAACCGTATCGAGGGGATCGACCTGTCGGAAGAATCTACACCGATCCCCGCCCGTGGTGTTCCGACAGATGCGGCGCGCGCGTCCTCGAACTGTTCTCCTGTCGCAAGTGCGGGTTGCTGTTCGCCGGAGGAACGCCGGATATGAACGACAGCCTCTGGCCTTGGAGCGACGACTTCCTCGGAGAGCCTAGAGTGCCGGACGACTATTCCGCTTACGAGATATTCGGCGTCGAACGCCCCAGCGAGGATGTTTCCAACCAGTATCGCTCGGCCAAGACCACGCTTCGATGCGCCGCTCATGACAGATACGCGCGACCATCATTCGGAGTCAACCCCGCGGAGAAGGGTGGAAAAGTCGTCGCCCCGTTTCCCGATCGCTGTCCCCGCTGCCACAACTATCGCGCCCCGGAGGGACAGCGCGAGATTGTCGAGCCGCTCCGAACCAGAGGGCCACGCTCCTTCTCCATAGTGGTTGCGGACACCTTGCGCGTTCAGCCTGAGACGTCCGGCGGACGGAAAGCGCTCGTCTTTTCCGATTCTCGACAGAACGCTATCCAGCTGGCTAGCAATTTGAGAACCTACCACCAATACGACTTGTTCAGACAATCGCTCTATCACACCCTACATGCCTGCAACCGATGCGAAGGCTCCGGGGTCGTTAGAGAGGAAAGCCCCTATGTCATTGGGCGAGCGCAGGAGGTGATAAAAACTCCGTGCCAATCCTGTGATGGGGACGGATACGCGCGCGAACCGAACCCAATGCCTTACGAGGATTTGCGAAGCAGCGTCATAGATTCGCAGATAGAACGGGGGATAGACCCAACATATGGCGAAGCGCCAGACGCCTTCGAGAGGCTAAGAGATGGCGACAGCGATATCTATCGGCAAGCTCAAACCGCCTTCGATATAGCCGCTCGACGCGAAATCTCCCAAGATGATTTCGGATTGGAACCTCTCGGGCTTGCCACATGGTCGATACCGTTGCCCGATAGAACGGGAACGCTCGAAGCGCTCGAAGAAGAAGAGACTCGCTCGCTGCTGCGGATAGTCGCTCGGATACTGGCGACGGAGAACATTCTGTTGCCGCCCCAGCCACTCAAGCCATGGGAGTGGCCCTTCGACGACCGCACCCCGCCCTACGAGAGGCAGAGGATAATCCCAGCTCGCGCAAGAAAAGACAATCTGATCCCCTATAACCTGCGCCCTTTCCGGAAGCTGGGCAGGTATGTTCATGCCTTAGCGCGAGCGCTGGCGAAAGGGGAGCGGATCGACGATGTGGAGATGTGGTCGAAGAAACTGCACTGGCCGCTGTGGAACGCGCTCAGGGGGTTCCGCATTCTCGTCCCCGCCGGCAAGCGGATTGGAGGCCAAGTTCCGCATGGCATCCGCGTGGATTCGTTCGAACTGCTGCCAATCGGCGACATGGCGCTTCGATGCCGAGCTTGCGGATACGTCATGGGCGAGGCGCTGCTTGGCGTCTGCTATAGGTGCGGCCAATCCGTCGAGCGGATCGACGCCGATTCCATCCGCAACTACTTCCGCAAGGCGGCTATGTTCGCCAAACCCGGATCCGCGTATCCCGATCCGTATCCGCTCAGAGCCGCCGACCACACGGGGGAGACGGAGCGACAGCGGGCGCGCGATATAGAGAGATGGTTTCAAGGCTTGTTTCACAATGACGAGCGGCCTGAAGATCTTCGAATAGACGCGCTCAGCGTCACCACCACTATGGAGATGGGGATAGACATAGGCAGCCTGCTCAGCGTGGGGCTACGCAACGTCGCGCCCAGCGTAGCCAACTACCAGCAGCGCGCCGGACGCGCCGGGCGCAGGGGCAGCGCGGTCGCCACCGTAGTTACATACGCCCAAGACCGCAGTCACGATCAATACTACTTCCACCGCCCCAAAGAAATAGTGTCCGACATCCCCCGCGCGCCTGTTCTCTATACAGGGAATGAGGTCATAGCGCAACGACACGCGCGCTCCCTAACGCTTGGCGAGTTCTTTCAGAGGCGTCGTTCATCCGCCTCGTCCCCCGCCAGCCTGTTCGATGTCTGGGGAACCGTAGGGCGATTCCACGAAGGCGGCGAACGGGCTAGACTCGAGAGATACATCCATCAGAATCGGAATGAACTAGCCAAGCGAGTCGAACGCATAGTAGACCAAGCGCTGAGGGGCAAGGTTGGGGAATGGCTGACGCGCCTGCCCGACGAGGTCGACACGGCGGCGCGAGAGGCAAATCCGAAAGACGGGTTGCTCGAAGCGCTCATGATGGCGGGGCTGCTTCCCAAGTACGCTTTCCCGGTAGATGTGGTAAGTCTGTACATCCCCTCTGAAGAAGACGAAGACGAAGACAGTTACGAATCCCAAGATTTTTATTCCAGCATCCAGCGCGATCTGAAAATCGCGCTTACGGAGTACGCGCCCGGCGCGCAAAAGTTGTACGGACGCTTCCCCCAAACATGGGTCTATCCAATAGTCGCGGTGTATGACCCTCTGGCGCATCATCCCAGTTACACGCCGGAGGAGCGGTTGAACGAATGTATGAGCTGCCGCGCCGTAACCCTCGCGGATGTGAACGCGCCTCTCGAAAGGTGCGCCGAGTGCGGCAGCGCCAGCATCTTCACCCTGCCCTATCTGCGCCCTCGCGGATTCAGCGTCGACGCGGCTATTCCCGATGGAGGCAGGAGCGAACACCGCTCCGGCGGGTGGGAGCGCGCCGGATACGCGCCGTCCGCCCAACTGCTTGTGGGCGCGAACGCTGTCGTCGGAGGACGCGACAACGCGCCGTTCGCGCCGCGTCTGTATTCATTCACGCGCGTGGGCGATCTCTTTATGCGAAACATGGGGCCGGATGGGCGAGACGGGTTCCTAATATGTCCCGCCTGCGGCCGGCTTCTGGATGCGGAGAATGCCGAGGCGCACACATATCCGGCGGACGTTCCTCCCCATCGCGGATATACGACAGGCCCAAGAGCGGGGCAATGGTGCCCCAATAAGACGGATTTCGGAAACTATGTCGCGCTTGGGCACAAATTCAACTCTGAGGTCATACTGTTGGCGCTGGACATGCCCGACTCTCTCGATGCCCCGTTCATGGAACCGTCCGGGCGAGCGGTGTGGTATTCGTTTGGAACGCTGATGGGCGAAGCTGCGGCGCGGGTATTGCAGATCGATCCGGACGAGATCCAAGTCGGGGTTCGTCCAATGCGGGACGGCTTTGGGCGTATACAGGGCGAGGTCTTCATATACGACGATGTTCCCGGCGGCGCGGGCTACGCCAGAGCCATTCAGGAGAACTTGGAAGAGGTCGCGCGCCTCGCGCTGGACATGGGAAGAAAATGCCACAACCCTGATTGCGACGCCGCCTGCTATCACTGTCTAATGGGATACAGGAACCAGTGGATGCACAACCTCCTCGACCGCAGCCTAGGAGTTGCCGTTCTGGAATATGCGCTGAACGATCAGCGTCCACGCTTGTCTCGGCAGCGGCGCGCGGGCATGATTGCGGGGTTGGGTGAATATATGCGCCACCGTTGGAAAGTTGTCGACGCCAGCGATCATCCCAAGCAATTCAGCGCGGTGTTCGAGACGGGCAACGGCGCTCGCATTGGGATACTGCCAATCCATCCGCTCTCCGCAAGGCCTGCAACCCGCAGCTTGGGACAACTGCATCGAACCACTGGCATCATTCCACGGGTCTATACCAGCTTCGATCTTCTCCGCAGACCGTTCTGGGTGGCGAACGACCTGACCAAACATCGCAGGCGCTGAGAGGCGGAGCGCTACGCAATGCAAAGCCCTCAGACATCCGACGACGGCTCGGAGATCGGATTTGCCGATTCGGTTCAGCGCGCCCAGCGCAACGGCGCATCCGCCGATTCTTCGGCGGACGCCCAGCGCCGTGTAGACAGAGACGCGCTGCGTAGAGACATAGAAGCTCATCTCGAATCTATCGGACTGAATGGCAGCCGCCCCGATAATCCTCTCACAAAAGACGCCATCAGGAACATTCACAGACTCCATAGGAAAGCCGCGCGTGAGCGCATTCACAAAGCGCTGAATGGCAAAATGGATAGCCTACTGGAGGAAATAGCGAATGGCGACGAGGTAGACCCCGCGAGGATAGAGCCGGAGCTGATAGAAGCTCGCGCGGGAAAGCCAACCGGAAACCTCTTTAGGTTCGCCACGCTCTTGTGGTCTATACCCGTATCTCAGGGATATGGCCGTCGGCTGCGTTACTTGGTCAAAGACCGGGCGAACGGCAAGCTGATAGGGCTGTTCGCGCTGGGCGATCCGGTGTTCAACCTTCGGGTTCGGGATGAGTGGATAGGCTGGGATCAGGCGCTTCGCAGGGAAAAGCTCGTCAACGTGATGGACGCTTATGTCGTTGGCGCCGCGCCGCCTTATGCGGCTATCTTAGGCGGGAAGCTGGTTGCGTCTCTCATCGCTTCTAAAAGGGTAGCGGACGATTTCGAGCGGCGCTACGGGAATAGGAAAGGCGAGATTAGCGGAAAGCGGAAGGCGGCGCGCTTGGCTCTGGTCACGGTTACTTCCGCGCTCGGACGGTCGTCTATCTACAACAGGTTGAAACTGAGGCTCGACGGGGACGCGCCCATAGTAGAGCTGCAAAGGCTAGGCATGACTAAGGGATACGGGCATTTCCAGATTGGCGGCGATCTGTTCATCAGGCTGCGGCAAGCGCTTCGAGAAGACGGCCACCAATACGCGGACGGCCACCAGTTCGGCGACGGTCCCAACTGGCGCATCAGAGTAGCGCGGGAAGGGTTGAAAGCGGTTGGGCTAGATCACTCCGCTATCTTGAAACACGGGATCGAGCGCGAGGTGTACGCGATGCCGATAGCGAATAACACGCAAGAGTTTCTCTCAGGCAGAGACGCGGAGCCTGAATTCGACCACCCCGCTGTCGGGGAGATCGCGGCGCTGGCTCGCGAGCGTTGGGTAGTTCCCAGAAGCGAACGAATGCCTGAGTATCGCCAGTTTCGCAGAGAGCAACTCACCCACATATATTAGAACGTCCCGGCAGGTCTGGACCCGTCGGGACGTGTTGGTTGGCTGGGGATGCCCGCGCGGTCAGTCCGCCACGCTCTCCACTTCCGCAGTCTCTTCATCGAACGGCTTGCCGGTGGCGGGGTTCACCTCGAACGGGCTGGGGAGCTCTAGCTCGTCGGCTATCTCGCGCACGGCGGGCAAGACGTACTCGCCCATCAGCCGCAGGCTTCGCATCTGGTCTTCGTGCGTCATCGCGCCGTCGCCGTCCCAGAAGAACACGCTGCCGGGGCGCAGCGTCTCCAGAACGTGGCGTATCTTGGGGATAACCGTGTCCGGCGTGCCGGATACCACGGTGTAGTTCTCCACCTGCTCTTCATAGGAGGTGCTGAGAACGCCGCCTCGGTTGGCGGTGGCGGCGTCGCGCGTGGGCAGCACGCGGCGGCGAGATGTCAGCCCCGGCAGGTTCAGCAGCGCGGGGTTGGCGGTGCCTTCGTTGCCCGCAAGGAACGGGTTGCTCGGACCCTGCACGAACTTCCTGCCGACTTCATCCGCAAGCTCTTCGGTTTCGTCTACGTGAACCTTCCACAAGTAGCCGATGTTCTGCGGGCCTGAGTCGTAGCCTAGCTCGGCGGCGGTGTCGTGGTATATCTGGAACGCCTCTTGCGTGGGAGCCAGCTTCGTCGCCAGCATGATGTACGGGATGCGGTTGGTGGCGGCCCACACGAGCGAATCTCGGCTGACGACGCCGGGCAGCCAGATGGGCGGGTGCGGGTTCTGGTACGGCTTCACCCACGGGTTGACGTAACGGTAGTTGAAGTGCTTGCCTTCCCACCGGAATGGGCCGGGCGTAGTCCACGCCTTTACGATGAAGTCGTGCGCCTCTTGGAAGCGCTCCCAGTTGTACGGCGGCGGCGAGTTGTGCGCGACGCTCTCGCGCCCGGTGCCGCGCACCCAGCCGGATACGAGCCTGCCGCGCGAGATCATGTCTATCATCGCCAGCTGCTCCACCAGCCACAGCGGATCGTCCCATATGGGCAGGATGTTGCCGAGCAGCACTATCTTGGCGCGCGAGGTTGTCTTGGCGAGAATCGACGCCTCGACGTTCATCGCGCCGCCCATGCAAAACGGCGTGCTGTGATGCTCGTTCAGCATTATGCCGTCGAAGCCCACCTCTTCGGCGTAGAGCCGCTCGTCTAGGTAGCGGTTGTACAGGTCGGCACCCACCTCGGGGTCGTAGATCTCGTTGCTCAGCGTGAGGTCTTTGATAGGCAGCCCTGTCGCGCCGAAGTAGCCGGACTTGGGGTCCTGATAGGGCCTCTCAGTGAAATGACCTATGAACATAGGGGGCGCTCCTTCCGCTGGCGCATCCAGTCTTGCAATCCGCTGCGCCACAGTGTATCAGCGGCGCGCGGGTTCGGCAATTGTTGGCGCTGGAGGCGCGCGGAACGCGGGGAGGCGCGGCATAGGCGACCCGCGCCGCTGCGAATTTCGGCGGGCGCAAGCGGTTGCCGATGTCTAGTATCTGTGTTATATTCGTTGGACTAGGCAAAGCCTAGCCGTATTTTAGTTGACGAAAGAGGTGCTAGAATACCACCACGGGACTACAGGGCTAACGAGCAGATTCGCATTCCGCAGGTGCGCGTCATCGATGAAGACGGCGTGCAGCTGGGCGTTATGCCCACGCGCGAGGCGATGATGATTGCGGACGAGAGGGGATACGATCTCGTCGAGGTTGCGCCGGGCGCTAGGCCGCCCGTGTGTCGCCTGATGGACTTCGGCAAGTTCAAGTACGAGGCTACCCGCAAGGAGCGCGAAGCTCGCAAGGCTCGGCGGCTCAGGCCCACGAACGAGCTGCGCGAGGTTCGCATGAAGACGCGCATCGGAGAACACGACCGGCTCGCCAAGACGCGCCTAGCCAAGCGGCTGCTTGGGCAGGGCGCCAAGGTCAAGGTATCGGTCATGTTCAGAGGTCGCGAGAACGATCATCCCGAAATAGGCATGACGCTCTTGCGGAAAGTAGCCGAAGCTCTCGTAGACGATGCCGCCCTCGAGAGCGCGCCGCGCTTCGAGAGCCGAAGGATGCTCTCGATGGTGCTTGCGCCCGCGAACAGTCCCGACGCTAGACAGGAGAAAGAGAGAGTACGTGCCTAAGCTCAAGACCCACAAAGGCGCCAAGCGCCGATTCCGCATCACGGGCAGCGGCAAGATCGTCCGCATGAAAGGACACCGCAGCCACCTGCGCCGCAAGAAGACCGCCAGAGCGAAGCGGCTGTTCGCCAAAAAGCTCGAAGCAAGCCCGTCCGATGTCCGGATGCTCAAGCGCGCTCTTCCGTATGGGCTGCGCTAACTGCTAGAATCCAACCCATAAACTCATAGACCTTCCGCCGCCCCTCCCACGAGCAGGGGCGGTTGCATGTTGCGGCAGAGAGGCAGTCAGTTGACCCGAATCAAGCGAGGCGTCACTAAAAGAAAGCGCCACAAGAAAATACTGGCGATGACCAAAGGGCATCAGGGCGGGCGACATTCCCTCTTCAGGCAGGCGAACGAGTCCATGCTCAAGGCGTACTCCTACGCCTACGCCCACCGCCGCGAGCGCAAGGGCGACATGCGCCGGCTGTGGAACATCAAGATCAACGCCGCCGCGCGCGCCAACGGCTTGAGCTACAGCAAGTTCATCCACGGCTTGAGGCTCGCGGGCGTCGAGGTAAACCGCAAGATGCTCGCGGACGTAGCCATGCGCGACCCGGACGGCTTCGCCCAGATAGCCGACGCCGCCAAGCGGAGCCTTGCCGCCGCCTAGCGTCTCCGTTCGCGCAACAGCGCCCTTATATCCTGAGCCATCTCCCCAATGTCGAGCGGAGACGTGTGGACTACCCTGCGCCATCCGTCGCCGTCTATGAGAAACACGGGCGCGCCGTGAACCACATCGTACTTGGCGGATATAGCCGCGCTCAGCGCGTCCACCGCCCCGCGCGTCGGCGCCGCCGTCTCGCCGCCAGTCGCGTAGGGGTCTACGTAGTAGCTCTTCCAGACAGGTTCGAGCGCGTCCCTCTCGCCGACTAGGAAGCGCCACTCGCCCCCCAGATCCCACCGCTCCAGATAGTCTTGCGCCGCCTCCGCCGTGTCGCGCGCCGGGTCTACGCTGACGGCTACGAACGCCACCGAGTCGGCATCCGCGCCCAGCTCGTCGCCCGCATTGCGAAGCTGGCTAGTCGTTATGGGGCATACGTCGGGGCAGTTCGTGTAGAGGAACGTGAGCGCAACTACCTGCCCGCGCAGATCGCTCAGTCTGAACGGCTCGCCGAGCTGGTTTGTCAGCTCTATGGCGGGCGCGGGGCTATCGTCGGAAAGCGGCGTGCCGTTGAAATCCGCGCCGCGCCCGTCCGCCACGCATCCGACGGCGGGGAAGAGCGCCGCCGCCAGCAGGAGCGCCGCCAGCGCCATGCGAGGGCGGAGGCGCGGCGGCGGAAGCGCCCTCGCCCAGCGGGGGTTTGCAGTGGTAGGCATTGGCATCGCAGTTCGGCTTCCGCATGCCAATGTCAGCCCGCCCGCGGCAAGCCGTCGCTACGCCTCTTTCCGCGTGAGCAGGTAGGCGGCTATCGGCACGCCGAACACCAGCGCCGAGCCGAGAACTACCACCGTCCACACGCCAAATTCGTGGTCCAGCACGATGAAGGCTACGCCAAGCCCGCCCCCGTATGCCGCAATCATAACCACCGCAAGAAACGGGAACAGCATCGAAAACACGAAGTCTTTGCTCATCCGGAAGTCTCCTCCGGCTCGAGACCTCTGTCGCCGAGCCTGTTCGAATGTCGTCGTCTATTGGCTTGCCGCGAGCGTTCTTCCTCGCCGTACCAGCGATAGAACGCAACCACCAGCAGCGTGAGGAACAGCGCCCCGCCGCCTATCTTCATTATGATCGCGCCTATCTGCTGGTCCGTAATCGCGGAGAACGGGGCGATGCGCGGCGCGTCCATATAGGTCTGGTAGAGCGGGCTGCCCGCGAAGGTGAGCGCGCCGAACACTATGATCTGCGCCACCGACAGCCCGAAGAGGTACATGATCTGCATGGGATACGACACGCGCGGCAGCTCCGGCATCGTGCTGGTCAGAGGCCACCACATCACCATGGCGGTGGAAATCATCATCGCGTGTTCGATTACGTGAACCAAGTTGTTGTTCAGCGAAGTGTCGTACAGCGCGGGTATGTGCCACAGCGAAAACACTATGTTGAACGCCAAGAACGCGCCTATGGGATGCGTAACCGCGCGCGCCGTTCTGAACGCCCAGTTGGGGCGCAGCAGCGGGCGGATCAGCCAATGGGGAAGTCCGCGCACCATCAGCGGCGGCGCGACGAGCGTCAGCAGAACGTGCTGAAGCATGTGGACGCTGAACAGGTATTTCTCGCTGATGACGTCTATCGGCGACGCCAGCGCGACGAACAGCGTGAGCACCCCGAGCGTGAACGTCCCGACTTGCCGCGGATCCACGTCGTCCGCCCAGTTGTTTCGCTCGCGCAGCGGGCCTACACCGAGCAGGTAAAGCCCCTCTATCGCCACCAGCAGGACTATAGATTCGGGTTCTGCCCGCCACGCCGTCCACAGAGACAGTGCGTCCAACTTCCCCCTCGCTTTCCACGCTCGGCGCGGCGCGCCCGATTCGCGGGCGGCCGCGCGCCGAGCGCGAGGCTATCTCGTTTCTCAGCCGAACCAGCCGAAGAGCGCCATCAGCGCGAATGTGACCCCAGTAGCTACTATCATGCCGAAGAAGAACATCCACGTGAACAGCTTGGAGTCGAACTTCAGGTGCATGTAGTACATCACCACCAGCGCGAACTTGCCTATCGACAGCACGGCTAGAATCGGGATGATGCCGTAGGAAAGCTGCGTGATGTAGAAGATGCCGACTTCGATGGCGGTCAGGATGGAGAGCGTAATGGCGACCTTGAAATACGTGCTTGGCGTCGGGTGTCCCGCGTGCGCCGCCTCCGCCGCGCCATGCTCTTCTATCTGGGTGTCTTGCTCGCTCATGCCGTCTCTCCGAGAGTGATAGCTGACCTGACCTGTTCGCGCTCGTCCGGTTTAGTCTTCAGTGTCCCGCGGCCGTCGGCGCGCCGGGGAAGCCCTCGAATACGCCGAACAGGTAGACGACGGTGAAGATGACTATCCAAACGATGTCTACGAAGTGCCAGTAGAGCGCCGCTAGGTCTACGTCTAGGTTCTTCTCCGGCGTCACGCCGCCCTTTCTGAAGGAGTGGAACAGGATGGACAGCAGCCACACGACGCCTAGCGTTACGTGCGCGCCGTGGAAGCCTGTCAGCGTGAAGAACGTCGTCCCGAACAGGTTAGTGCGCGGCGTCAGCCCGTGCTGCACGAAGTCGTAGAACTCGAATGTCTGAAACGCCAAGAACGTCGCGCCCATGATGGCGGTGGAAGCCATCCATATTCTGAACGCCTTGAGATTGCCGCGCATGAGCCATGCGTAAGCCATTACCATGCTCATCGAACTCATCAGAAGAACGAAGGTGCTGACGGACGTGACCGGAATGTCGAACACGTCGATCGGCATCGGACCCGTCAGGCTCTTGTTCTTGTAAACCAGATAGGTGGCGATGAGCGTTCCGAAGAACATGCAGTCCGAACCCAGAAACGCCCACATGAGCAGCTTTCTGTGGTTCAGCCCCGTCGTCGTCGGTTCGTGTTCGGCGTGGGCGGGGGCGCTAGCGTGTGCCAAGAATCAAGCCTCCAGCTGTTAGTAGGCGGCGGCGTGTTCGCCGTCGTTTGGCTCAGGGTCGTTGACCGGCTCGAACGACCATCGGTAGACGGAGACGATGCCGATTACCACGCCTATCACCGTTATCGCCGTGGCGGGCCAATTTAGGGTGCGTATTCCGGCGTCGCTCACGTTCATCAGGTACACAAGCCCGAATCCCATGATGAACAGCCCTAGCGACACGAAGAACGGCCAGTAAGAAGGCTGCGGCAGGTGGATGTCATGCTCCTCGTCGGAGCCGCCCGCGACCACCGGAACGGCGGTATCGATTTCGACTTCCCTGCGCTCGCGCCGACGCTGCTTCTCTTCCCACCAGTCATCGCGGTCTTCCACGTGCGGAATCTCTACGAAGTTATACTCGGGCGGAGGCGAGGGTATCGACCACTCGAGCGTCCGACCGTCCCACGGGTCCGCGCTCGCAACCTGCCCATTCTTCCAGCTCTTTATCATGTTGTGGATGAAGAACAGGAATCCGAACAGCAGCATGAACGCGCCTATAGTGGATACCAGATTCCAGAAGTCCCAGCCCATGCCGCCGTAGTAGGTGTAGATGCGGCGCGGCATTCCGTTGAGTCCGGTGAAGTGCATCGGGAAGAATGTGATGTTCTGGCCAATGAACATTAGCCAGAAGTGAATTTGCCCCAGCTTCTCGTCGTACATCCGCCCCGTCAGCTTCGGGAACCAGTAGTAGACGCCCGCCAGTATGGCGAATATCGCGCCGCCGAACAGCACATAATGGATGTGCGCCACTATGAAATACGTGTCTTGCTGCTGCGCGTCGGAGGCGGCTACCGCGTGCATGACGCCGCTGATTCCGCCGATTATGAACATCGTCACGAAGCCGATGGCGAACAGCATGGGGGTCTTGTAGCTGAGCGATCCGCCCCACATCGTCCCCATCCAGTTGAACACTTTGATGCCCGTAGGCACCGCTATCAGCATGGTGGTTATCGTGAATACCGAGTTGGCGACGGGACCCAGCCCCACGGTGAACATGTGGTGGCTCCACACCATCCAGCCCATGAACGCGATGATGACGCCGGCGAGAACCACCGTGGCGTAGCCGAACAGCGGCTTGCGCGAGAACACGGGCAGGATCTCCGATACTATGCCCATCGCGGGCAGTATCAGGATGTACACCTCAGGGTGTCCGAACACCCAGAACAGATGCTGCCACAGCACCGGGTTGGCGCCCGCGGCTACGTTGAAGAAGTTCATCCCGAACGCGCGGTCGAACAGCAGCTCGATGAGCGCCACCGTGATGACAGGGAACGCCAGCACTAGCAGGATGGCGGTGACCAGCGTCATCCACGTGAACAGCGGCATTCGCATAAGCCCCATGCCGGGCGCGCGCATGTTGAGTATGGTTACGATGAAGTTGAACGACGCCGCGAGCGACGCTACGCCCAAGACCTGAAGCGACACTATCCAGACGTCGATTCCGTGCCCTGCGTTGTAGGTGATTCCGGTGAGCGGAGAGTATCCGAACCAGCCGCCGTTGGGCGCGTTGTGGGTGAACCAGCTCAGCTTGAGAATCAGCGCGCCGGCTAGGAACGTCCAGAAGCTGAAGGCGTTGAGGCGCGGAAACGCCACGTCTCGCGCGCCGATTTGCAGCGGCACGACGAAGTTGAAGAACGCCGCCGACAGCGGCATCACGCCGAGGAAGATCATCGTAGTGGCGTGCATCGTGAACAGCTGGTTGAATATCTCAGGCGAAACGAGGCTCAGCTCAGGCTGAATGAGCTGCATTCGGATGAGCAGCGCCTCGATGCCGCCCGAAAAGAACATTATGAAGGCGGTTACGCCGTACAAAATGCCTATGCGCTTGTGGTCTATGGTGGTTATCCAAGACCAAACGCCTGTGGGGTGAACCGGTCTGGGAATCGCCAGAGTCATCCCGTTCCTCCAAACACTGCTGCCAACGCTGTGCCAGCCGTTACTTCAGGCTAGATAGGTAGGCGACTATCGCGGATAGCTCGGCTTCGGTCAGCGCGCTGTCCGGGTCTATGTACGGCACGCCGCGCCGCGCCATTATGTTGCCAGTCTTAGCCGCTTCGGGGTCTTCGATCCACGTTCGCAGGTTCCGCTGAAGGATGGAGTCGTTGACCTCGCCGTTCTCGTCTAGGTTGTCGAACACGCCGCCCGCGAACATCGTCCGCGTAGCCACGTGCGTCAGGTTAGGCCCATCGCGCCCCGGACGCCCGTGCGGAACTACGGATTCGGTCTCGTGGCAGCCGCTGCACCCGGCTTTGGCGAACAGGCTGCGCCCCTCGGACACGAGCGGATCGGGAGATTCGACAGCCGGCTCCGCCTGTTCGCGCAGCCATGCGTCGAATTCCTCGCGCGTCTCCACTATCACCTTGAAGCGCATTTTGGCATGCTGCACTCCGCAGAACTCCGCGCACTGCCCATAGTACAGCCCCGTGCGGTCTGCCTGTATCCACATGGTGTTGCCTGTGGACGGCACCATATCCACCTTGCCGGCTATCTTGGGTATCCAGAAGCTGTGAATCACGTCCACCGATTCTAGGTTGACGTTGATGACTTCATTCACGGGGATGTGCAGATCGTTGGCGAAAACCACGTCCTGCGTCGGGTCGTCCGGGTGATCGTATCGGAATTCGAACCACCACTGATGCCCTATCACGTCCACCGTGAGCGCGTCCGGGTCGGGCGACACTTGGTTATCGAATATGGTGAAAACGGTGGGTATGGCGACGATGAACAGAAGCACGGTGGGGCCCAGCGTCCAAGCGAACTCGACTGTGGCGTTGCCCTCTACCTGCTCCGGCACTTCGTCCGCCTTGCGGCGGCGGTACCTTATCATCGTGTAGATTATCGCGCCTTCGACTAGCACGAACACCAGCGCGCCCGCGCCGAGTATCACCCAAAACAGGGTCAGCTGAGACTGCGCTACGGGACCTTGCGCGTCGAAAGTCGATTGGGGGTCTCCCGGGGCGCATCCGAGCAGCAGCGCCAGCAGCGCGCCAACCATCGCAAGGGCGAGCGTAGAGCCGCCACGCCGTAAGACTCTGGACATGTTCCCCGAATCCCTCTGGTGCTTGTTGGGCGCGCCGAAAATCGCTTCCCGCGCCACTGTATAGAATCTATCAAAGCGAATTTTCGCAGTCAAGGATTTCGCCCTACCAGCCCGCGACGCTGTCCGCCATGATGACCGCGAACAGCAGCGCGAGATACGCCAACGAGTATAGATACGCCGCTTTCGCGCCCTCGATGCCCGGCTTTCTCATCAGCCGCCACGCATAGAACACGAACCCCGCGCCGAGCGCGAGCGCGCCGACGAAGTACACCCAGCCCACGGCGCGCGTGGTGAAGAACATGAGCGTGAGCGCGAACAGCAGCGCGGCGTACAACAGTATCTGCCGCTTCGTTTCGCGCACCCCCGCCACTACGGGCAGCATCGGGACGCTGGCTTTCGCGTAGTCGTCCTTTATCATCAGCGCCAGCGCCCAGAAGTGGGGCGGCGTCCAGAAGAACACTATGGCGAACATGTACAGCGCGGGCAGCCCCAAATAGCCAGTAACCGCTACCCAGCCCACCATTGGCGGAATCGCGCCCGCCGCGCCGCCGATGACGATGTTCTGGGGCGTGCTGCGCTTCAGCGCTTTGGTGTACACGAACACATAGAAGAGCGTAGCCGCCAGCGTGAGCGCCGCGCTGAGCGGGTTGGCGAACCACGCGAGCAGCGCGAACGCCGCCGCGTTCAGCGCGATGCCGAACCGCATCGCGTTCGTCGGCGGTATGCTTCCAGCGGCTACGGGGCGGCTCGACGTGCGCCGCATCAGCCGGTCTATATCGCGGTCCATATAGTGGTTGAGCGCGTTCGCGCCGCCAGCCGCCAGCGCGCCGCCGCCTAGCACCACAGCCGTCAGCAGCGGATCGGGCGCGCCGCCGGAAGCGAGGAACATCCCGCCCAGCGCCGTCAGAACGAGCAGCGATATTATCTTCGGCTTGGTGAGCGCCATGTATTCCATGAAAATGGAGCGAGAGCGCGGAGCGGCTGTCGTCGTCGATGCAGTCATTCGCATTCCGTCCTAAGCTCGCGCGCGCTCCGGCAGATACGCCAGCGCCGCCGCGCACACCAACGCTATCCATACGAGCGTCGCCATGCTGAGATGCGTAGCCTTTATATCTCCGCTGAACCCCATCCAAATCACCGCCGCGCCAACTACTACCTGCGCCGCGAATGCGATGGCTACCGCCGCCGCCGCGAACCGCGCCGCCGAGCTTTCCTCGGACGTTCGCCACACGCGCCACGCCGCCCACAGAACTACCGCGCCCACTATAGCCGCCACATACCTATGCGCCATATGTATCACATAAGCCGTTCCCGCCGGCAGCAGGCTTCCCCTGCACAGGGGCCAATCGCCGCACGCGCTGCCCGCGCCGTAGCCTACCATGTACGAGCCGGACAGGATGAGCGCGAACGCGCCCGCCACCGCCGCAGCCGTCCACTGCCTCGCGCCGTCGTCCGCGCGCGCCGTCCGCCGATTCTCCCCCGCGCCGTTCCATCCCGCTATGACCGCCACCGTCAGGCAGGCGATGAGAAGCTCGGCAACCCCCAGATGCAGCAGCACGAACCACCATTCCAGTTCGCTCAGCACCGTAACGCCGCCGAGCAGCCCGGCGATGATGACCAGCGCCAGCGCGCCGACGCTCGCGCGCATGACCACCCTGTCTTCCCGAAATCGCATCCACGCTATGACGACCGTGGCGATGACGAGCAAGCCGAGAATCGTCCCGCTCATCCGATGGCTGTACTCTATCAGCGTCGGGGTGTCGAACGGGGGGATGATCTTCCCGTGGCAGAGAGGCCAATCGGGGCATCCAAGCCCGGAGCCGGTAACCCGAACCACGCCGCCTAGCGCCACTTGCCCAAAAGCGGAAACGACCGACGCGGCGGCGATGACGCGAAACAGTATCTGAACCCTGTCGCTCGGCAATTTGCGGGGACCTAGCGCGGTTTGGGGTGAACGCTATCGTATGTGCAAATTTTCACGAACTGACAATAGCACAAGCCCGCGCGGGTCGTCAATCGGGCGACATTGCCCCGCGCCGCGCTGTTGACACGCCCGCGCGCCGCGCCTACAATTGCCCCATCGCTTGAATAGCGTCCAGAACAGGTTTCGGACGAATCGTCGCGCCGCCCGCGCCAAGGAGTAGTCGCATGGACTTTGCCTACATGTACACCGAGGATCAGGAAGACTTCCGCCGGGAAGTGCGCTCTTGGCTCGATGAGAACGTGCCGCGGGAGATGCGCGCGCCGGTAGACCGCAACGAGCTTTCGGACGAGCAGTATGCTTGGTGGCGCGAGATGCACAAGACGCTAGCCGAAAAGGGCTGGCTCTATCCCACCTACCCGAAGGAGTACGGCGGCGGCGGGCTGTCCGGCGAACACGAGACCATCATCCAAGAAGAGTTCAGGCGCGCGCGCGTGGTGCCGGGCTTCACCAACAGCCTCGTGTTCCCCACGCTGCTGGTGTGGGCGGACGACTCCCAGAAGGATAAGTTCCTCAAGCCGCTGCTCAGCGCGGACAAGGTAGCCTTCCAGAACTTCTCGGAGCCTAACGCCGGCTCGGACCTCGCCTCTCTCCAGAGCCGAGCGGTGCGCGACGGCGACGACTTCATCCTCAACGGCCAGAAGATATGGATCAGCGGCGTCGAGGAGCCGGACTACCTCTTCGGCCCCTTCATGACAGACCCAGACGCGCCCAGACACCGCAACCTCGGCTACTTCATGGTGCCGTTCCCGGCGGACGGGCTTTCGCAAGAGCGCATGGACCTGCTTTCGGGGGACGACCAGAGCGTGTTCTTCTTCGACAACGTTCGCGTGCCGGGCGACCACCTCATCGGCGGCGACCATCAGGGCTGGCAGGTTACGCAGACCACGCTGGAAGTCGAACACGGCGGACGCGGGCAGGCGTTCCCTGAAGACGAGTCTATGGACAACCTGCTCGAATACGTTCGCGGAGCGAAGCGCGACGGCGAGCCGCTCGGCGCGGACCCGGTAATCCAGCAGGAAGCGGCGTCGGCTTACATAGATTCGCACATCCACAGCCTGATGAACCTCCGCAACTATGGCATGTACCAGTCTCGCCAAGAGATGACTTACCAAGGCTCGCAGACGTCCATGTTCGGCAAGCTCTACCGCATCAAGAACGCCGACCGCGCGCGCGACGTGATGGGCATGTACAGCCTTTGCGGCACCGACGAGCCGCGCGCGCCCTTCGGCGGCGAACCTGAGGTGTACCAGCGCGGAAGCCTCGTGGGCGCCCACCCCGCCGGCACGGTGGAGATCCAGAAGGTCATCATCGCGCGGCGCATCGGCATCAGCCGCACGCGCGAGCGCGCCGCAGCCACCCCGTCCACCGCGGGAGTCGGCGGCGTCTAGCCATCTAGCCAACCCTCTCCCATAACCCCAAGCGAAACCCCTCGTCCGCATTGTGCGGGCGGGGGGTTTTACATAGATTCACAGGATATGCAGGATGATTGGCATGCGAGCCGATATCCTGCCCGACCATTGAAAATCCCCCGCTCATCCTGCGAATCTGCCCGAATGCGCCCCCGTCGCGTGTGGTAGACTGACCGCCATCTAGTGGATGCGGTCAGCGGAAGGGGAGCGTCGCCATGCCAACCATCGAACAGCGGTTCGCGGAGAAATTCCCAAGCTCGGCGGGATGGCACCGCCGCGGCGTAGAGCTTTTCGCCGGCGGCGTCACCCACCAGACGCGGTTCACTTCGCCGTTCGCGGTGTACATCGAACGCGGCGAGGGCGCGTTCAAGTACGACGTGGACGGCAACGAGCTTGTGGACTACGTGATGGGCAACGGCAGCCTGATGATGGGACACAGCCCGCCGCAGGTTACGGCGGCGGTGGCTGAGCAGACGGCGCGCGGCACGCATCTCGGCGGCGCGACCACCCACGAGGTGCGATACGCCGAAGCCGTCAAGCGGCTCATGCCCAACCTAGAGCGGGTGCGCTTCACCACGTCCGGCACGGAATCCACCTACCTCGCGCTCAGGCTCGCGCGCGCCCACACGGGCAAGACCAAGATAGTCAAGTTCCACGAACACTTCCACGGCTGGCACGATTACGTTACGCCCGAATCGGGGCAAGCGCTCGGCGGCGTGCCGAAAGAGGTTCTCGACACCGTGATAGTCGCGCCTGTGGACGCCGCCGCGGTGGACAGGATACTGTCTGCGGACGACGACATAGCCGCCGTGATAGTAGAGTGCAACGGTGCGCACTACGGCACCTTCCCGCTGATGAACCCGAGCTTCTTGCAGGATATCCGCGAGATAACCGCGCGGCATGGCGTAGTTTTCATCATGGACGAGGTGATTACCGGCTTCCGCCTATCGCCCGGCGGCGCGCAAGCGCGGTGGGGAATAGAGCCGGACTTGACGACGATGGCGAAGATAGTCGCGGGCGGGCAGCCCGGCGCGGCGGTCGGCGGGCGCGCCGACATCATGGAGCTTATGGCGTTCCGAGACGATGCGGAGTGGGACAGCGCGCGCCGAGTGCCGCAGGGAGGCACGTTCAACGCGCAGCCGGTGACCGCCGCAGCCGGCATCGCCACGCTGGACGCAATCGCGACCGCCGGCATAAACGCGCGCGCCGACGCCATGGCGGAGCGGCTCAAGCGCGGGCTGAACGACGCCTTCGCCCGCAACGAAGCTGCCGGACACGCGCACGGCATAGCGTCCATAATCCACGTGAACCTAGGCGCGGACTGCAACTGCGACCGCGACTTGTGCGATATGCCATACCAGCGGATATACGACACTATGCCGCAGGAGAAAACCCGCGCCCTCCGCCGCGCGATGCTCGTCAATGGGGTGGACATGATGGGCGGACGCGCGTTCCTAGTATCGTCCGCGCACGACGAGGAGATAATCGACCGCACGGTGGACGCCTTCTCGCAATCGCTGCGCGATCTAAGGGAGGGGTCGGCGCTTTAGAACCCCTATCGCGGGCTGGGTGAAATCCATCCATCCCAACCGCGCAACTTCTATCCGACAGACGATAGACGCGGGAGACGCGAATGGCGCGCTTCGACAATCAGGCGGCAATAGTAACCGGCGCGGCTACGGGCATCGGCTGCGGCATAGCGCGGCGGCTGGGGAGCGAGGGCGCGCGGCTGATGATGGTGGACGTGGACGCAGATCTGGGCGAGCAGGCGTCCGCCGAGCTTCGCGCTCGCGGCGTCGACGCGCGCCTAGTTCTGGGAGACGTCGCCGATCCGGACACCGCGGAGCGCGCCTGCCGAGAGGCGCTGGAGGCTTGGGGGCGAATCGACATCCTCGTCAACAACGCCGGCATCGGCGGCGTAAACGGCAACATCTGGGAGCTTCCCGTTAGCGAGATGGACCGCGTTTACCGCACGAACCTGCGCGGCGTGTTCTGCTTCACCGCCGCCGTAGTTCCCCACATGCTGGAGCGAGACTACGGGCGCATCGTCAACATCGCGTCCGTAGCCGGCAAGGAGGGCAACCCGCGCATGGTTCCATACTCCGCAACCAAAGCCGCCGTCATCGCGCTCACCAAATCCGTCGGCAAAGAGCTTGCCCAAAGCGGCGTGCGCGTCAACTGCGTAACCCCCGCCGTGGTGCAGACGCGCATTCTCGAAGAGTTCACGCCCGAGCAGATTAGCTACATGGTGGAGCGCATCCCCATGGGGCGCACCGGCGAGATAGAGGAGATAGCCGCGCTAGTCGGCTGGCTGGCGTCCGAGGAATGCTCGTTCAGCACCGGCGCGGTGTTCGACATAACCGGCGGGCGCGCGACGTATTAGGGCGCATCCCGAATACCCCATAAATCCCGCCTATCCTGTAAATCCACGCAAACATCCGACAGGAGGTTCCGCAATGCCCGCATGGGACGCCGCGCAGACCAGCGTCATCTACCACAGATTTGGGCCCGGCGAACCGCTCGTGGGCGGGCTGGAAGAGTTCGCGCTTGCGAAGGGGATACGCGAGGCGGCTATCACGTCTTGCATCGGCAGCCTAAGGCAATTGCGGCTCCGCAACCTGTGCGAACATGACGCGGAAGGCGAAGCGGTGTTCGAGCGCAGCGCAGTGGACGAAAATCTGGAGCTGGTGAGCGCGGAAGGCTACATACAGCCGATGCCGGAATCCGAAAGCGGAATCCGCGTCCACATCCACCTCGCAGCCGCTAAGCCGTCTGGCGAGATGGTCGGCGGACACTGCGAGGAGGCTACTACGTACACGGGCGCGTTCATGTATCTGCACGTTCTGGAGACGGCGGGATGAGCGCGGCAAGCGCCCGCGTGGGCAGGCTGGACGGCAAGGTCGCGCTCGTGAGCGGCGGCGGCACGTTCGGCGGAAGAGGCGTCGGCAACGGCGCGGCGGCGGCTATATCGTTCGCGCGGGAGGGCGCGAGCGTGGTCGTCGTGGACGCGGTGCGAGAGTGGGCGGAAGCCACCTGCCGAATCATCGCGGACGAGGGCGGGCAGGCGATAGCCGTATCCGCGGACGCCACCAGCGCCGACGACTGCCGCCGCGCTGCGGACGCCGCCGTAGAGCGGTTCGGCGGGCTTCACGCGCTGCACAACAACGTGGGCGGAGGCGGCGCGGGCGGCAGCGTGGTAGACGCCACGGATGAAGACTGGATGCGCTCGGCGTCCGTCAACCTGATGAGCATGATCAACATGAGCCGATCCGCCATCCCCCACATGCGCGCGGGCGGCGGGGGAGCGATAGTCAACATATCGTCCGTAACCGCGCTGCGCCCGAAGGCGGGGCGGTCTTCCGCGCCGTACACCGTGAACAAATCCGCCGTCGTCGGGCTGACGCGCGCGATGGCGCTCGACCACGCCGCGGACAACATCCGCGTCAACTGCATCATGCCCGGCTTGATGTGGACGCCGCGCCTAGCCAGCGGATCGGCTGACGCGCGCGAGATGCGCCGAGAGTCCACCCCGCTGCCCGTAGAGGGGCGGGGGTGGGACATCGGCTTAGCGTCGCTCTACCTAGTCAGCGACGAGGCGCGGTTCGTAACCGGCGTAACGCTGCCGGTGGATGGCGGCTTCCTGCTCACCAGCGCGCCGAACTGATTGGCGCGCTAGCGAACGAGGATGCGGCGTCGGACGCCGCCGCCGTCTACTGCTGACTGCTGTAGTGAACCTGCCAGTTGACGCCGTACTTGTCGGCGCACGAACCGAAGTACGCGCCCCAGAACGTATCCTGCATGGGCATCGTCGTCGCGCCGCCCTCGGACAACTTCGCCATAAGCTCGTCGGCGCGCGCTCGGCTCTCGGCGTCCACCGATATGGCGAAGTTGCTTCCCGCCAAAACCGGACCGCCGAACGACGACGGCATATCGCTGCCCATCAGCGTGCTGCCGCCCACCGGCAAGGACACGTGCATAATCAAGTCGCGGTCTTCGTCCGCCATTTGCATGTCCGGCGGACCTCCCGCGAACGTCTCTATGAACTCGAACTCCCCGCCGAACACGGAGCGGTAGAACTCGAACGCCTCGCGGCAGTTCCTATCGAAGAACAAGTATGTGCTGAGCGCCATTCGTCTATCTCTCCTATCGAATCGAAAGCGTCTAGTCTCAGCGCCTCAGTCTGCACGCTTTCGGCGCGCGGGTTCAAGGCGCGCAGGCGCTTCTTGGCGGGCGCTTGTCTACAGATCGAACGCCATAAGCTCATCCGTGAACATTATCTCGCCGTCGTAGATTCGGCGGATGTCCGCCATCCCCTTAGCCATCGGCTCGTCTTGCGACAGGTGTGGCCCTATATGCACCAGCGCGAGCTTCTTTACGCCCGCGTCCTGCGCCAGCCTCGCCGCGCCTGTCGTGCCGCACTGCCAGCGCCCTTCGCCGGTTTCATCCATCACTTCCTGATCGTCCCAGCACATGCACAGCATCAAGTCCGCGCCCTTCGCCAGATCTCGCACCGAGTCGCACGGCTGAGTGTCGCCGGTGAACACAACGCTGCCGTCCGGCGTGTCGAAGCGGTAGGCGAGCGAGTCTAGGAACGGCTGAACATGCTCGGCGGGCGCGGCTACCGCCTGCCAGTTGTCGGCGGAGTGCGCCAAGCCGGGGCTTATGTCTTTGGCGAATACGTCCGGCGCGGGGCGCGGCAGGCTGCCGCCTCGGTTGACGTGTATGCGCTGGCTCAGCGGATGCCCCACGCGCGCCTTCCAGTCGTGCGCGAACACGCCATCTTCGCCGATGATGCCCTCCGTTATCCGCTCCGTCAGCGTTGGCCCAAACACCTTCAGCCTACGCTCCTTGCCTGTGCTTTGGTCCCAGCGGCACAGCAGAAAGCACGGGTAATCCACGTCGTGGTCGAAGTGGTGATGCGTGAAGAAGAGGTGATCTATCTCCGTAGGCCAAAGCCCCGCCTTCACTAGCTTGTGCGTGGCGGCAGGTCCGCAATCGATCATGATGCGCTCGTCGCCGACGCTGAGCGCGAACGCGCTGCCGAACCGCGTGGGGGTGGGCGTCGGCGTGCCTGAGCCAAGTACGTGGATTGTGGTCGTCATGGGGCTATGCTCCTGAGTTTGCATATATGCACAGGATACACCTAATTTGCGGGATTTGGGTTGATTTCCCCCACTTGCCAAATTCGCCCTTGACAACAAGAACATGTGTACGCATACTTAGTTCACGCTAGGTTGCCGCATACGCAACGCAGGGCGCAGGCATACGAAAGAGGGGCAAGACCCGATGCAGGGAATCAGCAGAACTCAGGTGGCGCTCTCGGGGCGCGAGGATAGCGGGGAGGATGTCTACTCCGCGACTATCTTCGCCAACGAGCTTTCGCGCGACGGCGTGAGCGTGGACCTCGAGGGGATGGACTTCTCCAACTACCTCAAGAACCCCGTGGTGCTGTACGCGCATGACTACATGGGGCGCACAGAGTCGGGCGGGCTTCCCATCGGGCGGACGCTCTCGCTGGAGCGCGCGGCGGACGGGCGCGTGCGCGCGGAGTTTCAGTTCATGTCCGGAGACCCGTTCGCGGATCGTGTCCGCAATGCGTGGCGACAAGGCTTCCTGCGCGGCGCGTCCATCGGCTGGCGCGCCATCGAGTCGCGCCCGGACGAGTCCGGCTACGGCGTCCGCGTGTCGCGCTCGGAACTGCTGGAGTGGTCGATAGTGGCGGTGCCGGCGGACCCGGACGCGCTGCGAGAGGCGCACAGCCGCGTTATGAGCGCGCTGATTCGCGCCGACGACGCCCCACAGCCCGACGCGCCGAGCGCAGACTTCGGGCATACGCGAATGATGCTGGAGGAACTGCGCGACGCGCTGCGCCCAGACGCCGCCGCCGCGCCGGAATGCCGAGACCCGCCCTCAGCGGCGGATCCGCATTCGCCCCAACAATCTATCGAAGCCACACACAAGAACACAGACACAGGAGACACCAATGAGCAGCGTAACTGAAGAGATGGAGCGCATGAACCGGACGATAGGCGAGATAGGCGGCTTCGCGCGGGAGCGCGTGGACGCGCTGACTGGCGACGTGCGGCTGCTGCGCGAGGAGAACGAGCGGCTGCGCGCCGGCATGGCGGAGATGCAGGAGCGGGCGCGCGAGCGGCGGCGGGCGGACATCGCGCGCGTCGACGGCGACGAGCGCGGCATCCGCGTTGTCGGCGGGCGGTTCGGCGGCTTCGGACCTCTGGATGTCGGCATCATGCGCGTAGTGGCGCGCAGCCACCGCGCCAACCCGGACGCGCCGCACGCCCGATCGTGGGCGGCGCAACTGCGTGAGGCGACGCGCGCCATGATAGCCGACGTCACCCCCGACGACGTGGACAGGCACTTCCAGAGCATAGAACGGCGGCTGCGCGCGGGAGTCGTCGCGCCCAGCCTGCCCGTAGGCGCGAACGCGCGAGACCCGGAGATGCAGTTCAGGCAGGTCGTCCAGCCCACGCTCAACCACCTGCGCGAAGCCGCCATCCGCGCCGCGATGGACTCCACCACCGCGGGATCGGGCGACGAGCTGGTTCCCACGCTCGAACGCGCCGAGCTGTGGATGGACGTCAACCTGCAAACGCTCGTGGCGGGCATGATACCCGCGTTCCCCATGCCCAGCCAGCCGTTCGACATCCCCACGCAGCTAGGCGACGTCGCCTTCTATCCGGGCGTCGAGAACACCGGCCCAACCTCCACCAAGCTCTCGACAGGCAAGGTGACGCTCACCGCGCGCGAACTGGTGGCGCAGGTGCCGTTCAGCTTCTCGCTGGACGAAGACAACGCGCTGCCCTCGCTGCTCGGCGAGATACGAAACTCGCTCGTTCGCAACAGCGCGGAGGTCTTGGACGACATCGTCCTCAACGCGGACACCACCGAGACGAACAACATCAACGCGGACGACGCGACCATAACCACCGCGAGCGCGGGCAAGGCGCACTGGCTGCTCGGATACGACGGCATCATCCACCTGCCGCTCGTCGACAACACGGATATGGCGAACAACCACAAATCCGGCGTATCCGACGGCATGTTCAACGCCATCCGCGCCAAGATGGGGCGATACGGCGCGCGCCCGTCCGAGCTGGCTTGGATAATGGACGTCAACACGTTCATCCGCGCGCAGTCGGTGGATTCGTTCCGCACGATGGACAAGCTCGGCCCCAACGCCACCGTGCTTACGGGGATGCTGGGCGCGGTGGAGGGCATACCCGTAATCGTATCCGAACAGATGCGGCTCGCGGACGCCGACGGCAAGGCGACGAGCGGGGGCAACACCGCGAACACGGGGCGGCTCTTGCTGGTGAACCGCACGCAGTGGGCGCAGGGCTACCGCCGAATGCCCACAGTGGACGTCCTGCGAGACCCGCACAAGCGGCAGACGGTGGTGACCGTGAGCTTCCGCCACGCGCTCGCCGAGCGCAGCGGAAACCGCTCCACCGCCACGCACACCGCGCTCCAGTACAACATCACTGGGGTGGCGTAGGTTTTGGGGGGAAGAGCGCGGCTTTGCCGCCCCTTCCCCTCTTCTTCCCGATAGGGGCAGGCGAAAGCGGAACTTCCGCCTATTGGAAACTCGATACGCCAACGCCCGCCCCCGCAAGCCAACTTCCCTTAGGAGAGAACCCCGTGAACGCATACGCTACCGTAGACAGTCTCAAGAGCGGCTCGGCGCTGGACATATCCGGCGACGAGAGCGACGCCCGCCTGCGCGCAATGCTCGAAAGCGTGTCGCGCCAGATAGACGGCTACTGCTTCCGCCACTTCTACACGCTGCGCGCCACGCGGCTATTCGACGGCGACGGCGCGACGCGGCTCGAAACGCCGGACCTCATCTCGGTGGACGACGGCGGCTTGCGGACGGACGACGACGGCGATCTAGCGCACGAAACGCTGTGGGACGCGGCGGACTACCGCCTGCATCCCGCCAACGCCGCGCCGACCGCCGGACTCGACGGCTCACGCCCGCATCACGCCATCATAGCGGTCGGGAGAGCGGACGGCAGACGCCGCTTTCCGCGCGGGCTTCGCAGCGTGCGCGTCAGCGGAGAGTGGGGATACCGACGCGCCGAAACGCCCGCGCGCGAGACGCTCCAATCCGCCGTGGACTCTGCCGCGAGCGTCATCGTCCTAACCGAGCGCGCGGATATCGAAGTCGGCTGCACGCTGCTTATCGGCGACGAGCAGATATACGCGCTCGCGGCGAGCGGCAACACCGTCAGCGTTCTGCGCGGCGTCAACGGCAGTGCAGCCGCCCCCCACGCGAGCGGCGCGTCGATAGCCATTCGCGCGTTCCCGTCGCCGGTGCGAGAAGCCGCGTTCACCCAAGCCGCGCGTCTGTGGAGCCTGCCCGCGAGCGACACGCTCCAGCGCGTTGGCGGCGCGTCTCGAATGCCCGTCAGCCTAGACGCCGACATACGCCGCGCGCTCTCCCCGTACAGGCGATTGATGCCGGCGGGGTGATTTTCCATCCCAACCCATTTTCATTGTCCGATCCGTGATTTTGGAGATTGCCCTCAGGCGAAATCACGCGAATCACCCTTCAGGCGACAAGGAGCTTTCCCCAAATGCCCGCGACATTCGAGCTAACCGACGGATCCACAACCATAGACCTCCTCCGCTCCCCCTACTTCGCCAGCCGCCCGCTGAGCCTGACGCCGCCGACGGCGCTTCCCGCGATTGCGACACGCTACACGCCGCGCAGCGTGGAGGCGACGCTGGACATGCGCGCGTCGAACGCGGGGGAGATGCGCGACGCCATCCGCGCGCTGGAGCGCGTTTGCGCCATCGCGGAGCGTCGCGCGGCGCTCGGATACGGCGAGCCGGTTTCGCTGCTCGTGCAACTCGGCGACGCAAGCGGCGGCGACGTGGAGTATCGCGTACTGTGGGGCGAGCTTGCGCTGCCGCCCGACCTGCTCCGCGCGCCCGCGCTCTCCACCGCGCGCGCCGCGTCCGGCGCGACGCTCCGCCTGCTGGTCGAGCCGTTCGGACGGCTGCCGCCCGTGTCGTCCGCCGCCGCAGTCATCCACAACGAGCAAAACGGCGCGAACGTCAACTACATAGACATCAGCGACGTGGGCGGCGCGCGCGAAGCTAGGTTCCAGATGAAGATAGCCGACGCCAACGGCGGCTGGGACGGCGCGGCGCGGATGTGGATAGCGCGGCGCAGCGGCGCGAGGCGACTAGACGCGCTCTTCTTTCAGGGAGAGAACGGCTCGACCACAGAGGGCGACACGCCTTTCGACGCAGGAAGCCCGACGTGGAGCGGCGACAACGCCGCGGACGGCGACGCGAGCGGCGAAAGCGTCGCCCGGATGCGCTGGCATACGCGCGTTCGGGGGCAATACTCCACCGCCGCGGAGTTCACGCGCGCAGGGAGGGTTCGCCTCACCGCCCCCGGCGGCGCGCTGCCAGCCGGCATCTTCCGCGCGCTCGCGCGAGTTCGCATCGCGGGAACCCCCTTCGCGCGCGTCTACAGCCCCGACCGCTACCCCACCGAGTCCGCAATGGCGTTCGCGCTCGGATGGCAGTTCGGAGACATGCGGCATACGCCTGTCTCCGGCGAAGAGCGGTATCTGGACGAAACCGGCCGCTTCCAGACGCTCGATCTCGGCGAACTGACAATCGCGCCTATGGCTCTGCCGAGCGTCTCCGCAGGCGGCAGAGCCGCGGAATACTCCCATCCCGACTTCCACATAGACATATATGGCGTGTTCCACGCGCAGCCGCCATTCAGAGACAACGTATACAGCTACAGCTACCACGCGCAGTGGGACGTGGACAGCGTGAAGCTGCTTCCCATAGACGAAGGCGCGGTAATCTTGGACGACGTCTCCCCCGCCGACCGACCTCTGATAGACACGCTGAGCGACTCGCCCGGCGTCTACCTGCTCGATTCCCAAGACGTGGTGAAGCGCTTCGCGGACTTCACCGGCGGATCGTTCGGCGTAGGTCCCGAGGCCACGCGCATATACATATTGCGCGACGATCCCGGCGACCCGTCGGCGGTGCAATTCAGCGTATCCGCGAAGCACGCTCCAATCGTGGCGGGGGTGTAGCAATGCCCAGGACGATACCCCACGCCATCAAGCTGTTCGAGAGAGACCCCAACGGCTCGCGGCTGCTGGAGACGCTAGACCCCGCCCGCTTGGACGCGCTGGCGCACTCCACGCGGCTTCCGGGAGGGTTCTTCGAGGCGCGACTAGCGATGCCCGCCACCGAGCGCGACTTCTGGGAGTGGCGGCAAAGCCGTATGCTCTGCCGGCTCGCCATCGAAGAGTCCACCGCGCGCTTGGTTTGGGAGGGGCGCGTGGAGGTCGTCGGGATGACCGAAGACTGGCGGCTTGCCATAGCCGCGCGCGGATACTGGTCCAACCTCACGGATACGGTTCGCAACCGCAGCTACTCCAACGGAAACGCGGACGGGCGCGCCATCATCAGCGGCTTGATAGCGGACATGCACCCGCAGACGCGGCAGCTGTCCACCGCCACGGACCTAATCGAGCGAGGCCCAATCATAGACCACGCCTACGAAGACGACTGGACTATCTGGCGCATTCTGACAGACAGGCGCAGCGGCGTAACGGCGTTCGGGTCGGGCGCGGGCGAGAGGATGGACATTGGCGTATGGGAGGGGCGTAAGCTGAGCTACGCTCGGCGCGCGCCGCGCGGCATCGACTGGGTGAGCTACGTCAAGCCCGAGAACGGCGGCGGCGTAGCGCGAATGCCGCTCAGCGCCGACTGGCGAGACGTGGCAAACGCCGTTCGCGTGGCGTATCGGCGAAACGGCGCGCGCGAGCTTGCGTCGCAGGCTATAGACGCTCGCAGCATCGCGCGATACATCCGCCGCGAACGACACGTGCCGGACATCGGCGAATCCGCAGCCGCCACGGCAACGCTCCGCCGCGACACCGAGCTGCGCTCCGCGCGCGAAGTCTCCCCGCGACTGGCGAGGCTGGAGCTGGACCGCGTGTGGGACGCGAGCGGCGTCGAGTGGCCTCTATGCCGCGTGCGAGCCGGAGACGTCATACGCATCCCCGACTTCACGCCCAGCAGCCAAGACCTAGACGGCGTGACGCTCGACGCCTACCGAACCTTCTTCATCGAAGAAACGACGTGCGACCACGCCGCCGGAACGCTGATAGCGCGCCCCGAAGCCGGGGGAGAGATTGCTATGTGAAATCCCCGGCGGGCGGTGTATGATGAGCGCGTAACGAAGCGGAATTGTCGCTTATGACGCAACATCACAGAGCCGACGACGGGCGGGCTGCGGAGATTGGCGCGCGCATCAAGGAGGCGCGCACCGAGATCGGCATGAGCCTAGACGACTTCGCGCGGCGCATGGGGCGCTCAGGGCGCCATTGGGCTTGGAAGCTGGAGGCGGGGCGCATCCTGCTTTCCGCGAGAGACGCGCCCGCCGCCGCCGAGATTCTGGGCAGATCCGTTCAGTGGCTGATAGAAGGCAGAGAGGAAGATTTCGAGGTCGCGGACCCTGAAATACGCCTCTTCTTCAGGCAGTACGACTGGGAAGCCTTCACCGAGCAGGAGCGCGAGCTAATCCGTCAGGGGATGAAGATGGCGGCGGCATACAAAGCCGCGAGAGAGCGCGCGAACGGCTGAGCGCGCAGGCGACGAACGGACTATGCTGGGCAGACAGAAAGCGGCGGAGGTCATCCGCAAGCACGGCGCGAACGACCCGCGAGAGATAGCGCGCGCCGAGGGGCTTGCCATCGCGCGGCTAGACTTCGGCGACGCGCGCTTCCGCGAGTTCTCCATAGACGGCGTAATCTTCCTGCCGTCGGCGGCGCGATCGGAGGCGGAAGAGCGATCGAGCGTCGCGCACGCCTTGGGGCATCACTTCCTGCACGTGGGCGGCCAACTGTGGATGCGAAAGCTGGATAGCGCGTGGAGCCGCAAGCGAGAGCGGCAGGCGGAAGAGTTCGCGGCATGGCTGCTGATACCCGAAAGCGAAAGCGCCAACCTAGCCGGCTCGACGCCCGCCGAGATAGCGGAGCTGTACCAAACCGACGCGCGCCTAGCCGAGATAAGAGCGGCGCGCTGACGCGCATCTACGCGATGACGCGTTCGCACCACGCGGCGACGCGCAGCAGGCGTTCTTCATCCCAATGGCGGGACGCCAGCTGGACTCCGAGCGGCATTCCGTCGCCATCCAGCCCTGCGGGAAGCGTGATAACGGGGAATCCGCCGAATGTGAACGGCGTCTGGAACATCGGATCGCCAGTGCCGGACAGGTCGGCAGGCGCCGCGGCTGGCGTCGTCGGAGTCAGCAAGACGTCGAAGTCAGCCAGTGCGCTCGACAGGTCGCGGCGGAACGCGCGCTGGACGCGCTTGGCGCTCAGGTAGTCGCGCGCGCTCGCGGCGATGCCATCCTCGATCACGCCGCGCACGTTGGGCGAGTAGTCGTCCGCCCGCTCCGCGAACCACTTGCGATGAACGTCCGCAGCCTCAGTCGTCATCAAGACGCGGTGGGCGCGCAGAAGCTCGTCGAAGTCCGTAGGCGGATTCGCGTCCGCCACCGTCGCGCCCGCGTCCGCAAGCCGGCTAGAGACGTCATCGGCGCGTTGGCGGGCTTCGTCGCTCGCGCGCTCCCAGTAGAAGGATCGGAGCAGCCCTATCTTGGGCGGGGATGCCGCGTCGCCCATATCCGACGCCGGCGCGGCGCGGCGCGAGGACGCGGGATCGTTCGGATCGTGTCCCGCCATCACGCCGAGCAGCAGAGCGGCGTCGGCGACGCTGCGCGCGAAATGCCCCATCGTGTCCAGCGATTCGGCGACAGGCACGACGCCGTATCTGCTGATGCGCCCGAGGGTGGGCTTGAGTCCGACGACGCCGTTGAACGCCGCAGGGCGCAAGACCGATCCCGCCGTCTGCGAACCGAGCGCGACGGGGAACATGCGCGCCGCCACGCCCACCGCAGAGCCGGAGCTAGAGCCGCCCGGCGTCCGCTCCGCGTTCCAAGCGTTGCGCGTGGGGGGCGGATCTCCGCAAGCGAACTCCGTCGTAACCGTCTTGCCCATCACGATCGCGCCCGCCCGCCGCAGCCTCGCCACCGCCGTCGAGTCGTAGTCCGGTTCGAAGTCCACAAGGATGGGCGAGCCTGCCGCCGTCGGCGCTCCGCGAACGTAGTATATATCCTTGACGCCCACCGGGACGCCGTGCAGAGGTCCCCGCGAGCCTTCGGCCGCAAGCTCCACGTCGCGCGTTCTAGCCGCTTCCAGCGCCGCGTCCGCGTCCAGATGCGCCCATACGCGGAGGCGCGGCTCCAGTTCGAGGGAGCGCTTCAGCAGCGCCGCCATAAGCTCCTGCGCCGAAACACGCCGCGCCGCAATCGCGCGCGCCGCGTCGGACGCCGTAAGTTCGTGGATGTCCGGCATGTTGGCTCTCTCCTAGCTCATCTCTATCGCAGCCGCTCGCGGAGACGGCGCAGTTCCGCTTCCAACGCCAGCCTTGCGCGGCGCTCGGCGGCAGCGCGAGACTCCGCCGCGTGGCGCTCCCTGCGTTCCGCTTCCAGCGCCATCCCTAGCTCGGCGCTCTCAGCGGCGAATCCGTCGATGTCAGACACGTACAGCCCAGCGCGAGGGTCGTAGAACCTCAGCGCGCGCGCCTCCCAGCACAGATACAGCCCTATCGACCAGCTATACCCCCACAAGCTCCCGTTCGGCATGATGAACACCGGAATCGGAACGTACTTGCCATCCACCAGCCTGTCCCCCGCGAGCGGCGCGTCGTGATACATGCCCCCAGTTTCGTCGAACCGCCAGTATTCCAGCGCGCGGAGACGCTCGTATCCGCGACGCTTCACCGAGTAATCACGCCTGCCCGTGCTTTCGGACGCCACCTCCAGAACGAAGTCGGGAGGCTTGCCAACCTCGTCTATCACGTAGGCGTTGGAGCGCCGAATGAAGCCGGGGTCCACACCGAAGGCAACGAGCGTGTCCGGAACCAGTCTGGGAAGCGGCGACCTTCTGCGCGCTATCAGGTATCCCTCGCCTCCAACGAACGCGGTGGGATCGTCCGAGAAGTGGCGGCGCAGCGTGGTGTTGGCGGTTTCGATGTGGAAGCTCTGCCGCAAATCGCGCCTTTCGTCGTCAGTAGGATCGGGAAGAGGCCCTTCCAGCGGCATCCGAATCCCTATCTCGGCCGTCCGCGGGGCGAGCGGTGCAGTCGTCATCTGAAGCCTCCCTGCGCTTGCGCCGCATTCTACTCTATCGCAGCCGCCCGCGGAGACGGCGCAGTTCCACTTCCAACGCCAGCCTTGCGCGGCGCTCGGCGTAGGCGCGCGCTTCAGCGGCATGGGTGCGAGATTCAGCCGCATGGGCGCGCACTTCAGCGGCATGGATGCGAGATTCAGCCGCATGTCGCTCCCTGCGTTCCGCTTCCAGCGCCCTGCTCGTGGACTCCAGCGCCATCCCTAGCTCAGCGCTCTCAGCCGCGAATCCGTCGATGTCAGACACGTACAGCCCAGCGCGAGGGTCGTAGAACCTCAGCGCGCGCGCTTCCCAGCACAGATACAGCCCTATCGACCAGCTATACCCCCACAAGCTCCCGTTCGGCATGATGAACACCGGAATCGGAACGTACTTGCCATCCACTAGCCTGTCCCCCGCGAGCGGCGCGTCGTGATACATGCCCCCAGTTTCGTCGAACCGCCAGTATTCCAGCGCGCGGAGACGCTCGTATCCGCGACGCTTCACCGAGTAATCACGCCTGCCCGTGCTTTCCGACGCCACCTCCAGAACGAAGTCGGGAGGCTTGCCAACCTCGTCTATCACGTAGGCGTTGGAACGCCGAATGAAGCCGGGGTCCACCCCGAAGGCTACGAGCGTGTCCGGAACCAGTCTGGGAAGCGGCGACCTTCTGCGCGCTATCAGGTATCCCTCGCCTCCAACGAACGCGGTGGGATCGTCCGAGAAGTGGCGGCGCAGCGTGGTGTTGGCGGTTTCGATGTGGAAGCTCTGCCGCAAATCGCGCCTTTCGTCGTCAGTAGGATCGGGAAGAGGCCCTTCCAGCGGCATCCGAATCCCTATCTCGGCCGTCCGCGGGGCGAGCGGTGCAGTCGTCATCTGAAGCCTCCCTGCGCTTGCGCCGTATTCTACGGCGCGGCGGCGGCGATCGCCAACAGCAACGCCGCCCCTAGTATCGGCAGGTCGAGGATGAGAACTAGGGGAGATGGGCGCTGAATATATCGAAATCCAACATATGCGCTACCGACAATGCGACAGTCTGCCCCGCCGCGCGGCGGGGCGGATCGCCGAACGGCGCGCTACTCCGCCGTCGCGGTATATTCGCGCTTCAACAGATCCCAATCGATCTGGTAGCCCAGCCCCGGCTCGTTGGGCGCGTGAACTACGCCGCCCGTCATGTCTATGTCTTCCACCAGCCCGTACATGTTCGCGCCGGTGCATGGGAAGAACTCGAAGAACTCGCAGTTGGGAACCGCCATCGTTATGTGCAGGTTGGCGACGTTGTTGAGCGAGTTTCCGCCGTGGTGTATCTCGCACTTCATGTTGAAGCCTTCGGCTAGGTGGCACAGCCGAACCATAGGCGTTATGCCGCCGGTGACGGCTACATCGCCGCGCAGAATGTCCGTCGCGTACTGCGTTATCCATGAAGTCATGCCGTAGTATCTGCCCGGCGCGTACTCGGTGGACATGATGGGGATGTCGAGCTTCTGATGCAGCTTCACGTAGTTGTATATGTCTTCTTCCACAAGCGGATCTTCGTACCAGTAGAAGCCGAGGTCTTCGATAGCTCTGCCCACGCGCATCGCGTCTTCGTACTGGTACGCCCACATCGAATCGAGCATCAGCTTCATATCGTCGCCGACGGCGGCGCGAACCGCCTTGCAGATTTCGATGTCGAACTTGGGGTTGCCGTGCGGGTGTATCTTGTGCGCGCTCCAGCCCATATCTTGGAACCTGACCGCCTCTTCGACGTATTCGTCCGTCGTCTCCCAGTAGGCGGTCGATGAGTATACGGGGACGGATTCCTTGCATGTCCCCAAAAGCCGGTGGATGGGCTGTCCGGCTATCTTGCCGTTGATGTCCCACAAGCAGATGTCAATAGCGCCGATGGCGTTTGTGGATACGGATCGGTTCATCTTCCACATGTCCCACCAGATTGCGCCGATGTCTTGCGGGTTGCGCCCTATCAGCATGGGCTTGAGGAACTCTATCAGCGCAGGCGCGTAGTGCTGCGCGCCCACTCTGGACGAGCCGAGAAAAGCTCTGCCGCTCACGCCCTCGTCGGTCTCGACGGTTGCGATGCCCAGCTGAGTCTCGCCGAACTGCATCCCGACGCCCGTCATCCAAGGCTCGGACTTCCAGTTGAACATTTCCACTTTGACGTTGGTGATCTTCATGGGGAGCATCTCCTGTAGTAGCTTGCTGTGAGGTTTTGCGCCGCGTAATCCGGCGCGGGGAGTGGTTTCGATAAGCCAATTATAGGGAAGTTATGCTAAATTACAAGAATCCGATAACTTGGCTAACTTTCCTATAATTGGCTGGCAGCGAAAGCTGCGGCGCGTCCTAAACCCCATCCCTATGGGTATCGCCACGCGCGTCTCCACGCCCTGTTTCGAGCGCCTACGCCCCTTCCGCGCCGCGCCTATCCGCCACGGGCAGCCCTAGCTCGGCGCGCGCTTCCGCCACTGTCATTATGCCTTCGCGGACGTAGATTCGGATGCGCTTGGCGCGCTCGGAGGCGGACTCCCGAAGCGCATCGATGTTCGACAGGTCGAACTCGGCGGAAAGCGAGCGGTCTCCGAACATTGGCAGCAGCTCTTCTTGCAGCTTCTCTTCGAAGAAGCGCAGTTCGGGCGCTACGCACGTCTCCCAGAACATGCGACGCGCGGTTTCGATGTTCGAGTACGTGGCGCGCTCTAAGTCGTGCAGCAGCGGCTTCGGCACGTTGAACACGCGCGAGACGTCTTCGAGAGACCAGCGCAGCGCGGATAGGTACTCCATATCCTTCGGGGAAAAGCCCATCTGAGCCATCTTCATGCCCGCGTTCAGCACCATCGGGCGCAGGCGGTTGCGAGGCCCCGCGTACCGAGATTCCCAAAGCTCATAGAGGCGGGTTATCTCTTCGGGCATCGGGTCGTCTTGCGTCTCGAACACCACGCCGGGCGAGCCGTCGTTCGCCAGCCCCGAGCGATTGCCGAGAAGCGCGTCTCGCCCCATGTCCAGCGAGAGGCGCGCGGGCGCGATGGGCGACAGCCCGGCGTACTCGTCCAGCGGGTTGAAGTGCCTCATACGCACCACCTCATCGGCGGCAAGCGCGACGGTCTTGCCAGACGCGCCGCTGTAGACGTATCCGCGTATGTAATCCGACTCGTCCGGCGCTATCCGAACGCGGTCGGGGCGGAGTGGCCAAAGCTCTACGGGAACGCCCATGCCGTCGCGCTCTACAGCCCAGTACGCCACGCCCCACAAGCTGAGGTAGGTCTCGGTGGCGCGCCACAGGTCGCCGCCCGTCCAGTGCGGGTTGACGCGGTCGAGCAGCCGCTGCGCGGGATGGTCGTGTCCCACCCACTCGCGGCGCGATTCGCCACCGACGGCGGATCGGCGGTACACCCGAAGCGGCGCGCGCGCCACGGCGTCCGCCCGCAGCCGAACCGCGGCGTACACAGGCACGGACGTTGCGAAGTAGCTCGCGTAACTCGTGGGCGCCCAGTCGTCGCCAACGGCGAGCGGCGTCGGCATCCGAGCCGCAGGGTCGTTCGGCGCGCGGCGGCGGGGCGCTCCGGCGCGCATTCCCGCCAGCAGACGAGACGGGTTCAGCTTTTGGATTGCGGTCATCATCGCGGTTTTTGCGGTGGTCGTCATTGTCTATCTCCTTCGGTCGATTCACACCCAGATTCGCAGCTCGCGCCTGTCGGCTATCAGGTCGGTGAGCGCCCACACGAGCGCGTCCATCCTGTCGGGCGACGCGGGGGAGGCGGGCTGCCACGAGCAGAGCTGATCTTCCAGCTTGGGGAACGCGCCGACGTGGTGGACGCGCCCTTGCTGGTAGAGCGCAGCTATGGGTTCGGCGCGCGCGAACTTGCCGCGGCTGGCGGTTACGAGCCTTATGGGGAGCGCCTTGCCCTTCGCGGCGGTCTTGAGCGTCGCGCCCACTAGGTCGCCGCCGTTGTTGCGCTCGCCGATGATGCGGTCGGCGGCGTGTCGCTCGAACAGTGATATGGCGCGGCGCGCCCAGCCGTCGGGCGACAGCCGCCCGGAGGCGTCGGCAAGCACGTATCCGTTGCCGCGCTCGTCCGCGCCGGCTACGACGATGCCAGTCTCCGCGCTGCTGGGGCGGGACGACATGGCTGGGTCCACCGCGACGACTACGCGCGCGAGGTCGGGCGGAGATTCGGCGCGACGTATCCACGCCCGCCGCCACAGCGCGCGCTCGTCCTCGTCCAGGAGCTCCGCGAATATCTCCTGCCTTCCCGTGTCCGTGCCTTCGTACCGCCGCTCTATCTGCTGCAGGAAGCTGGCGGCGAGGAAGGGCTTGTTTTCGTAAGTAGAGCCGCGCGTTACACGCACATCGTCGCGCGCTATCAGCTCGCGCAGCAGGTCTATGGGGCGCGGCGTGGTGGTTACGACGCATTGCGGGCGGTCGCCCAGTCGCAGCCCGAACGTTAGGTTGTCCCAAGTTTCGCGGGGGTATTCCCAGCTTGCCAGTTCGTCGCACCACGCCGCATCGAACTGCGGACCTCGCAGTTGGTTCGGCTCGTGGCTGGAGAACGTGAGCGCGAACGCGCCGTTGGGCCAAGTGAGGCGACGCTTCGTCGGCTCGTACTTGGGGCGATTCCACGCGGGGCATACGCTGAGCAGTCCAGAATCGCCCTCTATCATCACGTCTCGCGCGTCCGCCGGCGTTCGCGCCACGAGCGCGACGCGGCGCGCGGAGCCGCTCTCGACGCGGGCGCGAACCCACTCCGCGCCCGTGCGCGTCTTGCCGAATCCGCGCCCCGCCATCAGCAGCCAAACCGCCCAGTCGCCGCTTGGCGGCATCTGGCTGTCGCGCGCCCACAATGGCCAGACGTGGAGCGCGGCTTCCGCCTCTAGCCCGTCCGCGCCAGACAGCGCGGCGAGCATCCGCCGGCGTCTCGCGCGCGGCAGAGACGCCGCCAGTCGGTTCAGTTCCGCGAGCGAATCCGCGCCCGCCATGCGCGCGCCGGAGCCGGGCGGGGGAAAGCGCATCGGTTTCGGCGCTCTCCCCCTTGCCCCAACCATCTCCCGCGCGGGGGAGAAAGCGCTTGGCGATGCGGCGGCGGACAGATCGAGCGCGAGCGTCGCGCCGTTTGGCGTGGCGTGCTTCAGCAAGTCGGCGGCTCCTGAGCGTCGTTAGCGTCGTGGTCGTGTTCGAGCGCGCGGCGGATGCGCTCCATCAGCAGATTGGCGGCTTCGTTCGCGCCCGCTGCGTCGTCCTTAGCGGCGGGCGACGCGGCGAACGGCTTGCCGAAGCACCTATCCAGCAATTCCCGCGCGGCGGCGAGCCTGTCCGACGGCTTTAGGCCATCGATATCCCCATCCATCA
Source organism: Dehalococcoidia bacterium (assembly GCA_965214745.1). Classification (GTDB taxonomy): domain Bacteria; phylum Chloroflexota; class Dehalococcoidia; order Lucifugimonadales; family UBA1123; genus VXRN01. Next base: position 1,414,131 of record OZ243978.1, on the reverse strand, counting down.
CGCTCACGAGGAAGCGGACGACTTTCAGCCCGTCGTCCGTCTCTCGCCGCGCCAGATCGGGCAGCGTCCGCCCGCCCGATTCGGGTTCTGCAAGGGCGGATGATGCGCGTTTCGTCATGCTGTGCCTCGCCGCTTGGCGCACTAATGTTCTGCAAAGCAGAATACCAGCCACGCGAAGTTGCGTCAATGGCAACGAGAGGGGTAGAGAGTAGAGAAGCGTTCGGGGAAAGCGCGGGCTGAGCGCGGCAAGCAAGCGCGCCGCGACAAGAGGGAACGCGCAAGGCGGCTTGTAAGCCGAGTTCTGTATCCCGGCCCTGATGGACCGGGATGGCGGCCATCCATCTAGGCCCGCCGTTGCCGACAGGCTCGAGCGGCAAACCCGGGGACGCGCCGGACTCGCGTAGTCCCTCTATTCTGCCTTGCTTCGGATGGGGCTTGCCTAGCCCTCGACATTGCTGCCGAGGCGGTGAGCTCTTACCTCGCCATTTCACCCTTGCCCCGCGCGCGGGGCGGTATGTTTCTGTGGCGCTTTCCGTCGGGTCGCCCCGCCCCGCCGTTAGCGGGCATCCTGTCCGGTGAAGCTCGGACTTTCCTCCCCCCTCAACCGCCTAGCGCGGCGAGGGCGGCGACCGCCCAGCCGCCTTGCCGTCTCATTATAGGGCATTAGCCGAATCGCGGCGCGGCGCTATCGCGCAGCCGCGCCGCCTCTGCCGCGCGGCTTGCGGATTCACCCGCGCATATCCGTATCATCCCCAAGTTGGCGGTGGTATCGTAGATATAGCGGGTACGGCTTGCAAAGCGTCGGGAGGAGCGACGTCATGGGCATAGAGAGGCTGGAGATCCCAGCCGCCTTGTTGAACAACCGGTGCGATCCGGACAGTCTTGGGTTCGAGACTACCGATGAGATAGCGCCGCTGGAAGGGATGATAGGGCAGCGTCGGGCGGTCAGCGCCCTGGAGCTTGCGCTGGACATAGAGGAGCCGGGCTTCAACCTGTTCATATCCGGGCTGCCAGGCAGCGGCAGAAACACCGCGCTCCGCAACCATATCGAGCGGCTGTCCGCGCAAAAGCCCGTGCCGCCAGACTGGGGATACGTCTACAACTTCCAGAATCCATCCCAGCCCACGCCCATCAGCCTGCCATGCGGCGAGATTCGCGCGCTGGCGGCGGATATGGATGAGCTTGTCGCCACCGTGCGCCGCGACGTGCCAAGGGTGTTCGACGGCGCCGAGTACGCCGAGCGCATGGAAACGGCTATGCAAGGCGTCCAAGCGAGGCGGCAGGAGATGACGGCGGCAATGGAGAAGGCAGCCGCCGAATCGGGCTTCCTGCTGGGGTCCACTCCAGCGGGCATCACGCCCCTCCCGCTGAAGGACGGTCAGCCGCTGTCGCAAGAGAGCTACGCCGCCTTGCCGGACGATGAGCGGGAGCGGCTCCGCCGGCGCGCGGACGAGGTGCAGCGCTCGATAGACCGGACGCTGGCGGACATCAGAAGGCTGGGCAAGACGGCTGTCGAAGAAGCGCGAGAGGTGGATAAGGAGATAGTTCGGTTCACACTGACGCCCATAGTCGACGAGCTGCAAGACAAGTACTCGAACTTCCCGGATGTCGTCGCCTATCTGGATCAGGTCGAGGCGGACATGGTGGAGCGGCTCGACTATCTCAAGCCGCGGGAGGCTGCGCCGGGCGCGCCCAACCAATTCCCCATAGACGAAGAGTCGTTCGCGCGCTACAAGGTCAACGATCTGGTGGACAACACTACCTGCGAGAACGCGCCAATCGTGTTCGAGCGCAACCCAACCTACTACAACCTCTTCGGGCGGATCGACTACCAAGCTCGGATGGGCGCGCTCACTACCAACCACACGATGATAAAGAGCGGCTCTATCCACGTCGCCAACGGCGGCTACCTCATCTTGCAAGCGCGAGATCTGCTCGCCAACCCACTATCGTGGCAAACGCTGAAGCGAACGCTCCGAAGCGGAGAGATAGCCATAGAGAACATGGGAGAGCAGTACAGCCCGCTGCCGTCGTCGACGCTCCGCCCGCAGCCCATCCCGGCGGACGCCAAGATAGTCATCGTGGGAGACCCTGAAATACTCTTGACGCTTCAGGCGTTCGACGAAGACTTCCGCCGCTACTTCAAGGTAACGGCGGACTTCGACACCGTTATGGAGCGAACGCCTGAGAACGCCGCCAAGTACGCCTCTTTCGTGATGGAGCGCTGCCGAGACAGCGGGCTGATGCCGTTCCACAAAACAGCCGTGGCGAGGATCATAGACTACTCCAGCCGTCTGGCGGATCATCAGGACAAGCTAACGACTCGCTTCATGGAGGTATCGGACATCATCACCGAGGCGAACCACTGGGCGAAATCCGACGGGGGCGGCGTGGTCATGGGCAAGCACGTCGAAAAGGCGGTGGAGCAGCGCCGCTACCGTTCGGGGCTGCGAGAAGACCGCCTGCGAGAGCTGATAGAAGACGGCGTCATCCGCATATCCACCGACGGCGACGCGGTGGGGCAGGTCAACGGGCTGGCGGTTCTGACGTTCGGCAGCGCGTCTTTCGGCAAGCCGGTGCGCGTTACGGCGCGGGTGTCGCTGGGGCGCGGGCAGATAGTGAACGTCGAGCGCGAGAGCAAGCTGAGCGGCAGCATACACGACAAGGGCTTCATGATACTCAACGGCTACCTGCAAGGCGAGTACGGCGGCGACAAGCCGCTGTCGCTAAGCGCCAGCATCGGCTTCGAGCAGAGCTACAGCGAGATAGACGGCGACAGCGCGTCGTCTACCGAGCTTTACGCGCTGCTGTCCGCCATATCCGGGCTTCCCATATCGCAGGGCATCGCGGTTACCGGCGCAGTCAACCAAAACGGCGAAGTCCAAGCCATCGGCGGCGCGAACCAGAAGATAGAGGGGTTCTTCGAAATCTGCAAAGCTCGAGGGCTTTCCAACCGCCAAGGCGTGATAGCGCCGCGAGACAACCTGAAACATCTCACGCTAAACGACGAAGTGGTCGCGGCTGTCGAAGCGGGGCGCTTCCACGTCTACGGGGTATCCACCATAGACGAGGGAATCGAAATCCTCACAGGCGTCCCCGCCGGCAAGCGGGGCGAAGACGGCGGCTATCCGGAGGGATCCGTCCACTTCCTAGTGGAGCGGCGGCTGGAGGAGATGACGCGGGCGGCGCGCGAGTTCGCCAGAGGCGACCGTCGGAAAAGCGATAGCGATGATACGGAGGAACGCATATGATCAGAGCGCTAGGGTTCGCCATCCTTCTGTTGACGCTGGCGGCCGGGTTGGCGGCTTGCGGCTCGAATGGCGACGCGCAGGAGGCGACGCCGACGCCAGCTCCCCAGCCGACCGCCGATCCCTCGCTGCCCGCCGGCGCTATCCCAGTAGTCAACAGAGACATGGGCGGGAGCGGCGAATACAGGTTCGCCCCCTCTAGGCTGGAGTTCGAGGCGGGCGAAGAGGTTACGCTCGCCCTAATCTCGGAGACGGAGTTCCATACCTTCACCGTCGATGAGCTGGACATCAGCGTCGAGATGAACGCGGGAGAGACGGTTATCTTCACGTTCACGTTCGACGAACCCGGCGAGTACGAGCTGATCTGCATTCCGCATCAGGCGCTGGGCATGGTTGGCGAGATAGTAGTCAGATAGGCGACCGCGATTCGGAAAACGCGCAAGGGAGGTATTGCGAAATGCCGTCTACTCAGAATGTATCGCGCCGAGAGTTCCTTCTTATGGCGAGCGCCGCGGGCGGCGCGGCTGTGGGAGCGCTCGCCTTTCCCCAATCGGCGCGGGTAGTCGAAGCGGCGGGTCCCGGCGCTCAGCGGGTGACGAACTCCTATGCCAGAGTCAAGATAGCGAAGCTGGACGACCTCGAAACGTGGCAGCCGATAGACTTCGAATACCCGTTGGAGACGCACAGGAACTTCTTGGTCAAGCTCGGCGTCAGCGCGTCCGACGGGGTTGGGCCGGACGCGGACATCGTAGCCTTCAGCTACGCCTGCTCTCACATGGGCTGCCCGCTGATGGAGCTGTTCCAGCCGCGGCACAACGTCATAGGCCCCTGCCCGTGCCACTACACCACGTTCGACTTGTCCAAGAACGGGATAATGGCGATTGGGCAAGCCACCCAGAGCCTGCCGCAGATCACTCTGGATATAGACGGCGCGGACATCGTGGCGACCGGCGTGACCGGGCTTGTCTACGGGCACTCCAACAACCTGACGGGCGGCGCGCCAATCAGCTAGGGGCGGAGAAAATCGGATGACACACTCGCAAAAGCTCGACGGCGGCGCGCAGAACGGCTATGAGGAATCCCTCTGGGCAAGGGCGATGGCGGCGGGAATCAGCCGCAGGCGCTTCCTAGCTCTGCTTGCGGCGGGCGGCGCGGCGGCGGTAGCCGCGGCGTGCGATCTCGGCGGAGACGACCCGACGGGCGCGGGCGACGGCGGCGCGCCAGTGGCGGGGATAACGCTCCCGCCAACCGACGCGAGAGTCGTCACGACTGCCTGCGACTACTGCATCGTCGGATGCGGATACAAGATATACTCTTGGCCTGTCGGCAGCGAAGGCGGCGCGGCGGCTGCGGAAAACGCTGTCGGCACAGACTACCCGGTCTCGCCACTCAGCGGAGACTGGATATCCCCCAACATGCAGACCGTCGTCGAGATAGACGGCGCGCCCCACCACGTTCTCGTGCTGCCGGACGGCAACACGGACGTCGTCAACAGGGGAGGCGATCACAGCGTTCGCGGCGGCACGCTGGCGCAGAAGCTCTACAGCGCGGACAAGCCGACTAGAGACCGCCTCCAAAGCCCTAAGCTCAGAGTAGGCGGGGAGTTCGTAGATATATCGTGGGACGACGCCATAGAGCTGGTGGGAGACATCTCCAAGCATGTGCTGGACACGCATGGCGAAATGGCGTGGGGCATGAAGCAGTTCTCGTACCAGTACTATGAGAACACCTACGCGCTCACCAAGCTCGCGCGCAAGAGCGTCGCCACGCCCGTGTGGGCGCCCCACGACAAGCCCGCGGCGGGCGCGGACACGCCGGGGCTGAGCGACGCGGGCATAAACGCCTACAGCGCCGCGTACAGGGACTGGCGCGACGCGGACGTCATCTTCGTATCAGGCGCGACGCTCTACGAGACGAAGACCATCCTGTTCAACGAATGGGTGGCGCGCGGCGGGGCGACGCTCATAGTAGTAAACCCCCGCAGAGACTACACGGCATCCTACGCCGAGAGTCGCGGAGGGCTGCACCTTCAGCTAACGCCCGGCACGGACACGGTTCTGAACAACGCCATAGCCAGAGAGATAATCGCCAACGGCTGGGAAGACGCCGACTTCATAGCGGAACGCACCGCGTCCGACGACGACCTCGCGCAAGAAACCGGCTGGCGTCGCCAAATGTTCGGCGCGACGTTCAGCGGCTACAAAGAATTCCTCTTCGCAGACGACGCATACACGATAGAGAGCGCCGAGCGGATAACCGGCGTTCCCGCCGACAAGATACGGATGGCTGCCGAGATAATGGCGAAGCCCAAAGACGACGACGCCCGCCCCAAGACCTCGATGATGTTGGAGAAGGGCAACTACTGGGCGCACAACTACCCCAACACCGCGTCGCTGGCGGCGCTCGGCTTGACGGTGGGCGCCGGAGGCAGACCCGGACAGATGCAGTCGCGCGCGGGAGGCCACCAGCGGGGGATGATCTCGGCGGCGGGATACGCGAAAGACAAGTCGCCGGACTCGTACAAGGGCAACGCAATCGAGCTGAACGTAGACCGCTGGGTCGCCGAAGGCAACGTGCGCTTCATGTACGTCATAGGCACCACGTGGCTGACCGCAATGGGGGCGTCGCAAGACCTCGCCGCCAAAGTCAGGCGGCTCAGCAGGGAGACAGGCACAGCCATCACGCGCGCAGACGCCTTCGGCGCGGACGGGCAATTGAACGTCGAACGGGTCAAGCAGCTGCTCAGGGACAAGGCGGACGCGAACGGCATGGTGATAGTCTTGCAGGAGATATACCCGAACGTGGTATCCGAGTTCGCGGATTTCATGCTGCCAGCCGCCACTTGGGGCGAGGCGGACTTCGCGCGAATGCAGGGCGAACGGCGGCTTCGCCTATACTCGCAGGTCATGGACCCGCCCGGCGACGCCAAGCCGGACTGGTGGATAGTCGCCCAGATAGCCAAGCGCATGGGCTTTTCCGGCTACGAGTGGGGCAGTTCCAACGACGTGTTCGAAGAGGCGTCCGAGCGATCCAAAGGCACGGTTCACGACTACGCCGCGCTTGTGGCGAAGGCGAGATCGCAGGGAAAGACAGGGCATGAGTTCCTCCGCGAGATGGGAACCACGGGCATCCAGTGTCCGATCCGTCTGGAGAACGGCGAGCTTGTGGGGACAAAGCATCTGCACCAAGAGAGCTTTTCCACCGCCAGCGGCAAGGCTATCTTCCCCAAGGGCGACTGGAACGACGCGAAGGGCTTTCAGGAGAAAGAGGGTCCCAAAGGCGATGAGCTTTGGGTTACCAACATGCGCGTGAACGAGCATTGGCAATCGCAGTTCGACGACCGCCGCATCCCCTACCGCTGGGAGCGCTTCCCCGCCAACTTCCTAGAGATAAACCCCGCCGACGCCGAGCGGCGCGGGATAGAGAGCGGCGACTGGGTGCGGATAGAAAACGACAGCGTAGCTACGCAGGACGGCGGCAGATACGCCGCCGCCTTCAGCGCCGTAGCCTACGTGACCGACATGACGCCGAAAGGCGTCACGTGCAGCTACTTCCTGCACCGGCAAGGGCAGCTCGACATGGCGGCCAACAGCGTCACCTCAGGCGAGGCGGACCCAATCAACAACCGCTACCGCTTCAAGCTAGGCAAGGGGCGAGTGTCCCGAACCGGCGAATCCGAGTACAAGAGGACAATGAGCTTCGCGCCTAGGAACCTTGCCTAGCGGGTAGAATCCGAACGAACGCCCTTGTCGCTCTCTCCTATTGGCTAATGATGATGCCCATGCCCACCGACGCGCGGCATGAAACCTTCGGGAACGTCCCGATGCCGCGCGTCATCGACATCGTGACGGCGCTCGTCGCTGGACGCGCTCACTAGCTGCGACGCCACTAGCTGGGCATACAGCCCGCCGCGCTCCAGCAAATCGCGGTGGCTGCCCTGCTCCACCACGCGCCCTTCGTCCAGCGCCGCTATGCGGTCGGCGTCTCTGATAGTGGATAGGCGGTGGGCGATGACCAGCGTGGTGCGCCCGCGCATCAGCCGTTCCAGCGCGTCCCGCACCTGCCGTTCGTTCACCGCGTCTAGGTGAGACGTCGCCTCGTCCAAAACCAGCACGGGCGCGTTCTTCAGCAGCGCGCGCGCTATCGCCAGACGCTGACGCTGCCCGCCGGAAAGCTGCGCCCCCCGTTCGCCCACCAGCGTATCGTAGCCGTCTGGGAAAGACGTGATGAACTCGTGCGCGTTCGCCTGCCGCGCCGCCTCCCAAATCCGTTCGTCACTCGCGTCCGGGTCTCCCAGCCGTATGTTTTCCTCGATAGTGGTGTTGAAGAGGTAAGTATCTTGGGAGACTAGCGCGATGCGGCGGCGCAGGTCGTCCAGCTCGAATTCTCGGATGTCGCGCCCATTCAGCTCTATCGTTCCCGCGCCCGGGTCCCAGAAGCGCATCATCAGGTTGGCGCAGGTGGTCTTGCCCGCGCCCGACCGCCCGACGAGCGCCATCGTGCGCCCCGGCTCTACGGTGAAGCTGACATCCTCCAGCGCCTGCGGCTCTCCGGGCGCGTAGGAGAAGCCTACGCCATGGAAGCTGACGGACGGCGCGGCGGCGGATTCGGCGGCAGGCTCGACCACGCCGGCGCCATCTACTACCGCGACAGGCTCGTCATGCACCTCGAACAGCCTGCGGGAAGCGGCTAAGGTCTCCATGAGCTGCTTCATCGTGCGGGCTATCTCGGATATGGGCGCGAAAGCCGCCACCGACAGCACCACGGCAAGCACCAGCTCCCCGCGCGATATGCCGCCTTCGGTCAGCAGCCATACCCCCGCCGTCAGCGCCGCCAAGCCGCCGAGCGCGGTCATCGCCTCGATGAAGCCTATCTGGAACGCCCGCTCTTTGAGGAACCGCAGCTGATAATGCGCGAATCGCCAGCTGTTGTCCACCATCTCCGCCGTGCGCGCGTCTCCGCGCCCGAAGGCGGAAATCTCGCGCATCCCCTGAATGCTATCCACCATATGGGCGTGGATGTCCCCCAGTTGGTTTCGCAGTTCCTCGCCGAGCCGCTCGGAGCGCTTCTGAGCGAAGAACGGGCTTATGGCGACGGCTGCCAAGAACGGCGCGACCGCCAATCCGATGGGCCAAGCGATGAACGCCAGCGCCGCAAGCACAGCCAACGGGATTATCACCGCCACGAAAGCGGGCGTTATGGTATGCGCGAAGAAGAACTCCACCGTCTCCACATCTCCGCCGACTACGCTCACCAGATCGCCGGAGCGTCGCCGCGTCATGTACGCGGGCGCGAGCGGGTCCAGCTTGCGATAGAGGTCTACCCGCATCTCAGCCAGCAGGCGATATGCGAGGTCGTGGGCTGCCCAAGACTCGGTCCAGACGAAGAAGGCGGACAGCGGAGCAAGCAGCGCCAGCAGAATCAGCCACGGCGTCAGGTCGCCGCCGGTTATCACCGCGCCGACGAGCATCGCGCTTGCGACGCCCACGCCGATAGCCGTAGCGTGATTCGCCAGCCCCAGCAGAAAGGTCAGCGCCAGCTCCGCCCGCCAAGGGCGCACCAGCCCAAGCAGCCGCCGCCAGACTGTCAGTATCCCAAGCGCGCGCGGGCGCTCGCCCCCATCGCGGCGCGCGCTCTGGACGGCGTGATGGTGGTGACCGTGTCCATCCCCCCGATGCGCCGGCTGCGGTATGAACGCCTCGGCGTCCGGCGCGGGCGCGTGATGGTGCCCGTCCGCTCCGTCGCGGCGGCCATGCCCATCGTGTCCGTCGCTATGCGAGGGATGACGCGCGCGCGCGTCCGCGTCGTCGGCGTATTCCTGCTGCTGAGACATCAGCTCTGCGTAGATGCCGCCCGCCGCCACTAGACGCCGATGGCTGCCGGATTCGATTAGCCGTCCCTCGTTCAGAACCAGTATCCGGTCTGCGTTGACCACGCTGGATAGCCTATGCGCGATGATGAGCGTAGTTCTGCCAACCATCAGCCGTTCCAGCGCTTCTTGGATGACCGCCTCGTTCTCCGCGTCGACGCTGGAGAGCGCCTCGTCGAGCGCGAGGATGGGCGCGTCCTCGAGCAGCGCGCGCGCTATTGCGACGCGCTGCTTCTGCCCGCCGGACAGCCGCGCGGCGCGCTCGCCCACTACCGTATCGTAGCCGCGCGGCAGGCGCATGATGAATTCGTGAGCGTTCGCAGCCCGCGCCGCCGCCTCTAGCTCTTCCCGCGTGGCGTCGGGATTGCCGAATCGCAGGTTGTCGGCGACGCTGCCATGGAACAGATAGGTATCTTGGGTAACGACCGAGATTTGCTCGCGCAGAGTTTCCAGCGGGATTTGTCGGATGTCCTTGCCGCCCAGCAGCGCCCTGCCCTCTTGCGGATCGAAGAATCGCAGAAGCAGCCACACAATCGTAGACTTGCCCGCGCCGCTAGGCCCCACGATGCCGAGCGTTTCGCCCTCGCTCAGCGTGAAGGAGAGATCCCGCAGCGCCGGACGCCGCCCCTTGCTGTAAGCGAAGCTGACGTTCTCGAAAGCTATCTCCGGCTTCAGCGTCGGCCGGGGCGACGCGCCGTTGGCGGGCGGCGCGGGATCGCGCACCTCGACAGGCGAATCCATGATGTCGAATATGCCCTCTGCCGAAGACATGGCTATCATGCCGTCGTGGTACAGCTGCACCAGTTCGCGCAGCGGACGAAACACCTCGACGCCCAGCATCAGCACTATCAGCAGGGCGCGCAGCTCCAGATCGCCGTCCGAAACGCGCATGGCGCCCCACCCCAGCGCCACAGCCGCGCCGCCGACGATGCCGAGCAGGGTCAGCGCGCTAGTGGCGCTGTTGGCGGCTAGAACGCCCATGGTGGTTCGGAACAGATCGCGCGCGCGGCTCGCCAGCAGATCGCCTCGCGCGCGGCTCTGACCGAACGCTTTGAGCGTCGACAGCCCCTGCGCCGCGTCCAAGAAGTCCGCCCCCAGCGCGCCATATGCGTCGCGTCGCGCCATGCTGCTTTCGCGCGTCCAGCGGTGGAACAGGTTGGGGATTATCAGCGTAAGCAGCGCGAACGCCAAGAAGATGGCGCCGGTCAGCAGGTCTATCGCAGCCATGAACGCGAAGATGACCAGCGGCGCAACGGCAGCCACTATCATTTGCGGCAGATAGCGCCCGAAGAACGCCTCCAGCCGCTCGACGCCTTCGGCAAGCGACATCAGCGCGTCGCCCGTGCGAGCCTGATCGAAATGCCCCGGACCCAGCGCGAGCGAATGTTGATACAGCCGCTCTCTCAGCCGCACTTTCACAATGCTGGCGGTGTGGTGGCTCATCACCTCTTGCAGATATTGCAGAGCCGCGCGCGCCGCCACCAGCGCCGCCATTGCAATAAGCGGCATTGTCAGCGTAGAGAACGACGCCTCGCCGCGCACCACGTCCGCGATGACTATGGCGGCAACCGCCAGCCGCGCCACGCCCGCCGCAACCGCCAGCATCCCAACAATCGCGGCCGCGATGATTCGCCACCGCACATCGCGGGCTAGGGACAGCAAGCGGGGGTGTAGATACATGGCTATTCCTTACTCGGTTGGTTCGCGCCGCCGCGGGCGAGCTTCAGAGCGAGCGCGTCGCGTCGCCCCACCGCATCATACGCCAATGGCTTGGAAAAGTCAGATGGGGGAATGGCTGGGAGCGGCGCAAGCCTATACAGCCCCTATACAGCCTATTCAATCCGCGCAATCGCATCGCGGGGAGCCGAGCGCAGTCGGCTCTCACTGCGATTCAGGCGTATCTACGTTTGCCGCAGACAAGAATTTTGGCTTGGCGGCGGAACTGTGAAGGGCGCCGCCGCTTTCCTTTATGCCAGCCCATCCGAACAGACTATGCGGATTATCCGCGGCTCGCGCGGGCTATCGCGCTCCGAATCCTCCGGCGGGTTGAGCCTGTGCCGCTCTCGCAGCGCTTCGAGCCGTCTTATCAGCCCATGCCCTTCGATGCGCGTGTTTCTGATCTCCGTCAGCGCGCTCTCCACCTGCGGGGAAACGCTGGCGAGGAATATCCGACGCAAGACTTCCACGCGGGGCTTCTCCGCGTCTTCTAGCCGCTCTCGGGCGATGTTGAGCTGCCTAGAGACGTAGCGGCGATTGCTGCTGTCCACCCGTATTCTCGACCGCCCCAAGCGCTTGCTGGAGTCCGCTCGAAACAGCTCGAACGCAGCCATGACCCGCTCGTTCGTATCCTGCGGGAGAGGCTGCGAAGGCGTGTCCGGGACGCACTCGGCAGCCGCCACGAACTGAGCGGGACTGATGGCGCGGGGTTGGAGGTCGCTTCCCACCGCGTAGCAGCCTTCGAAGTCTCCCTCGCTCAGTAGAACGATAGTCTCGCCCCGCCGCGGTTCGTCGAATGGGGAAGGCGCCGAAGCCATTGTGGACGGCGACATGAGCGGCGGCTGCGCGCCTTCTATCGGCATCGTCCCTTGCGCGCCTTCTATGGCGGCTTCCGCCGCTTCCGCGCGCGCCCCGCCGCCGCTGGAAGCGGCCGAACGCTCCGGCTGCGCCTGAAGCGCCGAACGTATCCCGTCCGGCAGATTCGCTATCGTATCCCACAGATCCGGGTCGTCGTCCCGTATGCGCTGCAGCAGCGCTATCGCGCGCTGGTTAGCCGCCACCTCGTCCAAACCGTCGTCCATATCCGGCAGCTCTTTGTCATCATAGATGCGATACATCGCGGTTTCGTTCAGACGCTCGGAGTCCGACAGCAGCTTGCTGTCCAGCCCTATCAGATTGTGGAAAGACTGGATGCGGTTGTGCAGCCTGCCGGTCAGGTCGATATTGGCGTCTACCTCCGTGTCGGGCCACATGTTATGAAGGTTTATCTCGTCGTGTTCGCTTCCGATGCGGTCTATTCGCCCGAACCGCTGGATCAACCGAACTGGGTTCCAGTGCAGATCGTAGTTGAGGATGCGGGCGCAGTCTTGGAGGTTCTGCCCCTCGGACACGATGTCGGTCGCCAGCAGAACTCTGATCTCGGAGCCGTCGGCGCGTCCCTGGTTCCAAGTTGGCGAGAACCGTCTGACAACGCTCTCCGCGCTGCCGCGGGCGGCGCCGGTCAGCCGCGCGATTCGCGGGTCGGCGCCGTTCGGGTTCAGCTGCCGATACAGGTATTCGACCGTAGTTTCCGCCTCGGAGAATATGAGAACTTTGCCTGATTTCACATCGGGATCATCCATGAACCGCTTCAGGGCGCGGAGCTTGTCGTCGTCCTCCGGGGATATGCCTTCCACGCGCCTCAGCATCTCGCTTAGCGTAGCGTGGTCCGCGTCTATCGCCTCTATCCAATCGGCGATTTCGAAATCCGCCGTCGGGTGGACGAGCGCGGACTTGCCGGCGCCCGCCTGCCGTCTGCGGTCTTCTTCCTGCCGGAGTATATGAAGCGTCTCGTCGGCGTCGAACGCTTCGCCCGCGAGCAGCCGCGTGGCTGTGTCGCCTATGGGGACGTAGCCCTCTTCGAGAGCCTGCCTGAAATTGCGGTTGCTGCGGATGAGCGACTTCAGAGTGGAGCGAAACGCCTCGATGCTGGATTCGAGCCGCTTCAGCAGCAGAACCCCCATGAGCCGCGCGACGCGGTCTCGCGCTCTGAACAGGTCGCGATACTTCGCATTATCCATCGCTTCCGGCTTGATGAAGTCTGTGACTTTATAGCGCGCCGCCTTGTGAGATTTCAGCAGCGCGTTCAGTTCGGCGAAGCCTCCGGCTTTCGCGTATACCTTGTCTAGCCGATAGCTCACGTTGGACAGAACCGGCTTTGGGAATCGAACGGGGCTGCCGCCTATTGTGGCGGTGTCTCCGTAGAGTTCGGCTATATCCTTGCGGCGGCGGCGGATGAACACTGGCGTCAGCGCCTGCTCTACGTCCGCCCTCGGCTCGCTGGGGCGATCCGGGGGAAGCGGAGGCGCGCCGTTGGATCCCGCCGCCTGCCAGCTTTGGAAGTCCGCCTCGTAATTCTCGAACTCGGCGCGGTATTTGTGCCATCTCTCGGCGCATCGGAAGTAATCTTCCAAGCCTATAGGCTCTATATTCAGCCCGTGGTCGGTTTCGTCCAAAAACAGCCTCAACTGCCGGTAGATATCCTTGGGGCCTAGGTTCTGCGGAGTCGCGCTGAGCAGAGCCACCTTGTGCCTGCCCGATTCGAGGTAGCGGCGCAGCCCGGTCGAACGCTGGTTGACGTTGCGGAAGTTGTGCGCCTCGTCTACCAGCACTGGGCCTCGGTTCGGGTATTCCCGCTCCAAAATTACGCCGCGCCCCGCGCTTGGGGATTCCGCGTCCACATACCTGCCAAGCTCCTCGTCGAATTCAGCGTCCGGCGGCGCGGATATGGCGCTGTGGGACACCACCGCCGCGCCAAGCCCGAACTGCTCGTTGACATGGTTCCACATGGGTTTCAGGCGCGCGGGGCAGAGTATCAGGGGAGGACCATCCTGCGGGTAGCTGACGCGAAGCTGGCGCAGAAGCTCCGCGCCGATGAATGTCTTGCCCAAGCCCACCACGTCGCCGACGTAGCAGCCGCCGTGCGCTTCTATCATCGCCAGCGCGCGGCTGACGGCGTCTATCTGGAAGTTGGCAAGCTCGATAGGCGGCTTGGAGAGCGGCAGGGGCGCGCCGCCGACGTCCGACTGGTACAGCTCGCGCAGCGCCTTGAGATAGACGTGATACGGCGGTGTCTTCGCCAGCGCCCAAGACCGTTCCAGCGCGTCCGCCAGAGCGCCGCTTATGTCCTCCGAGTCGTTCCACAGCGCATCGAACCAGTCGCGCAGCGCGGACATCTCCGCATCGCCGGTGACGCGCACGTTCAGTTCCGTGTTGCCCATGAACCCCGCCAGCGTGAAGTTGGAGGAGCCGACCACAGCCGCGCCCGGCTCGGCGTGGTTGTCGTACCAGCACAGATACGCCTTGGCGTGGAGCGGACTTCGCAGGTATGCGCGCGCCTCCATCTTGCCTGAGGCTATCATGTCCCGCAGCTTCGCCACCGCGTCTTGCGTTCCCCGCGCCTGCGGAAGCGCGGACACCCCCTCGGCGACGTGCGCCACCGCCTGCCGAGCTATCTCCGCTCTCTGGCGGCGGCGCACCAGAGAATCGGCGTCTAGGCGCGCCCGCAGCGCCTGCGCCTGCTGGATGCCGAGCGCCACCTCGTCCAGAACGCGCCTGTCCGCGCGCCCCACGAGAACGCGAACCTTGTCCAGACGCGCAAGGTCATCCGCCACCGCCTCGAAGCCGCTCATGAAGAAGTAGCCCACCGCGATGTCGGCGCGCGCGGAACTGCCGAGCATATCCTTGAGGCGGGTCAGCAAGTCGGGGTCAGTGGCGGCGTGGAGGATGTTCACGGGCTGCTATCCTTTGCTAGCGCGCGTCGGCGCCAAGCTGCGCTCTATAGCGGCCGCTTCCCGATCGGTCAGCCCATACAGATCATAGACGCGCCGGTCTATCTCCCGCTCTAGTCGGCTGACATCCGCGTCCGGATCCGCGTCTTTGGCTTCGAGTATCGCGTCGATTAGGCGGACGAACGGACGCTGCCGAGTGGCGGCGAGCTTGGGAATGGGGATTGTTTCTACAGTGAATCTCACCCAGCGCGTTGTACCCATCCCAGAATTTAGGGCTGTATTCTTCATAAACCATGTTACTAGGTTCGAGTTGAGTAAGGCACACAGATATTTTATTGATTCTCCGGTCATCGTATATGCGGTATTAACACAGAACATTACACCGTTATGATATGCGAATCTTCCTTTCTCAACCAATTCGATCCACAACAGTTTCTCTTTTGCGAATTCTTCATAGTAGGCGGTTGCGACTTGGAGCTCGAACCATGAGTGTCCCGTCCGACTGCGAGACTTGCGGCCATCCGCGAGTTTCTTGCCACTCTGTTCCAGCCTGTCTTTCCCGAAAGACATCAAATACTTTTCGACAGCTGGATATTCATCGATATCCACATTCATCGCTGGTATCGTTGCGATGAGATACAGCCCCGCCCACCTCGCGCGGTAGCGCTGAATATCCCTGCCGCGCAGAATCGGCGCGATGATTTCGGCAGACTTTGGGTCTTCCTCCGCCAGCGCCCGCTTTGTCGTCTCGTCTATGATGAACGCCTCGTTGTAACCGGTCTTGATGCCCATTCTGATCTTCACGTCCCACCCTCTGAGCGGCGTTCCTTTTGCGCGCATCTTGTCCATGATGATATGCTCGGCGAGCGACAGAACGCTCCACGGCGCATCGCCGTCCGGGCGCGCCCGTCCCCACAGGTTTTCGTCGGGCGGGAAGCCGCCGTCCGCCAGCCTGTCCATATCGACGGCGGGGAACGCGCCGCCGCTTCCGCCGCCCTTGCGCAAGAGCAGAACGCAGCTGTCGACGATTGCGCTCTCGAATACGCCCTCGCCCAGTTCCAGCAGGCGCAAGGGCGTATGCTGTTCGGAGAAGTAACGCCGCTGACGATTGCCGTACTGCGCCTTCAGCCAGCTGTTGGATGTGATGTAAGCCAGCAGCCCCAGGGGGCGGAGCAGTTGGCAGCCGCGCTCGTAGAAAAGCTGGTAGACGTCTCCCCTACCGGCGAAGACGCGATAGCCCGTGTTTCGATAGAGACGCCCCAGCCTTCCGCCGTCTCTCTGAAGCTGGATATACGGGGGGTTGGCTATCGCAATGTCGAACCCGCCTCGGACGAACACCTCTGCGAATTCCACGCGCCAATCCAACAATCCCCCCCCCCCCCCCGTCACAGGAGTGGGAGAATCGGCAAGCGCCGCCCTGAGATCGCTTTTAACCCGCTTTATATCCCCCTCGAGCGCGTCTTTTCTTTGCCCCGTCTTGGCGCGCATATGCTCCGCTTTCAAGTCGCCTAGCTCATCCGCGAGCTGGCGAAGTTGGTGGCGGAACAGGTCGCCATAGTTCTCCGCGCTGGGGTCTGGACCCAGCAGGCTGTCGCCGCGCACTATCTTGAAATCTAGGTTGGGCAGCGGCTCTGGAGTATCGCCCTCGCCCTCGATGGCGAGCGACAGCCACATCCGCAGCATGGCTATGTTCACCGCGAACTCGTCCACGTCCACGCCGTACAGGTTGCGCTCGATGATGCTCAGCTTCAGATCGTACAGCCCGCGCGCGTCCACTCCAACGTCGTACAGCGCGGTATGAAGCTCCACCAACTCCTGCATCATGCCTAGCAGATACGCGCCTGAGCCGCACGCGGGATCGACCACCGTCACCTCGTCCAGCGCCTCGCCCACGGCGCGCGCGTCGGCAGGGGAGATGTCGGATGCGTCCCGCTCGTCCACGAATCGGGCTATGACTTCCGCCGGCAAGCCGATGTCGCGGCATTCCAGATAGCCCTTGAGCGCCTCGCGGCACATGAACGACACCACAGGGCGCGGGGTGTAGTACGCGCCCGAATCGCGGCGCCCTGTCACCAGTTCCTCGAACACCTTGCCGAGCATTTCGGGGTCCACCGCCACCTCGATGTCGAACGGCGTCGATTCCATCACGGTGAAATTGAACTTGTCGAACAGGCTGCCCAAGATGGCTTCTATCGCGCTGTCCGGCACGGTGATGTCGCTGCTGATGTCCAGATCGTTCATGGAGAACAAGCCGCCGTTGAGGAACGGCGCGCTGCCGATGAGCTTGAGCGTCTCGCGTTCCGAGCCGAGGTCTTTTAGAGTGTAGTCGTTCAGCCCGGCGAAGAAGAGCGGCCGCAGTCTGTCGCGGCAGAAGTTGGAATCGTTCGTGCGATTGTTCCTGTAGTCGCGCCACAGCGCGTTGAGGTAGTCTTTGTCGCCGCCGAAGCTCAGCCATCCCTTGCGGGAAAGGAAGTAGACGAACATGAGCCGGTCGAACAGCGTCTGAACGAACATGCGCCGGTTCTCGCGCTCTTCCTCGCCGCCGCCGAATCCGGACACCGCGCGCTCCACCGAGTCGAATATCCGCTTGTACGCGGCGAAGAACGCCTTGGTGACGGGTTCGACGTCGAACGCTTTCTCCAGCGCGGCGCGTATGCTGTTCGTATCCAGATAGTTGTGGTAGATATTGGCGACTTGCGAAACGGCGGTTCGTCTGGGCAGGTCGCGCTCGACTACCATGCGGCGCAGGGTTGGGCGCGCGCCGTCGAAGCTGGGGAGGATGAAGTGCAGTTGGCTGGCTGGCGCGTTGGTGAAGATGAGCAGCAGGTCGTCGCCGAGCTGGTTCGCTATCAGCTTGGCTGCCGCCGCCGCGTCCACTTTGCGCACGCGGGGCGCGTCGAGCGGGACGTAGAGGACATGAACGCCGTCTAGCGCGGCGATGCGATACGCGGCGCGCGGCAGCCTTGCGCCCTTGGGAGCGCCGTCTAGCGCGACTTCACCGAAACGCGGGTCGAAGTCTATCGGCTCGACGAACAGCGCGCGTATCTCGGCAACGCGCCGCTGCATCGTGGCGGCGGCGAAAATACTGCTAACGCGGGCATCTACATCGTCGGCGTCGGCGCGGTTCGCGATAGGCATGGGGCAACTCCTATACATCCCCTGACCGTCTGCGCGCATCGGCTTCGAGACGGCTGATTCTGGCAAGGGTGGCGTCGCGATTGGTTTCGGCGGCGATGCGGGCGGCGCGCTCGGCTTCTAGCTCGGCAATTGCGGCGTCGCGATTGGCTTCGGCAGCTTCGCGCGCCGCCTCGGCAGCGTCGCGCCCGGTTCTCGCCGCGGCGAGGGCATTGCGTTCGGCGGCAAGCGCCGCTTGGGCGGCGGCGAGGGCATTGCGCTTGGCGGCGAGCGCCGCTTCGGCGGCGGCGCGGGCTTTCTTCACGGCGTCTAGCTCGGCTTCGGCGGCGGCGCGAGCTTTCTTCACAGCGTCTAGCTCGGCTTCGACAGCGATGCGGGAGTTGCGCTCGCCATCCGCGTCGGGCAGATACTCGCCTGTAGCCGGGTCGAAGAAGCGCATGTTGCCAACGACTCGACTCGCCGAGTATCTCGTGGACATCCAGCACAGATACAGCCCCAAGACGCGGCTGTATCCCCATATGGACCCGTCGTCGTTCGTGGTCAGGTCTATCGGGGCGTACTTGTCGCCGACAAGCTCGTACCCGGATATTGGTACACCGTGATAGTCGCCGCCCGTGTGGTCGAACGTCCAGTACTCGCGCACTCGGAAGCGCTCGTACCCGTCCTTCTTGACAGTAACGTCCCTGCGTCCTGTCGATTCGGACGCTATCTCCATCACCAGTTCGGGAGACTTCCCCATGTAATCTATCACGAACCCCCTGCGGTCCAAGATGATTTCGGGGTCTATGTCGAAAGCTATCAGCAAGTCCGCCACGAGCCGTTCGGACGATGCTCGGGTGTCGAAGCAAACGTAGCATTCGGGTATGACGATGGCGTCTGGGCGATCTTGGAAGTGGTATCGCAGCGAGTTGGTGGATCCGGGCATGTGGAAGAAAGCGTGCTGGAGCATTCTGGGCTTCTTTGGAGGGTCGGGCAGCCGCCAAGGGGCTTCCTCCGGCGACTCTGCGGGTGCGGGGTGAACGACGTGTTCGAGTGTCATGGCGCGCCTCTCGTTCGGGCGACGCCGGCGGCTTCGGCGTCGCGGCAATTGTACGCCGCAAGGCGGGGGGATTTCGGGTTTCGCGCGTTGGGTTTCGAGGTGTTTTCTCGTTTCGGGGCGGGCGTCACGCCAAGCCCGCCGCGGACAGGATCGACGGGATGCGAGATTCCCACCCGATAGCCATGATATGCGCGCCGTCGCACATGTCCCGCGTCTCGCGGATGATGCGGGCGGTTATGCGGACGCTTGCCGCCGACTTGTCGTCCGCGGCGTCTATCTCGTCTATCAAGCTCTGCGGCACGGACACGCCGGGGAGATTGCGGTTCAAGAATCGCGCCATGCGCGCCGACTTGAGGACTATCACGCCCGCAAGCACGGGGACGCCGAAGCCGCGCGCGGTTTGCATGAACCGTTCGAATCCCGCCGCGTCGTAAACCGCCTGTGTCTGGAAGAACGACGCCCCCAGCCGCGCCTTCTCTTCCATGCGGGCAAGCTCTTTGTCCACGTCGTCCGCGCCCGGGTTCGCCACCGCTCCCGCGAACAGAGACGGGGCGCCCCTGAGCGGGTTGCCGTACATGTCCGCGCCTGAGTTCATCGCGCTGACCGCCTGAAGCAGCGTCTCCGCCTTCAGGTCGAACACGCCCACCGCGTCGGGGTGATCGCCGCGCCCGGGCGGGTCTCCGCTCATGCAGAGGATGTTGGTTACGCCGAGCGCCGCCGCCGAGAGCATCTCGCCTTCTAGCGCGATGCGGTTCCGGTCGCGCCCCGTTACTTGCAGAATCGGCTCGATGCCCCTGTCCAGCATCAGGCGCGCCGCCGCGATGGGCGCCATAGTCATGTTCGCGCCCGCGGAGTCCGTCAGGTTGAAGGCGTCCACCGCGTCTTTCAGCGATTCGGCGCGCCTGAGCAGCGGCGCTAGATCGACGCCCTTGGGCGGGTTCAGCTCGGTGGTTACGGTGAACTTGCCGGACTTCAGCGTTTCGGCGAATGTCTGCAATGGAGGGGGCTGCCTTTGTCTGACCCTGATACGGGGCGGGAATCCAAATGCGTATCCAAGCCTATCCTAACGATCTATGTCCTGTGTCGAATTCAGGCGAACTGGTACTCCCGCGTCGCCACTATCAGTTGGAGCAGCTCGGATACGCGCTGGGCGGACTTGGCGTCGTTAGCGTCGTCCCACGCGAGATCTCCGCCTGCGGCGGCGTGCTGGATAAGCTGGGCGCGCGTTTCGTCTCTGACAGACACGGGACCTAGCAGGTCTAGGCAGGCGTCCACCGCCGCTTGCGGCGAGGCGCAGGACGAGCGGACGCGGCGGATGATGTCGCTCACGCCGGGGCGTTCTATCTCGCCAACCAAGTCCGCCACGAAGTTGGCGCGCTTCATCAGAGACCCGCTGTTGATCCATTCAACGCCGGAGTGCCACCCTTCCACGCTCGGCGGGTTGAGAAGCTCCTGCCCCATATAGGTTATGTGGTTGGCGTAGTCGAACACGTCCGGGCCCGGCAGTTCGCCGCCGCCCACGAGCCGCAGCGCGCCGATGACTACTTCCGTGGGGTTCTTCACCTTGGCGAAGCGCGCCTCCTCGAAGAAGTCGGAGTTCAGCAGAACGCGCAGCGTGTGGCGCATGTCGAATTCGGATTCGGTCAGCGCGTCCGCCAGAATCTCGATAGCGCGCTCGTCTCGCGGCGGCGTAACCTGCCAAGCGGGAACCTGAACCTCATCCGCCACGAAGAAGCTGTACAGATGGCGAGCGATGAACCGCGCCGTCGCGGGATGCTCCAGAACGATGTCTATGATGTCCTCGCCGTCGAACCTGCCGGTTCGCCCTAGGAAGGTCTTCTCGCCATCGTCGTGGTCGTCGGCGCGGTACTCGAAATGCCAGTCCCAGCGCCCCATATGGAAGCGCGGCAGTTTGGGCGTCATCGTCCAGCCGGTGAACGCGCGCGAGCATTCGTACACATCCTCTTCGGTGTAGTTGCCCACGCCCATCGTGAACAGCTCCAGCAGTTCCCGCCCCCAATTCTCGTTGATAGCGGCGGCGTGGTTCTCCTGATTGTCCAGCCAGAACAGCATCGCGGGGTTCTTCGCCACTTCGATGAGCAGGTCTCGGTACTTGCCCATCCCCTTCTCGCGGAACAGATCGATCATGTCGATTATCTCGTCGTAGTGGTCTACTTTGGATACGCCGGTGGCGAATATCTGATGCCAGAAGAGGCACATCTTTTCTTGGAGCGGCGCTTTTGTGTTGATCATGCGCCACACCCAGCCGGACTGCCCGACGCCGTTCAGCGTGCCGGGCTTCCACTGGAAGTTGTAGTATCTGAGGAATTCGTAGATATCCACCTGCTCATGCCGCTCAGGGTGTAGCAGGTCTTCGACCGTCGCCTCGTACCCTTGCGCCGCGCGAGCCTCCAGCTCGTCGCGCGCCGCGCCAAACCCAGCCCGCCGCATGAGATGAGCCACCAGCGCCAGATCGTCATTCGCCATCGTGCCGGTCTCCTGATCTTCTTCTATCGCGTACAATCGCTGCGAACGATTATACAGGATTACCCGAACCGTGATTCACGCGCAGAGCAACGCAACCGCGCTTCCGGCGCTGACGATGCCGCATCACAGCCTTTCGGTTATCCGATCAGGGATGATGCTAGCCAGCGCAAACCACGCCCGGCTAACCCAAACCACGACACGACACGCCCAACGCCAACGCCGCCCGCCAGCCCAAACCACACCACGACACGCCCAACGCCAACGCCGCCCGCCAACCCAAACCACGACACGCCAACCCACGCCCAACGCCAACGCCGCCCGCCAACCCAAACCACGACACGCCAACCCACGCCCAACGCCAACCCAAACCACGCCCGTCCTACCTGTCATTCCAAGCCCCACCTGTCATTCCGAGCGCAGCGAGGAATCTAAAATGCGGGGAATGACACGCGCCTGCCATTGGCAAAAACTTCAGCCCTTCAGTTCGAGGGAACAGCCGAAAGAACCCGAACGCCGCGAGACTAGCCTCCCGCAAAGCCATCCCCAATTCGGAAAGTCGCCTTTGCCAAGCTAGCGCACACGCGCGCGAAAGCGTCGCATCTGCGCCTATTGCGCCACTTCACGCCAAACCCCAACCCTCCTCGCCCCCTCCCATCGCGCTATAATCCCCCTACACCCAGCAATCAGGAGGCGTGCAATGGCGGCGCCCGAATTCATCGACGCCCACGTTCACTTCTATGACATGGCGCACCCCGATCTGTTCTACGCGCATTGGCAGCCGGACGTGGTTCACCCGACTTTGGGGACTCAGCCGCGAAAGCTGGCGGAGCGCAACTGGCTTGCGGAAGACTTCATCGAGCTTACGCGAGCCGCGAACGTGACCAAAGCGGTTCACGTGCAAGCGGCCATCGGCTCCGCGGATCCGGTGAAGGAAACGGAGTGGCTCCAAGACGCGGCGGACAGAACCGGCTTCCCGCACGCGATTGTCGCCTACGCGGACCTGCGCGACGCCGACGTGGAGCGGACGCTCGTTCGCCATTGCGCGTTCCCGAACATGCGCGGCATCCGAGACTTCTCGCATGGCGACTTCCTCGCGTCGGCGGACTTTCGGCGCGGACACGCGCTGCTGGGGAAGTACGGGCTGGTTTCGAGCATCGCGGCGGAGTGGCAGGACATGGAGAAGCTGCGGGACCTCGCGCGCGCCTTCCCGAACGTCCCCATCGTCTTGGATCACGCGGGGCTGCCGACAGAGCGGACGCCGGAATACTTCGCCGACTGGCGGCGCGGGATGCGCGCGGCGGCTGAAGCGGACAACGTCATCTGCAAGATATCCGGGCTGGGCATGGCGGATAACGGCTGGAGCGTGGACAGCATCCGCCCCTACGTTCTCGCCTGCATCGAGACGTTCGGCGTCGGGCGCAGCCTGTTCGCCACGAATTGGCCTGTGGATAGCCTGTGGAGCGGATACGACGACATCGTAAACGCCTACCGCGCCATCGTCGCCGACTTCTCGCCGCAAGAGCGAGCGGCGCTGTTCGCCGGCAACGCGGCGCGGCTGTATCGCATCTAGCGGCGCGCGCTAGGGACGGACGCCAGTAACGCCGCCGTCGATGACGAGCTCCGCCGCTGTAACGAACGAAGATTCGTCAGACGCGAGATAGAGCGCGCCGTATGCTATATCTTCGGCTTCGCCTAGCCTGCCCATGGGTATTTCGCCGACGCGCGTTTCGGGGCGAACCGAGTTCGTCGCGGCGCGGATCATGTCGGTGTCTATGGGGCCTGGGTGAATGGAGTTGCAGCGGATGCCCTCGGACGCGAACCGCCCGGCGATGGACTTGGTGAACACGCGCACCGCGCCCTTGCTGGCGGCGTAGGCGGGCGACGCGAGAGGCCTGCCGAGTATGCCCGCTATGGAGCTTATGTTCACTATCGATCCGCCGCCCGCGCGCCGCATCGCGGGCAGAACGGCGCGAGAGCCGATGAACACGCCCTTGGCGTTGACGTCCATGATAGCGTCCCAGTCTTCATCCGAGATGTCCATCTCGGCGTGGCGCAGCGAGATTCCCGCGTTGTTGACGAGGATATCCACCTTGCCGTACTTCGTCTCCGCCAGATCTATGGCGCGCCGCCAGTCGTCTTCGCTCGTAACGTCTAGGTGAACGTACTCGACATCGCCGCCCAGCTCGGACACGCGCGCCTCGACCTTGCGCCCTTCGTCGTCCAGAATATCGCCGAACACAACCTTCGCGCCCTCCGCCGCGAACAGTTCCGTCTCCACAGCGCCCTGCCCCTTCGCGCCGCCGGTGATTATCGCCACCTTGCCATCTAGCCTGCCCATTGTCGCCTCCTTGCGGGTGTTGTCGTCCCCGCCATTATAGCCCGCGGCAGCGCGCTTCGCTCTCAGCCCGCAGCCGCGACTTCCAGCGCGCGGCGGTGCGACGCCTCGATAAGCTCGCGCAGCACGTCGGCGTCCACATCCGCCAGCTTGTTGACGTATAGGCAAGACGCGCCCATGCGGTGCTTGCCGAGCCGCGCGAGCAGCTCTTCGCGTCCGTCGAAGCCCATCAGGTACAGCGACAGGTTCGCCTTGCGGGGCGAGAATCCGACGAGGAACATATCGCCCTCCCTGCCGGACTCGTATTTGTAATGATAGCTGCCGAATCCGATGATGCTGGGGCCCCACATTTCGGGTTCCAAGCCCGTCGCGTCGCGCATCATCGCCAGAAGCGTCTCGCCATCCGCCCGCCGCCGCTTGTTTTGGACGGACGCTAGGAACTCGCTTACGCTCGCGCCCGTCTTTCGCGTCTTGTTCTCCGCCATGCTGGAAGACCTCCATTTAGTAGGCGTTCGCATTTCGACATCTCCGCGCGGGCGCCCCATGCTCCCCGCGCCGCGCCGACTTGGTATATGCTATTCCAAACGATTGCTGAATTGCACGGAGGTTGCATTCGATGAAACCCAACGTACTGCGGCAGAAGCTGGAGGCGGGCGAGCCGACAGTAAGCACGCATATCCATTCTACTTGGCCTTCGGTTGTGGAAGCCATCGGGCACACGGGCATCTACGACTACGTGGAGTTCGTGGCGGAGTACGGCCCATCCGACCTGCACGATCTGGACAACCTAGCGCGCGCGGCAGAGCTGTTCGACATGGGCATGATGATAAAGGTCGATCAGAGCCATCAGGCGTATCTGGCACAACGCGCCGTAGGCTCCGGATTCGGCAGCGTGCTGTTCACCGACGCGCGCTCCGCCGACGACGTGCGGGAGCAGATACTCACCATCAAGCCGGATACGCCGAGCGACAAGGGCTGGTACGGCGTGGCGACGCGGCGGCACACCTATATGGGCTACGGCGGCTCCGCCGAGTACGTGGAGGCGCTGCGCGACAGCGTGGTGGCGGTGATGATAGAGAAGAAGGGCGCGGTGGATCAGCTGGACGAGATATTGGAACTGCCGGGCTTGGACATGGTTCAGTGGGGCGGCTCGGACTTCTCGGTGTCCATCGGCAAACCCGGGCAGCGCAACGCTCCGGAAGTAGTCGCCGCGCACGACAGGACGTTCGAGATGGCGGTCGCCGCGGGCGTGGCGGCGCGCGCGGAGATACAGTCGGCTGACGAAGCGAAGATGTATCTCGACATGGGCGTCCGCCACTTCTCCATAGGGACGGACATCACGATCCTCCATGGCTGGTGGCAATCCAACGGCGAAGCGCTGTGGAGGGCAATAAACGGCGAGTAGGCGAGGCGGGATGCCCCTTGCCCGCAAGGGCTTGCAGGGATAGATAAAGCGAAACCACCGTCAACTGCCCTCCCCCTTGGCTGGGGAGGGCAGTTGACACCTAAGTTTGCGCGATTTCGTTCCAAGCCGCTTTCAACTGATAGCCAACTGTTGCGTCGCTCTCTATGCTGGACACGTACTCGTGTACGAACTCGCGAGTTCCCTTGATTAGCCTAAGATAGTACATCAAGGTTTGGTCGACGCCGTTCACTATCAGTTGGCATCCGTGTTCGTTGGCTACCCGCTGGATGTCGGGGGCGAATTCGGAATAGCTACCGTGATCGTAGGTAGTCAGTATATAGAATCTATCTACAGGCGTCGTGCGAAATTTCTCAAAGGACGCCTGAATCAATTGGGGAGTTATTGGCAGATTGTGTTTGACTTCATAGCCTTCGAATAGAGCGCCTTCAGAATCGGCGACATGCACATCACCGATTAGATCGGTTCTAGAATCCGATGCGGTGTGATGTTCGAGCGGCAAGACTGTATATCCGTTGTATCTTTTCACCTCTCTAGTCAGTATGCGTAGTATGGAATACACCGCCAGCACAGGCAGCCGCGACACTCCTGATAGGTTCATGCTGTGATGGCGTCTGATTTTGTCGACGGTCTCGGCTATAGATAGGTTGACTCGTCTATTCAATAAAAGAGGCGTATATACAGGATCGGATGTAGCGTGCAATATGTTCGGTTTTCGTTTATTCATCAATTAATATAGCCCCCTCAACTGACATTACAGCCGTCGCATACTCCAATCACTGCTTCTGAATCAGTCGCCAGCGACTTCCAACAAGCTCTATCATTCCTTGATCCTTTAGATGTTCCTGTGCTGCTCTAACTCGATGCTTCCATGCTCTTCCAAATCGTATGCCATTGATCACTCGATGCAAGCTATCATCACATAGGTCAGGGTGGATTTCACGTATAAGAGGATGTATCTCCTGTGTTGTAAGTGGGCGATTTCTCAAGAGATATAATATTGTGCGTCTGAAAATGGAACTCGTGGTCTCGCTTGGTTTGTCCCGAAGTTTTCTCAGCGCTTCATGTGCATTTTCTCGTTGCTTTTCAAGCTGGTCTATTAAATCTATATGAACTGTTTCCACAGTGTTTTGATGTCGCTCTCTTAGAACAGATGCGATCTCAGATAGTTTATCTATTTCGTCAATGGACACACTTGCTCCCAGACTCCCATACTCACGCAAGTCTTCGGCGATTCTGCGCACCATAGTTGAGTCACTGATATGAACACCATATTCGTAGTTTCGATAGAGAGACCCGCCAGTGAGATTTCCAGAGGTTATTATTGCCGTATGCGTATCGGCTATATACGCTTTAGCGTGCAAACCAGGAAGGTGTCGAACTTCGGCTACGGATACTGCTCTGCAAAACTCTGCTATAGCTTTGGCGTTAACTGAGCCTTGAAGCAGACTGTCCACAGCAAAATTTGTAAGGATGCTAATCTCAGGATGACGATTTGTATCAAGAAGGGATGCGAAACGTTGGAGTGGTTCCTCAGTAATGAAAGGCGCAACAACTATCGCGCTATTGCGAATCGAACGCACGAATTGCTCAAACGTTTCATGCCAGGGCGACTGTATAGGTTGCACGTTTCTATGCCAGTCAGGTGGTCAGCGGAAATATAGAAATTACCCGCTGACCACTACCTGCCTACACCACCGCCAGCGTCGGCGCGCGCATAGGGGCGACTATCTGGCTCTCGTCCAGCGGGATAGCCTCATTCAGGTAGACTTGCACCCGATACGAGCGGAAGTCTGGGATGTACATGCGCCCCTCGTCGTCTAGGCGAACGGACTTGGGAGCTCGCAGACGCTTCTCCTTCTCCAGATCCGCCATGTCGCGCAGGCGGTTGGGGTAGGCGTTCGTCAGCATGTAGTTTCGCGCGACGCGGGAGAGCGTGGCGTCGCCGATGAACTTCTGCACGTAGTCGCCCTTTTCGCTGAACAGCTGAACGCGGTCGTTCCCGGTGTCGGCTACGTATATCTCGCCGAAGTGGTCTACGGCTACGCCGGTGGGTCTGTCGAACTCGCCTTTGCCGCTGCCGGAGCCGCCTATCTCGAACACGAAATCCCCGTCCGCCGTGAACTTCTGCACGCGGTCGTTGCGCCAGTCCACCACGTACACGTCGCCAAGCTCGTCGACGGTTACGCCCCACGGCATATCGAATTCGCCGGGCGCGTCGCCGCGAGACCCCCAGCCGCAGATGTATTCGCCGCCCGCCGTGAACTTCTGCACGCGGTGGTTGAGCGAGTCTACGACATACATGTTCTCTTCGGCGTCGAACGCGATGCCGGCGGGTCCGTTCAGCTTGCCGGGCGCGTCGCCCTCTTCGCCCCAGCTGCCGATAAGCTCGCCCTCTTTGGTGTAAGAGGTTATGCGGTGGAGCGCTTCATCGGACACGTAGACGTTCTCTTCGCCGTCCACTATCACGTTCACGGGCCAAGTGTACTGCCCCTCGCCATCGCCATATCCGCCGATGCCGATGAGGTCGTCGGTGAGCTGCTCGGCGTCGTCGAAGTGCCACGCGCGGATAACCGCGGCGCCATCGTTGCGGCAGAGGATGTACATGCGCCCCTCGCCGCCTATGGCTATGTCTATGGGGAAGTTGGTTATCCGCCGCATCCCAAGCGTCTTGAGAAATGGGTAGCCGGCTCTGAGCAATCCGTAGGGTCGTCCCATGCTTCACCTCGCTTGCGCCAGTTGTAGGAAAAATTGCGGGGCAGCCTCCAGCCCTCTCCCGCAAGGGGAGAGGGAGGATTATCGATTGCCGCCCCTTGATTCTAGTTGAACGGGTGTATCTGCTCGAACCGCCCGTCCACTATCGGTTCGGGGTCCAGCCCCAGCCACTGGTCCAGCATGGTGGAGTATATCCCGCGGAAGTCGATAGTCCAGTCGAGATCCTCGCCGTTGAGCCAGCGGGAGGGGTCTACGGACGGATATTCGGCGTACAGCCCGCCGTCGACGCGCTCGCCGATGATGAACGCGCCGCCGCCGGAGCCGTGGTCTGTGCCGCTGCCATTGTCGCGCATCCGCCGCCCGAACTCGGTGAACACCAGCATCGCCACTTCTTCCGCCGCGTCGTGTTCGCGCAGGTCGTCGAAGAAGTCCGCTATCGCGCCCGAAAGCTCTTGGAGAAGCTGCGGGTGAGTCTTGTTCTCGTTGGCGTGGTGGTCGTATCCGCCGTGGCTGGTGTAGAAGATGCGCGTCCCAAGCCCCGCGATGTGCGTTCGCGCCACGTCTTTGAGGCTCTTGGCTATCGGGTTGTCGGCGTATTCTACGCTGGACGTGTAGGACGCGGGCGCCTGCTTGAGGATGTCCGCGCCGCTGTAGACATCGCTGCCCGTCTGGGATAGGTACTCCATTACGGGACCGGAGCCGATGGCGGGCGCGTACATCTTCTTGAACATGTCCAGCGCCAGATCGCGCCGCTCGCGCTCCTCGATGCTGGTCATCAGCCCCACGTTGTCCAGATCGCCCACGCTGGTTACGGGAATGCCCGGCGCGACGAGCGCGCGCGGCAAGCCCCGCCCGATGTTCACGGCGGTCAGCACGTTCTCCTTGTTGGGGTCTATGTCGCGTATCGCCCTGCCTAGCCAACCCTCCGTGCCTACCTTGTTCGGCTCGCAGGTGTGCCAGATGTCCATAGCCCTGAAGTGCGAGCGGCTGGAGTTGGCGTATCCGATGCCCTGCACCACCGCCACCTTGCCGCTGTCGTACATGTCTTTGAGCGCCGCCGCGTTGGGGTTGAACGCCAGCTTGTCGTCGATGGGCAAGACCTGATCCTGCGGGATGACCACCGTGGGGCGCGCGTCGTAGTAGTTGGCGTCGGTGTATGGCACCAGCGTGTTCAGGAAGTCGTTGCCGCCAGTGAGCTGCACCACCACCAGAACCGGGGGCTTTCCGTTTATCGTCATTTGTCGTGTCTCCCTAAGCGAACTGGTACTCTTTGCTGGATACTATCATCTGGAGCATGTGGACGATTCTGGGGATGTTCCGCTCGCGCGCCTCGTCGGTTTCGAGGTCCAGCGTTCCGCCGGCTTCGGCGTACTCCAGCAGCGTCTCGCGCGTGGCGTCGCCAACGTCGAGAGGGCCCACGAGGTCTAGGCAGCCGTCCGCGAACTCGGCGGGCGAGAGCTTGCCGCCGGACTCCCCAAGCCGCTCGATGATGCGCCGGACGCCCGGCTTGTCGGTGTCGCCGACGTGTTCGACCGCGAAGTTGATGCGCTCGTTCAGCGTGCCGCCGTCTATCCACTCGCGCCCGGTGTGCCAGCCTTCGACAGTGGGCGGGTTGAGCAGCTGCTGCCCCATGAGCGTGGTGGATGCGGTGTACTTCAACATGCCCGGGCGCGGGAAGCCGAACGTGCCGCCGAGCTTCAACACGCCCGCGACGAGCTCCGTCGGGCTTTTGACGCGCTTGTACCGAGCCTGCTTGAAGTAGTCGGAGTTCAGCAGCTCGCGCATGATAGCCGTCATATCGCCGTTGGTGTCGAAGTACGTCTTGACGATGGAGTCTATCGCGTCCGGGTCTTGCGGCGGCTCGACCGACCACGCCGGCACCTGCGGTTCGTCCGCTACGAAGAAGTTGTAGAGGTGCCGCGCTATGAAGCGCGCCGTAGCTTCCTGCTCGACGATGATGTCGATGATGTCTTCGCCGTCGAAGTTCCCCGCGTGGCCTAAGAACGTCTTGGGGCCATAGTCATGCTTTTCGGGTTCGAACACGAACCGCGATGGGTAATGCCCCTGCGGGTATATGGGTATGGGCTGGTCGAACGTCCATCCCGTGAACGCGCGCGAGGCGTTCTTGATGTCGTCTTCGGTGTAGTTTCCCACGCCCATCGAGAACAGCTCCAGCAGCTCGCGCCCGTAGTTCTCGTTGGGTTCGCCTAGCCGGTTCTCGTTGTTGTCCAGCCAGAATATCATCGCCGGATCGCGGGAAAGCTCGACGAGCAGCGTGCGGAAGTCGCCAAGCCCCAGCCGGCGGAACATCTGGATTTGGCTTATCATTGAGGGCGGATGCTCCACCTTGCTCGCGCCGGTGGCGAACACGTGGTGCCAGAAGAGCGCCATCTTCTCCACCATCGGGCGCCGCGTGGTAACCATGCGGTATATCCACGTGCCAGCCCAGATGACTTGGTTTTCGCCGTCGAAGTAGCGGGTGATGATGTCTTCATCCAGCCCGGGGCGGCGTTCCGGCTGAACCAGATCCTCCACCGCCTCCTCATATCCTCGCTCGACGTAGGCGTCGAGTTCGTCGCGCGTCGCCCCGAAACCCGCCCGCCTGAACAGGTGAGACATCAGAGCAAGATCGTCGCCAGCCATTCTTACCTCCTGCGTCGATAGCAGTGTCTTGCGTTTCAGCATTTCTCGTTCCGCCACTATACTATTGGATAGACGATGTTTCAACAAGAAATTAGGCTATTCGCAGCTGGCGACGAGGCGCGACCATGAAATTCCTCACCTTCGGCGAGACGCTGGTTCAGCATAACGCCGACTACATAGGGGCATACGACCCGCGAGGCGCGTACAGCCGCCACGTAGCGGGCGCGGAGTCGAACGTCGCGGTCGGCTTGCGGAAGCTGCTGCCCAGCAGGGTTCGGGCGGTATGGGTCAGCCGTCTGGGAGCGGACGAGGACGGGGATGCGATCCTGCGCGAGCTGGATGGCCAAATAGAGGTCTGCGCGCCCCTGACAGCGGGGCGTAAGACGGGCGTGCAGCTGCTGAATCATCTGGGCGGCGGCGAGGTCATCCGCAGATACAGGCGCGCCGGCAGCGCGGCGAGCCGTCTCACCGCGGGCGAGGTCTTGCCGCACCTGCCGGGGAGCGACCTGCTGCACGCGACCGGCATCACGCCCGCGCTGAGCGAAACCTGCCGCCGGACGACGCTCGAAGTCATGGCGGCGGCGCGGCGCATGGGCATTCCCGTCAGCATGGACGTCAACTACCGCGAGGCGCTGTGGAGTCCGTCGGAAGCGCGCGCCGCGTGCGACCGCATGCGCGGATACGCGACGTTGTTCAAGGCGGGGCATGACGAGGCGGAAACTATCTGGGGCGGCAGCCTATCCGCGCCTGAACACGCGAGGCGGTTCGCGCAAGGCGGAACACGGCTGGCAATCATCACGACGGGAGACGCCGGCGCGGTGGCGTCCGACGGGGATATCGTAGTCGAACACGGCGGCTTCAGCGTGGACGTAGTGGACCCCGTGGGCGCGGGAGACGCATTCGTAGCCGGGTTCTTGGCAAGCGTACTGCGCCGGCGGTCGATGCTCGACTTCCTAGCGCTGCCGCCGAACGCGCGCGCAAGAGAGCTTCGAGACGCGCTGGAGCTAGGCAACGCCTGCGGCGCGCTAGTCTGCACCCGACACGGCGACACGGAGGCGATGCCGGACATGCGGCAGGCGCGGGCGTTCGCTGGGGAGATGGGAGCGAGCGGCGGATAGCGGGTTCGAGAGCGCATAGACGGAGACGGGCTGCAATCGACGCCTGCTCGCAAGAGCTAGGACTTGGCATTCCCCATATTTGTCCATTCCAGCCACGCTTGTCATTCCCCATACTTGTCATTCCAGCCACGCTTGTCATTCCCCATACTTGCCATTCCAACCACACTTGTCATTCCGAGCGTAGCGAGGAATCTAAAATCCATGACCGCAAGACAGGACTGCCATCGCCATGACCGCATCGGCATGCAGCCGACAGATATCTTAGATTCTTCACTCCGCTCCGCTGCGTTCAGAATGACAGATAAGTCCAATACATACCCTTATTAGGCGGAGGACGGATACGGCATCACTTCTCCGCCTTGCCGGAGCTGATAATCAAGGGCAATATCGTGTCCGGCGCGATGAC
This sequence comes from Dehalococcoidia bacterium, assembly GCA_965214745.1. Taxonomy (GTDB): domain Bacteria; phylum Chloroflexota; class Dehalococcoidia; order Lucifugimonadales; family UBA1123; genus VXRN01. The sequence goes on along the minus strand of OZ243978.1, from coordinate 1,382,227 downwards.
GAACGCGGAGGGTATGCAAGTCGATTTCAGCTATGATCGTCCAGCCATGTTTGTCATCCCCCACGCTTGTCATCCCCCACGCTGGTCGTTCCAGCCACGCTTGTTGTTCCTCATGTTTGTCATCCAAGTCACACTTGTCATTCCGAGCGTAGCGAGGAATCTAAAATCCATGACTGCAAGACAGGATTGCCGTCACCAAGCCCGCATCGGCATGCAGCCGACAGATATCTTAGATTCTTCACTCCGCTCCGCTGCGTTCAGAATGACAGATAAATCCAATACACACCCTTATCAGGCGGAGGGCGGATACGGCATCACTTCTCCGCCTTGCCGGAGCTGATAATCAAGGGCAATATCGTGTCCAGCGCGATGACGAACGCGGAGGGTATGCAAGTCGATTTCAGCTATGATCGTCCAGCCATGTTTGTCATCCCAGCCACACTTGTCATCCCAGCCACACTTGTCATCCCAGCCATACTTGTCATCCCAGCCACACTTGTCATCCCAGCCACACTTGTCATCCCAGCCACACTTGTCATCCCAGCCACACTTGTCATCCCAGCCACACTTGTCATCCCAGCCACACTTGTCATCCCAGCCACACTTGTCATCCCAGCCACACTTGTCATTCCAGCCACACTTGTCATCCCAGCCACACTTGTCATTCCGAGTGTAGCGAGGAATCTAAAATCCATGACCGCAAGACAGGACTGCCATCGCCATGACCGCATCAGCACGCAGTAGACGGACATCTTAGATTCTTCACTCCGCTCCGCTGCGTTCAGAATGACAGATAAATCCAACACATACCCTTATCAGGCGGAGAGCAGATAAGGCATCACTTCTCCGCCCACACTTGTCATCCAAGCCACGCTTGTCATTCCGAGTGTAGCGAGGAATCTAAAATCCATGACCGCAAGACAGGACTGCCATCGCCATGACCGCATCGGCATGCAGCCGACAGATACCTTAGATTCTTTACTCCGCTCCGCTGCGTTCAGAATGACAGATAAATCCAATGGGAATTATATCGCTGACTAACCGGGCTTGATTTTGTCTGGAATGGGTGGGAGTTTAGGTATTTTCCCCAGATGAACAGACGCCCTATTGATGGCAATGCCTATGGCTTCGAGAAATCCGTCCAGGTATTCTTCATCCGCCTGCCAGTATCCAACTATGTCGCCATTCTCGGTGACCAGATCCGGATCGTTAGGCGTTCTACCCATCAGCAGGGTGTCGGTTCCAGCGTCGTATCCTCTTTTGCCCAAGGGCAGGTACACAGTTGCCCATATAACTGTGACGCCGACTATATCGTAACCTTCCTCAGTGGCAAGTTCGGCCACAATATCTGGGGCGTCTAATAGAGGGGCGCATGTAACCGAAGGGGTTTCTGTGATGATTCGTAGAACGTCGACCTCATCGTCATACACGATTCTCATCTAGCGCCTCCCAATCGCTGGATGCGGATTCGACGGCGTTCACGCATCCCTACCCCATCGTAGCGCGCCGCATCAGCGCGAGGAACACGCGCTCCGGCAACAGCCGCGCGCCTAGCGCGCCGAGATGAGCCTCCGCGCCGACGGGGTAGCGGAACGCGGGGCGCGGCGACACGATGGCGCGCTCGATGACTCGCGCGACGGCGATGGGGTCTTTCTCCCATGCGCTGAACTCGTTGTGCCGCTGGCTGTAGCGGCGGATGTAGGGCGCGAAGGGCGACGATGGGTCTTGCGAACGCTCCGCCTGCATCTGGTTGTTCTGGAACTCGGTTGCGAACCAGCCCGGCTCCACTAGCGAGACGCGGACGCCGAACGGTAGAAGCTCGGTTCTGAGCGATTCGCTTATCCCTTCGAGCGCGTACTTGCTGGCGACATACGCGCCGTTGAACGGCGTTCCAATACGCCCTAGCACCGAGCTTATGTTGACTATCCGCCCCGAACGACGCTCTATCATGTGCGGCAGCAGCGCGTTGATCATCCGAACCGCGCCGAAGAAGTTAGCCTCGAACTGCGTCTTTAGCTCTCCGATGGACAGGCTCGCCACAGGCCCCCGCATGCCGAAGCCGGCGTTGTTGACCAGCGCGTCTATGCCGTCGAACTGCGCGATGAGCGGCGGCATTACGCTGTCTACCGACTCATCCGAATTCGGGTCCAGCTCGACGCCGAACACGCGCAAGCCGCGTTCTTCCGCATCGCCGAACAGCCCCGCCAGCCTATCCAGCGAGCGGCTGGATCCGACGACGATATGCCCGCGCGCCGCTAGATGCAGCGCGGCGGCTCTACCTATGCCAGACGATGCGCCGGTGATGAGAATCTTTCGCACGGAGTTGGGCATGAAAGTCGAACCTCATTCGTCCCACGAAAGAGCGGCGTCAGCCGCCATGCTCACATGCTGCACACGCCAGCTAGCTATACTCTTCAGACGCGGCAGGCTGATTCTAACACGAAAGGCTTTCCCGCGGCTAGGCGCGTTCCGTCCAGCCAACCAAATCGTTCGTTCTGGTGTAGGATTGTATCGCTCTTGCAAGAACCCGTTGGGGAGACAGGATACGGAGATACTCTCCAACATCTTCTCGGAGCTATCCTCCGATTCGTTGTAATTGTATTTCACGAACACCGTAGTCACCAGATACTCCGTATCTTGTATTCGAAGTATCTTAGGAAGAGTCCCTTGCTCATCTATTGCGTGTCCGCCTCGAATCTGACGAATGCGCAAGGAAGTTTGGCTAGTCTGAATAGTAATCGTTCTTGCTCCAGCCACACGCTCGGCTTTAGAGTCCACGGACAACGCCTGCCGCGCTGAGTATTCTGGGTGGAAAACATACCTCGCGCGTGATGTCTTCTCCGATGTCCGCCACCGCGTCGGGTTCGTGAATGAAGAACTCGCTAGCTTCGCTTCTAAAATCATAGATGGCTTGGGTTACCAGCGAAGAGTGGCTTTCTCGATCTCTTCGAGAAGCGAAGCGTTAGTTTCGAGGCTTCGGAGCGGCAGCGTCATAGCAGTTTCGCCTTTGCATCCGCGCATCTGTCCGCCGCCATCGCGGCATAGCGCGGCATTAGCTCGATTCCCAAGTATCGACGCCGTTCTTCGATAGCCGCCACTGCGGTAGTGCCGCTTCCTATGAAGCAGTCCATGACTAGATCTCCCGGAGCTGTGAGCAGCCGGATTGCCCGGCGCGGCAACTCTATGGGGAACTGCGCCTCATGCTCCGCGTTCGCGCGAACCGACGGGATGCGCCAGACGCCTCTAGATCCCCATTCGCTCCACTCGGACTTGTTCAGCCGCCCTCTATCCACGGTGGTAATGCCCGGCTTCCAGAACACATAGATATACTCAAATTCGTCCACCGAGCGATAGGATAGGCTATGCCACCGCCCGTTCTCCCAGCAGGGATCTTTCACCCATACCCTGCGATCGTACAGATACAGTCCTGAGCGCTCAGCCCATTCTTCCACCATGCCGCCTAGCAGCTTTACCTTCCGTTGAACCGCATACTTCCCGCCGCGCACGTTATTGCCGTTCAGTCGACGGTCGATTGTCTGCTCGCTGCACCCCAGCAGCTCGGCGAGCTGGCGGCGATTGAACGTTGGGTTGTCTAGCTGGGCTTTCAGCGCCTGTTCCCGCGTGATCTTGACTCTCTTGTTGGATATGTTGTCGGCTTGGATGCGCGGCATATCCGGGTCTGGAAACGCCAGAATATCGGCTATGTTTATGGCTAGAAACCCTCCGGGCTTCAGCGCGTCGAAGTGGAGCGCTATCGTTTCTCCAATCAGCCGCCGCCAGTCTTCGAACGTCATATCCCTTTCGTAAGACTTGCCTACGAAGTAGGGCGGAGACCAGAAACTCAGGCTAACCGAGTTCGGACGAACTAGCTCGAGCATAGCGCGCGCGTCTCCGCAGTGGATTTCGTTCTCCTGTAGATAGCTCTGAGCGGCGCGCATGACAAGCCTCGGCGGTTCGGATGCGATTATGAGATTGTTCGAGCCTATAGGATGGATAGTTGCGCGTCAAGAACAAATGTGCCTGCGAATTCACGCTATCCCATCGCTAAGCGGCTCTCCCCGGCGAGCGCGGGCTAGGTTGCGCGCGGTGTGGATCGCCCCCACGTGGCTGTACGCCTGCGGGAAGTTGCCGAGAAATCCGCCTGTGGCGGGGTCTATCATCTCCGCGAACAAGCCTAGGTGGTTGGCGCGCGACATGACTCGTTCGAAGAAGTCTTCCGCCTTGTCCAGCTGACCAGTGAACAGAAGGTTGCCGATGAGCCAGAAGCTCAGCAGCGTGAACGCGCCCTCCGGCTGGGAGTCTAGCCCGTCGTCCGTCTCGCAGGGGAGGTAGCGCCGCGTGAAGGGGCCGCCATTCGCAAGCTCCCGCTCGATGGCGTCGGCGTTCTGCCGGACGCGCGGGTCGTCCGGCGGCAGGAAGCCGATGAACGGGATGACGAGGTTGCTGGCGTCGAGCGCGTCGCTGCCGTATCGCTGGCGAAACGCCCGCTTGCGCTCGCTCCACCCCTCGCTGAGCGCCTCGCGGCGGATGATGGCGGCGACGCTCCTCCAACGCGCGGCTTGGCTCGGCTTACGCATCCCGTCGGCTATGCGCGCCGCGCGGTCGAGCGCAGCCCAGCACATTATCTTGGAGTATACGAAGTGCGCCCGCTCGCCGCGAACCTCCCACACGCCGCGATCTCGCCGCCGCCAGTTGGATGCTACCGTCTCCGCAAAGTGGGCGACGAGCGACCACGCGGCGGGCGGGATGCCGCCCTTCAGCCGGTGGAGCGTGTGGATAGCCAGAATCACCTCGCCGAACACGTCTAGCTGAAGGTGGCGCGCCGCGCCGTTGCCGATGCGAACCGGACGCGAGCCGGCATAGCCCGCCAGATGGTCGAGCGTCCGCTCCCGAAGCGACGAGTCCGGCGCGATGCCGTAGACGATTCGCGTCTTGCGCTCGCTCGGGTTGCATCGCTCCAGCAGCCAGCGGATATACCTGTCGCCCGCATCCGCGTCGCCCATGCGGTAGAGGATGTCCACCGTGAACGCCGAATCTCTCAGCCAAGCGTATCGGTAGTCCCAATTTCGGCTGCCGCCGAGCGTCTCCGGCAGGCTCGTGGTTGGCGCGGCGATGATAGCTCCGCTGCGTTCGTGCGTCATCAGGCGCAGCGCTAGGAACGAGCGCGTGACGACGTCCGACAATTCGGCGCGGCGGTCTAGGCGGGATACCGTCCGCTCCCAGAAACGGCGCGTAAGCTCTAGCTTGTCCATAGAACGATAGGCGTCTATGCGCCGCGCGCCGTCCGCGCCGTATGCGAACGCGAACCGCGCCGTCTCCCCCCGCCACAGCGTGAAATCGCCGACAGCCCGCCCGCGCTCGATGCGTAGCGGAACGTCGGACAGCAGCTTCAGCGTCTGCCGTCCGCCGCGCGCCGCCACGCCCTCCCGCAGCGGCGTGAGCGACGGCTGGGCGCGAGCGTAGTCCGGACGCGGCTCGAACACGCACCGCGCCGACGCCTCGCCGTCCTCGCATCTGACGACGCGGTGGATCTCGTGCGGAGCGTCGACGGCGGCATCGTCGAGGCGCGGCGGCATGAAGTCCGTAACCGACATCCTGCCCGTTGGCGTAGTGAACGATGTTCGCAGGATGTTCGTATCGCCGATGTAAGCCTGCGTAGACTGCGCGCCGTCGTCCGTTGGCGCGATGCGGAATCTGCCGCCCGCGTCTTGGTCGAGCAGCGCCGCGAACACGCTCGGAGAGTCGAAGCGAGGCATGCAGCACCAGTCGATAGAGCCGTCCAGCCCCACCAGCGCGGCGGACGACATATCGCCGATGATTCCGTAGTTTTCTATGGCTGCTGTCATGCTCCGCCCGCGTGATTGGTGTGGGGGAGCATGGTAGGGGATTGAGGGCGTGGGGGGCTAGGGGTAGGGGGATTATTGATTGGCGCGCAAATCGGCTGTGGCTAGCAGCGCGACGTCGTTCGGATGCCGTAGCGCGGTGCACCGAGCGGCAAGCTCAGCATGAGCGGCTCCGTTCAGCCTGTCGAGGCGTCGCTTGCGACTGGAACGGTCGACGTTGTCAGGGAGAGGGGCGGAGTTATCCATCTGTGTCAGCAAGCTGCCAAAAAACTCAGGATTGGCGACAACCTGACCATCTTCCTCATTTACGAAGATCGGAACCAACGCCTCCCACCGGGGCATGCCTTGATCGTTTTGCCATCGGACCTTGTACAAGCCTAGAGTTCCAGCTTCTGGCCCACGTATACTTGCATACTCCCCTTTGAACTCTGGCGACTGAGCGAATTCTATCAGTTCTCGGAAGAATGGACTCGCAAAGTCCATAGATATATTGTGGGGATCCCTAACCGCAATCTGACGATCTACCGTTATGCGAACGTTAGTGGCGCGCGGAGGAAATTCGGAGTATCTTCCACGCATATCAGCGGGGAGGCGAATCGCGAGCGTTCGTCCATTGTGGAGACGGTTATCTATCGATATGCCCTTGAACGGTAGAATCCCTTCTAAGAAAGCTAAGACTTCGTTCGGTCCCAGGCTGTGAAGCGCGGTTACTGAACTGGGGTTGTAACCTTCGACATAGGAGAATAACTGATCTTGCTGCGATTTCGCGTTCTTGGCTCGGTCAACGGCTTCGCCGATCTCTGCCTCTGTACGAGACATGTTCATTTCTCTGTTACTGGCAAGAATGGATGCAACGTCGAGTCGTTCCAACAGTTCGCCTACTATTTCGGTTTGCAGGCTATCATCGAATTCGGAACTGACTTTCGACATATCTCGCGCAATGCTGAGAACACGCTCGAGCATCATGCCTAGAACTGCGCTATCGAAGCCATCGTTAGACGTCAAGTTGAAGACGATGACCCGTTCTTTCTGTCCGTACCGGTATAGCCTGCCCGCCCGCTGTACGAGACGGCTAGGGTTCCATGGCAGATCGTAGTTGGCGAGTATATGGCAACGCTCGTGCAAGTTGATGCCCTCTCCGCCCGCTTCCGTTGAAACCATGAATTGCGCGGTGGTGTTGAAGGCATCTATGTTGGATCTCTTCTCGTCCAGGGACATCGAGCCGTTTATCTGTGCCACATCGCTAGATGGATAGCGATTCGTTAGAGAGGAAACTAGATATTCTTGGGTAGCGCGGTATTCCGTGAAAATTAGGACCTGCTCGCCTTGTCTCTGCAAAGGATCCATGATTTCCGAGAAGAATCGCTTTAGCTTGTGATCGTCTTGTTTGATTCTCTGGGCTGATTCCAGCAATTTTATTATTTGATCTTGCTCGTCTCGGAAAAATGGATGCGCTCTGGTATGCTCTGCGGCTACGCCGTCAGCCACGCTTTCCAAGTTGTCTAGTCCATCGGTACCCTCTATGAATTCGTCGGATATCTCGCTAAGCCTTGGCATCTGGTTATTTTCATAACCATCCTTGACGTCGTCTCTAAGGCGAGACAACCGCCGCTCCAAAGCTCGCTCAATGGCTGCAATGCTAGATGATGCCAGCTTTCGATATATGGTCATCACAAAGCCGATTGCCCGTCCTGTCGCGCCTCCGGCTTGTGAAGCTGCATATCCGTTCTTCACGTATGCCTGTAGGCGTTCATCGAACTCTCTAGCGGATTCCGACGACGGCGCTTCGACTAGAAGCGTTTTTTGCCCGCGGAATAGGAATTTGCCATTCGCGTCCGTAGCCGAGCTCTTGCGGTTGCGCAGCACAACATCCGCCACTACAGATGGATCGCTGAAAACCCTGTCGAATCTTCTCTCTAAGTCAGGGCGCAGCAATAGTAACAGGTTAACGAACCGCTCTGATTGTCCCTGGTGCGGTGTGCCAGTCAGGAATATGAACCTGTCGGTGAGGTGTTGGAGACGTTCAGCTATTCGGTAACGCAGGGAGGGAGCCTGATTTGGGATTTTGCTTAGGTGATGAGCCTCGTCAATTACTATGACATCCCACTCTCCCGAATCAACGAAAACAGGGATGTGATTGTCTAATTTGGCTCTGTCTATCGATACGACAACCTTGTCGTAAGTTGCCCAGTGAGATGGTTGATTTATATTGAAGTCTCGCCCATAAATGCGAAAATCTTCGTTGAACTTATATTTCATCTCGTCTTGCCACTGACGCACTACCCCAGCGGGGCATACTATCAGCACACGCCTCGCCTGTCGGCGACGCTTCATTGCGGCAAGCAGCAGCCCGACTTCGATTGTTTTCCCCAGTCCAACGTCATCGGCGATCAACCAGTTTGACTGATCCGATGTCATTATTCGGTGGACGAGATCGATTTGGTGCGGTAGCGGATCAACGTCCAGCCGATCGAGCGCGCCGGTGACCTGATTCCACGAGTCTAGCGCGTATGCCAGCGCCTTGAGCCGGAACCTTTTGCTGCTGTCCGGTTCCGGCGCTTCCGCTGCGGTGAATTTGAGTGAGGCATCCCTAAGACGTATGAGGTGTTCATACGGAAGCCACCGGCTTTCTCCTGTACTGTGAAGTTGCACCAGCACCATATCGCGATTGGCAATCCTGCGGAGTGTGCGAACTGTACCGGTGCCGAGGGATTTTCGGGTGTTCGACCTAGGGACATCTTGCACTATATGGCTCGGACGGAATCCGTTCCGAAGCTCTTCTACAGGGTGCTGCTCGGTTATTCTTCGCCTCCCCCACTGAACTTCAGCAAGCACAGTTGATCCAGTGGCGACGATGTCAATAACTACTCCAAGAGCGCCTTGACGCCTAGGGTGGGAAACGAAGGTTCCTTTTTGCGGCACAAGCAAAGGCACTGGGTTATTTGACATGACAGTCCCTTGTGTCATCTATAGGTATCTGTGCGCTCATCTGCCAAGTAGGGATGGCAAGCGTCAATTGACCCATACCCCCAACCCAAATTATCATGCCAATCAGCATAGTCATACCAATCTTGAATAGCAAACCACTGAGATGGACTGCACCGGTCAACACGGTAAAGACTGTCACTCTCACCCGGATTCAAATATTCGTTGTAGTACACATCGCTTTGAGAATCAGATTGAATACTCAGCCAGGTTGCCCAATCGTCCCCTTGGGACAGACTAGCCCGAAACAACGCAAAGGAAGCGAATGTCTGAAATCCATGTTCCCACAATGCCTGATTATTCCAATCAGTCAACCATGTCTCATCTATGACTTCATGTGATGAACAGTGTTGTCTATGCTTAATTAACTCATAACATGCATCTCTGCTCAAGTTGCTTTGGCTTGAGTTCATTAGCCAACCACCATATGGCGCTGACCAAAAGTGGACTTCCCACCAATGTGGATTGCTACCCCATACATCTCGAAACTCAAGAAACAGTATAAGGCTGTCGCTAGTCCATTCCTTATTGGGCAGCCATTGCAACCAATTTACCAGAGATCTGGAGCTGAATTTACTTAGTAGTTCTAAAATGCGCGTTTTCTCTTCTTCAGACAACCCATGAATACTTGATATGAATTCATCAATGTCAAGTCTTAGCGTCCGTGTCAATTCAACATCGTCACCAACGGACGCATCATCCATATCATACAACGGTATATGCGATTCGGCATTGAATTCAGTCGTTGGCTCGGGTTCTTCTAAGTATGCCTCATCGTCATTTTCGTAAATGTTATCCTCAGCAAGCTCATCCATTGTTTCCTCCAAAATTGTGTTGAATAGCCCCGCACCTTCATCATCACCAGCCAAGTTCTCATGTACAGGCAAGCAGTCGGTGTCATAGACGTTACGCCCGGTGACATCAAAAGTCTCAGAATGTGCTGGCGGGGCTGGAAGGGGGAGTTGGCGTTCGACAATATGCCCGGTGATGGCTGCGGATGCGGAATTTGCAATGGGGTGATGGCTATGGTCTGGTTCTGTAGCAGACCATGGATCGTCTTCAAGCATGTCGGTGGAATACGTGTCGATGAAATCCTCTGCTTCCCAAAAGTCCCGATAGCCGGTCATATTGCAGCCCTGAGTCGCGTATCTTCACCAATCTCTGATTCTTATTATACCACAGCACGCTACTCTCCACAACAGATTTTGGGCGAATCCTAGGTAGGATGGAGTCCCTTCTACGCAGGAATGATGATTCTACGGCTTGCCACGTGATGAAACCCCGCGATCCCCGCTTGTCGTCGTCCCCTACCCCGCCTGCCGCGCTGGACGCCACTTCTCGCTGAACACGCGCGGTCCTTCCACCGCGTCTTCTGTCACTTGCACGCGCTCCATCATGGACGCTCCTATGCGAACCAATTGCTCTACTGGCACGTCTTTGCCCGCGTATACGATGCGCTTTATGCCCTCTACCGGAGGATATGGCCCCATCCCATTCACCCAGCGGACGGTCGTTGAGCCAGTTACGCTGTTCGTCAAGTTCTCCCCGTTCGTGATAGAGCGCGACCAAAGAGTCCCTATCGGCTGAACCCGAGGTGAAACGTGGCGACCGAAACAATCCCCGATGCCACAACGAGCGTCAGCAACGACACGGCCAGGCCCACGACCAACTTCTTGAACACTAATCACTCTCCTCGCTTTTTCAGAGGTTATATCATATTCGCGGGAATCACAGAGCGGCCGGGAACCCTCGCCCGCATCTTCCGCGCCGCCCAACGCCCCACTACCCCGCTTGACGCCCCCACACGCCTCGACGATAATAACCCCAAGCCCATCCTGCGAGGAGATCGCTACATGGCAACCACAACCGACGACCACGGCGAACGGCTCGCGCGGCTCGAAGCCACAATCGAGCATCTAGCGACGAAGGCGGACCTGCGCGCCATGGAAGCGCGCCTGCTGCTTGCGCTCATTACCGTAGTGGGCATAGGCGTAGCCATTCTGATGTTCTGGGCCGTATGACTCTTCGAGTCCCGCTTACCCAGACCGCCACGCCGGCCGCCGCTTCTCGCTGAACGCGCGCGGTCCCTCCACCGCGTCTTCCGTAGCTTGCACGCGCTCCATTATGGGCGCTCCCATGCGAACCGATTGCTCTACTGGCACGTCTTTGCCCGCGTATACGATGCGCTTTATGCCCTCTATCGCAAGCGGCGCGCACAGCTCTATTTCGGCCGCTATCTCGTCGCACTTCGCCATTAGTTCGGCGCGGTCGTCCGCCAGATGCTGGATCAATCCGACGGCGTAGGCGCGCTCCGCGTCTATTCGGCTGCCGGTCAGCATCATGTTGAGCGCCTCTCCGAGCGGGATCATGCGCGCCAAGTTGTGGACGGCGTGGCCCGGGAAGATGCTCCAGCGCGGCTCGGGAAGCCCGAACTGCGATTGGCGCGTGGCTACGCGGATGTCGCATCGGAGCGCTATCTCCAAGCCGCCGGCTACGCAGTATCCGTCTATCGCCGCGATGATGGGCTTGAAAACGCCCCTGTCCGCATACGATGCCTCGTGCCGCCCCATTATCGGGCTTTCCGTCCGCTCTCCGGCGGCGTCGAGCGCGGCGCGCTCCTTGAGGTCCATGCCCGCCGAGAACGCGCGCCCGCCCGCGCCGACGATTATCGCCGCGCGCATCCGAGCGTCGTCCCTGAACTCGTCGAGCGCCTCGCGCAGCCCGCGCCCAAGCTCGCGGCTTATCGCGTTCAGGCTCTCAGGGCGGTTCAGCGTAATGTACGCCACCGAGCCACGCGCCTCGTACAGAACGGTGTTGGTGGAGATTGCCATGATTTCCCTCCTCGGTTTGCAAAATTTTCAGAATGGACGGGATTTCGATGATGCGATGATCCTGCGAAAGTTCGAATAAGTCAATTCAGCCTATGGGATTCTTGCCGGAAAGACTAATGCGCGCAAACGATTATGCAAATGCCATCCTGAATATCCCGTTCATCCCGTGAATCCTGTGAAGCGGCGGGCTTGCTGTTACAATGGCGGCAGGCACACAGCGGGAGATGGCTATGCGAAAACGACAGATAACGGCTCACGCCTCGCGGATCATGGTGGAGCAGCTTGCGGCGTCGGGCGTGGAGTACGTGTTCAACAACTCCGGCTCGCGCGAGGCGCTGTTCTTCGACACGCTCCACGCGCACCCGAACATTCACGGCATCTTGGGGCTGCACGAAGGCAGCGTCACGGCTATGGCGGGCGGTTTCACGCAGGTTCGCGCGCAGCCGGGCGTTATGGTCGTCCACCTCGGCGCGGGGCTGGCGCAGAGCATGGGGCAGCTCATCAACGTCTGGTGGGGCAGCCTGCCAGTGGTGGTCATCACCTTCGCGGGAGACACGGGCAGCTTCGCGGACAGGATAAGCCTAGACCTGAGCCACAGCTATGGGCCAACTTCCATAGCCGCGCCAGTCACCAAAGAGAACTGGACTGTCGTATCTCCCGAAGGGCTGCCCGCCGCCATCGAGCGCGCGCTCAGAGTGGCGGTCACGCCGCCCGTGGGACCCGTGCATCTCGCAGTTTACGACAGCATGTTGGGAGCCGCGCCCGTCTCGGCGGAGATAATCGAAGGCGGCGTCCCGGACGTGCGCGCGGGATATCCGTCCGACGACGACGTGGAGCGCGTCGCGCTCGCGCTGCACGAAGCGGAGCGTCCGCTGATATACGCGGGCGACGGCATCTGGAAGAGCGGAGCGGAGTCCGCCGTCGCCGCCATCGCGGAGCGGTTCGGCGCGGCGGTTGCAACGGGCATGAACGACCTCCGCGGCGTCCCCATCAAGCACGCGCAGCACGCGGGGTTGTTCCCCCGCGCCGTGGACGCGCTCTCGCCGGACCTCATCCTAGCCATCGGCTCGCGGCACGGCGGTTCGGGCGCGGCGGCGGACTACGCGGCGTTCGACGGCGGCGCGACGCTCATGGCTATCGGCTCGGACGTCGAGAACCTCAAGAACATGCCGGGGCTAGACCTCGCGATTCTAGCGGACGAGGCGCGCGCTATGGAGCGGCTGGCTGAGCTTTCGCTGAGCGAGACGACGCCGGAGCGCTACGATGACCGCCGCGCGTGGGCGACGAGCGCTGCGAGCGCGCTGCGCGAGGAACGCCGCGCCGCGCTGGACTCTCCGCCGCAGCGAGGGCGCGTCCGCCCGCTGCCGCTCATCGAGGCGCTCGACGCGGAGCTGGAGCGGCTAGGCGGCGGCATCGTAACTACGGAGCAGTTCGCGGTTCCGCAAGACGTGGTGGGCGGCGAAGGCGGAAACAACGTGTACATAAAGCCCGCCGGCGGCTCGGAGGGCTACGGCGTGGGCGCGCCCATCGGCGCGAAGCTCGCGGCGTCGGATACGCCCGTAGTGGGGCTGGTCGGCGACGGCTCGCTCTACTACGCCGACAGCGCGCTGTGGACGGCGGTTCACCACCGCATCCCCGTTATGTACCTCATAACGAACAATCAGGCATACGGCATCGTGGCGGGCGCGTTCGGGCGCGCGAACGCCAACATGCGGCAGAGCGGCGACTACGGCGGCGTAGCGCTCACGGGAATGGACCCGGCGAAGATAGCGGAAGCGTTCGGCATGGAGGCGACGCGGCTCACGGACGAATCCAAGATAGCGGAGACGATAGCCGAAGGGCTGCGGACAGTCGAGCGCGAACGCCGCCCGTACCTCATCGACGCCCGCCTGCCGATGGGCTTGCCCGCGGGCGGACGTCCCGCGAAGCAGTTCACGATGGCGGAGTAGCGATTCACACAGATGCACAACGAACAGGATAGGAGACAGACGACATGGGCGCGATACTCGGCGAAGGCGATTTCAGGTACGAGCATATCTTGGACTGGCACAAGCTGCCGGAGGGGGCGCGGCTGATAGAGACGCCGGGCGTGGCTGTCGATTCGCAAGACGACGTATACGCCTTCAGCCGCAACCCGGACTTTCCCGTTATGGTGTTCGACCAGAGCGGCGAATTCGTTCGCGGCTTCGGCAAGGGCATATTCGGAGACAGGACGCACGGCATATACGTGGGGCCAGAAGACACCATCTATTGCGTGGACGACGGCATCCACACCATCACCAAGTTCACGCGGGAAGGCGAGCTGTTGATGACGATAGGCGTCTCCGGGCAGTCGTCGCGCATCTGGAGCGGCGAGCCGTTCAACCGCCCCACGCACGCCGCAGTGTCCAAGCGCAGCGGCGACATATACATCTCCGACGGATACGGCAACTTCAACGTGCATAAGTACAGCGGAGACGGCGAATACATCAAGAGCTGGGGAGGCCCCGGCATAGACCCGGGCGAGTTCCTGCGTCCGCACAACATAGCGGTGGACGACGCCGATCGCGTTATCGTCGCAGACCGCGAGGCGCACCGCATACAGGTGTTCGACGGCGATGGCAACGTGCTGGACGTGTGGCACGACATCCACATGCCGAACGGCATGACGATAGGCCCAGACGGCAACATATACGTGGGCGAGCTTCCGGGCGCGACGCAGGCGGATCCGACGCCGCCGCGACACGGGCACCGCATCAGCATCTACGACCCCAGCGGCAAGCGGCTCGCGCTGTTCGGCGCGGACGACGAAGGCACGGGCGCGGGCGAGTTCATCGCGCCGCACGGCATCGGCGTAGACAGCGGCGGCAACATATACGTGGGCGAGGTGTCGTTCACCATTCGCGGCTCGCACATGGACCCGCCGACGGAGCTTCGCAGCTTCTCCAAGCTGGCTAAGCTCTAGTCACAGGGTAAACGGGATATTTCAGGATATTCTGTGAAGAGGAGAGTGGTGGGATGGAGCGTTAGGCGGCGCGGAAGACGCGAGACCGGGGTTCCCGGTCGCTCTACGATTCTCGCGAATCTGATACGGTCCCCGAAAAAGCGAGGCGTGTGAGTGGTGTTCGAGAAGTTGGCCGTTGGTCTCGCCGCGGCGCTGCTGACGCTCGTCATGGCATCGGGGATTGTTTCGGCTTCTCCCGCTGGACAGACTGCCCAGTCCCTGACCGTCGAGCGTAGCGAAGACCTGCGATCGGCAACAGCTAACTGGACTCCGAACCCGAACGCGGGGCATCAGGCATTTTTCGCTACCCCCAAACCCATGGACGGATATGAGGACGACCCCAGCAGCAGACAGGTTTACTATCCACTGGACGGAGGTGTGTCCACCCTTGACATAAGCGGATTGGATCCCGACAGAGATTACATGTATGGCGTGGCGAGCGTCTCCATGGACAGCGCCGGCGGATGGGTGTGGAGTCGGTGGGAAATTGTCAGAGACGCCGCCCGTGCCCCGGTTTCAATTGACAGGGACGCTTTGGTCGCGCTCTACCACGCCACGAACGGGGAGAACTGGTCGAGCAATGCCAACTGGCTCAGCGACCGTCCGCTGGGTGAATGGCATGGGGTGACCACATCCTACTCTGGACGGGTTACTGAAGTGGTCCTCGAAGAAAATCAACTGAGCGGTTCTATCCCGCCAGAACTGGGCAACCTGTCCAACTTGCGGGAGCTGTCGCTCTACGACAACCAACTGAGTGGTTCTATCCCGTCAGAATTGGGCAACCTGTCCAACTTGCAGGGGCTGTGGCTCGGCGACAATCAACTGAGCGGGCATATCCAATCAGAATTGGGCAACCTGTCCAACTTGCAGGGGCTGTCCCTCTTCGGCAACCAACTGAGTGGTTCTATCCCGTCAGAACTGGGCAACCTGTCCAACTTGCAGGGGCTGTCCCTCAGCGACAATCAACTGAGTGGTTCTATCCCGTCAGAACTGGGCAACCTGTCCAACTTGCAGTGGCTGTATCTTGACGACAACCAACTGAGCGGCACTATCCCGCCTGAGTTGGGCAACCTGTCCAACTTAGAGTGGTTGGATCTCGACGGCAACCAACTGAGTGGATGTGTGCCGGACACTTTACAAAGCGTTTCTTCACCGGACTTACCCTTCTGCATACAGTTGATACAGTTGTCCCAGATTGCCGATGACAGGGACGCTTTGGTCGCGCTCTACAAAGCCACGGATGGGGAGAACTGGACGAACAACGCCAACTGGCTCAGCGACCGTCCGCTGAGTGAATGGCATGGGGTGACCACGTCCTCCTCTGGACGAGTTGCTGAATTGCACCTCGTTGACAATCAACTGAACGGGTCTATCCCGTCAGAACTGGGCAACCTGTCCAACTTGCGAACTCTGGAGCTCAGTGGGAATCAGCTGAGCGGGTCTATCCCGTCAGAACTAGGCAGCCTGTCCAACTTACAGTGGCTGTCCCTCTCCAATAATCAACTGAGCGGGCATATCCCGTCAGAACTGGGGAATCTGTCCAACTTGCAGGGGCTGGGGCTCGACGGCAATCAACTGAGCGGGTCTATCCCATCAGAACTGGGCAGCCTGTCCAACTTGCTGGGGCTGTATCTTTTCGACAATCAGCTGAGCGGGTCTATCCCGCCAGAACTAGGCAGCCTGTCCAACTTGCTGGGGCTGTATCTTTTCGACAATCAGCTGAGCGGGTCTATCCCGCCAGAACTGGGCAGCCTGTCCAACTTGCAGTGGCTGTACCTCTCCAATAATCAACTGATTGGTACTATCCCGTCGGAACTAGGCAGCCTCTCTAACTTGCAGCGGCTGTTCTTCTTCGATAATCAGCTGAGTGGTTCTATCCCGTCAGAACTGGGCAGCCTGTCCAACTTGCAGTGGCTGTCCCTCTCCAATAATCAACTGAGCGGGCATATCCCGTCAGAACTGGGTAATCTGTCCAACTTGCAGGGGATGTCCCTCCGCGACAATCAACTGAGCGGATGTGTACCTATAGCTTTGCAAAGCGTTTCTGACAACGACTTCGCCGAACTAAGACTCCCCTTCTGCGACGACAGAGACGCTTTGGTCGCGCTCTACAAAGCCACGGACGGGGAGAACTGGACGAACAACGCCAACTGGCTCAGCGACCGTCCGCTGGGTGAATGGCATGGGGTGACCACATCCTCCTCTGGACAGGTTGCTGAATTGCACCTCGTCGACAATCGACTGAGCGGGCATATCCCGCCTGAACTGGGCGACTTGTCCAACTTGCAGTGGCTATACCTAGGCGGCAACCAACTGAGCGGGCATATCCCGCCTGAACTGGGCAGCCTCTCTAACTTGAGAACTCTGGGGCTCGGTCAGAATCAGCTGAGCGGATCTATTCCGTCAGAACTAGGCAGCCTGTCCCATCTGACGGAGTTGAACCTCAGCGGCAATCAGTTGAGCGGCTGCGTACCCACGATGTTGCGTGATGTCCAGGAGAACGACTTCGACTCGCTAGGCTTGTCGTTCTGCGACGGCGCTCCAGCCGCAACGCCCCGCTATTCCATTGAGTGAGACCCGAGACATGAAGCATGGATACACCACCGAGATACCTGACGGATGGGGCGAAGAGGGCATTCCCCTAGCGCCCAGCGCATAGCGCATACCATCAATCCCGTTCATCCTGTGAACCCAAGCCAAGCGCGGCGGCTATGGCTTCGCGCTCGGCGTCGCCGGCTTCGCGTTCGGCAAGCTCGCGGCGGGAGAGGCGCTCGAACCTGCCGCCATCCGCTGCGTTCGGGTCTGCGGCGGACAGCAGCGCGCGGGGCCCCACTACCTGCCGCGCGCTGTCGGCTAGCGCCGTCGCGGACGCCTTGCGCCAAGTCTCCGCGAGCGATTCGGCTAGCGTGGCTTCATCTGCGCCGGATTCCAGCGACGCGGCGCGCATCCGAAGCAGGCGGGATACGCGGCTTGCGATATACGCCTCCGCCAGAATGCGCGCGCGGATGGGGTCCGCCGCCAGCGGCGCGCCGTCCGCTTCGGCGGCGTTGGCGTAGGCGAGCAGCGCGCCGGTCTCGCGCTCTACCCAGCTCGGCAAGTCCGCGCGCGCATCCAGCGACACGGCGGCGGACAGCGCAATATGCCCGTCTCCAACCACGCCTAGCGCGTCCGAGCGCAAGACCCACACGCCATCGAACTCTACGGCGCGCGGCGCGTCCGCGGACAGCGCGCGAGCGTCGGATATCGACACTCCCTCGGCGCGCGCATCCGCCATCAAACATATGGGCGCGTCGTCCACGAGCGCGACCAGCCATAGCAGATCGGGCGCGGCGCCAACGCCTGCGAACCGCGCGGCGCCGTTCAGCAGGTATCCATCCGCGTCCGGCGTCGCGGTTACGCCCACCGAATCGGCGTCCAGCTCGCCGCGCGGAGACACGGATATGAGATGCCGCCACGCGGTGAGCGCGCCCTCCGACAACGATCGGGCGAGCGCGCTATGCCCGTCGCCCGATCCCCAGCGCGCGAGCGCGGTTCTCAGCGCCTGAGACTCCCCCGCCACTAGGCGCAGAAGCCCGCGACGGTTCAGCTCTTCCAGCAAGACGACCGTATCGTCTGCGCTCAAATCGTCGGATTCGCTCGGCGCGAGCCACCCCATCCGCCCCATATCGCGCGACAGCCGCCGCAAATCGCCATCGGCTCGGCGCGCGCGGCTATCTAGCCAACTCGAGACGCGCTCGCGGAAGGCGTCTTGCTCTGGAGTGTAGCGGTATGCGAAGTCCATGCGGCGGCTTGCTAATTCGTGGAGAGCCTAGACGCCCTACCCGCGCAGCTCGGCGTTCAGTTCGCGGCGGAGTCTGCGGAGGATGTCGCGCTGAAAGCGGTCTACCTGCTTCGATGTGAGCGTGCCGCTATCCGACTGGAAGGCGACGCGGAAGGCGACGGATTTCTTGCCTTCCGCCACTCCCTCGCCCTCATAGATGTCGAACGGCTCGCTTTGGACTACCAGCGCATGGCGGTCTATGATCGCCTGCGCGCGCGCGGCTGGGATGTCGGCGTCCAGCAGTATGGCGATGTCGCGGTAAGACTGCGGATAGGGGCTGGATGGCTGGTACGTCTGCCGCAGATCGCCGACGGCGCTCAGCAGCGCGTCCAAGCTCAGCTCGAACATCGCGGCGGGGTAGGCGTCCAGCCCGTAGCGCTCCAGAATGCTGGGCTGAATCTCGCCGACTACGCCGAGCCGCGCGCCGTCCGCGGCGACTATCCGCGCGCAGCGTCCGCGCCGCATTATCGAATCTTCCGCAGGCTCGTAACTCGCGGCGACGCCCAGCTTGGCGAGCGCGAATTCGAGCGCGCCCTTGGCGTCGAAGAATCCCATCTCAGCGCTGTCCGCAAGCCAAGACGCGGGGAAGCGAGGCCCAGACACTACGCCCACCAGCATTTCGCGCTCGTCGGGCAGGTCGCGCTCCTTCGCCTCCCGCTTGGGGATGTACACGCGCCCCACCTCGAATATGCGAACGCCGTCTCCCTGCGCGATGCGGCGGTTGTAGGCGAGCGTGCCGAGTATGCTGGCGCGAAGGCTGGTCCGCATGTACTCCCATTCGCGGCTCATGGGGTTGGCGATGCGGAGCGGCGGGTTGGCTTCGTCGAGCGCGTCCACCCGCGCTAGGTTTTCGAGCGTAGTGGGAGAGTACGAGATAGTCTCCTGCATCCCGGCTTCCGCCATCAGATCGCGCGCCGCGTCTTTGAGCTGCGTCATGGGCTGCGGCTGCCAGTGGGGTATGGCGCTCGAAAGCATCGTGGCGGGCAGCGAGTCGTAGCCGATGATGCGCGCCACCTCTTCCACTAGATCGTCTTCTATGGATATGTCCGAACGCCAGTAGGGGACTTTCAGCCACAGCGTATCGTCGCGCTCCGCGGACGGCGCGGCTTCCACCGCTTCTATCAGGTCTATCAAGCCTCCGGGCGCGTCCGCGCGCTCGAATCCGAGCGATTCCAGAACGCGACGGATTTGGGCGGCGGGATAGTCCACGCCCAGCACTTGGCGGACGCGCGCGCGGCTGACGCTGACGGTGGGCGGCTCGCGGCGCGTGGGGTAGAGGTCGATGACGCCCTTCGCAGCCACGCCGCCGCACAGCTCTACGATTAGCTTGGTGGCGCGGCGCAGCGCGATGGGCGCGAGCGCGGCGCGTATGCCGCGCTCGAACCTGTCGGACGCCTCGGTTCGCATGTCGAGCGCGGCGCGCGTGCGGCGGGTGTTCACCGCGTCGAAGCTCGCGGACTCCAGCAGAACGCGCGTCGTGTCTGCGGTCATCTCGGAGTTCGAGCCGCCCATGACGCCCGCAAGCCCGACCGCGTCTTGAGAATCCGCTATCGTCAGCATCGGCGGACGCAGCGCGCGCTCCTCGCCGTCGAGCGTGGCAAGCGTCTCCCCATCGCGCGCCGCCCTCACGATGATAGTGGCGTCTCGGCACTTGTCGAAGTCGAAAGCGTGAAGCGGCTGGCCATATTCGAGCATCACGTAGTTGGTGATGTCCACCACGTTGTTGATGGGGCGCTGCCCCGCCGCGATGAGCGCGTCGCGCATCCACTTGGGCGATTCGCCGATGGATACGCCTTCTATCAAGCTGGCGGTGTAGCGGTAGCACAGGTCTGGATCGGCTATCTCGATTCGGACGCGGCTTTCGATAGGCGCGCCAAGCTCGGCGTACTCGCGGCTAGGCTCGCTCACGCTCGAGCCGGCGACCGCCGCGACCTCGCGCGCGACGCCAAGCATGGATAGGCAGTCGGGGCGGTTGGATGTGACGTCGGCGTCCAAAACCGCGTCGCCAAGCCAGTCGGCAAGCGGCGTTCCAACGGGCGCGTCGGCGTCCAGCTCTAGGATGCCGTCGTGATCGTCGCCCAGCCCAAGCTCTAGCGCGGAGCAAACCATCCCGGCGGACTCGATTCCCCTGATGCGAGCGCGCTTCAGCGTTTCGAGCTTGCCGCTTCGCGGGCTGAACAGCCTCGCGCCCCGCTTGGCGAAGGCTATCTTCTGCCCGGCGGCAACGTTCGGCGCGCCGCAAACCACCGTCTGCGGCGCGCCATCGCCCGCGTCTACGCTCACCAGCCGCAGCCTGTCTGCGTTCGGATGCGGCATCACGTCGAGCGCGTGTCCGACGACTATCTTATCAGCGTCCCATCCCTCGCCGACTATATAGACGCCGCCTATCTCTATGCCCGCCATAGTGAGCTTGTGGGCGAGATCGCGCGGGTCGTCGGCTATGGGGACGTACTTCTTCAGCCACGATAGGGGAACTAGCATGTGGGTTCCTTATTCAGCGTGTGTCATTCCGAGCCATGCGAAGAGTCTATTGCCCCAGCATCGCCGCGGCTTGGTCGCGGCGATGCTTCGTTCGGTTCAGCTCGACAGGACGATTGGGGCTTGGCGGATTCTAAGCCCATGATGGGATTGGACGCCCGCCCTAGCTAAACTGCCGCAAAAACCGCAAGTCGTTCGAGTAGAACAGCCGTATGTCGTCTATGCCGTGCTTCAGCATGGCGATGCGCTCAGGCCCCATGCCGAACGCGAAGCCGGTGTAGATGTTGGGGTCGTACCCCACGCCTTCCAGCACCTTCGGATGCACCATGCCCGCGCCCATTATCTCTATCCAGCCCGTATCGCTGCACACGCGGCAGCCTCCGCCGTCGCACAGGAAGCAGTCTATGGACATGTCCACGCCCGGCTCTACGAACGGAAAGTAGTCGCACCTGAAACGCACCTTGCGATCCACCCCGAACACGCGCCGCGCGAACTCGTACAGCGTGCCTTTGAGGTCCGCCATTGTGATGCCGCGATCCACCGCCAGCCCCTCTATCTGGTAGAAGTGCCACTCGTGGCGCGGGTCCGTAGCCTCGTAGCGGTAGCACTTGCCGGGGATGACCACGCGCACGGGCGGGCGGACGCTCTCCATGATGCGCGCCTGCATCGGCGAAGTGTGGGTGCGGAGCAGCATCGGGCGTTCGCCGTCGGCGTCTTCGTAGTCTATCCACAGCGTATCCCACATGTCGCGCGCGGGGTGGTCTTTGGGGATGTTGAGCATCTCGAAGTTGTAATGGTCCCACTCGATTTCTGGGCCTTCTACTACGCCGAACCCCATCGAGCCGAACGCGGCGCATATCTCGCGCACGATGCGGGTGGTGGGATGGATGCCGCCTCGCGGCGGGCGCCAACCCGGGAGCGTAACGTCTATGGCGTCCGCCGCATCCGCCTCGGCGCGGCGGATGGCGTCTTGGCGCGCGGACATTGCATCCTGAAGCGCCTGCCGCGCCGCGTTCGCCGCCGCGCCCGCGGCGGGACGCTCCGACGGGGGAAGCGAGCCTAGCCCGCGCAGCAGCGCCGTAAGCTCGCCGCGCCGCCCTAGAAACGCGACGCGCCAATCATCCACCGCCGCCGCGCTCTGCGCCGCCGCCAGCGCGTCCAGCGCGCGCCGCCTCAGCTCTTCTACCCGCTCCGCTCCAGCCGTCTCGTTCATTGCGCGCAACCCCCACGATTGCGACAAATTATAAGTACGCCCCAAAATGGCGGTCAAGGAAATTCACAGGTTCATCCGTGAATTCAGGTTAGCAGGCGATAAGCGGGCGCAATCCCCTTGTCAATTGGAATAGATAGGAGTATCGTAGCGACATAGTAGAAATCACACACCCCGGAGGTATGCAAGATGTGCGGCTGCACATGTATCGGGGCTGGGCTGAGCGCGGCGCCCCCAAGCGCGCAGGTCCGGCCAGACGACGACAACCACAACAACCTCGTAACCATTGCGCGCGAGCCGCAAGTTGGCGAAACGCCACAGCGCGCGCTTGACGCATGGCTTACCCCCAACCCCCTCTTCTACGTCCGCAACCACTTCGACACGCCGCGCATCCGCTGCGAAAGCTGGGCGCTCCGCATCGACGGGCTGGTTTCCAATACCGTCGAGCTTTCGCTGGACGCGCTGAAACGGCTGCCGCGGGTTACGATGCCGATAACTATGGAGTGCGCCGGCAACAACCGCAGCGATCTCTACCCGCCCACGCCCGGCAACCAGTTCCAGAGCGGCGCGGTAAGCGCGGCTTACTGGGCTGGCGCGCGGCTGAGCGACGCGCTCGCGCTCGCCGGCGCGCGGGAAGGCGCGATAGAAGCGCTCTTCGAGGGATGCGACAGCGGCGAGCCGGAGCCGGGCTCGCCCCAAATGCCCTACCTCCGCAGCCTGCCGCTAGATGTGGCGCTCCACCCCCACACGATGTTGGCATACGAGATGAACGGCAGCCCGCTTCCGTCAGAACACGGGCACCCGCTGCGGCTCATCGTTCCCGGATGGTACGGCATGGCGTCGGTCAAGTGGCTGCGGCGGATTACGCTTATCGATACCCCATACGAAGGCTACTTCCAAGGGCATAAGTACGTTATCGAGGACGCCGACGGCAACGCGGAGCCGCTGACCAAGATAGGCGTGAAGTCGCTCATCGGCAGCCCGGCGGAGGGCGCGGAGATAGCTATCGAGAAGCTCGGCGAAGATGACGTGTGCGTAACCGGCATGGCGTGGTCTGGCAATGGGCGGATAGCGCGCGTAGACTTCAGCGACGACTGCGGCGAAACGTGGCGGCGGGCGGAGATAGTAGGTCCGTCCGAGCGGTACGCATGGCAGAAGTGGCATTGCGCTTGGAGACCGACGCGGCGGGGCGATTACACGCTCATGGCTCGCGCCGTAGACGCGAGCGGGAGCGTTCAGCCGATGCGAAATCGCTGGAACAAGCTCGGATATATGGTAAACGGCGTCAAGCCAGTTCGTGTTACAGTAGCCAACTGAACGATCTGCGGCGACCGCCCACGACAGGAGCCGTATGCGGACAGTCAGCAACTACGCGAACACGGTAGCGCGACGCTACACCGCCGCGCTCGCCTATCCGGACTATCGCACGCTCTGGATAGCCAGCTTCTCGTCCGGCGCGGCGGCTTGGGCGCTCATCGTGGCGCGCGGCGCGCTGGTGTACAACGAGAGCGGCGGGCTGTCGTTCTGGGTGGGCGTGGTCACCTTCGGCGCAATGATCCCGCGCGTGCTGGTGCCGCCCATCTCAGGCTACCTGTCGGACAGGCTCGACCGCCGCTCGATAGTCGCCGCGATGTACGCCGTCAACCTAGTTCAGGGGCTTGCGCTCGCCGCGCTGGTGGCTACCGACACCATAGAGATATGGCATCTCGTCATCTTGTCGCTGGTGAACGGTTCGGCGCGCGCGGCGCAGATGCCCGCATCGCAAGCGCTCGTGCCGAACCTCGTGCCGCGTCATCTGCTCGTCAACGGCATTGCGCTCAACCAAGCCACCATGCACGGTTCGCGCCTCATCGGACCGCTGGCGATAGCGCCGCTGCTGGCGTTCGGAGGCGGCTGGGCGTTCTTCCTGTGCGCGGGCATGTACGTAGTGTCGCTAGTAGCCGTGCTTCGCATCCGCACCGCCTCCACCGGCAGCGTGGACCGAAGCCGGAGCTGGCTGAGCAACCTAATGGACGGGCTGAAATACGTCTACGACACCCCCATCCTTCGCGCCGTAACCATCATGGCGCTCTTCCACTGCGGGCTTACCATGTCTTTCGAGTCGCTGCTGCCGGTGCTGTCCGACACGCGCTTGCACGCGGAAGACAGCGGCTTCGCGCTGCTGATGATGGCTATCGGCGCAGGCGCGATGGTGGCGGTCACGGGCATAGCGGGCGTGTCGAAAGAGACGACGCGCGGCAAGCTGTTCCTGAACCTCGGCGTAATAAGCGGCTTAGCGCCCGCGATGCTGGCGATGGCGCCGAACATGACCACCGCGCTTCTAGCCGCCGCGCTCATGGGCGCGACGCAAGCCGGCTTCATGACGCTCACGCACACCATGATACAATCCGTTACCGACGACGGCATTCGCGGCAGGGTGGGCGCGGTATACTCGGTTCATATCGGCGGCATGATGGCATCCGCGAACCTCATCAACGGCGGCATAGCGGACTTTCTGCCGGTTGCCATAGTGCTTATCGCGGGCGGCGTCGGCTTCATCGCGGTCATGTTCGCCAGCCTGCAAACGTTCACCATAAAGCAGATATACCGCGGCGAGCTGCGCTACTCCGTCGTCGCGGCGAACTAGGGCGCGCCACATGCTCGAACACACATTCATCCACCTCCCCAACATAGGCAGCATTACCGAGCGCGAGCTTTGGGACAGCGGAATCCACACATGGGCGGATTTCCTCTCCGGCAAGCGGCTCCCCATGCGCGCGCGCGACTCGACGCTGAGGGCGTCCGTCGCCGAGTGCGTGGAGCGGCTGGACGACATGGATTCGGCATACTTCGCGCGCGCGGTGCCGAAACGCGAGACGTGGCGGATGTACGCCGAGTTCCGCGAGACAACCGCCTTTCTCGACATAGAGACAACCGGGCTGTTCGCGGAGACCAGCGATCTCACGGTAGTCGGCATTCTCGACCGCGACGGCTACCACTCCTACGTGGACGACTGGAACATGGCGGACTTTCGGGAAGCCATCGAGAGCTACGATCTGATAGTGACGTTCAACGGCGCGGCGTTCGACCTGCCCTTCATAGAGCATCGCTTCGGCTCGCTGTTCGCCAACACGCCGCACTTGGATTTGAGATACGCGCTTCAGCGCATAGGGTTCACGGGCGGGCTGAAGAAGATAGAGCGGCAGCTAGACGTCGGGCGTCCCAGCGAGCTGACACTGCTGGAAAGCTACGACGCGGTTCGCATGTGGAGAATGTGGAAGCGGGGCAGCAGGGGCGCGCGGGACACGCTAATCCGTTACAACGCGGAGGACGTGGTTTCGCTGCCCAAGCTGGCGGACATAGTCTACAACCGCTTGACGCGGGCGCTGCGCGCGCCGGCGGCGGCTCTGGACCCGCGCCCATTCCCAGACGCGAGCGACCTGCCCTACGATTCCGACGTCATAGCCGCCCTGCACGGCGGGAGCGCGTAAGCCGCGCCGCCCATGCGAATAGCTTACGCGGCTCAGGACAGGAGCATCCGCGTTCACGATGCGAACGCGGGCGGGGAAGATCGCGTCGTCAGCGTGCCGGGCTTGCTCTGCGAATGGCCTCTATGGTCTCCCGACGGCGGGCTGATAGCGTTCTCCGCGAGAGTAGCGGGCAGCGACAGGCTAGGCGTATACGCGGCCGGCGTAGACGAGGCGGGTCCTGGCCTGCTGTTCGCCAACGAGCGCGGCGCAGGCGGCATCGCGCGCGGCGCGTCGCACTACTGCGCTTGGTCGCCCGACGGATCGCGGCTCGGCATCGTGGCGAACACGCCGGGCGGGCTTGCGCTGTTCGTGCGCGAGGTGGACTCGCCGCGTCCGCCGCGCCTCGCGCTGGAGGGCGGACCTATGTATTTCTCATGGTCGCCCGATGGCGGCGAGATGTTCGTCCACTCGTTTACCGGGCATTTCATCGTATCGGCGCACCCAGACGACGACAGCGAACCGAGGCACTTCCCCGGCGTCAGCACGCTCTACATGGCGCCCGCGTGGAGCAAAGATTCGCGGCGGATAGCGTTCTTCTTGGACAGCGAGCGCAACCGCCAGCGGCTAATAGCCATAGACCAAGACTCGCGCGCCATGCGCCCGCTTGCCGAGTTCGGCGGCATCGCCTCCGTAGCGTGGCGTCCGGGACACGCCCAGATAGCGCTTGCCAGAAACATGATAGGCAGCACGGGCTTCTACTCCGGCATAACCGTCTTGGACGCGCGCGGCGGCGAGGAACGGCGGCTTGCGAACGACCCCGCGCTGGCGTTCTACTGGTCTCCGGACGGCTCGCGCATGGCATATGTAACCGCGTCCGAGGGCGCGGAAGGCTCTCTGCGAATCGGCGTAGTATCCGCCGACGGGGGCGAAAGCGTCTACCTGCCGGATTTCGTCCCTAGCCAACAGCAGCTAACCGCGTTCATGTTCTTCGACCAGTACGCGCAATCGCTGACGCCGTGGTCTCCGGACGGCGGTTCGCTGCTAATCTTCGGCAAGCTGGGATACCACGAGGAGCGGTCGCCGCTGAGCGACGACGAGTCGAACCGCGCCATAGCGCTGGACGCGGCGGGCGAGCGGCAACCAATCGAGCTGGCGGCGGGTTCGATCGGCTGCTGGGGGACGACTGCGTAGATTCACAGGATGCGCGGGATTTTGAGGATATTTCAGGATGCTTCGTTCGTATCCTGAACATCACGGTTCATCCCGCGGATCCTATAGAACCGATGTATGAATCCGCAGCGTTTCCGCCAGCCTCTGCACTTCCTCCGGCGGGAACGCTCGAGGCCCTACAACGCCGCACTTCAGCGACGCCGCAGCCACCGCGAACCGCAGCGCGTCTTCGAGCGCGTCGCCCTCTAGCCAGTGCGCAATGTACGCCGCCGCGAACGTCGCGCCCGCGCCGCACGTGTCCACCGCCGCCACCTGCGGCGCCTCGACGCGGATAGCCTCGACGCCGCTCACGCCGAGCGCGCCGCCGGACGCGAGCGTTACCAGCGCCGTATCCACACCCTGCGCCATCAGAACGCGCGCGACGGATTCGGCGTCGTCGCCTAGCTGCGCCGCGTCCGTAACAGCCTGACAGACGCTCGCGCGCGGCGCCAGAGACTCCAGCGCGTCGGCGTCCGCGTGTCCATGCTCCAAGTTCAGCATCACCGGAACGCCCGCGTCTTGCGCCGCCCGCATCGCGCGGACGATGTGCGGCGCGTCGTACCAGTCCACATACAGCAGCCGCGCGCCGCTGAGCGCGGACAGGTCGGCGTCGTCCAGCGTCGCCAGCAGATCGGGGCGGCGATTCCAGTAGTACGTCCGCCCGCCGAGCGAATCCGAGACGTTTATCTCCAGCGGCGATTCGACGTCCGCGCGCAGCTCTATGTTGGCGCGAACCCCCATCCCGCGCAGCATCCGCAGGGTTCGCCGCCCCGCATCGTCGTCGCCTAGCGCGCTGCCCGTCAGTTCGGCGCGAACGCCCCACGCAGACAGAAGCCCCGCCACGATAGCGGCATCGTCCGAAACGAACTCCGCGCCCTCGCGCCACGCGACGCCCTCGTTCCACGCCGGCAGGCGGTCGACGACGAGAACGCGCGCAGGCGTGACCATGCCGAAGCAAACTACATCCGCGCGCGGGGATGATTGGGGCGTATGTTCGATGGTTCGCCTCTTGGCTTTGCGACTGATTGGGGCAATGTCTGAATCGAGATTTTGAGGATTCTAGGATTAGCTATCTTGCGAATCCTGATTCAGACAGCGGCGGAACGGATGGGCGCGCCTAGTTCAACTCCCTCAGCCGCTTTTGGCTGACTAGAATCACCGCCGTGGTGAGCAGGAGCAGTACGCCGAGCGCGGCTACTACGGGTTGGCCTCCGAACCGCTCCATCACCGCGCCCGCGGGCAGCACGCCGAGCGGCATAAGCCCGAAGTTCATCATGAACACGCTCATCACGCGCCCGCGATATGCGTCGTCCACCTCTTCCATGATGAGCGCCTGATTCAGCGTGCGCCGCCCGGCGTCGCCTAAGCCTAGCAGCAGCATCAGCGCGGCGGCGGCGTAGTAGATCGGGATTGCCGACACGAGAATCAGCGCAACGCCAGATACGAAGCTGCCCGCGAGCAGCAGCAGCCCGCGCCGCCACGCTCCGAGCGACGCGATGAACAACGAGCCGCTCAGCGAGCCGATTCCCATTATCGTAACCAGCAGCCCAAGAGATTCTGGGCCACGCTCGTAAACATCCACCACGAACACGGGCATGAGGAACCTGAACGGCATCGCCAGCAGCGCGGTGGCAAGCCCCATCATCAGCAGAATCAGAACCAAGCGGCTGCGAAACACGTATCGCAGCCCTTGCATGATGTCGCTCCCCATTGGCGCGCTAGGCTTCTTGGCGGAGCCGCCGCGCGCCGACACGAGCGAGGTGAAGCCCACCGCCGCCAGCGCGCATCCCGCTATCAGAAAGTACACCCCTTCGGGGCCAATGACGTTGTACAACACTCCGCCCACGGTGGGCGCGAACAGCGTAGTCGAACTCATCGCGGCGGCGTCTAGCGACATCGCGTTGGTCAGGTTCGCGCGCCCCACCAGCTGAGGCACGAGCGCTTGGCGCGCAGGCATCAGGAACGAGAACTGCGCCCCCTGCGCCATGGATACGCCGAGCAGGTGCATCCACGTAACCGTTTCGGTGATTATCGAAACGCCGATGAACGCCGCCAGCGCGACCGCCATCAACTGCCCCATCTGTATGACGCGCCGCCGCTCCAGCCTGTCCGCCACCGCTCCGCCGAACAGCGCGAGCGACAGCATCGGCACGGCGAATCCCGCGTTCACCAGCCCCAGCACCAACGGCGACGCCGTTATCTCATACGCCAGATAGCCGCGAACCACCATCTGCATCTGCATTCCCATCATCAGGAACACCATGCCCAGCCACAGGTATCGGAAGTCCTTATAGCGCAGCGAGTGGAATGTGCCGCCGAACCCGCGCCGCGCCGTAGAGTCGTCCGGCGCGGGTTCGACGGCGCGCGACATATCGGCTGCGCCGTTCGGGAATAGCGACGACGCGCCCGTCTCGGCATCCGTCGAAATCTCGGATTGCGGCGGCGCGGCGGGCTGGCGTGGGTCAGGCATGGACGGCAGTATACAGGAATATCCCCAGCGCGTTGGAGACGCTGGACGCCGCCCGCTCCGCCTTGCCCCGTCTATGCCTGCAAGAGTCGGCAGCAGACAGCCCTAACGCATGGGGCAGCCGCTAAATGCCGTTGCCCGGCATCCGCCTCGACGCCAGACCCGCGCTATCTTCAGGTATGCGGTCGATTCTTGCGCGGGCGTCTTCTAGGGGGAATAAAGAAGCCAACTCCCCAACAGAGATGAATTGTCGCCAATACCAGAGGGACGAGGATAGCGGCTGAATCGCGGCGACGAATGCCAAGCGTCGCCGCTCCGATTGCTATAGTCAGAAGATAGGCAAGGGGCAAGGCTATTGCCGCCCATAGCGCTCCGATCGAGCCTAGCGCGATGGAGGTAGCCAGACCAAGAACCAGCAGCGGGGGCGCAAGCTGTCTGGCTCGCAGAGAAGCGGGGTGGGTTCTCAGCGCCGCCGACTTCCACCTGCCATAATCGAAATACTGCCACGCCAACGCCCGCAGATTGTTGCGCGGTCGGTAGGTGGCTGCAATCATGGGGTCGAACCAAACTGTTCCGCCTCGTCGTCGCAGTCGCCAGTTTAGTTCGTAATCCTCATTTTTGAGTAAATCCACATTGAACCCGCCCACAGCTTCCAACGTCTTTCGATGCCACGCCCCCAAGTAGACGGTGTCGGTGGGACCTTCACGCCCTCCCTGTCGAAAGCGAGAGCCGCCCGCCCCCAGAAACGAGGTAGTCGCCATCGCCACCGCGCGTTCGAACGCGGTATCGCCCACGGCGTTCTGCCGACCGCCGACGTTGGCGGCCCCCGTTTTTGCCAGCATGGCGACCACTCGCCTCACATAGCCCACTGGCAATACAGCGTGGGAGTCGCAACGCACGATAATCTCCCCTTTAGCCATCCGCAGCGCGCAGTTTAGACCAGATGGAATGGTATGCTCCGGGTTGGGAACTACCCGCACAGTGGGGTAGCGTCGCCGGAGCATCTCCGCCGTGGCTTGCGTGTCTGAGCCGTCAGCCACTATCACCTCGATGGAACCGGGGTAGTCCTGCGCCAGCGCCGAATCGAGCGCGGCGGGGAGGGCGTCTTCCGCGTTGCGGGTCGGGATAATTACTGATACTTGGGGCATAGCGGGGGGGGGGGGGGGTTAATCCTCATTACAAATATCCATCTCTGACATTGCCTATTCAAGCATGATCGGAAAGCGGTGGGGGGCGTCCAGAAGTCACGTTGCAGCGTCTCCCCCGCCCTCTCGCTTAGCCAGTTCGCCGGCTATCCAGGTGCGCCCGATTGTCGGCGCTGGCGGCGTCCTATGCGCCGGAGCGCGCCGCTGCCGCATCCGCCTCGACGCCAGACCCGCGCTATCTTCAGGTGTGCGGTCGATTCTTGCGCGGGCGTCTTCTAGGAGGAATAAAGAAGCCAATTCCCCAACAGAGATGAATCGTCGCCAATACCAGAGGGACGAGGATAGCGGCTAGGTCGCGGCGACGAATGCCAAGCGCCGCCGCTCCGATTGCTATAGTCAGGAGGTATGTCAGGGGCAAGGCTATTGCCGCCCATAGCGCTCCGATCGAGCCTAGCGCGATGGAGGCAGCCAGACCCAGAACCAGCAGCGGGGGCGCAAGTTGTCTGGCTCGCAGAGAAGAGGGATGAATTCTCAGCGCCGCCGACTTCCACCTGCCATAATCGAAATACTGCCACGCCAACGCCCGCAGATTGTTGCGCGGTCGGTAGGTGGCTTCGATACTGGGGTCGAACCAAACTTTTCCCCCGCGCTGCCGCAGTCGCCAGTTCAGTTCGTAATCCTCATTTTTGAGTAAATCCACATTGAACCCGCCCACGGCTTCCAACGTCTTTCGATACCACGCCCCCAAGTAGACGGTGTCGGTGGGACCTTCACGCCCTCCCTGTCGAAAGCGAGAGCCGCCCGCCCCCAGAAACGAGGTAGTCGCCATCGCCACCGCGCGTTCGAACGCGGTATCGCCCACGGCGTTCTGCCGACCGCCGACGTTGGCGGCCCCCGTTTTTGCCAGCATGGCGACCACTCGCCTCACATAGCCCACTGGCAATACAGCGTGGGAGTCGCAACGCACGATAATCTCCCCTTTAGCCATCCGCAGCGCGCAGTTTAGACCAGATGGAATGGTATGCTCCGGGTTGGGAACTACCCGCACAGTGGGATAGCGTCGCCGGAGCATCTCCGCCGTGGACGGCGTGTCCGAGCCGTCAGCCACTATCACCTCGATGGAACCGGGGTAGTCCTGCGCCAGCGCCGAATCGAGCGCGGTGGGGAGGGCGTCTTCCGCGTTGCGTGTCGGTATAATTACCGATACTTGGGGCATGCGCGGGGGGGGGGGGGGGGGGGGGGGGGGGGGGGGGGGGGATCCTCTCACCAATATCCATCTCTCTCTGACACCGCCTATCCGAGCATAATCCGGAAGGGGTGGGCATCCAGAAATCACGTTGCAGCGTTTCCGCCCTCCCGCTTAGCCAGTTCGCCGGCTATCCAGCGGTAGGTGAGCCGGATTCCTTCCCGCACAGTCGTTTGCGGCTGCCAGCCGATTATCTCGTTCAGGATAGTGTTGTCGCTGTTGCGCCCGCGCACCCCTTGGGGCTTGGTCAGGTCGTGGCGGCGGCGCAGGCGCTTTCCCGCGGCGTCGCATACGGCGTCCACCAGTTGGTTGACTGTGATTAGCTCCTCCGTGCCTAGGTTTATCGGCTTGGCGTAACCCGATTCCATGATGCGCCGCAGCCCTTCGATGCAGTCGTCTATGTAGCAGAAGCTGCGGGTTTGCTCGCCGTCGCCCCACACCTCTATCTCCGAGCCATCCTCCGCCAACGCCACCTTGCGGCAGATAGCCGCCGGCGCCTTCTCCTTCCCGCCGTCGTAGGTTCCCAGGGGCCCATAGATGTTGTGGAAGCGGACGATGCGCGCGTCCAAGCCGCACTCGTCTCGATAGTAGGCGGTCAGCTGCTCCGCGAACAGCTTCTCCCAGCCGTAGCCTCTCTCAGGGTCTGCGGGGATGGCTTCGTCTTCGCGCAGGGGGGCGACATCCTCGGAGTCTTGCAAAAAGCTGGGGTAGACGCAGGCGGAGCTGGTATAGAGGTATCGCCTCACGCGAGATACCCGCGCGGCTTCCAACATGTGGCTGTTGATGAGCGTGTTGTTGCGGGTGAGGAAGGCGTGGTTGGCGGTGATGTAGCCGATGCCGCCCATGTCCGCCGCGAGCTGGTAGACGTCGTCCATGCCGTCTGTGGCTTGCAGGCAAGCCTCGAAATTCCGCAAGTCCGCAATCACGAACTCGTCGGCGGAGCTGCTCTCGAATTCAGGGCGCTCGATGTCCACGCCCCGCACCCAATTCCCTTCCGCCTTGAGGCGCTCGACGAGGTGGTGTCCGATAAAACCGCCTGCTCCGGCAACTACGATGTTCACTAGGCGCCTTTCCAATATCCGTCTAGGGACGGCTTATATACTGAAATATCTTTCTGACGGGCTTCAAAACGGGGAAAAGGAACAGCTTTGGCAGCCCTAGATTCCAACAAATTCGGACTACCTCTAAGTTAGCCATGAGAATTGCCCAGATGTTTCTTGTGGAGTTGCCGCCTACCGCCATGTTGGTCAGCACTCGCCTCAGATATTTTACCTTGATTTTGTGTTTCAACAGAAGCCGCAGAATAAAATCCTGGTCCGCTGCGATAGGATACCGCAGATCGAATGCGCCGAAACGTTCGTATACGCGCTTTCTTACGAAGAATGTCGGGTGAGGCAATAACCATCCAAAGTACACATTTGCTTCGCGATACTCACGGGACTTCCAATACCGAACCAGTTTGCCAGATTTGTTCACGCAAATTTGATCTCCGTAACAGGCGTCGATCTCTTCGTCTTCGCTAAAGACGTCCATTACGTCGCGGATGACCAGCGCGTCGCTGTAGTAGTCGTCAGAGTTCAGTATCCCGACCACCTCGCCGGTGGCGTGGCGGATGCCCTTGTTCATGCCGTCGAAGATGCCTTCGTCGGGTTCGCTGATGAGAACGGAGATATTGTCCCTGTATCGATCGAGCGCCTCCAGCGTAGCATGATCCGTAGATGCGGCGTCCACCACGATTATCTCCAGCTCATGCGAGCGCTGCTGCGATAGGACGGAATCCAGAGCGCGCCCAATCCGCGCGTCGTTCAGCACAGGCATAACTATGGAGATTTTCATTCTCAGCCGAGCGCGTCGATCATGGCTAGAGAGAATATGGTTGCCGCTATTATTAAAAATGTAATTGCCGCAATCGTCGAGATTCTAGTGAACTCTGATCTGAGGGAGGATATGCGATCATCTAGCCGTTTGTCCGTCCTGACCTGATCCTTGTCCATTTCGGAGCGCAAGGCGCTTATCCGCTTGTCCGTTCTGACCTGATCCTTGTTCATTTCGGAGCGCAAGGCGCTCATCCGCTTGTCCGTCCTGACCTGATCCTTGACCATTTCAGAACTCAAGGCGTCTATCCGCCTATTCGTCCTATTCGTCTCCGCGCGGTGAGCGGCTATCTCTGACATCAAGGCGTCTATCCGCCTGTCCGTCTCTGTACGACGCTTTGGCGCCTTGGCAGTCATCGCTCCAATCCTCAGCTCAGCCTGTCGATTATAATCGTGGCGGCGATCGAGATCGCCGCCAGCACGGCGGCAATGCCGCTGACCAGAACGACCCCCAAGATTCTTATCTCTTTGCCCAGAGAGTCTATCCGCCCGTCCAGTCTGTCTATCCGAGCGTCCAGCCTGTCTATGCGCGCGTCTAGCTTGTCTATCCGCGCGTCCAGCTTGTCTATCCGCGCGTCTAGCTTACCCGTCCCCTCATTCAATTCGGACCTCAAGGCGGCTAGCCGCCCGTCCAGCTCGACCCGATACGCGGCTATCTCAGCCCGCAGCCTGTCTATGCTCTCCGCGAAAGCGTCCATGCGGCGGTCGAAGCCGTCCGCGCGGCGGTCTAGGCTTCCCAGTTCATAGGCTATCCGCTCGTAGTAGCCTTCCAGCTTCGCCACGCCGCGCGCAAGCTCATGCAGCTCCAGCGTTTCGGCTGCGGTTTCGGGCGTCGTCTCAGTAGTCATCGCTGCCTTCTTTCCCTGCGCCTATGTTAGCACAACCCGCCGCCGTGGACGCCCAGATAGCGCACAGCCGCCGCGCTACCACATCGTAATCGTACCCCCGCAGCGCCTTGCGCCTGTTGTGCCGCCCCATGCGCCTACGCAGAGCGGGGTCGCAGCGCAGCCGCTCCAGCGCCGCGACGTGGGCGGATGCGTCGCCCGCGTCGGCGAGGAAACCGCCGTCCGGAACGTCTACCATCTCCGGCAGCGCGCCTACGGTGGACGCCACGACCGGCAGCCCCGCCGCCATCGCCTCCGCCACGCTGATGGGGAAGCCTTCGTGCTTCAGGCTGGACGGAAACAGGAATGCGTCGCTATCCGCCAGCGTCCTGACGACCTCGCGGTTCGGGAACGGACCCGCCACCTGCACGCGGTCTTCCAAGCCGCGTTCCCGAATGAGTCTCAGCAACTTGGCGTGGGACGCCTCGTCGGAACTGCCGCCCAGCAGCCGGAATCGCGCGTTTGGAACTCGGCTGGCTATCTCCAATATCGTATATATCCCCTTCTCTTCTATGAGCGCGCCGGTGAAGATGACGTTCAGGCAATCTCGCCTGTCGGTATGGACTCGCTCCGGTATGGCGCGCGCATCCACGAAGTTGGGAAACAGCGCGACAGTCTTTCTATCGAAGTCGCCCAATTCCATGATGGAGCGGTAGCTCGGCTGCCCTAGCGCGAGGACGCACGTCGCGCCGTCGAGTATGACGCGCCACGCCCAGCGGTAGAACCGCGCCCCAATGCCTCCGCCGCGCGGGATCTCGAAGGTGCCGCGCAAGTGCGCTACGTAGGGGACGTTCGCTCGTTTCGCAATCAGCGCGGACAGCAGGTTGCGGGGCGCGCCGCTGAGGGTAAGCCCGCAATTCAGGTGCATGAGGTCGAACCGTCCCGAAGCCAGCGCGCGGCGTATCCGCCACAGTATCCCCAAGTTGCGCTTCAGTTCCGCGGGGCTGAGCTTGGGGGGCGTGAACTGACTGCGGCGGAACACTCTGGTGTCCACCACCTCGAACTCGAACGGCGCGGGCAGCCCGCGGTCGAGCATCGTTTGGGTCCAGCTGGCTATCCCGCCGGGCGGCGGCGGGAGCGCGGACACTAGGAGCGCTCTTGTCGGAAGAGTCTCGCATCTCGAACCCAAGTCTTTCACGGCTGGGCAAACTCGCCGTTCGCCTTGCGGGAGGCTATGATTTTCTGAATGCTGAACGCCATGCCGATGAGGAGGAAGTGGCTCCAGTCCACTATGAACGGCCCCGATGGGAAGACGAGGCTGATGAACGTATAGGATGCCATCGCCGCGGCGACTGCGACAATGAGAAAATAGTGATCCGATGACTGCGAGCGGATGATATATATTGCGGAGCGAATCATCGACCGCAGTATGAAAAGATAGAATAGCATGAGCAGTATCATGCCGGGAAACCCGAACAGCACGAGCATATACAGGAACTGATTATGAGGCCATATAATCAAAAGACGCCTTGCGGATTCGGTGTCCGAAATCCCGACCACATGTGATTCGTTCGGATGGTAAACACCCGTGCCCAGAGGATAATCCAAAGAATATCGCAACGCCACGCGAGCCATGTGGATACGAGATTGAGCCGAAACGTCGGAATACGAAAAGATTCGCTCGCTGCTCGCTTTCATATCTTGAACAGAAAGCGCAGAAATTTCATACGCCTCCGCTGCCTCTGCCCCACTTCTCTCATCGCTTCTCAGAAGTGGAGTGAAATCCCGCCAAGGTCTCCATTCCGTTTCACCATGAGGTCGAATGCGAAATTGGTAATCGGTTATAAATTGATAAGCGGCTATATTTTCAGGAACAGCGGGTTCGAGCCATGTGAACGCCATTTCGCCGTTGTCGTCGACATTAGCGACGACATTCGTTTCTATCCCAAATGCGTGATCGTTCCGTGTACGCAACTGCAACGCGAATTTCTTATTGGGATTTAAGTATATTGTGTGTCCAATACTCGGGCCATTGCTTCTGTTCTGAAGGGTGTGAATTCCAATTGCGAGTTTATAGATGGGGGGAGGGGGGGCGCCATAAACGCTGTCCACGGAAGGAACGAAGTCTCGCCATGGGGTCCAGCTGGTTCTGCCACCCTCGAGCAATCGCAGCTGGTAGGCGGAAACGTCTGTGAAAGTGTCGTCTTCACGCCATGCGAGCGATAATCCGCCGTCCGCCGATGACTCGCCAACAGTCTCTCTCGGAACTCCGTATCCATGCTCATTGCGCGCCCTAACCTGAGATCGATACACTGATTTCGGTTCGAGTCCGGAAATCGTGTGGCTGACAGTCATGCCATTCCCGCCGCGGGCTACAACAAGATCGTGGATGATCGGTCCTCTACTACTCATATAAGAGCAACTCGCGTAGAAACAGATATCCAGCCATGGACCCCAATTCTCTTTGTCTTCCCGAAGCAGGCGAAATTCGTAATTCGGTTGGTTATCGTAGTCTTCGGGTTCGCGCCATATGAGCGCAAGGCTGCCGTGAGTGTCTGAAGAATCGGCAATAGTAGTCACATCGCTCTCAGGCGCGTCTTTCGAGCGAACCTGCGCCATAAACCCCTTAGATGGGGTGAGGCCTTCTATTATATGGCCTATCATCGGATAGCCGCTGCCGTTCATAGAGCTATAAGCGTCGGCAACAGTCTCTCTGTAAGCATAGATGTTTTCGATGGAGTTTTGGGGGATGCCGTCAATAATAAAGATATAGATCGCTAGCAGCCAGACCACTGTCAGAGAAACTATGACAAGCAGGCGTTTCCGAAAACGAGGCGCTGAGAAAGAAAGCGGAATGATGATTATGACGGCGCTGGCCAGCAGCCCGAGAATGGCGGAGCGGCTAGCGTTGAATACAAGCGCGGTTATCATGGCCAGCATCATGACAGCCAACGCGACGTCATATGCTCTGCAACGCAGCTTAGCTCGCCCAGCCGTTGCTGACCCCAGACCGCGCGCGAATGGGCTGAACACCAGAGCGGCAAAAGCGAAGGGTATGGCAACCACCAGCTGATGCGCGAAGATGCTCGTAGTCGGGATAAATCCCGACATTCTACCTTGATGAAAAATGACGGATATATCTATATCCCTAACGTTGGAAATGTGCGTCCAGACAGTCAGAAAAGGCTCGCCTATGTAGGCTACGGCAAAGCCGAACAGCGCGGATGCAAAAGTGGCTACGACTATCGCCAGCGCCATAATCTTCATGCGCCGAACGCTGTCCACGCACAGGCACACCGCAAACAGAACGCCAATGCCTAGGAACGTCTGCGCCAATCGCGTCGCATCGAGCGTATCGGTGAACAGATAAACCGCCAGCACCCACGCCAGCAGCAGTGTCGCTACTGATATTGCAGGAACAAGCGGGCGGAATTCATCCAGCAGCGCAGAGACGCCTATGGAGATGTTCTCGTTTCGCAAGACGCGCAAGTTTGCATACGCAATTGCAAGCAAGATAGCCGCGCCAGACAGCCATACATTGGGACCGCCGAGCGGCAATGGAGCGCTGGCGAACCAGATGTTCGCGAATACGAACGCCACGAGCAACGCGAATATCGACCCTCGCAACAGAGCCGCGTCGATAGAGAAATTGGTCATCGAGCGCCCCCCGCTATGCCGAGATTTGTCCGGGGACCGCGGGGGGGGGGGTATGTTTGGATGCTGTCATTCTGACCATGGCGAAGTGGGGTGAAGAATCTAAAGCGTCTATATGCTATATGCCTATGCGAACTCAGCTATGGATGTCCGGTCTTGCGCTGAGACGCGCCAGCGTGTTTCGCCTCATCATCCCGAAACATGCGCCACCTCCCGAAACAGCCTCTCATAGGCGTCGGCTGCGCGACGCTCAGAGAACTCGGCGGCGCGGCTGCGGAGAGCTTCCTCAGTAGGGCGGTCGCCCCTCAGCGTCTCGAC
Source organism: Dehalococcoidia bacterium (assembly GCA_965214745.1). GTDB lineage: Bacteria > Chloroflexota > Dehalococcoidia > Lucifugimonadales > UBA1123 > VXRN01. The sequence continues at coordinate 1,343,891 of OZ243978.1, read as the reverse complement.
CATCGCCTGCGCCAGCGCCGGAGCGTCCCCCACCGGCGCGAGCTTGCCCCATCTTCCATCCTCGAGTATCTCTCGCGGCCCGTGGGGGGTGTCGGCGCTCACCACCGGCGTGCCGCAAGCCATGGCTTCCAGAAGCGTCATGCCCAGTCCCTCCCATAGCGAGGAAAGGGCGAGCAGCCCCGCCCGGCGCATATAGCGAAAGGGGTTCTCGTCGAAGTTCACGAACCCCAGATCGTTTTCCACGCCGATAGCCCGCGCTTGGTCAATCAGCGCGGAACGGTATGCTTCCGAAAGGCTTCCCAAAATGAGCAGCCTCGCGGGGAGGCTGCGGCGCACTATCCCAAGCGCGTCGACCAGCGTGGGGTAGTCCTTTGGCGGCGCTTCTCTTCCTACGCTCAAAATAACCGGCGGATCGCCATCCCCAAACCAAGGATGCGGCGCCTCGTCTTGCGCCTGTCGCCATATTTCGGCGCTAGGTATGGGGTTGTATATCGTGCGAACCTGCCCCGCCTTTACACCCAACAACCTCCGCATGTCGCCACGCACGCCCTCTGAGACGGCAACCACGGCTTCCGCTCTGGGGTAAAGCGCTCTTGCCTCGCGCAACCAGTCTCCAGTATATCCAAATCTGGCATTGCTGTGCTCCGAAACAACGACAGGGACGGCGCGGCGCGCCAACTCCGCCGCATAGATGGCGGGGATGTTGGAGTAATCCGGCGCCGACATCAGCAAATGGGGACGCGCCGCCCTGATGTAACGGGCAATCACCCATGCAAAGACAGCCTGTTTCAACCCGACGCGCATACCGCGATGCTTCCGCCGGAGCGACAGCCAAGCCCAAGTCGCAGCCAGCGGGTCGATGGTCAGCGCTTTTGTCTCTATCCCGCGCTCGCGGCAGTAGCCAAGCAGCCCCTTGTCGGAATTCGGCAGGCGGGGATAGTACAGGCGCGTCCCCGCGGGAATTCCCTCACGGTACGCGCCCCTAAAGCGCGCCAAGAGCAAGTCTATACGGTGGCCCCGCTGGATGAGCGCGTCCGCCAGATCGAGCGCCACTCTCTCCGCCCCTCCGCCGGCAAGGCTGGGCAGCGCGAACCCGACGTGGAGCTTATCCGGCGCATCCGTCATTCCAACGCACCCTCCATCTCAGTCCGCATCATATCCGTCGGCTCTGGCTCTCACGCAGTATAGCGACAATGAAGGGGAGCAAGGCAAGCGCGGAGACGATGAAGTAAGCCGTGTTCGCCCATGCCGCTCCTATCGCGCCATGCTCGGGCGCCAGCCACACGATGACTGCGGCGGATGTCGCAAAGCCCGCTATCGCCCCCAATAGCGGAGGCAAAGCGCGTCCCACCGCCGCAGGCAGAACGGTGAGCGCGCAGACGCTGGCGGCTACGAACGTGCCGGGAATCATTATCAACAGCAGCGGGGCGGCGTCCGGAAACTCTCCGCCCAGAGCGAGCCGGATTATGGGTCGATGAAAGACGACGAGCGCCCCGTATCCCACTGCGGCAAGCGCGGATGTAACCAAGACGAACCGCAGAGACGCGCGACGCAGATCCCCTCCCCGCCGCGAGTACCAATGCCGGCTGTACTCCGGCTGCGCCCCTCTTTGCAATGGATCGAACGGGTAGCGCGTAGTGTCGATAATCTGCCGCGCGCCTTTGTATAGCCCTAACTCCGCCGCGCCGACGAACTGCGCCAGCAGCACTAGGTCCATGTTGTGCGCCAGCGTCCATACCGCATATTTCCCGAACGTCCCTATTTGGAATCTCAGCGCTTCGGGGGGCGCCTTTATGGACAGCGAACGCAAGAATCCCGCTGCGCCGGCGCGCGGCGCGACTGCCGCGGCTGCGACGAGCATGCCGACTCCGTTCACCGCGGCGCCCGCGACGTGCGCCACGACCACCGCTAGCAGACCGCCATCCGTCATCCAAGCCGCCGCAAGCAGACCTACCCGAACCGAAGCGCCCCCGGCGATGACCGCCAAACCCAGCTGCGCCCTATCCCCCAGCCGCAGAACCGCCATGGTTTCCGTCTGCGTCGCCAGAAAGACCCCCACGCTTCCGTACATGAGCGCCGCGCCCCTATAAGCGGGGGCTATCCCCACTAGCCCGCTCGCCGCGAATATGGCGATAGCGATGACCGCGTAGGCGACGAGCGACATCCCAAAAGACACCGCCAGCGTGAAACGCAACACCCGCGACGCCTCATCCGGGCGCCCCTCGGCCACGCTCCGCGTTACGAAAGTGGTAACCGCTTCCCCGCCCGGCATGGACAACAGCCCATGGGCTATAAGGGCGACAGCCATGATAAGCCCCAGAACCCCAAACCCCTCGGGTCCTAGTATCCTAGCGGACAGAGCCACTTGAGCCACGCCGCCCAAAAGCTGCGCAGCCGTTATCGCGCCCATCCAGAGCGTCTGCCGCGCCACGCGCCTATCCGACGCCGGAATCAGCCGCGCCACGCTGCGGAACGCCGCCCCCCGTCTCAACGGCGCAGCCAGCGGCTCTGCCGCAAAACCGAGACCGCAAACGGGGTGACGACCAGCAAAGCGGTAAACTCATACATATTTCTTGCCCATGCCGCGCCCGCCGCGCCGTATTCGGGAGACAGCTGCCACATGGCGGCGAGGAAAACCGCCAGCCCCACCGTCTGGGACAGGATGGTCGGCAGGACGCGCCCCACAGCGCCTGGCAGCAATCTGAACGCCGCGGCGGCGGGGAGCGCGCCCAGCATCGAGATAAGCAGCAGCGGCGCGACACCTGAGAATTCGTCTCCCAGAACTATCCTGATTGCAGGCTCGCGCAAGACGGCAAGCGCCCCGAATATCGCTGCCGCCAACACGCTCGCCAAGACGGTGGCGCCAAACGCGGAGCGGCGCAGATCCGCCCCCCGTCCGGAGTGCCACTGCCTGCTGAACCCAGGCTTTGCCGAATTGGGCGCGAACCCAACGAAGGGCCTAGCCATGTCCACAATCCGCTGCGCCGCGCTATACAACCCCACGTCCGCCGCGCCCGTGAACCGCGCCAGCAGAATGACATCCATATTGTGCGCGAATGCGTTTACGCTCGATTGCCAGAACAATCCCGCTTGGAATCGTATCACGTCCCACGGGACTTTTATCGACGCCGAGCGCAGAAGCCCGGACATGCCCGCCAGCGGCGCGGACAGAACGGCTGCGGCGAATAGCCCCAACCCGTTCACGGCAGCTGCGACGACGCGCGCCAAGACCACCTCGGTTATGCCGCCCCCCTTCAACCATATCGCCGTCAGCAATCCGCCCCCCGCCAACCCGCCGACGACGGTGACGACCAGATGAAACTGCACGCGGTCCGCCATTCGCAGCGCCGCCAGAGACTCCCTATGCGTAGCCATAAAGACGCCGGCGGAGGCGTACAGGAGCATCGCGTTCTTATGCTCCGGCGCGACATCCAACAAGCCAGCGGCGGCAAAGACGAGAGCGGCAATGACCGCATAAGCAACCAGCGACAACGCCAAGGAGAGCGCCAACACGAAACGAAGCACTCGCGCCGCCTCCTCCGGACGCCCCTGGACCACGCTCCGCGTTGCGAAGGTCGTGACGACGTCGTCGCCCGGCATGGATACGAATCCGTGGACGAGTCCGGCAACAGAGATGATGACGGCAAGAACGCCCAGCCCCTCCACGCCAAGAATGCGGGCGGACAGGTACATCGTTGCCAATCCGCTCAGCATCCCGGCAGCTCGCGTGGCGGACAGCCAGAAGCTCTGCCGCGCCACGCGCCGCGCCGAAGCTGGCAGAGCCTTGGCGATTAGGTTCCGCGCTCGGTTCACGAACACCCCGGCAGCCTGCCTAAAGACACCCTGAGCCGGCGTCTGTCAGAGCAACCGGGCGAGGTCTTCGCCAAGTCGCCGACTCCCAACGCCGAGATGTCGATCTGCGAAAACCGGCTACGCTCTTCCAAGTGGCCGGCGCGCGCGGAATTCATGGTTGCACAATACACATTCGCGGCGAGCCGTTTCAGTCTGGCGAATAGCCGCCCAACTCCATATCGGCGGCGTATCGCGCGCTCAGCAACTCCCTGCTCCGCCGCGTCAAGCGAGCGCGCATCGACGAACGGGCGGTTTTCAGCTGGTCCGGCGCCGCCCGCCAACCCGCCATCGTGTTCAGCATCGGCAGCGAGGGCGGCGGCATGCCCGCGCGCTCGGCTACTTGCCGAAAATCCTCGTCGATATTCTCCAGACGGCCAACGAAATCGGGCAAGCGCCCGCCGGGGAGCCGCAACAGGATATGCTGGGATAGAAAGTGCGGGTCTGCATGCGCGTCTATTCCGTAGGGTGTGTTCAGCCATCGGCAATAGTCGTCGAAACTGCTGACATCCGACAGCCCATAACATCGGTCGAAGAAGGTTTGCCGTTTCTCCTTCTTGTGGATGCGCTGCGCTCCCTCGTAGCGCTCTGGGGAGAAGCGAATCTCCGAGTATAGCGATAGCGCGCGGTCGAAAGGATGCCTGATGAATGCGAAGCTAAAGTAATCCCTCGCTTCCGGGCGCATCCCGTAAATTTCGGAAACGCTCTTGTTTCGGATGATTTCGGCGCAAGGGTCCGCCCGCCGCAGCGTGGATATGATGCTCCGCGACGCCACCTTGGGGTTGCATATCCACAGATACCGATACTTGCTGGAGACTATCTTCTCCGCGCCGAGGTCGGGCGTCCGCGTCATGGTTATCGCAATGCGCCGCGCCGCCCCGAACCGTCCTCGCAGCAACGCGCCCGCTGTATCGGAGGCTACGCCGGGGCGACGGATCATCCGCGGCGCGAGAGTGGCTACTTGCTTCAGACGGCGCGCCAACACGCGACTCTGCCGATTTGCCATTTAGCTTCCCAACCCATCCCCTGCGCGGTTTCCCAACCTGATGCCAAAGAAGTCATATTGTTTTAGGAGAACATTGGCGGCATGATAAAGCATCGACATATCAAGAAAGTAAATCACGGAACTTATGCCGATATAATACTCAAGCCCCGCATGCGCTCGAAGTGACGGCGGTTGTTGGTGAGCAACGTAAGTCCGTAGCGTATAGCAGTCGAACCTATCAGTATGTCGAAGTCGCTGATGAGCATTCCTGCGGCTCTCAAACGGCTGCGCTCTCTTGCGAATATCCAGCAGGTGGAATCGTCCACATTTATGATCTCAACCTTGGTTAAGAAATCCGTTATCCTGCGCTCTTCTAACTGTGGATCTATCGCCCTAAACACCCCGTCATAGAGTTCTGCAAGCGAAACTATGCTCAATCCAATTCCGTCCGCCGCTAGTTCATCGATGCGCTGCGCCACTTGTTGGATTCCACGAGTATAGTGAATTGCCCAGTCTGTATCCACCAGATACAGCATCTCCGCGCCTAGCCCTGTTCCTCGGAAATGAAGCGCCTGCCCCCGTCTCTGTAAATCGTCCGCAGAAACCCCTCCCAGTAATCTCTTTCCTCTTTAGTGACGGGAGGCAGAGAGTTCAGTTCTCGACGCTCTTCATCAGAGAGTTCGAGGGGAAGGTTCATGTTTATTATCAAAACCTTGCCCTCCTCGATGTCAACAGGTTCCAGCGGCACGAATGCGCCGTTAGTGAACTTTACCTTCACGCTCGTTGCTTCGAACATTGGCTTGCCCATAACATCCCCCATAGTGCTTGTATCATACTCCAGAACAGCCGCTCGCGGGCGCCGCGCGCGCCGAAAGCCCCAAGCATTCCGCCCTCCCCCGCGCTAGGGATGGGTGCGGAATTCTCAAGCCCTCTATACCCGCCATGGCGGGGTTCCAGCCTGCGCTCACCCTGTCCGCCCATTTTAGGAAGTAGCCGTCCGAAGCGTCCCACGTGTGGCTATATCCATGCCGCATCAGCATGAAGCCCGCGCCGTGCGCGCGGTACAGCCGCCCGCCAGACCGGATGACATCCGCCCACAACGCTCTATCGACGTGCCTCGGCAAGCGCCGCCAGCCGCCAGCGCGCGCGAGGTCATGGCGGGAGATAAGCATCGTCCCGCCAGCCAGCGCCGACGTCACATAGCGCTCGCCGCCTCGGTCGAACTTGTAAACGGTCTGGTCCGACTCAGCCAGATAGACGAACTCTTGAGATTTCCCCACTAGCTGCGCGCCCGAATACTCCCGCGCCAGCACGAGATCCCATACGTGATCGGCGCCATACGCATCATCGTCGTCCATCTTCGTCAGCAGCGTCCCGCTCGATTCCTCTACGGCGGCGTTGAGCGCCCCTCCGAGCGGCTCGGCTGCGGGAATTCGCAGCGTTTTTACCGGATGCGGCAATTCGGAGACGTGCCGATCGACGTCCGAAAACCCGTCGCCGTGCAGCGCCAAGACCAATTCTAGGTTGGGGTATGTCTGTCTAGCCACGCTGTCGAGCGCCCAAGCCAAGAACCGGGGGCGCTTGGTCGCCAGCAACAAGGATACCAAAGGCAACCCCTCCGCGCCATTCCGCCGCGCTCGCGCCCAAGACGAATGGTCGCGCATGGCGGCGCGGCGCATCTTTATGCTGAGCGTCTCGCGCGCGGCAGCGTCCAAGCCATCCACGTCGGCGGTCATCAGCCTATAGAGTTCGTCGCCGAGCAGCGGTCGGAGGCGCTCATCGCGCTCCGCCAGATGCGCCACTACGCCGGATGCCGCCAGCCGCGCCAACTCGCCCGCGCGCGCAGCAGCGTCGGCGTGGAACGCCTGAACGTCCTCCAAGTGGTGAATTCGGCGCAGCCGGCGCAGGCTGCGGCTGCGGACGACGCGACGCGCCCGGACTCCGGGCGGCAGAAGCTCGACGGCGCCCAGCGCCGCCACCTCGTCGCCACAGTCGCGCCGCCATAGCATCGGGTGATAGGCGCGCAGATCGAAGGCGGGGGGCGACTCGCCGCGCGAGGCTGCCGTTCTCGGGGACTTGGCGCGCATCCATGAGCTTCGCAGCGAGCCTTGTAGGTCCCAGCAAGCCCTCCGCGCTCTGTCTACCGCCAACCAATTCAGAAAAGCCCGCGCGCTCCGAACGTCGCGGATATTCCGAACTCTGTCTATCGAGCGGCTCCATTTTGTAGAACTGCCCGAATCATGCGCCGAAGCCGATCGGGTTTTCATCCATCCGTCTCGGCGACTGCTCTTTTGTCTATCGCCCGACATCTCGCCGCTCACGCCGCGCGCCTGAACGGCGTCCACGCGCCGACAGCCTATCCCGCGCCATACGCCGGATGCGCCACGAAACCACAAGCTGTTTGACGACAGCCCGCCACCGCAACACGCCAGCCATCCACCTCAAGAGCGACCACGCCTCTGCGGGGCTGCGCGTGTCCCGCACCCTATCGAACACGATGTCCCGCTTGGCGGGGTAGCCCTCCGGCTCCGCTGAATCGGCTGTTTCCGTATGCCTAGCCAGTGCGAGTTTCAGCTTCGCGGCGGGTATCGTCTTCGCGTCTCCGAAGTCCGCGGGGGAGCCCCCGCCGCGAAGCGCCCGATTGAGCGCCCACGCGCGCGTTATCGACACCGCGCTCCCATCGGGCAGGGTCGCGGTCGCGACGGCGGCATCCCCCAGCGCGGCGCGCAGACGATGAACCAAGCCTCTACGAAACGCGACGCCGGCGGGTATCGATATGTGGATCGGCGACGCGGGGAACTCGTCGAGCGCTGAGCGCGCGGGGGCGACGCGCACACGCGGGTCGGGACCGAACGCTTCGCATAGATACTGCAACCGCCACTCGCCGCCGCGCGCGGGCGTCTCGATTCTGACTGCCAGATCATGCTCTCGGTCCGCCAAGATGTCCACGACAGCCCTAACTACCTCGTCCGGCGAACGGCGTCTCGAGTCTTCTATGGACACCACATGCCGAGGCACCGCGAAAATGCGTCCGGGGGAGCTGCCTCGAAAGGAGGGATGGGCTATCAGGTGCGCCACTTTCCCACGCTGGAGCCGAGAGCTCCGGCGCTTGGAATCTCCATCATCTTCCTCGCTCGAGATGCCTTGATGCCAAATCAAAGCGTCGCGCGCCGGCGCTAGCAGTCCGCCCAGGATATAAGCGCGGTAGCTAAACTCGGTATCCTCCGCCCCCCATCGCGCGAAAGATTCGTCATGTCCGCCCGCAGACCAGTAGAAATCCTTGCGTATCCCGAAGTTTCCGCCCATGATCCCTCGGAATATATCTTCTGTCTTCGATTCCAGATAGTTGCTCATAACCATCCAAGTTCCGGTATCTCCCGGCGCCGTCGGATGGCTCGAAAACAACTCTTCCAGCGAACCGCGTCGCCGCCGAATCGCATCCGCGTCTATGCCATCCTCCGACACGTGGAATCGCGCCCCAAGCGTCAGCGCGTCGGATACCGCGTGGTGCCATCGCGCGTGCGCCGCTATCCACTCCGCTTCCGCCAGACAGTCGCTGTCGATGAACAGCAAGATGTCGTGCGCCGCCGCGCGCGCGCCAGTGTTCCTAGCTCTGGCGATTCCAAAACCGCGACGCTCTTGGCGAACCACCCTGACATCCAGCGGCGTAGAGCTAGGGCGCTCTAGCGGCGGCTCCGATCCGTCGTCCACTATCACCACCTCGAACAGATCTCTGGGGTAAGTCTGCCCTTCCAGCGCGGCAAGCGTTCTCTCCAGCGTTTCGGCGGGGGTCTGATAGTAGGGGATGATTACGCTGACGGGCATAAGGGGCGCAAAGGCGTCCAGCGGCTCAACCGTCACCGAGCGCCAGTTGTTGTAACGGACGGATGCGGGCTTGGGCTTGGGGATCATTCGATTCACTTACCGCCTGATGGCGATCCGCCGTCGAGCCGCTATCGTCAGACCTTTCAGATATGCCCACGCCTGCGCCGGGCTTCGGACGTCCCGCATCCAAGCGAGCAGGTGATCACGCTCGGATGGATATTTCGCAGAACCAGCTCTCTTGGGCTTCAGCGCCTTGAGGGGTATCGTCCTTGCGTCTCCAAAGTCCGCGGGGCTGCCCCCGGCGCGGCGCGCGCGGTGGAGCGCCCACGCCCTAGTGATGGACGCCTCGCTTCCGTCGGGAAGGGCGGCGGTTGCCGTGACCGCGTCTCCCAGCGCGGCGCGCAGACGATGAACCAAGCCTCTACGAAATGCTACGCCGGCGGGAATCGCTATGTGGAACGGCGACGCGGGAAACTCGTCGAGCGCTGAGCGGGCGGGAGCGACGCTCACGCGCTGATCCGCGCCGAACTCGTCTTGGAGCAGCGTCAGCCGCTCATGGTCGTCGTCACTAGCGGGCATCTCGATTCTCACCGCCAAGTCATATATCCGGTCGCCAAGTATGTTCGCGACAGCCGCGATGACTTGGCTGGCGGGGCAGCGCCCCGCGTCTATAGACACTACGCATCGCGGCGTCTCGAATACTCTGCCCGGTTGTTCCGCGCGGAATGCGGGATGGGCTATGCGATGCGCTATTTTCCCGCGCTGGGATCTATCTTTCTCGTCCTTGGCGCCCCTGTCCTCCATCCATCTGCCCTGATGCCACGCGAAGGCTTCCGGCAAAGGCGTCAACAGCCCGCCGCGGGTATAAGCCCGATAGCCGAACTCGGTATCTTCCCAGCGCGCAAGAGACTCGTCGAACCCGCGCGTCGATTCGAAGAAACCCTTGCGGACCCCTAGGTTTCCGCTGGTTACTATCCGGAACAAGTCGTCTGCTTTCGACGTCAGATAGTCGGTTCTAGCCATGTTCGCCTCGACCCAAGCCGGATCGATGCGCCGATTCGAGAACAGATCTCTCAACGATCCTGTTCGGCGGCGGATAGCCTCCGCCTCGATGCCATCCGCCGATACATTGGCATATAACCCAATAGTCAGGGCGTCTGAAACAGCGTGGTGCCAACGAGCGTGCGCCGCCAGCCAGCCAGCCTCGGCAAGCAAGTCGCTGTCTAGAAACAGCAGTATGTCGTGGGCTGCCTCCCTAGCCCCAGTGTTTCGCGCGCGCGCCGCCCCGAACCCACGACGCTCTTGGCGCGCTATCTTGACGTCTAGCGGAGTCGCGGAAGGGAGGCGCTCCAGCGGCGGCTCTGACCCGTCATCTACGATTATCACCTCGAACATATCGCGCGGGTAGGTCTGGCGCTCCAGCGCCGCCAAGGTTCTATCCAGCGTCTCGGCGGGAGTCTGGTAGTGCGGGATGATTACGCTGACGGGCATGGCGGGCGCGAACGCATCGAGCGGCTCTATCGCCACCTGTCGCCAGTCATTATAGCGGACGGATGCGGGTTGGGGATTTGCCGCGCCGCGGGGAGGGGCAAGTTTCATTCGATCGAATATCCGATGATTCCAGCAGGGTTCGGGCGCTCGCAATCCGGATTCCCAGCCTCGAATCCGGCGCGATTTTCGACAGCCGCCTGTCCGATTGGCAGTCGCCCCGCCCGATAGGATAGCGCAACGCGGCGGCTAGCCGCCTTTCATCCCAAACCCCGCAACCCTCAGCCAGCGCCCGCACGTGGCGGACAGCGCGAACAGCGCGGTAGCCACCAGCGCCATCGCGGGACCCGACGGCAGGTTGTAATAGAACGACAGGTATAGCCCGACGACTGCGGACGCCGCGCCGATTAGCGCTCCGATAACCATCGCCCACGTGAAGCGTCGCGCAAGAAGCTGCGCGGCGGCGGCGGGCGTTATCAGCATAGATATTACCAGAACTATGCCCACAGTCTGAAGCGCTATTACTATCACGAGCGCAAGCATCGTGAGCAAAACGTAGTCCAGCAGGCGCGTCGGCAGCCCGATGACGGACGCGCCTGTCGGGTCGAAGCTGGCGAACACCAGCTCTTTGTGCAGCAAGGCGAGCGCGGCGAGCGCCCCGCCGCCCAGCGCGAGCGTAATCAGCACATCGGCGGAGGACACGCCCAAGACCTGCCCGAGCAGCACGTCTTCCAGATTCACCGGCAGCCCGCGCGCGGCGCTCAGCATCACCAGCCCCAGCGCGAACAGCCCCGCGAACAGCACGCCTATGGACGTATCCTCGCTCAGCCCGCTGCGCTGAGTCAGGTATCCGATGAGCAGCGCAACGCCCACGGCTGCGGGAATCATCCCCAAGAACGGGCTGACGCCCACGATGAACGCGAGCGCCATGCCGGGCAAAACCGAATGCGCGAGCGCGTCTCCCATGAAGCCCAGCCCGCGCGTAACCACGTATGCGCCCAGCGCGGGACATATCACGCCCACCAGAACGGACACTATGAGCGCGCGCGTCATGAAGCCGTACTGGAACGGCGCCAGCAGCGTGTCAGTGACGGTGTCCATCCAGCCGCCCGTCCAGCGCGCTTCCGTGAACCGGCGCCGCGCCGTAGGGGCCGTAAAGCTCCACCAGCACATCCGGCGTAAGCACGTCGCGCGGCGCGCCGCACGCGCACACGTGGCAGTTGATGCAGAGGCACTCGTCGCAGTAGTGGGCTACGTGGTTCACGTCGTGCGACGACAGCAGGATGGTCGCGCCCGCGTCTCGCATATCGCTCAGCGTCGAGACGAGCGCCTCTTGGGATGCGATGTCCACGCCGCTGAAAGCCTCGTCGAGCAGCAGGATGTCCGCGCCCTGCGCGAGCGCGCGGGCGACGAACACGCGCTGCCGCTGCCCGCCCGAAAGCTCTCCGATGAGCGATTCACGCCTCTCCCACATGCCGACACGCTGAAGCGCGTCTTCGACGGATTCCCGGTCCTCGCGGCGCGGACGCCTGAACCAGCCGATGCGCCTAGACCTGCCGAGCATGACCACATCCCACGCGGTCATCGGCAGACGCCAGTTGACCTTTTCGCGCTGCGGAACGTAGGCTACGAAGCCGCGCGCGTCGTCTATGGGCTTGCCGTGGATAAGCGCCCCGCCTTCGTCTATCGGCAGCAAGCCGACGATAGCGTCGAACAGCGTGCTTTTCCCAGCGCCGTTGGGGCCTACGACGCCCATCAGGCAGCCGGGTCCCGCATCGAACGACACGCTGTCCAGCACGAGCGCGCCGCCGCGCCTGACGGTCAGCCCGCGCGCGGAGAGCGGGGGCGCGGGCTGACCTATAACCTGCGAAATGGGTGGCGGCGTCATTGGGGCTACTTCAACGCCTCTACGATAGTCGCGACATTGTGCCGCATCAAGTCTAGGTACGTCCCAGCTTCGCCGCCAGCCGCGCTCAGCGAGCCTGTGTACAGCCCAGTGACTATCTGCGCGCCAGCCTCTTCCGCCACGCGCGTGGCGAGCGATGCCGAAATCATGCGCTCAGCGAACACCGCCGGCGCACCCGTATCGCGTATGTCGTCCACCAGCTCGGCGATCTCCCTCGCAGACGGATCCGCCTCCGTGGTGAGCGGCAGCACCGCGCCGACTACCTCGAACCCGTACCGATCGGCGAAGTACTGGAAGCTGTCATGCGACGTGACCAGCAGCCGGCGATCGGGCGACACGGCGGCTGTCTGCGCCTCTATCCAGCTATGCAGGGCGTCCAGCTCGGCGTTGTAGGCGGCGGCGTTGGCGCGATAGAAGTCGCCGTTAGCCGCGTCCGCAGCCGACAGCAGCGCCGCGATGTCGTCTACCGCGACCTTCACGCGAATCGGGTCGAACCAGAAGTGGGGGTCTAGCAAGCCGTGGTCGTGGCCCTCATGCCCCTCGTGTTCGTCATGTTCATCGTGTTCGTCATGCTCGTCCTCGTCATGCCCTTCTTCGCCCTCTTCGTGTTCGTCATGTTCGTCGTGGTCGTCATGCCCCTCTTCTTCATGATCGCCGCCGCCGACAACTCCCATGAACGCCAAGCGCCCCGGCGCGCCGTGCACGTGCCATTCGGCTTCGACTTCCATGTGGTCTAGGTCGAACGCCACCACGTGTTCATCGGCTCTATCCGACAGGAACAGCGTCTCGCCCACGATAATGAACGAAGGCGGCATTTCAGGATCGATCGTCTCCGTCAGGCGCGCCTCCGACACCACATCCCCATCGTGGGCGTCGATGGCGTTGAGCATTCCGTCGTATGTGAGCGTGAACAGCGTCTCTCCGTCGTGGGAGAACGCGGAGGACACGCTGCGCTTGCCTTCGGACGACGCGGGTAGCGCCTGCGTCATCGTTCGATTCTCGGGGTCTATCAGCCAAATGCCGTCGTCTACGAAGCCGCTGTCTCCCCGGTAGGACGCCTTCCCGAAGAACACAGGCGAATCCTCGTGGCCATAGACAGTTCCTATCCGCGAATCCTCACGCATCTCGGCGGGGTTGTCTATGAACCAGTGATCGAAGTGGTCATCATGTTTCTCGATGAACAGAACCCCTCCGACGCAGCCGTACATGCTCCCATCGTGGTTGTGGGATTCGCCGTGCATGCCGGGGCAAGATTCCGAACTGCCGTCGAATACGACGTTATCGGCGAGGTCTCTTATCTCCACGCCTATGGGCAGGCTGCTCTGCGCCACGTCGGGATAGTCCGGGTTGGCAACCGTAACCGCGAAGAGATCATCGTCGAGCGGGATAGCGGCGCCGTGCTGAAGCCCTGTGTTCAGGAAGCTCGGCTCATAGGCGTTGCCCATCTCCGCCATCTCATGCTCGTCGAACAGCGCCACTCTGCCGGTTCCATCGTTGAATATAGCCGTCCATTCGCCGCCATTGGCGAAGTGAATCGGGCGCTCGTCCATGGTCTCGATAGACATCTTGGACACGGGATCCGCCACGAGATCGAAGTGATCGTCATGCGCGACGAGGAAGACGCCGCCATCCAGCACGTACACCCTATCATCGCTGTCTCCATCGCCGCGATACAGCACATACGCGAAGCGGTGATTGGGGCTGGAATAGACCGCCGAGGCGGCGCCCGGCAGCTCGAAGGAAAGCTCGGAGACATCGTTGGTCATCAGGTCTACGACAGACAGATGCGGCTCTTCGGCATCCGAGACGAGCAAACGCCCATCGAACGCAATGCCCCCCTCTCCATCTTCCTCATGCTCATGCTCGTCGTGTTCATCGTGTTCGTCATGCTCATCGTGATCGTCGTGATCGTCATGGGCGAGCATTTCCGAGAATTCGATAGGATCTACGCCATCGCCTAGGGCGACAACGCTTTCAGGGTCTCTGGCGGCATTCTCGATTAGCTCGTTCAGCCAGCCCGCTTCGAGCGACAGCCCGACGGTCAGCACGATGTCGGCGTCCGCCACGCGCGCCACGTCTCGCGCGCCGGGCTGGAACGTGTGCGGGTCGGCGTTCGGCGGCAGCAGCGCGAACACGTCCACCTTATCCCCGCCGACTCGCTCCGCCCAGTCCGCGACTATGTTGCTGGTGGTTACGACGCTGAGCGGCTCCATCATCGCCGGCGCGGGCGCGGGGGCTTGGGTCGGCGCAGGCGCTTGCGTTGGGCTTGCAGCCGCCGTAGGCGCGGGCGCAGAGGCGGGAGCTTGGGTCGGCGCGGACGCTTGGGTTGGGCTTGCAGCCATCGTCGGCGCGGGCGCGGGAGACGCCGGCTCAGTATCCGGCGAGTCGTCGCACGCGACGGCGAATCCGATCGCGAGCGCGGCTATGATAGCTAGTATCAGTTTAAGCGGCAACGATCTCATTACTGGTTTCCTCCTCATTCAAGAGCATTCTGGGTTGCAGTCGGACGCGAGCGGAGCGCGTCAGCAAAGACAGATACTTAGTATCAACATTCTCCACAATCCGACTCAACGCGCGACTAGGCATGGGCGATGCAGTTGATACTTAAAATCAACTACTCAGACGGATGCGAATATAGCCGATGCGACTCGCCGATGTCAACAACCGATGCGACGCGCCCCGCGCTGTGATACAATCGCGCCGCTCCCGGAATGCGAGGTGCGGTTATGACCATCACACAGCCGTCGGTAGAGATCGACACGTACAGCGAATGGCGAGACGAGAGCGGACGCGCTAGGCGGCACTACGAGAATCTGGCGAGCGCGGTGAAGTCGCTCGGCGCGGAGCGGCTCGCGCGGCGGTGGGCGGACGCTCAGCGGCAAGTAGACCAAGACGCCTTCACCTTCTACCTAGACCCGAAGCGCTACCGCCCCACGCCGACAGACTGGATCCCGCGCGTCATCCCGCGCGAGCATTGGCGCGTCATCGCGCTCGGCGTGTCGCAGCGGCTCAGGGCTATCAACCACTTCCTGGGGGAGCTGTACGGCGGCGGACAAGACATAGTGCCGGACAACGTCGTCTACACCTCGCAGTACTTCTACCCGGAGGTTCAGGGATTCGAGCCGCCCCGCGGCGTGTTCGTCCACATATACGGCATAGACTTGGTTCACATGGGCGACGGACGCTATTGCGTGCTGGAAGACAACCTCCGCATCCCGTCCGGCATCAGCTACCAACTCAAGACCACGCAGATGGTGGCGAACGCCCTGCCGGAGTTCGCCGAGGGGTACGACGTTCTGCCCTACGAAATTCGAGACGCCTATTTGGAGATGTTTCGCTCGCTTTGCGAGAGCGATTCGCCGGTGTGCGTGCTGCTGACGGATGGCAAATACGGCTCCGCGTTCTTCGAGCATCGCTACCTGTCAGACCTGCTCGGCATTCCGCTGGTGGAGGGAACGGATCTGTACGTCGGACACGATGGGCGCGTCTACGCGCGCACTCTCGACGGCGACGCGGCGGTGGACCTTATCTATCGGCGCGTGGAAGACTTGGAGATATTCGTGCCGGGCTTGCGAGACGCCTACCTATCGGGCAAAGTTACGCTCGTAAACGGCATCGGCGGCGGCGTGGCGGACGATAAGCTGGTGTTCATGTGGGTGCCGGAGATGATAGAGCGCTACCTAGGGGAGACGCCCGCGCTCGAACAGGCGCCCAGTTACGACTTGCAAGACGTGGAATCGCGCCGCTTCGTGCTGGAACACCTAGACGACCTCGTAATCAAAGCGCGGCAGGGTTACGGCGGAATAGGCGTGTTCGTCATGCCAGATCTGGGCGCGACGTACAAGACGCGCGTGGCGCACGCCATCTTGGAGAACCCGCAAACGTTCATCGCGCAAGAGACTTTGGACTTTTCCAACCACGTGGTGTTCGAGCGCGAAAGCGGCTCGCTGGAAGCCAGATACGTAGACCTGCGCGTGTTCGCCATTCAAGACGGCAACGGCAAGGTCAGCGTGTTCCCCGGCGGCTTGACGCGCGTGGCGCGCGCCGGCGGCAGAATCACGAACAACTCTTCCGGCGGGCTGTGCAAGCCTAGCTGGGTAGTGTAGGTTCGGCTTCCGACGGCAGCTATGGAGAGCGGCAAACAGTGACAGGCGGCATGGATTCCCTGCCTATAATCGCCTCCTACCTGTACGCCACGCGGTACGGGTATTCCGCCGCCGTGCTTCACAACGACAACCAGATACGGCTGTTCCCGCGCGAAGGCGAAGGGCAAACGCCTATTCGCGCGTCTCTGTGGACGCTGCCGCAGGGCGGAAGCGTGAGCTACAGCGACCGATTCGGCAACCGCGTGGACAGGGTGCGCGTAGTAGAGCATCACACATCGCTCGTAGTGGCGACGGCTGGGCAAGTTCGGCTCGCCGGCAGGGTGGACGCGCTAGAAGACTTCGCCATCGCGGACGCGGGCACGCTGTTCGAGGGGTTGGAGTTCACCATCCGCTCGCCGCTCGTGGAGCCACAGAGCGTCGCGGTTCTGGCGCGCGAAGTCGCCAACGGCGCGGATTCGCTGCTCGACGCCGTCGGCGCGGTTACGGATTGGGTGTGCCGCGAGATCGTCTACAAGCGCGGCTCGACGAACGTATCCACCACCGCGGCGCAGGTAGCGGACGCGATGGAAGGCGTCTGCCAAGACAAGACGCATCTCGCGCTCGGAATGCTCCGCTCGCTCGGCGCGCCGTGCAGATACGTCAGCGGGCTGCTGACAGGGCAGGTGGGCGAGACGCATTCATGGGTGGAGTTCCTCCACCCGGGGCGGGGGTGGATAGGCGCCGACCCGACGCGCGGCGTAGTCAACCCGCCCGCGCGCGACTACGTGAAGCTAGCCGTGGGGCGCGATTACACGGACGTTTCGCCCGTGTTCGGCTCGTTCCTGTCCAAAGGCGGCGGTATGGAGTGCGCCGCCATCGCGTCCGTCAGGCTGCAAGAGATGGAACCCACGCTCGACGACGCGCTGGAGCTGCTGGAGAGCGCCTACGTGGTCAAGAGCGACGTATGAGCCGATGAGCCAGCCCGCAACTACAAATCCACGCAATGCCACGCAATGCCAAGAGCCATAGGAGGGAACCGCAAGCCATGACTACGATAGACCCTAGGACGAGCGCGCTGGGATCGGACAGGTGGCTGACCGATTCGCGCGTCTACAACCTGCTGTGGCTGGGGCGCTGGATAGAACGCGCGCAGGGCGTGGCGCGCGCGCTGCTGTGGGCGGCGGGACGCGACGACCACGACGGCGGCATGGACGAGGCGGCGAACATGGCGGCGGCTGTGCGCGGCATATCGATAGCGACGGGCGAAACCGCGCTCGAAGCGCTGATGACGCGAGACGGCTCAGCGTCGCTGCGCGGATGCCTAGCCGCCGCGCGCTACAACGCCACGCACGTCGCGCCCGTAGAGACGCTCCGAGTCATCGGCGCAGCCATTCAGCGCTTGGACGAGGTCGAGACCGTCCCGGACACCGCCGAAGAGGTAGCCGCGCTCATGCGAAACTCGCTAGACCTGCTCGACGAGCTGCACTCCACCATCGAAGAGACGTGGTTCCACTCCGAAGCCTTGTCCGAAGAAGAGGTGTTCAGGCGGTTCGTGCAACAGCAGCAGTAGAACCCGCCGCGCGGGATATGCGGGATGGGATGAGGAATCGGATTCCCAATCTCCCCATCCCGCTCGTCTTATGCGAACCTTACCCTTGCGCGCGCTCCACGGCGGCGGCGATGGCGCGCTGCGCGTACACTTTCGTGAGATGCTCGCGGTATTCGGCGGAGGCGTGAACGTCTTCGTTCATCTCTATGCCGTTCGCCGCTTGCGCCGCCGCGCTCCGTATGGCGTCCGCGTCCGCCGCGCTTCCCACTAGCGCCGATTCGGCGTCCGTCGCTCGCGTAGCGTGAGACCCCGCGCCGGTGACCCCGATTCGGGCGGCGGCGCAAACGCCGTTCTCGATGGTTACGGACGCCGCCACGCCCACGATGGCATAGTGCGACGCCTTGTTCGCCATCTTGGCGTATGCCGCGCCAGACCCCGCCGCCGCGGCGGGGATGCGGATCTCGGCGAGTATCTCGTTCGGCTCTAGCGCGGTGGTGAACAGGTCGATGAAGAAGTCGTCCGCCGCGATGGTTCGGCTGCCGTTCGCGGACTGCGCCACTAGCTCCGCGCCTAGCGCGAGCGCGACTGCGGGCAGGTCTCCGGCGGGGTCGGCGTGCGCGAGGCTGCCGCCGATGGTTCCCATGTTGCGAACCTGCGGGTCCGCCACCTGCGCCGCCGCCTCCACGAGCGCGGGCGCGCAGGACATCGCCGCGTCCGACGTGATGATGTCGTAGTACGTAGTCATCGCGCCGATGGCGAGCGCGCCGTTGTCTTCGTTCACATAGCTCAGCCCGTCTATCCTGCCGAGGTCCACCAGCGCCGCCGGCTCAGCCAGCCGCAACTTCATCATCGGTATCAGGCTGTGTCCGCCCGCCAGCGCTTTGGCGTCCGGGTTGTCGTTCAGTAGCGCCGCCGCGTCTGCAAGCGTAGCGGGCGCGTGGTAGTCGAATGTCGCTGCTGCCATGTCTAGCTTGGGCCTCCTCTCGGGGATGAATGCCCCCGCGCGGGCGCGGGGTTGGGATGCGCGTCGTTCGGGTTCGGCGCGCTACTCCATCTTCTCAGCCGCGTACTGCACCGCCTTCACGATGTTGTGATAGCCGGTGCATCGGCAGAAGTTGCCGGCAAGCCCATGCCGAATCTCCGCCTCCGTGGGGTTCGGGTTCTTCTGGAGCAGGTCGAGCGAAGACATGATCATGCCCGGAGTGCAGAAGCCGCACTGAAGCCCGTGCATCTCCCAGAAACCTTCCTGAATCGGGTGAAGCTCGCCGTCGTCTCCAGCCAGCCCCTCCACGGTGGTGACCTCGCATCCGTTCGCCTGAACCGCGAACACCGTGCAAGACTTCACCGCCGAGCCGTCGAGAATGACCGTGCAAGCTCCGCAGCCGGACGTGTCGCAGCCCACGTGCGTGCCGGTCAGGTTCAGCGTATCCCGCAAGAACTCGACTAGCAGCAGACGAGGCTCCACGTCCGCATCGCGTCGTTCGCCATTTACTGTTACAGAAATCTCATGCCCCATATCGAAACCTCCCGGCGTAGAATCTGCAAGGCAAGCCGATTGTAACAGGTATCTTTACAGCCTGCTATAGTGTCGCCGGATGAGAACTTCAGCCACGCCATGCACAGATTTTTCGTAGACCCAAGTTTCATCGACGGCGATGATGCGGTCTTCCCGCCGCAGATCTCGCGGCAGATAGCGCGCGTGCTTCGCATGAGGCGCGGGGATCGCGTCGTCGCGCTCGACGATAGCGGCGGAATCGAGCGCGTGGTCGAGCTGGGCGACATCCACCCCGCGCGCGTTCGCGGCAGTGTCGTCGACAGCCGCGCCGGACGCGGCGAGCCGTCCGTGGAGCTATGCCTGTATCCCGCGCTGATAGAGCCGAGCCGTTTCGAGTTCGCGCTGCAAAAGGGGACGGAGCTGGGCGTGGCGAGGTTCGCGCCGGTCGTCACCCGCCGCTCGCTGCCCAAAGACGCGCGCGTGTCCGACACGCGCAGGGCGCGCTGGCTGCGTATCATCCGCGAGGCGGCTGAGCAGTGCGGCAGATCGCGGCTGCCGACGCTGGCGCATCCCGCGAGCTTTGTGGACGCGCTGTCGTCCGCGCCGCGCCCCGCGCTGATGGCGTGGGAGCGCGAGGAATCCGCGTCCGTATCCGACGCGCTAAAGTCGGCGTCCGGCGGAGGCGCGCCGATAACCGCCGCGTCCGCGTTCGTGGGGCCTGTAGGCGGGTTCGAGCCGATGGAAGCGGAGTTGGCGCGCGCGAAGGGCGTGGCGACGTTCGGGCTGGGAAGCCGCGTGTTGCGCGCGGAAACGGCGTCGGTGGTAGTCGTCGCGCTGATGATGAACGCGCTCGGCGAGCTGTCGCCGCGATAGCCGCCTCCGCCTCACTCCGGGCGCGGCTCGCGCCCCATCAGCCGCTGAGTCGCCTGCAAGACGGATACGCCGTCGAACAGTACGCTGTGAACGGCTTGCGCTATCGGCATCTCTACGCCTAGCCGCCGTGCCAGATCGAGCGCGGCGCGGGTGGTGTCCACCCCTTCGGCTACGTTCTCCATCTCCATCCGTATGCGTTCTAGCGGCTCGCCGGCGGCTATCCGCTCGCCCACGTAGTGGTTTCTGCTCTGCGCGCTGGTGCAGGTGGCTACCAGATCGCCCATGCCGGCTAGCCCGGCGAACGTCTGCGCGCACGCGCCCGCCGCCACGCCGAGCCGCGTTATCTCCGCAAGCCCGCGCGTGATGATGGTCGCGCGCGCATTATCCCCGTAGCCCATGCCGTCGCACATTCCCGCGCTCAGCGCGATGATGTTCTTCAGCGCGCCGCACAGCTCCACGCCAATCAGGTCGTCGTTCGTGTACACGCGAAAGACAGACGAGTTGAGAACCGCCTGCGCCTTTGTAGCCGCGCTCGCGCTATCCGACGCCACTACGGTAGACGCGGGCAGCCCCCTGACGACCTCGCGCGCCAAGTTGGGGCCCGAGAGCGCGCATATGCCCCCATCGAACGCGGGCATCTCCTCGCGCAAGACCTCGCTCATCCGCATTCCGCTGCTCAGCTCCAGCCCCTTCACCGCGCTTATCGCGATGGAATCGGGCGAAATGGCGCTCGCTATCTTGCGGACGTTCGCGCGGAGCGTCTGCGCCGGCACTGCGAATATGACGAGGTCCGCGCCCTCGCAGGCTGCGGCGGCGTCCGACGTGGCGCGCATCGCGGGCGGGAAGCGGACGTCCGGCGCGAACCGCGCGTTTTCCCGCGCCGTCTCCAGCGCGCGCGCCTCGTCGTCCGTCCGCGCCAGCAGCCGCGCCTCATGCCCCTCTCTAGCGAGGATAATCGCCAACGTCGTCCCCCAGCTAGTGGCTCCGACGGCTGTCGCGACCGCCA
The DNA here is from genome assembly GCA_965214745.1 of Dehalococcoidia bacterium. GTDB lineage: Bacteria > Chloroflexota > Dehalococcoidia > Lucifugimonadales > UBA1123 > VXRN01. Next base: position 1,322,830 of record OZ243978.1, on the reverse strand, counting down.
TGCCGATCTCCTCTAGCTCTCGCTCTCGCCTATCTTGCGCTCGCTGCCGTCTATCAGCCGCCGGATGTTGTCATGGTGGCGCGCCACTATGAGCGTTCCGCCGATGACGCCGTACCAGCTATAAGCGAGCGGCGCGTAGCCCAGCGCAGCCAAGACGATTAGCGCTATCGAGCCGAGCGCCGCGCCCGCTATCGAGCCGACGGACATGTAGCGCGTCAGCGCCGCTGCCGGGATTCCGACGAGCGTGGCGAACAGCCCGGCAGGCCAGTATAGGACGAGCAGCCCACCCCAGCCTGTGGCGGTGCCGCGCCCGCCGCCGAAGCGGATGAGCGCAGACCAGTTATGCCCCGCGATAGCGGCGAGCGCGGCGGCAGCCTCGATGAGATGCCCCGCGTCGAGCATCCGCGCGAGGACTATGGCGGCCGCGCCCTTGCCCATGTCCAGCAGAAGCGCCGCGCCCGCCGCCCACGCGCCCGCAGTGCGAAGCACGTTCGTCATCCCCGTCTTGCCGCTGCCATGCTCGCGCACGTCCACGTTGCCGAACAGCCTGCCCATGATAAGCCCGAACGGTATGGAGCCGATGAGGTATCCGAGCGGAACCAGCAGCCAGAGATGCCAGCTGTCCGCGCTCATCGGCGGCGCCTCCTTCCCCTGAAGCGCATCTTCACCGGGCTGCCGCGGAAGGAGTAGGCGGCGCGCAGGCGGTTCTCTAGGTATCGCTCGTAAGAGAAGTGAACGCTGTCGGCGCGGTTGACGAAGAACGTGAAGCTAGGCGGCGCTACCTGATCTTGGGCGACGCTGTATATCTTGAGCGTCCGCCCCTTGACGCCAGCGGGCGGGTTCGCGGCTATGGCGCTCATCATCGTTCGGCGCAGCTCGTAGCGCGGCACGCCCTTCGTCCATTCGCCGAATATCTCTACGGCGACGCTCATCAGCTCGTCCAATCCGTCGCCGTTCAGCGCGGACGTGAAGCGCACTGGCGCGTATGGCGCGAACCTGAAGCGGTCTCGCAGCAGCGCTTCCAGCTCGCTCTTGGCGACGCCCTTGCCTTCCAGCAAGTCCCACTTGTTGACCACCAGCGCCATGCCCTTATAGGCGTCTAGGATATAGCTTGCGATGTGGGTGTCTTGCGCCGTCGCCGGCTCCATCGCGTCCATTATCAGCAGCGCGACATCCGCCCTGTCTATGGCGCGCACCGATCGGATGACGCTGTACTTCTCGACGCCCGTGCCTATCTTGCCGCGCCGGCGTATGCCCGCCGTGTCTATGAGCAAGATGTCCATGCCGTCGCGCTTTATCAGCGTGTCTATCGTATCCCGCGTGGTGCCGGGAACGTCGCTCACGATGGAGCGGTTCTCGCCCGTGAGCGCGTTGAGCAGCATGGACTTGCCCACGTTGGGCCTGCCGACAATCGCAAGCCGCATGTCCGCGTCCGGCTCAGGAAACTCCGCTTCTTCGGGAAAGTGGCTCACCACCTCCGCCATCATGTCGTCCAGCCCGATGTTGTGGTATCCGCTGATGGGATGCGGATAGCCAAGCCCCAGCTCATGGAACTCCACCGCGCCTTCCGCCTTCTTTTCGGTGTCCGCCTTGTTCACCGCCAGAACTACGGGCTTGCCGCCGAAGCGCAGCATGTCCGCAACGTCCATGTCCGCGCCGGTGACGCCGTCCAGCACGTCCGCCACCATTACGATGATATCCGCGTCGTCTATAGCCGTCTCCACCTGCGCGCGGATCTGCCGCCACATGTCCGTGTTCGGGAACGCCTCCAGCCCGCCCGTGTCCACTAGGATGAACGGTCGCTCCGCCCACTCCGTTTCCAGCATCACGCGGTCGCGCGTGGTGCCGGACTGCTTGGAGACGATAGCCACGGTTCTGCCGACCAGCCTGTTGAACAGGGTGGATTTGCCGACGTTCGGTCGTCCGACTATAGCCAAGACGGGTTTCGCCACTATGTCCCTCGCGTCTGCGTACGGTCCGCTCGCGTTTCGAGTTTTCGTTGGAATGCTATCAGATTGCGGCGGAATCCTGCACGACGGCTGACGGACGGATTTGGCGGGTCGCTCGCCGCCGCGCGCCGCCCATCCCCACGCCATTTGTGATAAATTCTGCGCTATCCGATTCTGGAAGACGAGCGGGAGGCGGCATATGGCATCGCCAGAGGATCGCGAGCGTTTCATGCGGCAGGCGCTGCGCGAGGCGCGACGGGCGGCGGAAGAGGGCAACGTGGGCGTTGGAAGCGTCATCGCGCGGGGCGGCGAGATAGTCGCTCGCGGGCGAAATTTGGCGCCCGTAACGGGAGACCCGACGGCGCACGCGGAAACCGTCGCGCTGAGAAACGCCGCGTCGGAAGGCGTTGGAGACATGTCGGGCTGCGCGCTGTACACTACCTTCGAGCCTTGCCCCATGTGCGCCGGCGCGCTGATGGCGGCAGGCGTGCCCACGCTCGTCATGGGCGGCAGACCCACGCCGCAAGAGACCGCTTACGGCGACTATACGCTAGAGCGGCTGTTGGAGATGACGAGATGGGAAGACCGCATGGAAGTCATAACAGGCGTCCTAGTCGAGGAGTGCCGCGGCGTCCGCCTGAGCTAGGCGCGCCGAACGCGAAACGCCGGAGGTTGTATTGATTCTAGCCGCGCTGAGCATGGCGTTCATGACGTTCTTGCTCGTATCCAACATCATCGCGGTCAAGCTGGTGGACGTCGGCGGGTGGGTTCTTCCCGCAAGCGTCGTAGTTTACCCGCTCACGTTTCTGGTTACGGACACGCTCGCGGAAGTCTACGGGCGGCGGACGGCGGCGCGCGTCGTCTGGCTGGGGTTCGCGTTCAGCCTAGTGATGCTCGCGCTGGTATACATCGGCAAAATCTGGACGCCCGCCGAATTCTGGCAAGATCAGGGCGCTTACGAGACGATACTCGGCGGCGTGCCGCGCATCGTCGCCGGGTCGATGGTCGCCTACTTAGTGAGCCAGCAACACGATGTGTTCATGTTCCACGTGTGGCGGCGGGTTACGGGCGGGCGGCATCTCTGGCTGCGAAACAACGCCTCCACCATCGTATCGCAGGCTATAGACACCACGCTGTTCGTCACCATAGCGTTCGCGGGAATAGTCCCGACGGGCGCGCTTTTCGAGCTGATAGCGACTACCTACGTGGCGAAGGTGATAGTGGGCGTATTGGATACGCCGATCGTCTACGCGCTCGTAGGCGCTATCCGCAAGTACGCGCCCGCCGCCGGATGCGCGGAAACGCGACAGACGCCAAACCTTCAGCCGACAGGAGCCGGATAGATGCGATTCGGAGCGTTTTGGCAGGTGCCGGGCTATATCGGCTCGTCCGTGCCGCGCCGCCACTGGGAGACGATAGAGCAGATAGCGCTCGCGGACGAGCTTGGGTTCGAGACGGCTTGGCTCGCGGAATCCGTATTCTTCCCGGGGCGTCCGCTGTCCAACCCGCTGATGCTGGCGTCCGCGGCGGCTCAGCGCGCGCCGCGCATACGGTTCGGCACGCTCGCGGCGCAACTGCCGCTCCACCACCCCATCCACATGGCGACGCAGGCGGCTACCTGCGACATTCTCACCAACGGGCGGCTGGACTTGTGCCTCGGCGGGCGGTGGGGTTCACCGGCGGGGCAGGCGTTCGGACACGCCGCCGACATCGGCAGCGCCGAGAGCCGCGCGCGCGTAGCCGAAGCCATCGAGATGATGAAGGCGCTGTGGACGCAGGATAGAGCCAGCTACTCGGGCGAGTTCTGGAGCGTGAAAGACCTGCTCACGCTCCCTAGACCTCAGCAAACCCCTCATCCGCCGCTGCTGCTCGCCGCCAACAGCGACGAGACCTTCCCATACGCCGCCGAACGCGGGCTTGGCGTCATTGGCACCACGCTGAGCCAGCCCATGCCGCGAATGGCAGACCGCCTGCGAGATTTCGAAGCAGCGAAGCCGGACGAAAGCGGCGGCAATCCGCAGCCGTTCCACGTCAACATATCGTTCTTCGTCGCCAAAACGCGGAAAGAGGCGCGCGCGCTCATGGCGCGAAACTGGCTGGATGAAGACGTGGTCCACACCGCGCCGGACGCCTCCGCGTCGTCGGTAGGCACGAGCCGCCACAGCTTTTCCAGCGGAGTGGGCGGCTGGGCGACTTGGAGCTTCGACGACGCGGTTCGATACTCTATCTACGACGACCCGGACGGATGCGCCGAGCAACTCCGCGCGCTCGGCGACGCGCTGCCCGGCATGGCGCAGTGCATCCTAGAGTTCAACCGCAGAGGCAGGCTGACGAACGAGGAGATAATGGACTCGATGCGGCTGTTCGCCCGCGAGGTGATGCCGCAACTGGCGTAGGGGCGATGAGCATAGCCCATACGCCAGTTGCATGTTGCGCCTGCCTGACGATAAGCCAATCCGCCAAGCAGACGCGGGGATGCGCGGGATTCAGCCCTCGAACAGCTCCGTGTCCCGATACCAGTCGTTCCACGCGAACCAGAAGGACAGGTGAGACGGCAGCCGTTCCAGCCGCTCGCCGGCAAGCTCGCCCTCGACGGCAAGCCCGCTGAACGCGAGCCAGACGCTGCCGGTCTCTTCGTCTCTGAGCCGCGTCGAGACGCCGTTCGGCTCGCCCTCAGGCGCGAACGTGAGCGCGCGCCCGCCAACCACGCGGTCGAACACTAGCGCGGTCCCGCTCGCGGCGTCCATGAACACCAGCGCGTCTTTTCCGCCAACCGTGTCGTTCAGCACAGGGTTATCCAGCAGGTCGGCGGTGGGATACGCCTTTTGCGCTCCGCCGAAGTCCACGCCCAAGACGAGCGCTTTGTTGGGCAGCCTGTCGTCTTTGTGAGCCTGCCCTATGACGCCGGGCTTGCTGTTCATGTAATAGATGGCGTACTGATCTCCCCTGCCCAGCCCGCCGGTGCGCATTACGATGGTATCCGGGTGAAGCTCCTTCCAAACGCTCCACGTGGTTTGAGTTGCCGGCAGAACGTCTAGCTCCACGCCCTCCAGCTCGCCGCGAACGCCCTTTCGCAAGAACTGGCTCCAAAGCGTGTTCGTTTGGTGGTCGTACATCACCAGAGCGTTCATTATCAGCTTGCCGGAGACGCCGAAGGTGTGGTCTTGACCGTCGATTGCGCGGCTATACACGATAGCCGAGAAGCACAGCGGTCACCACGTTATGGCGACGGGTTCGCCGCCTACGGTGTCGTTGACTATCTCATACGAACTCAGCGTGGGAATAGAGTATGCGCGGTGGTCGCCGTTTATGGACAAGCCCAAAACTAGGTCGTCAGCCTCTAGCTTCTCGTCTGCCGCCTCCGCGGTAACGAACTCAGGGCTTAGTATGGCGGGGATGGCGTCGAACGGCAGAAGCGTAACGATGTTCAACTCCCGCTCCTCGCTCGCCGTCGAAACGGGCGGCGATGCGTCCGAAGACGCGGGCGGCGCGGCTGTCGGCGGCGCGACGGTCGCGCTAGCGGATGTGGGCGTAGGCGGCGCGGCTGTCGGCGGCGGCGCGGTGGGCGCGGGCGGCGCGACGGTTGCGCTAACGGCGGTAGGCGCGGGCGGCAAGGTAGGCGACGGCGGCGGCTGTGTAGGCGGCGGCGCGCTGGCGGCTGTGGGCGCGGGCGGCTGGGTAGGCGGCGCGCTATCGACGCTCTCCGCCCCGTCGCTCGCGCAGGCGACTGCGAACGCGACGAGCGCTATCGAGCTAAGAACCGCCGCGATGCGAAGCGCGGCTTTGGGCGCTGTCATTGGCTGAATGCCTCCTGTTCTCGTGTGCTTGCAACTATTCGATTCGATGCGCTTTCCCGCCGCAGGATTCGCCGCTCACCGCTCGAATACGCGCCTATCCGACGCGCCCCACCGCCGTTCGTGCGCCGCCGCCAGCCCTTGGAGCGCGCGCCTGCCGCGCTCGTCGTCTATCCGCTCGCTCGTCATAATCAGCGCGTCCTCGCGGTTGTCGGTATAGTAGCCCTTGCGCTTGCCGCGAACGGTCATGCCGTACTTCCTATATAGGTTCTGCGCCACGTGGTTCGAGACGCGCACTTCGAGCGATACCGCGTCTACCCCCAGCGCCGCCGCCTGCTCGAACGCCGCGATGAGCAGCAGTTCCCCAAGCCCCAGCCCACGATACTCGCCGCGAACGCCGATGGATACGATGTGCGCCTCGTCCACCATGCGCCACAGCCCAACGAAGCCTACTATTAGGTCTTCGCCCGGACGCCAGCTTGGGTTTCGCCGCCGCCACATCCGTCGCGCTCCGCTGGCGAGCCTGCCCAGCAGATCGTCGCGCGCGGAGCTCTGCGGCGCGGATGGAAGCGGGGGAAGCCGCATATCCGCCGTTTGCGACGCGCCGTCTCGCGCGAGCGACAGGTAACGCGATCGGTCGCTTCGCATCTCGCGCCGAAAAGACGTGGCGGGAAACAGCTCGGGGAAGGCGTCTTTCTCCACCTCCGCCGCTTGCGGAATGTCGCGCTCCGTCATCGGGCGAACGCTGAACGGGCGCGCGGCGGGCGCGGGCGCTTGTCGGACGTGGCGGCGGGCGGACTGCATCGCGGCGAGCTATTCTGGATGGTCTCGCAAGTGGGGATGGATGCGGTAGCGAGCCGCGTCGAGCGCGCTTCTCAGCAGCATGGCGATGGTCATTGGGCCTACGCCGCCCGGCACCGGCGTTATCGCGGACGCCTTGCGGCGAACCGCGCGATAATCCACATCCCCCACCAGCCGATACCCGCGCGGACGATCCGGCGCAGCAATCTGGTTGATGCCGACGTCTATGACAACGACGCCATCGCGCACCATATCCGCCGTGAGGTATCTCGGCTGCCCAATAGCCGCCACTACTATATCCGCGCGGCGCGTGATTTCGGGCAGATCTACGGTGCGCGTGTGGCACACCGTAACGGTGGCGTTGCCGCCGCGCGCGCGCTGCATCAGCAGATTGGCGAGCGGCTTGCCCACGATGTTAGACCTGCCAAGCACGACGACGTTCTTTCCCGCGGGGTCTATGCCGGAGCGGATAAGCATCTGCTGAATGCCCGCCGCCGTCGCCGGCGTGAATCTGGGCCTACCCGCCATCAGCAGCCCCATGTTGAACGGATGCAGCCCATCCACATCCTTGTCCGGACGCACCGACTCCAGAACCGCGTTCTCGTCTACGCGCGGCGGCAGGGGCAGTTGAACCAGCGTCCCGTGAACGCGCTCGTCGGCGTTCAGCCGCTCCACCGCGCCGACGACATCGCGCTGCGTGGCGGACGCTGGCAGCCGAACTACCTCGGAGCGCATTCCCGCTTCGGCCGCCGCGCGCTCCTTGCTCCGCACGTAGACTTCGGACGCGGGATCATCGCCCGCCAACACTACGGACAGCCCCGGAACCACGCCATGCTTGGCGCGCATCTCCGCCACGCCCTCCGCGACCTCCGCGCGAATCCGCTCGCCGATACGCCTTCCGCTGATGACTTTCGCCGCCATAATCCACCCGCCGAGAAAAGTAGCCTCGCGCCGATTATACTTGGGGGCGCGCAAGGTGTATATAATGCGAACGGCGCGCGGACGAGCCGGAGGCGATTCGATGCTGGTTGCGGGAGTGGACATAATAGAGATAGCGCGAGTGGGGCGCGTATTCGCGGACTACGGCGAACGGTTCTTGCGACGCATCTACACCGAGCGCGAAATAGCGTACTGCCGAGGGCGCGCGCCGCAGCTCGCCAGCCGCTTCGCCGCGAAAGAGGCGACGATGAAGGCGCTAGGCACCGGCGTTCGCGGCATACGCTGGCGCGACATCGAGGTGGTTCGCGGACGCGGGCAAGCGCCCAGAATCGAGCTTCACGGCAGCGCCCAAGCGCGCGCGGAACTGCTCGGGCTGAGCGACATCGCGCTATCGCTCAGCCACTCCAAAGAATACGCGGTGGCGTCGGTGGTGGGAGACAGCGAGAGGGGGAATATCCTATAAGGCTTACGCAGCCGCGATTATTGACTGCGAGAGATCCGGCGCATTCACGAATATATCGAGCCATATCGAGCGAGAGGCTGAACGAACCCAATGCTATTCGTATCCATACTGACATCCGACCGCAGCCGCGACCCCGAGCTGTGGGCTACCATTTGGCAGGGCGATCCGCCGCCCTCGATAAACCTCATCGGCGCGTACAATCTCGGCAGCGACAAGCGCGTCTTCATCTGGAAAGGCGAGAGCGTGGCGGATACGCAGTTCATGGACCGCTTCAACGAGATAGGGGTTCTGGAGACCTTCCCCGCGTTCGACCGAACCGAAGGCTGGCGCGCCGCGTTCGCCAAAGACATAGACGGCTTCAGAGAACGGCTCGAACGCTCTAGCTCCACGGCGGCGCAGAGCGTCGATTCGGCAATCGCGCTGAGAACGCTCGGCATGACGGCGGAGAATCGCCACGAAGCCCGCCTACGCGCGCGGCTGTGGGTTACAAGGCAAGAGGGCGACAGATCCCCAAACGAGTACAGACACTCCACGCGCAAGGGCAGCTGAAAAGCGCCTCATGCCTCTACCCCGCTCACCCCGAAAACCCAGTTATACCCTGTGAATCCATACAAAGAGGGGAGATATACGATGCGAATATCCCTATTCATCGGCACTATGGGCGCGGCGGACACGCTCGCGGGGCAGGTGGCGCAGGCGGCTGAGGCGGAAGCGGACGGGTTCGCCGGACTCTGGACGGCGCAGGTGGCGGGCGTGGACGCGCTCACGATGCTGGCGCTCGCTGGCGGGGCGACTGACTCCATAGAGCTGGGAACCGCCGTAGTGCCGACGTATCCGCGCCACCCGATGGCGCTCGCTCAGCAGGCGCTCACCACGCAGGCGGCGGCGGGCGGGCGGCTTACGCTGGGCATCGGGCTTTCGCACAAGCCCGTAGTCGAAGACAGGTGGGGGATGTCTTTCCGCGCGCCCGCCCAGCACATGGACGAGTATCTGAGCGTTCTGCAAAGCCTGCTGACGACGGGAAGCGTAGACTTCGTGGGAAGCCAATTCAGCGTGCATGGCGAGATAGCGCGCATGACCGATACGCCGCCCGTTGTGTGCGTAGCCGCGCTCGCGCCGCGAATGCTGCGGATAGCGGGCGAGCGGGCGGACGGCACTATCACTTGGATGGTCGGCGCGCGAACGCTGGACACCCACATCGTCCCACGCATCTCGCGCGCCGCGAGCGACGCGGGCCGCGCAGCGCCGCGCGTGTGCGTCGGGCTGCCGATATGCGTAACCGACGACAGACAGGCGGGATTCGAGGCGGCTTCCGAATACTTCCACCGATACGGCGGCTTGCCGAGCTACCGCCGCATGCTGGACGCCGAAGGCGTCGAAAGCCCGGCTGAGGTCGCCGTAATCGGCAGCGAGAGCGAAGTCGAATCGCAGCTGCGCGCGCTGGCGGACGCGGGCGCGACGGACTTCCTAGCGTCCATCTTCCCCGTCGGAGACGACGCGGAAGCATCCACCGCCCGAACCCGCAAGCTGCTCGAATCGCTCGCGGGCGGCGCGTAGCGAGCGGCTTTCGGAAGCCGATTCGGGCGCGGCGAGCGGGGTTCATCCTGTGAAGATAGCGACTGCGGAGCAGATGCGAGCCGCCGAAGCGCGCGGCATGGCGGCGGGCGTATCCGAAGACGCGCTCATGGAGAACGCCGGGCTTGCCGCGGCGCGAGCGGCGCGACGGATGGCGGCGCCGCTCGCGGGCGTTCCGATTCTCGCGCTCATAGGCCCCGGCAACAACGGCGGCGATGGGCTGGTAACCGCGCTCCATCTGCGGCGGTGGGGCGCGCGCGTAGTCGCCTACGCGGTTCGCGGCAGACCGTCGCCGGACCCGAAGATGGCTGCGGCGCTCGACGCGGGCGTCGTCGCCCTGTCGGCAGAGGACGACGACGGCTTGCGGCGTCTGCGCGATCTGCTGGCGTCCGCCCACCTAGTCATAGACGCCGTTCTAGGCACCGGCAGATCTCGCCCGATGGCAGGCGTCACGCGCGACGTCTTCCTAGCGCTGGCGGCGGCGCGCGCGGGCGGACGCGCCCCCAAGCTGCTCGCCATGGACGTTCCCAGCGGGATGGACTGCGACAGCGGCGCGGCGGATGCGGCGTGCGTGGCGGCGGACGCGACGGTTGCGTTCGGCTTGCCCAAGCTAGGGCATTTCGAGTTTCCGGGCGCGAATCTCGCGGGACGGCTGGAAGTAGCGGACATCGGGCTGCCGCGCGGCGCGGATGCGGACATCCCGACGCGGCTGATTGCCGAAGACTGGGCGCGCTCGTCTCTGCCCTCGCGCGCGGCGGATTCGCACAAAGGCAGCTACGGGCGCGCGATGATAGTAGCCGGCTCGCGCAGCTTTCGGGGCGCTCCGCACCTCGCGGCGGCGGCGGCTATCCGAGTCGGCGCGGGGCTTGCAACCATAGCCATGCCGGAGAGCCTCATCCCATCCGTCGCGCCGCGCGGCGTCGAGCCGACGTTCCTGCCGCTGCCCGAATCCGAGCCGGGCGTGGCGTCCGCCGACGCCGGCGAGCGCGTCATCGAATCGCTGAACGGATACGACGCGCTGCTAATCGGCTGCGGATTGAGCCAGCATCCGAACATGCGCGCGATGGTGGAACGCATCCTGCTTTCGGGCGAGCGTCTGCCGCCGACCGTTGTGGACGCGGACGGGCTGAACGCGCTGGCGCTCGTCCCCGATTGGAGCGAGCGCTGGCGGGCGGACGCGGCGCTAACGCCGCACCCGGGCGAGATGGCGCGGCTTGCGGCGCGCGGCGACGAAAGCCGGCTGGAGTGGGCGCGCGCGGCGGCGGCGCGATGGGGGAAGAGCGTGGCGCTCAAGGGGGCGCACACCGTCGTGGCGCGCGCCGACGGCGGCGCGATGGTGTCGCCGTTCGCCAACCCCGCGCTGGCGACGGCCGGCACAGGCGACGCGCTGGCGGGCGCTATCGCCGGGCTGCTGTCTCAAGGCTTGCCGATAGAGACGGCGACGCCGCTAGGCGTCTACCTGCACGGCGCGGCGGGAGAGCGAGCGAGCCGCGAAACGGGCGACGCGGGGATGATAGCGTCCGACCTGCTGCCGGCTCTGCCTAGAACGATAGCCGCGCTGAAGCGAGGAGGCAGCGCTTGGCGCAGCTAAAGGGCGGGGAGCGTTCGCGATACGTAGCCGCCATGTTCGCGCGCATCTCGCGGCGGTACGATCTGCTCAACACCGTCATGTCCGGCGGGATGCACTACGTCTGGCGACGGCGCGCGGCGCGCATGGCGACGGCGGGACTGCGCGGCGCGGCGCTGGATGTCGCCACAGGCACGGGCGACTTCGCCTTCGACCTCGCGCGACGCCCGGAGACCGCGTCCGTAGTCGCGCTGGACTTCACGCGCGAGATGATGACGCTGGGGATGCGAAAAGCCGCCCGACAGCGCGCGGGGCGCTCCGTGCGGTTCGTGGAGGGCGACGCGCACTATCTGCCGTTCGCCGACGACAGCTTCGCGTGCGCCACGGTGGGGTTCGGCATCCGCAACTTCGTGGACGTTCCGCGCGCGCTGCGGGAGATGGCGCGCGTCGTCGCGCCCGGCGGCAGGGTCGTGTCGCTAGAGATAGTGCGGCAGGACGGCAAAGACCCGCTGAGCCGCGCGGCTAGGCTGCACTTCCGATGCGCCACGCCGTGGATAGGCGCTATGCTTGCGGGCGACCGCGAGGCGTATACTTACCTGCCACAGTCGGCGCAGGGCTTCATGTCCGCGGACGAGCTTTCGCAGGCGATGGAGAGCGCGGGGCTGACAGTCGCGCGCCGCGTCAGGCTGGCGATGGGCGCGGCGGCTATCCACGTGGGCGAAAAGCGCCGAGCCAATACACAGGATAAACAGGATTTTGCTCAGGGTCGGAGGAAACGACATGACTATCAACGCTGATCCGGGCTTGCAGAGCGCGCTCGACAACATTCAGGTAATCGCGGCGTCCGAGGGCGGCTCGATTCGGCTGCTGGATTCGAGCGGCGGCAAGGTGACCATAGAGTACACGCCCGGCGTCAACGAGGAGTGCCCGGAATGCGTCCCCACGCACGAGCTTATCGAGATGATGCTGACATCTTCGCTCGGCATCCTCGCGCCATACGTGCGGGATGTGGAGGTTCGCTGAGCGCGGGGCAGGCGCTTCCAGTCGTCAGAATCAGGATTTGCGCGATTCTGAGATTCTCAGGATTCTTATGCCGCTATCTCGAAAATCCACTAATCCAGAAAATCCTGATTCTGACAATGGCGAAGAGAAAACTCGCGCCATTCGCCTAAAGCAGGTCCAGATACTTCAGCCCCGAGCCGGTGTCGAGCAGCAGGATGCGCTCTTCGGCGGCTAGCGCGCCGCTAGCCGCATGCGCGCGCGGACGGGGTAAGCAGCTTCCAGTCGTCAGAATCAGGATTCTCAGGATTCTTACGCCGCTATCTCAGAAATCCACTAATCCAGAAAATCCTGATTCTGACAATGGCGAGTGAGAAACTCGCGCCATTCGCCTAAAGCAGATCCAGATACTTCAGACCCGAACCGGTGTCGAGCAGCAGGATGCGCTCTTCGGCGGCTAGCGCGCCGCTAGCCGCATGCGCGCGCGGACGGGGTAGGCGCTTCCAGTCGTCAGAATCAGGATTCTTACGCTGCTATCTTGGAATTCCACTAATCCAGAAAATCCTGATTCTGACAATGGCGAGTGAGAAACTCGCGCCATTCGCCTAAAGCAAGTCCAGATACTTCAGACCCGAGCCGGTGTCGAGAAGCAGGATGCGTTCTTCGGCGGCTAGCGCGCCGCTAGCCGCATGCGCGCGCGGACGGGGTAAGCAGCTTCCAGTCGTCAGAATCAGGATTCGCATGATTCTGAGATTCTCAGGATTCTTACGCTGCTATCTCGGAAATCCAATAATCCAAAAAATCCTGATTCTGACAATGGCGAGTAAGAAACTCGCGCCATTCGCCTAAAGCAGGTCCAGATACTTCAGCCCCGAGCCGGTGTTGAGCAGCAGGATGCGTTCTTCGGCGTCCAGCGCGCCGCTGGATAGCAGCTTCCTCAGCGCGGCGGCGGTGGCGGCGCCCTCGGGGCAGACGAATATCCCCTCTAGGCGCGCCACTAGCCGCATGTGGGCGCGGATGTCGTCGTCGCTCACGGTGAGCGCGCCGCCGCCGCTCTCGCGGATAGCGCCGAGTATCAGATAGTCGCCTATCGCGGACGGCACGCGGATGCCCGCCGCCATGGTTTGGGCGTCTTGCCAAGGCTCGGCGAACTCGTCGCCGCGCTCGAAGGCGCGAACTATCGGCGCGCAGCCTTCCGCCTGAACCGCGTACATCTTGGGGCGGCGAGAGTCTATCCAGCCCATCGCCTCCATCTCGGCAAACGCCTTCCACATGCCCACTATGCCAGTGCCGCCGCCGGTGGGGTAGATAATCGCGTCGGGCAGCGTCCAGCCGAGCCGCTCGGCTATCTCGTACCCCATCGTCTTCTTGCCCTCCACGCGGTAAGGCTCTTGCAGCGTGGACACGTCGAACAAGCCATCGCGGGCGGCGCGCTCGCGGCTCATAACGCCCGCGTCGCTTATCAGCCCGTCTATCAGCGCAAGCTCTCCGCCAGTGAAGACCACTTCTTGGATGTTGGAGTTAGGCGCGTCTTTTGGCATGAACACGTATGCTTCCATGTCCGCCTTCGCCGCGTAGGAGGTCATCGCGCCCGCCGCGTTGCCGGCGGACGGCATGGTGATGCGGGTTATGCCTAGCTCCTTCGCCTTGGAGACCGCCGCCGACAGCCCTCGCGCCTTGAACGACGCGGTTGGGTTCAAGCCCTCGTCCTTTATCAGCAGATCGGCAGCGCCCATCTCCGCGCCCAGCCTCCGCGCGCGAAACATGGGCGTGAACCCCTCGCCGAGCGTTACCACGTTCGCGGCGTCGCGCAGCGGCATCAGCTCGAAATACCGCCACATGTTGGCTTCGCGGTCGCGCAGAGAGTCGCGGTCGAGCGCGTCAGCCGCGCCGCGCAGGTCATATCGCGGATACAATACCTTGCCGCACTCGGCGCAGACGCGGTTTGGCTCGTCCGCGGAATGCTCCGCGCCGCAGTAGGTGCATTCGAGGTTCGTCAGAAAGCTCCGCATGTTGGCATCCAATCAGGCTGGCGGATACTTCCGCAGCCACCAGCGCGCTATTTCGCTGCGGCGCGCGAACCATACGTCATCCAAGCCCGCGGCGTACTCCAAGAAATCGCGCAGCGCGACGGCGCGGGAGGGGCGTCCCACGATGCGGCAGTGAAGCCCCACGTTCATCATCTTGGGGCTTTCCGCGCCCTCTTCGTGGAGCATGTCGAGCGTGTTCTTCAGCGTCTCGCTGAAGTCGGACGGGCTGTTCATGCCGCCGCGCCAAAAGCGGGTGTCGTTCACCTCCAGCGAGTACGGCACTACCAACCACGCCTTGCCGTTCACGTCCACATAGTAGGGGATATCGTCGGCGTATGAGTTGGAGTCGTACAGGAAGCCGCCCTCTTCGACTACCAGTTCGCGCGTGTGGACGCTAGGCGCGTATCGCGTGTACCAGCCTAGCGGCCGAACGCCTGTGGAGCGGGTTATGGATTCGACGGCTTTGCGAATCGCCTCGCGTTCGGATTCGCGGTCCATGCGGTAGTACTCTTCCCAGCGGTAGCCATGCCCGAACACCTCGTGGCCCTCGGCTACGATGGCGGGTCCTACCTGCGGGTTGCGTTCCAGCGCGAGCGCGCAGCAGTAGAACGTCGCAGGAACGCCGTATCGTCGCAGCAGCCGCATGACGCGCCATACCCCCGCGCGGCTGCCGTACTCGAAGAAAGACTCGTTGGCTAAGTCGCGCTCGTCTAGCGGCAGCGGAGACGGGACTTCGCTGTTCGTTTCTCGCGCGGCGTCGCCGTCTAGCAGGGAGTATTCGGAGCCTTCTTCGTAGTTGACGACTATGGAGACGGCGACGCGAGCGCCGTTGGGCCACTCCACCTTCGGCGGATGCTGACCGTAGCCGACGAAATCTCGCGGGGCGGCGCTACCCTGCTGGAGCGGCGTCGTCTTCATCCGCCTCCCCGGTTACTTCGCGCAGGAACTGTTCCACGTCCGGCGCGAGGTCCGGGGCGTCGTCTCCATCGCTATCCGGCTCTCGCATTTCGCTGTCGGCGAGAACCTTGTCGTAGTACGATTCGAGCCTGCCGATGAGCGAGCGCACTTCGGGGTTGTTCTCGACGGCGCGGTCCACGTCTTCGTACTGCCGCTTGCCGCGCTCTCGGTCCGCGAGCGAGCGCGGCAGGTCGAACATGGCGGCTAGTATCTCGACGATGCGCGCCGCGCCCATGTGGTCTTCGTCCAGCTGCATGTACTGAGGCAGGTGCGCCATGAGGCTGGTCGAGGGCGCGCCGTCTTGCGTGAAAATCTCCGCCACCATGTTGACGATGGAGGTTGGGCCCTGATACGTGCTGCGCCGCTGAGACACCAGCCCAGCCGCCTTCGCCGCCTGCATGTCAGACATCGTGCCCGTAACCAGCAGCGGGCGCGTGTGGGGAACCGAGTCGTACATCCCCCCGATGCGACAGTACTCGCGCGCGCCGAAGTGTTCCAGCACATCGGCTATCGCGCGGCAGTATATCTCGCCGAAGGCGTGCGGCTCGCGGATGTGCAGGAAGAGATAGTCTCGGTTCGTCGAATCGTCGCGCGCGTGGTGGATGATGGTGTTCGGGGTGGTGAACACCCGCTTGCCGTTCACTATCCGCATTCGCGGCCTGTAGCGCGTAAAGTCGAAGAACTTGCCCGGCTCGGCGAGCTTGCCCAGTTCGCGCGCGCCCAAGTGGCGCTGGATGATGTTCAGAGACAGCGTCCCGACGCGCCCAACGTCTATCCATGGCCTAAGCATGGCGATGGCGATGGGACGGTCCATCTCCGGCAGTGGGTCCGTGAGTTCGAATTCACCTATTCGCATATGGTTATCGTGCCACTGTTTGGCTGGCTTGGCAAGTGGAGTTTTGGCGTTGCCTTCGCCTACTCCCGCCCCATGACCGCCTTTATCACGCCGTCTTCTATGTTCTCGTACATGTCATAGGCGCGCTGAACCTCGTCGAAGCGCAGGCGGTGGGTGACCATCTCGCCCGGGTCCCACCAGCCGCGCCGCTTCAGCTCGACCATGATGCGGATGTGGTCTATGGCGTCGCCGCTTGCCGCGCCCTGCGTGGGGATGACGGTAACGCCTTCGCGGAAGAGCGAGCGGAACACGAGCGGCACGGCGCCATCCCCGCCGCCGCCCTGTATGCCGAATATGATGACCTTGCCGCCGTTCTGGTTGGCGTGCTTCAGGCTGTCGTTGAGCGCGTCTATGTATCCAGCCGCCTCGACCGAGATGTCCGCGCCCGCGCCGCCGGTTATCTCGGCTATCGCTTCGTCCAGATCGTCGCGCTCGGGGTTGAGCGTGTGCGTAGCGCCGAACCGCTTGGCGAACTCTAGCCGGTTGTCCTCGAAATCCACCGCGATTACGCTTCTTGCGCCCGCCCGCGCGGTGATTGCGGTGAAAGACAGCCCGATGCTGCCCTGCCCGAACACGATGACGCTCTTGCCGAGTATGGTTCCCATGCGCTGGCAGGAGTACAAGACCGTGCCGGACGGCTGGCACATCACCCATTCGGCGAGGTCGCCGTCGTCCGGAATCGCCGCCATGCGGTCCGGCGTGGAGCGCATATAATCCACCAGCCCGCCCGTGGAGACGGGTCCTGGAAGCGCGATGACGCGCTGCCCAACGCTGAACTCGTCCGAACGGCTCTCGACTACGGTTCCCGCGCACTCGTGGCAGGGGGCGCCGACGCGCATCGGGTATTCCTCTTCGGGCAGCGTGGGGCCATAGCCGTGCCGTATGTCGCTGCCACACACGGACCAGGCGTCCAGCTCGATGAGGCACTGCCCATCCTCTATCGTCGGCGTGTCGATGTCTATTATCTCCCACGTTTTGGGAGCGCTGATCCTAGCCGCTCTCATGCTAAGCCCCCTGCCCGCTCATCACCGCCTTGACTATTTCGTCCTCGCGGTTTTCGTACATGTCATAGGCGCGCTGAACCTCGTCGAACGCCATTCGGTGGGTGATCATCTCGCCCGGGTCCCACCAGCCGCGCTGTTTCAGCTCCACCATGCGCTCGATGTGTCCCACCGCGTCGCCGCTCGCCGCGCCGGCGGTGGGCACCACTGTGGGCGTGTTCATGAAGAACTGCCGGAAGTTCAGCGGCGTCATCTCTTCGGTTCCGCCCATCAGCCCGAAGATGATGCACCTGCCGAACTTGGCTACGTGCTTGAACGTGTTGTTGAACGTGTCTGGGTATCCCGCCGCCTCGACGCTTATATCCGCGCCGCGCCCGCCGGTTATCTCGGCTATCGCTTCGTCCAGATTGTCGCGCGCGGGGTTGAGCGTGTGCGTCGCGCCGAACCGCTTGGAGTACTCCAGCCGATAATCCTCCACATCCACCGCTATGACCTGCCGCGCGCCCGAGCGAGCGGTTATCGCGGTGAACGACAGCCCGATGCTGCCCTGCCCGAATATCAGGACGCGCTTGCCCAGTATCGTGTCCATCTGCTGGCAGGAGTATAGTACAGTGCCGGACGGCTGGCACATCACCCACTCGGACAAGTCTCCGTCGTCCGGGAGCGCTACCATGCGGTCTGGCGAACCCGCCATGTACTCGACCAGCCCGCCCGTTCCGCCGAGCTGCGGCAGGACGATGACGCGCTGCCCTTCCCTGAACTTGTCCGAGCGGCTTTCGACTACGGTTCCCGCGCACTCGTGGCAGGGTCCGCCGACGCGCATCGGGTATTCCTCTTCCGGGTAGACGTCGCCATAGCCGTGCCGTATGTCGCTGCCGCACACGGACCAGCGTTCTAGGCGCACGAGGCATTCGCCATCGTCTATCGCGGGCGCGTCCACGTCCAATATCTCCCACGTCTTGGGAGCGCTTATTCGGGCTGCTCGCATTGGAATCCCTCCCTGAACTCTAGCCGCTATATGTAACGCAGCGGGGCGTCGGTTTGCAACCACCTCGCGCCCCAAAACGCGATTTGGGAAATGAAGTATAATTCCACAAAATCGCAACCACTCTGCAAGCGAACAGGAGATTGGGCATGGAAAACGCGGTAATCGTAAGCGGCGCGCGGACGCCGATGGGCAGGTTCGGCGGAGCGTTCAAGGATGTGGCGGCGTCCGATCTGGGCGCGGCGGCGATTCGCGCCGCGCTGGAGCGCGCGGGGATAGCGCCGGACATGGTGGAAGAGGTGGTCATCGGCAACGCGCTTCAGGCGCAGGAGGCGGGCTACGCAGCGCGGCTGGCGTCGCTCAACGCGGGCATCCCGCACGAGACGCCCACCATAGCGGTCAACCGCCAATGCTCTTCCGGGCTGGAGGCTATCAACATGGCGGCTCAGCTGGTGCGAACGGGCGAGGTGGACATCGCGGTTGCGGGCGGCGCGGAGAACATGACGCAAGCGCCGTTCATGCTGGACCCCGCCGCGCGGTTCGACGGGCTTCGCATGGGCGACAGCGCGCTGCGCGACGGGCTGGTAGAGGGGCTGGGCTGCCCCGTGAACCGCTACCACATGGGCGTTACCGCCGAGAACGTGGCGGCGCGCTTCGAGGTGAGCCGAGAATCGCAAGACGAGCTTGCGCTGATGAGCCACCAGCGCGCGGTCGCCGCCATCGAGGGCGGGCGGTTCGACGCGCAGATAACGCCCGTGAGCGTGCCGCAGCGTCGCGGCGACCCGATAGCCGCAAGCGTGGACGAGGGACCGCGCGCCGACACCAGCCTAGAGCGGCTCGCCGCGCTGCGCCCGGTGTTCAAGCGAGACGGCAGCGTCACCGCGGGCAACGCATCCAGCATCAACGACGGCGCGGCTGCCGTGGTCATCATGTCTGAGCGCAAAGCCGCCGAGCTTGGCGTCGCGCCCAAGCTGCGCTGGCGAGCGCGCGGCGTGGCTGGCGTGGAACCCGCCATCATGGGAACAGGCCCCGTGCCGGCGGTTCGCAAAGCGCTAGGCAAGGCGGGAATGGAACTTAGAGACATAGACCTAATCGAGCTAAACGAAGCGTTCGCAGCGCAGGCGATATACTGCATCCGAGAGCTGGATATGGACATGGACAAGACGAACGTGAACGGCAGCGGCATCAGCTTGGGGCATCCCGTCGGCGCAACCGGCGCGGTAATGACCGTAAAGCTGATGGAAGAATTGGAGATGCGCGACGACTCCACCGGCTTGGTAACCATGTGCGTCGGCGGCGGCCAGGGCGTGGCGACGGTGTTCGAGCGCGCGGGATAGCTTGGGGCGTCTAGGGCGGCGGGGCATACCGCCGCCCTAGACGGGATAATGTCGCGCCTTGCGATGCGCGGCGTCGAGCGTCTGGCGTGAAAGCTGGCGTTGTAGAACGGCTATATTTTTGATATAAAACCTTGCGGCTGCATGGATTTCGGAGGTTCGCAATGACCGAACTCAGCTTGGAACTAGTCAGATTCGCAGACAACCCCGCGCCTCGGTGCGCTTGCGTATTGCTTTTGGACACTTCCGCTTCTATGTCGATACCAACAGCGCCATGGGAAGAATTGGGCGAAAAGCTGAGCATTATCGATGGCGTTCAGACATACGCAGGAAAAGGAAGCGCTACCCCAATCGACGAGTTGAACAGAGGCATCGACGATTACAAGGAAGCGGTCGCGAAAGACCCGGCTGCGTCGCTCCGCGTGGAAACCGCCATAGTAACCTTCGACGACAGCGCCAGAGTGGTTCAGGACTTCGCGGCCGTCGACGAAATGAAGACGGACGAGATTAGCGCGTCAGCCGGGCGGACCAACATGGCGAAGGGAGTCGACGTCGCGCTAGACCTGCTGGATAACCGCAAGCAGACCTATCGAGAAGCCGGGATAGCCTACTATAGGCCCTGGGTCATCCTGATGACAGACGGCAAATCCACCGACAGCGAAGCGGAGATGTCCGCCGCCGCCG
Organism: Dehalococcoidia bacterium; assembly: GCA_965214745.1. GTDB lineage: Bacteria > Chloroflexota > Dehalococcoidia > Lucifugimonadales > UBA1123 > VXRN01. The sequence goes on along the minus strand of OZ243978.1, from coordinate 1,302,857 downwards.
ACAAAATAAAGCGGGGGGAAGAAGGCAAGAATTTCGCATTCTTCGCTGTCGGCGTTGAAGGGGCGGATATGAACGAGCTGAATCGGTTGGCTCCGCGCAGAAACATGCCCCTGAAAGGCTACGCATTCCGCGAATTCTTCATTTGGCTTTCGAATTCCATGTCAAGGGTATCGTCGTCGCGCGTCGGCGATGAGATAAACCTTCCCGATATATCGGGGTGGGCAAAGCTGTGATGGGCAAACGTTCGTCCGCTGACAAGAGCGGCTGACAGGTAATCAGCGCTTGCGTCGACGGCGCGAGTCCCGTCAGGGCGGGACTGCCATGCCAAGACAGCGCGGCTTACAGCGTCTGGGCGATACCCTGATTGCGGCGGTGGCGTCATCGGGAGATGGCTCGTATAGAACGCACAGAGTAGTCCGACGCGCTGATGACGATTTGACGCTCCTGTTGGCGTCTCGCGCTGGATAGGATAAAAGAGCTAATGGCAAACCGACCGACCACAGTATACCGAGCCAAGAGCCGCGCCCAGCTTATCATACGCGAGGAGAATGCAATCGCGTACGGTGGCGATGGTTCGGTATACAGATTGGACGAGGATCCGAACCTCGTCGCCAAGATATATCACCCGTACAAACGGACTGCCGAGACAAAGTCCAAGCTGAAGTTCATGACGGACAGTCAGCTAGAGGATATGCCGGATGACGATGGCCACGTCTCCGTCGCATGGCCCCTGGAAGCTCTGCTCGAACACCCGTCAGATCCTGACTCTATTGTCGGCTTCCTCATGCGGAAGATAAGCGGAAGCCACCCTATCGAGCAGCTCTACATCCCGCTGACAAGGCGCTCGCAATTTCCTCACACAAGCTATAGACACATGTGCAAGGCGGCCATAGACGTGGCGAGCGCCATGAAGTCGGTGCATGACCGTAGCTACGTCATAGGCAATATCAACGAATCCAACATCCTCGTCAAAGACGATGGGCGCGTTACACTAATAGATACGGACTCGTTTCAAGTCATAGACACACGCGACGGCGACAACATACGCATTTATCCCAACACGGTCGGCAGACTGGAATATACCCCGCCCGAACTGCAAGGCAAATCATTCATAGACGTTCGTCGTGGCGAATATCAAGACCGCTTCGGGTTGGGCGTAATCATATATCAGCTCTTGATGGGTGGACGACATCCGTTCGACGGCGTTTATACAGGGCGGCAGGACGAACCCCCGCCAATAGAGAAGAGAATAAAAGAAGGACATTTCCATCACGGCGGGAAACGCAACGTTCCCTACCGAGATGGACCCGGATATATCCCGTGGGATGCCCTGCATCCTAAAATCCGGAATCTCTTCGAACGATGCTTTGTGGATGGGCATGATGATCCATCCCAAAGACCTTCCCCAAGCGAGTGGATAGACGCAATCCAGGAAGCCGCCGAAAATCTGGATGCGTGTTCCATAAATTCGCAGCATCTGTTCTCCGGGCATCTCTCGGATTGCCCGTGGTGCGACATGCCAATAGAGCCGTTCCCCGAGTACGGCCCCGATAGATCGGGATGGACGAGGCTGTGGAGGCTGCGGTGAACGAACGAACGCCGGCGGAAACGGCTGGAGTCTGGAGCGTCGTCAGCGCCTGCGTCGCCGGCTCCAGCCACGTCAGGGCGGGGCTGCCATGCCAAGACAGCGCGGCTTACAGCGTCTGCGGCGATACCCTGATTGCGGCGGTGGCGGACGGAGCGGGTTCCGCCGCACGGTCGGAGATCGGATCGAAACTCGCGGCGGAAACCAGCGTTCGGAAAGCCAAAGCGATTCTGGCGGAGCGCCACGACCATTCACCCCGCCCAATTCACGAGACTTGCCTATCGATCGTATTGCGCGAGTCCTTCGAGGCAGCTAGGCGCAGGTTGTATGAGGAAGCCTGCGCTCTGAACATCCCCGCGAGAGACCTTGCGACCACGCTCATCTTGACTGTCCACACTCGAGATCTGCTCGCCGTCGCCCAGATTGGCGACGGCGCGGCGGTGGCGTCATCGGGAGATGGCTCGTATAGAACGCGCTCCGCTCCCCAGAGTGGGGAGTACGCCAATCAAACTACCTTCATAGTTTCACACGGCGCATCCGACTCGCTCCAGATACGAAGCGAACGAGTCAACGGAAGCGCGAACCGTCTGGCGATGTTTACGGACGGGGTGCAGAGCCTCGCCCTGAACAGCAAGGACGACAGCCCGCACGCCCCGTTTTTCGATCCCGTATTCGAGTGGATGCAGGCGCAGACCGACACGGAATCCGCCAACGCGGAGTTGGAAGCGTTCCTGAAATCCGACAGAGTAGTACGACGCGCTGACGACGACTTGACGCTCCTGTTGGCGGCTCGCGCCGATAGAAGAAAAGGCTAGTGGCAAACCAATCGACCACAGTATACCGAGCCAAGAACCGCGCCTCGCTTATCATACGCGAGGAGAATAAAATTGGGGGAGGCGGCGAGGGTTCGGTATACAGCTTGGACGAGAAGCCGAAACTCGTCGCCAAGATATATCGCACGGACAAGCGGACTGACGAGATAAAGTCCAAGTTGAAGTTCATGACGGACAGTCCCCTAGAGGATATGCCGGATGACGATGGCCACGTCCCCGTCACATGGCCCCTGGAAGCTCTGATCGAATACCCATCAGATCCTGACTCTATTGTCGGCTTCCTCATGCAAAAGATAAGCGCATGGGATATCGGGCAGCTCTACATTCCAATGACGAGGAAAGAGATATTTCCTCACGCAAGCTACAGACACATGTGCGCGGCGGCCATCAACGTGGCGAGTGCCATGGAGTCGGTGCATGACCGCAAAGCCGTCATAGGCGATATTAAACACTCCAACATCCTCGTCAAAGACGATGGGCGCGTTACGCTGATAGATGCGGACTCGTTTCAAGTCATAGACACACGCGACGGCGACAACATACGCGTTTATCTCAACACGGTCGGCAGCCCGGAATATACCCCGCCCGAACTGCAAGGCAAATCATTCATAGACGTTCGTCGCGGCGAATATCACGACCGCTTCGGGTTGGGCGTAATCATATATCAGCTCTTGGTGGGAGGCTGGCATCCATTCTATGGCGAACCAAATAAGGGAATAAAAGAAGGACATTTCCTTCACACGCAACGTTCACTACAGAACAGAGCCGTAGTCGTACCTGATATCCTGTGGAATACCCTGCATCCTGAAATTCGGAATCTCTTCGAACGATGCTTTGTGGATGGGCATGGCGATCCATCCCAAAGACCTTCCCCAAGCGAGTGGATAGACGCAATCGGGGAAGCAGTCGAAAATCTGGATGCGTGTTCCATAAATCCGCAGCATCTGTTCTCCGGACACCTCTCGGATTGCCCGTGGTGCGATATGCTACCAAATCTAGAACTGTTCCCCGTGTACGATGGAGAACCCATACCGCCGCGAACAATCGGGCAGGACTATTCGAGCGGGACAATCTCGGAACCACCACCAGCAACGACAGCGGGCGACGATGATTCAGCCGAGCCGAGTTCACCAGAACCACCCTCCGCGTATTCTCGCGCAATCGAGCGCATCCGCCGAATCCCGCCAGCCGTCACCGTCACCAGCATCTCGGTCGTCGCCATAGCGCTGGGGGCGCTTCTGCCGATAGCGATATTCTTTGGCGGCGACGGAGGCAGCGGAGACAACGGCGGACAGCCGCCCGCGGCGTCCAACGAGGCGGCGCTTCCGCCCGTGCCCGGCGGGGTCCCCCCACTCGCCCCGACGCTCGACACGCCTACGCCCACGCCAACAGCGACAGCGACGCCCACGCCCACGCCAACAGCGACGCCGACTCCTACGCCATCGCCAACACCCACGCCCGCGCCGACGCCATCGCCAACACTGACACCGACGCCCGCGCCAACACCATCGCCAACACCGACGCCGCCGAACCTGCGGCTGGACAAGGACAGCTGGCGTTGGACGCCCACGCGCCCATCCGTCGGCGATACCGTGACGTTCTTCATACAAGTTCGCAACGACGGACAAAGCGCCGCCGCAACCTCCACCCTCGCCTACGTCATAGACGGCGTCGCCAACCCCAAATGGGCGGTCGACGTGCCAGCTCTCGCGGCGGGCGAGTCTTACGAAGCGACGTTCACTTGGGTGGCGGACGCCCACCCCCACGCATTCGAGCTGCGCGCCGACGCTTTCGACGCAAACGAAGAGACCGCCAAAGGCGACAACGTGCTGTCCGCACTGCACTACATGGGCGCAGCTCTGCCCGATCTGGCAATCGAAAGCGTGAGCTGGCAGCCGCCCAACCCGCCGCTGGGGGAGCCGGTCACGCTCTCCGCGACCGTGAGGAACAGAGGCGAAGGCAAGGCGCATGAGTCCATCATCGCCTACTACGTGAACGGAGAGCCGCTCGGCGAAACGACCATTCCCGAAATGCCGAGAGATGGCGAGCATGTCGTCGAGCTTGCCGATTTCCCTTGGGCTGCCGAGATGGGCGCGCACACGTTCAGCGCGAAGGCGGACGCCGCCGAGCAGGTAGCCGAGTTCGACGAAGGCAACAACGCGGCGCGAACGGCTTACGACGCCACTGTCTACGCAGACCTAATCGTGGAGTCGCTCGGCTGGCAGCCAGAATCTCCGTCGGTTGGGGAAACCGTCGCCTTCACTGCGGTCGTCAGGAATCAGGGGACTCACGACGCGGCGAAGTTCCGCGTGGGCTTGCTGCTGGAAAGCTCGTCGGGAGGCATCGAGTTCAAGCCCGCCAGACTGGACGGCTTAGCGGCGGGCGAAACTGCGACCGCGAGCTTTGCATGGAAAGCGGTCGAGGGCGATTACACCGCTGCCGCTCACGTCAACCCCACGGGTCGCGCGCGCGAAAACGACATCGAAAACAACATTTTCGCATCCGCGAGCAGTCTCGTCGCCAAGCTGTCCGACCTGAGAGTGGGCGCCATCAGGTGGAATCCGCTCCGCCCCGCGCCGGGCGAAGCCGTAACCATAACCGTGAAAGTGAAGAACCGAGGCGAGGGCGGCGCGCTGCCCTCTACCCTCGCGCTCTTCATAGACGACGCGCAGGATCCCATATCGCTAGACACGGACGGAATTCCCGCAGGCGGATCTACGGACGCAACCCACACGTGGGCGGCTCAGCCCGGCGCGCATACCTTCCGCGCCACAGCCGACTACGACGGCGACGTGGCTGAAAGCGACGAAACCAACAACGAGAAGGCGCCCGTCAGCTACGACAACACGCGAGCGCCCGATCTGGTCATCACCGACCCGATAACGTGGACGCCGGAAATCCCGCTCGTGGGCGAAAGCGTAGAGTTCACCGCAACCGTCCGCAACCGAGGCGACTATCAGGCGGACGACTTCAGCGTGCAGTTCGGGGAAGAGGGCAAAGCGCCGATGAGCAGCCATCCCATCCCCACGCTCGCGGCGGGCGCGAGCCAAAACGTAACGTTCTCGTGGACAGCCTCGATCGGAGAGCGCAAGTTCGTCGCGCAAGCTGTCGGCGGGCAGAGCGTTCCCGAATCCAACGTGGCGAACAACAAATCGCCAGTGGCGACATTCGGCGGCGCGGGCGGCGCGGATCTGGAAATAACGAACATCGAATGGAGCGACAACAAATCGCTCGGCGACAGAGTGACCATCAGGGCAACCGTGGAGAACACCAGCGCTGTCGATGCGGAAGGCTTCGAGGTGCGTCTCGAAATCGTCAGCAAAGACAGAGGCAGGGTCGTCCACGAAGATACGCAGGTTGTAAGCCGCCTAAGCGCGGGGCGCTCCGAGGAACTGAAATTCAGGTGGGATGCGGAAGCGTACAAGCACACGTTCACAGTAACCGCGGACTACGGAGACGCCATCCGCGAGACCGACGAAAGCAACAACGCCAAGAGCAAGAACTACAACGCTACGCTCCTGCCAGACCTCAGGGTGGCTAGCATCACATTCGTAGACGCCCAAGGTAATGAAACAGACGTCCTATATAAAGGCAACAAGATCGACATCGTAGCAGTCATAGAGAACAGAGGCGCAGGAGACGCGCCGTGGCGATTCGACGTCGCGCTTTACATCAACGGAGATAGAAAATCCGATGAGAGGATAGACGAACTCTACGATGGGAGGTCCGAGATCGTCACCTTTGGCTGGACTCCAAAGGGAAAAAGAGCATACATAATCGAAGTGATAGTCGATCCAGACGATGACATGCCAGAGAAGAGGGAAAACAACAACATCGCATCCAATGTTGTCTTCACCATGAACCCGCCGCCGCCCACCCCAACGCCGGCAAGTCAATAGCGGAAGGCAGGATAGCGAAAGACAATTTGCGGAAAACGGCCGCCGCTCCCCATTATGACTTTCACCGCCCGCATGATGTAAACTAGCTTAGGCGACAAGCGACGCGCCAAGGCTGAGTTCGGGAAGAGAGCCTGTTTAGATGGAATGCGACGTATTCGGCAACTGCATTTTCACCGGCCCCATCGCCGTATGGTGGAATCTCTGGCTGCCCATACTCGCGCCGATGATCGGCTTCGGGCTGGGGGTGTTCGTACTCCTCAAGATGCGCGAAGACGGAATGGAAGCCGTCGAAGGCGCCCTGCTCGGCGTCATGGGGATAGCGCTCGCGATAACCCTGCCGTTCCTGATGATGCGGCTGGGGGTGGCTATCTCGTTCACAGACCAAGAGCTGCTCGGATACGCCAGCATAGCGGGTTCGCTGCTCGCGCTCGCGCTGGGCGGATACAGCGTCTACCAGTGGCACTGGTCGGCAAGTCGCGGCTTACTCCCGGGCGGCGCTCAGCGTACAGCTCCCGGCCCCCCTCCGCCGACGGCGGGAGCGCAAGCGCCGACGGGCGCGGCGTCCATCGAAGTCGTCAGCGGAACGAAGTCCGGGCAGTCCTTCCCCATATCGGGCGGCAGCCTCTCCATAGGGCGGTCGGACGCCAACGACATCGCGCTGGACTCCAGCGTCGTAAGCCGCAATCACGCGGTCATAGACTCCGAAGGCGGGCAGTACTACATAGACGACATGGGCAGCACGCACGGAACCACGGTGGACGGCAACCCGGTAGTCGGCAGAACGCCGCTCGCGCAGGGCGCGCTCATCCAGCTCGGCGACACCCAGCTCAGATTCTCCGCCGCCGCGCCGCCCATGCCTGCGAACGCGCCGACGCAGGGCGGCGACAGCACAGCGCAAGGTTTCGACGCGGACAGAACCGCGCTGGACTTCGGCGACGCGCCCCTTGCCGCCGGCGGGCAATCGGCTGGCGATCATACCGTAGTGCCGGACTCGCAAGCGCAGCCCGCTATCGAAGCGTGGCTGCTGGTGACATCAGGACCCGCGTCGGGCGTCTCCTACCAAATACGCGAGGGCGAAAACACAATCGGGCGAGATATGCAGAACGACTTCAGCATCTCGGATTCCAGAATCAGCAGAAAACACGCGATGCTCAAGGCGTCCGATGGCAAGTACGTTCTGGCGGACGTGGGCAGCAGCGGCGGAACGACTATAGGCGGCAGACGGCTCGACGGCGGCGGCGTGTCGGCGGGCGGAATAATCACGGTGGGCGCAACGAACCTGCTTTTGGTGGACGTGCAGAGCGGCGGCGATCAGCCAGCCGCGCCAGACCACACGGTTGTAGACGCCGCCGATGACGAACAGGCGGGCGGAATGCTGGTGGCGCAGACAGGCCCAGACAGCGGGCGCGCCTTCGAACTGCCGTCCGACACCGCCACCATCGGGCGCGATCCCACGTGCGACATCTCGCTTACGGATATGACAGTCAGCCGCACCCACGCGCTGGTTCGCGCCGACCGAGGCGGCGGATTTACCGTGTTCGACCTCGCCAGCGCTTCAGGCACGTTCATAGACGGCGCGCGAGTGGACGGGTTCGAGCTTGCCAACGAAGACGTCATCGGAATGGGCGGCAGCCAAATTCGGCTCCAGATAGGCTAGCGGAGACGCTGGGGAGTGAACGAGGTAACCCAAACGGGCGCGGACTACGCGGGGCGGGCGGACGCTACGCAGGTGGACCCTCGCCCGCGCCTGCGGGCGGAAGTGCGGCTGGGCGCCGGCACTGACGTCGGCATGACGCGCGCCGCGAACGAAGACTGCTACACAGCCGCGCTCGCCCCCAACGCGCCGTTCGAAGGCGACGCGCTGCTTGCCGTAGCCGACGGCATGGGCGGACACAGCGCGGGCGAAGTCGCGAGCGAGATGGCGATTAGCGGCTTGCGCGACAGGCTCTACCGCTACGGCGCGGGCGCGAACGATCCCGAAGGCGTGGCAGCCGTCATGCGCCGCAGCTTCGAAGAGGTCAACCGAGACGTGTTCGGCGACCCGCGCCCAGAAACGCGCGGCATGGGAACTACGCTCACCGCCGCCGCCATCATCGGAAACCGCGTCGTCATAGCGCACATCGGCGACAGCCGCGCGTACATCGTTCGAGAATCGCGCATCCAGCAGATAACCAGAGACCATAGCCTAGTCGCCGAACTGGTCGAGCGCGGCATCATCACCGAAGAAGAGGCGCGCTCGCACCCGCTTCGCAACAGGATAACCCGCGCCATCGGCACGAATCCCGAAACGCTCGTAGACACGAGCGTTTGCGAGATAGGCGAGGGCGACGCGCTAATGCTCTGCTCCGACGGCTTGACGAACAAGATGAGCGACGACGAGATTGCCAGCCTGCTCCGCGAGTTCGACCCTGAGACCGCCAGCCGACAGGCTATCGAGACAGCCAACGAGCGCGGCGGAGAGGACAACGTCACAATCGTCGTCGCGCGCATAGACAAGATAGCTCCGAGCGCGGCGGCGTCCAACGGCTCGCTCGGAGACGTCACCAACGTCGACGCCCACTGGCAGCCGAAGAGACCGCCCCTGAAGAAGAGACTGGCGAGCGCTTTCGAGCGCCTTATCGCCAAGCTGGGCGCGGTTTTCGGACGCGCCGGGTAGCCGCGCGCGCCGCATGAACGACAACGAGCGAGCGGGATGAGATGATACAGCTGCCGCCGAACATAGGCAAGTATCGCATCTTCCGCCTGATAGCCGAGGGCGGTCAGGGAAAGGTGTACGAAGGGCAAGACCCCTTCACCGGCGCGCTGGTAGCTATCAAAGTAGTCAGCCAGCGAAGCCCCGACGACCCCAACGTGGAGCGCTTCCGACGGGAAGCGGAGTACACAGCCGCCATATCCCACGAAAACGTCATCCGCATCTACGAGCGCGGCAACCACGGCGGCAGCCTGTACATGGCGCTCGACTACGTGCCGGACACCGTGGCGAACCTGCTCGACCGCCACGCGCCGCATCCGCTGCCCATAGATCAGGCTATAGCGCTGTGCGCGCAAACCGCGCGCGGGCTAGAGGCGGCGCGGCTCGCGGGCATCACGCACAGAGACATCAAGCCCTCCAACCTGCTGCTGGCGCCGGACGGCACGGTCAAGATAGCCGACTTCGGCGTCGGCAAGTCCAGCGAAAGCGTGTCCATGACCCGCACCGGCGCGCCGATAGGCTCGTACAAGTGGATGGCGCCCGAGCAGATTAGGGGCAGCGCCACCGTAGACACGCGCTCGGACATCTACGGGCTGGGCGTGGTGATGTACCAGATGCTGTCCGGCAGGCTGCCGTTCCAGTCCGAAATCCCTTACGAGCTGGCTCAACAGCACGTGAGCGTCGCGCCGCAACCGATAGGAGAGCTGCGCCCGGAAGTCCCCCAATGGCTGGCGCAGGTGGTTCACCGCTGTTTGGAGAAAGATCAGAACCTCCGATACCAGACGCCTGCGGAGCTTGCCTACGCGCTGGAGAGCCAAGGCGCGCCGCTTTTGGACCCCGACTCGGTGGCGATGATGACGGCTCCGCCGCCCGCCGTCGCGCCCGACGATCTCACCGTAGCCGACGACGCTTCATCGCCATCGGGCGCGCGGATGCCTACGCCTCCGCAGGCGGCGCCCATCTACGCGCCGCAGCCACCGCAGCAGCCTAGCTACCCCGTAGACGCGCCGCAGCAGCCTAGCTACCCCATGGGCGCGCCGCAGCCACCGCACCCCACTAGCTACCCCATAGATGCGCCGCAGCAGCCTAACTACCCCATGGGCGCGCCGCAGCCGCAGCCTAGCTATCCCCCTATAGGCGCCCCGCAGCCGCAGCCTAGCTATCCCCCTATAGGCGCTCCGCAGCCCGCGCGTTCTAGCGCATCTCGCGCAATCGAGCGCATCCGCCAAATCCCGCCCGCCATCGCCATCAGCATCTCGGTCGTCGCCGTGGCGCTAGTGGCGCTTCTGCCGATAGCGCTGTTCTTTGGCGGCAACGGAGACAACGGCGCGCAACCGCCAGCGGCGTCCAACGAGGCGGTGCTTCCGCCCGCGTCCGGCGACGCTCCCTCATTCGCCGCGCTCGCCTCGCCGCTCGACACGCCAACGCCAACGCCTACCGTGACAGCGACGCCCGCGCCTACAGCTACGCCGACCCCGACGCCACTGCCGACGCCAACGCCTACCCCTACAGCTACGCCGACGCCCGCGCCAACGCCTACACCCGCAGCGACGCCGACTCCGACGCCAACGCCGCTGCCGCTGCCGCCGAACCTGCGGCTGGACAAGGACAGCTGGCATTGGACGCCCACGCGCCCATCCGTCGGCGACACCGTGACGTTCTCCATACAAGTTCGCAACAACGGGCAGGGACCCGCGACAGCCTCCACCCTCGCCTACGCCATAGACGGCGTCGCCAACTCCGAATGGACGGTCGACGTGCCGGCTCTCGCGGCGGGCGAGTCTTACGAGGCAACGTTCACTTGGGTGGCGGACGCCCATCCCCACGCATTCGAGCTGCGCGCCGACGCTTTCGGCGCAAACGAAGAGACCGCCAAAGGCGACAACGCGCTGTCCAACCTCAACTACATAGGCGCGGCGCTGCCCGATCTGGTAATCGAGAGCGTGAGCTGGCAGCCGCCCAACCCGCCGCTGGGAGAGCCGGTCACGCTCTCCGCAACCGTGAGGAACAGAGGCGAGGGCAAGGCGCATGAGTCCAGCGTCGCCTACTACGTGAACGGAGAGCTTATCGGCGAAACGCTCGCGCCGGAGATACAGAAAGACGGCAGCCAGACCGTAGCGCTTGCCGGATTCCCTTGGACTGCCGAGATGGGCGCGCACACGTTCAGCGCGAAGGCGGACTCCGCCGAGCTAGTCGCCGAAACCAAAGAGAACAACAACGAGGCTCGGAGCGCTTACGACGCCACCGTCTACGCAGACCTGATTGTGGAGTCGATCTACTGGCAACCAGAGTCTCCGTCGGTTGGGGAGACGGTCTCCTTCACAGCGGTCGTCAAGAATCAGGGGACTCACGACGCGGGCGCCTTCCAAGTGGGCTTGCGATTGGAAAGCCCGTCGGCGGGCGTCGAGTCCATAACCCTCGCGCCCGCAAAACTGAACGGCTTGGCGATGGGCAAAACCGCGACTTCTAGCTTCGAGTGGATCGCGGTTCAGGGCGATTACACCGCTGCCGCCCACGTCAACCCCACAGGCGCCGCGCGCGAAAACGACCTCGAAAACAACACATTCGCATCCGCGAGCAGTCTGGCAGCCAAGCTGTCCGACCTGATAGTGAGCGCCATCACGTGGAATCCGCTCCGCCCCGCGCCGGGCGAAGCCGTAACCATAACCGCGAAAGTCGAGAACCGAGGCGAAGGCGGCGCGCCGCCCTCCATCCTCGCGCTGTTCATAGACGCGCTGAATCCCATATCGCTAGATACGGGGCGAGTCCCCGCAGGCGGCTCGGCAGACGCAACCCACACGTGGACGGCGCAGTCCGGCAAGCATACCTTCCGCGCCACAGCCGACTACGACGGCGACGTGGCTGAAAGCGACGAAACCAACAACGAGAAGGCAGCCGTCAGCTACGACAACACGCGAGCGCCCGATCTGGTCATCACCGCCCCGATAACGTGGTCGCCGGAAGTTCCGCTCGTGGGCGAAAGCGTGGAGTTCACCGCAACCGTCCGCAACCGAGGCGACTATCAGGCGGACGACTTCAGCGTGCAGTTCGGCGAAGAGGGCAAAGCGCCGATAAGCAGCCACACCGTCCCAACGCTCGCGGCGGGCGAAAGCCAAAGCGTAACGTTCTCGTGGACGGCATCGCTCGGCGAGCGCAAGTTCGTCGCGCAAGCTGTCGGCGGGCAGAGCGTTCCCGAATCCAACGTGGCGAACAACAAATCGCCGGTGGCGACATTCGGCGGCGCGGGCGGCGCGGATCTGGAAATAACGAAAATCGATTGGGACGATGACGACATATCGATCGACGACAGAGTGACCATCAAGGCAACCGTGAAGAACACCGGCGCGATAGATGCGGAAGACTTCGAGGTGCATCTCGAAGTCATCGGCGAAGACAGCAGCGACGGCGACAATGAATATACGCATACTGTAAGCCGCCTAAGGGCGGGACGCTCCGAGGAAGTGAGATTCAGGTGGGATGCGGCGGCGCACCCGCACACGTTCACTGTAACCGCGGACTATGGGGAAACCATCCGCGAGACCGACGAAAGCAATAACGTGGAGAGCAAGAGATACACCGACACGCTCCTGCCGGACCTCGATGTGGCCAGCATCGAATTCGAAGACAGCCAAGGCATTGAGATAAACAACCCGTATGAAGACGAAGAGATCGCAATTGTAGTAATCGTAGAGAACGGAGGCGACGGTGCAGCGCCGGCTTTCGAAGTCGTGCTTTGCATTGACGGAAGAGTAAGAGACGAGGTCACAATAAGAAGGGGACTTGAGGCGGGAGACTTCGAAACCATCGAATTCAACTGGACGCCAACGAGGGTTAGAAAGTATGAGATCGAAGTGAAAGTCGACCCAAACGACGATGTGCCGGAGGAGGGTAACGATAGAAACAATGACCGAGACATTACCGTCACCGTTATCGATCCCCCTCAAAGCTAGCGGCAGCCCACGCCACGCCGCCGCCCCCGCTATGGTATGATTCGACTATAGGCTGACGGCAACCCCAAGCTGCACGAGGGACGGCGCAGATGCAAGACGTATTTCACGAGGCTGTAAACCTGCTGGAGCGGGACGAGCGGCTGGTCATGGCGACGGTTATCCGCACGAAGGGATCGACGCCGCAGAAGCCGGGCGCGAAGCTGCTGGTTCGCAGCGACGGAAGCGGCGTAGGCACGCTCGGCGGCGGATGCGTCGAGGGCGACATCTGGTACGCCGCCAGCCAGCTGATGAGCCGCGGCGGCGGCGCGCAATACCGCGAATACGAGCTCAACGAAGACCTCGCGGCGCAAGACGGCTTGGTTTGCGGCGGCACTATGTTCTTCCTCATAGACCCCGTCTACAGCCCCGAGCAGTATCTGGACTATGCGCGCGAGATAGACGAATCCTACGCGGGCGGACCCTCCACCGCGCTGGCGAGCCTAATCAAGCCGCCCGACGGGCGCGCGCTGCCCGTCGGCGCAAAGCTGTTCATCCGCGAAGACGGCTCTACCGAAGGCACGCTAGGCGACGACGCGCTCGACCGAGACGCCGCCAAGCAAGCGCGCGAGCTGATGGCGATGGGGCGGAGCGAGTACGTCATCGCCGCCGACGGCGCGGAGTACTTCTTGGAGGCGTACACCACTCCGCCGCAGCTGGTGATCTGCGGCGGAGGCCACGTGTCGCGCGCGCTGGCGAGCCACGCCAAGCCGCTCGGCTTCAGGCTGTTCATCACCGACGACCGCGAAGAGTTCGCCAACCCAGAACGCTTCCCGGAGGCGGACATCGTAGTAGCCAAGAACCCGGAAGCCGCGTTGCGAGAGCTGCCGCTCAACGCCAACACGTTCATCGTAGTAGCCACGCGCGGACACCGAGAAGACAACGTGGCGCTCGCCGCCGCCGCCGACACCCCCGCGCGCTACGTGGGGCTTATGGGCAGCAGGCGCAAGACCATCCTCATCTACGAAGACCTAGTGAGAATGGGCATCGACGAAGAGCGGCTGCGCGAGATACGCTCCCCCATCGGGCTGGACATCCACGCGCGCACGCCCGAAGAGATAGCTATCAGCATCATCGGCGAAATCCTCATGTTCAGGCTCGGCGGCACGGGGCGCGAGATGAAGCTGGAGCGGCGCTACGTAGACCGCGTAATCGCCAAAGTAGAATCCGAGCGCGCGGCGGCGGCAGCCGACTAATAGAGCGCTTCCGTGCCTCGCGTATCCGCTATCCTGACCGCCGCCGGGCTTAGCTCGCGCATGGTCATGCCCAAACCGCTGCTGGGCTGGCGGTGGAGAACGCTGGTAGAGCATCAGATAGAGACGCTCTACGACGGCGGCGCGGATGAAGTCATCGTAGTGTTGGGACACCGCGCCAAGGATATCGAGCCGCGCGTGTGGCGCGCCGGCGGGCGCATCGTAGTAAACGAGCGATACGCCGACGGGCGTTCGTCGTCCATCCTCGCGGGGCTTGCCGCGCTGCGCGACGATACGGAGCATATCCTTCTGCTAGGCGTAGACCAGCCGCGAACGGCGGACGTGGTGGCGCGCGTAATCGAAGCCCACCTGAGCGCCGACGCGCTGCTGACCTCCCCCCGCCACGAAGGGCGCGGCGGCCACCCGCTGATGTTCTCCGCGCGCCTCCTGCCCGAGCTGCTCCAAATATCCGAGCGGCATCAGGGCTTGCGCGAAGTATTCGAGCGCCACCGCGCGGAGATAACCGAAGTCCACTTCGACGATCCCATCGTGCGGCTGGATTTCAACACCCCCGCAGAGTACGTGGCGGCGCTGAAGAAGTACGCGCGAACGGCGGCAGATCCCAAGTAGAACCAGCGCCGCCTGCCGCCCGAAGGTTGTCGGAATCAGGATTCTCAGGATTGGCGGATTTCCAAGATTACGCCGTGAAATCCGGAGAATCTCAGAATCATGCAAATCCTGATTCTGACGACCCACGATAAGCCGATGCGTATGGCATGGCGCGGGTTGGAGCTTGCGCCCTTTCGCAGGTGCGGACGCAGTTCGTACTCGATGCCGTCATGACGGCGGTATACGCCGCCGCGTATGTCCAGCCGCTGATCGCCTCGAGTACGCGCGAACGGCAGACGCTCCCCAGTAGAACCAGCGCCGACGCCCAGAGATTGTCAGAATCAGGATTCTCAGTATTGGCGGATTTCCAAGATTGCGCCGTGAAATCCGGAGATTCCCGGAATCACGCAAATCCTGATTCTGACAACCTGCTCCCCCCATCCCCATCACGAGCGGCGGGTGGGCTGGTGCGGTCCTATGTAGCCCACGATGACTTTCGCCAGCTCATCCGCCCACGCGAAGCCGATGCGTATTGTGTGGCGAGGGTTGGAGCTTGCGCCCTTTCCCAGATGCGGGCGCAGTTCGTACTCGATGCCGCCGTAAACGGCAGTGTACGCCACGGGATGCCTGCCGACGGTCGTGTCATGCTGACCCGCCGCGTATGTCCAGCCGCTAATCGTCTTGCGGATGGATGCGTCTAGGTCTTCTACTCGGCGGATGCCGCTCTTGGCGCCGTAGTACACTTCCGACAGCCAAAGCAGAGCGTTCCAGACCTCATCGACGTTGGCGAATGGGCTTCTCTCGACCTCCGAGTGGGAGTTCAGCGCGAACGCCACCCTATCGCGCAGACGTTCTTCCGCATAGTCTACGACGCCCTTCACCGTCGAGAAGATTGGCTCTTGCGCGGGCAAGCGATTCACCGCGCCGATATAGAGCGATGGTCTGCCGCTCAGCAGGCGTCTGTTGTTCCTCGCAGTCTGCATGCGGTTTTTGCGAACGAGATCGTCGAACCTGCGTTGGCTGTCTTTCAGCTTCCGCCTAAGCTCGCGTATCTCGGCGTCCTTCCGCTCTAGCTCTAGCTCCGCTTCCGCGGGTTCGGCATCGCCAACGTCCGGGGCGGGACGCTCGTCGGGCGCGGGCGCGGGCTGCGGCTCTTCCAACGCGGCTTCGACGTCTTCCGACAGGTCGCGCCATAGGCGAGCCGTGGCGAGTATGTCTTCTTCATGCTCGCGCCGCTCCTTGGCGCGCTCTATCTCGACGCTGCGGAAAGCCGCCCTAGGGAAAACTTCGCGGTAGTAGCTGAGCTGCTCCCCCAGCTTGTCCAGCAAACCCGGCGCCTCTTCTATCCTATCCGTCGAAACGATGCCGTCCGCGCTCCACAGCCGCAGATCGATTTCTAGGTACTCCAGTTCGTCGGCGTACTTGCAGCGGATGGAGTCGATCGCTTCCGCAAGCGTTTCGGTCATCTTGAGCGCGGCTTCGGCAACTCTTTCGCCGACTATCTCTTCCGCCTGCGCGATGAAGTCTTTAGCCTGCGCGATGACACGCAGCACGCCATCCCACTCGCTATCGCCGACTTCCAGCCCTCTCATGCGGGCGAGCGTCGCGGAAAAGTCTATGCCGCGCGGCGCGGTTTCAGGCTCGCGTTCCGCGTCGAGCGGCAGTTCGGGAAGCCTGCCGGACACGCAGCAGATCATCAGCGCGACTTCCGAGGCGGAGCGGCCGCCGAGCCGCTCGACCAACTCGTCGCGGGCGCGCATCCACGCATCGCCCTTCCAGACATCCCGGAAGCGGTTCTCTTCGAAGTCCGGGGATTCCGCTGGCGTCCCCATCTCTTCCAGACGGGCGACGACCGCGCGGCACAGCTCGGGTTTGGATTCCATCCACACCTTCAGGACTATGCCGGCGTCTCTGTCCGATGCGTGCGCGCGCTCCCCGACTATCCTCCACAGGCGCGGGTCGTCGGGGCTGGGAAGCTGCCTGCCGGGCACGTTTAGCTGGAAGCCCGGAACGTTCCTGCCGCTGCCGCGAACGAGCCCCTCGAACTCGTTTTTCGTGGGTTGCTTGCATCTCTGCCAAAACTTGGTGGCGTTTCGGATTACGGAGTCTGCGAATTCGCCATCCATCTTCTCGAACGCCGCGCACAAGCCCGGCGCGCGGTCGCCGCTTTGGCGCGCTGTCGTATCCGCCACCGTCATCATCCTCCTTGCGCGCAAGGTCGGGCTAGCGGCGTCCAGTCACGAACGGCGGTTGCGCTGGTGCATCCCGATGAAGCCCACCACCACCTTTCGCAGCTCGTCATCCCATGCGAAGGCGATGCGGATGGTCTTCTGCGGGTCGAAGCGGTTGCCCTTGCCGATGTGCGTGTCTAGGTAGTAGCGTCTGCCGTTCAGCGTGGCTACGTACCACTCGATGAACTGCTCTCGCGTCACCTCCGTCTGGCCCGACTTGTACGACCATCCGGAACAAGCCTGCTTGATTAGCTTGTTGAAATCCGGGCTGCCGCCCGGGTTGGCGCGCAGGTTGTAGTACTCGGTGGCGAGCCACGCGAAGGCGTCGTAGACCTCGTCTGGCCTCTGGAACGGGCAGTTCTTGGACGACTTGGAGTTGAGCGCGAACGCGAGCCTATCCGGGAACGCCGCCGTCGCCGCGTCTATCGCCGCGTTCACGCTGTTGGGCGGCGCGATCTCCGCCTTGCCCGCGCCCGCGTTGCGCGCCAGCTGTTCGACGTACATCCGCCGCCAGTACTCTTGCATCTCTAGGCTCTGCGCCAGCTGCTCGCGAAGCTCGCCGCTCTGCTCGGCAAGCTCCGCCTTGTCCGCCTCCGCGTGTTCCGCCGCCAGATTCAGCTCGACGAGGCGCGCGCCGAGCGTCTCACCGTCCCTCTTCACCGCCTCGACTTCCGCCGAGAGGCGCGCTATCCGCTCGTCCTTCTCATCCATCTCAGAGATAGAGCGCTCGTTCTGCCGCTTCACGCGCGCCAGCATCGTCAGCGTCCTGTCATGCTCTTCCCGCGTCTCCTTGTAAGTGCGGTTGGCTATCTCCAAGCGCGATATTAGGCTTTCGTACTCGCGCCTAGTCATTATCCCACCGTCGTTCGGCGCAGGTTCGTTCGCCGGGCGCTCGTCGCTCAGCAGATCCACGGGGGAAGACTCTATAAGCTCGTTCCAGTTCTCTACGGTATCGAATATGTCCGCTTCGATGCGCTGCCGCCGTTCGGCGCGGATCATCTCCTCTTTGCGAGACGGCGCTTGCGGGCGCGCCTCGTGATACTCAGCCAGCAGATGGTGAAGCGCCTTTGCTATCTCCCCGCTATCGCCGAACAGCTGCACGCGCCGACGCGCCTCTATGCCCCAGTTCGAGATGTCTATATCCAAGTAGCCCAGATCGGACGAGAAGAGTTCGGTTATTTCGTTGAGAATGGCGTCGAGCGCGGCGGCTTTCTCCTCGAGCATATCCACAGTCTTGGACTGGTGCGCCCGCTCGATGGCTTTGGCGAAGTCCTCCCGCTCTTTCCACTCGATAGCTTCCAGCGGCAGCTTGCGAAGCTCGTTCAGCCACTTGGAGAACAAGTCCGACAGCAGCGGCGGCGCGTTGGCGTCGCCATCCGGCGGAGGCGCGCCGCCTGAGACGCAGCACAGCATGAGCGCAACGTCGTCTTCGTCCAGACCTTCGCGCTCGCCTGCGATAAGTTCGCGCCGCTCCAGCCACTCGCCCGTCGTCCACTGTAAGCCGAACACGCCTTCGCGGAAGTCCGGCGGCTGGGTTTCGATTCCTTCCCGCTTCAGATGCTCCGTCACGAGCTCGCGCAGATCTGGTTGCGATTCCGTCCAAGCGCGGAGCAGCGCGCCCGCGAGCTTGTCTTTGCCGCCCATGAGCGTTTGCGCGACGACGGTTTCCTTGAGCATGGGCGCGGGCGCTTTGCTCGAATCGCGGAACCTGTCTATCTTGACGTGATTGCGAATGGCGGCATTGAGCGAGTCTCGCACGCTGCCCGATGCGCGCGCCCTGTGATCCAGCGCGCGCCCGACGACGGTCTCGCGATACTCCGCCCGCATATTCCCGATAAGCTCGGTTACTGCGATGCCGTTGGTTTCTCTCAGGGATTGATTTTGCGCTGCGACCATGATGCCCTCCTGCGCGCGGGCTTGGGTTTGGCGATGCGGGAGCCGCCCGCCCCCGGCATTGGGCGAGCGTCCCGTTGCGGCTAGTCTATCACTTGCCGCTGCGGTTCGTTGGGGCGGATAGGGGCTCGAGAGTCATGCCGGCGCCTCGGCGTCATTCCGCCCCGCAGGACTACCGCTTCAGCCGACGGGTGCGGTGTCCGAGAGTGATGATATATTTGCCGGTAGCGTTGTCGAGAACGAGGTAGATGCCTAGCTTGTCCGAGATGCGAGAGTATGCGGCGGCGCCCATGCGCCGCCGCGCATGATGCCGCGACTTCTTGGTCATGCACGCTATGATCGCGCCACGGCCACGCACACGCTTACCGTAGTTCAACAAGACTTCCACCGCATCGCTGGGGATGCCGCGCAACTGTTTTCGCTTCCTAGCGTGGACGGTTACAGAGCAATTCTCCATGCTGGTCCATGTGGCGTTATTCTCGGTTATGCGCATTGCGCTTCTCCTTAGGTTACGTACAAAGAGCGAATTCCGATTCAGTGTCGTGGATGTCTGCCACGCACGCGGCAGACACGCAAACCGACTAGGAAAAGGTGAAGTGGGGTAGATCGCGCCGCTCATGCTCCGCCACGCGCGAATAGCGTGGCGCGGGCTTTTCGTCCGTGGATGGACGCATCGGGCGCCGTTAAATGTCCGGCACGGATAGCCGCAGCTTCCGAATCGGGTTGCCCGTGCGCAGTATCGGCGTAGGTTTCATGGCACTCTATCCGAGGTCTCCGTAATCCGTATCACACCCAAAGAAACTTATAGGGCATGCCCTCTCATATAGAGTAACTTAAACAGCAACAGATGTCAAATCCGCAAATTTGGGTTTCGCAAACTCATATGGATCGGAGCGTTCGGCGCCGCTGTGAATCGCGCCTATCCGCCCGCTTCATCGATGCGCGCCGCAACCGCCCCCGCCACTAGACAACCCGCAACCGCTAATATAGACTGCCGCCAACTGCCACATCGTCGCCTGCGCGCCGCGCGGGGGATGCCGCGCCATAGGAGGAATGACCGTGAAACTGCTCGTCATGTCCGGCGGAGGACACCCGTAT
Source organism: Dehalococcoidia bacterium (assembly GCA_965214745.1). Taxonomy (GTDB): domain Bacteria; phylum Chloroflexota; class Dehalococcoidia; order Lucifugimonadales; family UBA1123; genus VXRN01. Next base: position 1,282,838 of record OZ243978.1, on the reverse strand, counting down.
CACGAAAGCACGCCGGTTCTGCTGGAGTTCCTAGAAGACGCGGGGCACGCGGTGGAGACGACCGAAGATTCCGACTTTCTGCTGTCGGACGGCATGGCGGAATTCGACGCGCTGGTGTTCAACACCCGCCGCGAGCAGGAGCTTACGCTATCCGAAGACGCGCGCACCGCGCTCACGCAGTACGTCGGCGGCGGCAAGGGGTTCGTCTGCCTGCACATCTCCGGATGCAGGCCAGAGACGTGGAACGAGTATCACGACGTTACCGGCGGCGGCTGGATAACGGGCGAGAGCTTCCATCCGCCATACGGGCAGTTCACCGTCAACGTGAGCGACCCCAACCATCCGTGCGCCAACGGGCTGAGCGACTTCGTTACCAACGACGAGCTTTACATGAACATCGGCTGGCGCCCGGGCAACGACGTGTTCCTCGAAGCGTCCGCCAAAGAAGGCTCTCACGCATGGGGCGGACAGCCCACTTTCATGCCCGCAGGCACGTTCCCGCTCGCGTGGACGCGCTCTTACGGCAACGGCAAGGTGTTCAAGACCACGCTCGGCCACAACGGGCTTAGCTTTATGACGCCGCAGTTCCAGCGGCTGACGCTCAACGGCGTCGAGTGGGCGACAACGTAGCGTAACGGCGCGCCCGCATATCCACCCACCCGCAAGCGACGGCGCGCGAAAGGAGCGAACGCAATGCCTAAGGTAAGCGGTCTGGGACACGTCGGCATATACGTCGACGACCTGATGAAGCAGCGGGACTTCTATTCCCGCGTGATGGGTCTGCAAATCGCGGACGAAGACATAGAGGAACGCGGAATGGTGTTCCTCAGCGCACACCCGGAAGACGAGCATCACGAGTTCGTCATCATGAAGGGGCGCAGCGGCGCGGCGGACGCGCGCGTCATTCAGCAAATCTCGTTCACGGTGGACAGCCTGACGGAGCTAAAGGAGTTCCACACCCTCTTCAAGAGCGAGGGCGTGGAGATACAGCGCACCGTCAGCCACGGCAACGCTTTCGGCATGTACGCATCCGACCCGGAAGGCAACACCATAGAGGTGTACTGCAAGACGGGCTTGCCGGTGCCGCAGCCGCACGGCGATCCGGTGGACTTGGACGCGCCCGAAGATGAGCTTATGGCGATAGCGCGCGCGGCTGTGCCGGAATGAGCGGCATCGCCCTGACGGAGTATTTGCCTGAATCCTGATTCGCGGGATTTCTGGATTCTCCCGATAGAATCACGCGAATCCTCCAATCTCGAAAATCCTGATTCAGACAAACAACAGAGTGCTTCCACACCCCCAGCGATCCAACCCGCAAACTCTACGAGCGCGGAAAGCAAACCCCAGCAGAGGCAGACACAGATGAAACTCGTTCTGAAAGCGGATCGACTTATCGACGGCACAGGCGCGGACCCAGTTCCCGACGCCGCGCTCGTCATAGAGAACGGCAAGATAGCGCAGGTTGCCGCTCAGGGCGAGCTGAGCTTCGGCGAGCGCGAGGACGTGGACGTTATCGAGGTGGCGGGCGGAACGATAATGCCCGGCTTCATCGAGATGCACTCGCACATCCATTGCAGCGCGCATACGGACGCCTACACGCACATCACCACCGAGAGCAACGAGACTTTCATCATGCGCGGCGTCGGCGCGGTGCGCTCGGCGCTCGGCTCAGGCGTAACCACGATGCGCGATCTCGGCAGCCGAAACGAAGTAGTCCTGCCAATCAAAGCCGCTGTCGAAAACGGCATCATCCCGGGACCGCGCCTCGTCGTGGCGGGAACGCCCATCACCACCACGGGCGGACACTGCAACATGTTCGGCAGCGAGGCGGACACGGCGGACGAGGTAGTAGCGGCAATCCGAACGCAATTCAAGCTAGGCGCGGACTGCATCAAGATAATGTCCACCGGCGGCGGATTCACGCCCGGCACCAACGTTCGCGCGCCGCAATATCCCGCCGAGACGCTGCGCGCGGCTGTGGCGGACGCCGAGCGGCTCGGCTTGCGCGTGGCGGCGCACTGCCACGCATCCGCAGGCGTGAGGAACTGCGTGGACGCCGGCATCCACAACCTCATCCACTGCTCTTGGCTCGCAGAGTCCGAAGAAGATATGTACGACTACGACCCCGACTACGCGGACATGATTGCGGAAAAGGGCATCTACGTCGATCCCACGCTCGCGCTCGGCAGGCTGAACGCGCTGCGCGGGCAGAGGAGAGGCCCCGCGAGCGGCGGCATGGGAGACCCCGCGCGACGCTTCGAGATACTGCGCGACATGTGGGATCGCGGCGTCAAGTTCGTAACCGGCATGGATTCCGGCATGACGAACGCCAACTTCGACGACTTCGCCCACATCCCGCAGGTGATGGTCGAGGAGATGCGGATATCCCCGATGGAGGCGATAGTCTGCTCGACGCTCACTTCCGCAGAGTGCCTCGGTCTGGAAGACGAGATAGGGACGCTCGCGGCTGGCAAGTCCGCCGACGCGCTCATCATCGACGGAGACCCGTCCCAAGACATCAGCGCGCTTCACGACGTGAGCGCCATCGTTTCGCAAGGGCGCGTCGTCAAGCGCGACGGCGTTCTGCTGATATAGCGCGCGCGGACGAGCGGAAGCTGAATCCGCCAACGCGCGCGGGCGTCGCGGCCGCCGTCGCTCTATGCCTGTGTCTATTGGCGGTTGCGGGATGCTCGGACGCGCCGCAGCCAGCGCCAGTTGCGACGGTCGCCGCAACGCCGACAGCCGCGCCATCGGCAACCGCGACGCCCATAGCCACGCCAACGCCTACCGCGACGCCCGCGAACCCTACCCCCACGCCCACCGCCACGCCCGTCGTGTCGCCGACAGCCTCTTCTACGCCCGCGCCATCGACTCCCACGCCCACCGCCGTAGCATCGCCCGCGCCCCCAGCGTCTCCCGCCCCGGCGCCCACTCCCGACGTGTTCGGATACGCGCAGAGCGGGCTAATAGCCGCGCCCCCGCCCAGAGGGTTGAGCGGGTGGATCAACGCCGAACCGCTCGGAGTGCCGGACTTCATCGGCAAAGTGGCGCTGTTCGACTTCTGGACGTATACCTGCGTCAACTGCATCCGAACCCTCCCATACTTGCGCGAGTGGCATGACAAGTACGCGGATTTGGGGCTGCTGATAGTCGGCGTCCACACGCCGGAGTTCGAGTTCGAGAAGCTGCGCGAGAACGTGTCGGCCGCCGCAGAGTCGCTTGGCGTCGAATACGCCGTGGCGCAGGATAACGACATGCAGACGTGGCGCGCGTACAGGGTGGAGGCTTGGCCCACGAAGTACATCATGGACGGCGACGGGTTCGTGCGCTACTACCGCCGCGGCGAAGGCGGATACGCGGATACGGAAGCCGTCATCCGGTTTCTGCTGGAAGAGATGGGGCGAGACGTGAGCGGCATCGAGCCGCGAACGGACTCGGACCCGACGCCCATCGCGGGAACGCGAGCTACGGACCCGGAGCGTTTCATCACGCGGGAGATGTACGGCGGCGCGAAGCGCAACATAGAATACGGCGGCGCCTACATCCTCAACGAAGAGTTCTACGAAGCGCCATACGAAGCGCGGGTGTACGTGGACGACGGCGAGCGCAAGAACCACTTCCTGTTCCTCAACGGCGAGTGGCGCGCCACCGACGACGCTATCCGCCACACCCGCGCAAGCCCGGACTTCGCGGACTACATAGGCTTTCGCTTCTTCGCCAACGAGGTGAACGCGGTGCTGGGAAACGAAAACGGAGAGCCGTTCGAGTTCAGGCTTACGATGGACGGCGCGCCGATTCCTCCCGAATTCGCGGGCGCGGACGTGAGCTACGACGACGCGGGAAACAGCGTCGTCCGCGTCGTCGAACCGCGCATGTACCGCCTCGCGCGCATGGCGGAAGTAGAATCGCGCGAGCTTCTGCTTATGCCGGCGGACAGCGCCTTTTCGCTGTATTCGGCAACCTTCGGCGCGTACTCGAAAGGGGAAGACTAGCCGCGCTCCGCAGCCGCTACTTCCGCCCCGCAGCCATGCGCTCGGCTTCTGGCAGACGCCTCAGCAGCAGCAGCGCGCCCACGCCCACGACGGCGAGCGCGCCGTTGAATCCGAACGCCGCGCCCCATCCCGTCGCGCCGCGAAAAGCGTCCAGCAGCCCTCCCGCCGCGATGGGCGCGACCGCGCCCACCGAGAAGCCGACCACGCTCTGCGCCGCCTGTGTCGAACCTATCATGCCGCGCGGCGCAAGCTCGGTTACCGCCGTAGAGTAGATGGCGGAGTCTGCGGCGGTGGCGAATCCGTATGCGAACCCCAGCGCGATGACGACCCACGCGGGCGCGCCGACGAGCCATCCCACTGCGAACGACATAGCGCCGGACGCGGCGAACACGAGCGCGGCGGCGGCGGTTCGCCCTATCCTGTCGGAGACCGCCCCGCCCGCGAACACCCCCGCGATGCCTGTCATGAACATGAACCCCGACCACGTAGCCGCCAGCGCCGCCGAATCCGCCGCGTCCGCGCCGCGCGATTCGAGCGCCGCCGCCAGCAGCAGCGGCAGCCACAGCCTCGCCAAGTACAGCTCCGCGGTGTGCAGCGCGTAGGCGATGTTCACCAGAAGCGTCGGGCGGTATCGGAGAACGTTCATGACCAGACCGCCCGGCGGCGCGCTCGGCGGCGGCGGCGTCTCCTCGCGCGCGCCCCGAATCGCCACCGCCGCGAGCGCGACGCCTATCAGCGCGACGAGCGAGGTTATGAGGTACGCTATCCGCCACCCGTCGAAAGCCGCTAGCATCTGCCCCATGAACACATAGGATAGCGTCGTCCCCGCGTATCCGGCGGCTACGAATATCGCCACCGCCGCGCCGCGATTGCCGCCGGCGAAACGCAGAGACACCAGCCGGATGCCGGGTATGTACGCGCCCACATGTCCCGCGCCGGCGGCGAACCGAAGCGGAATCGCGCTCCAAACGTCCCACGCAAGCGGAAACAGCAGGTTGCTGACAGCGATGAGCGCCACGCTGCCGAGCAGGACGCGCCCCGCCGGCAGCCTGTCCGTAGCCGGCAGCAGCAGCGCGGACGATGCGGCGTATCCCGCGAGGTACGCGCCGAACACCACCGCCGCCTGAGTGTTGCTCATCCCCCACTCCGCGCGGATGAACGGGATGGACGCGATATAGCTGGAGAACGGCAGCAGCGTCAGCAGCAGCGTCGCGCTTATAGCCGCGAGCCACGCGACATCTCGCCGCGAGCCTAGCGCGAGCGATTTGCGAGCATTCTGGCGGCTATCCGCGCCCATTGTCAGTTTACGCCTCGCCTGCCATGATAACCTAACGCCAAACACATTCGCCTATGCGCGGGGGCAGCCATGAATATCTCATCCACATCCGTCTACCTAGTCGCGGCGGCGCTGCTGCTGGCGCTCGCGACGGCTTGCGTGCGCCAGTCCGAGCCGCAGCCGCCGCCCGAAGCAGTCGCCAGCGCCGCCGTGCCTGCATTCGCAAACATCGCGCCCGCCGCGCTGGGAAGCGCATATCTGGTGTCCAACTACCGCCCCGGCGCGGCGGTGTTCGACTTCGACCGAGACGGCGATCTGGATTTCTACATCACGCAGGAAGCGGGCAAGCCCAACCGCCTGTTCCGCAACGACGGCAATCTGGCATTCACGGACGTCGCCGCGCCCGCGGGCGTCGAGGCGACGGCGCAGGGTTCTAGCGGCGCGGCGGCTTGCGACGTGGACAACGACGGCTATCAAGACCTGTACGTAGGCGGGCGCGGCGTTCAGGGCGATGGGCTGGACTTCCGCTCGGCGGACGACGACGATTTGCGCGCCGCCCACGCCGACAGGCTGTTCATGAACCGCGGCGACGGCTCTTTCGAAGACGCTACCGATACGGCGCTCGGCGGCGCGCTCAACCTGCGCTCGGCGGCTACGGTTCTATGTGCGGACGCCGACAACGACGGCTGGCTGGATATATTCGTCGCCAACCTCATAGACGAAGACTATTTCTTCATGGGGGAAGCGAACCATCCGGGACATTTCGACGTAATGCTCCACAACCAAGCCGACGGCTCTTTCGAAGACGTGTCCGAGTCCGCCGGCGTTCGCGGGGATTCTATCTGGATGCGCGACCCGCAGGGCGAGCCGCTGACGTTTACGGACGAATCAGGCGCGTCGTTCGAGGGTTACGATCCATCGCTCTCGGACGAGCGCGGCAACCGCGTGGGGGACCCGACGGGTCCCACGCACGCGGCGGTGTTCTTCGATTACAACGATGACTCGCTGCCCGACCTGTGGGTTGGAACGGACGGCGATTTCCTAAAGGTGTACGAGAACCGCTCTACGCGCGGCGAGATACGCTTCGAGCCTGTGGAGCGGCGGATGGGCTTCGCGCGCGTGGGCAACTGGATGGGCTTCGCCGTGGGCGACTACGACGCGGACGCGCGGCTGGACGTGTTCGCAACCAACGCGGGCTACCATCTGCGGATGCGCGCGCCGCAGCCGAACCCGGGGCCGGACTGCAAGTATCACGAACGCTTCTGGTGGGGAAGCTGCCTCAACGCGCTGCTGAGCCGTAGCGGAGGCGGCGGTTTCGCGGACGTAGCGCCCTCGACGAGCGTAGAGCCGAGCGCCCTCATGCCGCCGGATTCGCTCGACGCCGCGAACATCCACCCAAGCTGGCCCCTGCCAACGGGACTTTCCGCATACGATTTCGGCTATGGCGCGACGTTCTTCGACATGGACAACGACGGCTACGAAGACCTCTACTGGCTAGGCTCCGAGCTTGCCGCCGGCGACGGTCCGGGCGGCGACGTGTATCCCGCCGCCGGGCGCATGATGCGAAACCGCGCGGGCGATGGATTCGAGGACGTTACCGTAGAAGCCCGCCTGCTGGACGTCATGGGGGTTCGCTACGACGAGATAGAGCCGGGCAAAGACCCGCTCGCGTACAAGCTATCCGCCAAGTACCACGAGAACGGCAAGGGGCTGGCGCACGGCGACCTAAACGGCGATGGCAGCGTAGACCTAATCGGCACCAACAGCAGCGGGCTGACGTTCGCGGGCGACGGTCAGCAGTTCGAGAAGACGCTGGGTCCCACGTTCGTATGGATAAATCAGCCAGTCGGCGGGAGCTGGATTACGCTTCGGCTGAAGGGGCGCATGGCTATCGACGGCGGCGGCAGCAACGCCGACGGCATCGGCGCGCGCGTGTATCTGACGACAACCGTCGCGGCGGATGGCAAGCCGCTCACGCAGGTGAGGGAGGTCAAGGCAGGCTCCAGCTACCTATCCATGGACAGCGTGGAGCTGGAGTTCGGGTTGGGAAGCGCGACGGTAGTGGACTCGATAGAAGTTCACTGGCCCAGCGGTCGGCGGCAGACGCTGACGAACGTGGACGCCGAGCGCGTCTTGGAAGTGGTGGAGCCGGAAGAGTAGGCGTCTGCGGTCGCGGTTACAAGATGCCGCGCCGCAGTTGCAAGTAGACGCCGATGGCGGATGCCGTCGCGTTCGGCAGAATCATCGCCCAGAAGATGGCGGCGTTGGCGACTTCCTGCCGCGAAAGCGAGTAGAGAGACGCCGACGCATCCGTCTCCAGCATGAACCAATACACGCCCCAAGACGCGGCTAGCCCTATCGCAACCCACGCCAGCGAACGGAACGAGACTAGACGCGGCGCGAGATCGGTAGACATCCACGCCGTCGCAGTTCCCAGCCCGCACAGCGCGCCTATAAGCGTGAACCGCAGCGCGATTACCGTCTCCGGCGTCATCTGGTAGCTCGTCATTCGATAGACGACCTGCGTGGAGATGACCGCCGTGAACGCGAATATGGCGGACAGCCCAAAGCCGCCCGCCACTCGAATGGCTAGAACCGCGTATGCGATCACCGCGCGCCGAGCCAGTTCGGGCGCATGCGGAAAACCCCGCGCCGTCCGACGAGTCCGCTCGGGCGCATGCGGAAGACTATGCCCTCCGCGCCAGTTTGGGGTCGAGCGCGTCTCGCAGTCCGTCGCCGACTAGGTTGATAGCCAGCACGGTGATGGTGAGAATCAGCCCGGGGAAGAACGCCACCCACACCGCCGTTTGGATGAAGGTTCGCCCTAGCGCGAGGATGTTTCCCCAGCTAGGTTCGTTCGGCGGGATTCCCAGCCCTAGGAAGCTCAGCCCGGCTTCGACCAGCACGGCGGAGGCGAACACGAACGTCGCCTGCACTATCACCGGCGCGAAGGTGTTGGGCGCGACGTGCCACATCAGCACCCTCCACGTGGGCGAGCCGATGGCGCGCGCCGCCTCCACGAACTGGTATTCGCGCAGGCTCAGCACCTGCGAACGGATGATGCGCACCATGCGCGGCGTGTCCACCACCGTTATGACTATGATGACGTTCGTGAGCGAGCTTCCCAGCATGGCGATGAGCGCAAGCGCAAGCAGCAGCGTGGGAAACGACATGAGCGCGTCCATGAAGCGCTGGATGACCATATCGGCGCGGCGGTCGTAGCCGGACACCAGCCCGATTATCATGCCGGCGGCTACGGTGAGAACCGCCACGCTGAAGCCCACCATTAGCGACACCCGCCCGCCGTGCAGCGTGCGCGAGTAGATGTCTCTGCCTGTGGTGTCCGTGCCGAACCAGTGAGTCTCGCTCGGCGCTTGGAGGCGGTCTATGGGGTTGATCTCTTCCGGATCGTAGCGGTCCAGGAAGTTGGCGAATATCGTGAAGAACGCGATGACGCCTAGGAGCGCGAACCCGAGCGCCATGTTCGGGTTCTTCGCCAGCGCGCGGCGAGCGCCTATCCAGCGCTCCTGTATGCGCGAGCGTGGGCGAATCTCCCCCGCGCGCGTGTACTCGGTAGCCATTAGTATCGCACCCTAGGGTCTAGGTAGGCGTACAGTATATCCACCGCTAGGTTGAGGAACACATACGCGCCCGCGAATATCATCATAAGCCCCTGTATCACGGGGAAATCCCTGTCGGTTACCGCGCCCACGAACAGCCTGCCCATGCCCGGAATGGCGAACACCACCTCCGTGAGCGTCGCGCCGGTCACCGCGCCCGCGAAGCTCAGCCCGACGATGGTGACTATGGGCATAGACGCGGCGCGGAAGGCGTGGCGGAACAGCACCACCCGTTCCACAAGCCCCTTGGCGCGCGCGGTGCGGATGTAGTCGTCCTTCAAGACCTCCAGCACGCTGGAGCGCGTCATTCTGGCGTTGAGAGCCATGAAACTGGTGCCGACGGCTATGGCCGGCAGCGTCATGTGGCGCAGGAACTGCACGGGATCCTCGGAGAACGATACGGAACCGAATACGGGGAACCAGCCCAGCTTTACGCTGAACAGCCAGATTAGGTTGAACGCTAGCCAGAAACCCGGCATGGCGAACCCTATGACCGCGAACACCATAATCACGCGGTCTATCCACGTGTTCGCCTTCCACGCGGCAAGAATCCCCATGGGGATGCCGAGTATTATGGCGATGAATATGCCCATCATAATCATCGAAACCGTCGGCTCGATGCGGGTGGACACTAGCTCGGAGACTTTCAGCCCGGTGAAGAGCGACGTTCCCAGATCTCCGCGGAAGAAACCCGTGAACCAGTCCAGATACTGAACCACGGCGGGCCTGTCCACGCCGAGCTGGGCGCGCGCCTCCGCTATGTCTTCCTCGGTGGCTATCAGCAGGAAGTCGCCGCCGAGCAGTATCGCAGCCGGGTCGCCCGGCGCAAGCTGCATTATCGAGAACGTGATGATAGACACCGCCAAGAACACCGGCACGGCAAGAACGCATCTTCTCAGTATGTATGGCAGCAATTCAGCAGCATCCTATGGGAGTGGGCAGGGCGAGCGGGAGAGCGCGTCCGCGCCCGCCCTGCGGTTAGGTTATCTGTCTACCTGTCTAGCCAAACGTTATGGAGTATGGGGAACAGGCAGTCTAGGCAGAAGTTCTTCACGTCCGCCCTTATCGCGCGCGGCGGGGAGAACATGAAGTGCCACACGCGCGCGGGGTTGTCGTAGAGAACGCGGTTCATGTCGTCGAACAGCTGCTGCAAGACGACGGGATCGGTCTCGACGAGGAAGCTGTCGCGCAGCTCGGTGATGCGCGGCTCTTCCCAGCCGCCGCTGCCGCTAGACGCCATCGAGGGCGCCAGCGGGTTCAGCCCGTTGGCGAAGTTCGACCAGCTAGTAGCCATCTCCCAGGGACCTTCTTGACCGGTGAGCGCGACGCGGCTCGCCCAGTCTAGCGATACCAGCTCCACCTTCGTGAAGCCCAGATCGCGCAGCGTCTCGGACATCACCAGCCCAGCCTCGGGCATGAACGGCATATCCGACGCCGCGATTAGGCGCAGCGGGTAGTCCTTGATCATCGGGTCCAGCTGAGCCGCCTCGTCGAGCAGCTGCCGCCCCAACTCTAGGTCTCCGCCGAACGTCTTGATGCCCTCTTGCTGAATCTCGTCCGCCACCACGGTTTCCCAAGGGGTGCCGCAGTGGATTTCTACGTAGCACTCAGTCCAGAACTGCTGGTCGCCGACTGCCGCCTGCATTATCTGATCGTTGGGAGACGCCGCGTATACCGCGCGGCGGGCGAGCCGCCCCGCCTCGCTCACGTCGAACGGCGGGTGGCGGAAGTTGAAGGCGTGAACGCCGTAGTTGCCGTCTCTAATAGGAGACCACTTGATTTCGGGGTTGCCTTCGAGCGTGAACGCCAGATCGAGCCTGAAGTCGTCCAGCACGTCCACTTCGTTGGTCTGAAGCGCGGCTACGCGGGTGGCGTGGTCTGGGATGTCCAGCGCGACGAAGCCGTCCAGATACTGCACTATCTCGCCCTTAGTGAAGTCCCAAGCCTCGCCCTCGTTCGGAACGTAGTCTGCGAACTGCTCGAACACGAGCCGCTCTTGCGGCACCCACTCCGTCATCTCATACGCGCCGGTTCCGACGACGGTGCTGACCGATTCGCCCGGCGCAAGCTGCCAGATGCTTTCGTGCATGACGGAAGGCTGGCGCGGGTCGAGCTGCGCCAGGAACTCCAGCACCATCGCGGTGGGCTGCTCGAACGTCATCACGATTGTGTTCGTGGATTCGTCGAGCGTCTGGTTGAACTTCTGATCCGAGCGTTCTTTGCCTTCGTTGCCTGCGGAGATCCCCAGCAGCTGCCTGCCGAGCGGGTCTACGCGCGCGAAGCGGTTGTGAGATTCGGCTATGTCCACCATGCGGAGCGGTTCTCCGTTGTGGAACTTCTGGCCCGGCCGCACTTGGAAGGTGTACACCTTGCCGTCGTCGCTGATGTCCCAGCTTTCCAGCATCTGCGGGAAGATGTTGTAATCTTTGTCGCGCCAGAAGAGCTGGTCATAGGCGTGGCGTCCCACGGTGCCGGTGACGATTGCGCCGGTGGCTATGGGGTCTATGATCTTGATGGAACCCTGCGGCACGTACTTGAGAGTGCCGCCGAATTTGGCTTCGCCCATAACGGGAACGTCTATGGGTATGGAGGTCGGGCGAACCGCCGCCACCGACGGCGCCTGCCCGCCCGTGCCTGCCGGAGCCACCGCCGGCATCGCAGTCGCCGCGGGCGCGGGCTGCTGCGGCACGGCTGCCGCTTGCTGAGCCGGGGCTGCTGCGGCTTGCGCCGCGGGCGCCGCGGCGGGCGCTGCGGGCTGCTCCGGCGCGGCAGGCTCCTCGGCGCTGGAACACGCCAGCGCCAGCGCCGCCGTCAACCCAAGCAAAATATACATTAGCGAAAGTACGCTAAACCGTGATGATCGTCTCATCATCTGCTTCTCCTCTCTGTTCGGTCGGTCGCCGGGCAAGGCGACTCTCGCCGTCCGCCCCGCGCATGTCCCATCCATTCCAGAACGGGATTTCCTTATAATGGCGTCAATGTTACCACAAAATCGCGTCGGGTGAACGCCATTGTTCAAAAAGATACTCATAGCCAACAGAGGCGAGATAGCCTGTCGCGTCATCCGCGCCTGCCGCAAGCTGGGCGTGGCTGCGGCGGCTGTCTACTCTCGTCAGGAAGGCAGCCCGCTCCACGCGGAGCTTGCGGACGACGCCATCGCGCTGCCGGACGCGCCCTCTCCCGCGGCGGGATACCTGAACGTCGGCGCGACGCTCGACGCCGCGCGGCGCGCGGGCGCGCAGGCTGTCCACCCCGGCTACGGCTTCCTGTCAGAGAACGCGGCTCTTGCCGAGGCGTGCGCCGACGCCGGAATCGCGTTCGTGGGTCCGTCGGCAAACGCGATTCGCGCTATGGCGGACAAGCGAGCGGCGCGGCGACGAGCTGCCGCCGCGAACGTTCCCGTGCTTAGCGGCGCGGACGTTCCAGCGGACGACGCGGACATCGACGCCCTCGCGGCGCGCGTGGGATACCCGCTGATGGTCAAGGCAAGCGGCGGAGGCGGCGGAATCGGGATGCAGCTCGTCGAATCGCCGCGCAGACTGCGAAACGCGGTTCGGCGCGCGCGCTCAGCCGCGCGAAGATCGTTCGGGAACGACGCGGTCTATCTGGAACGGTTCGTTCCAAACGCTCGGCACGTCGAAGCGCAGATCATCGGGGACGACAACGGCATAATCCACCTGTGGGAACGGGAGTGCAGCGCTCAGCGTCGGAGGCAGAAGGTCATCGAAGAAGCGCCGTCGCCGTCCATATCCGCCGAAACGCGAGAGCGGCTGATAGCGTCCGCGCTAGATTTGGCACGCGACGTGGGCTATGTCAACGCAGGCACGTTCGAATACGTGGCGGACAGCGAAGGCGGCTTCTACTTCTTGGAGGCGAACACGCGCTTGCAGGTGGAGCATGGCGTTACGGAGATGATAACCGGGGTAGACATAGTGGAACAGCAGCTGCGGGTGGCGGCGGGCATGGGGCTATCCACGCGCGCCGCGCCTATAGACGGACACGCCATAGAGTGCCGCGTGTACGCCGAGCATCCGCGCAGCTTCATCCCGTCGCCCGGCGCGCTCGTGGAGTTCGTCACGCCCGCGATGGACGGCGTGCGCGTAGACAGCGGCTATCGCGCCGGCGATGAGGTGTCCACGCACTTCGACCCGCTGCTGGCGAAGATAATCGCGCGAGGCGACACGCGCGAGGCGGCGCTGGCGCTGATGAGCGACGCGCTAGCGGAGACGCGCGTCAGCGGCGTCGAGACCAACATCCCCACGCTGCGGCTCGCGCTCCGCCATCCCGACTTCGTTCGCGGACGGTATACTACGGACCTGCTCGCGCTGCTCGACTGGAACGGCGCGGGATGATTAGCGGCTGCAATGGAGGCTGCCGATGCTGTTCTTGGTAATAAGCAACCCTCTGCCGACGCGCCCTTCCGAGGTGCGCGAACGACGGCAGGGCTACTGGCCATGGGCGCAAGACAAGCTGGATCGCGGGCTGATGCGGTTCGTGTACGCGCGCATCGCGCGGGGCGCCGTAGCGCTGTTCGACGTGGACTCGAACGAGACGCTCCACCGCCTGCTGACCGAGTGGGGGGAGATGATCCCCGCCGAGTTCGACGTCTACCCGCTGATAGACGCTGACGCGGCGCAAGCAGTCTTGCGAGACGACTCGCGGGTGTGAGGAGGCGGGAGATGCTAACGAAACTTTCTGTGCGAAACTTTCGCAATCTGGATTGCGTAACGCTGGACCCGCTAGGGCGGATAACGCTCATAGCGGGCAAGAACGGCGCGGGCAAGACGGCGCTGCTGGAAGCGCTGTTCTTGTTTACCGGGCCAGACAACCCAGAACTGGGGATCAGGGTGGATTCGATGCGGGGCTTCACGGCTCTCCAGAGAGATTACATGTTCCGCAACGTCTTTCGCGATTTCGACACGGACAGGCGCATCGAGATAGTCGGACATGGCGACTGGGGAAGCCGTCCCCGAAAGCTGGAAGTATATTTGCAAGACCACAACAGCGCTGCCGCGTTCCGCCCGGATACTGCGCTATCCGGCAGCGCGGGCTTGATGTCCATATCATCGTCGGAAGGCGATTCGGAGCTGGTATTCTCCTACAAGCATGACGATGGCGAAGAGTACACTTCCCGCGCGTGGTGGGTAGCCGAGAATTTGATACAGGGCGGGCCCGTACCCACTCTGACCCAGGAAGGCATTCGACAGGAACGCCAAGTAGTGCATCACAGACCGGCTTCAATTTTCATGCCAGCGCTGCACCGCGACGATCCACAGATCAGCGCTCGGCGAATGGGGAAACTCCAACTCAGCGGAGACGACGACAAGATAATAGACATCATTCGTCTATTGGAACCTCGTCTCGAAGGGTTGACATCCATATCGATAGAAGACACTCCCATCATTCACGCCTACCTTTCCGGCATGACGATTCCCATACCGATCTATTTGCTCGGAGAAGGTTTGAACCGAATGTTCAGACTCGGACTCGCTATGAACGAAGCACGGGGCGGGATGCTGCTAGTCGATGAGATAGAGAACGGGCTACATTACTCAACCCACAAAGAGATATTCTCTATCTTGCACAGCTTGGCAGGGACGTTCGGCGTCCAGATAGTCGCCACCACCCACAGCGGGGAGTGCATCCGCGCGGCTCACCGTTCTTTGTCGCACAAGGGCAAGCGCGAGTTCGCGTTCCACAGGCTAGACAGACGCGACGACGGCGTCACCGCAGCGAGATTCAAGGATTACATGCTGGATACGGCTATAGAACTCAATTTGGAAATCAGGTAGATGGCAGACGAACTTAGAATCGTGCATGAAAAGCTGGTGTTCGTCGAGGGTGTCGACGATGTTCGAATACTCGATGCGCTATGCGAACATCTCGGAATCGCGGATGTGCAGGTGAACCAGTGTGGCGGATACCAGAATTTGGCGCGCGTCGTCGAGACATATATGGCTTTGCCAGACTTTGATCGGGTGAAGTCTCTGGCGGTTATTGTCGACGCAGACCAGAACATACAGGGAAGAAGGCAGAGCGTTGCGGACACGTTGGCGCAGGTCGGGCTTCCCCGCCCTAACCGCCCGCTAGAACCAGTTTCCGAATCCGGGCTAACGGTCGCCTACCTAGTCGTGCCGCACGACGGCGACGGCACGATGATGGAGGATGTCTGTCTCAGCTCGGTCGCAGACGATCCCGCCATGGCTTGCGTCGACCGATATTTCGAGTGCTTGGACGAAACGGGCGCGGAACCGTCCAAGCCCGTATGGGCTGCGAAGGCGCGCGTTCACGCCTTCCTAGCGTCGAGAAACCGCCCCGACCTGCGCTTGGGCGAGGCGGCTCAGCGCTGCGTTTGGAATTTCGACGATGCCGCGTTCAGCGCGTTGACCCAACTCGTCAGGATGCTATGAGGGCTGACAAGCGGAGCGGATTCTGTGGTCCGCGGAGGGCGAGCAGCCGACTAGGCGACTTGTGCTAAGCTACAGCGTCGATACCCGCCGAGCATAGGGCTTGCGATCCCGCCGCGCCCCGCATGGATGCGTTCGGCGAGAAGCTAGGGCAAAGGATACATGACCAAAATCGCTGTCGTCCTATTCAATCTCGGAGGCCCGGACGAACCCGAAAACATCGAACCGTTCCTATTCAACCTGTTCAACGACCCCGAAATCATCTCCGTGCCGATGCCGTCTTTCATGCGGTGGGGGCTTGCCAAGATAATCTCCAACAGGCGCGCGCCGACTTCGCGCGGGATATACGCGCACCTCGGCGGCGGCTCGCCGCTGTTGGCGAACACGCAGGCGCAGGCGCGCGCGCTCGAAAGCGCCATGGTCGAGCTGCTTCCGCCTAACGACTACGGGGTCATCTATCGACGACTGGCATCGGGCGGCGCGCGATGCGGGGCTGACTGCGCCGACCAGCGCCGTATGCTGCTATCCGCACGAAGACGGCTTCATAGACTGCGTCGCCAATATGGTGGCGGACGCGCTCGCCGAATCTCGGAGCGACAATCCCATCCGCGTTCTGTTCTCGGCGCACGGGCTGCCGGAGCGGATAATCAAAGGCGGCGACCCATATCAGTGGCAAATAGAAGTTACCACCGCCGCCATCGTAGACCGTCTGGAGAGCCGATCAGACCTGCCGCCCTTCGAGCCTGTGCTGTGCTACCAAAGCCAAGTGGGGCCGCTGAAGTGGATAGGGCCTTCGACGGAGGACGAGATACAACGCGCGGGCGAAGACGCCGCCGCCCTGATAGTCGTCCCCACCGCTTTCGTTTCGGAGCATCTGGAAACGCTCGTAGAGCTGGATATCGAGTATGGCGAAGTCGCGGAGCATAGCGGCGTCCCGAGCTACACCCGCGTTCCGACAGTGAGCGTGGAGGACTCTTTCATCATAGGGTTGGCGAAGCTGGCGATGGACGCCGACCGGCGGGGCGAACCCATATCCTCGGCTATGGGCGCGCGCATCTGCGCCCGCTGCCCAATGTCATCCGCAAGAAAAGAGGAGGCAACCCCATGAAGATAAAGCGCATCCAAGCCGTAGAGCTGAGCATTCCGCGAACGCCGCCCAAGACCAAGCCGCGCCGCCCGAACTGGAACACCCACGCGCGGCGCGCGCTGCCAATCAACAAGTACGCCGAGTTTTCGCGGCTGCACGGCGCGATGCCGGGCGCGAACACGTCCGCCGACGTGTGGGTGCAGGTGGAGGCGGAAGACGGCACTTACGGCTTGGGGCAGTGCAGCTTCGGCGAGCCGACCGCCGCGATAGTCGATTACCACTTCGCGCCGCTGCTGGAAGGGCGCGACTGCATGGCTATCGAGTATCTCAACGATCTGATGTGGCGCTCCACCCAGCGGTTCGGCGCGGGCGGGCTGGCGACTGTAGCGCAGTCCGGCATAGACCTCGCGCTGTGGGACCTCAAGGGCAAGCTGCTCGGCGTCCCCGTCTACTCGCTAATCGGCGGGCCATGCCGAGACGCGGCGGACGTGTACGTCACTTCCGACGATCTCGACTGGTCTATGGAACTTGGGTTCGAGCGGTTCAAGGTGTCCAACCCCGCGCACTACGACGAGGGAATCGCCGGGCTGGACATCGTGGAAGAGCACATCGCCAAAGCGCGCGACGCAGTGGGTCCGCACGCGGAACTGATGTACAACCCGGTTATGAGCTTCAACGTGGAATTCGCCGTGCGGCTGGCTCAGCGGCTGCGCCCCTACGGGCTGCGATGGCTGGAAGAGCCGCTCATACCTACCGACCTAGAGGGGCATATCGAGCTGCGAAAGGCGATAAACTGGGTGCCGCTGGCTACGGGCGAAGACCATCACGGGCGATGGACGTTCAGGCAGCTAGTCGAGCACCGCGCCGTAGACGTGCTTCAGCCGGATATGAAGTGGTGCGGCGGCTTCTCCGAGGCGCTGAAGATATACACCATCGGCGAGGCGGCTGGCATAATCACCATTCCGCACGCGGCGGTGGCGTCTCCGTGGGGACAGCACTTCGCAATCGCCATGCCGGAATCGCCAATGGCGGAGTTCTGGATGGGCAGCGATCCGGGCGTGCCGCTCGAAGAGGTCTGGCCCATCCCGGGCTTGGCGATTCCCAAAGGCGGGCGAATCGAGCCGTCCGACGCGCCGGGCTGGGGCATGGAGATAGCCGACGACTGGATAGCGCCGTGGGACCACACAGCCGCCATCCGCGCGCGAGCGGGCGGCTGAAGCGCCGAGCCCGCGGCATACGACGCGCGGCATAGGAGATTCGACATGGGCAACGCGCCAATCATCCGCAAGATCACGCTCACGCGCTACCGCTTTCCGTTCGACGACGTGGGCAAGGACTTGGGCTTCGCCATGGGGCCATTCTACGAGCCGGGCGGGCGCGGCGCCCGCGCCGTTCTCGGCATCCGCATCGAGACCGACGCGGGCGTTTCCGGGGAGTACATGAGCGTCGCGCCCGGCACGTTCGAGCAGATTCAGCAGTTCGCGCCGTACCTGATAGGCAAGAGCGCGCTGGAGCGGGAGCGGTTCTACAATCAGGCGAAGTCCATCCTCCGCAAGCAAGACAAGATGGGCATTGGACCTGTGGATATCGCGCTGTGGGATCTGGCGGGCAAGCTGCACGGCGCGCCGATATACCAGCTGCTTGGCGGATACCGCGAGAAGCTGCCGTGCTACGCCAGCACATACCACGCCGACCGGCAGCGCGACGGGCTGAGCAGCCCCGAAGCATACGCCGATTTCGCGGAGCAGTGCCTAGAGATGGGCTACAAGGGGTTCAAGATACACTCGTGGGGCGAGGTGTCGATTCCGCGCGAGGTGGCGACGGTCAACGCCGTCGGGCGTCGGGTCGGCGGCAAGATGGCGCTGATGATAGATCCGTGCTGCGTGTACGACACCTTCGGCGACACGCTTGCCGTCGGGCGCGCCTGCGACGACAACGGCTATTTCTGGTACGAAGACCCGATGCGCGACGGCGGCGTTTCGCTATACGCGCACCGACAGCTTCGCAGGATGCTGAAGACGCCGCTGCTTCAGGGCGAGCATGTCCACCTAGTCGAGGCGCACGCGGACATGGCGGCAGCCGAAGCCACCGACTTTTGGCGCGCGGACCCGGAGTACGACGGCGGCATCACCGGCGTGATGAAGATAGCCCACTCCGCCGAGGGATACGGCATGGATGTCGAGCTGCACATCGCAGGCCCCGCGCAGCGCCACTGCATGGCGGCTATGCGAAACTCCAACTTCTACGAGATGGGGCTGGTTCACCCCAAGCTGACGAACATCGCCTGCCCGCCCGTGTACGCCGACGGATACTCCGATCAGCTAGAGTCCATAGACGAAAACGGCTGCGTAGACGTGCCGACAGGCGCCGGGCTGGGCGTGGAGTACGACTGGGCGGGCATCGAACGATACCGCGTGGGAGAGATGGCGATAGACGCGGAAGGGTAGCCGTGCGCTTATCAGAGATACTCGGCTAGGAAGTCATCGCGCATGCGGCAGAAGACCAGCGCGGAAGCGGCTAGCGAGTCGTGCAAGCCGCGGTCTGTGGTCACTAGCATGTCCGCGCTGGCGGATAGGTAGGCTTCGACTAGGTAGATGTCCTCTTCGGGCAGTCGAGCGAGGAGGTTTTGAGGCACATCATCCACATCGTCCAGTTGAACCCATACGATTTTTCCTGAATCTTCTATCAAACTTCGGAAAAGCCTGCTAGCGATTCTCAAACTGGGATCCAATTGTGAGCGTCCCATCAACTCGTAAACCTTGCCGAGCCAGCGGTTCTTGCCGTGAGCGGGAACGACTAGCCAATCACTGGAATCTCTGAACGACATCAGAAAATTCTTAGTCTGATTCTGATTAGCGCCCCCGTTCTCGCCCCAAAGGTCGTGAAACACCCATTCATTGAGAACAAGTATCATACTCGACTACTGAACCAGCTGCTTATCTAGTCCAAGAAACACGGCTATATCTTCTAGTTCGGCTTCTATAAACGGCTTGAGACCGCCCTGAATTTGTCCATTGGATTTTGCCTCCTGCTTCGAGAAACTGCTTTCCCCGTCTTCCTTGTTTGCCAATATGAACGATACTTCATCCACGTCGATTTCACCTGCCGCTATCCGGGCGAGCAGGGAAGTGACGAACGTCTCGCTATGCGTGGATACGATGATGCGCTTGGCTTCATTGGATACTATCTTCACCATTGCGTGAACGAGTTTCCTAACCATAGAGGGGTGGAGGTGTATTTCCGGCTCTTCTATGGCGGCTATCTTTGTTTTAGGATACAAAATGGTGGTCAACATGTACGCAAGCTGATTGATGCCGAATCCCTCATTGACCAGCGAAACCGATACGTCCCGGTTCATATCTTCGTTTCTAGGTATAGAATCGACGTAAAACGAAGATGCGCCTACTAGCATCCTCGTTCGGATTTGGCGGTTAGCTATCATCTCCATATAGTCGCTAACTTTATATTCGAGGTGTCTATCCGTTGCCAGCAGCGACGCCACTTCCGAATCGGTAGCCAACGCCGGCGTCACGTTGGAAACGCTGTAAACCGGCGTCGCAAACCCACGCCGGAGCGGGGCGAATCCCACATTCCTAGCAAGTTCCATTGGCGCATTTGCCGTAATCATAAACTTGGATACATCGCTGTTTTGAGGGACCTGTCCATTGATTCCAACTGCTATGCCATTCCAAGTAAATTCGACGTTTACGGCATCGACATCGATATCGCCGTCGCCAGGGGTATGGTATCGATACTCGACCAAAGAGTTATGAGACGCCATCTGATTTGCATGGTACGGAAACGGGATTTCGAGATTCATCGCAATCGGCTGACTTGGTTTTGGCCAAGCGCCTTGGTGAAACGTGATAGCGGCGTTTCCTCCGGAGCGCGCGATAGATAACGTGAAATCCGATTTCCAGCTCGGAAAATCGGAGACGCCCATAGACAGGGACATCGTTCGGTCTTCCGAATGGCCTCGCACGACTTCCCCAAACCCGCCCAAGCTGATAGACGGGTAGTTGAACAGGCTCGGCAGGTTCTGGGCGGGGTTCGCCAAGAAGTTCCTGAGAGTCAGCAGCCCATAGATGAGCGACGACTTCCCAGAGGCGTTCGGCCCGTAGATGACCGTCAGCGGCGCGATGTCTATTTCTGCGTCGCGTATGGATCTGAAGTTCTTCAGGCGGAGCGTGTACGTGTCCGTCATGCGACTGTCTCCTTGCGGGGATGCGCTCTGTGGCGATTCTAGCAGAACGCGAGACGCATCCCCGCGTCGCCGCTACGCGCCGGGCGCGCCCGCCTGCGCTATGAACCGCTCTACCTCGAAATCGAATACACGCGGGTTCTCGAAGTAGACGGAGTGGCCACAGCCCGGAACGCGCACTATCTCAGAGCCGGGGATGCGCGCAGCCGCAAGCTCTATGACGTGCGGCGGGGTGATGGAGTCTTCCTCGCCGACGATGAACATGGTGGGCGCTTTGAGTCCGGCAAGCTCCGCCCCGCGCGGTCCGCCGCTGAGAACGCCCTCGATGCGCGGTCTGGGCGGGTTCGTGCGCGAGATTTGGACGTATAGGTTGGCAAGCTCCGGCTGCCGAACGCGGAAGTCCTCCGCCAGCGCGCGGAAGGCAAGCTCTTGCGTGTCGCTCTGCCGAGAGCGCCAGTCGGAGAGCGCCCGCTCGACGTCCGGCTCGCCCATGCCGCCTGTGGTATCGGCTAGAACGAGGCTGCGCGTGCGCGTGGTATGCTCCACCGCGAAGCCGAGCGCGGTTCGCCCGCCCATGGACTGCGCCACGAGGTGCGCCGATTCGATCTCCAGATAGTCCAGCAGCGCGGCGAGGTCGTCCACGAACGCCGCCATGCCGGGGCCGTCCGGAACGTCGTAGGAGTGTCCGAAGCCGCGATGCGAGAAGGTCACGCAGCGGTAGCTGCGAGAGAAGCGCGGCATCTGCTGCCACCAGCTGAGCAGGTTGCCGCCCGCGCCGTGGCAAAACACGATGGCGTCGCCGGAGCCAGCTTCTTGGTAGTCTATCTCGATTCCGTTGACGGGGGCTTTTGGCATTGGGTGGTTACTCCTCATTCATTAGGGGGGCGAGCGCGGCGCTGACCGCATCTCGATGACTATGGGATTAGTGTACACCGATCGTGCGAGCCGGGTGCTGTACGCAAGAGATCTGCCCCGCAGACAGCGGATAGGGTGGCTGACCCTCGCAAATCCGTTTAGGGCGAGACGAGAATCTGCGGCTCGGAGAATCCGGCGGCGCTGACTAATCTAAGCGCAAGGGATGGCTAGCTTTCTTGGCTTCACACCCTCCCACCTAGCCTTCGCCCACTCGCGTCGGACGACGAACCCCGCCCAGACTTCATCGCGCCGCGCTTGTGTTGGGATGCGCCCCTGTCTCAGCGCGAAGTCGACAGTCTCTTCGGGTGAAAGCCTGTCGCTCTTGTCGCTGGTGCAGGCGATGCACGCGAGCGCGCGATTCCAGCAATCATCGTTCCTGCCGTCTCGAGTGTTGGGTTCGATGTGGTCTAGTTGGAGTTCTCGACAGTCGTTCGCCTTTTCCGTTCCACAGTACCAACACGCCGTCCCCCAATGCTCTACGAAGGCAGACCATATCTCTACCCCGCTCTCGTGGGGGCGATTCCTGTACGTCGGCGGCGGAAGAAGCGTTCTGACAGGCATGCTCCCTTGCTCGTCCAACGTGGTTCTCTTGGGCAGATCGTATGGGCCGCGAACGCGAATTATGCGGTCGAGCGTCTCCAACTGCGGCTCCGCCTTTAGCCCGTGTTCGTCCGTTTCTAACTCCCCTTCGGTTAGTATGCCCAAGTCAGGCTGCTTGTGGAATTGACGCCTAACCACAGTCCAAGCCCTTGGCGACATATCGCATGCCACCCAGCGCCGACCTGTGAGTTGGGCGGCGACCGGCACATAGGAACAGCCAGCGAAGCAGTCCAACACGATGTCGCCCGGATTGGTAGACGTCTCTATAATTCGCTTGGCGAGCGCCTGCGGTTTCTGTGTTGGATAACCTGTGCGCTCGCTGTTTCCGGACGTTAGAAACTGAATGTCGTTCCATATATTGCCAAGCGGCGCGCCGGCGTACTCGTCGGCATAGAGTTTGTAGCGAGGGCGGCCTGTGCGCGTCCAATATATCAGATGCGGGTTCCGAGCAAGCCGCTCGTCGAATGTTTTTTGCGTCCAGCGCCAGCCAATATCGCTGATGACATCTCTGCCTCCGATAGACCGAGTTTCTCCCGCGCTAGAGCGGTTGCTGGACTGTTCCAAAGCTACATGCTGGAAGCGCCGCTTGGTTTCTGGCTCTATATGTGGAAATCTAGCATCTATCTCGGCATCCGACGGGGTTCGGTAGACTCTGTTCAGTGTGGCGTTTTCATCTGCGTAGAAGAGGATGGTATCCGCAACGTTGTCGAATCCCGCCGAAAGGCTGTGAACGTTGTAGCGCTGCCATACTATCCTACTGCGGAAGTTCCGCTCGCCAAATATAGAGTCCATCATCTGGCGCAAATAGGCGTCCGCCGTGTGGTCGCAGTGCA
The DNA here is from genome assembly GCA_965214745.1 of Dehalococcoidia bacterium. GTDB lineage: Bacteria > Chloroflexota > Dehalococcoidia > Lucifugimonadales > UBA1123 > VXRN01. The sequence goes on along the minus strand of OZ243978.1, from coordinate 1,259,907 downwards.
GATACACGCTGCCGGTCGGCTTCAAGATGCGCCGTATCTCTATCATTCGCTCGCCCATGTATGCGATGTAGGCGGCGATGCTGTCGCTGTGCGTATATCTAATCGCCTGTATCAATAATGCGAGACCGGGACTTGTAGACTCGATAGAGTTCATCCAATCTTCATGAACGTCCCGATCGAATCTGAATATATCCTCGAAGTTCGCGGTCGTCCCGGACCGATCGGGGTACTCTATGCCCGCGTCGCAAGCCGATTTCTCATCATAGACGCCCCACCCTTCCATCATTTCACGTTCGATGCGGAGTTCTTCCGCTGAGAGTGGCGGGGTCAAACTGCCGATGAATGTCTCATTCTTCGCAAACGGCGGGTCTATGCAGACCAGATCGACGCTGTCCGTATCGAGCGACTTCAGGAACGGCAGGTTGTCACAGATGAAGATGCAGCCGTCGAGCGCGTCGACGTTCTTCGGGGCAGTCTCCGCCAATTTCATCCCCCCGCTTCCCTAATCAAGCGAATCTTGCCGCATGGTAGCGCTAATGTTCGGGAGCGTAAAGCGTGGGGGCGGCGTCCTTCTCGCTAGAAAATCCCCTCCGGATCCAAGCCGAGGTAGTATTGGCCTGCGGTGTCGTAGTGCGTCGGGCGCCCCTGTATCTGCTGCGTGATGGCGTGGACGTCTTGGAAGCGGCGGTGGATAGGGTTGACCGCGAATATGGAGCTAGAGCCGCCGATGGTGTAGGCGATATCCACCGCGCGGGCGGATTCGCGTATGGCGTGGGTGGCGGCGAGGCGGACGTCGATGCGCTCCCGCGCGGTGAGGTCTAGGTTGGCTTTCGCGCCCTTCCACATGGCGGTTGCGGCTTCGTTCAGGAAGGCGCGCGCGGAGTTCCAGATGGCTTCGGCTTGCCCCACCATGCGGTGCGTGGTGGATTCGTGGCGCAGCGGAGATTCGCGCCCCTGCTGGGTCTTGCCGGTCGCCAGTTCTGTGGCGGCGTCCAGCGCGCCGCGCGCCGCGCCGAGCGCGACGGTGGCGAAGCCGGAGCAGAACAGCAGCGTGGTGGGGATGACGTAGAGCGCGCCGGGTTCGCGCGACGCGGCGGTTGTCGGATACGAGCGTTCCGACGGCACGAACAGATCATCCGTCTCGAAGCTCTGGCTGCCGGTGCCACGAAGCCCGCCGACGCGCCACACATCCACCAGCCGCGCCTCGTCCTTGGGCAGCAGCAGCGTGCGAGTCTCGAACGGCTCATCATCGCCCGCGCGGTATACGGGCGCGAGCGCGGCTAGCCAAGTGGCGTGCGGATATCCGCTGCTGAAGTTCCACCGCCCGGACAGCCGAAAGCCGCCATCGACGACTTCCGCGCGCGAGTAGGGCATCGGAGGCCCATTCGTAACCACGTTGCGTTGGACGCCCCATATCTCGCGCGCGGTTTCGGACGGAACGCGCACCGCGTTCGTGGAGAAGACGTTGTTCTGGTTGACGCACCATCCAACGCTCGCGTCGGCTTCCGCGAAGATGCGAACTATCCGCAGGAAGTCGGGATGCTCCATCTCCGCGCCGCCGAGAGAGCGCGGCAGCAGCAGCCGAAAGAAGCCTCTGTCCGCCATCTCATCGGATACTTCGCGCGGGATGCGTCTCTGGCTGTCGATCTCATCCGACGCGGCGGCGGCGGCGGCAGCCATCTCCCGCGCTGAGCGGATGCGGCTTTCGAGGTCCGTTTCGGCGTCTATTGTGGCAGTGGTCATTTCCTGTCCTCGACTGATGGCGTTCGACGGCGCTACACGGCGGCGGGTTCGGCTCGACGCTGAGCGCGCTCGCGATCCAGCGCTTTGGCTTGCGCGGATTGCAGCAGAACGCGATCCTCCGCCTCGCCTCGCGCGAGCAGCGCGACTACGTACTGGTTCAGGCTCACGCCGTCGCGCTCCGCCGCGTCCGAAAGCAACTGGTGGAGCAGCTTGGGGATGCGGACATTGAACCTGCCGCTGTATTCGACGGGATAGGATGGGAGCGGGATGTCGGTGGGGTCTCTGTCGTATTCGCACTCTAGCCAGAGTTCGCGCGCTTCGTCCGACATGGCGATGATTTCTTCGAGCGTATCGCCTTCGGTCATACAGCCCGGCAGGTCGGGAAATTCCGCAACATATCCGCCATCCGGGTCGGCAATTATATTGAGCGAGTACTCCAATCCCAAATAGTATTCGAGCGGCTTCATTTCGGTGTCCATAATCGATCTCCGATTTACCGCCCAACCATGCGCTTCCAGCAGCAGCCGAACGTCTCGATACTCCCCATACGGCGGACGCGCGAGAATTTGAGCGATCGGCTTATCGAACTGAGTCAACCGATTTCCCTCGCCATAGTATCATAATGCAGCGCTAAATCAGCCTGTTTGCAGTCGGCGCTGCACGGCGGCGGGTTCGGCTTGCCGCAGAACGCGATCCTCCGCCTCGCCTCGCGCGAGCAGCGCGACGACGTACTGGTTCAGGCTCACGCCGTCGCGCTCCGCCGCGTCCGAAAGCAACCGATGGAGCAGCTTGGGGATGCGGACGTCGAACCTGCCGCTGTATTCGACGGGATAGGATGGGAGCGGGATGTCGGTGGGGTCTCTGTCGTATTCGCACTCTAGCCATCCCGACCGAACGTCTTCCACCATGTAGGGGATTTCTTCCAGCGTTTCCACCTGAGTCAGGCAGCCCGGCAGATCCGGAAACTCGACGACGTAACCTCCCTCAGGATCGGCTATCACGTCGAACGGATACTCTAGTTTTAGGAAGTATTCCAAAGGCTTTATCCCAGAGTTCATCTCGTTTGCCTCCCCGTTTGCTGTCTCAGCCCAACCGCAAGCTGCGTTCTATGAACTCCGCTATGCGCTCTTCCATGTAAACGCGGTCCGCTTCGCTGCGCGGCATGTGGCGTTCGTCTGGGAACATCAGCAATTCGTATGGCTTGCGCGCTTTTATCAGCGCGTTGATGAGCCTCGCCGTGTGCCTGAAGTGGACGTTTTCATCGATTAGCCCGTGAACTATGAGCAGATTGCCGCGAAGCGCGTCGATATGCGCCATTGGGCTGCTGCTTTCGTATCCGCGCGGGTTGTCCTGCGGCGTCCCCATGTATCGCTCGGTATAGTGGGTGTCGTAACCGTCCCAGTGCGTTACGGGCGCGCCGGCTACGCCCATGCGGAAGGTTTGCGGCGCGCGGAGCAGGCACATCAACGCCATGTATCCGCCGTAACTCCATCCGTAGACGCCTACGCGGTCGGGATCGGCAAGCCCGCGCTCCACCAGCCAGAGAACGCCATCCACCTGATCGCGCACCTCCACATCTCCCATGTTGCGGCGGATTGCGGACTCGAAGGCGACGCCGCGACGCGCTCCACCTCGGTTGTCGAGCGCGAAGACCAAGCAGCCGCGCGAGCGCAGCCGCTGAATTCGCAGCGCAGCGGTCATAGACCAGTGGTCGGAGACTACCTGCGCGCCGGGTCCGCCGTATACGTACACGATGGCGGGATGGGGTCCTTCGCCGAATTCGGGCGGCGGGCGATACAGCGCGCCATAGAGCGTTTCGCCATCGCGCGAGGTTATCTCGACCATCTGCGGCGGCGCGAGCGCGAGCGACTTCAAGCGCGGGTCGTCGGGCGCGTGAATCGTATGCAGAGTTCTGCCGTCGGACAGCGAGCGCAGCGTGATAGTGGGCGGGGTGTCTATGCCGCTGTGCGCGTCTACGAAGCGGCGGCAGGCGTGATCGAGCGTTGCGACGTGAGAGCCGCGCTCGGGCGTGATAGTCTCTATCGCGCCGCCGTCGAGCGAAACGCGATACAGCCGGCTCTCGGTGGGCGCGTCGCGGCTGGCGGTGAAGTAGACGACGCGCGCCGCCTGATCGACGCCCGCGAGCGAGTCTACCACCCACTCGCCAGCCGTTAGCTGCCGAATCTCCGCGCCGTCCGCCGCGTGAAGGTACAGATGCCTGAAGCCGTCGCGCTCCGACGCCCACACGAACGAGCCGTCATCCAGCGGCTTGTGCATGTCGTGAAGATTGATCCACGTGTCGGATGTCTCGCTGAGCAGCGCGCGCCGCCCTCCGCCGTCGGCGTCGAACTCCACGAGGTCCAGCCGCGTCTGCTCGCGGTTTTGGATCTGCGCGCGCAGCGAACCCTGCGGCGTCCAGCCGACGCGCGCGAGGTATATGTCGTCATCCGCGCCGAGGTCCAGCCACGTCGTCGCGCCGCCGTTCACCGATACGACGCCGAGCCGCACGCGCGCGTTGGGCATTCCCGCAAATGGATACCGGTGATCTTCCTGCGCGGCGTCGCCCGTGTCGTTCTTGCCCTGATGCACTATCCTATAAACGGGGATGTGTGTTTCGTCCGCCTCTACGAACGCGATGCGCGAGCCGTCCGGAGACCACCAGAAGCCGCGCAGTCGGTGCATCTCTTCCTGCGCGATGTACTCTGCGAGTCCGTTCGTCTTGCCCGTTCCGCGCGCGCCCGTAGTTATCTGGCGCGGCGGCGACGCGGCGGAGACGGGCAAGACGCATATCTCGGCGTCGCGGACGAACGCTATCATCGAGCCGTCCGGCGACAGCTGCGGGTCTAGAATCGCGCCGTCCGCCGCTGACGCGATTAGCTCGGCGGCGCCGTCGACGCCGCGCTTGACGAACGCGCCGGACTGCGCGGGAATGAGCATCGCGTCGCCGCGCTCCGCCCACGAGTAGCGGACTATGCCTTGCCCAAGCTGCCGTTGCCGCTGCCTGAGCAGCTGCTCTTCCAGCGAAAGCCGCTCGCCTTCCGGATCCACGCCCGCCTGCGCTACGCGCGCGCGCCCGGATTCCACGTCTAGCGCGTAGAGCTGCCGGACGGGGCTTTGGTTCGCGCCGTACAGGTAGGTCAGCAGCGTATCGTCCGGGCTGAAGGCGAACGATACGGGCGTGGACATGCCGGGCGCGGGAAAGCGCGCAAGCTCTTCTATGGGGATGGCGTTCGGTTCGACGTTGCTCATTGCGCCGCTGCCTCTAGCTAAAGGAACTTCTCTGACGCCCCCATCACCGCGCTGCGGGCGGCTCTTCCCAATCCAAAACGCCGTTCCACCGCATATCGCGTATCTCGGATTCGGAGAAGCCCAACTCGGTTAGGATGGGGATGGTGTGCTGTCCGCGCATGATGCCCGCCCCCGCGACGCACGGCGTCTTGGAAAATTCTAGGATAGGCGCGTACCGCCAGAATCTGCCGAATATGGGATGTTCGACTTCCACCGTCAAGCCGTTTTCGGCAACGTGTTCGTCCTCTTCGAAGAAGAAGTACATGCCGCGATCTTCGGCTCGAACGCAGCCCACGTCCGCCGCCGCGAGCCGTCGTTCCCACTCCAGAGCGGGGCGCGCGGAGAACTCGGCTGCGAGGATGGCGGCTAGCGCGTCGTCGTTCGCCTTGCGCGCGGCGGCGTCTGCGAAGCGCGCGTCCGCGAGCAGATCCGGCTTGCCGAGCGCGTCGCACAGCCGTCGCCACTCGTCTTCGAGCGGACACGCCAAGAACACCCAGCCGTCGGAAGATTCGTACAGCCTGAAGAGCGCGGATATGCCATAACCCTCGGCGTCTATCGTTGCGCGCGGCGGCTTGCCATCGTAGTCGAAGAAGTCGTCGGCGTTCACGTAGGCGTTGGCGACGAGCATCGTCGTTTCCACGTACTGCGGATCCCCCGTCCGCTGGCGCGCGTACAGCGCCATTGCGATTGCGGTGGCGGTTATCATCGCGGTGTTCGGGTCCGGGTTCACCTCGTTGGCGCGCCCCAGTTGGCGGGATACGGCGCGCAGCTCGTCCATAGTCATATCGGCGTCTTCCGGCGGAAGCGAGCCGCGGCTGAGCTGCGCCATGACGCCGCCTCCGACCGCGCCGCCTATGGGGTGCATCGCCGGGCGGTGGCTGTGAGGCCCGCTGGAGCCGTATCCGCCGAGATATGCGTACACCGCGTTGGGGTTGAGCGTGCGAACCTGCTCGATGCCGATGCCCACGCGCTCCGGCGCGCCCGGACGCATGTTGTGAAGCACGGCGTCCACTTTGGGCAGCAGACGGCTTAGTATCTCCCGCCCTCGCTCCGTCTTGAGGTCTATCGAAAGCCCCTGCGTTCCCGCCATAGTGCGGTTGGCGGCTATGCCCTTGTAGTAGTTCCGCATCCAGTCGCCGGCGAGCGTCTCGATGCGGATGACGCGCGCGCCCATCTCCGCAAGCAGCGAGCCGGCGAGCGGCCCCGCGATGACGGTGGACATGTCCAGCACGGTGAAGCCGTCCAGCGGGGGCTTCCCCCGCGGTTCGCCATTGGCGCTAGAGCCGTTAGAGAATGAAACGCCCCCCTCTCCATCGATGGGAGAGCGCTGGGGCGAGGGTAATTCCAAGTCGGCATCCAGCGCGCCGAGCGTCTCGGCCGTGTGCTGCCCCAGCGTCGGCGCCGCGCCGCGAACCTTGGGGGGCGCGGCGTCCATCCGAAACAGAGGCCCAAGCTGCCGCATCGCGCCGACGGTAGGATCGTCCACGCCTACCACCGCGCCGGTATGGACTAGCTGCGGATGGTCGAGCGCTTGCGTCGAAGTCATGAAAGGCTCTGCCGCCACGTCGCCCTCGACGTCTATGAAGTGGCGCATCCACTCGTCCATAGTGCGTTCTTGCATCTTTTCGAGGATCATCTCGCGCATCTCCTCGCGCGGCTCGTCGTCGAGGTGCGGCGCGGCGGCGTATCGCGGATCGTCCAGCAGATAGCCCAGCCCAATGGCGTGAATCTCCGCGATGAACAGCCGCTCCATGAGGTTGGCGAGCTGAAGCCACTTGCCATCTTTGGATCTCGCGGGCAGATACTGAATCGGCGTCGGGCGGGCGGCGACGACGGTAGGATCTTCGGGGAAATCCTCAGGGAACTTGATCATCATCTGCCACAAAGCCCATTGGCTGAGGTCGTAGTATGTAACCGCCCTCAGCAGGCTGGTTTCGACGCGCTGCCCGACGCCGCTCCGGTCGCGGATCATGAGCGCGGAGACGACGCCGCGCGCGACAGCCATAGCCGCCGCGTGGCTCGCCACCCGCACCGCGCCGTAGTTGGGGCCTTCGCGCGGGTTCTGCCCCGCGAAAGCCATGTATCGCCCGCACTTGGCGCTCACCAGCGCTTCGTATGGACGGTATCGCGCGTAAGGCCCGCGCTTGCCGAACGCGGTTATGGATGCGTACACCAGAGCGGGATCGATTGCGCTGAGCGTGTCGTAATCCAGCCCCGCGCGCTCGGCGTCGCCCGGCATGAACGTTTCCACCACCACGTCCGCGGAGACCGCCAGCGCGCGCGCCCGCTCTCGGTCTCGCGCGTCGGACAGGTCTAGGCAGACGCTGCGCTTGCCGCGATTCCACAGCAGAGACGCGGGCGAAGCTCGATACGGGTCTCCTTCGGGCGGCTCTATCTTGACGACGTCCGCGCCGAAGTCGCTCATGACCATCGTGGCGACAGACGACGCCATCCCCTGCCCGAAATCCGCAACCGTTATGCCGTCCAGAAGCTGAGTCATATCGCTTAGCCTACCCTCGCGTCGCTCTCGTTCTCTCCGCTTGGAATCGTCGCGCCGTTTGGCGGCGTCGCCGCCAAGCCGTTCGGCGCAACCTCTATCAGCCCGTCGGCGTCGCGCCGCAGCTCCAGCCGCATCTCCCGCGTGGGGTTGGGGCGTCCGCGCGTGTCCCCTAGAGGGAAGACGCGCGCGCTCAGCCTATCGGCGGCAAGCTCCAGCAACCCGACGCCGCCTAGCCGAAGCTCCTTGTGGTGCGGGAAGGTTATCGAGCCGCTGTTTATCAGCGCTGCGCCTTCGCGGTATTCGAGCCGTTCCTCGTGCGTGTGTCCCGCAATCATCACGTCCACCGGACGCGGGAAGTATCGCTGGAGCGTGGACATGGGGCGGAACTGCCCGCCGAGGCTGTGCGTCATGCCAACGCGCCAGCCTTCGATATCCAGCGTCTGCACCTCTTCGCATCGCGCGTCTGGGATTGGGTCATTGTTGCCGGTGGAGCATAGCGTTGGCGCGAACCGCTCCAGCCAGTCCAGAACGTATGGCGCGGTGAGGTCGCCGCCGTGCAGGATGAGGTCTACGCTGCGAAAGAACTCCGCAGGTTCGGGGCCCAGCTCGTCCAGATGTCTGACGAGGTTGGGCAAGTGGGTATCGGTGAGAAGTCCGATTTTCATGCGCGCATATCTTCCGTATCGGCGCCGCCCGGAATCGAATCGCCATCCGAGCCGGCGACAAGTTTCGATTGTCATGCGCGAAAATGTACCTGCTGGCGTGGTAGCAGTCAATGAGGATAGGCGTGCGGACGCTGCCGCTCGGAGCGTTGCCCTGCGAACGCGGGGTTGCAGTTCGCGAAGCCGACGGAGCGCAGGCGGGCGCATCTAGCGCATGGGTTCGCTGGGGGTGGGGGTCTTCAAGCGTGGGTACTGGGGTAAGCATGCGCTTCAATGGGGCCACGACTCTTCAGCCGTGGATACACGGCGGCGGGGGTTGGACATCCGAGTCGTCATAGGGCTTCAATGGGGCCACGACTCTTCAGCCGTGGATACCGCTGAAATCCTAATCAAGAGGAACACGGATATGAGGCTTCAATGGGGCCACGACTCTTCAGCCGTGGATACGATGGATAAATTGGCTTCCCTGATACGCAAGCACATTCTTCAATGGGGCCACGACTCTTCAGCCGTGGATACGGAGCGGTTCGCCGCATCTGTCTCCATGCCGCTAACGATCTTCAATGGGGCCACGACTCTTCAGCCGTGGATACGCGGGGTCGATTCGATTTCAATGGCAAAGCCATTGTATCTTCAATGGGGCCACGACTCTTCAGCCGTGGATACTAGCCTGTATGACGAGTTCACGCTGTTGTGCCTTAGTTCTTCAATGGGGCCACGACTCTTCAGCCGTGGATACGCCAAGCAGGTACGCGAAGACGACTATTGGAAGGCGGTTCTTCAATGGGGCCACGACTCTTCAGCCGTGGATACTTGTGCGTGTGATAGTGCATCGCAACGAGCTTGTCTCTTCAATGGGGCCACGACTCTTCAGCCGTGGATACATTGAGGATGCGCATCTGTGCGTCAGCGATCCGTGGACTCTTCAATGGGGCCACGACTCTTCAGCCGTGGATACGTGCGCAGAGGTAATCTCCTGTGACGCATGTCACATTCTTCAATGGGGCCACGACTCTTCAGCCGTGGATACCGGCGGTTCGGATCTGGGCGCAGGCAGAGCTAGGGGATCTTCAATGGGGCCACGACTCTTCAGCCGTGGATACCCACACGTATGGACATCTCCCGAAGAGATAGGCGCTTCTTCAATGGGGCCACGACTCTTCAGCCGTGGATACTTCGGAATCGATGGCCGTCTCGTGTCGGAAAAGAGAATTCTTCAATGGGGCCACGACTCTTCAGCCGTGGATACATCGAGGATGCGCGAGATGAAATCGAGGGATGTAGTCTTCAATGGGGCCACGACTCTTCAGCCGTGGATACAACGGATGCTTGCGATATGCCGCATCCGCCTCATTTCTTCAATGGGGCCACGACTCTTCAGCCGTGGATACCCCATACAGGACAAGGAGTTGACCACAGTGAGACCCTCTTCAATGGGGCCACGACTCTTCAGCCGTGGATACTTCAGCAAACATTACGATGTTGGGCATCAGAGCATCTCTCTTCAATGGGGCCACGACTCTTCAGCCGTGGATACGCTGGCGGGCGGCTGCGATACCGAATTACGAGCGTGTCTTCAATGGGGCCACGACTCTTCAGCCGTGGATACCTCATGCGTAGCGCGCAGGGCGCAGGCTTCACGTGCTCTTCAATGGGGCCACGACTCTTCAGCCGTGGATACGGCGAGCCGCCGCGCCCGCCTGCTCTGCCAGCTCCTCTTCAATGGGGCCACGACTCTTCAGCCGTGGATACTGCCCGGGTCAAGCGCCTTCGCTATCACTCAATGGTCTTCAATGGGGCCACGACTCTTCAGCCGTGGATACAGATCTACTGCGCACCCACCGGCCACGCGCACGCGTTCTTCAATGGGGCCACGACTCTTCAGCCGTGGATACTAACGTACAGACAGCAGTGCTACCTATGTGGACTGCTTCTTCAATGGGGCCACGACTCTTCAGCCGTGGATACGAGCCAAGCCCGGATTGCATCGAGCCGACCGATCTCCTCTTCAATGGGGCCACGACTCTTCAGCCGTGGATACCCTGTCATGAAATATCTGTGGATAGAAACGTTCGCAATCTTCAATGGGGCCACGACTCTTCAGCCGTGGATACAAGCGATTGGAGACTTGCCCAGCGTCCGTCATGGATCTTCAATGGGGCCACGACTCTTCAGCCGTGGATACTACCTACAGACAGAAATGGGCAAACTAAGCGAATGGGTCTTCAATGGGGCCACGACTCTTCAGCCGTGGATACCTGATTACATATTCGGGGTATCCCTATCCCGCCCAAACGTCTTCAATGGGGCCACGACTCTTCAGCCGTGGATACTCGACCTTGACCGTTGACCGCCGCCGCCGCTGAAGTCTCTTCAATGGGGCCACGACTCTTCAGCCGTGGATACGAGGACGCGCAGCCCAGGTACCTCGCGCATGCCGCGCTCTTCAATGGGGCCACGACTCTTCAGCCGTGGATACTAGGCGTCGGCGCCGGACTCCACCCGCTCGATGAGTATTCTTCAATGGGGCCACGACTCTTCAGCCGTGGATACCCGAGCGCGCCACCGCCGACATGGTGCGCCGCGCGTCTTCAATGGGGCCACGACTCTTCAGCCGTGGATACCAGACGGCGACCGAGTGGCGTCCCATTCACTCTATTCTTCAATGGGGCCACGACTCTTCAGCCGTGGATACACCGCGCGGCCGAGGCGCTAGCCGGCATGTCGGACGTTCTTCAATGGGGCCACGACTCTTCAGCCGTGGATACGAGGCGGCGCGCGCCGCCTCTAGGCGCGCAAAAATATCTTCAATGGGGCCACGACTCTTCAGCCGTGGATACGCGTATGGAATGGGGATGGATCAAAAGACTTATAGCGTCTTCAATGGGGCCACGACTCTTCAGCCGTGGATACCTGAGCGTAAACGTTCTTTCGTCGAAGTTCTTCCAATGTCTCTTCAATGGGGCCACGACTCTTCAGCCGTGGATACGGTGGATAAGCGATACGGCGCGGGCGCAACCGCGCCTCTTCAATGGGGCCACGACTCTTCAGCCGTGGATACGCCGACGGCGCGCCGCTAACGATGCGCGGCGCGGTGGATCTTCAATGGGGCCACGACTCTTCAGCCGTGGATACGACGGCATCCGCTATCGCATCGGGCGCGGCGAAGCCTCTTCAATGGGGCCACGACTCTTCAGCCGTGGATACTCAGCACAATTGGAGAATTCGTTTGAGCAACCTGATCTTCAATGGGGCCACGACTCTTCAGCCGTGGATACTATGAGGCTACGATACACGCGCGCGGCGCGGATGTTCTTCAATGGGGCCACGACTCTTCAGCCGTGGATACTTCTTTACTGAGGACATCCCTAACATGATAAATAGCGTCTTCAATGGGGCCACGACTCTTCAGCCGTGGATACATCCACAGAAGATAGGTTCGCGGCTGCGCTAGGGCGTCTTCAATGGGGCCACGACTCTTCAGCCGTGGATACAAGAACGGGTATATCGCAACCGACGCATCGGGCGCGTCTTCAATGGGGCCACGACTCTTCAGCCGTGGATACTCGGCTAAAGAAGCCTCGATATGCTCGGCAAACTGGTCTTCAATGGGGCCACGACTCTTCAGCCGTGGATACCTGTTCGATAACGCGCGTATCTGTGCCCGCGCCACGATTCTTCAATGGGGCCACGACTCTTCAGCCGTGGATACACGTGCGGGCATCACCAGTACGCGCGGCTGAATCAGTCTTCAATGGGGCCACGACTCTTCAGCCGTGGATACGCCTAAAGCAGGCGTCGGCGCGGTCGGATTTCCCGTTCTTCAATGGGGCCACGACTCTTCAGCCGTGGATACTATGACGACAATGAGAATGGCGCGGGAGCGTCCCAATCTTCAATGGGGCCACGACTCTTCAGCCGTGGATACTACGATAGCCGACCGTAAGAACTTTGCTAAGAACCTTTCTTCAATGGGGCCACGACTCTTCAGCCGTGGATACTCGCCCACCCGTCGCCCCGCCGCTGACGCTTCTTCGTCTTCAATGGGGCCACGACTCTTCAGCCGTGGATACGTGGTGATTCATCAGCAGGAACTGATTGGTATTTATATCTTCAATGGGGCCACGACTCTTCAGCCGTGGATACCAATCGAGGCTGAAAGGGGGTGATACGTGATGAATAATCTTCAATGGGGCCACGACTCTTCAGCCGTGGATACTGTTCGCCTGATTGTATGTATGTAGTTTCATCATCTTTCTTCAATGGGGCCACGACTCTTCAGCCGTGGATACCTGATAACCGTCGCCTCTTCAATGCGATTGATCTTGTCTCTTCAATGGGGCCACGACTCTTCAGCCGTGGATACTTTGTCGGCTTCGTGTTCAGCCGACCCCGCGGGGACCTCTTCAATGGGGCCACGACTCTTCAGCCGTGGATACAAGGTAGCCTAGCGACAGCGCGGCGCGCCGCCAACCCTCTTCAATGGGGCCACGACTCTTCAGCCGTGGATACATTGAGAAGAATGCAGCTGGTGATGCTATTTTTAAATCTTCAATGGGGCCACGACTCTTCAGCCGTGGATACAGGTTGACGCTACGCGGCGCGAAATTGCGGCGACATCTTCAATGGGGCCACGACTCTTCAGCCGTGGATACGTAGCGAAATCGATACCTACAGGGGGAACAACATGGCTCTTCAATGGGGCCACGACTCTTCAGCCGTGGATACAACCGCAAACCCGCGCCATCGGACGACTGAAACCGCCTCTTCAATGGGGCCACGACTCTTCAGCCGTGGATACAGACAGCTGGATGGAGGCGAATCTGGACGCTTGGGAATCTTCAATGGGGCCACGACTCTTCAGCCGTGGATACGAGCGGGCTATCCTAACTGCTCTACCCGAATACACGCAGTCTTCAATGGGGCCACGACTCTTCAGCCGTGGATACGCGCATGAAAGGGGATTGTTTCAATGGAAGTTGAGTTTCTTCAATGGGGCCACGACTCTTCAGCCGTGGATACGCGGTTGAGAGCGCAATCGTTGAGCAAATCCGAGCGATTCTTCAATGGGGCCACGACTCTTCAGCCGTGGATACTTGAAGCCCCTTCGACCTTGACCGCCGCCGCCGCGTCTCTTCAATGGGGCCACGACTCTTCAGCCGTGGATACGCCGAATGAAGTCAAGTTCCCATGTACCATCTAGCTCTCTTCAATGGGGCCACGACTCTTCAGCCGTGGATACCACTGGTACAATGGTAGTGTAGCGCGCGGCGCGGTCTCTTCAATGGGGCCACGACTCTTCAGCCGTGGATACACCGAGACGAAGACCCCACGGCAACGTTACTTTCTCCTCTTCAATGGGGCCACGACTCTTCAGCCGTGGATACTTGAGGGCGCGGATTACATAGAGATTGTGGCGTTAGTCTTCAATGGGGCCACGACTCTTCAGCCGTGGATACTAGCGGCAGATATGCCGCGTGGTTCAAAGCGGCGGTCTTCAATGGGGCCACGACTCTTCAGCCGTGGATACACGGTCTTGAGCTTATCCCCGCGGCGGACATCGCCAGTCTTCAATGGGGCCACGACTCTTCAGCCGTGGATACCTCGATTGTGCCGCACAACGCGCGGCGCATTGAAGCGTTTCTTCAATGGGGCCACGACTCTTCAGCCGTGGATACTCACGCCGAATATCTTGCCGATCGAGATCCTCAGGCGTCTTCAATGGGGCCACGACTCTTCAGCCGTGGATACAACAGCAGGAACGACAGAACCGGGACAAGCACCGAATCTTCAATGGGGCCACGACTCTTCAGCCGTGGATACGGGGTTCGGTTTAGGCAACCTTGATATGCCTGCGTATTCTTCAATGGGGCCACGACTCTTCAGCCGTGGATACCCTGCGCTCTGCTAGCCGCCTGCGCCGCCGGACTCTCCTCTTCAATGGGGCCACGACTCTTCAGCCGTGGATACATACCCATGGACTGTCCATCCGCATCCGCGCGGGGTCTTCAATGGGGCCACGACTCTTCAGCCGTGGATACCCGCGCCGACTGGGAATTGGCTACAGGTGTCGTGCTATCTTCAATGGGGCCACGACTCTTCAGCCGTGGATACTCGAAGGATGGCGACAACTGACAGGTGAAGAACAAATCTTCAATGGGGCCACGACTCTTCAGCCGTGGATACGCTGGCCCTGCTGGCAGAGACCGCCGACGAGTGCCATTCTTCAATGGGGCCACGACTCTTCAGCCGTGGATACAGCCTACGCCCGACGAATCTAGCGAAAACGCCTGCGCTTTCTGTGCGTTTCGCGCAGCGGATGGCTCATGGCGCGGCGCGTGTGGCAATTTCGCCTCCTTTATCCTAGTTGCCAGCGTAATTTCTGCGAGCGCTTCCAGCTATGAGACGCAGCGCCGCAGCGCTCGCGCTCCGGAAGCGGCTCGCAGGCGCCTCCGCATAATGATGTTAGCACATATCGCCCCCCATGCGGGGGAAGGTGGGAGGCGCCCCGGCGTGGCTTTTCGAGCCCGATATCCGCCGCGCGGCGCGCTAAGCTCAGACTATCGCAACCTCGCGCGCCTCCGGCTTTAGCTGGCGGCCAAGCGTATCGAGCCTGTCCGAGCCGCGACCGTCCAGCGGTCCAGTGTCTATTATCAGCACGCGATCCGCCTTCCAGTCTATTAGATCCGTGAGAGAGTCCTCGAGCAAAACGCGCTCCTTGCGCGACAGGTCGCAGGAGAATATCGAGTATTGCAGCGGCTCCCCAAAGCCGTTCATCTTCTTGTGAACGCGGCGCAATCGCTTGGCGTCGCTCACATCGTACGCCACAATGTACCGATTCCGCATGGATTACCTCGTCGTGAACGCGGGATACTTCTTCAGCTCTCCCAGCAAATGCCGACCCAACAGGCGCGCCTGCACTTCCATCACCCTTCGGTAGCTTATCGAGTATCCGAACAGCGGATGGGTTATGAGCGTGTCCATCCTGCGCTCGAACGCCTTTATCACTGCCTTTCTACCACGCTGAGTGAGCGCGACGGCTCCGCCTCTGCGAACGAAATCGCTCGGCTTTAGCTCGGCGTTGTTGAACAAGGTAAGCGCGGCGGAATCCGCCACTATGGGGCGAAACTCCTCCGCCATGTCCAGCGCCAAGGCGGGCTTGCCGTATTTGGGCTGGTGGTAGAAACCCATGTACGGGTCGAATCCCACCGTCAACGCCGCCGCCATAGCCTGCCTTATGAGCATCGCATACAGGAAGGACAATACTGCGTTCACGGGGTCTTTCGGCGGGCGACGGTTGCGATGTCGGAAGTCGAAATCCGCGCTTTCGGACCGAATCATCGCGCCGAAGTTGGCGAAGTATACGCTCGCAGCCGCGCCCTCTATTCCCAGCAGAGTTTGCAGCGAATCCGCAGTCCGCGCCCTTCTGGCGAGCCGAGCCATCTCCGCGAGCGCGGCGCGCGGCGCGCCCGGGTGGTTGCGACGCAGCATGACGCGGCTGTTTCTGAGCTTGGCTATTACGATGTCTCGCGCGATGGAGCGGGAGGATATTTCGTCCGCCGCCGCGCTGAACTGTCGCATCCTAAGCTCCACGTTCTTATGCGTCATCCCCCACGTTGCGCCCTTGAACCAGCCGCCATAGCTGAAGTGGAATATCGGGACGCCGCGATCGAGCAGCTCGCGCGTGGCTTGCGCCGTGACCTGCGCGTTGCCGAATATCAATAGGCTGGATACGTCCAGCATCCGCGTCTTGGAGACGACTTCGCGCCGCAGCCGCACCGTGAGGCTGTCTCCGGACTTGCCTACGACGCCGCCTTGAGATATGACGTACATGGGCAGCGCGTCGTCGCGCGCGGGCGCCATCCGCCGCACGTCGTCGGGCTTGACTATGTAGCTGCTGCCGCTGAGGAAGCTGACCTCGTCCGGCAGGCAGATGCCCACGAGCGAGCATCTTGGGCACTTGGGGCTGTCTTCGAGCGGCGGCGGAATATCGCCCTTAGCCGCCATATCGCGCGCCGAATCCATCAGCTCCAGCGTGCGATCCACCAGCGCGTCGTCGAACGGCACGTACACCCTGCGCTTGGACGCCACGAAGTAGACGAAGCCGCCGTCGCACTCGTAGCCATGCGCGCGCAGCAGCAAGCCTTGGACGCACAGCTGAACGCGCTCCGGCTCGTATGCGCCTTCCGGGATTTTGGGGATTTTGCCGCGCTTGTAGTCTACAGGCGTCGCGCGCTTCCCCTCCGCCTCGACGAGGTCGAGGCGCGCTATCGCGCCCAAGCGCTCGTCGGACAGCAGAATGGAACGGGCGTGTATCTTCGAGTCGCCGTCCGCGTCTTCCGCGTCGTCGGGCAGGTCTCCCGACGGTTTATCGACTCGCCTGTGCTTGAATCGCCCGTCGAGCGTGTCCGCGCTATGCTCGAATTCGCCCTGCACCCATTCCAGATAGCATAGACGGGGGCAGTAGGCATACTCGTTGAGCATCCGCGCGGGCATCAGGTCTGGGGCAGGGGCTATGGGCGTGGATGCGGTTTCGGACGTGGTCGTAGTCATGGCGCAATAAAACCTCCGCGTCGCCGGGTGTATGAAACACTATTCCGACGACGCGGAGGGAAGTTCGACATGTGGATTGCAAGGGGGTTTGGGGCGTGTATTCGGTTGTTAAGGTGCGGCGGGAAGTTTCAGATTGAATTGAGGCCAGCGGGGTATCTCATCATCGCTGATTTCGAGCGCGGAAAGCGCGGCTCTCCAAAATGTACAGAATTCTTTTTTCGTGACGGGCTGCAAGCCGTGAGCTAGTATCGAGCTGTTCCGAGTCTGGAGGGGGTTTCTTAGTTCTGTGCAAATGCCGGCTTTTTCACGGAGCGCCTCGTCTTCGCTGAACTCCAACGCTCGAAACAGATTCTGGACCCCGAGCTTGTATTGTCCGTTTTCGTCAGGTTCGCCAAGTCTTTCTTTGACATCCGCCTGTCGGCGCTCTGGGAATGAGTGGAGCGACGGCTTGCCCAGCTCAGCGCCGAATGCCTGATGCAAGAGCTGCTGTCCATATAATTCCACAGCGCGATACAGCCTTCCGACCGCGTCGTCATAGCGCGCTTGATTCGCCCTGCGCTCGGCGTTGGCGATAAGCTCCAGCAGGGTTTCGCGTTGTCTTGGGGTCTTGCCCTGAGAGTTGACTTCGGCTTTGATGATATTCCAACGCTTGTTGTGAGAAAGCGCTTTTTCGTAATCCGAATAGTCTAGGGCTAGCTCCAAACGACTCTTCCAGCGATGAAAGCTGCTGGTAGCGCCCCTAAAGTCGAATTTGTCCGCACAGTCGAAAGCATCGGCAAGACCAGCGAGAGACTCCAAACGTGTTCGCACAGATCCATCGCAATTCTTGCTAGCCTCTCTCAGGGTATGCGCGGCTGCGGCGGCATGGAACTCCCGAAGCAGCCAGTTGGCGCGTTCGAGACCATACACCGCATAAGCGTTCCAAGGATTATAGGCATGGACAATGAATTCGGACCCTGTTTCTACTGTGCCTAGTCCCCCAGCGCCGCGTTTCTCACCTGCTACATATGTAATTTCTTTGCATCCAAGTTCGATTGCAATGAGAGTCAGCACGGAAGACATGACCTTGGTGCCGCCAGTGATGTCTACACAGATTTGAGCGGAATTCATCCCGCGTCTGCTGAGCCACCCATCCACATCCGATTTGAGTCTCCTGTAGCACTCATCGAAGTCTTGGTGATGTACCTCCGAGTATTCATACTGAGGAACGGGATATGATAGTTTCGGAATGATACATTCCTCCACTTTCGCCCTCGTATCGGACGATACAACGAACAGCACATATGGGAACTTGTGTTCGTTCAACGTGAATTGCACCGGTTCGGGCGAACCCCCAACCGTTACGACTAACCCCTTCATGCCCATCAGCCTCCCTCCTCTCTCCATACCATTGGAACCGCAAGCGCGAACGCCGCCTGAACGGGGCGCGCTCCTTGGGCGTCGAGCGCCGCGCGGTCGCTATCGGACAGCAGCCGTTCGGCGCTGATGGCGCCGCCGTAGAACGGCTTGGGCGCGCCTTCGCTTCGGAAGCACGCGCCGGCTTCGAGCATCACTTGAGGGCGCTTGAATGTCGCGCGGTCATCGCCGCGATGGAACTCCGGCGCCAGCTTGCCGTACTTGACGAAGCTGCGCCAGTATCCATCCGTCGGGTCATTCGCGGCGGGTTGGAATGTCGATAGCGACACGAACCCATCCGCGCCGGAAACGTCGTCTAGCTCAGGACACGGCATTGGCGCGCCATCCAGCTCGAATCCGCCGTGTCCGGTGGACGCGCGCGCGCCGTATCCGACGCGCCCAAGCATCTCGAGCGCCTGCGTCAGGATGTCGAGGCTGCCAGCATCGGCGGCGCGCGCGTACAGCGTCAAACCGTCGCGCGGGTCGGCGAGATGCGAATAAGTTACCTCGAACAAACCGCCGACTTCGTTGGCGGATCCCGTCGCGCGGGAGACGGAGTTCCTCATGCGAGCGCCGTCTCGGATGGGGGATGGCTCTGCCGAACCGCCGTCGCCTAGAGCCGGTTTCCTCCCCGCCTGCATAGCGCCGAATTCGCTCTCGGAAAGCCAGCGGCGCTTCTTGACCTTCTTGCGGTCTTCCGGCGCCCATCCCCAGAACGGGAGCGGCAAGCTCGCGGGCGCGGGCAGCCAGTCGCCGGGAAAGGCGTCGGATATGACGAAACGCGGCTCGCCTGCGAGCCACGGCTCCAGAAAGTCGCGCTTGAGCGCGTCGACGCCGAACGACCTCTCCCACATCACCGCAAGCGCGCCGAGAAGCGAATCCGCCTGCCAAGGGGTGCTCCAGACGCCGAGCGGCTCTATCCTCAGCTTTGCCAGTGAGTCCATGGTTTGCCGTCTAGCTCGAAGTCGTGGAAGCTCACCGCGCCCGATCCGCGGCTCGTGCCGCCGCCCAGACCTGTCAGCTGCACCATGTTCAGCCCGTCCGCGACGACTGCTTGAAGCGCTTCGCCGCCTTGTCGCGTCTTGCCATCTCCATATATTGGATCGTACTGGAAATCGCTATCTATCTCGTAAACTTGCAGCACTATCTCCATGGAGAATTCGGAGCCTTCCACAACGCGCTCCGTAGATCGCAGGCTCCCGCGCCGCGCTGCGCCGGTGCTGCGGTCGATGCCGGTTTCGGCCTTTTCTTCGGTGCGACCGCCTTTGGCAAGTCGTCCGTCGCGCACGATGATGCGGGAGGGGCCAAGCTCGCTGTTGAGGTTCATGTGCGCCCCGAACACGCGGCATACCGCGCATTTCCCGCATCCGCAAGGGTTGTTGCCCTTCTGGTTGCCCACGTGCTTTTCCAGTTCGGCGCGCATCTTCCCCTTGAGCGAAGAGCCGGGGATATAGGGCTTGTCCGTAGCGGGGTTCTTGATTACCGGGTTGTCCGATCCGCCTATCCTAAGCTCGTCCTGCGAACCGCCAATGTGCAAGCCGCTTTCGCAGTGGACGGTGAATTTTATAGAGTGAATGCCAGACCTTCGCATGGCTCAGCGTCCTTATCCTTTCATGTAGTTAGAGCCAAAGCCAACCAGCGCCTCGAAATGCGGCATGAATCCGTCTAGGAAAGCCGCGCGAGGGTCTTCTGAGGATGTGACTATCTCGACGTTGCGTTCGATGAAGTTCTGGAATTCCCGCGGGATGTTGCCAGACGATGCCGAGTATTGGGCATGCGCGGAAAGCTTCACGAAGCTCGCGGCGACCTGCTTCCAGCTCTGATCGTCGCTTCTCAAAAGCCGCTCTATCTCGCGGCAATGGCTGAAGAAACGGCGTATCTGGCCTGTAGTGAGCTGCCTATTCGCCAAGCTCTCAGCCAAGGGGTCGATCGTATTCTTCGAGACGAATTCAGTCCGTAGGCAGGGCTTGCCCTCATCGATCTCGAAATACGAGTCAGGCAGTTCCGGGATGTTCCGCCTTCGCGGTCTGTTAGAATATCCGCCGCCGGAGGGTCTCGAACTTCTGAAGCAATCTTGGCACAGCTTGTGACTCGGGTGCCTTGGCTGAAATGACCTGCCGCACCGCCCACACTGAGCAGTCATCGCGTCCATCCTTCCATGTTCGGCAGGCACGTCAACGCCCGCTCTCCGAAACGCTTCTCTCATGCTCATTCCGCGCCTCCTCGCGTCGCCAACAGCGCATACCGCAGGCTTGCGGCGGATTCTCGCGTCCGCTGTTCGTCAGCATCGAGATAACCGAGCGTATCGCCTGCCCAGCGCCTGAGTTCACTGTGATTCCGAGACCCTCCCCGAACGTTGCGCCCGACCTGATACGCCCAGCGCGCCGCCCGGAGCGGGTTGTCGCTCTCGGCGAGCGTCAGCAGACGATGAAGCAGCGATCGCGGCGCGGCGCCGGCTTCTATCCAGCCCGCAAGCCGCTTGCCGTCTCCGATAACGGTTTCGTGCCTGTCCCACTTCCAGACCGCATCCAGCGCGGCGCAGCTGTTCTTGCCGCGCCGCTCTTTCGCCTCGTTCTCCAACAGATGCTCGCCGCGCTCGACCGCGTGGCGGATGGGTACGCGGTACGGCGTCAGCGCGACGCCGGCGCTCAGCGTCAGCGGAGCGGATATGTGCCGCTCGTGCCTCCGAGCGGGGCCGTTCTCGAATTCCTTCACGAGCGCGCCCGCGAAATCTAGCGCGACGTCCCATGGCCCAACGAGCAGCAGATCGTCGCCCCCCGCGTATACGGTATAGATAGACGGGTATCGCTCTTCTATCATCTTCTGAACGACGTTCAGAAAGAACGCATGCAAGTCGCGGCTGAAGCTCTTGAGCAGTTCGTATGAGGGATCGGCGTTTGCTATCTCGCCCACCCGGACGCCCATATCGTCCACGTCCGCCTTCAGCGCTGCGAGGCGGCGCGTTCCGCGCGACTGTTCTACTATACCCTCGAAAGTCAGCGGCTCATGGCCGCGGCGCGGTATCCAGCGGCGAACGGGGAAGGCGTCGGGAGTTTTGCGACTGTCAGACACCGCTTGGAACGAAACCCCCAGCGCCTGAACCGAGAAGGCTTCGCCATGAACGGGGCGCATCCAATCCCATCTAGTTAGCTCCTCGCCAATGCAGCGAGCGTTCAGACAGCTTCGGCAATAGAAAACGCTTTCGTCTTCATCGTCCACCTTTTGAATGCCGGGAGCTTGTCCGCACACGCCGCACGGTCTGCCTAGCGGCGACAGGCTGAGATTATCGGTATCCCAAGATGCGCCGTTCTGCATGACGGAGAACGCCGGGCGGCGCTTGCGGTATTCCAGACGCATGCGGGCATCTTGCGGAGTTTCGCCCCAGCCTAGCGAAACTTGCACCTCGCCGCCGGTTTCGTCGTTCGCGGCGTCGGATAGCTCGGCATTTATCTCTTCGATGCTTGCCGTATCGGTCGCGTTCGCAAGCCGCGCGAGAAATCCGCCCCCGCCCTGAACCAGAACGTCATCGTCGGACACGCCCAAACGCTCTTTTACGATAACGAGGGCGGCGTGTTCGAAGAGTTCGAGCAGGAACGAACGGGCGCGCAGCCGCTTAGCTTGGGCTTTGCCGGCGCTCTTTATGCCCAGAACGTAGCGTTGGATTCCGGAGAAATCGCACGCTAGATACTTGGGTTCGCTCATGTATGCTCCTGCGAGGCGTATGGACGACGCAAGGCTATCCTATCACGCCTACCCGGGAACGAACAGCCCCAGACCGTAGTGGCAGCCGAAGCCTAGCGCTACGGGTCCGCGAACCGGCTCGGCGAATTCGATGGCGAAGCTGTACGCTCCGCCGCCGCACGAGCCGCGATCTCTGTGCCGGAAGAATTCGACCGCGCGGATGCCTTCGGACTGCCCGGATTTCATCGGCGCGATGGGCGCGTCTCTATCTTCTTGGATGCGAACATCGGACAAGCGCGGCAGGTTTTGCCGCAACCCGATTTCACGCCGTATCTGATCTTCAGGCCCATCGACTATGCGCTTGGCGCCGCGCGGTCCACGTCGCTTGACGTGGCGCGTTAGCGCGTAAGGCGTCAGCGATCGCCAACGTTCGGTCTCGTCGAACAGCGGCGAGACCCCTGCGAAATCTTCGGCGCTCCCTCGCGCCTGATATGCCAACTGGATTGGCTGCCTCCCCCTGCCGGGGTTCAACGCGGTCATCGAGGCTGCCGCTCGGAACTCGGCGGCGCTAAGACCGCCGGGCGCCCACAAGGTCAGGTGGTCGAGCCGTCCATCGCCATCTTCGTCCGTAGGCAAGTAGAAGGCGTGTTTGTGCCCCTTCAGCGGCTCTCCGGTTTCGCTGTCTCTGCCCGAAAGAGTGGGCGAGCGGGCTCCTCCGTTCCGCCGTCCGAACCTAGACATCGCGGATATGCGCGCCAAGTCTCCCCATCGCAGCGTGTCTTTGACCATCGGCAGAACGTTGCTGGAGAGCGCGAATCGCACCACCTCGGCGCCTTCTCCACGCGGGGAAGGAGAGGCGCACCGCGAGCGAAACTCGGTGAAGCAGTTGGCTTTGCGAGTGTACAGCCACCACTGAGCGCCTTCAGGATCTATCCGCCCGCCGCGCCGCAGTTCGGATGTCTCTACCATCAGGTCTTCCAAGCGGATCGGCGCGCGCGGCGTCAGCGTCCGAACCGTCTCGACATCGCCATCCGGGAGCGCGCCGTTTTCCATCGGCTCCGAGTTGAGTTCCGGAAGAGGATCGGAGGCGATGCCGGCTTCCACCCAAGATTCGGCGCGCCCCAAGTAGGGCATGTCGCGGAGTATGGCGGAAAGATCGTCTATCTGTTGGCTGTCCAGCTCGACGCTCCGCCATACGGCATACACCGGCTTTTCGGGCTGTATCGCAATGAACGAGTCTATGACGAGCGTTTTGCGCTCGCGGGATCCTTCGTTGTAGGGCATGAAGTGGCGCGTGTGTCCGGCGGACGCGGGCGGCAGGCTGTAGCTCGGCAGCTCGGACGCCAGCGTTTCGATCAGCGGCGCGACGCGCTCCGCCGGCATATCCGGCAGCGATCGTCGCCACGTGGCGACGATCGCCCTGAGGATGCGCCACGGCGACGGGGGCCACTCCAGAACCCCCTCGTTGACGTGCCGACCCCACTGCGTGGCGTGGTAGCGGTTGGCTATGAACTCGAATCGGATAGCCAGCATAGCGATCTAGCCCCTGAGTGATTTCCAGATCGCACACAGGGGAGAATCATAGGAACGGCTGTGCGGGCGAGAAGTTGCTATAGTACTGATTCTGCCTAATGCGCTGACTGCGATAGACCTCTTCAATCCCTCTTCGAATAAGAATCGCACGATCTTTTCCAAAATCGGGCGACGCCAACAGGGAACACATGACATCTATGCTAATCATTGGCGTCCAAATTGGCCATGCAAACCAAGTCTCTCGACCAATTTGATGAAAGCCCGTGGTCTGCGCCTGTCGCCCATCCATGAGGGTGGGGAAGCATGCCATCGCTTCGATGGCAAGGCAGTTGGCCGCCAACATCGTGCCGAACTTATCCTTCTTGTTCGAGGCGCTTGGGTCTCTCCATCTCAAAGCATACCGTTGATCTTCAGTGGGATCCAGGCGAAGGCTGTAACTCATGTCTCGATAGTCCCATACACAAAACAGTGCCCGTTGCAAATGTTCGAGCGTGAGTTCATCCTGATATGACTTCGCATAGTATGGCAACCCATGTTTCTTGCTGTCCCCACTCCGAACCATACGAAGTTTCGAATCCTGAAAGTGTCCACTCTTCTTGTCTGGATAGAGTTCAGTACCTATCCCTACGAGTAAGTCTGCATTGCGCCTATCGGCAATGGACGATGTAGTTTGGGAATGTTGGAGTTCGCAAGAGAACTTGGATGCGTCAAACGGCATCCGATCGTCAATTTCGAAAACCGTCATGGGGGTACATTTCAGTATTTGAAAAAGTGTTTGCGAGAACTCACCCCGATCCTCTCCGATTCCCCATATGGCGGGACGCCAACCGTATCCGGTCTGTTTCCACCCAACGCGCAAACAGGGGAACTCAGTATGCGCGACGGCGGCGATGCCTACTGCCGCGAGGAATCCAAGTGGATTGCTCCCGTCGAGTCCATCCAACACCACCCCACTATGTGACTCACTCACTCTCATCATTCACCTCCTCCCATTCGCTGCGTCGCCAGTCGGCAAGCCGCACCAGAGTTTCCAGCCACGCCAGACCCCACCACCCATAACGGCGCGTCAGCCGCCAGTAACGGGCTGCTACTCCTGAGTCCAATCGTTCGAGATTGGTCGGGCCTCGCCAGCGCATCCGATGACCATGCAGCCCGAGGCACGAACTCGGCGCATCCTCATCTTCTATCACCGGAGCAAACGGGCGGCAGTGTCCATGGTGGCTGGCAATCAGATGAAGAACCAGATCGCGGAGGTTCTCATCTTCAGGCAGCAGTCTATCTGAACTTTCCGCCAAACGAACCGAGAGCAACTCGTGTCTGCCGCCTTTGGGGTATCCTGAGGCTTCTCTCGCCTTCTCATATGCTTGTCTTGAAGGCATCTGGCCAGATTTTGCTAGACGCTCTCCGAACACCCATGGATTGCCGCCTCGAAGCAGCGCCTGAAAACGGGGATCCGCTTTGCCTAGATCGTGGAGAAGCCCAGCGCGCGCAACGGCGTTGGACAGGTCTTCAGGAATGCCGCAGCCTAGCGCATAACGTCGTGCGAAGCGTTCGACTCCGCGGAGGTGATTGCGGAGCTTGATCGGCTGCCCGTTCTTGTGGGCAATGCTTGAGGAGCTGGGGTCGTCTTCGTCACTGAATGTATCCGCATCTCTAGCGTACTCTGGCATACGACTTCTTCCCGCAATCACTAGAAGGTCGCCGCCAACAAGGTAAATCTGACTAACGGCTTCACGCGCAAGCCATCGCGCCGCGTCAGACAACCAGCACCAAGGTTCTTGCAGATCACTAGGAATCTCTTTCAAGATAGCGATGAGAGACTCGGACACATAATCCGGCTCCTCTTCGTGATTTCCTAATTTTATGTCATCTAGCAGATCGCGAGCCAGCTTCTTGGCTTTGCCCGCTTCTTGAGGCCAAGCGTCTATAGTATTGCTATGGAGCCTAAGAATCGGCTTGGCGCGCGCGAACAGATGCGCTCGGTCTCCAATGTCCAGGTTGCGCGTCGCCATTCCATGGTACTGAGCAAAGTTGCCAATATGGTTGTGATCTGACGGATGGCTCGCAGGAACCACAACGACATCGCCCGGACGAATCTTTGCTGGGTCTGAAGTTATATGGCTTTCGCCAGTGTCTATGGCGCCTCGCCATCTCACAACGTTTCGATATTCGTCTAAATTAGTGAAATCGTCCTGCTCGTCGAATCGTTCGACGCCTTCCACATCACCGCTATCGTCTTCAGAGCCAGATAACCAACTCTTGAACGCGCCAATCGGAACCGGAAGCGTCTCGGGGCTACTTGGCGGACAGAGACTGAGCGATTCCAGCGCATACTTTCTGCCAGTAACGTTGGACAGGTCAAGGTCCGACCGCCAACACACTTGGACATCCGGCGCGCTCTCGCGTGGGCCGTGCAGGAATGGAGCGACATCAGGGGATGGCGTGGGTTGGGGGGCGGTTTGCGCCCAGCAGTCCACGTGAGCGGGAAGCATCACCGGAGCGTCTACGAACGGGGCGTTTAGCTCCCCAATGGAATCCGCTTCAGGCAAACACTTGTCCAGCTGAGATACTCCGAAGTCAACTTCGCCCTTTCGATTCTTGATTTTGTTCAGCCAATTCCATGTCCTGGCAAGGGCCTTGCCATAAACAGGATCGCCGGGATCGTTTTTCGTGAGCTTAGCTTGGTAGCGCCGGATGAGAACGACCGCTCGGGCTTCAATTGAACGCCCTGTGCGGTTCAGCCTGCCAAAGCGCTGGCGTAGCGCATCGAGACTCGCGCATTCGGTCACGAGACCGTCGAAGTCAAGGTCGGCTCCGACTTCCAATGTCTGGGTAGCTACGACAATCTTAGGCTTGTCGAGTTTACGTGTCTCGGCTTCATCAGAATGTAGAATTTCCAGATGCCGACTGATTACGAATTCTTTATCGAGTGGTCGCATTCTGCCGGTGAGCAAAACTGTATCAACATCTCCGCCATATTCTTCCAGAAGCCGCTGGTGGGTCTCTCGTGCAGCAGCAACCCGATTGACGAATACTGCGATGGCGCGGCGTTCGATACTTATCAGCTCGAATGCCTCTTTTGCCAGCGCCTTCGACAATTCCGAAGTTTCCTGTTGCCCGCTCGCCTTGCCAATCAACTTCAGAGTTGCGGGTTTGCATGCCAACAGACGTTTGCCTAGGGTATGGTCGGGATCGTTTGGCTCGGTGGACTCGTCTCTGAACACATCTTGAACATGCGGGGGTGGCGTCGCGGACATGACAACGGGCTGGAACGATCGACCAAGCGGAGAATGCGCCCAACCGTTGAATTTGCGGACAGCTTGCAAAGTCTGCATGAATGGTTGGGCGCAATGGGCCTCGTCCAATAGTATCAGGCTGTCGGTGGCGACCAACCCCGCGTAGATGGGCCAGGTCCCGGACGCTCGCCCATACGCTCTGAACAGCAATCGGGACCCGACCTGATCGACGGTAGACGCCACCACAATGGGCTGAAGTGGATCGCGTGCCCACGCTTCGGAACGATACATACCGCCGCGCAGTGCGTAGGCGGCTAGGGGCAGCTCACCTTCGTAACCTGTTGTTTCGCCACGCGCAATATGCCGCAGATTGTCCGCAACATTTTTGACGACGCCACCCGGGGCATCTCTGAGTTTGCGAGACAACGAACGCGCCCGCTCATACGCTTGATCCACAATTACGCGCCGGTCTACGACGAAGAAGATGCGACGCGGCGCGGTAATTGCCCGCTTGCCTCCCAATCGCGACGCCTGAGCGGCAAGCGCGAATACCGCGATATCCATGCACGCGGTCTTGCCGGATGCGGTAGGCAACGCAATCGCGTCAGGCCATGCGCTAGGCGTGTCCGCCCTTTCCAAAACCCTACCTGCCAACTCACACTGCCAATCAAACGGCGGGGTTCCCCACAATTCATAGAAGAACTGCGCGAAATCGTCGGATTTCAGATCACTTACAATCACCGCATCAACCTACCGTGCCAGACGCCCCAGTGTCCATAGGGCGGCATAGCCCATAACCTCTGAATCGCCCTGCGCCAACAGCTATGGGGCCATGCACAGGTTCATTGAAGATTAGCACAACGTGAACGTGACTTCGACGACCGCCATCGCTCTTTCGCCTCAGATACGGAAATTCTCTCGCGTGCGGCGCGCCTTCCACTAGCGAGACAGGGTGCAGCAGCGCTTCTCGCGGGCGCGTCAGACCAATATGTTCACATGCGTCCTTCACACTCTCGGCAGCGCGCGCCCATTTGTCTTTGCCCTTGAAGTGCCTGTTCAAAGCGACAGGCGTGACGCTTGCCCATACGCGAGACCGTCGCGTCCACGTATCAGAAACGAGATTTACCGGCGGGCGCTCTCGGGTCTCCAATCCAATCCTACACTCGAACCACCTTCCATCGAACAAGTTATGCTCTCTCGGCAGTCCTGTATCAGATTGATACAGGAACTCCGACAGGCAGCGCGAGGCGTCCTGTGGATTCAGCGCGCGCGGCAGGGCCAGCGCAAGCCCCATTACACGCCCATCCGAGTATTGACTTCCGACGAATGGGAGCGGGAGCATCGCCATGTGCGGGTCGGTTGTCGGCGAGCCATCTGGCTTGTGTCCACTGAACCACTCAGGCGGCGGCTGTTCCGGGCAAGAGTCCATCAGCGCGCCACGCAGAGACTGAGTGAGCCTCAGCGTGGTCGTTGCGGGAACGCGCTTGCCGCTGAGCGCAAGCACGACCAAGTTTGAATCAAAGATAGGGCAGGGAAAGTTAGGGAGATTTGGTTCCCTAAGTCTTCCGTATCCTTGCCAGCGAACCGGCGTAGGACGCAGGCTCACCGGTGGGTACTTCCCAAATTTCTCGGTGATTAGGTTATCCAAGCGTTTTTTTTCATTGCGTCTTGCCGTTGCGCCCTTTCCTCTAAAGGTTCCTCTGAGCGCTTCGGACTGTGCCTTGAGACATGAATACTCCATAACATTGGTTTGGTTGTATGCTTGAATGAGTGTGTCAAGCCGCCCAATAGGAACCACCCGCAGGCGTTTCTCAGCAATGCCTTTGGTTGGTTCCCAATCAATAGGCGCGATCTCGGATTCAGCCTCTGTAACCCATGCCTGTACTAGCGAGGCTGAATGTCCCACATGAGTGACTTTAGCAGTCAGAGACTCAAGTCCACTGCGATGCGCGCCTAACTCTGCGTTTGACCAGATCAAATACACATTTGGATCGTGAGGAACCGCGACAGGGAAGCCACGCGGTTGGCGGCTGCGATGCTCCGGAAGCACTGATAGCCCCGAGGATCGCAGTTTGCCCAACTCCCTGCTAGACTGCGCTCGGCGGCTGACACTGCTGTCATTGACCGGCACATAGCTAACGACAGCCGAACGCACAGAGTGGTTTGACGCAGCTATCGACGGGGGCGGCAAAGTTTCGAGCCAGCGCAAGGCTTTTCCCTCGTCGGGGTCTTCACCAGCCTCAAACCAAGCCGCTGCCAGCGCCATGAACACGCGGTCGGGATGCGGTGGCCACTCAGCCTGCTCTTTGCGCGCACCGTCAGCAGCCGCCATAGCCCACCCATTCAGGTAGTTTATGCCGAGCGCGAACATCACTCGCCCCCTTCCGATGCCAACTCCTGACTGACCCTAACCAGCTCGACTAATTCGGGCGAAGGCGTCAACTCAATCTTGCCTTCCCAGGGCAAGCCTACTTTCCTCGCTTCTGTGATAGCGGCGTTCAGCAGCGCGATTCCGTCCTCGAACGCAACTTCGAATGCCGTCGGCTCTTGCCCGGGACGGTCTAGCAATTCCCATTCCGGTTCCTGTTCTGCGAACAACTGGCAGCGCGAGCGAAGGTCCGCGTCTGCCCTCGCAAATGTTCCGGCTGCGATGCCGAGCGCGGCGAGTACGGTTCGCGCAGCTAGATCGACTTCGCTGTCGGATTCAGCCTCGCCATTGAGAGGGAAGCGGAGGCGGCGCAGAGTCGACAATGACAGGACCGTAGTCTGTCGCGCCTTCGATATGGTAAATCCTCCATCCGCTATAGTCGGCGGAATGTTGCCATGGTTCGCTTCTGATGGCCTTCCGGAACGTCCTAGCTTCTTTGCTCCAGCCTTTTCATCTAGTGTCCACGCGGGTTGATCTTCGCTCTCAGTCCTTCGATGGTAGAGCGTTCCAGCTCCGCGCTGGATTTGCGCCGGGTCTATGCGACTCGAAGTTTTTACTCCCTGCTTGGCGTCGTACCCGATTATTTCAGACACTAGCGCACGCTGGAATTTGACACCTAGACCGCCTCGCGGCCCGGTCGAATCCCATACCCCAAATAGCAACGCAGTCGGACATAGACCGAACAGCTCTGTTGCATGGCGGATATCCGCCCGATCCAGCGCCGAGCCTTTGGATGATTTTCGGAAGCTCGTACCATTCAGTAGGCTGTCGCGAAAGAGCGCGTCCGCAATGCGATGCGGCGCTTCTAGGCTGGTCACCGTAAATTTCTTGAGCAGGTCGTCCTGATCGAAACGCACCTCCAGTAGCGGAAGCTCCACGTCTCCAGCGCGATAGGTTTCCAGCAGCGCCAGTTCCATGCGGTTGGCTTGAGACTGCACGGAGTCAAGCAGTACGCAGGGACGCACCTCGCCAGTTTCGGGGTCGACGCGCTCTTCGGTCGCGTACTTGCCCCCCTCATATGTGGGCGGAAACACCTTGTCGCCGGGTCCACCTGCGGGCTGGTAGTCGGTCACACACCTGAAGGCGGCGGCTCTGCCGTCGACAGCGCTCTGCAAGGTCTGTAGGTCAATTTTCACTTTGGACTCCTAGACATAGTTAGGAACAGCGTGGGGATGTCAAACCATCTCAGTATATATCATTTCCCGAATTCGATCCAGTGCATATGCTCACATGGTTTCCTACTCCTCCGCCATCCGCAGCCTGCACTGCGTCGGGTCCACCGTCGCCAGCAGCGCGCGGTTTTGGTGCGCGAAACTGACTACGGCTTGGCCCGGCGCGAGCGAGGTGACGCGATCCCACAAGCCGGCGTCTATGCCGCCTATGGAGCGGCGCAGTCTGGTTATCGTGTTGGAATCGTTTATGCGATGCAGCACGTAGTTGTTCATCAGTCCGAGCAGCTCGTCCGGCAGGCGCTGGGGATGCTGGGTTACGAACACCAGCCCTAGCCAGCGCTTCCGCCCTCGCTTGGCTATGCGGCTGATGTTCTCGAACAGGTTGGGCATACGTCTGATGCGCTCCAACGATAGGAATTCGTGCGCTTCTTCGATAACTATTAGCGTTCTAGGGAGCGGATTTCCCGCTTTGGCGGCTGCGCCGAACGCTCTCTCTTGAGCTTCTTCCACGCCTCGGATGATATCTGCGATAACGAGGTTTCTCAGGTCCGCGGCTTCCATGTCGGACAGGTCTATTATCGAGACCGCGCCCGGCTTCGTCATGGCGGCGTAGTCCACGGGGCGCGTCCCCCGACGCGGCGAGTCGAATACGTCGAGGCGCATCAGCCTGAACAGCCGCGAATGCAGCGCGCGCCAGCTCACTGGGAAGCTCGCCCCAGACCGATTGGCTAGGCGCATGACCCTATCGGCTTCGCCTCGCAGTTCCGGCGAGTATAAGATCGGCGCGACGCTCTGCTTGCCGGCTGCGCTCAAGAACGCGCTCACCACGTCCAACAGCAGTTGAAGCGTCATGCGAGGATAGCCCTGACTGAACTCGTCGAGACGCTCTATGCGGCGCTCGTCCTCTCCCGCCGCCCCCCTTCCCATCATCCTTCGGGGGAAGATTCCCAATTCCCGCATAAGCGTTTTGCATGCCTCGTATGCCAGCCAGTAGCGGGTCTCCTGCGCGTCGGATAAGCCTAGTATCTCGCAGACGGTGTACGGAGATAGGCGCGAAAACGGCGGGGAGAACTCTCGCCTGTTGGGGTGCGCGAAGTTGGCGGTCTCGGTTCCGACGAGGTGGTAGAGGGCGCTTCCGGGGACGCCTTTCGGCTCTAGCCCGCGTTCGGAAAGCAGCCCGACCATCTCCGGGCTGTCGGCTGGCTTGCCTATCTCCGCGTACTCTCCTTCGACGTCCAGCAAGACTACCGCCATGCCCGCAGCCTGCGCCTGCTGGATGATGCGGGATACCGTAGTGGACTTGCCCGCGCCGGTGGTTCCCAAGACGCCGGTATGCCGCGCCAGCACGGACTTCCGACGCGATGGCACCCCGATTCGCAGATCCTCATGCCCGGACGCCAAACCGAGCGCGATGTCTCCGCCGCATCTGAGCAGCTCTCGCGTTTCGTCGGCGTCGAGCATGAACACGGGGCTGGACGGCATGGGCCTGAACCTGTGCGGCACGACAGCGCCGCCGGATTTCTGCCCCATCAGCTCTATGTGTATGCGCCCGTGGTACTGCGGCAGCAGCAGACGCCCGCTCCGCGCTTGGACGGTCACCACCAGCGGCGCGTCTCCGCGCAGACCGTCCGGCTCGGCGAATGGGCCTTCCCGCACTATGCCGAGATACGAGCGCTTGTCGGCGCGGCTCTCGATTCGCACTAGGCTGCGGTTCGGCACCAGCCCGACTTGCTCCTTGGGCAGCAGCGCGACGACAGCGTCGTCTTGCGCTGAGGGCGTGTCGAACATCGTCCAGCCGATTGCGCCGTCCTCGTCCGGCGGCGGCGCGTATTCGTCCACGCCGAAAAGCTCGTCGCGTATCGCGTCGTCCGGCGCTGGCTGGACGACGGCGGGCGAGCGTCCGTTGGTCTGGTCTTCTCGCTTGGCTGTCATGCGTTGTTCCCTCGCGGCTCGTTTCATCCGTCGATAGTCGTCCACGGCGCTCCGGCGTCTGTGTAAGCGATTCTGATTTGGGGCGCGAAGCTGTCTACCCCGAAAGTGGCGCGGCAGACGGTCTGCGCTAGGTCCAGCAGCACGGGGTAGCTGCGCTGCTCCTGCAGAACGCTGTCCGCGAGGGCGATGAGCGCGGCGATGTGCGCGTGGTCTCGGTGGGCGTAGAATATCTGCGGAGGACCCAGCTGGGACGCGCGGAAGACGCCTCTCGCGACCTCGTCGCCAACGTCCTTCCTGAAGCTGGCGACGACGGCGCGCTGGTTATCGTCGTAATGTCCGGCGCGCTCGATCGCTTCCAGCTGGTCGCCGATGGTGTCTATTATGGCGTACTCCAGCGGCAGCAGCGCCCTTCCGATGGTCAGCAGCGAGCGGTCTCTGGGCTCTCGCTTCGGGACGAACACGAAACGCTTGTGTTCGAGCAGCAGTTCCCGCAAAACCTCCATGCCGTTCCGCATGAGCGGGTACGCCATCCCGGATTCGGACGGGGATAGCAGCCCCGCGCCTGTGATTAGCTCGAACGGAGCCGGCTCGCCTTGGCACATGCGCCACTTCGCGTTGGAGTGTCGCGTCAGGAACATGCGCTTGGCGTAGGCGAGCATTCCCGCACGCGCGAGGCTGCTCAGGCGGTCGCCGGCTCTGCTCCCGCCGCGCCTGCGACTGTCCAGCACAGCCAGCATCTCGCCGAGCGGGTCGTCATCGTGGGGGCGGTAGTCGCGGCGAAACATGCGCTGAGACCATGCCTGCTGATCGCCGTCGTAGGTGACGAGGCACACCCCGATTTGGATGAACGCGAGCGCGAGCGTCTCGTGTATCATGCTGATGCCGTCGCACGCTTCCACATTGCCGTTGAGCAGCAGCCCGTTGTGAATTTTGCTTATCTGCGCGGGCGTCGCGCGGTATACGCCGGAGGCTGCGCCCGCCAGCCCGCTCGCGGCTATTCTGGGGAACAGCTTCTCCCGCGCGACGCTGGCGACGCGCTTCTCCTGTTCCACGGCTAGGCTGACTTCGCGCTCCATCCGCGCGTAGGTGTTGACGAGGTCCGCGCCGGGCGTCCAAGACGCGGGATCGAGCAGCGCGTCTAGGCTTTCGCCGAACATGCGCCCAAAGGCATCCGGGTTGCGGGCGCTAGTCGTCACAGCTCTAACCAAACCCAAACCGCTCCGCGGTAGACGCTCCCCTTCTCAGCCCCCACGCGACGCGCGCGGCGTACTCGGACGCGATGGCGGCGGGCAAGCCGAACTTGCGCCGCGCTATCAGCCGCGCCGCTTTGACGGATTCGCGGAACATCGGCTTGCCGCGCGCTCCGATGGCGCGGACGAACTCGGCGCGCGGCGCGAGCAGCTCTAGCGCGAGCGCGTCGGCGCGGCATTCGGCGCGCAGCGTTTCGCCGCAGCCGATTCCGCCGGATGGGACTCTGTCCATGAAGTGCGCGAACGGGGCCGAGCGAACGTTGGCGAGCCATGCGTCTATACGCTCGGACTCGGACGCCGAACGCTCCCCGTACAGAACGCCGAGCCAGCGCTTGCCCATGCGCGTTTCCGCTCGCTCGCTATGCCGCGAAACTTCGATGATGTAGTGCGCCACTTCGTGCGCGATGGTGAATCGCTTTTGGCGGCGGCCGTCGTTCGCCTCTATCAGAATCATCCCGCCGCCTACGCTGATGGAGATGCAGCCTCGCAGCCGTCGATCGCGAGCGGCGCGCGGGGGCGCGATTTCGCCGCGCGCGTAGAATCGGGACGCGCTGGCGACGCTCAGCGAGCGGATAGAGTGAATGCTGAGCGGCAGCGCGAACGGAGCGGCGGCGCGAATGTCTTGGGGATACTCTCCGCGCCCGCCCGCCAGACGCCAGAACCAATCCGCCCAGTAGGCTGCGCTGTCAGCCGATGTCATTGGCGTTCGCCGTCGTCTGGATCGCGGTCGCGCGCGGCGAGATGCGTAACGGACGCGGCGGACAGCGCAGCCGCGTGGCGGGCGATGTTCGCCAGCAACGCGGCGCTGACCTGAAATCTGTTCGCCACGGCTTCGATGTCCCGTCGGAAGCGGCTCGGCTCGGTTCGCGGCGCGCGGCAGAGCGACATCTCATACACAGCGCTCGGCAAGCATCCAAGCTCCGGCGCCAAATCTTCGACGCTCTTGCCCATGGATTCGGCGTATCGCGCGAGATGCCAGCCGAAATAGAACGGGTCTTCGCTAGCTCGCGCGGCGTATCGTTTCAGCATGTCGGGCGTCATATATGCCTTCGTTCGTATCGCTATCGCTGTTCCTCCGACGGGGCGCGTCCAGCGCGTTACAGTCGGCGGCGCAGCTTTTTGCGGATGCGGTCTTTCGCCTTCTTCACCTCTTTGCGCTGCTCATCGAACGGCAGATGTTCTATGCCAAGCGCCTCTGCCGCCTCTGGCGTGCCGCGCACCTTGTCCATCATTAGGCGCAGCAGCCTCATATCTTCATCCGACAGGTCGCGCGCAAGCCTTTTCATAAGCGAGCGGCTTTCCCAATCTCTCCCGATTGTCTCCGATATTTCCTCTTCCCCATCGGGCAGCCGAAA
Organism: Dehalococcoidia bacterium; assembly: GCA_965214745.1. Lineage (GTDB taxonomy): Bacteria > Chloroflexota > Dehalococcoidia > Lucifugimonadales > UBA1123 > VXRN01. The sequence goes on along the minus strand of OZ243978.1, from coordinate 1,225,179 downwards.
TGCGACGTCGTCCAGCGGCGATCTTCTGTCCGAGTGGCGACGCTCTCGCTTGAGCAGGTTCAGCATGTCGCCCCGCGCCGCCATCTTCAGGTACGTCATCAGTCTGCTCTTGGCGGGGTCGTACTTTTCTGGAAAGCGGAAATAGTCCGTAAGCGCGATGTGTATAGCTTCGACGCGCATGTCGGGATCGGCGCCGGGCGGCAGATGCGGGAATTCGTATTTCAGGTGGGTTTCGAGCGACTGCGCGACTGCGCGGTAGGCGTCCAGTGTCGCATCAGGCTCGTCAGCGACAATCCGCCGGTGAATCTCTTGCAGTAAATCGTTACGTTCGGGGTTCTTGAGAATTATCCTCGCTCCCTTGCGGCTGTCGCCATAGACTTCCCAACGCATTCTATCAGATTATACGCGCAATCCCACTCACGCGCCAAAACCCGCGACGCAAAGAGAGGCCCCGACCGCTCGAGCCCCCTTGGAGCGGCCAGGACCTCTGGGAAAAAGGGAAGTGTATTCTGGTTGTTATACGATTCCGGCGGCTGTGTGGATTAGCTGGACATCTCCGGGTACGCCGTTGCGCCATGCTCCGGCTCGTCTAGGCCCGACTGCTCTTCATCTTCCGACGCTCTCAGCCCCATGGAGATGTCGATAGCCTTGAAGAGGATGATGCCGACGATGAACGCCCACGCGAACGCGACGACTACGCCCACTATCTGCGGAATTATCTGCTCGAAGTTGCCTGCGACGAAGCCTTCGACGCCGTTATGCCCGGAGGCGAAGATGCCGACTGCCAGCACGCCCCACGCGCCGCAGATGCCGTGAACGGTTACCGCGCCAACGGGGTCATCCGCCTTGACGACGTTCTTGATGAAGCGGACGCCGAACACCATCATCACGCCGGCTATCAAGCCGATTACCACCGCCGCCCACGGGTCTACATACGCGCAGCCGGCGGTTATGCCGACTAGCCCGGCGAGCGCGCCGTTGCACGCCATTTCGAGGTCCGCCTTGCCCGTCATCGTCATCGTAGTGTAGATGGCGGCGACCGCGCCGGCGGCTCCCGCCATGAGCGTGTTCACGGCGTTCAGCCCGAGCGTGTCGGAGTTGATGTTGAAGCCGAACCAGCCGAAGAACAGGATGAACGTGCCAATGACCACGTAGGGCATGTTGTGCCCCTTCAGTTCCACGCCTTCGCGGAAGCCCGTCCGAGGACCTACAACGAGCGCGCCCGCGAGCGCTAGGAATCCGCCTATCATGTGAACCACGGCGGAGCCGGCGTAGTCGGCGAAGCCGGGACCTATCTTGGTCAGCCAGCCTTCATCGCTCCACGCCCAATGTCCGAATATCGGATAGACCAGCGCGCCCACGATAAAGCTGTAGGCGAAGTAGGCGTTGACGCGCGTCCGTTCCGCCATCGCGCCCGCGATGATAGTCGCGGCGGTGCCTGCGAACACCATCTGGAAGAGCCAGCCAACCAGCTCGGTATCCGCGAAGTCCACTAGGAAGAAGCCGGTGGTGCCGATGATTCCGGCGCCGGCGGCGCTGCCGCCCATCATCAGCGCGAACCCGAACGCCCAGAAGCCCAGCGACGCTATGCAGAAATCCAAGAACGACTTGGTCATATAGTTGATGGTGTTCTTGGAGCGGATCAGCCCCGCGCCCAAGAACGCGAACCCCGCCTGCATGAAGAACACGAGCGCAGCCGCTACTATCAGAACGAAATCGTTGAGCTTGGCGTCTACAGCGCTAGCGCCCTGGGCATACGCGACCCCGCCGCCGCCCAGAAACACGCCAATACCCAAGAGCGCGACTATCATGATCCGCAGCCTGAACGGGGACAATGTTGGAAAACCTATTTTGGTCAATTTCGCACACCTCCTCAGGTGAGTGGGGGCATTTCCCTAGCGACAAGCGTAAAGCGCGGTTGTTTCCAATTCTTTTCTGTGGTGTAACATGTTTGTTGCAGATAGGTTACAGCGATGTTAACTAGAGGGGGTTTCGAATATGGATATGGGACTTTCGGACAAGCTCGCGCTGGTAGCCGGCGGCAGCCGCGGAATCGGCAAGGCTATCGCGCTGGAACTGGCGCGCGAGGGCGCGGACGTGGCTATCGCAGCCCGCAACGCGGACGCGCTGGAGGCGAGCGCGGCTGAGATAAGCGAGCAAACCGGCAGGCGCGCGATTCCGCTGACGTTCGACGCCACCAGCACGGAGCAGACGACCCGCATGGTGGACGAGGCGGCGGAGCGGCTGGGCGGTCTCCACGTGCTAGTCAACAGCGCGTCGTTGCCCGGCGGCTCGCCGTCAGCCGTGGGAGCCGTCGAAACGGTGGACGAAGACGCGCTGCTCGCCGATTTCGATGTGAAATACGTCGGCGCGCTCAGGTGCGCCAAAGCCGCCATTCCGCACCTCAAGGCGGCGGGCTGGGGGCGGATAATCAACATCAGCGGCACAAACGCGCGGCGCGCGGGCAACCTGAGCGGCGGCGCGCGAAACACATCGCTCGTTCACCTCACCAAGACGCTCGCGATCCAACTGGGGCGGTTCGGGATAACCGTCAACTGCGTTCACCCGGGAACCACGCGCACCGAGCGCACGCCGGGGATGCTCGCCGAGCGCGGAGCGGAGCTAGGCATATCGGCGGAAGAGGTCGAGCGCAGAGACTTCGCGCCCGGCGCCGCAAGCGGCAACGCCATATGCCGCATGGTGGGCGCGGAGGAGATAGCGTTCGTAACCACGTTCCTAGCGTCCGATAAGGCGTGGGCGGTTACGGGCGAACTAGTAGTGGCGACCGGCGGCGCAGGAAACTTCGTCTACTACTAAACTTGCACATATGCGGGACGAATGGGGAATTCATGGGGATAATCACCCCGCCTATCCCCAAAATCTCGTTCGTCCTGCGAATCTATGCGGTTTCTTCATGCACCACCACGCCGAAGCAGTCGAACGCCATTTGGCTCACTTGCGACGGCAGCATGACGGCGCCCTTGAGGCTCGCGTTGGCGAGATGGGCGCCCGAGATAGTCGCGCCGCGCAGGTCGGCGCCGTCGAAGCGCGTCCGCTCGTCGACGAACGCGCCGGCTAGGTGGCAGCCTTCGAACGTCGCATCGGTGAAGTCGCAGCCCGCTAGGTCCGCCTCCGTGAAGTTGACGCCGCGCAGCCGTCGCCCGCGGAAGCCGTGTCCGCGAAGCGACGCTAGGCTGAAGTCCACGCCGTCTATCGCGGCGGCGTCCAGCCGCGTGGCGGACAGGTCCACGCCTCGCAGCCGCGATCCGCTGAGATCCGCGCCGAACAGGTTCGCGCCCTCCAAGTCCGCGCCGGACAAGTCGGAGTCTACGACGCGCGAAAGGTTGAGCTTGGCGTCGCGCATATTCGCCGACGTGAGCGAGCAGCCGATTATCCGCGCCTCGTGCGCCTCGACGCGACGCAGCGACGCGCCCTCCGCGTCGCAGTCCTCCAAGCGAAGCGCGTAGCACACGAGGTTGGCGAGGCTGGCGCGCCTGAGCGTGCAGCGTTCCATCGAAATCGAATCCGCCTCGATGTCCGCGAAATCCGCTCCATCGAAATCGCAGCCCCGAAAAATGGCGTCGTCCGACAGCATCTCATAGAAGCGGTCTCCATCGGTTAGCTCGATGTTTTCGTATGCGGTCATGCGCCGTCGCCTCCCCGTCGTCGCCAGCGCGTCGCGGTTCGCGGAAAGTCGCTCTCCAGCCACGCGAGCGCCTTGGAGACGTTCAGGCTGTACGCCGCCGCGCCCGACAAATCGCCCAGCGCGATGCCGTACTTCGCCTCGTATGCGTCCACGACTTGGCGCGACGCGGGGCGCGAGACCAGCTCTCCTTCGAGGATGACCACATCGTCCCCGCTTTCTAGGTGAACGACGACGCGCGGATCGCGCCGAATGTTCGCCGCTTTGAGCGAGTTCGGGTCGGTGAAGAAGTGAAAACCGCAGTCCGCCCACACGCCCCACACCGGCGCCAGATGCGGACGCCCATCCGCGCGCGAAGTGGCTATCCAGTAGCTGCGCGACTCTCGAAGCCGCTCCGCCGCCCAAGCCCACTCGATTGGCTCGAATCCGCGCGCCGCGTCGCCCACGCCGTAGCTCGGCGGCATTCGCGGCATGTCTCTGCGGACGAGCGGGGGGATGTCTCGCGGGTTATCCATAGGTTTGATGTTAGCACACGGGTTTCGCGCCGAGTCTAGTCGGCGGTTTCGACGAATGCGCTCGCCCTCTATGGTTCTGGGGGTTCTGACTTGCGACAGAACGCCGAATGAAACTGGCACCGCTCGGTTTGACACCCCCAAGCGCCCGTGATAGCATTCGCAACCCCATGCAGCGCACGATAGACACCCTAGACACCCCCGCAAGCAGTCATCAGCGCGTCCCGCTGCCCCTGATGATAGCGCGCTATGGGGGGCGCATTCAGGCGGCGCTCAGGCGGTCTCTGTCTCAGGACGGCTCTTTGGTTTACGACATGCTCCGCTACTATATGGGCTGGGCGGACGTGAGCGGCGCTCCGACGGCGGCTATCGCGGGCAAGGCGGTTCGCCCCGCGCTGTGCATGTACGGCTGCGAGGCTGTCGGCGGCGAGGCGGAAACCGCTATCCCGGCGGCGGCGGCTATCGAGCTTATCCACAACTTTTCGCTGGTTCACGACGATATTCAAGACGAAGACGAGACGCGCCACAATCGCAAGACGATTTGGGCGGTGTGGGGAAAAGACAAGGCGCTGGTAGCCGGAAACGTGCTTCGCGTGGTTGCCGATACCGCGCTGCACGATCTTGCCGACGACCGCGCGCCCTCGGACCGCGCCATAACGGCGGTAGACCTGCTCACAGAGTCTTACTTGGAGATGATAGAAGGGCAGTATCTGGACATCGCCTTTGAGGGACGGCACGACATAGGCATGGCGGACTACCGCCGCATGATCTCGCGCAAGACGGGCGCGCTGCTGCGCTGCTCGCTGAACCTAGGCGCGGCGGTGGGCAGCGACGATGATGGCGTGGTATCCGCGTTTCGAGAGTGCGGGCGCGCGCTGGGCTACGTGTTCCAAATCCGTGACGATGTGCTTGGCGTGTGGGGCGACGAAGCCGTTACCGGCAAGCCCGTGGGCGCGGACATCCGCCGCAAGAAGAATTCCTACCCCGTGGTGTGCGCCATGGAGCGCGCCGAGCGCGACGACCTAGACGCGCTGACGACCATCTACGCCAAGCCTCAGCCGGACGAAGGCGACGTGGCGCGCGCGCTCGACGTCATGGAGCGCGTGGGCGTGCGCGAGATGGCGCAAGCGGAAGCCGGCGAGTGGGCGGACGCGGCTATGAGCGCGCTCGCAAGCGTAGAGCTTTCCCCACAGGCGCGGCGGGATATAGAAGAGTTCACCCACTTCCTGCTGGTTAGGGACAGATAGCCACAGGGATATGCGATAGGCGCGGACGGCGCGGGAGGGCAGGCATGGCTAGGCGTCCTATGGAGCTGGCGCTTCGAGTCGGGTGGCACATCCTGAGCAACAAGATGCGCCGCAGGAAGCGGTTTCCGCTGGTGACGATGCTCGAGCCGCTGGAGAAGTGCAACCTCGCGTGCGAGGGCTGCGGGCGCATCCGCGAGTACGAACCTGTGCTGGATAGGATGCTCAGCGTAGAGCGGTGCCTATCCGCCGTCGAGGAATCCGGCGCGCCCATCGTCTCCATAGCGGGCGGCGAACCGACGCTCCACCCGCAAATAGACGAGATAGTAAACCGCATAGTGGCGCAAAAGCGGTTCGTATACATGTGCACCAACGCGCTGCTCATGGAGCGCGTGATGAAGCGCATCCCGCCATCCAAATACTTCTGCTTCGTGGTGCATCTCGACGGCATGGAAGCGGCGCACGATAAATCCGTATACCGCCGCGGCGTGTTCAAGATAGCCACCCGCGCCATGCGCGCCGCGCTGGACGCCGGCTACCGCGTAACCACCAACACGACCGTGTTCGAGGGCGTGGACGAAGACGACGTCATCGAGATGTTCGAGATGGTGACCGAGATGGGTGTCGAAGGCGCTATGGTGTCTCCCGGCTATCATTTCGAGTCCATCCCCAACCAAGACCTGTTCATATCCCGCAAGAACGCGCGCCGCGTGTTCAAGAACGTGCTGGACCCGAAGCGGCGCATACGGTTCTACAACAACCCGCTCTATTTGCAGTTCCTACGCGGCGAGCGGGAATATCAATGCTCCGCGTGGTCGAACCCCACGTTCACGCCCATGGGCTGGCGCGAGCCGTGCTACCTGCTGGCGGACAAGCACGTGGACAGCGTATCCGAGCTGATGTCCGATAGCCTGTGGGAGCGCTACGGGGTGGGCAAAGACACGCGCTGCGCCAACTGCATGATGCACTGCGGCTTCGAGTCCGCATCCATCTTCGGCGCGCTTGCAAGCCCGAAAGACGCAATCGCAATGCTGCGCGGGGGCGCGGTTCGGAACTCTGGCGTCGGCGCTGGGTAGAAGAGGGACGCCCCCAGAACCAGCCGACTCTTGCGGCTGGCGGCTGCGCTTCCCCTCGCTTGGTGCGCCGCCGGCGCCCATTGTGCGATAATCGCCCCGCTGGGGCATCATGGGTTGGCGCGCCGCTTCCCTACATAATATGCGGCTACTACCGACACCCTCGAACGCGGGCGCCGCGCCCGCATACTACTAGGAGCGCTCGCAACGGCTGTGTTGTTGGTGATTTCGGCATTCGGGCATGAGACGCGCGCCTATCGCAAGGCGGGGCGGTTTCGGCGCGTCGCGCGCGAGGGCAAGCTGCGTTTCTACGAATCTCGCAGAATGCCGAACGTCGCGCTCGCGGAGGGCGGGTTCGCGGAAGCGCTCGCGGCGGAGTGCGCTCGGCGAGCGATGGAGATGTTCTCGCCGAGCCTCATAGTGTGCGCCGGCTTCTCAGCGGGAGCGCGCGCGGGACTGCCCACCGGCAGCATCGTCGTCTGCGACAAGCTCTTAGCCGTCGAAGGTCCCGTCTACTCGTGGGGAAACAGCGCTCATCGAACCATCGAAACCGACAGCCGCGCGCTCGAATCCCTGCGCGTCGCCATGAGACCCAGCGGCGTAGAGTACACCATAGGCGCATGCCTCACGTCGCCCACGTTCGTCTCCAGCGCGGCTATGAAGAGCTGGATAGGCGCAACGTTCGACGCGGCGACAATAGACATGGAAAGCTACTGGGTCGCGCGGGAAGCCGCCCGATGCGGCGTGCCGTGCCTGCCCGCGCGGGCGCTGCTGGACACGGTGGAGCAAGACGTCTCCCCGTTCGTGGGCGAGACGCTTTCGGACTCGTCTTTCAGGCGCGTCTTTCGCGCCATCGGGCGCATCGCTACGCATCCCGCCGACCTCGCTGGGCTGCTGCGGCTCGAACGGCAAACGCGCGCAGCGTCCAAGGCGCTCGCCGTCTTTCTCATGCGGCTTTCCAACAGCAGCCTAGCGGCGACGTAGGAGCGCAGCCGTGACGAGCGCAGCGAACCCGACAACGCAAGCCGCGCGCAGCCGGCAGCCCGCGTTCGGCGAATCCGCGCGCGACCGCCGCGCCGCCAACGCCATCCGCCGCGCGGCGGACTACCTGCTCGCGGCTCAGCACAGCGAAGGCTACTGGCAGGGCGAGCTGGAATCCAACCCCACGATGGAAGCCGAATACGTTATGCTCACGCGCTTTCTGGGGCTGAGCGCGCCCGAAAAGCTCCGCAAGCTGCGCCGCCAGCTGCTCCACTCTCAGCGCGAAGACGGCGCTTGGGGGCAATTCTACGGCTCGCCCGGAGACCTCAGCACATCCGTAGAGTGCTATTTCGCGCTCAAGCTCTGCGGCATGGCGGCGGACGATCCGCGCATGGCGGCGGCGAGAGAGTTCATCCTGTCGCGCGGCGGCGTCTGCGAAACGCGCGTGTTCACTAAGATATGGCTGTCGCTGTTCGGACAGTTCGAGTGGAAGGGCGTGCCTATCCTGCCGGCGGAGCTTATGCTGCTGCCTAGCTGGTTTCCCATAAACCTGTACGAATTCTCCAGCTGGGCGCGCGCCACGATAGCGCCGCTGCTGATACTGTTCGACATCAAGCCCACGCGCGAACTGCCCGATTCGGAATCCGTAGACGAGCTTTACCCGCTGCCGCGAAGCGAGATCGATTACTCTCTGAAGCGGCCCGAGCGGCTCATAGGCTGGGACGCGCTCTTCTACGCCGCCGACGCCGCGCTGAAGCGGCTGGAGCGGCTGCCGTGGAAGCCCACGCGCGCGCAGGCTGTCCGCAAGGCGGAGCGGTGGATTGTGGAGCGGCAGGAAGCTGACGGCAGCTGGGGCGGCATACAGCCGCCGTGGGTGTATTCGCTCATGGCGCTCCACGAGCTAGGCTACCCGCTCGATCATCCCGTGATGCGGCGCGGCATAGAGGGGTTCGAGGCGTTTTCGGTGGAAGAAGACGGCAGGCTGCGCGTGCAAGCCTGCGTATCGCCCGTGTGGGACACCGGGCTTGCGCTCATCGCGCTGCTGGACGCCGGCATGGATCCGCGCTCGCCCGCGCTCGTCCGCGCTGGCGAATGGCTGGTGAACGCGCAGGTGCTTACGGGAGGCGATTGGCAGGTCAAAGCGTCGGACACGCCGCCCGGCGGCTGGGCGTTCGAGTTCCACAACAACCACTATCCAGACATCGACGACACCGCCGAGATAGCGATAGCGCTGAGCCGCATGAGCTTGCCGGACGACGCGGGGCGGCGGCGCGCGATGGAGCGCGCAGCGCGATGGCTGCTTGGGATGCAAAGCGCCAACGGCGGCTGGGCCGCGTTCGACAAAGACAACACCCGCGCGCTGCTCGCCAAGCTGCCGTTCTCGGACTTCGGGGAGACGATAGACCCGCCGAGCGCGGACGTTACCGCGCACGTCCTCGAAGCGCTCAGGCATCTGGGCTACGACGCGGAGCATCCGCAGATGGCGAAGGCTACGCGCTATCTGCTGGACGAGCAGGAAGAAGACGGGAGCTGGTTCGGGCGGTGGGGCGTCAACTACATATACGGCACTGGCGCCGCGCTGCCCGCGCTCGCCGCGCAGGGCATGGACATGAGCGCGGAGCCGGCACGCCGCGCGGTTCGGTGGCTGACGAGCCGCCAGAACGCCGATGGAGGATGGGGCGAAAGCTGCATATCGTATGTGGACGAACGGCACAAGGGCGTTGGGCATAGCGCCGCCTCGCAAACCGCGTGGGCGCTCATCGCGCTCATCGCGGCGGACGAGACGCGCCACCCGGCTACGGAGCGCGGCGTGGACTACCTGATAGCCTCGCAGCGCGCCGACGGCGGCTGGGACGAGCCTTACTTCACCGGCGCCGGCTTCCCCGGCTACGGCGTCGGCAGACGCCCCGACGCTCTGCCCGAAGAAGACGCGGCGCACGAGCTTTCCGCGGGTTTCATGATCAACTATCACATGTACCGAAACTATTGGCCGCTGATGGCGCTTGGGCGATACGCCGCAAGCCGCAAAGGGGCTGCGCGTGCAGCAACCGCATCGCGTCTGAGCGACGCGCCGAACAGTCCCCGCGCCGCGCCCAAACGTTTGCGTAAAATGATAAAATTATGGTAGCGTTCACGATGTTGCGCGGGCTTAGCCCACGCCACGCCCACCGCGAGGTTCTCCTATGAAGCTAGGCGAGGCAACCTTGAAAACCAGTGTCTTTACCCTAGAAATCTCCACTGGCGACGCGCCCGCTTTCTACGACATCACCGACCGAGTCGCCGATTGCGCCACCCGCTCCAAAACCAAGAATGGGTTCGCGCTAGTGTTCTCCAAACACACCACGGCGGCAATCACGATTCAGGAGAACGAGCCGCTGCTGCTCATCGACATGTGCACCACGCTCGAACGATTCGCGCCGCGATTCGCGCACTACCGCCACAACGACTTCGACCAGCGAACGGTTCACATGCACGAAGACGAATGCCCCAACGGGCATTCCCACTGCCAACACCTCGCGCTAGGCACTAGCGAGCATATCCCCCTAATCGACGGCTGCTTGGCGCTTGGCGAATTCCAGCGCATCTTCGTAGTCGAGCTGGACCCGGACAGAGACTGTCGGAACGTGTTGGTTCAGGTGATGGGAGTCTGAAAAGGCTTTGCGGCGGTTTCCCCTCCCATAAAGGCGGGGATGTCTAATCGAGCGGCTTGCCATGCCCACCGACATAGCCCAAGCATACGACCACTGCCAGCGGATAGCCCGCGAGCGCGCCAAGAACTTCTACTACGCCTTCCGCACGCTTCCGCGAGACAAGCGGCGCGCCCTCTACGCCGTCTACGCCTACTGCAGGCTGTGCGACGATATAGCCGATGACGACATGCCAATCGAGAGCAAGCGTCGGATGTTCGCCGACACCCGCGCCTTGCTGGAACGCGCGCTCGCGGCGGCCGCCGAATCCCATCCCGCCCGCGCCTCCACCGCCGCGCTCCCGCCGGAGTTCGCCGCGCTGTCTCACGCTGTGGCGCGCTACCATATCTCCGCTATCCACTTCTTCGACGTTCTGGATGGCGTAGAGTCCGATCTAGTCAAGACGCGATACGCGAACTTCGGCGAGCTGCGCGAGTACTGCCGCAAAGTCGCCTCCGCCGTCGGCTTGATCTGCATCGAAGTATTCGGCTTCCAAGACGCGCGCGCGCCGCGATACGCCACAGACATGGGCATTGCGCTTCAGCTGACGAACATCCTGCGGGACGTCAAGGAAGACGCCGCGCGAGACCGCATCTACATTCCGCAAGACGATATGGCGGAGTGCGGCATAAGCGAGCGCGAGTTGAAGGACGGGGTTATGAGCGACGGCTTTCGCGCGCTGATGCGTCGGCAGAGCGCTCGCGCGCGCGCCCACTACGAGCGCTCCCGCCCGCTGTTCGAGATGGTAGAGCCGGAGTCTCGAACCTGCCTCCGCTCGCTTCACGCCGCATACTCCGCGATATTGAATAGAATCGAGCGCTCCGGCTTCGACGTATACTCACGCCGCATCGGGCTGAGCGCAACCGAAAAGCTGTTCATCACCGCCCGCCTCTGGGCGGATGGCGCGCTACGCGCGGCTGCGCCGCGCAGCCTGCGGCGAGGAAAGCGGTGAACGCGCTCATCCTCGCGCCTTTCGACGCGCGAGAGCTGCGGCGGCTGCGCCGCGCGATGAGCGTGGCATACGATAGCTGGATGGACACCCGCGCGCTCGCGGACCCGGACGAGCTTGCCGCGCGCATCCGCGCCGAGAACGTCTCGATGCTGGTGGTGGAGGCGGATTTCGTGTTCGCGGAGACGATAGCGGCGTGTCCCAGCCTGCGCTTCGTGGGAGTCTGCCGCGCCGCGACTTCGCACGTGGACATCGCATCCGCGAGCGCCGCCGGCGTCGTCGTCGTCAACACGCCTGCCCGCAACGCGCGCGGCGTAGCGGAACACGCCTTGGCGCTCATGCTCGCGCTCGCGCGGCGCATCCCGCAGGCGAACGAGTACGTAGCCGGCGGCAGCTGGCGCAACCCCGCAGGCGGATACTTCGAGCTTCGCGGAATAGAGCTTGCGGGCAGAACCGTAGGCATAGTGGGCATGGGCGCAATAGGGCGAACGCTCGCCGAGATGTGCATCGCGCTCGGCATGGAGGCGCTCGCCTACGACCCATACGCATCCAACATCCCGCGCGGCGTTCGGATGACAGACCTGCCCGATCTCGCCGCGCGCGCGGACTTCGTGAGCGCGCACGCGCCCGCAACCGAGGAAACGGCGGGGATGCTCGACGCGAACTTCTTCGGCGCGATGAAACGCTCCGCCTACTTCGTGAACTGCGCCGACTATCGCATCGCGGACGAACGCGCGCTGCTCGACGCGCTGCGCTCTAAGCGAATCGCAGGCGGCGCGTTCGACGTGTTCGACACGCAGCCCCTCGCGCCGCACAGCCCGCTGCTCGCGCTCGACAACGTGATACTCACGCCGCACATAGCCGGCGCGACCGACGAAACCATCGCGCGCCATTCGCGCATGATGGCGGACGACATGCTGCGCTTCGCCAACGGCGTCCGCCCGGTGAACATAGTGGACGCGGCGGCGTGGGAGAGGCGGCGCGGAACCGTATGACGCCATGACATCGGAACCCTCCGCCCCCGTCCTCGTCATAGACGCCGGTTCGCACGCCATACGCTGCCTGCTCGTAGAAGACTCGCGCCGCGTCGTCCGCGCCGTGTCCGCGGATTGGGCTTGGGACGATGCCGACGGCGGCGCGCTATCCCGCGCGTTCGATTTGGACGCGGTTTGGCAAACGCTGCGCAACGCCGCGACCGAATGCGTGGGCGACGCTTCGCCGCTGGCGGCGGTGGCTGTATCGTCTCAGCGCCAATCGCTCGTGATTCTGGACTCCGCGGGCGATGCCGTCTACGCGGGCGCAAACGCAGATATGCGCGCGCTGATGAGCGGCGCCGCGCTGGACGCCGAGCGCGGGGAGCTTCTCTACCGCGTTACTGGACACCGCCCGGCGTTCATGCTTGCCGCCGGCAAGCTGGCTTGGCTGCGAGACGCGCGCCCGCAAGACTACGCTCGCGTTGCGAACGCCCTGCCGCTGGCGGACTGGATAGCGTATCGGCTGTGCGACGATATAGGCGTCGAACCGACGCTGGCGGCGGCATGCGGGCTGCTGGACGCGCGCGCGCGGATATGGGCGTCCGACATGTTCGCCGCGCTCGGCTTGGAATGCCCGCCCGCGCCCATCCGCGAGCCGCTGACCGTGCGGGGCAAAGTCAGCGCGCGCGGCATGGAGTCGGCGCGCGGCGCGCCCGTCGTCGTCGCTGGCGGGGATACGCAGTGCGCGCTTATCGGCATGGGCGTTTGGCAGCCCGGCGAGGCGGGCGCCGTAGTCGGCTGGAGCGCGTCCGCAATGACGCCGACGGACGCGCCGCTGCTGCCCCCCGAGATGCGGACGTGGACGGGGCTGCTTCAGACTCCGCGAACGTGGACGCTCGAAAGCGGCGCGGGAGATGTGGGCGGCGCGTGGCAGTGGCTAGTAGAAACGCTCTGCGGCGGCGAGGCGGACTACGCGCGCGTCGACGCGATGGCGGAATCGGCGCTCGCCGCAGAGGGCGGCGCGGGCGACCTCGTGGCAGCGCATCTAGGCCCCGCCGCGATGGACATGTCCGCGCTCGGAATGCGAATGGGCGGGCTGCTCTTCCCTACGCCCATGACGCTCGGCGGACCATCGCCCGCGCGCCTCGCCATCGCCGCGCTGGAGTCTTTCGCGTTCGCCCTGCGCGCCAACATCGAACAGCTGGAGCGCGGCGGCGGCAGCGCGATAAGCCGCGTAGCCGTCTGCGGCGGCATGACGCGGACGCGCGCGTTCACGCGCATCCTGCCCAACGCGCTCGGACGCGAGATAGAGCTTGCCGACGCCGATTCCACCGCGCTGGGCGCAGCCATCATCGCGCGCGCCGCCATCGCGGGCGTCCCGCTTGCCGACGCCATCCGCCAAACCGCGCGCGCCGCCCGTCCGATACGCCCCAACCCCCAAGCCGCAGCCGAATGCGAGGCGCGCTATAGACGCTGGGCAGACCTCCAGAGTCGGCTCGGCGATCTGCCGCTGAATTGACGCGGACGCGCGGGGACGACGAACGCCCTGCATATCCCGCCGATCCCGTGTATCCTGTGAATCGAGGTAAAGATATGTCCGCATGGCTGACGGAGCGGCAGGCGGTTGCCGACGCCGCGCGCAAAGTGGCGGAGCTGGGGCTGGTGTCCGCGTCCGCCGGCAACCTGAGCGTCCGGCTGCCTAGCGACGGAGGACGCGAGCTGATGGCGGTTACAGCGTCGGGCGCGCGCTGCGAGCGGATGCGCGCGGATGACGTTGTGGTGACGGACTTCGATCTGTCGGATATAGCGGGAGACCGCGCGCCGTCGTCCGAAAGCCTGCTGCACGTAGGCATATATCGGCGGCGGGCGGACGTTCGCGCCGTCGCGCACACCCATTCCGTCTACTCCAGCGCCCTCGCGGTGGCAGGCGTAGACCTGCCGCCGGTCATCGACGAACTGGCTATGTACGTCGGCGGCGGCGCGCGGGTGTCCAAATACGGCTTTCCGGGCAGCGAACTGCTGGCGGATAACGTGTGCGACGCGCTCGGCGACCGAAAGGCGGCGCTCATCGCCAACCACGGCGCGGCGGCCGTCGGCCGAACGCTCGACGAGGCGCTGGACACGTGCGTTCTGGTGGAGCGAGCCTGCCAAATATACGTCATGGCGCGCGCGCTCGGCGGAGTATCGCCCATCCCAGACGAGTTCGTAGACGCGGCTGTCGCCATCTATCGGATGCGAAACTCGCTCTAATCGATGAACCCCTCGCCCTAGCCGTGGGGAGATTTATTATCAGGAGACCCGCCTAATGGTTAGCGTTCCACCGTTCTTGCTGAGGCGGCTGTACGTCAGCGGCAGCCTGCGGAACACCGACGACGGCTTTCGGTTCGAGCTGCGAAACACGCTTGCCGCCGGATACGCCCACAAGGTACACCCCATCACCGTAGACGGCGCGGAGCTGCCCGCCGATAGCGTGACGTTCGAGCTGGAGGGCGGGACGATAGCGCTGTCGGACGTGTCCGAGCGGCGCACGCTCACGCTGGCGGTGAACCGCAGCGTAGTAGTGCGGGCGCGCGGCGCGCGGCTGGCTGCGGGCGCGCGCACGGTAGGCATGGCATTCGACGTTCCCGGGCTGGGAACGCTGCGGTTCGACTTCACCGACAGCGTGGGCGAGCGCTGACGTGCCGAGCGCAAGCCTGCGGATAGCGGTTACAGGCGCAAGCGGATACATCGGCGGCGCGCTGATAAAGCGGCTCGAGCGCGATCCGAACGTCGAGCTGACGCTGGCGACGGACATCCGCCCGCCTAGACGCGAGTTCGGCGAGCGCGTCGAGTTCGTTCGGCAAGACATCTCACAACCGTTCCCGCGTCTGTTCGACAGATACGGAATCGACAGCGTGGCGCATCTCGCGTTCGCCATGAAGCCGGGGCGCGACGCCGATAGCGCGCGGCGCGTCAACATCATCGGCATGGACAACACGCTGGCGGCATGCGCCAACGCCGGCGTTCGGCGCATCCTCTACCTAAGCAGCGCGTCGGTGTACGGCGCGCATCCCGACAACCCCGAATACCTCACCGAAAACGACCCTATCCGCCCCAACGCGGGCTTTCAGTACAGCGAGGACAAGGCGGCGGCTGAGGCGCGGCTTATCGAATACGCGCGCAAGCGTCCGAGCGCGAACGTCGCCATCCTGCGCGCCTGCCCAGCGCTGGGTCCCACAGCCGACAACTTCATAGCGCGCGCGTTTCGGAAGCCCATCCTGCCCGCGCTCGGCTACGCCGACCCGCATATGCAGTTCGCGCACGAGGACGACATAGCGCGCGGCATGGCTAGATGCCTGCGTATGAGGGCGTCCGGCGTGTACAATATCGCGGGCTACGGCACGATACGCTGGAGCGAGATGGCGGCTATCGCTAACGCTCGGCTGGCGCGGCTGCCGCCCGCCGCGTGGCGCGCGCTCGTCGCGCTCGGCTGGCGGCTCGGATTGCAGACCGACGCGCCCGCCTGCGGGCTGGACTTCATCCGCTACCGCTGGACGGTGAGCGCCGAGAAGATCCGCCGCGAGCTAGGCATCGTCATGCGATACAGCTCGCGGCAGGCGTGGCAATCGTTCGCGTTCGCGCGCGAAACCAAGGGGAGAGCATGAGCAAGACGATTATCGACGTAGACACAGGCACCGACGACGCCATCGCGCTCATAGTCGCGCTGAACTCGCCGGAGCTGGACATCGCCGCGATAACCACCGTCGGCGGCAACGCGACGCTGGAAGACACCACGCGCAACACGCTTTGGCTGCTCGACTACATGGGGCGGGCGGACATCCCTCTGCACGTCGGCGCGGCGCGTCCGCTGGATGGCGAGTTCGGATACGCATACCACTACCACGGCGAACGCGGTCTGGTTGGGTTGGATGCCGACCCGCCAAGCCATCTAGCGCCCGCATCTACGAACGCAGTCGCCGCCATAGCCGACGCCTGCCGCGAATCCGACGGCGAGGCGACTATCATCGCGCTGGGTCCGCTCACGAACATCGCGCAAGCCATCTTGGAAGAATCGCTCCTGCCGAGCCAGACGCGCCGAATCGTAGTCATGGGCGGAGCGGTCGAGGTTGGCGGCAACGTCACGCCGCGCGCCGAATTCAACATCCACAGCGACCCGCGCGCCGCCAACGTAGTACTGTCTTCAGGCATCCCCGTAGAGCTGGTTGGGCTGGACGTAGTGAAAGAGGGAGGCTTCCACCGCGGCGGCGGCGCTTGGCGGTCGGACGGCTCGCGCGGCAAGGCGCTGACCAAGCGACTGGTGGAAGGCTGGTTCGAGATACACGAGGGAGACGTGTACGCGCTTTGCGATCCGCTGACGATAGTAGCCGCCATCCGCCCGGAGCTGTTCGAGTGGCGCGACGCCTCGGTAACCGTGGACGAGCGCGGCGACGCGATAGGCGCAACCCGCGCCGCCTACGACGGCGGCGGCGTCCGCGTAGCGCTGGACGTGGACGCGAACGAGGCGCGCGACTTCGCGCTGGGGCGGATAGTCTAGAGGCGCAATCTGCGAACCAGTGAGCGCCGCGCGCCTGCGTATTTCTCCACCCGCGCCGCTCATAGACTCAGCGCGGCGCGGCGCGTATAATCGGCATCCACAAGCCGACGCCCAGCCCCGCCGCGACAGGAGGCGCTCCATGACGACCACGAGGCTCGCCGCGCCGCAGCCATCCGCAGCGAAGGTCGAGCGGTTCCCGGAGTTTCCCCCTAGGAACGATATGCTGAACCCTATCTACCTCCACCTGCCCGGACACCAAACCGCGCTGATACTCCACTTCGGAGACTCCCCAGCCATAATCGTCCTCAGCGAAGTCCCACTTGGATGGAGACATGACCAGGGTCGGCGGGGGATACTCATACCAGACCTGCTCGTGGCGTTCGACGTGAACCGCGACGCAATCATCGACCGGCGCGGATACGCAATCGAGGAGTGGGGCAAGCCGCCGGACTTCGTTCTGGAAGTGGCGTCTCCCAGCACCCGCCGCCGCGACGAGACCGCCAAGCGCAAGGGCTATGAGGATTACGGGGCGCGGGAGTACTGGCGATTCGAGCCGGACACGGATGACGGCTGGAGCCGCCGACCAGGATTGGCGGGCGACGAGTTGGCGGACGGCGCGTATCGCCCCATCGAGATAGTTCAGGTGGACGACGGCGTGTACTGGGGGCGGAGCAAGGCTCTGGGGCTGGATCTGTGCTGGGAGCGCGGGGAATTGCGCTTCCGGGACCCTGAAACCGGCCGCTATCTGATGACGCACCGCGACGAGCGCGCAGGCAGGCTGGCAGCCGAAAACGCCCGCGACGTCGAACGCGAGCGACGACTTGCCGAGTACGAGCGCAGGATTGCCGAACGCGAGCGACGCCTTGACGTAGAAGCCGATAACCGTCGTCTCAGAGCTGAGATTGACCGCCTCCAAAACATCTAGCGCGGCGAGGGGCGCGCGCGCCTGCGTATTTCTCTACCCGCGCCGCTCATAGACTCAGCGCGGCGCGGCGCGTATAATCGGCATCCACAAGCCGACGCCCAGCCACGCCGCGACAGGAGGCCCGCCATGACGACCACGAGGCTCGCCGCGCCGCAGCCGTCCGCAGCGAAGGTCGAGCGGTTCCCAGAGTTTCCCCCTAGGAACGATATGCTGAACCCCATCTATCTCCACCTGCCCGGACACCAAACCGCGCTGATACTCCACTTCGGAGACTCCCCAACCACAATCGTCCTCAGCGAAGTCCCGCTTGGATGGAGACATGACCAGGGGCGGCGGGGGATACTCATACCAGACCTGCTCGTGGCGTTCGACGTGAACCGCGACGCAATCATCGACCGGCGCGGATACGCAATCGAGGAGTGGGGCAAGCCGCCGGACTTCGTTCTGGAGGTGGCGTCTCCCAGCACCCGCCGCCGCGACGAGACTGCCAAGCGCAAGGGCTATGAGGATTACGGGGCGCGGGAGTACTGGCGATTCGAGCCGGACACGGATGACGGCTGGAGCCGCCGACCAGGGTTGGCGGGCGACGAGTTGGCGGACGGCGCGTATCGCCCCATCGAGATAGTTCAGGTGGACGATGGCGTGTACTGGGGGCGGAGCAAGGCTCTGGGGCTGGATCTGTGCTGGGAGCGCGGGGAATTGCGCTTCCGGGACCCTGAAACCGGCCGCTATCTGATGACGCACCGCGACGAGCGCGCAGGCAGGCTGGCAGCCGAAAACGCCCGCGACGTCGAACGCGAACGACGACTTGACGAGTACGAGCGCAGGATTGCCGAACGCGAGGGTAGGATTACCGAACGCGAGGGCAGGATTGCCGAACGCGAGCGACGACTTGACGTAGAAGCCGATAACCGTCGTCTCAGAGCTGAGATTGACCGCCTCCAAAACATCTAGCGCGGCGAGGAGGGGCGCGCTAGCCGTCCCGAAATCGGCAGCGCGGACGCCGGCTCCCCGCGAGCTTTCTCCGCCTATCCATACGCCGACGCGCTCAGTCTTCGGCCTCGCAGACGTGTTTTCGCACCACTTCCCAGCGCTTGAGCGCCGCGCGCTCGCCTGCGTATTTCTCCACCCGCGCCGCTCATAGACTCAGCGCGGCGCGGCGCGTATAATCGGCATCCACAAGCCGACGCCAGCCACGCCGCGACAGGAGGCCCGCCATGACGACCACGAGGCTCGCCGCGCCGCAGCCGTCCGCAGCGAAGGTCGAGCGGTTCCCGGAGTTTCCCCCTAGGAACGATATGCTGAACCCTATCTACCTCCACCTGCCCGGACACCAAACCGCGCTGATACTCCACTTCGGAGACTCCCCAGCCATAATCGTCCTCAGCGAAGTCCCGCTTGGATGGAGACATGACCAGGGGCGGCGGGGGATACTCATACCAGACCTGCTCGTGGCGTTCGACGTGAACCGCGACGCAATCATCGACCGGCGCGGATACGCAATCGAGGAGTGGGGCAAGCCGCCGGACTTCGTTCTGGAGGTGGCGTCTCCCAGCACCCGCCGCCGCGACGAGACCGCCAAGCGCAAGGGCTATGAGGATTACGGGGCGCGGGAGTACTGGCGATTCGAGCCGGACACGGATGACGGCTGGAGCCGCCGACCAGGATTGGCGGGCGACGAGTTGGCGGACGGCGCGTATCGCCCCATCGAGATAGTTCAGGTGGACGACGGCGTGTACTGGGGGCGGAGCAAGGCTCTGGGGCTAGATTTGTGCTGGGAGCGCGGGGAATTGCGCTTCCGGGACCCTGAAACCGGCCGCTATCTGATGACGCACCGCGACGAGCGCGCAGGCAGGCTGGCAGCCGAAAACGCCCGCGACGCCGAACGCGAGCGACGACTTGCCGAGTACGAGCGCAGGATTGCCGAACGCGAGGGCAGGATTGCCGAACGCGAGCGACGCCTTGACGTAGAAGCCGATAACCGTCGTCTCAGAGCTGAGATTGACCGCCTCCAAAACATCTAGCGCGGCGAGGGGCGCGCTAGCCGTCCCGAAATCGGCAGCGCGGACGCCGGCTCCGCGCGAGCTTTCTCCGCCTATCCATCCGCCGACGCGCTTTCGCACCACTTCCCAGCGCTTGAGCGCCGCGCGCGCGCCTGCGTATTTCTCCACCCGCGCCGCTCATAGACTCAGCGCGGCGCGGCGCGTATAATCGGCATCCACAAACCGACGCCAGCCACGCCGCGACAGGAGGCCCGCCATGACGACCACGAGGCTCGCCGCGCCGCAGCCGTCCGCAGCGAAGGTCGAGCGGTTCCCGGAGTTTCCCCCTAGGAACGATATGCTGAACCCCATCTATCTCCACCTGCCCGGACACCAAACCGCGCTGATACTCCACTTCGGAGACTCCCCAGCCATAATCGTCCTCAGCGAAGTCCCACTTGGATGGAGACATGACCAGGGGCGGCGGGGGATACTCATACCAGACCTGCTCGTGGCGTTCGACGTGAACCGCGACGCAATCATCGACCGGCGCGGATACGCAATCGAGGAGTGGGGCAAGCCGCCGGACTTCGTTCTGGAGGTGGCGTCTCCCAGCACCCGCCGCCGCGACGAGACCGCCAAGCGCAAGGGCTACGAGGATTACGGGGCGCGGGAGTACTGGCGATTCGAGCCGGACACGGATGACGGCTGGAGCCGCCGACCAGGGTTGGCGGGCGACGAGTTGGCGGACGGCGCGTATCGCCCCATCGAGATAGTTCAGGTGGACGACGGCGTGTACTGGGGGCGGAGCAAGGCTCTGGGGCTGGATCTGTGCTGGGAGCGCGGGGAATTGCGCTTCCGGGACCCCGAAACCGGCCGCTATCTGATGACGCACCGCGACGAGCGCGCAGGCAGGCTGGCAGCCGAAAACGCCCGCGACGCCGAACGCGAGGGCAGGATTGCCGAACGCGAGCGACGCCTTGACATAGAAGCCGATAACCGTCGTCTCAGAGCTGAGATTGACCGCCTCCAAAACATCTAGCGCGGCGAGGGGCGCGCTAGCCGTCCCGAAATCGGCAGCGCGGACGCCGGCTCCCCGCGAGCTTTCTCCGCCTATCCATCCGCCGACGCGCTCAGTTTTCAGCCTCGCAGACGTGTTTTCGCACCACTTCCCAGCGCTTGCCTAGAATCTTCCGCATGTTGCGCGTCGTCTCGCGCTCCACCTCCTCCACTTCGATGCCCTTCAGATCCGCGAGGGTCTGGGCTACGACGGCGACGTGGCGAGGCTCGGTCCAGTTCTCCCGCTTGGGCTTGAACGGCTGCGGCGCGGCGTCCGTCTCCAGCACTATGTTCGCAAGCGGCAGCTTAGCCGCCGCTTCTTGGAGGAAGGTCAGCCGCAGGAGCGGACGCGCGAGCGACACGTAGAACCCCAAATCCACCACCCGCTGGGCGGTTTGGAAATCGCCCTGGAAGTAGTGCATGATGCCGCCCACCTCGTAGGCGCGCTCCTCGCGCAGCACACGGAACGTCTCATCGTGCGCCTCGCGGCTGTGGAACACCACCGGCAAGCCTAGCTCGCGCGCAAGCCGAATCTGCTCCCTGAACGCGGGATACTGCATCGCCCTGTCCGGCGCGCCCTCCATGAAATCCAGCCCGGTCTCGCTCATCACGAGCGTCTTCTCGGTGGACAGCGCAAGCTCTCGTAGCGCGTCGGCCGTCTCATCGGTAAAAGGCTCGCGGATGTCCATAGGGTGGACGCCGACGCCGCAGAACAACCCATCGTACTTCTCGGAAAGCTCGACTACGCGCCGCGACGACGGCAGGGTTACGCCGGCGCAGATAACCGCGCCGACGCCCGCGCGCCGCGCGCGCTCCAGTATCCGCCCAACCTCGTCGTCGTCCTCGAAAGCGTCCAAATGCGCGTGGCTGTCTACATACATTCTCATAGCCTTTCTTGACGGTGGTTAATTACAATGGCGGCGCGCCCCGCCCTACTAGGGTTCCAGCCTACGCTGGGATGACGGTCGAGGGCGCGGATTGGCTATTAGTGAAGGATATGCGGTTTGACGGCTCGATTGGCTCATCTTCATATCGCATCCCCCGCCGGCGCTCGCTGATGGACGCTGAGCGGGCGAAGCGCCGCGCGTGGACTGCGGCTCAAGTCTGCCTAGGCGTCGGGCTGAGCGCGGGGCTAGGCTGGCTCGCGGCTCGCGGGCTGGATTGGGGGATGGTCGGGGATGCGTTCCTCGGAGTGTCGCTCCCTCTAGTCGCGCTTGCGATGTGCGTGTTCTTCGTCGCCAACTGCCTTCGCGCCGCGCGCTGGCGGCTGCTGTTCGTCGATGGCGAAGTGTCCGTCAATAGGCTCTTCATCATACAAAACGTCGGCATTGGCCTCAACAACGTAGTGCCGATTCGCATCGCGTCGGAGGCGGTTCAGCTCGCCATACTGTCGCTCAAAGACGGCGTTCGGCCGTCGGTGGCGCTCGCAACGCTGGGCATGGAGCGCGTGTTGGACGTGCTGGCGAGCGTGGCTATCCTCTCGCTGGCTTTCTTCTTCATCCCAGAGCTGGAGCGGTTCGAGCCGTATGTGTGGGGATCGCTCGCGCTGGCGGCGGCTTGCGTCGCGCTCGTGAGGCTGCTGGCGTGGAGCGGCGGCGTGAAGTGGGCGCGGCGGCTGCCGTTCTTGGCGACGTTCGGCGAAGCGGTGCGCGAGATGGAGCGCAGGCCCGCGCGGCTCGCGGCGAGCGGCGCGCTGAGCGTGACATACTGGCTGCTAGTGGGAGCGACCGCGTGGCTGCTGTCCTCCGCGATAAGCCTGTCGATAACGCCCGTCGTGGCTACGCTGGTCATCATGTCCGTCATATTCTTCGCAACCGCGGTGCCCGCCGCGCCCGCCGCCATAGGCACGTTCGAGTTCGCGGTCGTATACGTATTGGAGGCGTTCGGCGTGAGCCGAGAGGCGAGCTTCGGGTTCGCGGCGCTTACCCATGCCGCCTTCTTCCTGCCACCCACGCTCATGGCGGCGGTCTTCCTGCCGCGCGAGGGCATCGGCTCGGCGCGACGGCTGCGCGAACTGATAGCGGACGGGCGCGCGAGGCGGTCCGATTCGGCATGAAACGCGCGCTTCTCCAGCTTGCGGCGGCGCTCCGCGTCGCGCTCGCGCTGTCTATAGCGGCTCTAGCGCTGTCATGCGGCGGGGAAGATGCTCCGCCCGCGCCAACCGCTATCCCGCCTACGGCTACGCCCTCGCCGTCGCCAACCGCTATCCCGCCCTCGCCTACGCCGCTTCCGACGGCTGCGCCCACGCCCGCGCCGCCTACGCCTACCGCCGCGCCGCTCTTGGCGACGCCCGTTCCCGTTCCGCCTACGCCCTCGCCTACGCCGGACGCGCGAACGCGGGGCGGAACGCTAAACATCGCGGCGCACGAGGACATCGCCCATCAAGACGTTCACGCGGACGTCGCGCCCTCGCTGTCCACTTGGGGACCCGGCATAGCCTATTCGCGGCTGCTTAGGCTGAAGTCTGGCGCGGACGTCGCGCTGCCGAGCCTCGCGGTGGAGTGCGATCTGTGCGTCGATTGGCGCATGGAGTCGCCCACTTCATACGTGTTCGAGCTGCGCCCGAACGCCAATTGGCATCGCGTTTCGCCTGTGGACGGGCGGCGCGTCGTCGCAAGCGACGTGGCATACAGCTACAGCCGCCAGAGCGATCCGCAACTGCCGAACTCGGCGCTCTTCCACAACGTGGAGGACGTGAGCGCGACGGGCGATCTGACGCTCCGCGTCGAGCTGGAGACTGCGGACGCGGACGCGCTGCTGGCATTCGCGGACGGGCATTCCAAGATAGTGGCGCGCGAGGCGGTGGAGATCCACGGCGATCTGCGAGATGGCCCAACGATCGGCTCCGGCGCGTGGTTGCACGAGCGGGGCGCGGCGGGCGTTTCGCACACGTTCGCCAAGAACGTGGACTACTTCGAGGCTGGGCTGCCGCTGGTGGACGAGCTGAACGTTCTAATTTTGCCGGAGCGCGCCACGCGAGGGGCGGCGTTCCAGATTGGGCTAGTGGACGTAATCTCGATGCAGCCCGAAGAGTGGATCGAGTACGCCGAGGGCGCGCCGAGAGCGCCGCATCTCGTCGCGCCGCAGCCGGGCGTTGGCTTGGAAGTGGCGTTCAAGACGACCGAGCCGCCGTTCGACAGCTCGGAGCTGCGCCGCGCAGCCATGCTCGCCATGCAGCCCGTCAAGGCGATAGAAGAGCATTGGAGCGGGTTCGCGTTCATCGGCCCCGCGTTCGCGGCGGCGTCCGCAGATTGGCTGATTCCGCAGGCGGAGCTTGCGGCGCGGTTCGACAGGCGTGAGGACGCGGCGGAGCTAGTGGCGATGTCGGCAGCAGCCGCGCCGATTCCACTGGAGATAACCGTCGGCGACTTTGGGCGCGAGTACGTTAGCCACGCGCACGCCATCGCAGTCGAGCTGAGCGCAATCGGCTTCGAGCCGGAGACGCGGATAGTGAACCGCCGCGTGTTCGGCGAACAGGTTTGGCTGGGCGGCGACTATCAGCTGATGATGGGGCCTACCGCGCCGATAGTCGCGCCGAACGGCTACCTGCTCCCCACGCTGCACAGCCGCGGGATTTGGAACACGACCGGACATCGAGACGCCGCGCTCGACGATCTGCTGGAAGCGCAGGCGGTGGAGTTCGACGCCGCGCGCCGCGCCGCGCTCATTCGCCAAGTGCAGGAGCGGACGCTGGATCAGGCGTATCGGTTCATGCCCGCCGCGCGCCGCGCCATCTGGACTTGGCGGCACCGCGTGCGCGACTTCCACCCCAACTTCAGCGCGTTCGAGTACAGCCACTGGGCGCGCGTGTGGGTGAGCGATTAGCGCGCTCGCTTGCGAATGGCGTCTTCGAGCGTAGACCACGCCAAGAGCGCGCACTTGATACGCACGGGGAAATCCCGCACTTTGGCGAGCGCGGCAAGCTCGCCGAACGCGGCAAGCTCGGAGGCGGCGGGGCTTGCGCCCTGCATCATGCGATGGAATCGCTCCGACAGCGCTTCCGCCTCGCCCAGCGTCAGCCCGCCGATGGCTTCGCCCAGCATAGAGCCGCTCGCTTGGTTGATAGAGCAGCCCTCGCCTTGGAATCCGACAGCCGAGACGCGCTCGCGCTCGTCGAGCCTTATCTGAAAGTGGATCTCGTCTCCGCAGAAGGGGTTTACGCCATCCGCTATCAAGTCGGCGTCGGCGATGCGGCGCGGGTTTCTGGGATGGCGGCGGTGGTCGAGTATCGCGTCGTCGCGGTAGAGGTCGTCTAGGTTAGGACGCGCCATCCGAGAAATACCTCAGCGCGCGCCGAACCGAGTCCACCAGCGCGTCGATCTCCTCTTCGGTGTTGTAGAGATAGCAGCTTGCGCGCGCGGTGGCGACTACGCCAAGCTCGCGCATCAGCGGCATGGCGCAATGGTGCCCCGTGCGGATGGCTATGCCGTCTCTGTCTAGGAACGTGCCGAGATCGTGCGGGTGAACTATATCCGTGTGGAACGAGATTATCCCGCCGCGCCGCTCGGGGTCGCGGGGTCCGAACACGTCCACATCCTCTTCCAGCTCCTCGAACGCCTCTAGCGCGTAGGAGCTGAGCGCCATTTCGTGTTCGCGTATCTCGTCCATGCCTATCGCGTCTAGGTAGTCCACCGCCGCGCCGAAGCCTATGGCGTCAGCTATGTTCGGCGTTCCAGCCTCGAACTTCATGGGCAGGTCGTTCCACGTGGCGCGGTCGTACCACACCTCCAGCACCATTTCGCCGCCGCGCATGAACGGTTCCATGTCCTCCAGAATCTCGCGCCTGCCGTATAGCGCGCCGATGCCCGTGGGCCCAAGCATCTTGTGCCCGCTGAGCGTGAGGAAGTCGCAGTCCAGAGCGCGCACGTCTACGGGCATGTGCGGCGCGCTCTGCGTGGCGTCGATAAGCACGGTCGCGCCCACCGCGCGCGCCTTTGCCGCAAGCGTCTCGATAGGCGTTACGATGCCGATGCCGTTGGACATATGAACCGCCGCCAGCAGCTTCGTGCGCGGCGTGATGAACTCGTCCACGCGCGACATGTCTAGGCTGTTGTCGTCGTCGCGCATGGGCAGCACGCGCAGCGAGGCGTTCTTGTCTCTCGCCACCTTCTGCCACGGCACTAGGTTGGAGTGATGCTCGTATGGGGTAACGACTATCTCGTCGCCCTCGCCGATGTTCCGCTCCGCCCACGTGTAGGCGACTAGGTTGAGAGACTCGGAGGCGTTGCGCGTCCAGATGATTTCTTCGGGATGCTGGGCGCCTATGAAGCGCGCCACTTTGCGGCGCGCTTCCTCGTAGCGCTCCGTCGCCTCTTGGCTCAGCGCGTGAACGCCGCGATGTACGTTGGCGTTGAAGCCCTCGTAGTAGTCGACGAGCGCCTGAATCACCTGACGCGGCTTCTGTGTGGTTGCGGCGTTGTCTAGGTAAACCAGCGGCTTGCCGTAGACCTTCCGGGAAAGGATGGGGAAATCCTTCCGGATCTCGTTCACGTCGTACATGCGAGAGTCTCCAAAAGTTCTTGGCGGCGCGCTCTGCGGGCTACACGTCCAGTTCTATGTCGTCTCCCGAGACGCGCACTGGGAAGGTGTCTATGGGGACGACCGCGGGCAGCGCGGTGACGTCGCCTGTGCGAACGTCGAAGCGCGCGCCGTGCCGCGGGCACTCTATTTCGCAGCCCTCCAAGTAGCCCTGCTCCAGCGAAGCCTCGTCATGCGTGCAGATGTCGTCGATGGCGTAGAGCGTTCCGTCCACGTTGCACACTGCGATGGCGCGGTCCGCCACCTCGTAGACCTTGGCGGCGCCGGCAGGCACGTCCTCCAGCTTTCCGACTTTTACGAATGCCATTTGTGCCTCCTATATGTGTGTACGTCGAATTTAGTTGCGCGCGTCGCCGAGCGCGACGGATTGGCGGCTCTCCGGCGGCAGGGCGGCGAGCAGCGTTCCACTCCTGTCCGCCAAGTCGCCTATGGTGGTGGAGCTTAGGATGCGCTCTACGGCAAGCTCTACTTCCAGCCACACTTCGCGTTGGGCGCACGATGGAACGTGCGCGCAGCAGCTCAGATCGTCTAGGCAGGCTACTAGATTGGCGCTGGGACCTAGGCAAGCCATGACGTTGCTGAGGCTGATAGCCTCCGGCTCTACGGCTAGCGCGTGTCCGCCCTGCCGTCCGCGCTGGGACTTCACCATTCCCGCCCTGCCGAGCGCGTGAAGCACCTGCGCGAGATACGGCTCCGGTATCATCGTTCTGGCGGCTATCTCGCTCGCTCGCACCGGCGCGTTGCGGCGGTGCAGCGCAAGGTCCACCAGCGCCCGCACGCCGTAATCCACTCTAACGGGTATCTGCACGCCTCCACCCTTTCCGCGCGGCTTGCCGACGCTACTCTGTGGAAACCGTTCCGTTCTTGCCGCCATCGAGCGCAGACGCCAGCGCGTGAACCGCCAGCGTCGCGCACTTGATTCGCGTGGGGTAGTTGGAGACGCCTTCGAGTATCTCCAAGTCCCCCAAAATCTCGTAATCGAATCCATCATCTACGCGGCGGGTGAGCAGCAGACGAAAGCCGTCCACCACCTTCAGCGCGTCGGATTGGCTCTTGCCCTTGACCGCCTCGCTCATCATAGACGCCGCGGCTTTGGATATGGCGCAGCCTATCGAGACAACGCCGATGTCGTCTATGCAGCCCTCGTCGTCGAGGTCTAGGTACAGCGTAATTTGGTCTCCGCAGAGCGGGTTGAACCCCTCGGCTACGCGGTCGGCGCCCGCTATCTTCTTGAAATTGCGGGGCCTGCGGTTGTGGTCCATCACAACCTCCGCGTACAGGTCTTGCAAGTCGTTCATATTTGCCTTTGACGTTCGCGCCCGCGCCTCGTTTGGGGCTGCGGGCGGCTCGTAGGATGATGGATCGTTCGGTTCGTCACGGCGATTCGGCGCTAGAACTGGAACTCGTATCTAGGTATGGCGTCCAAGAACGAGCGCTCCAGATAGTCGCGCAGCTCTGGCAGCCGCACGGTGTCTATTATCTCCGACGCGAACCCGAATATCAGCAGCCTGCTCGCGGTTTCCAGATCGACGCCTCGGCTTCGCATATAGAACACGGTCTGTTCGTCCACATTGCCGGCGGTTGCGCCGTGTCCGCACTTCACATCGTCCGCCCAGATGAACAGCGCGGGCTTGGAGTCCACCTCGGCGTCGGGAGACAGCAGCAGGTTCTTGTCCGACTGGAGCGCGTCCGTCTTCACCGCGCCTTCTCGCACGAACACCGTGCCGCCGAACACAGCGCGCGACCGTCCGGACAGGATGCCCTTGTAGTATAGGTTGCTGGTGGAGTTTGGCTTGGCGTGGTCTATGTTGATGAAGTTGTCCATATGCTGGCTGCCGGAAGTAACGTACAGCCCGCTGAGATCGGTTTCGCAGCCGTCTCCGATAAGCACGTAGAGATCGTGCCTGCCGAGTCCCACGCCCTTGTAGAACGCGCGGGAAGAAAATGCGCTGCCGTCCCCCTGCCGCACGCGCGCCACGCCCACGTGGTAGGCGGCGTCGCTCTCGTCGAGCAGGCGGTGATGTTCGACTCGCGCGCCCTCTTCGAGCGCTATCTCCGCGACGGAGTTGGAGAGGTAGGCGCCGCTTCCAAGCCCGACGTAGCTTTCGATGATGGTGGATTCGGACTCTCGCCCGGCTACGATGAGCGCGCGCGGGTGGGCGGCGAAGCCATCGTCGTCGGTGGAGACGAACACTAGGTGGATGGGGCGCTCCACCCGCGCGCCGCGCCCCGCGTGAACCAGCGCGCCGTCGCTGACGAACGCGGTGTTGAGCGCGGCGAAGCCGTCTTCCTCTACGGCGGCTAGGCTGCCCAGATTTTGGCGCGCGGCGGCGCCGTCGGCAGTCGTGGCGCGCGCTAGGCTGTCCACGGTCACAGCGTCGCCCGCGTGTATCGTGGACAGCGCTTCGGCGAAGCGCCCGTTGACGAACACGAGCGTGTGCCAGTCGTCCACCCACGCCACGGCGTTTCGGACGGATTCGGCGGACGGCGCGGCTCCCGTCGGCGGCGCGCCGAACTCCGCGCGCGCCACAGGCGCGACGTTCGTGTACTTCCAATTCTCGTTGCCCTTGCGCGCCGTCGGGAAGCCCAGCCGCGCGAAGCTGCTCAGCCCTTTGCGGCGCAGATCGCGCATCCAGCTAGGTCCAGTCGCGGCTAGCGGCGCGCACTGCGCGGCGTAGCGGTCGTATGCGGCTGTGTTTAGGCTAGTCGTCATGTTCGTCGGAATCACCCTTGCCCCAACCCTCTCCCTGCGGGGGAGAGGGCGCCTAAGGCGGCGTTTGTCTTCGGTTTCACAAGTAGGCTTTCTATATAGCCGCTAAGCGCCAACCGACGCTTCTCGAATGATCCAGTCGTAGCCCTTCGCTTCCAACTCTTCCGCAAGCTCTTTGCCGCCGGAACGCACGATGCGCCCATCCACC
This sequence comes from Dehalococcoidia bacterium, assembly GCA_965214745.1. Taxonomy (GTDB): domain Bacteria; phylum Chloroflexota; class Dehalococcoidia; order Lucifugimonadales; family UBA1123; genus VXRN01. The sequence goes on along the minus strand of OZ243978.1, from coordinate 1,196,160 downwards.
AGCACGTGAACATAGTCTGGCTCGATGTAGTTGAGGATGCGCTGGTAGTGGGTAACCAGAACCACCGCCTTATCCTCGCCTCTGAATGCGTTGACCCCCTCAGCCACTATGCGGAGCGCGTCGATGTCCAGTCCGGAGTCGGTCTCGTCGAGCAGCGCGAGCCGCGGGTCTAGCAGAGCCAGCTGCAATATCTCGTTGCGCTTCTTTTCGCCGCCGGAGTAGCCCTCGTTGACGGAGCGGCGAACGAGATCGTCATGTATGTTGACGAGCTCGCGCTTGGAGTCCAGCAGCCTGTCGAACTGCCGCACGGAGAGTTCGCTTTCGCCCTTGTGCTTGCGGAGCGCGTCCACGGCGGCTTTGAGGAACTGCCACGTCCGAACTCCGGGCAGCTCTACGGGATACTGCATGGCGAGGAAGATGCCTTCGCGCGCGCGGTCTTCGGGAAACCAGTCCACGATGTCGCTGCCGTCGAACAGGATTTCGCCGGACGTTATGGAGTACTCCGGGCGTCCAGCCACTACGTTGGCGAGCGTGCTCTTGCCGGAGCCGTTAGGCCCCATGATGGCGTGCGTTTCGCCCGCCTCGACGCTCAGGTCTATGCCCCTGAGTATTTCGGTGTCGTCTATGGATACGTGCAGGTTGCGAATTTCCAGCATTTTACGGTTGCGTACCTCGCGGGCTTTTGGAGCCTGTCTCTATGGTTCTCTCTTCTACTCTTCTGGAAAACTATTTCTTACATCGTTCCGATTGCGCGCGCCCAGCGCGTTGGCTGCGTGTCGGCGCGCAGGTACAGCGGATGTTTTGGGTTGCCGCGCTTGGTCAGCCCGATGCAGCGCAGTTTGCCGCCAAGCCCGCGCGCGTCGAGCATTCTCAGAACGGCGTCCGCTCTGCCCATCAGCTCGCCGCGGTTGCCCCACGCGCAGATTATGGCGTCGCAGCTCTCGGCGCGCTCCAGCGTAACGGCGTCGTTCGCCGCGCCTACGGGATCGGCGCTCTCCGCCAGCGCTCGCGGCGACGGGGAGCGCAGCGCGAACAGGTTGCACACCCACAGCGTTCCGAACCCCCATCCCTTGGCGAATCGCTTGCATCTGGTTATCGTGGCGTCCGATCTCGTCTCGTCGGCTCTGCTTGGGTTGAGCATCAGGAACATGCACACGCCGCCCCTGTCCGCAAGCTCCGCGCCCAGCCAGTAGCGATACGCGCGGTCGGGCGAGAACGCGGCGGCGTGCATCGGGCGCGGGGCGATAGCGGCGGATGCGGGCGGACGCTATCCGACCGTCCCCTCTAGGCTCACGCGGAGCAGCTGGCTCGCCTCGGCCGCGAACTCGAACGGCAGCTCCTTGAAGATGCCGCGGCAGAAGCCGTTGATTATCATGTAGTTCGCCTCTTCCTGATCTATGCCGCGCTGCTGCAAGTAGAAGAGCTGGTCGTCGTTCACCTTGGACGTCGTAGCCTCGTGTCCCATCTGCGCGGTTGGGTTGCGAACCTCGATGTACGGAACGGTGTGCGCGCCGCACTCGTCGCCGATGAGCAGGCTGTCGCACTGCGTGAAGTTGCGCGCGCCCGACGCGGTGGGCATTATCCGCACCATGCCGCGATAGGTGTTCTGCGCCTTGCCCGCGCTGATGCCCTTGGCGACTATAGTGCTTTTGGTGTTCTTGCCCATGTGAATCATCTTCGTGCCGGTGTCCGCCTGCTGGTAGTTGTTCACCAGCGCGACGGAGTAGAACTCGCCAACCGAGTCGTCGCCTTGCAGGATGACGCTCGGATACTTCCATGTAACCGCCGAGCCTGTCTCCACCTGCGTCCAGCTTATCTTGGAGTTTCGCTCGCGGCACGCGCCGCGCTTGGTGACGAAGTTGAATACGCCGCCGTTGCCTTCTTTGTCTCCGGGATACCAGTTTTGCAGCGTGGAGTACTTGATTTCGGCGTCTTCCAGCGCAATCAGCTCTACGACGGCGGCGTGAAGCTGATGCGTCTTGCGGATCGGCGCGGTGCAGCCCTCTAGGTAGCTGACGTAGCTGCCCTTGTCCGCGATTATCAGCGTGCGCTCGAACTGCCCCGAATCCAGCGCGTTTATCCTGAAGTACGTCATCAGCTCGATGGGGCAGCGCACGCCGGGCGGCACGTAGCAGAAAGAGCCGTCGCTGAACACGGCGGAGTTGAGCGTGGCGTAGAAGTTGTCGGTATACGGCACCACCGAGCCGAGATACTTCCGCACTAGCTCAGGGTGCTTCTGCACCGCCTCCGAGATAGGGCAGAAGATGACGCCCGCGTCTTCGAGCATCTTCTGGTACGTGGTGGCTACGGATACGCTGTCCAGCACCGCGTCGACCGCTACGCCGGATAGCCGCTTCTGCTCTTCGAGCGGGATGCCGAGCTTGTCGAACGCCTCCAGAATCTCGGGGTCCACCTCGTCGAGGCTCTTGGGACCGTCATCCTGAGACTTGGGCGCGGCGTAGTAAACGATGTCTTGGAAGTCTATCTCCGGGTAGCGCACGTTCGCCCAAGTCGGCTCTTCCAGCCCGAGCCGCTCCCAGTGCCGGAACGCCCTCAGCCGCCAGTCCAGCAGCCACTGCGGTTCGCCCTTCTTGCGAGAGATGAACCGCACGGTGCGTTCGGACAGACCCTTGGGCGCGGTCTCGGATTCGTAATCGAAATCGAAGCCCCACTTGTATTGAGATTCTTCTATGCCCGTCTCGCGTGATATGACCGTCTGCGTGGTCATGGAAAACTTCGCTCCCGCCATTGCTTGGATCCGCCGCCCGCGATCATTGTTGATCGTTGCGGTCAAGTATTGTTGGATACAAGTATACCCAAGCGTTTTGAGGCGGTCAACGGCGCGGGGGCGTCGAGAGAATTGCAAAAAATCCCCTCTCCCCTTTGTGAAAGAGGGTTAGGACGAGGAGCGCCTTCCAGCGGATGCCGGCTCGCCGCGCAGCCGCTGGCGCTTATGCGATTTCTCTTGGGCTTATCTATTGCTGCGCGAGCGGCAGGAACACGAAGAACCAAGGCGCTACGACCACGCCCCAGAACCAGCCCACGCCGCCGGAGATAACCGCCTTCCACGTCGGCAGACGGTGCGCCGTCCGCACCGCGACTACGCCGGCCACGAGCGTCCACGCGGCGGGCGCCGCGATAATCGCGGTGGCGGCTATGGGGAAGCGAATGAGCGGCGTGCCTATCAACAGCAGCAGCGCAAGCGGCAGGTAGCATACGCCTATGGCGCGCACCGTGTCGCGGTATCCGGCATCGCCTTGGAACAGCACCCTGCCCAGCAGCCAAGACAGTATCGCCCACACCATCCAGCTCATGAACATCGTGGAGACAGCCATCAGCAAGCTCAGCGTGTGGTTCAAGTCCAAGCCGACCGTCGCGCTGTCGCGCTGAACGCTCCAGATGCCCAGCCCGAAGCACACGCCGGCGAGCAAGACTATGCCGAGCGCGCTGAACATAGCTTCCTGCCGCTCGCGCGCATGCTCGAACGCGGATTCGTCGAGCAGCGCGGCGCGCAATGCCAAACCAAACATGTCAACTAACTCACAGCCGATTCATAGGATGGACGGGATTTATTCTAATGGCGATATTTGCGGTGAAGCCTGTATACATCAATCCCCTCCCATCGCGCAAATCCTGAATATCCCCGCGAATCCTGTAAATACGCGCGGCAAGGGTGTAGAATCCCCAGAGCGATTTAGCGAGGTGGGCGCGTGGAACAGCCAGACGCCGCGATTCTTACGGCAATCGGAATAAGCGCCGCTTTCGGCGTGCTGGTGTTGCTGCTCGCGTCGGCTCTGCTCATTCGGCTAGCCGGATGGGCGGTGGCGAAGCTGCGAGACGGCGGCGCGAACGATGATGAGGGCGGCGGCGATGACGCGATTGACGACGATAGGGCGAACCGCGCCCGCGCCGCCGCGATAGCAGTCGTCGCGCTCATGGAAGCCCACCCGCGCGGCGACGGGCAGGCGTAGACAGGCGCCCTCTGCAATTTTCAGGCGAAAATCGAGCGCATCATTGGACGAGCTTCTAGGCTTTCTCAACTCCACAGGCTTCAGCGCGATAGGGCTGGGCGAATGCCTGATGATAGTAGTCGGGCTTGCGTTCATCTATCTGGCGGTGGCGCGCGGCATGGAGCCTTACGAGCTGCTGCCCATCGGCTTGGGCGTGATAGTCGCCAACCTTCCGCTTACGGGGCTGCTCTCCGCGCCCATCGCCGGCGCCGGCTTTCAGGAATCGGGCGTGTTCGGCATCCTGTTCCACTACGGGCTTTCGTTCTGGAACGTCCTGCCGCCGATAATCTTCTTGGGAATCGGCGCGCTAACGGACTTTGGGCCTCTCATCTCCAACCCCAAGACGCTGCTGCTCGGCGCGGCGGCGCAGGTGGGCATATTCGTAGCCTTCTGGGGCGCGATAGCCACCGGGTTCGCGCTTCCCGAAGCCGCGTCCATCGGCATCATCGGCGGCGCGGATGGACCAACCACCATCTTCCTATCCGCCAGCCTAGCGCCGGAGATGCTCGGCATAACCGCCGTCATCGCGTATTCTTACATGGCGGCAGTGGCGTTCATCCAGCCGCCCCTCATGAAGCTGCTGACTACGAAACGCGAGCGCGAAATAGAGATGCCGCCGCCGCGCGAGGTGTCGCGGCTCGAAAAGCTGCTCTTCCCAACCATCGCGATGATAGTCATCATCCTGATAGTCCCCCGCGCCGCGCCGCTAATCGCCATGTTCATGATAGGCAACCTGTTCCGCGAAAGCGGCGCGGTGCCTCGCCTCACGTCCGCCGCCTCCAACGAGCTGCTCAACATCGCAACCATCTTCCTGATGCTGACGATAGGCACGCAGCTTTCCGCCGAGCGCGTGTTTCAGGTGGATACGCTAGTGATACTGGGGCTTGGGCTGGTGGCGTTCGCGTGCGGCACGGCCGGCGGGCTGCTGTTCGCCAAGACGATGAACCTGTTCCTGCGCCAGAAGATCAACCCGCTCATCGGCTCCGCCGGAGTGTCCGCCGTGCCTATGGCGGCGCGCATCTCGCACCACATCGGGCAGCAGTCCAGCGATCGCGTGTTCCTGCTCCCCCACGCGATGGCGCCGAACGTGGCGGGCGTCATCGGCTCGGCGGTAGTCGCCGGCGTGTTCATCTCGCTAGTAAACCCAATGTAGCGATACGCGGCGATACGCTATGAAAGACGCGCGAACGACAGTGGTAAGGGTGAAGCTCGAAGGCAGGTGGCACACCGTAGAGGTGGGCGACCTGAGCGAACGTCCGGTTCGCGCCGTAGTGGACGGGCATCCCGTTTCGGTGGAGGTGGGCGAGCGCGTCGAGGAGACGCCAAGCGCAGCCGCGCAGCCGCGCCCGCAGCCGGCAGCCAGACCCGCGCCCGGCGCGCCCGCTCAGCCGCCGCAGCCTCGCCCGCGCCCCGCAGCCGGCAGACCGCCCGGCGCCGTGGTAGACGCGCCGCCAGCGCCCAACAAGGCGTTCTCGTCGCCCATGCCCGGCGTCATCCTATCCATAGCAGTCGCGCCCGGCGACTCGGTGGTGACCGGCGACGCCATCTGCGTTCTGGAGGCGATGAAGATGGAACAGACGCTGCGCGCCGACTGGTCTGGCGTGATAAAGCGCGTCCACGTATCCGTCGGCGAACAGGTGATGAGCGGCGCGACGATAGTGGAACTGGAGTAGGCGCTTCCTATTGTCTTGTCTGCCTCGTCAGAATCAGGATTTTCAGGATTCTGATATTCTCAGGATTTTCCGCGGCGCTATCTCGAAAATCCAATAATCCAGAGAATCCTGATTCTGACAATGGCGGGCGGCGCCGCCGCCCAAGCGCTTTTGCCTATCTATCCCCCTCCGCCAGCGCGCCATACTTCCAGATGCGCCCGCCGCTGCCCGCCGCAAGCCCGTTCCGCGGCGAGGTGAACATAACCGCCTTGAGCGCGTCTCCGGATGTGGTCGTCTCCTGCTGGCTCCACGTCGCGCCGCCGTCGGCGGTGTGGATGATTAGGCTTCGCGCGCCTGCCGCCCAGCCTAGCTGGTCGTCTAGGAAGAACACCCCGAACAGGTCTTCGGTCACGCTGGAGTCCACGGATGCCCAAGTCTCGCCGCCGTTCTCGGTTCGCAGGATGACGCCATCGCCGCCGACCGCCACGCCTAGCCGCTCGGACGGAAACCACACGCTGTTGAGCGTCGCGTCGACGCCGCTGTCCTGCGCCGCCCACGTCTCTCCGCCGTCCGCCGAATGCGCTATCGCGCCGCCGAACCCCACCGCCCACGCCTGCGCGCCGTCCGGCGTGAAGACGATATCCAGCAGATCCTCGCTCGTGCCGGAATCCAGCTTCCGCCAGCTCGCGCCGCCGTCCGCAGTGCGGTAGACGCCGCCGAAATCCGCCACAGCCCAGCCGTTTTGCGCGTCCGCGAAGTGGACGCTCTCCAGAGAGAACACGCCGGGAATCGGCTCCAGCAGCAGCCAGCTTTCGCCGCCGTCCGTCGTCTTGAGCGTGGTGCCGGCGGTGCCGACAGCCCAGCCGTTCGTCTTGTCAACAAACGACACGGACGTTAGGTTGATGGCTGTGCCGCTCTTCTGAAGCTCGAACGCCTTTCCCGAATCGAGCGTTCTGCCGATGCCGCCGTCGGTGCCGACTACCCAAGCCGTATCGTCGTCCGCCATGTGCAGATCGTTCAAGCCGAGCAATCGGCGGCTGATGACCTGCTCGCGCGGGGGGAACTGCGGCAGGATGCGCCATCCGAGCGGCGCGGCTTCGCCCGATTGCGAATCGCCGTCCGCGGGTTCTGAGCCGCCGGAGCATCCCGCCAGCGCAATAGCGAGCGCCAAGAGCGCGACGGTCAGCGCAATGGCGAGCGCCGCGCGCGTCCGCCCGCCAGCCGATGGGGTAGTTTGGCTTCTTCGACTCACGAAATACGCTCCTGAGAGAAAGTCTGCGGGTAGATAGCGCAAGCGTCGGCTCGATAGAGCGTCGGAAACTCGCGCAATTCTCTCAATTCCGCTGATTGTTGACAACCATAATCATTTATGAGACTAATTGAGAGTATCACAATCCAACAGGCGCTCGGCGAAGAATGCGGTTTTTCCGAACCGCGCTTCCCGCTCGGAAGCGGGCGGAGCCGGGTCAGCGAAACACAGGAGGCGCTCTAAATGCGAGTGAAGAAACTGACAATGCGATGGGCGCTCCCGCTTGCGGGCGCGCTGCTCGCGGCGCTGCTGATGGCGTGTTCGTCAGCGGAAGAGGAAGAGGCGGACACGCCCGCCGCGCCCGCGCCCGCGCAGCAAGCGGCGCCGGCTGCGGCGCCGACAGCCATGCCCGCGCCCGTTGCGGCGCAGCAGCCTGCCGCGCCCGCCACCGCTATGCCCGCGCCCACAGCCATGCCCGCGATGGCGGCGCCGACGGCTATGCCCGCGGCTATGGCAAGCCCCGCGGCGCCCGCGTCCATGAGCGCGCCGACGACCGAATCTTCGGGGCTGACGTTCTGGAGCGATCTGGCGGCTTCGTGCGAAACGCGCGGCGGACATCTCAAGCTGGGCAACCGCATCACCGAATTCACCAACCTGAACCCAGCCACCGTCAACCAAGTCATCCAGTTTTCGATAACCGCAGAGGTGCTTTCGGGGCTGGTGCAGCTAGACACCGAGCTGCGGCCGTCGCCCGATCTAGCCAAGAGCTGGACGGTATCCGACGACCTGCTGGAGTACACCTTCGAGCTGCGCGACGACGCCAAGTTCCACACGGGGCGGCCCTTCACGGCCGACGATGTGGTATACACCTACGACCACCAGCTGGACCCGAACACGCAATCCATCCACACGAAGGGGCTGGAAGGCGTGAACAGGCCCGAGAAGATAGACGATCACACCGTCAGAATAGCGACCGCCTTCCCGCGCGCGTCGTTCCTCACCAAGGTAGTCGAGCGCGCGAGCGGGCGCGTAATGACCATCGTAGACAGCGAGACGATAGCGGCGGAGGGCGAAGGCGGCTTCAACCGCAAGCCCGTGGGCGTGGGGCCCTTCCGCATCACCAACCACAGCTTCGGCGAGCGGCTCTCGATGGAAGCCGCGCGGGACACCTACTACGATCCGACGGTGCCTTGCGTAGACCAAGTTACGATGGCGAACATCCCCGAAGACAACACGCTCATAGCCGCGCTCGCCACCGGCGAAGTGGATATGATTTACGGATTCGCGCCGCAGTTCTGGGACCAGCTCGACGACACCGCGAACGTTATCGTGGACACCACGCCGGACGTGGGCTTCCAGATGCTGGCGTTCAACATGCGCGGAGACCGCGAAGAGAAGATAGGCAAGGCGAGCGCGCCTTGGGACGACATCGACGTTATCTACGCGCTGGGCAGAGCGCTCGACCGGGACGCCTATATAGAGCGAGCCTTCCAAGGGCGCGCTCTGCCGTCCTATGGGCCTATCCCGCCGGGGCAGAAGTTCTACTTCCGCGATCTCTCTGACACCAGCCGCAAGAAGTACGACCCCGAAAGCGCGCGCGAGCTGATGGCGCAAGCAGGGCTGGCGGACGGCTTCGAGGTGAAGGTGCTGACTACGCCCGGCAACCGCGTTCCGCTGGAAGTGCTGGGCGCGCTCTTCAAGGAGGAGATAAACGTTACGCTCGTGCCGGACATCGTGGAATCGTCCGTGTACCAGCCGCGCAGAGCGGCGGGCGAGTACGAAGGCTTCATGGGCGGCAGCGGCGGCGACCCAGACCCGGACGACGCTGTCGATGACTGGTTCGCCGACGGCTCCAAGTTCAACACCTACGGCTACAACGATGAGACGGTGAACCGCCTCAACCTCAGGCAGAAGGCGTCGGTGGACCTCGAAGAGCGCCTAGACAACGTGCTGAAGATCAGCGACCAGATAGATAAGACGTTCCACGGCGTGTTCACCCACCACAACGTCCAACGCACCGCATACAGAGACCACGTCGAAGGCTACGTCTGGATCCACGCGCTCCGACAGCTAAGCGCCGTGTGGCTCGACAAGTAAGGCAACAGGCTATAACGCGGGGCGCCCCGCTAGGCGGGGGCGCCCCCAACCGCGCACCGAGACAATGCAGCGATACCTAGTACGCAGGCTCATATTCTCCCTCTTCGCCATCTGGGCGACGATGACGGTCACGTTCATTTTCATGCGGCTGTTGCCGGGCGACCCGATAACGACGCTCGTGGGCGAAGAGGGAGACCCCAGCCAGATAGAGGCTATCAAGGCGCGGCTCGGGCTGGATCAGCCGGTGCCGGTGCAGTATTTCTACTATCTGAGAAGCCTAGTGACGCTCGACTTGGGCGACAGCATCTATCTGCGGCTGCCGGTCAAAGACCAAATAGTGGAGGCGCTGCCGCGCACGCTCTCGCTCGGCGTAGTGTCGTTCTTCATCGGCATGGCGATAGGGCTTCCGGCGGGGATAATATCCGCCATACGGCGGTATTCCATATGGGACCACCTAGCCACGCTCATCGCGTTCCTTGGGCTTGCCATGCCCGGCTTCTGGCTGGGCATTCTGCTGATACTGGGCTTCGGCGTTGGGCTGGGCTGGCTGCCCGTGTACGGCTACGCGCCGTTGAGCGATGGGCTGTGGGAATGGCTCAGCCGCCTCATCCTGCCCGCGCTCGCCACCGGAACCGGCTTCGCCGCGATACTCGCGCGCCAAACGCGATCCGCCATGCTCGAAGTGCTGTCGCAAGACTACATCCGCACCGCCTACGCCAAGGGGATGCGCGAACGGGTCGTAGTAGTGCGGCACGCGCTCAGAAACGGGCTAATCCCCGTGGTTACCGTAATGGGAATCGCGCTCGCGCTGCTGCTCAACGGCGCGGTCATCACCGAAAACGTGTTCGCCATCAAGGGGCTTGGACGGCTGTTCATAGACGCCATACTGGGGCGAGACTATCCCATAGTTCAAGGCGTCATCCTGCTCGTGGCGTTCATCTTCATCTTCATGAACTTCTTCGTGGACTTGCTGTACGCGGTCATAAACCCAAGAATCCGATACACGGACTAGGCGATAGCCAATGGCGCAGCAGCAGACAATTGGAGCGGATCTGGAAGAAGCCCGCCCAAACAGGCGGGGGATTCGGCATCTAGCGCGCAGGTTCGCCCGCGACAAGCGCGCGATGCTGGGGGCTGTCATCGTGGCGGCGTTCGCAGTCAGCGCGCTGTTGGGGCAGCTCATCGCGCCATACGACGCCAGCGCGCAGGCTTACGAGCTGCTAGAGCCGCCCACGCTGAGCCATCCGCTCGGCACCGACAACCTCGGCAGAGACCTGCTGAGCCGCATCATCGTCGGCGCGCGCGTCTCGATGATAGTCGGCATCTCCACCGTCGTCCTAGCCGCCGCGGTCGGCATCGTGCTGGGGGTAGCCGCCGGCTACTATGGCGGCTGGATAGACATGATAGTAATGCGGATGATAGATGTGCTGTGGGCGTTCCCCAACTTCATCCTCGCGGTGATGCTCGTAGCCATATTCGGGCTGGGGCTGGCGAACGTCATCGTGGCTATCGCGCTCGCCTACGTGGACGACTTCGCGCGCGTGATCCGCGGCATGGTGCTGATGCTCAAGGAAGAAGACTTCGTAACCGCCGGCCGCGCGATGGGGTCTTCCAACAAGCGGCTGATGTTCAAGCACATCTTCCCCAACGCGCTGCCGCCGGTGATAGTGCAAGCCAGCGTATTCGTAGCGGCGGCTATACTCGCGGAAGCAGGGCTGACATTCCTAGGGCTTGGCGTCTCCCCGCTGGAACCCACGTGGGCGGCTATACTCAACGACGCTAGGCCCTTCTTCTCGCGCGCGTGGTGGCTGGCGACGTTCCCAGGGCTCGTCATCATGCTGGTGGTGCTTGCCGTGAACTTCGTGGGCGACGCCATCAGAGACATCAACGACGTTCGAGAGTACGGGCCGGGCGTAACCAGCTAACCGAACGCGCCAACGCCCCCGCCATGCTCTTCCGCTACCGCAGGCATCCCACAGCCGAAACCGTCGGCGGCGGCATTCTGTTCGTCGTCGCGCTCGCGGCTATCACGCTCTACTTCACGCGCGACGCGGGCGACGCAGGCGCGCCCTCCAGCGGCTGGACGCGCCTGAACACAGGCGTCGAAGACACGCTGCTCGACGTTCACTTCGCGGACGACGCCCACGGCTGGGCGGTGGGCGAGCGCGGCGCAATCATCGCCACTGCGGACGGCGGAGAAAGCTGGCGGCGGCAAAGCTCCGGCTACCAAGTCGCGTTGCGCGGCGTTCACTTCGCAGACCGCCGCAACGGATGGGCGGTGGGCAATCTCGGGCTGATACTGCGGACGACGGACGGCGGCGAAACGTGGGCGGCGCAGGCTGAAGAAGCCGCGCTTGGGCAAGACCTGATAGCCGTCGGCTTCGGCGACGCCGGCAGCGGCTGGATAATCGCCGAGCGCGGCGGCTTCTCGCTGCGGACGGCGGACGGCGGCGAAAGCTGGCATCGCCAATTCTTCGACAACACGCTCCCCCGCTCCGCCGCCCACGTCCTCGACGAGCGGCGCGCGTGGGTGGCGATGCGCTCCGGCGCGGCGATGTCCACGGCGGACGGCGGCGAAAGCTGGCGGCTGAACGAAGGCGTAAACGGCGCGCGAATCGGCGCGCTGGGCGTGTTCTTCGCGGACGAGCGGCGCGGCTGGATAGCGGGCTGGCGCGGCAAGGCGGGCGGCGTAAGCTCCGGCGTCCAGTTCGTCAAGTATCTGACGGACGGCATGGTGGCGCGAACCGTGGACGGCGGCGAAAGCTGGACGCGGGTAGACGCCGACGCCGGACGCTTCCTGTGGGATGTGGCGTTCGCCGACGCGATGAACGGATGGGCGGTAGGCTCGTTCGGGCTGATAATGCGCTCGACGGACGGCGGCGAAAGCTGGACGCAAGAGCCGGACGCATCGGACTCTACGCTCCGAGCGCTGCATCTGGAGAGCGCGGATATGGGATGGGCGGTAGGCGAAAACGGCGCGGCGATTCGGCGCGGCAACAGGTAGATTCGCAAGATACATGAGAGATACGCGGTATTTTCGAGGATGCGGTTGACACGCCGTTGGCGGCTTGCATACCTTGAATGCGCTTAGATATCTAAGAATCCAACGCTGGCGGCGCAGGTGATAATAGACATACACACCCACACATTCCCGACATCCGTAGACAGCTTCATAGACGCTGACGAACTTATCGTGGAGGCGAAACGCATCGGCTTGGACGGCGTCTGCATTACCGATCACGACGGTTTTTGGGACCACCGAGAGGTGGAAGAGCTTTCGCGCCGCCACGATTTCTTGGTCTTGCCCGGCTGCGAGGTTACTACGGAAGAAGGGCATGTGCTGGTGTACGGGCTGCGCCGATACATATTCGGGATGCACCGCGCTAGATTCGTCAAGGACAAGATAGACAGGGAGCGGGGCGCGATGGTGGTGGCGCATCCGTACCGCCGCACGTACCGCAAAGGGGCGCACACCGACGAAGAGGCGTATGGCGAGATGCTGGAGCGCGCGGCGCGCAACGACGTGTTCGGCATGGTCGACGCCGTCGAGACGATGAACGGGCGCGGGCTGGCGGAAGAAAACGCCTTCAGCGCGGACCTCGCCAAGCGATTCGGGCTTCCCGGCACGGGCGCGAGCGACGCCCACAAGCTGGAAGACATAGGCACGTTCGCCACGGAGTTCGAGCGGCGAATCACCTGCCTGGACGACCTGATAACCGAGCTTCGCGCCGGAAGACACGCGCCCATCGCGCTCGCCGCCGCCGCGCGCCTCCCGCTGCTCTCAGGCGCCGCGTCCTAAGAGAGCGTCGCGGCGAGCCGTTCGCATCCCCACTCCCCTCGGATTAGGTGTATCCTAATATCTATCCAGTGAACCCCCCATGCCGCCGCTTCTCGAAATTCGCAACCTGCACACGTACTTCCCCACCAGCGAAGGGATAGTCAAAGCCGTCAACGGCGTGTCTCTGTCGCTGCGGGCGGACAGCGTGATGGGGTTGGTGGGCGAAAGCGGCTCCGGCAAGACGATGACGGCGCTTTCGATTCTGCGCCTAGTGCCGTATCCGGGCGAAACGGTGGGCGGCGAGATACTCTACGACGGCGCCGACCTGCTCCACGCCACCGACAACGAGATGCGCCGCCTGCGCGGTCAGCACATCTCGCTCATCTTCCAAGACGCCGCGTCCGCGCTCAACCCAGTCATCACCATCGGCAGCCAAGTCGAAGAGCTGATGCTGGAGCATACAAACATGAACAAGCGTCAGGCGCAAGCGCTTGCGGCGGAATTGCTCTCCAACATGGGCATACCGGACGCGCGGCGCATGCTGGGGCAGTATCCGTTCCAGCTCAGCGGCGGCATGGCTCAGCGCGTGATGATGGCGATAGGCGTGGCGCTGAAGCCGCGCGTGCTGATTGCCGACGAGCCGACCTCCAACCTCGACGTTACGCTCCAAGCCGAGATGCTCCACCGGCTTAGAATGCTGCGGCAGGAAAGCAAGACCGCCATCATGCTCATCACGCACGATCTGGGCGTGATAGCGCAGATGGCGGACGAAGTGGCTGTGATGTACGGCGGCTGCATAGTGGAGTTCGCAGACACGCCAACGCTGTACCGGCGTCCGATGCACCCGTACACGTGGGGGTTGCTCCAGTCTCTCCCTCGCCTAGACTCGGCTGGGCAGCGCCTGCGCCCCATGACCGGCGCGCCGCCGAAGATGCTCGACCCGCCCGACCAGTGCCCGTTCCTCCACCGCTGCGCCAAGGCGACGGTGGAATGCCGCACCAGCCCGCGCCCGCCGCTGAGAACGGTGGAGCCGGGGCACGCTATCGCCTGCTACAACCCTATGCAGGTGGAGTAGCGGGAAGACGGTCAGCCCACAGGGAGCGGCTTCGTAGCGTCGCGAGGACGATTACGGCAGCGAACCATTCCCCAATTATCGACTCAGCAACTCGAGAGTGCGGCACGCGCTATAAAGGATATTGAGACAATCTTCACAACCCATATCACTAGAGATCGGCTAATCATACGAGGCGCTGGAGTTGCGCTCGCAGCGCTCCTATTCATATTAGTCTCGGTATCCGCCAATCCGACAGCTCGAGCAACCTCGATCACTTGGTCCACTACCCTCACATCCGGGGACGAGACCGGCGGCGACGAATTCGGATACGAGTATGGCAGCTTCGGATCACTAACTGACCGTACATTCGAGTACGACGGAGTGACCTACTCGATCGAATATCTAAAGTGGGACGAATCCTCCGAGGAGATCGAGTTCGAACTAGACAAGTGCCTGAAGTCCTCGGCATTCGTTAGTTTGACCATCGGCTCGACGACATACTCCAGCCCAGACTATACGAGGTACAGGGACTCCTCTTGTGAATCGGACAGCACGCGAGATCAAGAGTTCGAGTTCCAAAACCTAGCCTCCAACCCTCTAACGGCAGGGAGCGACTACCAAATCACCGTCGCGCTTGTCGGGTTATCGACACCTCCTCCAAGCTCCAGCAATACCTGGACCACCACGCTCACATCAGAAGACGAGATCGGCGATGACGAGTTCGGATACGAAGCCGATGACTTTGGCTCACTGTCCGACACTACATTCGTATACGACGGAGAGACCTACACCGTCGAACACCTGAAATGGGATGAGTCCTCCGAGGAGATCGAGTTCCAACTAGACACGTGTTTGAAGCCTTCTGTGTTCATCAGTCTGGCGATTGGATCGACTACCTACTCCAACCCAGACTACACCCGGAGGTCAGAGACATATTGCGACTCGAACGCCAGCGCGTATCAGGAGTTCGAGTTCCACGACATAACATCCAATCCGTTGACCGACGGGGCTGATTACCAGATCACCGTTACGCTCGTCGGAAACTCGACGCCGCCAGACCCCAGCAACACGACGTGGACCACTACCCTCACATCAGAAGACGAACCCGGCAATGACGAGTTCGGATACGAAGTCGATGACTTTGGCTCACTGTCCGACGCTACATTCGTATACGACGGAGAGACCTACACCGTCGAATACCTGAAATGGGACGAGTCTCAGGACGAGATCGAGTTCGAACTAGACAGGTGTTTGAAGCCTTCTGCGTTCGTCAGTCTGGCGATTGGATCGACTACCTACTCCAACCCAGACTACACCCGGAGGTCAGAGACGTACTGCGACTCGAACGCCAGCGCATACCAGGAGTTCGAGTTCCACGACATAACGTCCAATCCGCTGACCGACGGAGCTGATTACCAGATCACCGTCACACTCGTCGGAATCTCGACGCCGCCAGACCCCGGCAACACGACGTGGACCACTACCCTCACATCAGAAGACGAACCCGGCGATGACGAGTTCGGATACGAAGCCGATGACTTTGGCTCACTGTCCGACGCCACATTCGAATACGACGGAGAGACCTACACCGTCGTATACCTGAAATGGGACGAGTCTCAGGACGAGATCGAGTTCGAACTAGACAGGTGTTTGAAGCCTTCTGTGTTCATCAGTCTGGCTATCGGATCGACTACCTACTCCAACCCAGACTACACCCGGAGATCAGAGACGTACTGCGACTCGAACGCCAGCGCGTACCAAGAGTTCGAGTTCCACGACATAACATCCAATCCGCTGACCGCCGGAACCGATTACCAGATCACCGTTACACTCGTCGGAAACTCCAGCGCCCCTCCGTTGTTCACACAGGATTCCTACGTCGTCTCGATAACCGAGAATGTCGGAGACACTACGACAATCGTGGACACTAGCGCGTCCGATCCCGACGGGGGCGGCATAGACTACTCGATAGTCGGCGGGAACGTCGGTGACATATTCGAGATCAGCTCGCGTGGGCAGATAAGCCTCGCCAGTGGGCGCAGTCTGGATTTCGAACTCGCGTCTATCTACGAGCTTACGCTGAAGGCGGAGGATAGGCAGACCGCGAGCCGGTACGGCGCCGCCAGCGCCGCAATCACCGTTGCCAACATAAACGAAAGCCCTTCCTTCGACCTCGATTCGTATCAGTTCGCCATACCAACTGGAACTGGCTCCGACGAGATACTTGCAGGAGCGGTTCGAGCCGCAGACCCCGATCCGGACGATACAGTCGTCTACACCATTGCCAGCGGCAACCCCGCGGACCGGAACTGCACCGAAACGGCGTTCGGATCGAAGCTGTTCAGGATGGACACGCTAGGACGCATATGGGCATGTCCAACGGGGCTGATAGGCACGGCTGCGAACTACTCTCTGACGGTGACTGCGACAGACGACGGCGCCAGTACAGATACCACTGCGGTCGCAGTGAAGGTGACGAATCTGCCGATAGCAACGATGATACTCGACTATCACAGACTTGCAGAGAGTGACGAATTCGGAGTGTCGGTTGGGCTTAGCGAGTCCAGAGCGGCAGCGACGAGTCTCCTGCTGGACATAGACACTACTCCCCCATCTTCGCCCAGAGGTTCGCGGAGCCCGCGCAGCCAGAGCCGATCGTTCACCACGCCTAACGCCCAAGGGCGCGTCGACTTCGATCTCAGCTCGACTTACGGATTCGACTATCCGTCCGCGCGGAGCGGTTCGAGAGATCTGCTGACCGTCGAGACGAGCGGCAGCGACGGAACAGAGATGGCCGCGAAGTATGTCGTCCTAACTCTGGGGCTGAACGAAGAATCCAGCGCCGTAATCAGCAACGGCGTCGTGCCTATTATCGTCTATGACAAGAACATCAGCATAGGGGAATCCCATCAGGGCGAATGGGGCATCATTCCGTCCAACGGCAGACTGTCAGAGCCCAACGAGCGGCAGTTCACGTTCACCGTCCCCTCCGATGTGGGCAGCAAGAACGTACAGATAGACCTCACCAGTGGATACAGGGACCCGATCCTCACGCTCGAGGACAGCGCTGGAAACGTTGTCGAATGGAACGACGACGGCGGCGCTGGCTTCAACGCGAGGATAGTGCGCCACCTGCCAGCCGGCAGCTACAAGATACTGGCTTTCACCCGCTGGGCTGGCGGGCAAGGAGACTTCGAGCTGACCATCTCGTACTCCGATGAGCCTCTGACGGACCCAGACGATGAACGCTCGGAAGACCCCGAACAGGCGTATCCCGAAAGGCGCGCTGTCAGCATCGAGAGCCTCGCGATTACGGGTTACGAGTGGCTGAACGGCGAGTGCGCCGACGGCGGCATATCGTTCGCGGACCAAGGAGACGCGGTTTGCATCGAGGCTGCCGGAAGCGGCTTCCAATCGGACGATGAAGCGATTGCGGTTCTGAGCATCGAATCCGCCGATTACCCTATCGCGCTTCCCGTGGCATCGGTCGCGCTCGAATACGAAGATTCCACGACGCTGCGGGGAAAGTGGGTGGCGCAGCATCTGGGGAGGTTCGCGGATTCGCACAATCAGACTGTCTATAGTATGACGATTATCGGGCACACCGGCGTTTCCACAGGGACGCTTTCGGTAGGACTGCCCAGCGCGCCCATTCAGACGGACAGCCAATTCTCCGATGCGACGTCGACTCTCACGAACCTGGGGCTTACCGACATCAACGCCATAATGGAAACGATGTGGGCGGTCTTCGGAGAGGGCAACGGATACACTAACTATCAAGACTTCACAATAGACTTCGCAAAGGGCGCGACGCTCGGAGAGTGGGGGCTGGACAGCAACCCCAACAGAAGCATTGCGTACTTTGTGGGATGGGCGGTCATTGGCTTCATCCCCGGCGTGGACATTGCTCCCGATCTGCGCGACGCCATCAAGCTCGAAGTTACCAGGTGCTCTGGCTGGCTAGGCTGCTTCAAGGCGAGCCTGTCGGACGCTGTGGATTTCTTGGCGATTATCCCAGCTATCGGCAAGATAGGGGATTTCGTCCAGCTGCCCAAGATCATGAAGTGGGCTGCGGATTCCAGAACTGTCAGAAAGGGCGTTTCTTTCATCAAAGAGATACCCTACATGGTAAAGTCATTCTGGAATGGCAACCGCGGGCATTGGGTGCGAAAATCACACAATCGGGGGATAATTTTACAGAACAAGGTGCTCAATCGATTCTATCCTAATGGGATAGATCTCGACAAGCCAGGCTACCCGTCAATGCCCCTTGTGGACATCCTCGTCAGAGGCGTTGACGCTGACAACGCGGATCGTGTGATTAGCGTGAAGTCTCTAAACACGAGGGACGAAACATATACGGAGAATCCATCGAAGATATTCAGTACCTTGAAAAGTAGAGGCTATAACAAGCTCAAGAATGAAATGGACTCCAAAATTAAGAGCGATATCCGTATGAGAAAAGAGCACGTTGGCACATCTATGCTGAAACGCAGTCTGGACGTAGTGATCCCACCCAGCGGCCTCAACAACCCCAATCAGGTGGAACAGCTCAAGAGGCTGGTGTGTCTCGGCGTAGTCGACAAGGCAGACAAGGTGGCTGATATCACAGTTACCATCTACTACGGGAACGGAATAGGCAGCTTGAGAAAATGGGTGCCAGACGAAACATTAGACAAGACTGCATGCCGAGGGCGATGATGCGCCCGAAGGATAAATAGCATGAGATGCGACACTGACCAATACTTTCTTGAGGTGTGGCTCAGGATGGGTGTAATAGTCATTTTAGACGAAGTTTCCTGTCTCGGCTCTGAACGAATCACCTCGCTCGATCCTGCGTTCATAGGCAAGACCGTCTATGAGTGCGCGACGTCGAAGCCAATCAACCCCTTCGGAAGTACTCGTGCTGGCGATGAGAACAAACACGCCAGGTTCTTCGACGAACGGCGCGTGGTCGCCAAAAGAATCGGCGTGAATGGAGGGTTGGACAGCAAGGACTACAGCCGCACCGTCGCAACGCTTATCTTGGAATCCGACGGCTGTGAGATATGCCCAGTGCTTTTTTCGGAGCCCACCGCCCAGCCCGAGTACAGTTTCGTCAACGTGAACTCCCATCTGTCGCTCGTGCAGATTCCTCAGTCGATGGAACGTCATGCAGTGAAGCCGGGTGCGGACAGTACATTGAGAATCACTGACGACAACAATCCGCTGTTCATAGCTCCATGGCGCGACCGCGAGATGCTGGGACAGTCCATCCTGTCCCTGTTCGAGCTGTCCGTTCCGCCCCTCGTCGAGGGTGCGTCCTCGGTGTTCTCGCGACAAGAGCCTGAGCGGCGCGGCGCGCTGCATCAGGCAGCTCTCGCCGGACTGACAGACAATCCGCCGAGATGGCGACGCGCGCTGCGCAGAATCGACCCCAGAGACGCCTCTGGCGCCACTCCCCTTATGCTCGCGGCTGCCAACGGTCATGCCAGCGCCGTCGCCCATCTGCTGGAGCTTGGCGCCAAACCGCGCTTGCGCGACGAGCGGGGGCGCGCCGCGCTGCACTTCGCGGCGGAAGCGGGACACGACTCCGTCGTTCGCGCACTCCTCGACGCAGGCGCCGACGTCTCCGCCATGGACGAGATCGGCGATACGCCGCTTCACCTTGCCGTCGTAGCGGGGCATCTCCCAGTCGTCAGGCAGCTTCTCGACGCGGGCGCGTCCCCCAACGTGGCGGATACGGCGTTCGCCGCCACGCCGCTGCACAAGGCGGCGAGAAACGGACACGCAGCCATCGCGTCGCTTCTGATAGACAGAGGCGCGGACGTGAACGCAGCCAACGAAGACGGCAGAACGCCGCTGCACACCGCTGTCAGCTACGGACATGCGCGCATGGCGCAGGCGCTCATAGACGCGGGCGCAGACGTGAATCGCCGCGACAGCCGAGGCGAAACGCCGCTGTACAATCCATGCTTCTATCAGCATCTGGACTGTATCGAGCTGCTTCTGGAGAGCGGCGCGGAAGTCCGAACGATGGATATGGAGGGCGACACGCCGCTGCACGTCGCCGCGCGCATGAACAGACAGCGCGCCATCAGAATGCTGATAGACGCGGGCGCGGACGTGGAAGCGAAAAACGGCGAGGGACTCACGCCGCTGGACGCAGCCATAGTCAACAGACACGTCCTGCCATCTGGCACCACCCCCGCCCGTCTGGTAAACGGCCATCCTTATCAGGTTTCGGGCAACAACGCCGAGGCCGCCGATGCGCTGCGGCAAGCCGGAGCGTCCATAGACCCGATGCGGATTCCAGTGGGCGACAGACACTTCCTCTGGCCAGATCTCACGCCGCCTGAACTGCTGCTCGACACCGGGGACGTCGACTACTCGAAGGTCTCACACTTGCCTCAGGAGCATAGGGATGTCTATATGACGCATCCTGAGACGGTCGTTAGGAGGATGCCGACCCTGCTCCACGACGCGGTATCCAAGGATATGGTCGATCTCGTGAAGCGGCTGCTGGAGAGCGGGGTCGCTCCGCTGACCGCAACCCGTTTCACTGAAACGCCGCTGCACTTGGCCGCGGCTCTTGGCAGATGCGAAATCGCGAGTGTGCTGCTCGACTGCGGAGCGGACATCGAAATGCCAGAGTGCAACTACTATAGCTACAGATCGATGTATCCCGACTACTACAGCACGTTGGATAGGTTGGACAGGGAGCGTCTGCGATACGTTAGCGACATGATGTTCACCCCTTTGGACAAGGCGATTAGAGAAGGCCAGATCGAGGCGGCGCAACTCCTGCTTGAGCGTGGCGCAACTCCCCCCATCAGCTTCTGCAACGAGGAGTCCATACACCGCGCCATATTGCGCGAGCTGCGCGATTCGTATGGCGAAGATACTTCATGGGACTCTTTCTCCTACAATCCATTGCGAGGATGCCCCAAGGACAAGCGAGAGGCGATGACTCGCCTTCTACGGGAGTTCGGCGCGCAAGTCTGAGGAATCCGCATGCGTTATGGCTGCGGCGGAATAAGCGGCTTGAGAAAATGGATCCCAGACGAAACATTAGACAAGGCTGCATGCCGAGGGCGATGATGCGCCCAAAGGAGAAAATAGCATGAGGTCCAACACTGACCAATACTTCCTCGAAGTGTGGCTCAGGATAGGTGTAATGGTCATCTTAGATAGAGTTTCCTGTCTCAGCTCTGAACGAATCACCTCGCTCGATCCTGCGTTCATAGGCAAGACCGTCCATGAGTGCGCGGCGTCGAAGCCAATCAACCCCTTCGGAAATACTCGTGCTGGCGATGAGAACAAACGCGCCAGGTTCTTCGACGAACGGCGCGCGGTCGCCAGAAGAATCGGCGTGAATGGAGGGTTGGACAGCAAGGACTACAGCCGCACCATCGCAATGCTTATCTTGGAATCCGACAGCTGTGAGATATGCCCGACGCTTTTTTCGGAGCCCACCACCCAACCCGAGTACAGTTTCGTCAACGTGAACTCCCATCTGTCGCTTGTGCAGCTTCCCATGTCCAGGCAGCGTGAAGTGAGGACAAGCAAGTACTCAAGAAGAGTCGACGACGACAACCCGCTGTTCATAGCTCCATGGCGCGACCGCGAGATGCTGGGACAGTCCATTCTGTCCCTGTTCGAGCTGTCCGCCCCGCCTTGCATCGAGGGGGCGCCCTCGGTGTTCTCTCGACAAGAACCCGAGCGGCGCGGCGCGCTGCATCAGGCAGCTCTCGCCGGACTGACAGACAATCCGCCGAGATGGCGACGCGCGCTGAGCGGAATCGACCCCAGAGACGCCTCTGGCGCTACTCCCCTTATGCTCGCGGCTGCCAACGGACACGCCAGCGCCGTCGCCCATCTACTGGAGCTTGGCGCTAGATCGCGCTTATGCGACGAGCGGGGGCGCGCCGCGCTGCACTTCGCGGCGGAAGCGGGACACGACTCCGTCGTTCGCGCACTCCTCGACGCGGGCGCCAGCGTCTCCGCCATGGACGAGATCGGCGATACGCCGCTTCACCTTGCCGTCGTAGCGGGGCATGTCGCGGTCGTCAGACGGCTTCTCGACGCGGGCGCGTCCCCCAACGCGGCGGACACGGCGTTTGCCGCCACGCCGCTGCACAAGGCGGCGAGAAGCGGACACGCGGCCATCGCGTCGCTTCTGACAGACAAAGGCGCGGACGTGAACGCAGCCAACGAAGACGGCAGAACGCCGCTGCACACCGCTGTCAGCTACGGTCACAAGCGCATGGCGCAGGCGCTCATACACGCCGGCGCAGACGTGAATCGCCGCGACAGCCGAGGCGAAACGCCTCTGTACAATCCATGCTTCTATCAGCATCTGGACTGTATCGAGCTGCTTCTGAAGAGCGGCGCGGAAGCGCGGACGATGAATATGGAGGGCGACACTCCGCTGCACGTCGCCGCGCGCATGAACAGACAGCGCGCCGTCGGACTGCTGATAGACGCGGGCGCGGACGTGGAAGCGAAAAACGGCGAGGGACTCACGCCGCTAGACGCAACCATAGTCAACAGACACGTCCTATCATTTGGGACCATGTCCTTCCGTCTGGTAAACGGCCATCCTTATCAGGTTTCGGGCAACAACGCCGAGGCTGCCGAGGCGCTGCGGCAAGCCGGAGCGTCCATAGACCCAATGCGGATTCCGGTGGGCGACCGCCACTTCCTCTGGCCGCACCTTACGCCGCCTGAGCTGCTGCTCGACACCGGGGACGTCGACTACTCCAAGGTCTCACACTTGCCTCAGGAGCATAGGGATGTCTATATGACGCACCCTGAGACGGTCGTTAGGAGGATGCCGACCCTGCTCCACGACGCGGTATCCAAGGATATGGTCGATCTCGTGAAGTGGCTGCTGGAGAGCGGAGTCGCTCCACTGACCGCGACTCGCCTCACTGAAACGCCGCTGCACTTGGCTGCGGCTCTTGGCAGATGCGAAATCGCGAGTATGCTGCTCGACTGCGGAGCGGACATCGAAATGCCTGAGTGCAACTACTATAGCTATAGATCGATGTATCCTGATTACTACAGCACGTTGGATAGGTTGGACAGGGAGCGTCTGCGATACGTTAGCGACATGATGTTCACCCCTTTGGACAAGGCGATTAGAGAAGGCCAGATCGAGGCGGCGCAACTCCTGCTGGAGCGTGGCGCAACTCCTCCCATCAGCTTCTGCAACGAGGAGTCCATACATCGCGCCATATTGCGCGAACTGCGCGATTCGCATGGTGAAGATGCTTCATGGGACTCTTTCTCCTACAATCCATTGCGAGGATGCCCCAAGGACAAGCGAGAGGCGATGACTCGCCTTCTGCGGAAGTTCGGCGCGCAAGTCTGAGGAATCCGCATGCGTTATGGCTGCGGGTGAAGTCGGAGGCTTGAGAAAGTGGCTCCCCGCGCAGCAGCTCGACGAGGCTGCCTGCCGAAGCCTGTAAAGGAGAGTTCAGATGAGATACGACACTTATATGCGCGGAATCAGAGTATTTCTGAGGATGGGCGTGATGATCGCCTATGACGAAGTCTCCAATCGCAACATCTCCGAGCCAATCACCCTGTTCGACCCTGCCTTCATAGGCAAGACGATCCATGAATATGCGGAGGCGGAGCCTGTCGTCGTTCATGATTATGACGACAAAGAAGGCAGGGAGCGCTTTATTCGCGGCAGGGAGGACGCCATACGAAAACTCGACATGAACAGCCAGATTGACAGTCGGCGGCACAATCTCTCCACGGCAGAGCTTATCCTAGAATCCGACGGCTATGAGACGCAACACGCTATCTTTACCGAACCTACCATGAGCAAGTATGCTTTCTTTCTTGATCTGAATTCCTACCTGTCTCTTGCGCCGCTTCCTATGTCCAAGCAGAGTGAAGGGAGGGCAGGCAAGTACTCAAGAAGAGTCGACGACGACAATCCGCTGTTCATAGCTCCATGGCGCGACTGCGAGATGCTGGGACAGTCCATTCTGTCTCTGTTCGAGCTGTCCGCCCCGCCTTGCATCGAGGGGGTATCCTCGGTGTTCTCACGACAAGAACCCGAGCGGCGCGGCGTGGCGCATCAGGCAGCTCTCGACGGACTGACAGACAATCCGCCGAGATGGCGACGCGCGCTGAGCGGAATCGACCCCAGAGACACCTCTGGCGCCACTCCCCTTATGCTCGCGGCGGCAAACGGACACGCCAGCGCCGTCGCCCATCTGCTGGAGCTTGGAGCCAAACCGAGCTTGCGCGATGAGCGGGGGCGCGCCGCGCTGCACTTCGCGGCGGAAGCGGGACACGACTCCGCCGTTCGCACACTCCTCGACGCGAGCGCCGACGTCTCCGCCATGGACGAGATCGGCGATACGCCGCTTCACCTCGCCGTCGTAGCAGGGCATCTCCCAGTCATCAGACGGCTTCTCGACGCGGGCGCGTCCCCCAACGCGGCGGATACGGCATTCGCCGCCACGCCGCTGCACAAGGCGGCGAGAAGCGGACACACGACCATCGCGTCGCTTCTGATAGACAAAGGCGCGGACGTGAACGCAGCCAACGAAGACGGCAGAAC
Source organism: Dehalococcoidia bacterium (assembly GCA_965214745.1). Taxonomy (GTDB): domain Bacteria; phylum Chloroflexota; class Dehalococcoidia; order Lucifugimonadales; family UBA1123; genus VXRN01. The sequence continues at coordinate 1,171,756 of OZ243978.1, read as the reverse complement.
GCCGCTGCACACCGCTGTCAGCTACGGTCACAAGCGCATGGCGCAGGCGCTCATAGACGCCGGCGCGGACGTGAATCGCCGCGACAGCCGAGGCGAAACGCCGCTGTACAATCCATGCTTCTATCAGCATCTGGACTGTATCGAGCTGCTTCTGGAGAGCGGCGCGGAAGCGCGGACGATGAATATGGAGGGCGACACGCCGCTGCACGTCGCCGCGCGCATGAACAGGCAGCGCGCCGTCAGAATGCTGATAGACGCGGGCGCGGACGTGGAAGCGAAAAACGGCGAGGGGCTCACGCCGCTGGACGCAGCCATAGCCGACAGGCACATTTCGCTCGGCTATCAGGTCTACCAGATAGATGGATTGCCTTACTCCCCTTCGAACAACAACGCCGAGGCCGCCGAGGCGCTGCGGCAAGCCGGAGCGTCCATAGACCCGATGCGGATTCCGGTGGGCGACCGCCACTTCCTCTGGCCGCATCTCACGCCGCCTGAGCTGCTGCTTAGAAGGGGAGACATCGACTATTCGAAGATTCTGTATCTGCCCCCGATGTACAGGGAGATGTATGCCGCGCATGGGCATTCTGAGAGGTTTCTTAGAATGACGCCGACCCTGCTCCACGACGCGGTATCCAAGAATATGGTCGATCTTGTGAAGTGGCTGCTGGAGAGCGGAGTCGCTCCGCTGACCGCGGCTCGCATAGGCGCTCCGCTGCACCTCGCCGCGCAGCTCGGCAGATGCGAAATCGCCAATCTGCTGCTCGACTACGAAGCGGACATCGAAATGACGGAGTGCAACTACCAATACGGCGGCCCCAACCCCGACGGCTTCAGCTCATACGAGGGCTTGAATGAGGGATACCTCAGATACATGTGGAACATGTCCACTCCCTTGGACAAGGCGATTCAAGAGGGGCAGATCGAGATGGCTCGTCTTCTGCTGGAGCGCGGCGCGGCGCATCCTGTCGAATATGCCGATGTGGAATCCATCCAGCGCGACATAGAGCGCAAACTGAGCGAAATGCGTGGCAAATCGGCTTCAGAGTACCTCAGCTTCGCATGGAATCCGATAAGGGCATGCCCTGAGGACAAGCGAGAGGCGATGACTCGCCTTCTACGGGAGTTCGGCGCGCGGGTCTGAGGAATCCGCATGGTCATGGCTGCGGCGGAGACGCTTGCCCATACTCGTCTACGCCCCAACATGCGGCTGTGCCGTCCTCACGCAGCGCGCAGGTGTGGCGACCGCCGCTGCTGATGGACTCGAATCTCTCGCCTCTGGGCGGTGTCGCCTGACCTTCATCGAACTCCCCGGCAGCGCCCCAGCAGACTGGACTTCCGTCCTCACGCAGCGCGCAGGTGTGAAGATTTTGGCTGCTGATGGACGTGAACCTCTCGTCGGCGGGAGCCGAAGTCTGCCCATATCGGTTCATTCCCCAACACACGGCGGAGCCATCCTCACGCAGCGCGCAGGTGTGAAGTCGCCCGCTGCTGATGGAGGCGAATTTCTCGTTGCTCGGAGGCGACGACTGACCGAATGAGTCGGCTCCCCAACAGGCGGCCGCGGAGTCCGCCCCAAGCGCGCAGGTGTGATACCATCCGCTGCTGATGAACCTAAACACGCCATTAGGCGGATGCTCTGTTTGGCCCGCGTCGAACTCATCGTTATCGGCGCCCCAGCAAGCGGCGCTCCCGTCAGATCGGAGCGCGCAGGTATGAAACGCGCCGCTGCTGACGGCTGAGAATTCCCCATCTGGCGGGGATGCCTGCCCGAAGTCGAACTCGGCGGGGGTCGCCCCCCAGCATGATGCCGCGCCGTCCAGCCGGATGGCGCACGTGTGCCCGCCGCCGCTGCTGATAGACGAGAATCTTTCGCCGGAAGGCGGAGACGACGCGCCGACTTCATTCGCTCCCCAGCATACGGCGGAGCCGTCAGCGCGGAGCGCGCACGTGTGATCGGCGCCGCTGCTGATCTTCTCGAATATGCCTCGGGGGACGGAAATCACCGCGGCGGCAGGGGGCGGACTTTGCGGCGTGGCTGTGAGCGCGGCGGCAACAGGGGTTGGACTTTGCGGCGCGGCTGCGGCCGGGGCTGGGCTTTGCGGCGTAGCGGTAGGCGCGGCGGATGGGGCAGGCGCGCGATCGCATCCGAAGATGACTGCAAGACTCACCGCGGCAACGGCAAGGATGAACAAACTGCTTTTCATTCTTGGTTTTCCTCGAACTCTGGAGGGTGAGATATCGCAATACAGCGTCTAAAGAACCCGCGCGCCGTCTGTCGATCATTCCCTCAGCGCCAGCGAGCGGAGCGTGTAGGTTGGCGTGTCGGATGGCGGCAGCGTATCCAACGCGGCGGCGGATACGCCGGTGGCTATGAGCGCGGACGACGCGCCGAAGGCGTTTGCGCCGCGGATGTCGGTGTCCGGCGTGTCGCCTATCATCACCATGTCGGCGGGATAGGCGATGCCGCCGCGCCGCCGCGCCTCCTCGAACATCGCTGTGTGCGGCTTGCCGAGCCGCTCGAAGCGCAGATCCGCGCGGCTAGGGTACCTCAGCGCAAGCGCGTCCTCGAACATCCGCGCCACGGAGCCGCTGGCGAATCCGAACCCGTCGCCTTCGGGATATATCAGGTCAGGGTTCGGCAGTATCAGGCGCGGCGATTCGCCCGCGTCTATCTTGCGGACGAGCGCGCTCAGAACGGCATCGGCAGCCTCGAAGAACGGGAAGCCGGACTGGTCTCCGATTATGAGCGCGTCGAAATCCGTGTCCCAAGCCGTTACAGCGCCGCCCGCAAGCTCTACGTACCGCGCGCTGTCCGGCGTGCCGAGAACCGCGCATCGGGCGCCGCGCAGCCCCTCTCGCTCGAAGTGCGCCGACAGCAGCCCGCCGGCGGTGATGATGCGCTCCGCGTCTATCTCCAGCCCCATCGCGGCGTACTTGGCGGCTCGCGTCTGCGGCAGCGCGGATGCGTCGTTCGTCAGCGCCCAATACGGCTTGCCGAGCGCGTTCAGCCGCGCTATAGCCGCCGGCGCCTCCGCTATGATGGAATTCGACCCCGCCAGAACGCCGTAGACGTCGAACAGCAACGCCGCATAGCGCTCGATAAGCTCGTCGAGCGTAGTCGGCGCGGGCGGGCGCGATGTCGGGCTATTGGGCAGTGTAGCCGCCGTCTATGATCAGCTCAGCGCCCGTTACGTAGGAAGATTCGTCGGACGCCAGATAGAGCGCGCCGTATGCCACCTCTTCGGGCTTGCCGTATCTGCCCAGCGGCGTATTGTCCGTGACCGCGTAGTCGCCTATCCGCTCCGCGTTCTCCCAGCCCGCTCGAGTCATAGGCGTCTGGATGGGTCCCGGGTGGATGGTGTTGACGCGGATGCCCTCCGGCGCGTACTGCACGGCGGCGGATTTGGAGAAGATGCGGACTGCGCCCTTGGATGCGTTGTAGCCCGCGCTGACGCTATCCTGCCCCACGTTGCCGCTGATGGACGATATGTTGATGACCGATCCGCCGCCGCCCTGCCGTCGCATCTGCGATATGGCGGCTTTCGTGCCGAGGAACACGCCTTTGGCGTTGATGTCCATTACGCGGTCCCACTCTTCGACCGTCGTATCCTCTATCGAATCGCGGCTGGCGACGCCGGCGTTGTTCACGATGACGTCCAGCTTGCCGAACCGCTCCACCGCGACGCCGACCGCGGCATCCCAATCCGCCTGTTGAGTAACGTCGAGCTTCACGAAAACCGCTTCGCCGCCCATCTCCGCTATCTCGGCTTCGGTGCGGCGTCCGTCGTCTTCCAGCACGTCGGCTATGACCACCTTCGCGCCCTCCCGCGCGAACAGCTTCGCCTCCGCCGCGCCCATGCCGCGCGCGCCGCCGCTAATCAGCGCAACCTTGCCTTCCAGTCTCATATCGCTTCTCCCGCTAGTTTCAGCTTCGCCGAAAGGTTGGCGAGCATGTCATCCACCATACTATCCAGATCGTACTCCGGCGACCATCCCCAATCCGCGCGCGCCGCCGAGTCGTCCAGCGAGCTGGGCCAAGAATCGGCGATGCTCTGCCGCATCGGGTCTATGTCGTAGCTAATCTCGAAGCTCGGCATCCGCCGCCGCGCCGCCGCCGCTATCTGCGCGGGCGTGAAGCTCATCGCGCCAACGTTGTAGTCCGCGCGCCGACTCAACCGCGCCGCGTCCGCGCGCGCCAGCCTTATCATGGCATTCACGCAGTCGGGCATGTACATCATGGGAAGGCGGGTGTCCGCTCGCAGGTAGCAAACATAGCGCCCATGCCTAAGCGCGCCGTAGAATATGGCTACGGCGTAATCCGTAGTTCCGGCGGTAGGCTGCGTCTTCCAGCTGACTACGCCCGGAAGCCGCAAGCCGCGAACGTCCAATCCCGCCTTCTCCGCGTAGTAGTTTCCCAACAGCTCGCCGAACACCTTCCCGATGCCGTAGAGCGTGTTGGGGCGCTGGGGAGCGTCGTTCGGCGCGGCGTGGCGCGGCGCGTCAGGCCCAAAGGCGGCGATGGAGCTAGGCAGGATGACTTGCCGCGCGCCGCAGCTGACTGCCGCTTCCAACACGTTGTACACGCCATCCACGTTCACCGCATGCGCGGCGTGCCGGTTCGCCTCCGCCAGCGCGGAGAGAACCGAGCTTAGATGATAAACGACGTCTATGCGCTGGTCTACGATGACGGCGCGCACATCCGCCTCGTTGGAGACGTCGAGGCGGACGCTAGGCCCTCCGTCGCGCACGTCGTCGGGCAGCGGCGTCCGGCGCCATGCGGCTACGACGTTATCCGCGCCGTATATCCGCCGCAGCGCCGGCGCAAGCTCGGAGCCTATCTGCCCAGCCGCGCCGGTAACCAGTATCCTGTCCATATTCCGCCTTCCAATGACATGACCGATAATATCACGCAGTATAATCGTCCCCTTGCCCCAACCCTCTCCCTCGACGGGCTTGCAGGGGCATAGGCACTTCCTATTGTCAGAATCAGGATTTGCATGATTCTGAGATTCTCAGGATTTTCACGGCGCTGTCTTGGAAATCCGCTAATCCTGAGAATCCTGATTCTGACAAGGGGATGGGGAACTTTTGCAACTTCCCCATTGTACAGCGCGCGGCGCCCCTATGCGCTCATGCCTGATACAATAGCGCTCGCCGCGCCGCTTGCCCGCTAGGAGTTCGCCCCAATGCAGTATCCGCCCGTCGACGCCGCAGACCTCGTTCGCCGTCTCGAACCGCCGAGCGGCGCGGTGGACGCGGTCATAGACACCGACGCATTCAACGAGATAGACGACCAGTTCGCCATAGTCCACGCGCTGCTGTCGGACAATCTGCGCGTGGAAGCCATCAGCGCAGCGCCGTTCTACGGCGGGCGACGCCCCGCGACGGATGCGGGCGACGGCATGGAGCAGAGCTACCGCGAGATACTGCGGATGCTGGAGCTTACGCCCGGCGAATGGGACATCCCCGCTACGAAGGGTTCTACCGCCTTCATGGAAGCGCCGTTCGAGCCTGTGGAGAGCGAGGCGGCGAACGACCTGATAGCGCGAGCGCTCGCGCCTAGGGACGCGCCACTGTACGTCGTCGCGCTCGGCGCGCTTACGAACGTCGCCTCCGCCATGCTCATCGAGCCGCGAATCATCCCCCGCATCGCGGTCGTGCCGCTCGGCGGCTCCACCTACGAGAGCGGCAGCTACTACGACTTCAACTTCAGGCAGGACGTCCACGCCGTGCGCGTAGTGTTCGACAGCGGCGCGGCGGTGATTCACGTGCCGGGCTACTTCGTATCCGAGATGATGCGAACTACGCTGCCGGAGATGGCTACGCACGTTCGAGGGCGCGGCGCGGTGGGAGATTATCTCTACGAAATCTATCGCGAATGGACGCCGGACACGCCCGCCAAGAGCAAGCCGATTTGGGATATGACGAACATCGCCTACCTAATCGATCCGTCTTGGACGGAAAGCCGCCTTTCGCCAAGCCCCATCATCAACGCGAACATGCGCTACGGATTCGACGCATCCCGCCACTTGGTTCGAGCGCTGACGCGGGTGGACCGCGACGCCGCGTTTGCCGACCTGTTCGCCAAGCTAGACGCGGCAACACGACGGGGATAGAAGCCTATCCCGGCTGCCCATCCCGCTCCCAGCCGACGCTGACCACGGTGTGCAGCCCGCCGCGAACTTTGTAGTCGAGCCGAACGCTCATCTTCATCGGCGCGCACAGAGCGACGAGGTCTTCCAAGATGCGGTTCGCGGCGTGTTCTTGCACTATGCCCACTCCGGCATAGCTCATCAGGTAGTACTTGAGCGACTTCAACTCGATGCAGAGCCTATCCGGCACGTAGCTTATCGCGAGCGTCCCGAAATCCGGAAGGCTCGTCCATGGGCAAACGGCGGTGAACTCGTCGGTGTCTATCACCACCTCCGCGCCGCTGCGCGGGTAGTCGTAATCGAACGCCAGCAGCGCCGAAGGGTCTATCTCGTCCCCCGCGCCTACGCTGGCGGGAATGTCGCTCAGGCTCTCGTACTGTCGCTGAAGCTGCTCTATCGTGGGCATTTCGTCCCTCCGCGTCGATTCTCTCGGATTATTGTAGCGGATTGAGAGTTGCGCGCTGTACTAACGCAAACCCTGAGCCGCGCGGCGCTCCAAACAAAAAGCCCCGCCGCGTTTCCGCGACGGGGCTTCGAGGCTGGCGGCTGGAAGCGGACTAGACGCTACCCTCTCCTCCGGTCTCGAACTTGAAGGTGTACAGCCTGCCTATCGCGCCTATCCAGCTGCCGTCGTGCAGCTCGGTATCGCCGGTTACGGGCTGGTTGTTCACCCGCACGGTGGAGGGCGATTCGGCGACTGTGGTTATGAAGACTTGCCCTCGCCCGAACCTCATGGCGATGGACTCCAAGCCGGGAACGCCCAACTCGCCGCCGGCTACTAGGTTGCGCCGCGTGAGCTTGTCCATGCCGCTGCGCGGCAGGTCGGAGACATCCACCAGCAGCTGCCCTTCTTCGGTGTATATCGCGCCGAACGGCTTGGGAACGGTGAGCCAGTACGCGAACGGCCCGATGATAGCCAGCAAGACTATGACGGCGATGACGACGGAGGCTACTATCGGGGTAGTAGTGTCGCGTTCGGGCGGCGCGGGCTGCGGCGGCGGCGCGGTGGTCGGCGCGGGCTGCGGCGGCGCGGGCGTGGGCGCAGGCGGCGGCGCGGGGCGCGGCTGCACGGACGACACCACTATCGGGTCAGTCGAGCGCGAGAACCGCCTGCCCGCGTATTCCATCTCCAACGTCAGAACCGCCGTAGCCAGCGCCTCGCCGGACGGGGTGTAGAACACATCGTAGGCAAACGCTTTGCCTTCCGAGATGATGCGCTGCGGCACGATTTCGACCGCGCCCGCTTCGCCCTCGTTCGTCGTAACGAGCGCCGTGATGCTTTCGGGAAGAACCGACAGCGGCTGACTGCCCGCGTTCACGTTCAGCGTGGCAATCTTCGTTCGAACGCCGGGCTGGATTACGCCCGTGTCCACAGGGTCGAGCGTCATCGACGGGAAGACGCTCGCCTCGAAAGAGTCCGTTCGGGTGATGGCGCGCGCGATGCCCTCCCAGCTCAGGCGAAGCTCTACCTCGTAACGCCCCTCGACATTCACCGGCGGAATAGTGGCGGAGTAGTAGCCATCAGACGCCACAGAGTCGCCGCCCGCGCCGTCGTCGCGCAGATCGTGGATTGCGGTAGAGCCGCTCTCGTCGGTGATGCGCGCCGTCACTTTGGCGTCCAGCGCCGTCGGCGTGTCGCCGTCCAGAACCGCAGCCACGATGTGGAGCGGCTCGCCCACCGGCGCCGTCGCCATCGGCTGAAGCTCCAGCCGATAGCGGTTGGTGGAGTACTGGCTTGCGGACACCCTGCCGCCGTCGCCCCGAATTTCGAGCGTCCAGATGCCGGGCGCGGGGTCCACTAGCTCCCATATGACCACGTAAGGGAACTCGGTTATGGTGGACGACCTCCGGTCTCCCGCAGACGCCTCGAAACCGTCCGGGTTCTCCAGCCTGAACGAAGTCCGAGGGTCGTCCCGGAACAGCAGCAGCGTCATCTCGCCCGCGCCGGGCAGAACGTCCACCTTCACCTCGCTAACAGAGCCTGCCCCCAGCGTGGCGTCGGCTACGGAGTCTAGCGCGCCCTTGCCTTCCAGCCGCAAAACGCGGTCCACCAGCGTCGTCAGCCCATCCGGAACCGTCAGGTCGAAAGACTCGCCGCCCGTCTTGAAGGCTACGTCGTCCAGCGCCCGCTTCAAGTCCGGCGACACGCCGGGCAGCGTGATGTCGAACACAGCCCATCCCGCTTCCGCCACCAGATCCGAAACGGACCTCAGCCTGTCGGAGAGATCCGCATAGCTCGTCGGCGCGTCGTCCCCGCTAACGTAGTAGATGGTGGACGCCGAGCCGGCGTTCAGCCCGTTCAGGTAGTTGTAAGTCTCCGCGAGCGCGGGAGCGGGGTCGAGCGGCTCGGCGGGCGGAGCGGCGGCGAGCGTCTCCTCGACGGCGGCGAGCAGGTCTTTGATGCCGTCGGCGTCCGTCTCCAACGGACCGTGGACGTTCGCCAAGCGCTCGTCGAAGGCGAAGACGAACGCCTGCCCCTCCTTCACCTCGAAGAACAGCCCGACAAGGCTCATCAGCATATCGACGCGGTCGGGGCTGCCGGAAATCGCCTCCCTGTCGATGAGGAAGACCGATACGCTGTCGTCCGGCTGCTGCGCCTGCGCCCGAAGCGGAAGCGCAGCAAGCGCAACAACGAGCGCCATCGCAATAACAAGAGAAAGTCTCGAAAACATGCTCATGGTATTCTTATCCTGATCTACATATATAGCGTGAGATTACAGAAGATAGGATATGTGGCGTCAAGTCAAAATTCGTTCAGGATTTCGTTCAATCCTGTATGGCGCGGCGGCGGCATGCGTCGCGCTCGCGGCGTGTCACGCGCCGTCGGACGAGCCGAACGAGCCGACTATGCGGTTCGCGGGGTTGGTTACGGACGTCGCCGCGCGGACGCTGCTCGAATTCGAGACAATAGAGGTGACCGACGCGAATGGGCGCGCGATGGTGTTTCACGCGAACGGGCGCGCGTTCGACGAGTTCACCCCAAGCCACGTTCGGGAGCATATGCTGTTGGGCGAACCCGTAGAGGTAGGCTACCGCGCCGAGGGGGGGCGGCTGATAATCGTCAGCCTTCGAGACTCCGCCGACGCGCGGCTTGCGCCTTCCGGCTCGCCATGATTAGGTAGATCGAGCCGGCGCAAAGGGCGATGAAGATGCCGAGAAACACCCATCCGCCGCCCCCGCCCGGCTGTATCGGCGCGGGAAGCACCACCAGCGGCGCCCTGAAATCCGCCTCGCCTCCGCTGGGGCTGTCGATGCTCACGCGCAGCGCCCAGTTGCCCGCTTCCTCGAACTTCATATTGGCGCGGTATACGGTCGGGTCGCTAGGCGTGTTGACCGCGACGACCTCGAACACGGGATGTTCAGGCTCGGACTCCGCCACCAGCAGAACGCGCGCGTCCGCAACCGCCTCGCCGCTCTCCGACAGGCGGGGCTGGACCGCGATGTTCACGAAACCCACTTGCGGCGCGGGCGGCAGCCAGCGCACGGCTACATCGAAATCCCCGACGGAGCGCGTGAACAGCGGATCGAAAGGCTCGCCCTCCGCCGTAGCGTCGGACTCCCCGCAGCCGACTGCGGCAGCCAACGCGACGAGCGCCGCCAGCAGCGCGGCGAGCGCGGCGCGACGGCGGCGGACAGGGCTGCGAGACGCCAACGCGGTCATGCGGCGGGCTGCTGTGCGCGGCATCGGCTGCTCTACCGCTCCCGTGCGACGGCTGTGGCGACGACAATGACGAGGGATCGCCCCATCATGCGCCGGGTCTTCATAATCGAGGGTGCGGCAGTAGAACATCTATGGAGCGCGTTCATGTGTCGAAGCGGGAGTGTGGGCCCGGCAGGGTTCGAACCTGCGACCAATCGGTTATGAGCCGATCGCTCTACCACTGAGCTACAGGCCCACGCCGCGGGGTGAACGCAATATAGCGTAACGAACGGATTGGCGGGGTGTCAAGATTCGTTCGGCGCGCAAGACAATCGCGCATTTGACAGCCTGCCGACAGCGCCGATACAGTCGCACCCGAACCACCAAAGCGGCGAGGATGCGTCATGGCAGTATCGAATAAGATCCGCGGATTGCTGGAGCAAGGCTCTTGGATACGCAAGATGTTCGAAGACGGCATCGCGCTCAAGCGGCAGTTCGGCGAAGACGCGGTGTTCGACCTGTCTCTAGGCAACCCCGTGCTGGAGCCGCCGCCTGAGTTCTTCGATGAGCTTCGCCGCGTTATCGACAGCGCCGAACGGGGGATGCACCGCTACATGCCCAACGCGGGCTACGCCGAGACGCGCGCAGCCGTCGCCGCGCAGCTGAGCGAGGAGACGGGGCTGTCTTTCAGCGAGGACGACGTTATGATGGCGTGCGGCGCGGGGGGCGCGCTCAACGTAGCGCTCAAGACGCTGCTGGACCCGGGCGACGAAGTGATAGTGTTCGCCCCCTACTTCGTCGAATACTTCTTCTACGCGGACAACCACGGCGGCGCGTGCAAAGTAGTCGCGCCGGATTCGGCGTTCATGCCGAACATGGACGCGTTGGAAGCGGCGTTCACCGAGCGAACGCGGGTAGCGCTCATCAACTCGCCCAACAACCCGTCCGGCGCGGTGTACGACGCGGACACGCTATCCGCCATCGGGAGCCTCATCCGCCGCAAAGAGGAGGAATTCGGGCGAGAAATCTTCCTGCTCAGCGATGAGCCGTATCGAAAGCTGCTGTTCGACGGCTTGGAGTATCCGCACGTCTTCGAGCATCACCCCCGAACCATCGTCGCCACATCTCACTCTAAAGACTTGGCGCTGCCCGGCGAGCGGATTGGCTACGTCGCCATCCACCCGGACTACGCGGAGCGCGAGGATCTGATGGACGGGCTTATCTTCTGCAACCGAACGCTCGGATTCGTCAACGCGCCTGCGCTCATGCAGCGGGTCGTCGCCCATCTGCAATCCACCACCATAGACGTGGCGCAGTATCAGGCGAAGCGCGATTTCCTATACGACAGCCTCGCAGCGCTGGGATACGACGCGATAAAGCCGCAGGGGGCGTTCTACATGTTCCCCCGTTCGCCGATAGCGGACGATGTGGAGTTCACGGCTGAGCTGCAAAAGCGCAATGTGCTTGTGGTGCCGGGCGTGGGGTTCGGGATGCCGGGCTACTTCAGAATATCGTTCTGCGTTTCCGACGAGACGCTAGCGGGGTCCATAGACGGGTTCCGGGAGGCGATGCGGGAATCCGGGGGATGAACGCCGTCAGTCCTTTAAGCCAAAGCCGGTTACCGGCGCGAGGACTACGTCGTCGGGCTGGATGACGCCGCGCTTGGCAAGCGCCTCCGCGCCTGCGAACGCGGCGGCGGACGTCGGCTCCGCGAACACGCCTTCGCGCGCCGCCAGCGTCCGCCGCCAGCGGCGGATGGCGTCGTCGGACACCGCCACAGCCGCGCCGCCCGTGTCTCGCAGCGCGCGGACGACCTGCGCCTTGCGGGGCGGCTCGGCTACCGCGATGCCGCCCGCGATGGTAGCGGCGCCGCGACGCCAGCGCGCGCCGCCGAACTCCGCGACTATGGGCATCACAGCTTCCGCCTGAACCGCGTGCAGCCGCGGCGTTCGGGAGACGACGCCGCTCGCCATAAGCTCGCGATAAGCCGTCCACGCGCCTAGGAGCAGGCTGCCGTTGCCCACCGGCATGACGATATGATCGGGCGCGGGGCGCATTTCCGCCGCCACTTCGTAGCCAAAAGCCTTCGTTCCCTCCACGAAGTACGGGCTTAGGTTGTGGGATGCGTACACCATGCCGCGCCGCCGCTGGAACTCCACCGCCGCCGCCGCGCTCGCCTCTCGCGGCCCCGGCGTGGGATGCGTTTGCGCCTCGTAGACGCGGATCTGGTCCATCTTGGGCTTCGGCGCGCTCTCCGGCGCGAACACGTGCGCCTGTATGCCCGCGCGCGCCGCGTATGCAGCCACAGCCGCGCCCGCGTTGCCGGACGAATCCTCGACCACCGCCCCGACGCCAAGCTCTACGGCTACGGACAGCATCATCGCGGCGCCCCTGTCCTTGAACGAGCCTGTGGGGTTCATGTACTCCAGCTTGGCGAGCAGCCGCCGCAGCCCCATCACCGCGCCCGAACGCGGCAAGGCGACGATTGGCGAACCGCCCTCCCCCAGCGTAACGGGCGGCGCGGCGGCGTGGTGAGGAACCGGCATCCGCAAGCCAGCTACGTCCGCCGTATGCCGCGCCGCGTCTAGGTACTTCACATCCAGCGGCGCGCCGCATTCGCCGCAGGCTAGCGCGCGCATGTCCGCGCCGCGCTCCGCGCCGCAAAGCGAGCATGACAGCGCTATGTGAGACATCGCATCCCCCCTCCTGATTCCGGTTGCCGCATTCTAGCCGCCCCGCGCCGCAAAGCGCCATGCGAATTCCATCGGACGCGCTCCGCACTATAGAATGTATGGAAACGTTCCAAAACGAGTTTGCGAATTCCCCTCTCCAGCCATGGGATGGGAAGACAGTTGGCAGGTGAAGCGGCTTGGTAGACCAAGATTCTTTACGGTCTCTACGTCGAGCGGTAGAGCGAACGGCGAACCGCATCAACGAGCGGCACGGCGGCATCATAGACCGCGCCCGCAACCACTTTCTCGTGGAGATTTCGGTGCGGGTGGCGCGCGAGCTATCCGAGGACGACATCCCCCACATGGCGGCGGGCGTCGCCTACTACGCGCTGTTTTCGATATTCCCGATTATGCTGTGCCTCATATCCGTCATGAGCTTCTTTCTGACGCCTGAGCAGATAGAGACGAGCGTAGGCGAATTCGCGGGCAGCTACCTGCCCGGCTCGAAGGAGATAGTTCAAGACAACGTATCGGCGGTGATTCGGCTGCGCGGCGCGCTAGGGTTCTTCTCGCTGCTTGGGATGCTGTGGTCCGGCAGCGCGATGTTCGGCGCGCTCAACCGCGCCATCAACCGCGCGTGGGACATCCACACCGACCGCCCCATATACATCGGCAAGCCGCGCCAAATGCTCATGGCGCTCAGCGTGGGGCTGCTGTTCGGCGCTTCGGTGTTCGTAGCCGCAGCCGTTCGCACCACGGAAAACTTCGTCTCGCTCGGCTTGCCGGCAGACGCCTTCCTAGCGCAAACGACTGGGCAGATTATGCTCCAGACTATCTCGCTCACCCTCACCATCACCGTGTTCATGCTGATGTACAAGATAATGCCCAACACCCAGACGCATTGGCGGTACATCTGGCCCGGCGCTATCACGAGCGCGCTGATATTCGAGCTTTCCAAAAACCTGTTCATCATGTATCTGGACAAATTCGCATCGTACCAAGACGTATACGGCTCCATCGCGCCGGTCATAGTGCTGCTGTTCTGGACATACGTGAGCAGCTTCAACGTGCTGCTGGGCGCGGAGATATGCTCGGAGTACGAGCGGATGAAGCACAACGTGGAAAGGGGCGTGCTGAGACACCGCCGCCACCCGCCGAGCGAGGTGCCGAGCGGTCCCCACTGATCCCCACCGAAGCGCGAAACTGCGCTAAACTACATTCCAACCGAGAAGAATTAGCGAAACGGAGAGATGCTCATGACGACCCTGCTAGACGACTTGCAGATAAAGCAGGTGGTGAAGGAGCGGTACGGCGAGCTTGCGCGGCAGTCTTCCGACGCGGGCGCGGACGAGAGCTGCTGCGCGACGGACTGCTGCGGAGGCGACGACGCGGAGATGGCGACGGTAATCGCGCTATACGACTCGGAGCAGACCGAGGGGCTGCCGGCGGAGGCGCTCGCGGCGGCGGCGGGATGCGGCAGCCCGCACGCCATCGGCAGCCTGCGCGCGGGCGAAACGGTGGTGGACTTCGGCAGCGGCGGCGGCATCGACTGCTTCATAGCCGCCAAAGCGGTGGGCGACGCCGGGCGCGTAATCGGCATAGACATGACCGAGGACATGATCGCGCTCGCAAGGAAGAACGCGGATAGGCTCGGCGTCCGCCATGTGGAGTTCCACCTAGCCGAGATGGAGAACACGCCGCTCGCCGACGATACGGCGGACGCTATCATCTCCAACTGCGTCATCAACCTCGCGCCGGACAAAGACCGCGTGTTTCGGGAAGCGTTCCGCATCCTCAAGCCGGGCGGCAGGCTGATGGTGTCCGATCTCGCGCGCGTAGCCGACATCCCGCAGGAAGAGGCGGAAGACACCGCCAACTGGGTATCGTGCCTAGCGGGAACCGAGATGCGGGACATCTACCTATCCCGCTTCGAGAGCGCGGGATTCGAGGACGTTCGCGTAGTGTCCGATACCCCGTGGCGAACGGAGGGCTGGCAGGCGAACATACACAGCCTGAACATATCGGCGGTGAAGCCGTCTTAGGTTGGGGGAGCGCCCTAAGCGTAATCCCCTTGTCAGAATCAGGATTTGCAGGATTCTGAGATTCTGACAATAGGCAGGCTGCCCTACAGGAGAGGGGATTTAGAGCTTGCCCCGCGTCCACGATACGGGGCGCGGGGCAAGAGGTTTTCCTTCTTCCTCACAAAGGCGAGAGAAAGCTAAAGCGCTACACCGCTATGCCCATGCCGTCGCGCTCGCGATCGCGCAGGTGTTCGGCTTCGGGGCGCAGCTGGTCTATGCCGCGCCGGATTTGGCCTAGCACCTCGGAGAGCTGCTCTTCGAGGCTGAACAGCACTTCGGATGCGTACTGGTCCGCGCCCTCGCGCCGGGAAGCGGCGATGTCTTCCGCCTCGGAGACGATGCGGTAGGCGCGCCGCTGAGCGTCGCGGATAAGCTCTTCCGCTTCGTTGGACGCCTCTTCCTTGATCTCCTGACCTTTGGCTTCGGCGGCGCGCAGCACTTCGGATTCGCCCACCTTAGCGTGGTGTTCCTCTTGCGCCGCGCGAATCTGCGCCGCCACTTCCTCTTCGGTGGTGGTCTTGACCCGCTGAGATTCGAGGTACGCCTGATTGAGGATGCTGTCTTTCTGTCGGAGGATCTCTCGCGCCTCCTGCACGTCCGCCGGCATGACGGTTCGCAGCTCGCCGATGACTCTGGCGAACTGGTCGGCGTCGACCATCACCTTTCGGCGAAGCCCCGGCACCCGGCTGCTAGTGGAATATAGCTGCTGAAGCGCAGCTAGCGCCTGTTCGTAGTCCACCCTAATCCCTCCTGAGCGATGGAAACTGTGATGAGTAAAGGTTTCTGATTGGCGTCGCCTAGCCGTTCGGCGGCGGCGCGTCCAGTTTGCGCGCCAAGGCGCGCGCGATGTGCGGCGGCACGAGCTCGGACACGTCCGCGCCGAGCGACGCCACCTCTTTGATTCTGCTGGAATATAGGAACTGCGTTTCCAGCGAACTCATAATGCAAACAATGTCTATATCCGGCGCTACGTGCCGCCACATGAGCGTCATCTCGAACTCCAGCTCGAAATCCACGCCCGCCCGCAAGCCGCGAACGATGAAGCTCGCGCCGTGTTCGCGCGCCACAGTGGGCGCAAGCCCGGTGAACGGCGCTACCGATATGTTGGGAACGTCCGCCACCGCAGCCGCGAACATGTCCACGCGCTCTTCGGTGGAAAACATCAGCCGCTTGGTGGGCGGCGATTCGTACACGGCTATTATCAGCTCGTCGAACACCGCAGCCGCGCGCTTGGCTATGTCTATGTGCCCGCGATGGGCGGGATCGAAACTTCCCGGGTATATCGCCTTAGGCATCGGCGGCTCCTGCCGTCAGCACGGTAATCGCCGTGTCTCCGTATCTCTTGGTCGTCTTGTGGACGAACCTTCCAGCCGCGAAATCCGCTTCCGCGCCAGCGCGATGCTCCAGCGCCGCCAGCCCGCCGACGTTCAGCAGCCGAGCGGACTGAAGCCGCTCCACCACTTCCGCCAACTCCGTAGAGCCGTATGGCGGATCCGCCAGCGCGATGTCGTATCCGCCCGGCAGCGCGTCCAGAACGCTGAGCGCTCTGCCCCGCCACACCTTGCCGCGCGACTCGAGCGACCACGCTCGTAGCGTGCGCGACAGCGCGGCGCACAGCCGCCCGTTTCGCTCCACGAAGTCCGCCCGCGCCGCGCCTCTGCTCAGCGCGTCCAGACCCAGAGCGCCCGTTCCAGCGTACAAGTCCAAGACCCGCGCGCCGGCTACGGCGTCCGATCCGATTATCGAGAACAGCGCCGCCCGCGCCCGCTCGGAAGTAGGCCTAAGCCCGGCGACGGATGGCGCTCTGAGCGCCCGCCCCCTGTGGGAGCCTCCGGTTATCCGGGTAGTCAAGTCCGAACCCTCCAAATGCGGCGTCGGGCGCGGAGCGGGGCGCTAGCCCGTTTCGGCGGCAGACAACTGCATCTCGCGTAGTGGGTTACGCTACCACCGCCGTTAGTGGCGTGAAAGGGGAATATGGCGCGTTTTTAGGCGATGTTTTGGAATAGTTCGGGTTCGCGCGCGGGGGAAGGCAGTCAGAAAACCCCGCCGCCTACAGGGTCTATCACCAATACCTTCTCTTGAACGTCTAGCGCCAGCGCGTTTCGCGCGCGAACCAAGCCCTCCAGCGCCTGCTCGCGGCTGCCCCAGCCCACTTCTATCAGGATGTCCGCAAGCTCCTCGCCGAGCGCGGCGGCGGCGGGAGATCGCGCGGCGAACAGCTCGGCAAGCTCGCGCCACATCGCCAGCGGCAGCTCGAACCGCAAAAGGCAATGGCGAATAGCCCACACGAAATGCCACGGCGAGCCGTACTCCGGCGGCGGGGCGGAGCGCAGACCGCGCGCCGCGCCCTCGAACATCGTCCGCTGTATGAACCCGCGCCGAAAGCCGAACGGCTCTATCAGCGCGTGGAGCGACGGGTGAAGCGCCATCTCCTCCAGCTCCTCGCCCACAAGCGCCTCAGCCGAGTTGGGCGGATAGCCCAAGCCGCGCGCCGTCTTGGGGTATCCGCGCTCGCGCATCAGCATATGCGTAAGCTCGTGCGCCGCGTGGTAGGCGAGATCGTCGTCCGGCAGGGCGAGCCATCGCGGCGCCGCGCCGCGCGGCAAACGCTCCACGCCCTGATCGCCGAACACCGCGCTCCGCCCGCGCTCGACGTCTTCCGCGGACACGGGCAGTTCCGGCGAGAAAGCGCGCCAGAAGGCGTCGAACGGATGCGCCAGCCGCCGCCCCAGCGCTTTCACGGCTGCGCGCTCGGCTTCTTCACTAAGAGCATCAGCGCCGCGCCGAGGTACGCCAATACCGCGAATGTGAGGAACGGGACTAAGTAAGACTCTTGCAGATCGAACAGGTAGCCCGCGTAGAGCGGCGCGAATATCATGGCGATGTTGTTGGGGAACTGAGACAGCCCCATGATGGTGGCGAAAGCCTTGCGCCCGAAGTACTCCCCGCGTATGGCGGTGAGCAGCGGAATGCGCCCGCCGAAGCCGATGCCGTACAGCACGGCGAATATGTACGTCATGAGCGTGGTTTCCGCAAGCGCTATGACGAGTATGCCGCTTGCCTGAAACACGAGGAACACGAATATGACGGGCGGCTTGGGCAGCCTGTCCGCTATGAACCCCGCTATGAACTGCGCGGGAAGCGCGACGAGCGTGTACACGAGCGGAATCACCGCCGCCGCGCTCAGCGAGAAGCCCATATCCGTCAGCTTGGGCGCGAGGTGTATCGAGAGCGTTACGATGGATATGCTCGAAGAGAGGTGGACGATGGTGATAGCCCAGAACGCGCGGGTGCGGAGCGCCTGCCGCGCGGTGAACTCCGGCTCTTCGTCATCGGCGGCGGGCGCGGCGGCGGCGCCGCCGCCGGCTCGCGACGCGGGGTCTCCGTCTGGCTCCAGCCCCATGTCCTCCGGGCGGTTGCGGACGGCTGCGGACACTGGGCCTATGACAGCCAGCAGGAACACGCCTATGCCCAGCGTAGTCCAACGGAAGCCGTGGTTGTCCACGCCGTAGGCGAGCGCCCACACTAGGAAGGCGCCGAAGTGAATGCCGCTCATGGCGGTTGCGATGGCTATGGAGCGCTTGCGCGCGAACCAGTTGTTGACGAGGCTTATCATCGCCAGCCAGCCGCCAAGCCCCGACCCAAGCGTAACCACCATGAACGCCAAGTAGAACTGCCAAAGCGAGTTCACGCGCGAGAACATCAGAAAGCCGACGCCCATCACGATATAGCCGATGAGCATCATGCGGCGGTTGCCGAGCCGGTCTATCAGCCAGCCTTCCATGGGGCCTAGAACCGCGCTCTCCGCGCGAGCGAGCGAGAACGCGAGCGACATCTGAGTGCGCGACCAGCCGAAATGCCGCTCCAGCGCGACTAGGAACGTTCCCAGCCCCTGAAACACGGTTATCGCCATCAGCGTCAGCATGAACACGCACAGGCCGACTATCTTCCAGCCGTAGAATATGCCCTCGCCGCCGCCGATGGGCATATATCGTCGCCTGTGCGCCGCGTCTCTCACGCGAAGGATTCTAGCAAAACGATGGGGGGATGTTCACGGGGATGGGGATATTGGGGCGCGTTCGACGCTCCCGCAGTTGTCAGAATCAAGATTTGCGCGATTCTGGGATTCTCAGGATTTTCACGCCGCCATCTCGAAAATCCGCTAATCCTGAGAATCCTGATTCTGACAATAGGCAGGCTTTCACGCAGTCGAAGCGGCAAGGTAATCGTGAAGAGCCTGCACAGTTTCGCTGTTTTCGTCCAGCGTGAAGCCGTCCACTTTGTATTCTTGGATTCCGCTCATGCCGTCCACCGCGCCTAGCTCCACCGTGCGGCTCAGCAGAGCGCGTTCTTCCTCTACCAACGGCAGCAGGTTCTTGCCCGAAAGCTCGGACAGCGCGGCGGCAAGCCCGTAGCCGCCCCAGTTGGACACGCTGGCGAGCATGAGCTTGGACACCTGCGTCACACACGGCTTGCGAACGAGCGATTCTACTTGCGCCACGCTATCGGCTAGGTTGCCCATGCCTATTTCGTTGCCGCCGTCGCCGATGCCTACGGACGGCGTATCCGAGTGGAAGAGGTGATCGACGCGCGCGTTGTGCGGCGTGATGTCGCGCCCGCGCATGTTGCGATACTTGCCTTCGTCCGTAAGCCCGCAGCGCTCGATGGCGATGAGAACCGACGGCTCGACGTCCGCAAGCAGCTTGCGCGCGAACGCCGCGCTCTCGTCGTCGTCTACTATAGGGAACTCGATTACGGTGGAGTAGTCTCCGCCGGCGTCGTCCATTATCTCGGCGGCGTAGCGGTCCGTAACGTGGATGACTTCGTAGCCCAGCTGATGGAGCGCGCTTCCGATGACGACCGCGCCCGCAGGCCCATCCGTCTCGGCGCGCCCGGCGTCCAGTATGTAGAAGCCGGTGGTGATTATCGCCGTTCCCGGGTTGTCTAGGATGAGCCGCGCGGCTTCGGCTGCGAAGTCGGTTGGCAGATGCGGGCGGAGGCGGGATATGCCGCGCCTGTCTCTATCTAGGATGATGTCTTCTATGGTGGGCATGTCGCTTCTCCGCTAGTTCTGACCGCGCAAGCCGCAACGAATCACAGCACCGAAAGGTCTTCGTCGCGCTTGTCGGTGATGAACATGTGTCCCGGCGCGTGGGTTATCATCAGCGGCGGGCGAGACGCCATAGCCGCCGCCTGCGGGGTGACGCCGCAAGCCCAGAACATCGGCACATCCCCTTCGTCGAAGTCCGTCGGGTCTCCGAATTCTGGCTGCGAGAGGTCTCGGATGCCCAAGTCTTGGTGGGATCCCACATGCACCGGCGCGCCGTGCGTGGCTGGGAAGCGCGAGGTTACCTGCACCGCCTTGACTACCTGATCCCGCTGTATGGCGCGCATCGAGACGACCATCGGCCCCGAGAACGCGCCGGCGGACGCGGTGGGGATGTCCGTCACGTACATCGAAACGTTCTTGCCCTGATCTATGTGCTTGAGCGGGATGCCCGCGCGCACGAGCGCCGTCTCGAACGAGAAGCTGCACCCAAGCAGGAATGACACCAGATCATCGCGCCAGTAGTCCGATATGTCCTCGACTTCGGCGGCAAGCTCGCCGTACTCATAGACGCGATACAGCGGCACATCGTATCGGATATCCGCCCCCGGCGCGTACTCGCGCGGCTCCACGTCTCCCGCGTCGATGACTTCCAGCAGCGGGCAGGGCTTGGGGTTGCGCTGGCAGAACAGCAGGAAGTCGAACGCCATATCGCGCGGCAGAATGGCGAGGTTAGCCTGCACGCGCCCCGGCGCAAGCCCGGCGGTGGGCTGAACCAGCCTGCCTTCTCTGATAAGCTGCCTGACATCTGCGGGCGCGGTGGGAAGCGCGGCTATCTGCATGGGCGTTCTCCTGATCCGTATAGTCCGCGCGGCGCTCCCGCGCGGCAAGGCTAGAATAGTACGGCGCGGCGGGAGCGTCAAGCGCGGCGTCCCTCTTACCCATCCCCCGCGCGCGCTTGCAGCTCGTACAGCTTGTTGATCGCCTCTATGGGGGTGATGGATGAGATGTCTATGCTCCGCAACTCGTCTAGCGCGGGGGACGTGTAGGGGATTAGCGCGGGCTGGCGCGGCGTCTTGGCGCGCCCGTTGGAGGATGCCGCGTCTGGGGATTCCAGCTCGCTCAGAACCTCCCGCGCGCGGCTGATTACGGCGCTGGGCATTCCCGCTAGCTGGGCTACGTGTATGCCGTAGCTGCGATCCGCCCCGCCCGGCGCGATGCGCCGCAAGAACACTATCCGCCCGCGCTCCTCGGTTACGGCTACGTTGTAGTTACGCACGCGCGGCAGCCGCTCCGCCAGCTGCGTAAGCTCGTGGTAGTGGGTGGCGAACAGCGTCTTGCATCCTAAATCGGGGTGGTTGTGGATGTACTCCGCCACCGCGCGCGCTATCGCCAAGCCGTCGAAGGTGCTGGTGCCGCGCCCTATCTCGTCCAAAATTATCAGCGAACGCGGCGTGGCGTGGTTCAGTATAGACGCCGTCTCCACCATCTCCACCATGAAGGTGGACTGCCCAAGCGCGAGGTCGTCTTGAAGCCCGACGCGGCTGAATATCCTATCCACCAAGCCTATGGACGCCGATTCCGCCGGCACGAAGCTGCCAATCTGCGCCATGAGCGCGATGACCGCCACCTGCCGAATGTAGGTGGACTTGCCCGCCATGTTGGGGCCTGTGATGAGCGCGAGCTGATTTTCGCTGCGGCTCAGCAGCGTGTCGTTAGGCACGAACTCGCCCGCGTCGAGCATCCGCTCCACCACCGGGTGCCGCCCTTGCCGTATGTCTATCTCGTCGGATTCGTTCAGATAGGGGCGGACGTAGCCGTATCGCGCCGCCACTTCCGCGAGGCAGCAGTACACATCCGCGAGTGCGACGGCCTCGGCTGTCTCGGCTATGGCGCGCGCTCTCTCCGCCACCTGCGCGCACACGGAGCGGAAAAGGCTCGTCTCCAGCTCCGCCATGCGGTCTTGCGCGGAAAGCACGCGCGATTCGTACTCCTTCATCTCCGGCGTGATGAAGCGCTCTCCGCCGACGAGCGTTTGGCGGCGCACATAGTCATCCGGAACGCGCGAAAGGTTGGGGTTGCTGATCTCTATGTAGTATCCGAACACGCGGTTATAGCCGACTTTGAGCGACTTTATGCCGGTGCGCTCCCGCTCGCGCGTCTGCAAGCCGGCGATGTACTGCTGCGCGCTGCGCGCGCTGTTTCGGATGGCGTCCAAGTCCGCCGAGAAGCCCTCTCGGATGACCTTGCCATCGCCTATTGAGGCTGTCGGGTCGTCCGCGATGGCGGTTCGGATGAGCGTCGTCACGTCCGACGTGTCGCGGATGCGCTCCGCCACCGCGCTCACGGCGTCCGCGTCGTCGTCTTCGCGCAGCAGCGCGCGCAGATGCGGCGCGGCTTCTAGGCTGGCGGCTAACGATACGAGGTCGCGCGGGGACGCGCCGAATCCGCGCACGCGGTTCAGCAGCCGTTGGACGTCCGCGATGGAGTCCAGCAGGGCGATGGCGCGCTCGCGTCTCAGCGCGCTGCGGTGGAACCACGCCACGCCGTCTTGCCGCGCTATCAGCTCTTGCAGGTCTACGAGCGGCTGCCCCACCCATCCACGCAGCGCTCGCGCGCCCATCGAGGTGCGGGTGAGGTCTAGCGCCGACAGCAGCGACGTGGACGAATCGCCCCATCGTCCGCCCTCGAACAGCTCCAAGTTCTTGCGAGTCTGCGGATCGAGCGCCATGCAGCGCTCCGTCGAATACGTTCTGAGCGTAGTGAGCTGCGCGGAGCTTTCGCGCTGAGTCTCGCGCAGGTAGTCTATCACCGCGCCGGCGGCGCGCGTCGCCAGCGGCAGACGATCGCAGCCGAACGCCTCCAGCGTACTCACTTGGAAGTGTCGCATCAGCAGGCTCGTCGCCCACTCCAGATCGAACGAGTCCGCGCCCAGAAGCTCGACGCGCGCCCCGTCGCCGAGTTCGGCGGCGTCGAACCCCTCCGGCGCGAGAATCTCCGCCGGCTGGAGCCGCGCAAGCTCCACCGGCAGATAGGACGCCGCCAGCTGCGCGGCTGCGAATTCGCTAGTGCTGATGTCGGCGTATGCTATGCCCGCTAGATCGCCGTCCGCCACTACCGCGACTAGGTAGTTGTTCGCCTTGCCTTCCAGCAGAGACTCTTCGACGACGGTGCCGGGCGTGACGACGCGCACGACTTCGCGATCCACCAATCCGCGAGACTTGGAGGCGTCGGAAGTCTGCTCGCATATGGCTACGGTGTAGCCCTTCTTGATGAGGCGCGCGAGGTACGGTTCGAGCGCGTGGTAGGGGATGCCCGCGAGCGGCGCTTTTGGGCCTGAGCCGAACGCGCGCGCGGTGAGCGCTATCTCCAGCTCGCGCGAGACGACGCGAGCGTCGTCGTCGAACGTCTCATAGAAATCGCCCATCCGAAACAGCAGGATGGCGTCCGGGTGTTCGCTCTTGATTCGCAGATACTGCCTGCGCGCCGGCGTGGTCATTCCGCATCGCTCCTAGTTTGATTTTACGCCCTGCGGCGGCTGGGCTGAAAGCGGAAAAGCGTTCCCGGCTCGCCCAGCTTGCCGCCCGCGGGCGTCTTGTTTGGCTGGCGTTCGCTTGTCTATGATGCTCGCGCACCGAAAGGCTCGGCTAGAAAAGGGGGACGCTACGGCGGTGACGACCGAAACCGACGGGGTTCTCATAACCGGGGCGGCTGGGTTCGGCGGCTCCAAGCTCGCAAAGGCGTTGCTCGCTCGCGGGCGCCGCGTAACCGGCTTGGACATCACGCCCCCCAACCACGCCGAGTTGCTGCAAGCGGAGATGGAGCGCCCGAACTTTCGGTATCTCTGGAAGAGCGTTCAGGATATACAGCCTTGGGACGTGGACGGACACTCGACGGTGGCGCACATGGCGGCGCAGCCCGATACGCCGCTCGCGTTCGAGTCGCCCCGATATACCGTGATGCAGAACATAGGCGGCACGGTCGCGCTTCTGGAGGCGGTCAGGCACGCGGGCTGCGTGTCCAAGCTGATATTCGCGGGGTCAGGCAACGAGGTCGGACGCCCCGTCTACACGCCGATAGACGAAGATCACCCGCTGACGCCTCACAACCCATATGGCTTCTCGAAAGCCGCGGGCGAGCTGGCGCTGTGGGCTTGGCGCAGGGCGTATGGGCTGCCGTCGATAGTTCTCAGCACTGGCGTAGTAATAGGGCCCAACATGCGCCGAGAGGTTTTCGTGTTCAAGTGGCTGTGGAACGCGCTGCGCGGCAAGCCCATCGTCGTCGAAGGCGGGCGGCAGACCCGAGATCTGGCGTTCATAGACGACGTAGCCGACGCATGGACGCGGACGATTCTCGCCCCCGACGATGAAGTGGTTGGACACAAGTTCTTCGTAGGCTACGGCAAGGAGCTTTCGGTAGAGGACATCGCGGCAATCTGCCGCGATGTCGTCGGCTGCGCCGTCCCGATAGAGCGCGTGGGATACCGCCCGGGAGAGAAGGGGCAGCGAGAGTCGTTCAGCTCTGAAAAGTCCAGACGGGTTCTCGGTTACGCCCCAAAAGTCGCGCCGGAAGAAGCCATATCGCTAACGGCGGATTGGGTGAGAAGCCTGACCTAGCCCTTTCCACGCGAATTGCAGCCGTCCGGAAGCCCGCCACAGCAGCAGCCCATCCAAGTAATTGGGCCAGCCAATCTCGCATAGCGGCAGTTCGTATAGGCAAGCTACTAGTACCGCCAGAATGGAATCGTGCGTGACGTAGAAGCTCAGGCGGGCGTTCCGCCCCAAATCCCCCGTCGCCAGCTCTAGGAGCGCGCTCACGCCTTCGGCGGTCGCCCTCATGCCGTCCGGAGGCTCCGCGTCGTCGAGTTGGCGTCTCACCAGCTCTAGGATGCCGATTTCCATGAACAGCGCCCCGGCGACTTCGGGATCGACGACGAACGCGCCCGGGTCTCCGAGCCGCCTGTCTAGCTCGACCGCGCCGCGCCACCCTCCGCCGCGCAGGATCGCCTCGGCGGTCTGGACGCATCGCGGCAGCGGACTCGCCGCAGCCTTCGCCCGCCGCGCCCTGTCGCCGAGCGCCTCTCCGAGACGCTCGGCGGACGCGACTCCCCGCGCGGTCAGCGGAACGTCTGCGCCGAATTCGCCGGGCGGTATCTCATATCGCTCGGCGTGCCTCAGAATCAGCGCGACGTCTTCCCCGTCCGGAATCGCGGCGAGACGCTCCCGCATCCACGAAGAACCGACGCGCGAGACGCTCATATCGCCCTAGCGCGGATGATAGAGCTTGGCGACCGCGTAGGCGTAGCGTCGAGCATGCGGAAGCCGGCTTGCGCCAAGAGATTTCGGAACTGCTCTTCCGTGCGCTCGGCGCCCTCGGTCATTGCGAGCATGTTCAAGTCCAGAAGCCCGCCGTCGCCGGTTTCGTCGTTCGGAATCATCTCTATCACGTATAGCGTGGCGTCTCTACGCATAGACTCGCGGGCGCGCTTTAGGATTCTCAGAGCGTCGCTGTCCCGCCAATCGTGAAGAACTCTCGCCAGTATCACCGCGTCCGAAGTCTTATGCCATTTCCGAAAGATGTCTCCGGCAATGAATCGGCAGCGATGTTCGAGGTCTTTAGGCAGGCGGGCGATTTCGACTACCTCCGGGCGGTCCATGACCGTCGCTGTAAGCTCGGGGCATGAGCGCAGAAGCGCGAAGGTCAGCTCTCCAGCGCCTCCCCCGGCGTCCAGCGCGTGTTCGTGAGTCGTGAAGTCCACGAACTCGGCGAGATCATGATAGTCATGCTTGGCATAGGTGGACATGGCGGCGTGGTAGGCTTGCAAGTCGGCGGGTTTGTCCTGAATCCAGTCGAAGAAGCTCGCGCCGTAAATTTTCTCGAAGCCGGACTGTCCGGACCGCAACGCCTCCGTCACGCCCGACCACGCGGCATAGGATTCCCTGCCCCAGTGAAGCGCCGCGTCTGCAAGCGTCAGCGGATGCGAGCGCGCTAGATGGGCGCCGAGATCCGTGGGATGGTAGACGCCGTTGGAACTCTTGTGAACGAGTTCCAGCTCCGTCAGCGCCCTCATCAGCCTGACCCCCGCGCCCTCGCTCAATCGCAAGCTGTGCTCGACGGCATCTGCGGTTGCTGGGAGCAGATCGATAGCTCCCAGCTCTGCGGCTGCGCGTATCGTCTGGGTCTTCCACAGCCCGACCATCTCGCCGGACAGACGCTCGACGTGAGACACGGCGGGATCTCTGAGAACCAGAATAGTCTCGCCCGATTCGTCTATGACGGATAGCGATCCGTCCAGCCCTTCCACCCGCGCCTGTCCGTTGTAGAACGGCTCGACGTTCCCGAATCGTCTCGCGTACAGCGGCTTCCCGCTCCTGTCCACGTGATGCCAGCCGCGATAATCGCGCGCGCGGGCGTAGTTCTTGTGGAACACGTCGAGGTCCAGAAACCATCGCCCATGGACACGGTTTCCGAAAGCGTCTATGTGCGTGTGTCCGCCGTCTTCCGCTTGCGCCACGGCGCAGCCGTCTTTGTAGTCTCCGACGTAGCGGTAGCGCTCCTCGTATGCGGGAGCGCCGTCCGCCGCGATGTGGAAGTAGCCGCCGGCGGCGCTTCTGACGGCGCAGCGCCCCTCTTGGAAGTTGCCGCACCACGCAAAGCGGCGGTCGCCATATAGCGGAGTCCCGTCCGGCAGGATGTGAAACCATCCGCGCTTGGAGTGTACAGCCGCGCGCCCCTCGTAGAAGCCGAACGTTCGGACGTAGCGCGCGCTGTAGGCGGGCTGTCCGTCAGGCGCGATGTGGTACGCGCCGGATGCGTCCAGAACGGGGGCGAGTCCCGGCGCGTGGAACTTCAGCGCCTCGAAGAATCTCGGCGAGTACGCCGGCTTTCCCTGATGAACGTGGTGCGTCGAATCCGGCGATAGCGCGTAGTCTCTCCAACCGCCGCTCACGGGATAGGCGGCTTTCTCATGTTGCAGGCTTGGCAAAGGGGCTTTCGCATATAGTTGGCTTGCAGGCTCTTGTACGCGGGGCTTTCCCAGATTTCGTATAGACTCATGCTATTGAGATTGCCGAACTCGCCGAGCGAGCGGCGCAGCGCGTCCGGAGCGCAGCACGGGTTGAACCTGCCGTCCGAAGCCACCCACGCTTCCCGCCCTAGAAACGGGCATTCGCCGTTGGGGGCGATGTCGCCGCCGTTGCGTTCGTCCAGCCTGAAGATGTTCTCCAGCAATACCTTGCCGCCGGAAGGCAGTCTGTAGCGCTCGGCGGCTTCGTATGCCGAATCTACGATGTCGTTCCATCGCGCAATGGCGTCGGGGTTTCTACGCATGGACTGATGGCTCATCCTGTCGAAATGAACCCACAGATGATGCCCCTTCACTCGGTCCACGCCCAGCTCCGCCGCAAGCCTCACGATGCCGGGTAGCTCAGCCGCGTTCACTTCCATGAAAGTCAGCTGGAACGTTACGCGGCAGCGGTTTCCGCCGCCGTCGGCGTGCGCGTCCCTGACCTCGATGAACGTTCGCACGTTGTCCACTACGGTTTCCCAGCTAGAGCCGAGCATTACGGTTTCATGCGTCCGCTTCGTCGCGCCGTTCCAAGACACCTTTACGTCCGAAGTTACCGGCGCTATCCGTTCCGCCCATCTCCTCGCGCCCTTCTTCGGGAAAGTGCCGTTGGTAGTCAGGTTGAGCATTACGCCATATTCGGCGCATAGGTCTATGATCTCGTCGAAATGCCGGTACAGCAGGGGTTCGCCCATCGTAGAGGGTATGATCTCGCGCAGCCCGGAGCCGCGCGACTCCGCAAGCACTCGGCGAATCAGGTCTATGCCCATCCGACGCTTGGGACGCCCCGCCGCCCGCCTGTCGCTCTGGGTCGAGCTGTAGGGCGAGTGGTCTTCGCACATGATACAGCGCAGGTTGCAGTCGTCCGGGTTGGTGTCGAACGTGATTCGCCAGGGGCCGGGAATGCCCCGCCCGCGCTCGACCGCGCCTTCCATAAGACGCGCGCTTCGCGCCGCTGCGGTTTCTGTCGTCATCCTACGCATCCCCATGAACGAGTCTATTGTATATCCGCTCGATTGCGGCGGAATGCTCCGCCATGTCCGGCACGTTGCCATCCCGCGATTGCAAGTATCCCCTATCGCCTAGCCGCCGCGCCAATTCGGGGTCGTCGACGAACCTCTGCATCTGCGCCGCGAGAGATTCGGGATCGCGATGCGCGAACAGCAAGCCGTTTCGTTCGTGATGAACGTACTCCGCCATGCCGCCATAGTCCGCGGTAATCACGGGAAGCCTTGCCTGAAGCGCTTCGTGTATGACCAGAGGCGAGTTTTCCGCCCAGATAGACGGCGTTACGATAGCGTCGCAGCGGGCGAACACTTCGCCGACTATATCCTGATTCCTGTACTCTCCAATCCACTCTATGCGGCTGCCCGCGTCCGACGGCAGGCTTTCCGCCAGCGCTTTCAGCCCCTCCGTATCCGCGCCCCGATGCCGTCCCCAGATTCGGAGCTTGGGGCTGCCGGACACTCGCCCGAACGACTCGATAAGGTGGTTCACGCCTTTCGCGGGTATGTGAGTGCCTATGTACCCGAATGTGAACGGCTCCGCTTTCGTTCTTCGTCTGCCTTCCAGCCGCCGCCGGTGGAAACCGTAGTCGAGATATACGAGCTTGTCTTGGGGGATTCCGAAGTCGTCTCTGAACCGCCGCAAGAGATACATCGAGGGCGCGACGAACATATCGACGGCATCGCACACATCTCGAACGTGCGCCATGCGTCTGCCTACCCAGCCCGTCCAGTAAGCGACATCCGTTTCGTACTCGTCCGCGCTCCCGGAGAAGTAGCGCACATAGCAGCGCTCCGCGCATTTCCTGTCGTCCTGCCCATCGCATACATGCCACGCTTGCGAAGGGTCTTGCGGATACATCTGTATGAATTGGCCTCTAGGGCACATCAGCCAGTAGTCGTGCAGCGTGAGCGCTACGGGAATTCGGCGGCTCTTCGCCTCGAATGCCAGAGATGTGGATAGGTGGTTGAGATGCCCTATATGCACTATCTGGGGGCGCAAACTGTCCAAAAGAGCCGCGAAAGCGTCGTCCACCGCCGCATGGCGATAGCCGTCTCGCGCTCGCGCCATGTTGATGACGTGCAGGGTGACGCGCGGATCGGCGGGGTCCGTCTCCCGGTGCGTGGCGTACTCCGGGAGGAAGGCGTTTTCCTGCCGCGTGAAGACATGCACCTCATGGCGCTCGGCGAGGGCTTGCGCCAAGCTCTGCGAGTACACCTCGGAGCCGGCGTTGTAACGCATGGGGTAGCCGTGGATTACTTTCAGAATCTTCAACTTGCGCGCCTCGTGTGCGTGTGGCGGAACGGCGGTCGTCATCGCGTCTGTCCTTGCTGCGGCGGCTCGTGCAGGCCGAATATGCGGCGGCGAACCTCGAATACGAAGCCGGGCATCACGGGTTCGCCGCTGATGGCCTCTGGGTCTTCCAGCGTCTGCGGCTCGGCGTCGGGGCGATAGACGTGGACTTGGCGGCGGTAGGGGTCTATCAGCCAGCCGAGCAGCGCGCCGTTGGCTATGTAGAGCCGCATCTTGCGATGCAGCGACGCGACGCTGTCGCTGCGAGAGCGGATCTCGACTACGAAGGCGGGGCAGACGGTTATCGCGCCGCCATGGGATATTGGCGGCAGTTCGGCAACTTGCGCGGGAGATAGCCACAGCGCATCGAGGCGTATCCGCGAACCGTCGGGCAGCCTCATGTTAGCGTTCGCGCCATGAGCTTCCCCGCCATATTCTTCCGCCCACAAGTCCAGATGAGAACCTAACCTCATCTCCGCCCTCGATCCATCTCGGTTCACCATAGGGCTGATTACCAACTCCCCTTCTCGCGTCAACTCCAAGTCAAAGCCGCGCCCTTCGTTGAGACGTTCGAAATCGTGGAACCACTGATCTATCTCTTCGTCAGCAAGCAGCCCCGCGACCGATGCCAAGATAGGCGCGATGTTCACGAAGATAGAGCGCTGAAGCCCGAACTCGTCGGCGTCATCGGCGGCGGGCGCGGCTACAGTGGCGGGGATGGCGGCGGGAGTCATCGCGTCTATCCTTGCTGTGGCGGCTCGTGCAGGGCAAATATGCGGCGGCGAACCTCGAATACGAATCCGGGCATCACGGGTTCGCCGCTGACGGTCTCCGGGTCTTCCAGCGTCTGCGGCGCGGCGGCGGGACGGTAGACGTGGACTTGGCGGCGGTACGGGTCTATCAGCCAGCCGAGCAGCGCGCCGTTGGCTATGTACAGCCGCATCTTGCGATGCAGAGACGCGACGCTGTCGCTGCGAGAGCGGATCTCGGCTACGAATGCGGGACAGACGGTTATCGCGCCTCCCTGGGATATTGGCGGCAGCTCGGCAACTTGCGCGGGGGACAGCCAACCGCCATCAGGCTCGACGCGCGAGCCGTCCGGCAGGCGCACAATCGCCCGCGAGCTGATGGAGCGTCCGCCGCCCCGCCTCGTCCAAAAGAGTATTTCGCCTATGAGTTCCGCTTCCGCGATAGCGCCGTCCATATTCACCATTGGATTGATTGCTAGCTCCCCCTCGCTCGTCAATTCCAAGTAGAATCCGCGCCCCTCGTTGGCTTTGGCGAAACCCTCGAACCAGCTGTCTATCTCGGCAGCATCGATCCGCCCGGCGATGGATTCCAAGATAGGCTCGATGTTCACGAAGATAGAGAGCTGAAGCTCGAACTCGTAGGCGTCAGTGACGGCGGGCGCGGCGGCTGTGGCGGCGGCGGCGGCGGTAGTCATCGCGTCTATCCTTGCTGTGGCGGCTCGTGCAGGGCGAATATGCGGCGGCGAACCTCGAATGCGAAGCCGGGCATCACGGGTTCGCCGCTGACGGTCTCCGGGTCTTCCAGCGTCTGCGGCTCGGCGGCGGGGCGGTAGACGTGGACTTGGCGGCGGTAGGGGTCTATCAGCCAGCCGAGCAGCGCGCCGTTGGCTATGTAGCAATCCATCTTTTCGCGCAGAAGGGGCAGGCTGTTGCTGCGGGAGCGGATCTCTACCACGAAGGCGGGGCAGACTGTTATCGCGCCGCCTTGGGATATTGTCGGAAGCTCGGCAACCTGCTCGGGGGATAGCCACAGCGCATCGGGGCGTATCCGGGAACCGTCAGGCAACCTCATGTTAGCGTTCGCGCCATGAGCTTCGCCACCGTACTCTTCCGCCCACCAGCCCAGATCGAGAAACGTCTTCGATTCCGCACTCGAACCATCTCGGTTCACAATGGGGCTGATTATCAACTCCCCTTCTCGCGTCAACTCCAAATCGAAGCCGCGCCCTTCGTTGAGGCGTTCGAAATCGTGGAACCACTGATCTATCTCTCCGGCGGCAAGCAGCCCCGCGACCGATTCCAAGATAGGCGCGATGTTGACGAAGATAGCGCGCTGAAGCCCGAACTCGTCGGAATCGGCGGCGGCGGGGGCGGCGGTCGTCATCGCGTCTGTCCTTGCGTGGCGGTTATCGCGTCGTTGGCGGAAGCGGGCGGCGCTCCGCTGACATGAGATCATCATATCCCAAAATCCCCTTCTCCTGTAGCGGGGAAGGGGATTCGAGAGGGCTGCTTGCGGCTTTCCCGGATGGGCGGGCGCGGCTCTAGTCGTCTTTCCAGAAGCGCTCTTCGCGCACGTCGTAGCCTTTGGGGATTAGTCTGTCTTTGACGTCTTCTATCATGCCCGGGTGTCCGCAGGCGTAGACGATGGTGTCGGCGACGGCAAGCCCCTCGCGCTCGATGTACGCCTCGACGATGTTGTTGACTCTGCCCGTCTCGCCCGCCCAATTCGCGTTGGCTTCTTCATCCGGGCGGCTGATGGTGGGGACGAACTTTATCATGTCTGGATGCTCGGCGGCGAGGCGGACAAGCTCGGCGTCGTAGGCGAACTCGTCGGCGTAGCTTGCGCCCATCAGCACATGGAAGCGGTGGCCAGAGCGCCCGTCGTTCAGGTACTGCCTGAGTATGCTGACGTATGGCACTACGCCGGTTACGGTGGCAACGAACAACTGGTTGGGAAGGCTGGGGTCGAATACGAACAAACCTTTGGCGCGCGGGCGGATTGTCAGATGCGCGCCTTCGCCTAACTCGTGGAGCAGGGGCGTCAAGTTGCCGTCCGGGGGCGGCACTAGCTCTACGAACAGCTCCAGATCGTCTTCGCAAGGAGCGGATACGATGGAGTAGGCGCGCTCGATTCCGTCTACTCCGATGGTGCAGTACTGCCCCGGCTTGAAGGTATATCCATCCGGCTTGGCGATCCAAACCTTCCACAAGTCGTGGGTAATATCTTCTCGCGCGGTGATGGTCGTGGTGGCTAGGCGCGGGCGGCGCACTCTTCTGCGCGCCGTTGAGGTCGTCATCTAAGGGTAGCTCCTAATGATAATGATTGGCGTCTGTACGCGGGTTAGTCCGCCGCGGCTTCGACGGGCATCTTGACCAGCCGAACGGGAATCAGCGGCAGGGTTGGGATGGTTTGCATCGGGTCCGGCTCGTCGCTCTTCGCCAAGCCGGTGACGAGGTCGCCGAACAGGGTGGTTATCGAAACCAAGCCCGGCTGCGCGCCGTCCAGCTCCGCCATGCCGATGGCGCGTCCGCCGGGGGAGACGGCTTCCACCCAGTCGCCCCGCTCTATGCCGAGCGCGGCGGCGTCGTCCGCGTGGATGCGGATGCTCTCGTCGCGCCGAATGGCGTTCTTGCCGTCTATGGTTACTATCTCGATGTCCTCTTCCGGCTGGTGCAACACGCGCCCGCGAGCCAAGAGCATCGGATAATCTTCGTCCGCGTGGGCGGGTATTTGGAACAGCTGCTGCGGCGCGAGGCGGAGCTTCGAGAGCGTGTCTTCGTAGAGAATCGGAGTGTCCAGCGTATCGGCGGCTAGGCAGGGCCACTGCAAGCCTCCGTTTTCCAGCCTGTCGTACGTTACGCCGCCGTAGATGCGCGCAAGGTCGTTCAGTTCGTCGAATACAGCCCGCTCTTCGGTGAAGTCGAACCCGTCCGCGCCCATGCGCTTGGCTATCTGGCAGATGATTCGCCAGTCGGCATCCTCGTCCGCCTTGGGGCCGAGCGCGGGGCGCAGCAGCTGAACGCGCCGCTCTAGGTTGGTGTATGCGCCGTGCCGCTGAGCGAAGTCGGGCGCTGGCAGAACCACATCCGCAAGCTCTGTGGCGGCGTTGGCGAACGTTGCGTGCGCGATGACGAACTCCGCGCGGCGTAGCGCGGCGTAGAAGTCTCCGATCTCTCCGCTTGCGAACGCGGGGCTGTCTCCAACGACGTGGAGCGCCTTCACCGCGCCGCTTTCTACCGCGCCCGCCATATCCGGCGCGCCGAATCCGCGCTCGCTCGGAACGTCCGCGCCCCAAGCGGCTGCGAATCGCGCGCGCTGGCGTTCGGAGTCTATCGGCGAGTGCCCCGGCAGGCGGTCGGGCGCGCAGCCGGAATCCACCGCGCCCTGCTCGTTGGCGCCGGCGCGCAGCGGATACAGCCCGGAAGAGCGCTTGCCGACGTTGCCGGTAACCAGCGCGAGGTTCACCAGCGCGCGCGAGCATTCCTCGCGCAGCTCGGGCGGCAACGTCTCCAGCGCGTACAGGATGGCGCCCGGCTGCCGCTCGGCGAACGCCGCCGCCGCGTCGCGAATGTCGTCTTCCGACACGCCCGCAACGCGCGAGACGCGGCGCAGGTCGAATTCGTGAATAATCGAGTTTCGGAACGCCGAAACGCCTTCGACGCGGTTCGACAGGAACCCGTGATCGTCCAGCGCCTGATCCCATATGGCGCGAATCATGCCGCCAATGAGCGCGGCTTCGGTTCCCGGCTTGGGCTGGAGCCAAAATTTGGCGTGGCGCGCAAGCTCGGTTTCGCGCTGGTCTATCACTATGAGCGCAACATCGTCGCCCTGCCGAAGAGCCTTCTTTATCGGCACCGCGACTACGTTCTGCTCTTCGGTCATGTTGGAAGACACTACTAGGAAGCGCTTGGAGTCTTCGAGGTCCCATATCGGGTTGGTCGCGGCTTCCCAGCCGAGCTGTTCGGCGAGCGGCGCGAACATGCTCGCGCGCGTGTTCGTAGCCACGTCCACGCTGTTGGTCCGCATGACCGTCCGCGCGAACTTCTGGGCTATGTAGGCGTCTTCGTTAGTCGCGCGCGCCGACGCTATCAGCGCGTAGGAGCCGTCGGCGTAGCCAGCCAGCTTTTCCGCCGCCAGATCGAGCGCCTCGTGCCAAGTCGCTTCTCGCAGCACGCCGTCCTGCCGAATCATCGGCGTCGCGATGCGGTCTCGTCGGTTCACGAACTCCAGCCCGAACTTGCCCTTGAAGCAGGCTTGTCCCCTGTTGGCGGCGGCGTGTCTGTTCGGGATGGCGCGGATCATGCGGTTGCGCTTGTTGATCTCCAGCGTCATCTCGCATCCGACGGGGCAGTGCGGGCAGATGGTGTCGACCGTCTCCACAGCCTTGTCCCACTTGTAATCGCGCTCCACCAGCGCGCCCGTGGGGCATACGTCTATGCACGCGCCGCAGAATTCGCAGCCGGACTCCAGCAGGCTAGTCCCCTGAGACGTTCCGATTAGGCTTCTGCCGGAGCGCTGCTGAAGCGTCAGCGCGAAGTCGCCGCGCACCTCGTCGCACACGCGAACGCAGCGCGCGCACACGATGCACAGGTTCATATCCATATCCCAGTAGGGATCTTGGACCGCGAGCGGCAGGTGGCGGTTGTTGTACGTGAGCGGCGTGTCCATCTCCATTTCGAGATAGCGCACAGTGTCTTTCAGCTCGCAGCGCTCGTTCTTGGGGCAGGTTACGCACCTGTCGTTTACGGACACGTGCCGCAGGCAGATGTCCGCAGGCCCGCAAAGCTCGATGCGGTGGCAGGTCAGGCAGCCGTGCGGATGCTCTGACAAGAGCATCTCCATGATGCCGCGCCGCAGCCCTTGCAGCTCGCCGCTGTTGGTGGTCACGCTCATTCCGGGCGACACGGGCGTAGTGCATGAGGCGGGCGAGCCGGGGATAGGGCGAACGTTGCCTTCGCGGTCCGGCGCTTCGGCCGTAACCACGCACATTCGGCAAGCGCCGAACGGCTTCATGCCCGGATAGTAGCACAGATAGGGGATATACAAGCCGGCGTCCATAGCCGCCTGAATGATCATCTGGCCGGGCTTCGCGGGAACTTCCTGCCCGTCTATCGTAATCGCAAATTCGTCAGCCATTCTGCGCTCCGGGTACGGTTACGGATACGGGTACAGGCGCGGGCGTCGGCGTGAAGTCTAGCGCGTAGGGCCTAGTGTTCTTCGGCGCGATGCGCGGGCCTAGGCAACTGCCCGTCGGACAGCGCTTCTCCTCTATATGGGCGATGAAATCCGCCTCGAAGTGCGTCAGCGCGGAGCGGATGGGGCCGAACCCCAGCTGCCCGTGTCCGCACAGCGAGCTTGCCTCCATAGTGGTTCCTACGGATCGCATCAGCTCTAAGTCTCCGGGGCGGCTCTCGAAGCGCGCTATCCGCTCGGTTATCTCCAACAGATGCTCCATGCCGAGCCTGCACGGGAAGCACTTGCCGCAGGATTCGAACTGGCAAAACGCCACCAGCACGCGGGTAAGGTCTACGGCGCAAACGTCTTCGTCGCCAACGATGATTCCGCCAGAGCCGAGGATGGCGCCCGCGTCGCGCATCTCGTCGAAGTCTATGTGAATCGCCATGCTGTCCGCGCCCAAGACGCCGCCGAGGGGCCCGCCCGTCTGAAGCATCTTCAGCGTCTTGCCGTTCGGAACTCCGCCGCCTATGCCGTTCACCACCTCGCCGAGCGTCATGCCCATCGGCACTTCGTACAGGCCCGGGCGCTCGACGTTGCCGGTCAGGCAGATGATGGCGGTTCCCGTGCTGCGGTTGACGCCGATGCTCTTGAACCACTCCGCGCCGCGCGAGATTATCTCCGGCGTATAGGAATACGTCTTGACGTTGTTGATGGTGGACGGATGCCCCCACACGCCATAGGCGGCGGGGAACGGAGGCCTGAAGCGCGGCTGCGAGCGCTTGCCCTCTATCGCCTCCATCAGCGCGGTCTCCTCGCCCGCGACGTAAGATTCGCCAGTGAGCGCGACTTCTATATCGAAGCTGAAATCAGCGCCGAATATGTTCTTGCCGAGAATCCCAGCCTCGTAAGCCTGCTCTATGGCGCGCTCGGTTCGGTCTATAGGCCCATCGTGTCCGTGCCTGATGAACACTATGCCGTTGGTGGCGCGCGTGGCGTATCCGCCGATCATCAGCCCTTCGAGCAGCGTGTGCGGGTCGCTTTCGAGGATGCCCTTGTCGTTGTACGCGCCCGGGTCGCCCTCTTCGCAGTTGCAGAGCATGTACTTGGGCGGCCCCGGAGAGCGAACCATGAAGCTCCACTTTATTCCGGTGGGGAAAGCCGCGCCGCCGCGCCCTCGCAGCCCGGATTCGCTCACCTCGCCCAGCGCCTCGTCTGGCGTCATCTGCGTGAGCGCCTTGTGGATGCCCGCGTAGCCGCCGTTGGCGATGTACTGATATATGTCGCCCGGCGCGATATGCCCCGCGTTGCGGAGCGCTATCCTGCGCTGCCCGCCTATGCCGGGAAGCTCCGCCAGATTGGGCGCGTCGCCGATGGCGGCGTCGCCGAGATAGCCGATGACCTTCTCGTGGGATGCGTCGCCGTTCGCCAAATAAGATTCGACGATGGCGGGCGCGTCTTCGGGCGATACGCCGCCGAAGAACAAGCGCGATTCGTCGCCGGGGCGCTTGACGTCCACCAACGGCTCGGCGTAGCAGATGCCGAGGCAGCCCACCTCGTCCACTCGCGCCGCTATGCTGCGCCGCGCAAGCTCGGAGCGCAGCGCGTCGATGACGTCGTAAGCGCCGGCGGAGTGTCCGCACATAGCCGCGCCGACGCGGATCCATGCGTCGGGTCCGTCGACGAGTTCTCGCCAGCGCTGGATGGCGGCGTCTCTGATGGATTCGTATGTGGGCATGAGCTGTCTACGCCTCCGCTATCCGCCGCGCGCGCGCCGCCGCCGATTCGGGGCTGACCCGCCCGACCAGCCGATGATCGACGCTCATGACGGGCGCGACGGAGCAGGCGCCGAGGCAGGTGTTGAACTTGAACGAAACCGAGTTGTCCGCCGTCTCCCCTTCGTCTTCCAGCCCAAGCGCGTCCATCACGCTCCGCAGCACGCGGGGGGCGCCCTTGAGATGGCACGTGGGTCCCCAGCACACTTCGACGATGTGCCTGCCGAGCGGCGTGAAACGGAAGTTGGTATAGAACGACGCCACGCCCCAGACCTCGTTTATGGAAGTGCGGTTGAGCGCGGCTACCTCTTCGATAGCCTCGTCCGGGATGTATCCAAGCTCGTCTTGCGCCGCCAGCAGCGACGAAAGCACGGTTACCGTGGGGCGGCGCTGGTTGTGGAGCGCGTGGAGAAGCCGTCGCCTGTCCGCGTCGCTGAGCGCGGGCTTGCCGACGACGGGCTTGCCATTGGCTGGCTGGCTGTTGGCGGGCAAAGCGGCTCCTCGCGGCTCGAAAAATCCATCACAATCATAGCGCCATTGGCTGACAGTGGCTAGTGGGGCGCGGACGCCGCGGACGCCAGCCTGCGGCAAGCGCGTTCGCGTTTCGCCGCGCCAGCGCTTGACCAACCAGCCATTGCGGATTTATCTTTCTCCTCACCAGCGGCGCGTCGGCGCTGGATATACGCACACGGGAGGAACGCATCATGCCAAGCGGCGAAATCGGGTTCATCGGTTTGGGCATTATGGGGCGGCCAATGGCGCGCAATCTGATGTCCGCCGGATACTCGCTCACGGTGTACGACGTCGTCGGCTCGGCGATGGAAGAGGCGGTCGGCGACGGCGCGAAGCCCGCGTCGTCCTCGGCTGAAGTGGCGGCGTCCGCGCCGGTGGTCATCACGATGGTTCCCGATTCGGCGGATTCCGAAGCGGCTATACTGGGTCCCAACGGCGTTCTGGAAGGCGCGTCGGCGGGGTCGGTGGTCATAGACATGAGTTCGATAGCGCCTGCAAGCTCGCAGAAGATAGCCGCCGCGTGCGAGGCGCAGGGGGTGGAGTTCCTCGACGCGCCGGTGTCCGGCGGAGAGCCGGGCGCTGTCTCGGCTACGCTCGCCATCATGGTGGGCGGCAAGCAAGAGGTGTTCGACGCGCATCGCGGGCTGCTCGAAGCCGTCGGCTCCAGCATCGTGCTTTGCGGCGGATACGGCGCGGGCAACACCACCAAGCTCGCCAACCAGATAATGGTAGCCGCCAACATCGAAGCCGTCGGCGAGGCGCTCACGCTCGCATCCAAGGCGGGGCTGGACCCGCGCACGGTGTTCGACGCGGTAAAGGGCGGGCTGGCTGGCTCCAACGTGCTGAACGCCAAGGGGCCTATGATGATAGACGGCAACTTCGAGCCGGGCTTCAGAATCGTCCTTCACCACAAAGACCTCAACAACGCCATCCTCACCGCCAAAGAGCTGGGCGTGGCGCTTCCCGTAACCTCGCTGGTTCAGCAGATGATAGTCTCGCTGATGAACGAGGGCAAAGGAAACGCGGACCACTCCGCCATCGCCAATTTCATAGAAGACATGGCGGGCGTGAAGATAAGCGGAGAGTGAGCGACTGAACCGAAATTGGCGAGATTTCAGGGTTCTCAGGAAAGACCCGCAGAGGGCGGGGCAGCCAAAATCCCCCCGAAAAGAACGCGGCTCGCCTAGCGAGCGCTCGGTCGGCGGCGTTATATACTAACATTCGGCATAGACTACGCGCGCCGCGCAGGGAGGCGAACTGCCTATTACGACGCTCGCCGCCAACGCCCGCCCGCTTCCCTCGGAGATCGCGGACGAGATACGTTCTCGCCTAGACGAACGTGAAAGCTCGCTGTCTCCGTTCGCGGCGCGCGCCGCTACGAGCCGCGGGCGAGCCGTCCCGGAACCGCCTTCCCTCACGCGCGCGGAGTATCAGCGCGACCGCGACCGCATCCTGCACAGCAAGGCGTTCCGCCGCCTCAAGCACAAGACGCAGGTGTTCGTAGCGCCCATCAACGACCACTTCGCAACGCGGCTTACCCACACGCTGGAGGTGGCGCAGATAGCGCGCTCCATCGCCCGCGCGCTGAACCTGAACGAAGATTTGTGCGAAGCCATCGCGCTCGGACACGACCTAGGGCATACGCCGTTCGGACACGTGGGCGAGAGCGCGCTGAACAGCCTGTGCGCGGGCGGATTCAGCCACAGCCGCCAGAGCCTGCGGATCGTCGACCGTCTGGAGAACGACGGGCGCGGCTTGAACCTGACTTGGGAGACGCGGCAAGGCATACTCAACCACTCGAAGCCGCGCGGCGCGTTCTTGAGCGACGCCCCGAAAGACGAGCTGAGCTTGGAAGGGCAGATATGCCGCGTAGCCGACGCGGTGGCGTACCTGAACCACGACCTAGCCGACGCGCTGACGGCGAAGGTCATCGGCGCGGACGCGCTGCCCGCGCAGGTGACGAAGATTCTCGGCAATTCGCACTCGGAACGAATCGGCGCTATGGTGTCCGACATCATCGCGGCGTCTTGGGCGGCGTCCGGCGCCGCGAACGGGGCGTCGCGCTCGAATGCGGGAGAGCCGGCGATTCGCATGGGCGAAGAAGTATCCGCCGCGTTCTACGCGCTGCGGGAGTTCATGTTCGAGGCGGTATACCTGTCCGAAGACGACAAGCCGCCGAGCGTAGCGGCGCGCGCTATAGTGGAGCTTCTCCACAATCACTTCGACGCGCATCGAGACCGCATCCCGACGGGATACGCGCGCCGCGGCGGACGCGAAAGCCGCGCAGCCGCGGATTACGTGTCCGGCATGACAGACCGCTACGCGATGCGAATAGCCGAAACCATCCAGCCGGGCATCGCAAGCCCGCTCGTGAACGGAGCAAGCGCAAGTTGACGCCCAAAGACCGCGTTAGGCTGCGAACAGTAGGCAACCAAGTTAGAATGATTCATGAGCATCTCGAAGCCATGCAGAGAGACGCGCACGGGCTGGAATACGCCCCATGGCGCGCCGAGCTGGATGAGCTGTGGAAGGGCGTGTTCGCCAACATCAACGAGCTGGACCCGGAGTTTCAGCCTGCGGCGCTCGAATCGGTGCGCGATTTGTGGATGAGCTTCATTACGCACTACGCTGTTGGGCTGAACTGAAGGCGAGCGCGATTCCGATGACATAGCCGATAAAATCTCGCAGCCGCGCGCGTCCCCATCGACCGAAAGGCAGCCCATTG
Source organism: Dehalococcoidia bacterium (assembly GCA_965214745.1). GTDB lineage: Bacteria > Chloroflexota > Dehalococcoidia > Lucifugimonadales > UBA1123 > VXRN01. Next base: position 1,131,862 of record OZ243978.1, on the reverse strand, counting down.
ACTATAGATATAGGCAAACATCTCGAACGAACGCCCGATCTGGATCAGGCGCGGCGCGCGGCAACGCTCGCGCACGGCGTAGTCATGAAGATGAAGAAGATGGGGCTGACGGATGAGATGGACGGCGACCTGTCGCAGTTCTGCACGGATCTCGCCGATCTGTGGAGCGCTCAGCAGGACTTGGCGCGTCAGACCGAGGCGCTGCTGAACGCTCCCAACGACTGGGCGGACGTCGGCGACGCGCTCGCGGACTTCGCGGCGACGGTAGACCATATGGCTTGGCACATAAAGGGCATCCGCGAGCCTATGGACGCGCTGACGCTTCACGCATACGGCAGAGCCAACGGCTCGCAAGCGGAGAGCGAATCTTGAGCGTTACGGACGAAATACGCTCCAAGCTGGACATCGTGGATACGGTGTCGCGCTATGTGCCGCTCCGACAGTCCGGGCGCGCGTTCAAGGCGAACTGCCCGTTCCACACCGAGCGGACGCCGTCGTTCATCGTAAACCCAGAGCGGCAGAGCTGGCGCTGCTTCGGCGCGTGCGCCACTGGCGGCGACGTGTTCAGCTTCGTCATGAAGGCGGAGAACCTAGAGTTCGGCGACGCGCTCCGCTCGCTCGCCAGACGCGCGGGCGTTCAGCTAGGCTCCCCCAAAGACCGCAAAGAGACGAACCGCGCCCACAGCGTCAACCGCGCCGCCGCCGAGTTCTACCAGCGCGCGCTGGCGTCCGACGCGGGCGCCGTCGGCAGGAAGTACCTAGACGAACGCGGCGTAGGCGCTCAGGCGCGCGAGCGCTTCCAGCTGGGGCTTAGCCCGAACCAGTGGGGCGCGCTCTGCGAATACCTGCGAACGCACGACTTCAGCGCGGACGACATCTTAGCCGCCGGATTAGCCAGACGCAGCGAACGCGGACAGCTGTACGACTTCTTTCGCGGGCGGCTCATGTTTCCGATATGGGACCGAGACGGCAACGTGGCGGGGTTCGGCGCGCGCGCGCTGGACGACTCCAACCCCAAGTACATCAACACGGCGGCTACGGAGGCGTTCGACAAGCGAAACACGCTCTACGCGCTCCACATGGCTATCCCAACCATTCGGCAAAGCGGAACGGCGGTCATCGTCGAAGGGTACATGGACGCTATAGCGGCGCACGAGAACGGCTACATGAACGTAGTCGCCTCGATGGGCACCGCGCTCACCGAGAGCCAAGTTTCGCAGTTGCGCGCGCTGGCGCGGGATTATGTGCTGGCGCTGGACCCGGACGCGGCAGGGCAGGAAGCGACTCTTCGCAGCCTCGAATCTTCTTGGCGCGTGTTCCGGGGCGTTGCGGCGCGGCGAAGCGCGGCGAGCCAAAGCGTGCTGAGCCAGTGGAAGCCGCCCATGCTGAAGGTTGCCGAGCTGCCGTCCGGCTTGGACCCGGACGCGCTCATCCGAGAGAACCCCAAGCTGTGGGAATCGACCATCGACGCCGCGCTGCCACTGCTCGATTTCGTCATCCCCGCGCTGGTGAGCCGAACCGACCTGAGCGTTCCGGACAGCCGCGCCAACATCGCGCGCGAGGTTGGCAGGCTAATCCAGAAGATCGACGATATGGACCAGTTCGCATACTGGAACAAGCTGGCGGAGGCGCTTGGCGTGCCGCTCGACACGCTGCGCGCGTCCATGGGCACGGGCGGCGGCGGGCGCCGCGGACGGCGCGGCGGCGAGCGGCGGGCTGAATCGGAAGATGTGGAAGTGAGCGCGAACATGCTCGCGGACAGGCGTGCGAGCGCCCACGAAGAGCTTGCGCTGACGCTGCTCATCCGATATCCATCGCTTATCGAAGAGGCGCGCGACACAGACCCCAGCGTGTTCACGCAGACGGAGCTTAGGCAGCTGTTTACCGAGCTGCGAGAACGCCATATGATTGCGGAGCCGGAATCCGAGCTGGGGGCGAGCGCCGCCGAGCTTTACGAGCGGCTCGAGCGCGCGGGGTCTTCGCAGTGGGCGGAAACGGGACTAGAGAAGGCGCGGAAAGCGCTGAGCCAGTGCATATCTCGGCTGGAGCTGGATCAGCAAAAGGAGCTGCAAAACACGCTCCTGATGACCGACGATCCGAGCGCCCCCCCGCCCAGAGAGCTTCAAGAGAAGATAGACCGCGCGAACCGTAGAATACGCGAACTGGAGCATTCCATGAGAACGGGGGTGATGGCTGATTCCCTCTCCCGGAGTCCAGCTCATATCCCTACCGGATGATGGGGAATATCTAGGCAGGCAGACCAAAAACCATAACACCGCGAGGTTGCCTAAATGAACAGAAGCATCAGCAGCGACGGAGCCGACGAACTTCTTCGAGGGCTGGTCTCGGAGACTTCTACGGCGACGGACCTAATCAACTCGGCTCGGTCTACCGAAGACGGGTTCAGAACGGGCGAAGACGGCGGCTCCGAGCGCTCGGAGAGCGTATACGAGGCGCTGAGGAACTCCCGCAACGGCGCGTCGGCGACTCTGCTCGCCAGCGGCAACGGCGCGCCGGCGGAGTGGGAGAAGGAAGCGGGCAACGTCGTAATGATAGACGACCCGGTTCGCATGTACCTGCGCGAAATCGGCAGGGTTCCGCTGCTCTCGGCGGAGGAAGAGCGCATTCTGGCGCGGCACTTCGAGGAGGGGCGGTTCATCGCCGACCTCGAAGCCGAGCTGGAAGAGGCGGAGGGCAGACGCCCGCGCGCGTGGATGCTCGTGCAGAGCTTCCTGAGCTACATCGCAGCCCACCACGAGGTGGCGGGCGCGATGGCGCGCTATCACGGCATACATTTTTCTTGGCGGCTCTCCGAAGCGGCGGCGCACCCGGAGCTTAGAGACGCGCTCGACGGCGCGCTGCCCGAAGAAGTAGTCAACTTCCTCGCCGACGCGCTCAACACCGAACCCGAAGACGCCAAAGAGCGGCTTCAGAGATACTCGCTTTGCAGCCGCCTGCTGCCGATGAGCGTCATAGACGCGCTGAAGGCGGACCCGGACATCCGCGACCTCGCAAGCGTAACCGGGCGCCCGGAGCTGGAAAGGGCGCTGGAAGCGTTCGACCTGTCCTTCCGCCGCCACATCCAGCAGGCGAAAGACACCAGCGACAGGGCGCAAAACCACCTAGCCGAAGCCAACCTGCGCCTCGTCGTCAGCGTCGCCAAAAAGTACATCGGGCGCGGCATGAACATGCTGGACTTGGTTCAGGAAGGCAACATCGGCTTGATCCGCGCCGTAGAGAAGTTCGACTATCGCAAAGGCTACAAGTTTTCCACATACGCCACTTGGTGGATACGGCAGGCGATAACGCGCGCGATAGCGGATCAGGCGCGCACGATCCGCATCCCGGTTCACATGGTGGAGACAATCAACAAGCTGCTTCGCGTAACGCGGCGGCTAGTGCAGGAGTACGGGCGCGAGCCGACGAGCGAGGAGATAGGGCGCGACATGGACGTCGATCCCGACAGGGTGCGCGAGATACTGAAAATTTCGCAAGAGCCGGTGTCGCTCAACACGCCCATCGGCGAGGAAGAAGACAGCCACCTAGGGGACTTCATCGAGGACACCACCGCGCTCGCGCCGTCTGACGCGGCGTCCAACCAGCTGATGCGCGAGCAAGTCGAAGACGTGCTGCTGTTCACGCTCAGCAAGCGCGAGATGCAGGTTCTACAGCTCCGCTACGGTCTGGAAGACGGGCGCGCCCGGACGCTGGAAGAAGTGGGGCGCGACTTCGGCGTCACCCGCGAGCGAATTCGGCAGATAGAAGCCAAAGCGCTCAGGAAGCTGCGCCAGAAGAATCGATCGGAAAAGCTCAGGGATTTCTTGGAATAGGGCAATGACAACGCAAACCGAAACGCGCCCAGCGCCCGCCGCCGAGCCGGCGCCGGGCAGACGCAAGCCTAAGGTGGCGGTGGTGTACACGCGCCCGGAGACCGTCTTGGACGACATCGCGCGCGCCATGCGGCTCGCGGGCGTCGAAGACGCGCTGCCGACAGGCGTAGAGACGCTGCTGAAGATAAACATCTCTTGGCAGCATTACTACCCAGCCTGCTCGACAACCCCATGGCAGCTGGACGGCGCTATCCGCGCCCTTCGCGGGATGGGATACGACGACCTGACGCCGATTCACAACGGCACAGTAGTCGTAGACCCGCGCGAGGGCGCGATAGCCAACAAGCACGAATCCGTTGCCGAATCGCACGGGCTGGAGTCTGTATTCCTAGAAGATGTGGAGTGGGAGAGGTTCGAGCCGAAATCCCCCATGCTCGTGCTGGACAAGGTGTACCCGGACGGGTTCAGCATCCCGCAAACGCTCATGGGCAAGAACGTAGTCCACCTGCCCACTATGAAGACGCACGTGTTCACCACCATCACGGGCGCTATGAAGAACGCCTTTGGCGGGCTGCTGAACTACCAGCGCCACTGGACGCACTCGGTTATCCACGAAACGCTCGTCGATCTGCTCAGGATACAGCGCGAGATACATCCGGGCGTGTTCGCGGTGTCGGACGGGACTTTCGCGGGCGACGGTCCGGGCCCCAGAGCCATGCGCTGGCACGCCAAGAACACGCTGCTGGCGTCCGCAGATCAGGTAGCCATAGACGCGGTCGCCGCCAAGATGATGGGGTTCGACCCGATGAGCTTGGGCTTCATACGGCTGGCGGACGGCGCGGGGCTGGGCTGCGGGCGAATCGACGAGATAGACATAGTGGGGGAAGACATAGACGAGGTGAACTGGCGGTTCAGATCGTCCGAAAACACATTCGCAAGCAGGGGGCAGAAGCTGATCTACTGGGGCCCGCTCAAGTCTCTGGAAAACATGCTGCTCCGCTCGCCGATAACGCCGCTCGCCTATGCCGCCTCGAACGTCTACCACAACGGCTACTGGCTGAACGTCGTCGGGCGCAAGCGGGTGCGCGAGGCTATGAAGACGCCGTGGGGTCGGCTGTTCCAGCGATATTAGGCGGCGGCGAAGCGCGGCGCGGCGCGGCGCTCAAGGGCGCTCTTCCAGCGTCACCAGCGCCTCGAAGAGCTGATCCCCGCGCATGTATTCTACCTGCACAGAGTCGCCCACGTCGTAGCTCCAAAGCAGCGTCAGGAACTCGCCCATGTGGGATATGGGGATTCCGTCCATGCTGACTATCACATCCCCCACTTCCATGCCCGCTTCCACCGCCGGACCGTCGCTAGACAGCCGCGTTACGATGACGCCCTCCCTAACCGGCAGATCGAGCCGGTTGGCGATGGCGGCGGTAACGTCTTCGCCAGTCATGCCCATCAGCGGGCGGATTACGCGCCCATGTTCGATTAGGCTGTCCACGATGGGGAGCGCAGTCTCGGAGCTGATGGCGAATCCGATGCCCTGCGCTTGCCTGAGCATGGCTGTGCTAATGCCGATCACCTCGCCATCCATGTTGATGAGAGGCCCCCCGCTGTTGCCGTCGTTGATAGCCGCGTCGGTCTGAATCATGTCATAGAGCGGCTCGCGCTCGGTGCGAATGGTGCGCCCGCGCGCGCTCACGATGCCCAGCGTTACCGTAGGGCCTCCCCTGAGCGCGAGCGCGTTGCCGACAGCCACCACCCAATCCCCAACGCGAAGGCTGTCGGAATCGCCCCAAACCGCGGTCGGAAGCTCGTCGTCAGGCTCTATCTTCAGTACCGCGAGATCCGTCAGCAAGTCCCAGCCCACTATCTCCGCGTCGTAAGCCCTGCCGTCCGGCAGGTTCACCACTATCCCCATCACATCTTGAACCACGTGATAGTTGGTTACTATGTAGCCGTCCGCACTAATTATGACGCCCGATCCCGCCCCTTGATTGGTGAAGTCGAAGAACATGCCGCGATTGACCGATTCGACGTTTATGGAGACGACCGCGGACTCCACTTCGGAGACCAGTTCCGTAATGGATGGGAGCTGTCCGGAAGGCGGCGGCGCGAAGACGGGCGCGGGGGTAGGCGACGGCAGCGCTGTCGGCGTGGGCGGCGGCGTGGGCGTGGGCGTCGCGGCGGGCGCGAGCGACGGGGCGCCGCACGAGACGGCAAGCGCGAGCGCGGCTGCCGCCAACGCGAAACGGAGGCTACGCGCTGAGATTACCCGCATCTACGACCCTCAGCTTCACCCGCGCGACTCCCGCGGCGGACGTCCTCAGCGCTCGGAACGCGCCCCCGCAGCGCGCCGCGTGGCTTGCGAAGCGCGACGTGACGAGCGCGCCGAACAGCAGCACCAGCGCCGATATGTACACCCACGCGAGCAGCGCCATTATCGCGCCGATAGAGCCGTATATCGCGTTGTACAGCGGGAACGTATTGACGTACCAAATGAACCCCCACTTCGCGCCGTCGAACGCAAGCGACGCCAGCAGAGCGCCGATCCACACGTCGCCGAGCGCGACATCCGTGTTGGGCATATACCTATACAGTACGAGGAAGGTGATGAAAGAGATTGCGGGCGAGGCGAACATGGTTATCAGCCGCGCCGCGAACTCGAAATCCACCGGCGGGAAGACTACTTCCAGCAAGTCCGCTATGCCCGTAGCCATCGGGGTTACGAACAGCAGCGCCAGCATCAGCGCGCCCGCGCCCGCCGCCATGCCTAGGTCTATGATCCGCTCGCGGATGAACGGGCGCGTCTGGGTTACGCCCCACGCGGCGTTGATGCCCTTGCGTATGGCGCCGAACGCGGCGGACGACGCCCACAGCAGCCCGAACACGGAAGCCGCGCCGGTTATGGTTCTCGCCGACGCCACGCCGCGCATCGCAGCCGAGATGTCCGCCGAAGATACGGGGATTATCTCGGCGAGCTGAGAGGCAAGCTCCGCCTGCTCCGCGTCCGCCCCTAGGAAGAAGCCCCAAATGGAGATTACCGCAAGCACGAGCGGAAACATCGAAAACAGCATGTAGAACGCTATCGCGCCCGCGATGTACTGGCAGTTCTTGCCGAGAAAGTCGTTGACTTCATCGGCGCAAAACAGCGCTAATCTTAGGAAGTACAACTGCCTGCTCCGCGCTCCACGCTTGCCCGATAGAATGGGCGAATGGTAACCACGCCATCCCGCAGCGGTCAAGCGCGCGCCGCGCCGCCCGCCCCCGAAACCCCCTCCGAATTCCCTACGCGGCGGAAGCGGCGGCCGAGCCAGTGGAGGCGCGGTCAGGCTCTCGCGCCAATCGCTTTCACCCCAATGGCGGCAGCCTTCATAGGGTAAACTGTTTCCATACTCCCCGCTGGAGGCGCTTTCCGATGGCAATTCTCAGGAATCTGCAAGTCAAGGTGCTGCTTGCCGCGCTCATTCCCGGCTTGGCGGTTATGCTGGCGGTGGCGCTGATAACCATCTTCGTCTACAACGACGCCGTGGCGGAGCTCGTGGAACGGCGCGACGAGGAGATAGCGCGCGTTTCGGCGGCGCGGCTGGGAGACACGCTCGACCGCCAGACCGCCACGCTGGAAGCGCTGGCGGCGGATTCCGAACTTTGGGCGCTGTACGAAGGTTCGCCGCCCTCCGCGCTCGCCGCCGCCGCGCTGGGTTCGTTCGATGGCGGCGTCGCGCTGTACGGGGCGGACGGGGCGCTTGCGTGGACGAGCGGCTCCCACCGTCTGGAGGGCGCGGCGGAGGCGTTCGAGAAGGTTCGCGGCTCGCTCGCGCCCGCGCGCTCAGTCGCGGCGGAGGCGGAGGCGAGCGAGCCGAGGGGCGCAATCCGCATCGCAGTCCCAGTAGAGGGGCGGGACGGCGAGTTCGCGGGCGCGCTCATGGGGGTTGCGACGCTCGAAAAGACCGCGCTGGGCGAAATCCTCGCGGAGCCGCGAGGCGAAGAGCCGTTCGACGGCGGCATCGCCTACTCGCTGGTGGACTCGCTGGGACGGTCTATCTACCAGAGCGCGGGCAATCCGCTCGTCTACTTCCAGCCGGAGACGCTTTCGAGCGGCGGCTCCACGCGCTCGCGCGCGCCTAGCGGCGAATGGGTCGCGCTCGGCGTCGCGCTCGTTCCCGGAACCGGCTGGAGAGTCGTCGTTCAGCAGTCTCTGTCCGCGCTCGAGCAGCCAATCCGCAGCTTCGGCATATCGCTGTACGGGCTGCTGCTGCTGGGCGGCGCGCTCGCCGCCGGCGGCGTCTGGTACTTCATCGGGCGCGCGCTAAAGCCCATACGCGATCTGAACGCGGGCGCTCAACGCATAGCGGGCGGAGATTTCGACTACCCCATATCCATCTCGGCAAGCGCGGGCGACGAGGTGCGCGACTTGGCGGAGCAGTTCGGCATCATGGCGCAGTCTCTCAAGCGCTCGTATGCCGATCTCGAAGAGCGCGTCGAGCTTCGCACCAGAGAGCTTGCCGAAGCCGAAGAGCGCGTGCGCGCCGTAGCCGAAGAAAACGCGGTAATGGCGGAGATAGGGCTGGTGGTAGGCTCGTCGCTGGACCTGAGCCTCGTGTACGAGCGGTTCGCGGAGCAGACCAAGCGGCTCATCGCCTGCGACGCCACCGCGGTGATAAGCGTCTATCCCGCGCTGGACGAGTTCAAGATGGAGTACATATCCGGCTTGGACATTCACGAGCGTCAGGAGGGCGAATCCTACCCGCTGGCTGGCACGCCCACGTTCACCGCGTACTCCACGGGCGAACCCGTCCTGTCCATGCCGCGCTCGGAAGACGAGGTGGCGGAGCAGTTCCCGGGTCTGCTCGCCGCGTGGCGGCAGGGCATCAAATCCTTCCTCGCGCTGCCGCTCAAGTCTCAAGGCGAAGTCATCGGCGTCATGTGGGTAGGCTCGCGCGAAGAGCAAGCCTACAGCTCGCGAGACGCGGCTATCGCGGAGCGCGTCGCGTCGCAGATAGTGGGCGCTATCGCCAACGCGCGGCTGTACGAGGAAGTTCAGCGCGTATACGCGCACGAGCAGCGGCGCGCCGAGCAATTCAGGGCAATCGGCGAGATGGGACGCGAGATAACCGCCATACTTGATACCGAAGAGCTGCTCCGCAAGATAGGCGAGATAGGCAGGAGCGCGCTCGACTACGAGGCGAGCGCGCTGGGCATCGTCGAGGATGGCTATCTGGTGTTTTCGACTGCGGCGAACCCGCTGCTGAGCGAGCCGGTTCGCATATCGCTTGCGCGGGGGGACGACGCGCGAAGCGTCCCCGCGCTCGTAGCCGCCACCGGCAGCCCGATGATAGTGCCGGACGCGCAAGCCGAGCCGCGAGCCGTCTCGCTAGACGGGCGGCTGGACGCGCGATCCGCCGTCGCCGTCCCCGTGTTCGCCAGCGGACGCACGCTAGGCGTTCTCCACTGCCAGAGCGCGCGCCTCAACGCTTTCGACGAGGCGGACCGCGTGGCGCTTCAGGCTATGGCGCAGGAGATAGGCATAGCCATACAGAACGCGCGCATATTCGAGGAAGAGCGGCGGCGCAACGAGCATATGGCGGTCATCAACTCCGTCGCGCTGGACGTGAGCGCGGTGCTTACGCTCAGCGAGCTTCTGCCGCACGTGGTTCAGACAGTGCGCGAGACGTTCGGATACTACGCCGCAGCCGTGTTCCTCACGGACGACGAGGCGGAAGGCGCGGTCGCGCTTCAGGCGGCAAGCGGCGCGGACGACGCCCCCTTCCCGCAGCGCGGAAGCCGCCTGAAAGGGGGCATCGTGGGGCATGTAGCCGCCTCCGGACAGCCGTGGGCGAGCGGAGACGTATCCAGCGACCCGTTCTATACGGACTGGGATATCGAGGGAACGCGAACCAAATCCGAACTGGCGGCGCCCATCAAGCAGGGAGACGTCGTCGTCGGCGTTCTGGACATCCACTCCGAATCGCTGAACGGGTTCGACGATATAGATATGCTCGTGGCGCAGATGCTGGCGAATCAACTGGCGGTGGCGATAGAGAACGCGCGGATATTCTCCGAAACGAGAGACCTCGCGGTGCTGGAGGAGCGCAACCGCATGGCGCGCGAGATACACGACACGCTGGCCCAGGGGTTCACCGGCATAGTGATTCAGCTGGAGGCTGGCGAGGAGGCGATAGGCGACGACGACCCCAACGACGCGCGCGAGCGCATCCGCGTAGCCAAGACGCTGGCGCGCGAGTGTCTGTCCGAGGCGCGCCGCTCGGTGTGGGACCTTCTGCCGGAGGCGCTGGAGCAAGACCCGCTAGAGGTGATAATCGCCAACGACGTGGAGCGCTTCCACGCCACGCAGGAGGCGCGCGCGCGGTTCACGCTGCTGGGCGCGCGCCGCGAGCTTCCGGCGGCTTCGCGCGCCGCGCTCATGCGAATCTGCCAAGAGGCGCTCACCAACATCCGCAAATACGCGCGCGCCAGCGAAGTGAGCGTAACGCTCGACTACGCGCTAGACTCGGTAACGCTCACCGTGCGCGACAACGGCGTAGGGTTCGACCCGGAGAGCGTGAGGCTGCTGGAGGGGCGGGGCGGATTCGGAATAACCGGAATGCGACAGCGCGCCCGCCTGCTCAACGGCGACGTGGACATCGCCAGCGCGCCCGGAGAAGGCGCCATCGTGCGCGCGAGGCTGCCGGTGGGATGATGGGGGGGCGGCTAGCGCGCCCAATGTTCGCCCCTAGTGGATCGGGGCGAACCGCCGCCGCGCCCCGCCTCGATCTTTATCCAGAAACATCGTCCGGCATATCGCGGATGGTCGGCTTTGCCCCGCCGCTACCGCGCAATCATCCTTTGGACGGTCGCGCCTATCTCGCCCGGCGAGGGGATGACGCTGACGCCGGCTGCGGCGAGCGCCGCGACTTTCTCGCTAGCGCGCCCCGCGCTGCCGGTGATGATGGCGCCGGCGTGTCCCATGCGCTTGCCGGGCGGGGCGCTCTGCCCGACGATGAGCGCGGCGACGGGCTTGGTGAACCCGCCGCTTCCGATGAACTCCGCCGCTTCCTGCTCCTTCGCGCCGCCTATCTCGCCGATCATCACGACCGCGTCGGTGTCCGCGTCTTCCTCGAACATTCGCAGGATGTCTACGAACGATGTGCCGTTCACCGGGTCGCCGCCGATGCCCACGCAGGTGGATTGGCCTATGCCGAGCTGAGTGAGCTGCCCTACGGCTTCGTAGGTGAGCGTGCCGCTGCGGGAGACGACGCCGACGCGCCCCGCCATGTGGATATGCCCCGGCATTATGCCCATCTTGAAGTTCTCTCCGGGCGAGATGACGCCGGGGCAGTTGGGGCCAATGAGCGTTACGGGCTTGCCCTCGAGGTGGCGGACGACTCGCGCGGTGTCCATGACGGGGATTCCCTCTGTGATGCAGGCGATGACCGAAACGCCGGCGTCTGCGGATTCCAGAATCGCATCCGCGGCGAACGGCGGCGGCACGAACACGAGCGCGGCGTCCGCGCCCGTCTCGTCCACGGCTCGGTCGACCGCGTCGTACACAGGCACATCGCCATCGAACATCTGCCCGCCGCGTCCGGGCGTCACGCCCGCCACCAGCTGCGCGCCGTATTCGCGGCATCGCAGCGCGTGGAAGCTGCCCTCGCGCCCGGTGATGCCCTGCACCAGCAGCCGCGTATTCCTGTCTACCAGTATGCTCATCCGCTAACTCCTGTTCCTAGCGCTCGAATTGCGAAGCATGTATGATCTCCGCCGCGGAGTCGGCAAGCTCCATCGGTTAGATGGCGGCTTTGCTCGTATATGTAGTCATCCAGATTTTCCGAAGCATCCGTCGCCCCATAATCGTCGTCCGCCATTGCATGGATTCGGTCGACAATCTCTTGCAGCTTGGCGAGTTGCTCAGGCGCGCGGTTCGCGCGAGGCTGCGGATTGTCTTTCACAATCCGCAGCGCCTCTTCTAGGCTAACGCCGCGCGATAGGTCGGCGTTGTCTGCGGCGATGCCCGCGTTCTTCTCTAGCGGCGTCATCTCTTTTCCTTATCCCGCGCTTCGTATCGCTTCCGCCGCCTGCGCGAGATCGTCCACCAGCGTAACGTCTAAGCCGGATTCGGCGAGCGTCCGCCTGCCCTCTTCGGCGTTCGTGCCTAGCATTCGCACCACCATCGGGCGGATCTTATCAGGCGCGCGCTCAGCCGCCATGACGAACCCGCGCGCGGCTACGTCGCATCTGAGGATGCCGCCGAATATGTTTACCAGCACGCGGTCTACGCTCTCGTCGGACAGCACTATTTCGAGCGCCTTCGCCACCTTCTCTTCGTCCGCGCCGCCGCCGATGTCTAGGAAGTTGGCGGGCGCCGCTCCCGCGTCGTGGGCGACGTCCATCGTCGCCATCGCCAACCCGGCGCCGTTCACTATGCAGCCCACGTTGCCATCCAGCTTGACATAGTTGATATCGAACCCGCTCGCTTCCACTTCGAGCGGGTCTTCCTGCTCCTCGTCTCTAAGCGCGGCTAGATCGCGATGCTTGAACAGCGCATCGTCGTCTATGTTTATCTTGGCGTCCATCGCCAGAACGCGCCCATCTTTGGTTACGCCCAGCGGGTTGACCTCGACGAGCGAGCAGTCGTTCTCCTCGAACAGCTCATAGAGCGCGATTGTCAGCGCGGCGACGGGGCGAACGAGCGAGGCGGGAACGCCTAGCCCGTAGGCTACCTTCCGCCCTTGGAAGGGCTGCAAGCCGAGCGCGGGATCGACCGCTACGGTGTGGATCTTCTCCGGAGACTCTTCGGAAACCTGCTCTATCTCCATGCCGCCCGCCGCGCTTGCGATGATGACTACCCCCCCAGCCGAGCCGTCCACCGCCATGCCGACATAAAGCTCGGTCTCGACGTCGACGACCTCTTCGACCAGAACGCTGCGGACAGGCGCGCCTTCGGGCCCCGTCTGGAACGTAACGAGCGTGGAGCCTAGCATGGCGTCCGCCGCGCTCGCGGCGGCTTCCGGCGAATCGACGACCGCGATGCCGCCAGCCTTGCCGCGCCCGCCAGCGTGGACCTGCGCCTTTACGACGGCTCTGCCGCCTAGCTCCTCCGCGACGCGAGCCGCGTCCGCCGCCGACTCCGCCACATCCCCGCGCGGAACGGGGACGCCGTACTTGGCGAAGAGCCGCTTCGCCTGATATTCGTGGATTTTCATGTGCGCGCTAACTCCGTGAACTGGTGTGGCATAGGGATTGTACAGGATTGGGGATGGGGGACTACCATTCCTTGAGTATGTAATCGGCAATTCTAACCGCGGGCCGCGCACCCCTCTCATTGCTTGCGGCAAAGAAAAGCTCGAACATAGGGACATTGTTCGAGTTTCTGAGGATTCTGCTCGTTGGCGCGACATTCGCGAATGCCGATTCGAGCCGTTTTCTGTACAGGGCGGCGATTCCAGCGCTGCCCTGCGGACGTTCCTGACCGGATTCGTCGCCGAACAACCGCGCCTGCGGAGATGGGGCGTAGATTTGCCGCCAGTAATCCCGCCCGCCAAAAACTTCGTCGAGTATTGGGACGAATCGAGGAGGCGGTTCGCTTCCCACGGGCATGAGGCGAGAAATGGCGCTCAGGGGAAACAGAATCCAGCAATCTATCTTCCGCGTCCGCGCAACCGCTTCGACCATATGCCAAGAGCATTGTGTCGCGAATGGATCGAGAAACGCCACGGCGCGGTCGTAGGCGCCCATGCCCTCGCAAAATGCGGGCAGGGCTGTATTGGCGTCTTCGGTGATGACTTGTATATCGCGCCCAGCATGCTTCCGGCGCAAAGCGCGGAGCGATTCCGAACGCTCGGCATCCGCCTCGACGAACACGAAACTATCGAAAGGCTTGTCTCTCACTTCCAGAGCAAGAGCGGCCGACCCTTCCAGCAAGCCCTGATAATCTTCGTACTCACTCGCTGCGAACCCCGATCTCGGCTTCCAATACCCTGTCCCGGCAAAGGCGTCTACATATACCAGATCGAACGGTTGGTTCTTGAGCGCGGTAGTATAGACGTCGAGATACCTTCGCAATATCTCCAGCTTTTGGAGCGTCCAATCTCCGCCAAAGTCGTTCGCCGTCAATCCGTCATCCTCCGATTCCCTCTCGTTCGAGCGCGCCGACGCTTTACAGCGGCATCTCCCGCCACCGCCTGCCGTCTATGCGCGCGTCGTCGCCGCCTCGCTTGCCGCGCCTGCCGCCGAGCTGCTTCAGGAAGAACGGGACGCCTCCGCCGACTGCCTGATCGCGCAGGCTTCTCGCCCAGTCTAGGCTCATAGGTCTCGCGCGGGGTCCGCTCTCGCCGCCGACGATTATCCATTGCAGTTCGCCGGCGTCTATCCACTGGCTAAGATCTATCCGCTCCAGCAGCGGCTCGGCGGACACGAAGCGGATGGGCGCGGGGATGCGCGCCAGCACGGTGAGGCGGGGGGCGTACTTCTGGCTTTCGACGGATGTTCCCATCCAGATATTCGGGTGCCACCCCTCCGGGAAGCGACGCTCGTTCTCTCGCCACCACGCCGCGGCGCGCCCGGGTCGCTTGGTCAAGACCTGAAACACGTGTCCGCGCTCGGAGGCCGCTTGCCGCATCACCTCGAACATGCGCGTCGCGAACTCGAACGGCGCTCGCGGGTGGAACACGTCCGACATGCTGTTGACGAACACCCGCCTAGGCTTCCGCCACGAGAGCGGCGCGGCTAGACGCTCGGGCAGCAGCCGCACATCGTCGGGCGCTGTTTCGTAGCCGCGAACGGACATCCCCTTCAGGCGGGGATAGAGCGCGAACATGTAGCAGTTGTCGCAACCGGGCGATACGCGGGTGCAGCCCGTTATCGGGTTCCAAGTCTCGTCCGTCCACTCTATGGTCGAGGGCATCGCGGCGCATCCTGAGCTTAGATAGCTGTCGCCATGATGGCGTATCCGTTCCGCTCAGGCGCGCTAGAGGGCCGAAAGGGCTGACCGCTGAGCCGCGCCCTCTAGTTCCCCGCCTGACGATTGGCGGAGGGGGTGGGATTCGAACCCACGATACGCCACTGACGCATTCCTGTTTTCAAGACAGGCGCCTTAGTCCACTCGGCCACCCCTCCGCGCATGGACGCGGACGCGGCTCATTGTATCCCCGCGCGCGGGCGCGCGGCAATGGCAAGCCCCTTCACGGCAGCGTCGGCGGCAGCGGCTTTTCGGTTTCCAGCACAGTCAGGAACGCGCTCTGGGCGGCGGTGATGTGCGTGTCGTCGCGGTAGAATACGGTCAGCTTGCGTCGGCAAGCCCAACCATCCACCCTGAGCGCCCTGAGCAGCCCTGCGGCTACGTCTGGGCCAATGGCGTACTTCGAGACGACGCCGATGCCCAGCCCGGCGGACGCGGCGCGCTTGACCGCCTCGTTGCTGGCAAGCTCCATCGCCACTTTGATATTAGAGCCGCTCTTGGCGAGCGCCTTCTCAGCAGCGCGGCGAGTGGCGGAGCCGGACTCGCGCATGATGAACGGCTCGGATGCGACGTCTTTCAGCGATACGGAGCGACTAAGCCCCAGCGGGTGCGACGCGGAGGCGACTAATACCACCTCGTCATCTACGTAGGGGAACGACGCGACGCCCTTGATGGACACCGGCGCCCCCGCCATGCCGATGTCCAGATCGCGGTTGAGAACCCGGTCTATGATGCGCTGCGTGTTGGCGATGGACAGCGACACGTCCACGTCTGGGTATCGCTTGCGGAATTCGCCTATCACGATGGGCAAGATGTACTCGCCCGGCGTGGAGGATGATCCTATCGTCAGCTTGCCCGCTCGCAAGCCCGTGATGTCTTGGATCGCGTACTGCATCTCGTCGGCGAGCGAGAAGATGCGCCCTGTATATCGGTAGACCGTCTCGCCCGTGTCCGTCAGGAGAACCCCGTTGCGCGTCCTGCTCAGCAGGGTGGTGCTCATCGTGCGTTCCAATTCTCTGACTTGAATCGAGACGGCTGGCTGGCTGATGCCTAGCTCTTTGGCTGCTTTGGTGAAACTACCCATGCGGGCGACTGTGTGAAAGATGTGCAAACGGTGAAAGTTTGGTTCTCGCATGTAAATCATCTAAGCGAATGAGGGTTAGCACGCGAGCATTGTACAACTATTCACGGCAGGTTTGCGGCTTTTTTAGAAAATGGCAAAAACCCGCGCCGCCTGACAACTCTAGCGCGCCGCCTGTATAATTGTCCCGAAAATATGAGAGGTGGGCTTATGGCGGCGCGCATAGACTTCAACTGCGACATGGGCGAGAGCTTCGGCATGTACAAGATGGGGCTGGACGAGCAGGTGATAGAGTATATCACCTCCGCGAACATCGCTTGCGGGTTTCACGCGGGCGATCCCAGCTGGATGCGCGCCACGGTTCGGCTGGCGGAAGAGCGCGGCGTGGCGGTGGGCGCGCATCCCAGCTTCCCGGACCTATCCGGCTTCGGGCGGCGCGTGATGGCGGTATCGCCCGACGAGGCGCGCAACGATGTCATCTACCAGATGGGCGCGCTCGCGGCGTTCACCGCCTCAGGGCGGCTCCAGCACGTCAAGCCGCACGGCGCGATGTACAACATGGCGGTAGACGACGAGCCGCTGGCGCGCGCCATCTGCGAGGCGGCGCTCGAAGTGGACGAAGATGTCGTCCTGCTCGCGCTCGCCGGCTCTCGCTGGGTGGACATAGCGCGAGACATGGGGCTGCGCGTAGGGCGCGAGATATTCGCGGACCGCGCGCTGAACCCGGACGGAACGCTGGTGTCCCGCTCCGTCCCCGGCTCCGTCATCCACGACACGGGCGAGGTGGTGGAACGCAGCTTGCGGATGGTGGCGGAGGGCAAGGCGCTCGCGGCGAACGGCGACTTGATAGAGGTGGATGCGGACAGCATCTGCCTGCACGGCGACACGCCCGGCGCGGTGGACATGGCGCGAGAGCTGAAGCGAGCGCTGGAATGCGAGGGCGTAGAGATAACGCCGCTGGGCGAGCTGGTCTAGTGGCGCAGTCCGCGCAGAGCGACGGCGAGCGCGCCGAAATCGAGTTCCTGCCCGCGGGCGACAGCGCCGTTGCAGTCCAGTTCGGCGACGCCATAGACCCCGCCATCAACGCCATGGTTCACGGCGCGTTCGACGCTATCGAATCCGCCCAAGTCGATGGCGTTCTGGAGCTTCTGCCCACGTATCGCTCGCTGCTGGTCTACTACGACCCTCTGCTGACGACGCTAGCCGAGCTGGAAGCGCGAATCCGCGCGCTGGACATCGGCGGCGCGGGCGTGGCGCACGCCGGAAAGCTCGTCGAGCTGCCCACGCTCTACGGCGGCGAGCATGGCCCCGATCTAGGCTTCGTAGCAGACAACGCGGGAATGAGCGAAGAGGAAGTTATCGAGATTCACAGCGGCGTAGACTATCTGGTGTACACGATGGGCTTCAGCCCCGGCTTTCCATACTTGGGCGGGCTGGACGCGCGGCTGGCTACGCCGCGCCTAAGCTCGCCGAGAACGCTGATACCCGCCGGCTCCGTCGGCATCGCGGAGACGCAGACGGGCATCTACCCGCAGGCAAGCCCCGGCGGGTGGCGGCTGATAGGGCGCTCGCCGCTCGCGCTGTTCGATCCGTTCGCAAGCCAGCCCACGCTAATCAGCGCGGGCGACCGCGTCCGCTTCACGCCGCTCGGCGACGAGGCGGCATACGAGGCGCTTGCGAACCAGCAAGCAAGGCGCGCGCGGTGAGCAATCTCAACGAAATAGAAGTCGTCGCGCCCGGCTTGCTGACTACGGTTCAAGACACTGGGCGGCGCGGCTTCCAGCGCTACGGCGTTCCCGTGTGCGGGGCGCTGGACGCGGTATCGCTCCGCATCGCCAACATACTCGTCGGCAACCCGGAGCGCGCGGCGGCGCTGGAGATAACCGCTCTAGGCCCCAGCCTGCGGTTCGGCGCGGAGAGCGTCTTCGCGGCAGTAGGCGCGGACTTCGAGATTGCGGTGGACGGCAAGCCGGCGGAGATGCAGCGCGCCACGCGAATAGCGGCGGGTTCGACGCTCGAAATCGGCGGCGCGGCGGACGGGCTTCGCGCATACGTCGCCATCGCGGGCGGCGTGGACGTTCCGCCGGTGATGGGCAGCCGCTCGACAGACCTCAAGGGCGGTTTCGGCGGTTTCGAGGGCAGGCGGCTCGCGGCGGGCGACAGGCTGCCCGTAGGCGATTCGCCCCACCTCGCGCGGCTCGACGAAGCAGGGCTGCCGCCGCACATCAGCAGGCAGCCCACGTTCGGGCAATCTTTCGACATCCGCGTGGTACTGGGGCCTCAGCGCGACGCATTCACAGACGCGGGCATCGCCGCGATGCTAAGCTCCGAGTACACCGTTTCCTTGGAATCGGACAGGATGGGCTGCCGTCTGGAAGGCGCTGCGATAGAGCATGCGTCTGGGCCCGACATAGTATCGGACGGAACGGCGCTGGGGTCTGTGCAAGCGCCGGGCAGCGGGCAGCCCATCGTCCTGCTCGCGGACCGCGGCACTACTGGCGGCTACGCGAAGGCGGCTACGGTCATAGGCCCAGACATCGGGCTGCTGGCGCAGGCGACGGCGGGAGCGAAGGTTCGGTTCGTCGAGCTATCCGTCGAACAGGCGCATGAAGTCTTGCGCGAGCAAGAGGCTATGATCCGCGAGATCAAGGCGCGCGTGGGCGTAGACCTAAGCGGCGCGCTCGCCATCCGCTCGCAAGGCGAAGACGTGGTCGCGCTATACGCGGACGGCAGGCCGCTGGCGGCGGCAGGCATCGAGACGCGCCGAGCGGCTAAGCGCGCCGTTGCGGTAACGGCGGACGGCGAAACATTCGAGTTCGAAATAGAGACGGCGACGCCGTAGCGCGACGCGGGAGGACGACGTGACCGACAAGCGCATAGCCATACTGGGCGCGGGAGCGGCTGGCAGCTACCTAGGCGCGTACATGACGCGCGCGGGATACGATGTGACGCTCATAGACATGTGGGGCGCGCATGTGGACAAGATGCGGCGCGACGGGCTGCGCGCGTCCGGCTCGCAGGGAGACTTCACCATCCCCGTGAGCGCGCACCACCTATCCGACGCGATGCAGCTCCCGGGCGAGTTCGACATCGGCTTCTTGGCGATGAAGAGCTACGATACGGAGTGGGCGGCGCACTTCCTAAAGCGGCTCGTCAAGCCCGGCGGCGTGGTCGTCTCATCGCAAAACTGCATGAACGACAGGCTCGTAGCGTCCATAGTCGGATACCAGCGCGCGGTCGGCTGCATCATGTCCAGCATCACCGTCGCGCTGTGGGAGCCTGGACACGTAACGCGCGGAGGTCCTCCGGGGCGCGGGCGTGGCCACGTCGTGTTCCGCGTAGGCGAGCTTCACGGGCGGATAACCCCGCGCGTCGAGGAGCTTGCGGAAATGCTGATGTGCGTGGACGACTCGAAGGCTACCGCCAACCTGTGGGGCGAGCGCTGGTCTAAGCTCACGCAGAATTCGTCCGGCAATCCCGTCGGCGCGATGACAGGGCTGGGCGCGCAGGGCGTAGCCGCGATGCCCGAGGCGCGCCGCGTTCAGATAGAGATATGCAAAGAGTCTTGCCAAGTGGCGCTGGCGCAGAACTACGAAGTGGAGCCGGTGCGCGGCGTGTCCGCCGAGACGTTCGCCAACGCCGACGACGGCGAGGTCTACGAGGAGCTGGACGCGAGATTTCAGCCCACTGGCGGCGGCGCGGACTGGAAATCGTCCATGGGGCAGGATGTCGAAAAGGGGCGGCGCACCGAGATAGAGTTCATGAACGGCTACATCGTAGAGCAGGGGCGCGCCGCCGGCGTTCCCACGCCCGTAAACGCCGCCATAGTGGAAGTGGTGCGCGAGGTGGAGACCGGCAAGCGCGCGCCGGGCGCGGAGAACGCGCGCCGCGTCTTGGAGCTTGCGGGCATTGGGTAAACCTGCAAGCCTACAAAGCCCACAGGGCGGGGAGAGCGCCGCCGACCCCGCCTCGACCCGCCTAGGGAAGGCTGCCTGACCCTTGTTCGAGCTGCTTCACGAGCTTGCCGATTGGACGCTGCGGCTGGCGGATAGCGATTGGGCTATCGCGCTGCTCGCGCTGGTGGCGTTCAGCGAGTCCATAGCATTCCCCATACCTCCCGACCCGCTGCTGGTGGCGGTGGGGGTGGCGAACCCGTCCATCGCCATATGGGTGGCGGCGCTCGTCGCCGTCGCGTCCGTGTGCGGCGCGCTCGTCGGCTACGCGCTGGGGCGGCGCGTCGGGAAGCCTGTCCTGCGCCGCATAGTCTCCGAAGACAAGACCGCGCGCGCCGAGGCGATGTTCGCGCGGTATGGCGCTTGGGCTATACTCGCCGCCGCGATCACGCCCATACCCTATAAGGTGTTCACCGTTCTAGCCGGCGTCATGGAACTGCCGCTGCGCCCGTTCCTAATCGCGTCGATAGTCGGACGCGGCGCGCGATTCCTCATCATCGGCGCGTTGATATACGTATTCGGCGAGAGCGTGCAAGGGTTCATAGACCACAACTTCGAGCTGCTCACCATAGCCGGCGGCGCGGCGCTAGTCGCCGTCGTGGCGGCATATCTCGTATACCGCGCCAGATTCGCATAGGGCCAGGGGATTTCCGGGATGCGCGGGATAGCGAGATAATTCGAGAAAACCGCAAATCTTGCGTATCCTGCGAATCAGCGTGGATTCAGCTCCGCCTTGACATCCCCGCGCCTAAGCGTATAGTAGCAGCAGAGCGGCAAGGCGGAGCGCCGCCGCGGATTATTTGTCGAAAGAGGGAATGCGATGATCGGACGTTATGAATTTCTAGGGGCGCTGCGGATAGTCGCGGTCGTCGCCGCGGCGGTCGCGCTGCTTGCGGCGCTGGCTGCCTGCGGCGCGGACGAAGAGGAGGCTCCGGCTCCCGCGCCCACGACAGCGCCGGCGCCAGCCCCAACCACCGCGCCGGCGCCGGCGGCTACCGCGATGCCCGCCGCCGCGCCCACTAGCCCGCCCGCAGCCTCGATGCAGCCGGAAGGCGAACTGAACGTAGGCGTTCCGCTGCTGCATCCGCTGGTTCAGCTTCAGGAGAAAGACGCCAACGGCACCGTGGGAGGCCCCGGCACGGACTTCCAGATATTCGAAGGCATCTTCCGCGCGCAGTTCACCGAGCCGGGCACTATCCCAAGCCAAGAAATCCACGAGCCTGAGATAGCGGAGTCTTGGAAGATAGCCGAAGACTTCAACAGCGTTACGCTCGACATCCGCCGCGGCATCATGTGGCACGGCGACAGGGGCGAGCTGAAGGCCGAAGACGTGGTCTTCACCTTCAACAACTCGTTCGAGCCCGGCTCCGTCAGCAACGCGGGCGAGCAGCTTTCGCCGGGGCACCGCGCCGGCTGGGAGGTGATAGACGAGTTCACCGCCAAGATGAACGTCAAGCCCGGCGAGTTCAGCCCCACTTGGGGCGTGCTGCACGGCGGCTTGGGGTGGGATTCCACCTTCGGAATCACCTGCAAGCACTGCTTCGAGGATATGGGCGAGGACGCCTTCATCAGTACGCCAATAGGCACGGGTCCGTTCGAGGCGAAGCGCTGGGTGGGCAACGACGAGATAGTCGCCGAAGCGCTGGTGGACCACTGGCGCGTCGTCCCCAGCATAGCCAAGCTCAACATATTCGAGATGCCCGAAGACGCCACGCGCGAGGCGGCTATCCGCACGGGCGAGGTGGATATAACCAAAATATCCGTCAAGAAAGTCGCCGGCATAGTCGAAGACACCAGCGGAATAGCCGTCCCCATGGGGCTGCCCAACCCGAACACGATCTACTTCTCCGGCAACTACTGGGCGAAAATTTGCCCAGAGTGCGAGGAGATGGACCTAGTAGCCAACCCACGCCCCGGCTTCCTGCCGGACGAGGATCACCCGTGGATAGGCAACCCGTTCGGCGAAGGCTGCGACTACGACGCGCTCTTCTCCGCCGTTCCGCCGCCCGCCGGCTCCGTCTGCGACGAGATGGAAGGGCCCCGCAAGGTGCGTTGGGCTATGTCCATGGCTATAGACAGGCAGGCGATAGTAGACAACGTTATGGACGGCTTCTCGGATGTCGCCTATACCGCCATGCACACGCAGTTCCCGCCGGGAGACGAGAACTTCCAAGACGAATGGACAGTGCCGTTCGACCCTGAGATGGCGCGCCAGTACATGACCGAAGCGGGCTTCCCGGACGGCTTCCCCGTAGTGTTCTGGGCTACGGAGAGCGTGCCCAACACATGGGACCCGGAGCTTGCCGACGCCGTTGCCGAGATGTGGCGCGAACACCTGAACCTAGACGTTACGGTGGACAAGTCTCCATATGCTTCCCGCAGGCCCGAGACGGTGACTAAGGATATGGACGTGCCTTGGCTGCACGGCTGGGGGATGCCGCCCGGCGGCACCAAAGCGCCGTTCTTCTGCCCGACGCCCGGACACCTCGGCGGCGCGGAGCTGCCCGCCGTTATCTGCGATGTCAACTACATGAACGACATAGAACCCAACCTGCAAAAGCGCATCCAAAACAGCATCCACTTCCAGAACTACATGGCTTACTGGCATATCAACGCCGGCGTAGCCACGGTCAAGAGCTTCTGGGTGCAGCTGCCCACGATAGAGGAGTGGCATCCCTACTGGGGCAGCAGCTTCAACCACCCGTCGTCTGTCGTTCTCGCCAAGTAGCGGAGCGCCGCCAACAGCGCCTGCCCCTTTCCTAGCGAGGGGGCAGGCGCATTGTCGGAATCAGGATTCTCTCGATTAGCGGATTTCCAAGATAGCTCCGTGAAAATCCTGTAGAATCTCAAAATCATGCGAATCCTGATTCTGATAGCCGCCCACTCGACCGGAACCCGAAATGTCGATCCCCCGCCAACGCCCGCCTAGCGAAAAGCCGACATGGTAGGACTCATCGTCCGAAAACTCATCGCCATCCTCGTTGTCCTGCTCGGGCTGACGATACTGGTGTTCTCCCTCTCCCACGCCACCGGCGATCCGCGCTACCTGTACATGACGCAGTACACGCGCACCACGTCCGAGGCTTGGGAGGCGCAGGGCAAGGCGATGGGGCTGGACAAGCCGCTCATCATCCAGTATGCGATCTGGGTGGGCAACGCGGTTCGCGGAGACTTCGGCAACTCGGTCTACTATCAGCGCAACTCGCTGGAGATGATACTGGAGTCTCTCCCCGCCACGCTCCAGCTTTCGGGCATATCGTTCATATTCGCGGTGCTGATAGGGATGCCGCTCGGCGTGCTTTCGGCGGTCAAGCGGAGCAGCGTTTGGGACTACCTAGGGCGCAGTTTCGCGCTGCTTGGGCAGTCCGTCCCGCCGTTCTGGATAGCCATCGTGCTGGTGCTGGTGTTCAGCGTTCAGTTGAACTGGCTGCCCACCTCGCGGCGGGGGGACTGGACTCATTTCGTGCTGCCGGTGGCTACGCTCGGTTGGCTGCCCGCCGCCGGGCTGCTCCGCCTCACGCGATCCTCGATGCTGGAAGTGCTGGATAGCGAGTTCGTAAAGCTCGCGCGCGCCAAGGGCGTAGCCTCCACCAAGATAATCTGGAAGCACGCATTCCGAAACGCGCTCATATCGCCGCTCACGTTCGCCATGATACTGCTGGCGGGTTTCATGACGGGAACGGTGGTAGTGGAAACCGTGTTCGCTTGGCCCGGCATCGGCAGGCTGGCGGTGAACGCCGCGCTGAACACGGACTTCCCGCTGGTTACAGGCTTGGCGCTGGTATTCGGCGCGGTATTCCTAGTAGCCAGCCTGTTCGCGGATGTGCTGTACGGCATCCTAGACCCGCGAATCCGCTATGAGTAGCCCACAGCTTGGCGCGACGAGCGTAGACCTCGGCGGGCGCGAAAACCGCGCTCTCGCGGCTCTGCGCGCGTTCCGGCGCTGGCCTATCATCCCCGTCGCAATCGTGCTTTCGCTGGTGTTCGTAGCCGTATTCGCGGAGCTAGTCGCGCCGCACGATCCGCTAGAAGGCGACTTGGACGACCGCAACACGCCGCCCGCGTGGGACGAAGAGGGCAGCGCCGAGTTCCTGCTAGGCACCGACCACATAGGGCGCGGCGTGCTCAGCCGCATGATATTCGGCGCGCGCGTGTCGCTGCTCGTCGCGGTTACGGTGCTCATAGCGGGCGCGCTGCTAGGCACTATCGTGGGGCTTGCGTCCGGCTATCTCGGCGGGCTTGTCGATGAAGCGCTCATGCGTCTGGTGGATTTCGTGTTCGCGCTGCCGTTCATCGTCGTCGCGCTCGTGGCGTCCGTCGTGTGGGGCGCGAGCCTCGGGCTGGTCATCATCCTGCTGTCGCTGTTCACGTGGGCGCCCTTCGCGCGGCAGGTTCGCGCCGAAACGCTCCAGCTCAAGACTACGGACTATGTCGCGCTGGCGCGCGTCGCCGGCGCGTCCGGGCTTCGCATCGCGCTCAAGCACATCCTGCCCGGCGTCGTCAACACCGTCATGGTGCTATCGTCGCTGCAAGTCGGCTCGCTCATCCTCACCGAATCCGTGCTGAGCTTCCTCGGCGTGGGCATACCGCCGCCGCAGCCGTCTTGGGGCAGCATGGTTTCAGAAGGGCGGCAGTACATCGCCACCGACTGGTGGATATCGTTCTTCCCCGGCTTCGCCATCCTGCTCATCGTCTTTTCGATGAATTTCTTTGGAGACTGGCTGCGAGACAGACTAGATCCGCGCTTGCGGCAGATATGACGCGAGCCGCGTCAGCCGTCGCGCTCGCCATAGCCGCGCTGACGCTCATCGGATGCGGCGACACGGCTTCACCACCCCCGCCAACGCCGACGGCAACCCCAGCTGCTATCGCCCCGACGCCGCTCGCTGCACCGCGCCCGCCAACCGAAGAGGTCGTCCCATTCGTAAACATCGCGCCGCGCGCGCTGGCGGATGGCTTCGAGGTCTCCAACTACCGCCCTTCCGCCGTAGTGTTCGACTACGATGGCGACGGCTATCAAGACTTGTACATCACATCCAACGCCGGCAACGGGAATTTTCTATACGCCAACAATGGAGACTGGAACGCCAGCGAGAGCGTCTACGCGGACAGAGGCGTCAAGTTCGAGAACCGCGCTGAGGAAGCGGGCGCGGCGCTAGCGGAAAGCAACAGCAGCGGCGCGGCGGCGTGCGATCTGGACAATGACGGAGACAAGGATCTGTACGTAGGCGCGCGCGGCATAGTAGGCGACGGGCTGGACTTCCGCTCCGCGCTCGGCGAGGACGATGACGCGCGGGCGCTCAGGCGCGCCATCGCGGACCATCTGCTCCGCAACGACGGCGATGGAACGTTCACCGACGTAACCGAATCCGCGTTCGGCGCCGCCGTCAACCTGCGCTCCGCGTCCAGCATCGTCTGCGCCGACGTGGACGGCGACGGATGGCTGGACATCTACGTAGCCAACGCGGTGGATGAAGACTGGTTCACGTTCGATCAGCCGTCGCACCCGGGCAATTACAACCGCCTATATATGAACAACGGCGACATGACGTTTGCGGAAGCAGCCAAATCCGCCGGCGTCGAGGGCGGCGGCATCACGCTGCGCGACGCGGACGGCAAGCCGATACTGTTCGCAGACCCTAACAGCGGAGAAGAGTTCGAGGGATACGACCCATCCGCGACCGACGCCAACGGCAACCGCGCGGGCGACCCGTCTGGGCGCACGCACGCGGCGCTGTTCTTCGACCACGACGACGACGGCGACCCGGACTTGTGGGTTGCGAACGACGGACACCGCCCATACGTGTTCCGCAACGACTCCGCGCCCGGCGAGCCGCGCTTCACGCCGATAGCCGAGGCGATGGGCGTCCGGCATTCGGGCAACTGGATGGGCTTCGCGGTTGGCGACGTGGACGGCGACGCCGATCTCGACGTGTTCGTAACCAACGTAGGCTTTCACCTGCGCCTGTTCGCGCCGCAGGAAGAGCCGGGCGGAGACTGCCGATACACAGAGCGGTTCGAGTGGGGCAGCTGCCTGCACTACCTTCTCCGCAACGACGGAACGCGAACGGCGGACGGCGTGGGAACAGTCGGCGCGTTCCCGGACGTAGCCGCCGAAACCGTCGTCCTGCCCAGCCCGCTGATGCCGCCGCGCTCGCTGGACGCCAAGCGCATACATCCCGCTTGGGAGCAGCCCAGCGGCTTAGCCGCCTACGACTTCGGATATGGCGCGACGTTCTTCGACTACGACAACGACGGCGACCAAGACCTCTACTGGCTCGGCTCGGAGGGACCGCCCGGCAACTCCAGCTACCCGGCGGCGGGGCGGATGCTGCGCGGAGACGGCAAGGGCGGCTTCGAGGACATCACCGTGCGCGCCCATCTGCTGGACATCTTGGACGTGGACTATTCGCGGCTGGACCCAGACGCCCCCGCCTTCAACCCAGACCGCCAGCGCATATCCAGCCGATTCCACCTGAACGGCAAGGCGCTGGCTCACGCGGACTTGAACCGCGATGGATACGTAGATCTCATCGGCACGAACAGCAGTGGCCCCGCGTGGGACGCGCTGAGCGGCTCGTTCACGCCGCCCGCGCTTGGCCCCGTGTTCGTGTGGATGAACGGCGGCGGCTCCGCCCACTGGATAACGCTGCGCCTGAAGGGGCGAATGGCTATAGACGGCACAGGCTCGAACGCAGACGCCATCGGCGCGCGCGCATACCTAACCGCCGGCGGCAGGACGCAAGTTCAGGAAGTCCGCGCCGGCTCCAGCTACCTATCGATGGACAGCGTCGAACTGGAATTCGGCTTGGCGAACAGCGCGACTGTGGACGAAATCCGCATCCTCTGGCCCAGTGGCCGCGAGCAGACGCTGACGAACGTAGAGGCGGACAGGGCGCTGGAGGTGGTGGAGCCGCCGCGCTGAACGCGCCGCCCGCCGCGGCGCGACTCTTGACGGGGGGCGGCGCGGATTCCTAAACTTCGCCCTGCCGACGCAGATGGAGACTATGCCCGAAACGACTAGCGACACAGACACAGCTAACGACGCGAACTCTATAGCCGCCGTCATTGCCGATTGGCAGTCCAAGCTATTGCAGATGGACAGGCGCAATCCCCTTCTCTACTTCGATCCGGAGAGGCGGACAACGATTCGCATCGCCAGCCATACGCCGGACGCCATCCACCATAGGCTCGGCTCGACTACGCGGCGGCTGAAGTTCGACTACATACACCCGCAACCGCGCGGCGGAAATCGCTTTATGCGTCCGGAAGAACGGGATGCCGCCGAACATATCGCGCGCGGCGATATCTCCGCCGACGACGTCACCGCGCATGAGCTACAGAGACGTCTTGAAATCCTGCGGAAGCGAGCCAAGGAGCAGCGGGAAGAGCAGGGGCTGAGCGTGCTGTCGCTCGCGCTCGGGCTGCTGAGCTGGGTGGACGCGAACGGCAACCAAGCAGACGCGCCACTGCTGCTGTACCAAGTCGATCTAGACAGAAACTCTCCGCGCGAGCCGTTCACGCTCGGCGAAGAAGACGAGGACATCCATCACAACCACACGCTCGCGGTGAAGCTGCGTGAATTCGGCATAGAGTTGCCCGAGTACGACGCGGACGCGCCGAGCGAGTACTTCGCCGCTGTGCGCCGCCAGCTCGTCGATTCCCGGCTCGGCGCTCCTCGGCCGGGCTGGTCGGTGAAGGAAGATGTCTACCTAGCCGCGTTCGCCTATTCCAAACTGGCTATGTGGAACGATCTGGAGCGCATCCGCGTCCATGGCGTTCGTCACCCCATTGCGCGGGCGCTCGCCGGAGACGCGCCCGATATTCGAGGGCTGCCCAGCCCCATGCCGCTCGACGATCTGGATCGCCAAGTCGCCGGCGGGCTAGACGACGCGCTGGACATCCGCGATAGCAGTCTGCCGCTTCCGGCGGACTACAGCCAGCTAATCGCCGTCGCGGGCGTGAAGTACGGGCGCAACCTCATCGTTCATGGCCCGCCCGGAACTGGCAAGAGCCAGACCATAGCCAACATGATAGCCGCCGCCATTGCGGACGACAAAAAGGTTCTGTTCGTCAGCGAAAAATCCGCCGCGCTCGACGTCGTCAAGCGGCGTCTCGACGACATCGGGCTAGGCGTATTCTGCCTCGACTTGCACAGCGAGCGCGGTCGCAAGTCGAACGTGTACGAGCAGCTACGCCAGTCGATCGATGATCCGAGGCTCATAGACGCTTCTCAGTTCGACTACGCGGAGTTAGAGGCGCTGCGCCATAAGCTGAACGCCACCGTTCGCGCGCTGCACGTGCGGCGCGAGCCGCTTGGAGATACGGCGTTCCGCATGCACGCGCGCTTAGCCGCATCCCAACGCGCGCCCAGCGCGGCGTTCGAGGTGGCGAATGTCGAGGAACTGAGCGCGGCTCGGTTCGCGAGTATTCTCGATTCGGCGAGGCGGATAGCGCAGTATCCGCGCCCGTTTCGGGAGCTTGCGACAAGCCATTGGCGCGCGCTGCGGCAGGATGAGCCGTCGCTCGGATTGGCGGACGCTATCCGCGCGGACATGGCGGCGCTCGACGATGCGGCGCAAGCGCTGACGAGCGCCGCAGCCAACGTAGCCAACGCGATAGGCTTGGAACCGCCCCGCGCGTGGCTGGAAACGCCCTCGATGCGAGATGCGGCGCTGCATCTTTCCCGCGCTCCGCGTCTCGGCGTTCCGCCCCGCTGGATAGAGGCTGGCGCCGTCGCGGAACTGCGTCCGCTCAGCGAGCGGCAATCGGAAACTCAGCGGGAACTGCGCGCGCTGAGCGACGAGCTGCGCGCCCGATTCGCGTTGGACGACGGTGAACGAGCGCCTGCGTGGGACTGCGAAGACTTGCTCGAACGCATACGGCTGGACGCCTCCGAGCGGAATCTGCTGGCATGGCTGCTCGGAGGCGATTACTCATCGCGCCTCGTAGAGCGAGAGTTGGCTGCGTTCGACTGTTTGGAGCGGCTGAGAGGCTCGCTCTACGAGGCGCTATCCGCCGCCGCTGCGCTCGCCAAGACGCTCGGATTGGACGCGCCCGACAGTCTCTCTGAGATTCAGCGGCAAATCGAATTGGCGGACGCCATTGCGCGGACCGCTCCGATTCCCCAAAGCTGGCTAGCGCCGCGCGCAACCGAAGCGCTGTCTACGGACGTCGCCGACGCCCGCCAAACCGCTGAGGCGCTCGACGCCGCCGAAGCGAAACTGTTCGCCGATTACGACGAGGAGATAGTGGGCGCGGTGGATAGGCGGATGCTGAACAGATACCGCGTAGACCACCGCAGCCGCTTCAAGCGCATCTTCTCGCGCGCGTACCGCGAGGATAGAGACCTGCTCCGCAGCTTGCGCCGCGAGCCGGGCGGCGAGAGCTACGAGGGGGATATGGCGGCGACGGCGCTGGCGGTGGAAGTCTCGCGCTTGCGTCGAAACTGGGCAGACTTGGAAGGCGAGATTCGGTCGGAGCTGGGCGCGCACTTCCTCGGTCGGCGAACGAACTGGGACGAACTTGCGGGCCGCTTGGCGCGCGCGGACGAGCTGATAGCGGGCTGGCGCGGCAGCCGCCCTACGCTGGAGACGCTTCTCGCGGACTCCAACAGCCCGGTGGAGCTTCGCGAGCTGATAGACCCCGCAACCGAAGCATCCGATAGCCTGCGCGCGCTTCTGCGCGAAGCCGCGCCGCTAGAATTGGGAGAGATACTGAACGGAAACATCAGCCTATCTCACGTGATAGACGCGCTGGAAAGAGCCGCCCCGACACTGCGTCGGCTGCGCGACTGCGTGACGACGCCGACACAAGCCGCAATCGCGCCGCTGGGCAATCTCGACACGCTTGCGGAGCTTCTGCGAGCCGCCAACCGAGTGCAACGGATAGAGCGCGACAGCGAACGCTCCGCGAATGCGCTAGCCGCCAAGTTCGGCGCGCGATTCGCTGGGCTGGATACCGACTGGGGCGATGTCGACGCCGCGCTAGACTGGGCTGAGCGCATGAAGAACATGTGGGAGAAGCTGGGCGGCGCGCATCCATCCCCCGCGCTGCGCGAACACTGCGCCAACCCTAGGGTGAGTCAGTACTACGAAAGGCTTGCCGATTCGGCGACTCTTCGGCAGGCAAGGGACGAGTTCGAGTGCGTGAGAGATTCGCTCTCGGCGCGCTACCGCTGGGATGGGACGCCGCTCGGCGATTGGGAGGCGGCGCGGTTCGAGGACATTATCGGATGGACGAATCGGCTGAGCGCGGACGCCGCTTTCGCTTACGACTGGCTCGGATTCCTATCTCTCGCGCGCGAACTAGAGGATGCGCTCGGCGCGGACGCCATTGCCTCCATCCGCGCCGCAACGGATGACGCGCGCGAAGTACCCGCCATAGTGGAGCGGCGCGTCGTCTCCATGTGGCTGGATTGGCTGTATCGCCAAGAGCCGCTGCTTGCCGACTTCACTGCCGACAGCCAAACCGCCCTGCGCGAGCGGTTCGAGCTGCTCGACAAACAGATGCAATCGGCGGCGCGAAACGAAATCCGTCAGAAAGTGTTCGCGCGCTATCCGACGAGCGCAAGCCGCGACGCGAGCGCGGGGCAGCTAGGGACGCTCAAGCGCGAGCTTTCCAAAAAGCGAAGGCAGCTGCCGGTTCGCAGCCTCTTCGAACGCATCCCGCATTTGCTCAAAACTATCAAGCCGTGCTTCTTGGTCAGCCCGCTCGCGGTGAGCCAGTATCTGCCCATAGCCGCCAACGGCTCGGACGAACCGCAGTTCGATCTGGTGATATTCGACGAGGCTTCGCAGGTGTTCCCTGAAGACGCCATCCCCGCAATCCTGCGCGGGCGGCAGCTCGTTCTTGCCGGCGATTCCAAGCAGCTGCCGCCAACCAGCTTCTTCAGAGCGTCCATCGACGACGACGATTTCGATGACGACGACCCCGACGCGCCCACAGACTATCTCTCAGACGTGGAAAGCATACTGGACGCCGCTGGCGGCAAGATAGGCAGCGTGTTCGCAGAGGCGCATCTGAACGTCCACTACCGCAGCCGCGATGAGCGTCTCATACGGTTCTCCAACCATTGGTTCTACGACAACCGCCTACTCACGTTCCCATCGCCGCGCGAGAAAGGCGGCTGGAACGGCGTCGTGGACATCTACGTGGAAGATGCCCTATTCGAGGGCGGCGTCAACAGACGGGAAGCCGAAAAGGTGGCGGATCTGGTATTCGAGCATATGCGCGAGCGTCCCTCGGACGAGAGCCTCGGCGTAGTGGCGATGTCGCGCAATCAGGCGGATCTGATAGAGCGGATCATAGACGAGCGTCGCGTAACCGAACGCGACGTGGACGCGCGCTTCGCGGAGGGCGGCGCCGAGCCGTTCTTCGTGAAGAATCTAGAGCGCGCGCAGGGCGACGAGCGCGACCACATGATAGTCGGCATAGGCTACGCTCCCAATAAGAACGGGCGAGTGTCCAACAACTTCGGCGCTATCAACAGAGAAGGCGGCGGACGGCGGATGAACGTTGCGGTCACCCGTTCCAAGATGCGAATGACAGTCGTCCACTCGCTGAAGCCCGCAGACATCAGATCGAACAGCGACGGCGCGCGCCTGCTGCGCCGCTTCTTGGAGTTCGCGGAGAATCCGGAGGCGGCATTCTCGGAAGACGCGGTCGTCGACACGGGCGCGGAAGCCGATTCCCCGTTCGAGGAAGCGGTGGAAAGCGAGCTGAAGCGACGCGGCTATCGCGTCGTCCGGCAAGTGGGCGTCTCCGGCTACCGCGTAGACCTCGCCATCCTGTCCGAAGACGGAAGCGGCATAGACTTGGGCATCGAGTGCGACGGCGCGACGTACCACAGCGCGCCCGCCGCCAGAGACCGCGACTGGCTGCGCCAACAGGCGCTGGAAGCGAAGGGCTGGAACATTCATCGCGTCTGGTCCACATCATGGATACGCAACCCCGACGCGGAATTGGACGCGATAGAAGACGCGCTCGGCAGGGCGCGATCGGCGCGATAGTCTATTTCGTTCGCGCCTCTGCCTTAGAGCGGCAATCCGAGCCGCCGCGCGGCGGATGTTCGGCGGCGGCGAGGATGAAATTCGGGCGCATACCGCGTACAATTTCGACTCGGGCGCCCCGGCGAGCGAATGCGGAAGCGCACAGACATCGCCATCGCGGACACGCTCGCCGGGCGGACAGACAACAGCGCGCAACCAGTAGAGTGCGCCCCATCCCCATGGCGGCGCGCGGGAGGGCGAAAGTTGAACATTGCATTCACGCGGCGCGAAGAAGAGTTCCGCCAAGAGATACGCGAATTCCTCGAAGAGGCTCTGCCGAACGGCTGGGACCCGCTCGCGCAGTCTGGCGGCACGCCGGAGGAGAAGCG
Source organism: Dehalococcoidia bacterium (assembly GCA_965214745.1). GTDB lineage: Bacteria > Chloroflexota > Dehalococcoidia > Lucifugimonadales > UBA1123 > VXRN01. The sequence continues at coordinate 1,099,674 of OZ243978.1, read as the reverse complement.
CGAGTTCGCGCGCGGCATGACGAAGCGGCTCGTAGACAAGGGCTGGCTCACGCTGGCTTGGCCCAAGGAGTACGGCGGGCAAGGGCGCTCCATCATGGAGCAGGTCATCTACGCCGAAGAGATGTCTTATCGCAACGTGCCGGGGACGGAGCTAGGCACGGGCGCCATCTCGTGGGTGGGCCCCGTGCTGATGCTCGCCGGCACGGAAGAGCAGAAGCGCGAGCATCTGCCGCCTATCGCGGCGGGCGAACGCTACTGGTGCACGCTGTACAGCGAGCCGGGCAGCGGCTCCGATCTGGCGTCTCTCCAGACATCCGCCACGCGCGACGGCGATGATTTCGTCATAAACGGGCAAAAGATATGGACATCCAGCGCCCACTTCGCGGATTGGGGCTGGCTCGCGGCGCGCACGAATCCGGACGCGCCCAAGCATCGCGGCATCAGCCTGTTCATGCTGGATATGAAGACGCCCGGCGTGGAGGTGCGCCCGATAGTGAACATGGCGGGCGGACACGATTTCAACGAGGTGTACTTCGACAACGTTCGCGTTCCGGCGGGCAACCTAGTGGGGCAGGAAGATAGGGGCTGGTACACGCTCGCGGTCGCGCTGGACTACGAGCGTTCGGGCGTGGGATACTCCGCCGGCGCGCGCCGAACGCTGGAAGCGCTCGTTCGATACGCGCGAGAGACGGAGCGCGGCGGCAAGCCTCTGAGCGAGAACCCGACCGTGCGCCGCAAGCTCGCCGAGCGGTTCGTGGAAACCGAAATCTCGCGCTGGCTGTCGTACAAGGTCGCGTGGATGCAGACCAGCGGCATAGCGCCCAACGCCGAGGCGTCGATGTCCAAGATGTACGGCACCGAGCTTACCCAGCGCGTGGCGCGAACCGGCATGGAGATTCTCGGCATGGCGGGGCAGCTCAGCGGCGGCTCCAAGTGGGCGCCGCTCGAAGGGCATATCCAGAGCCTATATCTATCGTCCACGTCCTCCACCATCGCGGCGGGAACGTCCGAGATACAGCGCAACATCGTAGCCCAGCGCGGGCTTGGGCTGCCGCGGTAGACGGGCGGAAGGAACGCCGCGCGGCTAGCGGGCGCGAGCGTTCGCTAGCGTCCCCAACCCCTCCGCTGGCTCAGAGGGGTTGGCGGCTTCGTCTGGCGATTTTCACGCCAATTTAGCGGAGCGGCGGCGTCTCCCCGAACATCGCCAGATGGTGGCGATGCCAATCGCTGGTGAACACGCCTTGCGGGTCGTATCGCGCTTTCAGCGCCAAGAACCGCCGAAACTCCGGGTACGCGCGTTCCAGCTGCTCCCGCGTCGCCCAGCGGTGATAGGTTAGGTAGTAGCAGCCGCCTCTTTCGAGCGCGCAGTCTATCAGCGCGCGGAATTGGGCTTTGGCGCGCTCCACGCCGCGCGGGGAGTGTTCCACCAGCAGGTTGAAGATGACGCAGGCATAGTCTCGCTTAGCCCAGCGCAAGACCGTCTCGCGCTCGGCGTCTATCAGCCTTACCGTTCCGTAGACTACGTTGGCGCGCGTCTCCAGCAGCGCCGAGCGCGCCGCCTCCATGAAGTCCGCGAACGCGCTTCTCTGCACGTACAGTTCGGAGATCATCAGCGTTCTGGGCGCGCTCCAGCCCAGCGCGCTCGCCAGAGCGTCCGCCGCGTCCGGCAAGTACGGGCTGAACTGATGCTCGTCCGACCAGTACAGCTGCCCGTCCGTGCGGAGATAGTGGGATGCGTACTCGTCATAAGCCCGCGCCTTGTCGGTGTGCGCCAAGACGTACAGCCGCATCCAGTCTTCCGCAGACAGCCCAAGCTGGTTGGCGGGGATTCCCGCGACTGCTCCCGCGGGCGAGTAGGTGGACAGGATGCCCTTCCGCATGAAGTCGTCCGAAGCCTCGTCCGTCATGTACTGGAAATCTCCATACGACGCGCCCAGCCGAGCCTGCTCGCTCAGCGCGTCGACCGCCTCGCCTGCGGCTATCTCGCGCACGCGCCTGACCAGCAGAACCCTAGCCTCCAGCTTCAGCCTGATGGAGTCTACGAACCCGAACAGCCCGTATCCGCCTATCGCGGCGGCGAACAGATGCGGGTTTTCCTCGCGGCTGCACATAACCCTTTCGCCGGAGGGGAGCGTTGCGCGGAACGCTTCTATGTCCGCCACCATGGGCTTTCTGCCCAGAACCCGCCCGTGCGCGTTGGAGGAGAGCGCGCCGCCGAGCGTCATTTCGTCCGCGCCCGTCTGCTTCTGTATTATGGCGAGCGGCTCGTGGGCGACTGAACCCATATGGCGCTGCCGTTCGCGCAGCCAAGCCGCTATCTTAGGCCAAGTCGCGCCCGCCTGAACCCATACGGCGCGGGCGTCGGCGTCCAGAGGCCCAACGCGGGACAGCCCCGCCGAGCTTATCGACACCCCGCCGCGCGCAAACTGCTGCCCGCCCATGGAGTGCAGCGAGCCGGCGGCGCACACCGCAAGCCCGCTCGCAGACGCTTCCGCTATCGCGTCGCCCGCCTCCGCCGGCGTGGACGGGACGACGACGCGCGCCACTTCGGTAGCGTTCAGTCTGGAATGGACATCGTTGAGCGTTGGCATTGCGAGCTTTCCCCGCGAGGCGGCGGCGCGCTAGGCGCTCAGCCTCGAAGCGTCCTCCTCGGCGGCGACGCGCGCGCCGTCTTGCACGTTCACCCACCGCAGAACGATTACGCCCGCCACGATGATGGCGAGGATAGCCGCCACAGACACGCGGGTATCGAACACGGCTGTCGCTATGACGTAGAGCGTGGGTCCCAGCACTGTCGAAGCCCTGCTCATGAAGCCGAAGAACGAGAAGAACTCCCCGCTGCGCGTTTCGGGCGTTATCTGCGCGAAGAGGCTTCTGGCGAGCGCCTGACTGCCGCCGATGACCAAGCCGACGAATACGCCGAGCAGCAGCCATTGGAAGCCGACGGGCAATCCGAGCGGCTGCCACACGGCGGAGCGGGCGGCTATAGGCAAAGCGTCCAGCGCGCCGTCGCCGAGCGCGGCGGGATGCGCGCCGCCGAGCGCTCGCTCGCCGTTCAGCGCACCACCGGACACCGACACGCCATAGGCGAAGTCTTCCGCTTCGCGCGCCGCGTCCAGCATATCGCGCGCCAAGCTAGGCGGGTATTCTACGGACTCCGCCAGCGGCCACTTGCGCCCGTCGGACTCGAAGACCGTCTCGCCATTCGGCGCGGCGTCGACGCGGTAGACGCCCATAGCGGCGCTGTACGATAGCCGAACATCGAAATCGGCGTGTTTCGTCGGTTCGAGCGGCGCGACCGCGATGCCGAACAGCACTATCGCCACCCAGCTCGTCAGCGCGACGTACAGCGCGGTCTTGGTGGACGAGCGGCGCGCGAACCAGCCGAACGCCATCGCGCCCGGCGCGGCTACCAGCTGCACTATCAGAACCGTTCCCATGTTGAACGCCAGCGGCACGCCCAGCGTGTCCGCCGCGAACGCACCCGCCAGCGCCAGCACCGTCTGAAGGCCATCGTTGAACAGCAGGTAAGACGCCAGATACGTCATCACCGTCTTGAAGCGCTTCAGTTCGCGGAACGTGTTTCGCAGCCCGCTCGCGCCCATCCGAACCGCCATCCACACCGATACGCCGCCCACGAGCGGGCGGTGAATCGGCGGCTCCGGCAGCGCGATGAGCGTCCACAGCGCCCAGCCGAACCACCATACGCCTACGGACGCGATAGCCGCGCGCGTGACAAGCTCGGCGTACTGGGTATCCGTAGTAAGCAGAATCGCCACGAGATGCACCGCGAGCAGCAGCCCGCCGCCTAAGTATCCCAAGGCGAAGCCGCGGCTGCTGATGTCGTCGAGCAGGTGGCGAGGTCCTAGATGCACGAGGAAGGAGTTGTAGAACACCAGCCCGCCGGAGAATCCGATGTTGGCTATAGCGAACAGCGCGAACGCCCACAGCCACGGCTGAGATGTGTACGCGGCGAAGAACGTCAGGAACGTGAACAGCGCGCCCACCGCGGTATACGCCCACAGCAGCGCTTTCTTGATTGGGATGCGATCCGCGATAACGCCCAAAATCGGGCTAATGAGCGCGACGATTGCGGTGGACATCGCCACGCCGACGCTCCAAACCGAGCTGCCCGTGAACGTGACGCCGAACAGCTCCGCGCTCTCCCCGAACGCATCCTTGAACAGGAAGACGAAATAGACGGGGAAGATAGCCGCCGCGCCGCTGGTGGCGAACGCAGAGTTAGCCCAGTCGTAGAAGCACCAAGCGCGAATGGCGCGCCGCTTGGGGGCGGGAAGGTCGCCCACCCGTTCGGGGCGCGCGTGTTCTGTCGTGGAAGCCATGCCCGCCCATGATAGCGCAATGAGAATCGACTATGTAAATTCCCCCTGACCTCGGCGAAGCGCCCGAATCGAGCGCATTTGACCAGCCCCGCCAGCAGGCTATAGCATGTGCGCCGCATCCATGCGAGGAGGGATAACCCCATGACGGACGCTGGGCAAGTCTCCAATCGCGCGCCGCACCCACGCGAGGAGGGATGACCGTTGCTTGCAAGCATCAAATCTTGCGCCGTCGTTGGGCTGGACGGGTTCGTTGTGGACGTGGAAGTGGACATCGCGCCCGGATTGCCGCGATTCGACGTGGTGGGGCTACCGGACGCGGCTGTGCAAGAGGCGCGCGCAAGGGTTCGCGCGGCTATCCGAAACTCCGGGTGCGAATTCCCGCTTCGGCGCATCACCGCCAACCTCGCGCCCGCCGACGTTCGCAAAGCAGGCTCTAGCTACGACCTGCCCATCGCCATCGCGCTGCTGCAAAGCTCCGGGCAGATGGAGACCGCGCCGAGCGAAGCCATGTTCGTGGGGCAGCTCTCGCTCAACGGCGATCTGCTGCACACCAACGGCGTTCTGCCAATGGCGGCGCTTGCCAAAGACGCGGGCGCGGCGCAACTGTTCGTCCCTATGGCGGACGGGCCAGAGGCGGCGCTCGTGGAGGGCATAGACGTCCTGCCCGCGCGGGATCTGTCGCAGGTCATAGCGCATCTGCGCGGGGAATCCGCGATAGAGCCTATCATCCGCGACTGGCGGGCGGCGGCGCAGTCGCCCGCGAACGGCGCGTTCGACATCTCCAGCGTGCGCGGTCAGGAAAACGCCAAGCGCGCGCTGGAGATAGCAGCCGCAGGCGGACACAACGCGCTAATGACAGGCCCTCCCGGCTCCGGCAAGACGCTGCTGGCGCGCGCGCTGCCGTCCATACTGCCGCCGCTCACCTACGACGAATCCATAGAAGTGACCAAAGTCTACTCCATAGCCAACGCGCTGCCGTCGGACAACCCGCTCATCTCCCAGCGCCCGTTCAGGTCGCCGCACCACACCATATCCTACGCGGGTCTCGTGGGCGGCGGCAGCAGACCGGGCCCCGGCGAAATCACGATGAGCCATCGCGGGGTGCTGTTCCTAGACGAGCTGCCGGAGTTCGGACACCGCATCCTAGAGGCGATGCGCCAGCCGCTGGAAGACCACCGCGTAGTCATCAGCCGCGCGCAAGGCTCGGTAACCTACCCCGCCAACTTCATGCTCATCGGCGCGATGAACCCATGCCCGTGCGGGTATCTCGAAGACCCCAAGCAGGATTGCGTCTGCTCGCCCTCGCAGGTGTCCCGATACGCCAAGCGCATAAGCGGGCCTATGATGGACCGCATAGACCTGTTCGTGGACGTGCCGCGAGTGGAGTTCGACGACCTGAACGCGCCCGCGGAGGGCGAAGGCTCGGCGACTGTGCGCGAGAGAACTCAGCGGGCGCGCGAGGTTCAGATGGCGCGGTTCGGCAAAGACGGACCGCTGACGAACTCCGAGATGGGGCCCGACGACGTATACCGCTTCTGCAAGCTAGACGCGGAAACGGAAACGCTGATGCGCTCAGCCGTGCAGCGGCTGGGGCTGTCGGCGCGGGCGTATCACCGCATGCTCAAGCTGTCGCGAACCATAGCCGACCTAGACGGCTCGGATGCCATCGGCGTATCGCACGCGGCGGAGGCGCTGAACCTCAGACAGCCCCATCTGCTGGGGGAATAGAGCCGACGGGGGGACTCGTGGGATCCGCCGCGCCCGATGGCGTCAGGAACTTCGGTGCCCCTCTTCTCGCGCCGAGAGAGGCTGAGCAATGAGCGGCGCTAGGCTGGGTTCGCTCTAGCATTTCATTCACTAGGGAGAGCGCGGCTTCTAGCCTGACGCGCCAACCGCCCTATGGATGACGGGCTGCGTTGGCGCGCATCCCCCGCGCCCTGACCGGTGAGACCCTCGCGCCAATGGCGTCATAAATTTCTTGCATTTACTCTATTGACAACCCCTAACACCCTCATATAGTATTCGCGCTCAACATGCGATTTATTTGGGCGCATGATTTATCGGACTCTACGAAGATCGAGCCGCATTCGGGAGGAAAGGTCAAAATGGCGCTACTCAAACGCGGCAGCCCCATCCTGCTGCTGATAACCGGAATCCTAACGATAGCGCTGCTGGCGGCTGTGGGCTGCGCCAGCGACGAGGAAGAAGAGCCTGCCCCCGCGCCTGCGGCTACTACGGCGCCCGCTCCCGCGCCTGCGGCTACCATGGCGCCCGCTCCCGCAGCCACCGCGGCGCCCATGATGCAGGAATCCGAGCTTGGCGACGATACGCTCACGCTGCTTGTCGCCAACGTGGGCGCAACCGGCGGCTGGGACCCGACTCGCTCCGGCGGCGCGGAGTTCATGAAGGTGACGCGCTACTACAACTGCAACCTCGTCAGCGGCGGGGGAGGCGGCATCCTGCTGCCCGGCGTGGCGGAAAGCTGGAGCGTAAGCGCCGACGGCAAGACTATCGACTTCGTGATAGCCGACGGCATCAAGGCGCACGACGGCAGCGACATAGACCTCGAAGACGTGTGGTGGCGCATGGAGTTCGGCTTCGGCGAAGAGGCGGCGAATCGCCCCGGCGTGGACCCGACATCGCTAGGCTTGGCGAGCGTTACCGAGTCCATATCCAAGATAGACGACGATACGCTGCGGCTCGTGTTCACGAACCCGCGCCCGGATACGCCGTTCTTGGTTTCCGAGAACTCGCAGGGCGAGGATGGCCAGATATTCAACGCTGACCACTGGAAAGAGGTAACCGGATTCAACGCCGCCGGCGGAGACATATCGCAGACCGACGATCAGGCGTACCAGAACAACCCCGACAGCTGCGGTTCGATGAAGTTCGTCGACCAGACGCCCGGACAGCGGTTCGTGCTGGAGCGGTTCGACGACTACTTCTACCAGCCGGCAAACGGCTACCCCGAAGACCGCCGCCCGAAGTTCCGCCAGTACATAACCGAAGTCGTCCCCGAATCCGCCACCCGCATCGCGGCCTTGCAGGGCGGCCAAGCGGACATGATAGAAGCCAACGTGTTCATGCTCGAAGACATCGAAGGCGCGGGCGGGCAGGTAGTCTACCAGCCGGAGGCGGCTTACAGCTGGATAGTGTACGTGGACTGCTGGGACCCAGAACTGTGGTGCTACGACAAGAGAGTCAGGCAAGCGCTGGAATACGCCATAGACAAAGAGGCGATCATAGACAGCCTCTACAACCGCGATATGGCTATCCCCAAGGGCTGGCAGCACGTGACGCCCAGCACCATCGGCTATCGCGAAGGCGTGGCGGACCCGCGTCCCTACGACCTCGACAAGGCGCTGGCGCTGCTCGAAGAAGCCGGACACCCCAACGGCGAGGGCATACCCGCGTTCGACATCTGGACGTGGGAGGCGGGCGACCTGCCGCTCCAGCCGCAGCTAGCCGAAGTGTTCGCGCAGACTTGGAACTCCGATCTCGGTCTGGACGTTACGGTTCGCACCGGCGACGCGACCTCCGTTCGCCAGCAGTGGAACGAACGCAAGCTGCCCGGCAACGTGCTGGTTCGCACCAACGAAACCCGCTGGAACGGGCTGAGCATCACGCGCGGCATGTACACCTACGCGGCGGGACAGAAGGCGTGGCGCATCTGCGATCCTGAGTGGATGTCGGACGCCCACCCCAACGGCGATCCCGTTTGCCAAGGGCTGGATCAGCTTGTCAAAGACCAGCTGGTGGAAGAGGTTACGGTAGAAGCGTGGGAGCAGAACTTCCCGGACGTGTACAAGGCGCTCCGCGAGGAGAACCACGCCTTCAGCCCGTTCTTCGTCAACCTGCCGTGGGGCATGGGTCCGCGCATCCAGCCGGGAAGCTGGAAGCCGTGGCCAGTGGTTACCTACAACACCGCCATGTGGACGATAGAGTTCAAGTAATGTAGACGGGGCGGGGACGCCGCGAGAGCACGGCGCCCCGCCCGCCGCAAAGACATTCGACGGCGGGAATAACGCCTGCCCGCCGAGAAACGCGCCGACGAGGTTCGCGCCCTCCGACGGCGACAGTGGGGCGAACCCATGACACGCTACATCATCAGAAAATTCGCGGAGGCGCTGGTCACCTTAGTGGGGCTGAGCCTCGTCGTGTTCTCCGCCGTCCACCTCACGGGAGACCCGGCGCGGCTGCTCCTGCCAGTGCGGATAGACGCCAACGAAGACGTGTACGAGCAGCTCAAGGAAGAGCTGGGGCTGAACCGCCCGTTCATGGTGCAGTACTACGACTTCATGAAGAATCTGGTGACGAAGGGCGACTTCGGCAGATCGGTCCGCAGCCAGAAAGAGGCGCGCCACCTGCTGTTGGAGCGCATTCCCGCCACTATCCAGCTGGCGGCGGCGGGGCTGTTCCTGTCGTTCATCATCGGCGTTCCGGCGGGCATCCTCTCCGCCGTGTACCGCGATACGCTGATGGACAAGATAGGCAAGGCGGTTGCGATATTCGGGCTTGCCGCGCCTCAGTTCTGGGTAGCCATCATGGTGGTCATCCTGTTCGGCGCATATCTGAAGTGGCTGCCCGTGTACGGCGCGGGAGGCCCATCTCACTTCATCTTGCCCGCGCTGGTGCTGGCGCTGGGGCCGCTCGCGGCGATGATGCGGCTAGGGCGCTCCAGCATGTTGGACATTCTGGATAGCGAGTTCATCAAGTTCGCGCGCGTAAAGGGCATGAGAGAGCGGGTAGTCATCTGGAAGCACGCCGCGCGAAACGCGGTGATACCGCTCATGACATTCGGCGGGCTGACGCTGGCGGCGCTGCTCAACGGCTCCATCGTAGTCGAGCAAGTGTTCGCTTGGCCCGGGCTGGGCAGAATGATGATAGACGGCGTAACCCAACGCGATATGCCGCTGGTGCAGGCCACCGTTCTCGTGTCCGGCTTCTTCTACGTTGCCACCGCGCTGATAGTGGATATCCTGTACGGCTTCGCGGACCCAAGAATCCGAGACGCCAACTAGGTTCGGGCGGATAGCGACATGACTACCATAACCGCAGACAGCGAACGCGCGGGAAGGCTGAGCGAGCTGCTCGCCAGATCTCGCGATCTTAGGCTGCCTTGGCTGCCGCTCATCGTAATAGTCTTGCTCATCTTCCTCGCGGTGTTCGCGCCGCTTCTCTCGCCCGCGGACCCGCGCAAGATAGACATGCGGAACGTGCTGGCGCCGCCGTTCCAGTCTCTCGACAGCCCGCTAGGCACGGATTTCGTTGGGCGCGACGTAATGAGCCGGCTCATCTACGGCGCGCGCACGTCCGCCATAATCAGCATGATAGCGCTCGGCGCCGGCGTAGTGGTGGGAACCGTTCTCGGCTTGATCTCCGGCTACGCGGGCAGGTGGGTGGACACGATAATCATGCGGATAGCCGACGCCACTATGGGCTTCCCGTCCATCCTGCTGGCGATGATAATCGTCGCCATACTCGGCGCGGGGCTGCTGCCCGTAGTGGTGGCTGTAGCCGTATCCACTTGGCCCCGCCTAGCGCGCATGATTCGCGGCGAGGTGCTTTCCGTCAAAGACCAAGACTTCGTAACGCTCGCCAAGATAGCGGGCGTGTCGCCCGTGGTCATCGTGTGGCGGCACGTGTTCCCCAACGTGCTCAACACGCTCATGGTCATCACCAGCCTGAGCGTGGCGGGCGTAATTCTCACCGAAGCGTCGCTCAGCTTCCTAGGGCTTGGGCTGCCGCCGGGCGAACCCGCGTGGGGCATCATGGTGGCGGAAGGGCGCAACAGCCTGCTGCGCGCGTGGTGGATATCGCTCTTCCCCGGCGTGATAATCACCGTAGTAGTCATGGCGTTCAACTTCTTCGGAGACTGGCTGCGCGATACGCTGGACCCCAAGCTGAGGCGCGTGTAACCAAGGGGGATCCACTTCGATTCTCGCCCTAGTTCGGCTGCGCGAAGCTCTAATTCGGTTCGTCGATAGCCTCGCTTACAACCCAGAAAGGCATAGGAGCCAAATTGAGCAGCGATACGCTTCTGGAAGTTCGAGACCTGCAAACGCACTTCTTCACCAGAACGGGGGTGGTGAAGGCGGTGGACGGCGTCTCTTTCGACCTCGGACGCGGCGAGACGCTGGGCATCGTGGGCGAATCCGGCTCTGGCAAGAGCATGACCGCGCTTTCGCTCATGCGGCTCGTGCCGGAACCCGGCGGGCGCATCGTGGGCGGCAGCATAACGTTCGACGGCGAAGACATTCTGGCGCTGGACAGCAGCGAAATGGCGGACGTGCGCGGACGCGAAATCTGCATGATCCTGCAAGACCCCATGACATCGCTCAACCCCGTGCTGTCCGTCGGCGATCAACTCATGGAGACATATCGGCAGGACGAAAAGCTGTCTTCCCGAGGGCTTTGGGACAAGGGCGTAGAGCTTCTGCGAATGGTGCGGATACCTGCGGCGGATATCCGGATGCGCGCCTTCCCGCACCAGATGAGCGGCGGAATGCGCCAGCGCGTAGTGGGCGCGATAGCTATCTCGCGCTCTCCGAAGCTCATCATCGCGGACGAACCGACAACATCGCTCGACGCCACCATACAGCTTCAGTATCTGCGGCTGCTCAAAGATATTCAGGAGCAGACCGGAGCGGCTATCATCTTCATCACGCACGACTTCGGCATAGTGGCGCGCATGTGCGACCGCGTGGCGGTGATGTACGCGGGGCGCATCGTCGAGATAGCCGACGTAGGGGAGCTGTTCTACAACCCGCAACACCCGTACACGGAGGCGCTGCTAGGCTCTGTGCCGGACTTGGAAGAGGAAGTGGAGTGGCTGACCTCTATCGCAGGGCAGCCGCCGAACCTAGACGACATGCCGCCCGGATGCAGCTTCGAGCCGCGCTGCCCCTACGCCGTCGAGCGCTGCGTGGAGGAATACCCGTCCGAATTCCAAATCGCCCCGCGACACGTCGCGAGCTGCTGGAGACTCGATGAATCAGGATAGGATCGCTCCAATGGCTTACTCCAACGGAGACGCGCCGCTGCTCGCGGCGGTGGACGTCAAGAAACACTTCCGCGTTACGCGCGGCTTTGTGCTTCGCAAAACCGTCGGACAGGTGCGCGCGGTGGACGGCGTATCTTTCGACATCCCGCAGGGGAAGACGTACAGCCTCGTCGGGGAGTCAGGCTGCGGCAAGACCACCACCGCCAAAGTGGTGCTGCTCGTCGAGGAGCTTACGGCGGGCGCGCTGCGGTTCGAGGGGCGGGACGTAAGCGAGTTCACACCCGAACAGCTCACCGAGTATCGCGCGTCTGTGCAGGCGGTGTTCCAAGACCCATGGAGCTCGCTCAACCCGCGCCTCAAGGTGGAGTCGATAATCTCGGAGCCTCTTACCGCGCACCGTCGGCTTACGAAATCCGAGCTGCGCTCGCAGGTGCTGTCGCTGCTCGAAGAAGTCGGGCTGCACCCCAGCCACGCCTACCGCTACCCGCACGAGTTCAGCGGCGGGCAGCGCCAGCGCATCGCAATCGCGCGCGCGCTCGCGCTTCGCCCCAAGCTGATAGTGCTGGACGAACCCGTTTCCGCGCTCGACGTATCCATCCGCGCGCAGATAATGAACCTGCTCAAGCAGCTGCAAATAGAGCATAACCTCAGCTACCTGCTCATCGCCCACCAACTGGCTACGGTTCGCTACATGAGCGATATGGTTGGCGTGATGTACTTGGGCAAGATAGTGGAGGAGGCGGAATCGCGCGAACTTTTCGAGCGTCCGCGCCACCCTTACACGCGCGCGCTCATATCGGCGTCGCTGTCGTCGCGCCCGGGCGTAGAGCGGGAAGAGATAGTGCTTACCGGAGAGGTGCCGTCTCCAATAAACCCGCCGAGCGGATGCGCCTTCCATCCCCGCTGCCCGTCCGTGTTCGAGCCGTGCGCCGACGAAACGCCGCATCTGAGCGCGACAGCCGCGCGCCACTCCGTATCCTGCCACCTGTACGGCGACAACGGCGCGTAGCCCGCTTGCGTCCGCCGTTGGGCGTCGTCGCGGCATGGCTATGGCTTGCCGCGTTCGCGCTCGTCCCGTTCGCGTCCGGATGCGCCGCGCCAGACGCGCCAGACAGCGGCGGCGCGGCGGCGTTCGCGAACATCGCGCCAGACGCGCTCGGAGATAGCGCGTTCACCATCAACCGCTATCCGGGCGTAGCCATATTCGACTACGACCGCGATGGAGACCTCGACTTCTACGTCACGCAAGAAGAGCATGGGCCAAACTTCCTGTTCCGCAACGATGGGAACGACGGCGACGGCGTCCCTATGTTCACGGAGACGGGCGGCGCGGCTGGAGTGAGCGCGGAGCGCAGCAACAGCAGCGGCGCGGCGGCGTGCGATTTCGACAACGACGGATTCCAAGACCTCTACGTAGGCGCGTATGGACGCAAAGGCGACGGCCTAGACTTTCGCTCAGCCGCCAACCGCCCAGACCTGAAAGCCGCCATATCCGACAGGCTGTTTCGCAACAATGGAGACGGCGCGTTCAGCGACGTTACGGAGAGCGCGTTCGGCGACGCAGTCAACATCCGCTCAGCCGCCAGCGTCGCCTGCGCCGACGTGAACGGAGACGGGTTCGCGGACATCTACGTAGCCAACCGCGCCGATTTCGACTTCGTGCGCTTCACCACCCCGCAGCACCACGGACACTACAACGTCTTGTACCTCAACAACGGCGATTTCACATTCGACGAGATAGGCGCGGAGGCGGGCGTTCGCGGCGGGCAGATAATCATGCGCGCGCCCGACGGCAAGCCGATTATGTTCGACGACCCGCTGAGCGGGCAGCTGTTCGAGGGCTACGACCCGCTGCTGGGCGACCGCGACCGCAACCGCGTGGGAGATCCGACGGGGCAGAGCTGGGCGACGATGTTCCACGACTTCGACGACGACCGAGACCCGGACTTGTGGGTTGCCGACGACGGCGACAGGCTGAAGCTGTACCGGAACGATTCCGCCGACGGGCGCGTTCGGTTCACGCCGGCAGCGGCGGAGATGGGCATAGACACCGCCGGGCAGTGGATGGGCTTCGCGCTGGGAGACTACGACGGCGACGCCGATCTCGACGTGTTCGCAACCAACATCGGCTTCCACCCGCTCACGCGCCGCCCCGTGTCTCAGCCGGGCGCGGACTGCGCCTACTCCCACCAGTTCGACTGGGGAACGTGCCTTCACTTCCTGCTTCGGAACGATGGCGCGGCGAACGGATTCGGATTCAGCGAAGTAGCTGCGCGAACGCTCGTCGAGCCGAGCGCTATCATGCCGCCCGCGTCGCTCGACGCCCAGAACATCCACCCCGCTTGGGAAGCGCCGTCCGGGCTTGCCGCATACGATTTCGGCTTCGGCGCGGCGTTCTTCGACTATGACAACGACGGCGCGCAAGACTTGTACTGGCTCGGCGCGCTCGTGTCGCGCGGCGAGGGTCCGGGTGGGCTGCTCTACCCGGGCGCGGGCAGAATGCTGCGCGGCGACGGCGCGGGCGGATTCCGGGACATCACGGTGGAAGCCCGCCTGCTGGATATTCAGGACGTGGACTATTCCAACCTAGACCCGACGAGCGCGGACTTCGACGCCATAGCGCAGCGCATAGACGCGCGCTTCCACGAGAACGGCAAAGCGCTTGCGAAGGGAGACCTGAACGGCGATGGCTACGTAGACCTAATCGCCACGAACAGCAGCGGCGAGATCAAGACGCCGAACGGCATACGGTTCGCCAAGGGGCCGCTGTTCGTGTGGCTCAACGGCGGCGGCGCGGGCAACTGGCTCACGCTGCGGCTGCGCGGCGGCGGCGCGGACGGCGGAAGCGGCGGCAACGCGGACGGACTAGGCGCGCGCGTCTACCTAACCGCCAAGACCGGCGACGGCGCTCCAACCACCCAAACGCAAGAGCTGACCGCTAGCTCGTCTTACCTGTCGATGAACAGCTTGGACCTGACCTTCGGGTTGGGCAGCGCGGACGCGGCTGACGAGATAACCATCCACTGGCGAAGCGGAGTCGAGCAGCGCCTAACGGACGTGAAGGGTGGGCAAGTGGTGGTGGTGGAAGAGCCGCAGTAGGCGGGGACGGCCCTTTAGCGCGCGCGGACGCGGATTAGTCGGGTTCCAAGACGCGAAGCGGGATCCTGTAGAAGAAGACCCTCTTGGAATCCACATCTCCCGCGGCGGATTCTGACAGTTGCACGCCCGCGACCGCCGCCAGCGCCTGCCTATCGGTGAACATAGCCAGCATCTCGGCGTTGCGAATGGCGCGGGAGGTGTCGTTATCTCGAACCGTGTAAGAGATCTCCGCCGCGATGTACAGAGAAGGCCCGCCGTTCCTGTCCGACACGTCCAAGATAGCGTCCGCCCTGAGGAAGCTTTCCAGATCGTTGCTGGAAACCGACTTGACGGCATCGCCCGCGCCCTCTTCGATGTCCAGGATGTCGTTCCGGGACAGAACCCGCTCCAAGCGGTAGCCCATCTGCCGCGCTACGAAAACCATTTCGTCGATTGCCGCCAGCCGCGCGTGGTAGCCCTTGACCCTGCCGAGATCCGTGTGCATAGACTGCACCACTTCCGCCAAGCGGTTGTGGGAAACTACTAGCGCATCGTGGGAATCCTTCAACTCGTAGTGCGAGTCCCTCAGCTCGTTTTGGGACGCCTCCAGAGCTTCGAACCGCCGGTTCGTGGACTCCATGAAATCCCGCAGCGTCGTCTCCAGAGCCTCCAAACGACGGTTCGTTACCTCCATGAAATCACGCAACGTCGTCTCCAGAGCCTCCAAACGACGGTTCGTTACCTCCATGAAATCACGCAACGTCGTCTCCAGACGGTCTTGGGACGTCTCCAGAGCCTCCAAACGGCGATTCGTTACCTCCATGAAATCCCGCAGCGTCGTCTCCAGAGCCTCCAAACGACGGTTCGTTACCTCCATGAAATCCCGCAGCGTCGTCTCCAGACGGTCGAAGCGCCTGTTGGCAGCCTCCATGAACCGTTGGAGGGTCGTCTCCAGACGGTCGAGTCGCCTATCCGTGGCTTCCTGATACAGCGCGAACTTTTCGGGAAGCTCCAACAGCTCCCTAGTCAGCAAACGGGCGCGCACCGCCTCCAGCAGAGCCGGTTCCGCGTCTAGCGCGGCGATGATGTCTTCTACAGTGTCGATAGCCATGTTCTTCTCGCGGGTCAATTGTACCAGATTGGGCAAACTTATTATCACCGCGGTTCGGCGGCGCGCCCGCGCCTGAACCGCAGAACTCCCCAGCCAACTAGCAGGGTCAGCGCGGCGCCTGCGAGCGCTCCGGCGGCAGCCCAGATGACTCCGCCGATAATCCCAGACCCGCGCGGAGAGGCGGCGGATTCGGCGGCGGCGGGCGGGATTCGCAGCGTCTTGAGAAACTCCATCACCGCCGCCCGATCGTCGGGCGGGAGCGCGGCGTAGGCGTCGCGGCTCGGCTGCGCTTCCCCGCCGTGGGCTAGGACGGCTTCGGACATGAGCGTTGCCCGCCCGTGATGCAGAAACGGCGGCTCGTCCGCCGCGCCCCACAGCTTGCGCGTCAGCCACTGCTCCGTTGGAACGCCCTCTTCCTCCAGCGTCTCGTTGTCCAGCGTCGCGCCCATGTCGTGCCGCTTGAGGTCGGTGAACACCGGCGCCATCAGCCGCCCGCGCTCGTCGACGCGCAGCGCCGAGCCGCCCAGCGCGGCTAGATCGACGGCATACGGCGATTCCACGTCGAACACGCTCAGCTTTCCGCTAGGGTTGAACGGGTTCGGCTCGCTGAACACCGCGCTTTCTAGCGGAAGCTCCGGGACGTGGCAGCCGCCGCAGCCGAGCGCCGCGAACAGCTCCTCGCCCCGCTCGGCGGCGGCGCGCGCGTCCGGGTGGGCGGGCAAGACGCGCGTCGGCGCGGGCAGCGTCGCCTGAAACATCACCAGCGCGGTAACGTCGCCGCGCGAAACCTCGTCCGCCGCGCCGTCGCCGTCGTGATCCACCCCGTCGCCGAACCGCTCCGACGCCTGCATCCCGAAATGCTGGTTGAGAGCCTTCACCGCGAATTCGCGCAGAGATACTATCGTGCCTTTCTGCATGAACGGGCGGATGATTAGGTCGTCGTCCACGCCCTCTATCTCGTCTGTGGCGAACGTTCCATCCGGTTTCGCGGTTATGCGCCCGAAGTCTACCCCCTTGCTCGTCAGGCGGGCGGCTGCGTCCGCGCCAGTTCGCTTAGCCTCGCGTCGAGCGTCGTCGCGGATGGCGTGCAGATCCGTAGTCATCTCCCGCGCGAGCAGCTCTATGTAGCCGGAGCCGAACAAGCCTATCGACGCGCGCTCGTTGCCGACGCTCCGCAGCGTATGCCGTTCGAGACCGTCTCCTTCGCCGCCGTCGAAGTTCACGAAGTGCAGCCTGTCCGCCAGCACGAATACGTTCGTGGCGTTGTCGCCGCCGCCGCCCGCGCGCGGCACGCTGTGGCAGCTGACGCAGGAGTTGGCGTCTGGACCTGAGATGCGGTTGAAGTTGTCAGGAAACTCGCGCGGCGGGCGGAAGTTGTTCGGGCTTACGTCGGTAGTCTCTGGCCTGCCCGCGCCGTCCAGCGTGTTGAACGACGCGCCGAACAGCGCCTCCCCGCGCTCCACGAGCTGATCCAAGCTGAGCGCGCCGGCGTCTATGTCGGCTTGGCTGATGTGAGCGCCGAGCGCGCCGGATTCGCCAATGACGGGCGCGGCGTCTGCGCGAGCGTCCGCGCAGCCCGCGGCGACTGCCATCAGCGCGCACACTATCAGCGGGAATGGACGAAGTGGAATCGACATGGGCTTACAGGATATGCGGGGTTTTTCTGGATGTTCAGGCTGGAACGGGGCTGCCTTTCGGAGAATCGGTCGCCCCGCCTCGTGAATCCCGTCTATCTATCTATGCGACTGCGCGAATCAGCCGCGCCGCGCCTTGATCTGCCACAGTAGTTCGCGCGCGGCTACCCACGCTAGATGCGCCACGCCGACTGTCGCTACCCCTACGAACGCGCCTATCGGGATGAAAAGCAGGCTAAGACCGAGCGAGTGGAGCAGCAGAATCGGGTCTAGCGCGGCGAAGTCGCCGCCGCGCTCGCGCATGGAAATCAGCTGATCGCGGTAGACCAGCGCCACAGCCGCCAGCCCGCCTATAGTTGCGAAAGTTATATATAGCCTCTTGATTGCCCTTCTCATCTGTCCTCCGGTCTGCGAATGCGGCGCGGGACGGGGCGGGTCGGTCGTCTGCATATGCCGTACAGCAGCGCGGCTATGGCGAACGCGGCGGCAAACGCGGCTAGCGCGGGCGTGTACTCGCCTGTCCTATCGAACGCCCAACCTGCGAACCACGGCGCGAAGAACGTCCCCACCGTGTCGAACGCCCTTATGATACCAGTGATTGCGCCGTAGCTGCGCCTGCCGAAGTAGTTGCCCAGCGCAACCCACTGGAGCGCGGCAGAGCCTTCGTATATAGCCAGCAGCAGCACGAACGGATACAGGCTGCGAACGTCGTCCGTTTGGATGAGCAGCGCGCAAGCCGCCGCGCCGCATAGCATCCCGCACACTATCGGCGGCTGGAATCCCACGCGGTGCGCCAAGAGCCCCAGACCGAGCCTGAACGGTATCGACAGCAGGAAGTACACCGACACGAGCGCGGCGGCGAATTCCTCTTCCGCGCCCTGCCACGCCATTATAGGCACGATGTGAATGCCTATCGCGGTTTCGGACGCTATTCTCAGCGTAGACGCCGCGAGCAGTATCCAAAACACGCGCGCGCGAATAGCTTCGGACAGCGCGAAATCGGCGTCTGCGGCGCGCGGGGCGGCGCGTCCGGCGCGAGGCGCGGGCGACGGCTCGCCCTCGACGCGCTCCACCACGTTGCCCGCACCGCGCGGCGGCGGCGCGACGAGCGTGGACAGCGCAAGCCCGCCAACGATTACGAGCAGCCCAGAGGCTACGGACGTCGGACGCCATCCGAACCTGTCCACCCCAACGCCGAGCGGGTATACGAACACGGCTCCGCCAGCCGCCATGCCGGTGAGCAATATGCTCATGGCTATCGCCTTGCGGCGGATGAACCACCCGTTCACGGCGGTCAGCAGAGTCTGCCCGAACCCGAAGCTAGACGGCGCGGATACCAGCAGCAAATAGGCGAGCAGGAACAGCGCATAGCTCTCGATGCGCGTGATGACTATCAAGCCCAAGCCGGAGACAAGCGCTCCGAGCGCGATGAGAGGCTTGGCTCCGACTCGGTCCGCCAACCAGCCGTATAACGGCGCGGCTATGCTCGCCTGCGCGCGCGCCAGCGTGAACACCAGCGCCGTATTCGCGCTCGACAGCCCCAAGTCGCGCTGAATCGGCTTGAAGAACACCGTCGCGCCGTGATAGAGCGCGCCGCCCGAAAGAACCGCCAACAGCGTCGCGCCCAGAAGCGCCCACCAGCCTCGATACACCCCCTGCGCGCCTTTGGGACGCCATAGATTCACAGGATGAGTCCCCCCGAATCCCCCAAATATCCCGTGTATCTATGCGAGAGAATCGCATCAGCGCCCGCGCCGGAACGACGGCGCGCCTACCCCCGCAAGCCCACAGATACAGACAGGGAGGAGGGTTTTTGCAACTCTCTCCTATGCAATCTACATGAAATCGCTCATCAGCCGTATGTTGTCCGCGTCCGGCTTCAGCTCTCCGCGTTCGACGCGCTTCAGCAGATCGGTGATGCGGTCGCAGGCGGGGGTTGGCGTTCCCGTCTCGCGCCCTCTTTGCGACACGTAGCCGTCTAGGTATTCTATCTCCGTCTTGCGCCCCTTCATCACGTCTTGGAGCATGGACGGGCGTCCCGCGCCCAGTTCGCGCGCGCCCTCCGCAAGCTGCGATTTGAGGTCTTCGAGCGCGGCGGCGTCCTCTGTCGCGGCGACGAACTGCTGGGCTGGCGCGTTGTTGATAGGCTCCACCTCTACGCCGAGCGCGCTTCCCACGCTCACCACCTCCGCGCCGATGCGGATGGCTACATCCACCACGCCGGGCGTATCGCGCGACGCGGCGGAGCCTAGCCCGGTGAGCGCGCATATCGGGTTCGCCATCGAGTTGACCGCGAGCTTAGCCCAGCGCTGCCCCCACAGGTTGCGCGTAACCTTCACAGGGCCCACCACGCTCAGCATGTCCGCTATTTCGCGCGCGCGGGCGGACTCTATGCCGCTCGGCTCGCCGATGGTGAACGCCAGCCTGTCGGCTACGCTGGTGCGCTGCGGATTCGCCGGCGCGTACATCCCCGCGCCCAGCGTTATCACGCACCCTAGAACGCGCCCCCAGCCCGCTATCGCGGCTATGCGCTCGTCGTTGATGCCGTTCTGCGCCGACACTATGACCCCGTTCGGCGCGAGATGCGGCAGGATGAAGTGGGTAGCCCACTCCGTATCGTAGGATTTCATGGCGAGGAACACCAGATCGAACGGCTCGACGATGTTGCAGACCTCGCCAAGATGAACGGCGTTCGCGGCAACCGTGAAGTCGCCCTCCTGCGTGGATACCGTCAGCCCCTTTTGGCGGATAGCCTCGACGTTCTCCGCCCACTGGTCTACGAGCGTGACATCGCGCCCGGCGCGCGTCAGATACCCGCCGATGATGCCGCCTATAGCCCCTACGCCCAAAACCGCTATTCGTTCGTACATTTGCCCATCTCCCGTTATGCGTAGACGTGTCTAGCCTCGAAGCGTCTGCGCTAAAATAGCATAGATGCGCGGGAGGCGCAGAGCATCCGCGGACGGGGCAAAACCCATAGGGCGGGGCGGGTATTCATAGCACGCGCTGATTAGGGCTATACCACAACATGGAGGATAGGGAGGATAGTACCGATGGCCCGTCCGCGCGCATACAACCACGACATCCGCTGCCCTCACTGCGGCTCCAACTGGACGCCCAAAGACGGACGCTCCAGGGTGGGAAGCCGCGATATGGAGACCTTTGTGAGGCTGTTGTCGAGGCTTCCCAAGTCGGAGAGATGCCGCAGCGACGGCTATGAGGCGTATGGCTGGCTTCCGACAGGCTCTCGCGAGGTGGGAAAGGGAAGCGAGGCGAACCGGAACGAGGGGCTGCACTCGGTATCGAGGGGAAGCTGAACAGATTGGGGCGCAGCGTCGAGGGATACTCCAAGAGCGTGGAGATGCTGGTCGGATCGTTGGCGATGGCGTGGCTCAGGGAAGGCTGGATATATATAATGCCAGCGCGTTATATGAATGCCTAATTCGAGCTTCCTTGACTGCCAAGCGGCGCATCACTAAAATACGCCTATTGTCCGAGAGGTCCGAAAATGGCTGACTACGCAATCGTCCACACGGGCGGAAAACAGTATAGGGTATCCACCGGCGACACCATTCGGGTGGAGTCCATCGCCGGCGATGTTGGGGATACGGTGGAGCTTGCCGACGTTCGCATGGTGTCGCGCGGGGGGCGGGTTTCGCTCGGCGCGCCGAGCGTGGACGGCGCTAAGGTGCTGACCGAGATCGCCGAAAGCGGCAAGGGCAAGAAGATAGTCGTCTTCAAGTACAAGTCCAAGATTCGCTACCGCCGCAAGAAGGGGCATCGCCAGCGATACACCGATCTGACGGTAACGGACATCCTGCTGGACGAAGGCGAGCCGCAAGACGAATCCGACAACGGCGAGGAGGCTTAGCATGGCGCATAAGAAGGGCGGCGGCAGCACGCGCAACGGGCGCGACAGCAACGCCAAGCGGCTGGGCGTGAAACGCTACGACACGCAGCTGGTGCGCGCGGGAACGATCATCGTTCGGCAGCGCGGCACCCGCATTCACCCCGGAACCAACGTTGGGCTGGGCAGAGACCACACGCTGTTTTCGCTGGTGGATGGCTCGGTGAAGTTCGAGTACGGGCGCCGAGGCCGCAAAGTCGCCAGCGTCTATCCGCTGGGAGGCTAGGCGAAGTGAAAACGGGAATCCACCCCACCTACTACGATGAGGCGCGCGTTACGTGCAGTTGCGGACACAGCTACGTGACCGGCGCAACCAAGCCCGAGCTTCGCGTCGAGATATGCTCCAACTGCCATCCGTTCTTCACGGGCGAGCAGCGCATCGTGGACACGGAAGGGCGCGTCGAACGGCTCATGCGCCGCTTCCGCCTTCAGCAGTAACGGCGCGTCCACCCGATGGAGAGCGCAAGAGGGGTGGGATCGAGCGTCTCACCCCTTTTCGTTGCTCCGAGTTAGGCTATGCCCACGCAGAGAGCGCCCACATACGGCGGCCAAGCGGTGCTGGAAGGCGTGATGATTCGCGGCCAAACGCACATGGCTGTCGCAGTCCGCAGACCCAACGGCGGCATCGCCACCCACACTAGGCGGCTCGGACAGCTGTACACCGGCAGGCTGAGGCGCGTTCCGTTCGTTCGCGGCGTCGTCACGCTCGCGGAGACGCTCGCGCTTGGGATGCGCGCGCTCAGCTACTCGTCGAGCGTCAGCCTCGAAAGCCCGGATGCGGACCCCGATTCCGACGTCGAATCCGAAGAGCTTGGCAAGGGCGCGTTGGCGAGCATGCTGATCTTGTCGTTCGGGTTCGCCATACTGCTGTTCTTCCTGCTTCCGCTGTTCGCCAGCCGCCCGTTCGAAGGCATGTTCGGCGGCGACATACTCTCCAACGTCGTCGAGGGCGGCATACGGCTGGCGGTATTCGTGGCGTACATCTGGCTAATCGGGCGGATGCGGGACATAAGGCGCGTGTTCATGTACCACGGCGCGGAGCATATGACGGTGCACGCGCAGGAGCGGGGCGACCCGCTGGAGATAGACGCCATCCGCAGATACTCCCCCGCGCATCCGCGATGCGGCACGGCGTTCCTGCTCACGGTGATGGTCGTCGCCATAATCGTGTTCGTGTTCGTGCCGCGCGATCCGCTGTGGTGGACGGTGGTTTCGCGGATAGTGTTCATCCCGCTAATCTCGGCGGTAGCCTACGAGATAATCAGGCTGAGCGGCAGATACGAGCGCAACCCGCTAGTGCGGCTAATCAGCGCGCCGAACCTGCTGCTGCAAAAGCTGACGACGCGCCAGCCGGACGACGACCAGATAGAGGTGGCTGTCGCGGCGATGCGGACGGCACTGGAGGCGGATGGGGAGGCAGGGGCTAGAGCGGCATAACCAGAAGGCGGAAGGCATAAAGCCGAATATCTGGCGCTAGGGCGCGGCTCGAGAGGAATCTTGGCCGCCGTTCGCTCTTGCTAGACGGACGCCGCCGGCCAACCCAAGAATCGCGCCAATGGAGGTTTTGACCATCCAGTCGGACGTCGTCAACAAGTTTTCGCGAGCGGGAGTCATGCCGTCTACCGATACAGGCGCCAGCCAGTACTGGATGCCTAATCCGGTAACGGCTATGGCGAACAGAATCAAGAGCACCAAAGATATGGGGAGTTCTCTACGGCTGCCTTGCAATCCAACTCTCCAATCTTCATAAATAGGCGGTACGGCGGCGGCGCGCGGCTAATATCGCCTGAGAGACCATATGACAAGGCCCGCAACGCCGATAACCATGCCAGTGACTCCGATTGCTATGAGGGACAACCCTATCACCGCTTCCACGACCGACCTCCTTCCAAGCATTCCAAGTCGCCCGCAACCGAGCGGACTTCGAGCAGCCTCAGTTACAGTGTAGCGCCTAGCGCCTTCCAGAACCGCCGTTGCCTATCCTCGCCGTCGCCTCAGCTCATCCCACACCGCTTCGGGCCTGACGCCTGACGCGGACATGAGCGCGAGCGCGTGGTAGAACAAGTCCGCCATCTCAGCCGCCACGCCGTCGGAATCGCGCTTGACGGCGGCTATCGCAGCCTCGCCAGACTCTTCGATAACCTTCTGCGCGATGCGATCGGCGCCGCCCTCGAACAGGCTCGTCGTGTAGCTGCCCGCGGGCATCTCCCGCTTGCGGTCTTGGATTACGCTGTACAGCTCTTCGAGGATGCCGGGTCCCTTCTGCGGCGCGTCGAACTCCGGCATGTCGTCCATCGGCGTGAAGAAGCAGGTGGGGCTTCCCGTATGGCAGATGGGGCCATCCGGGATAACCTTCAGCAGAACCACATCGCCATCGCAGTCCACGGCGGCGGAGCGGATACGCATGTAGTTGCCGGACACCTCGCCCTTGTGCCACAGGTCGGAGCGGCTGCGAGAGTAGAACCACACCTCGCCGCCCTCCAGCGTGCGCTTCAGCGCGCCCGGGCTTACGTAGCCCAGCATGATGACTTCGCCCGTGTCGGCATGCTGGCATATGGCGGGCGCAAGCCCCTTGTCGTCTAGCAGTACTGTCGGCATGGCGTCGTCCTCCGCGCGGCTGCCGCCGCTGGCTGTGGGTTGGGTTCTCGCTGGTCAATCTACCGGGCGCATGGGCGCGCCGCGCTCGCTCAGGTATCGCTTGATGTCTCGCACCCTGTACGTTCCGAAGTGGAACACGCTTGCGGCAAGCACCGCGTCCGCCTTGCCGCGGTCGAGCGCGTCGAAGAAGTGTTCGGGCGCGCCCGCGCCGCCGCTGGCTATCACGGGTATCGGCACCGCCTCGGACACCGCGCGCAGCATGTCTATGTCGTATCCCGTCTGGTGTCCATCGGTGTCCATGCTGGTCAGCAGAAGCTCGCCCGCGCCCAGTTCGGCAGCGCGCGTAGCCCACTTCAGCGCGTCTATCCCGGTCGGCGTTCTGCCGCCGCGGATGTAGACCTCCCAGCGCGAGCTTTCGTCCAGAGCCAGCGTCGGGTCGTCGCAGATTGGGGAAGGGGCGCCCCGCCTGACGACGGTGGCGTCTATTGCGACGACGATGCACTGCGCCCCGAAGCGGTCGGACGCCTCGGCGACGAGATTCGGGCGCTGGACTGCGGCGGTGTTGAGCGATACCTTGTCCGCGCCCGCTTCGAGCATCCGCCGCACGTCCGCGACGCTCCGCATTCCGCCGCCGACCGTGAACGGGATGAACAGCCGCTCTGCAACCTCGCGCACCACGTTCAGCATGATGTCGCGCGAGTCCGAACTTGCGGTGATGTCCAGCAGAACCAGCTCGTCCGCGCCCTCGGCGTCGTAGTGCGAAGCGAGCCGCGCGGGGTCGCCCGCGTCGCGTATCCCGACGAAGCTGACGCCCTTGACGACGCGCCCCGCGTCGACGTCGAGGCATGGGATGATTCGCTTGGTCAGCACGGCGCCGCGCCGCCTATAGCGTCCAGCGCTTCGGCTAGGTCTATGTCCTCGGTGTACAGCGCGCGCCCAACTACCGCGCCGCCTACGCCAATCTCGGCGAGCCGCGCGAGATGCTCCACCGACGCGATTCCGCCCGCCGCGATTACGCCGTCGCCGCCCACGCGAACTAGCTCACGCATCAGCGCATAGTTGGGGCCTGCCAGCGTCCCGTCCCGCGATATGTCGGTGCATAGGAACGCGCGGACGCCCGCGTCCATCATCGCGCTCATCAGGTCTGTCGCGCGCGTTTCGCTTGCGGCTGTCCAGCCAGACACCGCCACCTTGCCGCCGCGCGAGTCTATCGCCACAACGATGGACTCCGCCCCCAGCTCGTCGCAGGCGCGCCGCACGACGCTCGGATTACGCACCGCTACGGTGCCTAGCATCACGCGATGAACGCCCGCGTCTATGACGGCGCGCGCGGCGTCGAGCGAGCGAATGCCGCCGCCCATCTGCACGGGAACATCGAGCGCGCCCGCGATGCGGCGAACGGCGTCGAGATTGCGCGGCGCGCCCGCCTTCGCGCCGTCCAGATCCACCACGTGAACGCGGCTCGCGCCCAGCCGCCGCCAGCGCAAAGCTACTTCCACCGGATCGTCAGCGTAAAAGGTCTCCCTCGCATAGTCCCCTTGATACAGACGCACGCAGCGCCCGCCTATCAGGTCTATGGCTGGTATCACTTCCACGGCGCGCCCCGTTCACGACTCGCGGACGTATCGGACGAAGTTTTCGTATATCTTCAGCCCTATCTTGCCGCTCTTTTCCGGGTGGAACTGCACTGCGGCTACGGATTCCCAAGCCGCCGCGCTGCAAAACTCTATTCCGTAGTCCGTAGTCCCCGCTACGATGGAGCGGTCGTCCGGGTCGGCATAGTAGCTGTGTACGAAGTAGAAGTGGGCGCCGTCAGGCACGCCGTCGAAAAACGGGTGGCTCTTGCGCCACGCTACTTGATTCCAGCCCATATGCGGGATCTTCTGGAAGCCGCCGGGCAGCCGTCTGCACGCGCCGCCGACTATGCCTAGGCAGGGTTCGTCTCCCTCGTCGGAGCTATCGAGCAAAAGCTGCAAGCCAAGGCAGACGCCGAGAAAGGGGCGGCCTCCCTCTATTCGATCGCGTATGGGATCTATCAGGTTGCGCTCGCGCAGGTTTCGCATAGAAGAGTCGCAAGCGCCCTGACCCGGCACTACTACGGCATCGGCGCGCGCGATGACGTCCGCGCTGGAGGTGATTGCGGCGCGCGCGTCGTACAGCTCCAGCGCCTTCTGCACGCTGCGGAGGTTGCCGGCGTCGTAGTCCACTATGGCGACTGTCGGCTTGGCGGCCGTCATTCGGCAGGCTCGGCGCGCTGTCCGGTCACTATCTCGAACGGCAAGGCGCGGTCTTCGTAGCGCGCCAGCATGAAGAGCAGATCGGAGAGGCGGTTGAGGTAGACGAGGATGTTGGCGTTGGGCAGCATGTCGGCGGCTTGCAGCTCGACGACGCGACGCTCGGCGGCGCGAACCTGCGTCCGCGCCACGTCGAGCGAGGCGGACGCGGCGGACGCCCCCGGCACGATGAAGTTGGGCGGCAGCTCGACGCGCGCGTTGAGGTCGTCTATCAGCGCCTCCAAACGCGCGACGTGAGACTCGTCGGCAACCTGAAATCGTCTCAGCAGGTGATGGCGGTTGGCGTTGTCGGTGGCAAGCTCCGCGCCTATCATGAACATCTCGCGCTGAACGTCCAGCAGAATGCCGCGCGTGAGCGGCTCGGCGGCTGTGGCGCGCGCGAAGCCGATGGCGGATACTGCGTGGTCGGTAGAGCCGTAAGCCTCTGTGCGAACGTCGGCTTTAGAGACGTGCCCGCCGAACAGCAAGCCCGTCTCGCCCTCGTCGCCGGAGCGGGTGTATATCTTCAATCGAATGCGCCTCCGCACCGTATTATAGCAACATTGGGGAGGGCGGGGCGTCTTTCATATACTAAGGGGGCGGCTCCTCGCGAAGCCGCCCCCCGGATTGCCTATCGCTTTCTGCCGTCCGCCGCTAGCCGGACTCGATTTGCAGCCGACGCGCCTTCTTAGCCTCCTGCTTGGGAACGGTTATCGTCAGAACGCCGTCCTCGTAGCTCGGCGACGCCTTGTCAGCGTCCACCGTGTTGGGCAGCCGCAGCGCGCGGTGGAATCTGCCGTAGCGCCGCTCGCGCAGCAGGTAGCCTTCCTTGCGCTCCTCCGACTCCGAGCCGGTCTCGCCCTCGATGGTGAGCAGCCCATCTTCGAGTGTTATCTGGATCTCGTCGGGCTTGACGCCCGGCAGGGACGCGCGAACTATCAAGTCGTCGCCCTCCTGCAGCACGTCCATCGGGATGTCCCAGCGCCCGCCGGCGAACCCGGCGGGGCGCGCGCCCGCGTTCAGCAAGCGGGCGATAGTGTCGTCCATGCGCCGCAGATCGGCGAACGGGTCCCATCTCTGTAGAGTCATGTTCTTCTCTCCTCGCAGTGTTCTAATTCATGCGGTCGTTCTCATATCGAACGTATATAGATGATACTCATGCGCCAATACAGTGTCAAGATAATTATATCGATTGCTATAATATACATGACTGTTGCGGCTTCATCTGGTAAGATGCGGGCAGGCAAGGAAAATCGCGCGGGATTTGGGAAATGGAAGACTACTACAAGACTCTAGGCGTATCCCGAAGCGCCGACCAGAAGGAGATACGGCAGGCGTTCAGGCGGCTTGCGCGTCAGCACCATCCGGACGTGAACCCGGGCGACGCGGGCGCGGAAGAGCGGTTCAAGCGCATCAGCGAGGCTTACGAGACGCTCTCCAAGCCGGAAAGCCGCCGAAAGTACGACGGCGGCGGCATGGACGCGCCGCGCGGCGGAGGCGGCGCGCGAACGCGAACGACATACCGCCCGCCAAGAGGCGGCGGCAGGCGGACGACAACGCCGACGCCCACTCTGGAAGACCTCATGGCGGATATGCAAGACAACTTCCGGGAGTTCGAGGACATACTCGGAGGCAACTTCGGAATGGGCGGCGGCAGTGACGGCGTCGGCGCGTCCGCCCGCGCGACTGTCGAGGAGAACGTATCCGTCACGCTCGAAGAGGCGTATCGAGGCGTCCCATTCGAGCTTACGCTGACCAGCGGAGGCAGAGAGCGGCGTCTGGAAGTGGACATCCCGCCCGGCGTAGACAACGGCAGCAAGGTGCGCGTGTCGCCGGACGCCGACTTGTCCATCGTTCTGAACGTGTCCGTGGCGGCGCACGCGCGATACAGGCGGGCGGGCGACGATCTGCACGCGGACGCGGACATCCCGTTCGAGGACGCGATATTGGGCGGAGACGCGCCGGTGACGACAATCGACGGGCGGCGCATCCGGGTCACCATTCCGCCGAATACGCAGACGGGGCAAAAAATCCGGCTGCGCGGTCAGGGTATGCCCAAGCTAGGCTCGCCGTCGACCAAGGGCGACATGTACGTGACCGTCAAGCCGCAGATGCCGGAGTCGCTCACGGACGAGCAGCGCGATCTGCTGGTACGGTTTCGGCAGACGCGAACGGCGGCCGGCTGACGGGGCGCGCCGACGATGGCTATGTTCGACCGCAACGAGCCGGTCTACGTGATACGAGTAGCGGCGCGGCTGATAGGCGTCCGAACGCAGACGCTGCGCTACTACGAGCGCATCGGGCTGATAGAGCCGGCGAGAACCAACGGCAAGCGGCGCATGTTCTCCCGCGCGGACGTCGAGCGCGTCAGGCGAATCCGCCGCCTCACGGAAGAGCTTGGCGTCAACCTAGCGGGCGCGGAAGTCATCATCGGCTTGCAAGACAGGATAAGCGAGTTGGAGGCGGAGAACGCGCGGCTGCGGGGCGGGCGCGATTGACACGCCCAAGCCGCCTGCCTAAAATTCGGCAAACCCGACGCGCCGCCCAGCCAAGCCATAGGAGCCAATCCCAATGCCTCGCCCCGTACTCAAGACTTCGCTCTGCGACTACTTGGAGATAGAATACCCCATCTGCCTCGCGGGGATGGGCGGGCGGTGGACGCCGCCGGAGCTTGTGGCGGCGGTGTCGAACGCGGGCGGGCTTGGCGTGATGGGCGGCTCCGGCATTCAGGTGGACGAGCTTAGACAGCGCATCCGCAAGGTGCGAGAGCTTACGGACAAGCCTTTCGGCGTAGACCTGCTCCTGCCAGTCGTAACCGGCAGCGTGGAGCGCGAGAGCGGGGCCGACGGGCAAGAATCCGAGATGGACGCGGTGCGGCGGCAGCATCCGCGCCACGCCGCGTTCGTAGACTCGCTCATGGCGGAGTTCGGGTTGGACGCGGTGGACCCGCCTCCACCGCCGAAGGAGACGGGCATCGCGCTGGCGAGAAGCCAAGTGGACATGATCTTGGAAGAGGATGTGGACGTTTTCGCCGCCGCGCTAGGCGATCCGGGCTGGATGTCCGAGCGCGCCCACGCGAAGGGCGTGAAGCTGATGGGGCTTGCGGGCAGCGTCCGCAACGCGCGGCGGCAGATGGCGGCGGGCGTGGATGTTATCGTGGCGCAAGGCACGGAGGCGGGCGGACACACCGGGCGCATCGCCACCATGCCGCTGGTGCCGCAGATAGTGGACGCCGTGTCGCCCCGCCCGGTCGTCGCGGCGGGCGGCATCGCCAACGGACGCGGAATCGCGGCGGCGCTCGCGCTGGGCGCGGAAGGCGTCTGGCTAGGCACAGCGTTCCTAGCCGCCAAAGAGTGCGGCATCTACCCGCAGCAGCAGCAATCCATCATCAGCGGACGCTCGGAAGACTTCCGCATATCGCGCTCCTACACAGGCAAGACGGCGCGGCAGCACCAAGGGCCCGTGGTGCAGGCGTGGGAGGCGTCCGGGCTGGAGCCGCTCGACATGCCGCTCCAAGGAGCGCTGATGTCCGGCTTCAACCAAGCCGCCGAGCGCGCCAAGCGGCACGACCTAATCTTCAACCCGGCCGGACAAGGCGCGGGCATGGTGAGCGAAGCCCGCCCCGCCGCCGAGATAATGGAAGATTTGATAGACGACACGCTAGCCACGCTGGAAGGAATGCGCGAGCGGGTTAGAGTTTAGGCGCGTCTCCAATTGCCGGAATCAGGATTTGCGTGATTCCGAGATTCTCAGGATTTTCCCGCGCTATCTCGGAAATCCACTAATCCAGAGAATCCTGATTCCGACAATAGAGAAGCCTGACCCTATCGCCGCCTACTCGAACCCGTCCTCTCGCTCGTCCGCCCAGCTCATTCGCTCGCCCGCCCAGTTCAGCTGCCAGCGCCACTGTATATCGTTGCGTCCCGCTCGGAGGGGAGCGTTGCCCTTGAGCAGGAAGAGGACGTACTCCACCGTTTCATTGGCGCACGTTTTGCAGTAGCCGCAGCTTTTCACCAGCCTGCGATGGATAGACTCCCGCCGTCGCTTCCATTCCAAGATGCGCCCGGACGATCTCGGGCGGTCTAGCTCGTTGCGGAGCGCGCGGCGGTCCGGAAGCAGCCTCGCTTCTACCGCCGCGCGGATGCGACGCTCGGATCGGTAGTCGAAATCTACGCCGCGCCGCCGGAAGTCTTCGAAGAACTCGTGCACCTCCTGACGAAAGCCGTCTTTGGCGCGCTCGGATATGCCGATGGCGCGCTCCATCTCCCGCATCACGCGCTCGCTCTCGCGCGACGCTCTGCCCGGCGACCCGACGAATTCCGAAATTTCCAGCAGGTAGGACCTTAGCGCGGACGCGGCGGACTCCTCGAAGCGCTCGTCGAAAGCCTTTTGGACGTCTTCTATGGCGCGGTCGTTGTACGCTTCTACGGCGTCTTGCACATATTCGACGTACTTCGCCTCCTCCTCTTCGGTCAAGCCGACGTTCTCGGCGCGCCCCTGCCAGATGCTGTCCAGCGCGTCGAGCGGGCTGAGGCATTCTACGGACGGCAGCGCGGCGCGCGCGCTGAGGCGGTTCATCACCGAGCGCGGCGATATGCCGGTCATGCCCTCGTCCGGGAGCTTCAGCCGCTCTTCCCGGACATCCGCCTGCGAGAAGTTCTCTACGTCGAAGCCGTCGTAAGCGCGCATCTTGTCTATCGTCGAAACCGCCAGCTTGGTGGGCGGCTCCAGCCGAGACAGCACCGCGAAGCCGCTGATGGCGGGCAGCGTAAGCGGCGGCATGTGGACGGTGTCCGGGTCATCCGGCGCCAGTCCGCTGCTCACCAACATCTTCTCGTATATCCGCACCTCGTCGCTAACGCGCAGGTTGTACGGCACGCGAATCCGCATGATGCGGTCTCGCAGAGCCTCCGAAGACGGATCGAGAAGGAAGGTTCGGAAATCCCCTTCGTTGGAGTGTCCGATAACGGCTTCGTCGGCATACACCGAGCCGAAGCGTTCCATCTTGATTAGCTGCTCCTGCGCCAAGCCGAGCAGCGTAGTGAGCATGTGGGGATCCGCCTTGAATATCTCGACGAACTCCATTAGCCCGCGGTTGGCGACGTTCAGCTCGCCATCCAGCCTAAAGGCTTTGCCCGCTACCTCCAGCCTGTCGCCCTCCAGCTGCGTGGTATCCACGCTGCCCACCAGCAGCGAAGCGTCGATTGGGTTGGATGTGGCTACGTAGTAGCCAATGCCTATCGCCTCCTGCTCGCTGAACACGACGCGGATTACCGGCGCTTCGGAGATTTTGCCCCTGTACTGCGTTCGCACCATGTAACGGCAGCGAGGGCAGAGATCGCCCTCGACGTATATGCCGTACCGCTCTTCCAGCTCATCCCTAAGGCTGTGCGGAATGAGGTGGAGCGGCTCTTCCTGCATCGGGCAGCCCTTGATGGCGTACACCGCGCCCTCGTCGGTGCGCGTGTAGCGTTCGAGCGCCTCTTTGATGAGCGCGGCTATGGTGGACTTGCCGCTTGCGGGCGGACCGAGCAGAAGCAGGATGCGCTTGCGAATCTCCAGCCGCTCCGCGGACGAGGCGAAGTACTCCACGATGGAATCTATAGCCTCGTCCTGCCCATAGACCTTGTCGTCGAACAGCTTGTACTTGTCTACGCCTGTCGCGGGAGACTCCTCCACGCCGTCCGCGAGTATCGCGTCGTGCGCCAACTTGTGAGACAGGCGGGGTTTGCAGAGGCCCTCCGCTACCATGTCTAGGTATTCTGAGAAGCTGCCCTCCCATTCGAACCGCCCCATCTCGCGCTCGGCTTTCCGCAGAAAGTCTTCCGTTGGCAGTCTGTTGGCTGCGCGCATGTCCCGCTCCTAGAAGGGGTATTTCGCCGACGGCTACATAGAGACAGCGGGGAAGATCATCGCCGCGCCAAGCCCGACGATTACGATGGACCCCAGCAGCATTATCCAACCCGCCACGCGCTGAAGCCCGGGGAAGGGAATCGCCATCTGAAAGAACAGCAGCGCGCCCACTATGCCGAGCAGCGAGGTGGACACGACGACGCTCACCATGGAGAAGGCGTCTCCTTCAGACCCTACGGCTACCCAAACCAATATGTAGAACACCAGCGCGACGATGCTGATGACGGTGAGCGGCACGCTGTAGAAGCCGATTGCGCGCTCTTCGAGGTCCCATACGCCCTGCGCGGCGACGATGATCATGTAGACGCCCCAAGCGAGCAGGAGCGTGTTCCACACGACTAGTTCGCTTCTGCCGGTAGCCTCTATCATCGCCTCCATCAGCCGCGAATCGGGCTGAAACACGAATATCGCAAGCACGAGCGCGCCCGCGAGCGACGCGGTGGTAGCGCCTACGGTTCGCCCGTCGGAGTACAAGCCCAACTGCAACCACGAATGCGCGAATATGGCTATGCCTATAAGTATGAGTGTGATGCCTTCCACGTCAGCCTCCTCAGGATGCGTGGCGACGCCGCCAACCCGAAACCGTAGGCGTTCGACAGGGTAGGCGCCGAATGTCGGCAGGCTCGCTCCGCAACCGCTATCCCTTCTCCTTTGCGGAAGGGTGAAGGGTGTCCCCATGCGCGGCTTCCGGCTCACGCGGAATCAGCCGCTCCTCCTGTCTAGGAAGAGCGGGCTTATCGGGCTGCGTTCGAGCTTGGTTTCACTTTGCCTACCCCGGTTATGGCTCGGGGGCGGAGCCGCGCGGTTTAGTCGTCGTACTGTGTGGTTACGCTGTCCGTTCCGGTAAGGGATATGTGGGTGAAGTCTTTCCCGTCCGCCGCGCCGTGCCAGTGCTTCTCGCCGGCGGGTATGAAGGCGGTGTCGCCCTCGCCGATGGCTACTTCTTCGTCCTCAGTGGCTACGATGCCGTCGCCGCTGGTTACGAACAGGATCTGGTCTGTGGTGTGGGAGTGGAACTTGTTCTTCGCGCCGTCGTAGAAGTTGACTAGGCTGAAGTTGAAGTAACCGCTCTTGTCTGCGGCTACCAGCGGTTGGCGCGACACGGGGCCGCCGTAGAACAGCGGCGCGTTGGTGGCGTCGTCTTCGGGTACGGAGCCGTTCTTGATTACTTCCACTAGGGTTTTCTCCTTGCGGTGGGCGTTGTCGTGGGGGTGGGGAATCGCCGCGCGCTAGCCGGCGTCCGGGCGCAGGTTCGCCGCGCCCCGCAGGTATACGCGCTTGAGCTCGCGCTGGCTCTTGTGGGTGTTCACGAGAATCATAACGCGGATGCAGCGTTCCTGCGCGCCCGGAACGTCCATCTCGTGGCCACACATGAGCGCGACATCCGTCCAGCCCATATGGACGCGCGCGGCGACTGCGGGGAATTCGGCGTTGAGGTCTTTGGTAGTCGTAAGCTGAACCGCCGCTATATCATCGGCGCGGACTTCGTTCGCCTCGACGAGCGCCTCCAGCAGTTCGCGGGTGGCGTCCAGAATGTCGTCTTTGGTGTTGGCGTCGGCGGTGGTGGCTCCGCGCAGACCTCTGACCATGCCCATCTAGGCGCCGCCTCCGCTGTCGGGTGTCCTGAGCGAGCGCACGAAGCGCCTCGCCGCGTCGAGCCTGCCGTCCGGGGGTGCCTCGTCGATAGCGTCGAGCAGCGCGCTGCCCACTGCCGCGCCCTCCGCGTATCCGCCTATCTCGGCGATATGTTCCGCGCGCGAGACGCCAAAGCCGACGATTATGGGCAGATCCGTATGCCGCCGCACTCGCGCCACCAGCTCGGGCGTCAAAGCCGATAGGTGTCTGCGGGCGGAGGTTACCCCGGTCAGGCTAACGCAGTATATAAAGCCGCTTGCGGCTTTGCAAGCCTGTTCTATCCGCTCGTCGGAGCTAGTCGGCGCGAGAAGCGGGATGAGGCAAATGCCGCGCTCTGCCGCCATCTCGCCAAGCTGAACCGCCTCTTCGCTGGGCAAATCCGGAACTATCATGCCGTCTAGCCCGGCGTCGCGCGCGTCGTCCAAGAAGCGGTCGAGACCGTAGCGCAGATAGGGGTTGTAGTAGCCCAAGAATACCAGCGGCGCATCGACGCCGGACGCGCGCAGATTCCGCACAACGTCTAGGCATACGCGCACGGTAACGCCGTTGCGAAGCGCGCGGTAGCTGGTCATCTGCACCGTTGGGCCATCCGCCAGCGGGTCGCTGAACGGCACGCCCAGTTCCAGCACGTCGCCGCCGCTGTCCAGTATGGCGCGCGCGAGCGCTTCGGATGTGGGCGTGTCTGGGAAGCCGATGGTGATGAACGGAGCCAGCGCGACGCGCCCCAAGCGCCTCAGCTCGGCGAATTTCGTCTCTATGCGGTTTGGCATTTTGCTTTTCCTAGATTTTCCCTGTCGGCTACGCCGCGCCCAGCGTGTCGATTGCGAGTATCGCAATCAGGTTCTGCGCGGCGTGCGCCGCGATTGGCGCCCACAGCGAGCCGCTCTTGCGATACGCCCACGCGAGCAGCAGCCCGATGACGAATATAGGCAGCGCTTCGCCTAGCGATAGGTGGAATGCGGCGAAGATAGCGGCGCTGGCGGCTGCCGCCGCCAATGCTCCGAACCGCGCCGCAAGCCCGCCGAACACGAACCCCCTGAAGAACAGCTCTTCGGCAAGCGGCGTGAATCCCGCTACGGCGGCTATCACGGCGAGCCGAGTCGCGCCCCGCCCGAACAGCTCTGGCGGCAGCGGCTCGATGGATAGCGCGTCCGCGCCCAGCGCGGACGCTATCAGCTCGTATGCCGCGCTGAACGCCAAGCCGCCGCCGAGCGCGGCTAGCGCGTACCGCGCGACCAGCCATCCGTTCGCGGGGCGAAGCCCCAGCGCCGCCCATCCGCCGCCCTCCGGATACTTCGCAGCCGCGAGCAGCCACGCTACTAGTATCGCCGCCGTCCCCGCAGCGACGGCGGCTAGCGCGGTATACGCCGGCGCGGCGCTTTCGCCGCCCGCCGCCACCGCGAACCCTACTATCGCAATGGCGGCGAACCCGCCGATGACTACGAGCGCGAACCCGATAGCGAGTTCGCGCGCGCCCCAGCGGACATCGGCTCCCACGGCGGCGGGCTAGCTGTTCAGCCAGTCCACATCTCCTTGCAAATCGGCTGGATGCTCTTTGGAGGCGAACACCTCGTACTTGCCCTTTTCCACGCTCAGAGTCCCATCGTCGCCGTGTCCGGGGTAGAAGTCCGCTATCTGATCCAGCGTGAACAGCCTTTCGGTGATGCTGCCGATGAGCTGCGCTAGGTTTTCGGGGCTGGAAGTTCTGCCGGGGCCATTTGGGAACAGGGTGTCGCCGCTGAACAGATGCTGCCCGACGGTGAAGCAGGTGGAGCCGGGCGTGTGTCCCGGCGTGGCGATGGCAGTGAGCGTGACGTCGCCTGCGGTTGTCTCGTCGCCGTCGGATAGCGGCATGTCCGGCGGGCGCGGCAGGTCGCCCGCGTCGCCCGCGCCGATGCCGACCGGCGCGTCGATGGCGGCTGTTACCTCGTCGAACCCCTCGACGTGATCCCAGTGCCCATGCGTAATGAGAATCGCCTTGACGTCCGTAGCCCGCGCCGCTTCGATTAGCGCGCCCGGATCGGGCGGCGTGTCTATTACGATGCTTTCGTTAGTGCGCGGGCATACCAGCAGGTAGGCGTTGTTGCCATACGGCCCGCACTGAATCTTGTGAATTATGATGTCTTCGCCTTCGTAGTGAGCCGCCATTTATGCCTCCCGCGTCTGGATTTGGGTTGCGCCGATTATAGCATGCCGACGCGACGGCGCTGGTAG
The DNA here is from genome assembly GCA_965214745.1 of Dehalococcoidia bacterium. Taxonomy (GTDB): domain Bacteria; phylum Chloroflexota; class Dehalococcoidia; order Lucifugimonadales; family UBA1123; genus VXRN01. The sequence continues at coordinate 1,063,965 of OZ243978.1, read as the reverse complement.
AATGGGGCTGGCTGGGAGGGTTCCGCATGACCAACGAGCGATTCGGCATCACCGTCAAGACGGACAGCGGCGGCAAGCGCGTGGAGCTGGAGTGCGAACACCAAAATGGGCTGGTGTACGTTGTGCCGGCGGAATCGAGCTGGGTTTGCTCCGAAGAGCTGATCCACGCGCACGCCCTCGCCGGATTCCTGCGAGAGCTTACGGAGCTGGAGGACGAGCGCGTCTACGAGCTGATGCAGCGCTGGGGGCTGTACTACCGCGCCCGCCCGCTGGCGTCGGACGACGACGCGGCGCGCTGATTCGCAGCATAGGCGGTTCCGCTGAGAGCCGAACCGCCTATCCCGAATCCGAATCAGTATCCTTCGCCCAAACCTTCGGCGTCGCTCACTTCGTCGCCGTTCGCGTCGACTATGCGGTGGATGACGGGGCTGAAAGCCTCGTCGTCTCCCGGTTCGGTGTCGTCGCTAGACCAGTCTTTGACCAGGATAGGCTCCGCTATGGCGGTTTCGGCTTCGTCGTCTACGAATTCGTATCCCAAGGCGGGCGAGGCGAGCTGCGGCGGGAAGGACTGGATGCCCGTCTGCGCCGCGCTCTTGTACGCCTCTCTGATGATGATAACCAGTTCGCGTTCGCCGACGCGGGATGCGGTGGCTGCGTAGCGGTTGCCGCCCGCGATGAGCCGCGCTAGGCGGCTGCCGAGCCGAGGCTCTACCTCTCCGAGCCGTTCGCCGGACACGTCCGCCGCCGCCAGCCCGCCGCCGCGCGCTTCCAGCGCGACCGCGTCTCCGGGCGCGAGCGCCAGCAGCGCGCGGGGCGGCGCGAGCTTGATTAGCGAGGTTACGCCGGACCTGCCGCTGTCTTTGATGAATGCGTTGCCGCTCGCGCGGGCGCGCCTGACGACGCGCGGCGCGGCGTCGTCCGCCAGCCGCTCGAGCCGCGCGAGGTTCTTCTTGGCGATGGCGTTGTGCGGCGCGCGCTGAAGCACGGCGCCGAAAGCCGCGCGCGCCTCGCGGTTGCTGCCCAGCTCGCTCAGCGCTTTGCCGAGCCGGTTGTACGCCTCGACATCGCCGGGGAACTCGCTCAGTATCGAGCGGTTCAGCGCCGCCGCGTCGCGCCATCTGCTCTTCATGGCGAACGCGACAGCCCTCTTAGCCAAGTCTTTGCGCGCTTTCTCTCTGTCTATAGCCGCGTGAATGCTCATGAACCTTCGCCTCCGAATTGAGAACGAAATGTTAGCCAATTTTAGAACTTCGCCACAAGTGGAAAATTTTGGCGCTGGCGCGCTTCTTCCTCGATTGGGGCTGGAAACAGCCGATACGCGCCCATCCCGCAAGCCTACCGGGCGCCCCGCCGCCCGCTCAGCCGCAGCAAGCTGAGCTTCCATATCGCTTCTATGATTATCCGCGCGGACATCTTGGAATCTCCGCGCGTTCTTTCCATGAAGGTTATGGGTCGTTCGGCTACGTCGAAGCCGAGCGCCTGACAGTGGTAAGCGACTTCCGCCTGAAAGCCGAACCCGCCGCATCGCAGGTTGGATATGTCCAGCTCGCGGAGCGCGGCGGCGCGGTACGCCTTGAAGCCGGACGTGGCGTCCCGAACGCGCACGCCGGTGACCAGCCGTATGAGCGTGTTGCCGACGCCGCTCAGCGCGCGCCGCCCGGCGCTCCAGTTCGGATCCACGCCGCCGTTAGGCGTGTAGCGCGAGCCTACCACCACATCGCGCCGCTCCAGCATTTGCAGCATTAGCGGCAGGTCTTCGGGCGGATGCGACAAGTCGGCGTCCATCTGCGCCACGAAGTCCACATCGCGCCGCAGCGCGCGCTCGAAGCCGTCGGCATACGCGCTGCCAAGCCCCATCTTCGCGGGACGCGAGACGAGCTCTATCCTGCCGTCGTATCGCTCGGACAGCCGGCGCGCCACGTCGCCCGTGCCGTCCGGCGAGCTGTCGTCCACTATGTACAGCCGCATGTCCCCCAATTCCAGCGCGAACAGGCGGGACGCCAGCTCTGGCAGATTCTCCGCCTCGTTATACGTCGGCGACACGACCGCGACTCGCGTCGCCCGCCGCGGGCGTTCAGCGGTACTTTCCGGCGGCATCCCTCAGCCTCACCAAGAGAGTGTCTTTGAGCATGTCTATAGTGTCCGCGCCCGGGCGAACGCGGCTTATCGGCTGGTGATGCCAGTCTATCGGCATCTCCTCCACCGCGTACCCGCGCTTGAGCGCGAGGTACAGGATTTCCACATCGAACCCCATGCCCTTGCTCCGCTGCATGCCGAACAGATCCGCAGCCGCGCCCGCCGTGAAGCACTTGAAGCCGCACTGCGTATCCTGAAAGCCGCGAACCGCGACTGCGCGCACAGCCCAGTTGAACACGCGCCCCATAAGATGGCGGTAGGCGGGTTCGTCGAATCGGCGCGCGCCGAGCGCCTCGCGCGAGCCGATTACTATATCCGCGCCCGCCTCCATGCGGCTTACGAACTCGCCTATCCATCGAACGGGCATAGCCATATCCGCGTCGCACATGAAGCGATATTTGCCCGTAGTCTCCAGCATCCCGGTTCGCACAGCCCAGCCCTTGCCGCAGTGCCTGTTTCGGGTTACGCGAACGCCGCTCCCGCCAGCCGCCCACGCGCTTACGATTGCGAACGTGTCATCCTCGCTGCCATCGTCCACAACCAGCGCTTCCCAGCTGTACGGCTGCTCATCGAGGTATCCCGCCAGCTCGTCGAGCGTCGGCGCGATGCGGGCGGCTTCGTTGTAGGCTGGGATTACTACGGACAAGAGCGGCGCGTCGGTATGTTCCACTGCGTTTCTCCGCTCAGTCGCCTCCGCGGCGCGACGCCCAACGCTGCGCTGAACATGAAGCGCTTGGCGCGCGCGCGTCAAGGCGGTTTAGGTTCGGTTTGCGCGCGCAGTTTCGCGGCGGGCGGCGCTAATTCGCGCTGTCCAAGTCGAACGCGGTGTGTATCGCGCGCACCGCCTCGCCCAAGCTGTCTTCGGCTACGATGCAGGTTATGCGAATCTCGGAGGTGGTTATCATCTCTATGTTGATGCCCGCGTCCGCGAGCGCGCGGAACATGGCGGCGGCGTATCCGGGCGCGTTTTGCATGCCGGTTCCCACTACGCTCACTTTGGCAAGCCCCAGCGCGGTGATGAGCGCGTCCCCGCCCAGCTCTTCGGCTATTCGCGCGGCGGCGGTCTCGGCGCGGCTCAGGTCTTCGCGCTTGACGGTGAAGGTGATGTCCGTCGCGCCGCCCACGCTCGCGTTTTGGACGATGACATCCACGGGGATGCCCATATCCGAAAGCGGCTCGAACAGGCTAGCCGCGATGCCGGGGCGGTCTTTCACGCCCTGCACGGTTATCTTCGCCACGTTCGTATCCGCCGCGATGCCGGACACGCGGTTTCTGATTTCGCCTACGTCTCTGTTCATGTCAGCGTCACCGTGTATGAGCGTGCCGGGCGCGTCCGAAAAGCTGGACGCCACCAGAATGGGGGTGTCGTACACCATGCCCAGCTCTATGGAGCGCGGGTTCATCTTCGCGCCATAGCTGGCAAGCTCCAGCATCTCCTCGAAGCCTATCTCGTCCAGCTTTCTGGCTTTGGGCGCGAGCCTTGGGTCCGCCGTGTATATCCCATCCACATCGGTATACACCTCGCAGCGCTCCGCGTCGAGCGCCGCCGCGAGCGCGATGGCGGTAAGGTCGGACGCGCCGCGCCCCAGCGTGGTGGTGTCCATGCCGGGCGTGATGCCCTGAAAGCCGGCTACTACGACTATCTTGCCGCGCTCTAGCTCCCGCAGGATGCGCCCCGGGCGCATTCCCGCTATCTTCGCCATGCCGTAGCGGTCGTCGGTGTGGATGCCCGCCTGCATTCCGCTGAGGCTGATGGCGGGGCAGCCGAGCGCGTTGAGCCGCATCGCCACGAGCGCGCAGGATCGCAGCTCGCCGGTGGAGAGCAGCATATCCAGTTCGCGGCGGTCGGGGGCGCCGGCTATTTGGTTCGCAAGCTCGATAAGCTCGTCCGTAGTGTCGCCCATCGCGCTGACTACGGCTACCACGCCGCCGCCGTTCTCTTTGGCTTTCGCTATGCGAGACGCGACGCGCTTTATCTTGTCGCCGTCGGCTAGCGAGCTTCCCCCGTACTTCTGCACTACCAACGCCATATGCCGCGCTCGCCCGTCCTCTCGCCGTTTGCGCCGTCCGCTATAGAGTATGGTTTAGCGCGATACGCCGCCCGCTGTCAAATCCATTGTCGGAATCAGGATTCGCAGAGAATCCTGATTCCAACTACTGGAAGCGCCTATCTTTTGACCGCCTCCGCGCCTCGTGCTAGAATCGGCTCATCATGGCGGCGCGCGATGACGATATGATGACAACGATACGCGGCGCGCCGCTCACCCCGGAGCTTTCGTTATGGCGGGACATTCCAAATGGGCGCAGATAAAGCATGCCAAGGCTATCACAGACCACCGCCGCGGCAAGCTGTTCACGAGGCTCGCGCGTGAGATAATCGTGGCGGCGCGGCAGGGCGGCGGCGATCCGGGCGCGAACTTTCGGCTGAGAATGGCTATGCAGCGCGCCAAAGACGCCAACATGCCCAACGACAACATAGATCGCGCCATCAAGCGCGGCACCGGCGAATCTGGCGACGGCGCGCAGATGATAGAAGCCGTCTACGAAGGCTACGGCCCCGGCGGCGTCGCCATCATGCTCGAAGCGCTCACCGACAACCGCAACCGCACCGTCTCAGACGTGCGCGCCACGCTCACGCGCGCGGGCGGCAACCTAGCCGAATCGGGCGCGGTCTCGTGGCAGTTCCAAAAGCGCGGCGTCGTCACCATCGAGGCGGACGAAGACGAAGCCGAAGATCTCACGCTGCTCGCCATAGACGCCGGCGCGGACGACTTCGACACCTTCGATTCCACCCTACAGATATTCTCGGACCCCGCGACGCTCGAAGACATCCGCAGCGCGCTGGAGTCGTCCGACGCATCCATAAGCTCGTCCGAAGTGTCGCTCATCCCCAGCCACACCGTATCGCTGGACAGCCGATCCGCCAACCAAATCCTCAGGCTGCTAGACCAGCTGGAGGAGTTGGACGACGTGCAGAAGGTCTACTCCAACGCAGACTTCCCAGACGAAGCGCTGGCGAGCTATCAGGCGTAGCGGCGATGCGAGCGATGCTGTCGAGGCGCATTGCGGGCAGCCCAATCTTAGCGGCGCTGCGGCGCGTGCGGCAGCGGTTCGCGCGGCGCGAATCGCGGGCGGCGGCGATGCCGGGCGCGGATACGCGCCTGCCGTCGGAGACTGGCTCCTGCTGGCATCTGGATTAGCCGCGCGAGCGGACGGCAAGCTAACCCAAGAACGCCACTAGCCGTTCCTCGACCGCCGGCAAGTCTTTCAACTCGCACTCCCACACGGTGAACACCGCCCAGCCGTCCGAGCGCAGCAGTTGGAGGTTGCGTTCGTCGCGCTCGCGGTTGCGGCTTAGCTTGGCGACCCAGTATTCGCGGTTGTTGGAGGGCATTCGGACGCGCGGGCAGCCTTCGTGCATGTGCCAGAAGCAGCCGTTGACGAACACCACGCTGCGCCGCGACGAGAACACCAGATCGGGGCGTCCGGGCAAGTCCGCCCTGTGCAGGCGGTATCGGTATCCCAGCCCGTGCAGCAGGCGGCGCACAGCCATTTCCGGCTTCATTCCCTTGGATTTGACGCGAGCCATTATCGCGCTGCGCCGCTCTGGGGATACGGTGTCTACCATGCGCCGCGCTCAGCCTATGAAGGTTACCCAGTTGTCAGAGTAACCCACTGCGTTCAATACCTGCTCAGAATCTAGCGCTGGCGGCCTTTCGATTCTAAAGTTTCGCGCAGAGCCGCTCACGCTTCTGATAATCGTGAATTGGGAACCATGCGGCTGCCATGTAAAGGCATGGAACCCACTCTCCACCGACCTACCCTCTAGGTTGTTCCTCCTGTTAGTCCCCCACACATAATCAGCAGGATCGAACTGCACTGTGGGTTGCTCGAACAGCGTAAACCGAAGGTTGACCATGTCCCTCATAAGAACCACGGTACGCAACTGGGCGAACTGATGGTGCGCTTCTTCGACCCTAGCGTTCCAAATCCTCAGAACTTGGCTGCCAGTCAACTGGACATCGGAGAGGGGGTCGACATTTCCAAAAGAGTAAACCGGCGAGCATCGCCCTGATATTAGCCGAACACGCTTTGCCGTAATCGGATTGTTGGATTTTACCGCAGATTTTACCGTCTTCGCAGACCAAGCAGTATCGCCTAGTTCGATGTCAGCTATGCCAAGCGGACTTTGGAAGTGGTTGCCGTTGACAGCCGCCGCGAACACGTCGCCCCAATCATTGCCCGACAAATCACCCCGTCCAACCGCCAGCAGGTAAACTATGTTGCTTGCTATCGACTGAATAACGACATCAGGGAATTGACCCAGCGGGTATGGGGTCGGGCTTGTCCAGCCGCCTCTCAGTCTGGGAGATTGAAATGCCATCGAGTATCCGCTCCAGCGTCGCGCGCGCCACATTGACCGGCACGGCGTTTCCAGTCTGCTTCCGCGCCTGCTGGTAGCTGCCGGGAAGCTCGAACCACTCCGGGAAGCCCTGCAAGCGGAGCATCTCGCGCGGCGTCAGCCGACGCTCGCCGTTCACCAGCAGATAGTTGTAAGACGCGCCCGCGCGCAAGGCGCACGAAAAGGGATGGCTCGACACGTTGCCCCCCTTGTTTTCGTGCCAGATGGATAGCTCGTACTCGCTGACGTGCTTGGACTTGCGCTTGGCGCGGATACGCTCGCTTGCGAAGTACTTTTCGGCAACCGTCCGCTCCAAGACTTCATCCAGCGCCTGCCGTCGCTCGCTCGGCTGGGGCCACTCGAACGGCGCGGCGGAATCCCGAAAGCCGACGATGAAGGTGCGCTCCCTCTTCTGCGCCAAGCCGAAGTCGAGCGCGTTCATTACCCGCCAATCGGCGCTGTAGCCCAGCTCCGCCAGAACGTCCATTATCCTAGACAGCGTGCGCCCCCCGTCGTGGGTGGATAGCTGACGCACGTTCTCCAGCATCAGCGCGGGCGGCATCTTGGCTTCGATGATCCTCGCAAGGTCGAAGAACAGCGTCCCGCGGGTGTCGTCGAAGCCGCGCATCGCGCCGATGATGCTGAACGGCTGGCATGGGAAGCCGCCCATAAGCACATCGTGATCCGGCACATCGCTCGGATCTATGCGCGTGATGTCGCCCGCCGGCTCTATGCCGAAGTTGTGGCGATACGCGCGCCGCGCCGCGTCGTCTATGTCGCAGGCGAAAACGCAGCGCATCCCAAGATCGCGCGCGGCTATGTGAAAGCCGCCGATGCCGCAGAACATGTCGGCGAAAGTAAAGTATTTGTCGATTCTATCTTCCATCTCGTAGTATGAACCCCTTGCACAAACGCGGAATCGTACATATATTCTAAAGTAGCTTGTCAAGTACCTTACAGGGCATTCATACGATAATTCCAGTCAATCGTCAGGCGCTCGTCTATGAGATAATCGCGTCATACGCTACTTCGATACCATTCTGTCAAACCATACTAATGCCTCCGCAAGGAGATTCACGATATAGATGCAACAATGCTAACGCTCGGCATAGACCCCGGAACGCGCGTCATGGGCATTGGCGCGGTGCGCGTCGAGGGCGAAGAGTACTCGCTCGCGCTGTCGGACGCGCTGCGCCCGCCGCGTCGCGCTTCGCTTGCGGAGCGGCTGGCGTGGCTGCACTCGCGGCTAGACGCGATAGTAGGCGAACTGCGCCCGGACGTCGTCGCCATCGAATCGCCGTTCGTGGCGCGCAACCCCAAAGCCGCCGTCGCAATCGGGCAGTCGCAAGCCGTAGCCATGATAGCCGCCGCCGCGCGCGGAGTCCCAGTCGCCACATACTCGCCCGCCGCCGTGAAGAAGGCGGTTACGGACCACGGCGCAAGCTCCAAGCGGCAGGTGCAGGAGATGGTTCAGGCGACGCTCGGCTTGGACGCGCCGCTAGACCCGCCGGACAGGGCGGACGCGCTCGCCGTCGCCATCTGCCACGTCCAATCCGCCGCCGCGCTAGACGTGGAGATGTGGGAGTAGCCCTATGGTCTCGTCGTCGCTCGTGTCGTCGGTGCGCGGCGCGCTCAGAGGCGCGGGCGCGGACTGGGTGGACATCGACATCGGCGGCGTAACGCTGCGCGTGAATGTGCCGAACGCAGACATCGGCGCGGTGGGCGACACGGTTCGGCTGCACACCTCGCTTCAGGTGCGCGAAGACAGCCTGACGCTGTTCGGCTTTCTCAGCGCGGACGAGCGGCAGACGTTCGAGACGCTAATCGGCATAAGCAGAATCGGACCCCGCCTCGCGCTGGCGATGCTGACGCGCTTCGAGCCAGCGGATCTTGCGGCGGCGGTGGAGGCGGCGGACACCAAGGCGCTGGCGAGCGTTCCCGGCATCGGCGCGCGCACCGCGAGCCGCATAGTGCTGGAGCTGAAAGGCAAGCTGGAGCTGGACTTCGCCGAAACGCCCGCGACATCGGCGGACGCCGAGCTGGTGGACGCGCTCACCGCGCTAGGCTACAGCGAAAGCGAGGCGCGCGAGGCGGCGGCGAACGCATCCGCGGATCTGCCTGAGGAAGAGCGCCTGCGCGCCGCGCTAGGATTCTTCGCGGGCGGGTAGACGCGCCGATATTGTGTCAGAATCAGGATTCGCAGGATTCTGAGATTGTCAGGATTTTCACGGCGCTATCTTGAGAATCCTGATTCTGACAACTAGGATTCCCACCCCAATGCCACAACCTTCCCCATACGACGACTGGGCGGAGCTGCACGACGCGGTCTTCTCCAGCATCCGCGCCGATGCGCCCATGTACGCGCGCGCGTCGGCGGAGTGCGGCGGGACTACGCTGGAGCTGGGCGTTGGGAGCGGGCGCGTGGCGCTGCCGACAGCCGCGATGGGCGCGGACGTGGCGGGCATAGACAGTTCGCGCGCGATGCTGGACGCGGCGCGCGCAAAGCTCGGCTCGCTGGACGAAACCGCAGGCTCGGTAGAGCTTATAGCCGCGGATATGCGAGACTTCGATCTGCGAGACGCGAACGGCGCGCGCAGGCTGTTTCCGCTGGTTACGATACCGTTCAGCGGCTTCCTCGCGCTGCTGACGGTGGAAGACCAGATGCGCGCGCTGAGCCGCGTCCGCGCCCATCTGGAAAGCGGCGGACGGCTCATCTTCGACATATTCGCGCCGGACCCGAACATGGCGCTCGAACGCGGCGACGCGATGCGCCACGCGGCGGACGCCATAGACCCGGCTACGGGCGCGAGGCACATCCTCTACCAGCAGAGCGAGTACGACGCCCACAACCAGATAGTGAACGTGCGAATGGCTATCGAACGGCTGGACGCCAACGGAGCTGTCGAACGCAAGATGTACCGCGATTATCGGCTAAGATACCTGCACCGCTGGGAGGCGCGCCACCTGCTGAAGCTGTGCGGGTTCGAGATAGAAGCGCTGTACGGGGGCTTCGACATGTCTGAGTTCGACGAATCTAGCGAGACGATGATATGGGTTTGCCGAAAGAGCGCGACAAGATTTCCGGGATGGACGGGATCAGGATAGAGTGAAAAAGTCCCCCTTTCCCTTTGCGGGAGAGGGGTCGAGGCGAGGGGTCCAAAAAGAATGCCGGATTTCCAAATAGTATCCGACTTTCAGCCTACGGGCGATCAGCCGCAGGCGGTGGATGAGATAGTCGAGGGCGTCGGGCGCGGCATGGTTCACCAGACGCTCATGGGCGTTACCGGCAGCGGCAAGACGTTCACCATGGCGAACGTCATCGAGCGCGTTCAGCGTCCGACGCTCGTCATAGCGCACAACAAGACGCTCGCCGCGCAGCTCGCCACCGAGTTCAAGGAGTTCTTCCCGAACAACGCCGTCGAGTACTTCGTGAGCTACTACGACTACTATCAGCCGGAGGCGTACATCCCGCGAACCGATCTGTACATAGAGAAAGACGCCGACATCAACGAAGAGCTGGACAAGCTGCGACACGCCGCCACGCGCGCGCTGCTGACGCGGCGAGACACGCTCATCGTGGCGTCCGTATCCTGCATATTCGGCTTAGGATCTCCGGAGGAGTATCAAGGATTCATGGCGCGCGTCGAGCGCGGGGAGACGCGCAGCCCGCGCCGACTGTCGCGCCAACTCATAGATATGCAGTACGAGCGCAACGACTTCGACCTAGCGCGCGGACGGTTCAGGATACGCGGCGATACGCTGGAGATTCTGCCAGCCTACGAAACCGTAGGCGTTCGCATAGAGTTTTGGGGCGACGAGGTGGAGCGCATCGTAGAGCTGGACCCGCTCACAGGCGAGATTCTGGCTGAGCGCAACGACATAGACATCTACCCCGCCAAGCACTTCGTCACCTCGCAGGAGAAGATGGATGCGGCTATGCGCGGCATCGAAGAAGAGCTTGCCGAGCATTCCGCCGCGCTCGAACGGCAGGGCAAGGCGCTGGAGGCGCAGCGCCTGCGGCAGCGCACGAACTACGATCTGGAGATGATGCGCGAGACGGGATACTGCGCCGGCGTCGAAAACTACTCGCGCCACCTCGGCGGGCGCGAGGCGGGCAGCACGCCGTTCACGCTCATGGACTACTTCCCAGAAGACTATATGCTGTTCATCGACGAATCTCACATGACGCTCCCGCAGATTCGCGGCATGTACAACGGCGACCGCGCGCGCAAGCAGACGCTCGTGGAATACGGCTTCCGCCTGCCCTCCGCGCTCGACAACCGACCGCTGAACTTCGGAGAGTTCGAGCGCGTCATCAACCAAGCCGTATACGTAACCGCCACGCCGGGACCCTACGAGTACGAACATTCCCAGCAGATGGTCGAACAGGTCATCCGCCCCACTGGGCTTATGGACCCGATAGTGGAAGTCATGCCCACCGACGGGCAGATAGACGACCTGCTGGAGCGCATACGGCAGCGCGTGGACAGGGGCGAGCGGTGCATCGTAACCACGCTCACCAAGCGCATGGCGGAAGAGCTTGCCGACTACCTGCGCGAAATGGGCATCCGCACCCACTATCTGCACTCCGAAATAGACACGCTGGAACGCAGCGAGATACTGCGAGACCTGCGGCTGGGCGTGTACGATGTCATAGTGGGCATCAACCTGCTGCGCGAGGGGCTGGACTTGCCGGAGGTGAGCCTAGTAGCCATCCTAGACGCCGACAAGGAAGGCTATCTGCGCTCCACAACGTCGCTGGTACAGACGATAGGCAGAGCGGCGCGGCACGTGTCCGGGCGCGTGGTCATGTACGCGGACAGGGTTACAGACTCGATGAAGCGCGCCATCGAGGAGACCGAGCGCAGGCGTGAGATTCAGCAGGCGTACAACCGCGAGCGCGGCATCACGCCGCAGAGCATCCAAAAGACCGTCCACGACATCACCGAGCGCGTCAAGGCGGTGGCGGAAACGCGCGAAAGCTACGCCGTAGACTCGGCGGACATGCCCAAAGACGACATCCTGCGGCTGATAAAAGACCTCGAATCGCAGATGAAGACCGCCGCCCGCTCGCTGGAGTTCGAGAAAGCGGCGCTTCTGCGAGACCAGATAACGGACCTCAGGAAGGTAGTCGTCTGAGATCTCGCACAGATTCGCGGGGAAACCCCCTCTGCCGCCTTCTATCCTCCCTTTAGCGCAATAAGAGGGGGCATTCACGCGGGTTATACATAACATCCCGTTCATCCTGTGAATCCTCGAATCTATGCTGTAGAATGAGGGGGCAGGGGAGGAACGGCATTGCGTAGATACGCGGCAGCGATAGCGACAGCGGCTCTTGCGCTGCTTGCGTTCGCGTGCTCCGCGGAGATAGACGAAGGGCGCGGCACGCTGCCCAAAGACATGGAAGCCGACCTCGTTCCAAACGTCGATTACCAAGTCTACCTCTACTTCAAGTCCGATACCCCTGTGAGCGTCAACGCCGCCCGATTCATGCTGAGCGACAGCGGCGCGATAATCCCGGACGTAGGCGATGGCAGCCTGCCGATAACCGGCGTGTCCATGGTGGCGACCTCGCTAGAACAGTTCGGCGGCTTCTTGGAGTTCGACGAGCCGGACGACGCGGAGCTTGCGTTCAGCCTGCTTCAGAATCAGCCGCGGGAGACTCCCACGCTCGCCCACGTCGAGGCGAACAGGGTGGACCTAGTTCACGGGCGCGGGGAGTGGAGAGGCGAGTTCGCGCGGCAGGTGGAGACCGCGAGCATGATACCGCTTCGCCAGAGCAACCCGCGCGCGTGGAACATGCTGACGCACCTGCCCATCTCCGAGAACGACCCGCCGCTAGCCGCCGGCTTCATCTCAGCCGACGGCAACCTGCTGTCGCACGTAGCCGCCTACGCGGGAATCGACATGCCCGGCTTGGGCGCGGCGTTCGGCATGATCCGCGTAGATACGCTCGCGTTCGGCGTCTACGGAGACCTGCCCGCCGCCATCCCGGAGCGCATAGACGTGGACTTCCTCCAGCGGCACAAGACGGGCGTGGTCATGGTCAGCCAAACCGGATACGCGGGGCTTGCCGTGTCCTTCCTGCTGCGCTCCATCGCCAGCAAGACGGGCATGGAGACCATCGCGCTAGGCAGGACGAACGCGCGCTACCTGGAGCTGGAAGACGGGCATCTGATCCTAAAGAACAAAGGCAGCCTAATCTACGCCGTAGTAGCCGGCGAGCGCCAAGAGGCGGAAGCGCTGATGCTGCGCGCGCTGGGGGGCTGACGCCCGCCGTTTGTGCTACACTCCATATCGCCATGCCCGAGTCGGACAGCCCAGAGACCGAAGACCACGTTCCGCCTACGCTGCTGGATGACTTGGCGACGCTGCGCCAGCGACCGGTTTTGTATCTGCGTGGAGATATAGACCATGACTCTGTTGCCCTCGCTCGGGCTATTGCCCCACATTTCGAGTCTTTCCAAAAACTGTCCATCTTGTTGGTATCCCTCGGGGGCAATATCGAGTCTGCGTACAGAATGGTCTTGGAATTTCGGGAATCCGTAGAAGACATCGAGGTGCTAGTTCCTCACTTGGCGAAGAGTGCCGCGACGTTCTTCTGCCTCGCCGCCGACTCTATACACATGGGGCGGCATGGGGAGTTAGGACCGCTGGATCCTCAGATGCTCGACCGGACGGGGAGCGCGAGGCCAGTCTCCGCGTTGGAATCGTTCCACTCGTTGGAACATCTCCTCAACTATTCGATAGACTCGCTGTATGGAATAGTCCAGTTGCTGCGAACGATGTCTCCTATGGACATTCCGAACGCGGTAGAGAGCTCGCACCAACTTTTCTCAGCAATAGCGTCGCCGCTGTACTCCCAAGTCGACCCGCACGAACTCGGCGAATCCGGGCGCGCGCTGCAGGAAAGCGAGGAGTACGCGATACGAGTTATGGAAAGATGGGGCTACGCAGACATCCCGGAAGACACTCGTCGGCAGATAGCGCGGCGGCTCGTGCGCGACTACCCAACTCATGGGTTCGTCATCGATTTGGTGGAAGCGCAAACCATCGGCTTGAAAGCGGAACCGATGGAAGCGGAGTCAGACGCAATCTGTCAAGCAATTATCTACAATGAGGAGTATGATGATATTGTCGGCTTTCCCCAGATAGAAGAAAGCGACTTCGACGACGGCTCCGACCATGCGGAATCATGCGACGAGGAATGATCTATGCCATACCGTAAGGATGCGCCATCCCGCAAGGCGGCTAGACCCGGAAGCCGTCCGCGCTTCCGCCGTGAGAAGCCGTCCGAAAGACCGACCCACGAAGTAATGAAGGCGTTGCGCGAGCATCGGCTGTTCGGCTCCGCTCGCACTAGGGGCGCGAACAAAACGATTCGCGGAGACACTGCCTGAGGAGGCTAACCAATGACCACCCAAACCACCCTTACCCCCGAAGAGGTCTACGACGCGCTCAAAGACGTCTACGACCCCGAAATACCCGTCAACGTCGTAGACCTAGGCCTGATATACGGCGTGGACGTCGACGCGGGCAACGTCGACGTCAAGATGACGCTCACCTTCGCCGGGTGCGGCATGGGTCCCTACATCGCGCAGCAGGCGGAGTGGCGCATCGCGGAGCTGGACGCCGTCGAGGACGTGAACGTCGAGCTGACCTTCGATCCGCCGTGGACGCCCGACATGATTACGGAAGACGGCAAGAAGCTGCTGGGTCTCGACTAGCCGCCGAAAAACCAGCCGCATCCCGCAACGCCCGCGCGCAAGACGCCGCGCGCGGGCAGCCCGACGCCAACACGGACGGCGGCGCGCGCCGCCATCGTCCGAACGCGCCACAGGAGAACCCCCCCATGAACCCCCAGCAACAGGCGCAGGCGAGAGCCAAAGTAGAGGCTATGCGTCGGCAGTTCGAGCAGAAGCGCGCCATCGCCGAAACGCTCTCGAAAATCGGGCGCAAGATAGGCGTCTACAGCGGCAAGGGAGGCGTCGGCAAGACGACCGTAGCCGTCAACCTAGCGGTTACGCTCGCCAACGACGGCGCGCGCGTGGGGCTGCTGGATGTGGATATAGACTGCCCCAACGTTATCCGCGCCATGAAGGTGGCGGAGCCGCCAACCGTGGGCGAGGGGCGGCGCATGATCCCTCCGGAGCGATTCGGCGTCAAGGTCATGTCCATGGGCTTCTTCCAAGAGAACGAGGAAGAGGCGATAATCTGGCGCGGCCCCATGATCCACAACGCCATCAACCAGCTCCTGCAATCGACGGACTGGGGGACGCTGGACTACCTCATCATCGACCTGCCGCCCGGAACGTCCGACGCGCCGCTGACGGTGATGCAGTCTCTGGAGATGGACGGGTTCGTTGTGGTAACCACGCCGCAGGAGCTGGCGAAGATAGACGCCATCCGCTCCGTGAACATGATCCGCAAGCTGCGGATAGATGTGCTGGGCGTGGTGGAGAACTTCACGGGCGAGATATTCGGCGGCGGCGCGGGCGCGGAGCTTGCCGAGCATCTGGGCATCCCGTATCTCGGCAGCATCGGGATGCGCGCCGACTACCGCGACACGTCCAAGCCAGCCGCGCTCCGCAGCAAGCCCATACTGAAAGAATACCGCGACATAGCCGCCAACTTCGGCGACGCGCTAGAGCGGCTGGGGTAGCCGGGGGATCGCAAAAGCCCCCTTCCCTATTTCGGGAGGGGGTTAGAGCCTGCCCCGGACTCAGCCGGAACAGGCTCTGGCTCTGTGCGCCAGCTACTCGTCCTTAGAGGGCAGCGCCGCCACCGCGTAGCCGGGCGTAGTGCGCTGACCCTTGTGGTCTTCCAGCCAGATTTCGCATTCGACGATGTTCTCGTCGTCCAGCTGGTACTTCTTCTTGATTACGCCCTTGCCGAACACCGGCGTTCCGGGAACGTCCATGCCGCGATACTGAACGCTCAGCTTCTTGAGCGTCCCCCAATCGCCTATCCAGTCGGTCATCACCTGCCCTAGGAAGGCGTTCTTGAGCGCGCCATGCAGTATGACGTCCGGCAGCCCGTTGTTCTTGGCGAACCCCAGATCGTAGTGAATCTGGTAGTAATCTCCCGACGCGCCCGCGTACATGACGAGCTGCTGCGTAGTCGGGTCCTTGCGAAGCGTGGGAACGTCCATCCCCTCTTCGACGTCCTCGAAATAGACCTGTTCTGACACTGTGGTTCTCCTGTAATTCTGCGTTGCGCCGCTCGGATGCTCACGCGGCTGGCGGGGCGGGGCGTCGTCTAGCCCTCGTCCGGCGGATCGTAGCTGATACCCGTAGTCCGCTGGATAGCCACCAACGTATTGAACTGGTTGACATACCTCGTTTCGCGCTGGATGAACACCATGTTGCCCAGCCTGCCCGCGCGCTCGAAGATGTTGGATATCATGGTGGTTACCGTAATGCGGTCGCCGGGGCGCACTGGTTCATAGTACTCCCACTCGCTGCCGCCGTCGAGATTCGCCGAGTAAGGGTTTTGCACGTCTACCTTCATGGCGCCCGATCGCATCGAGCGGAAGAACGTCGGCGGCGCGACGATGCCGCCGTAGCGCGAGTTGCGCGCCGCTTCTTCGTCCGTGTAGATCGGGTTGGAATCCCCGATAGCGCGCGCGAACTTGATTATCGCGCCCTTCTCGACGTCGTTCGTATACGGCTCGGACTCCACGCCGACAGCCGCCCTCATCTCGGGGGTGATAGCCGATTCCTGACTCATTCCGCCGACTCCTGAACATCGAATCGAAACCTGCGGCAAGTGTAAGAGCGCGGCGCGGCAGTGTCAAGAATGGCTGCGGCTCTGAGAGGGTTGCGAAAGTTCACTATCCCCTGTGTGGGGTGTCCCCTCTTGGTTCAGCGCAGCGCCGTACATGCTATAATCTTGCCATCACAAGCCACAGGAGAAGGCATTTGGCATACGTAACGCTCAGAGAAGGCGAAGACCCGGAACAGCTGCTGAAGCGATTCCAGACTTCGATGCAGCGGTCGGGCATCTTGCGGGAGCTTAGGAACCGACGGTTCTTCCGCTCCAAGGGCGAGCAGGCGCGGCTCGACAAGCAGCGCAGCCTGCGCCGCATCCGCCGGCGCCGCCGCCGCTAGGCTGTCACGCCTCCCAGACCCACTCGGCATCGCCGATGCGAACCACGTCGCCGGGACCCGCGCCCGCTTCCTCCAGCGCGCGCATGACGCCGGCGCGCTCCAAACGCGCGTAGAACTGTATCCACGCCGCCCAGTCGTCCGCGCCCACCATAGCCGCCATGCGCTCCGCGGGCTGCCAATCCACCGCGTATCCGCCGTCGGCATCCACGCTTACCACAGGACGGCGGCGGCGCGGCGCTGGGCGGAGCGTCGGCAGCCCGTCGGCGTCCCAAGACGGCGGCGGCTCCGGAGCCTCGCGCGCCGCCTTCAGCGCGCTCAGCGCGGCGTCCAGCAGATCGTCCACGCCCTCGCGCGTAGCCGCGGACACGAACAGCGGCTCCGCGCCGCCGCTCGCCTCGACGAACGCATCGCGCAAGTCTTCGCGCAGCTCCCACACATCCGGCAAGTCCAGCTTGTTCACCGCGAGCAGGCGCGGCTTTTGCGCTAGGCGAGCGTCGTACCGCGCAAGCTCTTCGCCTATCCGCTCATAGACGCCGATGGGGTCGGCGTCCGCGCCGTCCACCAAGTGGATCAGCACGCGCGTCCGCTCGACGTGGCGGAGAAACTCATGCCCCAGCCCTACGCCGTCGCTCGCGCCCTCTATCAAGCCGGGGATGTCCACCATGACGAACGTTTCGCCGTGTCGCTCGACTACGCCTAGCGACGGCTCCAGCGTGGTGAAGGCGTAGTCCGCCACTTTGGGGCGCGCCGCGGAGACAGCCGCCAGCAGGCTGGACTTGCCGGCGTTGGGCGCGCCGACGATGCCGACGTCCGCAAGCAGCTTCAATTCCAGCCGCAGGGTGCGGCGCTGTCCCGGCTCGCCGGACTGCGCCAGACGCGGGAAGCGGTTGGTGGAAGTGGCGTATCGCGCGTTGCCCGCGCCGCCGCGTCCGCCCTCGGCGGCAAGCCAGCGCTCGCCATCGGCGCCGATGTCCGCGAGCATTCGAGGCTGTCCGCCATCGTCCGCCCATACCTGCGTTCCTAGAGGGACAGGCAGCGTTACGTCTCCGCCGTCGCCCCCGTGCTTCAGCTTGCCGTCGCCGCGTCGCCCGTCTTCCGCGCTGAAGTGGCGTTTGTACCTGTAGGCAAGCAGGGTGTTCACGTTCTCATCGCCCACTAGGTACACGCTGCCGCCGCGTCCGCCGTCGCCCCCGTCTGGCCCTCCGCGCGGCACGTACTTTTCGCGCCGCCCGCTTATTGCGCCGTTTCCCCCATCTCCGCTTTTGATATGAATAATTACTCTGTCGATCATCTGAAAATCTCTTCTGTATACCTAACAGCAGTAATAAGCGCGTCCATAGTGTCTATAACCCGCCCCTCGATGCCGCTGGCA
Source organism: Dehalococcoidia bacterium (assembly GCA_965214745.1). GTDB lineage: Bacteria > Chloroflexota > Dehalococcoidia > Lucifugimonadales > UBA1123 > VXRN01. The sequence goes on along the minus strand of OZ243978.1, from coordinate 1,045,946 downwards.
GCTACGAAACCCGCCGTTGGGCACTGTAGGCGGGCTGTAGACAACTGCCGAATGGGTGTGCGAGCCGCCGTTCGTAAAGTATCCAAAAAAGTGCAGGCGGCTCGAGTTGTAGACATGGCAAGCAGGTTATCTACGATTTATAGACAGTTATCTACGCTGTTATGTAAAGCTACGCGGTTTCTTGTATTGATAGGGGTTGAAAAACGGCTTAGTCGCGGATTGGAACGGATGGACGCTACGCCTCCGACAGCGCCTCGCGTATGTTTATGATGTCGCGCCGCAGGTGCGGGTCTAAGTTAAGCTGGGTGGCGATGCGTTCGCAGCCGTGCATGACAGTCGTGTGCGTCTTGCCGCCCAGCTCGCGCCCGATGGCGGTCGCGCCAAGCTCGGACTCTTCGCGCAGCAGATACATAGCCACATGCCGCGCCATCGCGGTTCGCTTGTCGCGCTTGCGTCCCTTGAGCGTAGCCACGTCTATGCGGAAGTATCCCGCCACGGCGTCGACGACTGCGGAGGGCGGTATCTGCCTGTCCGCCGCCGTCTCCACCATGTCGGCTATAGTGCGCTTGACCAGCTCAACCGTCGCGGGTATCCGCATCAGGTCCGCGAACGCCAGCACTTTGTTGAGGCTGCCTTCCAGCTCGCGGATGTTCTTGTGGATGCGCTCTGCTAGGAAGTGGATCGCGTCTTCCGCGATTGGCTGGCTCGCGCCGCTCGCTTTGGCGCGCAGTATGGCGAGGCGCGTCTCGAGGTCCGGCGGCTGCATGTCCACCACCAGCCCGCCCGCGAGCCGCGACTGGATGCGGTCTTCCAGCAGCGTGAGCGCGGACACCGGGCGATCCGAAGTCAGCACTATCTGGCGATTCGTCATGTGCAGCGCGTTGAAAGTGTGGAAGAAGCCCTCTTGCGTCTGCTCCTTGCCGATGAGGAACTGCACATCGTCGAGCAGCAGCACATCCGCGTTCCGGTAACGCTCTCGAAAGGCGTCCGTCTCGCCCTCGCGGATAGCCTTGATGTAGGCGTTGGTGAACTCTTCCGTAGTGGAGTATATGAGCGACATGCCCCGTTCCGCCACCTGATGCCCGATGGCGTGCATGAGGTGAGTCTTGCCAAGCCCGACGTTGGAGTACATGACGAGCGGGTTGTATAGGTCGCCCGGCTGTCTGGCGACGGCGAGCGCGGCGGCGTGCGCCAGCTCGTTCGACTTGCCGACGATGAACCGCTCGAAGGTGTAGCGCGAGTTGAGCTGCTGGGGGCGGAAGCTGGCGGCGGGAATCGCCGAGTCGCCGTTCGGCGGGGATGCCGCCGCTGCAGGCGCGTTCGGCTCGGCGCGCTCCCCGTTTCGGTATGCCGACTCGACTACGAAGCGCACCTCCACGCGCTCGCCCGCGACGCTTTCGAGCGTCTGCGCGATGAGCGAGTACATGCGCTGTTCGAGCATCTCCGCCACGAAACCGTTTGGCGCGCCCACGACGAATTCGCCATCGCCGAACGCCATGCCGGACGTGTGCTTCAGCCACGTCTCGAAGTTGGGTTTGGTAACCTGCATCTCCAGCTGCCCCAGAACGGCAGTCCATATCCGGCTTGGGTCTGCTGTGGCGGAAGTCATGTCTAAACCTCGCTTGCGGAAAAAGTGGGCGTCCAATAATACACCATACTGCCGTTCGGCGGGCGGCGCTAGCGGGGGTTGGGCGCTCGCGCGGGCTTGTCTGCGGCGGCTACAATGGCGCCAACCGCCGAGCCGTCCGCGCGCGATACGATTGGAGACGCCCCCCCATGCCCGAGCCAGACATCCCCGATGCCATGGACGATATAGCGCGATACAACCGCGAACGCTGGGAGGCGCTGGCGGCGGCGGGAATCGCCTACACCGTGCCTATGCTGGACATGAGCGAGGCGGACGCTCGGCGGTTCGTAGACCGCGAGGGGCTGATTGGGGACGCCCGCGGCTTGGATGTGCTGTGCCTAGCTTGCGGCGGCGGTCAGCAGTCCGCCGCGTTCGGTCTGCTGGGCGCGAACGTTGTAGTCGTAGACCTCTCCGAGTCTCAGCTTGCGGGCGACCGCCTAGCCGCGCGCCGCTACGGACACGACGTCCGAACCATCGCGGGAGACATGCGAGACCTCTCGGCGTTCGAGATCGGCAGCTTCGATGTGGTTTGCCACGCATATTCGCTGAACTTCGTTCCGGACGCGCGCCAAGTGTTCGGGCAGGTTGCGCGAACGCTGCGGCGGGGCGGCATATATCAGCTTTCCTGCGTCAACCCGTACTTCCACGCGATGGAAGCGTCGGATTGGAACGGCGACGGCTACCCGATGCGAGAGCCATACGCGGACGGCGAGATAACGGGGGATGACGAGTGGAGATTCAGAGACGGCGCGGGCAACCGCCGGCGGGCGCGCGGCCCGCGCGAGTTCAGGCACACGTTTTCCACGCTGCTGAACGGCATGGCGGAGGCGGGATTCGCGCTGCTGAAGATGCGCGAGGCGGCGGATTGGAACGCCATCCGCGAGGGGGAAGGCGGAGGGGACGCGCCGCGCCCCGGCTCCTGGGCGCACTTCACATCCGTCGCGCCGCCGTATCTGGATTTTTGGATGCGGAAGGGGTAAGGGGCTTGCGCTTGCGCGCTGCATTGTATAATTTACGCCTACGAGCAATTTGAGGCATGATCTATGACTAAAAAATTGCCGCTCTTCCAGGAGATTGGCTATCCTACGCTAAAGGAAGCGGTCAACATTGGCGATTCGTGGCGGGGTGCGTCTCCTGCATACTCTCCGCCTCCACCATATAGAGAAATCGCAAAGGGCATCCGTGTCATACTTGACGCGAGGAACGGCGGGCGGCTCTCCGAGCAGCAAGCTGACGACCTCATCAAAGTCTTGCTAGGGTCGTACATGGGTATGGTGATTGGCTATCAGGTCAGCGATTACCTAGAGCGCAGCCTGTCGCTTATGATGCAGAGCCAAGTGAAAGGCTAGGGGCTTTTGTGAGTACAGGCAACCGAGAGTCCGATGAACATGCCGAGGAGCGTTCTCTGCCAGAACAACCCTCTGGCAAAGCCAACCGCCCTGAAGATTCCGAACCGTATCCCATGTCCTCCCCTGCGAGAGGCAACAGCCTCCTCGACGAAGAGCAGGCGGCTCTTCGCCGTTCGTTTGCTTCTGTGACTCAGACCGTTGGACCGCTCGTACACCCTGTTTTCGAAAGAATTACTTCGGAGCATATCTCCCAGTCCATCACCAAGTTAGATGATCAAAACATCCGAGAATATGCGGCCGACGCCTCCCGCAGGAGATACCAGTTCATCTATTTCTTCATCGGCTTGCTGGCTGTGGTTGGATTAGCTATCTTCTTCACCCTTACCGACAACAAAGATATACTGATCCCCCTTGTTACGGCGATAGCCGGTTTCGCAGGCGGATTCGCACTGGGGCTACGCTTCCGCTCCTAGCCCCGCGCGTGGTAGAACTCCAGATCGTCCGCGAACGGCTTGGGGTATTCCGCCGAGCCGACCAGCCCTATCTGCCCCCTGCCGGTGACGGCGCTGTTGGCGGCGTCCATCGCGGGGTCCGCGTAGCGCGCGAACCAGCCGTCCAGCTCGGCGCTCATCTCCGCGACGCGCGCGGCGAAGCGCGGCTCTCCCGCTAGGTTGCGGGTCTCCGTCGGGTCGTTCGCCAGATCGTAAAGCTCGGTCGGACCTTCGTCGCCTCTCCGCGCGAGCTTCCAGCTAGCCGAACGGATCATGCGCGTTGGGCCATACTCGTCGAACGCGAACACGGGCGCGTCGTCGCCTAGCGGCTCGCCGCGCAATACGGGGGAGAAATCTCGCCCCGGCAGATCCATATCCGCGCTCGCCTCCACGCCGGCGCAGCTCAGCAGCGTGGGCATGAAGTCGTACTGGCTCAGCAGCTTGTCGCACGTCAGACCTTGCGGGACGCTGCCGGGACGCGACATTATCATGGGCGTCTTCACCGCCGTATCGAACATGTTGGGCGGATAGGTGCCGTTGCCTTTGCCCCAAATGCCGTGATGCCCCATGTTCATGCCGTTGTCTGCGTTGAACGCGACGAGCGTGTTTTCACGCAGCCCGTTGCGCTCCAGCCAGTCGAGCAGCCTGCCGATGTTCCTGTCCATCTCGGTTATGGCGGCAAAGTAGCCGCTCAGCGCGGCGCGGCGGTTTTGGGGGGTGTCTCCGAGCGTAGCCGCGCCCGGCTCCTTGCTCAGCTGGTTGGGGTGTATCGGCTCGTTCGGAACCGAGTCGAACGCGCAGTTGTCGAAGTAGTCGTCGAACAGCTCTGCGGGGTGATGCTCTCTGCCCCAAGGCGCGTGCGGCGCGGTGTAGTGGACGTTGAGCGAGAACGGCGCGCTCGCGCCTAGCTGCGCGTCGAGGAAGCCTAGCGCGTTGTCCGTGATGATATCGGTAACGTAGCCGTCTGGACGGCGCAGCTCGTCGCCGTCCATCATCGGCGGGTTGTAGTAATCGCCGCCGCCCGATGCGTGGACGTTCCAGTAGCCGAACCCCATCTGCGGCAGCGCGGAGCGTCCGAGATGCCACTTGCCGCTCAGCCCGCAGGCGTAGCCGCTTTCAGCCAGCGCGTGGATGTACGACCGCCGCCCTCGCATGTATTCTATCTCCCGCCCGTCTTGCGGCAGGCGGCGCGTGTTGCCTTGCCGCAGGAAGTCTTGAACGCCGTGCTGGGATGGTATCTGCCCCGTGAGGATGGACGCGCGCGCGGGCGAGCATACCGGCGAGGCGCAAAAGAAGTTCTCGAAGCGGATGCCCGTATCCGCGAGGCGGTCTAGGTTCGGCGTTCGCAGCTCGTCGTTGCCGGCGCATCCCATCGCCCACGCGCCTTGATCGTCGCTGAGAATGAACAGGATGTTGGGCGCGTTCGGGTCTGTGCTTGCCATGAGCGTTCTCCTAGCGTTCGATGCCGCCGCTATGCCAACTCCAGCGCGGCGGCTACGGTGTCCATGTCTTTGTCGCCGCGTCCGCTCAAGCCGAGCAGGATGATTTGGTCTTCGTCCAGAGTCGGCGCGAGCTGGGAGACGTAGTAGACGGCGTGCGCGGGTTCGAGCGCGGGGATGATGCCCTCCGTTCGGCAGAGCAGTTGGAAGCCTTCCAGCGCCTGCGCGTCGTCTACGCTCGCGTACTCGGCGCGCTCGGAGTCTTTCAGCCAGCTGTGTTCGGGACCTACGCCGGGGTAGTCCAGCCCCGCGGATATGCTGTGCGCCTCGTGAACTTGGCCATCTTCGTCTTGCAAGAGGTAAGACATGCTGCCGTGCAGCACGCCGACGCTTCCGGCGACGAGCGTGGAGGAGTGCTCGCCGCTCTCGATGCCGCGTCCGCCCGCCTCTACGCCCACTAGCCTGACGCCCTCGTCGCCGATGAAGTCGTAGAACAGCCCCATGGCGTTGGAGCCGCCGCCGACGCAGGCGACCGCGTAGTCCGGCAGCTTGCCGACGGCGCTCATCAGCTGGCGCTTCGCCTCGCGCCCGATTACGGCTTGGAAGTCTCGCACCATCATCGGGTACGGGTGGGGACCTACTACGCTCCCTATCAGGTAGTGCGTAGTCTCTACGTTCGTAACCCAGTCTCGTATCGCTTCGTTGATGGCGTCTTTGAGCGTGCGGCTGCCGCTGGTTACCGAGCGGACTTCTGCGCCGAGCAGCCGCATCCTGAACACGTTGAGCGCTTGGCGCGTGATGTCTTCTTCGCCCATGTAGACGATGCACTCTTGCCCAAGCATCGAGCATACGGTGGCGGTGGCTACCCCGTGCTGCCCCGCGCCGGTCTCGGCGATGACGCGGTTCTTGCCCATGCGCTGGGTCAGCAGCCCCTGCCCGAGCGCATTGTTGATCTTGTGCGCGCCGGTGTGGGCTAGGTCTTCGCGCTTGATGAATATGCGCGCGCCGCCCAGCTCGCGGGTGAGGTTCTCGGCGTAGTAGAGCGTGGTTGGTCTGCCCACGTAGTCGCGCGCGAGCGCGTCGAGCCGCGCCTGAAACGCCGGGTCCGCCGCCGCGCGCCTGTACTCCGCCTCCAGCTCGCCTATCGCGCCCATGAGCGTCTCCGGCACGAACATGCCGCCGAAGTCTCCGAATCTGCCGCGCGCGTCCGGAAGCGCTTGCGTAGTGGTCATATCGTGTTCCTATTCCCGCGCCTAGTTCATCTTAGCCGAAAGCGTCGGGTCGCTGATGTACTCGCCCACTTTCATCGTGGCGAGCATCTCGCGCCAAACGCGGTTTGCCTGCGAGGAGTATTCGGGCCAAAAGTCGAAGGTGATGATGGCGTGAACCCCGTTCGCTCTGGCGAAGCACGTGCGGGTGTGAACCTTGCGGTTCTCTTCCCTGTCTATGTGGGTGAACTGCTGCCAGAGTAGTTCGAATTCTGGGTTGAACGCCTCCCGCAGCTTGCCGAGCGCGAGCATTTCGCGCGGGTCTTTCCGCATCATTTCTTCGAACATGTCTTTCAGGTCATGCTCCCACTCCACCTGCGTGTTGGTTTGGCGCACCAACGTGCCGTCCGCGTTGTAGAGCTGGATTAGGGCTACCTCTATCCGCATGTTCTCATCCGGATACGGGTTGTCGCGCAGCATGAGGGTGCCTTTGCCGGTCGGCGTTATCTCCCATTCTCTGGGGAACTCGAACGACACCGCGCCCCTGTGGGCTACGAACAAGCTGTTGCTGGGCTTGGTGGTTCGCCACCCGTGGGTCTTGGGCAGCGGGATGAATGTCTTTTTCCATCTCTCGGGCATGGCTGGACTCTCGACTGCGATTTTGCGTATATGGCTTGCAGAGTATTCTAGGGTATTCTATTGATGCGGTTCGCGCTTGCCAAGTTCGCGGTTGACCTGCGCGCGCGCGCGAACCTAAAATGCAAGAAACGGTTGGGGAAGCGTCCCAACCGCCGAGAGGCGTCAGCGCGCGGAGGTGAGCAGATGGCGCTAGCGGAACGCACGCGGATAAGGAACCACCCGGAGAGGGCGGTTCCGGATGAGACTGAGGAGATTCTGGCGAGCGGCATGGTGGCGCACGTCGGATTCGTCGACGGCGGAGAGCCTTACGTGATACCGCTCTCCTACCACTTCGACCCCGACACGCCCGCCTCGCTGTACCTGCACGGCTCTATCAGGAGCCGCGCGATGAAGCGCCTAGCGAGCGGCGCGCCCGTGTGCGTAACGGTTACGCTCACGGATGGGCTGGTCTACTCGCGCAAGGCGATGAACCACTCGATGAACTACCGGAGCGCGATGGTGTTCGGCAGCGGGCGCGAGGTGGCGGACGAGCGCGAGAAGTCTCGCATATTCGATGCGATGGTGCGCCGCTACTTCCCCGGCAGGACGCTAGGCGTGGACTACAACATCCCCCCTTCGGCCGATCTCGGCGTGACCGATCTGGTGGAGGTGCGGATAGAAGACCGCAGCGGAAAGGCTCGGCGGGGCGGACCTACGGGGCCCGACGACAACAAGCCGGACGCGCTAGGCTCGGCGGGCGTAGTAGAGCTGAGGGAGTTCTAGACGGAAGTAAGCGCAAAACTCCCTGAGCTTTGCCGAAGCGCGCTTTGGCGGCGCGCGGGCGAGTTTTGCGCTTCCCCGCCACGCGGCGCTTTCTGCCAGCCGCCGCATCTCAGAGAACCTAGAGTGCGGCTCATCCTGATCTATGCGAGGAAACGACAATGCCTGTCTACGAGTACGTTTGCGGCGCGTGCAGCCACCTCTTCGAGAAGCTGCGGCCAATAAGCCGCATGGACGACGATGCCCCCTGCCCGATATGCGAGGGCGAATCCGAGCGCAAGCTGTCTGTGTTCGCCGCGTTCACGTCGGACGACTCCGGCGCGGTCGGCGCCGTGGCGGGCGCGGGAGGCTGCGGCGGCTGTGGGCCTAGCGGCTGCGCCTGCGCGATGACGGTCTGACCCCATGAGCTCCGCCGTCATCATACAGATCTTGCTGACCATTCACGTCCTGACCGCTATCTTCGCGGTCGGGATTACGCTGTCCTATTTCTTCTGGCTGCGGCGCGCCTTGCTGGTTCCGGCTTCGCGCGGGTTCACGCTCGAAACCATCCGCATGGTGGAGCGCCGCTTCGTTATCCCATCGTACATCGTCACGCTGCTGGCGGGGCTTGCGCTCATAGACCGCGCGTCATGGGGATGGTCTACCCCTTGGCTGGAGCTTTCCATCCTGTTCTTCGTCGCGCTGATGGGCTTGGTTGGACTCAACGCGCGCAACATGAAGCGGCTGATAGCGCTGTCGGAAGACGAATCCGCCGCGCCCGCCGACTACGCCGCCGCCCACGCGCGCAGCCGGATATTCCTGCTGGCGAAGCTCGCGCTAGTCGTCGCGCTGGTTTATCTGATGGTGTTCAAGCCGCCCCTGTGGGGCTGACGTCCGCGCCGTCATCTGGCGGGCTGCGTCTCCGGCGCCCTGTCGCTGACCGCCACTATGTCCAGCCAGTTGCGCGGCACGTGGGTTAGGTTCATCTCCTCGAACGTCTGGTGAACGCCCTTCTGGAGCGCGTCGCTCGCCTTGTCTAGCGGCACGCCCGGCATGGTGCCGGCGATGAAATCCTCGAACGTGCTGATGTCCAGCCAGCCCTCTATAGGCACCTGCACCCTGTCTTCTTCCTGCCGGATGATGCTGAAGCCGTGCCGTTCCAGCAGCGCGCGATACTCGCGCGGGGTCAGATGCTTGCGAGATTCCACCTTCTCCGCCCGCTGGGGCGACAAGCCATGCTCGCGCCGCAAGACTCTTGCGGACTTGAACATCCACTTGCGATAGAACGCCAGAGACTCCGGCACCTGTCCGCCCTCGTAGAACGAGGTGTTGAACGCGAACTTGCCGCCCGGCTGAAGCGCCTTCGATATTTCGGTTACTAGGCTGTCTTTGTCCGGGATGTAGTGGATGGCGTTGCAGAAGATGATAGTGTCCGCGCGCTTCTTGAGCGAGCTGGAAACCTGCTCCACTTGGCTTTGCACGAACTGAACGGCGCTGTCGCGGTGCGAGCGCATCTCCTCCATCGCCTGTTCGAGCGCGGATGAGGAGTGATCCATCGCGATGATGACGGAGTTTCGCGCGCCGCGCAGCTGGCTCAGTATGAGCTTGGTAACCCCCCCTGTGCCGCAGGCGAGGTCTACGATGCGCTGCCCGGATGTTGGCTCAGCCATAGCCACCAGTCTGGCGTTTAGCTGCTCGTAAAACGGGTTCTGCGAAAAGGTGGCGAATGAGAAATCTTGGGATGCCATGTAGCGCCCTCCTGTCTCCGATGTCCGATCCCCGTTCGTCGGAAGCATTGTAGCATTTGTTCGAGATTGTTTTCTTGTCCGCCGTTCGCGCCCCACGCGCGCCGCCGATTCGGTGTACAATGACGATGCGCCCATACGCCTACAGACGAACTGCGAGGCTGCCTCGATGACGATGACCGCGATGCCCGAGACCGCCGCTCCCGCGCGGCATACGCTGGTGGACCCGACGACCCGCCCCATCATCCCGACGTTCGTTCCCGCGCCGCGCCTAGCGTCGCTCGCGGGGATGCGGCTCGGGCTGATAGACGACGCCAAAGACAACGCGCGCGAGCTTCTCGAAGAGATAGCCGACGTTTTGAGGGAGCGGCACGGGGTCGCAAGCGTGTTCTACCACCGCAAGCCGTCGGCTTCCAAGCCCGCCGAGCCGAGCGTCATCGAGCGCATCGCCGCCGAGTGCGACTATGCGATAGTAGCCATCGGCAGTTGAGGGTCGTGCAGCGCGTGCAGTGTGCACGACGGAATCCACGCGGAGAAGGCAGGCGTCCCGGCTGCGACTATCTGCACGGACATATTCGAGACCACAGCCCGCTCTATGGCGACGATGTGGGGCGCGCCGAGCTTCCCCATCGTGTTCACGCCGCATCCCATAGCGGAGCTTTCCCGCGAGCAGCTGCGCGCGCGGGCTGAGGAGATGATCGAGGAGATAGAGGCGATTTTGCTGGAAGGCTAGAGGCGCGTCAGCCCGCCGCCAGCCGCTCGAACAGCTCCCGCCACTCTTCGACATCGCCGCGCCCCATGCCCTCGCGGTAGACGATGGTGCCGTCTCCGTCCATGGCTATCTTGCTGGACTGGATGGCTATTCGCAGATTGGGTATGACGCCCGCATCCGGCTGAGCGATAGGCCAAGGGTAGCCTTCTTCTTCGGCGAACTCGACTAGCGACTCGATGCCCTCCGTCGGGTTGGTGTTCACCGCGTAGAAGGCGACGCTATCGGCGTACTGAGGCCAGAGGTCTCGCAGGCTCCGCAACTCGGAGCGGCAGACCGTTCAAGTGGTGGCGAAGAAGAACAGCATCGCCGGGCGGTCTTGCGCGATAAGGTCTGCGGAGGCGACCGCGCTGCCGTCGCCGAGCGTCAGCCGAAAGTCGGCTATCTTGTCGCCCACATTCGAACCCACCTGCCGCTCGGCAGGCGCGGCGGACGCGCTCGCGGCGTCGTGAACTAGGTCCACGCCCGCATCCGACGAGCCGCACGCCGCCGCCAGCGCAGCGCCGATGATGCCGATGACTATGATAGCCGCCGCCGAGAGTATCCGCAGCATTCTCAGCCTCCCCCATGAATACTGAATTATCCCGAAAATCCCGTTCGTCCTGCGAATTAGCCTGCTATTCAGCTTTCGCTCGCCGCAAGCTCAGCCATCACCCGCCGCCACTCGTCTGCATCGCCCCTGCCGAAGCCGGCGCGGTACGTGATTATTCCGTCGCCGCCAATCGCCACTTTGGTGGATTGGTAGGTTATGCCGAAATCCGCGAGCATGCTCGCGTCGGGCTGGGCTACCTGCCACTCGTACCCCTCGCGTTCGGCGAACTTTATGAGCGACTCCAGCTTATCGGTTGGGTCCACGTTTACGGCGTAGAAGTCCACTTCGTTCGCAAACTCTGGATAGACGCTCTTGAGGCTCCGCAACTCGGAGCGACACGTTCCTCAGAAGGTTGCGAAGAAGAACAGGAAGCTCGGTCTATGCTGTTCGAGCAGATCTGCGGATGCAAGCGTCGCGCCGTCGGGCAAGCTCAGCTCGAACGCCGGCGCGCGCTCGCCGACTTGGCTGCCGATTTCTACGGAGGGCGCGCCCGCGCTCGCCGCCGCGGGAACGGCGGTTGGCGGCGGTGGCTGCGTCGCCGCGGGCGCGGGCGTGGATGGCGGATCTGGCTGCGCGGGAGAGCCGCACGCCGCGACCGCCAGCGCCGCGCCGATGATGATGATGGCTGCCGCCGAGAGTATCCGCAACACTCTTAGCCTCCCCCGCAAATCCTGTTCGTCCTGCGAATTAGCTCGCCATTCAGCTTCCGCCCGCCGCAAGCTCAGCCATCACCCGCCGCCACTCGTCCGCATCGCCCCTGCCGAAGCCGGCGCGGTACGTGATTATTCCGTCGCCGCCAATCGCTACCTTGGCGGACTGGTAGGTTATGCCGAAGTCCACAATCATCCTGCCGACAGGCTGGACGACAGGCCAAGGGTAGCCTTGCTCTTCGGCGAATTCCACTAGCGATTCGATGCTCTCCGTCGTATCGTAGTTTACGGCGTAGAAATCCACCTCGTCCGCAAACTCAGGGTAGACGCTTTTGAGGCTCCGCAACTCGGAGCGGCACGTTCCTCAGAAGGTCGTGAAGAAGAACAGGAAGCTCGGTCTATGCTGTTCTAGCAGATCGGCTGATGCAAGCGTCTCGCCGTCGGGCAAGCTCAGCTCGAACGCCGGCGCGCGCTCGCCTACTTTATTGCCGACTTTTGCGGCAGGCGCGGGCGTAGCGGTTGGCGGCGCGATGGTGGGGATGGGCGTAGCGGTTGGCGGCGCGATGGTGGGGATGGGCGTAGCGGTTGGCGGCGCGATGGTGGGGATGGGCGTGGCAGTCGGCTCAGGCGTGGGCGCGGCCGTTGGCTCGGCGGCGGCGGGTGTCGGTTGTGTAGGCGCGGGCGTGGCTGTTGCTGGCGGCATGGGCGTCGGCGGCGCGGGCGCGGCAGTTGGCGCCGCTGTGGGCGGTTCGGGCGTCGGCGGAACAGCAGTGGCGGGCGTTTCCGTCGCGGCGGCAGTCGTCGGAGCGGGAATCGCGGTGGGCGCGGGCGCGGCAGTCGCTGGCGGCGCGGGCGTTGCTGGCGGCATAGGCGTCGGCAGGGCAGGCGCGGCGGTAGCCGATGGCGCGGGCGTAGGGACTTGCGTTGCCGCCGGCGGAGGCGTCGCCGAGCGCGGCTGCTGCGGCACGGGCGCGCTGCACGCCAATGCCAGCGCCAGCGCCAGCGCAGCCAACGCGACTATCCTCAGATTGGGCGGCATCGGCATCCCTATCCCACCTAAGACAAACCCATCGAGTCCGCCAGAGTCGCAAGGTCTGGCGTCTCCATGTCTGGCCTAGCGTTTGCCGGGCGCGTCGCCCCGCCGCCGCCATGCCCGCGGTTTACCCATACCGACGCGATGCCTAGCTCGTTGGCGGGCGCGATGTCGTGGTAGAGGCTTTCCCCCACGTGCAGCCATCTGCCTTTGTCTGTGCCCATCCGTTCGAGCGCGACGCGGAAGTTGCGATGATCGGGCTTGTAGCTCCTGACCTGTTCGGCGGTCACCACCGCATCGAACTCCACCCCTAGAACCTGCGCGGTCTGGGCGAACAAGTCATCGTCCACGTTGGAGATGATAGCCAGCTTGTATCGCGACTTCATCGCCCTGAGCGCCGGCGCGGTGTCTGGGAAGATAGGCCAACTCCCCAGCGTATCCGAGAGGCATGTCAGATCGGACTCGGTGAACTGAAAGCCTAGCTTCACACCTATCATCGCCATGACGCGGCGCAGCACGCGGCGATACTCCAAATATCCGCCGCCGTCCTGTATCTGCGGTTCGGACTCGGCGAACAGCGCCAGTATCTCTGATCTGGATAGGTGAATGTCGTGGGACGCGAGCGCGCCGCCTACCGCGTTGGATATCCCGGTCTCCCAGTCTATCAGCGTGCCGTAGCAGTCGAAGCTGACCCATTCGAACCGGTCGAAGTCTAGCAATGGCGCGTTCCTTTCGACTTGTCGGCTCCGTGAGATAGGCGAGCAATCGTCGCTTGCGCTCGAAGGCGAGGCTCTTGGTCCGAACCCTACCAGTTGCGGCGTATATCTGACAATCCCAGCGGCGCAGCCGCGAGCGTCGACGGGCGGGTTGCAGCCGCCCGCGTCACCCTATACGAGCTTGTTTCAGTGTAGAATGAACGGCGTAGATTAGCCATACGTAGATTAGCTATGCGGAGGGCAGCCATGAGACTCGACGGCAAGGTTGCGCTGATTAGCGGCGGCGCGAGAGGCATGGGCGCGGCTGAGGCGCGGCTGTTCGCCGCGGAGGGCGCGAAGGTGGTTTTGGGCGATCTGCTCGAAGCCGAAGGGCGGCGGGTGGAAGCGGAGATAGCCGAGGCGGGGGGCGATGCCGTGTTCACGCGGCTCGACGTCACCAGCGCGGACGACTGGCGGCGCGCCGTAGATGCCGCCGTAGAGCGCTACGGCAAGCTAGACATCCTCGTGAACAACGCCGGAATCTGGGAGGGCGGCAGCGTCGAAGAGCAGTCCGAAGACGCCTGGGACCGCGTCATGGACATCAACGGCAAGGGCGTGTTCTTGGGGACGCGCGCCGCCATTCCCGCGATGCGGGCGGCGGGCGGCGGCTCCATCGTCAACATATCGTCCGTAGCCGGGCTTATCGGCAGCGCGGGCGCGACAGCCTACAACGCATCCAAAGGCGCGGTGCGGCTGCTCACAAAATCCACCGCCATCCAGTACGCCGCGCAGGGCATCCGATGCAACTCCGTTCACCCAGGCCCCATCCAAACGATGATGCTGGACGAGGTTTACCCGGACGAAGCCACCCGACAAGGCAGGGAGAGCGCCATACCGCTAGGCAGGCTCGGCGAGATGGACGACGTGGCGCTTGGAGTCCTCTTCCTCGCGTCCGACGAAGCGTCGTACATGACGGGCAGCGAGCTGGTAATCGATGGCGGGTATACGGCTATGTAAACTGCGGGAGGTCTTTCCCCGTGAAGATTGTTTTCGATATAGACGACGAACTGGCGCGGGATCTGGAAGAAGAGTCCGCTCGACGCGGATCGTCGGTGTCCACGCTCGTCGAGCTGGGCATCATGCAGATTCTCGCCGAGATGCCGAAGCCGAAGAAACCCAAGGGCAAGCCGAAGCCCCTGCCGGCATTCGACAGCGGCGGGCATCGTGTAGACATATCCAACCGCGGCGAGCTGTACAAAGTGATGGACCGGGACAGGGATATAAGGTTGTACGGGAAACCGCTGGGCAGGGATCCAGCCGCGCTGAATTCGCCGCGGATAGCCCCGCATAGGCAACCGATGACGCCGCGATACGTTCGCAGCTCCAGCGAGGAGGACTGAATTGACCACCCAAGACAAACTCCAGCGAGAGATAGACGCATACGCCGCCGCCACGCCCGAATCCGCGCGGCGGCAGGCGGAGGCGGAACGGCATCTGCCGGGCGGCAGCTCGCGCGGCACGGCGTTCTTCGCGCCGTATCCGCACTTCATCGAGCGCGGCGAGGGGCATTATGTCTACGACGTCGACGGCAACCGCCTGCTCGACTTCATGATCAACGCCACTAGCCTGATACACGGACACGCGCACCCGGACGTTACGGCGGCTATACAGCGGCAGGCTGCGCTAGGCGCCGCGTTCACGGGGCCTACGGACGTTCAAGTACGCATGGCGCGGCTGCTCGACGAGCGCGTTCCGTCGCTAGACCTCGTGCGCTTCACGAACTCCGGCACGGAAGGCACGATGATGGCGATTCGCGCCGCGCGCGCCTTCACGGGGCGCGAGAAGATAGCCAAGTTCGAGGGCGGCTACCACGGCGCGCACGAGTACGTTAGCGTAAGCGTCCGCCCGCCGCTCGCCAAGCTAGACCCGTCTGGGCCCACGCCCATTCCCGAATATCCGGGAATGCCGCGCAGCATCTTGGAGCAGGTGATAGTTCTGCCGTACAACGATCTGGAGTGGTGCGAGCGCGTACTGCGGCAGAACGCGGACGAGATAGCCTGCCTCATCATGGAGCCGGTGATGAGCAGCTTCGGCTACCTGCCCGGCGACGCCGACTTCCTGCGCGGGCTGCGCGAGCTGACGGCGGAGCTTGGCATAGCGCTGATATTCGACGAGGTGCAGAGCTTTCGCTTGGCGTCGGGCGGCGCGCAGGAGATGTTCGGCGTGGTTCCGGACATGACCTCGTTCGGCAAGATAATCGGCGGCGGAACGCCGGTGGGCGCGTTCGGCGGACGCGCGGACATAATGGAGCTTTTCGATCCCACCAAGGGCGCGCCGATAGCGCACGCCGGGACGTTCAACGCCAACCCTATCACCATGGCGGCGGGCGAAGCGGTGATGGAGCGGCTGACGCCGGACGTCTACGAGCGCATGAACGCGCTCGGCGGCGAATTGCGCGCCAAGCTGACCGCCGTGTTCGACGAGCTGGATGTGGACGCGCAGGTTACCGGAGTCGGCTCGCTGTTCGGCATCCACTTCACGCGGGAGCGCATCGTAGACTACCGAACGGCAGTCCGCGCCGACCAGACGAAGCGGCAGGCGCTGTTCGTAGGGCTGCTCAACGAAGGCGTCTTGCTCCAGAGCGGCGCGGCGGGCGCGCTGACGTCGCTGACGACCGATGCGGAGATAGACACGCTAGTCGCATCCGTCCGCCGCGTAGCCCAGCGCGCGCTGTGAGCCGCCGTCTCCATAACTTTTGTTCAGCATAACCTTTATTCAGCCGCCGCCAATTCTGTATACTCATGCGTTACCAGTTTTCGGGTAGGGTCGGGGCGCGGCGCCGAGTGGCGGCGCAGGCGACCGACCTATGGCAAATGAGAAAGGGATGGGCGTAGTAGATGGCGAAAAAGACGATATTCATGGCAATCGCCGCGCTGATTGCCGCGCTAGGGGTTCTGGCGGCTTGCACCCAGGAGCCGGATCAGGCGGAGATAGACAGGCTCGTAGCTGAGGGAATAGCGGCGCAAACCACTATGACCAACGCGGAAATCGAGGAGAGGGCTAACGCCATGGCCGAAGAGATGAGGGCCGAAGAGATGGCGGAAAGCTCGATGATGATGGAGGGCGGCCGCCTCCAACAGATCAAGGATCGCGGCGAGCTGATATGCGCCAGCAACAACAGCCTTGCCGGATTCGGATTCGTAGACGACGCCGGCAACACCGTCGGCTTCGACATAGACCTGTGCCGCGCCGTGGCTGTCGCCGTTCTTGGCGACGCGGACGCGGTTTCGTACCGTCCGACCACCGCCGCCGAGCGTGGTCCCTCCATGCAGTCCGGCGAAGTGGACGTCATGTCTCGCAACACCACCTACACATCGTCGCGCGACATCGGGTGGGGCAACTTCGCGCAGACCATGTTCTACGACGGTCAGGGCTTCATGGTTCCCAAGGCTCTCGGCGTGTCCGGTCTGCTGGATCTGGACGGCGCCCACGTATGCGTACAGCAGGGAACGACCACCGAGCTGAACCTTCAGGACTTCATCAACCAGAACAGTCTGGATATAGAAGTATCCACGTTCCCGGACAACGTATCCACAAACGCGGCATACACCGCCGAGCAGTGCAACGCGCTGACGACCGACCGCTCGGGGCTAGTCTCGACGCGCGCCGGATTCGACAACCCGGACGACCACACTATTCTGCCCGGCACCATCTCCGAAGAGCCGCTTGGCCCAGTCGTCCCGCACGGCGATGAGCAGTGGTACGACGTAGTCAAGACTGTCATGGCGATACTCATCTACGCCGAGGCGTTCGAGGTGACTTCGGACAGCGTGCCTACGGCGGTCACCGGCAACACGGCGGTCGACCGGCTGTTTGGGCTGGAAGGCGGGTACGGACAGGAAGACCTGGGCTTGAGCAAGACTGTCGCGCAGGACGTGGTCCGCGCCGTCGGCAACTACGGCGAGATCTACGACCGCCACCTGACCCCGCTGGGTCTGGAGCGCGCGGGCAGCCGCAACGCGCTGTGGTCTAGCGCGCCGTGTATGGACTGCCCCAAGGGAGGCCAAGTCTACGCCGCGCCGCTGAGGTAGCCGACACGCGGCTCAGCCAACTGGCGCAAGCCAACTAAGCCAAAGCCAACTAGGGGATCGATCTGCGGATAGGCGCGGGTCGATCCCTTTTCTGTTTGCCGATTTTGGATGCGGCGCGGATTGACATTGCGCGCGAACGAGAACATAATTCACGGGAATTGCCGATAGGCATGACGGGCGACGAACCCGCCGTCCGAATTTCTCTACCGCTTAGCCGCAGTTTCCATCGCCTATGTCCACGCTCCCCCGCCTGCTTACATACGAAGACATACCCGTTTGGCGGCACGCCCGCATCATCCAATGGGCGTTGCAGATAGTGTCGGGCGTGGTCGTGGTCGCGCTCGTGGTTTGGTTCTTCACCAATATCGGCGGCGCTATCGAGAGCAGAGATATTCCGTTCGGGTTCGACTTCCTCTCCCGCGAGTACCAGACGCCCATCGGCGAACACTTCATCCCATACGAGTCTTCCGACACGTTCGGTTACGCGCTAATCGTCGCCATCACGAACACGCTGATAGTGGCGGCGCTCGGCGTGATTCTCGCAACCGCGCTCGGCATCGTGATAGGCGTGGCGCGGCTGTCCGGCAACTGGATCGTCGCCAGAATCGCGCTGGTCTACGTAGAGTTCTTCCGCAACGTGCCGCTGCTCGTGCAGCTGCTGTTCTGGTTCTTCATCGTTCTGGCGCTGCCGCCTGTCAGCAGAGGCTACGTCATAGCCGATCTGCTCTACATCAACAATAGCGGCGTGTCTTTTCCTGGGCCTACTATCCCGGAT
Organism: Dehalococcoidia bacterium; assembly: GCA_965214745.1. GTDB lineage: Bacteria > Chloroflexota > Dehalococcoidia > Lucifugimonadales > UBA1123 > VXRN01. The sequence continues at coordinate 1,028,105 of OZ243978.1, read as the reverse complement.
GGTTACGCCGCTTTGCTGGTCTGGCTGGCGCTCATGGTCGTCGGCGTCGTCGCGGGCGCGTTCGTTCACCGCCTGCTGACCCGCCGAGAGACGGACACGGGCAAGCCGTCCTATCCGCTGCTGTCGGGAATCGCTGTCGCTGTCGCCATTGGCGCGGCGGCGTGGTTCTTGCTGAGCGCGGCGGGCGGCGCGCCGTTCGTTCTGACGGCGCCGGAGCCGCAGGGCAGATTCGGGCGCATCGGCGGCGGAATCACCATCCGCGCGGGGCTGCTGGTTCTGCTGATCGGTCTGGCGATATACACGGCGGCGTTCATCGCCGAGATAGTGCGCGCCGGCATCCAGTCTGTGGGGCGCGGGCAGGTCGAAGCCGCGCGCGCGCTTGGGCTGTCCCCAATGGCTGCGCTGAGGAACGTGACCTTCCCGCAGGCGCTCCGCGTCATCGTGCCGCCGCTCATCAGCCAATACCTGAACCTGACCAAGAACAGCAGCTTGGGCGGCGCGGTCGGCTACACCGAGCTTACCAACGTGGGAATCACCATGACGCAGACCGCCCCTGCAATATCCATATTCATGCTAATCATGCTGGCGTATTTGGCGATGAGCCTTACCTACTCGCTAATAGGCAACCTATACAACCGTCGCATCGGCTTCGGGCAGGATTAGACGAATGACATCCGACGCAGACAGGATGCAGCCGCCCGTTCTGCCCCCGCCGCGATTCGAGACCGGAGCGGCGGGCTGGGCGCGCGCCAATCTGTTCAGCGCTTGGTACAACTCCGCGCTCACCGTACTCGTGGGCGGCGCGCTGCTGCTCGCGGTATGGTTCGGGCTAGGCTGGGTGGTCTTCGACGCCGATTGGAGCGTAGTCGCCTCCGTTGGCGGGCGGTTCGTCATCGGCAGCTACAACAGCGATCAGGCGTGTCCGGGCAACGACTGCTTCTGGCGTCCGCAGGCGTCTCTGCTGATGGTGACCGCGCTGCTCGGCATGGCGTGGGGAGTCGTGGGCGCGGGAGTCGTCAAGCGGCTGGCTATCCTCACCGCTGTAGTAGCCGCGCTGTTCGCGCTGCTGCCCTACAGCATGGAGCGGATGGGCATGGACGTTCGGCTGCTGCTCGCGGCGAACCTGCCCGCGCTCGGCGTCGGTTGGGCGCTGGCGCGATACACGCCGCTGGGCAAGGTGAAATGGGTGGCGCTTCTCGCCGTCGGCGCGTTCGCGCTGAGCATTCTGCTCTTGCTCGGATTGCCCGGAGTGCCAGGGCTTCAGCCTGTGGACGTGAGGAACTGGGGCGGGCTGACGCTGAACTTGGTTCTAGCGGTGTCTGGCATAACGCTGAGCCTGCCCATCGGCATCGCGCTCGCGCTCGGACGCCGAAGCCATCTGCCCATCGTGAAGATGCTGTGCGTGGCGTTCATCGAGGTCTTCCGCGGCGTGCCGCTCATTACGCTGCTGTTCATGTCTCAACATCTGGTGCCGCTGGCGTTCCCGGAGACGTTCCCGCGCAACTCGCTGCTCAACGCCGGCATCGTCATCACGCTGTTCAGCTCCGCGTACATGGCGGAGAACGTGCGCGGCGGATTGCAGGCGCTCCACCCCGGGCAGGCGGAGGCGGCGCGCGCGCTCGGGCTGCCGGGCTGGCAGACTACGCTTCTCATATCGCTGCCCCAAGCAATCCGAAACGTCATCCCCGCCATAGTAGGGCAGTTCATCGGGCTGTTCAAAGACACCAGCTTGGTCTACATCATCGGGATGTTCGACATACTGGAAGTCGGACGAGTCATAATCGTAGGCCGCCCGGAGTATCAAAGCTCCGCAAAGGAGATGTTCGTGTTCATCGCGCTGGTGTTCTGGATATTCACCTACACCATGTCCTACGTCAGCGGAAGGGTCGAGCGGCGCTTGGGCGTCGGAGAGAGATAGCGGGGAGACGGATATGAACGCCGCGGAACAGACAGCCAAACCCGACGACGACATCATCATCTGCCGAGACGTGCATAAGTGGTACGGAGACTATCACGCGCTGCGCGGCATCACTACGAGCGTGAGCAGGGGCGAAGTAGTCGTAGTGTTTGGGCCTTCCGGCTCCGGCAAGTCCACCTTCATCCGCACCATCAACCGTTTGGAAGAACACCAGCGCGGAGACATCATCGTAGACGGCATAGAGCTTACGAACGACGTTCGCAACATAGACGCGATACGGCGCGATGTGGGCATGGTGTTTCAGTCTTTCAACCTGTTTCCGCACCTGACGGTGATGAGCAACATAACGCTCGCGCCGACGCGGGTTCGCAAGCTGCCGCAGAGCGACGCCGAGGCGACGGCGCTGGAGCTGCTGGAGCGCGTGGGCATCCCAGAGCAGGCGGACAAGTACCCGGCGGAGCTTTCGGGCGGGCAGCAGCAGCGCGTCGCCATAGCGCGGGCGCTCGCCATGCAGCCGAACATCATGCTGTTCGACGAGCCGACGTCCGCGCTCGACCCGGAGATGATCAAGGAAGTGCTGGACGTTATGCAGGAGCTTGCCGAATCCGGCATGACGATGATAGTCGTCTCGCACGAGATGGGCTTCGCGCGCGAAGTCGCCCATCGCATGATGTTCTTCGACGCGGGAAGCATCGTGGAAGAGGGTCCCCCGCGGCAGATATTCGGAGACCCGCAGAGCGACAGGACGAAGCTGTTTCTTTCGCAGATACTGTGATAGAGCAGCCGCGCAGGAACGCAAGCCGACGAGATCCCTAACGGAGGCGTCCGACGATGACCAAGAAGCTAACCCGGATAAGCGTTCTGCGAACCAGCCTGACTATGGCGGTTGCCTACGCCATAATGCTAGTAGCCATAGGCGCGATACTGGCGATTCTCGGCGTTCCGTTCGTGCTGGTGATAGGCTCGCTGCTGGATTCGGAGTTCCTAGCTGTCGGGGCTTTCTTGGCGTTCTCCTTGGGCATAGCCACGCTTGGCGCGCTGCTGTACGGGCTTGCGGCGTTCGTGGTTACCGCGCTGTTCACGCTGGTCTACAACGTGGCGGCGCGCATCGCGGGCGGGGTGGAGTTCACGGTGGAGGATGTGGAGTAGGCAGAGTGCGGCCGCTTGGGGGGAAGACTGTGAAACTCTTGAGATTCACCATAAAGAATTACCGCAGTGTCCACGATGCGAGCGTCGAGTTGAGCGATCTCACGCTATTCATCGGCGCGAACGCATCTGGGAAGAGCGCCATACTCGATGCGCTTCGGTTTCTGTCCGAAGCAGTCCAGACGCGCGACTTCCGCGCGCCGGTCTTTTCTCGCGGAGGGATGCTCAATTTGGCATGGAAGGGACAGGATGCGGACCTGATAGAGCTGATGGCGGTTCTCGAATGTGAAGAGCGGCGCTTCGAGTGGTCCGTAAAGCTGACTAGGCAGTCGTACGATTTTCACGTAGAGGAGCAGGTTCGCGAAACCCCTTCCAATTCTCCTCCTCTCCAATTGCTTAGCGCAGATAGGGGGGAAGGCTCGTGGTGGTCTGGCGAGAAAGGGGAACAGGTGCCGCTGAAGCAGCCGACATCCGCCTGCGCGCTTGCCGCCGCGTCAGCGGATGCGTCGTTTCCCGCCCGTGAAGTCGCCGAGTTCGTTGGCGGGTGGGGGTTCTTCGACCCTAATCCCTTTTTGCTCAGGCGAGACTGGAACCTCGCGGACTCGGTCAGGTTCGATCCCTACGGGCGGAATCTTGGGGAGACCCTGTACGCTCTCGAGCAATCGTCGCCTAATGTCATGGAGAAGATAGTTTCGGCAACGTGCTCGATAGTGGGTCTTCCTTCTGAAATAGAAACCAGAGAATCTGAAGACAGATTCTATTTCGTGCAGCGTGAGCCGGGGCTTCAGTACCCAGTGAATCAGATGGGCGTATCCAGCGGGACGCTGCGGATGCTCGCGCTGATGACCGCCATCTATGGATATCCGAAGGCGACGCTGATAGGAATCGAGGAACCCGAGAACTACATCCATCCCGCTGCGTTGTCTTCTTTCGTAGAGCATATGCTGGATGCGAGAGGGCGCGTGCAGTTCATGGTGACTACGCACTCGCCTCTGCTGCTCGACTTTTTGGACGAACCCGCGGCGGTGAACGTGGTCAAGCGCGATAATACGCAAGGCACGACCGTCTTGAAAGAGCGCGATCCGTGCAGCGTGCGAAAAGCTCTGGACGCTTCGGGTTTCGGTCTTGGCGAGTACTATGAAACTAGGGGGTTCGGAGGCTGATCTAGGTTGATGAAACACGTGACGGTCATCGCATCCGGCGAGACCGAGCGACGAGCGCTTCCCCGCCTTCTGGCGCATCTGCGTGATATTGACGTATCCGTTATCATCCCGCTTAGAAATCGGGCTTTGAGCGTAGATATGGCATATAGCCTCATTCAGTCCGCCCAGTACCAGTTCTCGGGTAGACCGCCGGACAAGTTCGTCATTCTGATAGATCTCGACGGCAAAGACCCGGACATAGAACTAGCTCCGTTCCAAGAGAGCCTTCCGAGACGCCTCGGCGGCAAGCTCAGTTCGAGAATTCAGTACGCATACGCCCAACAACATCTGGAAGCGTGGTACTTCGCGGATTCCAGCGAACTCAGGAGATTTCTGGGAGGGCGCGCGCTTGGGAGCGTCGATGCTTCGCGACCTGACGAGATCAGTAACCCGAAACTGCACTTGAAGCATTTACTCGGCGATCGCTTCTACACATCCCGGGTCTCCGAAGAGATTGCAATGGCGTTGGACGCCAAGACAATTGCCCAGCGCAGTCCCAGTTTTCAGCGCTTTCTTGCAGCGGTCGAGAATGGCTCATCGGGCGCGGCGTCAGGCTGCTAAACGCTCCCCTTACCCCGCCGCCCCATCCGCCCGCAGCTCCGCTATCTCCCCATCCGAGTAGCCCAGCTCCGCCAGCGCCTCGTCGGTATGCTGCCCCAGCGTCGGCGCCGGGCGGCTGAACCTGCCCGGCGTCTCGGAGAGCTTGACGGGGATGCCGATGTTCGAGATGCGCCCGGCGATGGGATGCTCCGTCTCTACGAGCATATCGCGCGCTAGCGTCTGCGGGTCTTCGTACACCTCGCGCAGGTCGTAGATGGGGCCCGCCGGCACGTTCGCGGCTTCGAGCGTCTCCAGCCAGTGGGCGGAGTCGCGCCGCGCGAACGTGTCCGCCAGCGTCGAAATCAGCGCGTCTAGGTTGTTCATGCGGTCGCTCGGCGCGGCGAAGCGCGCGTCCGAAACCAGCTCCTCGCGCCCAATGGCGGCGCACATCCGCTCCCAATTCGCCTGATTCGCCGCGCCGACGTTGATCCGCCCGTCCGCCGTCTCGAACGCCTGATACGGCGCGGAAAGCCGATGAGCGCTGCCCATGGGCGAAGGCAGATCCCCAGTGGCGAAGTGCATCGCGGATTCCCAGAATGTGTACGCGATGCCGCCCTCGAACAGCGACGTGTCCACGTGCTGCCCCTGTCCGGTTCGTAGGCGGTGTATGTACGCGGTTAGAATGCCGACGGCGGCGAACATGCCCGCGTTGAGATCGCATATAGGCACGCCCACTTTGGTAGGCGGGCTGTCGGGATGCCCAGTAACACTCATCAGCCCGCTCATGCCCTGCGCCACGAGGTCGAACCCGCCGCGCGCGGCGTAGGGTCCTGTCGCGCCGAAGCCGGATATAGTGCAGTAGACTATCGCGGGGTTCAGCCGCCTGACATGCTCGTATCCCAGCCCCATGCGTTCGAGCGCGCCGGGCCTGAAGTTCTGCACCAGAATGTCCGCCGCGCGCGCCATCCGCAGCGCTACTTCGCGGCCGCCTTCCGAGCGCAAGTCCAGCACGATGCCGCGCTTGTTGCGGTTGATGCCCAAGAACGCGGCGGATTCGCCCGCGATGAACGGAGGCCCCATGCGGCGCGTGTCGTCGCCGCCGTTGGGCTTCTCCACCTTCACCACGTCCGCGCCCATGTCCGCCAGCATCATCGTGCAGTAGGGCCCCGCCATTATCTGCGTGAGGTCCATCACCTTCACGCCCGCTAGCGGCAGTTGGCTGTTCATGGGCTGGGCTTCTCCGTCTCTGGACTCGCGGGGTTCATAAGATGCACAAGATTTATGGAACTCTAGCGTCCGCTGAACTTGGGGGTTCTGCGCTCCACGAACGCCGCCTTGCCTTCCTGAAAGTCCTCGCTGTCGAAGTTGGCGAACGGCAGCCGCGCTTCGGCGTCGCTGAGGTTCGCTAGCGCGGGGTTTTGCAAGACGGTTTGCAGGATGCGCTTGTGGCGCGATTGCGACAGCGGCGCGAGCGGCGCCATATCCCGCGCCAGCGCGTAGGCGACGTCCTTGACCTCGCTCGGCGGCGCAAGCTGCGTAACCAGCCCCATGCGGAGCGCCTCTTCAGCGTCTATGAGTCGGGCGGACAGCAGGATGTAGGATGCGTTTCCGGGCCCCACCAGCCGAACGAGCCGCCGCATCTCCTTGTAGCCTACGAGGATAGACAGCCGCGCCACCGGAACCCCGAAGCGGCTGTCTGTGGACGCGATGCGGATGTCCGTCGCGGTCGAAAGCTCGCATCCTCCGCCTACGCAGAAGCCTTTGATGAGGCTGATAGTCGGCTTGGAGAGCGCCTCTATAGCGTCCATCGCGCCGTCGAACGCCTCCGCGTAGACCATAGCCTTGTCGGAGTTGTCGCGGTAGCTGTCGAAATCTTTGATATCCGCGCCTGCGGAAAACGCCGCGTCGCCCGCGCCTGTGAACACCACCACGCGCGCGGAGTCGTCGCGCTCCAAATCCAGCGCGATGCGGCGCAGCTCTATCCAGCCGTGATAGCTGATGGCGTTGCGCTGTCGCGGGCGGTCGAACGTTACGGTGGCGATGCCGTCTTGGGAGGATACGAGGATGTCTTGTGGCATGTGTCGCTTGGTCTCCGTCTGTGCGCGGACGCGCGGATATGATGTAACGGTGTGATAGCTGTACTTACTTGGTCTCCGTCTGCGCGCGGGTGTGCGGGTTGAGGAACGTTCAAATAGTGATTGGCGTCTCTATAGGCTTGCGTCGCCAGTTGATGGGGCGCGCGCCGCGTCCCACACGCTCGGCAAGCCCCAGAAGCGGCTTCGTGTAGGTCTTGTCCGTTCCCGCCCGAACTATCCCGTCTATCATGAGCGTCTCCAGCGCGTCGACGAACTCAGATTCTCGCAGGTCTACCGTCATGCGAAGCGCGTCGACTGTGAACCACTTCCAGCGCTTGTTCGAGAGCGCCAGCAAGATTTTGCGCTCGTTTGGCGTGAAGTCTTCGGGATGATACATCCAATCCAAGTTGTTTATGTACTCAGCCATGAGTCCCCTTCCCTTGCGCGTGGTCGAGGCGTCTATTCCGCACTCTGGCGTCCGGCTGCGCTATCCGATGGCGGCTTGGCTATCTCCGCATCTTCGGGGGAATATCAGCGTCGTGTTGGGGCGGCGCATTGTCGGCGCTCAGTCCGCCGAGTCTGGCAGCCACCCCCACGGGCGCGGTCCCCACTCGGCGGTGAACGGCTCGCCCGCGCGCACGGCAAGCGTTGGCGACAGCGCTTTGTCTCCCGTGAGCGTTCCGCCCTCCGTGTCGGCGAACGCCCACTTGCCGTTCGCCTCTTCCAGCACGCTGATGTCCGCCTCCCGCCCCACGGCTAGGCTGCCTAGCGTTCCCTCCATGCCCAGCGCGCGCGCCGGCTCCAGCGTCGCCATGCGTATCACGTCCGCAAGCCCGAAGCCCAGCGCTAGGAAGCGCGAGAGCATCTCGGCTAGGCTGTGAACAGTGTTCAGCCGCCCGGGGATGGTCAGGTCTGTGCTGATGGAGCGCGGCTCGACGCCCTGATCGAGCGCGGCGCGCGCCACGTCGAAGCTGAAGTTCTGTCGCCCGTGCGCGGTGTCTAGGAAAACGCCGCGTTCCTGCGCCTCCATTATCTCCGGGATAACCTTGCCATCGTCGTCCAGAATGCGCCCCGCGTTGCCGCTGAACAGGTGCGTGATGATGTCGCCGGATTCGAGCAGCGGCAGCAGCTCGCGCGTGATAGTTGGCCCATCGCCCGCGCCTCGGTCGCCGATGTGAACCATCAGCCGAACGCCGCCCTCGCTCGCCGCCCTCTTGGCTAGGCGGATCATCTCCACGCCCAGCGTAGGCACCGCGGGACCTACGGCGCGCACCTTGACCCCTTGAATCAGCGGCTTGTTCGCCTCGATAACGCGGATGGTTTCATCCAAGTCTATGTCGTCGCGCCCCGAAATCTCCGGCTGGTAGTTCAGCCCCACGCGCGATATGTGAAGCATGCACGCGATGCGCGTCTTGGCTTTGGGGATGACGTGCTGCGGGAAGCCGCCGAAGCTGTAACAGCCCGCGCTGCCCGCGTCCACCACCGTGGTGACGCCCGCGTACACGCCCGCCATATCCGGATCCACCCCCGTCTGGTTCACGGCGTGGTAGACGTGCGTATGCAGATCGATCAGACCGGGAACGACGAGCTTGCCGCCGACGTCTATCACGCGCGTATGCGGCTCCGGACGGATGCGGGGAGCTATTTCCGAGATAGCGCCGTCTCGCACCGCCACATCCATTCGCGCGTCGATGTCTTGAGACGGGTCGATGACTCGCCCGCCCGCGAGCAAGAGATCTGTCATGGGGAAGCTCCGAGTTGCGGCTTGGCTGTCGTCTGGGGCTGTGGCGATGGGACTGTAGCGAATCGTATATCACGCTCCGCGCGCCCGCAAGCCGCCGCGCGCGCCACTAGCCACTAGCCGCCCGCCGCCGTAAAATGATGCTGTTCGGAATCCAAACTCAGACAGAAGACAGGCGGGAGGCATTGCAATGAGCGCAAACGGAAGAGTCGCCGTCGTAACCGGCGCAGGCACGGGAATAGGCAAGGCTTCGGCGCTGGCGCTGCTGCGAGACGGGTACTCCGTCGCGCTCGCGGGGCGGCGGGTCGCGCCGCTGGAGGAGACGGCATCCGAGGCGGGCGACGACGGCGAGCGGACGATTATCGCATCCACAGACGTGGGAGACCCGAAATCCGTAGATGCGCTGTTCGAGGCGGTGGAGCGAGAGTTCGGGCGGCTGGACGTGCTGTTCAACAATGCCGGCACGGGCGCGCCCGCCGTTCCGCTCGAAGACCTCACTTATGAGCAGTGGATGACGGTGGTGGACGCCAACCTGACGGGAACGTTCCTATGCACCCAGCGCGCGTTCCACATCATGAAGCGGCAAGACCCGATGGGCGGGCGGATAATCAACAACGGCTCGCTTGCGGCATACGTGCCGCGCCCGAACTCCATCCCGTACAGCGCCACCAAGCACGCCGTGACCGGCATGACGCGCGCCACGTCGCTCGACGGGCGCAAGTACGACATCGCTTGCAGCCAAGTGGACGTTGGCAACGCGGAGACGCCGATGACTCAGCGGATGCACGACGGCGTTCCGCAGGCGCACGGCGGCACGATGGCGGAGCCGACGATGGACGTTCGGCACGTGGCGGACGCGATAGTGTACATAGCCAACCTGCCGCTAGACGCCAACGTGCAGTTCATGAGCGTAATGGCTACGAAGATGCCCTTCATAGGCAGGGGCTGAGCGGCGGATGTCGGAGGGAGGCGAGCGGCTGACTGAGCGGGCGAGCGGCGGCGTTTCGCGCCGATACTTCTACGGCTGGGTAATCGTCGGCGTCATGGCGGCGTCGGGCGCGGTAAGCATGGCGATGGGTTCGCTCAACTTCGGGCTGTTCATCAAGCCCATGGGCGACGATCTCGGCATCGGGCGCGCCGCGTTCGGATGGGCGCAGACGGCGCGGCAAGGCGCAAGCTCGCTCACGAGCCCCGCCGTGGGCTGGCTCATCGACAGCTACGGCTCGCGCGTGATGCTGCCCGTAGCGGCGCTGCTCACCGGGCTTGCCATGATAGGGCTTGCCAACATGCAATACGCTTGGCAGCTCGTCGCGCTGTTCGTGGTAATGGGGCTTGTGGGCATGAGCGGGCCCGGCGCGCTGGTTACCTCAGTGCCGACGCTCAAGTGGTTCGTCCGCAATCGCGGCAAGGCTATCGCGTACACCTCGCTGGGCATACCCGTGGGCGCGATGCTGTTCGTCCCGCTCACGCAGGCGCTCATCGACGCCGTCGGCTGGCGGTGGGCGTGGGTGGCGCTGGCGGCGCTGGGCATCGGCGTCATCGTGCCGCTCGCCGCCATATTCGTGCGCCGCCAGCCGGAAGACATGGGGCTGCTGCCGGACGGAGACGCGCCGGCGGACGGCTCGCGGGGTTCGCCGCCGCCCGACGGCGAGCGCCCAACGGCGGCGGAAGACTCGCGCGAAGTGTCTTGGACTGTCGGCGAGGCGGTGCGGACTTCTACGCTATGGCGGCTGGTCATCGTGTTCAGCATGGTGTCGCTCGCCACCGGCACCGTCGCGCTCCACCGCATCCCCGCGTTCATGGACAGAGGGCTAGACGCTACGCTCATATCGCTGGCGACGGCGTTCGACGCGGTTTGCGCGGGCGCGGCGATGTTCGTGTTCGGGATGCTGGTTCGGCGCGCGCCGGCGCGCGTTCTCGGCGCCGTGGGATTCCTGATGCTTGCGGCGGCGAGCGTGCTGACTATCTACGCCACGAACATCTTGCTGGTGTTCGTCTCGATGGCGATATTCGGGCTGGGCATAGGCGGGATGATGTTCTTGCAGAACATCATCTGGGCGGACTACTTCGGGCGGGAGTATGTCGGCAGCATCCGCGGGCTGGTGAACCCCATCAATCTGGTGGTGGGCGGCATCGGCGCGCCCGCGGCGGGATACGTGCGAGACCTCACCGATTCATACGATCCGGCGTGGTGGGCGGGCGTGGTTCTGATGACGCTGGCAGCCGCGCTCACCGCGCTGACGCCGCCGCCGCGGAAGGGCTGATGGCGATTCCTACGCTCCCCACGGGCTTGCAATTGTCAGAATCAGGATTCGGATGATTCTGAGATTATCAGGATTTTCGCGGAGCTATCCCGAAAATCCACTAATCCGGAGAATCCTGATTCTGACAATAGGCAGGCTGCTCCGTCGCTAGGTAGCGGTTGGCAGCGTCGAGTAAGAGCCTAACCCAGATGCTCCCCGAAGAAGTCGAACACCTTTTGCCACGAGTCCATAGCCTGCTCCGGGCGGTAGATGGCGCGGTCGTGATACCAGAAGCCGTGTCCGGCGCCGTCGTAGCGGTGGAACTCGTAGCTCTTGCCGTTCGCCTTCAGCGCCTCTTCGTGCTGGTCTACCTCTTCGGGAGACGGCGCTTGGTCGTCGTTGCCGAAGATGCCCAGCAGCGGCGTGTCTAGCTGGGGGGTGAGGTCTATGGGCGCAACGGGCTGCTGCGGCGTGAGCGTGTCCGCCGCCATGACGACGCGCCCTCCCCACAAGTCCACCACCGCGTCGAACGCCTGCGATCGGCACGCCGCCATGTACGAATGCCGCCCGCCGGAGCAGCTGCCGATGATGCCTACCTTGCCGTTGGTGTTCGGGAGCGAGTTCAGGTAAGCCGCCGTCGCCTCCGTGTCGGCAAGCACGCTGTCGTCGGAGACTCCGCCCTGCGCGCGCGCGGCGGAAGCCACGTCGTCGGGCGAACCCTGCCCGAAGCGCGCAAACAAGTCGGGCGAACATACCACGTAGCCGTGGTGCGCGAAGCGTCGCGCGAACTCGCGGTAAAGCTCGTCCCAGCCGGGCAGGTGATGCACTAGCACTATGGACGGGTAGGGCCCCGCCCCAAGCGGGCGCGCGAGGTAGGCGTTTACTCGGTCTCCGTTGTATCCCTCGATGGCGACCGTCTCTGCGATCATCCCTTCGTAGGCGCCGGTGTCGAATTGGTTCCAGGATGTCATGGCGCGGATCCTCCCGTGTCGTCTGCGGGCGGGCGGCAGCCGCCGTCCGCCAATAACGCGAGATTATCAGCGCCGCCCGCATCCGTCAAATGCGTCTGCGGGCGCTCGCTCCTAACGCGACTTGCCTATCCTGAATACGGTCGCGCTGCACGTAGAGCACTTGCCGCGCGTCGCGGGTCTGCCGTTCTTGAGCTTGACTTCCTGGGCATGGTCTATGTTGGTGTGGGCGCGGCACTTGAGGCAATAGGCTTGCATGTATCGAGTCCTTCCGCGCGATTCGGGGAGGTGAACAGCGGTGGATGCGCGCCGCCCGTCTCCGAAATCACTCTACGATTCACATTTTGGGCGGTCGTCCCTGCGTCCGCGTGGAGCGGCGCATATCGGAACGGTAAGGCTTACTATATGGAGAGCCTCAAAAACGTTCAAGCCGAATTCAGCGCAAGTTCGGGGGAGTTATTGGGCGAAGCCGCAGCGCTAGCCGCTGAATTCGAGCCTCGCGTACCGCCGCCGTCCGACTTTTAGGATGCCGTCTCCGAGCGCCGTCGCCGGGACGTTTTGCGATACGCGCTTCCCGTCTAGGCTTACCGCGCCTTGCGCGATGAGCCGCCGCGCCGCGCCGACGCTCTCCGCCATGCCCGCGTCCGCAATCAGGTGGCTCAGCCGCTTGCCTTGCGCCGCCGCCGCGTCCACCGCCATCGTGGGGATGTCGTCCGGCTGCGCGCCGCGCTGAACGGTGCGCTCGAAGAACTCCTGCGCCTCGCGCGCCGCGTCCGCGCCGTGGAACTGCGCCGTCAGGTCGAGCGCCAGCCGCTTCTTGAGATTCATCGGGTTCTCCGCGCCGCTAGAAACAGCGCGGCTTATCTCCGCAAGCTCCGCCTGCGGCGTGTCGGTCAGGTACTCGAAGAAGATGCTCAGCCGCTCGTCGGGCAGAGACATCGTCTTGCCGTATATCTCGCGCGGCGGCTCGTCTATGCCTATGTAGTTGCCCAAGCTCTTGCTCATCTTCAGGCTGCCATCGGTGCCGGGCAGCATGGGCATCAGGAAGCACTGCTGCGGACGCTGCCCCTCCATGCGCTGAAGGTCGCGCCCCACCAGCAAGTTGAACATCTGATCCGTGCCGCCGAACTCCACGTCGGATTCTATCGCCACAGAGTCATAAGCCTGCAATAGAGGATAGAGAAGCTCGGTTATGGCGATTGGGCGCTCCGCCGCGAAGCGGTTTGCGAAGTCTTCGCGCTGTAGGAACTGCGCCACCGTGAACTTGCTGGTCAGCGCGATAACGTCCGCGAGCGAGAACGGCCCAAACCAGTCGCTCTGCCAGCGGACTTCGGTTCTGTCTCTGTCCACTATCTTGAAGAACTGCGCCAGATACGTTTCGGCGTTTTGGACTACCTGCTCATGCGTCAGCATCGGGCGCGTGGCGGACCTGCCGGACGGGTCGCCTATCTGCGCCGTCCAGTCGCCGACTATCAAGACTACGGTATGCCCCAGCTCTTGCAGTTGGCGGAGCTTACGCAACCCTACGGCGTGGCCTAGATGTATGTCCGGCGCGCTGGGGTCGAACCCCATCTTCAGCCGCAGGCGGTCGCCCGCCTCCAGCCGCTCGACGAACTCCTCTTCCGGTATGATGCGATCTACGCCCCGACGCAGCAGCTTGTATCTGAGTTCTTCGGTGAGCCGCATGGTGGGCGTCCTCCGCGTGAATGTTGGGCTGGGTTGGCGGCTCGCAGCCCGCTAGCGCTGCGGGGCGGCGGAAAGCGTCTCTCTGGTCTGCCGCACGTCTTCGCCTATCTGGTCTAGCAGCGCCTCGATAGTGTCGTACTTCTCTTCCCCGCGCAGGCGGCGGACGAACTCCAGCCGCATCCGTTCGCCGTAGATGTCGCCGGAGAAGTCGAGCAGATACGCTTCTATCGTGCGGTGGCTGCCGTCGTCGAACGTGGGGCGCTTGCCGATGCTGGTAGCCGCCATGTAGGCGCCGCTCGCCAGATGCGCGCGCGTGGCGTAGATGCCGTCCGCGGGCGCAGCCAAACCGCGCGCTATTTCTAGGTTCGCCGTGGGGAATCCCAGCTCGCGCCCGCGCTCCTGTCCGCGCGCCACCACGCCGCTTATCGAGAAGCCGCGTCCCAGCAGCCGCGCCGCGCCTTCCACATCGCCCGCGGCTATCATGCGGCGGATGGCGGTGCTTTTCACCACGCCGTCGGGATCTGTGAGCAGATCGACTGCTTGGAACTCGAAGCCTATCTCCGCGCCGAGCGCGGGGAACGTATCCGCGTTGCCGTCGCGGTCTCGCCCCATGGCGAAATCGGGACCCACTACTAGCCGCCGCATCCGCAGGCGGCTGTGGAGCGTCCGCAGAAAGTCTCGCGCCGGCAGCCGCGCGAGCGCGCCGTCGAACCCAACGGCGGCTACGAAATCCACGCCAAGCCCTTTTAGAAGCCGCGTCCGCTCATCCACGTCCGTCAGCATCCGGACGCGGGCGCCCGGGCGCAGCACGGCGGCGGGATGGTTGCGGAACGTAACCACGCCGGCCAGCAAGCCGCGCCGCCGCGCCTCGTCCATGAGCTTGCCGATAAGGTGGCGGTGCCCCCTGTGAACGCCGTCGAACACGCCGACGGTTATCGCCGAATCGCGCTCTGGAACGATGTGGGCGAGGTCTGCTTCTAAGCTCACGCTGGCTATGCTCATTTCTTGGCGAATAGGCGCGCTAGGCTGGCGGAGACCCGTCGGCGAACCGCCTAAAGCGGGTTCGGTTACTAGGATGCTGTATTTTGGCGGCGCTTGGCAAGACGCTCGCCCCGCGGCATTCATAGAATGCGCTGACATTATATCCAGCCTTCCCTGAGCCACACCATCGCCAACGATCCGACCAGCATCTCCACGCTCTTGGAGTACCCCTCGACGCTGCGCCCCAACCCGTTCGGCTTCCCCCCTCGATGCCGAGTGCAGCCCCTCGTTCCGGTTCACCTCGCTTCCCTTTCCCACCTCGCGAGAGCCTGTCGGAAGCCAGCCATACGCCTCATAGCCGTCGCTGCGGTATCTCTCCGACTTGGGAAGCCTCGACAACAGCCTCAGAAAGGTCTCCATCTCGCGGCTCCCTACTTGGAGCCGCAGCGCGGGCAGCGAATGTTATGGTTGTATGCGCGCGGGAAGCCATCGATCCTGTCCTCCATGTCGTGGCATAGCCCTATTTTACATAATCAGCGCGTTCGATGAATACCCCCAAACCCCCAATTCCCCTACAGCCCCCCACAAGCTATAATGCCCACAGAGAGGAGGCGATCCCATGCTTAGAGGGTTGTTCGCGCTGCTGAGCATGACTAGCATTCCGCGCCTTATCGTGCGGCTGACGCTCGACCGGCGCGTGCCGTTTCGGCTCAAGCTGCTGATTCCCGCCGCCATCCTGTACGTCCTCTCGCCCATAGACTTGGTGCCGGACTTCTTCTTGCAGCCCCTGCTGCTGTTCGGCAGGCTGGACGACGTTCTGGCGCTCGTCGCCGCGGGCGCGCTGTTCCTGCTGCTCGCGCCGCGCGACGTTCTGATGGAAGCCGCCGGGCATCCGCAGGCGGACGGCGAAAGCCGCAGACGGGCGGAGGGCGCGACGGTGATAGAGGGCGAAAGCCGCAGACTCGATGAGTAGCGCCGAAGCGTCGCGCCAATCGCGGGCGGGCGCAATGACGGCCGAAGCGTCGCGCGCTCCATGCGGATAGCCATCATCGGGCTGCCGGCGAGCGGCAAAACCACTGTGTTCAACGCGGCTACGCGCGGCAGCGCGCAGGTTGCCGCGTACTCCGCCGCGTCCGCGCCCAACATCGGCGTCGCCAAAGTGCCGGACGCCCGCCTCGCCACGCTCGCGAGCATCTACCGCCCGCAGAAGACGACGCCCGCCGAGATAACCTACCTAGATCTGCCCGCCGCGCCCGATGGTCTAGGGCGGAATCGCGGCATATCCGGCGTCTACCTGAACCGCCTTCAGTCTGCGGACGCGATAGCAATCGTCGCCAGAGCGTTCGAAGACCCGTCCGTGCCGGATGGCGGCGACGGCGTGGACGCC
Organism: Dehalococcoidia bacterium; assembly: GCA_965214745.1. Classification (GTDB taxonomy): domain Bacteria; phylum Chloroflexota; class Dehalococcoidia; order Lucifugimonadales; family UBA1123; genus VXRN01. The sequence goes on along the minus strand of OZ243978.1, from coordinate 1,012,218 downwards.
TTCCGAGACATCGAAACTATGATGTACGAGATGACGTTCGCCGATCTGGAGATAGTGGAGCGCAGGCTCGAACGCATCGCGCAGAACGAGAAGGGCGCGCGCGCCGCCGAGCGCGACTATCTGCGCTGGGAACGGGATCTGATGCTGTCGCTAAAAGACGGGCTGGAAGATGGCGAACATATCCGAAGCCGCAGCCTCGCGCCGAGTCAGCGAACGCGGATAAACGAATTCCAGTTCCTCACCGCGAAACCGCTCATCGTCATCGTCAATGCGGGCGAAGAGACGCTGGGCGATATAGACGCGATTCAGGCGCGGCTGGACGCGCAAGATCTCGGCGACGGCGTGGCGGCGTCCGCGCTCGTCGGCAGCCTAGAGATGGAACTGGCTCAGATGTCCGCCGAAGACGAGGCGGAGTTCCGAGAGTCTCTCGGCGCGGGCGAATCTGGCTTGGATAGGATGGTTAGGCTTTCGTACAGCGCGCTAGACCGAATCACCTTCTTCACCGGCGGACCCAAAGAGGCGCGCGCGTGGACGACGGCGCGCGGAGACGCGGCGCCGCGAGCGGCGGGCAGAATCCACTCGGACATGGAGCGCGGTTTCATCCGAGCGGAGGTAGTCTCATACGAAGACTTGGCGCGCTACGGGTCGGAAGCCGAATCGCGCAGACATGGCGCGCTGCGGCTGGAAGGCAAGTCTTACATCGTGCGGGATGGGGACGTAATGCACGTGCTGTTCAACGTGTGATCTCTTCCGCTATTCAGGGAAGGAATGCAAAATGTCATACGAATTCATCGAATACCAAGCGTCCGAAGGCGTCGCGCGCGTGGCGCTGAACCGGCCGCGCAAGCTGAACGCGCTGAGCCGCGAGCTTCAAGACGAGCTGGTGAGCAGCCTTCAGCGAGCTGACGACGACCCGGACGTGCGCGTAATCACGCTGCGCGGCAACGGGCGGGCGTTCTGCGCGGGATACGACATCACGCCACCCGATACGTCGGAGGCTCGAGCCAACGCGCAGGCGGCGCGAGACAACATCCGCGTGGACATCCACCGCATGAAGCGCACGCCGACCACGATGAACGCCATACTGAACCTCAGCAAGCCCGTCATAGTGGGCGTTCACGGCTACTGCATCGCGGGCGGCACGGATCTGGCGATGCACTGCGACATCATCATCGCCGCGGACGACGCGCAGATAGGCTTCCCGCCAGTGCGCTCGATGGGCGCTCCGCCCACGCACATGTGGACGTATATGGTGGGGCCGCAGTGGGCGAAGTGGTTCCTGCTGACGGGCGAATCCGTATCAGGCAAGCGCGCCGAGGAGATCGGCTTGGTGTGGAAGTCCGTTCCGAGCGAGGGGCTGGACGCCGCCGTCGACGATCTCGCGCGAACGATGGCGCGCATCCCGTGGGAGCTGCTCGCGGCGAACAAGAGCATCGTGAACCGAGCGATGGAGCTGATGGGGCGAACGACGCTCCAATACCTAGCCGCGGAGACGGACGCGATAGCGCACCAAGCGCCCATAGTCAAAGAGTTCGCGCGGATGGCTCAGCGGGATGGACTGAAAGCGGCGCTGGAGTGGCGAGACAATCCGTTCGGCGATGGACGCGGACGCAACGGGTAGCTCGCGGGGAAGTTCACTGGGCGAAGGGATTTTCTCGGGGCTACAGCCTCAGCAGCTTGGCAAGCCGCTTCTTGCCGCGGCAGGGGCCTACTACGGCTAGGTTCAGCCTATCGGTAATCAGTAGATCGGCCGCCACGCGGCGCATGTCGGCGTCGTTTACGGCGTTTACGTGCGAGACCACGTCGTCGACGCTCAGCATTTCGCCGCGCGCCATCTCTTGGCTGCCCATCCACGACGATACCGCGCGCGTGTCTTCCATCCGCAGCATCAGCCGCCCGGCGACTAGCCGCTTGGCGCGCTCTACTTCGCTTTCGGAGACGGATTCTCGCACGTCCGCCACCTGCTCCAATATGGCTGGCACGGCTTCGTACGCGCTGCGCGCGTCTACGCCGGCGGAGATGACGAACGCGCCCGCGTCTCGGAAGTGCGACACGCCGCTGTGAACGTCGTAAGCTATGCCGCGTTTCTCGCGCAGCTCTGTGAACAGGCGGCTGCTCATGCCCTCTCCGAGAATCACGCTCAGCAGATCGAGCGCGTAGATGTCCGGCATGGGCGCGTCCAGCGCCACTCCCGGCAATGCGATAGATAGGTGGAGCTGTTCGGTGCGGCGGTATTCGAGCCGCAGTTGGGATACGTCTTGCACCGGACCTACGGGCGCAGGCTCGGTGCGCGGCGCGCCGTTGCGCCAGCCGCGCGAAAGCTCGTCCGCAAGCCCCGCGACGCGCTCGTGAGACACGCCGCCCGCCACGCTCACCACCACGTTCGAGGGGGTGTAGTGCTCCGCCATGTGGTCGAGCATCATCTCGCGCGTGATGCCGTTCACCGAATCGCGCGAGCCGCCTATTTCCCGCCCCAGCGGGTGATTGGGCCACAGCATTTCGTCTATGAGCGAATCCACCCGCGACGCCGGATAGTCGTCCATCATCGCAAGCTCTTCGTGGATGACGTGCCGCTCCTTCTCGACGTCTTCGGCGCGGCAGAGCGAGTTTCGCAGCATGTCGAAGAGCAGGTCCATGCCGCCCTCGAAGTGCGGCTGGGCTATTTTGCACCAGTAGACGGTAAGCTCATGCTCGGTAGCGGCGTTGATGACGCCTCCCGCGCCCTCTATCTCCGCGCTGATGTCCAGAGGATTGGGACGACGGCGCGTTCCCTTGAACGCCATATGCTCGATGAAGTGGGAGACGCCGGCTTCGTCGTCAGATTCGTAGCGCGAGCCGACGCCGACGAACACCGAGATTGTCACGGATCTCGTGTGCGGCATCTCGCACGACACTACGCGCAAGCCATTGTCCAGCGTAGTCTTGCAAAACCGCTGCGTTGTTTCTTCTTTCACCAGATACCTCGTGGCGAATTCACAGGATGAACGGGATATAGGGGATGGACAGGGTTTCTTGTTTTGGCTCTTGGGTTATGGCTCTGCTCTAATCCATTCGCGCCCTGAATACCTCATAGACCCCGTTCGTCCTACGAATCTTGCTGCTTCGGCGAGATTTGGACTCCGGCGCGGTCTTCCTGCACCATCGCCACCGCGCCCGCCGCCATGCGCCCATAGCCTCGGTTTTGGCCATCTATGTATCTCTGCTGCGCTATGTTCGACATCTCCATCGGAACGCGAAGCTCGCGCGCGAGCTGGGTAGCCAAGCCCACGTCTTTGGCGGCTAAGTCCAGCTGGAAGCCCGGATCGAAGTTGCGCACGAAGATGCCGTCTGGGAATCCGTGCATCGAATTGGTGTTGCCGGAGCTGCCGGATACGGCTTCGTAGAGCGTTTGGGCGTCCACGCCCCACTTGACGCCCATGCTGAACGCTTCGGAGAGCAGCACGCCAACGCTCAGCCCGATGAGGTTGTTGACTATCTTGCACACCGCGCCAGAGCCGAGAGGCCCACAGTACATCACCTTGTCGCCGATGAGGTCCAGCACGGGCTTGAATCTTTCGTAAACGGCTTCGTCTCCGCCCACCATCACGCAGAGCGTGGCGGCTTCCGCGCCGCCGACTCCGCCGGACACGGGCGCGTCCAGCATCTGGACGCCGCGCGATTCGGCGCGCGCCGCGATGCGCTGGATAGTCTGCGGGTCCGTGGTGCTGAGGTCGAAGAGCGCGCTCCCCGCCGCCGCGCCGCTGAGCAGCCCGCCTTCGCCACTCGCCACCTCCTCGACCACCTGCGGCGTTGGCAGCGAGGTAAACATCACGTCCGCGCCCTCCGCCGCCTCGCGCGGGCTGTTCGCCCAGCTTGCGCCGAGCGAGAGCAGCTCATCCGCCGCGTCTCTGTTCGCGTCGAACACCTTCATATCATGGCCACCCGCCAGCGCATTGCGCGCCATGTGCCGCCCCATGAACCCTACGCCGACGAACCCTACCTTCATGCTCACGCCTCGCTATTCTCAGCCGACGCCGATTTCAGGATTCCAAACCGCCATATCCGTGACTCGCTAGATACTAATGTGTAGCATCGAGATTATCAATGACGGCAGGCGAAGTTTGGCGGGATTTCCGCGTAAAACTCGCGTGAACCGCAATCGAACGATGAATCATCTAACAGTTACGAATGCGGAAATCGATCCGATTCCGATAATCCCTCAGAACCCATAGCCCGGAGGTTTCCCCCAATGCCTATCTCGAAGATGCGCCGATTCCGCAACGCGGCTTTCGCGCCGCTGGCTGCGCTGACGTTGGCGCTCGCGCTTGTCTCGCTGGCGTGCGCCGGCGGCGAACCCGCGCCCGAGCCGACGGCGCCGCCCCCGACTGCCGCGCCGCCTACCGCAGCGCCCACCGCCGAGCCGACCGCGCCGCCGACTGTCGCGCCGCCAACCGCAGAGCCGCCTACGCCTACCCCGTCGCCCGTGCCGACTTCCGTAGCAAGCGCAGAGCCTAGCCGCTCCGCGCCCGAGCTTGCGGATACGGGCGGTTGGATAAACTCCGAGCCGTTCACGCTCGCGCAAGTGCGCGAAGAGGGCAAGGTAGCGCTCGTGGACTTTTGGACGTATACCTGCATCAACTGCATACGCACGCTGCCATACCTGCGCGCGTGGCACGATAAATATGCCGATTACGGGCTTGTAATCCTTGGCGTTCACACGCCTGAGTTCAGGTTCGAGCATGAGTACGACAACGTAGCGGAGGCTACCAGCAAGTTCGAGCTGGAATATCCGATAGTGCAGGATAACGAGTTCGGCACGTGGCGAGCGTTCGAGAACCACTATTGGCCCGCGAAGTATCTGATAGACCACAACGGCGAGATAGTCTACCACCACTTCGGCGAAGGCAAGTACGACGAGACGGAAGAGCGCATCCGCGAGGCGCTGACCGCCGCCGGATACGACGTATCGGAGATAACGCCAGACACGGATCCGGGGCCGCCAATCTCGGAGCGGGCGATGACAGACAACGTGGAGGAAGCGCAGACGCGAGAGCTTTACGCCGGCTACGAGCGCAACTATGGCGCGCTCAGGTCTATGATGCAGCCGCCCTACGTCCGCCACGTCGAATACTACGAAGCGCCGGACGCGGAGGTTATGTACACCGACCCGGGCGAGCATCTCAACCACTTCCTCTACTTGCAAGGGCTGTGGCTGAACGCGGCGGACAGCATAGTCCACGCGCGAGAGACTGCGGACTTGGAAGACTATCTCGCGCTGAAGTTCGTCGGCACGAGCGTCAACGCCGTGATGGCGCCGGGCGTAGACAACCCGTACAGCGTCCACGTCTTCCTAGACGACGCGCCCGTGCCGCAGGAGCGCGCGGGCAGAGACATACTGTACGACGACGATGGGAGCAGCTATATAGAGGTGGATAGCTCGCGTATGTACTACTTGGTGGATCAGCCCGAATTCGGCTCCGGCGAGCTGCGGCTGGCATCCAACTCGGCGGATTTCGCGCTGTTCGCGTTCACCTTCGGCTCTTACGACGGCGGAGAGCCGGCCGGGGATTCGTAGAACGAGACACGGGCGCGCTTTGCATAAACGAACGGGATGGACGGGGTTTCGAGAGATATGGGGCTAATTCGGTTTTTGTTCGCGCTGGCAATGCTGGCGGTAGCGACTATCGCGGCGGGTTGCGCCGCGCGGGAGGACGCGCCGGCCGACTCGGGCGCGCCCGCCGCCGCGCTGGAGCCGATATATGGGGAGGTGTCCGAAGACGGCTTGCAGGCGATATTCGCTACGCCGGATCTGGGGGTGGGCGCGCATCGCGTCGCGTTCGCGCTCACGTCGCAAACAGGGCTGGTGAACGCGCCATCCGCAACCGTGCAGTCTTTCTACGAGCCGACGCCCGACGGCGGCGAGCTTGGCGAGCCGACGCAAACGGCGCTCGCGCTCTTTAGGCCCTTCCCGCTGGTCGAGCGCGGGCTGTACTCCACGCGGCTGACGTTCGACGAGCCGGGCAGCTGGGCGATACAGGCTACGACGCTCGGAGACGACGGCATCCCCAAGCGGGCGCGGCTGTACTTCGACGTTCCGCCCCGCGCCGACGCGCCTTCCGTCGGCGACGCCGCGCCGCTCAGCGACAGCCCAACCGCGCGAGACGTGGAGCGGCTATCCCAACTAACCACCGGCTCTATGCAAGACAAAGACTTGTACCGCATAAGCGTCGGCGACGCCGCGCGCTCCGGCAAGCCGACGGCGCTCGTTATCGCAAGCCCCGCGTTCTGCATAAACGCCGTATGCGGCCCGCAGGTGGAGGTCTTGAGCGAGCTGAAGGACGAATACGCCGGACGCGCCAACTTCGTCCACGTAGACTACTACGCCAACCCGGAGGAGATTCAGGGCGATCTGTCTCGTGCCATCGTATCGCCCACGGCGCGGGAGTGGAACATCCCTAGCGGCGAGTGGACGTTCGTCATAGACGGCGCGGGCGTCGTATCCGCGCGGTTCGAGGGGTTCTGCACGCTGGAAGAGCTGCGGCAGGCGCTGGAGGCGGTTCTCTAACCGCCGTCGCCCGCGAAGCGCTGGATTTCCACGAAATCGCCCTTGTCGTCGGCACCCGCGTTGTCGTCCCAATCGAACAGGCGGGCTTCCACCACGCGGCGGGCGTCTATGCCCACGACGAGCTGCATTACGGGATAGACGGGCCCGCCGCCCCAAGGGTCCGTCGCCACCTTGCGGTCTGTGGGAGAGAAGTAGGCGCGCCCGTTGGGGTGGGAGTGGTAGATGACGCGCGGAATCTCGTCGACGTCGTCGAGCGAGCGGTTCAGCTCCAGCAGGTCCGCGCCGTCTATCACGTATGCGTCCCTTGCCGTGCGGTCCGGCGCGGTGGGGTGGTTCGTCGGCTGGTAGGCGTTCGTCGCGCGCCGAACGCGCGTCGCGACGTCGCCGTCCCGCGCGCCGATGAGCCAGCCGCAGCACTCGTTCGGGAACTCCTCGCGCGCGTGTCGGTATACTTCCGCGAGTATGTCTTGGGGGATGTTCACTGTTCGCATCTCCTATCATTACCTGAATCGGAATTCTCCTGATGGCTGCGTTCCCGCGAATCTTGCAATCCCGAAAATCCCTGATTCAGGCGAATGCTAGATACACGCCTCTATAAGCCCGCGCGGGGGGAAGAGAACCCGCGCATCCGCGCTACTCCTCCGCTATCATGCTGAACGCGAATGGGCAGATCGTCAAGAAGATGGCGTCATACGCCAGCAGAAAGGGTATCCAGCGCGTCAACTCGGCGTCGGCGTCCGGGCGCATTAGCCCGCCTGTGGACTCTACGGCGGCGATTAGAGCTGGGACGACTACGGGCAAGAAGAGCGCGGGCAGCATCACTTCGCGCGAGCGGGTGTTAGCCGCCATTGCGCTGAACACCACGCCCACCGCGATTATGCCGACGCTTGCCAGCAGCGCTATCAGCGCGAAGCCCGGCAGCCACAGCGGCGCGTCGAACATCACCGCGAACACGGGATACGCCGCCGCCTCCATGACGAGCATGAACATCAGGCTCGCCAAGAACTTGCCGAAGTAAACGGCGTCCCTGCCGACGGGCGCGAGCAGCAGCGCGTGAAGGTTGCCGCGCTCCATCTCCACGCCTATGGAGCGGTTCAGCCCGAGCATCCCGCCGAAGGTGAACGACACCCACAGGATGCCGGGCGCTACCATTGCCACTATGCCGGGCGTCGGGTCTATGGCGAAGTTGAATACGACAATCGTCAGCAGCCCGAACACGAGCATCGAAACGAGTATGTCTTTGGCGCGCATCTCCAAAAGCGCGTCTTTGGCGACGATGGCGAATATCGCGCCGAAGTAGGTCTTCATATCCGCGCGTCCGCTCCCGCGTGCAGTCGGTAGGCGTCGCGCGCGGAGGACGCGCCATTAGCGGCAATGGGCGCGTCGTATGCGATTCTGCCGCCGGCGAGAATCGCCACGCGGTCCGCCAGCGCAGTCGCCCGGCCGATGTCGTGCGTGGTCACCAGCGCGGCGCGGCGCGGCGAGGAGTAGTCTAGGATGATAGCGTCCAGAAGCGCCAGAGCGTCTTGATCCAAGCCGCTTTCAGGCTCGTCCATCAGCAGGATGGGCGGGTCGTGCAGCAGCGCGCGCGCGATGCTGAACCGCTTCTTCATGCCGTGCGACATCGCGCCGACTTTCTGGTCCAGACGCGGAGACATGCCTACGCGCTCGGAGGCGGACTCGATGCGCGAGTCGGCGTCGTCCAGCGCGAACATGCGGCAGGCGAAGCGCAGGTTTTCGCGCGCTGTCAAGCCGTCGTACAGCAGCGGATCGTGGGTGACGACGCCCGCCAGCCTGCGGGCAGCCGCGCCGCGCTCGCCGCGCGCCGGCGCTATCAGCGCTTCGCCCGCGTCCGGCTTCGTCAACCCAGCCAGAATCTTGATGAGCGTAGTCTTGCCGGAGCCGTTGCTGCCCAGAAGGCAGAGCGTCTCGCCCCAGCGCGCATCCAGATCTACCCCCCGCAAAGCGGCTGCCCGCCCGAACGTCTTGACAACCCCCCGCAGGCGGATTGCGATGTCGTCGTATGGCGTCACGCTTGGGGATAGGAAGTCGTCGCCCGCCGTTCCGCGCCCGCTCTCGCAAGCGATATTGGAAGAACCTGCGGGAAATCCAGCCTACTCCTCCACTATGCGAATCGTGGTTATCACGTCGCCCGGCGTCGTTGCCGAGCCTGGGTCGCGCAGGCTTATGGCGTTTACCGCGTCCATGCCGGACACTACTTTGCCGAACACGCTGTGGCAGGAGACGCGCGGCATGGCGCAGGGCTTCGGCGTATCATCCGCCTCGTAGCCGTCTAGGAACGCGGTTTCCCTGAACGTGATGAAGAACTGGCTGCCGTTCGTATCTGTGCCGCCGCGGTTCGCCATCGAGACGATGCCGGGCGAGTCGTGGCGCAGGTCTGTATGGAACTCGCTCTCGAAGCTGTATCCGGGCCCGCCGCTTCCCGTGCCTGTCGGGTCTCCCGTTTGCGCCATGAAGTTCGCAATCACGCGGTGGAACGTGACCCCGTCGTAGAATCCCTCTCGCGCCAAGAACACGAAGTTGTTGACGACGCTGGGGACCTTGTCCGCGTACAGCTCTATCTCGAACTCGCCGCCCTTCTCCAGCTCGAACACGGCGGAGTAGCTCTTGGACGTATCTATCTGCATGGAGGGCGGCGAATTCCACTGCTTGGGTCCGCTCATGGAGGGGGCGGGTTCTTTCGCCGCCATCGTGGGCATCTCGGCGGGTTCGTCGGATTCTTGCGACGAGCAAGCGAGAAGGGATATCGACAGCAGCATGGCGACGGCAGCGACTATCAGTTTGGAAGTCATGGTTCGAATGCGCCTCCGGCGTATTGTTTTGGGCGGCAGCCTGTCCGCGCCGCCGGTTCTGCGGCGTATTTTACCCAGCGCGGCGCGGACGCGCCACAGCGCCCGCCTAATGAATCTCCCACACCCGCCGCCAGTCTCGCGCGCGGAACGCGGCGGCAAGATCCTCGCGCCGCCGCCCCACGTGCGTGCCGGCAACCAGTATCGTCAGCGCAAGGCACAGCAGTATCTGTTCGAGCGTCTGCCCCGTGGCTATGGTGAGCGCGTTCAGCAGGAAGAACACGCAGGCGACGGCTAGAACGCCGTGCCGCGTTATCGCCAGAACGCCGATTCCCGCGGCGGCAGAGACGGCCGTTATCTGCCACAGCATGAACGCGGATATGCCCAGAACCGTCGCCGCGCCCTTGCCGCCCGCGAACCGCAGAAACGGCGTGAAGTTGTGCCCCAGCGTCACGGCGACGGCGCTCAGGTATACCCACGTTTCAGCGGCGCCCAGCCGCTGAGCGACGATTATCGCCAAGACGCCCTTGCCCGCGTCTACGGCTAACACCGCCAGCCCTGCGGGAATGCCCATCTGCACGGTGGCGTTCAGCGCGCCGGGGTTGCCGCTTCCGAGCTTGCGGATGTCTCCGCGCGACATCAGCTTGGCGGCGAGGAACGCCGTCGGAATAGAGCCGAGCGCGAACGCGATGAGCGCCGCGGCAATGTCCGGCGCGCTAACGTCCACGCTTCTGAAATCCGTTCGCTGCGCTTGCGGCTCTCACGGCTTTCGAGCTATCCGCCGCCCGCCGTCGCCAGCGCGCCTATCATGCCCAGCCGGTAGCCAGTCAGCCCGAAGCCGGTGATTACGCCCCTGCACGCGGAGGCGACTTGCGACTGCGAGCCGCGCGATGCGGGGTTGGAGATGTGTATCTCGTACACGGGGAAATCCACCTGCGCTATCGCGGCGACGATGCCCGGATGCCCGGATGAGTAAGCGGCCGGGTTGAACAGCGCGGCGGTCACGTCTCCCGCGTCGTGCGCCTCGTAGAGCTTGTTTATCACCTCGCCCTCGATGTTGGAATGGAACGTCTCCGCCTCCACGCCAAGCTCGGCGGCGCACTTTGCGATGTATGCGTCGTAGTCCGCGAGCGTCTGAGTTCCGAACGTTTCGGTCTGAACTTTGCCGCGCATGTTCAGCCCTAAGCCGTGAAGTATGAGTATTTTCGTCAAGGCAGCGTCTCCCCGATGTTTCTAGCGCGGATGCTACATGCCCAGCGCCGCGTAGCAAGCCGCCATGATGCTGTCCGCGTCTATCCTATATTCGCCGTAAAGCTCTTGGCGCGAGCCGGACTGCCCGAACTCGGTAACGCCGCACGGGATGACCCGCGCTCCGAGCGCGCTGCCCACCCACGAAAGCGAATGCGGATGCCCGTCCACTACGGTTACTATCGGCGCGCGGCGAGATTCCGCGTCTATGCAGTCCGCCAAGAACGGGCGCGCGTCTCCGCCGTCCATCGCCTCGCGCGCGCCGCGCTGGAAGCTGCGATACAGCGGCCCCGCGCCGGTAACGTTGATGACGTTGGCGTAGACGCCTTCTCTCAGCAGCGCGCCGCTCGCGGCTACCGCCTCCGGCACCATCGCGCCGCTCGCCATGATGTGGGCGGCGTTCGTCGCCGGGTCGTATCCGCGCGCGCCGCTGCGGTCCACTAGCCGATACGCGCCCCCCAGCGCCTGCCGCCGCATCCGCTCGCGCGCGGCGGGGTCTTCCGGCAGCTTCATCAGCCCTTGATCTACGCGCTTGCTCGTGAGCCGCAGATACGTCGAGCGCTCGCGGCGGCGCACGCGCTCCAGCGCGGACAGCATTATCCACTCCAGTTCCTGCCCGAAGCAAGGCTCGTAGAAGTCCAGCTCCGGCATCTCCGCGCCGATGGACTGGGTGATTAGCGACTGATGCGCGCCGCCCTCCGGCGCGAGCGACACGCCTGACGGCGTTCCCACTACGATGAACTTGGCGCCTGAGTAGACGCTGTAGACGAAGGCGTCCAGCCCGCGCCGCACGAACGGATCGTACAGCGTGCCGATGGGGAAGAGCATTTCGCCATCCGCCTCGAACGACAAGCCGAGCTGTCCCAGCATCATGAACAGGTTGTTTTCCGATATGCCTAGCTGGATGTGCTGGCCGCGCGCATGTTCTTCCCACCTGAGCGCGCGGATGATAGATTCTTCCGGCATCGGCGGCTTCTCGGATTCGTCCCACACGCCGACCCTGTTGATCCAGCCGCCTAGGTTCGTGGAGCTTGCCACGTCTGGGCTTACCGTAACCACGCGCTCCGCCACCTCCGGCAGGTTGCGCGATATGGCGGTGAGAATCAGCCCGAACGTCTGCTGGGTAGCCGTGTCGCCCGTGTATCGCTGGCCGAACTCGCTTGGGATACGCATTTCGGGCGGGTCGAAGCGCGGCTTGCGCCCTATGCCCAGCGTCCGGCTCGTGTCCACGCACAGCCGCGCCTCCGCGCTGTCCGCGGGCATTCTGTCCCACTCCGCGCCCGCGTCGATTCGCAGCTCGCGCCGAAGCTGCTCCATCTGGTGGTTGGAAAGCACTACCGAATGGTTCTGCGGGTCGCCGACGGACGGCAGACGCCAGCCCTTGAGCGTGTACGCGAACACGATGCTGGGGCCCGCTTCCATATCCACCCGGTCGAACGCTTCGCGCAGCATGGCGAAATCGTGTCCGCCCAGATTGCGGAAAGACGCCTGAAGCTCGTCATCGTGCCAGCGTCCGATGAGGCGCGCCATGTCTTTCGGGTATCGCGTGGTTCTCGGCAGCCATTCGCGCAGCTGTCCCGGCGGCACGCGCAGCAGCCTTTGATAGACCTCGTTGGACATCTCGTCTATGGCGAGCCGCAGCAGCTCCCCGTTGGGTTCGTTGAACTTCGCCTGAAGCCGCTTGCCGTACTTGGCGTCTATCACCTGCCAGCCGTTGGCGTCGAACATCTCCCGCCACGCGCGCACTCGGATGCCCGGTATCACGCGGTCGAGGCTTTGGCGGTTCAGATCGACTATCCACAGGATGTTGGGCAGCCCGTGCATCGCGGGTTCGGCTACGGCTTCCCACACCGAGCCTTCGTCCAGCTCCGCGTCGCCGACTACGGATATGTATCGGCGGCTCGCGGCGGCGTGAGAGAAGAGATGAGAGCGGTTGTACTTGCCGACTAGCGTAGCGAAGTTGGGCGCAACTGGGCCAAGCCCCACCGAGCCGGTGGAGAAATCCACATCGTCCGGGTCTTTCGTACGGCTCGGGTACGCCTGCAAACCGTGGAACTGCCGCATCATAGTCAGGTAAGACGCATCCAAGTTGCCCAGCAGGTACTGGATGGCGTGGTACACGGGCGCGGCGTGCGGCTTGACCGATATGCGGTCTCCGGCGCGCATGAAGTCGAAGTACAGCGACGTCATGAGGGTGACCACCGACGCGCTGGAAGCCTGATGCCCGCCCACTTTGGCGCGCGCGCCGTCCGGATTCGGGCGCACGTTGTTGGCGTGGTGGACGAGGTTCATGGACAGCCACAGAACGCGGTCTTGTATCCGCTCCAGCAGCCGGTCGCGGTCTATGAAAGCGTCCGTGTCCGCAATAGGAGATGCTGCAACCATGCCAATGCCTCCGCCCGCCGATCTTTCGCGCCGTCGCCCGCGCCTACAGGTATCCGCGAATCCAGCCCAGCCCTTGCTCGGTCGTCGTCTTCGGGCGATACTCGCAGCCTATCCAGCCATCGTAGCCGGCGGCGTCTATCATGTCGAACAGGAAGCCATAGTTTATCTCGCCCGTTCCCGGCTCGCCGCGCCCTGGGTTGTCGGCGATCTGCATGTGCGCGATGAGGTCCAGGTTCGCCTCGATGGTGCGCGCCAGATCGCCTTCCATTATCTGCATGTGGTAGATGTCGTGCTGGATGTAGAGGTTGGAGGAGGCGACTTCCGAGATGATAGAGCGCGCCTGATGCGTCCGCGTCAGGAGGAAGCCGGGTATGTCTATGGCGTTGATAGGCTCGATAAGCAGGCGGATGCCCTCCGTCTCCAGCGCGGGCGCGGCGAAGCGCAGGTTGTCTATGAACGTATCGCGCGCCGCCATTGCGGACACGTCTCGCGGCACGATTCCCGCTAGGCAGTTGAGCTGAGCGCATCCGAGCGCCTTGGCGTATTCGATGGCGGTTCTCACGCCGTCTTGGAACTCGCCCACTCTGCGCGGGTCGCACGCGATGCCGCGATCTCCGCCGTCCCAGTCCCCCGCCGGCAGGTTGTGGAGAACCTGCGTCAAGCCGTGTTCGCTGAGCATCCCCGCGAGCCGCTCGGCGGGATAGTCGTAGGGGAACAGGTATTCGACGCCCTCGAACCCCGCGTTGGACGCTGCGGCGAACCTGTCGAGGAAGTCCGCCTCGTCGAACATCATAGTCAAATTTGCTGCGAACTTCGGCATAGCCGCGCCCTCCCGCTGATTGGCATTGTAGGGCGAATTATATTCGCGCGGGCGGGCGGCGCTCAAGGGTGAAGTCGCCTATGGGGAGGAAATCCGCAAACTGCATCTACCGCAGACGCCCGTTCAGCTTGCCCCTCGCTCCGCTCCACCTCGCACCCCTCGCCCGCCGCATTGCGCTCCGCGGGCAGTGCCCCCCATGCGCCTCGCGCCTATCGCTCCCGCATCCGTCGGCGTCGGGCAGCCGCCGATACAACGTCCCGCGTCCACTTTGCCATACGACCGCCTCGGCGAATGCTCATCGAGCCGAAGTTGCGCCCCTCTGCCTATGAATTAGGAACGCCGCCATAGCGCAGGTGAGACCGATTAGGAAATTGGACGTCCCCATGGTAAGCCAGTGATGAAACGTTACGCCGAACAATGCCATGACAACCACCCATCCGACGATAGAATCTCTAACCAAGGACTTTGGCATAGTCCAAAGCGCCCGAATCAAGAAGAACAAAGCAAGAACGTATAGCGCCAGCGGGATGATGCCCGATTCGCCAACCAACATCAGGTATATGTTGTGGACGCCGGGCGGTTTCTCTTGATGTTCGGAGTGAACGCCGTCCATATAATAATGGTGGAGCTGATAAAAGCCGTGACCGACGATGGGCGATTCCAACGCCATTTCGGCGCCGATTCTCCAGAGTTCTATGCGATTTTGTAGAGCCGATCCAGAAGTTTCTCCTTTGGCGGTAGCTATGTTCTCGTTCGCTTTTTCCAATATGGTGACGGGCGTGTCTACTATGGGGCCTATGACGGGCGTCGACGCCCGGCGCATAACCCCTTCTTTTTCATAGGATGTGTGGGCGCGCAAGAACTTGCCTATGTCGTCGCTGAGCGGCACATATCTATATGACCAGATGCCGGCGATGTCGGTCCAAGTGGCGTCGTCAGGCGTATTGGCATCGCTAGGCATTGGGTTGGCGCGTTGCCATCGCCAAGGGGACACGGGGTTGTCGTCTGCCCGGTGGATCTTGTCGTTGACTAGGTAGACGCTAACGGCGGCGCCAACCTTTTTCTCTCCATCCCCGCCACTAACGTGGGCATCGCCGATATTCGATTCCGGTTGCTGGAACAGCGCAAATCCCTGCAAATTTATGGCGAGCCATACCAGTACGCCAGCCATGCACGCAAGAGACAAGCCGGTTCGCAAGAGATTTTGCCTCAGGCGGGGAATGTTCAGCAACAGAAACAAAACCACCAATACGCCCATAACGATAGCCGATGTATTCGAAATCGACGAGAATACTGCGGCGCATCCCAAGGCTAGAGCCAGATACCCAAGAGGACGCTGCGGCCCGTTGAATTGAAATGCCAACCCCAGCGCCACCGTCATGCAGCCGATGAAGCCCGCATCGTTGGGGTCGGTGAAAGTTCCGGTCATGCGGTAGGGAAGCCGATACTCCGGCAGCGCTCCAATGTCGCGCAGAATCGGCGACGCCAGAATGACGACGCAGCTTGCCATCAGAAGCGCCAGCATCCACTTCAGCAGCGCTTCGAACCCGATTCGCTCTAGCAACCAGCGGCCGCCTAAGATGGCTGACAAGGTGACGACGAAGAAGAAAACCTGACGCGCTACGTCTTCGCCCGGCAATTCGGCGTTGGTGGCGAGGGAAACGCCGACAGCAATGAAGAAGTAGGACGCTATCGCGGTTAGCAGCAGCGCGCCCGGCGTTCCAATGGACTTCCACCAGCGAGCGCCCACGAAACCTAGCATGAGCAGGCAACATAGGAGCATAGCGCCAATAACCAGCGGCTCTATCACACCGCTTTGCAGCTTTATGTGGGACAGGATTGCCAGCGCCCAGAAGGAAAACGTGATGGAGGCGGCTGACGCGGGCTCCAGCCGCCTCCAAACGAACGGGATAAGAGACAACATAGGTTTATCTTTTTTCAGCCATTCATCTGTTCGTATTTTCTTTTCGAGGTAGATTTCTCGCACAGGCAGCGCAGTTCCGCAGCCATGCGGTCGTACCAGTTCGAGCTGCGAAAATAGTCTCCCCGGAGTTTTGCCCCCTCGCACAGCCGCCGGTATAGACTAGGCTCGTTCAGCAGCCGCTCGATGGCGGACCTGACATCCGCGGCGGAACGGGGTTCCACCAATAGCCCGCTCTCTTCGTGCTCTACCAGCTCGGGAACGCCGCCCCATCTGGCGGACACTACGGGCAAGCCGCACTGGAAGGCTTCTAGGATGGCGCCGGGATAACCCTCGCTCCTGTAATAGCTGGGATACACCAGCAGGTCGTGGTCGCTCATAACCTGAGGTATCTCCGACGGCGCCAAGACGCCGCCATAGGTTGCCCTGGGGTGGCCGTCGAAGAGGGAAAAATCCGTGCCGGACATGCCGGGGCCAAAGACGCTGAGATGGCAACTCTCCGGCAGATGGCGGCAGGCGTCGAGCGCCTCCGCCAGCCCCTTGTCCATTTCCAGACGGGCGACGAAAATCAGCTTCTTCATCCCGTCGCGCTCCCTACGCATGTCCGCCGCGATGTCTCTCGTATTGGGAAACCAGCGGAAATTGCCCCTTTCGTCGAAGTTGCGATGCAGATACTGTGTCTCGACGTACACCAGCGAAGAACGCATCCAAGTGCGGTCGGCGAACCAGCGGGCGAACGAGCCATATCCTAGGTAGTCCACCATCATATCGCCCCCGCTGATGCGAAGCGCCAGAGGCTTGCGCGCGACCTTGCACACGACCCACAGGAACGATGCGAGGCTCAGCGCCGAGTAGGGCGCGATGATGAGAAATACGACATCGGCGCTCCATACCTTCCTTGCGGCTCCCCAAGCTACCCTAAGGAACCTCGCAAGCCGATTGGCCAGTATCTTCCAGACGGGCAGGTTGGTCACGCCCCCAGAGGTGTCGATGACTTCCACATCGAAACCCCGCGCGCCCAATTCCCGCACCTGCTCGTCTGCCATCACCTTGTTGCCTCCGACGACGTTGGTGTCGGACGCTCCGGCTTTCTGTATTGGAGCAATGAGCAGGATTCTGGGCGCTCGCCCCCCTTTATCGGCCAACGGGCATTCCTCGATTGGCGGGTTTAGCCTGCGCTTTCACCGTCGTCATCTCACCATCCCGCGGGCGAGCGCGGACTTGCCCGCAGCCCACAGGAAGCCTGCGTCGCCGCGTCGCGGCAGCCAGACTGCTAGCAAGCCCGATCGAGTCGTCCTGTGGAAAGCTATGGATAGGAACAGGCATCCGCACGCCATGCCGATGGTCATAGCCCACGCCGCCGCCTCGCCCGCCAGTATTGGGTAGAGCAGAAGAAGCGCGCTGAGATTGGCGCACAACTCCAGAAAGACCGCCCACGAGCAGATTGTCGGGCGGTTGGCGCCCTTGAAGTGGGTCATGAATATCCCGTTGGCGGCGTTGGCAAGTATGCCGGGCGCGATGATCCATAAGAGCGGAACCACTGACAGGAAGGCATCCGAAAGCAGAAGGCGCACCAACGGCGCGCTGAGCGCGAGCAAGGCTAACATAGCCAGCGCGGTGGCTATGAGGACGAGGCGCAGGCAGAGGGCGACTGTCTCGACGCGCTCTGCGCCCGCGACGCGGGGAAACAGCGCGTTGCCCACCGCGTTGGAGATAAGCATGAATCCGAGCATCAGCGAGCTAGCGGCTGCGAACAGCCCGATTTCGTTCTGGCTGGCTATCGCTCCCAAGATGACGACGCCGAAGTAAGGCCCAATAGCGCTTCCAATCCGCGCGACGTGGTACCTCAAACCGTAGCCGACAATGCGGATGAGATTCGAGCGCTCCGGCATCTCGAATGCCCGCCCGCAATGTCGCCGCAGGTACAGGAGGCAGACGGCTATCATGACGCCATGCCCGGCGGCAAAGGCGATGATAGCGCCATCCACCCCAAGCCCCAACGCCGGGACGAGGATGAGAAGCGCAAGCGCGTTCGCCGCGATACGGGACAGGGAGAAGACGGCAAGGCGCCCGAAGCGACGGAGGGCTACCAACTGGTGGTCGAGCGCAATGGAGACGGCAGTGAGGGGGGCTAGGCTGAGCGACAGCAGGAACGCGCGAGGCTCCGCCTTCTGAAAGAAGGCGAGGTCGCTGTATATCAGCGGCGCCGCCAGCGCGGCGGCAAGCCCTCCCCCGGCGAAGCAGATGGCCAGGGCTGAGGACACGCCTTGCGACACCCTCATCCGCCGCGCCGCCACAAAATACTGCGCGCCCTGCTGCGCGCCGGGCGTGAGGATAAGCCCAAGCAGAGTTCCGAACGCGATGCAGACGGCGTAGGCTCCCCTTCCTTCGGGAAGGAGCGTATAGGCGAGCAACCCCTGTATCAGCAGCGTCAGACACGCCATGCCGCCCAGGTTCGCAAACATCATGGACACGTCCTGACCGCCGGTTGTGCGCCCGGCTTCCAGCGCGTCTGTCGTTGTAGGCTTCGAGTGGATCATGATGCTGATTGGCGAACCGGACGTTGGACTTGCGCCGGGCGGAGCTTGGCAATGAACCCAAAGCTAATCTATCTCTTTTCAATGATGTCCGCTCGACATCGAGCGTCACCCGCATGGCGGCGGGGGAGGGTGTCGGGGCGGAATGAAGAAGCCTATTCCCCAGCTCAGGTGCATGATTGCCAGAGCCATCGGGAGCAGAACGGCCGCCGCGTTCCGTCGCCGAAAGCCTACGATAGCCGACCCGATAGTTAGGGTCGCAATGTACGCAAGCAGCATCGCCGCCAACAGCAAGGGGAATCCCATCAGGGCAAGCGCCGCCCCGATCGCCAAGCCCAGCGCCAACCCGGGAGCGGCGATATGGCGAGGACGAATCGACCCCGGATGCTTCATGCAAACCACCAACTTCCATCGACCATAGTCGAAATACTGTCGCGCCAGCGCCCAGGGCGTGCTGCGCGGCAGGTAATTCACCACCAGTTCGGGATCGAACCATACGAGGGATCCCCGCTTTCGCAGCCGATAGTTGAATTCGTAGTCCTCGTTGCGGGAGAGATTTGCGTATCCCCCCATATCCTCCAGAGTTTTGCGGGAGAACACGCCCAGAAAGGCGGTATCGGCGGCTCCCTCGTTCCCGCCCAGACGGTGGCGAGAGTCGCCTACGCCGAGAGGAGTGGTCATAGCTATCGCCACCGTTCGCTCGAAGAAGGTAGTCCCCACCGCTAGCTGTCGCCCTCCGACGTTCGCCGCGCCTGTCCGCTCCAGCGTTTTCAGCGCCCGGGTCACGTAATCGGGCGGAAGGGTCGTATGGGCGTCGCACCGCACCATGATATCCCCAGTTGCCGCCCGGAACGCCGCGTTGGCTCCGGGCGCGAGGAGTGTTTGCGGATTTGGAATCACCTTCACCGATGGGTGAAACCGCTCGATAAGCTCGGACATGACCGTAGTTTCGGAGCCGTCGGCAACGATGACCTCTATCGACCCCGCATAGTCCTGAGCCGCTATCGAATCGAGGGTGGGGATTATGGTCGCTTCGGCATTGCGCGCCGGAATTATTACCGATACGGTTGGGATGCGCTGACAGGGAGGATGATCCTCGACTAACCCTTCGGGATTCGAGGTCTGCCGCTCTTCGTTGTTCATAAGGAAACGTGGAAGTCCGCGCACTCTGTCTAGAATTGCAATTTTCGCTGATACGCTGGCATGGATGTTCCTAAAGCTCTCAGAGATAGTCGAAACCCTACCAAAACGGATGTATGCGACTCTCAGGGAATTATAGCCTATGGGAGACAGAGAACAAACCGCAATCGCCCTCATCCAGTAACGGATTACGACAAACCGCTCGCTCTCATTCCCTCGGCGGCTACGAGAATGCGATTGCCCCGCGCCTAGCCTAACCCACATCCGACGGCGCGACCCAGCCGCCGCCGTCCGCCGAGCGATACATAGCCAGAATCGCGCGCAGCGTGTCTTCGGTGAAGTCTATGTCCATCATCGGTTGGCGGCCTTCCAGAATGCCGTCCACGAAGTCGCGCGCGGCGCCGTCGAAGCTCTCCATCCAGTCCATCGGGAGCTGATAGGAGACGCTCTCGCCGCCTGTGTGGAGAACCAGCGGCGGCATATCCAGCATCTCGCCGGTGCAGCGCGTTACCCACAGGATGCCGCGCGAGCCGATCACCTCCATGAACTCGTCGGCGGGGTAGTAGCGCGAGCGGATGGGCATATCTCGCGCGCTCGCGTACTCTATCACGCAGAGGCTGTCTCTGTCGGCGTATTTCCACGTGGCTACGGAGGGCGTCTCGTCGATGAAGCGCTCGGTTCGCGTGATGTACGCCGAGACGCGCTCCACTTCGCCGCCCCACCAAATGCCGGTGGCTACTTTGTGCCAGCCGTCATCGTACATCATGCCGCCCACGTTGCGCGCCGGGTCCTGCCGCCACACGTAGGCGCCCTCGCTAATCGGCAGCCGCGCCTCGCCCCCGCCGCGAACCGTGCGGATGCGAACCATGGACACGTCGCCCACCGCGCCGCCGCGAATCAGCTCGCGCGCCTTGACGATGGGCGGGTAGTAGAGGAAGTTCTCCGTAGTGCGGTAGAACATGCCGGAGCGCTCGATAGCGGCTGCGATGCGGCGCGTCTCCTCGACGGTTGCCGCCGCCGGCTTCTGGCAGGATACGTGCTTGCCCGCCGAAAGCCCGTCCACTATCTGCTGGGGATGCAGGTGCGTCGGCGTAAGCAGTTCCACCGCGTCTATGTTCTCGTCATCGAGCAGATCTTCGTAGCTCGTGAAGATGCGCGGCTCGATTCCCCACTCCGCCGCGCGAGCCTCCGCGCGCTCCGCCAGCGGATCGCACAGCGCGGTTACCTCGCAGCGCTCGTGAGACAAGTACCCCGGCGCGTTGAGCTGGGATATAGTGCCGCATCCGACAATCGCCAACCGAACCTTATCCATCGCAAAACCTCCCCGCGTTAGCTCGAAAGCAAGGGTATCAGGAACGCGCGCGGGTCGGGGCGCGTTGCGCGCTCAGCCGCCAAACGCTATAGTGCAAGGGCGAACGGAAGCGGGCGCAAGGAGGCGTGATGTGGCTCTGAACAAAGACAACTTCGACGGCATTCAGGAGTACGCGGACGACCAAGGGCTAAAGCTCGACTGGCTAGACCAGCAAGGCGAATGGGGCGTGAAGGCGTCTGCGGACGGCGCGAAGGGGCTTACGCTGGCGGACACGCAGATAGGGAGCTACGGCGACCCCGCGCCCACGTCCGACAACATGACAGGCAAGCCTCGCGGCGCGGCGTCTAGGCGCGACGCCAAGCGTATCGGCGCGTATCAGGTCCGCACCAAGTCGGACATATGGCTAGTCAACGCATCCATGCTATACGAAGAGGCGCTTCAGCGGCAGTGGAGCTCCGCGACGGATGTGCCTTGGCACACCATCCGCCCGCTGCCGGACGATGTGGAGCGCGCGCAGTGCCAGTTGGCGACGTTCCTAACGGAAGTGGAGTTCGTGGCGGCGGACGTTCCCGGAAAGTGGGTAGCCAGCACCACGCCCGACTACTTCGAGCCGCGCATGTTCCTAATCACGCAGATCATGGACGAATCGCGCCACCTAGACGTGTTCCGCAAGCGCGCGCTCGCCAACGGCGGCGGGCTGATGCAGCGCCCCAACGTAACCACCAGCGGCGTAGTGGGCAGCATAGACCTATCGCGAGACTTCACCGAGATGTCGTCGCGCCTCCACATATCGGGAGAAGGCGCGGTGCTCAGCATCTTCCGCATGGGCGAGCTTATGGCGTACAACGAGGCGGAGAAGCGCATATACCGCCTAGCCGCGCAGGACGAATCCCGCCATGTAGCCTTCGGCGTGATGCACATGCGCTACCTAGCCGAGACAGAGCCGGAGCGTAAGGAAGAGGTTCACGCCTACCTAGACGAAGGCGAACGCGCGCTGGTCGCGGGCAACCAGAACCCGGCGGCGCGCGACACCGCGCAGAGCGAGGCGCTCGCCATACTGCTAGGCGGCGGCGAGAAGAACTACGACGAGGGATACCGCAAGCTGCTCGCCATCCGCAAGCGGCAGGCGAAAGAGTACGTCCAGCGCATCCGCTCGGCGGGCTTCGGGGAGCGGTTCGAGAACGGGCGCGCGCTGCCGGAGCTTATGGAATACGTGAGGAATTAGGCGGCGTGGCGGACAGAGACAAGAAACCCAACGTTCCGCGCGCTAGGAAGCCTATCGGCGGACGCCGCCGCGGGCTGGCTATCGACGAGAGCGTAGAGGTTCCGACGCCGTCTCTCGAATGGAAGGCGCGCACCCTCCAGTGGGGAACGCGGGCGCGCCCCGGCAGGCACGGCTTGCGAATCGGCGATCTCAACGTCGGCATATACGGCGAGATTCCGGACCACTGGGAAGAGCAAACGCGAATGCCGCGCGGCGCGTATCCCATGCCGGGCATACCGCCCATCGGCATCGCGCTCCGCAGCAAGCGAGATGTGTGGGCGGACAACGCCGCCGATCTGTACGAAGAGGCGATTCAGCGCCGATGGGCGCCAGCCACCGATGTTCCGTGGGACGCGATAGAGCCGCTGCCGGACGACGTGGAAGCCGCCATGTGCCAGCTATGCACAGAGCTGAGCCAAGCCGCCAATACGGAGTTCGAGACTATCGGATACTGGCTTCAGCACATGTCCTACGGCTATCACGAAGTCAAGCTGTTCTTGGCTACCAACATGTTCGACGCGGGGCGGCATCACGAAGCGTTCCGCAAACGCGCGCTATCCAACGGCGGCGGGCTTGGCTTGGAAAGCCCCGGCGAGGTCAACCGCATGATACTGGAGAGCAAGGGCGGCTGGTCCGAAACGAGCCTCCTGCTCCACCTGCTGCGCGGCACGCTCATACTGTCCATCTACCGGCACGGCGAACGGTTCGCCAACAACGCGGCTGAGCGGACGCTGTTCGGCATGGCGATGCAAGACAAGGCGCGCCACATAGCATACGCGCTCGAACATCTGCGATACGCGGTCGCGCGGCAGAACGACAAGAAGCTGGTGTTCACGCAGCTGCTGAACATCGGCGAACGGGTGCTTGCGCGGGAGCTTCAGGAATCGGCGATAATCGAGCCGCTCGCCATCGTGTACGGCGGCGGCATCGAGGGCGCGCGCGTCGGCATGAGCCGCGCGCGGCGGATGCTGGGCGGATGGGCGCGCGGCTACCTTTCCGCCGCCGAATGGATAGGCATAGAGCGCGGCGCGGCGTTCTCCAAAGACCTCGCGCAGTATCTGGAAGAGTAGAGCGCGAAGAGGGAGCGCCCCGTTGCCCGTATTCCCGTCCGTAGAGTGGTTCGACGCCGTGCGGCGCGAGTTCAACGCCGACGAATCCGTTCGCGGCGGAGGCGGAGGCATGTGCGACGCCCAAGTTGGCGTTCGCGTGGGCGACGCCTCGTTCCTGCTGGTGTTCGAGGGTTTCGAGTGCTCGTCCGCCGCAGCTATCGACGAGCCGGCGCTCGCCGACGCCGACTTCTGCCTAGACATGCCGCCGGACGAGTGGCGCGAGATGCTGACGAACATCCAAGACAACGGCGAGGCGGATTTCGACCACACGCTCAACACCATAGACCTCGACAGCGAAGACGGGCTTGCTATCTCATACGCCGGCGACCAGTACAGGCAAGACCTCTTCTATAGGTACAACCAGACATTCCAATACTTCTTCGACATCTCCTCCAGAGTGCCGACGGAGTTCGTAGGGGATTCATAGCCAAGAGGAATCAGAACATTGCCTCTGTTTCCATCGGTAGAGTGGTTCGAGGCGGTTCGCGCCGTCGCCAACGAAGACGCCGCGTTTAGGCGGCTAGGCACGAGCGAGGCGCTCGTGGGCGTGAGGGCGGGCGCGAGCGCGTATCTGCTCGAGTTCGACGGCTTCGAGTGCGTGGGCGCGCGGCGGACGGAAGAGCATATGCTGGCGGATGCCGACTTCTGCCTGAATATGAGCGCCGAGGAGTGGCGAGCGCTGCTCGTCAACATCCGCGAGAACGGCGGCGCGGACGCGGAACACACCTTCAACACGCTGGATATAGACAACGGAATCGTCGAGGCTTCCACCCCCTACGGGATGAACGCCTTTCCGCGATGCCACATGACGATACAGCGGTTCTTCGACGTGTCGGCGCAGGTGGAAACGGTTTTCGAGCAAGCTATCTAGCCGATTGCGCGAGGCGGTGCGGCGGATGCCGATTTACGAATACAGGTGCGACGACTGCGGCGGCAAGACAGCCAAGCTGGTGCGCGGGTTCGACGCGCCGGCATCCATAGAGTGCGCCGACTGCGACGGCGGCAACACGCATCGGATAATATCCAGCGTAGCCTTCCACAAGTCTCTAGGAACGCGGCTTCAGGAGCTGGATGGCAGATACGATCGCATGGTCGACGCCGCAGCCGATAGCACGGCGGACGCCGACCCGAACCGCTTCCTGAAGAGCGCGATCCCGCTGGACGCGGCGGATTCCGACTAAGAACCGCATAGATTT
Organism: Dehalococcoidia bacterium; assembly: GCA_965214745.1. GTDB lineage: Bacteria > Chloroflexota > Dehalococcoidia > Lucifugimonadales > UBA1123 > VXRN01. Next base: position 987,932 of record OZ243978.1, on the reverse strand, counting down.
ACAGGTCGAACAGGATTAGGCGGGATGGATAGCGGACGCTCTACCCCACGAACCCCGCGTTCTCCAGCCACTCCACTATAATCGCCGCGTTCTCTTCCGCCGCGCGCGATACGGTGTCCAGCGCAATCTCCGGGCTTGGCGGCGGCTCGTATGGGTCGTCTATGCCGGTGAAGTTGGTTATCTCGCCCGCTCTGGCTTTGGCGTACATCCCCTTGGAATCGCGCGATTCGCACACTTCCAGCGGCGTGTCGACGAACACCTCCACGAACTTGTCCGCGTCCATCATGCGCCGAACGGCGTCGCGGGTGGCGATGTAAGGGCTGATGGCGGCGCATATCGCTATGCCGCCGTGCCTGACTATCTCCGACGCCACGAAGCCGATTCGCAGTATGTTCGTGTCGCGGTCTTCCTTGCTGAAGCCCAGCCCCTTGGATAGGTGGGTGCGAACGACGTCGCCATCGAGCATAGTGGATTGCCTGCCGCGCTCCAGCAGCATCGGCGCGAGCGCCTCCGCCGTCGCCGTCTTGCCCGCGCCGCTCAGCCCCGTGAACCAGACGCACGCGCCCTGCCGCCTCTTGGGCGGGTAGGCGTCCGCGAGTATCTCCGCCACTTCGGGGCGCGTGAACCACTCCGGCAGCGGCTTGCCCGCGCTCAGGTATTCGTCTCGAACCTGCGTGCCGGATATGGCGGCTGTCTCCGTTCCGGACGGCAGTTTGGACGCCTCTTCGTATCGCCGTTCCGATGGCACATACACAAGCTCGGAGAACGTAACCACGCGAACGCCTATCTCGTCGGCATGGGATTCGACAAGCTCTTGAGCGTCGTATGGGCCATAGAACGGCTTGCCCGCCGAATCGACGCCGGGACCAGCGTGATCGCGCCCCACGATGAGATGATTCGCGCCGAAGTTGCGGCGGATTATCGCGTGCCACACGGCTTCGCGCGGGCCCCCCATCCGCATCGCCAGCGTCAGCAGCGCGAGCAGAACGCGATCGCGCTCGTAGTGCCGCTCGGTCAGCGCGCGATAGGTGCGGACGCGCGTGTAGTGATCCACGTCGCCGGGTCTAGTCAAGCCGACGACGGGATGCAGCAGCAGAACGCCGTCCACGCTTGCCGCCGCGCGCTTCGTCAACTCCTCGTGAACGCGGTGCAGCGGGTTGCGAGTCTGGAACGCCACCACGTTATCGCGTCCCGCGCGTTCCAGCGCCGCGCGCGTCTGCGTCGGCGTCATGCGGAGTTCGCGGAAGTCGTGATGCCTCGGCAGGCGCAGGACGCGCATACGCCCGCTTATATTGACGCCGCCCCACCTCCGCATCTCCGCGACCAGCGGATGCCGCTCGTCCAGAGAGCCGAATACCCCCAGCGCCGTTTCGCGCCAGTCCCATTCGTAGGCGTCCTCCACGTCCATCACCGCTAGGATGTCGTTCCTAGAGTCGCGCAGCGCGACGCGCGATCCCAGCCGAGCGCCGTCGCTCGCGTCGACCGGCAGCGTTATGGGGATGGGAAAGAGCGTCCCATCCGCCATCCGCATCGTCTCGACGACGGATAGGAAGTCTTCCCGCGCCATGAACCCATCCAGCGGCGAGAACCCGCCTGTCGCCAGCAGCTCTAGATCGCACTCCGCGCGCGCGGATATCTGCACAGACGGAAGCCGCGCAGCCTCCCCACGCAGCTCTTCCGCCTCGTCCGGCGGGGCAATCAGATCTACGAGCGCGCCGCCGTAGGGCGCGATTAGGTTGGAGTTCGGCAAGGGGCTGCTCCTCGTGACTTCAGGCGCGCGAACGCGGCGCCTGATAATAGTCTACAGGTTTTTGGAGCGGAGCATCCCGCCCCCTGCGGGGGTCAGGCGCGTCGGCGCGATTGCGCGCGGCTGAGCCGCTCCGCGTTCGACGGTCGCTCAGGAATGGTCTTGTGGCGCGTCGGCGCCATTGCTCCGCGGCATACACTCGCCGGCGAGAAGCCTATCCAGCGCCTCCAACGCGCGCGGGCGTTTCAGCAGCCCCTTGCCGGATGCGGTCTGGGTCTCGAAAGACAGTAGGCAATCTAGGCAAGCCGTCATGCACCGCTTAGCGTGCGCCTCATCTACGTAGAGAATGTCCCGCGCCCTTTGCAGCCAATCTCGCCCCATCTCCATAAGCTCGCGCACATGTCCCGCGCCGCCCGGCACGTTGTCGAACAGCAGCGCGCCCAGTCCGACGCCCAGTTCGCCCGCAGGCGTAGTGAGCGCCCCTATCTCGCGCCCGTCGAGTTGGAGCGTTTCAGCGGCCGCCCGCTTGAGCGCGAACGCCAGCGTGGTCACCAGCGCCTCGTCGTTCCGACCATCGCCCAGACACTCAGAGAAATCCACAAGCAGAACGTCCGTAATCTCTTGAGACGCCAAGACTTGGTTTCGCAAGACCGCCGCTGTCCCGTTTCTCCAGCATCTGCTGTTAGAGTACTCGGAGAATAGAGAAGCGTGATTCTCGAACTCGCTCGGCAGCTTCATCGCGCCGCTGTCGCGCTCCCGTTCGCTGTCGGCGTAACCGCATCTGAGGCAGATGGCGAATCCCTTGCCACACTTGGCTTGGTTATACACGACAAGCTCGCCGGCTTCCTTGTAGAACGCGGAGAGCTTGCAAACATCCGCGAAGTCGTCCTGTCTCTGAGCGCCGCGATCCACGGATATTTGTGCGGGGATCGTATCGGTTTCCCCGACGGATGCGATGTCCGCTCCCCATTTGGGCGGGTCCCATGCGGCTGTGCTGAAGCCGTTGCGAGGAAACATCATCTGCATGGGGAAGCGATCGCCTCGCGCGCCGCACACGTCGCAATTCTGTTCTGACTCCTGCGTCACCCAATAGTATGGGTGGCCATACTCGCAGACGTTGTATAGCCCTCGCAGCCCGATAGACGTATTTATGTCTTCGCCCGTCCAATGCTTTTGTATGCCTCTCGAAACGACGAGCTTGCCGCCGACTACCACCTGCGAGCCGGGAACGTACTCGCGGAGCGCCAGCAGCCCGCCGCGCTCCAAGCGGAATCTATCTTCCACCCTTCGGCGTCCGGTATTCTCGTCGTATTCGATTACGCCCAGTTTCAGCACGTTTATCGGGAAGCCGTATCGCGGCAGGAACTGCCTATCCGCCAGCGCCTCGATTACGGTAAGCTCGCGCAACGTTAGCATCTGCCAGTGAAGCGCGTTCGCCTGTGCCATCCGCCCCGTGTCGCTATCTGGGATATCTTTCCAGTCATTCATCAGCGCGTCGTAGTCTTTGCGCCATTCGCCGACTGCCTCGGTGAAAGACTCGATGGCAGCCCCGACAGTCTTTTCCCAACCCTCGTTGCTGACCGAGAGCGGCGTGTTGTCGATTAGGCTTCTGACCTGCGCTCGGTAGACGCTATGCTCGTCCGCCTTTAGATTCTCTAGAAATGCGACGAATCCTTCGCTTAGCGAAGGATTCGTTGTTGGCGTCCTCGCGCTGGGCTTATTGCCTCCTCTTACCCAATTTCCAGATGACGCTACCCCACAGAACTCGCCCATTCTGCCGAATGCGTCCATCGCGCCGGCGACGCGGGCGGGTTCTTCCCGCGTTAGGAACTCGTTGAGCAGGAACGAATGAACGTGCCGACGCGCCAGCCGCTCCCTATCCAGCAGCGCGATGGGTTTGCGGAGCGGCAAATCTAGGTAGTCCCCCATCCTGAGGAACACTTCCCTATCGAACGGGCGCGGGCGCGCGAAGACTGTTACGAGCGATGAGCCGTCCGCGCGTCGTCCCGCGCGCCCGGCGCGTTGCAGATAGTTCGCCTTGCCGGGCGGGATGTTGCCCATCAGCGCGCCGTTCAGCCCGCCGATGTCTATGCCCAGTTCCAGCGTAGTGGTGGCGCTCAGCATGTTCCTCACGCCAGCCTTGAACAGGTCTTGGATGCGACGGTTCTCCTGCGGCGCGAGCTGCGCGCTGTGTTCTTCCGCCCACAAGCCCATCTCGAAGATGGAGGAATCTTGATACTCCTTGCGCCGCCTGCCGAGTCGAGCGTCCGCGTCTAGGTCGTCGTGAGACACTGCGGCAAGCGTTCCATCCGCGCCGGGGTATGGGGCGCACCCCAGAACGCTTCGCGGGACGACGCGCCCTGTCTGTTCGCATCGATACAACTGAGGCGGGCGGCGTAGACCTAGCTTGTCGAACACGATTCTGAACGCAGGCGCCGCCCCGCCCCCGAACACCTCGCGATCGTCGCGCTCCAGCCATTCTAGCTTGCCGTTGTCGGCGTCTAGCAACTGATCGAACGCGGCGCGCAGAAGCTCCACGGCGCGGTCGTCCGCCTGATCGTCGGGTACGCCGCAGCGCTTTAGGACGTTGGCGACGAACTGCCTGCGTCGCTGTGTTTTCATTGCGCCTACGAATCTGACTACTCCATATCCTGTCGATTGGGATGCAGCCCACACGCCCATCGGAGTCCCCGCGTCTGAGAAATGCGCCTCGTCTTCTTCTTCTTCGCCCAGCGTAATCACGCCTGCGCTTCGCAGATTGTCGCACAGGAAAGCGAGGATATCCGTCCATGCGCCGCGCACATTTTCGCGCATATATTCGGTGGGAAGTACGCCTATGAATTGGGACGGCGCTTCCAGCTCGCCCAACCCGGGATAGGTCACTTCCACAAGCCCAAGCGTTTCGAGAGTTCTGCCCGGAGTGGCAATCAGCCTTGCCGTTTCCCTGCCGAGCATCCTCTTCGTCTGTTCCTTGATTTTCTTATGGTTGTCTTCCCACTTCAGCTGTTTCCAAGAGGATGCTTTGTGGCGCTCGGACGTTTCGCGGTGCAATATCTGATCCAGACGCCCTACCGGCGAAAGCAGTTGGGTCAACATGTCTATTGAGCCGCCGGCGATTAGCAGCTTGAGATCGTTTTTAGTGCGTCTTAGATTGTTTTCTTGTAGTTGTCGTACTGGATCGGGCAAGTTCGGATTGGCAAGCAAAACTTCGATCCGCTCGATCTCATCCTCGTAGAATTTCAACAAGGCGCTGTTCGCCACAGGCATATTTTCCAATGCCTCGACGATGGCGGCGCGCACTACCTGCTGTTCATGCTGGTTTGTGAGCAGTGGCCCCAGCCGCGCAGACTCGCGGCGGCTGTCGCTGAAGGCGAGCAGTCGGCGGCCTCTAGCGGGCAGCCATGCGTTCGCGCTCGGATGCTCCGACGGGAACTCCGGCATTTCGGATAGCAGCGTCTCCGCCGTCAGCGACAGCGGCAGACCGCTTCCCGACGAGAATGGTCTTATGCTGTCGCGCGCCGTCGCCCCACAGTTGGGGCACTCCGATACTCTCTTCACTCGAATTGCGCCGGACGCGCCGCTGCCCTGCTCCTCCCCCGTCTTGCGGTCTATGTCTATGTACTCCACTCCGCGCGCGTTGGCGGATTCGCTCTGAACGTAGCGCCGCGTCTTCTGGTTGTTGTAGGCGGTGGCGGTTAGCTTGCCGTCGCGATAGTCGCCCGCCAGCATGTGTTCGCCGCAGTTGTCGCACCTGTGAAGCGCGAGCGTGGCGCAGCCGCAGGCGTCGCAAATGTTTCGATGCCCGGCGGATACGATTCCCAGCCCTGCCAGCTTGCGCGCGTCGTCGCCTGTGCAGTTGTCGTTTAGGCAAACGGTCATGCCGTCGGCTGGGCGCGTCAAGACGTGGATGCGGTGGGGCGTCAGCGGGTAGTCGGCAGCGCTCGATCGGGCTGCCGCGCCGAGCTTCAGCAGCGCGGAGGCGGCGCGTTTGGAGTCTTCAGAGCGATCTCCGAACAGCGTCTCCCCCAGCTCTTCGAGCTGCGTGTGGCGCTTCTCGAACAACGTATCTTCCAGCCGATGGATGAGCGGCGCGGCGGCAAGCGTCTCGCGCAGCATAACGGCTGGGCGGCGCTCGTCGGCTGGCAGCGCGGCGACTCGCTCGCGCGACACCAGCGCGGCTAGGTCGTCTTTCAGCCTAGCCGCCTCCGCATCGTCGATAGTCGCTAGAGATGTTTCGCCGTCTCTGGACTGAATCAGCGTCGGGCTAGTCAGCCACCGACGCGCGGCGATGTCCGCAGCCGTCGGCGCTGATGCGGGCGGACGCTCGGCGTCTAGCTTCGCGCGCGCTATCTTGCCTTCGACGACGTGAATTTTGCCCGGCGGTTTGCTGAATATCTGGGACGCGAATTCCAGCAGCGAATCCGCTCCGCCGCCAAGCGTCGCGGACGTTGCCATTTGCATAACGTCTTTGGACTCCAGCCCGCAGCGTAGCAGTAGGCGACGGAGCAGCAGCGTAATTTCCGCCGCGAGCGTTCCCGTGTACAGGTGCGCCTCATCCAGCACGATGGCGCGCAGAGCTGGCCCAAAGAAAACCGCGTCTTGCGGACGGCAAAGCATGTATTCCAGCATCGAATAGTTGGTGATGACGATGTTCGGCGTCTGCCCACGCGCCTGCTGCCGAGTTCGCATGCGGCTGGGTCCCCATATTGGGATGCCCTGGAGATCCGCTCTACGCTTGTTCTCCGGCGTTTCACTGGTGAAGTGAAACATCGTGACCTTGCTTTGGTCTTTCAGCCAACTGTAGAGCCTATCGACTTGATCGTTCACTAGCGCGTTCATCGGATAGAGTATGATCGCCTCGACGCCCTTCTCGCCGTCTTCTCGCGGTCTGCGGTAGAGGTCGTCGAGGATGGGCAGCAGGAACGCCTCGGTCTTGCCGGAGCCGGTTCCTGCGGACACGACTATCGACGGGCGATCGCCGTCCGCGCCGGACTGCGTCAGCTCGATGGCTTCGCGCTGATGCGTGTAGAGCTTTCGGTTGCTCGGCATGGCGTTGGATGCGTGGAGAACGTCGCGCAGTTCCGCGCTGAATCTGCCGGCGGCGACTAGCGAATCGAGCGAGCGCTCGGACGCCTCGCTTGGAAACGCGCCCTCCACCCACAGATCGCTAATCAGCCCGCCGCCGTCCGGCTCGCCGCTCCAGATGGCGCGGCATATCTCGGACAGCCCCTTGTCGCGCGCGTAGTTGTCATCCAGCGCGAAATCCACCATGCGTTGGCGCAGGCTTTCCGTAAGGTGAAGAGCGTCTAGTTGGGGCATGGTCGCCTCTTAGTCTATGAGGGAAGTTAGAACGCGCAGCGGGATTTGGGCAGACCCTATCCTGCTAGTCCGCCACAGGCGCGATACAGTAGTAGGAGCCGCTGTTGTCCAGCAGCCTCTGGATTACGGCGGGGGACGTGTCTCGCGGAAATGGCGTCATCGCCCACTTTTGGCTGAGCGCGTCGCTGATCTGCTCCGCGTTCATCGGCTCGTTGCGGCGCATGAGGAACACGCGGAAGATAGCCTCTTTCATAGGCGTGTCGTGCATCAGATAGTCCGGCTGTGTCGAGCAGTGTTCCACGATGCGGTCTGTGAAGAACTCCATATCCAAGGCGATAATCTCTTGGTCTTCCATATCCTGACCGCACATGTAGCAGCGGCGCTTGGCGACTATCAGCGGCAGCGAGCGCCTTGTGGACTCCGCCAAGCCTGCGTCTATGGCGTACAGCGGATAGTCGCATGCGTCTTCCCGTCTGGAGGCGAACCTTGCCTGAGAGAGAGTATCCTTATGGCGTACAGCGGGTAGCCGCGCACGTCTTCCCGGATCGGAAATCGTTGAAGATTGGACCATTCGTGGAGGAACGTTCTCTGCCCGGTTCAACATCAGCACGTCCACAGTCTCGCTGCGGTTGGTGAACTGACTCCTCTCTGTCAATTCGTGCTGTGAATCGGCTTCCATATCGGACTCAACAAGCGTTTTGGCGCGATCGTCCAATAGGCTTTGGATCGTAGCGTTTAGTGGAGTCATTACTCTTCTCATCAATTCGGCATCGAATCGAAGCGCTTTCAGCGCGGCAAGGAAAATGGCTCGATCGTTTCTCTCTGCATCCTGTCCAAGTATCCTGATTACATTGAGCGCAGTCTGCTCCGAAGGCGTCCTCCATTCATCGAACACATCCCGAACCGCGCTCAGCCACGCCTCGCCGCCGCTGTCTTGTTGGAAGGCGTCGGGCAGCCCGTCCTCGAACAGCCACGCCCTGAGCGTTTCGGCAGGATAGGCGTGAGCGAATTGCCGAACCGAGTCTATCCAGTTGCGCGAGAGAATCGGCGCGCGCATCCACCTGAGCATGGCGGCTATGTCAAGCGATGGCTGACTGCCATTGATTGGATATCCGAACGAGTTGGGAAACCAAGCGCCGATCCTCGCGCCTTCATAAGCGATAGCGACGAACGTTTGCGCTTCCGAAAATTGGTCTACGGAAATATCCCATATCGAAAAGTCGCAGTCCGGATGTGTAACTGCTGCCGCTGTTAGCGTGGTATGGGTATTTCCCGGCGTCCACAGCGTGACGCTGTGGTTCTCACCCGCCTCTATCGGTTGGCTCAAATGCAGTCTCACGCGGCCTTCACTGTTGAGCTTGCATATCTCGACGACGCCTGGATTGTAGACCTCCTCCGAGATCGTCATCAGAGCGTTGGCTCCACCCCAGTCGTGAACTTGGAGCGGCGCGCCGTACCCCACAAGCGCGTTCAACCGCGCGCGGTTCTTCGGCAAACGCTGAACGAAAACTCCCCCTTCCCTTATCGCCAGATTCCGCCTATCCGTATCGCTTGTCAGTGGCGGCATTATCTTGAACATGTGCCGCGCCGCTTCGGTGGTCGACAGACGTTTGGATGCTCGAACGACTTCCCATCCGTCGGCGGTCATCCGTAGCGTGCCTTCCACCGATAGACGCACCCTTCTTCGGATATCGACTGGTCCGCCATCGCGCCCACGAATGCGTAGCCTTGCCTCTATCACGGGCGACGCGGCGGAGCGCGCCATGAACCCCGTCACTTCGAACTCTTCCGTGACGTAGCTGTCCGCATTGTCCCGTTCAACGTCTAGCGGCTTGCCGTCCACACGAACGCCGAGCGACGCGCCCACCGGCAGCCCGGATATCCTCAACCGCCGAGCGCTGGAATCAGCTAGTCTTACGCGGCTGTCCGGATGCGCCGCTACATCTATCGCACTTGCCCAATAGGGTTCGGCGGGTTTATCCGTGTCATCGACGTTCCAGCCCGAGTTCCACAACTCTTCGCCGTCTAGCCTTACCGAAACCGGCGACGCGCCGACGGGTACGGTCATCAGATACAGCCTCTTGCCGCCACCCACTGGGCGAGACGGCATCCCTGACGGCTCGACAACGAGATCGTCACTGACGAGCAGCGCGTATTGTCGGTTGGGAGCGATCCGCGCTTGCCATGCGTCACCGAGACGCTCGCCCGTCTGGAGATAGAACAGTTCGACATCTTCTATCGGATCCCAGAACATCAGTGTCTGATCTGCAACACATCGCCCGAAGTCATCCACCAACTCCGCATACAGCTCCGGCGCATCCGCCGGAAAGCCGATATCATCGGGGTCGGCGCTGTATCCGCCGTCGTATTGCCGAAACAGCCGCCCCACCGTTTGACCGCCCGTCCGAATCCGGTAGCGCCCTTCATCGAGGTTGAGGTCAGGCATGGCTGGGTTGACGACAGACACGAATCTGGGTGGCGAATGTCCGTCCCATTGTAGGCGTGGATCGCTGAGCAACTCAGGTGGGGAGTCATCCAAGTCCCCCTCTGTAGGCTCGGCGGTACCAAGCTCTAGGCGCGTCCTTGACTGCTTCAACAACTCGTCCGCCCAGATTGGCAAGACCCAGGGACTGGCAACGATTGCTTCCCGCGCTCGCCGTTCGGGACGGTATCTCATACGGAAGTCGCGAAGCGCCTCCCACAGCTTGACGAAGCTGTCGCTTGCTAGTCTATCGCCATTCATGCCATTGAGGTATTGGATAGAAGCTGTCGCCGCCTGCCCTGCAAGCCACAGAGGAAGCCGCGAAATTCCCTTTCGCGTGAATCCGAATTGCAGCTTTACGGTTATGAAGTACTCCTGACCGTGAGCTTGTCCGAAGACATGGCGCAACTCGAACCGCTGCGCCGCCACCTCGAAAGCGTTCTTGAGCGGCTGCCGTGGCTGTCCTTGCCCGAACAGCTCAAGCTCCGCATCCGGCGCGAACTGGCGGCGGACAGTGGGCCAAAGGCTATCCTCGCTCGATTCACGCCTCGCGGCTTCCGACGCCAGCAGCATCAGCAACAACCCCGCCGCTTCTTGGGTACTGACGAAGCTCCCATGCTGGTAGAACGCCATCTGATCCCGCGTTAGCCAGCGATCCAGCAGATTGGGCGTTAGCCCTTGCGCCCATTTGCGCAGCCACTCGTAATCCTCATCGTCTGCGCGAATTTCGCACAGCGAGCGAGGAACTGGAAGCATCTCTAGCCGCTCCAGCACTGCTTTCGTTGCGGCTGAAAGAGTGTAATCATTGGCGTCGGGCCGCAGATTTCTGAATATTCTCATGTGACTTCCCCACCATGCGAAAGCTATCCAACGGATTCCCGAACGTATCCCCAGCTAGTATGCTAGACATTCGGGCAAGGCGCAATCGACTGCGAATATCCCGCGCGTCAATCCCCCATTGACTGCCCGCCCTCGCGCATCTAATATATAGGGACACGCGCGCCGCCCTGTCCCGCGCGCGGGGAGTCTTTTCGTGGGGACGCGCGGGTTCGACAGGGGACGCCTTCGCGGGAGCGCAAGCCGAGGCGCCATCGACCTCGTTAATCAGGTGGCGAAAAAAGTACCTGACGACACTCAGTACGCACTAGCCGCCTAGCGGCTACGTCCATCGGCTCTTCACTCCGAGGGGGTCGAATGGGCGCCATTCATCGGGGCGCTGTTCCGGTTACGCCGATTCCCGGAGCCTAAGACCATCGGCTAGCCCCGAGCGTGATCCACGCCAACGCGGACCGCGCGGGGCGACCAAAAGCGTTGGCTATGCTTGTAGACCTTCCAGCCGAAGACTCTTCTGGACGGGGAGTTCGACCCTCCCCCGTCTCCACCACTTCCTTCTAATAAGGTTGCCTTGGCGGCGATCTATCCCGCGTGTGCGGGGGGAGCCCCCTCTGCCTGATCCGCCGATCTATCCCCACGTGTGCGGGGGAGCCCACGCTGTCAACCGCGTTCGTCGCGCGCCTGAAGGTCTATCCCCGCGTGTGCGGGGGAGCCGCGCTGCAAAACAACCTGATAACTAGCGATAAGGGTCTATCCCCGCGTGTGCGGGGGAGCCTCCTTCTTTAATGTTCTGCCCATTAGTGTGAGGGGTCTATCCCCGCGTGTGCGGGGGAGCCAGATTCGGCGGCTTCTATCTGTTCGATTGTGGCGGTCTATCCCCGCGTGTGCGGGGGAGCCTCGCCGCTCACGGCGGCGCGCTCAAAGGCGTAAGGTCTATCCCCGCGTGTGCGGGGGAGCCGCGATTCGCGCGGCGCGCTCAGCCAACATCAACGGTCTATCCCCGCGTGTGCGGGGGAGCCCGGCGGATACGGAGTTGATCTCTCACGTTGCACGGTCTATCCCCGCGTGTGCGGGGGAGCCAGGAAGTCACGCAACATTACCCCGTTCCACTGAGGTCTATCCCCGCGTGTGCGGGGGAGCCCAGCGTCGCCAACCTGTCCATCAGCTGCTTCGGGGTCTATCCCCGCGTGTGCGGGGGAGCCGACTTGCATGGCATGAATCATTGTTGCGCTGTGGGTCTATCCCCGCGTGTGCGGGGGAGCCATATCGGTGACGGCAAATTCAATGTCGAAGATAGGTCTATCCCCGCGTGTGCGGGGGAGCCTCTACATCTGCGAAGACTGTTTTCAGGAAAAAGGGTCTATCCCCGCGTGTGCGGGGGAGCCGTCTATGACATCCATGCGGATACCTATGCCGAGGGTCTATCCCCGCGTGTGCGGGGGAGCCTTGTCAGCCGTCCCACGAGCAGAACGCGTCATGGGTCTATCCCCGCGTGTGCGGGGGAGCCGCCGAAACTGAGGCGCGGCGAAAGAACGCCTAGGGTCTATCCCCGCGTGTGCGGGGGAGCCCCCAAGCCTGAAACGCGCGCGCGGAGATATCCAGGTCTATCCCCGCGTGTGCGGGGGAGCCGTCTATGACATCCATGCGGATACCTATGCCGAGGGTCTATCCCCGCGTGTGCGGGGGAGCCGCATACTCAATTACGAATAGAGCAGACGAAACCGGTCTATCCCCGCGTGTGCGGGGGAGCCGTAGCAAATGACCGACTCGGGGCCGATGACATAGGTCTATCCCCGCGTGTGCGGGGGAGCCCGGGATGCGTCGGATGCGCGGATGGAAGTGGTGGGTCTATCCCCGCGTGTGCGGGGGAGCCCGGATGCGGATGCGCCCGCGCTAGAAATCGAGGGGTCTATCCCCGCGTGTGCGGGGGAGCCCAACCTGTCAGATAGAATCAAAGTCATAAACAAGGTCTATCCCCGCGTGTGCGGGGGAGCCGTCAACATCTTGCTCATACTCATTCCCTTTCGAGGTCTATCCCCGCGTGTGCGGGGGAGCCTTCGGCGCGGCTATTGTCCAATCTCTTACGCGGGGTCTATCCCCGCGTGTGCGGGGGAGCCAAACAATGCCGGCGGGAAATGACTCTGTGGGCAGGTCTATCCCCGCGTGTGCGGGGGAGCCAGTCCCTAGAGAGTCTCAATGATGTATCTCCACGGTCTATCCCCGCGTGTGCGGGGGAGCCCACCCCAGATGCCTCCAGGATGCGGACTGGGACGGTCTATCCCCGCGTGTGCGGGGGAGCCGTATCGGCCAAGACGAGACTGAACAGCGGGATAGGTCTATCCCCGCGTGTGCGGGGGAGCCATGCCAGGGCGAGCGCTTTCGTGGTCGAGCGTAGGTCTATCCCCGCGTGTGCGGGGGAGCCTGCCGAGTTGGATGCGTTGGATTTAGGCATAGAGGTCTATCCCCGCGTGTGCGGGGGAGCCGTCAGCTAGTCATGCGCATTCGCAGCAATCCCAGGTCTATCCCCGCGTGTGCGGGGGAGCCTCTCCGAGCGGTTATGCGGAGATAGACCGCGTAGGTCTATCCCCGCGTGTGCGGGGGAGCCGGGCGGATGGGGGTGGATAGTGACGCTCTGGGAGGTCTATCCCCGCGTGTGCGGGGGAGCCTTCTTCCAACTTTTCGATTACTACGTCATTGACGGTCTATCCCCGCGTGTGCGGGGGAGCCTTACACAGGGGTTACAAAGCAACGTAGGTTAGAGGTCTATCCCCGCGTGTGCGGGGGAGCCCCAGCATCCCCATCCGCATCCGCCATCCGAGGAGGTCTATCCCCGCGTGTGCGGGGGAGCCTCGGCATCCGCATCGCGCAGGGCAGTCAGCTGGGGTCTATCCCCGCGTGTGCGGGGGAGCCTTCTTTACCAAGAGCTGTTGTGAGTTCTCCTAGGGTCTATCCCCGCGTGTGCGGGGGAGCCGAGCGCGGGCAAGCCTTTGATCTTCAGCCGATAGGTCTATCCCCGCGTGTGCGGGGGAGCCTAGCCCCATCTCTTGAAAGAGATGCTTTATTAGGGTCTATCCCCGCGTGTGCGGGGGAGCCCGTCCGGAGATGCGTAGGCGCGAATCTGATATGGGTCTATCCCCGCGTGTGCGGGGGAGCCCGCATTGGCATAGGATAAGCGCATCGTGATGGCGGTCTATCCCCGCGTGTGCGGGGGAGCCCGGTCTCTAGGTCTGGGTCAGACTTGTCTTATCGGTCTATCCCCGCGTGTGCGGGGGAGCCGCCTGCTGTATCATACACCTAGGCATAATCATCGGTCTATCCCCGCGTGTGCGGGGGAGCCTTGCGTATACAATAGCGACACTTGGCGCGTACAGGTCTATCCCCGCGTGTGCGGGGGAGCCGCGACGCATTGTCGTGTGATGCGCCGTATAGCCGGTCTATCCCCGCGTGTGCGGGGGAGCCTAACAAAAGCAATAATAACCGCTCCCCCGATTAGGTCTATCCCCGCGTGTGCGGGGGAGCCTCTATCCAAAATCTTCCGCAACCCCCAATCTTAGGTCTATCCCCGCGTGTGCGGGGGAGCCCGGGCAATGTGAAGAGTGTGGAAACACGTCACAGGTCTATCCCCGCGTGTGCGGGGGAGCCAAGTAGGATCGTTCTTCGAACAACATGCGGCAGGGTCTATCCCCGCGTGTGCGGGGGAGCCTTTCTTGGCACGAACATATGGCGCGCCTCAGGCGGTCTATCCCCGCGTGTGCGGGGGAGCCAACTGGAGGAATAAAAAATCATGGAATGCCGAGGGTCTATCCCCGCGTGTGCGGGGGAGCCACGGATCGCTGACGCATAGATGCGCGTCCTCGAGGTCTATCCCCGCGTGTGCGGGGGAGCCGATGCCAGCGTTGTGACCGTCTGCCGCTGTAAAGGTCTATCCCCGCGTGTGCGGGGGAGCCAGAGATCAAAAAGCCCTCGCCATTGGCAAGGGCGGTCTATCCCCGCGTGTGCGGGGGAGCCGTCAAGAACCGCCTGCCTCTGCCTTCCAGCTGGGGTCTATCCCCGCGTGTGCGGGGGAGCCGGGCTTCCAGTCAGCAACCGCCCAACGAGTGAAGGTCTATCCCCGCGTGTGCGGGGGAGCCCGCTCAAAATGCGCCATGCCGAATCGGGAATAAGGTCTATCCCCGCGTGTGCGGGGGAGCCTCTAGAAGATGCGATACTCTAAAGATCACTGCATCAACTAAAGAAATAATGTTGACTAGGGTATATCCCTGCGCAGGGCGGGGACGTTAGCTGTACTTTACCAGAAACACGCCATCGGCATCGATTATGGAACGCGGCGGTTGGCCAAGGGTTAGAATTCGTTGCTCGCCCACCGCGTCCGGATCGCGCCAAGTCATCACGATAGAGCCGTTTCCTAGCTCGGCATGCCATCCGCTGAGGACGTCCCAAATTCTGCCCCGTATCCCGGCGGTCATCCTAGGCCCTGTGTAGACGCCGGGCGCTATCTCCAGCATCGAGGACGCGAGAAAGCCGCGGTAGCGCGCTTCGACGTTGACGGTTACCACCACCGTCATGCTCGGTCTCCCGCGTCCGCGCTCTGCGGGGCGATGTCTTGGAACAGCGTCTTGATTCGGTCTATCATCCGGGGGATTACACGCTCGGCGCGCAATGCTTCCCCTGTGGTCCTCCTAGTGTGTCGCTCTACGTCGAGCGATGGGTTTCGCATGATGGCTTTCGCAGACCTGAAGGCGGCGGGCAGAAGCACGCTGTCCCGGAACAGATCGGCTATGTCGAGCGCGAAGGCGTCGCCGCTCCGCTCGTGTATGAAGCCGAGCTGAGGAATCGCGCCAAGGGATGTCGTCGCTATCACCGCGGCGGATGTTACCGCAACCGAGGCGTGGTTGATTGCCTGATTGGGGATGTCGGCTGATAGCGGGTTGGCTCTGTCGTATCGTCTGCCCCTCCAGACGATGCCGTATCGCCGCGCAAGGTTCTGGTAAGTGCGGCGCATCCGCGAACCTTCGATGCCCCTGAGCGCGGCGATGTCGCGCTCAGGCAGAACCTCTCCCAATCTCATGGCATACATCTTGCGCGCAATGGTCAACCTAGTCTGCGGATCACCCCAGGCGCGCATCTGCCGACGCGCCACGTCGGACGTGTCGGGCATCAGCGGCGGCGCGGTGTAGCAACGAACGCCGTCCTCCCCCACCGCCACCAGCCCAGTTCCGTGCCGCGCCATGAGGCGGAGCGCGTCGTGGCTGACGGTAGACCCCGGCCCAAGCAGTATCATGGACAAGGATTGGAACGGGATGCCGTATTCGCCTGCGTCGAGCGCGCTGTCTTTGTCCGGCGCGCCTCGTCTGTCGAACCTGAGAGACCCATCCCGCACGGTGAGCGCGCCGCGAGACAGCCACAGCAGACCGTGACGGTCCGCGTGCGGGATTCTCGCGGTCTCTAAGCCTAGTCTTCCTCTGAGCATAGTCGCTCGCATCCCATGTGGAGCGCCGCGCGGAATCGGCGCGGCGCTCCCGTTCCCGTTCGGATTCTGCTGTCGATGCGCAGTCGAAGCGGCTTCATGCGGGGTCACATCCCGCCAGCGGGCTTGGGCGGACGCAGAAGCAGCATCCCATAGCCGTATGCCCTATGCCGCCCCACGCCACGCCGTAGAACATGCCCGAAGCTTCGGTGGCTGCGCTCGTCCCGCTCCCCTACGACGAGAGAGCCTCGGATCAGCGCGCTGGGGCCCTCCACCGCGGGCCCTTGTCTCCGCCGCACCGCGCGGGTGCGCTGGAACGAGTGCAGCCGCGCTTCTTCGAGTTCGGCTCGCCCATGTTCGTAGAGTTGTCTCCGCAGCCAGTCGGCATAGACATCCTCCCGCGTGCGCGTCATCTCGCCCTTGCCCAGCGCCGCCGCCTCGTACTGGAAGGCGTCTATCTCTACCTCCGAAACCCGGTTCAGCCCTCGCGGACGGCGCGCAACGGCTCGATGCAGCGTATCCGCAGGGTTCGCAGCCACGTTTCGGGAGCGAACGACCGGACGCGCGAGAACCTCGAATCCCAGCCGCGTGCCTGCCTTCCAGCAGTCCGGCATCGGCTTGCTTTGGATGGAGTCCGCGGGCAGTATCTTCGCCTGCTGAGGGTCCGCGAAGCGCTCGGACAGCGCCTGAAGCTCCTCGGCGTCCGCCTGCGCGTATCCGTACAGCGTCCCGCGCGTCACGCCCTTCCCGCGCGGCGCGATGAGGCGGAAGGGCTTGGGGGCAAGCTCGCCGAACGTCTCCATCAGAAGGCAGTGCATCGCATAGCCTTCGTCGAACACGTTGCGGCTGATGAGCCGCCTGCTTCCCGCCCAGCGGTGAAACTCGCGCAGATCCGCCTCCGCCTTTATCATGCGGATGGGGCGAACGGGGCGGCGGCTGAATGGATCGATCTCGCTGGAAGCGGCGGACGGTTCGGGCGCTGTCGATGCCATTACTCTTCTTCCTTCCGACGCGCTTCGGCGATGGGAAACCGTTCCGCGTTCACCGAACCTTCGCACACCCGTCGCCCGCCGCCGTGCAGCCCGGATACCCAGTTGCGCTGATCTGTCAGCATGTAAACCCGGCTTGGATCGACACCCTCTGCGCCTTCTCCGTCTGGCCACATCAGCCGGACGGTTTCAGCCGCGTCGTCGCTAGGCTCTATCGGCGCGCGCATGAGCGCGTCGAGCGCGGAGCGCCCCTCGGTGAAGCCGCCGAAGATGTCCGCGGACGGCAGGCACGGCTTGCGCCCGATGAACAGCGGTCGCGCCGGCTGCTGCAACGCGGCGGCGAGAGACTCCAGCGTTGGCGCGTCGCCGGGCTGTTCGAGCCGCAGCGCGACCGTAACGCGCATGTCAGCGAAGTAGTCTCGGTAGCGGAGCGAATTCTCAAAGATTCCGCCAGCCCTGCCTTCTGGCGAGCCGCGCGTTGTCCAAGACTTGTCTCTGTTCGTGATGGCGGCCGTCTGAAAGTCCGTCATACGCAGCCCGCCCGCAGGCTCTCGGTCTATGCGAGCGGCGAAGGTCAGCCGGTCTTGCAGCCGCTGGTGTCGCTCCCGCTCGATGCGCCGCCAGCCGAGCGCGTTGGCTAACATTCCCGTCAGCATGGAGGCGGATGGAAACCAGCGTATGACGCCGTAGTTGTCTATCGTCTCCCCGCCGAACGCCATCAGCGGCGCTTCGAGGTTCATCGCCAAGTGTCGCAAATCACGCCGCCTCGCCGCTGCGAACCGAGTCCGCCGCCCATGCCGCCAGATCGTCCAAACAGAGCCGCTCGGCGCTGGGAATGCCGCAGTCGTCCACAGACATGACGCGCCGCGCCTCCCGAACGCCGTAGGCGGCGTCCAGCTTGGACAGGTATTCGGATAGGGCGTCGACGGCGTTCGCGGTCTGCGCCTTCGTCGCCTTTCGGTAGGCGTTGGATAGGCTGCGAGGCTGTCGGGAGCCGCACTCCACCAACATCAAGTCCGCGTAGCAGTAGGGCGCGGTAGAGCCTAGCTTAGCCCCCGGCGACACGGTGGCTATCAGGTGCGTCAGATGCTCGACGACTTTGCTCGTCATGCTCCTGTCGGCATCGTCCCACTTCTCTGCCTCGCATCCCTCCAAGTTGGAGACCAGACTCGGCACGTCGATAACCACGTATCCGTAGAACAGCCCTGCCGTCAATTCCATATCGCCTATGTGCGCCGCGCCCGCGTCTTCGTCTTCGCGCTGCAAATCGTCCACTACGGAGAAATAGTCGCTCTCCGACTCTTCGGAATGGACGGTGAAGGCGTGGGCGACGTGTACTGCGGCGTCTATGTTGGCGGCGGGGTCGGATGTGACCATCCGACCGAACAGCGCGCCGACGAGGCCGCCGGGTAATTCTACAGACTTTCGGAAAGCCTCGAAGTTTCCCGCTTCATCATTGCCAAACATACGTTTCGCAGAGTTTCGAGCAGCGCGCAACCTCCTCTTTTTTTGTCCTCCTGCTTTTTTGATATCCTCTTGGGTAACAAGAAGCCCCGTAGCTATTTCCTCGGCAACTTTAGCGTCGTCAGGGTGGGCAGCACAGATATGAACGGCCTTTTGTCGGAGGTATTCAACTTCCGGCAGCCCGAGTAGCAATGGTTGGCGATTTTCTTCGGACTCTCCCTTTTCACCATAGATTCCAATTTGGAAAGCCTGTTCAACAGCTTTCCTAACTTCGTTTGATGCGACAGTCTTTTCGCTCAGGTTATTCGTCACACTGCGCCCTACGATGTTGCGAGACCGCACCGCATCCGCCGCGCCGTCTATGTTCCCAAGCGCGAATTCGTCCTTGGCGACGCGCCAATGCCGCTTGAGGCATTGCGAGGATATGCGCGTGCGCACGGCGCCGCCATACATCATTCTCTTAGCCAAGCCGCTGTCGTCGCGGTTCAGCAGCGCGGCGGGATACGAATGCAGGGTGTGGATCTGAATGAATCTTGGGGTGGGCATAACTTGGGACGCTCCTCGATATGTATTGGGGCTTGCGCGCTGGGTTGCTATGTCTGCGAGCGCGCTGCCCTGCTCTCCGCCCTGTAGTAGGCGCGCGCGATGCTCCGCCTTTCCGAGTCTGCTCGCTCTTCATCGTAACCGTCGTTCAGGATGAACAGCGCCATCCGGCACCAGTCGAAACGCTGGTCGGCGGCTGCCATCATTCGGAACATCCTTGCAAGCAGCGTTCTCAGCATCGTGCCTCGCGCCACTAGCAGACGGTTGAGACGCGATTGGCTGTAGTATGGGGTCTGCCTTTCAGGGTTGCCCCCGTAGAACAGCGCCTGTCCGACCGGAGTGTATCTGTCGTGCGCGGAGCGGCTTGCCGCGCTGTCTGCGGAGGCGCGCGTCATGATAGCCAGCCCGTGCAGCACGAGCGCCCACTTTCGTTCGAAAGCGGGGCTGCCTGACAGATCCATCTGCGCCATAAGCCGCCAGAAGGCAGTTGCGTCGGGCGCGTCTGGATTCATCCGTCTGAGCGCGGCGAGATCGCCGCGCGGGAAACCATCGGACGCCACCAAGCCGGCGAAGCGTACTGCCGCCTCGCCGCATGATATCCGATGTATGCGCGGATTGGGCGTTTCAACTGAGGCTGCTGTTTCCACTGGTTTCCTCGTCTTCTTCGAATAGGTTGGGGAAGCCGTTCCGTCTGCGTATGCGCCCTTCGAACACGCTGTCGGAGCGCACCCGCGCAGAGTAGAACTGTATCATCGGACACGGCAGAGAATCTTGCGCATGTCGCAAGATGCGGCGGGCGCTTTCGATAATTCCCCTTTGCCAATCGTTTCGCACTCGCTTGCGATCGTCTGGATGGTCTTCGGCGAATTCATCCTGAAGCGCGTCGAAGAACTCCACATCTACTATCTCGTCCAGCTTGTTTGCCCACGGATCGGCTAGATCGCGGATACTTTTTCCAACCCCTTCGGTCTTGCCGCCAGCGGCGAATACCGAAACCGCGTGACGCAGGATGCCCTGGACTCTCGCCACGTCCTCTACCCGCGAGCGCGCTATCTCACCAAAGTCCTCTTCGCGCGCGGGGCGTCCTAGCGCTCCCACCGTCTTCTCCTTCAACGGGATAGACCTTTCATGATAGCCCTCGGTCTTGCCCCGCCCTCGCGCCATTCCTCGCGCGACCAGCGTCATGTCTCCACGCTCAGAGCTTGTGGGTTTGCATAGTGGCGGGATCTGCCAGTCTCCGGGAGACAGGTATTCGACTGTCTTCTTGTATGTGAATCCGACGCGGCCGAGGTTCAGCGACTTGCCTTCCTTGCGATCGATGGGCGTCCATGGATCGCCGACGTTGCCTTTCATCGCTTTTGCTTCGATCCGCATCCCCTTCGATGTCGCCTTGCAAGCGTGCAGCCTACCGGCATGATTGACGCTCAGCCGTATGCGGCGGCATATCTCTATGTAGAGCGGATCGAGGTCGCTCAGCAGCAGCGCCTCCGCCTTTGTTCCATCCCAAGGCATCGTCCACACCAGCTTTTTGCCGTCTTCCCGCATCGGATATTCATCCAGCAGAGTTTCGCGCCATTCCAGAAGCGCGCTGATGTCTCGTCGGACGTGGGCGCCGGGACGCGCGGAAGGTGTGATGCTGAACGCGGGTCTGCTCCCCAGCCCGCCGTTCATGCGCGATATGCCGTAGTTGCCCCGTCCAGAAAACCCTTCCGCTGTCTGGAGGCTGATCAGCGCAAACAGCCAGTCATCCGCCGCCGCGCGCTGTGCCACAGACGACTTCAGATCGTGGTTCTTCGAAGTGACTAGCATGTCCAACTCGTCAGGAGTATTTATGCGGCTCTTGTAGTCATCGCGCTTGTTCGCAGAGCGCGCAGGCGGCTGCATGAAGGCGGGCTTGGCGATGTCGTCCACTACCAGACGCCATGGTTCGTCTTCGGTGAACTTCGGCGTCAGCGCCCGGATGAGCCGTCGCCAGTCGTCCGCGTCTTCGGGAGGCTCGCTGACTCCCGCGCTGTGCATCGCCATAGCTCCGAGCTGCACTAGGAAGGCGTGCCAAGCGTGTCTCTGGTGCGGGCGGAGCGCAGGGAAACTCTCCACCCTATCCCGCATCGACTCGGCGAGGACTTCCGGCAGCGACGCGAGACTGCGGGATGCGTGGCTAGTGTCTATCCGAATGAGCTGGTCTGTGAGGATGTCGTACATGGCGCGTTCTCTGACCATACTCTCTACGTATTAGAACGTCGATTCTATGCTATGGTCGATCGATAACGTTGTCAACGCTAATCCCGGCGCAAGCCCAGTCGGTCGTACGCGAAGCGGCTCTCGCCGATGGCGAACTCGAAGCCGCCGTCCGTGTTCGTGGGCGCGACAGCGGCGTCAGGCGTCGAATCGCCCAGCCAGCGAGCCGGGAGCGAGAGGGACTCGATCTCCGCTCCGCCTAACGGGCTTGGCTGCGCGGAGGAGAACTCCACCTCGATTCCCTCATCGCCGAGGCGGGTGCGGATTCGCTCCTCCGCTCCGCTGAACGCCACATCTCTGTCTAGGAAGGAAACGCCCCTGTTCAGCAGTATGAGCCGAGCTGTCAGGTCGTCTGCGTAGGTCTGTCCCTCTACCTCGTTCCGAAGTTCCTTCCACTCGTCACCCATCTCTTCCACCAGCGACTCTAGCTCTGCGACATGCGTTGCGCGCTCTACTAAATCGCGGTTCATTTCGGGGATGCGCCATTCGCCGCGCTCGACGATGAGGCGTCGGGTCAGCTCCAGCGTTCGCAGATCGAGATAGACGCCGCCGCACAGTCCGAGGCCGTTCGGGTTGGGAGCGCCTCCCTCCTTCGAGAGCAGCGGAGATAGATCGTCGTCGGGCGGGGTGAGTACGATGCAAGTCGGATCGCGGTATGCAGGCGGGCGTTCGTTCTCGGCATGCCTGTGCAGCCGTCCGATGCGCTGGAGAAGAACATCCATGGGGCAGAGGTCGGTTATCAGCAGGTCCGCGTCTATGTCGAGCGACTGTTCCAACGTCTGAGTGCCGACGACTATCGAGCCTCCGGGGCTGCGCGGTCTGCCCAGATCGCGCTCGACCGCCTCGTCCAGCATCCTGCGGTCTGACGCCGCGAATCTGCCGTGATGCAGCGTCGGGACATCGCCGCATGAGAACAGCAGCGCGCTATCTCCGGGCTGGGCGGCTTCCTCGATAGCGCGCTGGGTGTCGGTCGCATAGCCGACGGTGTTGCGAACGATCAGCGCCTTCGCGCCGGATCGGGCAGCCTCCAGCGCTATCTCCGCCACCGCGCCGAACTCGCGCATCAGCGGCTTGGCGGCTATTCCAACCCGCTTTGCCCAGCCGCTGGAGGCTGTCTCATGCACTATCTCCGCATCATCCGCGCCCGGATGCGTAATTGCTGGGTACGGCGTGGCTATGGCATCGTCCAGCGCGAAATCTCCAGATGCGCTGGAGCGTCGGCGCCTCGATAGCCACTGTCGGCGCGCCGACGACCCCAGCGTGGCGGACATGAGCAACGCATAGCCGCCGGCTCCAACGTGCGTGTCCAGAAGCGCCGATACGATGACGCGCATATAAGGGTCGGATGCGTGGACTTCATCCACCACCAGCAGGTTGCGCGCGAGACAGGCGGCGCGCATGTGGGCGTGCCTGACCTGAAGCGCGGACATCATGGCTTGGTCTATCGTGCCGACTGCTATCTGCGCCGCCAGAAAACGCTTGACGCTCTCGGCCGCCCAGCGACGCGCCCTGCCGCTATGCCCCGGTTCGTCTTCCCACCACACCTGATAGTCGGGCAGATGTCCGCCGCTGATGTCGCCCGCGCGGACGTAGCCCGGCACAGCCAGAACAGGCTCGGGGGAGCGCGCGCCCGGAAACATGCGCTCGATGAACCGATTCACTCGGCCATGTATCTGCACCGCGGCGGAGCGTGTGGGAAGCGCGAAGTACATCCCGTCTACGATCCCCCGCTGGTACATGTGGGCGAACCGCCAAAGCGCCGCCTCTGTCTTGCCTGAACCGGTCTCGGATTCGACTATCAGAACCTGTCTATCGAGCGGAACGTCTAGCATGGCTTTCTGTATGGCGTTGGGCGAACCGTCTATGCCGAACAGCGCGGCGAAGTCCGGCAGTTGGGAAAAGGCGGCTCGCTGTTCGCCGATGTCCAGCCCGATGCGCTTCATGGCAATATCCGCATTTTGCCGCGCCGTGTCGATGTAGTCGTCGCGGGATTCGTCCACGAACTGGAAAAACTCCTCGTTGGAGCCGATCCAGTCCGCCAAAGTGCATAAGCCGAGAAACATGTGCTGGAATTCGGGCGCTGAGGGCAGTGGCGGAACGTCGCCGCTGAAAGCCGCCGGGAACCACTTTCGCTCCAGCCTGCCGATGCGCCTAACGCAGTCTTCGGGACTCAGATCGCGGAATGGGCGCCACACTCTGGAGTTGGGCTGCTTCGAGCCGTGCAAATTCAGCGGTTCGCCGTGATGCGATATAGCCGCTGCGAATATCGCGCATGCGGTGTCGCCATCGTCGTTGT
The DNA here is from genome assembly GCA_965214745.1 of Dehalococcoidia bacterium. Classification (GTDB taxonomy): domain Bacteria; phylum Chloroflexota; class Dehalococcoidia; order Lucifugimonadales; family UBA1123; genus VXRN01. Next base: position 964,553 of record OZ243978.1, on the reverse strand, counting down.
CCCAGCTCAGAAACTCATCGAAGCCCAGCGCGTCGGCGAACCAGTCGCAGGTCTGGCTGTCCTCCCCCGTCAGCACGGGAACGAAGTCCGAGGTATGGCTTGCCCAACGCGGCTTTCTTGCGCCTCGAAAGTCTTGCGGCTGCCATATCCGCGTCTGGAAGCCGACGTTGACCTTGCCGATGTCGTGCAGCGCGGCAAAGACCGCGAGCCGAGCCGCGATACCGTCGTTCAGATAGTCGAGGTCGGCTGTTCGCGCAAGCCGTTTTCTGATTGTCGGCTGCTTCAGCAGCGCTTCGAAACACGCCCCCACGTCCGCCAGATGATGCTCCAGCAGATGAATGCGGGCGGGGTCCGCGCGGTCAGATTTCGCCCAGTGGCGCTGAGTATAGACCAAGGGGATATGCTCCATTCCCTAGACCAGATAGCCCGTCCGCGCGAGATGCTCGCGTTCCCGAATCCCGCTCGGCATGTAACACAAAGTTAACATCCGCGTAACATCGCAGCAACATCGCCCCGCAATAATGCTTGCGTAGAAAACGAACGCGGCGCGCGGAAAGCAACCGGCGCGCCGCATCCCGAACAATGCAGGAGCATGCACAAATGGGCGTAGAAGCAATTCTCGGCGGAGTGGCGTTTATCGGGCTGTTTGGCCTATGGGTCATCCTGCCTAGCAAGCTGCGGAAGGATCGCAAGTAGCGTCCGCGCCGTCGGATGCGCGAGACGGCAGGCATCCCGCCGAACGTTCAGGCGACGGGGTTGGTCGAATCGCACCGCCGAATTTTAGATAGAATGGCGCTTGACCGAGCTTTCGGTCAGGCGCATTCTGCTTTGAGGGCGCTAGGATAAGCTATGCTAAGCTCGGAGCGAGAAACATACCGAAGGCTGGCGGCGGCGCAAGCCCCCAGCGGCAACCAGCAAGGAGAACCCAATGACCCCTGAAGATGTTAGAAAACTCGTCGCGGACGAGGGCGTCGAGATCATAGATCTCAAGTTCACCGACGTCCCCGGCACGCTCCAGCACGTGGGCATCCCGCCCAGCGAGCTTACCGACAGCCTGTTCGAGTCCGGCACTGGGTTCGACGGCTCCAGCATTCGCGGCTTCCAGACTATCGACGAAAGCGACATGCTGCTGGTGCCGGACACCAGCACCGCCACTATCGACCCGGTCTACAACCGCAAGACGCTCAGCCTGCTGTGCAACATCAGAGACCCGCTCACAGGCTCCGACTACAGCCGCGACCCGCGACTCATCGCGCAGAAGGCGGAGGCGTACCTGAAGACGACCGGCATCGGCGACACAAGCTACTGGGGTCCCGAGGCGGAGTTCTTCATCTTCGACGCCGCGAGTTTCGCGCAAGACGCCCACTCCGCCCACTACAGCGTGGATTCGGACGAAGGCATCTGGAACTCCGGCAGCCGCACTAGGCTGGACGGCAAGACGCTGAGCAAGGGCTACCGCCCCCGCCACAAGGAAGGGTACTTCCCCGCGCCTCCGATGGACACGCTCAGCGACATCCGCACCGAGATGGTGCTGGAGATGCAGAAGTTCGGCATGAAGGTCGAGAAGCAGCACCACGAAGTCGCCACCGCCGGGCAGGGCGAGATAGACATCGTGTACGACACGCTTACGAAGACCGCCGACAACATCATGATATACAAATATCTGGTGAAGAACGTAGCCGCGCGACACGGCAAGATAGCTACGTTCATGCCCAAGCCGCTGTTCGGCGACAACGGCACGGGGATGCACACCCACCAGAGCATCTGGAGCGAAGGGACCAACATCTTCTACGGCGACGGCTACGCGCACATGAGCGACACGATGAAGCACTACATCGGCGGCTTGCTCTCGCACGCGCCCGCGCTGCTGGCGTTCGCCGCGCCGACGACGAACTCCTACCGCCGGCTGGTGCCGGGCTTCGAGGCGCCGGTGAACCTCGCATACTCCGCGCGCAACCGCTCCGCCTGCTGCCGCATCCCGGTGTACTTCGACACTCCTCCCGCCAAGCGCGTCGAGTTCCGCTGCCCGGACCCGACCGCGAACCCGTACCTAGCCTTCAGCGCGATGCTGCTCGCGGGGCTGGACGGCATCCGCAACCAGACAGACCCGGGCGAGCCGCTGGACGTAGACCTCTACGACCTGTCGCCCGAAGACGCCGCCAACGTGCCGCAGGTGCCCGGCAGCCTCGAAGAGGCGCTGGACGCGCTGGAAGACGATTACGAATTCCTGCTCGCGGGCGACGTGTTCACGTCCGACCTAATCGAGACGTGGCTGGACTACAAGCGCGCGAACGAAGTGGACGAGATGCGGCTGCGCCCGCACCCCTACGAGTTCTTCCTGTACTTCGACGCCTAAGCCAAGCGCGCTTCGTCCGAAACGCGCGGGGGCGGCTCCACAGAGCCGCCCCCTTTTGTTTGTGCGCCGCCTGCGCCGCTTTCGGATTTAGGGTTGCCTATCGTCCCTCAGCCGCCGAAGGCGCGAGCGCGAGACGTTCTTGAGAATGACGACGCCTCGGTTGGGATGCCGTGTTCCCGAACATCGCGGATTGCTCGCGCAGGCGTTCGACCAGCGCGGGCGACAGGTAAAGCGACTCTATGGTTTCTCGGTTATCCCCCAAAAGCGTCGCTTGGCTCGACCGTCCCGCGTGGATGTGTCGATGCGCGAGCCTAAGCCTGCCGGGGAGCGGCTTGCCGTGGCGTTTCCCGCCGGTCTGTCCGTCGTAACTCAGCATGTAGGATATCCGCATGTCGTTCATTGCCGATAGGGTGTCTACGAGGTCATCGTAGAGAACGCCCCTGTAGTATCGGTTATCCCTAGTGAATGAAGTCCCTTGGTATGGCGGGTCCATGTATACGACATCGCCGGCGTCCAGATGCGGCAACATATCGCGGAAGTCCGAGGCGGATAGTTCGGTTTTCCCTCGGAGAAGGGCGGAAACTTCGAGAATGTGTCGGCGCATCTTTGCGGGGCGCATCCCGGAGCGACGGTTGTCGGGACTCTGGTTGAACATGCCCCGCGAGCTGTAGCGGACGGAGCCTTTGACGATTCTCGCCAGAAGGTATAGGAAGTGGTGCGGCTGGCGAGAAGAGTTGAATTCGTCGCGTATCTCGAAGAAGAACTCTTTTCGGTTCGGATGCTGGCTGTCCCAAAGCCGCGCGTATGCGGCGGTCAGCTCCAACGGGCGCTCCAAAATCCACGTCCAGAGGGTCATCAGCGCATCGTCTAGGTCGTTCAGCCAGAAGGCGGTTGCCAGATTGCGGGACGCGGCGGCTATCGAAATGGCGGCGGAACCGCAGAACGGCTCGACTATCCGCGTCGAGTCCTTGGGCAGGAACGGGAGAATCCGGCTGGCGATAGCTCGCTTGCTGCCTTGGTATGGGAAGGGATGCGGAACCCCCACATCACACCTGCCTCAGGCGTGGGTCGAAGTGGTCTCGCAGCCAGTCGCCCAAGAAGTTCAGTGATACCACCGTCAGCCCGATGCCAGCGCCGGGTATCACCGCTATCCACCACGCGGTGGCGATGTAGTTGCGTCCGTCCGCCACCATGCTGCCCCACGCGGGCTGCGGCGGCGGGATGCCCACGCCCAAGAAGCTGAGCGTGGATTCCGCCAAAATTATCTGCCCCGTGCCTAGCGTGGCGACGACGGTGAGCGTGTTCGTTACTCCGGGCAGCAGATGCCGCCAGATGATGCGAACGGGAGACGCGCCAGCCACCCGCGCCAACGCCACGTAGTCGGTCTCCTTCAGCTGAAGCACCTCGCCGCGAACCTGACGCGCGTAGCCGCCCCACGCGAACAAAGATAGGATGACGAGCAGCGTCCGAAAGCTCGCGCCGAACACGCTCACCACAACTAGCGCGGCGAGCAGGAACGGCAGCGCGTTCGTCAGGTCTACCAGACGCATGATTATCTCGTCCACGTGTCCGCCGAAGTAGCCGGACACCGCGCCGAGCAGCGCGCCGAGGGCGACGCCTATCGCCATGGTTAGCGCGGCGAACGTCAGCGACACGCGCGCGCCGTGCATCATCCGCGTCAGGATGTCTCGCCCGTGGTGATCGGTTCCCAGCAGGTAGTCGGCGGAGCCGCCTTCCTGCCATGCCGGCGGGATGCTTCGCATCCGCAAGTCGCCCTTCACGGGATGATACGGCGCGAGCGCGGGCGCGCTGATAGCCGCGAACGCGAGCATAGCCAGTATCAGCGCGGGGATGAAGGGCCACCGCCGAAAGCCGTCGTACACGCGACGCAACGCGCTCGGAGAGCCGAAGTCCAGATGCGGAGCGCCGCCGTCGCCGGACGCCATCAGCTATACCGTATGCGCGGGTCTACGACAGCGTACAGCACATCTATTATCAGCGCGGCTATCACGTACACCACCGCGAACACCAGCACCGCGCCCACTAATATGGGGAAGTCGTTGTTGAACACCGCGTTCAGCGCCAGAACGCCGATGCCGGGCCAAGCGAAGATAGTCTCCGTCAGCACGCTGCCGGTGGCGAACCCCGCCATGAGCAGCCCGCCGAACGTGAGCGGCGCGATTATCGCGTTCCGAAGCGCGTGCTTCCACACTATCGTAAACCAGCCTACGCCCTTGGCGCGCGCGTACTTGATGAACTCGGAATCCAAGACGTCCAGCATCGCCGAGCGCGTGAGGCGCAAGAAGCCCGCCGCCGCCAGCCAGCCGAGTATGACAGACGGCATGACGAAATGCTCCCATCCTCCGCGCCCGCTCGTGGGCAGCCACTGAAGCCGCACCGAGAATATGAGGATGAACACTATCGCCAGCCAGAACGCGGGGAGCGACTGCCCAAGTATGGCGAACGTTCTGCCGATGTAGTCCCACACGCTGCCGCGATACACTGCGGACACGATGCCGAGCGGAATGCCGAACACGATGGCGAACGCAAGCCCGCCCGCCGTTAGCTGAAGTGTCACCGGCACGCGCTCCATCACCGCCTCGAACGCGGGGCGCCCGTTGACTATGGATTCCCCCCAGTCCAAGGTGACCGCCTTGCCGAGCCAGATGAGATACTGAACCGGCAGCGGCTTGTCCAGCCCCATCGCGCGCCCCCACGCCTCCCAGCGCTCCGGCTCCAAGTGAGAGTACTCCGTGAGGTACAGCAGGCGCGGATCGCCCGACATCCGCGACAGAGCGAACACGATGACGGTGGAGAGCAGTATCGTCCACAGCGAATAGAAGATGCGCCTCAGCAAGAACGCTCTCATGCGCGCGCCTCCGTCGTTCGCGCGACGGGCGAGACCGAAGCCGAGCGCCGCCCCCGTATCGAGCGCGGGGCAGGCTCTAGGCGCCCTCTACCTCGATGGGCGGGGGCGCTTCCGAATGAATTGGAGTCGTAAGCCACGTATAGGGGACCCATCGCCCCCGCATCAGGTGCGGGGCGGGGATTATCGGACGCCATCCAAAGACGTAGACGCGATGCGCGGAAGCCTTCCCCGCCGGAGCGGGGAGCGCTTCCGCCGCGAGCTTTGCTCCGGGGAGAGCGGCTCGCCTCGCTTTCTACTTGAGAATTATGGACTCGAAGTTGCGGCGGTTGCCGGGCTTCAAGTCCCAGCTTTCTACTATAGTCGGGCTGTAGTAGAGCGGGTCTGGGGAGAACACTACGCCCACGCCCAGCTTGGTGTCGAACAGGAAATCGCCAATCTCCATGTTCGCGGCTATGCGCGCGTCTTTGTCGCGCGGCGCGTCGTTGACCTTCTCCATCGCGGCGAACGCTTCCATCACCTCGATGCCCCAGTTCCAATCGCCTTCGCTCCACGTCGAGCCTTCCGCCAGCGCGAAACGCGGCAGGTCCATCGTAGCGGTCTCGTTGCCGCCGAGCCATGCGTAGAGGTAGTCCAGCTTGCGTTCCACTAGGCGAGGCCTAAAGGCTTGGTAGGCGGTTCTGTCGATCCTCGGCTGAAGCCCGATGTTCGCCCACATGGTGGCGACGGCTTCCCAAACCTCTTGGTTCAGCGCGCCTATGTCGGGCGCGACGAACATAGGAACCTCGAACCCATCGCCGTAGCCCGCCTCGTCCAACAGAGACATTGCCCCGTCCGGGTCGAACGGGATTACCCAGCGGTCGGGATGCTCAGGCAAGACGCTCACGAAGTAGGGGACGTACTCCGCCCGCCCCACGCCGAACAGCACTTGCTCGTTGATAAGGTCGCGGTCTATGGCAAGCGCGAGCGCCTCGCGCACCTTGCGCGCCCGCTCGTTCCGCTCCGGATCTGACGGATCGCCTATCCACGGGTGATCGTCGTCCGGCAGGAAGCCGGGCCTAGCCGGGACATCCTCGTCGCGGTCGTGGTACTTCGTCTGCCAGAAGTTGCCGCCGAACGATACGAACTGCTGAGCGCCGCCGATGTGGTCGTTCGTGGGTTGTATGCCCGATGCGTTCAGGTCTTCGAGAAAGCTGATAGGCACAGAGTCTATGATGGCTACTTCGCCCGTCTTTATCTGCGCCACGCGAGTAGACGCTTCGGGGACTTCCCGCGCGCGAAGCGTTCCGAACGAAGGCTGGTCTCCCCAGTAATCCGCGAACGCCTCGCCCACGAACTCGTTGTCCGCCGTCCAGCTCTTCATCATGAAGGGGCCTGTGCCGACGACGTGTTGGAGCGCCTCGTTCTCGCCCAGATCGTCGACGCGCTTCTTGCTGGTGATGTCCACTATGCCCAGATAGATGCGCTCCCACTCTATGGTGAACTGCTCTATGGGGAAATCCACCGTGTGGGTGTCCACTACGTTCAGCGGGTCTAGGTGGTTGTTGATGAACCCAACCGAGCCGTGTATGGATTCGGGATTTTCGAGCGCGGCGTGACCGTAGCTCCACTTCACATCTTCCGCCGTCACCTCGCCCCAGCCGTCATGGAACTGAACGCCCTGCCTGAGATTCACCCTAACGGAGCTGAGGTCTTCGCTCAGGCTGAAAGACTCCATGAGAAGCGGCGTATAGCTCAAGTCGCCTTCGCGCTGGATGAGCTTTTGCATGACGCTGAGCCGCTCCGGCATCTGCTCAGGCCCGCCGCCCGTCTGCTTGCCGGGCAAGCCAGTGGGCGCGCCTATCTTGACCATCGCCACCGTGAGCGTTCCGGACTGCATCATGCCGGAAGGCGCCGTCTCCGCAGCCGCGGGCGCCGCCGTGGGGGCGGGAGCCATGGTCGGCGCGGGCGCAGTCGTGGGCGCGGGAGCCGCAGTCGGCGCGGGCGTATCCTCCTCGCTAGAGCCGCACGCAAGCGCAGCCGCTAGAGCCGAGAGCGCAAGCGCCATCGCCGCAAGCGCCCCAATCCGCCGCGCTCTCGGTAGAATGTCCGTTATTCGCATTATGTCGCCTCGTTCCCCTGCGCGCCGCGCGTATCGCGCCACCGTAGTCGATGGGCGCAAGCGTATCGCAGCGCCTAGGCGATGTCAACGGAAACGCATAGTCGCCCGCCCTCGGCGGCGCCTATGCTACATTGGGGAACGTTGGAAGGGGAACGTTGGAAACGCTTACGCAAGAGACGCTAATCTCGAGAGCGCAAGGTTCGTTCGAGTTCGACGCGCGCGGCAATCGGGGAATGATGCTGGAGGAATAGTCCGTGTGGACATAGACCAGCTCATAGATCGATCCATGCGTCCGGCGGCGGATTTCCTCTCCGGGATTGTGTTCTTCAAAGTCCCTGCGCTCGGTGTCGAATTTCCCCTTATCGTGGCATGGCTCGTAGCCGGCGGGCTGTTCTTTACGGTATATCTCCGTTTCATCAACATTCGAGGGTTCGCGGAATCCCTGCGAATCGTGTCCGGACGCTACGCACGAAGCGATGATCCGGGCGAAATCTCCCAGTTTCAGGCGCTGACTACGGCTATGTCTGGGACTGTCGGCATTGGGAACATGGCAGGCGTGGCGGTTGCGATTTCCGCAGGCGGGCCGGGCGCCGCCTTCTGGCTTATCGTAGCCGGCCTGCTGGGAATGTCAACCAAGTTCGCGGAATGCACGATGGGAGTGCTGTTCCGCCGGGACAACCCAGACGGCTCGGTCTCCGGCGGCCCAATGTATTACCTAGAAAGCGGTCTTCGGCGGCTCGGCTTGCCTAAACTGGGCAAGGGGCTGGGGATTTTCTACGCCGCAATGATGGTGATAGGCTGCCTCGGGATTGGCAACATGTTCCAGTCCAACCAAGCCTCCGCCATGTTTACCGCCATCACCGGCGGGGACGGGAGCTTCTTCGCTGACAAAACATGGTTGACGGGACTGGCGCAGGCGATTCTTGTGGCTGCGGTGATAATCGGAGGCATCAGGTGGATCGGCAACGCTACGTCTAAGTTGGCGCCTGCAATGGCGCTGCTGTACGTGTCGCTTGCCCTTCTAGTCATTGCCATGAACTTCGACGAGATACCCGACGCGGTCTCCGCCATATGGGCAAGCGCATTCGCTCCCGAAGGGATGGCTGGCGGGATGTTGGGCGCGCTCATCATCGGGTTCCGGCGAGCCACATTCTCCAATGAGGCGGGGCTGGGAAGCGCAGCCATCGCCCACTCCACCGCGCGCACTCCCAGAGCGGCAAGCGAAGGCTTTGTCGCCCTGCTCGAACCGTTCATAGATACGGTAGTGATTTGCACTATGTCGGCTATGGTCATAGTCATCTACGAGCCGGGCATTTCCGCTGGGAGCGTCAGCGGGATAGAGTTGACTATCAGCGCGTTTCGATCCACCCTGCCTTGGTCGCCCGCTCTCATCGCTGTCGCCGCCATCTTGTTCGCCTACTCGACAATGATCGCGTGGTCCTACTACGGCTTGAAGGCGTTTACCTACCTAGTCGGAGAAGGGCGGGCGCGGCAAACCGGGTTCAAGCTGTTCTTCTGCGTGTTCGTGGTCATAGGGGCAAGCATAGATCTGAGCGCTCTCATAGACCTATCCGACGCTTTGGTGTTCGTAGTGGCGATTCCCAATCTAGTTGGGCTGTATCTCATGGCGCCCGTCGTGAAACGGGAACTCGAAAACTATCGCGCTGCCGACAGATCGGCTGCCTGACTGTTTTCCGCTTATCCGCGAGTCCATCGCCCGATGTCGTCCGCCCGCCATAGTCGGCGGATTGTGTGCTACATTGGAGACTGTCGGAAACGCTCGCGCAGGGGGTGAGACTTTGAGAGTGCAGGGTTCGTTCGAGTTCGACGCGGACGTTCAGACGGTGTGGGACGCGCTCTTGTCTCCGCAGACTCTGGAAAGCTGCATACCGGGCTGCCGCCGCTTCGAGTCGAGCGGGGACGACGTCTACGAAGTCGAAATGAACGTCCGCGTCGCCGCCGTGGGCGGGTTGTACAAGGGCGAAGTCAGAATCGAAGACAGGACGCATCTGGAATCTTACACGATGATAGTTCTCGGCAGCGGGCGGGCAGGCTCGGTGCAGGGCAGCGGCAAGCTGCGGTTCTCGGAATCCGACGGGCGCGCCACCGTTCACGTCGAGGGCGATACGCAGGTTACCGGCGTCATCGCGCGCGTCGGGCAGCGGCTCATCGGCGGCGCGTCCCGCATGTTGATGAACCGGTTCTTCGACTGCCTCAGGTCGAAAGTGGAAGCGCGCTAGCGAGAGGTCCGAAATGCCATACGAGTTTATCGACACGCGGGAGACGGGCGGCGTTCTGGTCATCACTATGGACGACCCGCCCACGCGCAACGCCATTGGCGACGAGATGGCGGGCGAGATAAACCAAGAGCTGGACAGGCTGGAGGCGTCGGCGGATCTGCGCGCCGTCGTGCTTACGGGGCGAGATCCGTCTTTCTGCTCGGGCGCGAACGTGAAGCGCATGGACGACGCCAACCGCGCGCGGGCGGACGAGCCGCCGCTGCCGCAAGACCGAACCCCGTGGGACGTTCTAGGCGATGCGTGGGACGAGCTTGGCGCGCCCGATCCCGGCGCGGCTGAGGATATAGACGGCGTGCGGTTCGTGCCGCTGCGCCTGCACGAGCTTCAGAAGCCATCCATAGCCGCCGTGAACGGCTACGCGATGGGGCTTGGCATGGGCATCGCGCTATCTTGCGACATCAGAATAGCGTCCGAAAAGGCGCTGATGTCCGAAACGTTCATCCGCCGCGGGCTGATACCGGCGGACGGCTCATGCTGGCAGCTTCCGCGCATGATAGGGCTTGGCGCAACGATGCTCTTGCAGTACACCGGCGACGTTCTGGACGCCGAGGAGTGCGCGCGGCTGGGCATAGTCAACCGCGTAGTGGAGCATGGGGAGTTGATGGAGCATACGTTGGGCTTGGCGCGAAGAATCGCGGAAGGCCCAACGTACTCCATGGCGCTAATCAAGAAGCTGGTTCAGCGCTCGCTGCAAGTGGAATTCGCCGAAAGCCTGCGGTTGGCGGGGCCGGCGCAGTCCATAGCGCGCCGCACCGCCGACCACAAGGAGGGGGTGCGCGCGTTCGTGGAGAAGCGGCAGCCCAGCTATCGGGGAAGGTAGCTTCGCGTTGGCGCGCGGAGGCGGTCTTTGGGACTGTGGACGCGCGCGCCGCTAGTCAGTCTCTCTGCCTAGCCGAGTAGTCTCCGAACGGTCCATCGCGCCATTGGAGCGCCGCTTTCAGCCCTTCCGCCTGCGAGATGTCGCTGAACACGCCCGCCGTGTGGCGGAAGGTGGATAGCCCTTGCCAGTCTACGCCCACTTCCAGCGCGGTTCTGAATCCCATTATCTCGTAGGCGCGGTTGACCGCTTTCTTGGACGCGGCGAGCATGTCCGCCGATATGGTGGCTATCGCGCGCGCTTCGGCGATCGTCGCCGCGTCTAGCTCATCGGCGGGGAACGCCTTGGTCGCCCAGCCGATTTCCACCGCCTGCTTGCCGGACACCGCCTTGCCGGTGAACATGAGATATTTCGCCCAGCTCATCGGCATCTTCCAAGGGAAGAACATCGTGTCCGGCGTCGTCAGCGCGCGAACCGGCGGATAGCCTAGCTGCGCGTCTTCGGCTACGAACATGATGTCGCACATCGAGGCAAGCTCGGTAGCGCCCGCGAGACACCAGCCATGAACCTGCGCGATGACGGGCTTCGTCAGCTCCCAGATTATCCACAGGTTCTTCACCAGATCGCGCGCGTACTGCGCGGTCAGCTGGTCTACGTCGTCCGACACGTAGCCATCGACCGGGCGGTTGGGGGATGGGTGCGTCGGCGTGAGGTCGTAGCCTGCGCTGAACGCGCGCCCTTCGCCCTTGATGACGATGCAGCCCACGTCGGCATCGCGCTCGGCGCGTTCGAGAGCGTCGCGAAGCTCGCGTCTCAGCGCCCAGCTCAGCGCGTTCATCTTCTCCGGGCGGTCGAGCGAGATAGAGCAAACGCGCTCGTCTACGGTGTACAAAATGTTTTCGTAAGCCATGATCGTATCCTCATGTATGATTCGCGCGCCGGCGTCGCAACTATGGCAGCGCAACTATGGCAGATTGAGTGAGCCTTCGCGCACCGCGTCCGGGATGTCTATCTCGATGCCGTACTCGCCATCGAAGGCTTCGGTCTCATAATCGCAGCTTGTTGTCGAGAAGTCCCACCTAAACGTGTATTCCAGAATCTGGTATGTCTCATCGTCGAGAAGAATACTGATGTATAGGTTGGCGTGTTCGTCGTCGTATAGCCATACCCGCCGGTTGTCTACCGAGACAGTTAGCCTAACTCGTCCGGGAACGTCTCGAGCGACTATGATATCATCGGCATCTGTGAGTAGTACATTCTCCAGCATTGTGAGTGGGCTGGAGTATGAATGCGCCAAGTGAGGCGGAGCTCTGTCGAAGTCGGGGGACCAACCCTCTCTTTCGCCCTCGCGCCACTGTCCTGCGATCTGTTTCCATACTTCCCATCTCTCTCTTCCTATGATTTCGAATTTTTGGTGGCGCCCATCGTCGAAGTGGCTGAGCCTCTCGATAAACCTAACGAAGTCTCCGATGCTGTAGTCCGCCCATCCGTCAAACCCAGCGCAAGACCACCCTCCCCTTAGCTCGAACCGCGCCGAGCCTGCCTCATGAAGCGTGGCGAGTGCGCTCAGCGCTAGTTCGTACCCATCCAACTCTTTCGGATGGTAATCTATCGTATCATCGCTGAACACGATGAGCCGCTCTATCTCTGCCATTGACATGCCCGGCTCTACCAGCCGATGTTGGTGCAGGCGGATCAGCGCCTCGTCCATCCGGCTCAGCTTGCCCAGGCCGCCATAGGATTCCATTATGCTAACCAGCTCCGTGCGATGAAGCATCGTAACGAGGGCGTGAATGGCTTCGTGAATGGCTACTTCCTTTATATATTCCAGCGGGGCATGTTCGTTCAGCCAAACACTGAAATATCCACTCTGCACGACATTTCTGCGCCCGCGGTCATTGTGGTAATCCCAGCCTGCGCAACCCGCCGCTTCAGCGCAGTAATCCGCAAATCCGACGCTGGCCGCCGAAGAAGCCGGCAAACCCGCGTACACTTTCAGGTCCGCTCTCCTCTCTGACTCGCTCCACTCGAATTCCAAGTTCAGCAGGGGCGACAGCTCTTCCAGAACATCTTCCACAATTGCGATATAGTCTTCGCGCCCGGTCGCCCACACTCTGACCGGACGACTCTGGTCCCATTTCCCGATAGTCTCTCTGCCCCAGCTTGCGCAACCGCCGATATAGTCGCCGCTACCTCTCTCTATGCGAAGCCCGGGTCTATCGCTGAAGCACTCCCACACGTTCCTATCCACGCCGATGATACGCTGCGGCACGTCGAACTCCCGCGTGAAAGTCTTGCCCTCGCCGTAGGCGAACTCGAACGTTACGCCGCCCATTGGCGCGCGCATGGTGACGATTTCGACGCCGGGTCCCTTCCCCGCGGGCAGAGCGACGCTGAAATCCGTTCCGCAGCCATCCAGCGGCTTGACGCCGCGCACGCAGGTGACGGATATCCGATGAACGCTCTCATGCCGAAGCGGAAGGCGATTGTGTAGATCGACCGTCACTCGAATGTTGGCGTCGCCGTTCGACCACCATCCGGCAACCTCCGCCTGCGCGTCCATGGCAAGATCCGTGTCCGGCTTTTCGGGAACTTCGACGGTGGTTTCCAGCGCGTTGCTCGCGCCCCACCGGAAGCCGCTTTCGAGCGCGCCGGCGAAGATATAGGCGCTGATACCCTCTCCCGGCGGCATCGTCAGCGTCAGCGTGGCGGATGCGCTCTCGCCGGCTGGTATGGACTCCACCCGCGCGGACGCCGAGCATCGCCCCGCGAACTCTCCAGCGCACTCCGCGCCGACGCCGATCTCGCCGCTCGCCGCCACGCCCTCGTTTCGCACCAGAATCTCGATTTCGACGATGCCGTCGCCGTTGCGCTCATGTCCTAGCTGATCGACCGATTCGACGCTGATAGCTAGTTGCACGTAGTCTATCTCGAACGCCGCCTCCGCCGCGTTATCGTCTTCTACACGCTCGATAGTGTCTGAGTTAGCGCTTACGGTGAACGCATATGCGCCACTCGGTATCCAAATCTGAACGGTTGCGGCGCGGCTCTCGCCCGCTTCCAGACGATCTATCGTGGCGGCTCGCTCGATGATGACAGGCTGACCGTCTTCGTCCGCAGTCCAGCTTACGGATAGAACAACGGCTTGGGCGGCGAGGTCTCCCGCGTTAGCCACGACCGCTTCCAGCGCGATTTCGCCGTCCGCGACGATGGAGTATTCGACGGACTCCAAGATCAGTTCGGAGGTTGCCACGTCGAGGGTGTCTAGGTATAGCTCGGCTACATTATCATCGCCCCACAGGTAACCATATTCTCGTGCGCCCGCGTATACCTGCAGGTCTACACGCTCTGCGGCGGGGATGTCTACGCTCAGCGTGATGGGGGCGCTGCCGCCGGGTGGCACCGGATCCATGAGTTCGCGCGTCGAGCATCGCCCGGCGAAGTCGCCTACGCACTCGACACCCGCGTAGAACGATCCGCTGAACCCAACGCCATCGTTGCTAACGTTTACGCTTATCTCGGTGGAAACGCCGCCGTTCTGGGTGAATCCGACGAAGCCGACCGATTCGACCCTTGCGGCGAAACGAACGTAGTCCACCTCGACCGCGATTCGGGTCGCGTTGTCGTCCGTGATCGATTCTATGGCGTCTGCGCTAGCGCTTATGGTGAACGCATACGCGCCTGTCGGTATATGTATGGGCAGCGATACGGATTGGGTGTCGCCCGCGTCCAATCTCTCGATGCGCGCCGCGTTCCGCACGCTGCCGGATTGTCCGTCGTCTTTCGCAATCCATTCAGCCGACAGGACGACCGATTCGGCAACGGCGCGTCCATCGTTGGCTACCTCCACTTCCAGCGCTATCTCGCCGTCCGCCACGATGGAATATCCGAGCGCTTCTAGGCTCAGTTCCGTAGTCTCTACGCTCACGTCCACGCTCGTTTCAGCGTCGCCGACTCTAAGCGCGACGGTGTGGGATCCGGGCGCGAGCTTGCGCGTAAACGCGAACGATTCGGTTTCGCCTGCCGCCAGATTCTCTATCGTGTACACAAGCTCGAAGCGCGCGTCGTTTACGGACACTTCGAACGGTTCTCGATCGGCGCCCGCCAGCTCGCCCGCGTTGCGCGCGACCGGCGCGAACTCCACGTCCACCACGCCATCGCTCGCCGCGACGAACTCCACGGCGACGCTCTCGATGCGGTAAGACGCTGGAACGGGCGTCGGCGTGTTCGTCGGCGTCGGGGTAGAGGTCGGCGTCGGCGTGTTCGTCGGCAGCGGGGTAGAGGTCGGCGTCGGCGTGTTCGTTGGCAGCGGGGTAGAGGTCGGCGTCGGCGTGTTCGTCGGCGTCGGGGTAGCGGTTGGCGTCGGCGCAGCGGTCGGGCGGGGCGTTGGAGCGTCCGTAGCCGTAGAGGTCGGCGGAGGCTCATCTCTGCACGCAAACAGCGTAGCGGCAATCACGCACGCCATCGCGCATACAGCCAAGCGGCGGCGGGTGAATGGGTTTCGACCACAATCGTGGTGTCTCCCGTTGTCCGCGCTCAGCCGCGCGCGAGCGTCAGGCATCTCCAAGCGCGTCTCGTATCGCCTCAGGCGTAGTATTCACCTTCACGCCAGCGCGCTCTTCTTGCAGTGTCATAGCAACGCGAGAGTCGCGCCCGCCCCAGCCGCGGTTGAGAGCCTCCGTCATCTCCGCAAGCGCGAGGTTGGCGAGCTTCATAGGCACGTCGTACTGTCTGCCGACTTGGCAGGCGAGATCCATGTCCTTGCGCGCGAGCAGGAGCGCGAAGTCGGGCGGGTCGTAGCTGTCTATCAAGAAATGGTCCGCCAGCCGCTCGAACGCGCCGCGTCTGCCCTGCGCGCCCTGCCGAACGGCGAGCCACAAGCCGAGCGGGTCGACGCCCGCCTTGACGCCCATCGTGAACACTTCCGCGAGTCCGGCTTGTATGATGTACCCGGCGCAGTTGTGGACGAGCTTAGCCACCGCGCCCGAGCCTATGGGACCCACGTAGTAGGGTTGGTCGCCCATAGAATCCAGCGCTGGCTTGACGCGCTCGAACGCATCTCGGTCGCCGCCTACCCAGATCGCCAGTTTGCCCGTTCGCGCGCCCTCCGGCCCGCCGCTGACCGGCGCGTCTAGCACGTCGACGCCGCGCGGGGTCAGCCGCGCGTGTATCTCCCGAATCAAGTCTGGGGAACTCGTGCTTAGGTCTAGGTAAACCTTGCCCGCGCTCAGCCCGTCCGCCAGCCCGTCTTCGCCCAGCGCGACGGCTTCGACCTCCACTGGGCCGGGCAGAGACGTGAAAACCACGTCCGAGCGCTCCGCTGTTTCGCGCGGCGTGTCCGCCCACTGCGCGCCCATCTCTAGGTGCGGCGTTGCCGACTCGCGCCGAATGTCATGCGCTACAAGCTCATGCCCGCCGCGAATGGCGTTGAGCGCGATAGGCCCTCCCATCATGCCTAGTCCGATGAATCCTATCTTCATGGCAGCCCCCGTGTGTCGTATCTAGCTGGCGCGTCGCCAAGCCTCGTTCATCTCGGCGACGGTCCGAAATCTATCGTCGGGGCGCAGACGGCAGGCGCGTTCCAGCGCGCGAAGCTGCGGGCGCGTCCCTCGAAACGCCGCTCGGTCTAGCGAACCGTCCGAAAGCAGTACGGCGCCCGTTCTGCCTAGCGTGAACACCGTCGTTCGTTCGTCGATGACCGCGCCGAGCCTGAACTCTTCCGGCGCCATGAACCGCGTCGAGCCGAACATCCGCCCCATGCGGTTGGGGAACGCCCCCGCGCTGTATGAGTCGAGATCCACCACGCTCAGACGCTTGCGCTCGAAGTCGTAGATCATGGAACCATCGTAGAAGTCCACCGCTACCCAGCCGTCCGCCGCGAGCGTTTCATGCAGATCGTAAACCACCGTCAGCATGTCGGCAACCTCGGATGGAGGCAGTCGCCGCACTCGGTCTAGCGAATGGCGCACTAGCTCGCCGTCCGCCCAGTCGTAGAACAGCATGGGTCCCTGCGGCGACTCGACGACGCGCCGCAGAGCGGGCATGGCGGGATGACGGCGCGAGCGCGCGAGTCTGATGGCGTTGCGGAGCAGGCGGACTCGACCGCCGTGATCGAGGTAGGAAGAGCGGTCACGCGGACTACCCGCGGTCTTGACGAAGAGGCGCTTGCCTCCGATCTCCACGCCGTAAGACACGTTGCCCGAATCCTGCGATTGCGCGTCGAATGTCGCGAACACGCGCCCGACGCCTGCTAGAAAGTCGCTCGGCGTCGATTCTACGCGCCCAACGCCCGCCATAAGCGACAGCACGAGCGAAACCGCCTCAGCGCGACGCGCGATCGAACAGCGTCTCGCGGATGCCTTCCATGATGCCCTCCACCCGCGCCACTTTCTCCCTGAGTCTGGATGTATGTTCGATGTTGCTGCTTATATGGGCGCTGATCCGGGCAGCCCTCTCATCGATGCGCTCGTTGGTCTGATCGAATCGCTCGTTGACTTGGTCGAAACGCACATTGACTTGGTCGAAACGGACATTGGTTTCAGCGGTGTTCTTATCTATGCGGGCGTTGATTCCGGACGCCGTGCGGTCGATGCGCTCGTTGGTCTGATCGAATCGCTCGTTGGTTTCGGATGCAGCGCGGTCGATACGCTCGTTAGTTTGGTCAATGCGAGCGTTGATTCCGGACGCCGTGCGGTCGATGCGCTCGTTGATTTCGGACGCCGTGCGGTCGATGCGCTCGTTGGTTTGGTCTATGCGGGCATTGATTTCGGACGCCGTGCGGTCGATGCGCTCGTTGGTCTGGTCTATGCGAGCATTGATTTCGGACGCTGTGCGGTCTATGCGGGCATTGATTTCGGATGCCGTGCGGTCTATGTGGGCATTGATTTCGGATGCCGTGCGGTCGATGCGCTCGTTGGTTTGGTCTATGCGCTCGCTGATCTGGTCAATGCGCTCGTTAGTCTGATCGACGCGCTCGTTGGTTTGGTCGATGCGCTCGCTCAGATCCCTGAGCATCGAGGTGACCTGATCGAACTGCTTCAACATCACTCTGTAACCGGCTATGAAAGCGCCGACGCCGGCAACGCCTATGGCTATGATGGCGTAGAATTCTGGCGACATGAAGCGTGTAACTCCTTCGCTCGTTGCAGTCGCTGCTTTACTCTAGCGGAATCGACGCGCTATAGTCGTCGGCTTTCCGTCTAATCCTACTCCATCGGCTCGTTCGTCCACGGGTTTATCTCGAACGGACCCTTTAGCTCCAGCTCTTCGCCCATTTCGCGGACTGCGGGGATGACGTACTCGCCCATCAGCCGCAGGCTTCGCATCTGGTCTTCGTGGCTCATCGCGCCATCGCCGTCCCAGAAGAACACGCTTCCGGGGCGCAGCGTCTCTAGAACGTGCCGAATCTTGGGGATCACCGTATCCGGCGTGCCGGTGACTATCGTATAGTCGTTCGCTTGGTCCTCGTAAGTGCGGCGGTTGGTTCCGAACCGTCCTGTGGGACCGAAGCGCGACGCCTCCAGCCGCCGCGATCGGCGCGACGTGTGGCCCGGCAGCGACATCACGGCGGGGTTGACCATGCCCTCGTTGCCGCTCAGGAACGGATTGGAGACTCCCGACAGATACTTGCGTCCCACCTCGTCCGCCTTCTCTTCCGTCTCGTCTACGTGAACCTTCCACAGGTAGGAGACGTGCTGAGTGCCGGACTCGTATCCGAACTCCGCCGCCGCGTCGTGGTACATGTCGAAAGCGTCCCGCGTTGGGCCTAGCTTAGTCGCCAGCAGCACCAGCGGGTAGCGCTGCTGCGCCGACCAGCGCACCGTTTCGACGCTAACCGTGGACGGTATCCACACCTGCGGGTGCGGCTTCTGGTACGGGCGCGCCCACGGGTTCACATAGCGGTAGTGGTAGTGCCTGCCTTCCCAGCGGAACGGCCCCGGCTGCGTCCACGCCTTGATTACGAAGTCGTGCGCTTCCTCGAACCGCTCGCGGTTGAACACGGGCGGCGAGTTGTGCGAAACGCTCTCCCGCCCGCCGCCGCGCACGAAGCCAGACACTAGCCTGCCGTGGCTTATCATGTCTATCATCGCCAGTTGCTCCGCCAACCAGAGCGGATCGTCCCATATGGGCAGGATGTTGCCGAGAATGACTATCTTCGCCTTCTTCGTCTGCCGCGCGAGTATTGCCGCCTCCACGTTGGTTACGCCCTGCATGCAGAACGGCGTGCTGTGGTGCTCGTTGAGCATCAGCCCGTCGAAGCCCATCTCTTCCGCGTACAGCTTCTCGTCTAGGTAGCGGTTGTACAGCCCCGCGCCTATCTCCGGGTCGTACAGCTCGTTGCTGATGCTGAGGTCCGTCGTCTGTGTGCCCATCAGACCGGTGTTGTCGTCTTGCCACGGCTGTTCCGTGAAATGCCCTATGAACATGGTTCCCTCCCTGCGGCGGCGCTAGTGGCGCGAGTGTATCACGATATGGCTGCGGCTAGTCGGAATCCGCCGCTTGGCTTGGCGCAAGCTCGCGCCCGCCCGCTGCCGACGCCGCGGCAGAAGAACGATTCCGCGCCTAGCCATGCGTCAGCCGCCGGGCTGCGAGCCGTTCAGCGCGAGAACGCTGGCGACGAATTCGCGGACGTTCTCGCGGGAGAAGTCGAAGTCGTCGCCATGCTCCATGAAGTCGTGGTAGAAGTTGGCGTGAAACCTCTCCGCCGCGTTGAATCCGGAGCGCAGCGCGCGGTCTCCGGTCTCGTCAGCCAACCGTCGCACTGCTATCCTCAACGCGGCGTGGCTGCCGAATCGCCAACCGCGCCGCTGCGCGACCGCCATCACCGCATGGGACGCCGCGCCCCACATCTTTTCGGAGGCTTGCAGCATGTCGCCCGCGGCGAACTCCTCATCCGCAGCGTCTAGGAACTGCTGAGCCGTCCGAATGCGCTTCTCCGAATTCATGGCTTCGAGATACTATGCCAATCCGCATCAGGCGCAAGGACGATTCCACGCCTAGCCATGCGTCAGCCGCCGGGCTGCGAACCGTTCAGCGCGAGAACGCTGGCGACGAATTCGCGGACGACATCACGGGAGAAGTCGAAATCCGCGTCTTGCTCCATGAAGTCATGGTAGAAGTTGGCGTGGAACTTCTCCGCCATGCCGAAACCTCCGCGCAGCGCGCGGTCTCCGGTCTCGTCAGCCAACCGCCGCACCGCTATCCTCAACGCGGCGTGGCTGCCGAATTGCCAACCGCGCCGCTGCGCGACTGCCATCACCGCATGGGACGCCGCGCCCCACATCTTTTCGGAGGCTTGCAGCATGTCGCCCGCGGCGAACTCCTCATCCGCAGCGTCTAGGAAGCGCCGAGCCGTCTGAATGTGCTTCTCCGTATTCATGGCTTCAAGATACCACAATGCGAATCCAAGCCGTCCGCAAAGCTGGAATCCTGCTTTGGCTGCGTATACAATGCGCCCGACGCGGCAAGAGTTTCGGAAACATCGGAGGCGAATGTTCTTGGGCGATGGTCTGCTAAGAGGCATCCGAGCAGTCGATCTGGGCGAGGGGGTGTCCGCGCCATACGCGGCGCGGACGCTCGCGTGGCTCGGCGCGGACGTTCTCAAGATAGAGTCGCCGCGCGGAGATCGCGCCCGCCGCGTGGGAGCGTCAGCCGACGCCACGCCTGACCCGGAGAAGTCCGCCCTATTCCTGTCGATGAACGCCGGCAAGCGAGGCGTAGTCGTGGACTCGGAGACCGACGCCGGGCGGCGACGCCTGCTGGAGCTTGCATCCGACGCCGCCATCGTTATCGACAACCATCCCCTCGGTTGGCTGGAGGAGCGCGGCATCGGATACGAGCGGCTGGCGGCGGAGCGCGATGACATCATCCTCACGCAGATAACGCCGTTCGGGAGCTGGGGTCCATATTCGGAGTACGACGCGGGCGATCTATCGCTGTTTCACATGAGCGCCAACGCGCATGGGATGTTGGGGCCTGTGGAGCGTCCGGACTCCGAGCCGCCGATTCGCGCTGGCGGCAGGCAGGCGGATCTTGCCGCCGGAGCGGCTGCCGCAACCGCCACGCTCGCCGCGCTCTACAGGCTGCGAACCACAGGGCGCGGCTGCCACATCGTAGTTTCGGCGTTCGAAGCTATGGCGACGCAGGCGATAGCGGGGCTTGCCAACATCGCGTTCGGCGCGCAGCCGCCGACACGCAAGGCGGCTGAGGCGCGAGAGGCGTCGATTGGCGGGCAGGTAGCCGCCATTGGGGGGGTGCTGCCGTGCAGCGACGGCTACGTAGCCATATCCCCGCGCGAGGATGCCCAGTGGGCGCGATGGCTGGACATGATGGGCAACCCAGACTGGGCGGACGATGAGCGGTTCGCCACCCGCCGCGCGCGGCAGCGGAACTCGCTCGCGCTCTGGGAGCTTCTGGCGGATTGGGCTCGACAGCGCTCGCGGTTCGACATCGCGCGCGAAGGTCAGCGCCGCCGAGTGCCGTGCTTTCCCGTCAACACTGTTGCGGACCTGCTTACGCACCCGCACCTAGAGGCGCGACGGTTCTTCGTCCCCATAGATCATCCGGCGGCGGGACGGCTTCGCTATCCATCGGTAGCGTACAAGCTCTCCCGCGCGGAGCTGCCGATAGCCGCGCGCGCCGCTCCGACGCTCGGCTCGCGCGATGACGATGACGACGAGGAGGCGCGAACGTGAACGGCTCTCCGCTGTCTGGGATAAGGGTTGCCGATTTCTCGTGGATAATCGCGGGTCCGACGGCTACGCGACATCTCGCGCTTATGGGCGCGGAGGTCATCAAGGTGGGCAGCGCGCGCAGGCCTGACCCGTCCACGAACGGATCGGCGTTCCACGTCTACAATCAATCCAAGCGATACGCCGCGCTCAACCTGTCGCTGCCGCGCGGCAAGCGGCTGGCTATGGATCTCGCGGCGGTGTGCGATGTCGTCGTGGAGAACTACGCCGCCGGCGTGTTCGAGCGGCTGGGGCTGGGGTATGACGCGCTATCCGCCGCCCGCCCTGATCTGATAATGGTGGCGTCTTCCGGCGCCGGACACACGGGGCCAGACCGCGATTACGTGGCATACGGCAGCCTGCTTCAGCACTATACGGGCTGGAACTCTATCTCTGGATACCCCAATCAAGAGCCTATCAAGGGCGGGCTGTGGGCGGATCCGTGGGTGGGCATGGAACTTGCGATGATAACGCTGGCGGCGCTCGACTGTCGCGCCGCGACCGGCGTGGGGCAGTACGTGGATTTCTCGATGGCGGAGTCGCTGTCCGCCACGCTGTGCGACGCGCTCTTGGAATATCAGATGAGCGGCGCGCAGCCGACGCCGCTCGGCAACCTAGACGCCGCCGCCTCGCCGCACGATGTCTACCCGTGCAAGGGCGAAGACCGCTGGATTGCGATAGAGGTTCACGACGCCGAGCAGTGGCGCGCGCTGTGCGGAGCTATTGGCGGCGCATCGCTAGCCGCCGATCCTTCGCTCGCCACGCTGGACGGCAGGCGGGCGCGGGCTGCGGAGATAGACGCCGCAATCTCCGAATGGACGGCGCGGCGGGAAGACTTCGAGGCGTTCGAGGCGCTTCAGCGCGCCGGCGTCCCGTGCGCTCCATCGCTGGATATGGGACGGCTGCACGCCAACCAGCAGCTGAGAGAGGGCGGATACCTGAACGAGGTGGAATACCCGGACAGCTCGCGCCGCGTTCTGCCGACGCTCCCGTGGCGGTTCGACGGCGAGCCGCCCGCCGACGTCCGCCCCGCGCCTACGCTAGGGCAGGATTCGGACTACGTATACCGCGAGTTGCTGGGGCTGAGCGCGGACGAGATAGCGGGGCTTGTGGAAGAGAGCGTCATCTACTAGGGGCTGGTTCGCGCTATCCCGCATCCCCCTCTATCGCGCGTATCTCGTCCTCCACCTCCCCTAGCTTCACGTATTCCTCGGAGGCTAGGTGGAAGCAGCGTTGCAAGTAGAGGTTGGCGAGCTGCGCCGCGTTCTCGCCGACGGACCCCGCCGCGTCCGCGAGCCGAGATACCTGATGGTTGTCGGGCATGTGCCTGCCCAGCGTCAGAATCTCCACGCGCGTATCGCCCGCAAGCTCGGAGTGGCCCGACACCACCGCGTCGCGCAGCCGCCCGACTAGCCGAGTCAGCTCGTTTAGCCTGTCTTGGTCGCTCATCAGCCCGTACAGCACATCGTTCACGCTGAAGCCGTCGTCTGGCTCGGCGCCGTCCGGCTCGTAGAGCGCATCGGGCTGCGGCGCGGCGGCGTCGCACAGCTCGGCGTACCAGCCAATCGCCTCGTTGACTATCCCGAGCAGTTCCGTGACGTCGGACGTGGAGATAGATCCGCCGTAGATTATGTCATCCTCGCGCGATTCGGCGAGAGCCTCGATGAAGGCGCCCCCGCTCACAGGCTCCGGCGCGGGCGGGAAGGCGAATGCCGAAAGCTCTTTCGCGGCGGCTTCGCCTATCTGGTTCATCAGGAACGGCGGCACGTATTTGGACACGTCCACCTGTATGGGAAGCATGACCAGATACGTGGCAAGCGTCTCGTCCGCGTCGTGGGCGTTGTGGAAGTAGAGCAGCGCGTGTCCCTTGGGATTGTCGGCGTTTCCGCGTTCGAACGTGAAGCTCATGATGCAACCTGTCTCGTCTGACTCCGCGCGTCGGCGTCGGGCGCTCGCATTATACATACTTATCATCGGCTTCGGCGCTCGCGCGTCGCCGCTCTCTTCTAGTCCCCAAGAATCGAGTCTAGGATAAAGCGCGCTACGGCTTTGTCCAGCGGCTGGTTGCCGCTGCCACACTTGGGGGAGTGGATGCAGGACGGGCAGCCGGACTCGCACGGGCAATCCGCTATCACGTCGCGCGTGGCGCGCCAAAGCCGCTCGATTATCTCGTAGCCGTGTTCCGCCACGCCCACGCCGCCGGGGTGACCGTCGTGTATGAACACCTGCGGCTTGCCAGTGTCCGGGTGAAGCGGCGTCGATATTCCGCCGATGTCGTTGCGGTCGCACATGGCGAACAGCGGCAAGATGCCTATGGCGGCGTGTTCCACCGCGTGAAGCCCGCCCGCCAAGTCCAGCTTCTCGTCGTATATGAAGCCCAGCGCGTCTCGCGGAACGTCGAACCAGAGTGCCGTCGTGTCGAACTCCTGCGGAGGAAGCTCCACGTACTCGTCTCCCAATACCTCGTCGGTATGCTGGCGGACGCGCCTGAAACCTGTTACATGCGTCGTTACGCTTACTTCCCCCAAGAACGCCGAAACCCGCCCCGCCTCGCGCCGCTTGTAGATGTTCAGGACGCGCGTATCGGTGAAATCCCGCGCCTGCGTGAAATACGGCGCGTCTGTCTTGGATGCGTATGCCGAATGCGACTCCATGTCCAGCTCGGTCACCAGATATGTCTCGCCCATGTGCAAATATATCGCGCCGGGGTGAAGCTGCATGAACGCGGAAGCCTCGGATACGGTCTCTAAGATAGCGCCCGTCTCGTCGTCTACGAGCGTGTAGAACGCGCCGGACGCCGAGCGCAGGTTGACGCGCTGAGCGGGATACGACACGCTCGGCAGCAGATGCCAGCGAGCGCGACTCACGTGCAGGTATTCGTCTTCCACCAGCTCGCCGACGTGGTAGAGAAGCTCAGGCCCAAAGAACTCGGTATCATCCATCGTTAGCGGCGCTTCGTAGGCGGCGCATATCAGATGCGGCTTGAGGATGTACGGGTTGCCCGGCGATATTCGCGCGCTCTCGTGGCTCTTGCCGAAGAACGCCTCCGGATGGCGCATCAGATATTGGTCTAGCGGGTCGTCGCGCCCCACCAGAACGCTGAACGACCGTTCGCCGCGCCGTCCGCTCCGCCCCGCTTGCTGCCACGCGCTGGCTATCGAGCCGGGATAGCCCGTGATGACGGTGGCGTCTAGGTCGCCCACGTCCACGCCAAGCTCCATCGCGTTCGTCGTCGTCAGCCCCAGCAGCCTGCCTTCGAACAAGTCGCGCTCGATGCGGCGGCGGTCTTCCGGCAGATAGCTGGCGCGGTACGGCGATATGCGCGCCGCCGCCACCGGGTGGGTATGCTTCAACTGCTCGCGCGCGTACACGTATATCAGCTCCGCCTGTTGGCGGCTTCTCACGAACGTCATCGCGCGCGTATGCCTCTTGAGCAACTCGACGAACAGCTGAGTCGCCTCCGAGTTCGTGGAGCGGCGGCTTCCCTCCGCCATATCTATCATGGGCGGATTCCAGAGCGCGAAATCCTTGCCGCCGTAGGGAGAGCCGTCGTCGTCCACTACCTCGAAAGGCAGCCCGACGAGCCGCTCTGCGTGTTCGGCGGGGTTCGCCGTAGTAGCGGAGCAAAGCACGAATTGCGGATCGGCGCCCAACATGCGGCATACGCGCCGCAGACGCCGCAGCGTGTTCGAGACGTGCGCCCCGAACACGCCGCGATACACGTGCGCTTCGTCCACAGCCACGTACTTCAGCCCGCGCAGCGTTCTATACCAAGCGCGATGGTTGGGCAGGATGCCTAGATGGAGCATGTCCGGGTTCGTCATCACTATGCGCGCGCTTCGCCTTATCGCGGCGCGCTCGCTGTGAGGAGTGTCGCCGTCGTAGATGGCGTGCGCCGCGCCGCCGCCGCCGTCGGGCATGAGCAGGGACAGCTTCTCGCGCTGATCTTGCGCCAGCGCCTTCGTGGGGTATAGATACAGCGCCCGCGCCGAACGGTCCGCCAGCAGCGCTTCGAGCGTGGGCAGGTTGTAGCACATGCTCTTGCCGCTCGCGGCGGGAGTAGCCACGATGACGTTGTCGCCCGCCCTCAGCGCGTCTATCGCCGCGGCCTGATGCGTGTAGAGGCGCGACACGCCCATAGCCTCCAGCCGCTCCGCGATTCGCGCGTCGAGCGGCTGGCTCGGCTCAGCGAAACGCGCCTCGCGCGGCGGCAGCCGCTCCAGATGCTCCAGCTGTCCGCTGTACCAGAGCAGGCTTTGGATGTGTCTGAGGAAGTCTGCCGTGTCCAATGCGATAGTCCGGCGCGGCTGCGTTCGGGAGCGCGAATCAGAAACCCGTGAGCGTCTCCGTTTCGCAGTCTACCATCTCCGCGTCCGGACGGTCGGACTCGATGAAGGCGATAGCGGCGTCCAGCGTCCGCTCGGCTTGGCGGACGCTGTTGGACACGCAGGCGATGCCGATGATGGCTGTCTGCCAAGCGTCCAGCCCGTCCACCTCCGCTATGGACACGTCGAATCGGCGGCGCGCCCGCTGGAGAACCGAGCCGACGGCGCGCCGCTTGTCTTTGAGGCTGTGGCTCGCCGGGAGGCGCAGGGTTATCTTTGCGACGGCTACGTTCATGGGCGGGCGCGTCAGTCCACGACCCGCAGCTTCAGTTCGTCCAGCTGCGCGGAGTCCACCGCGCCGGGCGCGCCGAAGAGCGGGTCTATGCCGTTCTGCGTCTTGGGGAAGGCGACGACGTCGCGGATGTTGTCTCCGTTCGTCAGCACCATGATGAGCCTGTCTATGCCGGGCGCGATGCCGCCGTGCGGGGGAGCGCCGTACTGGAACGCGGATACGAGCTGCCCGAACCGCTCTTCCACCTGCTCCTCGCTGTACCCCAGTACGCTGAAGATGCGCTCCTGAAGCGCGCGGTCGTGAACGCGGATGCTGCCGCTGCCAAGCTCCTCGCCGTTGCCTATCAGGTCGTAGCAGTTGGCGAGAACGCGCCCCGGGTCCGTTTCGATGTACTGCTCGAAGCCCGGCTTGGGCGACGTGAATGCGTGGTGGCTCGCGTCCCACCTGCCGGCGTTGTCGTCGTACTCGAACAGCGGGAAATCCACCACGAAGGCTAGCTTCAGCTCGTCCGGGTCCGCAAGCTCCAACCGCTTGCCAAGCTCGTGTCTCAGCGCGCCGAGCGATGCGTTGACTATGCGCTCGGGTCCCGCGGCGATTAGAATCATGTCGCCAATGCCGGCGCCGGTTCGCCGCGCGATGTCTTTTATCTGGTCGAGGCTCAGGAATCGCGCGGCGGAAGAGCGCGCTTGCGATTTTGTCAGGCTGTCCAGATCGCCGCCGTCGCCTCTGAGCGCTATCGTAACCAGCCCCGAAGCGCCGCGCGAGCGCGCGAAGTCCACAAGCTCGTCCGTCTGTCGCCGCGAGTAGGACGCGATGCCGGGCGCGGCGAACCCCTTGATAGCGCCGCCGCCCGACACGGCGGAGCGGAACACGCGGAATTCGGTGGATTCCGCGAGGTCGTTCAGCGACTCCAACTCCATGCCGTATCGCAGATCCGGCTTGTCTATGCCGTATCTGTCCATCGCCTCGCGGTAGGTCAGGCGCGGGAAGGGCGTCGTCAGCTTCTTGCGCGGCGTGAGCGTTTGGACGATCCGCGTGTAAAGCTCTTCGGTCAGGCTAAGCACGTCTTCTTGTTCTACGAAGCTCATCTCCAAATCCAGCTGGGTAAACTCCGGCTGCCTGTCGGCGCGCGGGTCTTCGTCTCTGAAGCATCGCGCTATCTGGAAGTAACGCTCTATGCCGCCTACCATGAGCAGCTGCTTCAGCTGCTGGGGAGACTGTGGAAGCGCGTAGAAGCTGCCCGGATAGAGGCGGCTAGGCACTAGGTAATCGCGCGCGCCCTCCGGCGTGCTTTTGATGAGGATGGGCGTTTCTATCTCCAAGAAGCCGCGCTCGTCTAGGAAATCGCGCATGAACTTCACCACCTTGTGGCGCAGTATCAGCGTGTCGCGCATCCTCTCGCGCCGCAAGTCCAGATAGCGGTAGCGCATCCTCAAAAGCTCGTCCACCTCGCCGTCGTCGTTGACGTAGAACGGCGGCGTCAGCGATTCGTTGAGCGTCTTGGCGTCCGACGCCACAAGCTCCACCGCGCCTGTGGGGATGTCCGCGTTCTCAGTGCCTTGGGGTCTGAGCGCGACTTCTCCGCTGACCTGCACCACCCATTCGTTGCGGAAGCTCTCGGCGGCGCGGTGCGCGTCCGGCGCTATCTCCGGGTTGAAGACGACTTGCGTCAAGCCGTCGCGGTCTCTGATGTCTATGAATATCAGCGAGCCGTGATCGCGGCGGCGGTGAACCCACCCCGCAAGCGTCGCCGTGGAGCCGGCGTCGTCAGCCCTCAGACTTCCGCAGCTGGTGGTTTTGAGCAAGGCGATACCTCTGTTGTGGCGGCTGTAGGCGAGCTAGATGGTAGATGATAGACAGGTTCGGGCGGGCGTGGCAACGGCAGAGGCGTCGCCCCGCGCCCTCGACTGGCTGACAGGGGCAGGCATCGGACGGGCGCTATCCGCCGAACTGCCCTAAGCTGTCTTTGCCCACGTTCAGCAGCACATGTGTCTCCGTGCGAAGCACGCCCGGCACGGCGCCCAGCCGCCTGAGCAGGAATTCGCCCAGCTGTCGGGAGTCGCCGACGCTCACGCACACTACCATATCGTAGCTGCCCGTGGAGCTTGCCGCGAGCGTGACCTCCTCCAGCTCGCAGACGGCGGCGAGCGCTTCGTCTAGGCGATCCGGTTTCACGGACACGCCGACGAAGCAGTGAGACGGCTCGCCGACTCTGCCCGGGTTGGCGATGACGCGCACTTCGACCAGCTTGTCGTCCATTAGACGCCTCAGCCGACGCCGCACGGTGCCTTCGCTCACGCCCACGCTGCGCGCTATCTGGGCGTTGGAGGCGCGCGCGTCTTCTTTCAGCGCTTCGACAATGGCAAGGTCGTATCTGTCCATCCGGCAAGCCCCCGCGTTTCGGCATATGCCCGCTTCCCAATATAGCGGAATTCCGCTCTAGCTCATAGCGAGGCGCGGAACGGCGGCCGCGCCTCCCGCGTCTGGGGGCTGACAGGGATAATGCGCCGTGAATTCGCCTGATCCCTGATTTCCGAGATTAGAGGATGCGCGGGATTGCGGAAATCCTGAAATTTTGCGAATCCTGATTCAGGCAATCGGACAATTGGGGAATCGAACGAGCGGCTTTCGGATTCGCAGTTCGCATCCGCGCGCTCACACCCGCGCCGTCGCCATATATGCGGCGGCTACCCCCGCGATGATGGTGAAGACGCTTAGCGGAATCGCCGTCGCCGCCAGTATCGCAATCACCGCGAGCGCGACGCACGCCACGGCCGCTATCTTCAGCCGCATCCCGCGCTTTCGGTTCGTGGCGAGGCTGATGGCTTCCCCTATCGCAAAGCCTAGACCGGCTATCAGCAGGGATGTCAGCAGGTATGCGAATCCGATGCCAACGAGCGCCGAGAATACGATTATGATAGCGATAGACCCCGCAGCCGCCACAGCCGCGCCCGCGCCGACGCCGCGCAGCATAAAGGATAGCGGCACGTCGAACGTCGGCGCGGGCTTAGACTTGCCGCAGTCCGGGCAGCGCACGCCTACGGGCGCGTGAACCAGACAGCGCGGGCATACCGCGTCGCCGCATCGCCCGCAAGTCAGGCTCGTCGCGGTATCCGGATGACGCTTGCAGCGTGTCTCCCGCATTGGCGAAACCTCAGCTCGGACGTCGCTCCGTCCACTCCATTCTCTTTGGAACGTCCCTATCCCATATCAAGCGATACAGCAGCACGCGGCGGAACGGATACTGCGGCGGGGGCGCCTCCCAATTGGCGGTCAGCCGCTTGAGCAGCATGATCGCGCAGATGCCGGCGGCGCAGGCTACTATCTCCGCGGGGCGACGAAACGCGAGCGAGACGAACGGCAGCGCGAGCAGCGCCGCGAACGTCCAAAAGCCAGTGTCGCGCGTGATTATCCTGCCCACTACGAGCGTGGCGACGCCGAGGATGAGAATCTCTTGCCACATGCCCAGCGCGAGCGCCGCGCCGAGCGCGGGAGCCACGCCGCGCCCGCCCGTGAACCGCAAGAACGGCGACCAGTTATGCCCCGCCACCGCAGCCAGCCCAGCCGCGCAGAGCGCCCACAGCTCCACGCCCAGCAGACCGCCCGCCACCACGGGCAGAACGCCTTTGGCGAGGCAGTCGAACGCTCCCTGCGACAGCCCTGTCCACAGCCCGACGTGCGCCACGACGTTGGACGCGCCGATGTTGCCGGAGCCGTACTCGCGGATGTCTATTCCCGCCGAGAACCGCGCGACTAGGTACGCGGTTGGTATCGATCCGAGCAGGTAGGCGCCTAATATGGTCAGCGCGGCTGCGGGGGTTATCGCGGCTGCGAGCATGCGGGGCGCTCTCGCGCGATGCGGCGGTGGGCGGCTTCTAGCCGCTCTACTGTTTCGGGCGGGGGGCCTACGCTGCCCGGCTGGGGCTCGCCGGGGTTGCCGGATGCGTGGTAGTCGCTGCCGCCGCACGGTATCAGGCCGAATTCCGCCGCCAGCCGCGCCAGTTCGTCCACCTGCTCGGCGGTATAATCGCCGTAGAACGCTTCGATGCCCACCAAGCCGCATTCCGCAAGCTCGCGCACGGTGTCGCGCAGCTCGCGCACGTCGCCCCTGCTCGACTTTACCTTGGAGTAGGTGGGATGCGCCATGACCGGCGCCGCGCCGTTCTTTCTGAGCATTCGGATCGCGTCCGCCGGCGTCAGCTTGGCGCGCTCGACGTATGCGGGTCCGTTCCGCCCGATGAGCGTGTCGAACGCCTCGTTGGGATAGGTGAAGTAGCCCGCCTCCACCAAGCCGGCGGCTACGTGAGGCCTGCCGATGGCGGCGTCGCCCGCTATCTCGCGCACTCTGTCCCAGCTCAGGGCGTAGCCCATCTCGTTCAGCCGCTCCACCATCAGCCTGCCGCGCTCGTAGCGCCCTTCCCTGAACTGGGAGAGAGCGCGCTGAAAGCCGGCGTCCGACAAGTCTAGGAAGTAGCCGAGAATGTGGATCTCAGAGCCGGGAACGTCCGCGCTCAGCTCGATTGCGGGGATTACGCGCATCCCGCCGCGCGCGTCCGCCGCCGCGAACGCCTCCGCCAGCCCCTCGGTGGAATCGTGGTCGCTCACCGCGATAGTCCGCAGCCCGCGCTCGGCGCACAGGTTCACCAGCTCGGTCGGCGTCAGCGCGCCGTCCGACGCGCGCGTGTGGAGGTGTAGATCGACTTCTATGTTCAAGCTGCGCTCCCGCTTCCGTTCCAACAGACAGACGCGGCAGCCCGGAGCGTTCCGGACAGCCGCGTCTATTGTATCGGTTTGGGCGGACGGCGCGCCCGCCCAAACAGCCGCTTTATCTCGCGTACTCGACGCTCCTGCTTTCTCGGATGACCATCACCTTGATTTGCCCCGGGTAGACGAGCTTGTCTTCCACCCTCTTCACGATGTCTCGCGCGAGCTTCGCCGCCATTATGTCGTCCACCGCGTCGGGCTTGACCATGACGCGAACTTCGCGCCCCGCCTGTATGGCGAAGCATCGCTCGACGCCTTCGAAGTCGCTTGCGACCGCTTCGAGCGCCTGAAGCCGCTTGACGTAGCTTTCCACGGTGTCTTTGCGCGCGCCCGGACGCGCCGCGCTGATGGCGTCCGCCGCCGCCACGATGAACGCTTCGGGGGAGCTCATCACGTCGTCGTGGTGTTCGGCGATGCAGACGCAGACGCGATGCGCCACGCTGTATTTGTTGGCGACTTCCGCGCCAATCTCGGCGTGAGGTCCTTCGACCTTGTGCGTGAGCGCCTTGCCGATGTCGTGAAGAAGCCCGCCCGTTTTCGCGGTCTTGACGTTCGCGCCTATTTCGGCGGCGAGCATTCCCGCGATGTGCGCCACCTCTAGCGAGTGCTGCAACACGTTCTCGCCGTAGCTGTAGCGGAACTTCAGCCGCCCTAGCAGGCGGATTATCTCCGGGTTCAGCCCTCGGACGCCGGCGTCGAACACAGCTTGCTCGCCAGCCGCCCAGATGGAGTTTTCTATCTCCTTCTCCGCGCGCTTCACCATGTCTTCTATGCGCGCGGGGTGGATTCTTCCGTCCGCTATCAGCTTAGTTACCGCCAGCCGCGCCGTCTCGCGCCTAACGGGGTCGAAACACGACAGAGTTACGGTCTCCGGCGTGTCGTCTATTATCAGGTCTACGCCTGTGCTTTTTTCTATTGCTCGTATGTTCCGTCCTTCTCGGCCTATCAGACGACCTTTCATGTCGTCGTTCGGAAGGGCAACGGTGGTCACGGTCATCTCGGAGACGACGTCGGACGCCATTCTCTGGATGGTCGTCGCCAGCGCTCTGGAGGAGAGTTCGCGCGCGTCTTCGCGCGCCTGCTCTTCTATGTCTCTGTATCGTCTGGCTATCTCGTGCTGCATCTCCTCCTCCGCCTCCCGCATCAGCAGGTTCTTGGCTTCGGACAGGCTCAGCTCGGATATCTCTTCCAGCTTGGCGAACGCCTGCATCTTGCTGTCTTCTATCTCGTCGCGCAGCTTTTGGGCGCGGCTTTCCATCTTGGAGAGCTTTCTTTCGCGTCTCTCCAAGTTGTCGGCGCGGCGGTCGAGATTCTCTTCTCTCGCGCCCAGCCGCCGTTCGCCGCGCTTCAGCTCGGAGCGCTGGTCTCTAAGCTCGCCTTCCCAGTCAGTTCGGAGTTTCAGCGCCTCCTCTTTCGCCTCGATGACTATGGTTTGGCTTTCGCTGCGCGCGTCGTTCAGTATCCGCTCGGCGTCCACGCGGGCGCCGTCTACATGCTTTGCCGAGACGAGCCGACGTCCGTAATAGCCGGCTCCAGCCCCTACCGATAGGCCTATTAGGACGGCGATAATCGCAACTGCGTATTCCATGCGAATCACCTTCCTTCGAGTATAAACAACCTTCCCGCGCAAGGCGGTTGGGGAATAATTGCATGTTAGACGCGCCTTTGTATCGTGTCAAGCGTCGCCAATCGGCGGAATGCGTGGCGAACCCGACAGCCGGAGGGCGGAAAGGGCAAGGGAATGCGGCGCGCGCGCAAGTCCCGCCGCCGTCCGCTATGGCGAAAGTTCCGGCGCGGCGCTTCATACGACGACGAAGACGCTTCCGATGTAATATGCTGTGTCTAGCGCGCAGGCGTCCGCGCGCCGCAGCCGAAGGAGAATTCGCCATGACGGATAGGATACGTGTCGGGAATGTCGAGATAGCAGCAGCGCTGGACATGGTTCCGCCGCCGCGCGACCCCACCATATTCATCAGAGACTATCCCCGCGAGGCGTGGGCGCCCTACGAGGACGAGGTTCTGGAAGACGGGATGCTACAGCTCTACTACGGCTGCTTCTTCGTCCGCTCGCAGGGCAAGACGATTCTGGTGGACACGGGCATGGGGCCAGGTCCCCACGCGCACCTAGAGGGGCGGACGGGCAACCTGCTCGGCGCGCTGCGCGGGGCCGGCGTAGAGGCGGACGACGTGGACATCGTGATACATACCCATCTGCACCCCGACCATGTGGGCTGGAACGTCGACGATAGCGGCGACTCTCCCAAGCCGAATTTCCCCAACGCCCGCTACCTAGGCCCCCGCAAAGACTGGGAACACTTCATGAAGCCCGAAATTTTGCCGGACGCGCCCCACATATCTCAGAACGTCATCCCGCTGGACGCGCTCGGCGCGATAGACTTCATAGACGACGGCTATAGCGTTACGGACGAGATAACCACGCTGGAAACGCCCGGACACACGCCGGGGCATCAGGTCATCCTAGTCTACTCAGGCGGAGAGCGCGCCGCCATTATCGGAGACCTGATTCACAACCCCGTCCAGATACACGAGCCGGACTGGTGCGCCTTCGTAGACACCAGCCCGGAAGACACCCGCCGTTCGCGCAAGGCGTTCATGGATCGCGCCGAGCGCGAAGGCATGATAGTAGCCGCCGGACACTTCCACCCCGAAAGGCACATCGGCAAGTTCGTCAGGCTGAACGGAAGGCGCGTCTGGCAAGCGATTTAGACGCCGCGACCCGTCGGCAGTCGTCAGAATCAGGATTCTCTGGATTAGTGGATTTCCAAGATAGCGGCGTGAAAATCCCGATAATCTCAGAATCATCCGAATCCTGATTCTGACGACTGGAAGCGCCTACCCCCGCAAGCCTCTCAGCGGATGAGGGGGAATCGTCAGCCCGATTGCTGTGATACAATCGTCCGCAATCTCAGCCGCGGTCGTTTATGGCCGCCAGCCTATGATTGTTTGAATTCGATTGGGAGGTCGGCGCCATGTATCTTCTCGAAGTCCTGAACCCCGTAGGGCAGCAGCGCGGGCTGCTGAACTCGATGACCATCAGCCCCCGCCCGCAAACGCTTGCGAACAAGACCGTCGGCTTGCTGTGGAGCGGCACGCACGGCGGCGATGTCGCGCTCCGTCGCGCGGGCGAGATGATTCAGGAGCGGTTCGACAACGTTTCGCTCAAGTTCTACACCGGCGGCAACTACCCCGCGCCGCCGCCCATAGTTCAGCAAGCCGCGAGGGAGTGCGACGTCGTCATCGGCGCAACCGCCGATTGAGGGACGTGCGCGTCGTGGATGGTCCACGACATGATAGAGATCGAGAAGACGGGCAAGCCCGCCATCCCGATAGTCTCCGGGCGTTTCGAAGAAGACGCGATAGCAAGCTCGCGCGCGTTCGCCATGCCGGATTTGCAGTTCGTCATCGTCCCCCGAATCTACCGCAACCTAGCCATAGA
Organism: Dehalococcoidia bacterium; assembly: GCA_965214745.1. Lineage (GTDB taxonomy): Bacteria > Chloroflexota > Dehalococcoidia > Lucifugimonadales > UBA1123 > VXRN01. The sequence goes on along the minus strand of OZ243978.1, from coordinate 930,545 downwards.
CCTTTGCGTTAGCCAGACCGAAGCCGCCATAGACGATATTATCGAAGTTCTCACCGTAGACAAGGCGCACGGACGGCGCGAGCGAGACTCCGCCACGCCCGTAGAGCGGTTCGAGGGCGAAGACCGCTGGGACGCCATCCTCAGGATGAACGAACAGTGGCTGCTGCGCGACTGGGGGGATTCGCTTCTGCTGCATCCGCCCACGCCTGAGGCGGTGGACGAGCTTATCGCCGGCGTAGGTCTAAACCGCGATGATCTGGTGTGCGACATGCCGCCCGGCTTCGGCTTGGCTACCGTAGAGAAGATAGCCATAAACGCCGCCATGGCGGGCGCGAAACCGGAGCAGATGCCCGTAATCGTCGCGGCGGTCGAGGCGCTGTCGAAAGTCGGCGAGCATGGCGGCAAGTCGCTGCTCATGTCCACCAGCCCGCACGCGCCGATGCTCGTCATCAATGGGCCTATCGCCAAGCGGCTCGGCATAAACGCCCGCTCCGCGCTCGGGCCCGGGCGAGACAACGAGGCGAACATCACCATCGGGCGCGCCTTCTCGCTGTGCCTGCGAAACCTCGGTTACTGGTACCCGGGGCAGATGGATATGGACACCATCGGCACTACCCGCAAGTTCGTTCACATAGTGGCGGAGAACGAAGATATGTCGCCGTGGCAGCCGTTCCACGTCGATCAGGGGTTCGGCGAAGGCGAGAGCGCGGTTAGCGTGTTCATCACCGACGGCGAGCTGGATGTCCAAGATCAGGGCAACACCACCGCCGAGGGGCTGCTGAAGACGATAGCATACGGCAGCACGTTCGGAACGCGCGGGCTGGGCGCGAGCCACGGCTCGGAGCGGCTCATATTCATGCCGCCGGACGTGGCGCGTCCAGTGGGCGGCGAAGGCTTCTCCAAGCAAGAAGTCAAGCAGTTCCTGCACTTCCACGCCAACCAGAGCCTCGGCAAGATGATCCACTACATGCCGATAGACGACGCGCGCGTCGGCAGCCAGTGGCGCTGGCTGGAGTCGCTCACCGAGCGGGAGCGGCTGGACATCACCGTGCCGCTGCTGGAGAGCGCGGATCGCTGGTATGTCGTAGTAGTAGGCGCGGACCGCGCCAAGACGCTGGTGATGCCCACCGGCGAGGGCGCGGCGACAGTGGGCGTGGATCAGTTCATGCCTTAGCCGAACCGCGCGAACACGCCCCAACGGGGACTTGAGCGAACGCCGCGCATTCGCTATTATAGTTATGCGCGCCTTCGTTGGGGCGCTTCCTTAACGCTCCGCAGTAGCTCAGTGGTAGAGCGCTCGGCTGTTAACCGAATGGTCGTAGGTTCGAATCCTACCTGCGGAGCCAATCCCCCTATCCTCTTTCATCGCCGTCAGCCGGATTTGCTCCGGGCGGCTCGAACCAAAACGGGGATACGCCGCGCGGTCGCCCCAGATAGTATCGTGCGCCGCTGCGCTCGATGTCTCCGATAACGCTTATCGGGCTGCGCGCTCGGAACGCTTCGATAACGGCATCGTAAGCCGTCTTATCGAATTCGACATTCATGCGGATGAGACGTCCATCCAACACGCACGCAATGGCCGCTCGTCCGTCGAACTCATCGAGTTCCCTTTCCAGCCCGACGACGTGGGCGATTATGCGCTCGTCCGCTACTCGCTCATAGCGTCGAAAGCTCTTCGCCGCCTCTAGCAGGATGTCCGCGGAGTTTTCGGAAAATAGGAAATGCGAGTTTTCCATATCGGATGGGCGAACGTCAGCCCATCCGATATCTATGGCTATTCCCCGTCCGCCCTTGGCGAGAGCCGCTACGGAGTCGCATAGATTCGCGCTGACGCCGTGAGAAACCGCGCTATCGAAATGGTCGAGCGTGTCTTCCGCAATGGCTGAGGACACGGCGGCGCTGGCGTGTTGCAGGGCTTCGGACAGTCTGCGAGTGGCGAGACGCGAGAAGGGGGCTTCTTCAGGCGGTTCTTGGAAAAGCCTTCTTCGCGCGCCAACCGCGACTGGCGCCGGCGAGTGCAGCGTCACCGCGTAGCCTTCGTAGTGGCTCGCTATGGGATGCACGTTTTCCAGATAGCTTGTCACGTCTTCGTCGAATCTTCCTCTGTAGGATGGCTGAGGTTTATGCACGGCGCGCGCGGCGGACGCCAGCATGTTATTCACATCCCGCATCAAGCCGGCAGACTTGCGAACCGAAAGAACGCCGCTCGATACGGCTGCGTCAGTCGAGCATACGCGAATGACGTCCGCGCTTCTCCTCGCCAAGTCGTAGAACACGTCTATCTGAGAGCGTTCTTCCACAGACGCGATAGCGGTCACGGCGTCGCCCATCCTGTAGGCGTAATCCGCTGCGGCATCTTGCATCGGGACGAGAACGTCCCAAGCGCGCCCGCCGCTTTCTTTGAAGAATATAGTCGCGCTGCCTCCGCCCCACGCTCCGCCATCGATCCAGCCGTGAGATGTGAGGTACGAGCGCAGACTCGACAGCGACAATGACGAAAGCGCTTTCCAATCGCGTATCTCGACTTTCATAGCGGTTCACCTCTAGCCACTTTGCCCATAATCCCGTCGAGCTGGGTTCGGTCGAACACATTGCTTAGCGGAACTCTAACCGTGATGGTGGAAGCGTTCGCGCTGAAGGGCTGCCCTTGAGAGTGAAAGCCAGTAGGCGCAATTGTACAATACGCTTGCGCCCCACACGGCGCTATCATGTCCCAAGCCCGCGTCGCGCTCGCCGCGTCCGCGAGGGCGAGGACGGAGGTAGACACGCAAATGGCTTACGAAAACCTGCTCATAGACCGAAACGGCGCGGCGCTTACCATCACCGTGAACCGCCCGGAGGTTCGCAACGCGCAGAGCCGCTTGATGCTGGAGGAGTTCGACGACGCGCTCATGCGCGCGGCGGACGATGATTCGACGCGCGTCGTCATAGTCGCCGGCGCGGGGGAGCATTTCTCTTCGGGACACGATCTCGGCAGCCCGCAGGAGCTTGCCGACAGAGAGCGCAGGCCCTACCCGGACGGCATCCCCGGCGCGTACGCGCGCAGCTGGAACCAAAACATGGCGAACACGCTGCGCTGGCGAGACTTCCCCAAGCCCACCATCGCGCAGGTGCAGGGATACTGCATCATGGGCGGGCTGATTCTGGCGACGGCGTGCGACCTGATTGTGGCGGCGGAAGACGCGCGATTCTCGGATCGCACCGTGCGATGGGGAGGTCCGCACGTGCAGTTCGCCAGCCTGCCCTGGGAGATAGGCTTTCGCAAAGCCAAAGAGTACCTCTTCACGGGCGACTGGATAGACGCGCGCGAGGCGGAGCGGCTCGGCTTGGTCAACCGCGTCGTCCCCACCGACAAGCTGGCGGAAGAGACGATGGCGCTCGCGCAGCGCATCGCGCTGCAAGACCCGTTCGCGCTTCGCATATCCAAATACTCCGTCAACCAGATGCAAGACGAAATGGGCTTCAGGTCGGGCGTCATGAGCGCGTTCCAGACTCACGCGCTATCGGTAGCCTACCGCCGCGCGCGGGACGAGGCGAGCGGCGACGAGCGGAGCGCCGGCATCGAGCGAGCGCGGGCGAGAGACGCGCGCTTCGGCGACTTCGGAGAGCGCCGTTGAGCGCGCTCGCGGATATCCGCGTCGCCGATTTCACCACGGGCGTCGCAGGTCCCTTCTGCGCGAAGATGTTCGCGGACTTCGGCGCGGACGTGGTGAAGATAGAGCCGCCGAGCGGCGACCCGGCGCGCGCGTTTGGGCCATTTCCGAGCGGCGACCCCGACCCCGACGCGAGCGGCATGTTCGCATACCTCAACGCCAACAAGCGCGGCGAGACGCTCGACCTAGACTCCCGCGACGGGCGACTGCGCGCGCTTGACCTGTGCGCCGCCTCAGACGTCGTCGTCGAAGACTTCCCGCCGGGACGCATCGACGAAATCGGGCTTGGATACGACGCGCTCCGAGCGCGAAACCCGAGCGTCGTACTCGTGTCCATTGCTCCGTTCGGGCAGAGCGGACCTTGGCGCGACTGGCAGGCGACGGACCTGACCATATCGGCGGCGGCGGGGCTGTCCTACGTCAACGGCGCGCCGGATCGCGAGCCGCTGAAGGAGCCGGGCGAAGAATCGCTCATGCACGCGGGCGCGAGCGCGTTCCTCGGCGCGATGACGGCGCTCGCCCACCGCGACATGACCGGAGAGGGGCAGCGCGTGGACGTGTCGGCGCAGGAGGCGGCTGCATCGACGTTCAGCCCGCAGTTTCTCGGCGCGATGCACTCCGGCGGACGCGAACGGCGCGGCTCCACTCCGCTGCTGCCGTGCAAAGACGGCTTCGTATCGCTGAACGTGCGCCACGACGCCACTTGGGAATACATGTGGCTGTTCTTCGACGCCCCGGACGTGGCGCATGATTCGCGGTTCGCCACCGCCGCCGATCGCCGCAGCCGCGCCGACGAGATAGAGCGGCTGCTGCTGCCTTATCTAGCGCGCCACACGATGGCTGAGCTGTTCCACGCGCTCGCGCCGCTCCGCATCCTCATCGGCATGACGGTGGAGGCGGGAGACCTGCCGCGCGATCCCCACCTGCGAGAGCGCGGCTTCTTCGTCGAGGGCGTCGGCGGGGCGGCTATGCCCGGCGCGCCCTTCCGCATGAGCGCGACTCCGTGGCGGATGCGCCGCGCCGCCCCCAAGCGGGGCGGGGGATGCGACGATGCCTGACGCCCCCGCGCGCCTGCCGCTGGCGCACGTCCGCGCCACCGTTCTGACGCAGGCTTGGGCGGGCGCGTATGCCACCCGGCTGCTTGCGGATATGGGCGCGGAGGTCATACAGGTGGAGGCGCTCGACAGGCCCGACCCGTGGCGCGGGGGCTATCCCCCGCGGTTGTCCGGCACGTACCCGGATGGCGTCCCCGGAAACCGCCCCTACGACCGCAACGCCGCATACAACTCCGTGAATACGGGCAAGAAGGGCATTACGCTGGATCTGAACTGGGACGAAGCGAAAGACGCGCTGCTGGATCTGGTCGCCATATCCGACGTGGTGGCGGAGAACTTCTCGGCGCGGGTGCTGCCCAATCTCGGCTTGGAATATCCCGTCCTGCGGCGCGCCAACCCGTCCATCGTGCTTCTGCGGATGCCCGCCTACGGCAGCGCGGGGCAATACGCCAACTACATGGGCAACGGCGGCAGCATCGAGCCGATGTCCGGCATATCCTCGCTGCTGGGCTACGCGGATGGGCCTCCTATCAACTCCGGCGTCATGCACACGGACCCATTCGCCGGGATGATGGCTGCGTCCGCCATCATGATCGCGCTCCATCACCGCGCCCGCTCTGGGCAGGGGCAGGAGATCGATCTATCCCAGCAAGAGACTTCCATCGGGCTGATAGCGGAACAGGTCATGGCGGCGTCACTGGGCGTCCCACAGGCGCGGCGGGGCAACCGCAGCGCGCGCATGGCTCCGCACGGCAACTACCCATGCGCCGGCGATGACGAATGGGTGGCTATCGCCGCGCGCGACGATTCGGATTGGCGGCGCGCGTGCGCCGCGATGGACAAGCCGCGGCTCGCGTCCGACGCGCGCTTCGCCGATCTGAGCGGCAGGCTCGCCAACCAAGACGCGCTGGACGAGATAGTATCCGTCTGGACGCGGACGCTGGACGCATACGAAGCGGCGCGGCGGCTTCAGCGGCGCGGCGTCCCTAGCGCGCCGGTTCTGAAGGCGAACGAGCTTGCCGACAACCCTCAGCTGATAGCGCGCGATTTCTTCCAGCGCATAGACCACCCCGAAACGGGCGTCCAACCATATGCCGGCGTCGCGTGGCGGCTGTCGCTCACGCCCGGCAGACTAGGCGGCGCGGCGCCCAAGCTAGGGCAGCACAGCGCCGAAACGCTGCGGCATCACTTAGGCATGAGCCGCGAAGAGATAGATCGGCTGGTGGCGCTAGGCATAACCGGGGACACGCCCAATTTGGAAGCCTGAATCCGCTCCCAGCGCGGCGATTTCGAGAAAATGCGAAAATTTCCCGAAATTCGCCCGAAAAAGGGGTTGACGGCAAACCAATTCAGGCATAGTATAGAAATTGTCCCGAGTGGTTGAGGCGCGGAGGATCGGCGAAAGCGGGCGGCAGGCGGAAACGACCGAAGGCGAGGAGCCGCAAGGCGAAGCGTCATCGGAGCCGAGCCGCAGGCGGCTTGCAAAGCCGAACCGAACGGCCGAGATTACTCGGGGCATCTTGCGTTTGGCGCGCTAGACGGCGGGGCGAACGCCTACCAATCCTGCATCTCCCACACATCTCGCAGGCTGCGATACGCGCCATCGTAATCCAGACCGTAGCCCACCACGAACACGTCCGGCACGTCGAAGCCTGCGAAATCCGCTTCCACGTCGTACTCGCGGCGGGATGGCTTGTTCAGAAGCGCGCACACCGCCACCGACGCCGCGTCCATGTCTCTCAGGCAGGCGATGAGCGTCGCCGCCGTCGCGCCCGTGTCCAGTATGTCTTCCACTAGCAGAACGTGCCGCCCCTCGATCCGTTCGCGCGGTGGGAGATACGCGATTTCGGTCTCGCCCGGCTGCGCGCCGCTGTAGCTCGCCGCCCGCGCCGTCGCCATATCCACCGGGCGCCCGAACGCGCGCATCAAGTCCGCGAGGAAGCACACCGCCCCATCCATCACGCCCACCAACAGCAAGTCCGCGTCGCCGTAATGCTCCTGTACTTCGACCGCTATCTCCGACACCGCCCGCGCAATGTCGGATTCCGAGATGAGAATATCGCCCAACTCCATGATTCGCCCTCCTGTGGCTTGTCGCCGGCTGCCGTAGGCGGCGTTTTCTGTCTCATCATACACTCGTCCCACTCATCCCTCTGGATTTCGTATTGCGCCCATCTTCCATCGTGGTTCTTGCCATAGCTCGGCGCAGCCAATAGACTCGGCGCTGAGTCCGCCGAGATAGGCGAGACCGGCAGAGCTAGACGGAGGAGACAATGCAAAACAACCTGCGAGACAAGTATTGCATCGTAGGGGTCGGCGAGACGGACTACAGCCGAGGGTCGGGGCGCAGCACTCGCGCGCTGGCGGTGGAGGCTATCCGAAACGCAGTCGCGGACGCGGGGCTGACCACCGCAGACGTAGACGGGATGCTGAGCTATCACGGGGGCGATTCGACGACGTCGAGCGCGATCACCTACGATTTGGGCAACCGTCTGAACTTCTACATGGACTGTTCGGGCGGCGGCTCAAGCACGGAGGCGCTCGTTGGGCTTGCGATAGGCGCGATAGAGGCGGGGCTGTGCGACGTGGTAGCCATCTTCCGCGCGATGAACGGCTACTCCCAAGTCCGCATCGGCGGCACGGGAGCGCGCGCGGCGTCGCCGGTGAGCGCGTCCGACTTGCTGCGTCGCCCCTACGGGCTGGCGAGCGCGGTGCAGACGTTCGCGTTCACCTTCACCCGCCACATGATGGAGTACGGCGTCGCCAGCGAGCATCTCGCCCACATCAAGGTCACCCACAGCAACCACGCCAGCAACAACCCGAAGGCGCTCATGAAGCAGCGCGTCACTGTAGACGACGTTCTCAACTCGCGCTGGATAGTGCGCCCGTGCGCCCACCTGCTCGACTGCTGCCTAGAGACGGACAACGCCACCTGCATCATCGTGACCAGCGCGGAGCGCGCGAAAGACTTGCGGCAGAAGCCCGCGTACATCCGCGCGGCGCAAGGCAGGGGAACCAAGCGCGGCGGCGACTTCCACTACCAACACGCGCCGATAACGCGCGTGGCGGGATACCACGTCGGACCCCGCATATTCGGACTAGCCGACCTCACGCGCGACGACATCGACGTCACCGGATGCTACGACGCCTTCACCTACACCACGCTGTTGCAGTTCGAAGACTACGGCTTCTGCGCCAAGGGCGAGGGCAAAGACTATGTAACATCCGGCATAACCGACTTGGGCGGCGGACGCCCCAACAACACCAGCGGCGGCCACCTGTGCGAAGGCTATACGCACGGCATGAACATGGTAATCGAGAACGTCCGCCAGCTGCGCGGCAAGGTAGACGACTACTGCCCCGATTGGGAGAACGGCGTTCACACCTACGACTACTCCGAAGGGGGCTGCCGACAGGTGAAGGACGTGGAGATAACGATGAACATGGGCTGGGCGAACCCCGCTACGGGCAGCGCCCTGATAATGAGGAGGTAGGCAAGTGCCTGTGTACGAGTATCGGCAGCTTCCGATAAACATTCAGGAGCAGGATTCGGAGTACTACGGCTACTTCCGCGCGGCGCAGGAGCATAAGCTCGTCCTAAAGGCGTGCCTAGACTGCGGGCTGCTTCGCGGAGAGCCGGGCGCGGGCTGCCCGTGGTGCGCCTCGATGCGCTCCGAGTGGCGGCAGGTGAGCGGCAAGGGAACCATCTACAGCTACCAGATAGTAGCGCACAGCGTGCTGCCCGGCTTCCGCGACTGGACGCCGTATCCCATAATCTTGGTCGAGCTGGACGAGCAGCGCGGAGAGCCGCGCGCGGGGGATGGGCTGCGAATCACCGCCAACCTAGTCGACGCCGACATGAACGCCGAAAGCGAGGAGAACGTAGCCATCGGAAAGCGCGTAGAAGTGGTGTTCATGGACATGGAAGACGGTCTGACGCTGCCGCAGTTCATGCTCTCCGACGAGCCGCCGGAAGGCGAGCCGTGGCGCTATCCCGCATGAGAACGCGCCGCCGCGAAACGCAGAGGCGCAGAGAGACGGCATGAACGAACCTGAGACGAACGTCGGCGGCGAGCGGGACACGCCGCTCGCCATAGCGCGCGAGCTTGCGCCGTGGTGTCTAGCCGTCATCATGGCGATAACGCTCGGCTGGACTGCGCTCGTGGCGCATGTCGAAGTGAGCTCGGGAAGACACGACGGCATTCTGATAACCGCCGTGGAAGTAGTTTCCGTAACGGCTCCGGCCTCGCCGCTGTTCGTCTTGTATGGGATAATGATTACTATCTCGCTAGACTTCGTGATAGGGGGAATAATGGCAACCGCAAGAATCCTAACCAAGAAGTTCGTCGCTCCCATCGTCGAGGCACACCGCGAAGAGGGAAGAAAGCAGGGCGTTCAGCAGGGCATCCGGCAAGGCGTTCAGCGAGGCATCCAGCAGGGCCGCGAGCAGGGCATCCAGCAGGGCCGTGAGCAAGGCATCCAGCAGGGCGTTCAGCAGGGCCGCGAGCAGGGCATCCAGCAGGGCGTTCAGCAGGGCCGCGAGCAGATGATCGCAGCGGTGCGGGAATGGAACGATAGGCGGCTCGACGCCCAGAAGAGGGGCATCCCATTCGATGAGCCGCCGCCGGGCTTGTGAGCCGACTAGGTCCCCTATCCTATAGCGGAAGTCCTTCCCGTAACGGCTCCGGCCTCGCCGTTGTTCGTCTTGTATGGGATAATGATTACTATCTCGCTGGACTTCGTGATAGGGGGAGTAATGGCAACCGCAAGAATCCTAACCAAGAAGTTCGTCGCTCCCATCGTCGAGGCACATCGCGAAGAGGGAAGAAAGCAGGGCGTTCAGCAAGGCATCCAGCAGGGCCGCGAGCAAGGCATCCGTCAGGGCGTTCAGCAGGACCGCGAGCAAATGATCGCGGCGGTACGGGAATGGAACGACAGACGGCTCGACGCCCAGAAGAGGGGCATTCCGTTCGACGAGCCGCCGCCGGGCGTGTGAGCCGACTGTTCCACCCTAAAGATAATTCCGGAGGCGCAACGTGGCAGGATATGTAATCGCAGACGTAGACGTGTCGGACCCTGAGCTGTTCGCCGAATATCGCAAGCTGGTCTTGCCTACGGTGGAGATGTACGGCGGCAAGTATCTAGCGCGCGGCGGCGACGTGGAGCCGCTGGAAGGCGACCGCGTACACAACCGCACGGTAATCATCGAGTTCGACAGCATGGAGCGCGCCAAACAGTGGTACGACTCCGACGAGTACGCGCCCGTCAAGCAGATGCGGCTAGACTCCGCCGACTCCGACGTGATTATCGTAGAGGGCGTCTGACAAGCCGCCGCCCCGACGTGTAGGAGCGCGCCGAACATGCCTGTCGAAGCTGCGCTGCCGCTCGCGGTGTTTGGGTGCATGTTGTTGTTGTGGCTGCTGCTGCCGCCGCGCGAGAATGAGGACGACTTCGCCGCGCGGCTGAGACGCCGCCTGACTCGCCGACGGAAAGACCGTTGAGACGCCCGACGCTCGCGCGTCTCGCTGATTCCACGCTCCTGCCCAGAATCAGCGGCTGGAGAACGGCGCTCGAAGACCCGCTGAGAAAGAAGCGCGCCGCGGGCGTCGTTCTACTGGCGATCATCCTCGCGCTCTTCCTGTCGTTCAACCGCATCCCCAAGCTCGACGTCGTTGGCGAAGACCTGAACGCCGTTTCCGCCCCTAGCCACCAGTGCTTTCAGGGGTTCTGCATAGAGCGCGAGCCGGGCGAGTCGTTCGCGTCTCGCTGGCTATCGTTCTCGACAACGTACCTGCGTCTGGTGGCGGTGGGCATGACGTTCGCCTTCGTCGTCGCGGGTCTTGCTGAGAGCTTCCTGTTCCCGCCCGGGAGCGGCGCGGCGCCGTTCGCGTCTGGGGGCGTGTTCGCGCGCACGCTGCGGGGCGCGGCGCTGGGACCCGTGATGAACCTATGCTCGGCGTGCATCGTGCCAGTCACATCCGCTTTCCGACGGCGCGGCGCGGGCGTGGAGGGAGCTATCGCCATGGCGCAAAGCTCCGCCACCATGAACATCCCCGCGCTAGCGATGGTCTTCTTCGTGTTCACGCCGCTGCTGGGAGCGAGCCGGCTGGCGCTCGCGGTGGCGGGCGCGCTGTTGATAGGCCCCCTCGTAGTCAAGACTATCCGCTCGCCCGTCGACGCGCCCCAACCGCCGAGCAGCCTCGCCTGGATGCCCGATTCGCGCGCGCCACAGTCTTGGCGCGCGGTTATGGCGGAGGCGACGCGCGATTGGGCGAAAGCCAGCATCGGACACCTGCTCAGGCTAGGCCCCATAATGGTGGCGGCGGGGTTCGTAAGCGGGCTTGCCATACAGTGGCTCGATCCGTCGGTTGTGGATCGGCATTTGGGCAACGACGTCGGCGGCGTGGTCATCGCCGCCACATTCGGCATCCTCATCAACGTGCCGCTGCTGTTCGAGATTCCGCTAGTCGCGCTGCTGCTCCTGCTCGGCATGGGCACCGCGCCCGCCGCCGCGCTGCTGTTCACGGCCGCCGCCGCTGGCCCCGTTACGTTCTGGGGGATGGCGAAGCTCATGCCGCGGCGCGCGCTCGCCGCCTTCGCGGGCGCGACGTGGGCGCTCGGCGTCGCGGGCGGCTTGGCGATTCTCGGCGTCGGCGCGCTGCTGTGGGAGGGCGGCGGGCAGGACGCCAGCGTTCGGCAGGCGTCGCGCTGGGCGGCGCCTGTCGCGCTTCACCCGCTATCCGAGCCGCTCGACTCGCCCGCGTTCGTGGACGTAACGGAATCCGCTGGCATCGATTTCCTGCACGAGCGGCGGCGGACGGATGCCGTGGACGTGGGCGCGGGCGCCATAGTGTTCGACTACGACCGCGACGGCGACCACGACATATACGCGACGAGCAACGACACCCCCAACGCGCTGTACCGCAACAATGGCGATGGCTCTTTCACAGACGTCGCGCGCGCCGCACGCATCGACGACAGAGGCGGCGGAACGGTGAACGGCGGCTGCGGCGCGGACTACGACAACGACGGATACCCGGACTTGTTCGTATCTCACTTTGGGCCTAGCCGCCTATACGCCAATCGCGCGGACGGCGCGTTCGCCAACGTAACATCCAAGAGCCTTGGCAAAGTCCGCGACTTGGAGCGAACGATGGGCTGCGCGTGGGGAGACTACGACGGCGACGGATTTCTCGATCTAGCCGTCGTCAGCCACACGCGGCTGAGCGCGGATCTCTACATTTTCGGCCATAGCGTGGACGAGGTTCGGCATCGACCGGAGTTCCTCGCGCTGCACGACGCGGCGATTCTCTACCGCAACAACGGCGACGGATCTTTCAGCGACGAAAGCCGATTGCTCGGAGACGCATCCTCGCCATCCGAGACGGGGCGGCTCGGCAACATGTTCGGCGCGGGATTCCAGCCCGGATGGCTGGACTACGACAACGACGGAGACCTCGATCTCTACTTCGTGAACGACCTCGGAGAGCAGCTCCAACCCAACGTTCTGTGGCGCAATGACGGCGCTTCGCCGGATGGCTCGTGGATATTCACAGACGTATCAGACAGCTCAGGCGCCGGCGTCGAGATGTTCGGCATGGGGCTTGCCGTAGGAGATTATGACCTGAACGGCTACTTGGACATGTTCGCAACCAACATCGGCGACGGCGCGCTGCTCACGAACGAGATAGAGCGGGGCGGGTTCTCGCTGTCCACCGTCAGCGCGGGCGCGGAGCGGAACGACGACGGCAAGCGCGTGGGCTGGGGGACGTTCTTCTTCGACTATGACAACGATGGCGACGAGGACTTGTACATAGTCAGCGGCTTCCTGAACGCCGCCAACGTGGACAACCCGCAGAGCCAGCCCAACGCGCTGCTGCGGAACAACCGCGACGGAACCTTCACGAACGTCTCCGAGAACAGCGGCGCGGACGATCCCGGCGTCGGACGCGGCGGCGTATACCTAGACTACGACGGCGACGGATGCTTGGACATCTTCCTCACCAACCTGCGGCAGAAGGCGCGGCTGCTTCGCAACGTGTGCGAGTGGGGAAACGGCTGGCTTCAGATAGACCTCGAAGGGACGCGCGGCAACCGCGACGGCGTGGGCGCAAGGATAACGGTCGAGGCGGGCGGCTCGACTCAGATTCGGGAGATAGCCGCCGGCTCCAGCCAGATGGGGCAGAACATGCGGACGGCGCACTTCGGCTTGGGCGACGTCGCGCGGGTGGACTCGGTCACAGTACGCTGGTCTAGCGGCGCGACGCAGGTGGTGAGAGACGTTCCGATAAACAGACGGGTTACGCTGGTAGAGCCTTAGAGCGCCCCTGAAAAGCCTCTCCGAATTATGTCTAGCCGCGCCTCTCCCATGAAATAGCGGGGCGATTTCCGCCCTTTCCCTTACGCCCGACTCCCCCAGTGTTGACATATGCCCAGCGCGGGCATAGAATCCGCGCCATCGGAAAGTGGGTTTTCGGGCGCGATTCGCCTGAATGCGTGTGTGGACGCGGCTATGTGCGCCGCCGAATATGTTAGCCCCGACTGCTTAGGCATTGCACGCCAGAAAAGCGCATAGCTTGGGTGGCATGCCATCGGGGTTCTGTCGGCGCTCAGCCTCGTTCGGGGAGGATGTGAGAATGAAGAGCTTTGCGATAGCGCTGCTGGCTATGCTGTCTCTCGCGTTGGCGTTGGCGGCTTGCGGCGGCGAGTCCGCCGAGGAGGAAGCCGCGCCCGCGCCGGCGCCGACTGCCGCGCCGGCTCCGGCGGCTCAGCCGACGACCGCTCCCGCGCCTGCGCCCGCCCCAACCGCCGCGCCGAGCGTAAGCATGGCGACAAGCGGCGAATCGACGGTAGGCGTGCGCGTCGACGTGGTGGCTACCGAACCTGTGCCGCTGCCGATGGAGTACAAGGAATCGCCGTCTATGGCGGCTAAGGTGGCGGCGGGAGAGCTGCCGCCCGTCGAAGAGCGGCTGCCCGACAAGCCGCTGGTGATGATGGTAGACGAAGTCGGCGAGTACGGCGGGCAGTGGCGAAGGGTTCATCTGGGACCAGGCGACGCATCTTGCAACGTGGGGCGCGCCAATGGCAGGGGCGCCATGCGCTACGCCGGCGACGGGACGGGAGTCATCCCGCACGCGGTCGAGAGCTGGGAATCGAACGCAGAAGGCAGCGTGTGGACAGTCCGCCTGATGGAAGGCATGAAGTGGTCGGACGGGCATCCGTTCACTGCTGACGACTGGGTGTACGCCTACGAGGTGCAGACGGACCCTGAGATCAAGTCCGCGCTGCCGCGCTGGATACGTCAGAGCGGCGATCCCATCGTGCAGGTGGCGAAGGTGGACGACTACACCGTCGAATTCCGCTACTCAGGACCTTTCTACTTCTTCGAAGGGCATATGGCGCACGGCTGCACGCCGCGCGATTTCCAGTACGCGCCCAAGCACTATCTCAAGCAGTTCAACAAGCGGTACAACCCGGACGCCGACAAGCTCGCGGAAGCGGCGGGATTCCCTAGCTGGACTCAGTACTACCTGAACCGCGAAGACCCCAAGCTGAATCCTGACAGACCCGCGACTTCGCCGTGGGTGTGGACGAACACGTCGGCTGACGAGATAATCAGGCTGGAGCGCAACCCGTACTACCCGATTGTGGATCAGGAAGGCAATCAGCTGCCGTACATAGACGAAGTGCGCTTCCAGACGGCTTCCGGCGTCGAGCCGCTGAACTTGCGCGCGGCTCAGGGCGAGATCGACTTCCAAGGGCGACACATCAACTTCGCCAACTTCCCTGTGCTGAAAGAGGGCGAGGAGCGCGGCGGATACCGCATTCAGATGGTCGTAGACCCGATGGGGTCGGACATCGTGCTGTACTTCAACATTACGTATCCGGGACCCGAAGGCGAGCTAATAAACAACCGCGATTGGCGGATAGCCATGTCTCACTCGCTCGACCGCCACTCCATCAAGGAGATAACGATGGGCGGGCAAGGCATCGTCCGCAACGCGCTGCCCGCCGCCGATCACCCATTCTATCCGGGTGACGAGTACGAGACGAAGCACATCGAATACGACGTGGACCGCTCCAACTCGATGCTGGACGACATCATGGGGGCTAAGGACGACGAGGGCTTCCGCACGCTGCCGAACGGCGACAGGTTCGCGTTCAAGATAAGCACTATGGACGCCTTCGGCGGCTACGTGGACGGCGCGGAGCAGATGTGCGCGTACTTCGAGGCGGTGGGCGTTCGCTGCACGGTGGACGTGGTGGAACGCAGCTTGCTGAACACGCAGGCGCAGGCGAACGAGCTTATGTCTCGCGTGCACAACGCAGACCTCACGGCTGAGCTGTTCAGCATCGCGTTCCACACGCTGCCCACCAACCCGGTGTTCGGCTGGGCGTCGGACTACGCGCGCTGGTTCCAGAGCGGCGGCGACGAGGGCAGCGAGCCGCCCGAAGAGATACGCCACCTGCTGGACATACTGCTCGAAGCCTCGAGCGTGCCGCCCGAAGAGCAGAACGAGATAGCGCGAGAGATATTCGCGTGGACTATCGACAACCAAGTGCGGCTAGGCACCGTCGGCGCGAGCGGGCTGGTGTCGGGCATCGTCATAGTCAACGACGAGCTAGTGAACGTTCCGGACTGGTGGGCGAACAGGGCGGGTCTCAACATGCCGTTCAACTCGTTCCCCGATCAGTTCTGGTACAGGAGCGACGCGCGCAGGTCGGAGACGGCGCGGTAGCCCCGGATTCGGTCTCGCGGCGCATCTTCGTCCCGATCGGATCAGGGTTTTCAGGATGGCGGCAATCCCGCGCATCGCCCAACCCTGAAAACCCTGATTCCGACACGCATCGGCAAACAACGCTAGGAAAGCCCGGCAATGACGCAATTCCTACTGAGGCGACTGGGGATACTCATTCCCATGATGATCTTGATGTCCGTCGTCGCCTTCGGGATCATCCAAGCGCCGCCGGGCGACTACCTTCAGACGTACATCGCGGAGCTTGTCGCGGGCGGTGACCAGATAGACATGGCGGAGGTGGAGAACCTCAGGCGCCAGTACGGTCTGGACAGCCCCGTGCATGTGCAGTATCTGAAGTGGGTGGGCAACATAGTTCGCGGCAACCTCGGCTTCTCGCTGGAGTATCAGCGCCCCGTGAACGAGCTTATCGGCGAGCGGCTCGCGCTTACGCTGCTGCTCGGCTTGTTCACGATAGCGTTTACGTGGACGCTGGCTATACCCATCGGCATAATCTCGGCGGTCAAGCAGTATTCGTTCATAGACTACGCCTTCACCTTCCTATCCTACTTCGGCGTAGGGACGCCCAACTTCTTGCTTGCGCTCGCCATAATGTGGTTCGTGTGGGCGTGGTTCGGGTTGAAGATAACCAGCCTGTTTTCGCCCGAATATCAGGACGCGGCTTGGAGCGCGGCGAAGTTCATAGACCTGCTGAAGCACATCTGGGTCCCAATGATAATCTTAGGCACGGACGGAACCGCGCGTTTCACGCGGATCATCCGCGCCAACCTGCTCGACGAACTGAGCAAGCCGTATGTGGAAACCGCGCGCGCGAAAGGGCTGTCCGAGTGGCGGCTAATCCTCAAGTATCCTACGAGAATCGCGCTCAACCCGTTCATCAGCACGATGGGATGGCAGCTGCCGCAGCTGTTTTCGGGCAGCCTGATAGTAGCCACCGTGCTCAGCCTGCCCACGATAGGGCCTATGCTCTTGGCGTCGCTCATCGCCCAAGACATGTTCTTGGCAGGCTCCATCATCCTGATACTGACGCTGCTGACCATGCTCGGAACGCTGGTGTCCGACATTCTCTTGGCTCTCGTCGACCCGCGCATCAGGGTCGAAGGCTAGGTCCACCCGCATGGCGACTACAGCCGAAACCGCGCCCGCTATCTCCGCCGAAGAGCGCGAATTCATCGCGTCGCAGTGGCAGCTCGTATGGCGGAGATTCCTGAAGCACCGGCTGGCGGTAGCCGCAACCGCAATCATCATCGCCTTCTACCTCATCGCGGCGCTGTGCGAGTTCCTCGCCGTGCATGACCCGTTGGCGCAGAACGCTCAGCGCTCGTTCGTGCCGCCTCAGCGCGTCCACTTCTTCGACGGCTGGAAGCCCGCTTGGCCCTACGTGAACGGGCTGCTCAGAGAGCGCAACCCCGTTACGCTCAAGCCGGAGTATAGCGCGGACGAATCCAAGCGCTTCCCGATTCGGCTGTTCGCGCGCGGACACGAGTACGAGCTGTTCGGCTTGTTCGACGCGAACGTCCACCTGATAGGGCTGGATACGGACGAAGACCCGATTCCGCTGTACATACTGGGCAGCGACAGGCTGGGGCGGGATGTGTTCTCGCGGCTGATGTACGCGACGCGCATCTCCATGTCCATCGGGCTTGTGGGCGTTGCGCTCAGCCTGTTCTTGGGCGTTCTTCTAGGCGGCGTCTCCGGTTATCGCGGCGGCTTGGCGGACGTGCTGATACAGCGCTTCATAGAATTCATACGCTCCATACCCACTATCCCGCTGTGGCTCGGCTTGGCGGCGGCGGTGCCGCAGGAGTGGACGCAGATACAGATATACTTCGCCATCACTATCATAATTTCGCTTTTGGGCTGGACTACGCTGGCGCGCGAGGTTCGCGGGCGCTTCTTGGCGTTGCGCTCGGAGGATTTCGTCGTAGCCGCGCGGTTGTATGGAACGGACGAGTTTCGTATTATATTCCGCCATATGATACCGTCGTTCATGAGCCACATAATCGCCACTACGTCGCTCGCGGTGCCTGCGATAATCATTGCGGAAACCGCGCTCAGTTTCTTGGGGCTTGGGCTTAGACCGCCGACGATAAGCTGGGGAACGCTGCTGTTCGAGGCGCAAAACCTCAACGCCATCTCCAACGCGCCGTGGCTGATGCTGCCCGCGCCGTTCGTGCTGATAGCCATACTGTCCTTCAATTTCATGGGCGACGGGCTGCGAGACGCCGCCGACCCATACGCGACTGACTAACCGTTAGGAGGCGCCGAGTTGCCGTCGAACGCTTCGCTTCTGGATGTGAAGAACCTCAAGACTTATTTCTTCTTGGATGAAGGGGTAGTGCGCGCCGTGGACGGCGTGAGCTTCGACTTGGAGCGCGGCGGCGTGCTGGGCGTCGTCGGCGAGAGCGGCTGCGGCAAGAGCGTTCTCGCGCGCTCGATAATGCGTATCGTCCGCCCGCCGGGACGCTCCATCGAGGGCGAGATCATCTACAAGCGCGGCGACGGCGCGGAAAACGGCGTCGACCTGATGGATCTGCCGGCGGACGGCGCGGAGATGCGCGACATCCGCGGCGGCGAAATTACGATGGTGTTCCAAGAGCCGATGGTGTCTTTCAGCCCCGTCCACACCGTCGGCTCGCAGATAGTCGAAGGCATCCTGCTTCACCAGAGCGTTTCGCGTGAGGACGCGCGCGAACAGGCGATCGGCATACTCAGGCGCGTCGGCATACCGGACCCAGAGCGCATCATAGACGACTACCCCTTCAACCTGAGCGGAGGAATGCGGCAGCGCTGCATGATAGCGATGTCGCTCTCGTGCAGCCCCACGCTGCTCATCGCCGACGAGCCGACTACCGCGCTCGACGTAACCACGCAGGCGCAGATCCTAGAGCTTATGGCTGAGCTTCAGCAGGAATTCGGCATGGCGATGATGCTCATTACCCACAACCTCGGCGTCGTCGCGCAGATGGCGGAAGAGATGATAGTGATGTATCTCGGCAAGATAGTCGAGCGCGCGGACATCCGAACGCTCTTCCGAGACCCGAAGCACCCCTACACGCAGGAGCTGTTGAAGTCTATCCCGCAGCTGAGCCGCTCGCGGCAGACGGGGCGGCTCGCCGCCATATCCGGCAGCGTCCCGTCGCCGTTCGTGCGTCCGCCGGGCTGCGCGTTCCATCCGCGCTGTCCGCAGTTCATGCCCGGCGTGTGCGACGTGATAGAGCCCGCGCCCGTATCCGTAGGCAGCGGACACGTGGCAAGCTGCCTGCTGTATTCCGAACCCGCCGCAAGCGTGGCGGCAAACGGCGAGGAGGCGTCTCAGTGACCGTAGAAACCAACGGCTCCGCCCTTCTGGACGTGCGGAACCTCAAAGTCCACTTCCCAATAATCTCCGGCATTTGGCAGCGAACCAAGGGCTTCGTTCGCGCGGTGGACGACGTGAGCTTTCGGATGAACGAGGGCGAGACGCTGGGGCTGGTGGGCGAGAGCGGATGCGGCAAGACCACGGCGGGGCGCGCCATCCTGCGCGCGGTGGAGCCGACGGGCGGCGAGGCGCTGTTCAGGATGCGCGACGGCTCGCTGGTGAACACCGCCACAGCCGACGATCAGCGGATGCGCTACGCGCGTCAGGAGATGCAACTGATTTTCCAAGACCCGTTCGCGTCGCTCAACCCGCGCATGACGGTGTTCGACGTGGTGGCGGACCCGCTGAAGGTCAACGGCATCGCGCGGGGGAGCGAGCTGGAAGACCGCGTTAGCGAAATGCTGATGAAGGTGGGGCTTTCGCCCGCGTACATGCGTCGCTACCCGCACGCCTTCAGCGGCGGACAGCGGCAGCGCGTCGGCATCGCCCGCGCGCTGGTGATGAACCCGCGCCTCGTCATCGCCGACGAGCCGGTGTCCGCGCTCGACGTGTCTGTTCAGGCGCAGATACTGAACCTGATGCAGGACTTGCAGACAGAGCTTAACTTGACATACCTGTTCATAAGCCACGATCTGAGCGTGGTGCAGTACATAGCGCACCGCGTGGCGGTGATGTACGTAGGCAAGATAGTGGAGATAGCGCCGACGGAGACGCTTTTCACCGCCCCGAAGCATCCATACACGCAGGCGCTTTTGTCGTCCGTGCCTGTGCCGAACCCGGAGATTCGCGCGCGCGGGCAGGCGCTGTCGGGCGAGGTAGCCAACCCCGCCGATCCGCCGAGCGGCTGCTACTTCCACCCGCGCTGCGAGTTCGCCCAAGACATCTGCCGAACCGACGAGCCGCCGCTGACCGCGCTAGCCGACGGGCAACTGGCGAAGTGCCATTTCGCCGGCGAGCTAGACCTGCCGGGCGTTCCCGCCTAGGGGCGCGAACGTTCGGGCGTCTGCCCGAACCCTGATTCGGGCGGATACAAATAGGGAAGTCGGCTAACCGCCGTTTCGCGCGCGTCCGCCCAAAATTGACATTCCCGCGCACTTGGGATAGTATCCGCCCGATTCACGAATTCCGCCGCTGTTTCACGCGGTTGGGGCAAGCGAGGAGAAGTCGAATGAAGAAACTGTTTGCGTTCGCGGCATTGCTGACCGGCTTGGCGATTGTGTCCGTTGCGGCGGCTTGCGCTTCCGACGAAGCCGCGCCCGCGCCGACAGCCGAACCTGTCGTCAAAGAGGTAATCAAGGAAGTCATCAAAGAGGTCGAAGTAGTAAAGGAAGTCGAAGTTCCCAAAGAGGTCATCAAAGAGGTAGAGGTAGTCAAGGAAGTCGAAGTAATCAAGGAGATCGAGGTAGTCAAAGAGATACCCGCTCCCAAGACTTTCAACGAAGCCCCGCTGATGAGGCAGCTAGTCGAGGCGGGCGAGCTTCCGCCTATCGAAGAGCGCATACCTTCGGAGCCTATGGTCATCCCGGCGGCTTCCACCGGGACTTACGGCGGCACTATTCGGCGGGTGTACTTTGGCCCAGCCGACGTTTGGAACTACGGCAGAATCTCCAGCGAACGGCTCATCCGCTGGTCTCAGGACGCGAGCGCGCTCGTTCCCGCGCTCGCCAAGTCTTGGGAAGCCTCCAACGAGGGCAAGACGTGGACGTTCCACCTTCGCGAAGGCACGCGCTGGTCGAATGGCGACCCGTTCACCGCTGACGATTTCGTTTTCCACTACGAAGACGTGATGCTCGACCCCGAGCTGGCTCCGGTCACCCCGAACAGGCTCAAGACGCAAGGCGTTCTAGGCTCTGTCAAGAAGATAGACGACTACACCGTTCAATACGACTTCGAGCATCCCTACTGGGTGTTCCCCGAAAACGTCGCGCAGATGGACCAGTTCAACGGCTGCTGCAACCAGCCATACGCGCCCGCCAACTACATGAAGCAGTTTCATATCAAGTACAACCCGAACGTAGAACAGGAAGCGTCGGACGCCGGACACGAGTCATGGCAGGCGTACTACCTAGCCATGTTCGACCTCAGAGTCAACCCGCTGCGCCCGATGCTGCGCCCGTGGATTCCCACCGAGGGCAGCAAGTACGGCTCTTCGCAGGTGTTCACCGCCGTCCGCAACCCCTACTTCTACGCCGTCGATCAGGATGGCAACCAGCTTCCATACGTGGACAGGCTTCAGTACACGCTCGTTCAGGACAACGACATCCTCCAGCTCAAGGCGATAGCGGGCGAGATAGACTTCCAAGGGCGGCACGTAAACCTAGCCATGTTCCCGCTTCTCAAAGAAAACGAGGAGGTGGGAGACTACCACATGACGATTTGGCCCGCGCTCACCGGCGCGGAGATAGGCATACACTTCAACCAGCAGTGGGAGGGTCCGGAAGCGCAGTACTTCGAGAACAAAGACTTCAGAATCGCGCTCTCCCACGCGATAGACCGGAACGAGATAAACGAGATTAGCTACCTAGGGCAGGGCGTCCCGCGGCAGCCCGCGCCCGCGCCGACCGAGCCGCACTATCCGGGCGACGACTACGCCTTCGCGTGGACCGAGTACGACCCGGAGAAAGCCAACATGATCCTAGACGGCATCATGCCGAACAAGGACGACGAGGGCTTCCGGCTGATGGAGAACGGCGAGCGGATGCACATAATCATGGACACCACGCCCGGCGAGGGGCGCGACACCGACACCATGGAGCTGATAGCGGGCAACTGGGAAGACGTCGGCATCAAGACGAAGGTGAACGAGATAACGCGGACGCTGCTGAGCGAGCGCCGAGATGCCGGCGAGCATATGGTCTACATCTGGGGATCCGGCATCGGCGACCCGGCGCTGGGCCCCGCTCAGGACTGGATGGGCGCGCTCTTCCCAGACACCCTTATCTGGTACAACACCAACGGCGCGGAGGGCGTCGAGCCTATCCCCATCGTAGAAGAGCTGACCAGCATGAGGTCGCGGACCACGCAGCTTCCGCTCAAGGAGCGCATCGAGCTAGGCAAGGAGATAGCCAAGCTCCAGCTCGATCAGCTGTGGATAATCGGCGTTACCGGACTCAGCCCGTCCAATCAGGGCGTGATAATCACGAGCAACAGGCTGCAAAACGTCCCGGACGTGGCAGCCAACGCATGGATGTTCCGCACGCCTTCCACCGGCTTCCCTGAGCAGTTCTACTTCGACAGGTAGGCGAAGAACGGTTCCCTCTCCCCTTCGAGGGAGAGGGAACGATCGAATTCGACGCAGGTTTGTCAGCGTTCGACGCCTAATCCCCCCAACGACTCTAAGCAGCGCGCGCCATGCTCACATTCATAATCCGCCGCTTGGCTACATTCATCCCGATGATGTTCCTCATGTCCATAGTGGCGTTCGCGTTGATTCAGGCGCCGCCGGGCGATTTCCTGTCGGACTACGTGGTGCAGCTTCAGAATCAGGGCGAGTTCGCCGAACCCGGGCAGCTAGAGGGTCTCAAGAAGCAGTACGGACTCGGGCAGCCGCTATATGTGCAGTACGCCAAATGGGTGTGGGGCGTAGTGCGCTGGGATTTCGGCAAGTCTCTGGAAATGCGCGTCTCGGTGAACGACCTGATAAACGAGCGGCTCGGCTTGACCATCATCTTGGGCTTGTTCACCGTAGTGTTCACGTGGACGCTGGCGATACCCATAGGCATAATCTCAGCCGTCAAGCAATACTCGTGGATAGATTACATATTCACATTCTTCTCATATCTCGGCGTAGGCACGCCCAACTTCCTACTTGCGCTGGTGATAATGTGGCTGGTGTTCGCGTACTTCGGGCTTAGCATCACGGGGCTGTTCTCGCCCGACTACGTGGAAGCGCCGTGGAGCGTGGGCAAAGTAGTGGACATGCTCAAGCACATATGGGTTCCGATGCTCATATTGGGAACGGACGGCACGGCGCGGCTCACGCGGATAATGCGCGCCAACCTGCTAGACGAGCTGAACAAGCCATACGTCGAAACCGCGCGCGCCAAAGGGCTTTCGGAATTCAAGCTGATAGTGCGATACCCCGTGAGAATCGCCATCAACCCCATAGTAAGCACTATCGGATGGACGCTCCCGCAGCTGTTTTCGGGCAGCCTGATAGTGGCTACGGTTATGAGCCTGCCCACGCTAGGCCCCCTGCTCTTGCGCGCGCTGTACACGCAAGATATGTTCCTAGCCGGCTCTATCATCCTGATACTCACCGCGCTTACGCTCATAGGAACGCTTATATCGGACATCGTGCTTGCGCTGATAGACCCGCGCATACGGATCGGAGCGTAGCGGCATGGCTAGAATCGAAGCGGCAGCCGCGCCGCCGACGCCCGCCACGCCCGAAGAGGCTGCGTTCCTAGCTTCGCAGTGGAAGCTGGTTTGGTGGCGGTTCAGGCGCCACAAGCTCGCCATGATAAGCCTAGCCATCGTGCTGTGCTTCTACTTCGTAGCGGCGTTTCCGGGCTTCCTGTCCATCCACGACCCGCTCGATTCGTCTTCCACGCGCGTGTTCATGCCGCCGCAGCGCATCCACATCTTCGACGGCTGGTTGCCAAAGCCGTTCGTGTACGGCGTCGAGGGAAAGCGCAACCCCGAAACGCTCGCAATGGAACACGCGCAGGACAGGGAGACGAAACACTACCTGACGTTCTTCGCGCGCGGACACGAATACAAGCTGCTTGGGCTGTTCAAGACGAACATCCACCTGATAGGCGCGGACAGCGAGGAAGGGCTTCACGCGCTCCGTCCGCTAGGCACGGACAAGCTGGGGCGGGACGTGTACTCCCGGCTGATGTACGGAACGCGCATCTCCATGTCCATCGGTCTGGTCGGCGTGGCGATAAGCCTGTTCTTGGGAGTGCTTCTAGGCGGCGTTTCTGGATACAAAGGCGGCTGGACTGATTCGCTGATTCAGCGGCTCATCGAGTTCCTGCGCGCGATGCCCACGATCCCGGTTTGGCTCGCGCTCGGCGCGGCGGTGCCGCAAGACTGGTCCGTCGTCCGAGTATACTTCGCCATATCGGTAATCATCTCGCTAATCGGCTGGACTACGCTGGCGCGCGAGGTTCGCGGGCGCTTCCTAGCCATGCGTGAGGAAGACTTCGTAACAGCGGCGCAGCTGTACGGCTCTCGCCAGCTGCGCGTCATCTTCCGCCACATGCTGCCGTCGTTCATGAGCCACATCATCGCCACCACCACGCTCGCCATACCCGCCATCATCATCGCCGAAACCGCGCTGAGCTTCCTCGGGCTTGGTCTGCGCCAGCCCGCCATAAGCTGGGGCGTGCTGCTGTTCGAGGCGCAAAACCTGCAAGCCGTAGCCAACGCGCCGTGGCTGCTGACGCCGGGGCTGCTGGTCATCTTGGCGGTGCTTGCGCTCAACTTCATGGGCGACGGGCTGCGAGACGCGGCGGACCCGTATTCGGCGCAGAGCTGATCCACGGCGAAGAGGGGGCTTTTGCGATTCTCCTCTCCGTTTCGCAAAATTTGACACGAGTAAAGCCAGCGTGTAACATTCTGGTTTGTCGCCCTTTGGCGGACGATGCGCGTCTAGCACGGCGCGCGTAGCGGGATTCTCTCCCGCGTTCGCCGTGGGGACGCCCCGAAAATCGCCGCTCTACAAATGCAGGTGTTCACAATGCCGACGGTCAATCAGCTGGTGCGAAAGCCAAGACGCGCTAAGAAGAAGAAGGACAAGTCGCCCGCGCTGCGGCTTACCTTCAACTCCCTCCGCAACCGCGCGCGGCGCGGCGGCGGCTCGCCGCAGAAGCGCGGCGTTTGCGTGCAGGTCCGCACCCAGACGCCCAGAAAGCCCAACTCCGCGCTCCGAAAGGTGGCGCGCGTGAGGCTCACCAACCAGATGGAGGTCACCGCCTACATCCCCGGCGAGGGCCACAACCTGCAAGAACACTCCGTAGTGCTGATTCGCGGCGGGCGCGTGAAAGACCTGCCGGGCGTTCGATACCACGTGGTGCGCGGCGTTCTAGACACCGAAGGCGTCGAAGACCGCAGGAAGGGCAGAAGCAAGTACGGCGCGAAGCGCGAACGCGGCGTCCTCTAAAGACACCCGCCCGCGCAGCCACGAGGATAACCCATGGCGCGAAGACGAAGAGCCGAACGGCGCAAAATTACGCCGGACCCCAAGTATCACAGCGTGCAGCTCGCGCAGTTCATCAACAAGATGATGATGAACGGCAAGAAGACCGTCGCGCAGCGCATCGTGTACGAGGCGCTTGACCTAGCGTCCGCTGAGGTGCGCCGACCGCAGGGCGAGCTGTTCGAGCAGGCTATCCGCAACACCATGCCCATGGTGGAGGTGCGCTCCCGTCGAGTCGGCGGCGCAACGTACCAAGTGCCTGTGGAAGTCCGCCCCGAACGGCGGCTCGCGCTCTCGATGCGCTGGATCATTCAGGCGGCGCGCGCGCGCAAGGGCAGGCCTATGGCGCAGCGGCTGTCCATCGAGCTGGCGGAGGCGGCGCGCGGACAGGGGACGGCGGTGAAGCGACGCGAAGACCTCTACCGCATGGCGGAGGCGAATCGCGCTTTCGCGCACTATCGATGGTAGAGGCATAGAGGCGCCGCGCTCTCGCCCAATCCACTCCCACAACGGAAACGGGATAGGATAAGGGGCGCGGGATGCGAAAACCTTCCATCCGAAGGCTAAAATTTGGCATAATGCACTGTTCGCCCCGCGCGAAGCGATGGCGGCGAACCGAAAGCGAACAGACTCCGAACCGTAGGGGCGGGTTGCGCGAAAGCCCGCCCCTATAGCGTTGCCTCGCTCAGAGAGGCGGCAAGCAGGCAAATGAACAACGGACTCTTACAGAACACCCGCAACATCGGGTTCATAGCGCACATAGACGCCGGCAAGACTACGGTAACCGAGCGCGTGCTGTATTTTGCCGGCCGCATCTACAAGATAGGCGGGGTGGACGAAGGCACCACCGCGATGGACTGGATGGCGCAGGAGCGCGAGCGCGGCATAACCATCACGTCCGCCGCCACCACCTGCGAGTGGAAGCAGTACACCATCAACATCATAGACACGCCCGGGCATGTGGACTTCACCGCCGAAGTGGAGCGAAGCCTCCGCATTCTCGACGGCGGCGTCGTAGTATTCGACGCAGTGGCGGGCGTTCAGCCGCAATCCGAAACAGTGTGGCGACAGGCAGACCGCTATAATGTCCCCCGCATCTGCTTCATCAACAAGATGGACAGAGTGGGGGCTAACTATTTCAGGGCTATAGACTCCATCGCGCACAGGCTGAACGCCAACCCCGTAGCCATCCAAATCCCAATAGGGGAGGAAGACGGCTTTCGCGGCATCATAGACTTGGTGGACGAAAAGGCGTTCTTCTACGAAGGCGCAGGCGCGGAAGCGCCGCGCGAGGGCGCGGTTCCCGAAGAGATGATAGAGGAGTTCCGCAACTACAGAAGCGCGCTCGTCGAGAAGGTTGCGGAGACCGATGACGACCTGATAATCAAGTACCTTGAAGACGAGGAGATAAGCAAGCAGGAGATCAAAGAGGCGCTCCGCCGCGCAACGCTCGAATATAAGATAGTGCCGGTGCTGTGCGGCACCGCGCTGCGCCATCGAGGCATTCAGCCGCTCCTAGACGCCATCGGCGACTACCTGCCATCACCGCTAGACGTCCCCCCAACGGAGGGCGTTTCTTACGCCACAGGCGAGCCGGAGACGCGCCATCCGAACGACCCGGACGCGCCTTTCGCGGCGCTCGCGTTCAAGACGGTGGCGGACCCGTACATCGGGCGGCTCGTCTACTTCCGCGCGTACTCGGGCAGCGCCGCGAGCGGCTCCATGGTGTTCAATGCCACGCGCGGGCGGCGCGAACGGCTGGGGCGGCTGGTGCAGATGCACGCCAACCGCCGTGAGGAGATACCCGAAGTCACCGCCGGGCAGATAGTGGCAGCCGTCGGGCTGAAGACCACTACCACAGGCGACACCATCTGCGGCGCGCAGGATTCCGCAGTAGCGCTGGAGACTATCGACTTCCCCGACCCCGTGGTGTCCGTAGCCATCGAACCCCGCTCCCGCGCCGACCAAGACAGGCTCTCGGATTCTCTCATCTATATGTCGGACGAAGACCCAACCTTCAAGGTGGCTTACGACGACGAGACGGGGCAGACGATAATCTCCGGCATGGGCGAGCTGCACCTAGACATCATCGTAGACCGCATTCGCCGCGAATACAGCGTCGAAGCGAACGTGGGCAAGCCCCGCGTATCCTACCGCGAGACTATCCGATCGACAGCGCGCGCGGAGGGGCGGTTCGTGCGGCAGACAGGCGGGCATGGGCAGTATGGCCACGTGTGGATGGAGATAGAGCCGCTCGGACGCGGCGGCGGCATACAGTTCGAGAGCAAGATAAGCGGCGGGAGAATCCCGAACGAGTTCATCCCCGCAGTCGAAGAGGGCGCCCGCGAAGCGCTCGCGTCGGGTCCGCTGTCCGGCTTCCCCGTGGTAGATGTCAAGATGACGCTGGTGGACGGCAGCTATCACGAAGTCGACTCCTCCAAAGTCAGCTTTCAGATTGCCGGCTCCATAGCGGCGAAATCGCTCGTGACGCGCGGCAAGCCCGTGATGCTGG
The DNA here is from genome assembly GCA_965214745.1 of Dehalococcoidia bacterium. Taxonomy (GTDB): domain Bacteria; phylum Chloroflexota; class Dehalococcoidia; order Lucifugimonadales; family UBA1123; genus VXRN01. The sequence goes on along the minus strand of OZ243978.1, from coordinate 903,062 downwards.
AGCCGGTGATGAAGATAGAAGTCGTCGCGCCCGGCCAATTCCTCGGCGACGTGCTAGGCGACCTCGGACGCCGCCGCGCCCAGATAAAGAACATCGAAGGCGAGCGCGACATCCAGTCCGTCAAAGCCGATATACCGCTGGCGGAGAGCTTCGGCTACGCCAACGCCATCAGATCGCTCACGCAAGGGCGCGCCAGCTACACGATGGAGTTCGACAACTACGCCGAAGTTCCCAAAGAGCTTGTGGAAGCCGTGTAGCGCAACGCGACGACGCAATAAAAAACCAAACAGCAAGGCGAGCTCGAGATGACAACGGACAGACGGATTAGAATAATCCTCAAGGCATTCGACCACAGGATACTCGATCAGTCCGCCGGGCAGATCGTGGAGACGGCGGAGCGGACGGGCGCGCGCGTGTCCGGGCCAGTGCCGCTGCCAACGTCCATCAAGCGGTTCTGCGTTCTGCGCTCCCCGCACATCGACAAAGACTCGCGCGAGCATTTCGAGATACGAACGCACAACCGACTCATAGACATCTCGGATTCCACGTCCAAGACGATAGACCAGCTCACGCGGCTGAACGTTCCGGCGGGCGTGGACATTCAGATAAGGCTATAGCGAGATGCCAATACACGGAATAATCGGCAGGAAGATAGGCGCTACGCAGATCTTCCGCGAAGACGGGCGATCCGACGCGGTCACCGTCATACAGGCAGGCCCCTGCCGCGTTACGCAAATCAAGACCGAAGAGACGGACGGCTACGTTGGCGTTCAGCTCGGCTACGACGAGGTCAGGCAGCTGAACAAGCCCGAAGCCGGGCATCTAGCTCGCGTGGACAGGCGCTACCGCGTGCTGAGAGAGTTCGGCGTGGACGACGTGGAAGAGGTGGAGATTGGGCAGCTGATCGACGCCGGGCTGTTCGCTGCGGGCGACATTGTGGACGTAACCGCGCGCTCCAAAGGGCGGGGCTTTCAGGGCGGCGTCAAGCGATACAACTTCCGCGGCGGCCCCAAGACGCACGGGCAATCCGACAGGCATCGCGCGCCCGGCTCCATCGGAGCGGGCACCACGCCCGGCAAGGTGCTGAAGGGTATGCGAATGGCGGGGCATATGGGCGACAGGCGCGTTACCGTTCGCAAGCTCGAAGTGGTGGAAGCCAACCCGGAGCGGAATTTGCTGTTCATCAAGGGCGCCGTGCCGGGCGGCAGAAACTCTCTGGCGCTGGTGAAGAGATCCGGCGCGAGGAAGCGGAAGATAGGCTGAAGAAACCTTCGCGCCCCAGCGCTGCCCTACAGGAAAGCGCGCGAGCGAAGAGCGAAGCCAACAGATTGCAAAGAAGGCTGCACAGATGGAGCTGCAAGTCAGAAACTTACAGGGCGAAGTCACCGGCGCTATCGAGGTGAGCGACGACGTTTTCGGCGTCGAGCTGAATCCCGCGCTCATCCATCAGGCGCTGGTTGGGCAGCTCGCCAACCGCAGGCAAGGCACCGCCAAGACGCGAACGCGCGCGGAGGTGTCCGGCGGCGGCGCGAAGCCTAGGCCTCAGAAGCACACAGGCAGGGCGCGCGCCGGCTCGATTCGCTCCCCCATCTGGCGCGGCGGCGGGGTAACCTTTGGGCCAAGCCCCCGCAGCTACAGGCACAACACGCCGAAGCGGATGCGGCGCGGCGCGCTGCTCAGCGCGCTGTCCGGCAAGGCGCGCGAAGGCGGCGTCATCGTAGTGGAAGATTTCGATCTGCCGCAGCCCAAGACATCCGCCGTCGCCGCAGCGCTGGAGAACGTCGGCGCGGGCGGAGTTTCGACGCTGCTAGTCGCGGACGGCGCGCCGACCGAATCGCTTCGCGCCGCGCGGAACATCCCCAAGCTCAAGATGCGCCCAAGCCACACCATCAACGCGCTCGACCTTCTCAACCACCGCGCTATCGTGATGACTGTCGAAGCCGTCCGAAACGCGGAAGAGCGCTGGGGCGGGCGATTCCAAAGACGGCGGTCGGCAGACGCCGAACCCGCGACGGCAGAGGCTTAGACAAATGGACCTTCACCCATTCGAGATAATCCGCCGTCCCGTGGTCACCGAAAAAAGCACCATGCTTCAGGACGAGGGACGCTACACGTTCGAGGTTGCGCCCTCCGCCACCAAGCACCAAATCAAAGAGGCGGTGGAAGAGGCGTTCGGCGTAACGGCGCTGAAGGTAAACACCATGACTATGCGCGGCAGACGCAAGCGGCTGGGACCCAGGATCTCCACATCGAGAAGCTGGAAAAAAGCCATTGTGCAGCTCGCGCCGGGCAACTCCATAACCATATTCGAGGGCGTCTGATCCATGCCGCTGAGAGTGCGAAAGCCGATGACCCCCGGCCAGCGGGGGCAGATTCGGCAGACTACGGAAGATATAACCGAATCTCGCCCAAAGAAGTCGCTGCTGCGTCCGCTCAAGAAGCGCGCGGGCAGGAACAACCAGGGGCGTCTCACCGTGCGCCACCGCGGCGGCGGACACAAGCGGCGCTACCGTCTCATCGACTTCAAGCGAAACAAGACGGGCGTTCCCGGCGTCGTCGAAACGATAGAGTACGACCCGAACCGCTCCGCTCGCATCGCGCTCATCAAGTACCCGGATGGGGACTGGCGATACATTCTCGCGCCCAACGGCTTGCAGGTGGGAGACCCGATAGAAGCCGGCGAGAACGCGCCCATACGCATCGGCAACGCGCTGCCGCTGCGCGCCATGCCGTCTGGCACTCAGGTTCACAACGTGGAACTGCACGTCGGCAAGGGAGGCCAGATAGTGCGCGGCGCGGGCACCAGCGCGCAGGTGCTGGCGAAAGAGGGGCGCTACACGCTGCTGCGCCTGCCGTCCGGCGAGATGCGGAACGTGCTCAGCGACTGCATGGCGACGGTGGGGCAGCTCAGCGCGGTGGATCACAAGAACACCAAGCTGGGCAAAGCGGGCAGAAAGCGGCATCTCGGCCGGCGTCCGCAGGTTCGCGGCGTGGTCATGTCTCCCAGAGATCACCCGCACGGAGGCGGCGAAGGCAAATCGCCCATCGGGATGCCCGGACCCAAGACGCCGTGGGGCAAACCCGCGCTGGGCTATCGCACCCGTCGCAACAAGCGAACCAACAAGTTCATCGTCCGCCGCAGGTATCAGAAATAGCGGCTAGCGGGACAAGGAAGAAAGATGTCTAGGTCCGTAAAGAAAGGCCCATACGTTCACGAAAAGCTGGCTAAAAAAGTCAGCGTGGCGGAGCGAAGCCAGTCTCGGCAGGTCATACGCACGTGGTCGAGAGCCTCGACTATCATGCCCAACATGCTTGGGCTGACGATTGCGGTTCACAACGGCAGAAGGCACGTGCCGCTGTTCATCACCGAAAACATGGTTGGCCACAAGCTCGGCGAATTCGCGCCGACGCGCACGTTCAGGGGGCATTCCTCCAAGTCCGAGCGCGCCTCGGCGATAAGGTAGGTGGCGCCTGATGCCTATAAGCGCTACGGCTAAGAACACGCGGGTTTCCGTGAAGAAGCTGCTGCCGATAGTCGATCTGGTTCGCGGAAAGAACGTCGAAGAGGCGTTGGACACGCTGGCGTTCTTACCCTCGCCGGCGGCGGCTAAGGTGGCTAAGGTGGTAAAATCCGCCGCCGCCAACGCCGAAAACGAGATATTCGCCCGCCCGATGGACCTCACGATAACCGAGATATACGCCAACGAGGGGCCTCGCCTGAAGCGTTACCGCGCGCGCGCCAGAGGCAGGGCGAACCGAATCATCAAGCGCAGCAGCCACATCACGGTTGTGGTAGACGAACTCATCGAGGAGCTGTAGCGTGGGGCAGAAAACTCATCCCATAGGATTCCGGCTAGGCATTGTCAAAGACTGGCACGCCAAATGGTTCGCCGCCAAGCCGAATGCGTATCGCGCGCTCGTCGGCGAAGACCTAGCCATCCGCAATAGCATAGACGATATGTATACGGACGCGGGCATCTCTAAGGTGGACATCGAGCGCAGCAACAACGACGTTACGATAACGATCCACACCGCGAGACCCGGCATCGTCATCGGGCGCGGCGGGCAGCGCGTCGAGGAGATGCGCCGCACGATAGAGGCTGCCATCAACCACCGCTCGCGCGTCAACGTGCAGGAGATCCGCCAGCCCGAGCTGGACGCCTACCTAGTGGCGCGCAACGTAGCCGACCAGCTGGAGCGCAGAATCGCCTTCAGGCGCGCCATACGCCAGACGCTGGGGCGAACCATGCAGGCGGGCGCGCAGGGCATCAAGATAATCTGCTCCGGCAGGCTGGGCGGCGCGGACATCGCGCGCTCCGAAAAGGCGATGGAGGGGCGAGTTCCGCTCCACACGCTGCGCGCGGATATAGACTACGGGCTTGCCGAAGCCGCCACGGAGTTCGGGCGCATCGGCGTCAAGTGCTGGATATACAGGGGCGACATTCTGCCGGAGACGCCGCCCGAGCCTGAGCCGGAAGAGGATATCTCCCCGATAGAGGTAACGCTGAGCGCGGCGGCGGAAGCCCCGCAAACGGCGGCGGCTCCAGTTCCGCAGACGCCTCCTCCGTCCGAAGCTCCGCAGCAGACGACGCCGCAAGGCTAGCCGAAACGAACGAGCGGGAAGGACAGCCGACATGCTCCAGCCGAACAGAGTCAAGTTCCGAAACATGCACCGCGGAAGGCGCAAGGGGATTTCCGTAGCCGGCAGCCAGATAAACTTTGGCGAATACGGGTTGAAGGCGACAGAATCCGCGTGGGTTACCTCCCGCCAGATAGAGGCGGCGCGGCGCGCCATGACGCGCTACGCGCGGCGCGGCGGGCGAATGTGGATACGCATATTCCCAGACAAGAGCGTTACCGCGCGCGCAGCCGAAACCCGCATGGGAAGCGGCAAGGGCGCGGTAGACCACTGGGTAGCCGTAGTCAAGCCGGGCAGAATCATCTTCGAGATGGCGGGCGTGCCGGAAGAGACAGCCAAGCACGCGCTCAGGCTCGCGTCTTCCAAGCTGCCCATGGCTACGAAGATAGTCTCGCGCCACGCGGCATAAAGGAGAAACACGCAAAACATGCCGGTAGACGATCTCAGAGCGATGTCCGCCGAAGACTTGGCGGATGAGCTTTACGAAACCCGAAGGGGGCTGATGAACCTGCGCTTTCGCGCCGCCACCACTCAGCTTTCCAACGTCAACGAGATAAACAAAACCAAAAAGCGCGTCGCCCAAATCCTAACGGTAATCCGCGAGCGAGAGCTGGGCATATCCAGCTAGCCGCCCGCAACCGCGAGCGCACATCGGAGAGCGCGTCAGCATGAGCTACGAAAGAAGAAAAGTCCGCGTCGGCAAAGTCGTCAGCGACAAGATGGACAAGACCGTCGTGGTCGCATACGAGTGGCGACGGCCGCACCCCATATACAAGAAGGCGGTGAGGCGGCAGACGCGCTTCTACGCGCACGATCCCGACAACCGCTGCAAGCTAGGCGACACGGTGCGGATAATCGAATCTCGCCCGTACTCCAAGAAGAAGCGCTGGCGCGTTCAAGAGATTCTCGCCAGCATCGAGATAGCCGAAGTCCAACCCGAAGAGATAGAGGTGGACGAGGACATCCTATCCGCCGCCGCGACGGCTGCGGCGCAAGCCGAATCCGCCGCGCCAGACGCCGGCTGAGCGCCCCGAAGAGAGACCGAAGCCATGATCCAGATTTACACCAGACTGAAAGTTACGGACAACTCCGGCGCAAAAACCATAAGCTGCATCGGCATCCCCGGAGGCAGCGGCAGGCAGTACGCGCGCGTCGGCGATGTGATAGTCGCATCCGTGAAAGAGTCCGCGCCAGCAGCCGCTGTCCGCAAGGGTGAAGTCGTCAGAGCGGTAGTCGTGCGAACGCGCCACCCCTCCCGCCGCGTGGACGGCTCGCGGATAAAGTTCGACGACAACGCCGCCGTAATCATCAACGACGACAGAATGCCCAGAGGCACGCGCATATTCGGCCCCGTGGCGCGCGAGCTGCGCGACAAGAACTTCATGCGAATCGTGTCGCTCGCGCCGGAGGTGCTGTAACATGCGGCTGAGAACGAACGACATCGCGCTCGTCATCAAAGGGCGCGACAGAGGGCAGCGCGGGCGCGTAACCAAAACGCTGCCCAAGCAAAACCGCGCGGTGGTGGAGGGCGTAAACGTAGCCACCCGCCACCAAAAGCCCATGGGCGCGTTCAGGCAGGGAGACATCATCCAAAAGGAGATGCCCATACCCCTAGCCAACCTCATGTTCTATCATGAGGCGTGCGATTCGCCCGCGCGAATCTCGTACGGACGCCTCGCGGACGGATCCAAAATAAGAAACTGCAAAAACTGCGGCGAAGTGATCGAGTAAGCGCTATGACACAACAGAGCGACAACGGCGCGAACAACGGGCGGCGGAGGCCTCCGCCGCGGCTGCATCAGCGGCTGCGGGAAGACGTAGGCCCTCAGCTGATGCGGGAGTTCAACTACACCAGCCCCATGCAGATACCGGGCTTGGAAAAGATAGTGCTGAACATAGGCATGGGCGAGGCGCTCACGAACGCGCGCGCAATGGAGGCGGCAACCGCGGATATCACCGCCATAAGCGGCCAAAAGCCGGTGGTGACGCGCGCCAAGCGCTCCATAGCGCAGTTCAAGATACGCGACGGAATGCCCATAGGCATCACCGTAACCCTGCGCGGAAGGCGCATGTACGAGTTCTACGATAGGCTCGTCAACTCCGCGCTGCCGCGCATACGCGACTTCCAAGGCGTATCGCGCAACTCGTTCGACGGGCGCGGCAACTACTCGCTCGGCTTGCGAGACCAAGTCATCTTCCCGGAGATAGACTACAACTTGGTGGACAGGCTTCGCGGGCTGCAAATAGTCATCGTCACCAGCGCGCCGAACGACCAAGAGGGGCTGCGGATGCTGGAGCTGCTCGGAATGCCGTTTGCCAGAACGCGAGATTCCGCGCGCGCCATGCAGCCGATAGTCTGAACGGACGCGGAACGATGGACAAGAGAGTTGCGGAAGCGCTCGACGCGCAACCGTCAGATGGGCTAGGGCAACCAACCACGCGAAAAGGGCGAACAGATGGCTAAGAAATCCAAGATCGCGCGATGGAAGAAGCCGCAGCGCTTCAAGGTGCGCGAGCATAACCGGTGCGGCAACTGCGGAAGACCCAAGGCGTACATGAGACACTTCGGGCTGTGCCGCATTTGCTTCAGAAACATGGCGCTCGAAGGGCTTCTGCCCGGCGTGCGAAAGGCAAGCTGGTAAGGGAACGACAATGGCAGTTACCGACCCAATAGCCGATATGCTCACGCGCATCCGAAACGCGGTCAACGCGCGGCATGAGACAGTGAGCATACCCGCGTCCAAAATCAAGGCGGACATAGCGCGGATACTCGCCGAAGAAGGCTTCGTAGAAGGCTACGAACTCGTCAGAACGCCCTCGCCGCAAGGCAGCATCAGGGTGAAGCTCCACTACAGGAGCCGAAGCGAGCCGGCGATAGCGGGCTTGAAGCGCGTGAGCAAGCCGGGCCTGCGCGTGTACGTGGGCAGGGGCGAAATCCCGCGATACTACGGCGGGCTTGGCGTCGCGCTGCTGTCCACATCGCAGGGCGTGATGACGGGCAGGCAGGCTTGGCGAAACGGCATCGGCGGCGAACTGCTCTGCTATGTGTGGTAAGCCTCGAACAGCTTATAGACGAGCGCGAAAGTCGCGGCTCCGGCTGCGCGAAACCGGGCGGTGTGAAACATGTCCAGAATAGGAAAACAGGCTATACGGCTTCCGCAAGGCGTGGACGTGAAGATAGATGGCCAAGCGGTGACGGTAACGGGACCGCGCGGCGAGCTGAACCAAACGTTCCACCGCGCAATGACTATCTCGCGGCGAAACGGCTCCGTAGTGGTCGAAAGGCCTAGTGACTCCGTAGAGCATAGGTCGCTCCACGGGATGACGCGAAGCCTCATCAACAACATGGTGTCCGGCGTGAGCGAAGGGTTCGAGAAGACGCTCGATCTCGTCGGCGTCGGATACCGCGTCGCCCAAAGCGGCAAGGGGATAACCCTCAGCGTAATGCTCAGCCATCAGGTCGCCGTAGACCCGCCCGAAGGCATAACGCTGACTGTCGAGGGCAACAACCGCATTCGCATATCCGGCATAGACAAGCAGGCGGTGGGACAGATAGCGGCGGACATCCGAAAAGTGCGCCCTCCCAACGTGTACACTGGCAAGGGCATACGCTACTCCGGCGAAATAGTCCACCTCAAGCCGGGCAAGAGCGCGAGGAGGGCGTAAAGATGGCAAGAAAGAAGATGCGAAAGTCGCGCAGGCTGATTCGCCACAGGCGTGTGCGAAGAAAACTTCACGGCACGCCGGAGCGCCCTAGAATGGCGGTGTTCCGCAGCCTGAACCACATCTACGTTCAGATAATCGACGACTCGAAGGGGCATACGCTCGCGGCGGCTTCCAGCCTAGACCCAATCGTCAAAGAGCGGGTCAACGGCGGCAAGCCAAAGTCCGAAACAGCCGCGCTCGTGGGCAAGCTCATCGCCGAGCGCGCCGCCGAACGCGGGGTGCGAAGCGTAGTGTTCGACCGAGGCGGCTTCAAATATCACGGCAGAACGAAAGCTCTCGCCGAAGCCGCTCGCGAAGGGGGCATGGTTTTCTAGCATGACAACCAACGACAGATCGCAGCAGCAGGGACGCGGAGGAGCGCCCCAGCAAGGGCGCGGCAGTGGCCCCCCGCAGGGACGCGGCGGACGCGGAGGAGCGCCCCAGCAGGGGCGCGGCGGCGGCGGTGGATACCGTGGCGGTGGACAGCAGGGACGCGGCGGCGGCGGATACCGTGGCGGCGGCGGCCCCCAGCAGGGGCGCGGCGGCGGACCCCGAGGGGGAGGCGGCTTCCGTGGCGGCGGACCTCAGCAAGGACGCGGCGGCGGATACCGCGGCGGTGGCGGCCCCCAGCAGGGGCGCGGCGGCGGACCCCGAGGGGGAGGCGGCTTCCGTGGCGGCGGCCCCCAGCAGGGACGCGGCAGGCGGAACGACAGCTACCGAGGAGGCGGACGCCCGCAGGACGGCGAAGACGACGACATGAGGCTCGTCGAGCGCGTCGTGCGAATCTCCCGCGTCGCCAAAGTCCACAAAGGCGGACGCCACCTCAGCTTCAACGCCATAGTCGTAGTCGGCGACGAAGAGGGCAGCGTCGGAATCGGCATGGGCAAGGCGGACGCAGTGCCGGACGCGGTGCGAAAGGGCGCGGTCAAGGCGCGCGCCAATATGATAGAGGTGCCGATGAAAGGCTCCACTATCCCGCACGAGATAGTGAACAAGTACGGCGGATCTCAGGTGATGCTCATGCCCGCAGCGCCGGGAACGGGCGTCATAGCCGGCGGCGCGGTGCGCGCCGTCGTCGAGCTTGCGGGCGTGCGAGACATCCTCACAAAGTCCAGACGCAGCAACAACCCCGTGAACGTGGTCAAGGCGACGTTCGAAGGGCTGAAGAAGCTGAGGATGCCGGAGGTGGAGATAGCCAAGCGCCGCCAGCTGGTGGAAGAGATGCGGGAACGGGAGCGAGCCGCAATCGCGGCGGCGCAGCCGCAGCCGGCGGAAGCGGAGCCGACGCCCGAAGAAGCGCCAGCCGAGCCAGACGCGAACGAGGACGCGCCCGCGCCCGCCGCGGAGCAGCCAACCCCAACAGCCTAGAGAGCCGAACACGCATGGCGAAGATAGCGATAACTTGGAAGAAGAGCGCCATAGGCTACGAAAGCTCGCAGAAGCGGGCGATCGAAGCGCTAGGGCTGAAGCGCCTCAACCAAACCGTGGTGCATGAGGATACGCCGTCCACTCTCGGCGTAATCCACAAGCTGCGCCACCTCGTAGAGGCGAAGCCGCTGGAAGAATCGGAGCAAGCGGACTAATCCACCAACCCAACTATACAGGCAGCTACACAGGGCGCTAAACACATGCAGCAACACTTGATGCGCTCCCCCAAGAGCGCGAAGAAGAACCGAAAGCGCGTCGGACGCGGCGACGGCAGCGGACGCGGCACCTACGCGGGCAGAGGGCTGAAGGGTCAGAAAGCCCGCAGCGGCAGCAGCGCGATGATCAAATTTCAGGGCGGCCAGCTGTCTCTGCTCAAGCGGCTGCCCAGCATTCGCGGCTTCACCAACGTGTTTCGACAGGAGCGCCATATCGTCAACATAGAGCAGCTAGCGCTCTTCCCGCCCGGATCGGAGATAACGCCCGAAACGCTCGCGCGGCTCGGCGTAATCAGAGACGCGAACAAGCCGCTGAAGGTGCTTGGCAGGGGCGAGATAGACGTCGCCGTAGACGTGTCGGCGCAGGCGTTCTCGGCAGCCGCCGAAGCCAAGATAGAAGCGGCCGGCGGCTCGGCGAGGGTGATCGAATAGACGCGCTATGACTATGAGAACCCCACAGTCCCAGAGAGCGCAGCAGCAAACATCCCGCCCGCAGCTCATCCAGTCCATGCTGGACGCGATGCGGGTGCCGGACCTGCGCGCCAAGATACTGTTTACGCTGGCTATGCTGGTGGTGTTCCGGTTCGTGGCGCAGGTGCCGGTTCCGGGCGTGGACACTCAGGCGCTGTCGCAGGCGTTCCAGCAGCAGGCGCTTTTGGGCTTCCTAGACCTGTTCAGCGGCGGCGCGCTATCCAACCTCAGCGTAGCCGCGCTCGGCGTATATCCGTACATCACCGCGTCCATCGTGATGCAGATACTCGTTCCCGCCGTTCCCAGCCTCAAGGCGCTCTCGCAGGAAGGCGACTACGGCAGGCAGCGTATCAACCAGATAACCCACTATGCCACCGTGCCGATAGCGCTGCTCCAATCTTGGGGGCAGCTGACGCTTCTGCGGCAGTCGGGCGTTTTGCCGGGCGTGGATTTCGGGCTGAACATCGGCACCGCCGCCATGCTGCTTTCGATGGTAGCCGGCACCATGTTCCTAGTGTGGCTCGGCGAGCTTATCAGCGAACGCGGGCTGGGCAACGGCATATCGCTAATCATCTTCGGCGGAATCGTGGCAAACTTCCCCACCGTAATCGGGCAGGGCTTCTTGGAAGCCGACCAAGCCGATGGGCTGCTGCTGCTCGCCATATTCGGGTTCGGCATCATATATGTCATCGTGCTGTTCAACGAAGCGCAGCGACGCATCCCGGTGCAGTACGGGCGCAGCATATACCGCGGAGGGCAGATGCAGCGGCAGTCCGGCGCGTCTTTCCTGCCGCTGAGAGTCAACAGCGCGGGCATGATTCCGCTGATATTCGCTTTCAGCATCATCATCCTGCCGGCTACGATATTCAGCTACTTCCAAGACCCGCTCTCGGATTCGTTCTTCGCGCGAATGGCTAGATTCTTCACCGACACGCTCGACCCGTCCAACTTCCCGTACTGGGCGGCGGTGTTCTTCCTTGTGGTGATATTCACCTTCTTCTACACGCTCGTAGTGTTCCAGCAGCAGAACTTGGCGGAAAACCTCCAGCGCAACGGCGGGTTCATACCCGGCATCAGACCGGGGCGCCCCACCCAGGAATACTTGAACCGCGTCATCATCCGCATCACATGGGGCGGCGCGCTGTTCCTAGGGGTAATAGCCATCATCCCCTTCTTCGTAACGCAGGCGACAGACGTTCGCGCGCTCACGCTCTCCAGCACCAGCTTGCTGATAATGGTAGGCGTCGCGCTAGACACGATGCGGCAGCTCGAAGCGCAGCTGCTCATGCGGAACTACGAAGGGTTCATCAGGTAGAGCGGCAAGGCGCAAGGCGAACCATAGTGAACATCATACTAATGGGGCCTCCCGGCTCCGGCAAAGGGACGCAAGCCGCCAGCCTAGCCAGCCGGCTCGCGGTCGACGCCGTATCGTCCGGAGACTTGTTCAGAGATCACCAGCGCAGAGACACCGAGCTGGGGCGGCTGGCGCGCTCGTACATGGAGCGCGGCGCATACGTTCCGGACGACGTCACCATAGGCATGGTGAAGGAATGGATCGAGGCGCCCGAGCGCGCCAGCGGGTTCGTGCTGGATGGATTCCCCAGAACCAAGGCGCAGGCGGAAGCTCTCGACGACGCGCTGGCGGAGCGCGGCGGCATAGACCGCGTGGCGTTCATCCGCGTATCCGACGGAGAGTTGGTTCGGCGGCTTGGCGGGCGCGTCTTGTGCGGAGAATGCCAGCGCCCTTACAACCTGAACACGTCGCCCCCCGCCGAAGCCGGAGCCTGCGACGACTGCGACGGCGAGCTGTTCCAGCGCGACGACGACAAGCCGGAAGTGGTGGCGAACCGCATAGAGGTTTACAATCGCGAAACCGCGCCCATAGTGGATCACTACCGCGAGGCGGGCAGGTTCAGCGAGGTGGACGGCGAGCAGAGCGTCGAGGCGGTGGCGGCGGCTCTCGCAGCCGCTATCGGCGCAAACGGCTGAGCTTGTTGACGGCAAGCCGCTCTAGTAAACTTGACCGCGTCCCATCTATTCGGCGATGAGGAGACCCAACCGAATAATGGCTAGAAGGCGGCAACCAAACGGAATAACCATAAAATCGGCGCGCGAGCTTCGCGTCATGTTCGAGGCGGGCCAAATCGTCGCCCACGCCAAAGCCAACATGATAGACGCGGTAGAGCCGGGCATCGAAACCATAGAGCTTGACCGCATAGCCGAAAAAACCATCCGCGATCTGGGCGCGGAGCCATCTTTCAAGGGATACAACCCGGGCATGTCCATGCCCTACGCTTTTCCGGCTACGATATGCGCGTCCATCAACGACGAGATAGTTCACGGCATACCCGGCAAGCGCAAGCTGCGGGAAGGGGACATCCTCAGCGTAGACGTAGGCGCCATGTACGGCGGGCTGCATGGAGACAGCGCCTTCAGCGTGGGCGTGGGCGAAGTCAGCGACGAGGCGCGAAACCTGATAGACGCCACGCGGGAATCGCTCGATCAGGGCATCGCGAAGATACGCTCCGGCGCCAGAATCGGCGACGTGTCCAACGCCATTCAGCTCTTCGCCGAAGCGCTTGGCTACAAGCTGGTAACCAAGTACGTGGGGCACGGAATCGGCTTCCAAATGCACGAAGATCCGCAAGTGCCGAACGTAGGCGACAGGGGCAGGGGCGCGCTCATACGCAGGGGCATGGCGCTCGCCGTCGAGCCGATGCTGAACATCGGCACCGCCGATACGAAGACGCTGGCAGACGGCTGGACGGTGTCCACGGCGGACGGCAGCCTGTCGGCGCACTTCGAGGACACCATAGCCGTAACGCGCGGCGGCGCGGTAATCACCACCAGATTTGCTGAACGAACCCCCAACAGAGGGGCGAAGAGATAGCTAGAAAGGAAAACCTATGGCGAGGAAGGCGGTAAAGAAATCCAAAGAAGCGATAGAGGTGGAAGGCACAGTTACCGAATCGCTCCCCAACGCCAGCTTCAGGGTGGAGTTGGCGAACGAGCATCAGGTTCTGGCTTACGTATCCGGCAAGCTCAAGCTGAACTTCATTCGCGTGCTTCCGGGAGACCGCGTTCTAGTGGAGCTTTCGCCCTACGACCTGACGCGCGGCAGAATAACGTATCGATTCAGATAAGAAAACCGCATAAGTCCTTAGCGCCCGACCGATGTTGCGGCAAAACCCGCAACCCTGGATTTGGGAATGGCGCTCGCCGCGGCGGACGATCGCGCGAGGGAGGGCTTTTGCGACTCTCTTTCAGGCAGACCACACGGAGAGCGGCATGAAAGTTTCGGCATCCGTAAAAGTCAGATGCGCCAAGTGCAAAGTCATCCGCAGAAAGAGGCGGGTGATGATCATTTGCGACAACCCGAAGCACAAGCAGCGACAGGGGTAGGATACGCATGGCGATAGTATCTGGTGTAAACATACCCGACAATAAGCGCGTGGAAGTTGCGCTCCGAAGCATATACGGCATTGGCCCATATCAGGCTAAGGACGTGTGCGAGCGGGCGGGCGTCGACGGCAACCCGAAGGTGCGCGAGCTTTCCGACACTGAGCTTTCGCGCATCCGAGACGTGATAGACCGCGAAAAGGTAGTCGAGGGCGACCTGAGGCGCGAAGTCAACATGAACATCCGCCGCCTAATAGACATCCAATCCTATCGCGGCTTGCGGCACAGGCGCGGCTTGCCCGTTCGCGGGCAGCGCACCAAGACCAACGCGCGAACCAAGCGCGGCAAGCGCATAGCCGTAGCCGGGCGAGGGCGAACCACCAACAAGAAGTAATCTCCCGAAGCGCCTGACCGTAGTCGGCGGGCGAACGGGGCATGAATCTATGAAAACCAAGTCGAGCGCCGCCCTATGCCCCTCTGATTCCCCGCCTGCGCCGCAATGATGGCGCGGTGCGGGAACTACGGCATAGGCGCAGCAGCGCAGAGAACAGGATATGGCGAGAAGACCAAGACCGCGACGCAGAGAGCGCAAGTCCATCCCCGTGGGGCGCGCTTACATACAATCCACGTTCAACAACACCATAATCACGATAACCGACCCGCAGGGCAACCCCATAGCGTGGGGAAGCTCCGGCACCGTCGGCTTCAGAGGCTCGCGCAAGTCCACCGCGTTCGCCGCTCAGCGCGCTGGGGAAGACGCCGCGCGCAAAGGCATGGAACACGGCGTTCGGCAAGTAGAAGTGTTCGTGCGGGGTCCCGGGTCCGGGCGCGAAGCCGCGATTCGCGCGATTCAGGGCGCGGGCATCCTAGTAACGTCCATCCGAGACGTTACGCCCATCCCGCACAACGGCTGCCGCCCGGTCAAGCGGCGCAGAACCTAGCGCGCGAGGCTGCGAGTTGGAAGAGCGTGAGCTGCCGCGCCCGCTCGAAGAGCGCGGCTTGTTGAGCATCCTCAGCGAGACGTTCGACACTTACGGGCAGCACCTCTGGAAGTTCATAGGCATCGCCGCGATAGCGCAGGGGGTTGCCGTAGCCGCCGCTGTCGCCCTGCCGGGGCAATCGCTGTTCGACGCCGACGCTTTAGCGACTGCCGACGCCGCGGCAGAGTCCGCCGCGCAGCGGTCGCCGCTGGACACAGCCATGTTCATGCTTAGCTTTGCGATTGGCATAATCGCCTCCGGGTTCGCGTGGGGCGCGTCGATAGCCGTAGTCGGGCAGCGGCTGGTCAACGGGCGCGTCACCATCGGCTCGGCATATACGCGGATGCTGTGGCGCGGGGTGTCCGTCGCCACGCTCTTCCTGATACTAGCCGCGCTGGTCGCGTTGGCGTTTCAGTTGACGGAGTATCAAGGGCTCGCGCTGCTGCCGTTTCAGATAGCGGCGCTGCTTGCGCTGCTCGCGTACATATTCTATCTGACGCTCGCCGCGCCCTCGGTGATAATCGAAGGGCGGCGCGCCATGTCCAGCATTCGGCGCGCGATTTGGCTGGCGCGAGGCTCGACGTTTCGGATGATATGGCGGCTGCTCGTCGCCGCGCTCGTAACGCTCGGCTTGCTCGTGGCGGTCACCATGCCGTTCGGCATAGCGGCGGCATTCGTCAGCGGCGGGAATAATGAGGAGTTCTCCACAACGGGCGTGATAATCGTACTCATCGGCTCGGCTGTCGGCAGCGTCGTCGCCTCGCAAGTGATGTACATATTCACCGCGCTGCTGTACGTGGATCAGCGGGTGCGGAAAGAGGGCTTGGAAATCGCCCATCTGGAAGCTGAGATGCTCGGCGCGGCGCGAACGGCGGACGAAGAACCAAAACATTGAATAGCAACGCCCGCGTCTTATATATTTACAGGATAACGCTCCGAGCGGAGCCATTCCCCGCAAGGCGGCAGAAGGAAAAGGACTAAGGACAGCAGATGGCGAGATACAAAGATGCCGTGTGCCGAAAGTGTCGGCGCATAGGCGAGAAGCTCTTCCTGAAAGGCGAGCGCTGCTACACGCCGCGATGCGCGGTCGACCGCAGGCGCCGCCCGCCGGGAGAAGCCAACCCCAGACGCAGGCGCCCATCCGACTGGGCGATGCAGATGCGGGAGAAGCAGAAGGCGCGGTTCACCTACGGCGTGCTGGAGCGGCAGTTCAGCAAGTACTTCGAGATGGCGCGCTCCGCGCCCGGCGCAACCGGCGACAACCTGATTCAGATACTCGAATCCCGTCTGGACAACGTAGTGTTCCGCCTCTCCATGGCGGACTCTCGGCCGCAGGCGCGCCAGCTCGTCAACCATGGGCATTTCCTCGTCAACGGGCGGCGGATGGATGTGCCGTCTTACCTCGTATCGGCGGGCGACGCAATCACGTGGAAGCGCGCCGGGAGAAACGGCTCGACGCCCCAGTTCATCCAAGACCTCACCGATGGGCTGCCCAAGAGACCCGTCCCGCCGTGGCTCAGGCTCGACGTCGCCAACCTCAGCGGAGAAGTGGCGAGCCTGCCCGACATCCGCGAGATAGACACTGGCATAGACGCGAGGCTGATAGTCGAATTCTATTCCAAGTAGACGCATTCGACAAGGAGACAGGCGCATGGTATTCGACCTGACAACCACATTCTTCACCGAGTCTATCGAAGAAGAAGACACCCAGATACCCGACCCCGCTATCACAGTGGAAGTCTGCGAAGACGAGTACGGCAAGTTCGTCATCGAGCCTCTGGAGCCGGGCTATGGCCAGACGCTCGGCAACCCGATGCGGCGCGTGCTGTACAACGGGCTGGAGGGCGTCGCCGTAACGTCCGTCAAGATAGATGGCGTCCAGCACGAATACCAGACCATCCCCAACGTGAAAGAGCAGGTCGCCGAGATACTGCTCAACGTCAAAGCCATTCGGCTGCGCTCCGAAGTGGACAGGCCCGGCAAGCTGCGGCTGGAAGTGGCGGGCGAAGGGCAGGTGTCGGCGGCGGACATCATGACCTCCGCCGATTTCGAGGTGGTCAACCCAGATCTGGACATCGCCACGCTCGACGGCGCGGACGACGTAGAACCCAGAATCTCCATCGAGCTGAACGTCGAGCGCGGCAAGGGATACCGCGGGGCGCCGGAGGGCGAGGGGCAGGCGATAGGCGTCTTGCCGGTGGACGCTATCTTCACGCCCACCAGAAAGGTCAACTACACCATCGAACCCACCCGCGTCGGCAGCCGAACCGACTTCGAGCGGCTCACGCTCGAAGTGTGGACGGACGGGTCTATATCGCCGGTGGACGCCGTGAAGAGGGCGTCCGACATCCTCGCCAACAAGTTCTTCATATTCTCCAGCGCCAGCGAATCGCGCAACGGAGAAGACGAAGGCGTCGCGTCGCCCGCGCTCAGCCTGTCCGCCGAGCAGTACAACACAACGGTGGAGAAGCTGTACCTCAGCTCTCGCACGCTGAATTGCCTCAAGCGCGCCGGCGTAGACCACGTTGGCGACGTGCTGAGCATGAGCAAGGAAGACCTGCTCCAGATAAGAAATTTCGGCGAAAAGTCTTACACGGAGCTGTTCGACAAGATACGCGAACATGGCTTGCTGCCGCCAGACCTCGACCCGATGAACCAAACGCCGGACACCGAAGAAGAGGGCGAAGCCGAAGAGCAGCCCGCAGGAGCGTCCACGACATGAGACACCGGCTTTCAGGCAAGAAACTGAACCGCCCCACTCAACACAGGCTGCTGATGCTTCGCGGCATGGCGACGAATCTCGTAATGAACGAGACCCTCAAGACTACTGAGGCGAAGGCTTACGAGGCGCGTCGCATGACGGAGAAGATAATCACGCTTGGCAAGAAGGGAACGCTCCACCACCGCCGACAGGCGGCGGCTATTCTCACCAGCAAAGAAGCCGTCCGAAAGGTGTTCGACGAGCTTGCCGATCGCTACAGCGACCGCGAGGGGGGATACACCCGCGCCTACAAGATGGGCAAGCGAAAGGGCGACGCCGCAGACATGGCGCTGGTGGAGCTTGTCGACTAAGCGACGCCTCGCCGCCAGCCAGCCAGCCCGATGCGTGTCGCCATGATAGTCGAGTACGACGGCGCGCGCTACGCCGGCTTCCAGCGGCAGCGAAACGCGCCCACCGTGCAGGCGGAGATGGAGAAGGCAACGGCGGAGACTGTGGGCGCGCCGACCGCTATCCGCGCAGCCGGGCGCACTGACTCGGGCGTTCACGCGCGCGGGCAGGTGGTGGCGTTCGACGCCGATACGCGGCTGTCTCCGCAAACGCTGGCGCGCGCCATAGACAGCCGCCTGCCGCAAGACATCGCCATCCGAGCCGCCCACCAAGTGGCGGAGGATTTCGACCCGAGACGCGACGCCAAGAGCCGGCTATACCGCTATACGCTGCTGGCGTCTCATACGCGCTCGCCGCTCGCGCGCCGAACCGCGCACCGTGTTCGCCCGCCGCTGCGCCTCGACAGGATGCGCGCCGCCGCCGCGCTCATGGAGGGAACGCGAGACTTCCGCAACTTCGGCAAGCCGCCCGAAGGCGGCGCGAGCGCTGTGCGCCGCGTCGACAGCGTGGCGGTGGAAGAGCGCGGCGAGTTCATCAGCGTATCGGTGGAGGGGAGCGCCTTCCTCAGGCGGCAGGTGCGCCGCATGGCGGGCGCGCTCGTGGACGCCGCGCAAGGCAGGCTGAGCGTGGACGACGTTCGGCGGCAGGTTTCGGCGCGCCCGGACGCCCCGACAGCGCGCGCGCTCCCCCCGAACGGGCTTTGCCTGATGGAAGTGAAGTACGACGGCTTTCCGCCGAAGAAAAGGAACTACCACAAATGCCAGTAAGCTCCAAGCCATACGAAACCAAGGCGGCGGACTTGAAACCGCAGTGGCGCATCGTCGACGCGGAGGGTCAGACGCTGGGCAGGCTTGCCTCAGAGATAGCCATCATGCTCAACGGCAAGCGCAACCCGCTGTACGTTCCTCACCTGCTGACGGGCGATTTCGTCATCGTAACCAATGCCGAGAAGGTGCGCGTCACCGGCGACAAGATACGCCAGAAGAAATACTACAGGCACAGCGGTTATCATGGCGGCTTGAGCGAGCGCAGCCTAGAGCAGATGCTGGAAAGGCATCCGGAGCGCGTCGTGCGGCAGGCGGTGAAGGGAATGCTGCCGAAGAACTCTCTTGGCAAAAAGATGCTCAAGCGGCTGAAGATATACTCCGGACCCAACCACCCGCACGCCGCGCAGACGGCCGCCCGAACGGAGGCGTAAACATGGTTCAGCAGCAGCGCCACTACTACTACGCAGTTGGCAAGCGAAAGACATCCGTAGCGCTAGTTCGGCTGTACACCGACGACGGCGCGGACACGGTAAACTCCAAGCCGCTCGAAGAGGTGTTCCCGTGGGACAGCTGGCAGCAGCTAGTCTACGAGCCTTTCGACGTAGCCAGCGCGCACGGGCAGTTCCGCATAGCCGCCAAGATACGCGGCGGCGGCGTGGTGAGCCAAGCCGGAGCGCTGAGGCACGGCATAGCCAGAGCACTCCAGATAGCCGACCCGTCCATGCGCTCGCCGCTCAAGCGCGCCGGGTTGCTCACCCGCGACGCCCGCGAGAAAGAGCGCAAGAAGTACGGCTTGGCGCGCGCCCGCAAAGCCAAGCAGTGGACGAAGCGCTAGACGGGGCGGCGCCGCAGGCGCCCCACAGTTGTCAGAATCAGGATTCTCTAGATTAGTGGATTTTCAAGATCGCAGTTGAAAATCCTGAGAATCTTAGAATCATGCAAATCCTGATTCTGACAACTGGGAGAGACGCCAGACCTCGATGGACGGGCGCGCGCTCCGCGACAATAGGGTATAATCGGGCGCAACCGCCGCCGAGCAGCGACAGGCGACCGACATGACCACACGGAAGAAACCGCGCGCGCCCAGAACCCGAAAACAGTCTGCCCGCCTCTCCATGGCGGCGGAAAACTACCTGCTCTCCATCTACAGGCTGCAAGAGCAAGGCGTCCGCGTCACGCTGTCGGTGCTTGCGGCGCACCTAGAGACGCTGCCGTCGGACGAGGGGATTGGAACGTCGCTGCCGTCCGTGGGCGGCATGATCCGCCGCCTCACGCGAGACGGGCTTGTCGAAACGAACTCCAACAAAGAGGTGGCGCTCACGACCAAGGGGCGCAAGCCCGCCGAAAGCATAGTTCGCAGGCACCGGCTCGCGGAGCTGCTCGTAGTCGAGAAGCTGGGCGTGGACCTGCACCTCGCGCACATCGAAGCGCACCGCCTCGAACACGCCATATCCGAATACCTAGAAGAGCGGATCATCGACACGCTCGGCAATCCCAAGACATGCCCGTTCGGGCATCCCATCCCCGGCAGCGGATACATCCCGAACCGCAAGGTCAAGGCGCTGGACGACGCCCGCGAAGGCGAAATGCTGGTCATAGAGTCCGTTCCGGAAGACGATCAGGCGCTCCTGACGTACTTCGTCGAGCGCAGCCTAGTGCCGGGGCGCAACGTGGACGTGAAAGAGACGGCGAAGGCGAGGGGCGTCATCACGCTGGGCTGCGACGACGGCGATCTGGTGTTCAGCTACGACGTCGCCGCCAAAATCCGCGTCCGCCCGCGCTAGGCGGAACTGTCGAAACACAGAAAGACGAGGCGGATGATAGACCTTACGCAGATCCAAGAGCTTGTCGTGCAGCAGCGGGTCGAATGGCTGGAGGCTATCACCGACTTCGAATCCAAAAACCGCTACGCCATCCTCGCGCCCGACGGCGAAGAGCTGCTGTACGCTTACGAAGAATCCGGCGGCTTCCAGCGGATGTTTCTCAAGAGCAACAGGTCGCTCGAGCTGCACGTCGTAGACCCCAGCGGCGCGGACATTCTAACCCTCAGCCGGGATCGCTTCTTCTTCCGCCCCAGCCTTCACGTGTCCGACGGCGACGGCAGGAATCTGGGCGCGCTCGACAAGCGCTGGGGGCTTCTCACCCGCAAGTTCGACATGACCAACTCCACAGGCGGCGGCATGGGAAGCATTCGCGGACATGTAACGCGCCCATACACATTCTTCGTCCGCAATCCGCAAGACGCCGAGATAGCGCAAATCACCAAGCAGTGGTCTGGCTTCGGGCGCGAAATGTTCACCGACGCGGACACGCTCCACATAGACTTTGGCAGCGCGCAAGGGCAAGACTTCCGTCTGCTCCTGCTGGCGGCGGTGTTCGCGCTAGACCTGACCTTCTTCGAGAGCTAGGCTCGCCCCAGCGCGTCGCGCATCTCCGCCGCCGCGTTGTCGTTCGTCTCCGTAGCGAGCGCGGCGCGCAGCGCGGCTGTAGCGTCCGCTCCCCCGATGCGTCCCAGCGCCCAAGCCGCATGCTCTCGCACTAGCGGTTCGTCGGAGCGCAGCGCGTTCGCGAGCGCGGGGACGGCTGCGGGATCGCCGATGTTGCCCAGCGCCACGCACACGTTGCGCTGAAGCCCCGCCCGCTTCGCGCGGCGGATGGGGCTGCCCTCGAACCGCTTCCTGAACGCCGCGTCGTCCAGCGACAGCAGCGGGATTAGCTCCGGCGCGTCGAAATCGCGCCGCTTGGCGAGATCCGCCTCTCGGCTGAGCGCCGCCTTGCGGTTCACCGGGCATACCTCTTGGCAGATGTCGCATCCGAAAACCCAGTCTCCCATCAGCGGGCGCAGATCGCGCGGAATCGAGCCGCGCAGCTCTATCGTCAGATACGATATGCAGCGGCGGTTGTCGATGACGAACGGCGCGACTATGGCGTCCGTCGGGCAAGCTGGAATGCAGCGGACGCACTCCCCGCAAGTCTTCTTCAGCGGCGCGTCGGGCTTCAGCGGCGCGTCCGTAACCACCGCCGCCAAGAATACCCAAGAGCCGTGAGTAGTAGTCAGGATGTTCGTGTTCTTTCCGAACCAGCCGATGCCGGATCGCTCCGCCACCGCGCGGTCGTTCAGAGGCCCATCGTCCACGAACCAGCGCATCCGCGGCGCGTAGCCCAGCGCCGACGGCATCGCGCGCGCGAACCGTCTCAGCTTCGCCTTGATTAGGCTGTGGTAGTCTCGCCCCCAAGCGTAGCGCGCCACGCTTCCGCGCAGCGGCGCGCCGCGCTTCGGCGGCGGATCGCCCGTGTCGTATCCCAGCGCTAGCGAGATGATCGAGCGCGCGCCTTCCAGCAGCGCCTCCGGGCGGTTCATCCGCCGAACGCGCTCCTCCGTGTACCACGCCAACCCGTCCATCAGCCCATCGCGCACCCGCTGGAGCGCAGCCGCCTCGTCGCGCGCGAAGGGCGCCGCGTCCGCAATCCGAACGCGGTCGAACCCGATGGAGCGCGCCAGCGCCTTGATGTCGTCTTCCACAGCCATGATCGTTCGCCTGCCAGTATAACCATAACCAGCGTCGCAGTGGGCGCGCCGCGTGGGAGAACGCCATTCCGCGCGAATTGGGGTTGGAAGCCACGCAGCCGCCATTGACCGAACGCGCCCCTTGCCCATAACATGTTTTTTATCCTGAAACGGGAGGGGAGCGGCATGGCGGACGACGGATTGAGGATACGCTTGGAGTACTGCCAGCACTGAGGCCACGCTTTGCGCGCCGCCTGGATGGCGGGAGAAGCCTTGAGCCGCAGCGGCGAATATACATCGCCGAATTCAAGCTCGTGCCTAGCTCGCACGGGCTGTTCCACATCTACATAGACGACGATCTGGTCGCGTCGCATCAGCACTTGCCGGACGCGCACCTGTTCCCGGACTTGCAAGACATGATGGCGGCGATACTGTCGCGCGCCTGAGCGCGAGCGCGTCCCGCCGTTTCACAGCACGCCGCGAGCCGACAGGCATCGCAGGAGGTTTCCGCTATGACGCCCCCACGCTTTAGGGAGCTTCGACGAGTATACGGATTCGACGAGGTGGCGATTGCGCCCGGCTCGGTAACCATCAATCCGGAGCTTACCAGCACGGAATTTTCGGTGGATGGCATAACGCTGTCCACGCCCGTCTTGGGCGGCGCGATGGACGCCGTATCCTCGCCGACATTCGCGGGCGAGCTGGACAGGCTCGGCGGCATGGCGGTAACCAACATGGAGGGCGTTCACAGCCGCTACGACGACCCGCAGAGCGTCATCGAGGAGATAGTGGAGACGCCGCAGACGAAGGTTACCGCGCTGCTGCAAAAGGTATACTCCGCGCCCATCCGCGAGGAGCTTATCGGCGAGCGGGTGGAAGAGATAAAGAACGGCGGCGCCAAGTGCGCCGTTTCGTTTACGCCTGCGCGAACCAAGCGGCTCGCGCCCGCGGCGGCCGAGGCGGGCGCGGACGTGATAGTAGTGCAGTCCACCGTCACCACCGCGCGCCACATATCCCGCAGCGAGCGCGGCTTGCGCTTCCCCGAGCTGCTGGAGATGGTGGACGTTCCCGTAATCGTCGGCAACTGCGTCAGCTACGACGTGGCGCTGGAGCTTATGGAGACGGGCATCCACGGCGTGCTGGTGGGCGTTGGCCCCGGCGCCGCCTGCACCACGCGCGAGGTGACCGGCGTGGGCATCCCGCAGGTAACCGCCACTATGGACGCCGCCGCCGCGCGCGACGACTACTATCAGCGCAGCGGGCGGTACGTGCCGATAATCACGGACGGCGGCATCCGCGCCGGCGGCGACCTGTGCAAGGCGATAGCGAGCGGCGCGGACGCGGTGATGATAGGCACGCCGCTAGCGCAGGCGGCGGAAGCGCCCGGCAGAGGCTACAACTGGGGCATGGCGAACCCGGACCCAAACCTGCCGCGCGGCACTCGCGTCAAAGTAGGCGTCCGCGGCTCGCTGGAGCAGATACTGTTCGGGCCCAGCTCGGTGGTGGACGGCACGCAAAACCTAGTAGGCGCGCTCAACATCTGCCTCGGCATGGTGGGCGCCGAAAACATCCGCGAGATGCACGAGGTGGCGGAAGTGGTGGTGGCGCCGTCCATCAAGACGGAGGGGAAGCACTATCAGTTGGGGTTGGAGTAGGAGGGACTGATCCCCGCGCTGGAAAGATGAGGCAAGTGGCTTTGACGAGATCGATTCACATTTCTGATACTATAGAAATCAAAGTCTCCGATTCGCACATAAAACTTGGGCGGATGGATTCGGAGCAGTACTGCCCCATCGCTCTGGCGTTCCATGACGCACTCCCATCGGGAAACATAAACGTGTGGGTGGTAGGCAAATGGGCGGTTATTGGAAACGATAAGTGGACGACGCCATATGTGTTGCCTCAGCGAGCGAGGGAATGGATGTGGAAGTTCGATGTCAGCGGCAAGGGCGATCCCATAGAATTCACTGCAACGAAAGATGTGGATGGGAAGTTGATCTGGTAATCGAAATGTCCGCTAGTAATTTTCTTTCAGCATAATAGTTCGAGCGCAGCGCTAGAGGAACGTTATGAGACGGAATTCTCTCACATGGCCAGTTTACAGCGCCAATACCCAGAAAAAATCGATAGATCCCAAGCCGCCTTACCAAAGGGGGCTTGTTTGGTCTCGCAACCAGAAGCAGTTGTTCATGGATTCTATCTTCAGGGACTATGACATTCCCAAACTATACCTCAGAAGAATCTTCGACATAGAGTCTCCCTATAAGTGGGAGATCGTAGATGGACAGCAGCGGCTGACTGCCATCTGGGAATTTCTAGGCGGAGAGTATCCTGTCTCCACAGATTCCGACCCCGTGGGCGGATATGAGATCGCGGGCAAATTCTTCAAAGAGTTAGAGGAGAATGTCAAGCAGCAGTTGCTTGGCTACACGCTCGATCTAGTAGAACTAGAAGAGTCGGAAGACCGAGAAATCGAGGAAATGTTCATCCGCCTCCAAAACGGAGTGCCGCTGAATTCCGCAGAAAAGAGAAACGCGATTTCAGGAGAAATCAGAGACTTCGTAAGAGATACCGCTTCGACGCATGAGTTGATGACCAAGTCAATAGCTATCCGCGACAGGCGGCATGCGCACGATGAACTCATCTCACAGATGCTGTTGATCGAATTGAGTGGCGGACCCACATTGATCACCCACGCAAAGCTGAGAAACCTATATGAGTATAAGCAATTCGACCGAAACTCCCCTAGGGCGAGGAAGTTCAAGCGAGTTATAAACTTCCTCGCTAGGGCATTTCCAGAAAAATCTCCGGAATTGGCAACAAAAGTAAATCTCACCACTCTTTACACTGTGGCTTCCGAGTCATTGGAAAAGTATGCAATTGCTACCAGACCCAAAGCGTTCAGCAAATGGTTCACTGACTTCGAGCGCCGACGCAAATCAATAGAAAACATACCTGAAGATCAGATAGACGAAGATATGAGGTCCTATCAGTATGTCGTGATTCAGGCTACCCAAAGCCTAGCTTCACAACAAGAACGGAGACGCATATTGATGCGAGATATGCTCGCTACGATATCGGACCTCAAACTGCTCGATGACCAACGACAGTTCACCCAAGAGCAGAGGCTTGCTATATTCTACAAATCGGACGACGGCAAATGCGTCAACCCAAACGACAATCCTGAGTGCGATACAGTCTGCACATGGGAAAATTTCCACGCAGACCATATCTTGCCTCACTCGAAGGGCGGCGAGACTACTGTAGCCAATGGCCAGTTGCTCTGCCCAAGCTGCAATCTGAAGAAATCGGACAGCCTACCCGCTGCATAGTTGTCAACATCGATATTCCTCATGCGATGCAGCCGCCCCAACGCAATCTCCGACCATCCCACCGAGGGCGGCTCATGGCTGAATACTATCGCGTCAGATTCACAATCCTAGATGAGGACGCGCCCGGCGCAGAGTTGCTGCGCCGGGTCAGCAAGCTATCGCAGCAGTGGGCGGATGACCAGTATCTCGCCTACACGGGCGGTTCGGAAGAACCGCGAACCGACGGCGCGGAGATAGACGGGCTTGCATGCTTCTCCCTGCTCTGGGAGTTGACCGACGGCTGGCGTCTCAGCCTGCGCCTCTCCACGAAGGGGGACGATGTAGAAGCCGATGTGGAGGTGCGCGCTCTAACCGAAGCCGAGGACTCGAGCGCGCCGCCGGACAAGCGATCCCTCGCTTACTCGCCCAGCCTCATCCGCGAGCTGTTCGATAGGTTCGATTGCCGAATAGACTCCGAACCCCTCGAATCCAAACCCCAAAGACTGACCGTAGAGGATGCGGGCGAGTTCGTCCGCGAAACGCTGCTGAGTCCAGACAGGCGGCTGCCGGTCGTAGTCGTGAGCGAAGACTATGCCGGCTCCCCCTCCGTAGACCCGCAGTTCGTCCAGTCTCGCCTATTTGGGTTGGCAAAAGTCTTCACTTACGACGACGACACGGCGCTTGCGGTGAACAAGTCATTGCCTAGACACAGGTGTTACGGCGGAGCGGTGCGGGTGTACGGACCCGGGTTTTCAGCGGAAGACCCTGCGAACCAACACAAGATATGGCTTGGAGCGGATGCCAAGAATCTTCGGGAGCGCTGGTTCGAAGTCAGGGACGCTCTCATGACGTATCCGCCCGCCAAGCTGGAAGCGTCGCTGTACGAGGACGTGTTCGGTCGAATATCGCGGCGGAAGACGGACGCGCTGATAGAACGGCTGCGTCAAGCCAACCGCGACAAGGACGCCGCGAAGGAATTGCTGGGCGATAGGGGGGCGGCGGAAGAGCTGTTGGAAGACCTGAACAAGCAGTTGCAGGATTCTCAGGCGGAGAACAGCAGGCTCAGAAAATACAACAGGCAGCTAACGGACGACAACCGAACGCTGGCGTGGGAGAAAAGCCAGCTGCTGGCGCGGCTGGGCGATATTGCGCAAGCCGCGCCAGCAGCGGATGACGATCCGCCCGAGTTCCACTCGGTATCGAGCGTGGTGGACCGCGCCGCGTCTACCTTCGGCGAATTGCGGTTTACGAACTCTGCGCTGAAATCCGCCGCGGAATCGCGCTATCGGAGACCCAAGGAGATATGGCCCGTCTTCGAAGCGATGCGGGATTGCGCCATAGCTCGATGCGGCGGCGCGATGGGCGAAGACGTCAAAGACTGGTTCGGACGGCGCGGCGTAGACTTCGCCCCCAACGAAAGCCGCCCCACTATGGAGCGATACGGAAGCGAGCGCGTGTTCGACGACGTTGTCATGGAAGAACATTTCAAGCTCGGCGGCGGCAGAGACCCGCAAAACCATCTCAGGATCCATGCAAGCTGGGACGGAAACCGCGGCAAATGGCTGATCGGCTATATAGGCAGCCACCTGCCCATCGTGTCGGGATAGCTCGCCTTCGCCGAACTGAATCGCCCCCGGCGCAGCGCATCCAACCCGCCACACGCACGAATCCCCCATTTCCCCATACGCAACCCCACGCCGCTGAGGTTATACTGTCTCCCACGCCACAACAGCGCGGTCAAATGACCATCCCCACGGTGGATTGCCGGTTCGAGCGGCGGAAAAGCGACACTGCACACGCCGCCCTCGTTGCGGTTATAATAGGCTAAATCGGAGACTCCAAATCGAGCCGACGCTCGCCTGAGTCTAAACCCGAAGCGGAAGGATTGCCACATGAAATCAGACAGGGCGCTCGTAGCCCACCTGATGCGGCGCGCCGGGTTCGGCGCAACGCCGGCGGAGCTGGACGAGCTGACCGCCACGAAGACCTACGAGGAGATCGTCGACGATCTGGTGAACCCGGAGCGCTTCCCCGCGCTCGATCAGAGCTATATCGACAGATACTACGGCGGCGAGCCGGTGGCGGTTCACGTCGGCAAGTGGATGTACAGGATGATCAACACGCGCCGCCCGCTCGAAGAGAAGATGTCGCTCTTCCTGCATCACATCTTCCCAGTCGCGTGGGGCAAGAGCGAACACGGACCATCGCTGTACTCCGAAATCGAAATGTTCCGCCGCGTCGGGCTGACCGACATGCGAACCATCCTGCTGGAGCTTTCCAAAGACCCGGCGATGATCTTCTGGCTGGACAACAACGAGAATCACAAGGACGAGATCAACGAGAACTACGGGCGCGAGCTGCTGGAGCTGTTCTCGATGGGCGTCGGCAACTATACCGAGGACGACATCAAAGCCGCCTCGCGCGCGTTCACTGGCTGGACGTTCAGGCAGCCGCTCTCCCTGTATCCCAATGGCCACTACCCGGCTGAGTTCGAGTTCATCCCGGACGACCACGACTACGGCGAAAAGACGTTCCTAGGCGAAAGCGGAGAATTCGACGGCGGCGACGTCATAGACATCATCGTTCGGCAGCCCGCGACGGCGCGGTTCGTATCGCGCCACCTGTACAACTTCTTCGTAGAGGACGAAGTTCAGGTGCCCAGCTGGAACACTGAGCCGCCGAAGGACGAAGCCGCCATCGCGCGGCTCTCGGAGGTGTTCCTAGAGACCGGCGGGCAGATGCGCCCCGTTCTGAAAACGCTGTTCGACAGCGACTTCTTCAAGCAAGCCACGCGCTTCAAGAAGGTAAAAAGCCCAACCGAGCTTGTGGTGGGCGTGATGCGGCAGACAGGCGAGTTCGACGCGCCCACGCCGGGCATACACCAGTTCGCCGTAACCACGCTCAACGGCTCGCCCATCGAGGGGCCTCTCGCGGTCATGGGGCAGCGGCTGATGAACCCGCCCACGGTGGAAGGCTGGCACACGGGCCACGAGTGGATAGACTCCGGCACGCTCAGCGAGCGCATATCGTTCGTCGAAAGCCAGTTCCAAGACGCATCCAAGCCCGGCGTGCGGGACATGGTGGAGCGCGCGGGAAGCCTCGACGACGACCCGTCGCGGCTCGTAGACCGCTGCCTAGACCTTCTCGGCGGCATAAGCGTCAGCGAGCGCACCTACGAATCGCTAGTGGAGTACGCGCGCGAGCTTGGCGGCATGAACGCCGACGAATCCGTAGGCGTTCACAACCTGCTGCAAATGACCGCGTCCACCGTAGATTATCAATTCGAATAGCTCGGCGGGCGAGAACCGCGCCCGAAGGCGCTAGAGGAGACAGATGGCTACCAAAACCGCAGACAAGACTCTGGTGGTCGTGCAGCTCACCGGCGGCAACGACTTCATGAACACCGTAGTGCCGTACACCAACCCGCACTACTACGACGCGCGAACGAAAGTGGTCATGCGGCAGGAAGACGTCTTGCCAATCGACGACACGCTGGCGATCAACTCGAACGCCGCGCCCTTCAAGCGGCTCTACGACGAAGGGCGCATGGCGATAGTGCAGGGCATCGGCTACCCGAACTCGAACCGCTCCCACTTCCGCGGCATGGACATATGGCACACCGCCGAGCCGGACCGCGTCGGCAGCGAAGGCTGGCTTGGGCAGGCGGTGCGCGAACTGGACCCCAACGCCGAAAACGTGCTGACAGGCGTCAACATCGGCATGGGGCTGCCGCGCGCGATGGCTGTCAGCGGCGTGCCGGTGACATCCGTGGGAGACCTCGAAAGCTACGGCGTGATGACGCGCCTCGAACAGCAGCGGCTGCGCGACAAGGCGCTGGAGGCGTTCAAGGGCATCTACGGGCAGGCGATAGGCAGCGGCCCAGTCGCGGACTACATCGGGCAGACGGGCTTGGATGTGCTGGAAGGCGCGGACATGCTCGCGGACGTGGCGGACAGCTACGAATCTTCCGTAGAGTACGCCGACAACCAGATAGCCAAGAACATGCGAGACATAGCGCGAATCCACTTCGCCGAGCTGGGAACGCGCATCTTCTACACCTCGCACGGCGGATACGACACCCACGCCAACGAGATGCCCGCCCATCCCAAGCTGATGAACGAGCTTTCCGGCGCCATCTCGGACTTCCTAGACGACCTCGAAGAGCATGACGCGGGGGACGATGTGGCGGTGTTCGTGTTCACCGAGTTCGGGCGGCGGATGCGAGACAACGGCAGCGGCACAGACCACGGCTCCGGCGGCGGCGCGTACCTGTTCGGCAAGAACGTCATCGGCGGGCTGTACAGCGAATATCCGTCGCTGCACCCATCGCAGTGGGAACACGGCGAAGACCTCAAGCACACCATAGACTTCCGCGGCGTGTACGCCACGCTGCTAGAGCAGTGGATAGGCGTGGAAGCGCGCCCCATAGTCAAGGGAGAGTTCGAGCAGATATCCCCGTTCGCAAACTAGCGGGCGCGCGAAAGAGCTTGCCCATTCTCCACAGATGGGCTAACAAGGGT
This sequence comes from Dehalococcoidia bacterium, assembly GCA_965214745.1. GTDB lineage: Bacteria > Chloroflexota > Dehalococcoidia > Lucifugimonadales > UBA1123 > VXRN01. The sequence goes on along the minus strand of OZ243978.1, from coordinate 873,010 downwards.
ATGGGCGAGGGTGATTCCGACGAGGCGACCTCGATTTCGCCGCGTTCCCCTCGCTCGACCTTCTCCCGAAAGAGGGACAGGAGACGATGGCAATGAGTAGACCACACGGATTGCTGCGAGCCGGGTATCCCTACCTGAGAACGCTGGGAATGCGGCGCGTAACCAACTTCCCGGCGGACATAGCTTTCCCCAACGGAGACGGCAACGCCTATATACTGATGCGCTCCGAGGGCGCGGCGACGGTACGCATCTGGCCCATAGACGACATGGACGCGCTGAGCGACGACCTCAAGGGCTTCGGCAGCTACGGCGCGGACGACGGGCAGATGATGTGGCCCGTGCAGCTGATAGCCGATGGCGAGGGCTTCCTGTACGTGAGCGACGAGGCGACCCACCGCATAACAAAGTTCGACACGGAAGGCGAGTTCGTATCCAAGTTCGGCAAACGCGGCGACGGCGATGGCGAGTTCGACGGACCAACGGGAATCGCGTTCGACCCAGACGGCTGCCTCGTCGTAGTGGACTCCAAGAACCACAGAGTTCAGCGATACGCGGCGGACGGCGAATATCTCGGCGGGTTCGGCAAACGCGGCGACGGCGATGGCGAATTCGAGCTGCCTTGGGGCGTCCACCTGGACGAGCGCGGCGACATATACGTTGCGGACTGGGGCAACGACCGCGTTCAGGTGTTCGACAGCGAGGGCGAGCTGAAGAACGTAATCGGCTCGTCCGGCGACGGCGAATCCGAGTTCGACCGCCCCACCGGAATCGCGGTGGACGCGCACGGCGACATATACGTTGCGGACTGGGGCAACAACCGGGTTCAGATGTTCAACGCTGAAGGGCATTATCTCTGGAGCTTCCGCGGCGACGCCACGCTTTCCCGCGTTGCGCGCCAGTACATGCTCACCAACGCCGTATCCAACCGCCTGCGCGAGATGGGGCGCATCGAGCGGGAAAAGCTGCTCAGACATCCGCGCTCTGTACGCATAGATGACCAGTTCCGCCTGTTCATCCCAGACTACGAATCCTACCGCGTCCAGATATACCAGAAGGACGTCATAGAGCTGGACAGGACGCAGTTCGCGCCGCCGCTCCGCAACCCTACGCTAGAAGTCACGTGAGCTAAGCGCGCCGTTCGGCAAACCCTGAGTCCTGAGCGGATTTGTGGCAGGCGGTCGCGCGATCGCCTGCCACAGTCGTCATACCGCCAGCCAGCGTTCCTCCATCCGAATTCTCCGAATTCGCAGCGCCATAGTCAGGGAAAATCGTGTCCGATCCCAACATCATCACCCGCGCCCCCAACCTAGCGAAGCTGCTCGCGGAATCCGCCGATGCGACGGTAGACCGCGAGCGACTGCGCGACCGCAGCCGGGGCGCGCTGCTAGGCTTGGCTGTCGGCAACCTGCTAGGTTTGCCGGTGGAAGGCGCGTCCCACAGCGAAATCGACCGCTGGCATCCCGACGGCGTTGTCGATATAGACCCGCGGGAAGCGTGCCGCCCGATGGATGACGACCTCGCGCAAGCCGTCGATCTTGGCGAGGCGCTGGCGGGCGGCGACGACTACGTATCCGAGTTCGTCCGCCGCCTGATAATCTGGCGCTGGGAGAACGGACGCGGCTGCGGATTCACCACCAGCCGCGTCATCGAAGAGCTGGATGAAGGCGCTCCATACCCGGAAGCCGCGCGAATCGTATACGAAGAGTTGGGCAACATCGCGCCCAACGGCGGAGTCATGCGATGCGCTCCCGTCGCCATTGCCCGCCGCCGCTATCCGGAGAGGCTGATCCAAGACTCGGCAATGACATGCGGCGCAACCCACTACTCGCCCTTGTGCCAGTGGAGCGGCATCGTCATCGACGCCGTAATCGCGACGCTGCTGAACGGCGCGGAGTTGGATTTGGGCGGCATCTTGGCAGCCGCGGCCGCAGACGGCATGACGGATTTGGCAGCCCAATCACGCGCCGACGGCATCTCCGCAGACATATTCGCCGCCATAGCCGACGGTGAAAGCCCGCCCGCCGATGCGCTTTGGCTGCGCCGCTATCAGCGCCACATCGGGCATACCCTGTTGGCGACTCAGGCGGGCTTGTGGGCGGCTGAGACGCCCCTCGACTTCGAGAGCGCCCTCATCGCCATAGTCGGCGGCGGCGGAGACACAGACACCAACGCCGCCGTAGCCGGCGCCGTGATCGGAGCGCGGCGCGGCGCTTCCGCCATACCGCAGAGATGGATCGCCTGCATACCGCAGCTCTCGCGCATCGAGGCATTGGCGGACGACCTCGCGGATCTATCGGAAGCCTAGCCAAGACGACGAACCCGCATGCTCGAAAGCCTCCGCATACGAAACTATCGCGTCTTCAGAGACTTGAAGATGGATGGGCTGCACCGCATCAACCTGATAGCGGGCAAGAACAACTCCGGCAAGACCAGCTTGCTGGAAGCGATATTCCTGCTTGCCGCCGGCGGCAACCCGCATATGCTTGCCAACACGAACGTCGTCCGCACTACAGGGCTGGAAGCTGCGGCTAGCCGTCAGGAATTCGCGCAGGCTTGGAAGCTGCTGTTCCACGAGCTAGACCGCAAAGCCTCAATAGACATATGCGCGAAAGACTCTATTCACGGAGATCTTTCGCTAAGAATCACCAGCGGCGCGCCGCCGAGCGATGGGACTATCCCCTTCACCGGCGTCGATGGGTTAGGACTTTCTCTAATCAGAGCCGACTCCTCCCTGACGCTCGATTACTCCGGCGCCGGCGTCGAGAATGCGATAAGTTTCGTCGAGCTGACGCCCGCAGGCATCGAATATCGACAAGCTGACTTTGCGCGCCCATTCGAGGCTAAAATACTGCTGGAGCGCTCCGGCAACCCGATGGAGGACGCCTCGCATCTAGCCCTGTTGAGAACTCAAAAACAGGAACATACGCTGCTGAAGGCTTTGCAAATCATCGAACCTAGGCTGCAAAGCGTAGAGGAAAGTACCGCGACCGGTTTCCCAATCATATGGGGAGACATCGGGCTGCGCGAACTCATCCCGCTCGCCGGCATGGGGGAGGGCATGACGCGGCTGACGCGAATCGTCTTGGGAATGATCTATGCGCGCGGCGGCATTCTGCTAGTGGATGAGATAGACAAAGGTTTCCACTACACCACGCAGGCGGACGTCTGGAAGACTATCGCCTGCGCCGCAGACGAATTCGATGTGCAGGTGTTCGCCACGACGCACAGCTTCGAGAGTATTCAGAAAGCGTATCGAGGGTTGGGCGACGGATTCCGCTTCCATCGCATAGACGCGAGGGACGGGACGAACGAAGTGACATCGTACCAGCCTGATGAGATCGAGCTGGCTATCGAGCTAGACTTCGAGGTGCGTTAGAGTTGCCTGAGCCTAGACCTGTCGAAAAGATGGAGGGCGTCGAGCTATCGCGCGGCGACAAATCCCGCGCTCACGCATACATCGCCACCCGTTCCCAGCCGCAACACTCGGTAGGCGTCGCCGCCCTGCGCGGATACTGGGATATGACACACCCCGCGCTCGCAGACGCGCGGCGGTTCTTGACCGCGCTCTAGCCCCCCACAGGAGAACCCCCGCGCATGAACCCGCATCCACAACAGCCCGCCGCGCTAGGCTCTATACGGATATGCGACTTCACCGGACAGCTCGCCGGCGCGGGCGCGACGCGCATACTCGCCACGTTCGGCGCGCAGGTCATCCGAGTCGAAGACCGCCTGCGGCAGGGGCAGTGGGACATCTTCAGGGGCAGCGGCCCATGGCTCGACGAGCGGCGCGGCATAAACCTCGGCGGAACGTTCAACAACCACAATGTAGAAAAGCTCGGCGTTGCGCTGGACATGAGAAAGCCCAAAGCCAAGCGCATCCTCGAAGACCTGATATCCGTCAGCGACGCCGTAACCGAAAACTTCTCCAAAGGCGTCCTCGCTCGCTGGGGATTTTCCTACGAAGAGATGACGGCAATCAAGCCGGACATCATCTACGTATCCAACAGCGGCTTCGGGCATGTAGGCCCATATTCAGAGTTCAAGACGTGGGGCCCCATAGTGCAGGCGGTATCCGGCTTGACCTTCCAATCCGGGCTGCGCGACATGCCGCCCGCCGGCTGGGGGTATTCCTACATGAACCACACCGGCGGATACCTCATGGCTATCGCCATTCTCATGGCGCTGTACCACCGCGCCCGAACCGGCGTAGGGCAGTGGGTGGATATGTCTTGCACCGACGGCGCAGCCGCTCTGAATGGCCCCGCGCTGCTCGATTATACCGTCAACGGAACGCCCGCCCGACGCCCCGGCAACCCAGACAGCAACCGCAGCGTCCACCCCAAGATGGCGCCGCACGGCATCTACCGATGTCTCGGCGAAGACAGCTGGGTGGCGATAGCCGCGCGCGACGATGCCGACTGGCGCGCGCTGTGCGACGCGCTCGCGCTGGACGATCTGGCTGCCGACGGCTCGCTGGCGAACGTCGAGGGCAGAATCGCGCGCCAAGACGAGATCGACCGCCGCATAGAGGCATGGACATCGGCTATATCGCCGACGCGGGCGATGAAGACGCTCCAAGCGCGCGGCGTTCCAGCCGGCGCGGTTCAGCGCCCCCAAGACCGCATCGAACATGACCCGAACACGCGAGAATGGGGGCTGTTCCCTAGAGTCAGACACCCCGAAATGGGAAGCGTGAGAGTGGACGGAATGCCCATCGCGCTATCCAAAACGCCCGCCAAGATAGCTGACGGCGCGCCCACTCTGGGGCAGCACAACGAGCGCGTCTACGGCGGCGTTCTGGGCATGAGCGCCGCAAAGCTCGGCGCGCTGAGCGATGAGGGCGTAATCTGATTCCGGAGATAGCGCAAACCGAACGCAGGGAGAACCCGAACATGACGAATCCCGACACCTCCGCCGCCGTATTGGACGGCGTCCGCGTCCTCGAAATCGGCGGAGAGATTGGCGCGTGGTGCGGCAAGCTGCTCGGCGACATGGGCGCGGACGTCGTCAAGGCGGAGCCGCCTACGGGCGACCCCTCTCGCGGATTCGAGCCGTTCCATCAGAACCGCCCCCACCACAACCGAAGCCTGCACTTCTGGCACTACAACACCAGCAAGCGCGGCGTTACGCTGGACATCGAGCGCGCCGATGGACGCGAACTTTTCATGCGGCTGGCGGAGTCTGCGGATGTTGTCGTGGACGGCTGCCCGCCGCGCTCGCTCGACGAGCTTAGCGTCGGATACGCGAACATCAGCCGCCGAAACCCGTCCGTCGTCATGGCGTCGATAACCCCGTTCGGGCAGAGCGGACCCTACAGCGGCTACGCATCCACAGACCTAACCGCGCTCGCGTTCGGAGGCCCAGTCTGGAGCTGCGGATACGACGACCACTCCATCCCGCCCGTGCGCGGCGGCGGCAACCAGTCTCGCCACGTCGTCTGCCACTACGCTGCCATAGGCATAATGACCGCGCTCGTCCACCGCCAATTCAGCGGCGAGGGACAGCATATCGACGCCAACATGCACGCCGCGCTAAACGTAACCACCGAGGCGGCGACCTACAGCTGGCTAGTGGCGGGCGACACCGTTCAGCGGCAGACGGGCAGACACGCCGCCGTAGTCCCAACCGCCGATGGGCAGGTGATGTGCAGAGACGGGCGATACGTCAACGTCGGCATCGGCGCGCGCACCGAAGAGCAGTGGATACACCTGCTAGCGTGGCTAGAAGAGGAAGGGCTGATAGACGACTTGGGCGAGTACCTCAGCTTCCCAAGCCGCGAGGCGATGCGACGGGGAGACAGCGGCGCGCTCGAACAGCAGCGCCGCATAGCCGACGTGATGCGCGAGCTTGCCCGCAAGACCGACGCGGACGATCTCTTCAAGCGGGCGCAGTCTCTAGGCTTCCAGTGGGGCATCGTCAACGCGCCCGAAGACGTTTTGGAAGACCCCCACTTCCGCGCGCGCGGATTCCCGGTGGAAGTGGAGCATCCGGAGTTGGGCGAGAGCTTCGTATACGCCGGCGCGCCCTACGGCTTCACCAAATCGGCATGGCGCATCCAGCGCCGCGCGCCGCTTCTCGGCGAGCATAACGATGAAGTCTACCGCGGCGAGCTAGGCTTGACGCGGGACGAGATAGCCAAGCTCAGCGCGGATGGCGTAATCTAGCCGCGCATGGATGGCGCGGGAAGGTGGGCATGTCTAAGAACCTCGAAAAGCCTGCCCCGCCCCCTCGGGATTCCCTCTTATTCAGGAATGACGGTAGAGTATTGGGGACTTATGCAATACTCTATTGAGAACCCTATGCCGGAGATTGGTTCTGTGTATCCGAAACACACGAACCTGACTGGCGGTTGCCAAGCATACTTGGGTGGCGAGATGTGGTTCGCATCCAACGCAGATCTCTATATATCTGGTGGATCAGGTCGATATCCGCCGGAAGATAGCGCCCAGCTCGATGAAGCCGTTCGAGTATTCGAGGCATTCGGCTACTCGGTCACTTCACTGGGATGGGATGATGGAATAGGACAAGCCGCGCGTACGCTAGAGGTTGCATGATGGATCGGCTGACCTTTGTGTTTGGGACAGACGCTGCTGGACTGTCCCTAGAGGACGCCGCCAAACGCTCCCCCCGATGTTTTGTGCGAAGCGAAGGAGCTTTGGCGGTCTACGAGGAATCGAGGAATCCGTCAGGGCATGTACTCACCGCATGGGAGGCTTTCACCACCTTTGGCATCGATGTCCTCGAAGAAGCGGTGGAATATGGTTCAGCTATTCTGAAGCGTTCCCGGGACTCCACGAAGATCGCGCTGAAGAGCCGTAGAGCAAATCTTGGGCTAACTCAGGAATCCCTGCGGAGGGCGGCTAGAGTTACAGAATCGGACGTGATGACTGCGGAGACAACCCCTGCCAAAGTCCCGATTCAGAAGCTGGAACGAATCGCCTTCGCGTTGGGTTTGGATGAGCGTTTTCTTGCGTTCGAGCGAGACGCCGGCGGAGACGACGATCTAGCTTATCGGTTGAGGACGCTCCAAGTCCAAGGGATGAGACCGAGCGATTCTAGGACTATTTCAGCCGGGACAGCCCTGCTCTTCGCAGAGGCGGCGTCGATCATCCGCGTGCAGCATAGGCTTCAGGAATGGCTTGGGCTTCAGATGGATAGCGACGGATTCAGCCCACACCCCGATTACGGATCACCGATGAATCCGGCATGGTCGGTCGGATACGATCTCGCTGAAAGCGCAAGGGAGACTCTGAAGATTGGCGATTCACCGATTGATTCGATGCGGAATCTAGTCGAGGAGCGAATGGGCATTCCCGTAGTCCAAGCGCGACTCGACGATAAGATCGCAGGCGCAACTGTGATGACTACGACCGAAAGTGGCGGGGAGGCGCGTGGCGTCGTCCTAAACACGGTGGGAGAGAATCAGAACGTCTGGATTCGCAGGGCGACGCTGGCCCATGAACTCGGACATCTGCTCTATGACCCGGATGAACGGCTCGAAAACGTGCGGGTGGATTCTTACGTTGACAGTCAGCAGGACGCTCAAGCCCATTTGCCTGAACCTGATTACGTAGAACAGAGGGCGAACGCTTTCGCCATAGCGTTTCTTGCGCCGAACGCTGCTGTCCGCAAATTTGCGCCGACACCGATATCCAGAGCATCTGTTTCCAAAGTCATGCGCACATTCGGAATCAGCCACACAGCGGCGAATTATCATATCGCCAACTGCCATTACCGAAATTTCGACATGCCTGAGGGAGTCATCGACTCTGTGCCCTCCGACGAGCAGACGGCAGCTGAGAACTTCAGCGTCGACTATTTCCCACTCTATGACACGCCGGAACAGCGCAGGGGCAGGTTCGCAGGGTTAGTAGCGGCATCCTACGCCCACGGGTTTATATCCGCAGACACGGCTGCCATGTATCTCTCCTGCAAGATTCAGGACTTTATCGAAAACGTCGATGTTCTGCGGTCTCTTTATGAAATGTAGTTGACAGAAATTACTCTATGCGCGGCGCACGGCGTAGACGACGAAACAGTCGCCACGATACGCCGCCACCTAGCGGCTGAGCCATCGATCACGGGCAAGCGGTACGCGGGTTTGTGAGGCGGGCGCGGCGGCGTCTCGAACGCCCCCTACTCCTCATCCTCCACATCCGGCACCACTACGAACTCGGGGTAAGCCTCGATGCCCAGCTCGCCCGCGTCTTGCCCCAGCCGTTCGACGTCCGCGGATACGCGCACGCCCAGCGTCATGCCCATCAGGCGCCACAGCGGCCAGCTCAGCCCGAACACGAACGCGCCTATCGCTACGATGCCCACCAGCTGCGCCACGATGTCCCCGCCGTTCGTAACGCCTGCCGCCAGAGTCCCCCACACGCCGGCGAACAGGTGGGTGGGGATTGCGCCCACTACGTCATCTAGCTTGACTATCTCGAACAGCCTCATGCCCAGAACGCATACTACGCCGCCCACGCCGCCAATCACTATCGCCCAGCCGTGTTCGAGGATGTCAGGGCCCGCGGTTATGGCTACTAGCCCGGCGAGCGCGCCGTTCAGCCCCGCGAACAAGTCCATGCGCCCCAGAACAGGGCGCGACACTATGAGCGCGGCAATCGTGCCGCCCGCGCCGGCGAGCGTGGTGTTGACAAGCACTACGCTCATGGCTACGGCGTCCGCCGCGCTCGCCAACGCAAGCTGCGAGCCGCCGTTGAATCCGAACCAGCCGAACCACAGGATGAATACGCCCAGCGTTACCGCCACTATGTTGGAGGGCGGAGTGGGCCTAATGCCGCCGCGTCGCGGGAACTTGCCCAGACGCGGCCCCAGCACCATTATCCCCGCAAGAGCCGCCCAGCCGCCTACGCTGTGAACGATGGTCGAGCCGGCGAAGTCCTCGAACCCCATTTCAGCCAGCCAGCCGCCGCCCCACGTCCACGCGCCCACTATCGGATATATCGCGCCCGTGAGCAGCAGCGTGAACAGGAAGAAAGACCAGAGCTTTACGCGCTCCGCCATCGCGCCGGACATTATCGACGCGGCGGTAGCCACGAACACCATTTGGAAGAACCAGTTGGACATGGAGGAAGCGCCGCTGCCAGTCACCGCTGCCTTCGCGCTCTCGTCGCCGCCCAGAAGCGCCGCCTCGTCCGGCGTGGAGCTGTAGAACAGCTCGAACGAGCCGATGAAATTGCCGAGATCCACGCCGAACAGCGTCATGCCCTCGCCGTACATCAGGTTGTATCCGATGACGAAGTACGCAAGCCCCGCAATGGCGTACAGCCCAACGTTCTTCAGACAGATCATCGAGGCGTTCTTGGTGCGGACGGAGCCGGACTCCAGCATGGTGAAGCCGGCGCACATCCACATCACCAGCGCCCCCCAGATTAGGAAGGCGAACGTGTTGAGCGCGAACGCCGTCTCGCCGTCCACGTTCGCGCTCGCTATCGCCGGGCGCGCGAAGAGCGCAAGCGCGACGGCGGCAACCGCGCCGATGGAGATGATAACGCGCGTTCGCGCGACGCCTCCCAACTTGCCAAAGAGTCTAACGGCTTGCGCGCTTGTCTTACTCATTAGGCGTTCTCCCCCGACATGCTCGAACCCAGTTAGCCCAACAACGCGCTATTATCGCAGCATCCTGAAGAACTCGCGCATGTCCTCCGCCAGCAGATTCGGCTCCTCGGCGGCTGCGAAGTGTCCTCCGCTCGGCATCACGGTATAGCGCCGGAGGTCGTAGAACCGCCGCACCCACTCTTCGGGCGGGTGGCTTATCTCCACCGGGAACTTGGCGAACGCCGTCGGCGCGGTTACTGGGTTGTCCGCGCTCAGCCGCGACGGGGCGCGCCCGCTCTCGTAGTACAGCCGCACAGACGAGCTTATAGTCTGCGTAGCCCAGTATATCGTCAGGTGTGTCAACAGCTCGTCTTTGTCGAACCGCGATTCGATGTCGCCGCCGCAGTCGCTCCACGTGCGCCACTTCTCGATTATCCAGCCCGCAAGTCCCGCCGGAGAGTCGTTGAGACCGTAGGCGAGCGTCTGCGGCTTGGTGCGGTGCTGGTGTCCATATGCGCCTTCCGCCTGCTGCCACCATTCGCGATGCGCTAGGAACTCTTTCTCGGCGTCCGAAAGCTCCGCTTCGGGCGGGGCGGGCGAGCCGACGCCCGCAGCCGTCAGGTGAATGGCGCTCACCGTCTGCGGATATTCCAACCCCAGCGTCGTCGTAACCTGCGCGCCCCAGTCTCCGCCCTGCGCCACGAACGAATCGTATCCCAGCCCGTCGGTCATCAGAGCGTTCCACATCCGAGCGATGCGCGCCGGACTCATGCCGCGCTGAGATGGACGGTCGCTGAAGCCGTATCCCGGCATAGACGGCGCAACCACGTCGAACGAATCCGCCGCGTCGCCGCCGTGAGACGCCGGATCGCTCAGCAGCGGAATTATCTTCAGCATCTCTACGAACGTGCTAGGCCAACCGTGCGTTATTATCAGCGGAATCGGGTTCCGCCCCTTGCCTCTGGCGTGGATGAAGTGAACGCCAAGCCCGTCCACTTCGGCTGTGTAGTGGTCGAACGAGTTGAGGAGCTCTTCCTGCGCGCGCCAGTCGAACCCGTCCGCCCAGTACTCGCAAAGCTCGCGGATGTAGGCTAGGTTCGAGCCATAGTCCCACTCCGCGCCCTCTATCTCGTCTGGCCAGCGCGTATCTCGCAGGCGGCGGCGCAAGTCTTCGAGCGTATCGTCCGAAACGCTCACTTCGTAAGGTCTAATGTTCATCGGAGTCGCCCCCTTCGCGTATATCGCCGCCATTGTAACAGGGAGAGGCGTTTCATGGACGAAATCGCATACGCCAATGCGCCCCCCAAGCCGCTGTTGCGCCTACGCGCGCAAGCGTTATGGCTATCTACCGCGCGCTAGCGTCCATGGCTCCGTTGCGCCTACACGAGCGCAAGCGTTGCTACTACGGCTCGGAGCGCGTCGCTCGCAGGCGGTTTATCGGTTGTGCCTACACGAGCGCAAGCGTTACCATTGCCGCTAGGCTCGGCTCGCAGCGCAAGGGGTTATTGGATGGGCGCTCTCAGCGACGTGGTTGTGCTGGACATGTCTCGCATTCTCGCGGGTCCGTTCGGGACGCAGATTTTGGCGGACATGGGCGCGACGGTGTGGAAGATAGAATCCGCGTGGGGAGACGACACGCGCGGATGGGGTCCGCCGTTCGTCGGCTCGGAAAGCGCTTACTACCTCTCCGCGAACCGCGGCAAGAAGAGCGTCATCGTGAACCTGCGAGACGCGCGCGGGCAGGGGATAGTCCGGGAGCTGGCTAAGAAGGCGGATATTCTGGTGGAGAACTTCCGCGTGGGCGGGCTTGCTCGCTACGGGCTAGACTACGCGGCTATCTCCGAGATCAACCCCGCCATCGTGTACGCATCGGTTACCGGGTTCGGGCACACAGGCCCGCGCGCCGCCGAGCCGGGTTACGATGCCGCGCTGCAGGGCATGACGGGCGTTATGAGCGTTACCGGAGAGCCGGACGGTCGCCCCACTAAAGTCGGCATCGCTTGGGTGGACATCCTCACGGGGCTTACCGCCACCATCGGCATCCTCGCCGCGCTGCGCGAGCGCGAGCGAAGCGGCGTCGGGCAGCAAGTGGACGTGTCGCTGTTCGACGTGGGCATAGCCTCTATGGCGAACCTAGCGCAGAGCTTTCTAGCCACGGGCGACGCGCCCGGACGCATCGGCAACGCCCACCCGCAAGTCGCGCCGTATCAGGATTTCGAGGCGTCGGACGGCGCGTTCATGCTTGCGGCGAACAACGACGATCAGTTCCGCCGTCTGTGCGAAGTAGTAGGCTTGGCTGAGATAGCGTCGGACGAGCGCTTCATAGACAACGCCGCGCGCGTTCGCAACCGCGAGACGCTCGCCGCCATGCTCGGAGAGCGGATAGCCGCCAAGCCGCGCGCCCACTGGCTGGACGCGCTTCAGGCGGCGGGCATAACCGCAACCTCCATCAACACCATCGCGGACGCGCTGGCGGACCCGCAGGCGGCGGCGCGCCGCGCCGTCTGGCAGGTGGAGCATCCCACGCTGGGCGGCATAGACCTGCTCGGCAGCGCGCTTCAGCACATGAGCCGAACGCCCGCCGAACCGCAATCCCACCCGCCGCTTCTCGGAGAGCATACGAGCGAGGTCTTGGCGAACGCGCTCGGCATGTCCGACGAGCGCATAGCGGAGCTAATCTCCAACGGCGTGGTCGAGCAGGGATAGCCGAGCGGCGCGCGATTATAGCATGGGGAGCGATATGCGCCGCACAGACGGCAGCGCCGCATCCGCCGCGCCGCTAGACGGCATAACGGCGCTCGAAGTGGGCGAGGGCGTGGCTGGGCCATTCTGCGGGCGGCTGTTAGCCGCGTTCGGCGCGAACGTCGTCAAAATCGAGCGCCCGCCCGCGGGCGACCGTTCGCGCGCCGCCGAACCCCTGCTGCCGAACGTCGCGCCGTCCGAAGCGTCCACGCTCTTCCTGCACCTGAATGCGGGCAAGCGCAGCGTAGCGCTCGACTGGCGATCCCAAGACGGCGCGGCGAAGCTGCGCGAACTGATGGACGGCGCGGACGTTCTGATACAAGACTGGGACGCCGAAACACGAGCCGATTTCGACGTTCCCGACAGCGTGATAGACCTATCCGTAACCCCATTCGGGCTGAGCGGCCCCTATTCCCGGTGGCGAACCACCCCGCTCGTGAGCCTCGCGCTCGGCGGCTTCCTGTACCTATCCGGCGACGAAGACCGCGAACCGCTGATGATGCCGGGCAGGCAGCCCGAGTATCTAGCGGGGCTTCACGCCTGCGCGGGCGCGATGATAGCGCTCTGGGAACGGGATTCTACGGCGCGCGGCGGAAGCGTGGAGGTGTCCGAGATAGAATCGCTCGCGGCGCTGCACCAGTTCACTACGGTAATGCACACGTACAGCGGCTTGGTGCGGAGCAGGCACGGCGCGCGCTGGGAAAACAAGGGCGGCTACGGGCGATACCCGATAACCGTTCTGCCGTGCAAAGATGGCTATGTGTCTTTCGCCGTCTCCACTGAAGGGCAGTGGGATCTGCTCTTCCCGATGGTGGGGCGGCCTGAGCTGACCGACGATCCGCGCTTCGCCACGTTCGTCGAGCGCCGCGAGCGCGCCGACGAGATAGACGCCATCCTCATAGATTGGATGCGGGACAAGACGCGCCGAGAGGTGTTCGAGTTAGCCGCCGGCGCTTGGTCCGAACCCGCGTCTCCGCTGTTGGACTTGGGGGAGGTGCTGCAAGACGCGCAACTGGCGCATCGCGGGCTGTTCGCCGAAATAGACCATCCCGACGCCGGCTCGCTGACATTCCCCACCATCCCGTTCCACATGAGCCGCTCGCAGCCGAAGTTCGAGCGCGCGCCCCGCCTTGGCGAGCATACCGCCGAAGCGCTCGGCGCGCCCGTCCGCCGAAGACGCGCCGCCGCCGTCCCGACTCCCGCGCGCGAACGGGGCGGGCGCGGCCCGCTGAGCGACGTTCGCGTTCTGGACCTAACCCGCGTTTGGGCTGGGCCTCTGGCGACGCGCGTTCTGGCGGACTTCGGCGCGGAGGTCATCAAGATAAGCGACCCGCGCGTTCCCGTAGACCGCGCGAACGGCACGAACAACAAGCTGAACCGGAACAAGGCGAGCGTCGCGCTGCGGCTCGACAGGGCGGAAGGGCGCGAGATGTTCCTAGACCTCGCGGCGACGTCCGACGTCGTCGTCGAGAACTTCCGCCCCAGAGTGATGCGAAACTTCGATCTTGCCTACGAGCGATTGCGCGAGGTCAAGCCAGACATAATCATGTGTTCGGTGTCCGGCTTTGGCGGCAGCGGCGACTATGCCGACTACCCCGCCTTTGGGCCATCCGTCGAGGCGATGACCGGGCTGCCCAGCATGATGGGCTACGCGGGAGGACCGCCGCGAACGTCCTCGCTCGCCTACCCGGACCCCGTAGCCGCGCTAAACGCGCTCGTCGCCATACTCGTCGCGCTCCGCCACAGGCGCAAAACCGGCGAAGGGCAGTTCATAGACCTCTCGCTAGTCGAAGGTCCGGTGTGTCAGATTGGCGAGCTGATAGCGGCGCACTCGCGCGACGGACGTCAGCCGCCGCGCGTCGGCAACGCTCACCCGAGACACGCGCCGCATGGGGTATACCCAGCCGCCGGCGATGACGAGTGGGTTGCGATATGCGTATCGTCCGATGCCGAATGGCGCGCCATGGCTGGCGCGATGGACGCGCCGAATCTCTCTCGCGACGCTCGCTTCGCAGCCGAACGCGCAAGGCGCGCGAACTGCGAAGCGCTGGATGCAATAGTATCCGACTGGACGCGAAACTTGCCGGCGGAGCGCATAGCCGCCCGGCTTCAGGCTGTCGGCGTTGCGGCGGGCGGGGTCTCCAACAACAAGCGGATGCTCGACGACGTTCACCTGAACGCGCGCGGCTTCTTTGCGGAACTGGAAGAGCCGGACGTGGGACGCAAGAAGTATCCGGGTCAGCCCATCCGAATGGCGAGCCTGAACCGCGCGCTGTGGACGCCCTCCGCAAGGCTGGGCGAACACACCGCAAGCGTTATGCGCGATCTGCTGGGCATGACGCCCCGCCGCATAGAGAGGCTGGCAAGTGCCGAAACCGTAGGCGTATTCCAAGAAGATAGAGAGGATGTCTGAAACCCTGATTCAGACGAAACGAACACGCAAACTAGGGAGACGAAATTGGCGGACGCGATAATACATTCCCCCATGACGGGGCGAGTCATAGAAGTTTTGGTGGACAAGGGCGACGACGTGAGCGCCGGCGACGTGGTTGTCGTAATCGAATCCATGAAGATGGAGAACGAGGTAATCTGCGACGTGGACGGCGTGGCGACTGCCGTTCACGTCGAGGAAGACCAGTCGGTATCCGAAGGCGACAGGCTTGTGGAAGTGTCGGCTGCCGACGGCTGACTGTCCCAGCCGAACCTGCAATAGCCGTTCCCGCGCATGCGGGAATCCCGCAGTGGATTATGAGGTCGGTTATCGTCCCGTCTGTGGCGGATGGATGGGCGCAGCCACGCTCGCATCCATTTGCGGTTGACAATTCCCCAACGCTGAAGTATAAGTTGCCGCACACGCGCGGGGCGGCGAACACCGTTCGTCGCTTATCCGCCTTTCTCTTATCACAGGGAGGAAATCGATGAACGCCATGAAGCTATTTGCAGCGCTTTCGCTGCTGCTAGTTCTATCGCTAGCGCTCGCATGCGGCGACGATGAGGAGCCCGCGCCCGCGCCTCAGCCAACCACGCCGCCGGCTCCCGCCGCTACGACCGCGCCGGCTCCCGCTGCTACCGCCATGCCCGCGCCGGCTATGGGCGGCGACGCGCCGGAGCCGAAGAACGCTATGGGCAACATCGCCTTCGCGCAGTCCGCGCTGGGATGCAACCCGGGCGCAGGCTCCGTGTTCTGCGCGCAGTACGACGCGGTGGCGTGGGGCGTCGGCGAAGACCTGTTCACGTGGCGTTGGCGCGAAGACCAGACTGTAGAGTACGCGGAGGGGCAGCTTGCCACAGGCTGGGAGCTTGCGTCCGACGGGCTTTCGGTAGTGGTGGACATCCGCGAAGACGTCGAGTTCCACAAGGGCTGGGGAACGATGACGGCTGAGGATGTGGCGTGGAGCTACAACCAAGTCAACCCGCTCATCACCACGCACAGCATCGCGCCTAGCGCGTCTTACTTCTCGACGCTGTTCGGAGAAAACCCGGCGGTGGCGTCCGGCAACACGGTCGAATACACATTCGCCGCCGTAGACTCCCACTGGCATACGTACATGATGAACGGCAACGGCTTCGTGGGCATGGTGATTCACCCGCAGCGCGCGCAGGAAGAGAACGGCGAAGACTGGATGCGCGAAAACTTCGTCGGCACAGGCCCCTTCCAAGTGGACGAGTGGATACGCGACGATCGCGCCGTGTTCACCAAGAGCGGACACCACTGGCAGTTCGACCCGTCAGTGGAACGCATCGTGATTCAGGCTATGCCCGAAGACGCCACTCGCGTGGCGGCGCTCAAGACCGGCGAGCTGGACGCGGCGGAGCTTGCCATCAAGAGCGTGCCGGAGGTTATCGACGCGGGCTTCTCCACCACCGGCTCCGGCAACGCCAGCCAGCAGGGGGTCATCTTCTCAGGCAACCTGTGGGAGACCAACAACGCGCTCACGGGCGAAGACCTCAACACGCCCGCCAACGGCGTCTACGCGCGCGATATCCAGTGGATAGGCAACCCGTACAAGCCCAACGACGGCAACGACCCGGACGCGCTCGCCTGCCCGGACGGAGCGGACCCGACGCAGATGGATCAGAGCTGCGGCGACATGGAGCAGGCGCGGCTGGTGCGCTGGGCTGTCGCCATGGCGATAGACAAAGAGACCATCAACGAACACCTGCTGAACGGGCTTGGCTGGCCTGTTCACGTCGGCTATGTGGACGAGAAGAGCGAGTTCTGGGATGAGGCGTGGGAGTACCCCTACGACCCCGCAATGGCGGAAGAGTACTTGGACCGCGCGGGCTTCCCGCGAAACGACAGCGGCGTTAGGTTCGAGATGCCGCTGTTCATATCCTCCGGACACACCGGCGGGCTAGGCGAGGAGATAGGCGACGCCATAGGCGGCATGATGACAGACATCGGCATCGAAACCGAGGTGCTGAAGTTCCCCTACGCCGTCTACCGCCCGGGTCTCGTCAACCGCAGCGCCACAGTTCCGCGCCTGACATCCGGAGACGACGGGCAGACTATCTACCCGTTCGATTGGCCCAAAGGCATCGAAGAATCCAGCCTGTCGCGCGGCGGATATTGCATGTGCTACGAAACGGAGTGGATAAGCGACATCTACCTGCGGGTGGCTGAGGAGAACGACACTGAGAGGCGTATCGATCTCAACCGCTCGTACTTCGATCTGATGCACTTCTGGGCGCTGAAGCCCGGCGTCGTAGCCGTGCCTAACCTCACAGTGTACAACTCCAACTCCATCAGCGAATGGGTCATGGAGCCGACGCCGTTCGGCACGTCCGCGTTCTGGAACATAGAGCTGGCGGCAAGGTAGCGCGCGGCGCGGCTGCCGACCCCGGCTTTATTGAGGCAGACTGTAGCGCCCTCTCCCACGGCGTGGGAGAGGGCGCGGTTGGCAGCGTTCGACGGCAGTTTCGCTGTCAGCCTACGGACGGGGGCGGGAGGCGGAGTTCGCGCATGCCCCCGTCAGCCCGCAAAGGGCGGGGGCTTTCATAAGCTAACCCCAAGAGCAAGGCGCGCATGAGGCGATTCCTACTTAGAAGAGCGTACTTCGCGGTACTCTCCCTGCTCGCGGCGACGATGATCGTGTTCGGGCTTTCGCGCGTCAAGGGCGATCCGCTGCTCGTCTACACGCAAGAGGGGGGCGGCTACGGGCTGAGCGAACAGCAGAAGGAAGACATCTCCCGCTATCTGGGCTTGGACAAGCCGCTCGTCGTCCAATATCTGGTGTGGGTGGGCAACTCGTTGCGTGGAGACTTCGGCAAGACGCTGCTGGACCGAGCGCCCGTTTCGGGTCTCATATTCGGCAAGCTGGGCGCGACCGTGCAGCTTGCGGTGGCGGCGTGGCTGTTCGCGCTGCTGACGGGGGTGCCGCTCGGCGTGCTGTCCGCCACGCGGCGCGGCGGCGCGCTGGACTACCTAGGGCGCGGCTTCGCGCTGTTCGGGCAGGCGCTGCCGCAGTTCTGGATAGCCATCATGGCGATAGTCATATTCGCCGTTCAGCTAGACTGGCTCCCCGCCGCCGGGCGCGCGTTGCCCGGAGACCCCATCGACAAGCAGCTCAAACACTTCGTGCTTCCCACCATAACGCTCGGATGGCTCGGCTCGGCTACGTATCTGCGGCTGGTGCGCTCCTCGATGCTGGAGGTGCTGGATTCGGAGTTCGTCAAGCTGGCGCGCGCAAAGGGCGCAAGCGGGCGCGCCGTGGTGTGGAAGCACGCCTTTCGGAACGCGCTTATCGCGCCTATCACGTATTCCAGCCTGTTTCTCGCCAGCTTCATCACAGGCGCGACGGTAGTAGAGCTGGTGTTCGCTTGGCCCGGCATCGGCAGGCTCGCGCTGACCGCCGTGGACAACAACGACTTCGCGCTGCTGACCGGCATAGTAATGTTCTTCGCGGTGGCATACATCCTGTTCAACTTCTTGGCGGACGTCCTATACGGGCTCGCCGACCCGCGCATACGGTACGACTAGGCATCCCCTCATGGCTGAACGAGCGCGCGCGACGCGAACTATCGAAAGCGGGCTGCTGGCGAACAGCTTGCCCGCGCGGGTGTGGAACGCCTTTCGGCGGTGGCCCATACTGCCTTCGATAGTGCTGGCGGCGCTGCTGGCTACGGGCGTCTTCGCGCCGCAGATAGCGCCGAACGACCCGCTCGACCAAGAACTGGCGCTCCGAAACGCGCCGCCGTTCTGGTACGCGGAATACTGGGCGGAGCAAGACAGGTTCGAGCCGACGCAACGGCTGCTGGGCGCGGACCACGTGGGGCGCGACGTGCTGAGCCGCATCATATACGGCGCGCGCATCTCGCTTCAGGTGCTTGCCGTATCGCTCACCACCGGCGTCATAATCGGCACGTCGCTAGGGCTTATAGCCGGCTATCTAGGCGGGCTGGTGGACGAACTTATCATGCGGCTGGTGGACGTGTGGCTAGCGCTGCCGTTCGTTCTGATAGCGCTCGTCGCCGTCATCGTGCTGGGCGCGAGCCTGTGGCTCGTCATGGGGCTGCTGGCGATGTTCACGTGGGCGTCGTTCGTGCGCTACGTGCGCGCGGAGGCGCTCTCGCTGAAACAGCGCGACTTCGTGGCTCTGGCGAGAGTGGCGGGCGCGTCGAACGTCCGCATCATCATGCGCCACATACTGCCCGGCGTTCAGAACACCATCATCGTAGTAACCACGCTGAGAGTCGGGCAACTGATACTGACGGAAGCGACGCTCAGCTTCATCGGCGCAGGCATCCCCGCGCCAACGCCCGCGTGGGGGCTGATAGTGTCCGAAGGGCGCTCCTACGTAACCACCGCGTGGTGGAGCACCTTCTTCCCGGGCTTAGCCATATTCTTGGTGGTGATGTCGCTCAACTTCTTGGGCGACTGGATGCGCGATAGGCTGGACCCTCGTCTGCGGCAGCTCTAACCTCCGCCGCTACAGCCGCGTAAGGCGCGCCGTCCGCATCGTCCACGCTAGAAGCGCGATGGCGTTCCCCCCGGCTATCGTGCCGATGATTATGCTCGACAGCGCGGGGATGCCGGGCTTGCCAACCAGCTTGTAGGCGTCGCCGCCGATGAGCAGCCCCGCCCAGCCGCCGAGCGCGGCGGACGCCAGCGTGAGCGCCAGCGTCAGCATCAGCGCGCGGCTGCCGATGTTCCTGTCTAGCCAACCCAAGAAGCCGCCCGCGCCGGCGCCCGCGCCGATGGTCAGAATGCCAAACGCCGCGTAGTTTATCTCTACGACCGCCCATATAGACAGCGCAACCTGCAAGGCGATGATGTACAGCAGAAGCCCCATGACGGCGGACAGGAATATCCCCAGCGCGAGATGCGCGACGAAGAGCGCCGCCTTCTCGAAGGTGGTTTGCCAGTCTAGCGAGTCAGCGGCGGCGGCGAGCGCGTCCGCCACGCGGCGGCTCGCGGCGCGAAGCCTCATAATCGAGCCGCGAGCGTCGCCCGATTGCGTCCGCTCAGGACACCTGCGGCTCGACATGCGCCCACGGTCGCGCTCGCTCGAATGCGGCGGACGCCGCCAGCACGGTTTCCTCGTCGCCCGGGCGACCTATGATATGCAGTCCGATGGGCATTCCGTCCGAGTCGAACCCGCAGGGGACGCTCGCGGCAGGAAATCCGATGGTGTTGATTGGGTGGGTGTACGGCAGGAATCCCCACGCGGGCAGCGGATACGGATCGCGTCCGCCGACTTGCTGGGGATATTCGTCGGTCGGGAACGCGGTAACCGCCATCGTGGGCGACAGCAGCAAGTCGAACCGCTCAAACTGGTCTAGGAACTGGTGGATCATCCTATCGCGTTCGCCCAGCGCGCGCAGGTAGTCTACGGCGGTCATCTTGGCGCCTTGTTCGATAGTCCAGCGCCCGTACCACGTCAGCGGATCGTCCGGATCGTCCAGCAGATGGCCATTGGCTGCGTAAGCGTTGGCGGCGAAGAACACTATCCACGTGTCGAAAGGCGATTCCAGCGCGAGGTCGGATTCGTCGAGCGAGCATCCCAGATCCTCGAACGCGGATGCCGCGGACTCCGCGCCGCTTGCAACTTCCGCGTCTGCGGGCGCGTATCCGAAATCGGCGCTCCAGCCCAGCCGAAGCCCGTCCACGCCGCGCCCCGCAGCCGCCTCGAAATCCGGCGTCGGCTGGCGTAGCGAGCCGCTGTCGCGCGGGTCGTATCCCGCCATGACGGACAGCAGCATGGCGGTATCCGCCACAGTGCGAGACATCGGCCCCTGCTGGTTGGTGATGTTGGCGACGGGCGGCGCGTCTACGCCGGTGTAGCTGGAGACGCGCCCTTGCGTTGGCTTGATGCCGTATATGCCGTTGAAGCTGGCGGGTATTCGGATGGAGCCGCCGCCGTCGCCGCCTGTGGCGAGCGCGCACAGGCCGGCGGCCGTCGCCGCGCCCGCGCCGCCACTCGACCCGCCAGACGTGCGCTGAGGGTTCCACGGGTTGCGGCACGGCTCGCCCAGCCGGTTCTCGTTCGCGCCAAGCAGCCCGAACTCCGGCGTGTTCGTCTTGCCGAGCATCACGCCGCCCGCATCGAAGATCCGCTCGACGCAGGCGGCATCGGCGTCGGGAACTCTGTCCGCGAACGTGAGCGACCCGCCCGTGGTGCGGACGCCCTTCGTCATCTGGAGGTCTTTTATCGAGATTGGCAGCCCGTGGAGCGCGCCGAGGCTCTCGCCTCTCGCGGCGGCGTCATCCGCGCGGCGCGCCTGCGCGAGCGCAATGTCCGGCGTGAGGGTGAGATAGGCATTCAGATGCCCGTCCAGCCGCTCGATGCGGGACAGGTAAAGCTCGGTAAGCTCTACGGAGCTTATTCGCCGCTCCGCCAGCATCGCGCGCAACTCCACAGCGGGCGCGAAGGCGAGGCTTTCGTCTAGCGTGGTCATCGTAGTCTCCTAATAATCATATGCGCTTCTCGCGAATCCCGTTCGCGCTGCGTTGACGGCGTTCGCTACGCTATCCGTCAGTACACCAGCAGCGATTCCACCCTGCGCCCCGCGAGCGCCTTCCGCGCGCCTAGCTCGGCAAGCTCTATCACCGCGCCGATGCCGGCTACGCTGCCGCCGCTCTCCTCCACGAGCCGAGCGGTGGCGACGAGCGTGCCTCCGGTGGCTATCAGGTCGTCCACTATCAGCGCGCGGCAGCCCTCGCAGACGGCGTCCGTGTGAATCTCCAGCGTATCCGAACCGTACTCCAGATCGTAACCCGCCGATATGGTGGCGTGGGGCAGCTTGCCTTTCTTGCGCGCTATGGCGAGCGGCATGTTCAGTTCGTAGGCGAGCGGGGCGGCGAACAGCAAGCCGCGCGCGTCTATGCCCACTATCACGTCGAACTCGACATCCGCGAACCGCTCGGCAAGCGCGTTCACCGTGTGCCGAAAGGCGCGGGCGTCGAGCAGCAGCGGCGTAATATCCCTGAACATGATGCCACGCTCGGGGAAGTCCGGCACGTCTCTTATGTACTGCTTGAGGTTCAATATGAAGCGCTCCTTGGGAAAGGGGGCGGTTGGCGGCATTCTACGTTAGTTTCGCTTTGCCTATCTCCTCAAACCCGCCAAGCGAGGGGGAAGCTCGACGAGGCGGGCGCTTGGTTCTTCTCATGCTTAGCCAGTCTACAACGAATCCATGCAGACGCGATACGATGCCGCGAACCGTGCGGTTTTGCATGGGTTGGCGGGAATTCACGGGCATGGCATGCGGAATGACGCGGGATATAATAGACTCCGCGCGCATGCGAAACGCATAGGAGGCGAGCATTGGGCAAGCTGGATGGAAAAGTGGCTGTAATCACCGGCGCGAGCCGCGGCATAGGCAGGGATATGGCTGTCGTGTTCGCGCGAGAGGGCGCGAGCGTCGTCGTGTCTGCGCGCACGATGAACGAGGGGGATTTCCGCATTCCCGGAAGCGTCCAAACCGCGGTGGAGCGCATTCGAGGCGAGGGCGGAACGGCTGTCGGCGTCCGATGCGACGTCACGAGGGAAGAAGACATAGCCGCGATGTTCGAGCGGACAGCCGAGCAATTCGGGCGTATCGACATCCTAGTGAACAACGCCGCTATCCTGATACCCGGCACGGTGGAGTCGATGCAGGTTCGGCATTGGGATTTGCTATACCGCGTCAACATCCGAGGCCCCTTCTTGGGGTGCAAGCTGGTCATCCCGTACATGAAGAAGCGCGGATGGGGGCATATCGTCAACATCAGCTCGGTGGGCGCGATAGGCCCCGGCGAGGGTCCCTACGAATCGGCTAGGCCCGACGGCGTCGCATACGGCGCGGGCAAGGCGCACCTAGAGCGGTTCACGCAAGGGCTGGCGAGCGAGCTTTACGAACACAACATCGCGGTCAACGCGCTCTCGCCGCGCGGCGCGATAGCCTCCGAAGGTCAGCGCTGGTTCCGCGGCGACCGCCCCTACACTGGCGCGCGGGAGGACGGCATCATCATGGGCGACGCGGGCGCCATCATATGCGAGCGCGATCCGCAAAGCTACACGGGCAAGATAGTCTACGATGAAGACGTATTGGCTGAAGCGGGGATTACGGACCTGTCGCCGTACCCGATAATCGGGGAGTAGAGGCGCTTTCGCGCTCTCAGCGCGCGACGACTCGGTTGCGGATAGAATTCACTATGCCGTCTCCGATGCCGTTTACCTGAGCAAGCTCGTCGACGCTGTCGAACCGCCCGTTGGCGCGGCGATGCTCGGCGATTGCCGTCGCGCGCGCGGCGCCGATGCCGGGCAGGGCGCGAAGCTCGTCGACAGTGGCGGTGTTGATGTCGATGGCGGCGCTTGCGGACGCCGCGAGCGGACGCGCAGCCGCGGCGGCGGCGGGCGCGGACAGAGATGGGAAGTGTAGCCGCTGCTCGTCGGATAGCTTGGCGGCTAGGTTCACGCCGTTCAGGTTCGCGTCTCGCGTAGGTCCTCCGGCGGCTGAGAGCGCGTCCGATACGCGGGCGCCGTCCTCCATGCGGTATACGCCGGGCAGCGCGACTTCGCCGGAGACGTAGACGTATGCCGCCGCTGACGACGCGGTTGGCGCGTCGGAGTAGTCCGCTGTCGGCGCTTCGGGGAGTATCACCGCAACCCCGTCTTGCGCGCCGGCGTCTCGGAGCATAATCGCAGCGGCGCCGCCCGCGCTGGCAAATATCGCGGCGACGAGAATTATGTTCAGCCCCAAGCGCGCCGTCACGGGCGGACACCATCCTGACTTTTACGCTAGACTGCGAAATTTTATCACAAATGTATCGAAAAATGGGTTGACACGCGCGATTTTCTGGGAATCAGCTGGGTTCCAGCAAGAACAGCTCCCGCAAGCCGCCCTTCAGCTTCAGGTGGTCGCGCGTTGTGAAGCGCTTGCCTATCTCCGCCTCGAAGTTCTCCGCGGTGTGTCTTCGCTCCCGTTTCGAGCGCTGCGGAATACGAGCGCTTTGAGGCGTGCGAAGTGCGAACGAATGGTGTATCCAATCGCAGCAAAGAAGCCCAGAACGGATACGACGATGAAGCCGGCGGCGCCGGGGTCTACGTAGGCGAGGATGATTGTCGGCGACTCATTCATATATAAAGTCCTTGTAGTCAAGATTGTCGGGAATTGAGCTATACGAGCCGAGCCTGTGCTCGATCGGTTCGACAAGCGCGCTTTCACCGCCGGACAGGCAGCGAAGCAGGGCGTGAACGGCGTTCAAGATAGTCATGTAGCCTTGCGCCGATGCTTCGTCGAACCAAACGGCGCAGGCGTCGGAGGGATAGACGCCGCCTAGAATGCCATACTTATCCTGAACGATGAACTCCGGGTTGTCCTCGAACTCCACGCCTCTTGACAGAATTGGTCCATGATCGCCGTACACTAACAGGATGGCGCTGGAGTCGTTTTCTTCCAAATGCTGGATGATTGACTCCAGATAACTGGCAGCTTTTTCGATATTCTTGCTGTACTGAGACTTGAATTCTTCCAGATGTTCCGTGTTGTCGTGTCGGAAAGGTCTTCCCGTATGCCCTGGCGTGTACAGATGCGCCATCACGAATTGAGGCTCGTCGCTGTCGTCCACCTTTGTGATATGTTCGACGACGGAATCGTTGCTCCAGTTAAAACCCCCGCCGAAGAATAGGCAGTATCCCCAGAAAGCCAGATTTCGCGCCTCGGCGTCCAATAAATTGCAGACGGCGTTTTTCTTGTATGTGAAGTAGTTATCGACATAAACGCCTTTGCGCTTTCCGAAGTAGAAGCCGCCGTATGCCGTGGTGGTTTCATAGCCGTTTTTACGCAGGATTTCCAGCAATGGGCTGGGATTTTGGCCAGCGAATAGGTACGGATTAGGATCGTAGCCCCGATTATGCAACTCTCGACGCAACGAATCGTACACATCTACTTCCAGCGACAGAAGCGAGTTGAGGGAATGGGTGGTTCTGACTAGGTCAGCGAAGAAGTTAGGAAAACGGTGGAAGTTCGACTCGAAAACATCGTGAAACTTGGTGGTTTCTAAGCCCATATGTTTGTCGAGCAGAGATATTGGCGCCAATGAGTCGAAAGAGACGAAATACAGGTTCGGCGTCTCTTGGAAGGTGATTTCTCGAATGTTCGACGTATCCCCCTCCACTGCGCCAGCGCCTCCCGCCCAGTAGGGGACGACGACAGCCGCAAGCGCCAGAAACGCCGCCGCTGAGAACGCCGCTCCGCCCCAGCGCAGATCGTCTATGGCGCGAAAGGCGGTGAACAGCCCGAAATATAGCGCGACGCACAACAGAACGAGAATGACGCGGCTGCCGCCAAGATAGATGTCGGTATGAACGACGTGCGCCGTGCCGACGCCTGCCAGAACTATCAGCGACAGGACGGCGTCGACGACTCTAGGGCGCGGCAGGAGCAGCGCTCCGAGCAGGAGAGCGGCGTTGACGGCGGCGCCGAATAGGATGATTTGTCTGAGATCGTAGTCGGAAAATGCTGTCGCGGACGAGGTGTAAGTAATGCTGAAGGCAAGCGCGACAAGCAGAGCCGCGAATGTCAGCTTGGCTAATTTATTCCAGAGCCGCGGGGGGGGGGGGGGTATCGCAAAAGGCACCGTTGCACTCGATCCGACAGTCTACGAGAGATTATAAACTATAATGGACGAGCGCGGCGAAGCTCAATGATTCCGCCCGTTCGGTAGAGCGCGGCTCTTGTGCTAGACTGACTGCGGGAAGATATCGCAAGGCAGAGAATCGGAGGCTCTCGGTGACCAACCCTGAACTCGGCTTTCAGCAGTTCGAGATGGACTACGAGAACGCGCTTGCGATGCTTGCGGAGCGACACGCGGACAACGCGGCGGTGGACGCGCTCATCTTCGCGGAGGAGGCTAGGCCCAACGCGGGGGCGGACGAGTACGCGCCGGAGTGGATCCAGCCGTTCGTGGCGATAGCCGCCAATCTCGCGCAAGACAACCTGATACGGCTCGCGGCAAGCTCCGGCGGGCTGGGGTCGGTCATCCCGCAGGCTATCGCGCCCGCCATAGCGCGCGCGGTTCAGCTCGGATACGTAGAGGGATACTTCGCGGCTAAGGACGACTGAGGGGGCGGCGGGACGGCATGGGAATAGCGGATTGGCTGCCATTCTTCGGCGGGCGGCGCTGGATGGCGGAGTCTCTAGACCTAATGACGCGGGAGGCGGTGGATTTCGCGGATGCGGAGTGGCTCGGCGAACGGCGCTTGGCGCTGTGGGCGACGCTGTGCGAGGCGTCTAGCCAGACCCTTCGACAGCTGTTCGTTCACAATGACGATCCGCTCATGGACTGGGGGTTGAAGCGTCGCGCGTCGCGCGTGACCGACGTGCAGATGGCGACGCTGTTCTGGTGGATGATGCTGTATCAGCTGGTCTTGTTCAAGAATCGCGGGCTAGACGGCTTCGAGCCGGAAGACGAGATAGACTTCATGAGCCACGAAGCGCGACACCTCGTGGAGCGCGAATTCAGAAAGTTCGGCAGCGCCGCCGAGCCGCCCGCCGAGTGGAGCGACAAATGGCGCGCCCAATTCGCGCTCGAATCGGCGCTGGACATGTATGACCACTTCTACGCGCTGCTGGGGCTTCGCAGAGATTTGACCAAGAGAATAGAGCATGTATCCCACTTCACTACGATTACGGAGCGAGCTTGGGATAGGATGGCGGCAAGCAAGGCGAGCCGCGCGCGGGGGCAGACTTGAGCCGCCCGCTTAGCGATGCCCCAGCCGCGCCGCCCGATCCTGCGAAGCCTACCTCGGAACAGTCCGTAGCGCGCGACTACGTTCGGCTGCCGCGCCGACAGGTCATCCTCACTATGGCGGGGCTGATGATGTCGATGTTCCTCGCCGCGCTCGACCAGACCATCGTTTCGACCGCCATGCCGCGCATCATCGCGGACTTGGGCGGGTTCGACCGCTTCACGTGGGTAACCACCGCGTACCTCGTGGCGTCCACAACCGCCGTTCCGATCGTGGGCAGGCTCACGGACATATACGGGCGCAAGGCGTTCTTCGTAGGCGGCATCGTGGTGTTCCTAGTCGGCTCCGCGCTTGCCGGGCTTAGCCAGACGATGAACCAGCTAATCGCCTTCCGCGCGCTTCAGGGCATTGGCGGCGGCGTGATAATGGCGAACAGCTTCGTAGCCATAGCCGACATCTTCCCGCCAAAAGACAGGGGCAAGTTCACGGGCTTCATAGGCGCGGTGTTCGGGCTGTCGTCCGTAGTAGGACCCACGCTGGGCGGGTTCATCACAGACAGCCTCTCTTGGAACTGGGTGTTCCTAGTCAACCTGCCGCTCGGATTGCCCGTGCTGCTGCTCATGGCGCGGCTGTTCCCCAACATCGCGCCGGAGGTCGAAAGCCGCAAGCTGGACATTGCCGGCATGGTCGCGCTCGTCTTGGGCGTCATCCCCATACTGCTCGCGCTGGCTTGGGGCGGCGTGCAATATCCGTGGATGTCCGCGCCCGTAATCGGGCTGCTCGCGTTCGGCGGCGCGATGATAGTCGCGCTCGTGTTCATCGAATCCCGCGCCGAATCGCCCATCATGCCGCTCGAGATATACCGAAACCGCATGGTGTCCATCTCTCTCCTAGTGGTGTTCATGGTGGGATTCGGCATGTTCGGGGGGATAATCTTCATTCCGCTGTTCTTCCAAGGCGCGCTCGGCGCGTCGGCTACCAGCAGCGGCAGCTTCATGACGCCGATGATGCTGGGCATGGTGGCGGGCGCGTCTATCTCCGGGCAGCTGCTTTCGCGCACCGGAGGCCACTACCGCGCGCAGGGCGTCGCGGGGCTGGCTATCATGACGGCGGGGCTGTTCCTCATATCCACGATGGACGAGACGACTTCTTTCGCGCGCGCGGTGGCGTACATCGTGCTAATGGGGTTCGGCATGGGAACTACGTTCCCAACGTTCACGCTGTCCATACAAAACACCGTGCCGTTCAGGCTGATGGGCATTGCGACTTCCGCGAGCCAGTTCTACCGTTCGATAGGCGGGATGCTTGGGCTTGCGGCGCTCGGCGCGGTGATGGTCGGGCGGTTCTCGCATAGGCTAGATCAGACGCTGCCCGAGTCTGCGGGAGACATCCTGCCGCCAGCAGAGCTTGCCAACATCCGCGACAACCCGCAGGCGCTGGTGGACCCTTCGGCTATGGAGTCGCTTCAGGCGCGGTTCGCGGAGGCGGGGCCTGAGGGCGCGCAGGCGGCGGCGGATCTGCTTGCCGCGCTGCGCTCGTCGCTGGCGGGCGCGATAGGCGATGTGTTTGCAGTCAGCGCCGTCGTCGTGGCGGTTACGATAGTTGCGACGCTGTTCCTAACCCCGTCGCGGCGCGAACGCGAGACGGGCGCGAACGCTGGAGACTGAGACTGATGGGGCGCGAATGCAGCCCCTCTTCCTCGACAGGCTGACAGTGTGACTATTGTCAGAATCAGGATTCTCTGGATTAGTGGATTTCCAAGATAGCGGCATGAATATCCTGAGAATATCAGAATCATGCAAATCCTGATTCTGATAGCTGGAAGCGCCTACTCCTGCAAGCTCTCGACGGGAGAGGGCAGGGACGGCGGGGGGATGTCATGCCGCGCGGCTGGAAGATAGCCGCCATCGCAGCGTTCGCGGCGGGAACGCTTGCGCTGTTCGGCGCGCTCGCCTACGGGCTGGAGAACCGCTCGCCCGCGACGGGGCGGAGCGGCATTATGCGTGTGGGCAAGCCGGCGCCGGATTTCGCCATGCGGCTGCTCGGCGAGGCGGGAAAGGCGGGGGACGAGTTCAGGCTCGCCGACGCCGCGGGAACGCCGCTGGTCATCAACTTCTGGGCGTCTTGGTGTCCGCCATGCCGAGACGAGTCCCCCGCGTTCGAGCGCCAATGGCGGCTGCGACGCGGCGGCGGCATCC
Source organism: Dehalococcoidia bacterium (assembly GCA_965214745.1). GTDB lineage: Bacteria > Chloroflexota > Dehalococcoidia > Lucifugimonadales > UBA1123 > VXRN01. The sequence goes on along the minus strand of OZ243978.1, from coordinate 844,344 downwards.
TGTTCGTGGGCGTGAACACTCAAGACGCGGTAGAGGACGGCGAAGCGTACATCCGCGAGTTCGGGCTGTCCTTCCCCAACGGGCGCGACCCGAACGGCAGGATAACCGTGGATTACGGCGTCATCGGCTTGCCGGTTACCTTCTTCGTAGACGCGAGCGGCATCGTGAGAGGGCGAAAGGTGGGCGCGATAACCGAGGATGAGCTGGCTGCGTGGGCTGACAGGCTGACCGCGCAATAGCAATAGCAATTCACAGGATGCGCGGGATGAACGGGATATTCAGGGTTTCATATTGCCCTGTCTTACCCCATAAATCCCGTTCATCCTGTTAATCTATAGCTGGAAAGCCTTAGAAGCGCGACTTCTTCGCCTCGAAGTTGGAATGCACGTCTATTATCACGGTTCTACCGTCGGCGTTGTGGCTCTGGGCGTCGATGAGCGCCTGCTTCATCTCGGCGGGATCGGTTACCGTGATGCCCACTCCGCCGAAGGCGTCGGCTACTCCGGCATAGTCTCCCGTCATCTGGGTTACGCCGAACCGCGTTCGCGCCGTCGGGTAGCCGCCCGGGTAGGTAGCCATGCCGCCGTTGTTCAGAACCACCGTAGTTATCGGCGCGCCCGCGCGCTGCGCCGTCTCGGTGTCCATGCCAGACATGCCGAAAGCGCCGTCGCCCATAAGGTTCAGGCAGAACTTGTCCGGGCTGGCGAGCTTGGAGCCTATCATCAGCGGAATGCCGAAGCCTAGGTGCGTCGTCTTCCCCCAGCCAACGTATCCGTGCGGCGTAGTCGCCTCGTAGAACGGGATGATAGAGTCGCGCGGCGCGCCCGCGTCGTGGGTTACGACGGACATAGACTTGTCCAGCGTGGTGTTTATCTCGTGGATGACGCGATAGGTGTTTATCGGCGTCTCATCGGATTGCAGCAGCGGCGTCCACTCTTCCATCCACCGTTCGCGCTCGGCGGCGATGCGGTCTCGCACGCCCGTGTTTCGCGGCGTCTCTCCGATAGCCGCCTTCACCTCGTCGATAGCCATGGCGAGCGTCGCCTTAGCGTCGCCGGGCAGCCCTACGTCCACGTTCTCTTGCTTGTTGATGTCTTCTATATTGTCGGTGTTCTGGATGAGAACCTTGCCCGGCGGTATGGGCTGACCGTAGCCGGTGTGGGTGAGGCTGGAGCCGATGGCGAACAGAACGTCGCACTCCTGAAGCCACTTGAAGGCGGGCGCGGTGGTTGCGCCGGAGCCTGCGCCTAGCGATAGCGGATGCGTCTCCGGGAAAGCGCTCTTGCCCTGCATAGTGGTGTAGACCGGCGCGTCGAGAAGCTCGGCAAGCTCTTTCAGCTCGTCCGCCGCGCCGCCGTACAGGACGCCGCCGCCCGCCCACAGCACGGGATTGGACGCGCCAAGCAGCAGATCGACCGCGTCTTTGACGTCCGAGCGGGATGGGGACATGATGGCGCGCTTCGGCGGGCGGTAGTTCTCGACCACGCCGTCTGGCACATCCGCGCTCATCACATCGGCGGGAGTCTCAACGGTAACGGGCCCCCCGCGCCCGTTGCGGAGCGCGTGGAAGGCGCGCCGCATGGCATTGCCTATCTCGGACGGCGTAAGCACTACTTCGGTTTGCTTGGATATGGGCGCATACGCGCGCGCGGGGGAGAAGTTGGGCTTGACGCCCCACGCCGCGAGCGACGCGCCGCCCGGCAGCAGCAGCACAGGCACGTTGTCGCCGAACGCCTGCGCGATGCCGCCCATCGCGTTCTCCGCGCCGGACGCGCCCTGTGTGATGACCACGCCGAACTTGTCGCGGCAGCTTGCGCGGCTGTAGCCGTCCGCAGCCATCACCGCGCCGCGCTCGTGCCTGAACATTACGGTGCGGATGCCCTCTTGCGCCACAGACTCGATGAGGTTGTTGGAGGGGTAGCAAGCCACCCATTCCACGCCTTCTAGCTTGAGGATTCGCGCCAATGCAGAAAATCCGTCCACGGATATCTCCTTTCGCCTTGGACGCCCCGCGCCGCGCGCAGCCGGCATCCGCGCTGCCGATTTCAGGGTAGCTTACTCCATAACGCCGCCTAGTGGCTAGTGGGCGGCGGCAAAACGCGCTTGCCTTGCCGCGCCGCGCGCGCATGTTCGCCCGCCGCGGGACAGGCGGCGGCGCAAGCGAGGAACTGCCCGCTTAGGCGTCGTCCGAATCTTCGGACTCGGCGTCGGGATCCTCTTCGCCCTCCGCGAGCGGTTCGCCTTCCTCGCCCTCTTCGTCGAACGTCTCTACTTCGAGGCGCGGCGGCGCGACTCTCGCGACCGATTCGCTAGGGTCGTTCAGCACCGTGACGTTGGAGGGAACGTCGATGTCGCCCACGAGGATAGACGCCTCGAAATCTATCAGAACGGAGATGTCCACCGGAATCTCGGCTGGCATGTTCATCGGCAGGGCTTCGATTAGCAGCGATTGGACGTTCTGAAGCAGCGTCCCCGCCATCTGCGTAACCGCAGCGGATGAGCCGGTGAGCGCGAGCGGCACTTCCGCGCTGATGGTCTGCGTAATGTCCACGCGGAGGAAATCCACGTGAATCACCACGTCCGTAACCGGATGCCGCTGAACCTCGCGCACGAAGCAGATGTTTTCCGCCTGTTGCCCTTCGTACTCGATAGACAACGGTATGTTGGAGCCGACCTGCGTAAGGACGCGGTTCAGCGTGGCGTCGTCCACCTGAAGGTTCGCCGGCTCTATCTCCGCGCCGTACAGATGCACCGGCGTCAGCCCTTGCCGCCTCAGCCGCCGAACCTTCTTGCCGGTAACCACGCGGCGATCGAGCTTTAGCGTCTGAACATCCATAATGCCGTCTCCTGCGGAACTCTCCCCACGCCGCGCCCCGCTGTCGCGCGACTCGGAATTTTAGCACACGCGCGGCGGGTGGCAGAAGGCGGGCGGCTCGGCGGCGGCGCGCGGGAGAATCCCGCATAGATATACAGGATGAGGAGGATGGGAAAGATTCCGGCTGGTCATCCCCCCAACATCCTCGAAAATCCCGCTCATCCATGAGAGGCGCTCAATCCCCCCACTCCGCCACCAGCGCCCGCTCGTCTCCCGACAGGTCTCTGAGCGCGCTGACGCGGGCGGGACGCGGCGTCGCGGCTCGCGCCATTGCCATCGCCGCCGCCATCTGGCTCGGCATCGCCTCGACCACGAGCGCGCCGCGCGGGGCTAGGTTGGCGCTCGCCTGCGCGAGCAGGCGGCGGAATGGGCGCAAGCCGTCATCGCCGCCGTCGAGCGCGATTTGCGGTTCGCGGCGCACGTCCGCGGGCAGGCGCGCTATCTCGCCGCTGGGGATGTACGGCGGGTTGGATGCGATTACGTCTAACGACGCTCCGAACGGCGAGAGCATGTCCGCCCGCGCAAGCTCGACCCTGTGGGACAGCCCCAGCCGCCGCGCGTTCTCTCGCGCCAGCGCGAGCGCGCCTGCGCTGACATCTACGCCGACTATGCGCGCCGATTCGCAGTGCGCCGCCACCGCGAGCGCCACCGCGCCCGACCCGACGCCCACATCCGCCAGCGTCGGACGCTCCACGCCGCGCCGCCGCGCCCACGCCAAGAACTCCAGCGCCGCGTCCACGAGCAGCTCCGTTTCCTGACGCGGCACCAGCGCGCGCGCGTCTACCGCGAATTCTAGCCCGTAGAACTCGCGGACGCCTGTGATGTACGCGAGCGGCTCGCCGGCCAGCCTTCTATCCACCATGCGGCTCAGCGCGTCGGACTGCGAGCGCGAGATTCGCCCGTCTCCGCCGTACAGCAGAAGCAGGAAGCGCGTCCTATCCATCGCTAGGACGCGCCGCGCGAGCGCCTCTGCCTCGATACGCCAGTCCGATACGCCGCCATCGCGCAGCCGAACGGCGGCTCGACGCAGCGCAGCGCGCAAATCGGCGTCCGCGCGTCCGCTCACGCCGAGCGCGTTACGCTTCGGCGAGCCGCCGCGTCTGCTCCACTTCGAGCAGCGCGTCTATGATGCCGTCTATCTCGCCGTCGAGCGCCTGCGGCAGGCTGTGAACGGTCAGCCCGATGCGGTGGTCCGTGATGCGGCTCTGCGGGAAGTTGTACGTTCGCACACGCTCCGAGCGGTCGCCGCTGCCAACCTGCGAGCGACGCGCGTCCGAGCGCTCCTTCTGCTGGCGCTCCGCCTCCCGCGCGTAGATGCGCGACCGAAGCACGGATAGCGCCTTCTCCTTGTTCTTGAATTGGCTGCGCTCGTCTTGGCAAACCGCCACTATGCCCGTGGGCTTGTGCGTTATGCGGATGGCGGTGGCGACTTTCTGCACATTCTGCCCGCCGTGGCCAGACGAGTGGAACACGTCTATCTGAAGGTCGTCCTGATTGACCTCGACATCCACCTCTTCCGCTTCGGGCAAAACGGCTACGGTAGCCGCCGAGGTGTGGATGCGTCCGCTCGATTCGGTGGCGGGCACGCGCTGAACGCGGTGGACGCCGCTTTCGTGCTTGAGGCGGGAGTACGCGCCCTTGCCCTTCACCTCGAACACTATCTCCTTGAGCGCGCCGATGCCTGTCTCGTTCGCGTCGACTACCTCCGAACGCCAGCCGCGCCGCTGGGCGTATCGGCTGTACATGCGGAACAAGTCCGCCGCGAACAGCCCAGCCTCGTCGCCGCCCGTGCCTGCGCGAATCTCGACGATGACGTTCTTATCGTCGTTTGGGTCTTTGGGCGCGAGCGCGAGCCGAAGCTCGCCTTCCAGCCGCTCGCTGCGCGCCTCAAGCTCCGCAAGCTCCTCGCGCGCAAGCTCGACAAGCTCCTCGTCAGACTCGTCGCGCAGCATCTCGCGCAAGTCCGCCATCTCGGAGTCGGCGGCGCGCATCTCCCGCGACAGCCTGACGACATTTCTGAGCTGCGCCTGCTCTATGGCAAGCTCCTGAACGCGCGTGTATTCCGCCGCGACGTCCGGGTCAGCCATCATCCTGTCTAGCTCTTCGTATCTGTCTTCGACTTTCCGCAGTCTTTCAAGCATGTCAACGCTCCCGCCGTACAGTATACAGATAAGGGCGGCTGCCTGAAGCGCCGCGAAACGCGGGCGCGGATGATGTAGTACACTGCCAGCCAAACGCAACTAGCCACTTGGAGACGCAAAGCATGGCGAAACGAATCAACCGCGCAATCGAGCTTCTGGAGCAGGATCAGCCTATCTACTACACGGGCGGACACACCGGCGCGAACCTCAGCTTCGAGGGCGGCGAGGAGATGGCGCACACCTACGCCGACTACATCAACGTCGGCATGGAACACGGCTCGTTCGACATGCCGGGCTTGGAGGCGTTCATGAACGGGCTGGTTGCGGGAGGCCCAACCAACAGCGGACACCGCACGCCGGCGGTGGTGGTGGAGGTTCCGGTGGACGGCGCGAGCGGCGACATAGTGCGCGCCAACGCATGGCAGTTCAGGCAGATACTCGCGCGCGGGGTGCACGGGATATTGATGTGCCACGCCGAGACGCCGGACGCGGTCAAGGCGTTCGTTGAGTCTTGCCGCTACCCGTTCCAGAAGACGGGCGTAGGCGTGGGGCTGGACGTCGGGCGGCGCGGCTCGGCGGGGCAGGCGTCCGCCGCGCCGATATGGGGCGTCTCGGTGGACGAGTATCTGGACAAGGCGGACCCTTGGCCGCTGAACCCGGACGGCGAACTGATGCTGGGCTTGAAGATAGAGAACACGCGCGCGCTGGTCAACGTGGAGGTTACGACGCGAGTTCCCGGCATCGCGTTCGCGGAGTGGGGCCCGGGCGACATGAGCATGTCCATGGGCTACAAGAACGCGCCCGGCGAGCCGTGGCCCGATGAGCTGTGGGCTGCGCGGGAGCGCGTCCGCAAGGCGTGCAAGGCGGCGGGCATAGCCTTCCTAGAGGGCGCGACGCCGGACACGATAGCGCAGAAGATAGACGAGGGCGTGCGCGTAGTGTCGTCCGGCGGCGCGCTCGGCGAGGCGACGGCGAAGGCTGGGCGAGCGCACTCGGGGCGGGTGATGGCGGTGTAGGGGGATGTGAGCGCGGGCTAGGGTCGGGACGGCGCGCCCGACTCTAGTTTCGATGAAGCGAGGGATCCGCTATGACAACGACAGTCATAGACAACGCCGGCCAGCCTCTGGGCGAACTGCTCGACTCGGAGTTGAGATACGCCGATGAATTTCTCGCCGCGTCCGCGTTTCTCAACAGTAGCGGATTGAACGTAATCGAGGATAATCTGTGGCGCATTCTGGAAAACGAGGGGCGCGTAACCGTAATCCACGGCGCCGACTTCCGAATTACAGACCCAGACGCTGTGCGCGCCCTCGCGGATATGAAGTCAGGCTTCGACGCCACCATGTCTTACTACGTGCATTTGGACTGGTCTCTGCTACACCGACATCGGTTCCATCCCAAGTTGTACATAACGACATCGGATTACGAGAATTACTGTGCGATAGTAGGCTCGTCCAACCTGACGCTAGGCGGTCTAAGCGACAATGCCGAAGTCAACGCCGTAATCAGGGGCAGGCGGGCTGACGCTCCCATCCGCAGATGCTTGGATATATACGAATCCATACGCGCAAACCCCGCGTTGCGCGAACCTACCGCGGAATTTGCCAATGCGTACGCTTCCCTATACGAGCAAGTCGAGGCGCTTCCGCTATCGGACGCTCCACCTCCGGATTTGGCGGAATTGTACGAGGAGTTGGTAGCCCCTCAGCCAATACCCGAAACCCGCGCGCCGCGCACACAGCTATATTACGCGGCGCGGGCTGTGGCAAATCTCACCTGTAATGACACCCGGCAATACGTACACTTGAGTAGTATTTACGCTGAAGCGGAACGGCTGGCGCGGAATGCGGGAAGTATATATAAGTGGGAGACATTCGGAAACAGCATACGACGCGGCATCAACGATAATATCGAGGGGAGCGGGTGCGGGCTGTTCACGCGACGCGGAGGACGTTCCGGGGAATACCGCCTATCCGAACGGGGCTGGGCATACGCGAATCGTCTTTCCGGTTAGCCATTGGGCGCGCGCCTGACGCCTGCAACCGCTCTATCGACTTTGGCAGCCGCTATCGGACAACCCAGACATCACAGCCGCCCCCGATTCGCCCTGCTGACGAACTCCTCCAACGAGACTATGCTGACCATGCGGGCGTTCGTAAGATGAGGATCCAGCCCGCCGCTCAGGTAGAAGTTTTTGTAACGCCAGCCGTCGCCGCCCAATACTAGGTAGGCTTTGTAGAACGTCTCGTTTCGCGTCAGCAGATCCGCGAGGCAGATTACCTCGAACGGTATCTTCTGCTCGGCTGTGCCTGAAACCTGCTGCCACTTGAGAGACGCTAGATAGACGCGCCCGCGCGCGTCTTGTATGCGCGTGTCTATACGATGCGACGAGACCCCGAAGCGGCTGCCGACGACCACGTTTCGCGTGACTTCGTACATGCCGCTTTCCAGCGCGGCGGCAACCATCGCTTCCATGACCGCGCCGGCGCGCGTGTCCCGCCGAGCCACGCCTCAGCGCTCCGCGCCATACGCGCGCCCGTAAGCGACGCGAGAGTCCAGCAGGCGATTGCCGACGGCAGGATCGCGGGGGAGGGGGCGCTTCGGACATGCGCTTCACGCCAATTTCTGCGAACTCAGCGCTCACCTCGATGCCTATGAAGCGGGCGTCCGATTCCGAGCGCGGCAACGCCCGTGCTTCCGGACCCCGCGAACGGGTCTAGCACGAGATCGCCCGGATTCGTGCTTGCGCGCAGGCATCTGTCTATCAGCGCCACCGGCTTCTGCGTGGGATGCTTCCCGAAACGCTTCTCGGCTCGCCCCGCAGCCGTGAACCGCCAGACGGTCTTCATCTGTTTGCCGCCATTCTCGCGCCGCATCTCATCGTAGTTGAACGTATACTTGTGGCGGCTTCCCTTGGGCGCTTTGCTTGCCCAAAAGACGATCTCGGTGGAGTGCGTGAAAGTTCTGCGCCCTAAGTTCGGGGGCGGGTTCGGCTTCTCCCACACAATATCGTTGAGCAGCCTGAATCCGTTGCGGAGCAGAGCCATGCCGATGCTGGGGTAGATATGCAGCGTTCCCGACACCCAGATAGCGCCAGTCGGCTTCAGAACGCGGTAACACTCGGCAGTCCAATCTAGGTTGAACTGGTAATCCGCCTCGATCCCCCCGCTCTTGTCCCAATCCCCCTTGTCCACGCTGACCATGCGCCCCGCGACGCAGGTGACGCCGCCGTTCGACAGCAGATAGGGCGGGTCCGTCCACACGCAATCGACGCTCTCGTCCGGCATGAGCGAAAGCGTCCGAATAGCCTCGCCTACATACAGAGCCGAGTCGCCCGCGGGGGATGCCCACGCGGGTTCCAGCGAGCTTATGAGCGGTTCGGGGGAGTGAGTAGCCACGATGCGCGGATCATTGATCGGATCCGTCCGCCGTGTCAACCTAGCGTCAGAGGCGGTTTGACCACGTCGGCGCGCCCGTCTATGATTTCCGCATGGCCATCACATACACCACACGAGATATAGAGGCGGATTTCTCCAGCATCATCGAGCGGGTGCGCGAGGGCGAGACTGTCGCCATCGCGCACAAGGGGGAAGTCGTCGCCGAGATTCGCCCGATCGAGCGCAGGAAGTACACCATTGAGGAGCGTCTCGGCGAGATGAGACGAAAGGGAATCCTCGCGCCGTCCGTGCCTCCGGGCAAACCCAAGCGACCACTGAGGCTTGGAAAACCATCGCCGGGCGCGCTCGAACGCTTTTTGGCAGACCGCGACTAGTGAGCGTTGCCTACGTCGATACGTCCGCTATGGTTTCGATAGCTTTCGACGAACCAGACGGGCAGGAGACTTTTGCGCGGTTGAGGGAGTTCACGACTCTGGTTTCATCGAATCTGTCGGAGGCGGAAATGAAAGCGGCGTTCGCGCGTGAGCAACGCGCGTTCGACTCTAGCATATTCGATGAGATCGAGTGGGTATTTCCGATCGAGCCATTGACCTCGGAGATCGATAGAGCATTGCAGTTCGGCTACCTGCGCGGCGCGGACCTCTGGCATGTGGCGGTTGCCCTATACACAGCCAGCGAGCCGGGCGAGCTTGCCTTCGTCACTCTAGACCGCCGACAGCAAGCGGTCGCCTCCTCGCTCGGCTTCCAGACCTGAGCCGCCCGCTATCGCACGTGCGGCGCGTACTCCTCCCCTATGTGGCCCTCTGCGACTAGCTCATCGTATTCGGTGTCGGACAGCTTCAGCAACGTCTTGTAGACGTACTCGTTGTCCTGCCCCAGCCGCACTGGGCCGCGCCGGATGCGGACGTCGCTTTCGGACATCTCGAACGGCGCGCGCGGGTAGAGGTGCGTCCCAACGTCGGCTTGCGACGCCTGCTCGAACATCCCTCGCGCTCGTAGATGCGGGTCCGCGAATGCGTCGCGCTGGTCCAAGACCGCGCCCGCCGCCACGCCGTGAGCCTGTAGCAGCGCCATCGCCTCGCGGCAGTCGCGCTGGCGAGTCCATTCCGAGATGCGCTCGTCCAGCGCGTCGTGGTTCGCGCGGCGCGACTCGTGCGTTGCGAACTCGGCGGACTCCGCCCAGCTTGGGTTGCCGAGCGCGTCTATGAACAGCTCCCAATCGCGTTCGTCGAAGATGGTGAGCGCCAGCCAGCGATCGTCCCCGCGGCATGGGTACACGCCCTGAAGCGCGCTCGGATGGCGGTTGCCGATTGTGGTTCGGCTGCGTCCGTTCATCGAGTAGTCCAAGAAAGCCTGCCCCAAGAACGGCAGCGCGTTTTCCGCCTGCGAAAGCTCCACCAGCTGCCCTTCACCCGTCTTGCGGCGGTGGTTGAGCGCGCACGCCACCGCGAACGCGCCGCCCATGCCCGCAGCCGCGTCCGCCATGTAGACTTGGGTGTTCGCCGCCGGGTCTAGGTCGTCGTATCCGCGCAGCAGGCTGTGTCCGATGACGCCCTCGATGTGGATGCCCAGCGAGCGATGGTTCTGATACGGCCCATCGTTGCCGTAAGCGGGCATTCTGAGCATGATGAACGCGGGGTTTATGCGCTTCAGATCGTCGTAAGATATGCCGAGCTTCGTCATAGTCTCCGTAGGGTTGTTTTCGACTAGAACATCGCTTACCGCCACGAGCCTATCGAATATCTCCTTGCCCTTGGGATCGAGCAGATCTACGGTCATGCTCAGCTTGTTGCGCGCGTGGGCGTTGAACAGCGGGTAGCGGTTCCAAGGTCTATCGGCGGGGTCTCGGTTCGGCATTCCCGCCATGAAGGGGGGCAGGTTCTCTATCATGAACTTGGACGGGCGCGCCATGGAGCCGCGCGTGGGAGGCCCAAACACCTGAGTGGACTCGACGCGGATGACCTCCGCGCCCATGTCAGCCAGCAGCGTAGTGCAGTATGGGCCCGCCCAAACCACCGTCATATCCAGCACGCGGACGCCTTCTAGCGGCAGCCCGCTCGCGTCCGGTCTTGCTTCGCTTTCGGCCATGATGCGTTCCTCCGGCACAGTCTTCTTACAGTCCGCAATAGCCTTCGCACTCGTTGAGAAAGCCGTCGCGCTCCAGCTCCTCGGCGTCCAACGCGATGGCGTCCGCCAGCGGGATGCGGCGATGGTGCAAGAACGCTTGCTTTCTGAACATCCGCCCCGCGTTGTGGTCTGGCGAGCGCAACCGCGCATCTATATCCACCGCGTCTTGGAACATCTCCGGCTCCGCCCGCATGATGTCCACCCAGCTGGACGAGCTGCGGAAGGGGCAGCCAACGCACGCGCTGCGTCCGAGCGTCCGCTCAGGGTAGCGCTCCGCGAACCAGTCTTGGCAGTCTTGCCGAGTCATCCGCGCGTCGTCGATTAGCGGGAAGCGGTGCGTAATCCACCAGTTGCGGCTGGGCTTCATACGCATTATCTCATCCATCGAGATGCCTAGCCACATCTCGACGGATGTATCGTGCGGCAATACTTGGCGCGGGCGCACCCCTAGCTGAGCTTGGACGGCTTTGCGGATGGGGTCTATTTTGTAGTTTTTGGTGCATTGCCGCCAGTTGATGCCGGCTTCGCCGCCGTTCTTGTCGAGCAGGTAGACGGGGAGCGTCATCCACGGGCTGCCTTGAGCGTTCACGCCATCGCGCGCGTCGTCGCGTAGGCTGCGCCCGTTGCTGACGCGGATTATGGGGAACGATACCTGCGTTTCCAGCCAATCTAGCGTATCGTAGACGGATTTCGGCTCCCATCCCGTATCCGCGAAAACCGCGTAGTCTGGCTTGTGTCCGAACGCGCCTGATTCCGCCATCAGGCACATCACGGTGCTTTGGACGCCGCCTCCGAGGCTGACAACCCGCTGCGCTGGGGCAGGGGGAGCGCTTACTCGGAGGCCCGCGCTTTTTTTGTCGGTTTGGCTTCCTCTACTACTTCTAGCAATTCGCTGTGGTCCATGAAGTCGAGCGAGACGTCCGCCGCCCTCAGGTTCAACTCAGCCATGAATGGACTCGCGTAAGGACGGGTTACGTTGAGATATTGGTTGTCGTCCAGAAACACCTCATATACAGCCGCAACGAGCGCGCTCCTAGAGATCAAATTGGGCCTGCCCATGAACTGATGGTACAGGTTCACGTTGTTCGCCATTGCGTCCAAGATCTCTTCTTCAGAGAGGGCTGGGGAGAATTCGGCGGCGCGACAGGCGAACTCGCCTAGCCACCACAATCGCGCGATGGAGTTGCTCTGTCTAGCGCCTACTAGATTCCCCTTCAGCCAGTGAATTTCCACATAATTGGTCAACCGTCTGCGAAAATCTCCCGCAGATTCGTCGTCTCTGCGACTCGGCAAGACATGCCCCCACCGCGTCGAGGCATATTCGGGAATGACGAAGCAGTTTATGGTTGCCCAGCGGTTGGCGTCCAATCCTTGCGATGGCGGCAGATGCCCAAGCGCGGCGCGGACGATTGGGACGTATCGGGAATCCGTGGACGGTCCTCCCATTTCTATCTCGTTCAGGCTGGATATGTCCGCTTCCATGTCTAGCGGACCGCCCCATATCTCATCTGTGTCCGAGATTTCTTTCATGCGTTGTTCGAGCGCGTCCGGATTCGCGTCCACAAACAGCCGAGGCGCGCTCTTCGCCAGCTGCTTCAGCGCCAGCAGTCCGTTGTCGTTGACTATGCGTTGCGTTGCCAACTTAAGAAATCTCCTGATTCATCGCTTTCAGGTGAATTAGCGGGGAGCCTAGCAGCCTCTGAGCCGCCAGCCCATATGAATGCTCGCCGAACACGTTCAGTTTGCGTAGCCGCATCCGCTCGCGCACGGTTCTCGCCCATCCAGCGGAGTGTTCGTCGTCGTGCGGCTCTTCAGGAAGGCGGCTTATGGCTTCGGTTAGCGCGTTGAGGTACACCGTCGAGCTAGTGAGCGGGATGTTTCCGCTTTCTCGGATGTCTGAAAACGCCTCGTATGTGTCGGGATTCGCACTTATGATGATGTATTTGTCCTGCGGGGTCGTTTCGAAATCGTATTCGCCGTCCTCCAGCGCCGATGTTTCGTCTTTGGCAATCTGAAATACGCTTTGCAAGGGTTCGGAAAATCCAACGGCGAGATACCATGGCGCCGCCGCCGCAATCTGTTTTCGCTTAGACACTTGTATAGAGCCGTCGCCGTATTCGGGATGCGCCGCATCTAACTTCAGATCGATATCTTTCACCGTGATAACGGATGGGTGAATTTCAACCCTTTCGTTCAGATCGCCGCGCGGTATGCTTGCCGCGAGCGCAACGCCGCCGGGATCCGCTTTCAACATCACCGTATAGCATGTGGCTCTGCAGTACACCTGCGCGCAGCATACGGCAGCTCCGTCGGATATATGCTTGGAAATCGCCGGCTCGTTCACGTGAAATTCTATGCTGAACTCTACTGAATCGGAGTCCGGCTTCGGCTCGGCGACGACGAGCGCGGCTTCGATACTGCCGTTCGGGTAGTCTCTGGAGTTCGGGCGGAGTATCGGATATTCGGCGTAAGCGTCCGGGTTGAACTTCATTACTCCACCCCTATCTCGACTCGCTTGTTATCGATAACGCTGATGGCTTTGATTTCTATGGAGAGCCTATCCCCCGCGCGTCGGGCGACGTCAATGTCGGCGATCTCGCCATTTTCAACCTTTATTCTCCGCCCGTCGATATACGCTCGTTCGATATGGATGCTGTCGGATTTTCCATCTTCGCCAATGGCGAACAGCCGTAGGCGTTTGATGTTCCGCTCCGGCATGTCGAACGCGAACCGGACTGTGTGGTGCGGCCACTGGCCGAGCGTGGGCGGCAGTCTGCGAAGATCGCTTAGAGATATCTGCGGTGGCTTGCGGGTAGTCGCTCTGCGCGATCTTCTCGCCCGCCTGTTCTTTCTCTTCGCAGCGCCTTCCGTCACTTCCCTGTTGTTGTTGCGAGCGCGCGGCGGTCGTCGTCCGGGCGTCGCTAGGCTCCGCGGCGCAACTTCCGATTGCATTGGCGCGGTGATTTCCAACTTAGCCCGACCGACATCGTAAGCGTGTCCGCCGCCTGTATCCGCCAACGGAAGCAACCCCGCCATCTCGGTAGCATAGTCGGAATCTTTAGGCGGGGGCGGCTTCGCGTACTTGCTCAGCGTATCCATCACCCAGTCACCCAATTTGCGAAGGCTGGCTCGAACCTCGCGCTGTTCTTCCGCGTCCGCGTTGTCAGGCGAAATGACATCGTGTCTGGGACCCTCCGCCTCTCGCAGCAGCGAGCGCTCCCCGTCTGCGATACATTCCACAATTGCGGTGAAAGCATACCATCGTCCGCCGAAAGACAGCATCTGCTGGGAGCGCGTCCGCCTCATGTTGCCCAGCGTTCTGGTGATTACCATGCCGGAATCTCGCACGAGCGCGATGGTTCTGTTTCCCGAAATCCGCTCCCTGTCTACCTTCAGCCGCAGGTTGACCTTGCCAATTCCCGCGATGCGGGTGGTTTCCAGCGGCGACATGCGCGATACGAGCGTTAGCGCCTTGACGTTCTCATCGACTCCGTCGAGCATGGCGTCTATGGAGTTCGAGTCGATTGTCGTATCGCCAATGTTCACCCGAAGGTTTCCCTGCGTAATAGCGTGAAAGAAGTGCGTGACGACTGTTTCGATGGCTTCTTCCTGCCAGCGCCCCCTCTTTCTAAAGCCGAGAATAATCGTCGCCGTCCCCGTCTCATTCAGGAACACCGGCGATATGTCGGGTATGTCATCGTTAGCGAACGGTGTCGCTTTGTCATCGCATCCCAAATAGCCAGTGGCGTTGTATCGCTCGCCGTCTCTCGTATGAGATACGAGAATGGACTTGCCGATAAATCGCCGTTCCAGTCTGCCGCTGTCCTTATACGCCGTCGAGTAGAATACTGTGCGAAGGTCTGTGAACACGAATGCCGAATGCTTGCCTATGCCAAAAGAGCCGCCCGCGCCTCGAGAGTTCTGTACGCTCTTGCCTTTGGATTTAGTCAGATTGTGCCATTTGTCACGCTCGCCATCGCGGTCGGATGCGCCGGTCGTGTTCCTGTCCGTCACCACTAGGCATTGGATGGTTCCGCTTTTCTGGGCGGCTTCCAACAGTTTCAAGCCGCGCCTGAACTGTTTGCGGTGCGTATCGTCGTTAGCGTCCGAGTCGATAGACGCCTCGATCGCTTCCTTCAATTGGTCTATGGCAAGCAGACCGATCGGCGCGTCGACAATCTCGAAATCCACGACGACGGGCGCATCCCCCGCCCGCGCGTCGATGGAATTCTGAAGCAGCTCGCGCACTAGCGCGCCCATTCGGTCGTCAGTGAACTGCGCGATGCCGGGGTCGTTCGGTCCCTCCGTGGCGCCTAGTTGGTTATGCTCGAAAATCCAGTTGGCGGTCAAGCTCGTTCTCCTGCCCTCAGCGTGTGTCACGCAGCCTATCATTATTCTATTCCCGCCCATCCCCGCAAAGCGCGACGCGAGATAGCGGCGAATTATAGCGCGCCACTCTCCCGCGGCTCTTCTACCTCCTCCGCGCACAATAGCGTGGAAGAAGTGCGCGACGACTGTTGCGATGGAAATTATACCGCAAAAAATCGAACTAGGGAAGCCGACTTGCGTCAGGAACATCTCTATCACAATCGTCAGTAGGCGATGCAACCATCCAAATCGAACCGATTTCCCCCTCGAATACTGGTTCGACCAAGCCTTCACCGGCAAGACTCCTCAATGCGTCGCAGTCGCATGACGAGCCTGGGGATCTACGGATGGCAATATCAACTACATATGTAGACCTCTTCGTTTCGATCCAACGTTCTGAAAACAACTCGCTGCAATCATTGACGCCTTCGACGAATTTATCCGGCGTATCTATTAGCCACCATGCAATGTCGCGGTTGTTGCTGAAAATCAGCCCGTCCTTTATGGAAGGGCGCTGCAACTGATTTGCCAGTTCGGACTCCGTATATGCAGGACTGTCATAGCCTCGACCTATACTAATCGCGCTTTGCGCGGATGAAATCAACACCCCAATGAAATAAAAGCCAATGACAACCAGAGCAACAACCAAAGCTGCCCGATGGCGCGCGCCACTCCACTTTCTTATATGCCGAAACGCCTCCTCGAAGGCGGGTATCGCCAAAAGAACAAGCGGAATATAGAGTGGACTGAGATAGCGCGCGCGCTGATAAGGTTGAAGGATGCCAAAGTGCAGCGCAAACGCCAAACACACAAGATAGACAACAATGAACAGCGCAACAATCACAACGGAGGGGTTCCGCTCCATCCATTCGAGCGCTTCCGTGAGCCAAACCTTGGCGCGGCGCGAGCGCAACGCTCCTATTGCCGCAATCGACAGCACAACTGCGGCGGCAGATGCAACTGCCAGATTGACGGCAATCGATATGATCGAGTCCCCAAAGGCGGGTATGGATACGAAGCCAGGTCCAACGGAGTCAATCGGGAATGACCAATCCAGAATCACCGCTAACGTTGCAGGGAAAAATTCACTTATCGGGAACTGCGTTATGTGCTCAGGGCGGCTGCCTATTTGATGGAACGCCTCTCCAAATTTGAGATAACTACGCATCGCCCACATCGCAATAGGCAAAGAAGCTACAGCAACATAAATGCCCAATGCTTTAAAAACATCGACGAAACGCGCGCGTCGGGTAAAAGCGCTCATGACTAAACCCGCCAAACCCGTGGCGATTGCCGCAACTCCTATATGCCGGGTAAGAGTGGCGGAGGCTACTAGGGCCCCGAGAATCAAGCAGCGTATTGGTTCCAATCGACTGGACATCATCCGCATAGCGGCAAAAAGCGCGCATATCAGGAAAAAATGGAACACTACTTCAGTCATAACTGCGAAAAGATCCAACAGCAGCGGGCTGCACGCCATAACCGCGCTGCCTAATATGGCAGTCCATCGGCTTCTAACCAACTGACATAGCCACAAACTGCTCACGAACATTGTCGATCCGTAGAACAGGGCATTGGTCAATTTTGCCGCGCTCACGGCGCTGCACCCGCATATATGAATGAATGTCGTCAATATCGCAGGATAGACGGGGAGCGCATGACTGTAAGGATTGCCGTCAGGATTGAGGAGGTCGCGCCCTTCGACCAAATTGCTCGCCTGTGATATGTAGAGCAAACTATCTAGGTTGACGTTTATCCCAAACAACTGCATGTGGGCAATTGCAAGCAACGAGGTGGCAACGCCAGTCAATAGCGGAATAAGCAAAGGCTGGGATAGCGCAATTGCCGTATGTTTCGCTATGCCATGCCTTATCGGACTTTTGCTCATGCCATTCCCGCCCATCTCGCAAAGCGCGACGCAAGATAGCGGCGAATCATACCGCGCCCCTCTCCCGCAGCTCTTCTATCTCCTCCGCCGGCATGCCTAGCTCGCCCAGAACCTCGCCCGTGTGCTGACCCAGCAGCGGCGCGGGGCGGCGGACGCTCCACGGCGTCGCGTTCATGGCGAACGGGCGGGCGGGGTAGATGAACGCGCCCGCTTCCGGGTGGTCTATCTCCGCGAACGCGCCGCGACGCCTGAAGGTCTCGTCGGCGTGCAGGTCTTCCATCGTGTTCAGGGGGCCGCTCAGCACGCGGGAGCGCTGAGCCGTCTCCCACAGCTCTTGCTTCGTTCTGTCCAGCAAGAACGGGTAGAAAACCGCGTCGAACAGCCCAGCCATGTCCGGATCCGTCTGCGCCTCGGGCGTCAGCCACTCGTCGCCCGCAAGCTCCGGCGGGTTGCCGAGCATCTCCCGAACGCGCTCGAAGTACGCGCCGCCTCCGGTTACCTGAAAGAAGCCGTCCGCGCACGGGTAGACGCCGGATGGGTATCCGCCTGAGCCGGACGTCGCCCCCAGGGGCGTTCGCCCGCTTATCTCGCCGTTGTACTGATACGCCAGCAACATGCTCATGCGGCGGTCTATAGAGCCTGCCTGAACCTCCATTAGCGAGATGTCCACGCGCTGCCCGACGCCCGTTTCGCGCGCCGCCATCACCGCGCATGTCGTGGCGTATGCCGCCACCGTTCCTGACTGGTGCAGCCCCACCGCCTCGCCTAGCTTCACGGGCTGCTTCTCCGCGACGCCCGTCGAATACAGCTCGCCGCCCATGCCGTAGAAGATAAGCTCCGAGCCGCGCCAGTCTCGATACGGCCCCGTCTGCCCGAAGTTGGAGATAGACGTCATGACCAGCGCGGGGTTGGCGGCGGATATCGCGTCGTATCCCAGCCCGAATGCGTCCATCGCGCCGGGGCGAAAGCTCTCCACCACCGCGTCGGCGCGCGACGCCAGATCGAGCGCTATCCGCCTGCCGTCTTCGCTCTTCAGGTCTAGCGTGACGGAGCGCTTGTTCGTGTTCAGGTGCAGGAACGCGCCGCTCTTCTCAGGGTGCGGGATGTCTTTCGGGAATGGCCCAAACGTTCTGGATGCGTCGCCCACGCGCGGACGCTCTATCTTGACGACATCCGCGCCATAGTCGGCTAGCAGCTTGGTGCAGTATGGGCCTGCTAGGTGGTGGGTGAAGTCTAGGATTTTGATGTCCGAAAGCGCCATTGCCGGCTTGCCGTCGAAGCTCGTCCCGTTTGCCATTCCTGCCTCCTTCCGGCGCGCCTGCGCGCTCACTGGCGACACGGCGCGGAATCTCGCCGCCGCCAAGGATTAGGGCGATTCATATAGTTGCATAGATGGACAGAATGGACAAGATATTTGTGGAAAAGTACGTCTTCACGCTCGTAAACATGGGGTTGGCGGAGCGGCGGGAGTCATGGAGAGCGCAGGCTGTCATTGCCCACGCCCTTTTCCGCCGCGTCGCATGAACTCCGCCGCCGCGCCCGCCGCCAGCGCCCCCCAGCCAGCCATCAGCGCAAGCCCGCCGACGGGCGCGACCGCGCCGAACGGCTTTGCGTCGAACAGCGCCAGCGCGTACAAGCTGCCGCAGAAAACCAATACCCCGAACGCGAACAGCGCGCCGCAAACGGTAGTCGCGCGGCTACGCCAAACCTTCGCCGCGCCGCCCAGCGCGACGAGCGCTATCGCGTGCTGCATCTGAAAGCGGACGGCCGTTCTCAGCGTGTCCATCGCGTCGGCGTCTATCCTGTCCTCCAGCGCGTGGGTTCCCGCCGCGCCGACAGCCACTCCCAGCAGCCCGAACGCCGCGCCCGCCGCCAACCAAACCGCCCACTCGGTTCGCTCTTTCACGCGCCTTGCCGTCCGCCCCCTCTCCAACTGCGAGCCGCGTTTTGCCGCTCGCGCGCTATGGTACAATCTCGCCACGTCGGATGATACCAGACAGCGGAGGGCGTCCATACGATGAACACGGCAATCGAGCGGCGATACTACGATCTTCACCCCAAATCCGCCGAGATGCACGACTCGGCGCGCTCGCTGTTTCCGAACGGCGTAACCCACGACGTGCGGCGGCAAGACCCGTTCCAGCTGTACTACACCCACGCCGAGGGCGCGGCTAAGTTCGATGTGGACGGCAACCGCGTCCTAGACTACTTCCCCGGACACGGCGCGCTGATTCTCGGCCACTCCCGCCCGGAAGTGGTTCGCGCGGTGCAAGATCAGATGGCGCGCGGCACGCACTTCTCCGGCTCCACCGCGCTGGAAGTGGAGTGGGGAAACTGGGTGCGCGAGCTAATCCCGTCCGCCGAGAAGGTGCGCTTCCACAGCTCCGGCACGGAAGCCGACATGATGGCGATACGCATGGCGCGCGCCTACACGGGCAAGACGAAGGTCATCAAGTTCCAAGACCACTTCCACGGCTGGAGCGACTACCTCGCGGCTGGCGGAACGGAGGGCATGGGCGGCATTCCCAAGGAGACGCTCAGCACGATGATAGTGCTTCCCCCGAACGATGCCGACGCTCTGGAACGCGCGCTCCAAGCCGACGACGACATCGCCGCCGTCATCCTGGAGCCGACGGGCGCGCACATGGGGCTAGAGCCTATCTTGCCGGAGTTCCTGCATAGCCTGAGGCAGATTACCGAGCGATACGGCGTGGTCTTGATATTCGACGAGGTGGTTACCGGCTTCCGCGTGTCGCGCGGCGGCGCGCAGGAGTACTACGGCATCCGCCCGGACGTGACCACGCTGGCGAAGATTCTGGGCGGCGGGATGCCGGGCGGCGCGGTAACCGGCAAGGCTGAGATAATCGACATGATAGAGGGGCGCCCCGACGATCCGGCGTTCGACCGCGAGCGGCGCATCGCGCACAACGGCACGTTCAACGCCAACCCCGTGTGCGCCGCCGCAGGCATAGCCGCGCTGGAGATAGTAGCCAAAGAGCCGATAAACGACACCGCCAACATGCGCGCCGCCCAGCTCAAAGACGGTCTCAACGACCTGCTAGGGCGCATGGAGATACCCGGCTGCGCCAGCGGCATCAGCTCGCTGATGTTCCTGCATCTGGGAATAGACTACGAAGGCGACACAGATTACGCGGTTCTCACGCCCGAACAGCTTGCCGAATCCATGGAGCCGAACCGCCTGCGCCAGCTCACGCTGTCGCTGCTGAACCACGGCGTGCATTCGGCGGGCGGCAGCAGGTTCGTGCTGACCGCCGCGCACACCGAGCGCGACATAGCGGACACGATAGACGCCTACGAAAAGGCGCTGGGCGAGGTGCGCGCGCTGGGGCTGGTGTAGGGATTTCGTCCACGAGAGCGAGGAGGGCGGAGACGTGATATCTTTCGCATTCGACGCGGAGAAATTCCGCGAGCTTGTCCTGTACATCGCCTGCGAGAGCGAGAGCGACCCCAAGTTTGGAAGCGTCAAGCTGAACAAGATTCTGTACTATTCGGACTTCGAGGCGTATCGGAGACTGGGGCAGCCCATCACCGGCGCCGCGTACAGGAAGCTCAGCGAAGGTCCCGCGCCGCGCGAGATGCCGGATCAGCTTCGCGTCATGCTGGACGTGGGCGACGCGACGATAGAGCGCAGACCGTACTTCAGCGGCGATCAGCGGCGCGTGACTCCTCTGCGCGCCGCCAAAGCCGCCGCGTTCGAGCCGAGCGAGCTTGCGATAGTGAACGAGACTATCGACGGAATGCAACACATGACGGATCGGGAAGCGTCGCAATTCTCTCAGCAGGAATTGGGCTGGCTGGCGGCTGATCACGGGGAAACCATACCCTACGAATCCGCATGGATAAGCTCAGCGCCCCTGCCGCAGGAAGTCGAGTCGTACTCTCACGGGTTGGCAAAGAAACTTGGAAGGGTTTAGCGACGCTCCGCCATATCAGCTAGTGGAAACCGAAGAGTTCTTGCGGCTCGTGGAAGACGTGCTCGGAAGTGTGCGGCGCTGGGATGAAATCAAGTGGGGCCAAAATTGGACACTGGAAAGAGCTCCGCATCGCGGCTCCCACTTGCCGCACTATAACCTATGGGTTCTCGTATTCCAGACCGCTCCGCTAACGGTGGTTCACTACGATATAGACGAAGAGCGTCGCCGCGTGATTCCCATAGATGTAACTGTATTCGAACTGTGACGCTCGGTGTATCAATTTGCGGAGGCTAGACAATCGTGAGACGGTCGAGTTACCAGATATTGGGTGACGAGAAACTGGACGAAGACGCCTTGCGCGCCATTTTGGCATTACTGCCGGCGTCGCACCAAATACAGTTCTGCTCCGGATTCGATCGGCAGTCCAAAGTAATAGCGGTTACCGACCAATCGGTTGTCATAGGCACCCACGGAGGCAAGATCGAACTGGCTCGCCTTTACAGCAACATTGACTCTGTATCCAGTGACGGAAGAACGCTTGTCATCGACACCATTGACGGACCCAGCTACAGATACCAAATGGGCGAAGCAAGGGTAGTTCGGCGGCTGATGGCCATAATACGAGATCGGAAACGACGGAGGCAGAGGCAGGGCGCGAGAGAAGACGAATTCGACTGGGGCGCCGCGGATTGGGACACTACGGAGCAGATGGATGAAGAAGTGGATGCGGACGCAAGCACGAGCATCGTCGAAAAAGTAAAATTCTGGGAAGAACAAGACAAAATCAACCAAGAGCTTATCCCGCGAGTCATCCGCCAGCACGAGCTGTTCGCCCGCCACGTCGCCGACCATGAGAATCTCCCTCTAATCGCCGGCAACGCTATCAGCGAAGCCCTTGCCGAAGCGCGAGAGGAACAGCGGCGCCAGCACGAAGCGGAATTGGCGGCTGTCAAGGCGGAGATGGACGCCCAGCGGCGCCGGCACGAAGCTGCGCTGGCGGAGGTAGAGTCCGAACGCGATGCCCAGCAGCGGCAGTACATAGCGGAACGAGAAGAACAGCGGCGGCAGCACGAGACGGTGTTGGCGGCGCTGCGGCAAGAGCGCGCGATACGCGGAAGGCTAGTAGTTGGGATTGCCGCCGGCGCAGCCGTCATCAGCGTCGTCGCCGTGATTCTCTCTTTCATCGCATAGCGAGGCAAAACCATGACCATGCAATCGTCCAACTTGCTGCCGGCGCTTCGGGAACTGCCCGGCGGAGATGGCGAACATTGCTCCTTCCGAGACCATATCGCCGGCTTGGTGAACATGGATCGCGCCATGTACGCCGCCGAATTCGCGTCTGCCGCGTCCTTCGGGCTGTGGGTTGTTTTCGACGATGTAAACGTGGACGACTCCATAACTCAAGCCCACCAGATGGCTTTCGACTACGATGGGACGCTCACCGAACATTGGCGGGATATGATGGAGCGAGGACCTGAATCCATACAGGGCTTCATGTCTGCGCTGAAAGGCAAAGTAGCCGAAATCGAGACCGCAGATATATTGGAAGAGAACGGCTTTGCCAATGTATTGATTGCCGAGAATCCGATCCATCCAATCTGGGACATCAGCTCTATCGATCCAGCAGATGGGCAGGAAATCTTCATCCAAGTAAAGACCGGGGGAGCCTACCGCGCCGGCGAGGTACAAAATCTGATAGAGGAAAATCCGGATATCCACTACGCCGTCGGCTCCGAGATTTACGACATAATCTCCGAATCAGCGCCTGACATCGTAGATCGGATGACTCGCATCAACCCCGACTTCCTCCGAGTGGTTAACATTGAGGATGGGCTAACTACGCTGAGTAAGAACGAGGACATTGCCATCATACCCGACGGCGTAGCGGACATCGTTCCATACGCCGGCGCGATCTTGGCGGGCGCTCGTCTCATCTACAGCGCTATCCAAACCGAGAAGAAGTTCAAGACGGTCGACCGAACCACCAAGAACAAGATTCAAGTGGTGCAAACGCTCACTCTGATGTCTCGAATGGGCATTACGACTGTCCTATCGACAGTCGGCGGCATGGGCGGCGGCGCGTTCGGAAGCGTCGTGCCGGGCGTCGGCAACCTAATCGGAGGCATCGTCGGCGTCGCGGCGGGCGCAGGCATGGGGATGTACCTCAACCGCCATCTCGAACCCCATATGCTCAAGTTCGCGCTGGACATCACCGGGCTGACGAACGATGATTTGTTCTACTACAAGAACAAGCCGCGCATCGATAAGGCTGCGCGTTCGTTCCGGGAGCGCGCCGCGGCGCTGCCGTCGCCCGCCTGACGTTTGACTATGGAAGATCCGGCTCAGAAGAAAAGCAACATCTCATGTCCATACACGCGCGTGTCCCACAATTCCAGATAACCAAGCTGCGGGTGAAGAACTTCCGCAGCATACGCGACGCCGAGATAGAACTCGGGCATCTTACCGCGCTGGTTGGCCCCAATGCGTCGGGCAAGAGCAATCTGCTGGACGCGCTCCGGTTCGTGGGCGACGCGCTCAATAGAGGCTTGGACGCTGCGCTGATGTCTCGCAACGGCTTCGAGTCTGTGATTCACAGGCAAGGCAAGGAGAAGTCTCCAAACATTGAGATTGGGGTGGAAGCCATATCCCCGTGGCGACACATTGCCTACGATTTCGCTATAGACGGACAGCCGGGTGGTGGCGTTATAGACGCCTACGAAAAGGCGCTGGGCGAGGTGCGCGCGCTGGGGCTGGTGTAGGCGGATCGGCGGCGGGGGCTAGGCGCGCGCCTAGCCCCTTTGAGGCAGTAGGAATCGGACGCGCGCAACGTCCTGCCGCGAACAGGAGCGCAACATGCCAACAAAGAAAGATCTCCACAAGATAGTCGACCAACTAGACGACTCCGATATAGACGCCGCCTTGGAAGCGTTGACATTTCTCAGAGATGAACCAGACGATTACGACAGCCTTTCTCCAGAGGTCATTGCCGACATCGAACAGAGTCAGAAGGATATCGAGGCTGGGCGCTTCGCAACATTGGAAGAGATGAAGAAAGAGCTGGGGATTTGACCCCAGAGATCATCATATCGAGTCACGCTCGCAGGGAAATGAGGCGAATGTCGCCCCAGGACGCGGGCAGAGTCATGCAAAGAGTACAGCGTTTTGCGGAGTCCGGTCATGGAGATGTCAAGCCACTCACAGGTTACAGAGACATCCTAAGGCTCAGAGTCGGAAATTATCGCGCATTTCTGGAATTCAACGAATCTAGAACCGTGATAACCATCTCATCCGTTCGCCATAGGAGAGAAGCGTATCGACGTCGGTAGCGCATCATGCCAGTACTCTTCGCAGCGGCAGGCGGCTTGCTCGACGAGGCATGCGCGCTGGTGATGGAAAGTCGGGAATTGGGAAGAGGGCTGTAAAGTCGGAGTCAGCCTCGCAATCCGATGCGATCCGATTTAGAATGTTCCGCGAACAAACGTCAAAATGGAAAGCAAATCTGTGGAGACTAAACATGGATGCGGAAGCAAGAATTGGCGAGCGGGTAAAATTCTGGGAAGAACAAGACAAAATCAACCAAGAGCTTATCCCGCGAGTCATCCGCCAGCACGAGCTGTTCGCTCGCCACGTCGCCGACCATGAGAATCTCCCCCTAATCGCCGGCAACGCTATCAGCGTAGCCCTTGCCGAAGCGCGAGAGGAACAGCGGCGACAGCACGAGGCGGAACTAGCGGCTGTCAGGGCGGAGATGGACGCCCAGCGGCGCCGGCACGAAGCTGCGCTGGCGGAGGTAGAATCCGAACGCGATGCCCAGCAGCGGCAGTTCATAGCGGAGCGAGAAGAACAGCGGCGCCAGCACGAGGCGGAGTTGGCGGCGCTGCGGCAAGAGCGCGCGATACGCGGAAGGCTAGTAGTTGGGATTGCCGGCGGCGCAGCCGTTATCAGCGCCGTCGCCGTGATTCTCTCTTTCATCGCATAGCGAGGCAAAGCCATGACCATGCAATCGTCCAGCCTGCTGCCGGCGCTTCGGGAACTTCCCGGCGACGATAGCGAACATCGCTCCTTCCGAGACCACATAGCGGACTTGGTGAACATGGATCGCGCCATGTACGCCGCCGAATTCGCGTCCGCCGCGTCTTTCGGGCTGTGGTACATCTTCGACGATATAAACGTGGACGATGGCGTCCGCGAGACTATGACCCGAGCCCACCAAATGGCTGCTTCTGACTACAACGGGACGCTCACCGACCATTGGCGGGAAATGATGGAGCGAGGACCTGAATCCAGGGAAGGCTTCATCATCTTGATGAAAGGCAAAGCAGCCGAAATCAAGGCCGAAGATATACTGGAACAGAACGGCTTTACCAATGTAGAGATTGCCGAGAATCCCAATCAGCCAATCTGGGACATCAGCGCTATCGATCCAGATGGGCAGGAAGTCCTCATCCAAGTGAAAACCGGCGCAGCCGAACGCGCCGGCGAAGTGCAAGCCCTAATCGAAGAAAACCCGGATATTCACTACGCCGTCAGCTCTGAGATTTACGACAGAATCTCTGAATCAGTTCCCGACGTCGTAGACCGGATGACTAACATCGGATCCGACTACGTACTAGAGACTGGAATTGAGGATGGGCTAGATACGCTGAGATCCAACATGGGTATCGACATACCCGACGGCGTAGCGGATATCATTCCATACGCAGGCGCGATCATAGCCGGGGCGCGCCTCATCTACAGCGTGATCCAAACCGAGAAGAAATTCAAGACGGTCGACCGCACCGCCAAAAACAAAATTCAAGTGGTGCAGACTCTCACGCTAATGTCTCGCATGGGCATTACAGCCGTTCTATCGGCGGCCGGCGGCGCGGCCGGAAGCATCGTGCCGGGCGTCGGCAACCTAGTCGGCGTCGCGGCGGGCGCAGGTATGGGGATGTACCTCAACCGCCATCTCGAACCCCATATGCTCGAGTTGGCGCTGGACATCACCGGGCTGACGAACGATGATTTGTTCTACTACAAGAACAAGCCGCGCATCGATAAGGCTGCGCGTTCGTTCCGGAAGCGCGCCGCGGCGCTGCCGTCGCCCGCCTGACGTTTGACTATGGAAGATCCGGTTCAGAAGAAAAGCAAACATCTCATGTCCATACACGCGCGTGTCCCAGAATTCCAGATAACCAAGCTGCGGGTGAAGAACTTCCGCAGCATACGCGACGCCGAGATAGAACTCGGGCCGCTCACCGCGCTGGTTGGCCCCAATGCGTCGGGCAAGAGCAATCTGCTGGACGCGCTCCGGTTCGTGGGCGACGCGCTCGACACAGACTTGGACACTGCGCTGATGTCTCGCAACGGTTTCGAGTCTGTGATTCACAGGCAAGATAAGGCGCAGTTTCCAAAGATAGAGATTAGTGTGGAAGCCACATCTCCATGGCAACACATTGCCTACGGTTTCGTTGTAGGCGGACAGCCGGGTGGTGGCGTCGCCGTAAGGCGAGAGTGGTGCGACGTCACCCCTCTTGACGCCTCGGAAGCTCCGTTCGCTTTCGTGATCGAGGATGGGAACATCATCGCTCCGAAATATCTGGCAGATCTCGAAGATAATGGTCTTGGCGGCGCCAGCAGTTCATATCCAGCCACACTGGCGCTTGTCGATATACGCAGATGGATTCGACGAGTCGTTCGCCTGCATGAACATGATGGTGAGCTTGGCGATAAGCTCGTATCCGGACTGCTAGATATCGATATGATTTTGCGTATGATGTATTTCTATCAGATACTTCCCGATACCGTCAGGGCGCCCCAAGCGCTCACGAATCCCTATCCGCTCCTGTCGAGCGGGGATAACTTGGCATCTATGCTGCGATCTATGCTCGACAGTGACGAGTCCACCGCCAGCCAATTGATCGAGGCTCTGAACACATTGATTCCGGACGTGTCGGATATCCGTGTCGAGTCTGCGGGGGGATTCCTAGTCGTACAGATGAAACATTCCAATGCTCGCGGTTCTGCTGAATGGTTCGACTTGACGCAGGAATCCGACGGCACGCTTCGCGCACTCGGCATCCTTACTGCGCTTTATCAACATCGACCTGCCGGATTCCGACTCAACTATTATCGTTCCTTGGGGCTTCCTGGATTTGGTATCTACAGATTCCCCACCATGATCGGAATCGAAGAGCCTGAGCTTTACCTACATCCTGGCGCAATGGAATCCCTCGCGGAAATCATAGAGGAGGTTTCAGAGCGCTCGCAGATAATTCTGACGACCCACAGCCCCGATTTGATAGATAGACTCCCCATTGACAGCTTGCGGGTCGTCATTTCAGAAGATGGAGTTACTAAAGTCGGACAAGTGTCCCCTATCCAAAAGGAAGCGGTTCGCAGACATCTATTCTCAACTGGAGAATTGCATTCTATGGAAGGACTCAAGCCGGAGCTAAGCAATTGATGGACGATAGCCTCACAATCGCAGTTATCGTAGAAGGACCCGGGGAAGTGGCCGCGGCGCCCGAACTGCTTCGCAGAATCATCTACGAGGTACACGATATATACAATATATCGATATCCGCAAAGAACGCAAAGAATAAGTCGAACCTCATCAAGAAACTAGTAAATTTCCTTGAATATGCCACAATTGACGGATGTGACGGTATTCTCGTGATGATAGATACCGATACCAATGAATGCCCTAAGGACTTGGCTTCCAGACTCGCCGATATAGCTGCTGGCAGAAACCTCAGCATTCCAATAGCTATAGTATGCCCGAATAGCGAATATGAGACTTGGTTTATATGCGCTCTATCGGATGATGCAGGACAGGGAATAAGAGATAAACTCGGAATAGACGCATCGGTTGTCTCTCCGAACAATGCAGAATGTATAAGAGGGGCGAAGGAGTGGCTTCGGGATCGCAGTCGTGAGCCTTACAAGCCAACCTCGCACCAAGCCGCTCTGACTCACCAAATCGATCTAGACCTCGTTCACAGCCGATCCCGTTCGTTTCGGCGTCTATGCCACGCTGTCGATGAGCTAATCGACGCGATTGCCGCGGGGATAGCGCCGGTTACCCCATCCATCCCCAGCGATACGCAGCCATGCCCTTCCTCCTAATCGCCCTCGGCGGCGCGCTGGGCGCTCTCGCTCGGTACGCGCTCGACAGGGCTGTGACCGCCGCGCTTGGGCCAACGGCGCTGGGCATCTTCCTCATCAACGTTAGCGGGTCGTTTCTGCTAGGCGTATTCGTGGCGGCGGCGGACTCGCACGGCTGGCATTCGTCCGCGCGGGCGCTGATAGCTGTCGGGCTGCTGGGGTCTTACACCACGTTCTCCACGCTGACAGTCTCCTCGGTGGGGCTTGCGGAATCGGGAGAGTTCGCGCGCGCGGCGCTGAACATCGTCGGCAGCGTCGCGGTCGGCGTGGCGGCGGCGCTCGCGGGCATCCTCGTCGGGCGGGCGCTCTGAGCCGCGCCTGCCGTCTATCCGACCACGCCTCTCCACGCCAGCAGCGCGCCGACGACTATCAAGACGCCGCCCATAACCGCTATGAGCGTGTTCAGCTGCACGCGCCCGGTCAGCCGCGCGCCTAGGTAGCTGCCAGCCATAGCCGCCGCGCCCATGGCGATTAGCAGCGGGTAATCCACCTGCCCTATCGTGGCGTGCCCCACCCATCCGAGCGATCCCATGAAGAAGCCGATGAACAGGTTGGAGCCGGCGGCGATGCGCGGATCTATCCGCAAGACGCGGATAAGCGCGGGCAGGCGGATGCTGCCGAGTATCAGCCCCACGGCGCCGCCGAGCAGCCCTACGCCCAGCCCTATCGCGGCTTCCAGCGATACGCGGCGCGGCGTGAACTCGCCGGACGCGCCCTCCAGCTCGCCGCCGAACATGTGCGCGGAGCCGCGCGCGCGGTTTCTCACCAGAATCAGGAACTCCACGCCCTGCCAGAACACCAGCGCGCCAGCCGCGCCCAGCAGCAGCCGTTCCGGCACGACGTCGCTCGCGAATCCGCCGATGAACGCGCCCGCGAACGCCGGCAGCCCCATCGCCAGCACGATGCGCCCGTCGACGCGCCCCTCGCGCCAGTGGCGCAGCGCGCCGCTCAGCGACGCGAGGCTGGACACCAAGATGTTCGTTCCGCCCGCTATCGGCGCGGGCATCCCTATCAGCAGCATCGCGGGCAGCCGCATCGTTCCCAGCGCAAGCCCTACGAACCCGCCCAGGATGCCCACTCCGAACGATACCACTGTGAGAACGGCAATCTGCCACGCCGCCAAGTCCGTCGTCATCGTCCCCTCTCCGCTCGTTCGAGCGCCTGCCGCATCTCGCTTATCTCTTCCGCGCTCGCCGCGCGACGTCCGTAGCAGGCGCGGTTGAACGCCGCCGTCGCCATGTTTGCCAGCCGCTCCGGGAACACGCCGCTCAGCGTTGCGCGATACTCGCTAGGCGTGCGGTCGCGCGGGCGAGGCGCGCCGCGAGACTCGGCTATGCGGAGCATCCCGAAGTAGATTCTGAACACGTCCACTATGCCCGGCTCGTCGTCCGGCAGCCGCAGGCGAGCGTCGCGCCGCCGTCGCCTGAAGCGGCTGGGCAGAAGCCCGAACAGCAGCCGCGCAAAGTCCTCAGCCGCGTCGAAATCCTCGTCGAGCGTCTCGCGGTCTCCGTCCTCGTCGACGCGAAGCCAGCGAACCCTGCGCCGAAACGCGCGCGCCAGCAATACCAAGAGCGCCGCCACTACGAACGTCACCGCGATAGCCGCCAGAAGCCGCATCCAGATGGACGGCTCGGAAGGCTCGGCGTTTTCTATCAGGTCGCGGAGCGATTCCTGAATGCCAAGCTCGGTTTCCACCTCAGCCTCTTCGCGCTCCCCGGCGAAGTAGCGCAAAATTCTGAACGCGAGCGACACCAAGAACTCGATGACGTACACGAGCGGAACGATGACTACGTAGAACACTACCGTGGCGATTATGTTCAGCAGCCAGCCGAGCGGGGCGGAGATGTATTTCAGCGCGCCCTCCCGCAGTATGCCGAACAGGAAGCCTACGATGACGATGACGCCCACCACGCCGCCGATGACGCGCGTCCACGTCTGGCGCGCCGCCGCCGCGCCAGACGACGGCAGTATGTTGGAGACGCCAAGCCCCGCCACGCCAGCCGCGAAGAACACGAACATAAGCGTGAATATCCGCAGGTTCGCAGGATGAAAGATGTCCACTATCGCCGCGATGGATAGGACTATCAGCCCGACCTTGAAGCTGAACGAGAGCTGTTCGGATGGGAAGTCTGTAGACGCCAGCCTGCCGCCGCGCCACCAGAAGACCGTTCCGAAGAACCCGCCCAAAGCCGCCGAACGCGCGAAGTGGCTCGGCGCGTCCTCGCGGAAGAAGGCGGAGATCCAGCCCAAGTCGAGCGACTGCGTGGCAAGCGCGAGATACACTGTCAGCGCGCCCAGCGCGGATTGGATGACGTATGGCATCCATACGGGCATGATGATAAGCGCCAGCGCGCGCGCCACGCCGAACGACGCCATCATGATGGCGGCTGCGGCTATCCAGCTGATAGGGCTGCTCTCCAGCCCGGTCAGCAGCGCGACGCCCGCCAGCGCCGAGTAGACGATTACGCTCTCGACGACGACGGCGCACAGCAGCGTCAGCCTATTTTGGGCCGAACTCACCAGCCATCTCCATACTCTCGAAGAACCCGCGAAGGTCGTGCATCGCCACGCCCTCCGGCATAAGCGGCGGATCCTCGTCCCCCACGTACAAGACCACTATGCCGTGCCCCTGCCGCCGCAGGCTCTCCACCGCGTCCACCAGTTCGTCTGACAGTATCGCGGCGACGAGCGCGAGCGTAGAGCCTAGCGGGAAGCGCCGCAGGTTGTTCGCCAGCTGCGGCGCCATAGGCCCTATCGGCAAGGGCCTGACCGTCGCCAGCGCTTCCAAGATTATAGTCAGCTGATCCGGGCTGCTAGCCGGCTCCAGCTTCATGGGTCTATCCGTCAGTATGGGCGCGCCGTTGGAGAAAAGCCCTACGCTGTACTGCCGTTCCGCCGCGAGGCTGGCGAGCGACGCGGCGGCGGTGATTACACGCTCCAAGTTCTTGGGCGAATAGCCCTCCCAAGAACGCTCCGCCGTCTCCACGACGACCACGAGGATAACGGTGTGCGTGGAGCTTGGCTCGAACGTGCGAACCTGAAGCTGCTGCATCCGCGCCGTCGCCTTCCAGTCCACTATCTTCAGCGGATCTCCCACGCGATATTCGCGGATGCCCCACGGGCGCGATGGGTCTTGGAATATCTCGATGCCGCCGCGCGTCTCGCCAAGCGGACGCAGCGGCGGCAAGCCAAGCTCGGGCAGGGCAACTACTTTGGGATACACGAGCAGGAAATCGTTGTCGCGCTGCGCCCGCTCGCTGCGGAAGAATCCGAACAGATCGCCGCTCTCCAGCCGCGCGGGTCCGAAACGGTAGAACCCTCGCTCCCCGCATCGTATCTTGTAGTCCCACTTCACGCGCTCGTACCAAGAGAGCGATGTTTCGTGCCGAAGCAGCGCGGACTTGGGGTTGGAGCCGACGGAAAGCTCCACGCCGACTACCTCTATCGCCTCCGGCAGCTCGTCTTCCACCTCAACCGCGCCCAGCGGAATGGGCTTGCGGTTGACGAGCGACACGCTGAGCGTCGTCTCCTCATCCCGGAACACGCGCGCCTGCCCTATCGTGCGCTCGTAGCTCACCTCTTCCAGCGACAGGCGGTTCCACAGCCAAGACACCAGCGCCACCAGCAACCCCATCGCGCCAAGCCCTATCACCAGCCCTTGCCCCGCGAACACGCCGATGACGATGAGCAGCGCGAACATCACTATCCAGATGTCGTGCCAGAAGCGATCGAACAACGGCTGCTACCTTTCGATTGGCACGGGAACCCCGCTCAGCGCTTCGCGCACCACCTGTTCGGCGGTTATGCCGCGAAGCCGCGAGTTGGATGTTAGGATGAGACGATGGGCGAGAACCGTTTCCGCGAGCGCTTTCGGGTCGTCCGGCGTTACGTAGTCGCGCCCGTCGAGCGCGGCGCGCGCCTGCGATGTCTTGTAGAGCGCCAGCGACGCGCGCGGACTCGCGCCCAGCGCAAGCCCGCCGTGATTCCGCGTAGCCTGCGTTATCGCAACGATGTACTCGCGCACTATGTCATCCACGCGCACGCCGACAACCGCGCGCTGCATCTCCACAAGCTCGGATTCAGACGTTACCGCCTCGAGATCCGGAATATCGGCGTCGCGCTCGAACCGCAGCAGGATATCCGATTCCTCCTCCACGCTTGGGTAGCCTAGCTTCATGCGAACCATGAACCTATCCAGCTGCGCCTCCGGCAGCGGGAAGGTGCCTTCCAGCTCGATAGGGTTTTGCGTAGCCAGCACCAAGAACGGCTCGCGCAGGCGGCGCGTTTCTCCGTCCACCGTAACCTGACGCTCCTGCATCGCTTCCAGCAGCGCGGATTGCGTTCTGGGCGTGGCGCGGTTTATCTCGTCCGCAAGCACCACTTGGCTGAAGATGGGGCCTCCGCGAAACTCGAAATCGCCCGTCTTCTGGTTGAAGTAGTTTACCCCCAGCACGTCGGTCGGCATCAGGTCTGGCGTGAACTGAATGCGGGTGAACGCGCATCCCAGAGACTGCGCCATAGCCTTCGCCATAGTAGTCTTGCCGATGCCGGGAACGTCTTCGACTAGCGCGTGCCCTCTGCACAGCAGCGCGATTATGGCGAGGTCTATCGCTTCGGACTTGCCCACGACTACGCGCTGAACGCTCTCCCTGAGCGTAGCCGCCAACTGCCGAAGGCGTGAGACGTCGATTGTCGAATCTGTCATGCGTTTTCCTTGCGCTGGGCGGCTCATGCGCGCGCCGCGTTCGCTCCCGCTATCCTGCCGAACGCCGCGCCGTGCATCAGCCCGGCGGCGCGGAGGCTGCCATGCACGAATATGCCGCCGACGATTATGCCAGCCGCGAACAGCCCGCGAATCGCGCGCCCGTCCGCGCCGATGACGCGCGCGCCGCTGTCTATCTTCAGCCCGCCGTATGTGTACGCGATGCCGCCGGTGACGGTGTACGCGCGGAACGGCGGCGCGTCTAGCCGCACAGCCCAGTTGCTCTTGGGCGGCTCGACGCCTCTCGTGGATACGCCGTCGAGCGTTCGCGGCTCGTAGCCGGCATCTTGCGCGGTGGCGTTGTACTCCGCGACGGTGGCTTCGAGCGCCGCCGCGTCTATGCCCAGCTTGCGCGCAAGCTCGCCGACGCTGTTGGCGGAGACGCTCCGCGCGGTGGCGTAGCGCCCTTCCATGCTCGCGCGCGCCCGCTCGTCGAATATCTGGTAGGCGACGCCGCCCGGCTGCCGCAGCACGGCATCGCCCATCTCCACGAAAGTCTGCTCCGCGAACCCCGCGCCCTCGTCGGCGAACCGCCGCCCGTCTCGGTTGACGGTGATGCCGATGGGGTAGGAGCGGCGCGGCATGATGTCCGTCGCGCGCAAGTCGCCCGTATTGGGCGCGTCGAGGTCTATGGGCGTAGCGTGGCATCCGCTCCACTGCCCCGCCGTCTGCGCGCCGATGGCGAGCGCGGCGCGGATTCCGTCGCCCGTGTTGTGCGCCGAGCCGCGCACTTTGGCGCGCTCCCAGCCCGCGCCGAGATGCTCGCCGCGCATCTCCGCATTCGCCTCGAACCCGCCGCACGCCAGAACGACGCCGTTTGCGGAAAGCTCGCTCAGCCCGTCTCGGTCGCGCATCTCTACGCCGACGACTCCGCCGGAGTCGTCCGCAAGCAGCCTCGTCATGGCGGATTCGTATAGAATGGTTACGCCGGCGCGGCGGCAAGCCGCAGTCAGCATCCGCACCAAGCCGGGGCCTGATTCCCACGCGCTCAGTCCCACGCTGTTCGGTATGACAGACGGCGCGCCCTCCACCCTCGTAGAGCCGCCCGGAAGCTCCCAGCGGACGCCCTTGTCGCGCATCCATTCCACCGTAGGGCGCGACTCGGCTATCAGCGTTTCGACGAGCTCGGCGTCGGCGTCGCCCCGCGTCACCGCGTCGAAGTGCGCCCGAAAGTCTGCGGCGGTGTATGCCGCCATGTCTATGTTCGCCGCCGCGCGGTCGGACAGATCGGGCAGCAGCGCGCGCAGGTCGTCTATGCCGTCGTGCGTGAACCTGAAGCCGCCGCCGGTGTATGGGCAGTTGCCGCCCTGCTCGCTCGGCGGCGCCTTTTCGAGAACCACTACGGACGCGCCCGCGTCTCTAGCGGAGAGCGCGGCGCACAAAGCCGCGTTGCCTCCGCCTACTACGATTACGTCACAGCCAATGCGGCAGCCGTTTGACATCGCTCGCTCCGTCAGCGCTGGAATGCGAACAGTATATGTTGGCGAACGCGGCGATGTCCAAAAGCGCGGACGGCGCGGGGAACGCCGCGAAATCCCCCTACTCTTCTTCTATGGTGATGGATGATACAGCGTCGCCGGGGGAGCGAGATCGCATCGGGTCGCGCGGCGAGATGCCGTCGACTACGCTCATGCCGTCGACTACTTCGCCGAACACAGCGTGGCGGTCGTCGAGATGCGGCGTGGGCGCAAAGGTGATGAAGAACTGGCTGCCGTTCGTGTTGGGTCCCGCGTTCGCCATGGACAGAATGCCCGCCTTGCTGTGCCGCAGGCGCGGGTGGAACTCGTCCGCGAACCTGTAGCCGGGGCCGCCGCGCCCGCTTCCCGTCGGATCGCCGCCCTGCGCCATGAAGCCGGGGATGACGCGGTGGAAGGTAACCCCGTCGTAGTATCCCTCCCGCGCCAAGAAGACGAAGTTGTTGACGGTGACCGGCGCCTCCGCCGCGAACAGCTTTACGGTGAACCG
Source organism: Dehalococcoidia bacterium (assembly GCA_965214745.1). Taxonomy (GTDB): domain Bacteria; phylum Chloroflexota; class Dehalococcoidia; order Lucifugimonadales; family UBA1123; genus VXRN01. The sequence goes on along the minus strand of OZ243978.1, from coordinate 809,739 downwards.
CGCGCCGCCCTCCATCTCGAACGTGGCGGCGTAGCTCTTTGCGGGGTCTATGGTCATGGCTGGAGGCGAGTCGTACTGAGTGGGCATTGGCGTTTCTTCTTTCTGTTCGGGTTGTGTGTCGGGGTTCGGGCGGCGCGACAAAAGAGGGCGGCGACGCCGGTGACGCCGCCGCCCTGATTCTCCACGCGCGCCGCGCTAGAGGACGTGGTAGAGAAGCAGATGCTCTCTCAGCACGTCGTTGGCGAAGTCGTTCTCCACATCGCGCCAGACGGAATGGATGTGGTTCGCGCCGTTCTGCCGGTTGTCGAACTCTACGACGAAGTTGCCGCCGTGGATGCGGTAGTAGTGTTCCTTGCCTTCTTGCGCGGGTCCGCCCCACGCCCAATGCAAGCCGCCGAACCCTTCGGATTCGAGCCGCGCCCACTTCTGCGCCGCCATGTCGCTAGGCACTTGGTCTATGTACACCTTCACGAGGCTTCGCAGAATGTCTTTCTGAGTGTCGTTCATCTTGGAGGCGGGCAGCCCCTCCTCCGGCGGCAGCGAAACGCGGGATGCGTTGTACGTCAGGATGTCGTAGGGCGCTTCGCTGTAGATGGTGGCGCGAGACGTCTGCCCCTTGTCTAGGCTGTTCATAAGCTCGAATGCGAGGTCTTCGCGCTTGTCTAGGATGCGAAGCCCCTTCTTGGGACCCTTGCGAACCTCCGCCGGGTTCGCGCCGAAGAAGAACGGCGTCATCGAGATGAACTCGTCTCCCCACAGGCTGAAGTTCAGCGATATGTGATGCCCCTCGACGCGCCAGCCCCACGGCTCGCCGTCTGCGGACGGCTCCCCGAACATCGTCCAATAGTACAGGTCCGGGTCTCGCACGAAGCTGACTACGCCGGCTTCCTTCTCCAAGGGACCTAGAACCGACTCGTGTTCGATTATCAGCTTCGCCTTCTCGAAGGATTCGGCGGTCAGCCCCGTCTCCATGAGCGAGTAAGCCAGCTGCCGTTGGTCGTCGTCCATATCTCTCAGCGGCAAGCCGTGCCGGTTCACGGGCGGGTAGTACCAGAAGATGCGCTCCCCGTCCATATACTCGAACACCGTCTTGTCGCGCTGGTCTCCGCTAAGGCTCTCGACGAACCGCTTAGCCGCCTTGGTCATCGCGGCTGCGGATGCGTGCTTGTGTGCAGTCGCCATTGTCTTGCCTCCTCGTTTGTTGGGCTGAGTATAGCGCATGCGCCGCCGATTGTCAGTTGGCGCGCGCCTCGCGGCGCCCGATTATGGTAATGTTTAGTTTGGCGCTCGCGCGGGAGCGCCGAATGTGGCTTGCGTCCGCGAGCTAACCGCGCGGCTCGCCGTCGCTGTCTGAAATCGCGCCAAGGGGAATAGCCGAAGAATGAACACATCGGAGCTGCTGTCGATCGCGTCCATGATCGTTCCGGATAGGGACGCGCTTGTTTTCGAGGGGAAGCGCGCGACATACGCCGAGCTGCAATCGAGGGTGAACCGCCTCGCCAGCGGGTTTCGCGCGCTGGGCGTCGGCGACGGGGATAGGGTAGGCGTCATCCAAGTCAACACCAACGCCGTAGTGGAGATATATTTCGCGTCCGCCCGCAACGACAGCGTGTTCGTGCCGATGAACTTCCGCGCGCGCCCGGATGAGATGTCTTTCATGATAAGAGACGCCGCGCCCAAAGCGCTGCTCGTCGGCTCGCGCTACCTAGACCTGATAGATTCGATTCGGGGAGACATAGACGGCGTGGAGAGCTTCGTCTCGCTGGACGAGCCGCGCGAGGGCTGGATCTCGTATTCCGACCTGATGGCGAGCGGCGAGGACGAGGATATATACCCAATCACCAGCGAGGACGATCTATCCGCGCTGCTGTTCACGTCCGGCACTACCAGCTTCCCCAAAGCCGTAATGCTCAGCCACAACAGCTTCTCGTCCTACATACTCAGCCAGATAACGCCCGCTGACCCGGAGAGCGAAGAGCGCAACATACTCACCGTTCCGCTGTACCACATCGCGGGGATGCAGGCGATGGTAAGCGCCATGTACGGCGGCAGGACACTCATAATCCAGCGGCAGTTCGAGGCGGTCGAGTGGATGGGGCTTGTCGAGCGCGAGCGCGTGGACCGCGCCATGATGGTGCCGACGATGCTCAAGATGCTGATGGACCACGAGCGCTTCCGAGACCACGACCTCAGCAGCCTGAGCGTGATAACCTACGGCGCGGCGCCGATGCCGGTGGAAGTGGTCAAGCGCGCCATAGTGGAGTTCCCCGGCGTGCAGTTCATCAACGCCTTCGGGCAGACGGAGACCGCCGCCACCATCACGATGCTGCCGCCAGACGACCACGCGCTCGTCGGCTCGCCGCAGGAAGTGGAGACGAAGCTGAAGCGGCTCGGCTCCATCGGCAAGCCGCTGGACGATGTGGAGGTGCGGATAGTGGACGAAGACGCGCGCGATGTCATCGTGGGCGAGGTGGGCGAGATAGTGGCGCGAGGCGAACGGCTGATGAAGGGCTACTGGCGGCAGGAGTCCGCCACCGCCGAGACGATTCGCGACGGCTGGCTGTACACCGGCGATCTCGGCTACTGGGACGACGACGGCTACATCTACCTAGCGGGGCGCTCCAAAGACTTCATCAAGCGCGGCGGAGAGATGATCTCCCCCGAAGAGGTCGAGCAGACGCTCCACACCCACCCAGACATCGAAGAGGCGGCGGTGATAGGCGTGGAGGATATAGACTGGGGCGAGCGCGTCCGCGCCATAGTGGTGGCGCGCGACGGCAGAGAGGTAGACGCGGACGACGTTATGGAATACTGCCGCCAGCGGCTCGCCAGCTTCAAGAAGCCCGAATCCGTCATCGTAGTAGCCGAGCTGCCGCGCAACCCAATGGGCAAGGTGCTGAAGCGGCTGCTGAAGGACGACTACGGCGCGCCAAGCGCGGCGGGGTAGGGGGATATGGTCGGCGGCTGACAGTGAAGGGGATGCGTCGTCGTGGGCGTGTTCAGCGTACAAATAGAAATAGGAGACTTCGACGGCTCCAGATTCGAGTCTGTAGAGGCTCTGGCGGATACCGGCGCAACCTACACGATGCTCCCGCGTTCCGTCCTGACGCGATTGGGAATTGCCCCCGGCTGGAACAGGGTATTCGGGCTTGCGGATGGACGCAGGCGACGTTTCGACATGGCGCATGCGGCGGTTCGGCTGGACGAGGTAGTCGCGCCCACCATAGTCGTCTTCGGCGAAGAAGGCATTATGCCGCCGCTCGGCGCGTACACGCTCGAAGGCTTGGGGCTGTCGGTAGATCCGTCAGGCAGCCAGCGTCTGGTGGAGCTTACGGGGCATTTGTAGGCTAAGCCGGCTTTGCGATTTGTATAACGGCATACAGAGCGGCGCGCGTCCTCGGCGATAGCTCTCGAGTGACTTGGCGGCTGATGCAAGTGGGCGACTGAGTCGAAATCCGGAGGCTGCCATGCCCGCCAGCGAACGCCTAACACTCTCCGAAGCGGCGGATTTGGTTCGCGTCAGCCAAGAGACTCTGAGCGAACTGGCTAACAGCGGGCGAGCGCCTGCGCGCAAGACCGGCGACGGTTGGATTTTCCCGCGAGACGCTCTGGAGACATGGCTGAGAGGGCAGCGCAATCCTGATTCGGCGGCTCTTGGCTTGGACGCCGCCGCAAGCGCGTCGCCGCCTGCGGCGCTGTACCAGAAACGCTTCGAGGGTTTCGGCGACGCAGCCTTCTCGGACAACCACAAACGCAGGCTGCATCGCTGGACGCCATGGGTTGCGGGATTCTCAGGCGCGTTCGTCGCCGGGGTTCTGGACAGCGTAAGACGCAATGGCGAACGGCTTCGGGTTTTGGATCCATTCGCTGGGGTTGGCACTACCTTGGTCGAAGCGATCCGAAACGGCGACGACGCCATTGGGTTCGAGATCAACCCATATGCCGCCTTAGCTTGCAAGGTCAAAGCGCAGGCGTTCGGGTACGACGTAGATCGCTTCGCCGCCGCCATATATCGCTTCGACAGCCACGTCGATGAGAGACTGCGCGGGGAAGTTCCTCCGCATTCCGTTCGACCGCCTTCGTTCAAGAGCCGCGTCCCGTTCTTCAGCCCCGCGGTAGAATCTCAGGCGCTGACTTGCCTCGACTACATACGGGAAGAGACTTCGGATTGGGTAAAGGAGCTGTTTCAGCTGGCATTCGGCTCGGTCATGGTCAGCTTTTCCAACTACTCCTACGAGCCGAGTCTCGGCACGCGAGCCGCCGCCGGAAAACCGAACGTCGATAAGGCGGATGTGCTAGGCGTGCTGAAGCGCAAGCTGTGGGACATGTTCGAAGATGTCTTGTTCTTCCAGCGCGAGTTGGATGAGAGTTTCGGCTTGCGCTCGGCAACGGTCTATCCCGCGTCTTATATGGACAATGCAAACGTCGTATCTAGTCAGAGCGTCGACGCTATCATAACCTCGCCCCCGTATCTGAACAATTACCACTACATACGCAACACGCGCCCCCAACTGTTCTGGCTGGGATTGGTCGACGAACCATCGGACTTGAAGAGCATAGAGCGCCAGAGTTTCGGCCAGTTCTGGCAAACCGTTCGCGCAGGTCCCGAGGTATCCCTTTGCGTCGATATTCCCCATCTAGCAGAGCGGATTCAGACGCTCAGAGAGCGCTACGCGGAAAAGGGCGCGTATGGCGGGCCGGGCTGGGCAAACTACGCGGCTTCCTATTTCAACGATTGCCGGCGGTTCTGCCGGATAACAAAGCCGCTCATGAAGTCGGGCGGCGTGGTCGTCGTCGTGCTTGGCAACAGCATACTTCAAGGCATAGAGTTTCAGACCGATAAGCTGTTCGCCGAGATCGCGGAGATGGAAGGCTTCGAGATAGTAGACCTGTATGAGGTGAGAACGAAGCGCACCGGCAGCAGCGTGCTCAACTCGTCGGTGCGGGTAGGCGCGGTGTCGCGCCCGACACGCCTTTACGAAACCGCCGTAGAGCTGCGCGCGCCTTGAGTTCGCGCGTCAGCGGCGCGGGATAGCGGCTAGGATGTCCTCTCGCGTTTCGTCGGCGCGAAGCCTGCCCGACCAAGGGCGACCGGGGTGAACGATGTCCCATCGCGGGCGGGCGCTGTTTCTGCGTCCTCTGCCGGGATCGTGGTTTCCGAAGCCGTCCAAGACCGTGTTCCAAAGCGGCTCGAAGTGGTTGAGAAGAAATTGCTCTGCCAGAGTTATCCATACGGGAACGACCACTAGGTATCGACAACGCGCCTCGGCTAGAGACAGATTCTCCGCCCGATCTATCGATCGAGCGTGTTGGCGCAACCGTGTGAGAAGGCTTCTATCGGCGGAGCGTCTCGCTTGGCTCGCGCCTCTCCTAGCCCCTGATGGAACCGCCTTGCCAACGTAAATTGGGCATTCCCAAAGCGAATCGCGGTCGGCATACTCCAGATCGCCAGCGTAGTAGATGGCATAGACGCCCGAACCGTCGAACTGCAATGGCGGCAGCGGCATTGGCTCCGCGCTCAACAGCGCGTCGACGACGCTTCGCGTCAAGTTGGCGTAGTCCAATGGGTCTTATGGAACAGCCGATGTGTCGCTACCCTATCCGCCCGAACCCCGTATACTCCCGCAGCGCATCAGGCACCGCCACCGAGCCATCCGCCTGCTGGCAGTTCTCTAGGATGGCTATCATCACGCGCGGAACGCCTAGCCCGGAGCCGTTGAGCGTGTGAACCAGCCGAGGGCGCGCGCCGCGCGCGGGGCGGTAGCGGATTCTGCCGCGCCGCGCTTGGTAGTCGGTGCAGTTGGAGCAGGAGCTTACCTCCAGCCATCGCTTGCCGCCGGCGGACCACATCTCCACGTCATACGCCTTAGTCGCGGGCGATGACATGTCGCCCGTCGCAAGCTCCAGCACGCGGTGCGGCATTCCGAGCGCCACCGCCACCGCTTCCGCGTCGGCGGTGAGCGTCTCCAGCTCCCGCGCGGAGGTATCGGGCGCGACGAACTTGTACATCTCCACCTTGTCGAACTGGTGGACGCGCATCATGCCGCGCGTGTCCCGCCCCGCGGAAGACTTCTCGCGCCGCCAGCAAGGCGTGTGGGCTACGTAGTACTTGGGCAGCTCGTCGGCGGGCAGTATCTCGTCGCGGTGCAGCCCGGTTATCGCCGCCTCCGCGGTGGGCAGCATCCAGAGATCGTCCTCGTCGTCGTGGTACATCTCTTCGCGGAAGCCGGGCAGGTGCGCCGACGCGAGCGCGGTGGCGCTGTTGACCATATAGGGCAGGTATACTTCGGTGTATCCCTGCCGCTCGACGTGCATGTCTATCATGAACGAGATGAGCGCGCGCTGGAGCTTGGCGCCCTTGCCGCGCAGCATGTAGAAGCGCGAGCCGGCAAGCCGCGCGCCGCGCTCGAAATCCGCTATGCCGAGCCGCTCGGCGATGTCCCAATGCTCCGCCGGCTCGAAGCCGAACTCGGGCGGCTCGCCCGACCGCCGAATCTCGACGTTGGCGGATTCGTCCGCGCCCACGGGCGCGCTCTCGTGCGGCACGTTCGGCAGCCGCATCATCAGCGCGTTCAGCTCGGATTCCGCGCCGCGCAGCCCCTCTTCCAGCTCGCGGATGCGCCTGCCTACCTGCCGCATCTCCTCGATAAGCTCGGCTGGGCGCTCGCGGGAGCGCCCCATCTGGCGGCTCGCCGCGTTTCGGCGCGCGCGCAGCTCGTCCACCTGCGCTATGAACGAGCGGCGCACCCCATCCATAGCCAAGACGCGATCCACCAAGCTCGCGTCCGCGCCTCGGCTCGCCATAGCCGCGCGAACGGCGTCAGGGTCTCTGCGGATGAGGTCTATGGCTATCATCGTCGCGCCTGCCCCAGAACCTCGCGCAGACGGTCGACAACCGCCGCGTCGTCTTCTTCCGCCAGCGTCAGCAGCCGAAAGGCGAAGCGGTCTCCGGAGTCGAATTCCCGCACCCATACGGACGGGTTGCCGTCGCGCAGTTCCTCCACCACGTCCGCGCCGCTCGCGCCCGCCGATTCCGCGTCCACGATGACTGTCAGCCCCTCTACAGGCCCATCGTCCGCAAGCTCTTCCATGCGGATGCCGTCCACGTCCGCGAGCGCGGCTCGCATCGCGCCGACGCGCGCTTCGTAGCCTGCGAACCTGTCTTCGTGGTTCATCGTCAGCCACTCTCGCAGCGCGCCGTACACCGCGACTACCTCTTGGCGGTCTACCTTCATCGGGCGTCCGAACGAGCGCACGGGGGTAGCCTCGAACCCGACGAAGCTGTGCGCGCGCGCTACGGATACGAGGTCGGCGCGCCCGGTGAGCAGCCCGCTGGAGTTGACCGCGCCGAAGTACTTTGCGCCGTATGCCGCCAAGTCCGCCCCCATGCGAACGTAGCCGCTGAGCAGATCGGTGGGGTAGACCTGCCCAGCCGCGTCTACGATGACGGGGACGCCCCTTTCGTGGGCTACTTCTATCACCGTTTCGATGGGCAGCGCGCCGGGCGTGGACGTTCCGGGCGCGAGGTAGTGGACTGCGGCGGTGTTGTCATTCATCGCCGCGCGCAGCTGCTCGACGGTGGTTCCGCACTCGTCGCCTACTTCCACCAGCTTGCCGCCCGGAATCGTCATGCAGCGGTCGTACTTGACGCGAAGCTGGCGCTGGATGATTATCTCGTTCGGCATTCCGGCGGTGTCGGGGATGCGCTCCATGCGCTCCACATCGTCGCCTGTCATGCACGCGGCGGCGGCGTAGGCGAGCGCGGCTGAGCAGCCGGACGTAACGAGCGCGGCTTCGACGCCCAGCATGTCGGCGATGCGCGCGCCAGCCGCGTCCATCAGCTCAGCCATGTTCACGTAGCGGCTCTCGGCGGCTTCCATCAACTCGCGCACCGCCTTGGACGGCGTGCCGCCGCCCAGCAGCGTGCGGTTGCCCTGCGCGTTCAGCACGGGGCGGACGCCTAGTTCTTCGAAGATGCTTTGTTCGTGTTTCATCTGGCGGTTCCTCAGCGGATATCTAAAAAGTCCCCTCTCTTGCAGGAGCGGGCAAAGTGAAACTGCTCGAACTACTCTGAGGTTTTCCCCTAGTTGTTGACGAACAGCATATTGGGATCGTCGTACTTCTCGCCCAGCTTTAGAGACGCCAGCACGCCGCTCCAGACACGGTTGGCTTTCCTCGCGTCGTCCGCCCAGAAATCCAGCGTGATTAGGGTGTATATGCCCTTGCCTCTGGCTATGCAGATGCGCGAATGCGCCTCGCGCGGCGTGGGCGAATCTTCGGTCGCTTCCGTGAAGTCCACCTCTATCCACGCCAGTTCCAGACCTGCGCGGCGCGCCTGCCGGAAGCGCCCGTCGTGCGTAACGTCTCTGGCGTTGTCGGATAGTACCGACTGCTCTATCATGCCCGGCAGATCGGGCGCGTCTTCGCGCGAATGGATCATGTCGTAGGTCTTGCGGTTGACTAGCTCGTCCAACTCCGATCTGCTGGAGACGTCGAACCGCTCCGAGCCGCCCTCGTCTCTGAACTCCACCGACAGCGGGCGCTTGTCCAGTATGCTCAGCTCTCTCTCGGAAGGTTCTACGCGCGGCATTCGGATAACCGAGACTTCCAGCCGAATGTTGTCGTCCGGCTCAGGCGCGTCGAAGAACCTTATGGATCCGCTCTCGGAAGGGCTGATTATCCAGTCATGCGGATACTCGAACGCCACCGCGCCCCTATCGGCGACGAATATCTTGTTGCCGGGGCGCGTCGTCCGCCAGCCGTGGTTCTTCGGCAGCCGCATTTCGCGCTTTTCCCATCTCTTCTTACGCTTCGCCATATGTCGGATGCCCTCTAGCTCGTCCCGCTCTCTGGCACAATTCTATTGGGAGCGCCGCCCGCGCGCAAGAGAATGCCGGGGAAGTCCCACCCGCTAAATCATTTTAGACAGCGCCGCCCGCGCGCAAGAGAATGCCGCCCGCCGACGCCAGCCCAGCGCTGTATAATTCGAGCGAAACGAGCCAGTTGGAGACGAGGACGATACGATGGCGGAGAGCGACGCGCTGGTGACGGATTTCGGAAACTCGCTGCTCGACGCGCCGAGGGCGCATCTGCGGATGACGCTTTCCCAAGACGAGCGGGGGCTGACGCTCACATACGAGGGGCGCGAGGTCTTGCGCTGCTTCCTGACGCCGAACGGGATGCTCGCCGGCGGGTTCCTTACGCAGGCGCTCGGCGTGAAGCTGCCCGCGCTGGGGGAATCCACCCCGGCGCGCGTCTCTACCGGCGTGCTGTATCGCGCGCTCGGCGTGTGCCAGCTGGACTACTCCGAAGAAGTGTCCTACGTCATCTTGGAAAGGCTGCTGGAAGAGGCGCGGATGCAGCGCGGCGCGCGCAGTCTGGCGGAGTAGGGGAAGACCCTTGCGGTTATCTCGGAAAACCGCCCGCGTTGATATGCCACCTCGCTTCTCTCTATAATCACCGTGATTTGTCGCAACGCCAATAAGCCAACGAGCAGGGGCGCGGATGGTCTCCGACTACGCTGAGTTGAAAGCCGGGCAGGTAATCTCCAAGCGTTCGTATCTGCTGGATGACGCGCTCGTTTCGGGTTACTTGGCGGCTGTCGGGGACGAGAGCCGCCAGCCGACGGGCGAGCGCGGGGAGCGGCTCGCGCCCGCGATGGCGATAGCCGCGCTCGGCATCCGCGGCGCGGTGCAAGACCTGCGAATACCGGGCGGCACGCTCCACGCGGGGCAGGAACTGGCGTTCGCCAAAGCCGCCGCAGTTGGGCAGACGCTCGAATGTGTGGCGACGCTTACGCAGAACTCGCTTCGCGGCGAATGGCGCTTCTTGGCAATCGAATGCCGCGTTGCGAACGCGCAGCGCGAAGAAGTGATGAGCGGCAAAAGCATGATTATGATTCCGGCGGGGCTTGCCCCGCGCGGGGAGGCGTCGCCATGCTAGGCAAAGCTCTAGACAAGGGCGACGCGCTTCCCGAAATCCGCAAGCTCATAGACCAGCGCGGCATCGAGCGCTACGCGGAGGCGTCCGGAGATTTCAACCCGATTCACATAGACAGCGCGTTTGCAGAAACGACGCAGTTCGGCGGCACGATAGCGCACGGCATGATGGTAGCCGCGACTATCTCGGAGATGATGACCGAAGCGTTCGGCTCGAGCTGGAACAGCGCGGGGAAGATGAAGATACGCTTTCGCGCGCCTGTGAAGTCCGGCGAACGAATCACCGCGCGCGCCGTCGTTCGCAGAGTAGAGGATATTGGAGACTCACGCAGAATCGTCTGCGCCGTCTCCGTGGTTACCGACGACGGCGCTACCGCCATCGCGGGAACAGCCGAAGTAATCGCGCCCGCCGACAGCCGCAAGCCGAGCCAACAGCCGCAAGGAGAATCACCGCTTTGAGTTCCGCAACCACGCCGTTTCGCGTTGCCGTAGACGCGATGGGGGGAGACAACGCGCCCGCAGAGATAGTCGCGGGCGCGGCGCAGTTCGCGGCGAGCGGCGGCGGGCAGGTTACGCTCGTCGGAGACCCGGACGCGGTTCAGGCGGAGCTTGCCAAGCGCGACGTTGCGGGGCTGCCCATCGGCGTCGCGCCCAGCGAGGGCGTGATAGGCGAGGACGAATCCCCGGTTATGGCGCTCAGGCAGAAGCCGCGCGCGTCTACGCTGGTGGCTACCGGCTTGGTTCGGCGCGGCATGGCGGACGCCTGCGTTACGATGGGTTCCACCGGCGCGGCGATGGCGGCGGCGGCTGTCGCGCTCGGGCTGGTCAAGGGAGTCGAGCGCCCCGCGCTTGGGGGGCCCGTCGTCGGAGTCGCGGGCAACACCTGCATCCTAGACCTCGGCGCGAACGTGGACTGCCGCCCAAGACAGCTGCTCAGCTTCGGCGCCATCGGCGACGCCTTCGCGCGCTCCGTGTTCGGCGCGGACAACCCGCGAATCGCGCTGCTGAGCGTGGGCGCGGAGTCCGGCAAGGGCAACCGACAGGTGCGCGAGACTACAGAGCTTTTCGCGGCGAGCGGCTTGAACTTCGTCGGCAACATCGAGGCGAACGACGTGCCTAAAGGCTCTGCGGATGTGGTCGTCTGCGATGGATTCGTCGGCAACATCATAATGAAGCTCACGGAGGGGCTGGGGCAGAGCATCGTCGAACGGCTGCGGACTCGGCTCGAAGGCAAGCTGCCCGCGGCGGAGCTGGACGCGCTGCTGGAAGAGGTGTACGCAGTCAACAACGTAGTCGAAATGCGCGGCGGGGGTCCCCTGTTCGGGGTCAACGGCGTGAGCGTCGTCGGGCATGGCGCGGCGCGCGCCGACGCGGTGCAGCGCGCCATCGAAACCGCCAAGCTAGCCGTGCAAGGCGGATTCGTAGACAACATGAACCGCCGCCTAGAAGAGCTGGACGACGCGCTCGGCGGCTGACCGGCTCGGGCGCCGCCTCGATTCTCTCGATGGGCTAAGGAAAGTGTGTGCAGGGGGGATTTCGAGCCCATCGGAAAGACTTTGGAAAACACTCTCCAATCGCTTGGGCGCTGGGCGTTCCTAGAAATACAGGAGGCATCTTGGGCAAGTCCGATATAGAAGGGCGGTTCGCGCTCGTAACCGGGGCGTCCAAAGGCATCGGGCGCGCATGCGCGCTGCGGCTCGGCGAGATGGGCGTGAACGTCGCCGTCAACTACAACAGCTCTCCGGACGAAGCCGAGATTACCGTAGGCGGCTTGCGCGCCATGGGCGTCGAGGCGTTCGCCACGCAGGCGGATGTCGGCAGCGCGGATCAGGTAGCCCGCATGGTGGAAGAGGTCGGCGAGCGGTTCGGCGGCATAGATATCCTCGTCAACAACGCTGGCATCATCAGCGACAGCCTGCTGGTGCGAATGTCGGATGACGCATGGGATAGAGTCATCTCCACCAACCTGAACGGCATGTTCTACTGCACCCGCGCCGTAGTGCGGCAGATGATTCGCCGCCGCTGGGGGCGGATAATCAACATCGGCTCGGTAGTTGGAATTCGCGGCAACATCGGGCAGGTCAACTACTCCGCGTCCAAGGCGGGCATGATGGGCTTCACCAAGTCGCTCGCCAAGGAAGTCGCCACTCGCGGCATAACCGTCAACACCGTAACGCCCGGCTACATCAGCACCGACACCGTGGACGTGCTGCCGCAGGCTACGAAAGACCGCATAATGACTTGGATCCCTCAAGGGCATTTCGGCGAAGTGGACGACGTAGCCCACCTAGTGGCGTTCATAGCGAGCCAGAAGGCTAAGTACATGACGGGGCAGGTCGTCAGCGTCGACGGCGGCATGGCTATCTGAGGCTCTTGACGTGAGACTAGACGGCAAAGCGGCGCTGGTGACGGGCGGCTCGCGCGGCATAGGCAAGGCGATAGCGCTGGAGCTTGCGCGGCGCGGCGCGGATATAGCCTTCAACTACCTCCGCAACCACGCCGCCGCCGCCGCCGCCGTAGAGGAGATAGAGGCTCTCGGCGTCCGCTGCCTCCGCCGCCGCGCCCACCTAGCCGACGAGGATAAGATAGCCGACCTGTTCGCCGCTGTGGAAGCCGAGTTCGGCAAGCTGGATATCCTCGTCAACAACGCCGCGAGCGGGGTTCAGCGCCCCGCGCGAGAGCTGCAAGCCCGCCATTGGGACTGGACTATGAACGTGAACGCGCGCGCCGCGTGGATGTGCGCGGTTCGCGCCGCCGAGCTGATGCGAGACGGCGGGAGCGTCATCAACATCAGCAGCGAAGGTTCGCGGCGGGTCTTGCCGTACTACTTTTCCGTTGGCGTGTCCAAAGCCGCGCTGGAAGCGGTTACGCGGTATCTGGCGGTGGAGCTTGCGCCACTGGGAATATCCGTCAATGCCGTGTCCGGCGGATACGTGGATACGCAGGCGCTAGACCACTTCCCCACGCGCGACGAGATGCTGGAGGCGGGTCAGCGCGTTCCAGCGGGCAGAATGGTGCGCGCCGAAGACATAGCGGGCGTGGTGGCGTTCCTGTGCGAGCCTGCGGCGGAGATGATCCGCGGGCAAGTGATAGTGGTGGACGGCGGCGCGACGCTTCGGGCCGGCTAGAGCGACGTTTGCCGCCTAATGTCCCGCACCGTGGCGGTCGTCGTCCGATCGCCGTCTCGCACGTCCACCGTCGCGCCGTCCGCGTAGGCGCGCTTGCGGAGGTACGCCAGCGCCATGCCGGGCGCGGCGGTGGTGACCTCGCCCACTACTGCGCCATCGACGGCTATCCGCGCGCCCCGCTCGACGCTCGAGCCGTCGTCGACGCTCAGACGGCAGAGAAATCGCTGAACCTTGTCATACGTATTCAGCCGCGCGACGACTTCTTGCCCAATGTAGCAGCCCTTGTTGAAGCTGATATGCGGCGCTAGGTTCGCTTCCAATGGGTTGTGGGATTCGTTCATCTCGTTGGGGTAAGCCGCCACACCCTGCTCGACGCGCAGCCGCGCTAGATCGGATGCGTCCAGCGCGGGCAAGCCAACAAGCTCCGCGCGCGCGTCGCCCGCGGGCATTATCAGCTCGAACGCGGGCAGGCTGCCGAACTCTACGCGGACGGCTGTTCCGCCGTCGCCGTCGCTAGCGTGGCTCAGCGCGTCGGATAGCGCGTCCGCCGCGAACCCCGCGCGCGCCGCCGCGTCCGCCGCGCCGCGCCCTACTATCAGCAGATGCGTAGTGGAAGCGCCGATGTCTTCCACGCTCACATCCTCGCCGAACGTGTAGAAGTCTATCCACTCCGCAACGCGCGCCTGCGTCCCCGGGCTCGTCAGCGCGAGCAAGTCGTCTTCGCGCTTCAGCAGGCGAAGCAGGTCTATTATCCGCCCCTTGTTCGTCGTCAGCACGCTGCCCATGCCGCCGCCGGGCGTCAGCAGGCGCAGATCGTTCGTGGATAGCCTGTCGAGCAAGTCTATGGCGTCGTCGCCCGCAACGCGCAGCCTGCCGAAGTCCGAAACGTCGAACACGGCGGCGCGCTCCGCGAGGCTTGCCGATAGCGTCTTGGGCGTCGATTCGATGGCGACCACTGTCTATCCTCCCAACAAGAGGCGGCGCGGGGCGATGACCGAGAGCCGAGGGGCTAGACGCTGAACGAGGTGCCGCAGCCGCAAGTCGTCTTTGCGTTCGGGTTGTTGAACACGAACCCCTTGCCGTTCAGCCCGCCGGAGTATTCGAGAACCGTACCCGCCAAGAAGATGTAGGACTTGCGGTCCACGTACAGCCTGAGGCCGTTCTCCTCTATCACCTTGTCGTCCTGCTTGGGCGCGTCCACGAGGTCGAGAACGTAAGTCATGCCGGCGCATCCGCCGCCCTTGACCGCCACGCGCAGGTTGGAACCCGGCTTGCCGGACTGAGCGGCGAACGCGCGCACGTGATGCGCCGCGTCTTTGTCTATGCTGATGGTCAGCGGAGCCGGCATAGTTCGCGTCGTCATAGCTGAAATCTCCTCCACGCCCACTGTCCCTGTATACGGGGCTTGTATCTGATTCTACTATCTGCGCCTGCGGTCGTCAATTTGCGCGCGGCGCTCGAACGGATGCGGGCGCATCCTCGCCTTTCGGCTTGCGGCGATGGTTCTATCTATGGAGCAAGGCGTATCTCCCCTTCCCATATCCTGACTTCCCCAGCGTACTGGCCTGTGCGGATTGCGGTGAAATCGTACTCTGGCAGCGGAACGTCGACTACGCATACGCCATTGTATAAAACGCCATGCCGATCGAAGCGGAAGTCTAGGTTGTCGAAGCCGTACTGATTGCGATGGTCAGGCAGATCGTCCGCGTCGAGCGGGTATATATGCAGGAAGAACTTCACATCGGCGTCCTCTTGGCTACACCGATCCTTGACATATATTAGGCGATTGGCAGGATGCAAATGCACATCGAAGACCGAACGGATTGCCGGCTGACTGCCAGCGATTAGGCTCGCTAGATACCCATAATCGACTTCGGGGACGACTCCTTCGAAATTCGCGGCAACCCACTGAGGATAGGCAGAACGGAAGGGCATCCACAGACCGGGTGCGACATTCACTGCGTAATCCCCAAGCCTTAGAGCTTCGGATTCACTGGATGCGGCGGGGTATATCGTGAAGTTGACGCCGCGCTCCCCCAAGTATCCGGGCGGCGGCGAACGGTCGTGCGCGATTACACGCTGATGATTGGGGACAGTTACAGGATTGCGCGCCACTGTCTTGTCTATCAAACCATTAGTGTCGATGACTTTCAGGTCTGAAAGATAATAGAATCGGATGCCGATCGCGCCGCTCGCCATCAGCGCGTCATCGGGAATAATTCCCCGTTCCATACTATCGTATGGCTGAAATCTCCGCATTTGTTGGTTGGCGAACTCACGGTGTTCGGGGAGAGGCGCCGCGACCAGCTGCGGGCTGGCTAAACGCCGTAGGTCGTTGGATATGGCGACGAGCGCAGGCATCCCAGGCGCGGCAAGCAGCCAACTGGCGTTTTCGTCATCGAGTTCTATGTGCAGATGACGAATTCGCTCACGTATCTCCGCCCCCTCGAACAGCAGAGCGCCCTGAATCGCGCTCGCGTAGAAGATTGCGGGCGCGAACAGCAGAAGCGCGCAGAACCGCGTTCCCGGTCGCCAGAGTCGAGGATAAGGCAATCTCGCCAGCCAGTTCGCCAACCAAGCCGCAAGCCGCGCCGCGAGATAGACGATGCCAACGGCGGCGGGCGGCGCAAGCAGAGGCCAATAGAAATCCAGCGGGCGATACTCGAAATGGTCTCCGCCGATCCGCATCACGTAAGCCATATGGATGACTGCCAAGAGCAAGACCAGCGCGAAAGAGCCGTCTCGAAAATCGCGCCAGCGCCGCCGCGCCGCAACCCACGCCAGCGGAATCAGCAGATACAAGCCGGTATCCAGCGCAGCCGCCCACAGGTATCGAAAGCCCGATTCGTACCACGGGCGCACGTGCTTGGCGTAGTATGTGTTCGGCAGCCACTCGCCATAGTATGCGTAGCGAAACAGGTAGTGCGCCGCGACCAAAACCGCGAAGGGCGCTATCAGACGCGCCAACGCTCGCCAGTCCACGCGCAGCCGTCCGGCGTCCGCCATGCTCTGGACGATGAACCATCCGAAGCAGCAGACTGCAATCAGCGGACCCTCCGGACGGGTGTAGGCGGCGGCAGCCAAACTCAGCGACGCGGCGAACAGACCGGCGGGTCTGTGGCGATACAGGCTCAGGCAGACAACGGCTAGCACGATGAAGAACGTGAACTGCCGCGTTTCCAGCCCGCCGGCGGATGTCCACATTGCGAAAGTCGCGCTGCCGCACACCAGCCCCAACGCCATCCAGCCGACGAGCGCGCGATGCCGAAGCGCGGGCAGGCGATATATCCACCACGCCATAGCGCCCACGGTTGCGACTGTGAACCCCACCGACAGCCACTGCGCCGCATGTTCGGGCTTCAGCCCGAACGCGCCCCACAGCGCTGCAAGCTCCAATACCCACAGGAAGTTCGAGTATCCCTCGACGCGCTCGCCGGGGTTGAACACCAGCCCGTTGCCTTCCAGCAGGTTGCGAGCGTATCGGAAGCTGATGAAGGCGTCGTCTGCCATGAACCACGCCGTCCACGTCAGCCAGACCAGCAGCGCTAGCCACGGCAGGCAGGCAAGCGCCAGCGCAAGCGAGGATGCCGGCGACGAACAGCGCGAATCCGACGTTTCGGACGCGCGGGGAAGGCTCAATACCCCCCCCCCCCGCACTAATGTTCTAGCGAGTTTGGCTCGCCGAGCTATTTCCGCCATCCTGATGCCGAGAGCGCTACTCATCGAGGCGTATCTCCCCTTCCCATATCCTGCCTTCCCCAGTGTACTGGCCAGTGCGGATTGCGGTGAATTCGTACTCTGGCAGCGGAACGTCGGCTAGGCATGCGCCATTGTCTAAAGCGCGATGCCGCTCGAAGCGGAAGTCTAGGTTGTCGAAGTCGTATTGCTTGCGGTGGTCGGGCAGATCGCCCGCGTCGCGCGGGTATATATGCAGGAAGAACCGCGCCTCGACGTCCTCTTGGCTGCACCGATCCTTAGTGTATGTTAGGCGGTTATCGGCAAGATGCAGACGCACATCGAAGACCGAGCGAATTGCCGGCTGGCTGCCGCGGATTAGGCTCGCTAGATACTCGCTCTCCGACATCGACTCCACTCGCGCCGGAGGAAGCGCGTCTTGGGACAGAACGACTTTGGACGCGCACAACCCTGTTTGCGTTTTCGTCCATTGCGTGAAAATAGGCGCTTCCTCTCCGCCTAGCCACGACCACACTACAGACTCGTCTCCCGGCGCGCAGTCTTTGGCGAACGCTTGCGCCAGCCTCCCATCGAAGACGGCGCCGACGCCATTCGACTGGTAATCGAAGCTAGGCTCTATTCTCTCCCAGAACCATGCGGATGCGTCCAAGTCTTCCAGCAGCTGGCGTGACCAGAGCCTGAATGCGCGTCCGCGCTGTTCGGAATTATAGTATGAATAGTATGGCGCGCCCTCGAACAGCAGGCTGAGAGGTATGCGAGAGCGGGAGGAGAAATGGACGCTGGCGAAATGAGTAATCCCAAAACGCGGATAAAGTATGCCCTCCTTTCCTTCCACGTAGATGCGCATGTATTCGTAAGAATTGACCAACCCATCCAAGTTCACTACTGGAAAGCGCGAGAAGTACCCAATGACGCCGGCGTCCCACGAGCCGACTACGCTGTCTTCGGGCAGCGTTCTGTCCATAAGCAAAACCCCCATGTAGGAAGTAACCTCCCATTCTTGGCTGTTCACCTCGCTCAGATGATCGACGCGCCTGAACGTATTTGTGAAATCCGCATTTACGAACAGGAAGACAGCTGCGGCAATGACGATTGCCGCGCTCAGCGCGTTTGCCGCCATACGCGACTTCGAGCTTACGAAATAGCGAACCAAGTGAATAACCAGATAGCATGACACAGGAACGGACAGCGCCATCATCAGATACGCGGGAACGAAATACCAAGAATAACTTCCCCAGTAGGGATGCACGGCGAGAACGGTCTGCGCGAATTTGGCGATATGCCCCGCCCCCAAACCAGCCGCTCCCACTAGAAAAGCGAGCGGCAGCCAGTTTTCGCTACACTGAGAACGGCGGAACAGCCACCAGAACAGGGGCAGCAAAAGGCAGATGCCCGCCGCAATATACAACTCATTGTCGAAAACGGGGATCTGCAATACGTCCGTAAAGTTTCGCGCGAGATCGTACCCGCCTTCATTCTCGAACTGAATCTGCGACCGCGCCTGTCTGATAACGCCGCTCACTGGAACTATGCCGCCGAACACGACGCCGTTGTAGCCGAAGTAGACTAGGATGCCGGCAATCGCGCCGAGCGGCGGCGCAATCAGGTCTAGCGATAGTAGAGAGCGCCACCACGCCCCATTCGTCCGCCATCGCCTCGACCACTCGATGAAGAGCATCGCGCCAGTCGCAGCCAGCGATATGGCGACGTACTCAAGCCTCGCCCACGGTAGCGCGAATGCGACGGCGGCAAGCGCCCACCTCCAGCGCGCCGGGCTGCGCGCGTACAGCGCCAGCGCTACGAAGAGCAGCCCAAGCGTGAACAGCGCCGCCGCCGCTTCCAATCCCCAAAACAGCGCGTGATGCTGGTATAGTGCCGGAAGCAGCGCGAACAGCAGAATCCACGGCAGCTTCGCCAGCCGCGCCGCCACTGCGATGAGCGCGACGGCTCCGGCTACCAGCATTATCTCGAACGCCTTGATGGCGAACAGCGCGGTTTCTCTGTCGAAGAACCAGTAGAACGGCGTTATCATCAGCATCCAGAGCGGATGGTAGCCGTTGGTGCGCGTTATTCCGCCGTCGAACGTGGAGAACTTGCCTTCGGCAAGATTGGCGGCTATCTCGAAGTAGTAGAAAGAATCGTCTGCGTTTACGTCGCGGAGCAGGTTGACGAGGTCGAAGCTGGCAAGCATGTGCGCCGACAGAGCCGCGCCGTATGCGAGGATGCCGGCGATGAACAGCGCGAAGCCGATGTTGCGGACGCGCGAAGAAGGCGGAAATACCCCCGCCCGAGCTATCGTTCTAGCAGTGCGGGTTAGAGAGCGCCAAAGGCTATGAAGATTCCCCGCCCGCGTTACGCCCACGCCATCCCCATGCTCGCGCCGACCTCTTCCGCCATCCCGTCCGGCTCGCGCAGCGCAGCACCGGCTGCGAAGCCCGGATCCAGCGGAGTTATCGACACCCAGCCGTTGCGAACCGCCCACACGTCGCAGCCCTCCGGCGGCGCGACGCCAGTAGGCTTGTTGTGGTGAATCCAGTAATGCGTCCGCCGCCCGTCGCGGGCTTTGGTTACGCTTTCGAGATACGCCTTTGGGCCTAGCGAGGTCGTCCTAGCGCCCGCGAGCCGTTCGCGCGGCAGGTTTGGCACGTTCACGTTGTAGACTATCGGGCGGCGCTCGCCGTTCGCCAGCGCGCGCGCCAGACCGCTCGCGACCAGCGCCGCCGCGTCGTACCGAACATCGACGACCGCCGTTACGGACACCGCTATAGACGGAATGCCGCGGAAGCAGCCCCTGAACGCGCCGCCCACAGTGCCGGAATCCAGCACGTCCAGCCCCAAGTTCGCGCCTTCGTTTATCCCCGAAACCACCATGTCGAACGGCTCTTCGAAGATAGTCTCCGTCGCCAGAATCACGCAGTCGGAGGGGGTGCCGCTGACGGATATGGCGGGAACGCCGTCTATGCGCGATTCGACCTCGTTCACGCGGAGCGCGTTCAGCAGCGTTCGCGCCGTGCCTACGCCGCTCTGATCGCGGTCTGGCGCGACGACCGACACATCGCCCACCTCCGTCAGCGCCTCCGCCATCGTCCACAATCCCGCCGCGTGGATGCCGTCATCGTTCGTAGCCAGAATTCTCAAAGCGTCACAACTCTTCCGAAACATACCATCGCATGTACTTGGGGCTGTCCATAGACACGCCTCTGTCGTAATAGATCTCGAAGTCGCGCCCCTCGTCGGTGCGAACGCGGTAGTAGCTGCGATGCCGCCGCTGCCGCCACGTGTGCCGCCGCCCGTCGTTCGGGAAGCCGTGGTCCTGCCACGATGTCAGCACCTGCGCCACCGTGTGCTTTTCGTCTCGGAACGCGAACGCCGTCGGCGCGCGGGAGCGCGGGTCCCGCTCCACCGTGATTAGCTGCCCGAAGAACCGTCTCGCCATGCCCGCCCGCTCCGTGTCTCCGCCCGCCGCATTATAGCAACAGCGGGGTTGGGGAACATAGCGGCTTTTGCCCGCCGCGCCCTGCTCATATATAATCAGCGCTCTAAACCCGCGCCGATCGATATGGAGGAAACCCAAATGACGACAGCAGCCGCCGTAGACCTAAAGAAGAAGAGCCGCGTCGTAACCGACGGGCCAGACCGCGCGGGCGCGCGCGCCATGCTCCGCGCTACGGGCTTGGACGACGCGGACTTGGCAAAGCCGTTCGTCGCCATCGGCAACCTCGCGTCCGACGTCACGCCTTGCAACGTCCACCTAGACAGGCAGGCGCGCAAGGTCAAAGAGGGGCTGAGCGCGGCGGGAAGCGCGCCGTTCATGTTCGGAACCATCACCATAAGCGACGGCATCTCGATGGGCACCGAAGGCATGAAGGCGTCGCTAGTCAGCCGCGAGGTGATAGCGGACTCCATAGAGACGGTAACGTTCGGCGAGAGCATGGACGGGCTTGTCGTGGTGGCGGCGTGCGACAAGAACATGCCCGGCGCGATGATGGCGATAGCGCGCTGCAACGTGCCTTCGATATTCGTGTACGGCGGCGCGATAATGCCCGGCAACTGGCGCGGCGAAGACATCAACATACAGGATATGTACGAGGCGATAGGCGCGCACGCGCAGGGCAAGATAACGCTCGAAGAGCTTATCGGCATGGAGCGCGTAGCCTGCCCGGGCGAGGGCGCCTGCGCGGGGATGTTCACCGCCAACACCATGTCATCGGCTATCGAGGCGATGGGCATGTCCGTTCCGGGCGCGGCGTCCATACCCGCGATAGACCCGCGCAACGAACAGGTGGCGTTCGACTCAGGCAAGGTCATGCTGGATCTGCTGGAGCGAGACCTCAAGCCGCGCGAGATAATGACGCGCGAAGCGTTCGAGAACGCCATCCGCGTCGTGCTGGCGATGGGCGGCTCCACCAACGCGGCGCTTCACCTGCTCGCCATAGCGCACGAAGCGGGCGTCGAGCTGGAGCTGAACGACTTCGACAGGCTCAGCCGAACCACGCCCTATATCACCGACCTCCGCCCCGGCGGGCGCTTCGTAATGTCCGACATGGACAAGGTGGGCGGCGTGCCTGTGGTGATGAAGCAGCTAGCCGCCGCAGGATTGATACACGAAGACTGCATGACGATAACCGGCAAGACAGTGGGCGAAAACCTAGCCGAAGTGGACGCCGAGCCGGACGAGCGCGTCATATACTCCATACCAAACGCGAAGAGCCCCACGGGAGGGCTGGTCATCCTAGAGGGCAACCTCGCGCCCGAAGGCTGCGTGATGAAGGTGTCCGGCACCCAGCGGCTGCGGCACTCGGGACCCGCGAAGGTGTACGACGGCGAGCGCGCCGCGTTCGAGGCGGTAACGAACGGCGAAATCGAAGCGGGCGACGTGCTGGTGCTGCGCTACGAGGGACCAAAAGGCGGCCCCGGCATGCAGGAGATGCTCTCCGTTACGGGCGCTATGATGGGAACCGGTATCGGCGAAGACATCCTGCTGATGACGGACGGGCGCTTTTCGGGAGCGTCCAGAGGCCCCATCATCGGCCACGTCGCGCCCGAAGCGGCGGTGGGCGGACCCATAGCGCTGGTGCAAGAAGGCGACACCATCTCGATGGACGTCGAAAGCCGCGCGCTGAACGTAGAAATATCCGACGAAGAGATGGAGCGCAGGCGGCGCGAGTGGCAGCCTCCCGCGCCGAGGCACACGGGCGGCGTGCTGGGCAAGTACGCCAAGCTGGTATCGTCCGCATCGAAGGGAGCGGTGACCACGTAGCGAGCGCCGCCAACCGCACTTTTCTCCGGAATCTTCGACAGCCGTTTCGCAGTCGCCGTTTCGCAGCCGATGGAGTTCGTCTGAATCGGGATTTTTTCGGGATTAGAGGATTCGCGTGATTGCGATTGTCCTAAAAAGCCGCGAAATCCCGCGAATCCTGATTCAGACAACAATCGAAAGACAATGCCTTCCCGCGACGCGGGAAAGGGAAACTTTCGCTCCAATTGCGCTTGGTCGCCGAAAACTAGCGCTATCTCGGCTAGCGCTTTTCCTCGCTTGCGCTGATTCGCGTTTGCGTATAGTATGAACGTCAATAGCCAATTAGGGAGGTAAAGAACCTTGCCCAAATTCGAGATAGTGCCGCTCAAAGACGCTCAGATGGCTCTGGCGCTGACGGGAGCGCGCGGCAAACAGCTGCGCCAATACGTGGAATTCCTCCAGCTGCTTCAGCCCGGAGAAGCCGGCAAAGTTACCGCCGGATCGGGCGACACCACCGCGGCGATTCGCCGCAGACTCACCGCAGCCGCAGACCTTCTCAGCAGGGAGATCGAGCTGAACCGGCAGGACAACATCGTCTACGTCCTCGACAAATCGGACGCGCCGACGCCACGACGCCGACGCCGACGGGCGGCGAACGCCGAGGAATAAGCGCGTCTACGCCGCGCCGAGCGATGCCCTTTTCACCGACGTTCGACACATCCAAATTCCCATTGCAATCCCGCGATTGCCGCATACGTTATACGGCTGTCGTCGCGTCCGATAGAGCATAAACATGCGCGCCATAGACATGCACGTTCACGTTCCGCGCCGACCCGGGCTGCCGGATATGGTCATCGAGGAGAGCCTCAGACGCTTCTTCCGCCTAACGGACGCGCCGTCGCGCGGGGACGAGCTTGCGGCGCGATATGAGGAATGGGACATCTTCGGCGTAGTGTTCTCCGTAGACGCGCAGACGGCTACGGGGGACGAGCCTGACACCAACGACTACGTTGCGGGAATCGTGCGCGATCACCCGGAGCGGTTCATGGGCTTCGCCACCGTGGATCCGTGGAAGGATGGACGGGCGGTCGAGGAGCTGGAGCGCGCGGTTGTCGAACTTGGGCTGCGTGGGCTGAAGCTGCACCCGATTCATCAGGCGTTCTTCCCCGGCGACGAGCGTTTCTACCCGCTATATGAGAAGTGCGCCGAGCTTGGCGTTCCGCTGCTCTTGCACTCCGGCTTCGCGGCGGCGGGGGTCGGGATGCCCGGCGGCGGGGGCATGAAGCTGAAATACGCCGCCCCGATTCCGCACGTGGACGACATCGCGGCGGATTTCCCAGACCTCACGATAATCATGGCGCATCCCGCTTGGCCCTGGGTGGAAGAGCAGATAGCCGTCGCGCTGCACAAGCCGAACGTCTATATAGACTTGTCCGGCTGGGCGCCGCGATACATCCCCGAACCGCTCGTGCGGGAAGCCAACACCCGCCTGCAAGACAAGACGCTGTTCGGCTCGGATTTCCCCTACCTGCCGCCGGACAGGTGGCTGGCAGGCTTCGAACGGCTGGACATCCGAGACGAAGTTCGCCCCAAGATATTGCTGGAAAACGCCCGCCGCGCGCTCGGCATCCAACCCAAAACATAGATGGACGGATTTACAGGATACGCCCTCGCATCCCGCATATCCATGCGAAAATCTTACGCCAGCAATTCCGCCAGAATCGCCTTTTGCGCGTGAAGCCTGTTCTCGGCTTGGTGGAAGACTATGGATCGCGGATGGTCGAGCATGTCTTCGGACACCTCTTCGCCGCGGTGGGCTGGCATGTCGTGCATGAACACGCCGTTGGCGTCGGCGCGCTCCATTAGCCTCCCGTCTACGCGATACTTGGAGAATATAGCGCGCCGAACGTCCGCCTCTTCTTCGTCGCCCATGCTTATCCAAACATCGGTGTATACCACATCCGCGCCCTCGACTGCGGCTTCCGGCGATTCCGTCCACGCGAGCTTCGTCTCCGTCTCTGCGGCGCGCTCCTCCGCCGCTTGCCACGCCACGCCCGGCACCTTGTAGGCGGGCGGCGACGCGATGGTGAAGTTCGCGCCGACAGACGCGCAGCCTATGGCGAGGCTGGAGGCGATGTTGTTGCCGTCGCCCACGTAAGCCACGTTCAGCCCCGCGAGGGCGCCCTTATGCTCGGTCATCGTAAGCAGGTCGCCCACGGCTTGGCACGGATGGGCGAGGTCCGAGAGCGCGTTCACCACCGGCACTGCCGAATACTCGGCGAGTATCTCTAGGTTTCGGTGCGAGAACACGCGCGCGACTATCACATCCACGAGCCTGTCGAGAACGCGCGCCACGTCTTCAGCCGGCTCTCGCGTTCCCAGCCCCACGTCGCTTTGGCTGAGATAGACGCAGCTGCCGCCCATCTGCCTGACGCCCACTTCGAAGCTGACGCGCGTTCGCAGAGACGGCTTCTCGAACAGCAGCGCGGCTACCTTGCCCGCCATTGCCTGAGGCGTAGTCCCCCCCTTCATGGCGCGCGCCTTGCCGACCATCGCGCCAATCTCTTCGCGTTCGAGGTCCGCAAGCCACAGAAAATCTTTGCCTTTCATTCGCAATCCTTGCCTTCTCGGCATCCCGCCGCTCACTTCGCCTTCTTGGGAGGGTAGTACCCGGGCGGCTTGCGGGAGCCTTGCGGTTTCTTAGGCTTCATGCGCGGGCCAGTTCCCTTGATGAGCCGTTTTCCTGTTGTCGCGCCCCTTCCGGCGCTTCTCGCGCTTGGCATCTTAGCCCCCTAACGCAACGGTTGCTTCAGTGGATGATTGTATCATAGACGGTAGCGGCGCCCCATCCTTCCGCCGAATCCGACGATTTCGACCAGTGCGGGTTTCTGAAGTACGTGTCTATCAATACGGATTCGATGTGCGAAAGAACTATGAATTCATACGTTTCTTGATGAGACTCGCCCGGCTCGATGATGAGTTCTCCGCTTCCCCAACTCCGCTCGACCTCGTCGAGTATGGGCCACTGTGGATAAGTCTGCGTTCTATCCACGAACACTTCCTCATACAGGCGTTCGACGGCTTCGCTCGGCAGAGGCGCGACTTGCTGCAAGCTGAAGTCCGCTTCCCGCAGCTCTATCTTTACTTGCGAGGTGTTGCGGAGCGTCGCAATCACGTCTATGTGTATGTATACGTCTCCGACGCGCCTGTGGCGCACTTCGTGGGAGATGGTAAGGTGCGGCTCGAACGTTCGGAATACCCCAAGTTTGTACGCCGCGAACCCGCCGCCCAAGCATACGGCTACGCTGACCGCGACGGCTTGGACGATTGCCGCCGCATCCTTATACGGGGTTCCGGGCAGCAGGCTCACAGCCCACACCGCGCCGGCGAAGAATACGACGCACGTCAGAATCGCCACAACGGATATGCCGACGTATTTGGGGTATGGTCGCCGCACAATCGCCGCTCCGATTCTCCCGCTCACCCGCGCGCGCGCAGCC
Organism: Dehalococcoidia bacterium; assembly: GCA_965214745.1. Lineage (GTDB taxonomy): Bacteria > Chloroflexota > Dehalococcoidia > Lucifugimonadales > UBA1123 > VXRN01. Next base: position 784,238 of record OZ243978.1, on the reverse strand, counting down.
CGTCCAAGAACCGCATATCCTCTTCGGACAGGTCGGCATCCGCGAGCAGGTCGGGGCGGCGCTCTATAGTGCGGCGGAGCGACTCTAGCCGCTGCCAGCGCGCTATCTCCGCGTGGTTGCCGGATAGCAGAACGTCAGGAACGCTCATGCCTCGGTATATCGCGGGGCGCGTGTAGAGCGGATGCTGGAGAAGCCCGGTGGTGAACGAGTCGTTCGCGGGAGACTCGGCGCAGCCTACTACGCCGGGCAGCAGCCGCGCAGTCGCCTCGATGACGACCATAGCCGCAAGCTCGCCGCCGGTCAGCACGTAGTCGCCCACGCTGAGTTCGTCCGTCGCCAGCCGACGGCTCGCTCGCTCGTCGACCCCCTCGTACCGCCCGCATATCAGCGCTATCTCCTCGCGCTCCGCCAGCTCTTCCGCCACGCGCTGCGTGAACCGCCGCCCCTGCGGGGTCATCAGGATGATGGGCGCGTCGCCGCCCAGCCCGCCGCTCTCTCGAATCGCGTCCACCGCCTCGAACAGCGGCTCCGGCTTCATCACCATGCCGGGGCCTCCGCTGTAAGGATAGTCGTCCACGCTGCGCCGACGGTCGTGGGTGAAGTCGCGCAGGTCGTGGAGCAGGATAGACACCTGCCCGCGCTCCACAGCGCGCCCTACGATGCCTTCGCCCATAGGCCCATCGAACATTCGCGGGAATATGGTAATCGCGTGAAACCGCATCTGACGCGCTACGGGGCGGCGTGGGTTCGCCAGCCGCGTATCATCTCCAGCGCGTGCGGCATGGAAGTCAGAGCCACCTCGAGCGTCTCGCGCACGCCGCTCACGCTTCCGGGCAGGTTCACGATGAGGCATCCCGCGCGCACGCCCACTACGCCGCGGCTGAGCATGGCGAACGGCGTGTTGCGGAGCGTCTCCATACGCATCGCCTCGGCTATGCCGGGCGCCTCTATATCCAGAATCGAGCGCGTAGCCTCCGGCGTGACGTCGCGGGGGCCTAGCCCGGTGCCGCCCGTTGTGATTATCGCGTCCGCCGTCGCCGAATCGCACCACTCCGCGAGTTGGGCGGCTATCAGCCTCGCTTCGTCGGCGACTACGGCGCGCGCCGCGAGCGCGAACCCCGCGCCGCGCATCATCTCCACCACCGCGTCGCCGCTCGCATCCTCCGCGCGCTCGCCGATGGACGCGCTGTCGCTGATTGTCAGAGCCGCGAATGTGAAACCGTTGTTTGCCATGTCTATTTCCAAAATCTTTCAGAACAGAACCTAAACAGGCTTGCATCCAAGCGAATGCCAGATACAAACTAAGCCTATCAGAAACGGAAACCGCGCCGCGCCGCGAACATGGCTTCCATCCGACATCCAAAAATGTTAGCGCTATGCGCCGCCGCGACAGATAGCCGCGAGCCGCCGCGCCGAGAGCCTTGCCCGACATGACCGGTCTCGCCACTGAGACACAGCCCGAATCCATGCACTCGCCCGTTATGGCGCGCGAGGTAGTGGCGTCGCTGCCGAGACCGCTCGGCGGCATGTACATTGACTGCAACCTGGGCGACGGAGGCCACACCGAGGCTATCCTGTCTGCGGCTCACGGCGCGCGCGTGCTGGGCATAGATGTGGATTACGACGCGCTCCGGCGCGCGAACGAGCGGCTGGCGCGCTGGTCGCGGAATACGACGCTCCGATACGGCAACTTCGCGGACATCGCGGACATCGCCAAGCGGCATCACCACCGCCCGGCGTCTGCGGCGCTGTTCGATCTGGGCGTGTCGTCCATGCAGCTGGACACCGCTCGGCGGGGGTTCAGCTTCCGGCACGACGCCAAGCTGGACATGCGCTTCGACCGCACTTCGGAGCTGACTGCCTACGAGGTGGTCAACCGCTGGAGCGAGAAGCAGCTGGAGCGCGTGATTGGCGAGCTTGGCGACGAACCGCGAGCGCGGCGGGTGGCGCGGGCAATCGTCCGCAACCGCCGCATCGAGACTACGCGGGAGCTTGCCGCGGTGGTTACGCGCGCGCTCAACTGGCCCGCCCGCAGCCGCCAGCATCCCGCAACGCGCACCTTTCAGGGGCTGCGGATGGTCGTCAACTCCGAGGCGCCCAACCTAGAGCGCGGGCTTGCCGGCGCGGTGGAGGCGCTGGAGCGCGGCGGGCGGCTCATCGTTATTAGCTATCATTCTATCGAAGACAGGCTGGTCAAGCGTTTCATCAGACGGGCGTCCTCTTTCTGCTCCTGCCCTCCGCGGCTGCCGGAGTGCGTATGCGATCAGACGCCTTCGCTATCGCCGATAGGCGGGGCGGTAAAGCCTAGCCTCGCGGAGGTGAAGGCGAACCCGCGAGCGCGCAGCGCCAAGATGCGCGTAGCCGAAAAGATATAGGAATTCGCCTAGACTTCCGCCAGACCGGTCACGTATGTAAACCGCGTCGCGAGTATTGGCTCGACGCAATTCTGGAGAAAACGGCATGACGCAGGAATCGAATGTGCTTGTGGCGGTCGACATGGGTACGACCAAGGTATGCACCATAGTCGCGCGTCGAGAGGGCGCGGGGAGCTTTCGCGTTCTATCGTTCAGCGTCCTGCCGTCCGAAGGGCTGGCGCGCGGAGTGGTTACGGACGTGCCGGAAGCCGGCGACGTGGTTCGCAGATCCATACTGGACGCCGCCCGACAAGCCGGCGTCGCGGCGACGTCCGCCTACGTGGGCATCACCGGCTCGCACGTAACCTTCGAGAACCGCATGGACAACATAGACTGGGCGGCGTCGCTCGGCGTGATAACGCGCGACGATCTGGAGCGCGTGCCTAGCGTGGTGGCTGAGGCGGGAGCCGCGCCGGGGATGCAAGTCATCCACGCGCTGCCGCGCAGCTACACGCTCGACGGGCAGCGCGGCATCCGCAACCCGCTGGGGCTGCACACCCGCCGGCTGGAAGTCGAAAGCCACGTAGTTTCGGCGGACGTCCAACTAGTGCGAAACCTCACGGACGCGGTAGCGCGGGCGGGGCTGAGCGTGGACGCGCTCGTTCTGGACCCCGTCGCAAGCGCCGAGGCGGTGCTGACCGAGCGCGAAAAGCGCCAAGGCGTGGTGCTGGTGGATATGGGCGGCGGAACGTCCGACATCATCGTGTTCGACAGAGGCGCGGCAGAGCTGACCTCCGTTCTTCCGGTGGGCGGCTTCCAGTTCACCAACGACATCTGCATCACCTATCGAACCAACTACACGGCGGCGGAAGAGGTCAAGCTCGAGCATGGCCACGCCGACCCGACTCAGTTCCGCGCGGCGGACGAGGCGCTGCTGCCAATCGCGGACGCGCGCGGCAGCCAGCATCGGCGCGTCGCGCTGCGCGAGCTTTCCCAGCTAATGCGGGAGCGCGCGCTGGAGATGTCCAGACTCATCAGAATCAAGATAATGGAGGCGGGATACCAAAACCCCGCCGACGCCAACGTCGTGCTGACGGGGGGATGCTCCCGGCTTCCGGGCATGGAAGAGCTGTTCAAGCGACGGCTCACGCCAAACCTGAGAGTCGGCGGGCCCTCGCCCGATCTCGACGTGCCGGAGGGGCTGCGCGGCCCCGAATTCTCGACAAGCGTCGGCTTGCTGAGGTGGGCGGTCAACCAGCCCGCGCCGGCGGACGACGCGCCAATAGAAAGCGCAGAGCAAACAACGGCGGACGCGAGCGAGCAAAGCGGCTCTAGGCCGCGCCTGCTCCGATGGCTGTTTCCGAGGTAGGCAGATCAATGACGACCAACAACTTCGATAACTATGGGGGTAACGGAATGACATCGTATCGCGGCGATCAGGAGAGCATAGCTCGCATCAAAGTTGTGGGCGTCGGCGGAGGCGGCTCCAACGCCGTCTCGCGGATGTTCAGAGACCGCATCCCCGGCGTCGACTACATGGTGGTCAACACCGACTCCCAGGCGCTCATCCGCAGCGACGTGCCGCTGAAGATAAGGATCGGCGACCAGCTCACGCAGGGCAAGGGCGTGGGAGGAATGCCAGAGCTGGGCGCGAAGTCCGCCGAGGAGAGCCGGGAAGACCTCTACGAGGTCATCCGAGAATCCGACATGGTGTTCATCGCGGCCGGCATGGGCGGCGGCACAGGCACGGGCGCCGCGCCTACAATAGCCCAAATCGCCAAAGAGACCGGCGCGCTCACGGTAGCCGTCGTAACCAAGCCTTTCGACTTCGAGGGGCTGCGCCGCATGAAGGTAGCCGAATCCGGCATCAAGCGGCTCGGCGAACACGTGGACACCCTGCTCGTCATTCCCAACGAGCGGCTTCAGGTGATAGCCGAAGACGAGATAACCGCCGAAAACGCCTTCAAGATGGCGGACGACGTTCTGCGGATGGGCGTGCAGTCCATCGCGGAGCTTGTGACCACGGCCGGAGATATCAACGTAGACTTCGCCGATGTGAACGCCGTCATGCGGGATTCGGGTCCCGCGTGGATGTCCATCGGGTGGGGCATGGGCGAGCATCGCGCGAGAGAAGCCGCGCAGCAGGCTATCACCAACCCGCTGCTCGAAGTGTCCGTAGAGGGCGCGCGCGGCGTGCTGTTCAACATCACCGGCGGTTCGGACCTCAAGCTCAACGAGCTGCACGAGGCGGCGGACGTCATCAAGCGCGTCGTAGACCCGGACGCCAACATAATTTTCGGCATGGTAACCGATCTGAAGATGGAGAACGAGATCAAGCTCACCATCATAGCCACCGGCTTCCCGACGGACGAGACGTTCGACGAGCGCGAGGCGCACATCGACCGCATCTTGGAAGAGGCGCTCGCCTCCGGACAAGACGGCGATTTGGACTTGCCGCCGTTCCTGCGTCGCTACTCCCGCGCCCGCGCGCGCGGCGGGGTCAACTAGCCGACAGCGGACAACTCCACGCGGGGCGGGCGCCTCCCCCGCCCCGCGAATCAGCCCCGCCAGCGCCCAACGCGGCGCGCGCGGGGCTTCTCTTCGCCCGCCATTCCGACGACGCCCAGCCCGCATACGCCCGAAATGCGCCCAAGCTACGCGCCCATTTCTAGTTGACATGCACAATATATAGTAGTAATCTCACATTGAACCACAATAGATTGTATAAATATAAAACCTTTCCGAACCTGAGTATAAGAAAACCCACACGATATGCGCTGCCCACACTGCGATCATACAGATTCCAAAGTCATAGATTCGCGCGACGCGGGCGCGCGGCACCGCCGCCGCCGCGAGTGTCTGGCGTGCGAGCTGCGCTTCACCACATACGAGCAGCTTCATATGCGCGCGCCGGCGGTGGTCAAGCGCGACGGACGGCGCGAAGAGTTCCTGCGAGACAAGCTGCGCGCAAGCCTCGTGAAAGCCTGCGCCAAGCGCCCGCTGCCCGTGGGAAGCATCGAGAAGGTAGTGGACGACATAGAGCGGCGGGTGGGGGAATCCGGGCGCGCCGAGCTGTCGTCTCTAGCCATCGGCGAAATAGCCATGGAGAAGCTAGCCGCGCTCGACCGCGTAGCCTACATCCGTTTCGCCAGCGTGTATCGAGACTTCAGAGACATCGAATCTTTCAAGAAGGCGGTCGACGCGCTTCGGGAGTAAGCCCTTTCCAAAGTCCGCAATTCAGTGTATGATGCTGAATGGCATAGAATATATGTTCTTTTCTCGGCGATCCGCGCTTTCGACAGATCATTTGTAATCACGGAGACGGAAGAGATGTACGTGGATCAGAGGAACGGCGGAGGGCGCGCTGACAGCGACGCCGTGCTGCGCGAGGTCGCGCGGCTGCTGGCGGACGCCACGCCTGAGCTTCGCGATCAGGTAGCCCGCTCGCTCACGACGACGGTGGCGCGCGGCGAAGAGCCTCGCGTCGCGCACGAAGACGCGGATCTGGAGCTTTCCGACAACGCCAGAATCATCCTAGAGAAGCGCTACCTGCGGCGGAACGAAGAAGGCGAGTTCATCGAGACCCCCGCCCAGCTGTTTCGGCGCGTCGCGCGCGCCGTCGCCGGCGGCGAAGACGCGCCGGCGCGCAAGCGGTGGGAAGACATATTCTACGATCTGCTCACATCCCTGAAGTTCCTGCCCAACTCGCCCACTCTGGTCAACGCAGGCACCGGGCGGGGCTGCCTCTCCGCCTGCTTCGTCGTCTCTCCCGACGACGATATGGAATCCATCATGCAGGTGGCGCACGACGCCGCGATGATAGAAAAGTGGGGCGGCGGCATCGGGTTCGGCTTCTCGAAGCTGCGCCCGCGCAACGACATGATAAAGACTACGCATGGCAGCGCCTGCGGCCCTATAGCCGTGATGAAGCTCTATTCCGCCGTCGGCGCGACGCTCACGCAAGGCGCGTTCAGGCTGGGCGCGCACATGGGGCAGCTGCGAGACTCCCACCCCGACATACGCGAGTTCATCACCTGCAAGGACGGCGATGACACGCTGCAAAACTTCAACATATCCGTGCAAATCACCGACGCCTTCATGGCAGCCGTTCGCGCGAATGAGGACTGGCATCTGATAAACCCCAGAGACGAGGGCGATGGACCCGCCAACGAGATAGTCGAAACCGTCCGCGCGCGCGATCTGTGGAACGAGATAGCCGAATCCGCGTGGAAGACGGGAGACCCGGGCGTGGTGTTCATGGATCGCGTCTGGGAAACCGCCCCCAACCCGCAAATGGGGCGCATAGAGACGAGCAACCCGTGCGGCGAAGAGTTCCTAGAAAACTACGGCAACTGCTGCCTCGGCTCCATCAACCTAGACCTGCACGTAGCGGGCGGCGCGATGGACTGGAACGATCTGGAAAAGACGGTGCGCCACGCCGTGAGATTCCTAGACGACGTAATCGAGATCAACACGTTCCCGCTCGACGAGCTGCGCGAGACGAACCTAGCCACGCGCCGCATAGGGCTGGGCGTGATGGGCTGGGCGGACGCGCTCGTTCACATGGGCGTTCCATACGACTCCCAAGAGGCGTTGGAGCGCGCCGACGAGGTGGGCGAATTCATCAACCGCGTCGCATGGGACGAATCCGAGCTGCTCGCAGCCGAGCGCGGCGCGTTCCCGGAATACCACCGCTCAGCGCTCAAAGCGCGCGGAATGCCGCCAGTCCGACACTCCAGCGTCATGACCATCGCGCCGACAGGCACTATCAGCCGGCTGTCCGGCTGCTCTAGCGGCATCGAGCCGCACTTCGCGCTCGCGTGGTGGTCCAACGTGCTGTGGGACGACCAGCAGAGCGGCAGCGAACGCCTGCTGGACACGCCGACATCTATCTCGGAGTCGCTCGCCGCCGCGCTGGGCGGCGACGCGCGAGTGCGGCAAGTTCTCTCGAATATCGCGGACAACCCAGAGCGCGCGGAATCCATCATAGCCAACTGCGGGCTGGACCCCGCCATCTACCGCACCGCAATGGCGATTAGCCCGGAAGCGCACGTGCGGATGCAGGCGATTTGGCAAAAGCACGTCACCAACTCCGTATCCAAGACAATCAACTTGCCCAACAGCGCGAGCGTGGACGACGTGCGCGCCGCCTACGAGCTGGCATACGAAACGGGCTGCAAGGCGGTTACCGTTTACCGAGACGGCTCCAAGACGATGCAGGTGCTGGAAGCCGGCGGCGACGACGCGGCGGACGAGCCTGCGGAAGACGCGCCCGCCGTAGTCATGCGAACGCCGCGAGACAGGCCCACATCCGTGCAGGGGGTAACCGACCGCGTTCGCACCGGGCACGGCAACATGTACGTGACCATCACCTTCGACGAAGACGGCAAGCCGTTCGAGGTGTTCACCACGCTGGGCAAGGCGGGCGGATGCGATTCCGCCAACCTCGAAGCCGTGTCCCGCCTCGTGTCTCTCGCCTTGCGGTCGGGCATAGACCCGGATCAGATAATAACGCACTTGCAGGGGATAACCTGCTGCCCCGCGTGGGACGGCGGAACGCTCATCCGCTCCGCGCCCGACGCCATGGCGCACACGCTCGCCCAGCACGTGGCGGCGCCTCCCGCGCGCGAGGAGATTGCGGCGTCCGCGCGCCCCACGGCTGTGCAGCCGGGCTTGTTCCCCTCGCGCGGCGGGGGGAACGGCGGCGCCAGCGTCGCGGCGCGCTGCCCAAAATGCTCCGGCAGCCTAATCCCGCAAGAAGGATGCCTCAACTGCCTAGAGTGCGGCTATAGCAAGTGCGAATGAGCGCCGCGCCAGTGTCGCCCTAAGCCGCCCCTTCCTCGGAAAGAGGAAAGGCATGATTTCCGCTTTCGCCTACACGCGCGCAAGCGGCTATAATAGGGGAAGAATCGAACGCGCGAACACGCTAGGAGGGCTTTCCGCAGTGAGCGAACGACCACTTGTCGCCATCACTATGGGCGACGCGGCAGGAATCGGCGCGGAAGTCGTAGCGAAGGCGCTTCAAGACGATTGGATATATGAGAAGTGCCGCCCGTTCGTAGTGGGCAGCGCTGCGGCGATGAACGCGGCGCTGCGGCTGATAGGCGCGGACGGCTCGGCGCGCGTGGCGAGCGACGCCGCCGACGTGTCTGGCGCAAGCGGCTCCATAGATGTGCTGGAGCTGGAAAACCTAGACTTCGGCGCAATCAAGTACGGCGTATTGTCTCCGGAGGCTGGCAGGGCGTCTGTCGAATGGATACTGCGCGCCGGCGAGCTTGCCGCGTCCGGCGCAGTAGCCGCCATTGCAACCGCGCCCATCAACAAAGAGGCGTGCAGCCTAGCCGGATACCAAGATATTGGCCACATGGAGATATTCCAGCGGCAGACCGGCGCGCCCAACGTCGCCACCATGCTAATGGCGCGGCAGTTGCGCGTCGTCCATCTCACCACGCATAGATCGCTGCGCGTCGCCTGCGACTACGTAACCGAATCGAACGTGCTGAGCAAGATAGAGCTTGCCGACGAATGCTTCAAGGCGTGGGGGTTCGACAGCCCGCGAATCGGCGTCGCCGCGCTCAACCCGCACGCATCGGACGGCGGGTTGCTCGGCGACGAAGAGGCGACGCAGATAGCGCCCGCAGTAGAGAAGGCGAGAGCGGAGGGCATAGACGCCACAGGCCCCGTGCCTGCCGACAGCGTGTTTCCGCAGGCGATAGGCGGAATGTACGATGCCGTCATAGCCATGTACCACGATCAGGGACACGTCGCCATCAAGGTTCACGACTGGGCAAAGAGCGTCAGCGTAAATCTGGGGCTGCCTTTCGTGCGAACGTCCGTAGACCACGGCACCGCGTTCGACATAGCGGGCAAGGGCGTAGCCGACGCGGAGAGCATGCGAGAATCCATCCGCGTAGCCGTCTCGCTAGCGAGCGATTCGATACTGCCGTAGGCGGATCATGCCGCCATCTTCGCAATGACCAAATCCAGCCACATAGCCGACCTCCCCCGCCCTTTTCATTCGAAGGCTGACGAGGGTATGCAAGCGCCGCCCTAAGCTCCTCGCCTACTCGATGGAAGAGGGAACGAGAGACATATTCCTGAGGATATTCATATGAAAATCGCATTTATCGGCGGCGGCGTGATGGCTGAGGCGATAATCGGCGGCATCATAGCGGCGGATGTGGCGTCTAGCGACGACATCACCGTGGGCGAACCCGTAGAATCGCGCCGCCTGATTATCGCGGATACCTACGGCGTGCGCGTTACCGCGAACAACCTAGAGGCGATCTCCGACGCCGCGCTCACCGTTCTCGCGGTCAAGCCGCAGACGCTCCACCACGTATATCCGGAGCTGCGGGGGAATCTGTCGCCGGAAAACACCGTGCTTTCCATCGTAGCCGGCGCAACCATGAGCCAGTTGACCGCCGGGCTTGGGCATACGCCGATAATCCGCGTCATGCCCAACACGCCCGCGCAGATTCGCGCCGGGATGACGATGTGGATAGCGTCCAACGCCGTGCCGCCCGCGACGGTGGAGACTACCCGCCGCATCGTCCGCACGCTGGGAGACGAGATTCAGACGAGCGACGAGAGCATGATAGACATGGCTACCGCGCTCAGCGCGAGCGGCCCCGCCTACGTATTCTTGTTCATCGAGTCGCTCATAGACGCCGGCGTGTATCTTGGCTTGTCGCGCGAAGTGTCGTGGCGGCTCGCGGTGCAGACCGTGCTAGGCAGCACGCAGCTGGTGCGCGACACCGGCATCCACCCCGCCGAGCTGAAAGACAGGGTAACCTCGCCCGGCGGCACCACCATCGAGGCGCTGCGCTCGTTCGAGGATGGCGGATTCCGCGCCTTGGTGTTCGGCGCGGTCAACGCCGCCTATGAAAAGTCTCAGCGTCTTGGCGAGTAGCGCGTCGATACGCGCGCGGGAGTGCAGGCATTGACCGGCTTTCTGATAACCTTCGTCAACTACTTGACGATAGCCCTGCAAATCGCCATATTCGCGCGAGTCTTGCTATCGTGGATACCGATTAGACGCGACAGCCCCATCGCGCCCGTCGCGCGAATCATCTACGACATCACCGAGCCGATATTAGCCCCGATTAGGCGCGTCCTGCCCAGCATGGGGATGATCGATCTCTCGCCAATGGTGGCGATTATCTTGATAATCCTGATACAGAGCGTCTTGCTGCGCGTGATCTAGGCGGCGCCGCGGTATTCGGCTATCTTAGCTTGTGGGATATATTCGGGCAGTCATGCCGTCCGTCAGCCGCATGATTTGTTCGGATAACGTCATACCGCATCCTGCGCAATGGCGGGAACGTCGCTGAGGTCCACCAATCCCCGCTGCAAGCCTCTCATCAGAACGTAGGGTTGCATCATCGGGTCCGCGAATCTGAACCTGAAGCTGTGAGACTGTCCGAGCTTCTGCAAAACCGCGCCTCGCCTGTCTTCGCACAACCCATGCAGGTGGCGAGAGTATGAGGGTATGCTCTGGTCGCGCCCCATTATCCGCGAGTAGGGCGCACGCGCGTCAGCGGCTCTGAAGTAGCCGAGTTGGTCCGTGGAAGCCAACGCGCAGGCGAGCAGAACCTGAAAGTACGAGTTCTGCCTTCTCGGGCTAGCGGTAGCCATATCGAACTGGCGCAAGATAGTCTGTTGAGATTCGCGCGTGAGCGTTTCGATCGCTTGCGCCACGTCGCGCGATTCTATTGCGCGCCTTCTGTCGTCGATTGCCGCCCTGCCAGATGTCAGCCCAAGCGCGTGGACGTAGTGGGGCAGTCCGAGCGAGACTCTGCATATCCGAGCAACGGCTTCTTCGGATATCCGCATCCCAACAATTTTTATGCCGCTCTCGATGATGTCCGCAAGCTCTTCGGTCGGCATGCGCTGTAGGTGTATCTGCGCGAGACAGCGGTTGACCGATTCATGTTCCGTTATCAGGTCATCCACGTCGTCCGCGACGCCAACTAGAATCAGAGTCGTGTCTATATGGAAGTCCGACAGCGTTTTGATAGTGTCCGCAAACAGAACGTCGATATCCGGGTCTTCGATGCGGTCGAACTCGTCTACTATGAGAATCAGCTTTCTGTCATCATCTTGCCGGAGAGTGTCGAATACGTCGTCCAGCGCAAGGCTGCTGTATCCGTCTTTCGTAGGAAGATCGACTTGCCGGAACAGCGAGTTCCATATCTGCGCGTAAGTCGTTTCCCGATAGCAGTTGACTTTGGCGGCAGCTATGGTCTCGCTAGAAAACGGTTCGAGGAACGACGACAGCACGTTGGCAAGCGAGGTCTTCCCAACGCCGCGTTCTCCGTAGATGATCGCGTGCTGACCGTTCTGATTGGCTGCGTCTATCAGGCGGCGAATGATAGCCTGACGCCCGTGGAAGAAGTCTTTGCGAATGATGGCGGCGGCGGGGCTGAACGTCTGACTCAGCCGAACGTCTAGTTCATCCCACTGGAGAATCTCATCTACCATGTCGGCAGTTGTACACTATGCGATCTAAATCGCAAGTATGCTTGCCCAAAGCGCAAGTATGCGCGCATATGCCCCCTAAGCGTGCGCCAGCGCGCCGCCGTCTATGAAGAACGTCTGCCCCGTTACGAAGTCGCAGGCGTCGGACGACAGGTACACCAGCAGCGCGGCGATGTCGTTGGGGTGTCCCTTGCGGCGGGACGGCAGGTAGCGCACGAGCAGTTCTCGCAGGTCTTCTTCGGACGGCTCTTTGGTGGACATCCAGCCGGCTCCGATGCCGTTTACGCGGATGCCCTCGCGCCCCCACTCCAGCGCGAGCGAGGATGTCATCTGGTGTATCGCGCCCTGCGCCGCGCACGCCGCCACCGAGTTCCACAGCCCGCGCTGGGAGAGCGTAGAGCCGATGTTGACGATGCGCCCGCCGCCGCGCTCCAGCATCCGCGCGCCCGCCGCGCGGCAGGCGAGGAAGATGGATTTCACGTTGAAATCCATGAAGCGAACCCACTCGTCTTCGGTTATCAGCTCGAACCGCTTGCCGAACTCCGCGCTGGCGTTGTTCACGAGGATATCCACCCCGCCAAGCTCGGCCGCCGTCGCCTCGACCATCGCCTCCACGCTCGCGGCGCTCGTCAGGTCGGTTGCGATGGGCAGCGCGCGCCGCCCGCGCGCCTCGACCGCCGCCGCCGCGTCCGCCATATCCGACGCCTCGGAGCCGGCGATGGCTACGTCCGCGCCAGCCTCAGCCAGCGCGCCCGCCAGATACGGCGTCCAACCGCGCCTGTCCGCCGTGATGATCGCCTTCCTGCCCGTCAGATCCCACTCGCTGGGTATGCTCATTTTCGCCTCGCCTGTTATCCGCGGACGCTCGCCGCCCGCGGTTTGCGTATATGACAATTCGATTGCCCCGTCAGCGGTCATCAAGGCAGGTTGGTTTCCGCCTCTCTAACGACGCTCGACAGCGCGCTCATGACGAACTCTCGCGCTTCCAGAACTTCCAGAAGAACCGGCTCGCCAGATTCGGCAACGTGCACGATGAACTGTCCAGTGTCTTCGGCGTGATCTATCGCCTGCTTCGATAGCTCGATAAGCAGCGCGTCGGCGTCTCTGCTGTAACGCATCTTAGCCATATCTAGACCTCCCGCCCGTGTCGTCTACGTTCGGACAGCTCGACGAGTTTCAGTCTAGCATGAAGAGTAAATCGGACAGTCTCCAGCGCCTCACACCGCCAGCGGAATCTCCGGCGCGTGTCCAGTCGGCGCGACGCCGCCCGCCAAGCCGCCGCCGTCTATGACGAACGCCTCGCCGTTCATGTAGTCCGACGCGCTAGACGCTAGGAACACCGCCACCGCGCCCATCTCATGCGGGTTGCCTACCCTGCCGATGGGGATGAACTCGCCGCGCGGGAGCGTCAGCCGCGATTCGTCCGTGCCGGCGGTGGGTATGAACCCCGGCACAATGCAAGAGCTTGTGATGCCGTGCCGCCCTAGGCTCGTGGCGAGCACGCGCGTAAGCTGCGCTATCCCGCCCTTGCCCACGCAGTACATGTAGTTGTCTCGCCCGCCGCGATAGCCGAACCCGGAAGATACGTTGATTATCTTCCCGCCGCCGCGCTCCACCATGTGCTTGGCGATGGCGCGCGCGCAGTAGAACGCGCTCGACATGTTGACTTCTATGCCGATTCGCCAGTCTTCGTCGCTTATCTCCCAGATTGGCGTCGCGCCCTGCCCGCGAACGATGCCCGCGTTGTTGAGCAGCACATCCACCTTGCCCAGCTCGGATATGGAGCGCTCCATCAGCTGCGACACCTGCGCCGTATCCGTCACGTCCGTAGAGATGGCGACCGCCTTGCGCCCGAGCGCGCGAACCTGCTCGGCTACCTCCTCGATAGGCGCCACTCTGCGCGCGGCGATTACTATGTCCGCGCCCGCGCGCGCCATAGCCAGCGTCATCTCGCGCCCCAAGCCGGTGCCGCCGCCTGTAATCACTACGCCTTTGCCCTCTAGGCTGAGCTTCTCTTCGAGCATCTTGCGTTCTCCAGAATAGATTTCTATATTCCCGCGCCAGAGTTTAGCGCATTGGCGCGCTTCGCGCTCAGAGCTGAGAAGTAACCTCTCCCGCCGCGACCGATTCCCTAGACCCGTCATCCCGCAGCAGGATAAGGTTTCCCGCGTCGTCTACCGACTCCGCCAAGCCTTCGACTACGCGCTCCCGCCACCTGAGCCGAACGCGCTTGCCGAGCGTCTCCAGCGTCCCCGCCCAGCGCTCGGTCAGAGACTGCCCCGCTCGAACCCGTTCATACCACATATCCAGACTATGCAGCAGGGACAGGAGAACGTCGCCCCTATCGAACTCCCGCCCCGCAGCCGTCCTCAGGCTGGTAGCGGTCTCCGCTATCTCAGGATGCTCGCTCACGTCTAGGTTCACGTTGAACCCGATTCCTACGAGCGCGTGATCTAGCCTGTCGCCATCGAACTCCGTCTCGATGAGAATGCCGGAGAGCTTGCGCCCGCCGATGCGAACGTCGTTAGGCCACTTGACCGAGACGGGCAGCCCGCTCGCATCCGCCGCCGCGTCATGCGTCGCCAGCGTCGCCGCCATGTTCATGTACGGCAGCTGACGGGCTTCGGGGCGCAGCATAACCGTTAGATACAGGTTCAGGCCGGGCGGCGAGACCCAGCGGCGGCTGAACCGTCCGCGCCCCTGCGTCTGCTCTTCCGCGATGACGACCACGCCCTCGCGCGCGCCGTTCTTCGCGTGCCGCCTAGCCTCCTCCATCGTCGAACTGACGACGCGGCGGTAGTCTATCTCGTGTCCGACGACCGCGCCCGCGGCGAGCGACGCTTCCACGCGGGCGACGTCCAGCGGTATCACGCCGTAGCCTCCGGCGCAAGCTCGACGAGGCGGCTGCCCGCCACCCAAGTTTCGACGTCCAGCCCCTGCCGCTGCCTGAACGCGGACTGCTCGCCCAAGCGCGTGAACACGTCGCGCCGCTCCGCCTCGCCCGTAATCGCGCGCGCCCGCGTCGGGATGTCCGCCGTCGCGCCGCTCTTGATGTGCAGGGTTACGCTCGGGTTGGCGACTAGGTTGGCGTACCAGCTTCGCGGACCCGGCGACGCCGCCAGATACAGCTTGCCGTCCATCAGGTGGCACCATATTTCGATGCGCCGCGCCTCTCCGCTGCGCCGTCCCGTCGTCGTGATGTCCACTACCATGTCTATGCTCAGCGCGTCTCTCACGCGCGGTTCTAGGTTATCCACGAGAAGCCTCCGTCTGCCGAGAACTCTGTTTCGCCTTCATATTCGTATCCGCCGCGGCTGCGGATCGCGTCTTCAGCCATACGAGCGCAGCGGCGGCCGCGAGCGCCGCCCCGAACGCGGCGAACGCGGCTTCGTATCCGAACCGAGCTATCGCGACGCCCGCGATTACGGGTCCCGCCACCTTGCCGCCGTTCTTCAGCGTGCCTACCAGCCCCATGCCGGTGGCGATTCGGCTGCTCGGCGCGCTCTGCGACACCAGCGCAATGGTGGACGGGAAGACTAGCGCCTGCGCGCAGCCTATGACCACGCCCACCGCCATCAGTTGCGCCGCGCCGCCCGCAAGCGGCAGCAGCGGAATCGACGCCGCGAGCAGCAGCATCCCCGCAGGCACGGCTATGGCGTAGCCGAATCTATCGCCGAACCTGCCTCCAATGGGGTTGAAGAGCAGATGCGCCGCTTCCTGCACCGAGAAGAACACGCCCACAGCGGCTACGCTGAAGCCCTCTTGGAGCGCGTAGATGGGAAGGAACGTCTTGGCGGCGTAGAGCGCTACGAACGCCGAAGCCTCCATGCCGCCGGCTAGCCACACCGCGCCGTTTCTACCGCCAGACACGAGCGCCTTGAGCGCGTCGCGCAGCAGGGGAGCGCGCGCCGCGCGACGAACGCCCGCCGTCTCCGGGAGCAGCGCGATGGGCGCGAACGCCGCCGCGCTCAGGATGCCGATTACCGTGAACACGCCGACAGGATCCATCGTGAGCAGCATCCAGCCGGCGGCGGCGGGGCCTACTATGTAGCCCATGCCGCGCGCGCTGCCGAACCACGCGAGCCGCTCCGCGCGGCGCGCCGAAGACTGCTCCGCCACATACGCGAGCGACACAGGCCCATAGATAGCCGTAGCCATGCCGTGAGCCAGCCGAACCCAAACCAGCTCGTCCGGCGAGTCTACGAACCTGTACGCGAACGGCATGAACGCGAAGAACGCCGTTCCAGCTATCAGCCAGCCGCGCCGCCCCCACCTGTCGGAGAGAATCCCGATGAACGGCTTGAGAACCATCCCCGTGAGCGTCGAAACCGACACGATGAACCCTAGCAAGCCGTCGCTCGCGCCCAGCGCGGCGGCGTACAGAGGCAAGAGCGGCGTCTTGCCCATCTGATACGCGGACCTCACGATGAAGTCGGCTGTCGTGACGCACACGAAAGACTTGGAACGGAACAAACTCGGTCACCATCGCAGAGACGCGGGATCGATGCGCCCTATCCTGTACGCCGCGCGCGCTTATGTCAATTCCGGCAATCGCGGCAGTCGATTGAACTGCGCCCGCGTCGCTGATACCATCCTAGCCATCGCGGGGCGAGGGCCGCCCCGCCGAAACAGCGCGAAAGAAAAGAAAGGGAAAGGCGCATGATCTACGAATACCGCGTTTACGAGGCTGCGCCGGGCAAGCTGGAGGCGCTGAACGCGCGCTTCCGAAACCACACGCTCGGCATATTCGAGCGGCACGGCATCAAGAACATCGGCTACTGGACGGCAGCCGTGGGCGACTACTCCGACAGGCTCATATACATCATCGCATTCGAGGACGAGGCGCACCGCGAACGCGCGTGGGCGGCATTCCGCGACGATCCGGAGTGGAACCGCGTTCGCGCGGAATCCGAAGCGGACGGCGCGCTCGTAGCTCGCGTGTTCAACTCGCTGCTCTCGCCGACGGACTACTCGCCGCTGTCGTAACCGCAGCCGCGCGCGGCGTTGACACCCAAGCGCGCGGTTCTTAACATTGTCTGCGGGAGCGTCGAGGCGACAGTGCGAGCAACCACGTCGATTCTGCCACAGACGACCGCCGCCAAGTATGAGGTGGCGGAGTTTCGCAACGTCTCCTACGGCGTATACCGCGCCGAGCTGCGAGCGCTGCGGGTTCAACTGCTGCTGCTGCAAGAATGGGTAGTGCGGAACGGATGCCGCGTAGCCATCGTTCTGGAAGGGCGCGACGCCGCCGGCAAAGGCTCCATCGCATACGGCATCACCCACTACCTAGACCCCAAGAGCGCCAACATAGTGGCGCAGGGCATACCAACCCCTTCGCAGATGCGGAACTGGCTAGGCATCCACCACGCCGCGATGCCGAAGCCGGGCAGCATAACCATATTCGATAGGTCTTGGTACTCGCGCGCGCTCATACAGCCGGTTATGGGATACTGCACCATGCGGCAGTACAACTACTTCATGAGCCGCGTCAACGACTGGGAGCGCGAGATAATCGACGAAGGCGTGGACCTGCTCAAGATATACCTGTCCGTATCCCGCGAGGCGCAAGATCTCAGGTTCAAGATTCGCCAGAACAGCGCCCTGAAGTATTGGAAGTATTCGGCTACGGATAGAAAAGCCGCCGAACGGTGGCACATGACCACCTACTTCAAGGAGCGCATGTTCGCGGTAACATCCACCGACTACGCCCCTTGGATGATAGTAGAATCCGACAACAAGCACGAGGCGCGCCTCAACGTGATTCACTACATGCTGAGCCGGTTCGAGTACGACGGCAAAGACCTAAGCCTAGAGTCGGTTCAAGCCGCGCTGGACGAAAGCGGGCTGCGCGACATGATAGTGGACGGAGTGCTGTTCGAACGCATGAACGCGGATCAAGTAGAGGTGTTGGAACGGATGCTGATGCATGAATAGCCTAGAAATCCCTCGCATGGCGGCCGCAGGCGGGCTTGCGGTCTGCGGAAGCCATGCGCTGTTGATCCGCAAGCATGGGCTTTGGGACATCCCCAAAGGCAAGCTCAAGCGCAGAAAAGGCGAAACCCCCGAGCGCTGCGCCGTCCGCGAGATAGCCGAAGAGACGGGCGTCGAGGCGAATCTGCTGAAAGTCAGGCGTCCGCTCTGCCAGTCTAGCTATATCTCCTACTACTCCGGCAAGCCGTTCGCCAAGACCGTCCACTGGTTCGTCCTCGACTACCGCGGGCGAATCGACGACCCGCTCCAGCCCGATCTATCCGAAAACATAGACCTATGCCGCTGGGTAGCCATAGACGATCTGCCGCGCGCGCTGCGAACCGCGCGCCCGTATCTGCGTTCGGTGGCGACCGTCATCGGCGGCTCTCTCCACCTGCTGCGAAGCCGCGCGGATATGGCGGAATCGGGCATCCCCGAATCTTGACTCCGCGCGGCTAATCTCCTCCGCAGAGCGCCGACGTGAACAGCCTGCGCCTTCCCCCTATCGTCGTGTTCATGACGATGAGCGTCGTCATGGAACTGGCGTTCATGATGTTCGCCACCGTCGCTTCCGTCTACCGCATCAGCGTGGCGGGGCTGGATCCGCTCCAGCTCATCCTAGTCGGCAGCGTGCTGGAGCTTTCGGTGTTCTTGGCGGAGGTTCCGACCGGCGTTATCGCAGACGCCTACAGCCGTCGGCTGTCCATCATCGTCGGTTTCGCGCTCGTCGGCGTCGGTTTCGCGCTGGAAGGCGCGTCGTCCGCGTTCGGCGCGATACTGCTCGCGCAAGTGGTGTGGGGCGTCGGCTTCACATTCACGAGCGGCGCGACGCAGGCTTGGCTGTCCGACGAGCTGCGCGACGACGCACGCACGGCGCGCGCGTTCGTAACGGCGGCTAAGCTGGAGACGGTGGGCGCGGTAGCGGGCATAGCGCTCAGCGTGGCGCTGGCGAGCGCGTTCATAGGGCTGGCGCTCATCGCGGCTGGCGCTACGTTCGTTCTGCTCGCCATCTTCTTGGCGGTTGCGATGAGCGAGCGCGGCTTCAGACCCGCCGCGTCCGGCGAGCGCGCGGGATGGGGCGCGATGGCGCGCGCCTTTCGGGGCGGCGCGCGCGTAGTGTCTGCGAGCCGCGTACTGATGGCGCTCGTCGCAGTACAAATCTTCTTCGGCATATCCACCGAGCCGTTCGACAGGCTCTGGGCTAAGCACGCGCTGGACACGTTCGAGTTTCCCATAATCGCGCGCCTAGACCCCATAATCTGGTTCGGCGTGATGCAGGCGTCCGCCGCGCTAGGCGGACTGGCGGCGCTGTGGGCGGTCGAGAAAATCATCCCCATAGAACGGGAGTGGGCGCCTCGCGTCGCGCTCTCGGCGGTCAACGCGGCGATGATAGTGGGCGTGGCGGCGTTCGCGCTTGCGGGGAGCTTCGCGCTCGCGCTGGGCATGGTTATACTGATCTACGTGATGCACCGCGTCGGAGAGCCGTTCGTGTTCGCGTGGATCAACCGTTCGAGCGAACCCGAGAGCCGCGCCACCGTGTTTTCGCTGCACGAGCAGGGAAACTCGTTCGGGCAGGCGGCGTTCGCGCCGTTCATGGGCGCGCTAGCCAACGCGCGCGGAGTGCGCGTCGCGCTGCTGGCTGCGGCGGCTATGCTGATTCCGATACAGGCGCTGTATCTGGTTCGGGAGCGGCGGATCAGCCAGCGCCCAGATAGCTCGGGTCCATAGCGGCAAGCGCCGCCGCGCCCGCCGCGTATCCGAGCTGCGGAGGCGCCGCGTCGCCTATCATCGTCGCAAGCGCCGTGCGCGTGGGAAACTCTCCGCTCACGAACGCGAACTCGAACGAGTCCGGAAACCCTTGGATGCGCGCCGCCTCGTGCGCCGTTATCGTGCGCCGCCGCGATGGGTGGATGTATCGCCCGCGCCCCGGCGTGTTGAAGCCGGTCGTGATAGTGCCGGAAGGCTTGCCCCACCGCAAGCGCCCGTATATGGATGGGTAGGTGTTGCCATTCTTGTGGCTGTCCGGGCGCATGTGGTTCGGCATGTTGTATTCGCCATTGTCGAAGAGATAGTCGATGCGGAGGCGGTTCACTTCCACCAAATCCGCCGGCGCGTCGAAGACGCTTTGCGGGATGACGTCTTCGAGATCGCCGATAGCCCAGCGCAGATCGCGCTCCGGTCTGGCAAGCGCGTCGACCGCCGCCGCGATGTTCGGCTTGGCGAACTTGGATGCTACGAGGATGTGCCGCTTTCGCGTTTGCGCCAACCCCAGCCTCACCGCGTCGACGACCGTATCGTCGATAGAGTAGCCTTCAGACTCGAACAGCGCCTTGGCGTCTTCCAAAACGTGGCGGCTGTCGTGCTGGACGCCCGGCACGTTTTCGACGATGACGCACTTCGCGCCCAGCGCGACAGCGAGCGCGGGCATGGCGATATAGAGCTTGTTGCGCGGGTCGTCGCGCAGCGTTCGGTTGTTGGAAGTGGAATGCCCCTCGCACGGAGGGCCTCCGAGC
Source organism: Dehalococcoidia bacterium (assembly GCA_965214745.1). Taxonomy (GTDB): domain Bacteria; phylum Chloroflexota; class Dehalococcoidia; order Lucifugimonadales; family UBA1123; genus VXRN01. The sequence goes on along the minus strand of OZ243978.1, from coordinate 763,921 downwards.
AGGATGTCCACCTCGCCGACGCTCGCGCGAAAGGCGTCTGCCAGCGCGCGGGGAGCGCCCCTGAAGGCGACGCGGCTGCGACGCGACGAGTAGCTAGTGGTTACCGAAGTCCACACGTTGCGGTTGGAATAGCGAACGGGGTCGAAATTGCGGCGGTACACGTCCAGCGCGCCGTCGTCCACGTCGGCAGCCAGAACCATCTTCGGCACCATGCCGGCGGCGCGAACCGCCTCGCTCACGCCGTAAGACAGCCCGCCCGCGCCGCAGAACACATCCGCGATTCTCACCGCCCGCCGCCATCCGCCGCCGCGTTCGTTCGCGATGCCGCCACGCAGGAAGCCGCCGTCCCACGCATCCCGCAATTCCCGCTGCGAGAGCGCTTCCGCGCCTTGCGGCGACGCGGCTTCCGCGCGCGTGACGCCGCAAACGCCGCCTATGCGGAGCTTGCGGACTATCTCCCCATCCGCGGCGGAGAACCGTTCCCGAACGGGGAGCGCCGCGCCGCTCATGCGTTTGCCGCCGCGACGCGCTCCGCGAGGATGCGTTCCAGCGCGGCGGCGTCCATCGTCTCGCACTGCCAAACGGTGATGGATGCGTAGCCCATATCCGCAAGCTCGCGGATTTTGCGCGCGTCTCGCTCGACGTTCTTCTGGAACTTGGGCAGCCAGTAATCGCGGTTCGTCTTGGGTGTCGTCGCCTTGCGGCAGCCCGCGTGCCGATGCCAGAAGCAGCCGTGAACGAATATGGCTACCTCTTGGCGGATGAGCCAAGCGTCCGGGCTTCCCGGTTTGCCGCGCGCGTTCGCTACGAAGCCGTATCCCAGCGATTCGAGCGCAGCGCGAACCGCAAGCTCGGGCGCGGTGCCGGACTGGCGGACGGCGCGCATTTTGTTGGATGTGGCGTTGTTCATGCGCGGAGCAAATCCCTGCTGTTCTCTTCGAGGATTTTCCCAAGCTCTTCTTCGGAGAGGAACTCGAAGGATATGACGCTGTGCAGCCTTTGGAGACGCTTGTACATCTCGCGGATGCCGTTGGCGCGGGTGCTGTCACTGTGCAAGTAAGTCACGCGCGAGTTCGGGTCTCTGTACTGGAATCTAACCAACGCGCGCGCAAGGTTTCTGCACCACCCATAGCGATGGCGGATTATGCCGGATTCCACGAAATCCGCGTGCAACTGGTATTTCGATAGATGGTACGGATCGCTTGCGTTCTCGTCGTACAGCATATCGGCTCTATACCATATAATTGCAATTCTGTTGCGTACACGGCTTCTGCTTCCGATGCCGTAATTTGCGGATAGGGAATATCCTTTTGAGGATGGGACTCTAGCCTCGATAATATCTGCGAACTTCTCGACAGCCAGCCATCTCCAGAATCCATCCGCCGCAACGAGATTGTGGGGAAGGTTTAGAGTCTTGTGCAGAATGGCGCAAACGCAGCGGTCGAACTCGAAACCGTCGACGCGCTTTCCAGCCGATTGAAGTTGCCTTATCTTGGCCTGAAGCGTGTCCCTAACACGGTCCGCGCGCCGTTCGTCCCAAGCCTTGCCCGTTCCTACGGTTTCCGTCTGGCTGTCCAGCAGCTTATAAGATGGCTGAGCGCGGCGAGCCTGCAAGACGCGCTCAGCCGTTTCGTTGGAAAGGCTCTTCCCCGTCATCGAGCCGACGATCACCTAACCACCCCGATTATCTGCGAGATTAGCGATCGAAGCTCGAACAGGCTATCGTCTTGGGAAGCAAGCTCGCGGATTTCGGCATACGGCCGCCTGCTGGCTCTCGCCAGTCTCGCGTACACTTGCCCCGCCAGCGTTTCGGTGTCGCTCTCGTCCGGCGGCTCTTCTACGCCGAGCAGCGTGTCGCACCATATCTGCGTGGTTATGTCCGCCGCCATCATCCGCCACGCCAGCCCGCCGGATGCGTCGCCCATCGCCTTCAGGCTCTGCTCGGCTTTCTTGTTGCCCAGCACGGTAAGCGCCTCGGCAACCGTACACGAGTAGCGGTCTTCGTCGCCCGGATCGATGTTCCAGCGGATTGCCCACAACAGATTGTCCGGGTAGCCCGACTCGCCGCCGAATTCGACCCACTCGAACGGGAAGGTGGAAGCATCCACCATTTCCTTGATGGCGAACTGCTTGCGAGTCAAGACCTTGCCGTATTCGAGCCCCTGCCGCGCAATATCGGCGCTATGCCTGAGAACGAGAAGGGACAGCACGAAATCGATGTCGCGCCCTGTCTGAAACAGCTCCATTCGGTCGGGCGGGATGCGCCACACGCCTGCGGGAATATCCGAGGACTTCCACGCCTCTAGCTTCTCGTACCGCCGGAGGTGTCGGCTTCGAATCGACAGCCCAACCGTCAGATCGTCAGCGGAGCATCCGAGCGTCCGAGTCAACTCGCCGAAGACCGCGCTATCTAGCGAGAGCGCGAATCGGGGTTCGATAGGTCTATTCGACTCTTCCGGCGCGAGCGTGTAAGCGTCTTCATCTAGGAGAGCTACGTCGTCGAAAGGCGCGAACTTGCACTCGGATAGGGTTCTTTCGAGCAGGTTGCTGAGCGCGTTCGGGCTGGAGCCGTCTCCGAATGGCGGGATGAACCGCCGTTCCCTGCGCTGCCGCGAGCCGCGCGCGGCCGGTTGGCTGCGAGTCGTCATCCCGATTCTCCGTTCGAGTCCGATGAGGCTGCGCTGGGAATATGCACCGACACATCGAGGCTGGCATACAAGTTTCGGTCGAAGGGGGCGGATTCCGCCAATATCTCCACCTGCCGGATCTTGTCTATCCTCGCCGGAATCTCAAAGCCGTCTAGCGGCGTGGCGTCCCGCCCATCCACGGACGCCGAAGCCAGCGCCAGACGCTCGGAGTGGACACGCCGCATGTTGTCATCGATAACCACCATCGGCGCGAGCGAAACTATCACATTCGCATAATCTATCTCAGCGTCGTCTCTCAGCTTGAGCTTTACAGCGGCGGTTATAGTGGATAGAGATCCCTCGTTCTTGCGCCCTTCGTCAATCTCAAGAGCAAATGGATCAGGCGACGCGGGGGGGGGGGGGGAGATCCCAAGCCGCCGCTCGACATCACGGCGGAAAGAATGCGCCGCATCTCCCTGCTTCCGCTAGTCGGAACGACTGGCGGCGGCGGCGCGAGAGACTTGCCGAAATCTCTTGCGTAACTTTTCACCCGTCGCATGATTCTCCTAACAATGTCCCTTGCCGTTTCAGCCATGTCGGGGTCGCTCGCGTATGCGTCTTCGATGCGCTGCGAGTTTTCGTTCCAAGAATCGTGCGAGGGCGGCTCCGAAAGGTGGAGCGACTTCTCGACGTCCGGGTGGCTTACGAACGCGCCCACGTATCCGCGCCCTAGACCGCCCGGGCGCATGTATTCGACGACCATCTTGGGGCCGCTGCGGATGAGCGCAACGGTGTTCGCCAGCGGGTCATCGTCATCGTCTCTGTCCGCATCGCTGTCGAGCGCCTTCAGCGCGAGCAAGCCGGGTTTCAGACCGTGCAGCGCGTTCAGCGTGTGCTTCCTCTCGCGGGGAGGCGTCGGTTTGGTCTCTTGATCGATCATCTGGTAGCAGTCTATGAACGGATCTAGAGCGCTGTTTGTTTTCGGCTCCGGAGGCGCAAGCTCTTTCCCGTCGGCTATCAGCCCGACGCTGAGCCGATTCGCCTGAATGCGAGGCCACCAGTACTTTTCGACCGCCTCTCTCACCCCGTCTATATCTAATCTAGCGCCGACTATCATTATCGACGTTCCGGGCTCGTCGTTTCCGCGCAGCTCGAATCCGAGCCGTTCGGCAACAATGTGCGCGTCTTCATCGATAAGCGGTCTACTTAGCTTGCGCCCTCGCGTATCCTTCTCGACGCGCCCAAACAGCGCTCGCCCTTTGTAATTTTCATCATTCCACTCGTGACCATCGAACGTCGCGCAGCCGAACAGACGCGCGCGGCAGCCTTTCTCATGCGTCATCGCGCTCGGTTCGAAAACGCTGTATGCGATGAACATGTTGCAATCGGACGCTTCTTCGTATACCTCTTTGCCGAATCCGTAAGAGCCGCCGCGCGCCGCGCTCGCGTCCGTCGTGTCTTGCCCGAACGATAGGCAAAGCTCCTCGAAACGGTCTACCCCGTCTTTGTCGTCGAACCCAAGCCCTAGGGTGTTGTAATCGCTGACAATGGTGACGCCAACGCTGTCCGGCGACGGCTTGCCGAGCCGCGCAAATGAGTTGTTCGCCTGAAGCCCCAGCTTGTTCAGCCGTTTGAGTGGCGAACCGTTCGCGTCCAACCGAAGCAGCGCCGCGAAATCCGCAGCGCGTTCGCCCGATATGGAATCTACGCTGAATTCGACGACGGTCATTTCGTTTTCGAGCGTCGCATCCACGCTGTTTTGGACGGCTTCCCGAACGACGCGCTCCACCGTCGGAAGCCCGGAGCCTTCGAGCGCGTGGCGCCGAGTAGTGGAGCGAACTCGGTCGTTCGGATCCTGCTCCACGAAGAACCACTCCGCGCCGCCCATCGCGCTCATATGCCGTTACCCTCCGCCAAACCGAACGCCATTCGCAACGGGGTGGAGTATACACCATCCCGCCCGCGTCCGAGCGCTGGCGCGGCGGTCTTGTTCTGAGCGCAACCCGCCACTTGCCTAACCCCGTCCGCTGGGGTAAGGTATCGTTGCGGCATGGGCGCGCTATGCCAGCCGCCGCGCGAGATCGTAATCCGCCCGCGCGCCACCCTGAGCGAACCGCAGGAGGCCCCAGACGTGACCACACAGTCAGCGCTAGGCGCAAGCATAAAGCGCCGTGAAGACCCAAGGCTGATTACAGGCAGAGGCGCTTACGTCGACGACATTCGTCTGGTGGGGATGCTGGACATGGCGCTCGTCCGCAGCCCGCACGCGCACGCCAACATCCTGAGCGTGGACACGTCGGCGGCAGAGGCGTCCGACGGCGTCGTCGCCGTATACACGGGCGCGCAGCTCGCGGACCAGCTCGGCTCGCTCATCTGCGGGTGGGTGGTGCCGGACACGAAGGAAGTGCCGCACCCGCCGCTCGCGGTGGACAAGGTGCGATGCGTGGGCGACGCGGTTGCCGCCGTCGTCGCATCCAGCCCGCAGGCGGCTTCGGACGCAGCCGCGCTCGTGGATGTGGAATACGAAGTTTTGGACGCCGTTATAGACATGGAAGCCGCCGTGAGCGACGGCGCGGCGCAGGTACACGACGACGCGCCCAACAACGTAGCCTTCGAGTGGGAAGTAGGCGGGGGAGACTACGACGCCACAGCGTCGGGTGCGCAAGTGCGCGTAAGCGAACGCATCGTAAACCAGCGGCTCATTCCCAACCCGATGGAGCCGCGCGGCGTCGTCGCGGACTTCAACCCCGGAACCAACCAACTAACGGTTTGGACATCCACGCAGATACCCCACCTAGTGCGGCTGCTGCTGGCGCTGGTTACGGGACACCCAGAGCATCAGATCCGCGTCATCGCGCCGGACGTCGGCGGCGGGTTCGGATGCAAGCTGTATCTGTACGCGGAAGAAGTCATCGCCGCCATGCTCGCCAAGCGGCTCGGCTGCCCGGTGAAGTGGATCGAGGGACGGCAGGAAAACTACCTCGCCACCACGCACGGGCGCGACCACGTGGCGGACTGCGAGATAATCGGAGACGCCGAAGGCAACGTAACCGGGCTGAAAACCGAAGTGTACGCCAACATGGGCGCGTACCTGTCCACCTTCGCGCCAGCCATCCCCACATACCTGTTCGGGCTGATGCTGGTGGGGCCCTACCAGATAGAAAACGTCCAGTGCAAGGTTACGGGCGTGTTCACCACCACCACGCCTGTGGACGCCTACCGCGGCGCGGGGCGCCCGGAGGCGACTTATCTAGTGGAGCGGATGATTGACCGCTACGCCGCCGAGATAGGCATGGACCCTGCGGAAGTGCGCCGCAAGAACCTCATCCCGCCGTTCGAGGATGGCCACGAGGTAGCCACCGCCGTCATATACGACAGCGGCAACTACGAAGCGGCGCTCGATCGCGCGCTGGAGCTAGTGGGCTACGACGACTTCCGCGCGCAGCAGGCGGCGGCGCGCGAGCAGGGGCGGCATCTCGGCATCGGGCTGTCCACCTACGTCGAGATATGCGGCATGGCGCCGTCCGCCGTCGCGTACACGCTCGGCGCGCGCGCCGGGGTGTGGGAGAGCGCGCTCGTGCGCGTCCACCCCACAGGCAAGGTAACCGTGTTCACCGGCTCGTCCGGACACGGGCAGGGGCACGACACCACCTTCGCGCAGCTAGCCTCAGCCGAACTAGGCGTGCCAGTGGAAGACGTCGAGGTGGTTCACGGAGACACGGACAAGGTGCAGATGGGAACCGGCACGTTCGGATCTCGGAGCGCGGTGTGCGGCGGCAACGCCATCCACATGAGCATCGACAAGATACAGGACAAGGCGAAACGCATAGCCGCCAACCTGTTGGAAGCGGCGCCGGAAGACGTGGTATCCGAGGGCGGGCAGTACTTCGTGCAGGGCGCGCCCGCCAACGCCAAGACGTTCCAAGAAGTCGCGCTCGCGGCGTACTGGTACGAAAGCCTGCCCGAAGGAACGGAGCCGGGGCTGGAAGCCGTCAGCATCTTCGACCCGCAGAACTTCACATGGCCATTCGGCGCCCACATAGCCGTAGTCGAGGTGGACGGCGACACTGGAGACGTGTCTCTGGAGAAGTACGTAGCCATAGACGACGTGGGCAACGTCATCAACCCGATGATAGTCGAGGGCATGGTTCACGGCGGCGTGGCGCAGGGCGTCGGTCAGGCGCTCACGGAGGAGGCGATCTACGACGCCTCCGGGCAGCTCGTCACCGGCAGCATGATGGACTACGCCATCCCAACGGCGGAGGACATCCCCTCCATCATCACCGACCGCACGACAACGCCATCGCCCACCAACCCGCTCGGCGTAAAGGGCGCGGGCGAGACCGGCACCATAGCCGCGTCCCCCGCCGTGATGAACGCCGTCATAGACGCGCTATCCCCGTTCGGCGTCAAGCACATGAACATGCCCGCCAAGCCCGAAAAGGTGTGGCGCGCGATGCAGGCGTAGCCTCTAAGAGTGAGCGGGTAAAGCGCGCTCGTATCTCTTAGAGAGTGTTTACAAAGTCCCCTCTCCCATTTGCGGGAGAGGGGTATTATTGGTGGGCTTGTCTGTCATTCTGAATGCAGTGGATAATATGTAGTGAGGTTATCCGTCATTCCGAACGCTATTGAGTTTGTCTGTCATTCTGAGCGCAGCGGATATGTACTGAGGTTATCTGTCATTCTGAACGCAGCGACATATCGAGTTCATCTGTCATTCTGAACGCAGCGACATATCGAGTTCACCTGTCATTCTGAACGCAGCGACATATCGAGTTCACCTGTCATTCTGAACGCAGCGGAGCGGAGTGAAGAATCTAAAATGGCTGTCCGCTACACGCCTATGCAGACTCAGCAACGGCTGTCCGGTCTTGTGAGCATGGATTTTAGATTCCTCGCTACTCTCGGAATGACAAGCACAACCCCGGAATGACGAGCGTAACCCAGAATGACAAGTTTAGGCTAGGAACGACAAGTGCAACCTCGAATGACAAGCGTAAGCCCGGAATGACAAGCGTGGGCTAGGGATGACAAGTGCAGGCTGGGCGGATCATAGTTGCAATAGACCCCCGTTCCTGTCAGCTTCTGTCATTCTGAACGCAATGGATATGTATCGTGTTTACCTGTCATTCCGAACGCAGCGGATATGTACTGAGTTCATCTGTCATTCCGAACGCAGCGGATATGTACTGAGTTCATCTGTCATTCCGAACGCAGCGGATATGTACTGAGTTCATCTGTCATTCCGAACGCAGCGATATATCGAGTTCACCTGTCATTCTGAACGCAGCGGAGCGGAGTGAAGAATCTAAAATGGCTGTCCGCTACACGCCTATGTAGACTCAGCAACGGCTGTCCAGTCTTGTGAGCATGGATTTTAGATTCCTCGCTACTCTCGGAATGACAAGCACAACCACGGAATGACAAGTAAGCCTGAAATGACAAGCGCAAGCTCAGATGACGAGTGCAAGCTGGAAATGACAAGTGTAAGCTAGGAATGGCAAGTGCGGGCTGGGAATGACAAGCGTGGGCTGGGCGGACCATAGCCGCAAAGGAAGACCTCCACGACATGATCATCCTCGCAACCGCGCTCGACATACGGGCGCGGCATGGCGATACCACCGTGATTTCCAGCGATCGCAAGATGAGATCCTATCGAAACATCGCGCCCTGTCCCTAGCAATTCCCATAATCCCAGCGGCGACAACACAGGACGAACGCATTGGCAACCACCGAATACCATACGGACACGAGCCATCGCCCAATCCGGCAGGCTGAGTGCGAGTCGAGCGTCGGCGACAGCCTTCGAGCGTCCGAAAAGGCTTGGGGCGCGGCGGCGCATGCCGTCGAGTCCATCGCCGAACGGGAGGGATGGGCGCACAATTCGCACGGCGCGTTGTTCAGGGCTGTTCGCAGAATATCCGAGTTGGCGGGAGATCCCGAAATTCGCATACTGTTCAGGGTGGCGAGCGGCCTGCATCAGAACTTCTATGAAGGCTGGCTCGACGATGAAGACATAGCGGCGGATATAGAAAGCGTCGAGATACTGCTCGGCAAGCTGTCGCGTGTCTGACCCCATCCGCAACATACTAAGCGAGCTGGAATCGCTCGACTATATCGCGGACGCCTCTATCGCCACCTCGATCTACATGGCGCAAACGCTCGGGCGGCCGCTGCTCGTCGAGGGACGCCCCGGCGTGGGCAAGACCGAGATTGCCAACGTCATGGCGCAGCTCATGGGAGCCAAGCTCATCCGCCTACAGTGCTACGAAGGGCTGGACGTCTCCACCGCGCTCTACGAGTGGAACTACCCCAAACAACTGCTGTGGATACGGCTCGACGAGGGCGGCGGGCTGTCTACGGAACAGCGCGAACGGCAGATATTCAGCCGCGATTTCCTGCTAGAACGCCCGCTGCTTGCCGCGCTTACGCAGCCGGACAAGTCGCCCGTGCTGCTCATCGACGAAATAGACCGCGCCGATGAAGAGTTCGAGGCTTTCCTGCTGGAAGTATTGTCCGAGTTTCAGGCGACTATCCCGGAGATAGGCGCCATTCGCGCCAAGCATCGCCCGCTGGTCATACTCACGTCTAACCGCACCCGCGACCTCTCCGACGCGCTGCGCCGCCGCTGCCTCTACCTGTGGATAGACTACCCGGACATCGAGAAAGAGCTGCGAATCGTGCGCCGGAAGGTGGAAGGCATCGACGCGGCGCTCGCGCGGCAGGTGTGCAGGTTCGTCGAGGGCGCGCGCGAATCCGGGCTGGAGAAGATGCCCGGCATATCCGAAACGCTCGACTGGGCGCGCGCGATGGTCATTCTACACTTCGACCGTCTGGACCGCGACGCGGTGGTGCGGACGCTCGGCGCGCTAATCAAGGACGCCGACGACCTCGACCGCTTCCGGGAAGAGACTATCGACAAGCTCATCGCGCTAATCGGGGAGTAGCGCGCGCTACGAACAAGCGCGCCGCCCCAACCCGTTCTAGGGCGAGGCGGCGCGCTTGGCTATCGGCTATCTCTTGCGGGCGCGCGCCACGGTTATGACGCCGGCGACGAGCGCGGCTAAGCCGAGCATCGCCAGCCCGAGCGCCCAGCCGCCGGATGCGGCGTAGTCGCCGGTGTCGGGCGGCGTCGGCATGGGCATAGGCGCGATCTCGTACCAGCCGCTGCCGAACAGCGTTCCGTCAGCGCGGCGCACTACCCAGCTGTGCTTGGTCTCCACTACGCCGTCTACGTTGGGGAAGCTATACGTAGTCCACGCGCCTTCGAGCGTAGCGGCTTCCGACACTTGGGCGCCGGAGGGCTGACCGTCTGGGCCTAGTATCTCGGAGAGCGTTTTGCCAATTTGGTCTGGGTCGACGTGCGCCACGATAACGTCGTTCTCGTCGGCGATGAACATGTACCACTGCCCATCGACGCTTTCGGGAGTGTTGTAGTACGCGGCGGCGGATTCTATGCCCAAGGCGTCGCTCAAGGCGATTGCCTGCTGCACGAACGTCTTGGTGTAAGCGGGCGCATCATCTCTCGAGGGACCCGCCTCGTACCAGCCGCTGCCGAACAGCGTTCCATCCGCGCGGCGCACTACCCAGCTGTGCTTGGTTTCCGTACCGCCGGCGGGATTGGCGAAGGTGTAGGTCGTCCACGCGCCTTCAGGCGTTGCGGCGGCCGCCACCTGCGCGCCGGCGGGATAACCGTTCGGCCCAACTATCTCGGAAGCAGTCTTGCCAATCTGGACTGGATCGACATGCGCCAAGATAACATCGTTCTCGTCCGCGATGAATATGTACCACTGCCCATCCACGCTTTCCGGCGTGTTGTAGTATGCGGCGGCGGCTTCTATGCCCACGGCGTCGCTCAGGGCGATTGCTTGCTGCACGAACGTCTTGGTGTAGGCGGGCGCGTCTTCCCTGTCGGGGCCTGCCTCATACCAGCCGCTGCCGAACAGCGTCCCATCCGCGCGGCGCACTACCCAGCTGTGCTTGGTCTCAGCGCCGCCGGCGGGGTTGGGGAAGGTGTAGGTAGTCCACGCGCCTTCAGGCGTTGCGGCGGCAGCCACCTGCGCGCCTGCGGGATAACCAGCGGGGCCTAGCGCGTCGGAGAACGTTTCACCAATTCGGTCTTGGTCTACGTGCGCCACGATAACGTCGTTCTCGTCCGCGATGAACATGTACCACTGTCCATCCACGCTTTCGGGCGTGTTGTAGTACGCGGCGGCGGCTTCTATGCCCACGGCGTCGCTCAGGGCGATTGCCTGCTGCACGAACGTCTTGGTGTACGCGGGCGCGTCTTCCCTGTCGGGTCCCGCCTCATACCAGCCGCTGCCGAACAGCGTCCCATCCGAGCGGCGCACTACCCAGCTGTGCTTTGTCTCAGCGCCGCCGGCTGGGTTAGCGAAGGTGTAGGTCGTCCACGCGCCTTCAGGCGTTGCGGCTGCCGCCACCTGCGCGCCGGCGGGATAGCCGGCAGGACCCAGCGCATCGGAGAGCGTTTCGCCAATTCGGTCTGGATCGACGTGCGCCACGATAACGTCGTTCTCGTCAGCGATGAACATGTACCACTGTCCATCCACGCTTTCGGGCGTGTTGTAGTACGCGGCGGCGGCTTCTATGCCCACGGCGTCGCTCAGGGCGATTGCCTGCCGCACGAACGACTTGGTGTAGGCGGGCGCGTCTTCCCTATCTGGTCCCACCTCGTACCAGCCGCTGCCGAACATCACTCCATCATCATCGAGAACCAGCCAGCTGTGCTTGGTCTCCGTGCCGCCGACAGGGTTGGGGAAGGTGTAGGTCGTCCACGCTCCTTCGAGCGTTGCGGCTTCCGCCACCTGCGCGCCGATGGGGTAGTTGCGCGCGCCCACTACCGGCGTGAGCGGCGTGCCTATCGCGTCTTGATCGATGTGCGCTAGGCGCAGGTCGTCAGCGTCAATGATGAATATGTACCACTGCCCATCCACGCTTTCGGGGGTGTTGTAGTACGCGGCGGCGGATTCTAGCCCGTCCGTTTCGGCGCGAGCGATGGCTTCGTAGACGAACGCCTTGGTGTACGCGGCAGCGTCGGAGCGCGACGGCGCGACAATATCGAGCCGCGCGGTGGCGTCCGCTGTCCATCCATGCGTATCGGGGTCGAGGTTGCCAACGCCCTGAATGCCGGCATGCGGCGCGCGGACGTTCTCGCCGACGCCCTCGGAGAGCGCGGCGGGTCCATGCCCAAGGCAGGGGACGGTTGCAGCCGTTTCGTCGTTCGCCTCGGAGCCGGAGTCGATGACGGCGGCTATCGATGACGCGCGAGCGGCAGGTTCGCCTTCAGCCACCACGCTGAACGGCGCGCTTGCGAGGATGTAGGCGTCGTTGGTGCAGGCGAACATGCCCACTACGGAAACCGTCGCGCCGTCCGCCCCGTCGATAGTCGCGGTGTGCGAGCCGCCCGGCGGGATGGGTCCGCCGCTGTCCAGCGCGCGAACGGAGACTACGCCGGGCGCGGACCGGAGCGTGGCGAGCAGATCATCGGTAACGCCGCCCTCGGAGAGGTCGTCTATGCCGTCCAGCTCGCTCGGCATCGTGTAGCTAAGTGCGGCGACGTTCGGATCGTGAACGACTGCCACGGGCGGGGTAATCGGCTGCCCGGCGGTGAGGTTCGAGATTGTAACGTCCGCGCTTCCGGCGGCAGGAACCTCAGCGTCCGACGCGTGTACGAACACTTGTATCGCGCCCGCGCGCCAGCCGTTCGAGTCAGCGTCATGGAAGCCGCCACCCGCCATGGATACGCCGCTCTCGGAAACTACGGCGACGCCTACGATGAGCGTGTCCGCGCCAGCGCCTTCGATCTGCGATATGACGCTCACATGGTCACCCACGGACGCGGTCGTTATAGTCGCGCTCGCCAGCTCGCCCGGCGCAATGGGGTTCGGCGGGAAGGAGACCGCTTCGCTAACGCCTTCGAGCGATGCGATTTCTTCGGCGGACGCGAGATCGAGTCCCGATTCCGTCAGTTGCGTCAGCGTGTCCACGCCGCTATCGTGAACCACCGCGATGGGCGGAGTCAGCGGATGCGTATCGGTCATATTTCGAGCCGTAACGCTCATGTCTGCGGTTTGCGCCTGCGCTTGGACGGCAGGCTGAGGGGCTATGGCGAACGCAATGGAAAGGGCCGCCGCCAACGCGATTATCAACAGTTTCTTCGGCAAGTTGTCATCTCCTGTTCGGCTAATCGACTCCCGCTCGCGGCGCTTGCGCGCGCAAGTTTTCGCTGAGAATAGTAGCGATAAAATTGTGTGGGATTCAATGCCGCGCAATCACGAGACTATCTATAAAACTGCATAGACTTGCGTGGCGAACGAGATTTCTCAGGATGTTTTACGGAGGGATGTCTTTCATCGCATCCTGTGAATCCCGTTCATCGATGCAAAATAGCCGAGAGCTACACCTGTCGCAATCTGGGATCGAAGGTGTCGCGCATCCAGTCGCCGAAGAAATTGAGCGCCAGCACGGTTAGGCCAATTGCTACGCCCGCGAATACGGACACCCACCAAGCATCGCGCAGGTATTCGCGCCCGTCGGCTATCATCGCTCCCCATGTGGGGGTAGGCGGCGGGATGCCCGCGCCGAGGAAGCTGAGGAATGATTCGGTTAGGATTAGCTGCCCGATGCGGAGCGTGGCTATGACCAGCACGGTGTTCATCACGCCCGGCAGGATGTGCTTGATTAGGATGCGGAGAGGGGACGCGCCAGCGACGCGCGCCAGCGACACATAGTCGCGCTCTCGCAGCGTGAGCACCTCTGCGCGCACGTTTCGCACGAACGGAGTCCACGCGGTGGCGGCGAGCAGCCCCATCATCGTCAGCAGTCCCGCGCCGATGGTGATGGCGACTATCAACGCGAGCAGAATGAACGGCAGCCCCAGCCAGATATCCACCAAGCGGGTTATCACCTCGTCGGTTATGCCGCCCGCGTATCCCGCGACCAGCCCGAGCGCGGTGCCGACGACAGTGCCGCTCACGAGCGCTACGACCACGACCATCATCGAGATGCGCGCGCCGTAGATGAGGCGGCTCAGCAAGTCTCGCCCGATGGGATCCGCGCCCAGCACGTAGGTGCGCGTGACCTTCGGGTTCTCCTCATACCAGTCGGCATACCAGAACGGCGGCGCGTTCCTGTCGCGCAGCTGCGATTCTATGGGGCTTTGCGGCGCGAGGAGCGGCGCGAATACGGCTACGAACGCCAGCAGCGTGATCAGCGCAAGCGACACGATAGGCCATCTGCGAAACGCTTGGAAAACCCGCGTCAGTCTGGAGCGGCCGCCCGGCGAGATCGCTATTTCCGGTTGGGATTCTGTCATCTCACCACCCAATCACTCCTCTGTAAATAAGCCGCTCGGCGCGCCATTTTCATTGTCGGCGGCGTCGGCGACAGCCAATGCGAGGGGATTGCCATGAAAACAGCCCCGTTCGTTTTCGCGGAAATGACGATGCCTAGGTTCTATGAATAGCGTATCCGGGGGTCCAAGAGTCCATATATGAGGTCCACCGCGAAGTTCACCACCACGTATATCAGCGTGAACATGAGCGTTATCACCGAAAGCGTGGTCAGGTTGTTCGTCTGCACGGCTTCCACAGCCAGCCTTGCAATGCCGGGCCAACCGAACACCACTTCGACGGATACCGAGCCGGTGATGAATCCCGCCAGCAGCAGCCCGGAGAACGTGAGCGGCGCGATGGCGGCGTTCTTGAAGGCGTGCTTCCAGATGATGACATTTGCGCTGACGCCCTTGGCGCGAGCGAGCTTTACGTACTCGGAATCCAGCACGTCCAGCATCGCGGAGCGCATGAGCCGCAGGTAACCCGCCGCCGGGAACCACGCGAGCGTGAGCGTGGGCAGGATGTAGTGCTTGATGGAGAATCCCTCTCCCTGCGTTCCGGCGGGCAGCCAGCGCAGCCATACGGCGAATATCAGGATGCCCAAGATGCCCACCCAGAAGATGGGCAGCGCTTGGCCAAGCAGCGCGAACGTCCTTCCCCCCAAGTCCCATATCGAGCCGCGCTTGACCGCCGATAAGACGCCCAGCGGTATCCCGATGAGCGTGGCGATGATGTACGCGGCGAAAGCCAGCCTTAGCGTCGGCGGCAGCTTGTCCTTGAGCTTGGAGGATATGGGGTGCCTGTCGCCCAAGTCCTGCCCCAGATTGCCCCGAAGCAGGTCTCCAACCCAGAAGGCGTATTGAAGCGGCACGGGCTTGTCTAGGTGGAGGCGCTTTCTAGCCTTCTCCAGCTCCGCCGCGTCCAATCCGTAGCCCTCTTCGGGCAGGAACAGCACGGTGGGGTCGCCCAGAACGCGCGACGCGGCGAATATGATGATGGTCGCGCCCGCCACGGCGAGGATGGACGTGAAGAAGCGCCGTATGACGAATATAGCGATGGCGAGTCCCTCCCGGCGGGTTTCGGGGGCTGTTCCGCGAGGGCAGGCTTTTGCGCCCACCCCCGCGGATTATGGCTCTATGCGCGGATTACTGCGCCAGCTTGATGTTTTCCAAAGACTTCATGCCGCCGACGCGGAAGTTGGTCATCGGACGCATCTCCCAAGAGGATATCTCCTGGGCGTTGTAGATGGTGTTGTTCGGCATCGTGCCTACGGTGAACCCGAAGCGCTCGTCGAATATGAAGTCCACCCAGTCGAGCGTGAGCTGCTCAAGCTCTTCCTGATTGGTGGTCTTCTCCTTCGCGATCACGGTTGCGCTCGCCTGCGGCAGCTCGTTGCCGGAGTTGTATCCGGCGGGCGACGCCACCGCGCTCCATGTCCACTCGTTGGGCCACGTCGGCGGAGCGGTGCCGGGGTTGAAGCTGCCGTGCATTCCGTTGACCGAGCGCGCTATCAGCCCGGGGCGCCACGTGGAATATATCTGCCTATCCACTTCGAGGGTGATGTTCAGCTCGGCGAGCCAAGTCGCAGCCATGGCTTCCGCCATCTCCACCACCACGCCGCTAGGTCCTGCCCAGTAGTCGTTGATGGTGAAGCCGCCTTCCAAGCCGTGCTTGGCGAGCAGCGCCTTGGATGCGTCGCAATCGAACGGGATGTTCCAGCGGGTATCGCCGTCCACCTTGGCGTACAGCGCGGTGTCCGGGTGGATGTATTGCGCGTAGGCTACTCTGCCTTGCCCGCCGAGGATGGTGTCTAGGATGGCTTCGCGGTCCACGCACTGCGAGATAGCCACGCGAACGTCGCGTGCGCGCTCACGCCCTGCGGGATCGTCCATTCGGGATATCCATGGCTTGGATTCGTCGACCGTGCGATCCAACGTGTCGCCGGATCGCGGGTGTTCGGTTTCCCAGTAATGCCCTTGGAACAGCACGCCGCGGGCGTTGCTTGCGCCTTCCTGCGAACGGGACATGCCTAGTTCGATGAGCGCCGCCCAGTCCTTGATGGGGATTTCCGCCATCTGCGCCTGCCCGTTTTCGAGCATCGCGCGCCGCGTGGCGGCTTCAGGCACTTCCACCATGTCGAACCGTTCTATGTGCGGCATTCCCTTCCAGTGTTCGCCATCCGAGCGAGCTTCTAGGAAGATGCCCTTTTGCTGAGTCCACTCCGGCACTTCGAAGGGGCCTGTCAGGATGATGTTCTGCCGCATCCAGTCCGTGCCTTGTTCGGTCTGAACTTTCTGGGAGTGGATAGGCACGCCCTCGCCGAGGTCGGAGACGCCCGCGAGCATGGTGCTTACGGAGAACGAGTTTAGGTTCATCCGCGCCACGTATTTGCTGATTAGATCCAGCTTGCCGATGTCCGGGCGCGGCAGCGTGTCGTGAACCGCCTCCGGCGTGATGCCCGGGTTGCCCGCGTTGTAGGTGTAGACGACGTCTTCGGCCGTCAGCTCGCCCCAGCCTTTATGGAACTGGATCCCCTCGCGGATCTTCCAGTCGATATAGCTGCTGTCAGGCGCGAGAGTCCAGCTTTCGGCTACCCAAGGCTCGGTGATGAACGCGCCCGACGCCGAGCGCGTGGCGGTAATCAGCACCTCGCCCGCGCCGATGTTGGGGAAGGTGGCGCACCATACGCAGTCGGTGGGCCAACCGCTGGGGGTTCCCACGCTCGACACCGCGCCGGTGACCTTGCCGCTAGGCCCCATCATGTCATCATCCATCATATCGTCGGCGGGTTCGGGCACCGCTTTCGCCACCGCCTGTTCGACCGCCGCCTGTATGTCCTCCTGCGTAACGCCGGGCCTATCGGCGAGCGCTTTGGCGATGGCGGCGGACACTTCGGCTTCCGTCAAGCCGGGCGTCTGCTGCTGAAGCGCCTGCGCTATGGCGTCCGCTATTTGGGTTTCGGTCTGGCTCTGGTTGGCGGCGAGCGCCTTGGCTATCTCTTCCGCCACTTGCTCTTGCGTAATGCCGGGCGTCTGTTGCTGGAGCGCCTGCGCTATGGCGTCCGCCATCTCCGCTTGAGTAACGCCGCCGGGCTGGGCTGCCATCGCTTCCTGCATAGCGGCGGATACGTCGGCGGGCGTCATGCCCGGCTCCTGCGCCGCCATCGCCTGATCGATGATAGCCGCGACGTTGATCGGCGTTGGCGTCGGCGGCGCTTCCTCTTCAGAGCTGGCGCAGGCTGCGAACAGCAGCGAAAGCATCGTCAGCGATGCAGCCAGCGCAATCAATCTTGGCATATTCAATTCAACACCTCTCACTTGCTTTCGCGTGTCCTATGCGACGCGCTCCGCGCCAATGCGCGCAATATAACACATACTGTCAAATCGCGTATCGACGGCGCGCCGACTCGCTCGCGATCTCCGCGCCACAAGCGTGAAAACCTCGCGACGGCGCTCGTCTCGCTAGTCGAACCGCAGCGGCAATACCCACATCGGTTCCGCGCCCGCGTCGTACACGCCAACGCGGTCCAGCCCGCCCCACGCCTCGTTGACCCTGTACGCCGCGATTCGCCCGGAATCCAGCCCCGCCGCGTACATGAACCGCCCGGCGGCGTCTAGGCTAAGCGCGCGCGGCGTCGGCTCCGTCGGCACGATGGCGGTTCGCTCCAGCGCGCCAGTCTCGGCGTCCACCGCGAAACAGGCGATGCTGTGGTGACCGCGGTTCGGCGCGAACAGCATCTTGCCGGATGGGTGCATCTGAATCTGCGCGCAAGAGTTGCGCCCCGCCCAGAACGGCGGCAGCGTGGAAACCGTCTGGAATGCGGAGAGCGTTCCCGCCTCGGCGTCGAGCCGATACGCGGTGACGCTGCATCCCTGTTCGTTGGAGAAGTAGAGCGTGTCCAGCGTCGGATGAAACGCGAAGTGGCGCGGACCCAACTCGCCGTCTTGCGGCACGATCGGCGGGTCGTTCGGCGCGAGGCTGCCCGTATCCGCATCGAACCGGAATTGGAAGATGGCGTTGGGGCCATTGCCGCCCGCGATGTGCGGCACGAACGCGAACCGGTTGGACTTGTCTGTCTGCATCGAGTGCGCGCCGCCGCCCGTAGCCATCCACGCCGTAGGCGGATGCCGCGCCGCGCCGTCGGCGCCTATGCGGTGTACGGCGCAGCCGCCCGCCAAGTAGTACGCCGACAGCAGCCATCGCCCGCCGCGGTCCGTCGCCAAGAAGCACGGGTCGGATTCCAGCGGCGCGACGCCTATCAGCTCCAGCGCGCCGCTCGCCGAGTCGATGCGGTAGCTAGACAGCTTCAGCGCATCCCGCCGAGCCGCGTACAAGAAGCGCTGTTCCGCGTCAGTCGCCAGCGGCGCGGGGCGGCCAGACGCCTCTACCTCATCCAGCCGCGACAGCGCGCCCGTATCCTCGTCCTGCTCGAAGATGACTATCTTATCGTCCGCCGAAGCGGTTACGTAAACGAAGCTAGGCATTGCAGGTCGAAACTCCCTATCCGATGTCCGCTTGTCTGGCGCCCAGTGTACCCGATGGACGGCGGGCGCGCATCAGGGGACACGGGAAGCCGCGCTCGCGTTGTACGCTGCTATACAATGGGCGACGTATCGGGGGCAACGGCTCGGCGACGCTCGACCGTCTCCCGCGTAGCCTCGAACATCGCAATCTCGAAGGGAGAACCTCATGCCGCTCACATTCGCAGACCTCGTTCCGAACCCCAACCCCAAGAAGCTCGTCGGAGGCTTGCAGTTCACGGAAGGCCCCGCGTGGCATCCCGACGGCTATCTGCTGTTCAGCGACATCCCCGCCGACAGGATAATCGAGTACACGCCCGCCACCGGCGCCGTCGAGACGCGCATCAGCCCCAGCCGCAACTCCAACGGCTTGGCTTTCGACGGCGAAGGGCGGCTGCTCGCGTGCGAGCATACCGGGCGGCGCGTCTCGCGACAGGGCGCGAGCGGCGAGATGGAGACCGTCGCGTCCCACTGGCGCGGCAAGCGGTTCAACAGCCCGAACGACCTCGTCGTCCACTCGAGCGGCGCAATCTTCTTCACGGATCCGCCCTACGGCATAGAGCCGGAGCTGGCGGAAATAGGCTTCAACGGCGTCTACAGAATAGACGCCGACGGCGGCGCAACGCTTTTGGAGAACGACTTCGGACGCCCGAACGGCATCGCCTTCTCGCCGGACGAAACGACGCTCTACGTGGACGACACCGAGCGCCGCAACGTGCGCGCCTTCGACGTGGGCGCAGACCTGAGCCTGCGAAACGACAGAATGCTGATAGACATGAACGTAGACGAGGCGGGAAGTCCGGACGGCATGAAGGTGGACGCGCTCGGCAACCTGTACGTAACCGGCGCGGGCGGCGTGTGGGTAGTCGACGCCGGCGGAGCGCATCTGGGGACGATAGCGTTCCCGGAGCTGCCCGCCAACGTCGCCTTCGGCGGCGCGGAGCGCCGCACGCTGTACGTAACCGCGCGAACGAGCCTGTACAGCGTCGAGCTTGGCGTGGCGGGCGCGTAGCCGCAATCCAGCCTTGCGCTAAAGTCGCGGGCGCGATGAACCGTTCGGCAAGCTCGCGAAAGCCCTGTCGAGGACAGCCTGAAAGACTCCGCGACACAACAAATGCGAGAGGATGGTGTACAATCAAAGCTACAAAGAACGAAGATACGGAAGTATGCCCAACCTGCGGCCAGCGGCGGCGGGAAACTCGCCAGCCGCAAGGCTACCGGGAAACGCCGCTGTCCATCGCCGGCAAGCTCGCGCCTTGGGCGCTGGCTGTGGTTCTGGCGATGTCCATAATCTGGACTGCGCTTGTGGCATACTTGGAAGTAAAGAGCGGAGCGCACGACGGCATCTTGGCGACCATCGTCGCCATCGGTTCTACATCCGCGAGAGCCGTGCCGCTCTTCGTGCCTTTCTCGATAGCTATAGCGCTGTTCGGAGACGTTTTCTGGGGGGCTGTAATGGTAACCGCGAGATATCTCACCAACAAGTTCGTTACTCCGCTCATAGAGAAGCGGCGCGCCGAAGGGCGTGTGGAGGGCCGGGCCGAAGGACGTGTGGAAGGACGCGCTGAGGGACGTGTGGAGGGGCGTGTGGAGGGCCGCGCCGAAGGGCGTGTGGAAGGACGCGCCGAGATGCGCGCCGAGATGCTCGAAGCCGTCAGGCAGTGGAACGAGCGCAGGCTGGCGGCGGAAGCCAACGGCGAGCCGTTCGACGAGCCGCTGCCCGGAACGGACGAGTAGACTCGCCTCTTAGCAGTCATCGGCTCTACGTCAGCGAGAGCCGTGCCGCTCTTCGTGCCTTTCTCGATAGCTATAGCGCTGTTCGGAGACGTTTTCTGGGGGGCTGTAATGGTAACCGCGAGATATCTCACCAACAAGTTCGTTACTCCGCTCATAGAAAAGCGCCGCGTGGAAGGCCGCGCTGAGGGACGTGTGGAGGGCCGCGCCGAGGGCCGCGCCGAGGGGCGCGCGGAGATGCGCGCCGAGATGCTGGAAGCCATCAGGCAGTGGAACGAGCGCAGGCTCGCGGCGGAAGCCAAAGGCGAACCGTTCGACGAGCCGCTGCCCGGAGCGGACGAGTAGACCCGCCCCTTACGTGTGCAGCTCGATGATGTCCCTATCCGCCAGCTTGTGGCTCCGCCCGACGTGCTGGCCGTCGAACTTGCCGGAGTCCCCCCACAGCGCCGCGTACCGGAGCCCCTGAGCCAACTCCTTGTGGAGATGCGTCGCCGCCTCTATCACCGTCGCGCCCGCCGGCAGCACCAGCGGCTCGCTCGGCGCGTAGTCTTCCAGCTTTAGGCGCGGCGATTTGGTGTAGACGCGAATCACCTTGAGCGCCTCGAACACGCGCTCCGCCAGCTCATCGAACCCGACTTCCTCCTCAGCGCTCGCCATGATTACCGGGTAGCGGTCTCCGAAACGATCCTCGAGCGGCATGAACTGATCTAGCGCGCCGGGGATGTCCGCCTTGTTGCCCACGATGATAGTCGGCTTGGCGAGCCACTCGCCGCCGTCGGGCGGCGCTTCGCCGCGCGCCAGCATCGTGAAATTCCACTCCCCAAGCGCCGCGAGCGCGTCTTCCGCCTGCGCCGCCGCGTCCATGGACAGATCGACGACGATGACGAACACGTCCGTATTCCGCAGCATTCCGTACAGCCGCCCCTGCGTCGACGGATTCGTGATTGGCGGCGTGTCGACGAGCTGGATGCGGACGTCCTCGTACTGAAGCATTCCGGGAACCGGCTCTTGCGTGCTTAGCTCATACGCGCCCACCTTGCTCCTCGCGCCGGTGGAGCGGTTGAGCAGAAGCGATTTGCCCGTATTCGTGGGACCTATAAGCGTCGCGCGCCCGCCGCCCTCCTTGGGCATCGAGAACGGCTCCGTTCTGCCGCTCGCGGGGCCTTTGGAAGACGCGCCTTCCAGCTCCGCCATGAGCTTCGACAGCCGCGACCTCAGCTGCGCCTTGAGATGGTCCGTGCCTTTGTGCTTGGGCATTATCGCAAGCATCTCTTGCAGCGCGGCTATCTTCGCCTGAGTCGTGCCGGCGCGCCTGAACCTGTCTTCCGCCTCTCTGTACTGTGGAGGCACGTTGGTGGGCATATGATCGCCTCCCCTCTCGCTCTTTCCCGCGCAATTGTATCAGAGGCTTGCGTCGCGCGCCCGCCGCCCTTCGCTCGCGAAATGCCGATTCTCGACTGCTATCAGATAAATAAGGGACTAAATCCACCTTTACAATTGCCAAAAGAAATTGTATTGACCAGCAGCATAAACTACGCTATACTTATTTGCGAGCGTTCGCTTATAAGACGCAAGCGTGGATTGGGCGACAGGATGATGGTTGCGCGACGCCCCTCCAGCGCTCGGAAGCATTGCCCAACGATGAAAGCGTTCACGCAGTCGGCATCGGCGATAAATCGGAGAGCGATTATACGCAACAGGGAAAGGGCGGAGGAAAATGGGGATGCCTATAATGTCATTCGGCGCGAAACGGTGGCTCGCGCTCGCGGCGGCGCTAACGGCGCTTGCCGCATTCGCGTGCGCGTCTGAGCCGGAAATAAAGGAAGTCGAAGTAGTCAAAGAGGTCGTCGTAGAAGTCCCGGTCGAAGTAGTAAAGGAAGTGGTCAAAGAGGTAGAGAAGATAGTCATAGCGACGCCCGAACCGGTGGTGATAAGCGACGATCCCGTCTACGGCGGCGTCATGCGCTTCGGCATGATCGCGTTCAACTCGCTAGATCCCGCAGTGGCGGGGCTGGCGCAGGGGGAAGCCCCATACGGAGAGCTGACCTACGACAACATCGTCATGTACTGGTACGACGGCGAGATAACCCCGTGGGCGGTGGAGTCTTGGAGTTCCACCAATGACCTGTCGCAGTACACTTTCAAGGTTCGCGACGGAATCGAGTTCCACGACGGAACCCCGCTTACATCCGCCGATGTGAAGTACACGATAGACCGCATTCGAGACAAGGACGCCGCCGGGGAAGATTCGATCTCGCCCCACAAGGGCAACATCGGCTACATAGACACCATAACGGCGCCGGACGCCAGCGCCGTAGTTCTGGACTTGGGCGATCCCAGCGCCTTCATCATGGGCGACATGACCGACTACCACATGCGAATCGTCCCCAACGGGAAGACGAACAAGGAGATAGCCGCAGCCAACTACGGCTCAGGCCCCTACACCCTTGGGGATCACAACCCGCTAGAACGCACGGTTATGGACGTCAACCCCAACTACTGGCGCAAAGACAGGCCCCACGCGGACAAGGTGATCTTCTTCTACATGCCTGAGCAGGTTACACGCTCCGAAGCTATCAAGACGGGCGCCATCGACGTCGTGATTTCGCCAGACATCGCTTCCCTAGGCGCGCTCGCCGGCAACCCGGACATCCGCATCGCCGAAACCGCGTCGGCGGGCGTCGGCGTAATCGACATGCACACCGGCTATTCCCACCTGCAAGACAACGACGACTTCGCAAAGTTCCACGGAGTCGAAGACCCTATCTGGGCGAACAAGAACCTGCGCAAGGCGATGCAGTACGCCGTAGACCGCGAGTTCGTCGCCGAAGCCGCGCTGTTCGGCAGAGGCTTCCCCGCCAACGACCACCCCGTAGGCGTGAACGACCAGTACTACTGGGACGACCAGCCCATAATCGAGCAGGACATCGAAAGGGCGAAAGAGTACCTCGCCGCCGCCGGATACCCGGACGGCATCGACGTTGTGCTGAACACGTCGGACTTCAGCCAGATGGAAGACGTGGCGCTGGCGTTCAAGGAATCGGTGCAGGCGGCGGGCATCGACGTGGAAATCGTTTCGCACGACACTTCCAGCTACTGGACAGCGCAATGGATGGATCCATGCTGCCCGTTCATATCCAGCAACTGGGGCGCGCGCCCAGCCAACGCCTCCATCAACGTGCAGCTCCGAAGCGGCGGAATATGGAACGAATCGTTCTACAACAACCCGCGCATAGACGAGCTTCTCGACCTAGCTTCGTCCGAAGCCGATTTCGAGAAGCGCAAGGAGTACTTCCGCGAAATGCAGGAGATACTCATAGAAGACGTGCCGGTGCTGTACCTTACCCACAACCCCGTAATCGTCGCTCACCGCTCGAACATCAGGGGCGTGCGCGCGCACGCCGCGCTTGCCCACTGGCTGTTCGAAGAGTGGTGGATAGCGGGCAAATAGCGCCTGACAATCGCCCCAACCCTCTTCCTTGCGGGAGAAGGTTGGGCGAGGGCGCTTCCGCCGCATCGCATCCCGCATCCTCGCCCCCTAGGATTCAGACATTCGTCGGAATGACGCATACTCCAAAACGCCGCCGCCAAACTCGAGAGCCGAGACGCTAGACAAATGGCAAGATTCCTAATAGTCCGAATATCGCTGATAGCGATAACGCTTCTCGCGGTATCGGTCGCCATATTCTCGCTCATAGAGCTGGTGCCGGGCGACGCGGCGCAGATACTTCTGGGTCAGCAGGCGACGCCGGACAGCCTCAAGAACCTGCGTAAGCAGATGGGGCTGGATCGCCCCGCGCCCATCAGGTATCTCGACTGGATAGGCGGCGCGGTTCGCGGCGATCTGGGGGTTTCCGCCAAGTCGCCGGACGTCGAAATATCGAGCGTGATAGGCGAGCGGCTCGCCAACTCCACGCTGCTCGCGGTCGGCGCGTTCTTCATCGCGATCCCGCTTGGGTTGGCGCTGGGCGTAATAGTGGGCGCTCACTCTGATACAGCGTGGGATAGAACGCTTACCTTAGGAGGCCTCATCACTATCTCGCTGCCGGAATTCGTCACGGGCGTGCTGATGATCCTGATACTCTCCACTACGCTCGGATGGCTGCCGTCTTCCAGCATAATGATGCCGGGAGAAACCATATTCAGCAGGCCTCAAGTGCTGATAATGCCCATCCTCACGGTGACAGGCGCGCTGTTCGCATACATCTTCCGCATGTCGCGCGCGAACGTCATCGAGGTGATGCAGAGCAACTACGTCCGCACCGCCGTGCTAAAAGGGCTTCCGATGCGAACCGTCATCGTTCGCCACGTCATGCCCAACGCGCTCCTGCCCACGGTTACGGTCATCGCCAACAACGTGGGTTGGCTGTTCGGCGGGCTTATCATCATCGAAAACCTGTTCTCTTATCCGGGAATGGGCAGCCTTCTGATTCTGTCTATAGACACGCGCGACACGCAGCTGCTGCAATCCACCGCGATGGCGATAGCGGCGGTGTACGCTTTCAGCAACCTTGCGGCCGACCTGACCTACGGGCTGCTCAACCCTAGAGTGAGGCTGTCCTAATGGCGCTGGGCGATTCCGCGCTGCAACCCGTCGGCGCGGGGGCGGCTTCCGCGCTTTCGAGAGCCGCCGCCGCCACGCGAAACGGCATCGCGGTCGTTCTGCGAACCAATACGGGCAAAGTGGGCTTGACGCTCGTATCGCTTCACCTGATCTTGGCGATAGTGGGGCCTTGGATAACGCCTTACGCGCCTACCCAATACGATCTGGACTACCGCTTCGGCGCGCCGTCCGCGGACTACTGGCTAGGCACGGACGACAAGGGGCGCGACGTGCTTAGCCGCGTGCTGGCTGGCGCGCGCTCCATCGTCTGGATAGCGTCGGTCGGCACGCTGCTGGGCGTTACGCTCGGCACGATAGTCGGCATAACGAGCGGCTACTTCGGCGGCAAGGTAGACCAGATCATCATGCGGATAGTGGACTGGTTCCTCGCCATTCCGTCGCTTCTGCTGGCGATACTCGTCATCAACATGGCGAACCAGCGCTTCAGCGACATAGACAAGTCATGGATAATCATCTTCGTAATTGGCATTTCGTTCATGCCCAACAATAGCCGCGTCATACGCAGCGCGGCTATCGCCATCAAGCCGCTGGAGTTCATAGAGAGCGCGCGGCTCAGGGGCGAGCCGACGCTGTACATCATGTTCCGCGAGATGCTCCCGAACCTGATTCCCGTAGTGGTGGTAGAGGCGACCATACGCCTCAGCTTCGCGCTGCTGCTCACCGCCGGGCTGGGCTTCCTAGGGCTTGGCGTTCAGCCGCCCACGCCAGACTGGGGCCTTATGGTGAGCGAAAACGCCACCTACATAGACAGGGTGCCGTGGGCGGCGCTCGCGCCCGGCTTGGCAATGGGGTCGCTAGTGGTCGGCGTCAACTTGCTTGCGGACGGCGTGAGACAAGCGCAGAACTTGCCCGAAACCGGAGCGGATAGATGACCCGCCAAAACGAGGACAACGCTCCGCTAATCGAGGTCGAAGACCTCGCAGTCACATTCTACACGCCGCGCGGAGCGTTTCGCGCAGTCCGCAACGCCTCGCTGGAGATAGCGCGCGGCGAGGTGCTGGGCTTGGTGGGAGAATCCGGCTGCGGCAAGTCCACCGTAGCCTTCGCCATGATGGGATACCTCCCCAGCACAGCGCATGTCGAGGGCGCAGTGCGGTTCGAGGGGGAGGACATCGCCACGCTCAGCCCGGCGGATCTGCAAGAAATGCGCGGCAACCGCATCGCCATGGTCTACCAAGACCCGGTGACCTCGCTCAACCCCTCCATGCGCGTGGGTCCGCAGGTGGAAGAGTCTATCACGCAGCACCTAGATATGGGCTGGGGCGAGGCGCAGGCGCGCGCCGTAGAGCTTTTCGAGAGCGTCGGGCTGGCGGACCCGGAGACTATCGGGCGCCGATACCCGCACGAGCTTAGCGGCGGACAGCAGCAGCGCGTCGTCATCGCCATGGCGTTAGCCTGCGAACCGCACCTGCTCATCATGGACGAGCCTACCACAGGCTTGGACGTAACCACCGAGGCGACTATCCTCGACCTGATAGTAGAGCTGAAAGACCGCGTGAACGCGGGCATCATGTTCGTAAGCCACAACTTGGGCGTGATAGCGCGCGTGGCGGACCGCGTAGCGGTCATGTACGCCGGCGAGGTGGTGGAGCAAGCGCCCGTGCGCGAGCTGTTCAAGAACCCGCGCCACCCGTACACCGCCGGGCTGCTATCCTGCGTCCCCCAGCCGCCGGGCGACGACGGCGTGGAACACGTGCTAACCAGCATCCCCGGCGCGGTGTTCGACGCGCAGCGCGAGCAGGCGGACGAGTGCCTGTTCGCGCCCCGCTGCCCGCTGGCGCGGGAAAACTGCTCCGCCGAATCCCCGCCGCCGTTCGGATTGGGCGGACGGCACTTCGCAAACTGCTTCCATCACAGCGAGGTCGAGCCAACCATCTGGGGCAAGTCGCTAGAGCGGCGGCGGCATTCTACGGACGGCGCCGCCGTTCCCGTGCTGGAGGCGAAGGCTCTGCGGAAGTTCTACGGCGGCGGACGCAGGAGGTACATCCTGTTCGGGGATGCCGTCCATCCGCCCGTGCGCGCGCTCGTGGATGTGGACATGCGCGTTGGGCCCGGCAGAACGCTCGGCATCGTCGGCGAGAGCGGCTCTGGCAAAAGCACGGCGGCGCGCGCCATCGTGGGGCTGTCGCCCAAAGACGGCGGATCGCTAGAGCTGCGCGGCAGCGCTCTCGAAAGCGACGTGCACGACAGGAGCGAAGACCAGCGCTCCGCCATGCGGATGGTGTTCCAGAACCCAACGGCGTCGCTCAACCCCAAGCTGCCCATTCGCCACGCCATCATCCGCGCGCTTCGGAAGTTCGCGGGGCTCGGCGCGCGCGACAGCCGCGAGAGGGCGGAAGAGCTTATGGAGGCAGTCGGCATGGCTCCTGCCTTGCTAGACCATCAGCCCGACGAGCTTAGCGGCGGACAGCAGCAGCGCGTCGCGCTCGCAAGCGCGTTCGCCGCCAACCCCGATCTAGTCGTCGCGGATGAAGCCGTGTCCGCGCTCGATGTATCGGTGCAAGCGCAGGTGCTGAACCTGCTGGAAGAACACCAGCGCGAAACTGGCAACTCCTACGTATTCATCACGCACGACCTCGGCGTAGTGCGATACGTATCCGACGATATCTTGGTGCTGTACGCGGGACACGTAGCCGAGTATGGGCCTGCGAACGCCGTGCTTGGCGCGCCGTCGCACCCGTACACCGAAGCGCTGCTCTCAGCCGCGCCCATTCCAGACCCCGACGCGCAGCCCAGCCACATTCGGCTCGAAGGCTCCGTGCCGACGCAGCGCGAGGCGTTCGACGGCTGCTTCTTCGCGGGTAGATGCCCCCGCAAGCTCG
Organism: Dehalococcoidia bacterium; assembly: GCA_965214745.1. GTDB lineage: Bacteria > Chloroflexota > Dehalococcoidia > Lucifugimonadales > UBA1123 > VXRN01. The sequence continues at coordinate 736,240 of OZ243978.1, read as the reverse complement.
GCGACGTCTGCGACGCCACGCCGCCGCCCGAACGAAGCGGACCCAACGGCGGCGGACACGTCATCAACTGCCACATCCCCATATCCGATCTGGAAACGCTCCAGAAAGATCGGACAGCGGCGGCGGGCGCATAGGCAGCCCCGCGACGGCTGCGCGATATCTGTCGCACCGTCGCCTATTCCGCGCCGCGATAAGGGGCGATAGCCTATGCGTAAACTTCGAGAACCCTCGCGCTTCCCCCACGCCTAGACACGCGCGAATCTCCAGCGCATAATCTCCCTATCCAGATCCTGTTCACCCCGTCCATCTATCTATAGCAAGACCACTGCAAAACCACGAGGCGGAAAATGAAACTCGCGCGATTCGCGTGGAACAACGAAACCAGATGGGGATGCGTAGACGGCGACGACATTCGCGCCGTTCGCATCAGTCGGCTCGGCGCACCCAGCGCGGGCAGCGCGCTATGCTCGCTGTCGGACGTTCGGCTGCTGCCGCCCATAGACCCGCGCGCCAACAAAGCGCCAGCCATAGCCGCCAACTACGGCGAGCGCGACGAGCGCGATGGACCCGGCATCTTCATGAAACAGCCCGGAACCATAATCGGGCATGGCGACGCCATAGTCTATCCGCGCATCGGTCGCTCGATACTGCACGAAGCGGAAGTCGGCATAGTGATCGCCCGCCCCGCGCGCAAAGTCAGCGTATCCGACGCGCTCGATTACGTTCTCGGCTACACCTGCGTCAACGACGTCAGCGCCGCCGAGCTTGCCACGAGCGACACGGGGCGCGGAACCAGCATGAGATGGAAGCACTTCGACACCTTCTGCCCGATTGGGCCATGGATAGAAACCGATCTGGACGGCGACGACCTGCGCGTTCGGTGCAGGGTGAACGGCAAGACGGAAGTGGACGGCTCCACCAAAGATATGCTCTGGGGAGTAGCCGAGCTGATTAGCTGGGTGTCCGAAGTCATGACACTCCACCCCGGCGACATCATCCCAAGCGGATGCCCGGGCGTGGGCGAGATAAACGCGGGCGACACGGTGGAAGTGGAAGTGGAGGGCGTCGGCGTGTTGCGAAACCCCGTAGTGGCGGACGAGTAGGCGGCGCAAGCGCGAAACCCTAGCAACTGTAGTACAATGCCGCAGGCAACCACCGCCTAACCGCAGACGACAGGGGCGCTCAGATGAAGATAACCGACATCCAGATAGATAGGCTCAAGCCGCCCGAAAACCCAGCCGCCGGAACCCCGTTCGTAGGCAGACCCGGCCGCCTGCTGGTGCGTGTGTTCACCGACGAGGGCATAACCGGCATTGCGGAAGGCTCGCGCGGATACGGCGTTTTCAGCGCGTATCTCGACGAGATAATCAAGCCGCTGCTGGTGGGCATGGATCCGCTTCAGCCGCGCCGCATATGGGAACTGCTCTCGCTCGGCGACGGCGAGCGCGCCACGCGGCTTCCGTCGCAGATAGTCGGCTCGATAGACGTAGCCATCTGGGACATCATGGGCAAGGCGGCGGGAATGCCGCTGCACAAACTTTTGGGCGGCGCGGCGCGAACCGAAATTCCGCTCTACTGGAGCCGAGGCAGCGGCTGGCGCAAGTCTCCCGGCGAAATGCTCGAAGAGGTGCAGGAAGGCTACGAACGCGGCTTCCGCGCCTTCAAGATTCGCATGGATTGGCGAGACTACCGCCAAGACGCCGACCCGAACAAGGATTTCGCCATATTCGAGACGTGCCGCCGCTGGCTGCCCGACGACGTTCCGCTGGGGTTCGACGCCAACTGCGGATACTCAGTTCCCACCGCCATCACGCAGGGGCGGCGGCTGGAAGATATGGGCGTCGCCCACTTCGAAGAGCCGCTGCCGCAGTACGACTTCCCCGGGCTGCGCCAAGTCGTCGACGCGCTCGACTGCCCCGTGTCCACCGGCGAGCAGGAGATATCCGCGTGGAGATTCCGAGACCTGATAGACCTCGGCAACCCGGATATCCTACAGCCGGACATCCTCAACGTGGGCGGCGTGTCTGAGATAATGCGCGTGTACGAAATAGCCGTGGCGCAAAACAAGGTCATCATGCCGCACAGCCCCAACATCGGCGCGAACTCGCTCGCAAGCCTCCACGCATACAGCACGGTGGGCAACGCCATCCGCCCGCACGAGTTTTCGGAGGAATTCACAGGCCCCGCCGAGAACGTAGCCGAACTTTTCGTAGACCCGATAATCCCGGAAGGCGGCAAGATAACGCTGTCCGACAGACCCGGGCTTGGGCTGGAGATAGACGAAAGCGCGCTCGCGCGATGGATCGCGGACTAGCGTTCGCGCATCATATAGGATAGCCGACAGTGCGCGCCGCGCTCGGCTAACCAACGAAACATCCGCACGAAAGCCGAATACGGAGCCGTTGCAATGAAACTCCGAAGCGTCATAGGGCTGGGCGTCGCGGTTGGCTTTCTGCTGACCGTTCCGCTCGTAGCCGTCATGTACCTGCTCAAGGGTTTGGGGGTGGCGTTCCTGCCGTTCGACGTGTTCGACTGGACGGCGCGGCAGATGCCGGGCGCGCTGGTCACGTTCGGCATAGATACGATGGTAGACGCGCTCATGCTCGCGGGCTTGAGCGTGGCGGACTTTGCCAAGACCGCAGAGCAGATTCTGGCGGTCTCTACATTCGTCATCGGCGGAGTCGCGGCGACGACCGCCGTGTTCGTCGTCATCGAGCGGCTGCGCCCGCAGAACGTCACGCGCTTGGGGCTGATATGCGGCGCGGTTCTCGGCTTGGCTGTGGCGTTCACCGCGTACTCCATCGCGCAGCCGTCCGGCGACGATCCGACGTTCGCCATCGCGTGGGCGCTCGCGCTCGGGCTTGCGTGGGGGGCGCTCTCGGCGCGCATAGCGCAGCGCCTTACGCTGCCTAAGACTACGGCTTACATATCCGAAGACGGCGACCGCGCGGTGGAGATCATAGACAGGCGGCAGTTCATGATTCGCATGGGCGCGGCGACGGCGGCGGTAACCGTAGCCGGCGCGGGCTTGGGGCGCTACCTATCCATGAGCGAGCGGCAAGAGCTGGAAGACGAGCTTGCGGCGGTCAAGGGGCAGCTGGCGGAGACGCCCTCGATGATAGAGCTTCCCAACGAAAACGACCCGATAAAGCCCGCGCTCGGCACGCGCCCCGAATATACCGCAGTGCGAGATCACTACAAAGTGTTCATCCGCAGCGAGCCGACGCGCATAGAAGAAGCCGACTGGACGCTGCCCATAACCGGGCTGGTGGCGAACCCGCTCACGCTCACGCTGGAAGACATCCGCAATCGCTACGAGCCGCGCGATCAGTTCGTAACGCTCTCGTGCATATCCAACCGCGTCGGCGGAGACCTCATCAGCACCACCTATTGGACGGGCGTGAGCCTGCAAGACATTCTCGCAGACGTAGAGCCTGCGTCACAGGCGCGATACCTGCACATCTCCAGCGGCGACGGATTCTACGAAACCGTAGACCTAGAGCTAATCAGATCCGATCCGCGCGTAATGCTCGCCTACGACTGGGATGGCCGCCCAATCCCGTTCGATCACGGCTTCCCGCTGAGGATATGGATCCCCGACCGTTTCGGCATGAAACAGCCCAAGTGGATAACGGGCATAGAGGTCATCGGCGAATACAAGGAAGGCTACTGGGTGGAACGCGGCTGGTCCGAAACCGCGCTCGTCAGGGCGACGTCCGTAGTGGACACCATAGCGGTGGATTCGATAATCGAGAAAGACGGCAAGAAGCTGATTCCCGTCGGCGGCATAGCGTTCGCCGGCGCGCGCGGCATATCCAAAGTGGAAGTTCGCGTAGACAACGGGGAGTGGATCGAAGCGGAATTGCGCTCGCCGCTATCCGAAACCACGTGGGTAATATGGCGCTACGATTGGCCCTGGCCATTCGAAGAGGGCGTGGAGTGGGAAGAGCGGTTCACCATCGAGGTGCGCTGCGTGGAGGCGGACGGAACGCCGCAGATAGAGGAATACAACCCGCCAAGGCCGGACGGCGCGACGGGCGTTCACCAGCGGCAGGAAACCGTTGGCGAGATTCCGCAGTCTTGATTCGCATGAACGCTGCCAACCGCTCCCTATTGTCAGAATCAGGATTTGCGTGATTCTGAGATTCTCAGGATTTTCACGCCGATAATCTTGGAAATCCTGAGAATCCTGATTCTGACAATCAAAATGCCGGCGGCTTCAGCGTATGCCACTCCGTCGCCCGCTCGTAGGCGTGCCCGACGCGGAGCAAGAGCGGCTCCGACAGCCGCTTGCCCACTAGCTGAAGGCTCAGCGGCAGCCCGTCGGCGTTCATGCCGCACGGCAGGGATAGCGTGGGCGCGCCGTTGTAGTTGTAAGGCACGGTGTACCGCTGGAACGACGTGCCGCGCCTAGCGTCCATCGGACCATAGAGCGCGTCCGACGTTACCGGGTATGCCGCGCCGATAGTGGATGGACACGCCATCAGGTCGATGCCCTCGAACGCCTCGCGCACCAGCCCGTTGCACTCCGCGCGCATGTTGTTCGCCTCCGCGTAGTCCGCGCCAGACTTAGCCGCGCCCATATCCAGCCATCCGCGGAAGAACTCGCCGTACTCGTCGCGCCTGTGCGGGTAGTGTTCGCGGTGCGCCGCCACCGCCTCGGCGGAACACAGAACAGGCCAAGCGGGCAGGTATCCGTCCACGTCCTGCATCTCTATCCCCACTATCTCCGCGCCTAGCGAGCCGAGAACGTCTACCGCGTCCAACACCGCGCGCGAAAGCTCCGGCTCCACGCCGTCGGTTATGTGGCGCTCGTCGACGCCTATCCTGACGCCCTCCGCGCCCGCTTCTATGCCTTCCAAATAGTCCGGCGCGGGATCGGACAGCGAAGTCGGGTCGTTCGGATCGTAGCCGGCGAGCGCGTTCAGCATTATGGCGGCGTCGGCTGCGGAGCGCGTCATGGGACCCACGTGGTCGAGCGATTCCGCCAGCGCCAGCACGCCGTATCTGCTCACCCGCCCCCACGTGGGCTTGAGTCCGACGATGCCGCACGCGGCCGACGGGAAGCGTATCGAACCGCCCGTGTCGCTGCCCAGCGAGCCGAAGCACAGCCCCGCCGCCGTCGCCGCGCCCGATCCGCTCGACGATGATCCCGCCCACCTATCGGCGTTCCACGGGTTGATGGGGATGTCGAATTCGCGGTTGTAGCCGCCCATCGCGCCCTCTGTCAGGTTCAGCTTGCCGAGCAGAACGGCGCCCGCCGCCGCGAGCCGCGCCACGACGGTCGAATCGAACTCCGGCGCGTGATCCGCGTACACCTTCGCGCCGCCCATCGTGCGAACGCCCGCCGTGAAGCACAGGTCTTTGACCGCTACCGGGACGCCGTGCAGAGGGCCTCGATAGTCGCCCGCGCCTATCTCGCGCTCCGCCCTCGCCGCCTGCGCCATCGCGCTGTCCGCCATGAGCGTCGCATAGCTCTTCAGCCGTCCGTCGAGCGCGTCTATGCGCTCCAGCATCGCGCGCGCGACCTCGACCGGAGACAGCCGCCTATCGCGGAGCGACTCCGACAGCTCCGATATGGTCATGTAGTGAATCGGCGTGTCTGGCATTGGGGTTCTCCTTGCGGGTGAAACTGCCGTCGAACGCTGCCGCCTGCGACCTCTCCCGCGATGGGTTTGCGGGTGCGGGCGCTTACAGTCGTCAGAATCAGGATTCTCTGGATTAGTGGATTTCCAAGATAGCGGCTTGAAAATCCTGAGAATCTCAGAATCATGCAAATCCTGATTCTGACAATAGACGCGCTCGATATGTTGAGAGGGGGCTTAGAGCCTATCCCGCCGTCATCGGGTACACGTGGCGGCTGCGGGACAGCTCCAGCGGCAGCCGCGATCCGCGCCAGCTTTCGCCTCGGTCGTCGCTCTCGTAGAAGTGCCCGTAGCCGGTAACGCAGTAGACGGCGTTGGGCGCGGCGCGGTCTATGGCTATCTGGAACATGCGGCTCGGCGGCGTGTCGCCAATGTCCACCTTGCGCCATGTTTCGCCTACGTCTTCGCTCTTGAAGAGCGCGCCCGCCTCTTGCGTCCCCGCCGGCGCGCCGCCGCCGCCCGCGCCGGCGGCTAGGTACAGCGTTCGCGGGTCGTCCGGCGCGACTATCAGCCCGCGGCAGTACGAACCGCCGGGGAACATCTCGCCGAACCGCACATGCTCCCAGCGCCGCCCGCGATCCCGGCTTCTGAACATTGCCACCTGCGCGATGACGAACACCGCGCCCGGCATTGCGGACGTAGCCGCCACGCCGTGCAAATCCACCGTGTGGTTCGCGGTGTATAGCCCATCCGCAATCGAATCCCAGCTGTCGCCGCCGTCTCTGCTCGTCAGCAGCCCGCCCACCTCTATCGAGGCGTACATGTCGGACGGGTTCGTCGGGTCAGCCGCGATGCCGATGACGCGCTTCGCCAGCGGCGGCATATATGTCGTAACGTTGGGAAAGCTCACCCTATCCGTGTTCGTCTGCGTCCAGCTCTGCCCGCCGTCTTCCGAGCGGTATATGGCGCACGGCTCATAGCCCGCGTAGATGATGTTCGGGTCGTTCGGGTGAAGGGCGAGCGACCATACGTCCATGCCGTCGCGCGGCGGTTCGAGCGCGTCCCAGCTTTCGCCGCGGTCGTCGCTGCGGTAGACGCCGAGATGCGTCCCCGCGTAGACGACGCGCGGATCGTCCGGGCGCGTCAGCAGCGCGCGAACCTGCGGGTTTTGCGGCAAGCCGTCGGCTATGCTCTCCCACTCCCCGCCGTCCGCCGCGCGGCGCAGAAGCCCGCCCCCGCCGATATTCTCACCTTCGCCCGCAAGCCCTACGTATATGTAAGATTCGTGTCCGTTTCGCGCCATCGTCGTCCTCCCATGCCTCGCGTCGTCCGCCGCTCGCCTAGCGCGCTAATCCACCGGGATAGCCACCGATATTCTCGGCTCGTCGCCGACTGCGCGGGTGGTATGCCCCTGCCCCGTGAGATCGTCCGCCAGCATCACGTTGCCCGCGCCGAACCGCCGTAATGTGCCATCGCCAAGCCCGATTTCGACGACGCCCGACAGCGTGATGATGAACTGTCTGCGCGGCGCGACGTGCCAATCTATGAACTTGCCCGGCTCGTCGTATCTGAACATGACGCCCGTAGCCGTCCTCAGCTCGCCCCACGGGTATTCGCCCGCGTCCATGTCCAGCTCCTCGAAGTGAGACTGCCCATCCTCGCCAGTGTAGAGTCTCGTAATCAACGCTCGCCTCCGCCTGTGGTTTTCGCCTATGGTACAGTGGCGGGCGGCAGGTGGCTAGTGGGGCGGACGGGCGCGCGGCTGACGCTCTCGCCGACGCGGAAGAGGATGGCTGCCCGGCCAGGATTCGAACCTGGGTCAGAGGTTCCAAAGACCCCTGTGTTGCCCCTACACCACCGGGCAGCGCTGGCGATGGGCGGCGCGATTAGCGGCGCTCCGTATAAACTATAGCGCACATTGGCGTTCGGCTGTTAGCGCCGAGCGGAATATGCGGCGGAACCTTTCGATTACTGTCAGCGGCGTCGAAATGGGACGCGAGAACGCACGGAGGCAATCTCCCCATGAAGGGAACCATCGCGCTGGTCGGCGGAGACGAGTTCAGGAGCGGCTGCGAGGAGATGGACGCGGAGCTTCTAGCCGCTGCCGGCGGCGCGGGAGTCAAGACGCTCATAGTTCCGACGGCCGCCGCGTTCGAGAACCCCGCGCGCGCGGCTGACAACGGCGTTCGGCACTTCGCGGCGCTGGGCGCGGACGCCGCTCCGCTCATGGCGCTCGACCGCGACGCCGCGAGCGACGCCGCGCTAGTGGCAGAGCTTGCCGACGCGCAGCTGGCGTACCTCACCGGCGGCAACCCCGCGCATCTGCTGGACACGCTCGCCGGAACGCCGCTGCTGAGCGCTATGCTCGACTTGCTGGAGCGCGGCGGAGCGCTAGCCGGATCGAGCGCGGGCGCGATGGTCATGGGCGGCTGGATGAGCTTTCGCGGCTGGCGGCGCGCGCTGGGCGTAGTCGAGCGCGTAGCCGCGCTGTGCCACCACGAACGCGCCAACGCGAGCGCCACGCGGCAAACGCTGGCGAGCGCGCCGAGCGAGATAGAGACGATTCTAGGCATAGACGGGCGCGCCGGCGCGCTGCTGGACGCCAACGGCTGGCGCGCGGTTGGCGCTGGGCGCGTCGCGGCGTACAAAAACGGGCGCCGGCGTAGCTTCGAGAGTGGGGAGAGCATAGACATCTAGCATCCGATTTACAGGACGAGAGGGGCGATTGCCGCCGTTTCCCGCAGCGCGTTGCCCCGCGCCTCAATCCCATATATCCTGTATACCCTGAAAACCCCCGTTCATCCTGTGAATTTTCGGAGAAGAGCTATGGCGCGCGGCAGCCTCACACCGTCGGCTATTATCGAGCAGTTCAAGAAGAACGGCGTCACCCATATCGTTTGGCTGCCGGACACCGAGACCAACTTCATGTACAACCAGATAATCGCGGAAGAAGGCTTGCAGCTAGTGCCTATCTGCCGCGAGGGGGAATCCATGCCCATAGCGGCGGGGCTTTGGATAGGTGGCAAGAAGCCTGTGGTTCTCATCCAAAACACCGGCATGTTCGAGGCGGGCGACTCGATTCGGGGGATGGGCATAGACCTCGGCATCCCCATGGTGATGATGGTCGGCTATAGGGGATGGATGGGCGAGGGCAACGAGATGACCGACTCCGCAGGCGTGTACACGGAGCCGATACTCAAGGCGTGGGGAATCGATTACTACATGGTGGAGACGGATGACGACGTCGAGCGCATCTCGGATGCGTTCGAGCATGCCGAGCGGGATCAGACGCTCGTGGCGTGCATGCTGCTGGCGGAGTATGAGGGGTGACCCGCCTACCCGAAACGCTCTTCCATATCCAGCACCTTGTCTAGCCGCCGCTGAAAGCGCTCTTCCGGCGCGAACTCGGCCGACAGGAAGGCGCGGGTCAGCTCGAACGCAAGCTCCACGCCCACTATCCTCGCGCCTAGGCACAGCACGTTCATATCGTCGTGTTCTACGCCCTGATGCGCGGAATATGTGTCGTGGCAGACGCTCGCGCGGATGCCCTTCACCTTGTTCGCCGCCACCGACGCGCCGACTCCGCTTCCGCAGATCATTATGCCGCGATTGGCGTCGCCAGACGCCACCGCGCCCGCCACCGCCCGCGTGAAGTCAGGGAAGTCATCCGCCGGGTCGAGCGCGCGCGCGCCGACGTCAATGACCTCATGCCCTAGAGACTCTACGCATCGCTTCAGATCGCCCTTGAGCGCGTATCCGCCGTGGTCCGCCCCTATCGCGACACGCATTATCGCCTTCTCCGTTGCTGTGATATGGTTGCGCGCAGTGTATGAAGCGCGCGGCGAGCGCGTCAAGCGCCTGCGCCCAACCGCCATTCCTCTCAGAGGCGAAGCTATGAAGATAACCAGCGTGGAAGTAGTCATCCTCGAACACGGCTGGGGGCATCCCGACGAGGGCGCTTCGCGCCGCTCGCCGCTCGTGTTCGTTCACACAGACGCGGGAATAACCGGATACGGCAGGGGCGGAGACCCTAAGATAATCCGCGAAGAGCTTGCCCCGCTCGTCGTCGGGCAAGACGCGCGCCGCGTCGCCATGCTGTGGAAGGCGATGCACGATAGCGCGTGGCGGTTCAGGGGTCCCGGACGCGCCGCGCAAACGTCCATCGGCGCCATCGATACGGCGCTTTGGGACGCATACGGCAAGATCTGCGGCGAACCCGTTTGGCGGATGCTGGGCGGGTTCGCGGATAGCGTGAGCGTGTACGCGGACGGCATCGGATACGTCGATCAGGACGCGGAGACCGTCGCGCGGCTCGTGGCTAAGCATGCCGCGCAGGGCTATGAGCACGTCAAGTTCCACCTGAGCGGCGACGATGACGACATCGCAGCCGAGAAAGTTCGGTTGGCGCGCGAAGCGGTGGGCGCGGGCGTTCGGCTCATGCTGGACGCGCATCGCATGTGGGACGGCTCGCGCGCGGCGGAAATGGCGCGGCGGCTCGCGCCCTACGATCTCTACTGGATAGAAGAACCAGTGCGCGGCGACGACGAGCCGCGCTACTATCGCATGGTGCGCGAGGCGGTGGGCGCGAGCGCGACTATGATAGCGGGCGGCGAGGGAGAAGGAACGCTCGGCGGAGCGCGGCGGCTGATAACGGAAGGCGGCTTGCAGCTGCTCCAGACCGACATTCTCGTAGGCGGCGGCTTCACCGGGCTGATGCGCTTCGCCGCGCTCGCAGCCGCGAACCACATCCCCATCGCGCCGCACGGCGCGCAGTACCCGGACATCAGCAGCCACCTAGCCGCCGCCGCGCCCAACTGCCTAATCATCCCCGCCTGCCCAGACGTAGAGCCATATGAGATATGGTCGAAACTCTACAGCCCGCGTTTCGAGATAGCCGACGGCAAAATCCGCATGTCGAAACGACCCGGGCTCGGGCTGGAGTTGGATTGGGATTTCGTATCCGCCCACCGAATAGACGCTTGATGATACAATCGGCTTGGCGCCGCGCGCGCGATGCGAAGCGGCGGCATATGGAGCTGTGGACGACACGCCCGATTTGCTCAGCGCCGCGCGCGCAATGCGAAGCGCCTAATGCGAGGGGAACATCGACATGCCAGTAACCAAACTAGACATCACCAGCGTAGAGCCATTCGCCGGCGGGCAAACCTTTGGCGAAGTCGGCGCGTACAACCACCTGCGGGGGGTAGCCCACTTCGCGGTGGACCCGCTCCACGCGAACAACCGCGCCATTACGGACATAGAGCTTGCGCCGCGCGACGACGATGGGCGGGTGCGCTTCTCAGCCGATTTCGAGATGCTCCAGCCGGCTGACCCGGATAGCGGGCGGGGGAGCGTACTCTTCGACGTGGTGAATCGCGGGCGCAAGACGATTCTCGGGTTCAACAGCGCGCCGCGCGCCATGGACCCCGCCGCGCCGCTAGAGCCGGGCAACGGTTACCTGATGCGCGAAGGGTACACGATAGTTTGGTGCGGCTGGCAAGCGGACGTCCCGGACGACCCGCACCTGATGGGGCTTAGCGCGCCGCAGGCGCTGGACGCGGACGGCGCGCCTATCACTGGCAGGATACTGCATCAGTTCCAATGCAACGAGCCGACGAACGTGTTTCTGCTTGCCGACAGAACGCACGTCCCGCACCCGCCGACAGACGCAGACGAGATAGGCGCGACGATGACCGTGCGCGACCATCCGAACGGCGACGCGGAGGACATCCCGCGAGACCGATTCCAGTTCGTGCGCGTCGAGGACGAGCAGATAGAGCCGGACGTCAACCACGTCTATATGCGAGACGGCTTCGAGCCGGGCAGGGTCTACCAGCTCGTATACACCACTACGGGCAGCGAGATAGTAGGGCTTGGCATGGCGTCTGTGCGCGATGTCGTCTCGTTCCTCAAGTACGAATCCGCCGAGAGCGGCAACCCGTGCGCCGGCAGCGTCGAGCGCGCCCACGCATTCGGCTCGTCGCAGAGCGGGCGCTTTCTGCGGACGTATATCTACTACGGCATGAACGAAGACGAGCAAGGGCGCATCGCGCTCGACGGCATCATGCCGCACGTGGCGGGCGGCATGCGCGGCGAATTCAACCTGCGCTTCGGTCAGCCTTCCAAGGACGTGTGCTACATCATCCCGGAGCTGTTCCCGTTCGCGGACACCGAGCTGACCGACCCCGCGACCGGCGCGAGCGGCTCTCTGCTGGATAGGATGAACGAGAGCGAAGCGCAAGCCAAGATAATGTTCACCAACACCTCGGCGGAGTACTGGCGGGGCGACGCCGCGCTCATCCACACCGACTTCGCCGCCATGCGCGACGCGGCGCAAGCCGACAACGTTCGCAGATACCACTTCAGCGGCACGATGCACGGCAGCGGCATGTTTCCGCCGCAGACCATTCGTGCGATGGACGGGCTGAAAGGGCAACTGCCGTACAACGCGGTGGATTACTCCCCGATACAGCGCGCGCTTCTAGCCGCGCTCGACAGCTGGGTGCGAGACGGCGTCGAGCCGCCCCCGTCGCGCCATCCGAGCCTAGACGACGGCAGCGGCGTGGAATCCCACACGCTGCGCGAGAAGTTCGAGCGCATCCCCGGCGTAGTCTTCCCGCCGCGCGTTACGCGCGCGATGCGGCTAGACTACGGCGACGAAACGCATCTGGGGCGCACCGTGAAGCTGCCCGCGGAACGCGGCGAGGAGTACCCCGCCATCGTCTCGAACGTCGACGACGACGGCAACGAGCTAGGCGGCATCCGCCTGCCGTCCGTCAGCGCACCGCTCGCCACCAACACCGGCTGGAATCTGCGCCACCCCGACAATGGCAACCCGGATCTGGTCATCGGCATCACCGGCGGGCTTGCCGGCTGGACGCTGCCGTTCCGCAAGACGGAAGCCGAGCGCGAGGCGGCGGGAGACCCAAGACCGTCGATAGAGGCGCGTTTCGACTCGCGCGAAGCCTACTTAGAGAGCGTGCGCGACGACGCCAACGAGATGGTCGCGGAACGCTACTTGCTGGAGGAAGACGTAGAGCGCGAGGAGGATATGGCGGCGGTTCGATATGACTACTGGATGAACGGCGCGGAAGCCGCCGCCGACTGAGGCGGCGAGTGCGGCGAATATCCCCCGCGCATCCATGCAAACATCCACCCGCTCCATTTCCAAGCGAGGAACGCTTGGGCTGCTGGACGAGATAGAAGCGGCGGGGCGCGGCGCAAGCGTTATCGTATCGCCCGACACGCTGAGGCGGCGCGCGTTCGCCCATCTGCTGCCGACGGACGAAGCGGCGCGCGCCGTCGCCGTTCGCGCCGTGGAGCTTGCCGCCAAGTCTGACACCGGCGTAGCCGTGTTCGTTGGCGATGATAGGAGCATCGCAATCGAGCCGCCCGCGCCTATCGGGGCGGACTTCGCGGCGGCGGGCGCGCATACAGAGCCGCTGCGCCGCCTGCTCGCGTCCCAGCCTATCATCGGCATAGCGCTTCTGCGGCTGGGCAGATACGCAATCGGCGTTCTGGAGGGCGAAAGGCTAATCGCGTCCAAGACTGCCGCTAGATACGTGAAGAGCCGCCACCGCGCCGGCGGCAGCTCTCAGCGCCGCTTCGCGCGCAGCCGCGAACGACTCATCCGCGAGCTTTACGATGCCGCCTGCAAAACCGCCCGCCGCGTGTTCGAGCCGCATATGCGCGATATGGACTACGTAATGACGGGCGGCGAGCGCGTAACGCTGAACGGGTTCGCGAAGCGATGCCGCCTGATGCAAGACCTAAAGCCGCGAACGCTGTCCCGAAGGCTCGCCGTAGACCGCCCCAACCGCCGCGCGCTGGACGGCATAGCGTATGAGGTTTGGAAGAGCCGCGTGACGTTCTTTGGCGGGAATTGACGGCTGAGGCTTATACGAATAGGCAAAGCGAAACTGCCGCCAACCGCCCCTCTCTGAGCATCCCGCCCATCTTGCGAACTAGCGCGCCGTATATCCCCCGTCCACGGCAAGCGCCGCGCCGGTCACGTATCGCGCGTCGTCGGACGCTAGATACAGCGCGGCGGGAGCCACCTCTTCGGCGCGCCCCAATCGCCCCATTGGGTGCAGGCTTTGGAGCAGCGCGAGCGTGTCGGCGTCTTCCCTCAGCCCGCGCGTCATGTTCGTCTCGATGAAGCCGGGGCATAGGCAGTTGACGCGGATATTCTTCCGCCCGCAGTCCACCGCCAGCGTCCGCGTGAACTGAACCACGCCGCCTTTGGAAGGCGGGTACGGGTCGAAGCCGCTGCCCACACCGACGGGATAGCCCACCAAGCCCATCGTAGACGCTAGGTTGACGATGCTGCCTCCGCCCGCGCGCTCCATGCGCGGAACGGCGTGAAGCGCCGTCAGATAGCTGCCCTTCAGGTTGACATCTATCACCCTGTCCCACACGTCTTCCGCAGGCGCGCCCGCGGGCAGCGCGTTCCTGGACGTGATTCCCGCGCTGTTGACCAGCGTATCGAGCCGTCCCCACTTCTTCGCCGTCTCGCTCACTATCCGCCGAGCGTCGTCGGAAACGGACACGTCGCCCGCGAGCGCTATCGCGTCGCCGCCGTCTTTGGCGATGGCTTTCGCAGTCCGCCGCGCGTCGTCTATCGACACGTCCGCCGCCGCCACGCGCGCGCCCTCCCGCGCGAACAATATGGCGCACGCCTCGCCTATGCCCGACCCCGCGCCCGTGATTAGCGCGACTTTGTCTCTTAGGCGCATGTTTCGGTTATCTCCCGCCGCGCTAGCTATACGTCCAACAGCTTGTCTGGCGTCATCAGCTCCATGAATTCGATGCGGCTTCCCACAGTCAGATCGCGCACCTGCGCGCCCACTTCGAGCGCCTCTTGCGGCAGATCGTTGCCGTCGCGCATCGGAGACATCAGCGCGTCGTCCGTCCACTCCAACACCACAACGTTCGTGTCGCCCGGCACGGTGCCGCCGTTGAAGTACACCTTGAATTCGCTGCGGTGTCCGGCGTCGCGGTAGATGCTCGCCTGCTTGTGAACCAAGCTCGCCGCCAGCCGCGCTTGTCCCGGCTTCGTCTCGAATATCCGTCTCACCAAGTACATCCGCGCCCTCCTCTGCGGGTTTGGGGTTTCGATGCGTCAATGATAGCGGATTGCCGCGCCGCAAGTGGTAAACTGCCAGCGTTATGAGAGACCGTCGCCAAATGCACATACGGATGCGAAACGTTCGCAAGAGCTACAGCGCCGCTTCGGAGCGGCTGAGCGTCATCGACGAATTCAGCCTAGACGTGGCGCGCGGCGAGTTCGTGTCTCTGCTCGGCCCCAGCGGATGCGGCAAGACTACGCTCCTGCGGCTGATAGCGGGGCTTGCGGAGCCGGACGGCGGCGAGATTAGCGTTGGCGGGCTGACGCCGGCGCAGGCGCAGGCGCGGCGCGCGTTCGGCATCGTGTCGCAAGACGCCGCGCTGCTGGCGTGGCGAACCGTTGCCGACAACGTGCGGCTGCCTATGGAGATCGGCAAGCGGCGCGAGCCTGACGCCGAGCGCCGCGTGAAGGATCTGCTAGAACTTGTCGGGCTCGAACGATACGCGGGATACTATCCGCATCAATTATCGGGCGGGATGCGCCAGCGCGTCGCGCTCGCGCGCGCGTATGCCGTGGGCGCGCCGCTGCTGCTGATGGACGAGCCTTTCGGCGCGCTCGACGAGATAGCGCGCGACGAGATGCGCTACGATCTTCTGAGGATCTGGGAAACGAGCCGAAAGACGGTGGTGTTCGTGACGCACAGCATAGGCGAGGCGGCTGCGCTGTCCGACAGGGTAATCGCGCTTTCGCCCCGTCCGGCGCGCATCCTAGCGGCGGTGGATGTGGATTTGCCGCGTCCGCGAACGCGAGACGCGGAGCGCCGCCCCGAATTCACGCGCTGCGTCGAGCGGCTGCGCGAGCTTCTCTTGCGCGCCGCCGCCGAGCGAGCGCCCGTTGGATAGCCGCGCGGATAGCATCCGCCGCGCCGCGCCGTCGAGCCGCCGACGGCTGCCCGCCGCAATCCGCGCGGCTCTGGTTCGCGCGCTGCCGCCCGCAATCGCGCTGGCGGCAGCCTGCGGCTGCTGGGAGGCGTGGACTCGCCTCGCGCGCGTGCCTGAGTACATCGCGCCGTCGCCGTCCGCCGTGTTCGCGCGGCTGTTCGGCGATCTCGGCTTCTTCGCGCTGCACGGCGCGATAACGCTGGGCGAGGCGCTGGGCGGGCTTGCGCTGGGCGGCGCGGTCGCGCTCGCAGCGGCCGCGCTCATGGCTAACTCGCGCTGGATAGAGCGCAGCCTCTACCCGCTCGCCATACTCGTCAAGGTTACGCCTGTCGTGGCGGTCGCGCCGCTGTTCGTCATCTGGTTCGGCTTTGGGCTTATGCCCAAGATACTCATAGCGTCCCTGATAACCTTCTTCCCCGTGCTGGTGAACGGCGTGGCTGGCTTCCGCGCGGTGGAGCCGGGGGCGCTGGACTTCGCGCGCTCGCTGCGCGCTTCCCGCCGCCAGATATTCTTTCTGCTGAGAGCGCCGAGCGCGCTGCCGTACCTGTTCGCCGCCGCGCGAGTCGCCGCCCCGCTGTCTGTCATCGGCGCGGTCGTGGGCGAATGGTTCGGCGCGGAGCGCGGGCTAGGCAGCGTGATAATCGTCGCCAACAGCATGCTGGACATGCCCACGCTGTTCGCAGCCATAGCCGCGCTGTCCGTCCTCGGCGTCGCGCTGTCCGCAATCGTAGCCGCGCTGGAACGGCGCGCGCTTTTCTGGCACTCTGGGGAGTTGGGCATGGGCGGCGGATAAGGCGCTTCGAACCGACCGAATTGGAGAACGTATGAAAATCACCCCCAACCGAACCCCGCTCGCCCCGATAGCCGCGCTGATCCTCGCGCTCGTCGCCGCCTTCGGATGCGCCGCGCAAAGCGAGACCGAACCCGAGACGCTGACATTCATGGCGGGCTTCCGTCCGCAAGCCAACCTGCCCTTCGTGGCGGCATACGTAGCGCAGGAAGAGGGTTACTTCGCGGAGCAGGGCTTGGACGTCGAGATACTGCACTCCACCGGCGAGCATATCAGCCTAATGATGGCTGGCGAGGTGGATTTCACCACCGCAGACGCCAACACGGTTCTTCAGCGGCGCGCCGATCCGGGCTTGCCAATCGTCGCCATATCGCTGTTCGGGCAGCGCGGACAGCAGGCGTTCCTATCGCTCGCGGAGGATGAGCTTCGCTCTCCGAAAGACTGGGAAGGGCATACCTTCGGCTACAAGGTGACCATCCCGCCCGACTATCTCGCCATACTCGACGCCGAGGGGGTAGACCGCTCAGCCATAAGCGAGGTGCGCGTGGGGTTCGACCCGCGCATCCTCACCGAGCGCAAGGTGGACATCCTAGCCGCGTTCAAGTCTAACGAGCCGAACGTCATTCGCGGGCTGGGGTTCGACGTGGACGTAATCGACGCGGCTGATTACGGCGTGCCGACGCTGGGCTTGACGTACATAACGCAAGAGAAAACCATAGAGGAGAGAGCGGACACGGTGGAGCGCTTCCTAAAGGCGACGCTCAAGGGCGTGGAGTTCGCCGCCGCCAACACGGAGGAGACGCTGGACATTGTGCTGAAGCACGCGGAAGGCGCCGACCGGGAGCATATGCGCTTCATGCTGAACGCGGAGTTCGCGGACGCCGTATCGCCGCTCACCGACGCCAACGGCATAGGCTGGATGACATCTGAGCAGTGGCGCGCGTTCCACGACTCGCTGCTAGAACACGACGCGCTTCCCGCCGCTCAGGACGTGGACTCCGCCTTCACCGACGCCTTCATCGAGCGCGTCTACGACGACGATGGGAATCTGCGATGGCCATAGCCATATCCCTGAAAACCGCAGCCAACATGCTGTACAATTACAAGAGACTATCAGCCAACCGAATCAACGCAGGAGGCGACCCGTGCGAGAACAGCCAAGCGAGAAGGCGATGCGCCGAATGCGCGTCTTCGTAGAGAAGTTCACCGAGAAGTCCGGCACATACGTATCCCCGGTGGAGGGCGTTACCGAGTCTGTCATCCTCGGCTTGGCGGAGAACATCGACGAGGTAGGCCGCCCGCTCTGCCCGTGCCGATTCTACGACGACAAGGCGGAAGAGGTGAAGCACCGCACTTGGATTTGCGCGTGCGACGACATGCAGATATACAAGTACTGCCACTGCCTGCTGTTCGTCAACGAAGAGGGCTTCCCCATCACCGAGTATCTGCCCGAAGGACACGAGGGCAGGGAGGCGTATGGGCACGTAGAGGATCCGCACCCGGACAAGGGGCGCGCGCTTCGCCACAAGGCGGAAGAGCGCGAGATAGAGCGACGCGAGCGCCCGACCTAAGCCCACAGCGCGGCGCGACACCCGCGCCTAGCCACTCAGGAGACACAATGACCACAGCCAACAAGACAGTCGTAGTCTACTCCACCGTCGGATGCGGCTACACCGACATGCTCAAGCAGCAGCTCGACGGCGAAGGCGTGGAGTACGAAGAGGTCAACCTATCGCTCCACCCCGACCGCTGGCCCGAAGTCTTGCCGCACACCGGCGGAGAGCGCATCAGCCCCGTGATGATCGATGGCGACGAGGTAACCATCGGCTTCAACGGCATCGGCTGCTACGGCTAGGGGGAACGGCGTGGCGGACACCGCGATAATCTACACGCACCCGGAATGCACCATCTGCGTATCCGTCAAGATGGAGCTGGACGAGCAGGGCAAGGCATACGAAGAGATAGACCTAGCCGACCACCCAGAGCGCTGGGGCGAAGTCGAAGCCCTCACCGGCGGAGACAAGATAACCCCCGTTCTGGTGGAGGGCGACGATGTAACTATCGGCTACCGCGGCATCGGCTGCACGTTCTACTAGCCGCCGCCCCTTTCGGCTAGGGTAGGCAACCTATCCATTGTCAGAATCAGGATTCTCTGGATTAGTGGATTTCCAAGATTGCGGCGTGGAAATCCTGAGAATCTCAGAATCATGCGAATCCCGATTCTGACAAACGGATATGGGTACTGCCTAAGCCGGCGCGTCGATTGACGATGCAGACCCCATAGACGGGGCTTTCAGCCCCTACAGCATCCGCGCCGCGGGCATTATGCACTCCTGCGAGTCGTTCGCGGCTGAGTTGACGATGGTGGACACCTCGTATGCCGTCATGCGCTCCGCCGCGAGCGGTTCTAGCAGATCGGAGAGCGCGTCCGTGTCTTCCACGTTCGGGTCCATCCACATCGCTTCGCGCTCAGGCGGCAGGATTACGGGCATACGGTCATGGATGGGCGCGACTATCTCGTTCGCGCGCGTGGTTGCGATGGCGCAGGACAGCAGCGCGCCGCCGTCTGGCTGCCGCCACATTTCCCAGATGCCCGCGAACGCGAACGGCTCGCCCGATTCCAGCGTGAAGCGCGTCGGCGTTCGTCTGCCGCCTTGCCGTCCCCACTCGTAGAAGCCGTCTGCCGCCACGAGGCATCGCCGCCGCCTAAACGCGGCGCGAAAGCTGGGACGCTCCGCCAGAGTTTCGGCGCGAGCGTTGATCATTCGGCTGCCTATGCGGATGTCCTTCGCCCAAGGCGGAACTAGCCCCCAGCGCATCATCTCGGCGCGGTTGCGAGCGCCATCGCTCCGAATCGTCATCACCGGCTGAGTCGGCGCGACGTTGTATCGCGGGCGCAAATCCCAGCCGCCTAGCGACAACTGAAAGCGCCGCGCTACGGCGTCCCAATCGACGACGGTGAAGCGTCCGCACATGTATCCCGCCCTTAGCTCGCGCTCGCGTATCTATGCGATTTTCTCGCCCGCTGCTGCTTCTCGCGCTGCTCTAGGCGCGTCCGCTCATCCGTTGGCGCGTATCGGCGGTGAAAATCCGCCCTGTAGCGCTCGAACGTTCCCGCCGTTATCGCGGCGCGCATCTCTTCGGTCAGCCGCAGCAGAAAGCGCAGGTTGTGGATAGTCGCCAGACGGTAGGCGAGCAGCTCGCGCGACTTGAAGAGATGGTGCAGGTACGCCGCCGAGAACGTCTCGCACGCATAGCAGTCGCAGCCCGCTTCCAGCGGCTCGTCGCGCTCGCGGTGGCGCGCGGCGGCTATGTTGATTCGCCCGTCGCGCGAGAACAGCGAGCCGTTGCGCGCGATGCGAGTCGGCAGAACGCAATCGAACATATCCACGCCGCGCGCGACGCACTCCACTAGGTCTTCCGGCGCGCCGACGCCCATGAGGTATCGCGGCGCGCGGCGCGGCAGCATCGAGGCGGTCATCTCCGCAAGCTCGTACATCTCGGGCTTGGTTTCGCCCACGCTCAGCCCGCCGATGGCGTATCCGGGAAAGCCTATGGCGGTTATACGCTCCACCGAGCGGCGGCGCAAGCTCGCGCTCATGCCGCCCTGCACTATGCCGAACAGCAGCTGGCCTTCACGGGTATGCGCCCGCTTGCAGCGCTCTTCCCAGCGCGCCGTAAGCTCCATCGCGCGTTCGACGTCGCGCCTGTTCGCGTCCGACGCTAGGCAAACGTCCAGCGGCATGATTATGTCCGCGCCGATGCGCTCCTGCGCGAGGATCGTCGATTCAGGCGTGAACTTGTGCGGCGAACCGTCTATGTGAGACTTGAACAGGATGCCGTCTTCATCTATCTCGCGCAGATGGCTCAGGCTGAAGCCCTGAAAGCCGCCGCTGTCCGTGAGGATAGGCGTGTCCCAGCGCATGAAAGCGTGAATGCCGCCGAGCCGCTCCACAAGCTCCGCGCCCGGGCGCATGGATAGATGGTATGCGTTGCCGAGAACCACGCTTGCGCCCGCCGCGCGCAGGTCTGCGGGGTCTATCGCTTTCACCGAGCCTTGCGTAGCCACCGGCATGAACAGCGGCGTTGGCGCGTTGCCGCGCGCCGTTCGCAGAACGCCCGCGCGCGCCGCGCCGTCCGTCGCCTGAAGCTCGAACGCCGAATCCGCGCGCGCGCCTACACGAACGGCCATGGCACGTTTCCATATGGGTCTAGGTTCGGTATCACCGGCTCCCTCAGCGCGAAGCGGATGCGCTTGTCCAGCGCCTTCAGTTCGGGACCGCTCAGCCAATCGCGCAGCTCAGCCGTGTCTTCGGATCGGCTCGTCAGCTTGCGGCGCAGCCGTCCCAAGTCCGCGATGAGGCTTTGCGGAATCTCCGTTCCCCAGAACTCCATCATCACCGTTCGCAGCTTGAAGCTAGGGTGGAACGTCAGCCCGTGGTCTATGCTCCAGATGCGCCCGTCCGAATCCGCGAGGCAGTGTCCGCCCTTGCGGTCCGCATTGTTAGTTATCAGGTCGAACGCCATTATCTTGAGAAGCTCGTCTTGGCATTCTGGCAGATTCGCCATCTCGAAGTAGGTATGATCCGGGTCGCATTCGACATACCGCTGGAACATGCCGACGCCGTAGGGGCCTTCTCGCACCAGCGTCAGCGGGATGTTGGGCCAACCCAACAGCCTGCTGAGCAGGTAGGCGGCGCGCTCGCGCTTGTAGAGCGAGCCGCGCGGGAAGTCCCACAGCGGCCGCTCGCCGTCTCGCGGCTTGTAGATGGCGCGCATATACTTGCCGGGGCCTGCGTCCAGCCAAACCAAGAAGGTGTAGTTGGAGCCGAACGGCATCCGGTGGCCGCCCGTTATCTCCGCCGTCTCTAGCAGCGGGAGCGCGTCTTGCTCGCAAGGGTCTATGGCGCGCTTGTCTTCCGGGGCGGGGAACTCGTAGCGGTAGCTCTGTCTGCGGCGGCGCGCCATAGTGGACGGCGTCTCCGCTTATTCCGGCTCTTCCAAATCTTCGGGCGACAGCTTGGCGTGGCCATTCACGCGCGCGCAGCGGTGTCCGTCCGGGTCTATCGCCCTGCCGCACAGCGGGCAGAGCGGCCTGCCGGCGGCGCACACGCGCATTGCGTGTTCGGAGAATGCCAGCATCTGACGCTTGTCCGCCCACACCCGCACGGTGGCGTTGTCTTCGTCGTGCGCGTCGTGCGCGTCGATGATGAAGAAGCCGCGCCCGGCGTCGTAGCCCAGCACCAGCTTCGCCACCTTGAAATCTAGGTTGGTAAGCCCCGGCGCCTCGCGGTCCAGCGGCGGCCCCGAAGCCGACGCGCCCGCGTCCGGCATCTGCGCCATCATCTGCTGTATGGCGAGCGCAAGCTGGAACAATTGTTCCTTCTCTATCCAGATAGACGCGCTGCTGCTCGCGCTGTCCACCCGAATGCAAAACGTGCGGCGTCCGGGCTGCCCGAAAGCCTCCGCTTCCAGCTTGGATACTTCTGTGAATTCGTTCATTGGGCTGGGCATTTTCCTGCGGTTCATCTTAGTGTCTGCCGCCCGCCGCCGCAAGTGGCGGACATGCGCCCGCGCCATTGCCGGATTAGCCGCCGCCTGCGCCGCCGCGAGTCGGGTCTGGAACAAGATGCAGAAGCCCGGCTAGCCTACGAGACGGATGACGCTCCCCTATCGCGGATGTATAATGGCTGAAGGAGTAACCGCATGACCACAGTCGAAGACATCATCAGAGCCATATATGAGCGCCCCGAAGTAAGGGAGCAGGTTCGCCGGGCTGTCCTGACCGACGAACTCTTGTCCCTGCCTCAGAAAATTGCCGAAATTGCCACCATGGTGCAGAGCAACACCAAGCAGATCGCCGAACTGACTGCGCGGTTCGACGACCTGACTGCCACCGTCCAGAGCAACACCAGACAGATCGCCGAACTAACTGTACGGTTCGACGACCTGACCGCCACCGTCCAGAGCAACACCAGACAGATCGCCGAACTGACTGCCACAGTGCAGAGCAACACCAAGCAGATTGCTGACCTGACTGCACGGTTCGCCGAACTGACTGCCACAGTGCAGAGCAACACCAGACAGATTGCCGAACTGACTGCCATAGTCCAGAGCAACACCAAGAAGATTGCCGAACTGACAATCATG
Organism: Dehalococcoidia bacterium; assembly: GCA_965214745.1. GTDB lineage: Bacteria > Chloroflexota > Dehalococcoidia > Lucifugimonadales > UBA1123 > VXRN01. Next base: position 713,707 of record OZ243978.1, on the reverse strand, counting down.
GTGCAGAACAACGCCAGACAGATTGCCGAATTGACAGCCACAGTCCAGAGCATAGCTAAGGTTCAGGCACAGCATACCGCCGACATCGGAATGCTTGTCGGCGATAGGCTGGAGCGAAGGATCGCAACAATAGTTCCCCCGCGCCTTAGCCAGACGCTCGGACTCAGGCGCACGCGAGTCATGTATCACCCGAACCTGATGCCGGGAACCGAAACCGAGTTCATATCCAGAGTGGAAGACGCAGCAGACGCGGGCGTTATCACGGATGACCAAGAGGATCGGATCAAGCAGACCGACCTCATCATGCGCTCCCGCCGGAAATCCGACGGCTCCGGAGTCTGGATCGCCGTCGAAGCATCCGGCACAATCGGGCAGAGGGACATCAGGCGAGCCCCTGAGACCGCCGCCGCGTTGCGAGCGGTGTTCGACGAGGACGCCGCCGCTGTCGTAGTAGGCTACCGCATTCGAGAAGAAGATAGGGCAAGGGCAGAGGCAAGCGGCGCTATCGTGCTTATCGAAAATAAGTATCAGACCTGATATGGCAAGACCGCAAGCATAACGTTCTTTCGCAGCCCACCCGCGAGGCGCTCGCTTGACCAAAAGTTCGCCAATCCTAGAAGTGCGCGACGTCGTCAAAGACTTCGACGGGCTGCGCGCGCTGGATCACTGCTCGCTGGAGGTAGAACGCGGCTCGATTACCGGTCTCATAGGCCCAAACGGCGCGGGCAAGACGACGCTGTTCGACATCGTCTCCGGCGCGCTTTCGCCAACGAGCGGCAGCGTGATCTTCAGCGGCAGGCGCATCGACAGGATGCGGATGCACGAGACTTTCCGGCTGGGGCTGGTGCGAACCTTTCAGATTCCCCGCGAGCTGAAGCGGATGACTGTCTTGGAAAACCTGATGCTGGTTCCCGCGCCGCAGCCGGGCGAAAGCGTTTGGGCGTCTTGGTTCACGCCGTGGCGAGTGACGCGCGCCGAGCGAGCTATCGAGGCGAAAGCGGCGGAGGTCATGGAGTTCGTCAACCTGTCTCCGCTCGCAGACGAGTACGCCGCCAACCTATCAGCAGGCCAAAAGAAGCTGCTAGAGCTTGCGCGAACGCTGATGGCGGAGCCGTCGCTAGTGCTGCTCGACGAGCCGGCGGCGGGCGTCAACCGCTCGCTGCTGGCGGATATAACCGACAACATCCGCCGCGCAAGCGAGGAGCGCGGCGTGTCGTTCCTGCTGATAGAACACGATATGGGCATGGTGATGCGGCTGTGCGATCCCATCATCGTGATGGCGAGCGGCGCGGTGATAGAGCGGGGAACGCCGAGCGAGATTCAGCGCAGCCAGCGCGTTATCGAGGCGTACTTGGGAGGTTCGGCGAGTGCCGCTGCTGGAGGCTGTTGACGTCGTAGCCGGCTACGGCGAAACCGAGATACTGCACGGCGTTTCGATAGCCGTGGATGCGGGCGAGATCGTCACCGCCATAGGCCCCAACGGCTGCGGCAAGTCTACGCTGATGAAGGCGATAGTGGGCTTGGTGAACCAGCGCTCTGGGCGGATAACGTTCGACGGCGAGGACATAACCGAGCGTCCGCCGGGCGCAATCGTGCGCGCGGGGCTGTGCTACGTGCCGCAGACCGCGAACGTGTTTCCATCGCTCACCATCCGCGAGAACCTAGAGATAGGCGCGTTCGCGCGCAGCGACGACTTCCGCCCGCGCATCGAAGAGATGTTCGAGCTGTTCCCCGACCTTGCCGCTAGGCCATCGCAGAAGGCGGGCAGGCTGTCCGGCGGGCAGCGGCAGATGCTGGCTATAGCGCGCGCGCTGATGCTGGACCCCAAGCTGCTGCTGCTCGACGAGCCATCCGCCGGGCTTTCCCCCGCAGTCATGGACATGGTGTTCGAGCGCATCCGAAGCGTCAATCGAAGCGGTGTGGCGCTGCTGATGGTGGAGCAAAACGCGCGCGAGGCGCTGCGAATGTCGGACTGGGGATACGTGCTTGCCGCCGGCGAGAACCGCCTGCGCGCCAGCGGCGCCGCGCTGCTGGAAGACCCAGCGGTGGCGCGGCTGTACTTGGGGGGATAAGCCTGATCGGGGCAAACGCTGGCGCGAAATAATCCAAGCGAACCATGAAAAGGATTCTAATACCGTGCGCCACTGGATTAGCAGCTCTGTAGTTGCCTTCATTCTTATACTTCTCATACTGGTGATGGGCGGATTGATCTTGAGAGAAATCAGCGACACGCGAGAGCTATACGTTCAGGAAACAGCAGACATCGAGAGTCGGCTGTCCGCTGAGATTGCCGCATCTGAAGATAGGTTGAATGATAAAATCTACGATTCCTCGACAGAAACGAGAACCATGTTCGTTACACAGATATCCAATCTCAAGAATCGACTGCCCGATGAGGTTGCTGATTCCACTGTCGACGCGCTAGCTTCTGAGTTAGAACGCGGGAAACAACCAACGCTTCAACGCTTTCCCGAAGACATCAGTGAAGTCCAAGCCCGCGCAATGTTCGAAACATGCCTGACCGAGCGGTTCGAACTGTTGTTAGGCTCACTATCATACTTTATATCTGACGCGGATTTCTCTGACCTATACGACGCATTTATCGGAGATACATCATTTTCGGATGGTGAACTGTCACCCGCCCAGGAGATTGGTTTCCTAGGCGCATTCATGGGGTGCTGGACACTCGCGCCAGAGCAGTCGCTAAAGTAAGCGCGTCGCATATGTCGCGCGCGGCTAAAGGTTAGCCCCTGCCAAACGGCTTGCCCGCGAACTCATTCCACACGCTCTATCGGAGAACACAATTGCCAGCGTCTCGCCCCCGCGTTACCATGAGACACGCGGGAGTATCATCCGGAGGAACGCAGCGAATGAAGCGTCGAATCCCAGTCAGCCAGCCGTTCGACCTCGAGCTGAGCCTGACGATGGGGCAAGCGTTCCGATGGCGCGAGTTGGGCGACGGCTGGTTTTCGGGCGTACTGGGCGAATGGCTGGTTCACGTTCGGCGGACAGATGACGGCATAGAGTACAAAATCGGCGGCGCGGACGGAGAACGCAACGACATCGATCTGGATGAAGCGCTGCGCGGTTACTTTCGACTGGATACGGACGACGTATGCGCCATCTATGACGAGATCAGTCGCCGAGACCCCAAAATCGCCTCCATAGCAAGAGACTACCCAGGGTTGCGCCTTCTCAGGCAAGACCCATGGGAATGCGCGGTATCCTATATCTGCTCCCCCAGAAAGCAGGTCGAGAATATCAGCAGGAACGTCGAAGACATAGCCAACCTTCTGGGCAAGCCGCTAAAGCTGGGCTACGACGTTCGGAGCGCTTTCCCCACGCCGAAAGAGATGCTGTCCAAAGCCGATGAAGCGCTGCTGCTCGATAACGTAAAACTAGGTTCGCACAGCAAGGCGCGCGGCATAATGGAAGCGGCAGAACGCTTCTGCGATGGACGGCTGGATCCAAACCTGCTGATGAACCTGCCTTACCCAGAAGCCAAGATGCGCCTGATGGATTGCCATGGAATAGGACACAAGACAGCCGACTGCATCGCTCTGATGTCGCTGGACAAGCTGGAAGCGTTTCCAGTAGACAACGCATGGGTATGGCGGGCGGTTACCGAAACGTATCCCGAATGGGGATTCCCCGAAGAGAAAAACCCATCGGAGGCGAATTTAGTCAAAGCGTCGAAGCGAGGACGAGCCGTATTCGGCAAGTACGCCGGCTATGCCAATCAGTTACTACTCTATTGGCGACGACAGCGCGGCAAAGAGCCGCTCCTATTTGGCACACGATGGAGAGGCAAGTTCAGAATGCCGCCCGGTGATGATCCGAGATATGAAACGCTTGCGCGCAAGTATCTACGATGCTGATAGACACGAACGTACTTATCGACGTTGCGTTGGATCGTCGTCCTCACTCTATAACTTCAATGGAACTCCTCGACAAAATCGAGCAGACATCGACGAACGCTTTCGTAGCTTGGCACACCATATCCACCCTCTACTACATAGTGGATCGTGAAACCAATGACGCTGTCGCCCGCACATTCATCGCCAAACTGATCGACTTCGTCGAAGTCGCCCCAGCCGCCGCCGACTCGCTCCGATACTCCCTATCGCTTCCCATGTCGGATTTCGAGGACGCGATGCAAGTCGCCGCCGCGCGCGCCTGCGGCGCTCGGTATATAATTACTCGAAACGTCAGGGACTTCACATGCTCGCCAATCCCGGCGGTCACGCCCCGGCAGGCGCTTAGGAAACTGCTCTAGCGATAGCGAATTTCATTCGAACATCCCGAAAAATCCCATACATCCCCCGCATCTTGTGAAAACAGAGGTCAGCCCTTGCCATCCCTGAACCGCGCCGTCGAGCGCATCCCGCCGGCTTGGCGTCCAGCGCTTGCCGTTGCCGTCATCGTGGCGGCTGCGGCGGGCGCGGGGTTCTTGCCGTTCGTGAAGATGAGCCTTGTGGTCAACGGCGTGTTCCTCGGCGGGATAATCGCGCTCGGCGCGGTGGGGCTGACGCTGGTTTACGGCATACTCAACTTCGCCAACGTCGCGCACGGGGACTATATGACGATGGGCGCGTATGTAGCGCTGTTCGTCGTCGCCGTCGCGCTGCCGACGGTGGGCGTCGAATCCGCTAGCGGGCTAGGCCCGTTCACCTTCGGCTACCCAATGCTAATCGCGCTGCCCATAGCCGCCGCCGTCGTCGCGGTGGGCGCCGTCGCGCTGGACGCGCTCGTGTACAGAAGGCTACGTTCGCGCGGAGTGAGCGCAGTCGTCATCGCCATGGCGTCGCTCGGCGTGGCTATCGCCATGCGCGGGCTGGTGCAGATAATATGGAGCGGAGACGTGCAGCGCTATCCGCGAGAGTCCAAGCTCGTCTACCATCTGCCGATGGACGTTCGCGTTCCGCCGGACGCCATCTTCGTCGTCATCGTAGCTGTTCTGCTCGTGGCAGTCGTCTACCTGCTGCTGACGCGGACGCGGATGGGCAAGGCGATGCGCGCCACATCCGACAATTTGGAGCTTGCATTGGTCAGCGGCATCGACGCGCAAGGCGTCATCCGCTGGACGTGGGCGATAGGCGCGGCGCTCGCGGCTGTGGCGGGCGTGCTGCTCGCAGTGTTTCAGGCGCAGCTCTTGCCTATCATGGGATGGCGCTTCCTGATACCGCTGTTCGCCGCCGCCACGCTCGGCGGAATCGGCAGCCCATACGGGGCGCTCGTGGGCGCGTTCATCGTAGGCGTCGCCTCGGAGGTGTCCACGCAGTGGATAAACCCCAGCTACAAGCCGGCGGTGGCGTTCGCCATCCTGATAGCCATGCTGCTCATCAGACCGCGCGGCTTGTTCGGCGGAGCGGAACGGTGACGCGGTCGATCCCCCTCCGCCATTCCCGTGAAAGCGTATCCAGCGCTCCGGTGCGGGCGCGGAATCCAGCGGGACGGGGACATCGGTCGGCTTGTTTGCAGAGCGCCGACGGTTGGGCGCAAAGGCGGTTCGCATGGAAGTAATAGGCCCAGTCGATTTCATCGTCGGCTTCGCGGTGGTGGCGGCTATCTACGCCATCTTCACGCTGGGGCTGAACGTACACTGGGGCTTCACCGGGCTGTTCAACATCGGCGTCGCGGGCTTCTTCGCGCTAGGCGCGTACACGAGCGCGCTGCTGACCTCGCCGCCGCCCGACCCCGCGCTGTTCGAGGATTTCGTGTTCGGCGGCAACTGGGCGCAAACCGCTTTCTTGGATCTCGGCTTCGATCTCTGGTTCGTTCTCGCGCTAGGCGCGGCGGCGCTGGCGTGCGGCGCGGTGGCGGTCGTCATCGGCTTCGCCACCATTCGGCTGAGGGACGACTATCTGGCGATAGCCACGCTGGGCATTGCCGAAAGCGTGCGGCTATTCTTCCTCAACGAGAAGTGGGCGGCTAATGGATCGAAGGGGCTGTACGGCATACCCAAGTTCTTGGAAGACGCGGCGGCGCCGGACAGATACGACTACCTATACCTCGTAGTAGTAGTTATCGCGCTGGCGGCGATGTTCGTGGCGGTGGAGCGCGCCGTCCGCTCGCCGTGGGGACGCGCTATCCGCGCTATCCGCGAAGACGAAACGACAGCGGAGGCGAGCGGCAAGAACGTGTTCGCGTTCAAGATGCAGGCGTTCGTCATGGGCGCGATGATAATGGGCGTTGGCGGCGCGCTGTACGCCCACAACGTGCGATTTCTGTCTCCGCTCACGTTCGACCCGCTCTTGGCGACGTTCGTGATATGGGCGATGCTGATGGTGGGCGGCGCGGGTAGCAACGCCGGCGCGGTTCTGGGCGCGTTCCTCGTTTGGGGCATCTGGTCCGGCACGCAGTTCATAGCGGATCTGCTGCCGTTCCTGCCGGACATTCTGCTAGGCCCACTGGTGGACCCCAACCTGCGGTTGTTCCTGATAGGCGCGCTCATCGTGGCGGTCATCGTAGCGAGACCCGGCGGCATACTTGGGGAGCGAGTGCGGCGGGCGACGACGCGGAGCGGGTCTGGCCGAACCGCAAGCGCTGGCTGAAAGCTCAGCTCCCTCTCACACAAAGGGGGCTGGCAAGGGTAGGCATTTCCGTGTTGCCTACCCCTGCCAGCCCAGGTGGATTTATAGACGGGCGAGCGCTACGGCAGTTCGAACCTGCCGGTGGAGACTATCCCCACGCCCTCCACCTTCCATATCTCGATGGGTCCTACCACATCGCCGCGCTCGTCGAAATCTACGGGACCAGCCGCGCCTTCGTAGTTGACATCCTTGCCGTCGGCTATCAGCGCCAGCGCGCGCTGGATGCCCTCCACGCCGGGGCCTACCACTTCGCCGGGCGCGTTCGACACGTCGCGCAGCGCGTCGCGTATCGCGGTCGAATCGGTAGTGCTGTTCGCCTTGGCGGCCGCGAGCGCTATCAGCACGGCGGCATCGTAAGCCTCAGACATGAACGGGTGCGGCGGCTCTACGCCTCCGTAAGCGTCCGCGTAGCCCTGCTTGAACGCCATGAGCGCGGGGCTGTCCGGCGAGCCGGGCGCGGTGCCTAGAGTGCCGTCCACCACAGACGCGCCAAGCGCCTCCATCAGCTCGGGCGCCTTCACCGCGTCCACGAACAGGAACGAATCCGTGTATCCGCCCTCGATGGACTCGCGCAGGTAGACTTCCGCTTGGCCCGGGTAGCTTATCGTGATTAGCACGTCCGGCGAGCCTTCGGTAGCCTTTTCCAACTCGGATGTGAACGTGGGCTGGCTGTCTTCGTGCGGAACCTTGCTGGTCACCGAGCCGCCAAGCTCCGCGAACGCCCTCTCGAACGTGTCGGCAAGCCCTTCGCCATAGGCGTTGTTGATGTACATGATGCCTGCGGTGGAATATCCCTCTTCGTTCGCCAGCCGCGCCAGCACCACGCCTTGCGCCGCGTCGGACGCCGCCGTGCGGAAGAGGTAATCATCATCGTCGAGCGCGGTAATCGCCGGAGACGTGGACGCGCCGGATATCTGAAGCACCTTCTTGGGAACGGTGACGCTCTCAGCCACCGGCAGCGTTACGCCGCTCGCCAGCGCGCCGACTATCGCCACCGCGCCATCGACGTCCACCAGCGCGCGCGCCGCGTCGACGCCTTGCACTGGGTTCACGCCCGTGTCGCGGCTGGTGACTATCATCGGAGCGCCGCCAATGCCGCCCGCGCGGTTCACGTGAGACGCCGCCAGCGTAACCGCGTTCTCGTGAGACTCCCCAAAGTACGAAAGCGAACCAGTGAAGGCGTTCAGATGCCCCACGACCAGCGGATCCAGGGCATCCATCTCCACCATCATGACGACTTCTTTTTCGACGACTACTTCCTTAGGAACCTCGACGACTTCGGTAACGACCTTCTCGACGACTACTTCCTTAGGAACCTCGACGACTTCGGTAACGACCTTCTCGACGACTATTTCCTTGGGAACCTCGACGACCTCGGTAACGACCTTCTCGACGACGACCGTCTCGGTCGCCACCGGGTCGCTCCCGCCGCAAGCCGTTGCAAGCGCCGCCGCTAGAGCGAGCAGGAGCCCTAGCGCCGCAATCATTTTTATGTTCACCGCGTATCCCTCCTTAGTTATGGCGTGGGCGCTCCACGCAGGCTGATTTTATCGCAGCCGGCGCGGGGGCGCTAGCAAATTAGAGGCATGATATCCATTTCCATAATTCTGGACGAACGCGCGCCCGCCGCGTAATATCCGCTCCGCAGGCATAATGCGGATGCCGAGAGGCTATCGAAGCGCTATGCTGTGGGCGGAGCGCGACGCGGAAAGCGCGGCGACGAGAGGAGGGCTACGCATGACCACGCAGGGCAGCGGTTTCTACGAGCGGCTTGGCGTAAAGCGCATCATCAACGCGGCAAGCTGGATAACCGTGTACGGCGGCAGCATCATGCCGCCGCCGGTCGTCGCCGCGATGGAAGATGCGTCTCGCTGGTTCGTGGACATGCACGAGCTGAACCGCAAGGCGGGCGAGGTGATAGCGCGGCTGACCGGCGCGGAGGCGGGGCTGGTCACGGCGGGATCGTCCGCCGGAATGCTGCTCGAAGCCGCAGCCTGCATCGCGGGCGCCCGCCCGGCGGACGTGTGGCGGCTGCCGGACACCAGCGGACTCAAGAGCGAAATCGTAATCCAGCGCTCGCACCGCGTGGGATACGACCACAGCTTCCGCGCCGCGGGCGCCACGCTGGTGGACATCGGCAGCGCGTATGGCACCCACGATTGGGAGCTGGAAGACGCCATACGCGAGAACACCGCCGCCGTCGCCTTCATCTTCGGGCATCGCCGCGCCGACGCGCTGACGCTGCCCCAAGTGGTGGAGATAGCCCACGCGCGCGGCGTTCCCGTCATCGTAGACGCAGCCGCAATGCTGCCCCCGCCCGAAAACCTCACCAAGTTCATCGCGCAGGGCGCGGACATGGTCAGCTTCAGCGGCGGCAAGGGCGTGCTGGGTCCGCAATCCACCGGCATCCTCGCGGGGCGCGCGGACCTCATCGAGGCGGCATACGCCAACTCCGCGCCCAACTCGGACGCCATCGGGCGCGCTGCGAAAGTCTGCAAAGAAGAGATAGCGGGCTTGATAACCGCGCTGGAAATGTTCGTGGATACGGACTTCGACGCCGTAGCCGCCAACTGGCGCGCGAAAGCCGCCCACGTAACCGAGCGGCTCGGCGATATCCCCGGCATCGAGGCGCGGCTGTTCGAAGCGCAGCCGGAGATGGAAGACGTCTGGTCGAACTACGCGCGCGCCGAGATACGCTTCACCGCGCAGTGGCGGGGTCCGTCCGTAGAGAGTGCGGTTCGGATGCTCGAGGACGGCGATCCGGGCATCCGCCTGAACGACATGGCGCGCAAAGACACGCTGACGTTCTTCCCCGCCAACGTCCGCGACGGCGAGGAAGAGATAGTGGCGAACCGCCTGCGAGAAATTCTGACGGGAAGCGAGTAACCAAAAGTATGGGATAGCGAAGTCAGGCGAGGAACTTCGCTCACAGCATCGCATAGGAGAACCCGAATGACCACTACCGTAAGATACGCTCTCGACGAATTCATCCACGACATGAGCGCGCTGGTGGACGAGCAGCCAGATCAGGAGCGGCTGTTCGACCTCGGATCGAGCTACCTAGAGCGGCTCATCAACAACCCGGACGCGATCCCTGAGGATCTCCGCGTTCCCGCCGGCTCGCGCAACCACGGCACCTACCTGCTTCACTACGGAGACAACGGGCTGCTGGTTACCAGCGTGGTTTGGGGCGCGGGAGACCACATTGGGCCTCACGACCACTGCACCTGGGGCATGATAGGCGTGATGGACAACGGCATCACCGAAACGCGCTTCACGCGCCACGACGACCGCTCGCGCGACGACTACGCGGAGCTAGAGAAAGACCGCGAAGCGCTAGTGCGCCCCGGCGAAGTCAGCCTGCTGATTCCAGAGGTGGACGAGATTCACCAGATGGACAACTACTCCGACCGCCCGACGGTGGAGATTCACGTATACGGCAACGACCTGCGCGGCTTGCAGCGCAGCGGATACGACCTAGAGACGGGCGCTATCCGCCACTTCGCCACCACGCGCTTCGACAACTGCTGACGGCTAGACAGCCGAGCGAAACCAGAGGAGGGAGACCCGCCCCATGCCGCCCGCAACCACCTGCGCCGAGCTAGCGGACATGTTCGACGGCGCGGAGCCGTTCGCGCTGATAGACGTGCGCGAAGTTGGCGAGTACAACGCATCCCACATCACGGGCGCCAGCCTGATTCCGCGCCGCGAACTGGAATTCCGCATCGCGGCATCCGTCCCGCAAACGGGGACGCGCGTAGTCCTGTGCGACGACGACGGCCGCCGCGCCGCGCTCGCGGCTCGAACGCTGAGACGGCTCGGATACGCCAACGCCTCCGCGCTCGACGGCGGCATGAACCGCTGGGCGAGCGAGCGCCGCCCGACGGAGTGGGGCGTGAACGTGCCTAGCAAAGACTTCGGCGAGATGGTTCAAGTTCGCCACCATGTGCCTGAGATAGACTCAGCAGAGCTGCGCCGCCGCATGGATAGGGGCGATGAGCTGGTCATCTTGGACACGCGCACGCCCGAAGAGTACGCGCGCAACTGCATCCCCGGCGGGCGGAGCGTGCCGAACGGCGAACTCGGCTTGCGGTTCGCGGACATCCTCGCGGACGCTCCCGACGATGCTACCGTAGTCATCAACTGCGCCGGGCGGACGCGAAGCATTATCGGAACGCGGCTGCTCCAGCGCATGGGCGTCGAAAACGTAGTCGGGCTGGAGAACGGCACCGCCGGCTGGGTTCTGGCGGGCTACGAGCTAGAGCGCGGCGCGGACAGGCTAGACCTGCCGCAGCCCACGCGCGAGGGGCGCGCCGCCGCGGAGCGGTTCGCGGACGATATAGCGGCCGAAGACGGCGTTCGATACATCGGCGTCGGCGAGCTAGACGCGCTGTTCGAGCGCGCCGAATCCGAGAGCGTCTACTTCGTAGACGTTCGTTCGGCGGAAGAGCACGAAGCCGGGCGCATTCCGCGTTTCGTCTGGTTCCCCGGCGGGCAGGCGGTTCAGCGCGCCGACGAACTGGCGGTGGTGAAGAACGCGCCCATCGTGTTCGCCTGCGACGGCAGAGCGCGCGCCGCGCTGACGGCGTCTTGGTACAGGCAGATGGGCTTCGGCGAGGTGTACGCGCTGCGCGGCGGGACGCAGGCGTGGCTGGACGCGGGCAGAGCGCTCGAACGCGGCGCGCTCGCTCCGCCGACAGCGCTAGGCGGCGACGCGACGCCCGCCCGCAGCCTGTCGGCGGCGGATCTGGCGAACGCGCTGGACGACGTCGCGCTCGTTCACGTGGGGCTGAGCGCGGAATTCGCGCAAGCGCACATCCCGACCGCGAGTTGGGTTCCGCGCGGCTGGCTCGAATTCCGCATCGCCGACGCCGCGCCGGACAAGAGCGCGCCCGTAGCAGCCATCTGCGCCGACGGCGGCGCGCAAGCCGCGCTCGCCGCAGCCACGCTGACCGAAATGGGATACGCCAACGCCGCCTATCTGGAAGGCGGCATGGAGGCATGGATAGCGTCGGGCGGCGCGGTCGAGCAAGGCTTGAGCGGCGTCATGTCGCCCCCGAACGACACGCTGGCGTCAGGCGCGGAGCGCAGTTTCGCAGACATGGTGAACTATCTGCGCTGGGAGGAAGAGCTGGGGCGCAAATACGCTTGATTTGCAGGATGCGCGGGATATTTCAGGATTTTCATCCATCCTCATCCTGTGAACCTACGCAACCCCCAATTCCCCCAGCGCCTTTTCGGCCGCCGACGATTCGGCTTCCCGCTTGCTGCGTCCTTCGCCCTCGCCTAGCGGCTCGCCGCCGACGATTGCGCGGGCGGTGAAGGTGGGCGCGTGGTCTGGACCGCTCCGCGCGAGCGTCTCATAGACGGGCGGGGATAGCCCTCTGTCCATCGCCGCCTCGTGCAGCAGCGATTTGGGATGGCGCGGCGGGGACGACGCGGCGGACGCCGAATCCAGCTCTTCGCGCATGATTCTCAGCGCAAACTCGCGCGCCGCCTCGTACCCCCTATCGAGGAACAGCGCGCCGACCGTCGCCTCCAGCGCGTCCGCAAGGTTGGACTCGCGCTCGCGTCCGCCGCGCTCTATCTCGCCCTTGCCCATCAGCAGACGGTCGCCAAGCCCAAGCCGCCGCGCTATAGCCGCCAGCGAATAGTCCGACACGAGCGCGGCGCGCGTCTGCGTGAGACTCCCTTCCGCTTGGCGGGGAAAGCGGCGCATCAGCTCTTCGCCAATTATCAAGTCCAGCGCCGCGTCGCCCAAGAACTCCAGCCGCTGGTTGGATTCGGGCAGAGCGCCCGGGCATTCCGCCACGAAAGAGGGATGCGCCATCGCGCGCTTCAGCAGCTCAGGGTCTCGGAACTCGACGCCCAGCGACGCCAGCAGATCGCCCGCGCTCGATGGGCTGCTAGAGGCAGGCATTTCCCACTGTCAGAATCAGGATTCGCATGATTTTGAGATTATCGAGATTTTCACGCCGCTATCTTGGAAATCCACTAATCCAGACAATCCTGATTCTGACAAAGGGCAGGCAAACCGGGGAATCCCTCGGACGCCCTATTAGCCCCCTAATCCGCTGCCGCGCCGCTTCGCGCAGGCTCGCCGCCCGCGCGCCGCGAGAGCCTAGCGAACAACGCGGGGATGCTGTCGTTCGCCAGCGTGTACACCACCGGCACTACTATGAGCGTGAGGAAGGTGGAGCTTGCCAAGCCGCCTATGACCACGGTCGCAAGCTCCGCGCTGATGATGCCGCCGGAGTCTTCGGTGAACGCCGCGAGCGGCAGCAGCGCGATGCTGGTGGTGAGCGCGGTCATCAGTATCGGGCGCAGCCGTATCCGCCCGCCGCGCATCAGCGCGTCGCGCACGCTCATCCCGCCCTGCCTGAGCTGCTCCACGAACGAGATAAGCACCACGGCGTTGGTTACCACTATGCCGATGAGCATGAGAATGCCCATCGCGCCCGCAAGCCCTAGCGAGCGGCCGGTTATCGCAAGCGCGGCCAACGCGCCTATCATCGCAAGCGGCATGCTGGTTACGATGACGAACGGGTTTCTGAGCGAGCCGAGACTCGCCACCATGACTAGATATATCAACGCTATGCCGACAGCCATGGCGACGAAGATTTGCTGGAATTCCTCGCCTATCTGCTGGAATACGCCGCCGCTGGCTACCCTCACGCCCGGCGGCAAGTCCAGCGCGTCTATCTTGGACTGGATTTCCAACCCCACCGCCTGCGTGTCGTCCGACGTGATGCTGCCAGTGATGCGCGCCGAACGCGCGCCGTCCGTCCTCGCGATGGTTACGGGGCCCGGGCGTCTGCTTATGTCCGCGACGTCTGCGAGAGTAGCCGCGCCCAGCGGGCCGGCTACTATCATTGCGCCAAGCTCTTCGACGCTGTTCAAGCTGTCCGCGCTTCCCAGCAGCGCCGCTTCCAGAACCTCGCCGTCTATCTCCACCTGCGCCACCGGCTGCCCTACGAGCGTTTGGCTGACTTGGAACGCCACTTGCTGAGCGCTCAGCCCGATGGCGGCGGCGCGCGCGGGGTCCACTTCCAGCGCTATCTCGTCTCGCGCCTCGCTTATGTCGCTGGTGAGATTCTCGATGCCGTCTACGCTCTCTAGCTCTTGGAGCAGCTCGCGCGCCGCCGCCGATATGTCGGCGTAGTCAGAACCGGTGACGCTGATTTCTAGCCCCGCTTGCGGCGGACCTTGGCTGACTTCGGTGATGTCTATCCTGCGCCCGTCCACGCCGCTCATCTCCTCGCGCAGATCGCGAGACACGTCCGGCGGCGCGTCGCCCCTGAGCGCGGCGAAGACATTGGCGCTGTTGAAGCCGGACTGCACGCCGCCGGTAGGCAAGAATCCGCCCTCGACGCTGCCGATGGTGGACACGTATAAGTCCGAATGCTCCGCCACCTGAGCTTCGATTGTCTCTAGCTCGGTTATCGTCGCCTCCAGCGGCGTTCCGGGCGGCAGGGTCATGCTTATGCTCAGGAAGCGGTCTCCGCCGCCTCCGAACAGGTTGATGGGGATGACCCCGAGCAGCCCAAAGCTGGCGACGACGAGCGCGAACGCGGCGAACAGCGTCAGCGCCTTGTGAGTCAGCGACCAGCGCAGGATGGGCGTGTAGACGCGCTGCATCCAAGTGTTGGTGTCCGGCAGATCGTCGCCCTCGCCAACGCCTTGCGGCAGGTCGCCGGGCCTGAGCAGGTACGCGCCCAAGACAGGCACGGCGGTCAGCGCGACGACCAGCGACGCGATAAGCGCGAAAGACACCGCGAGCGCGAACGGGAAGAAGAACGCGCCCACAAGCCCTTGGATGAACGCCAGCGGCGCGAACACCACAATCGTAGCCAGCGTAGAGGCGAAGATAGCGGGCGCCACCTCCACCGTGGCGTCGAGCGCGGCGCGCCACCGCTCCCGCCCGCCCTCTATGTTGCGGTGGATATTCTCCAGAACTACGATGCTGTCGTCCACAACGCGCCCCACCGATATGGCAAGCCCGCCTAGCGTCATGAAGTTCAGCGAAAGCCCCTGCCAGCTCATCAGCAAAACGCCGCTCAGAATGCTGAGCGGTATCGAAAGCCCGATGACCGCCGTGGGGCGCAGCGTAGACAGCGCGCCTCGCAGAGCGGTGGGACGCAGCGTCAGGAAGAACGCGAACACCACCGTCACCGCCAAGATCAAGCCTAGAATCGCCTCGCGCTCCAGCGTCGCTATCTGCTGCTGAACTTGGGGGCCATCGTTGGATACGACGATGACTTCCACGCCCGGCGGCAGATCGCCCACCTCGTCCAGCGCCGCCAAGACTCCGTCCGTAACGTCGATGGAGTTGGCGTCCGGGTCTTTGATTATGGATATGCCGATGCCGCGCTTGCCGTTTGTGCGCGATATGCTGGTAGGCGTTCCCTCGCTCAGCCGCACGTCGGCTACTTCTCCCAGTGTTACGAGCGTCGGCTCGGCGGGCGGCGTCCCCGGCGTCGGCGGCGCGCCCATGCTCGGCGCGGAGTATCCCACCGCGAGGCTTCGCAGATCGTCTAGCGATGTGTAAGCGTTCGTCGTCTTTATAGGCAGCGTCTGCCCGTCCGCGCTTATCGATCCGCCCGGCAGCGCAACGCTGTTTTCGCGCAGCGCCTGAGACACTTGGAACAGCGAAATCCCCTTCTCGGCAAGCCGCTCCTGATCCACCACGACAGCGACGCGCCGCTGAACCGTCCCGGCTACATCCACGCGGTAGATGCCTTCCACGCCGCTGATGGCGGGCACGACGCGCTCCGTCGCCACTTGCTGGATCTCTTGCAAATCGCGCTCGCCGGTAACGCTGATCTGCATAACGGGGAACGAGTTGGACGCGATGCGCGCGACGCCCGGATCGCCGACGCCGGACGGGAAGGCGATGCCGCCCACGCTCGACGCGATACGGCTCTCCGTCGCCGGCATATCCGTTCCAAACTCGAAGTTGGCAATGATGATAGAAGCGTTTTCCGACGAGATGGACTGTACGCTATCCAGCCCGTCCATGCCCTCTATCGCCTTTTCTATCGGCGCGGTAACGTCGCGCGCCACCGCGTCCGGGCTTGCGGAGGGATAGAAGGTGGTTATCGTAACTATCGGAAACTCTATCTCCGGGAACAGCTCGACCGGCAGCGCCCGATACGTGAACGCGCCCGCCGCCAAGATCAGCGCGATGGCTAGAACCGTAACCGTGCGCCGCTTGAGCGCGATGCCAACGATGAATCTCATCCCATCTTCCTTCCTCGAACCTAGCTTTCTCCGCTGTAGCCCCGCGTCGAACGATTTTTCATTGAAACAGCTTTGCGCCCTTCAGCGCAAATGGGGTTGGCAGCGCCGCATATCCTGAAAGCCTGTGAATCTGTGGAAAATGGGCTGATAGGCATGTGTGCGCCAAGCGCCTCGCCACGCGGAGCGAGGTAGGCGCGCGCGGAGCTTCCGGAGAAATGCCGGCTATACGCTCATCTATACGAAGAGCGGTTCGCCGGCGGATGCGTGGAATCGCGCCGTGAAGGGACGGCGTGGCGCGCGCCGACGAGCGCGTGATAAGCCACGAGGGGGGCGCTGGCTGCTTGACAATATAGGAAGTGCATCTATAATTCGCCTTGCACGGGAGGAATCTGCCATTGGACAGCTTCGAGAAGGCGTTTAGCGACACCGAGCAAGCGGCGAAATCCACTCTGGCTTCGGCAAGGCTCTTGATGACGCAGGCGAGGGCGCTGGAGAGAGCCGCCAAGAACGGAAGCGTCGTCGCCATGAATCGCGCTCGAGACAGGCTCGATGAGGCGTTCAGCGCGCTCGAACGCGAGGTGAACGGCGCATCCGACGCTTGGCCCTTCGAGGAATGGGAAGAAGAAGATTACCTCAGCGAAAGCTATGCCAACGAGCTTCGCGTCGCCGCGTCCAAAATCGGGCTGGACATATACGAGCGAGACGGCCTGCTTGTCTCCTACCCGTCCATCGTGCGAATCCTGCCCGAAAGGCGCGCGGTTAGGGTGGACAGGAAGCAGGTGTCCACGATTAGGCCCTCTCACCTGTCCGATCTGCTGCTGAAGAATCGGGACAAGAAAAGCGGATACTCGTCTAGCAGGTTTCTCGAATCCCTCTACAGCGTCTATTCCGACATAACGAGCGAATCCGTCGGTTCTGGGCGCCTGACTATCGGCGGGCGCGTAGTGCCGCTTGCGCGGATATACAAGCTGCTGACCGCGCTGCCGGGCGCAACGCGCGACTACGACCGCAGCGACTTCGCGCGCGACCTGTACACTTTGGACGCCAATGGCCCACGCGAGACGCGGCGCGGCGCCGTCGTCGCCTTCCCAGCTTCCAGCGGCGCCCGCTCGCCAAGAGCGTCCGACCTGTTCACGTTCACCGGTCCGGACGGACAAAGCGTCACGTACTTCGGAATCAGGTTCGCAGAGAATGGCTGACGCGCCTAATACCATCTCTATCGACGAGTGGCTCGGCTTCATAGAAGACGAGTACCTTTCCACATTCATCGAAGACGGCGGCGCATCCGTCAAGTTCGCGGTAACGCCCAACGACGAGGCGAAATCCCACCTGCGCGGGAAAGCGATCGATCTCTGCCACAAGCTGGATTATGCGTTCGTCGGGCTGGACGCGGGCAGGATGCGCGCCTACATGCCGCAAGACATCTTCTTCGAGTTGGCGTCGCAGGTGGATTGGCGGCTCATAGCGCGGCGGCTCATGCTGCGTCTGGCATCCGCGCAAGGCTATCGCGTCGAAAACATAGACCCCGCCGCTTCCGACAACGTCGTCGACGCCATCGCGGACGCGAACGGACTCGAATCTCAGTTCGTGTCTTTGACCATGCAACTGGCGATACAAAACAACGTCTTCAAAAACCCGAACATGGGCAGAGACTTCCGAATGGCTATGACTCATCTTTGCCTGAACGACGAGCAGCCTGCGATTCTGGACTGGCTGACAGGAGAAAACACGCGCATAAGCAACGTTCGCCAGTTTCAGATATACACCCCCATCAACCGAACGACGGCAAGATACTTCATAGAATCCGCTCTATACTGGATAAGCCACGCGGGATATGCTGGAACGGTAATTCTGATGGACAACACCCGCGCGCTCATTCCCCGCAACCCTAGGGATGGGCTGAAGTACTACACGCGCCCCATGACGATGGATCACTACGAGCTTTTGCGCGAATTCATAGACGACGCGGATAGGCTGCGCTCGACGCTTTTCATAGTATCTACCAACTACGATTTCCTAGACGAAAGCTCCGCGCGGAGTTGGCGCATATATGACGCGCTTCGCACTAGGGTTATGGACGACGTTCGCGACAGGGCGCTGGCGAATCCGGTAGCTTCCCTAGTGCGGCTGTCCAAGTAGGAGAACTGACATGGCGGATATTTCCTCCCGTATCGCTCTGGAAGCGCTGCGAAACGGCGTTCCCAATAGGGAGGCGGTGAAGCTGCTCGGATGCTCTCAGCCAAACGCTGAAGCTCGGTTCGCAAAGATGCTAGACGAGGTCGCGAACGCCAGTAATCCCCCGAACAACGCTCGCGGAATGCTGGTCGCCGGAGACTTCGGAAGCGGCAAGTCTCACCTGCTCGCGCACTTGGAATATCAGGCGCTCGAACGAAACTTCATTTGCAGCAAAGTCGCCATAAGCAAAGAGACGCCCTTCTACGACTTGGGCAAAGTGTTCAAGTCCGCTATGGAAAACGGGCGGATGCCATGCCGCAGCGGGCGGCTTATCGAAGAGCTTGGGGAGGCTATGGAGCCGGACTCCGAAGAATACGCGGCTTTCTTCAGGTGGGCGAACGACGCGGCTTCTAGCGGACTTATAAGCCCAATGTTTCCGGCAAGCCTGATAGTGCATGAAAGTCGAAAGGACTTGGATCTGAACTCCAAAATCGAATCTTTCTGGGCGGGAGATCCGCTGAGAGTTACTGATTTGCGGGGTGGACTGAGGGCGATCGGTCAGCTCAAGAACTATCCGTTTCGCGCCGCCAAAGCCGCCGATCTGCCGCCTCAGCGATTGCGTTTCGCAATCGAGCTTATCAAGGGCGCGGGATACAATGGATGGGTGGTCTTGCTGGACGAGATAGAGCTTGTCGGCTCATACTCCATACTTCAGCGCGGCAGGTCTTACGCCGAACTTGCGCGCTGGATGGGGCAAGCCGCCAGCGAAACTTACCCGGGGCTAGTCGTCGTCGGCACGGTAACGGACGACTTCGCCCCTTACGTCATCAGCCCAGACGGTTCGAAGAGAGATCGCGACTATATCGGGGCTAGGCTGGATGCGAATGCGCGATACAGCCACATCTCCACGCGCGCGGAGATAGGCATGAATTTGCTGGAACAGGAATGCGAACCGCTCACGCCGCCCACCGACGCCGACGTGAGCGCAACGGTCGAAAAGCTGCGCGAGCTGTACACAGACGCCTACGGATGGAACGCGCCTCCGATAGAGTTGGACGCGAGCGGCGCGGGATTCCAAGGACGGATGCGATACAAAGTCCGAGCCGCCATCAACCAATGGGACTTGCTCCGGCTCAGACCCGGCTCCGCGCCCGACACGGTGAGCGAAGAGTTTACCCCCGACTATGAAGAGAACAGAGACTTGGAACGCGAGATCAACGAAGACGCCTGACGCCGCCTCGTCGCGGCGAGGCAGTCCGGAATTGCCGATGACGGTACCCACCGACAGCACGAACGGCGCCCATCGCGCGCTTGCGGCAGCGTGGCTGCGCGTCGCGGATGAGGACGGCGGCGGCATACGCGCGGCGCTGTTCGAGACCACGACGCGCGGCGAGCCGATGGCGTTCGGGTTCACGCGCGCGGACGATGGCGACGCGGCGACGGTCGCCAACTCGCTGCTTGCCGCCGCCCCGCCGCCCGATCTGCTGCTCGCGCTAGCCGACGAGACGCCGGCGGGCGTTGCCGTGAACGGTCCGCCGCTCTGCCGCGTCAGCGCCAGCGGGCATCCTCCACAACTGCATTGGGAATCCGCTCAGCCCGCCGCAACATCCGCAGCGCAAACCGCGCGAAAGGCGCTCGCCGAGATAACGGGCGCGGATGACCCGTTCGAACCGTTCGAGCGCGCCGCCCGCGCGCTGTCCGCCGCGTTCGCGGACCCGCAGGTGGCGGCGTTCACCGCCATTCCGGGGCTGAACAGCGTAATCAGCCTATCCGCGCCCGCGCGTAAGCGAGCGCAGGTAGCCGACGCCGCTCCCGCCTATGAGACTGGACGCGGATCCGCGGGCGCGCCCAACCCGAACCCAAGCGCTCCAAAGCCGCGCGAGCCTACGCTGGCGGAACGGTTGTGGGCGATTCTCGGCGCGCGTCCGGCTGCCATGCAGCAAGGAGAGCGCCGCCGCGCGCCCACGGATTCCCCGACAATCGAACGCCCGCGCGAGAGTTGGGAATCGCAACTGGAATGGGCAGGGAAGAGGCTGATGCCGTTCCAGCAAGAGGGCGTCAGCGCGCTGCTAGACATGGAACATCTTCTGCTAGCCGACGACATGGGTCTTGGGAAAACGATTCAAGCAATCGCGGCGCTGCGGATTCTCAAGGAGCGGCGGGAGATAGAATCGTGCCTCATAGTCGCGCCCGCCAGCTTGCTAGACCAGTGGCGGCGAGAGCTTGACAAATGGGCGCCCGAGCTTACCGCCATCATCATACGCGGCGCGGCTGCCGATCGCTCTTGGCAGTGGGCGGCGCGGAGAGACGCTGTCTTGGTCAGCTACGACGTCTTGCGCGCGGACTTCGGCGATAATGACTCCCCCATTCGCAAAAAGACTTGGGACGTGGTAATCGCCGACGAAGCTCAGCGCGTAAAGAACCGCAACGACACCAGCCACGCGCTCAAGGCGTTGAAGCGAACCCGCTCGTGGGCGCTGACAGGCACCCCAATCGAGAACGACGAAGAAGAGCTTGCCTCGATAATGGAGTTCATCGACCACGATGGACAGTCCGAGACCGCGAAACGCTACCAGCCGGGGCCGGAGCTGATGCGCCGCCATCGCGAGCTTCAGATCCGGCGCAAGAAGGGCGACGTGCTGGACGACCTGCCGGACAAGCTGGAGTCCAAGCTGTCCATCGATCTGCACCCCCGACAGCGCGCCAGCTACGACAGAGCCGAGCGGGAAGGAATCGTCTACCTGAAGACGCTAGGCGCGGAAATCAGAACGACGCACGTGCTGGAGCTGATTTCCCGTCTGAAGCAGATATGCAACATAGACCCTAAGAGCGGCGAATCCAGCAAGCTGGACGACATCGACAGGCGGCTGGAAGAGCTGACCGCGCGCGGACACAGGGCGCTGGTGTTCTCGCAGTACACGAACGAAGCCTCCGGCGTTGCCGCCGTCGCGCGCCGCCTGCGAAGGTTCGATCCGCTCACGCTGACCGGCGAGACGCCGCAGCATGAGCGCGCCGAGATCATAGATAGGTTCAAGACGCGCGACCGCCACAAGGCGCTCGTGATGTCGTTGCGCGCGGGCGGCTTGGGGCTGAACTTGCAGGAGGCTTCCTACGTGTTCCACCTAGATCGCTGGTGGAACCCGGCTATAGAGCGGCAAGCCGAAGACCGCAGCCACAGAATCGGGCAGACGGTCAAGGTCAACGTCATCAAGTATTCCTGCGCCGACACAATCGAAGAGCGCATCGACCGAATACTAGAGCGCAAGCAAGAGCTGTTCGACAGCCTCGTGGACGACGTATCGCTAGACCTGTCCGCCCGTATGAGCGGGGAAGAACTGCTAGGGCTGTTCGGGCTGCGCTAGACGTTCACCGCCGCAGGGCGCGCGTCTATGGCGTGCCGAACCTCCGGGTTGACGATGGACATGGGGAAGCTGCCGCTCAGCAGCCTCGACGTCTCCTGCCCCACCTGAACGCCGGAGCGTACGCGGGACATGTTGGAAGACCCCGCCGAGTGGGGCGTTACTACTACGTTGTCCATGCTCAGCAGCGGGTTGTCTGAGGATGTCGGCTCTTGCTCGAACACGTCCAAGCCCGCGCCGGCTATATCGCCGTCTTGGAGCGCCTTTATCAGCGCCGCCTCGTCCACAACGGGGCCCCGGCAGGTGTTGACGAAGTACGCCGTGGGCTTCATCGCGCCGAAGAAGTCCGCGCCGAGCAGCCCTTCCGTCTCCGGGTTCAGCGGCGTGTGAACCGAGATGAAGTCCGACTCCGCCGCAAGCTCTTCGAGGCTGCCGACGAGCCGCACGCGGTATTCGCGCGCTATCCACGGCGGGCAGTAGGGGTCGTATGCGATGACGTCCATGCCGAACGCCTGCGCCTTGCGAGCCGTTGCGCGCGCGATGTTGCCGAACGCCACAAGCCCCAGCGTCTGGTCGTAGATGGGAACCATCGGCATGATGGCGGCGCGCGTCTCCGCGCCCCACTTGCCCGCCTTGACCAGATCGTTTAACTGCGTGAGCTTCTTGGCGCAGGCGAGCAGCAGCAAGATGGCGTGGTTGGAAACCTCCTCGGTGCAGAAGCCGGCGGAGTTGACGACCATGATGCCCTGATCGGTGGCGGCGTTGTGGTCTATGTGGTTGAAGCCGTGGCTGCCGACGACTATCGCCTGAACGCCCTCAGTCTCTTCGATGACCTCGCGCGGAATCGGCACGCCGGCGTTGATGACGATATCCGCGCCAGCCATAGCCTCGATAGTCTCGCCGTCGCTGGCGCACTCGAACTTCTCCAGTTCGTAGTCCAGCCCTTGGATCTGCTCCTCGATAAGCTCGGTGTCCGCCTCGCCGCTTCCCGATATGACCGAAATTTTCAGAGTCAACTTGCTTTCTCCTTGTAGGTTCGCCGCCCGTCCGGGCGACGGCGCGGTTGTCGCTTGCCGCGCATTATACGCGATTCGCGCGCCCATGCGGGGGATGGCTATGAATCTCTCCGCTGGGCTGTCTCGACGCGCGGCTCGAACCAATCGCGTACCCGCTCGTTGACCAAGAGAATCAATTCGGTCTGCGCTCTGGACATGCCCACGTACAGAATCGACCTCATCCAGTCTTCATCCTTCTGATTCATTTCCGCCACCACTATCGCGATTGGGCTTTCCAACCCCTTGAAAGCCTGAATCGTAGAGAACTTCACCGCCCCGCTCGTATCAGGCGCGTTGCGATCCGTTATATCCACGAGCGGGAAGCCGGCTATTCGCTCGACGCCAGCCAGCGCCGTGTTTTGCAGGCGGCGCGGCGCGAGGACGACTATATCTTCGACAGCCGCCCCATCCCTGACCAGACCTTCCACTGCGTCTGTCAAAGACCTCGCGAGCGCGGCGGGATTCCGCCAGTACCTGCATTTCACCGGATCGCCGGTCTCCCTGCCCTTCCTGAGGCGAGCGTCTTCGATACCCGCCACCGAAGCGGTCATTTCGGCTATCCGTCGGGTGTTCCTGCAATTCAGCGTCAGGTTGGCTCTCGTGAAATGCTCGGAGTACTCTTCCAGAATCTTAGCGGGATCCGTCGGCGCGCCGAACAGCGCTTGTCGCGGCGTGAAATCTCCGAAGACAGCCCATCGCCCGCTGGCAAGTCCGCCCTGAACGACTCTATCGAGAAAATCGAGCTTGTCGCGGCTGGCTATGATGTCTTGCGCCTCGTCTATCACCAGCATATCGAACGGCGAGGAACGATTCTCGTCCATATACTCGTCGAGCGCCAGACCGATGTATAAAGGGTATCTTTCATCGAACAGCTTGGAGACTTCGCCATTGCTGGAGCCGCGCGCGAACGCCGCGCCCTCTTCTTCGAGGAAATCTTCCGCAAGGCTGCTTTCGAGGATGAAACCCCTTGCCACCTCGTACCACGTGCCTGCCGTTACGCTCGTCCCCTCGGTCTCATCCTGAAACCAGCGCGCCAAGAGATAGTTGTAGCATACGAGCAGCGTCTTCGCGCCATCGTTGGCGGCGCGGCGCGCGAACTCCGCGGCGAGCATGGTCTTGCCCGTTCCCGCCGCGCCTCTGAACAGGCATCGGGGGTTGTCTTCCATCTCGTCCAGCCTAACGTACTGCTCTTCGGTGAGGCTTATCAGATTCTCCTCGCTTCTTCCCATCCTCACGCTCTTGGCGACGATTCTGTCGAAATCGGGGCGCAGGAATTCGCGTATGCGCTTCACGCGGGCGCTTGTCAGTTGCCTGCCCTTCGTCTCCGCGTTGGGAAACTTGGGAATCCCCTCGCGCATGTATCGCATGATCGATCTGGATATGGAGACTCGCAGATCGTGGTGGTCGATTACTTCGCACCGCTCGAACTCCGGAGTAATCGGCGGACAGGCTACGTCTGGAAAGACCACCGAATACCCAACCGGACACTCCGATTCCGGCGCGTTTCCGAAGTTGTCTCTGATAGACTTCCGCAGCGCAATCGACGCATCCCTCGCCTGCATGAACGGACTCTTGGCGAGCCGGTTCGTCTCCCCTCGGTGGTTGCGCGTGCGCCAGACCCCATCTTGGCAAGACACATCCCCGCCCTTCACCTCTAGGCAGACTATGCCCTTGCCGGGAACCATCACTACGAAATCTATCTCGCCGTAGGGCAGTCCCTCCCCCCTTCGCGCCAGTCCCAGCGAGTGAAGAGCCACCCAGCCATTCGTGTCGGGATCTTTCCTGAGCAGATCGAAGACGCGCCGCTCGGAGCTTGGCGCGCCTTCGTCTATCCGAGAGGGGATCATCTTCGCCATGTTCGAGCGCCTCTTGGGATGCTATCGCGTCAGAGCGCCTACAGCCTGCCGCACATAACTACGAAGAGCAGCAGGCAGATTATCAGGAACAGACAGCCCAGCGCCCTAGTCGCGCAGTCGGTCGCCTGCGTTATGAACCTGAAACACCCCATCGGCGGCGCTCCCTCCGCGCCGTCCTCGAGGGATGGCGGGTTAGGTCTGCTCGTCGCTGGTCATTATACGCAATACGCGCGTGGGTGGGGGGATGTGTTGGGGGGGCGCATCGAACGGCGCTCTCAATGCGCGCGACGACGCGCAAACGTCCAGAAGGAATTTCACAGCGAGCTAATTCGCGGCAATGCGTTCGTATATGCGGTCATCCGCCATAGATCGGTAGGCGAACGACAGGTATGCCTGTATGTCCTCAGGCTCTAGGAACGGATACTCGTGAAGAATCGTCTCTGTGGAATCGCCCGCAGCAAGCATCGCCAAGACTTGCTGGACCGAGAAACGCATGTCTCGGATGATGGGCTTGCCGCCGAATACGTCGGGGCGCGATGTAATGCGGTTTAGCAGCTGCGCTTCCGTCATTGCGCTCTCCTCTCTCCGCGCCGTCTTCGAGGGATGGCGGGCTAGGGTCTGCTCGTCGCTGGTCATTATACGCGATGCGCGCGCGGTCGGGGGATATGGGGCGGCGCTGCCGCGACATGAAGATGCCGCCAGTCGAGCCGTCGCCCCGACAGCCGTGAAAGCGCTCCTGCGGATACGTTAGCGCGGATGCTGTGGGCGTCGGTGAGATGTTCGCAACCATGTAGCGACGGCGTTGTTCCGCGTTGTAGAAAATGCTCTTGACAAGCTGGTCGCCCTTCTGTAATCTAATCCTGCGGCACAACGCAGAACAACAGGGTGCCGCAGGAGGGAAACAATGGCAACCCGAACTTACAGTGCAACGAAAACCCGCTCGTCCCGACCAGGCTGGAGCGTAATCTTCCCCCATCCGGTCCGGAGTGACGCGCGCGGCAAGTCTGGTCTGAAGGTGCGGCGAGGACTCGGCACCCGAGACGACGCAGAAGCCGACCGACTGGTCGAGCAGCTCAACATGCTTCTTGCGGATCAGGCATGGTGGAGTCTAGATCGGCGCGCCGATGCCTCGCGGCAGTTCGACAGCATCGTCGTCGCGGCGTTCTATGACGGAATGGAAGCTGGCAAAGTCGATTCCCGAACCCTACGAGAAACGATAATCCCGCTGCCTAAGGCGGACAATGGCTATTCACGGATTATGCTGGTAGGTTCTACGGGCGCAGGCAAGACGACTCTGTTGCGCCAGCTGATTGGGTCGAACCACACGACAGATCGCTTTCCCTCAACAGCCCCCGGGAAAACTACGACTGCCGATATCGAAATAATAACCGCAGCCGAACACGAAACCTTCGAAGCAGTAATCTCCTTCATGACCGAACACGAGGTTCGCTGCGCGGTCGACGAGTGCCTTCACCGAGCGTGCGAGCGTGCGATTCAGGGGCGCGACGATGCTGAAATCGCCGCCGCCTTGCTGGAACACCACGCACAACGATTCAGGCTGTCGTACATTCTAGGCTCATGGGAGCAGGAAGCGAGGGAGGATCAAGCCGATGACCAAGACGATATGGACTTCATGGACTTCGGCGACTACGGGGATGACGAATTGGACACGGCAGAGCTAGATGACGATGAGGTCGTCGCCGGCAGCGCTGTTCAAGACAACAACGCCCGGCTGAGAGCTTACATTGAGCGCATAAAGAAAATCGCGATGGAGGTACGCCAGATTACCATCGCAGCGCGCGGAGGAAACGACTATCACGACCTAGAAAATGCCAACCAGCGGGAAGATTGGCTAGAGGCTTTCATTGATGCTGTGTACGAACAGGGAGCGTTCGCAGACATCTCCTTAGATATCATGGATGCCATCCGGACACGGTTCGACCTCGTAGAAGAGGGCGATTTCGAACGTGGCGCATCGGGTTCATCGGGTTGGCCTACCCTTTGGTATTACGTAGAAAACAACCGCGCCGCATTCCTGAAGCAAGTGCGATGGTTCAGCAGCAACCACGATCAGCAGTACGGTCGTCTTTTGACGCCGTTGGTGGACGGTGTGCGAGTGCAAGGGAGGTTCTACCCTAACCATGAGAAACTGATAGACAGCGGGCGCAAGCTCGTTTTGCTCGATGGCGAGGGTCTAGGACACGATGCAAGGGAAGCCGACAGCATATCTACAAGGGTGACCGAGAAGTTTCCCAATGTGGATATGATTCTACTGGTAGACAACGCCAAGTCTCCCATGCAAGCCGCGCCCATAAAACTCTTGAGCGCCGCGGGCAGCGGTGGACACGCTCATAAACTCGCGGTTGCATTCACGCACTTCGATCTCATGAGTGGGGACAATCTCTCGGACTATCGCGCACAGCGGCAACATGTCCGCGCCTCGATTGACAATGCGGTATCTAGCCTGAGCGACGATCTAGGAGCGTCAGTTAAAGAGACGCTAGACGGGCAACTCAAAAAGCATGCCTTCTATTTGAGCAGCCTCGACAAACCCACAAGCGAAATCCGCGGTGGGTTCATAGGAAACATGGAAAGTTTGCTGACACGTATGCGAGATGCCTACAAGTCAGTCGAACCACCCGATCTCGAGCCGAACTATGATGTAATTGGGCTAGAGTTGAGGCTACGAGACGCCGCCGACGGATTCAAAAGATCATGGCGCGGCAGACTCGGACTTGCACAGGAAGGCGCCGAAAAGAAGGCGCATTGGGCGACCGTCAAGGCATTGAATCGGCGTATTGTAAACCGGTGGAGGAAAAACGAATTCGGTGAGTTGCGCCCGGTTGCGAACTTAATCGAGGAGCTACAAAACAGCATCTCCGGATGGCTGGACAATCCGACAGGCTGGAACAGAACGCCCAAAGACTCAAAGGAAGCGCAAATCGTCATAGATGCCATACGGCAGCGTGTGTACGAGGACATACACACGTTCGCCGAAAAACGCCTGATCATCAGCCACTCGTGCGACTGGCGCACCGCGTTCAGATTTAGCGGCACTGGATCGACCTTCCAAAGGGCAAGAGTGATGGACAGGATATATGACGAGGCGGCACCGTCAATCTCGTCCGTAATGGACGTGAACGCTCAGGAATTCCTAGACGAAATCACTACAATCGTCCGCGACGCCATTGAGAGCGCTGGCGGCTCAATGCGAGGAGCTGGATAGCGCTAATCCACAGGCACTGCCTACGGAAAGAAGCGTCACAACGAAAGCGGTGGCGGGCGTCTAGCCCGCCACTAAGTAGAGGAGAAAACTATGTACTACAGTCGAGAACAACGCATTCGCAAGGAAGCCGCTTCCCAAGCCATCAACAAGACGATTCAATTGACTGGGGAGCGTCTGGACATCGTATTTCCGCCCGGAGTCACGCCAAGCGATAGCCGCGACATCATGATAGAGATTTTAAGCCGTCTTCTTGAAGAGAGTCGCTTACCCTAGCTCATCCGAGGCTGGGTGTGGGCGCGCGCCTCCATCCAGCCTAGATTCGGGACCTGCGCCGGAATGACAGGCGCGCGCTGATACAACGCGCCGCCGCTAACCAGCCTGCCAATCGGGCACAGCCTTATCCTCCTCCATCACATCACCGGCACAGTCCCCACCGAGCGCGGCAGGCGCGCCCTGCCCATCAGGTACTCGTCTATGCCGCGCGCCGCTTCTCTGCCCTCCGCCAGCGCCCAGACTACTAGCGACTGGCCGCGAGACATGTCCCCGGCGGCGAATACGCCCTCCACAGACGTCATCTTGTTGGCGGCGGTGGCGACGTTGCCGCGCGCGTCTAGCTCTACGCCTAGCTGCTCCAGCATCCCCTCGCGCTGCGGGTGAAGGAAGCCGAGCGCGAGCAGCACTAGGTCTACTTCCAACTCGAACTCCGAGCCGGGACGCTGGATCATCTCCGGGCGTCCGCTGGCGTCGGGCGCGCCCCAGTCTAGGCGCACGGCGTGCATTCGCCGCACTTTGCCGTTCGCGCCGCTGAAACGCTGCGTTAGGATGTCATAGTCGCGCGTCACGCCCTCTTCGTGAGATGACGACGTGCGAAGCACCATAGGCCACTGTGGCCACGGGTTATCGGCTCGGCGGACTAGCGGCGGCTCCGGCAGAAGCTCGAACTGGTAGACTACTTCCGCGCCCTGACGGTTCGCGGTGCCTACGCAGTCCGAACCGGTGTCGCCGCCGCCAAGCACTAGCACGCGCTTGCCCTCAGCCTCGATGCGCTCGGACGGCGGGAACGTCTGCCCGGCGTTGACGCGGTTCTGCTGGGCGAGGTACTCCATCGCCAAGTGAACGCCGTCCAGCTCGCGCCCCGGCAGCGGCAGGTCGCGCGGCACGGTGGAGCCGCCGGCTAGGCAGATGGCGTCGAAATCCGCGCGCAGGCGGTTGGCGTCCACGTCCGCGCCCACGTCGACGCTCGTTCGGAACTCCACGCCCTCGGCTTCCATCTGCTCTACGCGACGCTGAACCACGCGCTTTTCGAGCTTGAATTCGGGGATGCCCAGCCGCAGCAATCCGCCTACGTACTCGCTCCGCTCGAACACGGTGACGCGATGCCCGGCGCGGTTGAGCTGCATCGCCGCCGCGAGACCGGCTGGTCCCGAGCCGACTACGGCGACGGTCTTGCCGCTGCGCTCGCTCGGTGGATTGGGCGTTATCCAGCCCTCGCGCCAGCCCCTATCAGCGATAGCCTTCTCGATGTACTCGATTGTCACCGGGTCGCTGTTGATGCTCAGCACGCAAGAGCCTTCGCACGGCGCGGGACAAACGCGCCCAGTGAATTCGGGGAAGTCGTTGGTGGAGTGCAGCGCGTCGAGCGCCTCGCGCCATCTGCCGCGATACACGAGATCGTTGAAGTCTGGGATGATGTTTCCCAGCGGACAGCCGCCCATGCAGAACGGCACGGAGCAGTTCATGCAGCGCCCGCCCTGCTTGCGCGCGTCGTCCTCAGACCAATCGCGGTAGAACTCCCGCCAGTGGCTGGCGCGCTCCGAAGGCTGCTGTGTGGAGGGGGCTTGACGCTCCCACTCCATGAATCCTGTGGGCTTTCCCATGTGTTCCTTGCGGCTGTCTAAATGGGTGTTCCTGAAATCGCTTCCCCCGTAGCGGGAGAGGGGCGATTGTCTAAAAGCAATCGATTCAGGGAAGGCTTTGCCCTGCGTCCGCCTAGTCTGCCGATGCTGCGGCGAGCGCCTCGCGTTCGGCGCGCTCCGCCAGTATGCGCTTGTAGTCTCTGGGCATTGCCTTGACGAATTTCGCCTGCGTATCCGCCCAGTTTTCGAGCGCGCGGCGAGCGGTTTCGCTGCCGGTGGCTTCGAGGTGGGATTCGATGAGCCGTCTCACGGCGGCTACGTCTTCCGGCTCTATGAGCGGTTCGAGATCGACAAGCTCTGTGTTGCAAAGCTCCGCGAAATTGCCGAGCTCGTCCAAAACGTATGCCTCGCCTCCGCTCATGCCCGCCGCGAAGTTGCGACCCGTCTCGCCCAGCACGACGACGCGCCCGCGCGTCATGTACTCGCATCCGTGATCGCCGACGCCCTCGACTACGGCTTCGGCGCCTGAGTTGCGAACGCAGAACCGCTCTCCCGCGATGCCGCGTATGAACGCCTGCCCGCCAGTGGCGCCATACAGCGCCACGTTTCCTATGAGTATGTTCTCTTCGGGAACGAACGTCGCCTCCGTCGGCGGGCGTATGGACACGCGCCCGCCCGAAAGCCCTTTGCAGAAGTAATCGTTGGCGTCGCCCTCGATGTGGAAGCGGACGCCTTTGGCTAGGAACGCCGCGAAGCTCTGCCCGGCGGAGCCGCGGAAGCGCGCGGTTATCGTATCTTCGGGCAAGCCGTCTTCGCCGCGCCGCCGCGCTATCTCGTAGCTGAGCGTGGCGCCGACGGTGCGGTTGGCGTTCGATATGGGCATCTCCAGCTCGACCGGCTCCCCGCGCTCTATCGCGTCGGCGCACAGATCTATCAGCGTGTTGTCCAACGCCTTGTCCAGCCCGTGGTCTTGGGCTTCGCGGCAGTAGGTGGCTATGCCGTCCGGAACGTCCGGCATCTTCAGCAGACGGGAGAAATCCAGCTCCTTCGCCTTCCAGTGGGAGATAGCCTGCCGAGCGTCGAGCCTGTCCATCCGCCCGACCATCTCGTTGATGGTGCGGAAGCCCATTTCCGCCATGATTTGGCGCAGCTCTTCGGCTACGAAGAAGAAGTAGTTGATGACGTGTTCGGGCTTGCCTGCGAACCGCTTTCGCAGCTCTGGGTCTTGCGTGGCTATGCCGACCGAGCAGGTGTTGAGGTGGCACTTGCGAAGCATGATGCAGCCGAGCGAGATGAGCGGCGCAGTAGCCATGCCGAATTCTTCGGCGCCGAGCAGGCAGGCTATGGCTACGTCCCGCCCTGTCTTTATCTGCCCGTCTGTCTGGACTACTATCCTGCCGCGCAGGTCGTTTTCCACAAGCACTTGTTGGGTTTCGGCTACGCCAAGCTCCCACGGCAGCCCCGCGTATTTGATGGACGCTTCAGGCGACGCGCCGGTTCCGCCGCTGTCTCCGCTAATCAGCACGACGTCGCCATGCCCCTTCGAGACGCCGGCGGCTATGGTGCCGACGCCGGCTTCGGCTACGAGCTTGACGTGAATGCGCGAGTTGGGGTTGGAGTTCTTCAGGTCGTGGATGAGCTGCCCCAGATCTTCTATGGAGTAGATGTCGTGGTGCGGCGGCGGGGATATAAGCTCTACGCCGGGCGTAGAGCTGCGAACCCAGCCTATATACTCGTCCACCTTGTGGCCCGGCAGCTGCCCGCCCTCGCCGGGCTTCGCGCCCTGCGCCATCTTGATTTGCAGGTCTCGCGCGTTGGCTAGGTAGTTGATGGTTACGCCGAACCGCCCCGAAGCCACCTGCTTTATGGCGCTGCTGCGGTCGTCGCCGTTCGCGTCCAGCGTGTAGCGATGCCAGTCTTCGCCGCCCTCGCCGGTGTTGGAGCGCGCGCCGATGCGGTTGGTGGCTATCGCAAGCGTCTCGTGCGCCTCGCGGCTTATGGAGCCGAGCGAGATTGCGCCTGTGGCGAACCGCTTGACTATCTCCGACGCCGCTTCCACTTCATCGAGCGGGATAGGCTCGTCCGCCGGCTTAAGGTCTAGCAGCCCGCGAATGGTGCACATGCGCTGAGAGTATCCGTTCGCCCAGTCCGCGAACTCCTGATACGTCTCCCAGCTGTTGGACTGCGTGGCGTGCTGGAGCTTGGCGATGGTTGTGGGGTTCCACATGTGATATTCGCCATCGCGCCGCCACTGGTAGAAGCCGCCCGCGTCTAGGCTCATGCCGCCGGGCGCTACTAGGTTCACGTAGGCGAACGAATGCCGCGCGCGCGCCTCTTCCTCTATCTCGTCTATGCCTATGCCGCCGATGCGCGAGGGCGTCCAAGCGAAATACTCGTCCACGAAGTCTTGATTCAGCCCGACAGCCTCGAATATCTGCGCGCCGCGGTAGCTCTGCACTGTGGATATGCCCATCTTGGCGATTATCTTGACTACACCTTTGTGGGCTGCTTTGAGGAAGTTCTTTTCGGCGGCAGCGTAGTCTATGGGCGGCATGAACATATCTTGGCGAACCATGTCTTCTATGGTCTCGAAGACTAGGTACGGGTTGACCGCGCCCGCGCCGTATCCGATGAGCAGCGCGAGATGGGCGATGTCGCGCGGCTCGCCGGACTCTACGACGATTCCGCAGCGCGCCCGCGCGCCGTCGCGTATCAGGTGGTGGTGGACTCCCGCTACCGCCAGCAGGCTGGGCATGGGCGCGCGTTCGGCATCCACGCCGCGATCGGACAGTATCAGAATCGAGCAGCCGTCCTCGATAGCCTGAGTCGCCTCAGCGCGCAACTTGTCCATAGCCTTCCGCAGCCCGCCGCGCTCTTCGGGGTCGAACAGCGTAGAGAGGACGCGCGAGCGGATGCCATCGGCGTCCAAGCGGCGGATCTTCTCCATCTCGGCGTTCGCGATGAACGGGTGCGGAAGCGTGAGCTGGCGGCAGTGTTCGGGCGTTTCGGCGAACAGATTGCGCTCCCGCCCCACCATGGCGCGCGTGGAGGTGATAAGCTCCTCGCGTATCGAGTCCAGCGGCGGGTTGGACACCTGCGCGAACCGCTGCCTGAAGTAGTGGAACAGCGAT
This sequence comes from Dehalococcoidia bacterium, assembly GCA_965214745.1. Taxonomy (GTDB): domain Bacteria; phylum Chloroflexota; class Dehalococcoidia; order Lucifugimonadales; family UBA1123; genus VXRN01. The sequence goes on along the minus strand of OZ243978.1, from coordinate 681,216 downwards.
GGCGAATGGTCGGACAGCGCCGCGAGCGGAACGTCCGTCCCCATCGAGCCGACGGGGTCCGCGCCACTGAGCGCCATAGGCTCCAATATCATGCGGATGTCTTCGAGCGTGTACCCGAAAGCCGCCTGTCTGCGCGTGAGCGTATCGAAGTCCGTCGGCGGCGCGCTCGACGGCGGCGGCAGGTCGTCGAGCGACACGTTGTTGTCGCGCAGCCAATCGCCATACGGCTGCCGCGCCGCAAGCTCCGCCTTCAGTTCGGCGTCCTGCACTATCTCGCCGCGCGCGGTGTCCAGCATGAACATGCGCCCCGGGTAGATGCGCTCCTTGAAAAGCGCTTTTTCGGGCGGCACGTTCAGCACGCCGGTTTCGGACGCCATCACCAAAACGCCGTCGGTGGTTACCAGATAGCGGCAAGGGCGCAACCCGTTGCGGTCGAGCGCGGCGCAGACCTTCTCGCCATCCGTCCCGACTATCAGCGCGGGTCCATCCCAAGGCTCCATCATCGAGGAGTGATACTCGTAGAAGGCGCGCTTGGCGGCGTCCATGGGGATATGGTCTCCCCACGCCTCCGGCATCAGCATCATCATGGAGTGTTCGAGCGAGCGCCCAGACGCTATCAGCGCTTCGAGGGCGTTGTCCAGCGTGGCGGTGTCGCTCTGGAGCGGCGTGATTATGGGCGTGAGCTTGCGAACGTCGTCGCCAAGCTCGTCTGAGGCGAGATCTCTTTCGCGCGCCGCCATCCAATTGATGTTGCCTTGCAGCGTGTTTATCTCGCCGTTGTGTATGACGAACCTATACGGGTGCGCCAGCTTCCACGAACCGAGCGTGTTGGTGGAGTAGCGCGCGTGAACCAGCGCGAACGCGCTTTCCATGCGCTCGTCGCTCAAGTCATGGTAGAAGCCGACGAGCTGATGCGCCATTATCAGCCCTTTGTAGACGAGCGTGCGCGATGACAGGCTGCATATGTAGAAGTCGCTCTCGGCGGCGGCGGAAAGGTCGTCGCCGAGGATAGCCTTCTCGACGCGCTTGCGGATGACGAACAGCCGCAGTTCGAAAGCCCTGCCCGTGGGCGTAGACTCGGCGCGCCCAACTAGGAACTGCCGGACGACGGGCATGACGCGCGCCGCGAGCGTTCCTATAGCGGATGGCGACACGGGAACATCGCGCCAGCCTAGGAACGCCTGCCCCTCTTCGGCGGCTATGCGCTCGACGGCGGCTTCGCAGCGCGCGCGCTCAGCCGCGTCCCGCGGCAGGAACGTCATTCCGACGCCGTAGTCGCCGCTATCCGGCGCGGCAATGCCGGCGTCGCCGAACGCGCGAGAGATGAACTCGTGCGGCATTTGGATGAGGATGCCCGCGCCGTCGCCCGTCTCAGGGTCCGCGCCCTGCGCGCCGCGGTGTCCGAGGTTCGTTAGCGCCTCTATGCCCAGCTCTATGACGCTGTGCGTCCGCTTGCCGCTGACGTTCGCCACCATGCCGACGCCGCAAGCCGCGCGCTCGAAAGAAGGCTCGTGCAGCCCGCCGCTAGAGATTCGGGGGGTGTAGTCTTTGGTGTAGCTGCTGCTCATGGGATAAGCCTTAGCGGGTATGGAGCGGATGCGCGAAGGGGGCGGCGCGCGGATTGCCGAGTCGAACGCGGGCGACTCTCGGCGCGGATTTTAGAGCATCGGCAGATATTGGGCTATCTCGTAGTCGGTAACCTGCGTTCTGTATCTATCCCATTCTATCTTGCGGTTCTCTACGAAGCTCTCGAACACCGGCTCGCCGAGCGCGGATCGAACTAGCTCGCTGCTCTCCGCGATTCTGAGCGCCTCCAGCAGGTTGGACGGGAGCGACTCTATGCCAAGCTCGGCGCGCAGCGCGTCGCTCATGTCGAACACGGCGGACGGCGCTGGCGGCGGCAGCTCGTATCCGTTCTCTATTCCCTCCAAGCCGGCGGCGAGCATCACGCTGAACGCGAGGTACGGGTTGCACGCGGGATCTGGCGATCGGTATTCGATTCGGCGGGACTCTTCGCGTCCCGGCTTGAACGCTGGCACGCGCACCAGATCCGCGCGGTTCACCGTAGCCCACGTTACATGCACCGGCGCCTCGAAGTTCGGGGTGAGCCGCTTGTAGGAGTTCACCCACTGGTTCGTCACGGCGGTTATCTCTCTCGCGTGTCTGAGCAAGCCCGCTATGAAGCTCTTGGCGATTGGCGAGAGCCTGTCCGCGTCGTCGGCATTGTAGAAAGCGTTGCGCCCGCCCTTGAACAGCGATTGGTGGATGTGCATTCCGCTGCCGTTGACGCCTCCGATGGGCTTGGGCATGAACGTGGCGTAAGTGTCGTATCGGCGCGCCGTCTCTTTGACTACGAGCTTGTACGTCATCACGGTATCCGCCATCGTCATGGCGTCGGTATGGCGCAGGTCTATTTCGTGCTGGCTGGGCGCCGCCTCGTGGTGGCTCGCCTCTACGGGTATGCCCAGCTCTTCGAGCATCAGCACCGTCTCGCGGCGCAGGTCCGTGGCGAGGTCGGACGCATCCTGATCGAAGTATCCGCCGCCGTCCATCGGCGTAGCCGCTTTGTCGCTGGGGAAGTAGAAGTACTCTATTTCGGGACCCACGTAGTAGGTGAAGCCCAGTTGCGCGGCGCGCTCGACGTTGCGGCGCAGCACGTAGCGCGGATCGCCCTCGAACGGCGCTTCGCTCGGCGTGATGATGTCGCAAAACACGCGCGCCACCGCGTTTTCGCGCGGACGCCACGGCAGTATGGCGAACGTGTTGGGGTCGGGAAGCGCGTACAGGTCCTGTTCGTCGGCGCGCGCGAAACCTTGAATCGCCGAGCCGTCGAAGCCCATGCCCCGCGTCAGCGCGGATTCCAGCTCCTCGACGGTGATGGCGAAGCCCTTCAGGTTGCCCAATATATCGGTGAACCAGAGACGGATGAACTTGACGTCGTTGTCTCTAGCCTCTTTCAGGGCGTATTCGATTGCCTGATCGCGGTCGACCATTGGCGAAACCGTGTTAGAGCTTCAGGGCTGGGCGAGCGCTTCGGGCGCAATCCAACCATTCGAGAAATTGGGTGAAATGTAGCAGTTTGTGAAAGTTGTGTCAATCTTGGCGCGCGCTCACACCGCCGCCGCTATCGCAACCCAGTCGCCATCCGCAAACCGCTCGCGCACTGTCGCGCCCTCCGCCTCCAGCGCGGCGACGACGCCGTCTAGCCGCTCTTCCAGTATGCCGGACGCGATGAGCGCGCCACCCTGCGCGACGCAGCCGACGAGGTGGGCGGCGAGGTCTGTCACCACCCGCGCCGATATGTTGGCTACGACGATATCGAAAGACTGCGGCGGCGCGTGAGGGCTGGGCAGCGTCCCGCGCAGAAGGCTCACCCTGTCACCGAGCGCGTTCGTCTCTACGTTGGCGCGCCCCGTCCGCGCGGCTACGGGGTCTATCTCCAGCCCAACGGCGCGCTCCGCGCCCAGCATAGCGGCGGCTATGGACAGTATGCCGGAGCCGCAGCCTACGTCGAGGATGCGGTCGCCCGGCTCTACCATTCGCTCCAGCATCTCCAGACACATCCTCGTGGTGGGGTGATGCCCGGTTCCGAACGCCATGCCCGGGTCTATGCGGACGACGATATCGCCTTCTCTAGCGTCCGCCTCGCGCCACGCGGGGCAAATCACTATGCGCCTGCCGACGCGCAGCGCGTGGAAGAACTCCTTCCAGCCGTCTCGCCAGTCGCTTTCCGAGATTCGCCGCTCGCGCAGGGGCGATATAGGCGCCAAGCGCGCGATGAGCCTTACGCCGACGTCTATCTGCGCGCGGCGGCTGTCGGTGGTGGCGTCTATGGGCAGGTAGGCGGTTATCGAGACGCGCTCCGGCGCGGGGGGAAGCTCTCCCTCGTCGGGGTTGTAGCCGCCGCGCTGCTCCACCGCCACGCCGCCCTCGCCGTATCGCCGAAATATCTCCGTGAGCGGCTCTACGAACTCCGGCGGCGCGTCTACGCTCAGCTCCAGCCAATGCTTGGGCGTCACTCTTCCGCGAAAAGCTCCTTGAGCTTCTCGAACACGCCCTTGCCTCCCCCGCCTACGTCGCGCTCGCCCATGCTCTCGGCGAGCGCGGCGAACAGCCGCCGCTGATGCTCGTTGAGCGATGTGGGTATCTCCACGCGCACGGTAACTATCTGGTCTCCGCGTCTGCTGCTTCGCAGGTAGTGAGCGCCCTTGTTGCGGATGGTGAAGGTGTCTCCGGGCTGCGTTCCGGGCGGGACGGTCAGCGCCGCGTCGCCGTCGAGCGTAGGCACGTCCAGCTTCGCGCCGAGCGCAGCCTGCGGCACGCTGATTTTGACGTCTAGGAGAACGTCCACGCCGCGCCGGTCGAACAGCTCGTGGTCTTCTATATCCAGCACAACGTACAAGTCGCCGGGGCTGCCGCCGTTCACGCCCGCCTCGCCCTCGCGGTTCAGGCGTATTTGCGTGCCTCTGTCTATGCCGGGCGGGATGGTGACCGCCAGCTTGCGCCGTCGCCGCTGTCGGCCACTGCCGCGGCACTGGCTACAGGGGGCGGAGATGATAGTCCCCTCGCCGCTGCACACGTTGCACGTCGATACGGACACGTACTGCCCGAAGAAGCCTTGCTGGGATCGTCGCACCTGCCCGGTGGCGCGGCAGTTTTCGCATGGCGTCACCAGCGAGTCCGGCTCGCTGCGAGAGCCTCGACAGCGCGAGCAGACGTCGATCCGCTCGATTTCGAGGTCTTTCTCCGCGCCGAACACGGCTTCTTCGAAGGTGATGGATAGCGTCTGCTGCAGGTCTCCGCCGCGTCGGGGCGCGTTGGGCGCGGTTCGCGTCTGCCCGCCGAAACCGCTGCTGAAGAAAGCCTCGAATATGTCGCCGAATCCGCCGGGGAAATCCGCGCCCTCGAAGCCGCGCCCGCCGTTGCCGCCTACAGCCGAATGGCCATGGCGGTCGTACTGCGCCCGCTTTCTGGAGTCTGAAAGAACTTGATACGCCTCGTTGACCTCTTTGAATCGCGCTTCGGCGCCGTCGCTGCGGTTGCGGTCCGGGTGGAACTCCAGCGCCAGCTTCCTAAAGGCTTTCTTGACTTCTTCCTCCGAGGCGTTGCGGGAGATGCCAAGTACATCGTAATAATCGCGCTTGCTTGTGGTCATAGGCGGCGCTCGACTGTGTTAGCGTGTGGCGAAACCCCCTGTATGCGGGGCGCACTCTCTGGCATTATATTATTTAATGGCATATTGGACAAGTTGGGCGCTGACGACCGCCGCCTATGCGAGTCATCCACACCATACGAGAATTCCGCCAAGCCGCGCGCGCCGCTCCCCGCCCGCTGGGGCTGGTTCCCACTATGGGATACTTGCACGAAGGGCATCTATCGCTCGCGCGCCGCGCGCGCGCGGAGTGCGCCACCGCAGTGGCGACCATATTCGTGAACCCGACGCAGTTCGCGCCGAACGAGGATTTGGCGTCTTACCCGCGAGACGGCGCGGGCGATTTGGACAAGCTGCGGCGCGAGCGCGTCGATCTGACGTTCGCGCCGTCCGTCGATGAGATGTATCCGCGCGGTTTCGATACTAGCGTAGACGTGGGCGAGATAGCGCGGCGGCTGGAAGGCGAACATCGCCCATCCCACTTCGCGGGCGTCGCAACCGTAGTGTGCAAGCTGCTGTCCATCGTCCGTCCCGACCGCGTGTACTTCGGGCAAAAAGACGCTCAGCAGTGCCTAGTGATAAAGCGCCTGAACGCGGACTTGGACTTGGGCGCGGAGGTGGTGGCGCTGCCGACGGTGCGCGACGCTGACGGGCTTGCGCTGTCGAGCCGCAACGCCTACCTGTCCGCCGACGGTCGGCGGTCGGCGCTGGCGCTGAGCCGAGCGCTGCGGCTGGCGGAGGCGCTGTACGCGGACGGCGCGCGCGACGCTGGGTTCATCCGCCGCCGCATGGCGCGCCTGCTGGCGAACGAGCCGAGCCTGAGCGTGGACTACGTATCCGTAGCCGACGCGACTACGCTGGAAGAGCTGGAGCGCATAGACCGCCCCGCGCTGGCGTCGCTCGCGGCGCGCGTGGAGGGCGTTCGGCTGATAGACAACGTAGAGCTTGGCGGCCGATAATCACTGCTGCCGAGCGTCCAGATACAGCGGCGCAAGCATCCCGTCCACCGGCACGAAGTCATCGGTCAGCGCCACGTAGCGCCCGGCGGCTAACCACTCCTCCATAGCGTCCGGCGGCATGAAGCGCGTGAGCGGCTCGCCTCGGCGCGCCAGCAGGTTGGCGCTGCGTATGTCCGCATACTCCAGCGGCGCGGACGACGCGGCTACTACGAAGGTGTAGCGCTCGTCGCTATCCCAGTCCGAATCGTCGCGCAAGACGTACACGTGCGGAAAGCTGAGCCGCAGGGTGTGAACCATAGAGCGCAAGAACTGCCCGCTGTGCATCCAGTCCACCACGTTCACCGCGTACAGCCCATCCTCGGCGAGCAGCCCGCGAACCATCTCGTTGAATTCCAGCGTAGTCAGGTGGTACGGCACGGACACATCGTCGAAGGCGTCGCCCACTATCAGTTCGTACTTGCCATCGGGCAGCCGCTGCATCGCGGTTCTGGCGTCTTCGGACTGCGTCTCTATGCGGGTGTCCGGGGGCAGCGCGAGATACTCTGTGGCGACGTCCGTAACCAGCGGGTCTATCTCCAGAACCTCTAAGTTGGAGTTCGGAAACGACACCTCCATGAAGCGCGGCATGGTGTATCCGCCGCCGCCGATGAACAGCGTATCCAGCTGGCGGTCTCGGTGCGCCGCCATCGTCGCAAGCTCGCCGAACACCTTTTCGTAAGAGTAGTGTAGGAAGAGCGGATCTTTCGTATCCACGTAGCTGTGCAAGAGCGCGTCGAGATACAGAATCCGAACCTCGCGACCATCGATGTCCCTCGCGCGGACTTTGATGCAGAAGTAGTTGCTTTCGCGCGTGCATCCGCTTTCCAGCGCATCGCCGAACACGCTGAGCGCAAGCACAGCCGCGAACGCCAGCCCAAGCGCCGCGCCGCGAATCCGCGCCGTCCGCCACAGCTCGCCGAACACTACCGCCATGCCCAGCAGAACGAGCGCCACGATGAGGATGACGAGCCGCGTCCCAAGCAGCTGCACCAGCACGAAGCCAGTCAGGAACGTGCCTACGATGCTGCCGGCGGTGGATACGGCGTATATGCGCCCCACGACGCCGCCCGTCTGCGACAAGTCGGACAGGCGCAGCTTGATGACCACCGGCGACACCATGCCCAGAACGACGGCGGGGATGAGGAAGAGCGCCACCGTGAGCGCCACGATGCGCGGGATGATGGGCAGCTCTAGGAACAGATGGGCTGCGAACCTGTCTATAGGCAGTATGGCGACGCTCGAAACCGCGCTGGCGAGCAGTATCAGCCCCAGCGTGGCGGTAGAGGGCCAACGGTCCGCAACCAAGCCGCCGAGGTAGTTGCCCACGCTTATGCCCGCCAGCACGATGCCGATTATGCTCGTCCACGTGTACAGCGACACGCCTATGGTGGGCGCGAGTATCCGCCCAGCCACTATCTCGATGATGAGCGTGCAGGCGCTCGCCATGAAGACGATAACGTAAGGTTTTAGCGATTGGTATAGTCGAGAAGGCATATCCACCCGTTCTTGTTCGCCGCTCGATGCCGTTGGCAAGCCGTCACGCCCGCCAGCGGGAATCTTACCCCTTTTCTCAGCGCTCAGGCTAGATTGACAGCCGCCCCCCAAAGGCGGATAATCCCAATTGGCGCGTGTTAGCGCGATGCCGCACTAGGGAATCATCGAGGACGGGGCGCACAATGGTGATCAAGAATTCGATCCACCAGCTGGTGGAAGAGCTGCCGGAGCAAGAGCTTAGCGCCGCGCTGAGATTCCTCCAGTATCTCCGCGACGTCGGCGGCGAGCCGTTCGTCGAAACGGTGATAGAAGCGCCGAGGGACGACGAGCCAAACCCCGAAGAGAGCGAGCAATCCGTAGCCGACGCTTGGCGCGAGTACCTCGATTCCCGCGCGACGTCAGGAATGTCGCTGTAGCGCATCCCCACAGGAGGCGAATAGCCTGCCTGTTATTGTCGGAAATCAGGATTCTCTTGGATTAGTGGATTTCCAAGATTAGCGTCCGTGAAAATCCTGAGAATCTCAGAATCATGCGAATCCTGATTCTGACGACTTGGAAACGCTTACCCCCGCAATCCCCTTCGCGGGTGAGAAGGACATAACAAACCCGCGAGGCATCATCCGCCCATGCTGGCATCCAGTCTCCACAACGTCGCCGCGCATTACGGGAATCAGATAGCGCTGGAAGATGTCTCCTTCCAGATAGAGGAAGGGGAGAAGCTCGGACTCATCGGACGCAATGGGTCGGGCAAAACTACACTGCTGGAGATTCTAGCGGGGCATCGCGAAGCGACGTCCGGCAGCGTGCGAACCCCACAGTCCACCGTCGTCGGCTACGTGCCGCAGCGCATGATAGCGGACGAGAGCGCGGGCGCGCTCGACTTCCTGCTGAGCGACTATCGGCGCGCGGCGGAGCGGCTGAGAGAGGCGGAACGGCGGCTGGAGTCGGCGACGGCGGCGGACATGCGCGCCGCGCTGCAAGCCTACCAGCAAGCGAGCGACGCATACGAGCGGATAGACGGCGACTCCCTCGAACAACGCGCGCGCGCCATGTTGGAAAGCATAGGGCTAGGCGGCGTGGAGACGCGGCGCGTCGGCACGCTCTCCGGCGGCGAACGGAACGCGCTCGCCATGACGCGCGCGCTGCTCGCAGAACCCGATCTGCTGCTGCTCGACGAGCCGGGCAATCATCTCGACTTCGCCGGGCTAGAGTGGCTGGAAGAACTCCTGACAGGCTTTCGCGGCGCGGCGCTCGTCGTATCGCACAACCGTTACCTGCTGGACCGCGTCGCAAGCGGCATCCTAGAGCTGGAGCATGGGCGGATTACGCGATACGCGGGCAACTATTCCGCTTACCGCGCCCAGCGCCTGAGGCGGCTGCTCGCCCAGCAGTCCGACTACATCGCCAACCAGAAGCGGCTGGCGCGGCTGGAAGCGCTCGTCCGAAAATTCGATCTGATAGCGCGCTCCAGCAACGACAGCGCTTGGGGGCGTCGGCTGCGCGCGCGCCGGACGCAGCTCGACCGCGAGCGACGGCAGGCTGTCGAGCGCCCGCGATTGGACACGTCCGCCATACAAGCGCGCTTCGAGGCTGAGCGCGCCCGCGCGAACATCGCGGTTCGGATAAGCGGATATACGCGCGGATACGGCGACAGGACGCTGCTGGAAGACGCCGAAATGGAGGTTGCGGGCGGCGAGACGGTGGCGCTCGTGGGCGACAACGGCAGCGGCAAGAGCACTCTCCTGCGCGACATCGTGGAGCGCGGCAGGTGGGATTCCGAAAACGTCCGCGTGGGACCCAGCATGAAGATCGGATACTCGGCGCAGATGCAGGAGACGCTCGACGACGACAAATCCGTGGCGCAAGAGCTGATGAGCGCGGCGCCCATGTCGCATCAGGATGCGTTCGCGCTTCTGCGCTCGCTGCTGTTCGACCGCGATGAGCTGACCAAGCGCGTGGGCGATCTCTCCGGCGGAGAGCGCAACCGCCTACAGCTCGCGCGCCTCATGGCTACTAAGCCCAACCTGCTGATTCTGGACGAGCCGACCAATCACATGGACATCCCATCCCAAGAGGCTATAGAAGACGCGCTGGCGGATTTCGAGGGAACGCTGCTCGTCGTGTCGCACGACCGCTACTTCTTGGACAAGCTGGCGGAGCGTGTCGTGGAGATACGAGACCGCAAGTTGGTTTCGCACCCGGGCAACTTCAGCGACTACTGGCGCGCGCGTCGCGGAGCGGCGGCCGCCATCCCGCCCGCCGCCCGCGTCGCTCGCGCGCCCAACCGCCGAAGGGCTAGACGCGCCCAGCCCGATCGCGTCCGCCGCGCGCGGGAGCGGCAGGAGACGGCAGAGCTAGAGCGGCGCATCCAAGAAGCCGAATCGCAAAAGCTGCGCCTAGAAGAAGAGCTGACTCAAGCGTTCGCCAGCCACAAGCCGCGAGAGGGGCGGCGCGCCCAGCGCAGGCTCGACAGACTATCCGCCGAGCTGGACGCGCTATATGAAAGATGGCTGGCGGTCGAGGAGACGCAACAACCCCCTCCCTAGAAAGGAATGGTAGGAGATATGCGCTTCCAGTCGTCAGAATCAGGATTTTCATGATTCTGAGATTCTCTGGATTTTTACGGCGCTATCTTGCAAATCCACTAATCCAGAGAATCCTGATTCTGACAATAAACAGGCTGCCGCGCTCGCAGTTCTGCCGACGCGGGAGCGCGTGGAGTATCCCACAGCCAAGCGCGGGCTAGAAGAGTTTTGCGCTCCCCCGCATGTCAGACTAGGGTATTTACATAGATATGCAAGATGGGCATGATAGGGACTAGACGGCAAGGAGGCGCCCCCCATGCAGTACGACTACATCATCATCGGCGCAGGCTCGGCAGGCTCGGTCTTGGCGTCTAGGCTCAGCGAAGACCCCGCAAAATCTATCTTGCTGCTGGAAGCGGGTCCCGACTACCCAGACCTAGACTCCATGCCGAACAGCGTCAAGTTCGGCAACGACGTTTGGAGCGCGGCTTACGGACCCGAGGCGGAGACTTGGGGCTACATGGCGACGGCTACGCCCGACCGCGAGCCGTTTCCGCTGCCGCGCGGCAAGCTGACGGGCGGATCCAGCTCTGTCAACGGGCAGGTGTTCTTCAGGGGAATACCGGAAGATTTCGACGAGTGGGCGGAGCTTGGCTCGCCTGAGTGGGCGTTCGTGAACGCGCTGCCGTATTTCCGCCGATCCGAGACTGACTTGACCTTCGGCGCGGACGACTTCCACGGCGGCGACGGCCCCATCCCCGTGCGGCGATACGCCAAAGAAGACATGCTGCCCATCCCGCGCGCTTTCTGGGATGCGTGCCTAGCCGCCGGCTACCCGGAGGCGCTCGACCAGAACCATCCGGAGGCGGAAGGCGTAGGGCCCCGCCCGCTGAACAACGTGGACGGCGTGCGGATGAGCGCCAACCTGACGTATCTCGCCATGGCGCGCCACCGCCTGAACCTAACCGTGCGCTCGCAGGTTCTCGCGCATAAAATTCTGTTCGCGGGAGAGCGCGACAGATGCCGCGCCATCGGCGTCAGGGCGGAGAGCGGCGGCGAGACATTCGACGCATATGGCGACGAAATCATCCTGTGCGGCGGCGCTATCAACTCGCCGCAACTGCTCATGCTCTCAGGCGTCGGCCCCGCGCGCCACCTAGAATCGCTCGGCATACCAGTCGTCCGCCACCTGCCCGGCGTCGGCGAGAACCTGCGAGACCATCCCGCTTGCTTCCTGCTGTACGAGTCCAACGCGGACGAGCCTCCGCCTAACTCGCCCGCCATCCAAGCGGGAATGCGGTATACGACGCCCGGATCGCCGCATCGCAACGACATGCAGATGTCGCCCATACTGCTCACCAGCGAGCACCGCCCGACGACCGTCGAGATACCGGAGGGAGAGTCTTACACGGGCTTCAGCGTGGCGCTCCAAAAGGCTTCGTCCGCCGGGCGCATAACGCTCGCGTCCGCCGACCCGCGCGATCAGCCCAACCTAGACTATCGCTATCTCGTCGACGCATGGGACCGCGAGCGGATGCGCGGCGCGGTGCGGGAGTGTATCGCGCTTGCCCAGCGCCCGCCGCTGGCGGACTTCATCGCGCGCCGCGTCACCCCGACGGACGACGATCTCGCCAGCGACGACGCGCTCGATGCGTGGATGCTCGCCAACGTAGGCACTCAGCATCACTCGTCCGGCACCTGCAAGATGGGTCCAGCATCGGACGAAATGGCTGTCGTCGATCAGCGCCTGCGCGTTCGCGGGCTGGACGGCTTGCGCGTGGTGGACGCCTCCATCATGCCGGACGTAGTCCGCGCCAACACCAACGCCACCACGATAATGATAGCCGAGCGGGCGGCGGAGTGGATAGCCGAAGGGACGGGATGATGATGCGCTAACGCAGCGGATGCCGAACCAGCGCCGCCGCCTGCTCTAGCTCCTGCGGCTCTTCGCGCGCTAGGTACTTCAGCCTACGCCAGTCGAACGCTATCAGCGCGGCGGACATAGCGAAGTATGCGAACACGAACCATATCCGATGCTCCGGCTCGGTGAACGGCAGGTGCAGAACGAACAAGCCGAGCAGGATAGCGCCCGCCCACCAGCTGATTACGCGCTTGGATATGAGCAGCAGCGCGAACATAGATACGGACGTGGTGAGCAGGAACTCTACCGACTGCCGCCAGTCTAGCGGGAAGTCCAGAACCGCGCCGGCAGACCAGCTGAACACCATGCCCATGCTGCCAATCAGCAGCGTCAGCTGGTTGACCTCCGAAGAGACGAGCGCCGTCAGCCCCGCGATTGGGTTCGCCCTGAGGCTGAACAGCACGGCGACTATTATCTCCGGCGATTCGGACGCGAGCGGCGCGAGCCACTGGATTAGGATGAAGTCGCTAATGCCTATCTGCGCGCCCGTCTTTATTAGCCCTTCCTCTACGAAAGGGTGGGCGGCGGCTATGATCACCGTAGCCGAGAACGCGAACAGAAACAGCACCATAGCCCGCCGCCGCGCGGTGGGAAGCGCCCCTATAGCCTCCGCGGGACCTATCAGGTGAGGCTCTTCGACGTCTCTAGTGGAGCTTATCCACAGATACACGATATAGAGCAGAATAAGCCCGCCCGCCAGAAGGAAGTGAACTTCCCGCATGAAGAAGATGAGCAGCGTAATGAGCGTGGCGATGGTGAGCATGGTGATTTCCAAGCCCATCGTGCCGCGCATGTCGAGAAGCCGCCGCCGCTTGAACCAGTAGATGAGAATGACGGCAGACCAGCCCAGCCCGATTAGCAGACGGTTGGCGCCGGTGACGTTGGCGGCGACTCTGCCTATCTCTTCCGTAGGAACGGGGTTGTCCAGATCGAAAGACGCCCCCGCGTCTCTGGCTAGGTTGAACTCGATGACGTACTCCGGCAGGATGGCGATGAGCGCCAGAACCGCGATTGCGAGCGCGCCGGATACGTCCATCTGCGCCACCTCAGCCGCCCAAGACAGCAGGAACGCGCCCGCGACGATGCCGATTCCGAAGAGCAGCAGCGAGACTATCGGATCGAGATGCGCGCCCTGCCCCCACAGGAACGGCGCGCCCAGCACGATGGACGGAATGCCCAGCAACAGAAACACCACCACGGGCGCCCAAAGCTGTCTGTTATCGGTCCGTTCTTCCAAGTCGCCCTCCGCCATCGCGTGGCTAGTCCGCGTCGCCCAGTAAACGACTGTGAGTTTATCCACTAGACGCGGATGGGGTCAACGGGCGGCAGCGCCCCATTTCGGCGGGCGCGCCGCCCGCGGGCGTCATAGCGGGCCAAAGCGCAATCGGCAGACGCTCCCGACTAAAACGCCAAAACGCACTTTCGCGCCCAAAAGTTTCTACCCCCTCTGTGACTAGAAACTTTGCTTTCCCTTTGCCGCCCCACTGGATACAATTGGGACGAAAAGTTTCTAGTCGAATGGCTTTATGGCGCTGAGGTTTCCATTTCATGCAGAGGTTGTCGAACAGCCCTATCGGAAGTCTAGTCCCAACCGTTGCCGGACAACGCGCGTTCGTCCCAAGCCCTCTTCCCAGAGAGCTGAACCTTAGCTCGGAGCTAGTGGGGCTGCTAGACCGCGCATCGCGCGCAATAGCCAGACTCGACGGCATAGGCGAAACTATCCAGAACCCCAACTTGGCGATCGGATACCCGATGATCAGGCATATGATAAGGCGCGAGGCTGTGCTGTCATCGAGAATCGAAGGCGCTGTCGCATCGCTGTCGGACGTGTTCGCATACGAAGCCGGCGGCAAGCAATCCGGCGCTGGCGACGTTCGCGAAGTCATCGACTACGCAAAGGCGCTCGAATGGGGAATCCGAGATCTCGAAGACCTGCCCATCTCGCTCAGATTGGTCGACCAAATCCACGCGCGGCTTCTGGATGGCGTCAGAGGCGACAGCATGCGAACCGGCGAGTTCAGGCGGAAGCAAGTATGGATAGGCCCGCCGCGCTCCGCCATTGGGCAAGCGCGCTTCGTCCCGCCGCCGCATGAGCGCCTGCTAGGTCTGTTCCTAGACTGGGAGATTTTCGCCAACGAGCCTTTGGATATGCCGCCGCTAGTCCGATGCGCGCTGATGCACTATCAGTTCGAGGCTATCCACCCATACGAAGACGGCAACGGGAGAACGGGGCGGCTGCTGATAATGCTGTTCCTAATCGCGAGCGGAGTTCTGTCGTCGCCGCTGCTGCACTTGAGCGCGTACTTCGAGCGCGACCGCCAACTATACTACGACGAGTTGTTCGCAATGAGCGCAGGCGGCGATTGGGAGCGGTGGCTGAGCTACTTCTTGACCGGGGCGCTGCAAGAATCCCAAGACGCGGCGGCGAGGATAAGACGGTTTCGGGATCTGCGCGACGGATACCGCGAAGTTTTGCAGCAGAGACGCGCGCCCGGCAACGCTCTCAGGCTGGTGGACGAGCTGTTTGCCAACCCGATCATCACCGCGCGGGGCGCGGCTAACGCGCTGGATATATCCATGCCCGGCGCTCGCGGCGTACTGAACCGACTAGTCGGCGAGGGCTGGGCGCGGCGCATCGAAAACACTTGGCCGCCGCTGTACGTCGCCCACGAAATACTGTCGGTTTTGGACGACCCAATCGAACCGCCCAACCCCTAGCCGCCGCGCTCTACTCCTCCCCCGCTCGCGCGCCAACCGCGCGTCGTCCGCGCCCCGCGCCGGCGGACGTCGGCCCCTTGAGGTACGCCGCCGCCGCGCCCGCCAGCAGCAGGCAGCTCATCGCTAGGTACAGCGCGCCCATGCCCGCCACGAACGCGCCAGCCAGCGCCGAATCGGGCGCGTCGCTCATGCCGCCGAGGTCGGGCGCGAAGCCCATCGAAACCATCGTCGCGGCTACGACCGCCGTAGCCACCGCCACCGACGTCGCGTTGGCGGAGTTTCGCACCAAGCTCAGCAGCGCGGACACCACGCCGTGCCGACGCCCCTCCGCAGCCGAGAATATCGACGCGGAGTTGGGCGAGCCGAACAGCCCCGTTCCCGCGCTCTGCGCCACCATCGCGCCGATTATCAGCGGCAGCGGGGTGGACTCCGACACGCGCGATATGGCGAATATGCCCGCCGCAGCCAGCAGAAGCCCCGCAACGTTGAACGCGCGATAGCCGTACCTGTCGGAAAGCCGCCCCGCGATGGGACCCATAACCGCCATGGTTATCGCGGTGGGCAGCATTATCAGCCCCACTTGGCTAGGCTCGAATCCGCGCGCGCCTTGCAAATAGAACGGCATGATGAAGCGCACCGAAGCCACGCCCAAGAAGGAGATGAAGCTGGCAAGAACGCCGAGCGAGAACACGCGACTCCGAAACAAGGTCAAGTCGAGCATCGGAGACGGCGCGCGCATCTCCCACCACAAGAAGCCCGCCAGCAGCGCCGCGAACAGCGCGCCGGCAGCCACTATCGCGGGAGACGCCCAGCCCAGACGGTAGCCGTTCGTCATCATCATCAGGAACGTTACCAGCGCGGCGGTGGACATAGCCGCGCCGAGCCAGTCGAACCGCGTCCCGCGACGCTCGCGGAAGAACAGCTTGGAGTCCATCAGCAGCAGCGCGCCGAGCAGCGCGACAGACGCTATCGGCAGGTTGACGAGAAACACCCACTGCCAGCCCAGCGCGCTCACGAGCAGCCCGCCGACGACAGGCCCCACCATGCCGCCCGCGCCGATGACGCTCATGTGCGCGCCGATGCCCTTGCCGCGCTCGTTCTCCGGGAACACCGACGTTATCATCGCCATGCCGGCGCCCTGCGTCATCGCCGCGCCCGTTCCCTGCACGACGCGCGACGCGATGAGCATCAGCACGCTCGAAGACGACGCCGCGAATACGGACGCGCCCATCAGCAAGAGCAGCCCGACGACGTACACCCGCTTGCGCCCCACCAGATCCGACAAACGCCCCATCGGGAGCAGCAGCGCGCTCACCGTGAGCGTCTGCGCGAGAACGACCCATTGCACGGAGGGGAGATCCGTCTCGAAATGCTCCGCGATGGTAGGCAGCGCGACGTTTATCGAGCCGAACGTCATCACGCCGGTGAACGATCCGAGACCGACCGCGGCGAACACCCACCACTTATAGCGCGGGCTGTTGGAGAGCGCTCCGCTCAGCATACGCGGACCTTTCGGGGGAGAGATGCGCGGAGTCTATCACAGGTGGCGGGTTTCCTAAACGACCGCCCGCAAAAGGCTTCCGGGCGCGCTAAGCCTCGCCGCCCTCGTCCGCCACGCGATCGCCCAGCCGCTGGTCTAGTATCAGCAAGCCTGTGCCGTCGTCCCCAATAAGCTCCATGTGGGAGATTATCTTGGTCAGCGTCTTCTCTTCTTCCACCTGCTCGGCTACGAACCACTCCAGCAGCACGTGGGAAGGGTAATCCTTCTCGGAGACGGCGAGCGCGTACAGTGCGTTTATCATCGAGGTTACCAGCCGCTCGTGTTCCAGCGCGCTCCGCATCACGCTGAGGGGGGATTCGAACTCGACAGGCGGCTGCTCGATGGTTCGCAGTACGACGCGCCCGTCCCTGTCGTTCACATAGTCGAACAGCTTCATCGCGTGAGATGTCTCCTCGTCGAACTGGAGACGCATCCAGTGGGCGAATCCGTTGAGATCGAGCGTCTCGAAGTACGCGGCCATGGAAAGGTACAAGTGGGCGGAGTACATCTCGCTGTTGATCTGCTGGTTGATTGCGTCTTGGAGTCTGTCGGATAGCATGGTCAGGCTTCCCCAGTCATCGAATGTCGAGAGCGATTCTTGATTCGTCGCGCGTCTAGCGCGCATTCTTTCATTATACTCGAACAGACGGCATCCCGCGTTCGCAACTCCGTATCCGAGCCATCCGCAGCCCCCCGGTCGGTCATCCCGTTCCGCTCGATTCGGCTGACAGCATCGCCTCGAAGCGCCGCTCCACTCGTCCCGTCGCAAGCATGGCGCCGACTACCAGCAGCCAGATGAAGAACGCGACGCCGATTATCGGATGCGCCAGTGTAGCCGCGTCTATCCAGATGAACTGCATCGCTACGCCGACTATCGCGGAAAAGGGCGCGACGCGCTTCAGCCCGCCGCCGGCTTTCCACTGGTATCTAGCCGCGACTATCAGCGCGAGCCCCGCCGCGGCGAACCCTATCTTGCCGGATAGCCATCGGATCTGCGCTATCGTCTCTAGCGATGGGTCGGGCGCGTAGATGGCAAGCGCGCCGCCGCCGCCGCCGCTTACCATCGTAAACAGCCCGGACGCCGCGAGCAGCGCGGGAACGAGCGGCGTTCCGAGTCGCTCGCGGATGATCCACGTATTCATCAGCAGCCACGCGCCCGCAATCAGCGCAACGCCTGAGATAAGCCGCGCCGCGCCGCCAAGCCCGTACAAACCGCTGTTCGACGCGATGACGTCCATCGACTGCGCGAAAGTCGGCTGATCCGCGTCCGCAGCCACGCGCCCGAACACGGCTGCCGCGGTGGCGAGCGCGGTCAGTATCAGGAACGCGCCCGCCCAGCGCGCGGTCGCCGACTTTGCCTTCGGATGCCATGATTCACGCATAACGTCTCCTCTGCCTCCCTTCCATGCCTGCGCTTTCCGCGAATAGCGTCGAGCGCCGCGCCCGAACTCTACAGCTCTGGGCTTCGATTCCAAACTGCGGATTGCGTCGCGCCGCCTAGTCCGCGCCGCAGCCACGTTCGCGCTCTTGGGGGGATTCCTGATGCGAGCCGTCCGCCCCTCTGGAGCGCATGATCTCCGTCAGCGCGTCCTCGAACACGGCGGGCGTGCATGTCGTCCCCGCCTCTTCGTCCACAAGCTCCACGTATATGGGCAAGCTCACATGCAGCGCGAACGCCACTAGCTCCACGACGTCCGCTGACAGTTTGCGAACGTCGCCGTCCCGCACGAGCGAGATTTCGCCCGTAACGCCGTTCGATCTGCCCAGCGTCACCACGACGCTCCCGAAAGACGCGCCAAGCTCGCCCATGCACTGCGACAGCAGGAAGTACAGACCGCAGCGATCGTTCAAGCCATGCCCCTCCAGCGCAAGCACGGCAGCCTTATGCTCAGGCAGCGCTATCTTGTACTTCTCACCGCTCTCCGAAGCTCTCAGCATCAGCGTGGCTTGGTTGGAAGTCTTGTCTCTATACAGTCTGGATACGGATGCGCGTTCCATATATTCCACTCCGCGAATTCGGATAGGCGTTGGTTAGCTTGGGGTGAACCTTTAGATATGTATATCTACACTAGATTAGTTAGTATGAACATATCATAGAGATATGTATTACAACAGTCAAGAAGTTCTACGCGCGAACGCGGAGCGCGAAGGGCGCGGCTTTGGTACAATGGCGATTCACCTTAGAAACGTGCGAGTGAGGCGGGCTACCGCATCGGGAGGCAGGCGATGAAGTGGGCGAGCGCAGTATCCGAGCATAGGCTCTTGAAATACGCGGTGGCGGAGTGCGCGGAGAAACTAGAAGCCGCGCTCGGAGACAGGCGCGCGGATCTGGCTGTGGCGTTCGTGTCGGCGCACCACGCGGCGCGATACGCGGACTTGCCCGCGCTCGTGGGCGAGCGGTTCGGCGGGTGCGCGCTCGTGGGATGCTCGGGCGGCGGCGTCATCGGCGCGGGGCGGGAGGTGGAGAACCGCGCCGGCTTGTCGCTCACCGTCGCGGAGTTGCCGGACATCCGCCTAACGCCGTTCCACATAGACGACATAGACTTGCCGGACGGCGACGCGCCGCCAGAGGCGTGGGAGGAGCTAGTCGGCGCGGCGGCGGCGGACTCTCCCCAATTCCTGCTGCTTTCGGATCCGTTCAGCGTGCGCGGCGAGCAGCTCCTGATGGGGCTGGACTACGCCTTCCCGCGAAGCGCGAAGATAGGCGGGCTGGCGTCTGGCGGGCAGCGCCCCGCGTCCAACGCGCTCTACCTAGGCGCGCGCGTGTACGATTCTGGCGCCGTCGGCGTGGCGATGAGCGGAAACGTGGCGGTGGATACAATCGTCGCGCAGGGCTGCCGCCCCATTGGGCGGCGGATGCAGATTACGTCTTCCGAACGCAACATGCTGAAGGAGGTGGACGGGCGCGGAGTGTTCGAGACCTTGCGCGAGCTGTTCGCAAGCCTGAGCGAACGCGACAAACAGCTAGCGCAAAGCTCGCTGTTCCTAGGCGTGGTGATGGACGAGCTGAACGACGACCCGCGCTTGGGCGATTTCCTCATCCGCAACATCATAGGGGTCGATGCGCGCGCGGGCGCTATCGCGGTGGGCGAATACCTCAAGGAGGGGCAGCTAGTCCAATTCCACCTGCGAGACGCGGACACGTCCTCGCAAGACCTCGACGAAATGCTGACGCAATACGGCGCGGACGGCGTTAGGTTCGCGAACGCGGGCGCGCTGCTGTTCCAGTGCCTAGGGCGCGGCTCGTACCTATACGGCAGACCCGATCACGACACGGACATGTTCCGCGAGAAGGTGGGCGACATCCCGCTGGCGGGCTTCTTCTGCAACGGCGAGATAGGGCAGGTGGCCGGCTCCACGTATCTGCACGGCTATACCAGCTCTTTCGGCATATTCAGACCCAAGAGCGCGTTTTAGCGGCGCGCTCATCCCCCAAGCTCGCGCGCCTTCAAGAAGTCGGCGTAAGCCAGCGCGGGGCTGCCCAGCATGTGGTGAACTACGCTCCGATGCCTGTACGCGAGCCAATAGCCGGCATCCAGCTCGATGGCGCGGTCGAAATCCGCCAGCGCGCGCGCAGGCTCGCCAAGCTCCACGAAGGCGAGCGCGCGGTTGTGGTATGCGTCGCGGTAGTCGGCGTCCAGCTCGATGGCGCGCGTGGCGCTCTCTGCCGCCGCCTCGAACTCCGCTAGGCACAGGCAGGCTACGCACAGGTTGTTGCGCGCCATCGCGTTGGACGGCTCCAGCGCGATGACGCGCAGCATGTCCGCCCGCGCCTCTTCGTATCTGCCCGCGTTGGAGTGGGCGTTTCCCCGCCGAAAGTACGCGCCGGCGTCGTCCGGATGCAGCGCGATGGCGGCGGTCTCCCGCGCGACGATAGCGGCGAGGTCGGCGGCGGAAGACGTCATCGCGCTGCGGGCTGCGCCGGGCTTGCCGAATACTCCAACAGCGCGTCCAGCGCCTTGCGGTTCATCTCGAAGCTCTCGGCGTCGGACGGGAAGCCGCCGTCGCGCACGTCGCTCGCGTAAGCTCGCGTAGCCTCTACTATCGTCTTGCCTAGCTCCGCGTAGCGTCTGGCGTGGCGCGGCGTGAAGTCGTCGAACAGCCCGAGCATGTCGTGGAACACCTGCACCTGCCCATCGCATCCCGCGCCCGCGCCGATGCCTATGGTCGGGATGGCGACTCGCTCGGTTATCATGCTCGCAAGCGGCGCGGGGACGCACTCCAGCACTATGGCGTATGCGCCCGCCTCTTCCAGCGCGCGCGCGTCTTCCATCAGCCGAACCGCGCCCTTGAGCGTCTTGCCCTGCACGCGGTATCCGCCTAGCTGGTTGACCGACTGCGGCGTCAGCCCTATATGCCCCATGACGGGGATGCCGCTCATCGCGATGCGGCTCACCGTCTCGGCTTGCTCGCGCCCGCCCTCCAGCTTGACAGACTGCGCGCCGCCCTCCTTGAGAATCCTGCCCGCGTTGCGGATAGCCTCCGCGATGTCCGCGTGGTAGCTCAGGAAGGGCATATCGCCCACTACGTGAACGCGCTCCGTGCCGCGAACCACCGCGCGGATGTGGTGGAGCATCTCATCCATGCTGACCGGCACGGTGGAATCGTACCCCAACGCTACTTGCGCTAGGCTGTCGCCCACCAGAACAATCGGGATGCCGGCGCGCTCCACCAGCTTGGCGGCGGTGTAGTCGTAGGCGGTTATCATGGGGATGCGCTCACCGTTCCGCTTCATCCGCTTCAGGTCTCTTATCGTAACTCGCATTGGTACCCCCTCTAATTCGAGTGAAGTCCGTGGGTTTTCATGCAGATTCCGGCGGCGCGCCTCCATCGTCGTGCAGCATATCCGCTATCTTTGCGGCGGCATCGGCGTCCAGCGCGCCCTTTTCCACCGCGAACGGCAGCCCGGCAAGCGCAAGCTCTCGATAGAGCGGCAGATATTCCGGCGCGCTCGTCTTTAGCGCGTCCAGATGCTTGGCGATGGTGCCGATGTCTCCGCGCGGGTAGGGTCCGGCTACCGCCTGCGGAACGCCGTTGGCGCTCAGGTTTCGCGCGACCGCCGCCATCATCGGGATGAGCGCGCGAACGCCCTCTTCGCGCTCGCGTCCGAACTTGGGCCAAATCGACGCCGC
This sequence comes from Dehalococcoidia bacterium, assembly GCA_965214745.1. GTDB lineage: Bacteria > Chloroflexota > Dehalococcoidia > Lucifugimonadales > UBA1123 > VXRN01. The sequence goes on along the minus strand of OZ243978.1, from coordinate 659,736 downwards.
CACCGACGCGAGAACCGCCAGCAAGTTGCCCATCATCACGCCGGACAGGTGATACAGAACCTTGTCTTCAGCGCGCAGGAAGATGGGCAGCCCGCCGACATCGCGCGCGGCGCGCTCTAGGTAGCCGCGCAATTCGGCGCCCGCCTCGATTCCGAACGTGATTCCGGGTATGTTCTGAACGCCCTCTTCCACCGAAGAGAACGCCTGAAGCGGGTGGAATCCGCCGACTAGCGCGCCCTGATCCGACGCGCTCCGCAGCGGTTCGAGGCTAGCCGCGCCCGAGCAGTGCGCCACCCCCTGCCCCGCCCGCCAGCGCAGCGAATCGCACACAGGCGCTATGGCGTCGTCCGGCGTGGTGATGAACACGAACGACACGGCGTCCGCCAGCTCTTGGAAGCTGCGATACGGCTCGCAACCGGGAATCCGCGCCGCGAACCGCCGCGCGGATGCGTGGGTTCGGCTTGCGACGGCTACGACGGGGTATCCGGCATCGCTCAGCGCGACGGCGAGCGAGCCGCCAACCGCGCCCGCGCCGATGAAGCCGATGGGTGAGGTTTTATCCAACATGGGCATCCAGCGGAATGTCGAGGATTGCAAGATCCATCCCGACCGCGTAACTCCTGATTCCAAATATCCTGCGCATCAGAGAAACACTCACGCGCCCAACTCCGACACCGCCTTCACGCCGCCGATGCCCGTCGCGGCGCGGACGGCGCGCGCTATGGCGCGCCCGACGCACAGCGTCGCCGCCGCGCAGATGCGGTCTAGGTCCGCATCGCCCTCACGCTTGCGCGTAGCCAGCGCGAACAGCGTATCGCCGTCGGATGTGGTGTGCGCCGGGCGCACGGCTATGGCGATGCCGTCGTGCGCGACGCTGGCGAGCTTGTTCGCCTGCGCTTTGGTCAAGTCGGCATTCGTGGCGACTACGCCGATGGTGGTGTTCTCCCCCGCGCTTGCGCGCGCCCGCTTGCGCGCGGGATCGACGATTAGCTCCACGGAGTCGAGCATCGTCTTGCCGTCTTCGCCTAGGGGACCTGCGATTAGCTCGCCGCTGTCGATATCCACCACGCCGCCGACCGAGTTGACCGCGACGGTGGCGCCGACTACCAGCCCATCGCCGAGATCGACGCTCGCAGAGCCTATGCCGCCCTTGACGCACCTTTCGCGTCCGAGCAGCTTGGCGACTGTGGCGCCCGTTCCCGCGCCGACGCTGCCTTCGGCCGCCGTCGCGTCGCGCGCCGCCTCGCACGCCATCCGCCCTTCTGCGTGTCCGGGTCTAGCGTCGTCTAGCAGCCACAAGTCGAACAGAATGGCGGCGGGGACTATCGGTATGGTTGCGCCGCCGAAGCGGACGCCTATGCCGTTCTCTTCCAGATATTCGACGACTCCGGCGGCTGCCGCAAGCCCGAACGCGCTGCCGCCGCTGAGCAGAACGGCATGAACGCGATCCACCGTCGCGGTCGGCGCGAGCAAGTCCGTCTCCCGCGTGCCGGGCGCGCCGCCGCGAACGTCCACGCCGCCTACCGCGCCATCCTCGCAGATTACGACGGTGCATCCGGTGGCGGCGTTCCTGTCGGTGTAGTGTCCCACGCGAACGCCCGGCACGGCGGATATTCCGCCGCGTGTCGGCATATTTGGCGTGGGGGCGCAAGATGGGGGCATTATCAGAGCGCGCGTCGGGCTGTAGGCGTGGGTTTTGAGATGAATATACCCCAAACGGCGCGGGAAATGAAGTTGGCGCGAGCGCCGGCTCGACGGCTAAGAGTGCGGCTTTTCTTGACAGCCCAACTCGCGCGTTGATACCATCTCCACGCTTCTAAACCCCTCCTGCGCCGGAACCGTTCGATGGTCTCCCGCTCGGCTCCATACCCTTGCGGAGCGTCAGACAGCGCTTTCCGCCACAGGTTGCCGACAGGTCTATGGAGGTCGGATGAGTTGTCCCACGTAAGATGTCTGCGCTGTCGAGGCTGCGATAGGGAATACCCCGTCGAGGCGCTCAATGCGTGCGACTTTTGCTTTGGCCCGCTGGAAGTCGAGTACGACTACAAGAGCATCTCCAGAGCGGTCAGCCGCGAGAGCGTCGCCGAGGGGCCGCCCACCATGTGGCGGTATCACGACTTCCTGCCGGTGGACGCCGACAGGGCGCTGGACATGGCTACCGGCTTCACGCCGCTCATTCACGCCAAGAACCTAGGGCGGCGGCTGGGGCTGGAGAACCTCTACATAAAGAACGACAGCGTAAACCCCACGTTCTCGTTCAAGGACAGGGTAGTGTCCGTAGCGGCGGCTAAGGCGCTGGAGTTCGAGTTCGACACGCTCGCGTGCGCCTCCACCGGCAATCTCATGGGGTCCGTAGCCGCGCACGGCGCGAAAGCCGGCGTGCCTACGATGGTGTTCTTCCCCGCGAATCTCGAAAAGGGCAAGGTGCTGGGCGCGGGCATCTACGGCGCGACGCTCATAGCGGTGGACGGCACATACGATCAGGTCAACCGGCTGTGCAGCGAGCTTGCGGACAACCACCGCTGGGCGTTCGTGAACGTCAACATGCGCCCCTACTACGCGGAGGGCAGCAAGACGCTAGGCTACGAAGTGGCGGAGCAGCTGGGCTGGCGGGCGCCGGATCACTGCATCGTTCCGGGCGCGTCCGGGGAGTTGTTCACCAAGATACACAAAGGGCTTTCGGAGATGTCGGACGTTGGGCTGATAGACGAGGTCGATACCCGAATGCACATCGCTCAAGCCGAGGGATGCGCGCCCATCGTCGGCGCATACCAACGGGGCGATACCGAAGTGCTGCCCGTGCGCCCGAACACCATCGCCAAGTCGCTCGCCATAGGCAACCCCGCGTCGGGCCCGTTCGCGCTGAAGACAATTCGAGAATCGGACGGCTCAGGAGTATTGGCGCTGGAATGCGAGGTCGCGGACGGCATCAAGCTGCTCGCCGAAACCGAGGGCATATTCACCGAGACGGCGGGCGGGGTCGTCATCGCGGGGCTGAAGCGTCTCATAGAACGCGGGCTGATAGCGTCGGACGACCTCACCGTAGCCTACATCACCGGCAACGGGCTGAAGACGCTGGAAGTAGTGGAATCCGTCGTGCGAACCGTTCACATCGCCCCCACATACGACTCTTTCGAGCGGACTATGGCGGCGGGAAGGCAGTAGGGGAACGTCATGGCTAGAAGGCGAGTCAAGTTCACATTCCCCACCGAGATGGTCACGGAGCCGATCATCTACGAGCTTGGGCACCGATACAAGGTGGTCACCAACATCCGCCGCGCCGACGTGCGCGAGAAGATGGGCTGGGTAGTTCTGGAGATAGAAGGCTCGGAAGACGAGCTTGCCAACGGGCTGGAATGGGTAGCCGCGTCGGGCGTCCGCGTCGACCCGGTGAGCGGCGACGTTATCGAGGGCTAATCAGCCGCCCGCCGTTTCTGGTATTCTCTACAAGCGCGCGGCGCCGCGTCTACACGCGCCGACAACCGAACCACTTCACGGAGGCATCGCAAGGTTATGGCTATTACGGTGAGGATACCCACCCCGCTCCGCCGGGTGACGAACGGACAAGACAAGGTTTCCACCGAAGGCGAGACTCTCAGAGAGATCATAGACTCGATGGAAAGCCAGTACCCCGGCATCAAAGAGCGGCTTTGCGACCCGGACGGCAACCTTCGCAACTTCGTCAACGTGTTCGTCAACGGCGAAGACGTGCGCTTTCTGGACGGGGTGGACTCCTCCACAGGCGAGGGGGATGAGATAAGCATCGTGCCGGCGGTGGCTGGGGGCGCGCGGATCTAGGGCAAGCGCAGCCAGCCTATCCTGACAGCGACGGCTAGAACGAGGTGTATCCCCCGTCCACCGGCAGCGCTACTCCGGTAACGTAGTCCGACGCCGCGCTCGACAGGAACACCGCCGCGCCGCCCATCTCGTCAGGCTCGCCCCATCGCCCATGCGGAATGCGCGAGCGGATATACTCGTAGCGCTCCGCATGCTGTTCGCGTATGGGCGCGGTGAGGTCGGTGTGTATCCAGCCCGGCAGAATGGCGTTCACCTGTATGCCGTCGCGCGCCCACGCCACGGCTAGGCTCCGCGTGAGCTGCACCACGCCGCCCTTGCTGGCGGAGTAAGACGCCACCCAGTCCGAGCCGAACACCGACGTCATCGAGCCGATGTTGATTATCTTGCCGCCTCCGCCGCGCTTCATGTGGGGATACGCCTCGCGGCTGCACAGGAACGCGCCGTCTAGGTTTATGCCGATGACCTGCCGCCACTCGTCCATCGTGTAGTCCTGCGGCGGCTTGCGTATGCCGATGCCGGCGTTGTTGACGAGGATATCCAAGCCGCCGAACGCTTCCACTGTCGCCGCAACCGCGTCTGCGACGGACGTTTCGCTCAGCACGTCGGCGCGGACGCCGAGCGACTTCGCGCCGAGTGATTCTATCTCCGCCACAGCCGCAGCCGTCTTGCGCTCGTTGCGCGCGGCGACCGCGACGCTCGCGCCCGCCGCCGCCAGCGCCCGCGCGATGCCCAGCCCAATGCCGCCGTTGCCGCCGGTAACCAGCGCCGTCTTGCCGCTGAGATCGAATAGCGCCGTCATGCCTCTATCCTCGCTGCTGTGTTGGGAAATCGCCTTCACACCGCGCGTTTGAGGCGGCGGGTGGGTCCGTTCGGTCGGCGCGCGTCGAGAATAGCGCGCGTCTCGGCGGCGTGCGGCGCGCCGCTCAGTCGCTGCTTCGCCAGCAAATCTAGCGCGAAGTCTGACAGCTTCGGCTTGACGCGCATCCGCTCAGGCAAGTAGCGCATACAGCGGCGCATCATCACGTTCGCGGGTCTGTTCGCGCGCTCCGCGCAGCCGTAGGCGTACACGCACATATAGGCGATGCACTTCGTAGTCTCGCGGTATATCGGCGGCACGCGGCTCGACGACGGAGCCATGCGGACGCTCATGAACTGATCTAGCTGCTCGTCCAGCTTCTGGGGAAGGGGATTGATTCGCCTCATCCGCAAATCCTAATCGGCATATATCTTTTGCAAATACAGGAATAAGCTAAGAATTTTATCGAATACGCGCAAGGGATTTTCGCCTCCGAATTGCGGCAATTGCCGACGGCGAACGAGGATGCCCGTCCGTGCTAGACTGTCTGGGGAAAATTTCGACTCTCGCGGAGGGGAACGCAATGCACATACTGGACAAGGGCGGCGTCGAGATGATGGAGATGTACGCCGGCTTCAAGCGCTGGTCTATGGTGGACGGCGAGCGCGGCTCTACGCAGCTATCCGTTAGCGAGGTGCTGATGGAGCCGGACTCCGCGCCGCCGCTGCACGCCCACCCGACGGAGGAGACTATCCTGATAGCGGAGGGCGAGCTAGAAGCATACGTGGGCGACGCGACGTATCAGGTAACGGCGGGGCAGTTCGTGCTTGCGCCGCCGGGCGTCAAGCACGGCTTCGCCAACAAGTCCGGCAAGCGCGCCGTCATCTACGGCATCCACCCGACGCCGGCGGTGCAGACGGAGTGGGATGCTGAGTAATGGCGCGCGGATTCGCGCGGAAATTCAGCTCCCTCGTAGACGAGCTGGACTTCGAGGGGCTTTAGCAACCCCCTAATCCCTATACCGCCGCCCTAGGTCAGCCGCGTCGGACAGCTGCCCGTCGCGTATCTCCTTCACCTCGTCCGCCATTGCGAGCAGCGTCGAATCGTGCGTGGCGGACACTACGCTGATGCCGCGCTGCTGAACCATCTGCTTGAACAGCCCGAAGATGGAGCGCGCGTTGTTGGAATCCAGCTCGCCGGTCGGCTCGTCGGCTAGTATCAGCGGCGGTTCGTTGACTATGGCGCGCGCTATAGCCACGCGCTGCTGCTCGCCGCCCGAAAGCTCGTATGGGCGGTGATTGGCGCGGCTTGCCAGCCCTACTATCTCCAGCGCCTCGCGGGTGCGGCTCTCGCGCTCGCGGGTGCGCGCGCCCGCTATCCGCAGCGGCAGTTCCACGTTCTCGAACGCGGACAGCAGCGGCAGCAGCCCGAAAGACTGGAACACGAAGCCTATCTTGTGCCGCCTAAGCTCCGTCAGCTCGCGCTCGTCCATCGCGGCGATGTCGCGGTCTTGGAACAGCGCTTGCCCAGACGTGGGCTTGTCCAAGCCCGCGAGTATGTTGAGCAGCGTGGTCTTGCCGGACCCGGAGCGCCCGACTACCGCGATGAACTGCCCGGGCATCACGCTGAAGTTCACCCCGCGAAGCGCGTCCACACGCTCCGAACCCAGCATGTAGGTTCGCTTCAAGTCTACAGTTCTAATCAGTGGCAAGACTCTGCTCATCCGCTTCGCTCCCCGCGCGCCCGCGTCGCCTATCTACTATCTACTCTCCGCGCCTAATCGCAATCGTGCCGTTCTCTATCTGAACGCGCGCCTTTTCGCCTATGTTCAGGGTGTCCAAGTAGTCGCGCGGGATCTGAACGCGCCCGTTGCCGTCCACAAGCACGAACTCTTCCAGCGGAATGTCGACAGCCGCCTCGCCGCGAATGCGCTGGTAGGTTACCCTACGGCGTATCTCGGTGGACATCTTGCCGTCTCGTATCATCACCACGCGCCCTACTTTGTAGGCGATGTCCGGGTCGTGCGTCACTATCAGGATGGTGGCGCCCGTCTCTTGGTTTACAGCGCCGAACAGGTCGAGTATCTCGGCTGCGGTGGCGTCGTCCAGCTCGCCGGTAGGTTCGTCCGCCAGCAGCAGCGACGGGCGGTTGGCGAGCGCGACCGCGATGGCGACGCGCTGCTGTTCGCCGCCGGACAGCTTTTCGGGCGTGTGGTCGAGCCGGTGGCTTAGCCCGACGAGCCGGAGAAGCTCCTCCGCGCGCTCGCGCCGCTCTCCGCCGGGCGTGTTCGTGAGCATCATCGGCAGCGTAACGTTCTCCAGCGTGGTCAGATACGGGAACAGGTTGCGGCTAGTCTGCTGCCAGATGAAGCCGACGTCGACGCGGCGATACTCCTCCACCTCCTTGGCGGACATGCGAAGCAGGTCTTTGCCGCCTACGGACACGCCGCCGGCGGAGGGCGCGTCGTATCCCGCGAGGATGTTCAGCAGCGTGCTTTTCCCGCTGCCGCTCGCGCCGACTATTGCCACAACCTCGCCCGCGTCCACCGCCAGATCGAGACCGCGAAGCGCGACCACTTCCAAGTCGGCTATCTTGTATATCTTGAACACGTCTTGGCAAAACACGTATGGCGCGCCGTCTGCGTAGGTCATCAGTGTCTCTCCGGCGGAAGGAACGACCGCGCCATGTCTTTATTGGCGACGACGCCTTCTTTCATTCGAGTAATCAACCCCATGTTCCTCAGAACGTTGAGGTCTCGGGTAATGGTTTTTCCAGTTTTGTTCAGATAGGCTTCCGCCAGCCTCGGGGTCAGCGTGCGGACATGTCTGGGAGGCGTAGGAGCGTCTAGCGCGGATAGATCGAACGCCAGATGCCTGCGTCTGGTGTCGGCGACGCTGTGCCGCTCGGCGAACTGCGTATGGATGTAATTCGTCCATACGTCATCCAGAAGTTGCCCTTTTATTGTCTCTATCTGTTCTGTCAATCCATCCACGAATCCCCGCAAGGCGTACACTAGAAAATCCACCAGCCCCGTCTCTACCCTGCTCGATCTGTCCAAGTGGCGGTAGTATTCCGATCTCGTATCGTTGTAATGATTGCTCAACAGATGCGCCGCTGGACTCGGAACGCCCGAACCCAGAAGAATCTGCCACTCGACGAGCCGCGCCGTCCGTCCATTTCCATCGCCGAACGGGTGTATCCAAGCTAGATACAAGTGGGCTGCGACAGCCTTTATTATGGGCAGCGCCAACCGATGCCCCAAATCGAAATCCATCTCGTTCAGCCAATCGCACAGACGCATGAGCAAATACTCGCAATCCTGCGCGGGCGCGCCCCTATATCTGGCAACCCCGACCTGATGCGAGCGTATCTCTCCGGGGATCGTGTCGTCATCCAGCGGGAGACTGTTCAATACTCGGCCGTTCGATGTCTTGAGGCTTTCGACATCCAAGCGCTTCTCGCGTCCATCCTTTAGCGCGTCCAGCATATCGTTGCACACATCCAGAATGTTTTGCACCTCTATTCCGAGATACTCTTTCGACGGCGGCAGTTCCAGCGCTCCGCGCGCCAGCCGGGAGATTTCATCCTCGGAAAGAGTGTTGCCCTCTATCGCCGTCGTCGCTCTTGCACCTCTTTCGAGAGAAACGCGATGCAGACGCTTTGCTGTCTCCGGCATCAGTGGAATGCCCGCGATAAGTTCGCACTTCGCGCAAGCCTCGCCCAGCAGCATCCAGAATCTCACTGGAGCCTTTGTCAGATCCAGATGGAAGTCGATCCATGGGTGTGCGCTCAGGTATTCCATTGCTCAGCCAGCGCGCATCGCGTCTTGCCCAACGACGGCCGCTCGATAGATTGTACACAAACATTCGTCCCCGCCCATGTCCCATATCGCTCACACGTCGCCCATACGCAGGATGCGTTGGAGCGAGACGCGGCGCACCAGCAGGATGACGCCCGCGATTATCAGCGAGAACAGTATCCCCATCGCCAAGTATGTCAAGCCGAGCGTTCCCCAGTTCGTATCGGTTATGAAGGGGGGCAGCGCGCGCGCGCCTCGGTCGTCGTGTCCGAGGAACGGCATCATAGTCGCGCCAAGCCTGCCGCCCATCCACGTTCCCAGCGCCAAGCCCGCGCCGATTACCAGCGCTTGCTCCAGCAATACCAGCGTCGTCAACTGCCCCATCGAGAAGCCCACCGTTCGCATCAGCGCGAATTGGGATTCTCGGTTCTTGAAAGATACGTAGGCGTGAGCCAAGAAGCCTAGCCCGCTGAGAACCAGCACGGCGGCGAAGGCTACGAACAGCAATGCGCGCCAGCCCGCCGACACGAGCGGATCCACGCTCACTTCCGCAAGCTCCCCATCGCGGTCGTGAACGCCGCGGTTGGGGAAGGGCATATCGTCTTCCAGCGCGGCGACGAGATCCGCGCGATCGGCGGACGAGCCGTTCGTAGTCAGCCACACCTCGTTGGGGCGAAGCTCGCCGCTGGTAGCCTGCAAGTTGGCATACGCGCTTACCGCCGTCAGGTCCGCGATTATGTAGGAGCGGTCGTATATATCCAGCGTGGGGAAGAAATCCATCTCGCCAATCAGCGTTACGTGGACGCGCCGCCCTTGCGCGGACACCTCGATGGTTTCGCCGACGCGGTGATCGTTGACGCGCATGAACCTGCGGCTGGCTATCGACGGCAGCGGGTCGAGCGGCGGGCCGCGGTATATGCCGCGCGAGACCAGCGGACGCCCCTCCGCCCAAACGAACGTCGCGGCGCCTTCGGACTGCTTGACGACGTCCGACTGCGCCTCAGGCACGGTTCTCATCCGCGTCCACTCGGATACAGTCTCGAACGCCTCCACCGAGCGAGATTCGCCGTCCGGCATTATCGCGTACACTTCATCTACGGCTATGGAACCCGCGCGCAGGCGGTTGCGTCCGTTCGTTTCGTGGACAGTCACCGATACGAGCGTCAGCGGCGGCGCGGGTTGGAAGTCGTCTGGTCTGCCCCTGTCGGAGCGGTCCAGCGGGCGGCGCATGTCCAGCCATTCGCCGCGCTCCAGCGCGCCCATCAGGTAGGTCAGGTAGCGCCCGTTCGCATCTCGCATCCTGACAGCCAGCGCGACGCTGGGGTGCGGTCGGTCGGGCCTGAAGCGAACGCCCACGCCCACCGCGTCGCGCGGAAGCTCGACGCCCGTCGGCAGCGTGTCCACCTCGAGCGAGTTCAGCATATCCGCCATAGGCTCGTCCGAAAAGTCGTCCCTGAACCACCCCATGCGGCTTATCTTCTCGCCCTCCACCGCGAACATGATGTACGAATCCGCCAGCAGCTTGGAAAGGTCGCTGCCGAACCCTCTGAACGCCAGCGCCGCCTCGTCCACGCCGGGCAACCGCTCGTAGCTTTCGCGCACTGGGACGGATTCGCCTCTGGTGTTCAGCAGCGTTCCTTCTACGCGCACGTCCGCGCCTGTGGAGTACAGCGCGCGCTCCTCGAAGCTGCGCTGGAGCGTGCCGCCGAAGCTAGCCGCGAATATGCCCAGCCCCGCCATTAGTATCAGCATGAGCGACAGCCGCGCGTAGTGGGTGGGGTTGCGCGCCATCTGCCACACCGCCAGCGCCAGCCCCGCCGGCAGGAACGACGACAGCAGCGCGCTGGACAGACGCATGAACAGCGGAAACAGCCGCAGAAGCACGAGCGCGGACGCCACGAGCGTAACCGCCGGCGCCGCCAGCAGCGCTTGATCCACCGCCACTTCGCCGAACACGCCCACGGCTACCACCGAGCCGCGCTCCGCAAGCTGCCGCATCAGCAGCGCGGCTACTATCAGCGCGAGGACGTCCAAGTAGTAACGCTGATAGAACGGCTGCGTGTACGGGCGCGCAGACTCTTGGCGGAAGCTGGCTACGCTGGCGCGGGACGCCTGTATGGCGGGCGCCATGAGCGCCGCGAACGATAGCGCGCCGCCCAATGCGCCCATGAAGTACGCCGCCGGAGAGATAGCCACCCCCAGACGGCTGCCGCCGCTCAGGTCCGAGAACGCGGGCGTCACCCCCAGCAGGCTGATGACCGCCGCGGCGAGCGGCGGCGCGGCGGCTATCGAAAGCGCCACTATCGTCAGCCCCTCCAGCGCGTACACCGCCAGCGCCTGAGTCGCGCTCGCGCCACGGCTCTTCAGCAAGATCAATTCGCCGCGCTGCTGCTCCACTACCAGCGACGACAGGGACGCCACGTAGTACAGGATGACAATCGAGATGAGAACGAGAATTACGAACATGGGCAGCTTGGAGAAGAACAGCCGCGTATCGTAATCCGCAAGCGCGTTGTCCAGCTCCGTAAGCTGCCGATAGCTGAACAGCGACGCCGATAGCCGCTCTTCCATCGCGCGGAGCGACTGCCGCGCGAACGTGGAGTTGCGCGCGTTCAGGGCGGCCGCGTCCACCATCAGCAGCCAGCCGAAGACGCTGTCCATCTGCCTGAAGGTCGCGCCCAAGACTTCGTAGTAAGCCTTCTCGGTGAGATAGAACGGCAGCGTTTGGAAGCTGCCGCCTGTGGATGCGTGGAAGATTCTGTCGTTCAGATGCCAGAATTCATCGCTCGGATCGCGCCGCGTGAACACGCCGCTGACGACGACGTGAATGTAGTCCGCCGAATCCGACCAGTACGGCACGGCGGCGAGCCTGTCGCCCACCCCTACGCCCAGATCTTGCGCGGCGTCCAGCGGAACGAGCGCCTCCACCGTCGGCGTTCCGTCCGCGCTTGGCGCGGGCGCGTCGCCCGGCATCCGCCCGCCGCTCTCTATATCGATGTGATCGGGCAGGCGCGGCAGGTGTCCGAAGAACGTTCGCGGGTTGTCGGTGTCCGCGAAATCTTCTTCCCCTAGCTCAGACAGGAAGAACGTCGAGGTCTTGACGCCGGTGGCTCTGTCGCGCAGCATCCAGCCGACGCGCGCGTCTATCTCGCGCTCGGTGGCGGCTGCCACCTTGTCGCGCTCCGCGTATGTGGTGGGGCCTCTGTCGGACTTTATGGCGATGTTGGTTTCGTCTACGCTAAGTTCGGCGAGCGCGCCGCGCAGCGCAAGCTCCCGGAGCGCGTCGAAGTATATGACGGTGCCGGACATGATAGCCGACGCCAGCAGAACGCCGATGATCACGGTGGACAGCAGCTTCCAGTTGGCTATCATGCGGCGCGCCACCTGAGGCCAAGCCGCGACGAGCCTGCCGACGCCCCTCACCTGTCGCCCTCCTCGCGCGTAAGCTCGTGGATGTCGCGCCGCGCCGACGAGCGCGCGAGCCACAGCAGAGCGCCCACGAAGATAGCCGTAAGAACGGCGTAGATGGGCGCCATGAACGCCCAATCCGTAGTCAGCACGAACGGTGGAATCACCGGCAAGCCGTCTTCGGTCACCGCCAGCGCGGACACCAGCAAGCCGCTCATGGCGAACCCCGCCGCCGTGCCTACAGCCAAGCCGATGGCGGCTACCGCCAGATGCTCGGCGGCTAGCAAGCGCGTCATCTGCGAGCGGCGCAGACCCAGCGCCTGCAAGAAGCCCATCTCCATGCGGCTCTTGCCTGCGTATGAGATAAGGTATGTCGCATATCCCAGCGCCGCGACTAGCGCTATCACGCCGAAAGACACGAGCATCATCGCGCGCCAGCCCGCGTTGATGAGCGGGTCTAGCCGCACCTCGTCGAGCAGCGCGTCCCTGTCATGCACGAAGTTGGGCGAGCGCGCTAGAGACAGCGCGGCTAGGTAAGCCTCATCGCCCGCGCCCGGCGATTCGGACAACAGAAGCTCGTTGGGCTTCACCCGCCGCGTGGGGGATAGGATGTTCAGGTGAGACAGCAGGGTATCCAAATCCGCGAGCAGGAAGCCGTTGCCGGAAGGGTTCAGCGTGGGGAAGTATTCCACCGTGTCCACTATCCGAACCGGTATCAGCCGCCCGAATATGTTGACTATTATGGCGTCTCCCACCGCCGTTCCCGTTCGCTGAGCGAAGCTGACGCTCGCCACCACTGGCACGGGTCCCCCGCTTGGGCTGCGGTAGAAGCCGCGTATGCCCCTGTCCGTATCCTTGCCGAACACGAACGCGCCTGAGCGCGCGCCGTTCTTCACGTCCAGCCGTGTCGAGCCGATGGAGTCTCTGGAGATCATCGAAGTCGAAAGCGGCGTCCACTGGCTCACGCCCTCGAAGTCGTCCAACACTACGCCCTCGCCGCCGCGCGCGGACGCTCGTATGTCGTCTAAGAACAGCGTCCCCGCAGTGCCGGCGGGGCCGAATGCAGGCTCGTATATCTGCACGCTAATCAGGTCTATCGGCGCTTCCAAGCCCCTAGGCACGGCGGATTCCATCAGCGTCCAGCTCGTTCCCTCCAGGGGGCCGAAGGTTATCGTTTCCGAAACGCCGCGCCTGTCTTGCAAAGCCATCCACAGATACACGTTGGAAAATTCGTCTTTCGGGCGCGCCCACACGCTCAGCCTATCGGCGTCGTCCGGCAGGCGCAGCGGGGGAAGGTTCGCCCCGGAGCGCAGCAGCCCCATGAGCTGCGGCAGCGGGCGCTCGGAGAAGTCTTCCCTGTACCACGAAACATATGGGAACTCGTCGGATTCGACGGCAAGAACGTCGAACCCGCTGCCGGAGTACGTCGCGCCGACCGAACCTTCGCCCCGGAGCGCCATGGACAGGGAGCTTACGCCGGGCAATTCCGCGTATCTGCTCTTTATCGAGCCGACGTCCGGCGCGAAATGCGTCGGCGCGCCGGTCAGCCGAACGTCGGCGGCAACCTCGTACAAGATGCGCTCTTCGTAGGAACGATCCAGCGTTCCGCCCACCGTGGTGGCGAGCACGCCCAAGCCGGCAGCCATGACTATCAGCAAAACCAGCCAGCTATACTGAAGCGGGTTTCGCGCCATGCGCCATATCGCCATCGACGCCCACACAGGATAGATGCGCGACAGCCGCCTCAGCGCGACGAACAGCAACTGCGCCGGCGCGAGCGCGGCGAGCGCGATGGTGGGCGCGTAGGCGAGCGATCCCGCAACGAGCGGATTGCGATACACGAACAGCGCCGCGAACGCGGCTTGCAGCGCTACGCCCGCGGCGAACCACAGCCGCCCGCGCGCGCGCCACGCGCCCGCGTACAGCGCGCCGACTAGCGCGACGTGCGCCACGCTCCACAGCCAGCCGAAGCCGTCAGCCGACGTCAGCCCCTCGGCGGCGACCGCCAGCGCGAGCGCGGACAGCGATACCGCGGCGAACAGGTGAAGCAGCTCCGGCGACTCCCCGCCGAGAAATCGAACCGCCAGCGGGAAGAAACGCATGAACAGCAGCGCGACGACGGTCAGCAGGAGCGCGGGCGCGAACAGCAGCGCCTCGTTGACGCCGCGCGCGCCGAACAGCCCGCCGGATATTATCTGCCCACGCGCGAACAGCTCCCAGAACACCAGCCCGCCCACTACCATTAGCCCAACGTCCACGTAGTAGCGCTGGAAGAACGGCATGGAAGGCGGGCGCGACACGCGCAGGCGGCGCTCGACCAGCCCCGTCCGCGCGCCGATGACGCCCGGCGCGACGTACATCGCCAGACACAGCAGCCCTACGGCGGCGGAAGCCGCGAACGGAGTCCAGCGCACCGCCACCGGCAGGAAGTCTCCGCGCGTTATCTCGGCGAAGTAGCCCAGTTTGCCCGCGAGCGCGATGCCGCCCATTGCGATAAACGGCGCCGCCGCGGCGGCTGCGAGCGTGAGAACTACGCCTTCCAGCGCATAGATTCGCGCCAGCGTCCAGCCGCCCGCGCCCCGGCTACGCAAGAGCGCCACATCCGGCTCGCGGCTCGCCACCAGATACGAGACCATCATCAGGATGTAGTAGAGCGCGGTGATAGCCGTAATCGCCAGAAGCAAAAGCAGCGGCGCGCTCGTGAAGAAGCTCCGCCTCTCGAACCTGTCCAGCAGCCGCTCTATGCCGGTGAACGCCGCCGAGCCGGGCATAGTCTCCGCGATGCGAGATTCCATCCTCAAGATGCGCTCGCGGGTTTCGCCCTTGCCCCACTTCTTCAGTTCCTCGCGGTCTACGAACACGTACCACGTGGAGCTTACGAGCGTGCCGGGATACGCCGCGCCAACGCCGTCCACGAGCGCGCGCCTAGTGACGAACGCGGCAAGCGGCGGCTCTTCCGGGTCCACTTCCACATCGGCGTCGGGCAGCTCTTCCAGCGGCGCAGGCTCCATGAATATGCTGGGGTTCTGCTGCCAGTACTCTTCGGAGGGATCGGACGGCTCCACCACGCCGACTATCTCGACCAGCGCGCGCGTCGGGTCAGACAGCGACGGCGTGAACGCGACCGTGTCGCCGACCTCCACGCCGAACACGCGCGTAGCCTGCCGCCCTACCACCGCCTCGAACTTCGGCTGCCCGCCTACCCATTCGACTTCGCCGCTCGCCATTCTCCCTTGCAGGAAATCGACATGGCTTTCCAAGTCGGCTATGTGCTGGAAGTATCCGCGAGAGACGCGCCCGCTCTCCTCGCCGCCCGCTTGCGCCGCCGTCGGCAGCGGAGCGTGCGGAGTTCCGACTAGGTAAGTCGGCGATCTGAGGTATCGCGCGTGTCCGCGATAAGCCGTGTCTATGTTGTCGCTCACCGCCGCTGCGAACACGCTGTCCGCAGTGTCCAACATGCCGCCGTTCAGCGCGATGTACGGCGCGATGGCGTAGATGTTGAGGAAAGTCTGATCCGCGCGGTCTATGGCGGTGTCTATGCTCTGGCGTTCGAGCGTGTTCAGATACACCGGCGCGCCCGCTATCAGGGTGGCGGCAACGACTATCCCCGCGAAAATCGCGGCAAGCAGCTTCCAATCGTCGGCGAGCCGCTTGGCGATGAACGAATAGGTCGTCATAGTATCCCGCGCGGGGCGATCACGTCTTCATCGGCGGCTAACGCGGCGATTGGCGCAGCCTCGCATCCCCCTTCATAACCCCATGGAGGACGCGACGGTTTCTAGGTGGAAGTCGGCGTCGCCGAACATAAGCTCGGCGGCTTTGGCGCGGCGCGAATATAGCTGAAGATCATGCTCTTTGGTGAACCCGATGGCGCCGTGGCACTGGTGCGCGAGCGCCGCCACCCGCTGAGCGGCGGCGGACACCCACGCCTTGGCAACCGCCACGTCGCTTGCGGCGGAAAGCCCCTCGTCGAGCGCCCACGCCGCCTTGTACGTGATATATCGGCAGCCCTCTACGTCCGCCGCCATGTTCGCGGCGTGGTGCTGAACGGCTTGGAACGAGCCAACCGCCCGCCCGAACTGGATGCGCGTCTTGGCGTATTCTAGCGTCATGTCGAGCGTTCGCTGAGCGCCGCCGAGCATCTCCGCGCACTTGCCAACCGCGCCCCACTCCAGCGCGCGCCGCGTCGCCTCCCAGCCGTCGCGCGGGTCGCCGAGCGCCGTTGCGCGGACGCCGTCGAACGCAAGCTCAGACTGCTTGTCGGACGCTATGGTTCGCAGCGGCGTTTGCATCAGCCCATCCGCTCCCGCGTTCACGACGAACATGCCGACGTCCGTATCCGCGTCCCCGGTTCTGGCTGCTACTATGATGATGTCCGCCACGTGCGCGTTCGGGGTGAACAGCTTCACGCCGTCGATGACGTATTCGCGCCCGTCCCCGTATTCATCTCCGTCGGCGCGGCGCGATGCGGTCGTTCGGATTCCGCTCGCGTCCCACTCTCCGCCCGGCTCGGTGAACCCGAGCGTGGCGATAAGCTGTCCGCGCGCGATGCGGGAGAGGTATTCGCGCTTCTGCTCTTCGGATCCGGCTTCGGCGATTGCGACGCCAGCCATGACCACCGTGGAGAAGTACGGTCCCGGCAGCATCGCGCCGCCCATCTCTTCCAGCAGAATGGCAAGCTCCATCGCGCCCATGCCCTCGCCGCCGCAGCGCTCAGGCGCTATCAAGCCGAGCCAGCCCAGCCCAGCCATAGCCTCCCACATGCGCGGGGAGAAGCCGCGCTCGTCTTCCTCCATGTCGCGCACGTAGGACGTGGGGCATTCCGCTTGCAGGAAGTCGCGCGCGCTGTTCCTGAGCATCGTCTGCGTCTCGTCGAGTCCAAGCTCCAATCTTTCGCTCCCACAAACGCGCGGGGGGCGCTTGGCGGCGCCCCTCGACTGTGTGCTGCGCTCGGATGGCGGGGCGCTTTCCGCCCGCCATGCCGCTAGGCGGCGCTGCCTACCACCATGCACGTAACCGTTCGGACGATGCCGGAGACGGTATGTATCTCGCGGGTGACTATCTGCCCGACGGCGTTGAGGTCGTTGGCTGAAACTACGGCGATGATGTCGTATGGGCCTGTAACCGTGTCTACCGCGTCCACGCCCGGAAGCGCCTTCAGCGCGCTCGAAACGCTCTGCGATTCGCCGACAGAGGTTTCTATCAGAACGTAGGCTTTGGTGCTCATATAAGTAAGCCTCCATTGGGTGCGATAATTGCGTGCATATAAAGAGCGTGAAGCGTTTGCATTCTAAGGTTGGCGGTCTGAGAGTGTCAATCTCGCGCGGGAGAGTCCGCCGATTGTCAGAATCAGGATTCTCTGGATTAGCGGATTTCCAAGATAGCGGCGTGAAAATCCTGATTCTGACGATAGGAAATGTCTGCCCCTGTCAGCGCTCGAGTTCGCTTACGCGCCCGGCGGGGTCGGCTTCCGCCAGCGGGTGGGGCATGTGCCCGGTGTGGATGTAGTCCGCAAGCAGCTTGCCCGCCATTGGCCCCCGCCCGAAGCCCGAGCTTGCAAGCCCGCCCACGATGTAGGCGTTGTCTCGCGGCAGCTTGCCGATGAGCGGATCGCCGTCCATGGAGAACGGCATCAGCCCCGCCCAGCTGTGCGCGACGGGCAACGACGACAGCATCGGCAAGACTTCCGCCGCGTGAGCGCGGTTGACCTCTATGCCTAGCGCGTCGACGCGCTTGTCGAATCCGACAAGCCGCCTGTCTCCGCCGAAGATTATCTCGCCGCTCCGCCGCTGCCTGCCGTACAGGTGGCGGGTCACCCTCGCGCCGCCGATATGAGTCAGCTCAGGCGGCGCGCTCGCGGAGCGTCCGTCGTCTACGCTCCAAGCATAGGCGGATTCCGCGGATGAGATAGTCTGAAACACGCTCGGCGGCAACGGTTCCGTTGCCCACATTTGGCCTCTGACCGGCGTGATTGGGATGCGAAGCCCCAGCATCTCGCCAACCGCCGCGCTCCACGCGCCCGCCGCTACTACCAGCGCGCCGCAAGCCATCTCCCCCTTCGTCGTCCGCGCGCGATAGCCGCCGTCCGCCGTCTGCTCCACGCCCAAGACGGCGCAATGCTCGAGTATGCGCGCGCCCGCCCGCGCCGCCGCCTCGGCAAAGGCGCGCGTCGCCCTCAGCGGGTTCGCCTGCCCGCGCAGCGGCGAGAGCATGACGCCCAGCAGATCGGCGCTAAGCTCCGGCTCGATAGCGCGCGCCTCGCGCGTAGTCAGCAGCTCTACATCGCGCCCACGGCTCCGCATGTCGGCGACGCGGTCGCGCATATAGTCATACTGCTCCGCCGTGTGAATGGCGGTGAGCGAGCCGGAGCGCCTGAACTCGATGTCGAAGCCCGCGTCCAGCTGAAGCCGCTCGAACAGGCGCAAGCTGCCCATAGTCAGATAGGCGTCCAGATCCGGCAGGTCTCCCCAGCCGCTCGCGCCTATCTGCCCCGCGTTCACGCCCGACGCTTCGCCCGCTATCTCGCCCCGCTCCGCCAGCGCCACGTCTCTCCCGCGTTCCGCGAGGTAGAGCGCCGCAGCCGCGCCCGCGATTCCGCCGCCGACTATGAGTATCTCCGCTTCCAGCGCCACGCCGCTAGCCCGCCTGCGGGTAGAGCAGCCGCCCCTGCCGCTCGGTGAACGCGCGCAGCAAGTTGCCGTCGCCGGTGGTTACGTACAGCGTGGATAGGTCTTCGCCGCCGAACGTGCAGTTGGTGGGGCGGTCTACGGTCAGCGGGTGCGTCTCTATCACCTCGCCGGACGGGGAGAATACGTAGATCATAGGCCCAGGCCCGCTTTCGCGGGAGCCGGCGGTGGCTACGATGTTGCCTTCCGCGTCCAGACACATGCCATCTATGCCGCGATGCGCGCCGAAGTCGTGGATGACCTCGCCGTCCGCAAGGCTGCCGTCGTCGTTCACCGCGTAGGCGCGCAGTTGGCGTTTCTCCTCCGGCAGCCGCCCGCTCTGCGCTACGTACAAGACGCTGTAATCCAGCGAGAACAGCAGCCCGTTGGGGCGGGTAGTGTCGAACGCGACGCGGCTTATCGCCCACGAGCCATCGTCAGACGGGTCTAGGCGGTAGACCGAATCGTGTTCCAGCTCCTTGTTGGAACGGTCTTCCGACCACGCGCCGCCCGCGCCTTCGTAGAACGGATCCGTGAACCAGACGCGCCCTTGCGGGTCTATGGCGAGATCGTTAGGCACGTTGAGCTTCTTGCCCTCGAACGAATCCGCCAGAACCGTCGCGGAGCCGTCCGCCTCGTATCGCACCACCCGCCGCGCGCCGCCCTCGCAGGCGAAGAGCGTCCCGCTCGGGTCCAGCATCAGCCCGTTGGCGTTGTTGCTGCCTTCCTTGTATATCGTAGACGCGCGCGCCGCCGGATCGTAGCGCATGATGTAGCTGTACGGGATGAACGTGAACAGCAGCCCGCCGCCGTCCCACGCGGGGCCTTCCGTAGTGCCGCCGTAGGGTCCGTTCACGTTGGTAAAGTTCCAAGCCAATGTACTGTTTCCTCTCTAAAAATTGCTGATATATTGGTTCGTTGCCCATTATGACAGGTTTCGCAGCATCGGACATCCTACAACTACAAGAGGATTGCAAAAGTCCCCCTCCCCTTTGCGAGAGTGGGTTAGGGCGAGGGGGTCTCTATCCGTGTGTTCTGGCATGTGCCAGAATAATGGGTATGCGCTGGCGCTTATGCGATTCTCTCACCCTCCGCATTCACGGGGGGCTGGCGTCCACGATTCGCAGCAGATGACGCCTTATCTCTCCGCTGTCCGCGGCGAGGTCCACAGTGGCGAACCGCATCTCGTGTCCCTGAATCACGGCGTATTCGTCGAAGTCCACACCTACGGACGGGTGGAGCAGTACACCTGACGAGTCTAGGGACGCGGGATCATTGGAGCGCTCCTGCGATCTGAGATAGGCGTACATCTGATAAATGTATCCACTAGCGAGTCTAGGGTTTCCGTCTCGTCCGGGTTCGAGTATCGCTGTAAACTTAGTGTCTATGACAATGCGGCGGCGCGGTTCGCCCGATGCGGGGGGATTCAGCTCGACGTCGGTCTGCATCGAGGGCAAAACGGCGTCTATGCCGGGCGACTTTGCGGCGATCTGCCAGCGGATTCGGCGTCCCCGTCGCACCCGCCAGCCTTGCGGGTGGAGCGCGACATCGTAAAATCCGCCTACCGCGCGCTCGAACAGCTGCCTTGCCCAGACTTCTTCCCTGTTAGGGGCGGATAGCCGACGCGCGCCGGCGTCTTCGGTGGGCAGCGCGAGGTCGAACGCGAGATGCGCCGCCGCGAGCATCTCGCGGTCGTCCTCGCCGAGCCGCCCGAGACGGGAGAGCAATGTTCGCGGACGGCGGCGGATTGCGGATGGGTCTCCGGATACACCCGCGCGTTCCATGCGCGCCGCCGCGTCGCGGCAGCGATGCGCGAGGTCTGGCTTCCCAACGATCCGGTTCAGCAGATGCAGCGCCGCTTTGACGAAGCGATTGCGCGGCGTGTCAATGGTCAGCTCGTCGAACGCGCAAGCTACTCTGCCGCGCTGGAGCAGACGGCGGCGCTCGGTGCGAAGGACGTCTATGCGCCCGCGAACGCGGTCGAGATCGGCGCGTCTGCGACGGTAATCGAAGCTGAGGTTGCGGCGCATCCGCCGCTCCACAGCGCGCGTAAGGATCTCGGCTATCAGATTGGGGAGGTCGTGCGGGTCGTCTTCCGCTTCGACGCTCCTATCTTGCGGAAGCTCGCGGTACAACTCGGATGCGTACAGCATCAGCAGCCAGATGTTTCTGACAGGGATGCGCCCTATATAGCCGACTGCCGCCGTGTCATCCGCCGCAATCACAGGTCGTTAAGCAATTTTGACTTCTCTTCTTCGTTCGCTTTGTCTATGTTGTCGGACCAGTACTCATCCAGCAGTGGCGCGATTTCGGTCTCTACGACTTGCGCGAACCACTCACGGGGATCGCCGATGCGCGTGCCGGGCGCGGGGGTAACGAAGCTGTGGCCCACGCGGAACTGCGGGCCAAGGCTGCGGTCGTTCGCAATGCGATTGTTCAGATCCGTCATGCGTCGTTCGATTTTCTGCAAAAAACCGTCTTCGACTCCGAAGTTCTCGTGAACCCAGCTTCGCCAGACTTCGCCGAACACAGGCTCGAGATCCACGAACGCGAACCGACGCCTGAGCGCCAGATCCACCAGCGCGATGGAGCGGTCCGCCAAGTTCATCGTGCCAATCACGTACACGTTGGGCGGGATGTGCACCCGCTCGCCGTCGCATCTCGGATACGCCAGCGACAGCGCTTCGGCGGCATTGCGCTTATCCGCTTCGAGAAGGGTAAGCATCTCGCCGAATATCTGCGCGGGGTTGCCGCGGTTTATCTCTTCGATAACTATGACATATTTGTTGTCGAGGTCGGCTTCGGCTGCCTTTACCTGCTTGAGAAATAGTCCATCGACAAGAGTCAGCCCGCCGCCGCCGTCAGGACGATAGCCGCGAACGAAATCCTCATAAGACAAGTTCGGGTGGAACTGCAAGCGACGAACGCGAGCGTCGTCTTTCTGTCCTATCAGCGCAAACGCCAGCTTATTTGCGAGCCATGTCTTGCCCGTTCCGGGCGGACCTTGCAGGATGAGGTTTTGTTTGGCTTCGAGGCTGGTTAGGATAGTCTGTAGTTTGGAGAGATCTAGGAAGCAGCCGTCGTCAATGATGTTTTGGATGGTGTAGGGTGGAGTCTCGCCGTCTTCTGAGTCTTCGCGACCTTGTGGTTCGCCTATGTTGTTCCGCTTAGCCTCGTTTTCTTCAGATTCATAGACAGCTCTGATGAGATCAGGAATTGAAACCGTGAATTTAAAGGATGTGTCCACAATGTTTAAGTATTCAATACCATTTATTTGGTCTGTTTTATCAGGAAATTCTAATTCTAATTCTTTGAGTGGATTTCGCACACGTGTTTGGTCATATAATGGAAGGTAGCGGTAAGGACGCATCAGGAAGAGTCCCAGTGTCAGGTTCCAACCAACACCATTTAGCCTAATTGCCTTGGTGAAAGATTCGGTGAAAGAATTCTTGAATATATCACAGTTTTTATTAGCGTAGTCGATTGCACTTGCAAAGCATTTCCATAACACATCAATATCGTCTTTGCCGCGATCTTTAGCAGGACGCATAAAGCGCGGTCCATGTGTATGGTAAATAGGTATTCCCTTGAAAGAATCAGGAGGAGATTCACTTACACCCAGAAATCTTCCAAGTTCCTGGGCAATTTTATACCTATCATCATCCGAAACACCTTTTCTGTTGAAAGACGCCATAGTAGTGAACGGGCAAACATCTCGAAACGGCCCCTTGGTTCCATCTTGGTATTCGTCATTGCTCAAGAAATCGGTCGGAGTGACACGCACGCTCACTTCTTGAACTTTTTTGACAAGTTCAAGTCTATCATCACGACGCGCTAACAGTTTATCCGCAAACTCCATATAGAATCGCGTCCAGCCAAAATCTGTCATCTGAAGCCACTCTAATATCCCTCCGATTGGCTCACATAGTCTAGCATAACATATAAGATTCGGTAGATGGCTTGGGCTGTGCTACAATCACGCCTGTCGGAACAATCGGTTGGGGGGGCGCTATGCGTGAAGTTCAGGCAGCGGTGGCGGAATCTCAGTTCGCGGCGCTGCTCCGGGACGTCGAACGCGGCGAGTCTATAGCGATTACGCGCAACGGCGAGAAAGTCGCCGAGCTGGTCCCTGCCGAGGATGCGGCGAGAGAGCGGCGAGAGCGGGCTATGGATCGTTTCATGGAGATGCGGTCCAGGTGGAAGCCCATCGGGATGTCTAGAGAGGAAATTCTTGCCGCTAGACACGAAGGGCTCCGATTTTGAGCGAATTCGTTCTCGACGCATCGGTTGCCATAAATTGGCTGCTCGACGATGAAACGGACCCGAGAGCGGCCATAGTGGCAGACTTGGCAAAATGGGATGGGGCGTTCGTGCCGCAGCTGTGGCATCTCGAAGTTCGCAATGCGTTGCTAGTCGCGCACAGGCGAGGCCGCATTGACAACTACCAACTCTGCCAGCGCGCGCGTTCGATCACCGCATTGCCGGTGACGACCGACTCATCACCGGACTTCGACTCCGCCCTCGATCTAGCAATATCGCACAACCTATCCTTCTACGACGCAATCTACTTGGAACTAGCGCACCGACGCCAAGCGGCGATGGCAACGCTGGACGCCAGGCTCATCAGGGCAACGACAAGCCAAGGGCTTCGCGCGCTTCCATAACGCTAAGACGGCGCCGTTCCCCAGCGCCGCCTTAGCCTTCACTCCCTTAGATAACCTCTTCCGACTCCCCAACGTCCTCCACAGCCGTTCCCTCTATCTCCGCGCCGACGGCTTTGATCTTGCCGAAATCCTCGCGGAAGCCGTTGTGCATCTCTCTCGCGTCCGAGCTGTACAGCACGAACCGCACCCCCTCGCGCAGCCATTTCGTGGTCAGCTCCACCGTCTGGTGATGGAACAGGTTGGGAACGCCGTGCTTCTGGCAGACGCGGATGACTTCGCGCAGCGCGGCTTCGTAGTCCGGGTGATCGTACTGGTCTGGGATGCCTAGCGTGATGGTCAGGTCGTTGGGGCCGACGAAAACCGCGTCTATGCCGCCCACCGACAAGATGGCGTCCAAATTTTCGACGGCTGGGACGCTCTCTATGCCGATGATGCAGACGCTGTTTCGGTTGCGCTCTTCGAGATACTCTTTGGTAGCCTGCGACGGGAACTCGTCGGCGTCTATGACGCGCCGCACCATCTCGCCCTTCAGCGGACGCCACTTCGCGGCGGCAACCACTTCCTTCACCTCGTCCACCGTCTCGCAGTATGGCGCGAGAATGCCGTGCGCGCCCGCGTCGAGCGCCATCGTCACGTAGTGCGAATCCGGTATCGGGATGCGAACTATCGGCGCGACGCCGCTGTATCCGAAAGCCGCTATGAAGTCCGCCATCTCGGAGCGTCCGCGCGGCGAATGTTCGCTGTCGATTATCACATAGTCCAGCCCGAACGCGCCCATCGGCGCAGTCCAGCGCGGGTTGCGGCTCATGCTCAGCATCGTGCCGTACACTATGCCGCCCGCCTGCGTCTTCTTCTTGAGTTCGTATCCGTTCATATCTCCTCCTTCGCGCGGATTGCCGACGCGCCACGAGTCTACCAGCTTGCAGGCGGCTTGGTAAGACAGCGGACGCGGGCGTGCGGCATGACATAAACCGCCCACGGACGACGACGGACGGCGCGCGTAGATGTAGATGATAACGCGGCGGGCGCGGGCGAGCGGCATGGTATACTAGGCGCAGCATCACACGCGGAGCCGCCCCATGAAACGCGCCATCATAGACACGGACCCGGGCATAGACGACACCGCCGCGCTGCTGTTCGCGCTGGGGAGCGCGGAGCTGCGCGTAGAAGCGCTGACGACGGTGTTCGGCAACGTATCCGTCGAGCAGTGCAGCGTAAACGCGCTCCGAATTTTGGAGGCGGCTGGGCGAGCGGACATCCCCGTCTACCAAGGCGCGGGCAAGACGTTCGGCATGGGCGAGCCGGCGTTCGCGCAGTACATCCACGGGGGAGACGGGCTTGGAGACTCCGACGCGCCGCAGCCGACTATCTCCGTACAGCCGCGCCACGCGGTCATCGAGACCATCGAGCGCGCAATGGCGTCCCCGGGCGAAATAGCGTACATCGCGCTAGGCAGGCTGACGAACCTCGCGCTCGCCATCAGCGTCGAGCCGAAGGTTGCGGACGCGCTTTCGGAAGTCGTCGTCATGGGAGGCGCGGCGCGCGCGGCGGGCAACGTTACGCCCGTAGCCAGCGCCAACATATGGGGAGACGCTCAGGCGGCGGATGTGGTGTACAGATCCGGCGCGCGCGTGGCGCAAATAGGGTTGGACGTATGCCCGCAAGTAGAGTTCGCGCCGGAGCAGCTAGCGGATGTCTGGGCTGCGGACACGCGCGCTACCCGGCTTCTCCAAGGCGCGGCGGGCTTCATCCAGCAGGCTTACAACCGCAGAGGGCGGCTGCGAAACCCGCTCGGCGCGCAGTTCAACGACGTTCCGGCAATGGCATACGCCATAGACCCGACGCTGTTCGACATGCGCGCCGCATACGTTCGCGTGGAGCATCGCGGCGAGTTCACGCAAGGGCAGACGGTGTGCGACTTCGACGGGCTGACCGGCGAACCGCCCAACGCCCAAGTAGCCATGGGCGTGGACGCCGAGCGGCTCACCGCGCTCTGGGTGGAGCGCGTGAGGGGGCTGGGATAAGGCGAGGCGTCGAATATGGATTCGCAAAATGCGTGGGAAGTCCTATCCGACGGCGGCGCATACGGACCGGCGAGCGACTCGATAGCGTGGGGACATCGAGGATGCCCCATCCTCCCAAGATTCGCGCGGGACGCGCTGAGCGGCCGCCCGCTTCCCGACTATCTGCGCGAGATGCTCGGTCGCCAGTTCACCACTTACGACGAGTTGGGAGCCGACGCAATAGAACGCGCCGGGTTGGAGAAGCTGCCCGACAATGCAGCGGCGCTAGTCGCCAGATCCCTGAACCCTCGCGATCTGCCACAAGACGCGGTAGCAATTCCGGCCGGCATCCCAACAGACTGGATCGATCTTCTGCCCTTGAGTAGGCGAGTTTTCGGCGTAGTTCGTCGCTATGCAGCCGACGACGTAAAGACTCGTCATCTTACAGTCGAGAAATTTCTACACTTGCGAGGCGCTGGGCTGGCAACGCTTTTGGAAGCAACGTGCGTTCTCGAATCCATCGAACTTCATACACCGGTGACGAGAACGCGACACGAACCACATGAACGGGATGCGTCGCAAGAAACATCGCCAGCGCTAAAGCCGCTCCTCGAATTCTCGCGCTGGGCGCGCGCCGAAACCGCATCTACGACGCTTGCGGACGCGATGCGCGAAGCCGCGTCTTGCGACGATCCGCCACACGCTTGGGCGGCGCTCGCCACGCTGGAATTGTCCGACATGTCCGATCCAACGCCGCATCCGTGCGAGGTCTTGAACGAGTGGGCTGAAACCCAACTGGACAGCCGCGAGCGGGACGTATTCCGCTGCCGTATTGCGCTCGACACGGGAGTTACCCTTCGAGAGCTAGGCGACAGGCACGGCGTGTCGCGCGAGCGTGTGCGACAGCTGCAAGAGCGCGTTAGGAACAAAGTACAGAGATTCTACGCGGAAGATGCAGCCTCTTCGCCCATCAGGTGGCGAGTCGAGACACTGCGCCGCGTCATCGGCGTCGCGGCTCCCCTCGACGAGGTGGAGCGTCTCTTGCGCCCGCCGCCCGGCGTCCCGGACTGTCGCGCGTTCCTGCTGAGCAAGGCGGGGCTTTACGCAGTGGAATGCGACTGGCTCATCCTAGAGAGTGAAGCGCATGCCGCCCCGGACGTGGGGGAATTGTGCGACGAGATGTGGATAATCGACCGCGCCGCCGCCGCCGTCGCGCTATCCGAGTGGGGGTTGCCGCCGTCTCGTCATAAGGGGTGGCTGTCTAGCCAACGCAGGGTGCGCGAATTCGGCGGGCGTCTGGCGCTGTGGGGCGCTTCCGTAGCCGACCGCTTGGCGTTCGCGCTTGCTGACTTGGGAGAGCCAGCAACCATAGACGAGATGATGACGCATGTTTCCGAGAAAACTACCCGCAACTCCGCGCTGAACGCGCTGGCGCTGGATGGTCGATTCGTCAAAATCAACCAAGCCGAATATGCGCTGAATACATGGGGCTTTCTCGCCTACGACGGAATCGCCGAATCTATGCGGAATCTACTGGAAGACGCGGGCCGCCCCATGCCCATCGGCGAGGTAGTAGACTACATGCGCCGCAACTTCGGCTCCGCCGAAACGTCGGTTCGCTGGTACTGCGCCGCCCCGATGTTCGTAGCGGAAAACGAGATGATTCGGCTGCGCGCCGAAGACGAGCCTTACCACGTCGAACCCGATTCGCTTCGCAGAACGCGAGGCGTGTTCGAGCTGGGTCCCCTTCGCGTCGCGCTCTTGCTCGAAGTAGACGACAACATCCTGCGGGGCAGCGGCAGGCCGCTGACGCGCATAGCCGGGGATCTGCTCGGCGTGGCGGTGAACGACCGCATCGAGTTGACGAGCGGCGGCGGCGATTCCGTATCCCTGACATTCCCAGAAACATCGAACGCGGGTCCGCTGCTTGGCTCGATTCGAGCATTCGCGGAGCGACTGTCGGCGAAACCGGGCGATTGGCTGACGCTGACGCTGGACACTCTCGATCTATCCGTCGAGGCTGCCCTGACAAAGGCCGAAAACGTCTCTCCCAGCTGGCGAATCGTTGGGCGGCTCAGCGGCATAGAGCCGCGCGGAGAGTTGGATGCGCTGGCGAGTTCGCTCCGCTGCGAGCCGCATGAAGCGCGCGATGTCTTGCGAGCGCGGAGCGACGCCATCGTTCTCAGCGCGATGCCCGGCGCGGAGCGCCGCCCCCTAGCGCCTATCGAGCCGCGCCTGATACCATAATGCCATCCGCAGCCGCAGGAGCGCCCCCCGTCCGATGACCTTTAGCCCAGCCGCCAGCCGATTCTCTTCGCGCCCCGACCCGCTCGCGGCGCTGGAAGGCATCGGCTACCGCATCACCGAGCCGCGCCGCAGCGTCGTCGGCGCGCTGGTCGACAAGAGCGAGGGCTTCACCGCCGAAGAACTCTGCCAAGAGCTTCCCGGCGTCGGGCGCGCCACGGTGTACCGCACTATCAAGCTGCTGCAACAGGCGGGCGTCGTCTGCAAGCTGGCGAAGCCGGACGGCACGCCGATGTACAGCATGGCGCGCGTCGAACACCACCATCACACCGTTTGCGTCAAGTGCTCCACCGTAGGCGAGTTCAGACACGTCAACATCGAACGGCTGCTCCGCGCCATCGGGCAGGACATCTCCGGCGAGATAGTGGGACACCGCCTAGAGGTGTTCATCGTCTGCTCGGACTGCGAAGCCGGCGGCGCGTCGCCCCGCTAGCTAGTCGGCGGCGGGGCGGAACTTCACCAGCGTGAACTCCTCCGAGCCGTCGTCGAAAACCGCCTCCACGGGCATGTCTATCCGCGCGTCTTCTATGGCGCATTCGACTAGGTTGGACGGCATTCGGGCGCCCTCGTCGAGCTGGATTATGGCGTATATGTGCGGCGCTTCCGGCTGGAACGCGGGATGCGCGGTCTGGTGGACGACGGTGAACGAGTACAGCCGCCCTCTGCCGCCGAGCCGCGTCCAGCCGAGATCGTCGGACATGCACTTGGGGCATCGCTCGCGCGGGTAGAAGAAGATGTTGGCGCACGTCTTGCAGCGCGGCATCATCAGCTCATGGCGCTTCGTCGCCTCCCAAAACGGCGCGGAAAGCTCCGGATTCATGGACACCGGCATCGGCTTCTTGTAGTAGGAAGTCATTGGATTCACCAGTATGAAAGTATGCGAAAAGCCTTTGCCCAAATAGGCTGACAGGGGCAGGCAAACAGTAGAATCGGCGTCTAGCGCCGCCCTATGTATGCTCCCCTCCCCCGCAAAGGGGAGAGGGGGCTTTCTCTGAATTCGGTTTAGATCGCGTTCTCGGACCCGAGAACCAGCGAGCACATCTCGCTCGCCGTGCCGCCTCAACCGTTCACCATACATAAGTCGTTATTGATTACTTGCCTGACGCCCGCTTTGCCCATTATCTGGCGCACGCCCTCTACTACGTGGCGGAATCCGCCCGCAAGCCCGGGCTGCCCGCCTGAGAGCTGTCCGCCGTCCGTGTTTACGGGGAATGCGCCCTTATAGGTGGTGTCGGTGGATTCGTAGAAGGGGCCTATCTCGCCCTTCGGCACGAATCCCGCATCTTCGAGGCTCACGGCCACGAGGATGGTGTATCAATCGTAGAACTCCGCGAACTGCATATCCGCAGGCGCGTATCCCGCCATGCGGAACGCGCGCCGCGCGCTGGTGGCGACGGGCGTTTCGGTTATCCTGTCCGTCTGCCATATGTTGGCGTTCGACTGCTCCATGCCCGCGCCGAGCAGGTACGCGGGGCGGTTGGGGAGCGACTTGGCGCGCTCCGGCGTGGTGATGATGAGCGCGGCGGCGCCGTCGCACGGCATCACGCATTCCAGAAGCCGCAGCGGATAGTTGACGTAGCGCGAGTTCAGCACGTCCTGAACGCTGGCGGGCTGCCCGTTGAACACCGCGTTGTCGTTTTGCAGGGCGTTGAAGCGCTGGTCGGACGCCAGCTTCGCCATCTGCTCCTGCGTGGTGCCGTACTCGTACATGTGCCGGTTGTAGATGAGCGCGTAGCCCGTTCCCGCGCCGGGCGCCATGCCGTAAGGCTCTTCCCACTCCGAACGAACCGACGCGCCGCCGGGTACGGGACGCGACGCGCGCGAGTTGCCCATCACCACGAGCGCCGTCTCGCACAGCCCGGCGTTTATGGCGCTCGCGGCCACCGTAGTCGCCGACGCGCCGCTCGCGCCCTGCATCGACACGCCGGTGGCGAAGTTCGGCTTGATGTCTATATACTCCGCCAGCGTCGCAAGCGCGGCGCCGCCGTCCGTAACCAGCCCGTCTATGTCTTGCTTCCGCAAGCCGGCGTCGTCGATAGCCAGCTTAGCCGCCTCCGCGCAAAGCCCGTAGAGCGATCTGCCCTCCAGTAGCCTGCGCGTCGGCACCTCGCCGATGCCGACTATGGCCGTCTTCCCTCGTAGAGTCATGATCCTCCGCCTCCTAATCTCCCAATGCGGCAATGGTACTACATAATGGGTAGGGCGCAACATGCTCGAATCCCCTCGTCCCGAGCGTCTATCCCCCCACTAGCCACGCCCGCCGCGCGCTGATACCTTGTGGGCGCCAACCACATTGCTGCCGAGAGCGGAGGCGCGCGATGCCAGTAGATTTCGAGAAGCGCGACCATATCGCCTACATTACGCTGAACAACCCGCGGAAGGCGAACATTCTGGATAGATACATCTCCGCCGAGATAGCGGAGATATGGAAGGAGGTTTGGGACGACCGCGACATCCGCGTCGCCATTCTGACCGGCGTGGGAGACCGCCACTTCTGCGCGGGGCACAACCTCGCAAGCCGCCCGGACGTTACGCCGGAGGAGCGCGAGCGGCTGCGAGCGGAGGGCGTGTTCTGGCCGCTGGCGGGCACGGTGAACGGCGCGCTCATCGGCGCGGACGGGCGGTTGGGAGACCACTACCCGCAGATATACAAGCCCGTAGTGGGCGCTATCAACGGCTGGGCGGCGGGCGCGGGCTTCTACCTGATGCTCACATCGACGGACATCCGCATAGCGAGCGCGGAGCGTGCGCGCTTCAAGTTCGCGCTGCTAAGCCAAGGCTGGGTAGGCGGCGGGCCCGGCGCGACGTACCTGACGCGCCAGATAGCGCACGCCGACGCGATGCGCATTCTGCTGATGGACGAGCCTTTCGACGCCGCCGAAGCGCTCCGCATCAACCTAGTGAACGAGGTAGTCCCGCACGCTCGGCTCATGGAGCGCGCCGAGGAGGTGGCGGCGCACATCGCGGCGCTCCCGCCGCTGGCGACGCGCATGATGAAGGAGCTGACGCTGCGATTCCGCGACGTGCCGGTTACGGAGGCTTGGCGGGTGCAGACGCTGATGAACGCGCTGCTGACGCAGATGACCGCCGACGGAGACGAGGGACGCGCCGCCTTCCTCGAAAAGCGCGCGCCCAACTTCACCGGCTCCATCCGCCGCAAGGGAGAGCCGTACCCGGAGGCGACGCCCGAAGAGCGCGCTCGGCTGGAAGAGATACGGCGGGAGATGCTGGGCTGAGGCGACTCTCCATCACCTCCATTGCCACCCGAACAGGCGGCGCGGAGGCCTAACCCGCCTACCCAGAAAATCCTCCAGCTCGCCGCGCTCGAGCGCGATTTGCCCCGACACGCTCGCGGTGTCGTCGATTATCCAGTCTGGTATCTCCGCCTTCGTCCTATTGAAGCCCATGGCGGGCGTGGACACCACGACCACATCGCCCGATACCGTCCAGCAGCCTTCGGGAGGCCTGCGCTCCCGCGAGTAGTTGTCGGGATGAAGCATGCTGGACAATACGCGCTGCGGGCGCTCGAACGCCGTCTCTTGATACTCGTTCAGCGTCATCACGCGGCACCACGCCGGCAGTTCCACGCCGTCGGGGAGGTTCTCGCGGAAGAGATCGCGCAACACTGCTGAAGACATCTCCAGCACGTCCGCATCGCCGTCGGCAGACTCGCTCGCCGCGTTCAGTTCGACGAGCGCGCGGCTGAGATATTCCCGATACAAGCCCGTGGTCATCTTGCCCTGAATTCTCGCGACCGATCTCTGAAGCGCGCGCCGCACGGAGGGTTGGTTGCCCGGCAGCGAAGTGCGCGTGTAGAACATCAGGCAGCGCTTGATTATCTCAGGCGGAAAGTTGCGCGCTTCCGCGTTCATGGACAGCGCGAAACACGGATATTCGGTGTAGGGGATAGACTCGTCTTTGATGATTTCGGGCGCGTGTCTGCCAAAGCGATCTCTGGTCACGTCGTCGAACACCACGGGGAAGCGCTTGTACGCCTGCTGAAGCCCGCGCAGCTTGCTCTTCGTGAAGTCGCTCGTATCTATTTGTGGCATGTATCCGAACATCGAACGCGCGAGCGTGTCCACCAAGCTGGTCTTGCCGCAGTTGCTGGAGCCGTACAGTATGGCGAACATGGGCTGATCGAAGCTGAACGAGTTTCGGCGGAGCGCGGCGTTTCGCAAATCGCACATGAGCGGCGCGAAGTAGAACCAACACATGAACGTGAAGTAGTCGCGTTGAAGGCGAGGCACGTCGCCCACGAAGCCGCTGCCGTAGTTGCCGAAGAACTCCAACCAATTCGCCACGTCCGAGCGCACGTCCGATTCTCTCGCGTCCAGCGGCATCGGCTTGCCGGAGAGCGTGAACTTGCCATTGTCCAGCGACAACCACGTTTGCGGGGCGTCCTCGCCGCCGCCCTTCGGAGATATCGCGATGCGCGTCATCTGCTTCACCAAGCCGGGCGTGACGCGGAGCCTGCCGGACTTGTCTGGCTTCTTGCCCGCGAGCGCGCGCTCGAACACCGGCTTTATCGTCTCCACCCTGCTCATCACCGCGCGCGCGGACACGTCCGCCTCTTCGGGGCGCTCCTGCGGAACGAATAGGGTTACTCCGCGCCCGCCACTGTTCGACGCCTCGCTCAGCGCGGGCGCATCCTCGACGCGAGGGGGTCCGCGTTCCACGACGAGCGGCTGATTGCGAAGCTCCAACCTGCTCGTGGCGGATTCCCGCACCGCATCGAACTGAGCCGAGTAGTGATCCCACGCGATAGGGTCGTCGTCGAACGCCGCCAGAGTCTCCGCCTGCCGCCCCGAAAACGCCGTCTCGGACAGGTTGGCGGACCCCACGATAACCCGTCTCTTCGGCGACGAGCCGCCGCCGTCGGATTCGAGCAGGTATATCTTCGCGTGGGCTATGGCGTCTTTGACGACGTGAAACCGAACGCTGCCCTCGGCGACGCGCGCATAGAGGATCTCCCGCCGTTCGGGGGTCAGCCCGTTCACGCCCACGAAGCCATTGTTCAGCTTCTCATCCACTACCGTCTGAAACGATAGAATCTCGGACGCCTCCCGCGAGAGGATGCCGTCATGCCCGAAGACGCACTCGAATTCCGCGAAATCGTTATCGCGGAGCAGGCTGATCACCATCGGAATGCTGGATGTGTATGTCAACGCCCGCATCCGCGCGAACCCGCGGAAGAGCGTCGAATCGAACGGCGAGACCTTCTCGGCGCGAGCGTGAACCACGCTCAGCGCTCCGCCGCGCGTCTTGGAGTCGGGATCGTCTAGCAAAAGTTCGCGCTGGGCAATCAATTCGGCTCGCTCCTCGTCCGAATTTTAGGGGGATTATCAGCTCACGGCGGGAATATCTCCGATAGGAAATCGATAATCAGCCGCGCCGCCGCCATCGAGGTTATATCCGCGTGGTCGTATGGCGGCGCGACTTCCACCATGTCGAACGCGACAACGCGATGGCGGCGGGCGAGCGCGATGAGCGCGTCCCTCAGCTCTTCGTAGAACAGCCCGCCCACTTCCGGCGTGCCGGTGCCGGGCGCGTGCGCCGGGTCCATGACGTCTATGTCTATGGTCACGTAGAGGTTTTCGGACGCGGGCGCAAGCTCCATCGCCGCCTGCGCGCCGAGTTGCTTGAACCTGTTGGTAGTTACTACCAAGCTGCCGTCCGCCATCGCCTCGTCGTACACCTTGCGGCTCTCCTTGCGGATGCCGAACGAGCTGATGTTGCGGACGAACTCCAGCTCGCGGCAGCGTCTTATCGGGCTGCCGTGCGTGTACAAGACGCCCTGCGTCTCGTGCGTGTAGTCCATATGCGCGTCGAAGTGAACGATGTCCAGCGGCGCGAAACCGCCGAGCGCGCGCACTGCGGGGAAGGTGATGGCGTGGTCGCCGCCCACGACTACGGGCATCGCGCCGCGCGACACTATGCGTTCGACTACGTTGGTCAGCTTGCGGAAGTTGTCCAGCACGTCCGACGGCACAACGGTTATGTTGCCGCAGTCCGCCATCGTAACGCCGCGCAGAAGCTCCGCGCCGCGATCCGAATCGAAGTAGCCCGCCGCCTGCTGGTCGAACTGCATTCCGCCGTAGCCGATGTAGGAGTATCCGCGCGCGTCGCGCAGCGCGTCCGGCCCAAAGCGCGCGCCGGGTCTGCCGAACGTCCCTTGATCGAACGGCATCCCCACGAACGCCACTTGCGCGTCCAGCGCGTCCAGATCTTCGCATAGAGGCGCGTCGTAGAAGCTGCGCGCCCTAGCGCGAACGTCGGGCCAGCGCTCTTCCGGTTCTGGCGTCTGTCTAGTGGTCATGTCGCGCTCTCTTGGTTCGGGCTTTCCACCGCGTCGCTCGACCAGCGCATAGCCATCGCTTTCATCGCTCCCGCGCGTTCGCGCCAGTCGTGCAGAATCGCAGGATCGAAGTCCGCGCCGTTGGGCCAAATCAGTGTATGGATATCAGGGTCTATGCGAACTTGCTCGAACACGGATCGCTTTCGAAGCTGCCCATACACTTCCCCCTTCAGCATCGGCTCGAAGTCGATGACCTGCGAAGCTCAGTCGTCGAAACCGACTAGGAGGACGTACTTGCCTACGACCTTATAGGAAGTCACGCGATAGATTGGATGCTTCATGTTCTCTCTTGTCAGAATCAGGATTTGCGTGATTCTGAGATTCTCAAGATTTTCACGGCGCGATCTTGGGAATCCACTAATCCGAAGAATCCTGATTCTGACAAAGGCAAGTCCCCGATTTACACCAGCACGCCGAAGCCCGACTTGGTGCAAATCTCGATGCGGTTGCCCTCCGTATCCTCGATGAAGAACACGCGCTGGCCATCGTGCCGGGTAGTTATATCCGTCGTCTCCACGTTCTTGGATAGCATGTACCGTTGGGCGGCGTCTATGTCCTCCACCTCGAACGCGCCGTGGTGCGACGGCTCGGACGGCGCGTCTTCGTTTTCGATTAGGTGAACCATCGTGCCGCTCGGCAGCTGAAGCCAGACGATATGATCCGAATCCACCATGCTGGGGATCTCGCCGACGCCCAGCACGTCCACCCAAAACCGCGTGGCGCGCTCCTTGTCCTTGACGCAGTAGGTAAGGTGGTTGACGCGCCGAAGCCTGATAGTGCCTGTCATGCCTTCCGCCATAGCAGTATCCCTCCGCTCTTGTCAGTCTGAGCCTTGTCGCGCCCCACTATAACAGAACGGGAATGGGCTGGATATCGGGCGTCCGCGCTTGACGCCGCACAAATGGTCTGATATTCTCGCATCAAGAACATTAGTACGCGAGGTTTTGCGATGATGAAGGAACGGCTGTCTCCGAGACAGGAGCGCATACTCGAATTTCTCCGCGAGTTCATGGAGGAGCACAGCTACCCGCCCACCGTGCGCGACATTCAGCGCGGCTGCGAGGTCAGCTCCACGTCGGTAGTGGATTACAACCTGCGGCAGCTTCAGGCGAAGGGCTATCTGCGGCGCGAGCCTGAGGTTTCGCGCGGCATCGAGCTGCTCGGCGAGGCGAGGAGGCGCGGCGGCGGGGATCTGCTGAGCGTCCCCATCATGGGCAGCATCGCAGCCGGCGAGCCGCTGTTCGAGCCGGACGCGCCATCCTACGCATCCGACAGCTTCGACAGCATAGACCTGCCGCCGTTCCTGACGCAAAATCGCCCAAACGTGTTCGCGCTGCGAGTGCAGGGGGAATCCATGATAGACGCGCTCGTGGCGGACGGCGACCTAGTTCTGCTGGAACCCGCCACCAACGCCGACGCCAACAGCGGCGACATGGTAGCCGCGTGGCTGTCTGACAGGGAAGAGGCGACGCTCAAGCGCTTCTACATAGAGGGCGACATGGTGCGCCTGCAACCCGAAAACGCCTCCATGTCTCCCATCATGGTGCCGGCGGATAGGGTCTCGGTTCGCGGCAAGGTAGTGGGCGTGGTGCGGACTCTGTAGGTTCTAGTTGACATAGATATATGGGATGAACGGGATGTGGCGCATCTCGTTCATCCGACGAATTCGATGCCCAGACACTGGTGAAAATTGTGACGCATACCCACCAGACGCCAGAACCGATAGTGACGTACTACCCTGATTCTCAATCACTGCGAATAGAGACTGGCAAACCCCAAGTGGACGGCGAGACAATCGCCAATGGCGTAGTCGTCTTCTATGACGCGGAGGACTCGAACAGCGTTTCGGGCATTTACATATACGGCGCGGAAGCTTTGCTGAAGCCAGTTATCGAATCTGCTCTGGCGCGCGATCAGGTCGCCAAAATCTGACGCCTGTTCGCGTTCATGCAAGCCCCGCCGCGCCCGCGCCAGCCGTGCTACACTCAATAGCGCATCACACCAAGGGGGCGGCAATTGGCGACAGCCTCAGCCACTAACGTATCGCTGCCGATAAGCGGGATGACGTGCGCGGCTTGCGTGGTTCACGTGTCGCGCGCGCTGGAAGAGGTGGAGGGCGTCGAGGAAGCGTCGGTCAATCTCGCCACGGAGAAGGCTACGCTCACGCTCGCGCGGGACGGTGCGCCGCCGTCGTTCGACACGCTCGCGGACGCGCTCACTGGCGCCGGATACGGCATTGCGGCGCAGCGGACGACGCTCGCCATAGACGGGATGACGTGCGCGGCTTGCGTGTCCCACGTCGAGCGCGCGCTAGGCGAGGTCGAGGGCGTCGTATCAGCGTCCGTGAACCTCGCAAGCGAGCGCGCCGCCGTAGA
The DNA here is from genome assembly GCA_965214745.1 of Dehalococcoidia bacterium. Lineage (GTDB taxonomy): Bacteria > Chloroflexota > Dehalococcoidia > Lucifugimonadales > UBA1123 > VXRN01. The sequence goes on along the minus strand of OZ243978.1, from coordinate 623,566 downwards.
ATACGCGCCGGGCGTCGCGTCCGTATCCGATATGCGCGTAGCCGTGGAGCGCGCCGGATACTCCGCATCCGCCACCGCCGACGCGCAGGACGACGCCGCGCCGCGAAACGCTCGCGCGCTTGCGATCAAGTGCGCCTTCAGCCTCGCGGTCTCCGCCGCAGTGATGGCGCTCATGGCGATTCCGGGCGTCGGCGAACGGCTGCCCATCCGCATGGACATCCTGCTTCTGGCGCTGGCGACGCCGGTTCAATTCTGGGCGGCGCGCGGCTTCTACGCATCGGCTTGGGCTGCCGCTAGGCGGCTCACCGCCAACATGAACACGCTCATAGCGGTCGGATCGTCTGCGGCGTACTTCTATAGCGCCGCCGTCGCGCTCTTCTCCGAAGCCGCCTTCTTCGCAGGACACGACGCGGACACCTACTTCGACACTTCCACCGCCATCATAGGGCTGATCTTGCTCGGCAAGTGGCTGGAAGCGCGCGCAAAGCGCAAAGCGTCCGACGCCATCCGTTCGCTCATCGGGCTTCAGCCCAAAACCGCCCGCGTATCGCGCGGCGGCGAGATAGCGGACGTGCCAATCGAAGAGATAGCGGTGGGAGACCTCGTAATAGTGCGCCCGGGCGAGCGGGTTCCGGTGGACGGCGCAGTAGTCGAGGGCGAATCCGCTGTGGACGAATCCATGCTGACGGGCGAGAGCGTTCCATCGCTGAAGTCGCGCGGCGGCATGGTGTACGGCGGGACGCTGAACGGACGCGGCGGGTTCACGTTCGAGGCTACGCGCGTGGGGCGCGACACGACGCTCGCGGGCATCATCCGCCTCGTGGAGGAGGCGCAGACGTCCAAAGCGCCCGTTCAGCGGCTCGCGGACGCCGTCTCCGCGTGGTTCGTTCCCGCAGTCATCGGCTTCGCGGCGGTAGTGTTCGTCGTCTGGCTCGCGTTCGCGCCGCCGCCCAGCTTCACGTTCGCGGTTCTCAGCGCCGTCGCCGTGCTGATAATCGCCTGCCCGTGCGCGATGGGTCTAGCCACGCCAACTGCCATCATGGTGGCGTCTGGCAGGGGCGCGGAGATGGGCGCGCTCATCCGCGACGCGGCGACGCTGGAGCTTGCCCACCGTGTGAACGTCGTCGCGCTGGATAAGACAGGAACGCTGACGCAAGGCGCGCCGTCGGTCGTCGGCGTCTATGCGCTCGACGGCGACGAAGACGCGCTGCTGGCGACAGCCGCCGCCGTGGAGCGGCGCTCGGAGCATCCGTTCGGCGCGGCGATAGTGGACGCGGCCGAGGCGCGCGCGCTGAAACTGGCGGACGCTGCCGAATTCGAGGCGTTCCCCGGCGAAGGCGCGATCGCCACAGTAGACGGCAGCCGGACGGCGGTGGGAAACGCGCGGCTGATGCGGCGGCTCGGCGTATCGCAGGACGGCGCGACGAGCGTAGTGGACGCGGCGGCGGCAGGCGGCTCGACGGCGCTCGTGGCGGTGGATGGCGAGCTGCGCGGCGTAATCGCCATTGCGGACGCGCTCAAGCCGGAGTCGCCCGCCGCGGTCGCCGCGCTCGAACGGCGCGGCGTCTCGGTAGTCATGCTCAGCGGGGACAGCCTCGCGGCGGCGCGCGCGGTGGCGGAGGCGTCGGGCATAGAGGACTTCGAGGCGGAGATGCTGCCCGCGCGCAAGGCGGAGCGCATCCGCGAGCTGCAAGCGGGCGGCGCGACGGTGGCGATGGTGGGAGACGGCATCAACGACGCGCCCGCGCTCGCGCAGGCGGACATCGGCATAGCCGTCGGCGGCGGCGCGGACGCGGCTATCGAGGCGGCGGACGTCACGCTCGTCAAAGACGACCTGCGCGGCGTGGCGGACGCCATAGACCTGAGCCGCGCCGCGATGCGCGTCATCCGCCAAAACCTGTTCTGGGCGTTCGCCTACAACGTCGCGCTCATACCCGTAGCCGCCGGCGCGCTCTACCCGCTGCTGGGTGAGCAAGGCTTCTTGAACCCCATCCTAGCGGCGGCGGCTATGGCGTTCAGCTCGGTTAGCGTAGTCGCCAACTCGCTGCGGCTGCGGCGGTTCGCGCCCAAGCGATGATTGGCATGGATTTACAGGACGAACGGGATATTCCTAAGAGGAGTGGAGAAAATGCCCTTTAGACTGCCGATGTTCAGCAGGAGCGGTTCCGACCGCGCCGCCGATCCCGTGTGCGATATGCAGGTAGATATCCGCAAGCCGCCCGGCGGCAGCTTCGACCACGCGGGCGAGACGTACTACTTCTGCGCGCCCGGCTGCCGCATCGCCTTCAGCCGCGAGCCGGAAGCGTACCTTTCGGGAGACAAGAAGATAAGCATGTAGCCAAAGTCCCGAATCCCGGGCATCCCGTTCACCCCTGTGAATCTACGCGAAAATCAGGGTGAGAACGCCCGCGACGATGAGCGCGCCAGCCCAAAGCCTATCCAGATCGAACCACGAGCGGCGCAGCAGACGCAAGCCTAGCTTCTCGTACACCACCAAGGCTACGGCAGCCATGACGCCGAACATCGCCAGCGTGTGGATGGACACCGCCGTCAGCTGCGCGAGCGCGGTGGATACGGACGGCGCGCCGCCTATCATCATGTATTCCGAATGCGGAACGTCGCGCGCGTCGACCGACTGGGCGATGGATGAGCCGTACTCCGTCGGCAGGTTGAACAGCGCCGGGATGAGCATCAGCCCCGCGCCGTGCGCCGACGCCATGAGGAAAGACCAGCTCGTAAGGTCGCGAAAGCCGACGCGCATCCCGACCCAGCGCGGATGAGACTTCTTCCACAGCTTATATCCGCCGTATGCCATCAGCGCGCCCGCGCAAACGTACTTGAGGATGTCGAGCGGGATGACGGTTCGCGCCACCGCCACGACGCCGATGACGATAGCCACCGATAGCGCGTGTCCGAGCGCGATGGGCGGGAAAGCGCGGAGCACGGCGGCGCGGCTGCCTTCCTGCAAGCCCAGCGCGACGGCGAACAACCAACCCATAGCGGGGTTGACGCCGTGATACGCGCCCAGCGCCGCCAGCGCCAGCCAAGGCCAAAACTCGCCGACGCTCACGTCCGCCGCCTTCTACATGGGTTCGCAGAATGGGCAGGATAGGCGGCTCAGGATGCCTCGCAATCGCGCTTGCCCCGATCGCCTACCTTGCCCATTCTGTGATGTGAATCTATGCGATCTAATCCGAGTAGCAGAACGAATCCGAAGACGAGTCCCCGCCTTCGAGCCGGATCTGGTGCGGACGCTCGCCGCCGAAATCTACGAAGAAATCGGGGTCCACTTCCATGCCGCCGTTGGGGTTGGTGTTTATCTTGGTAGTCCAACCCCGTATGCCCTCTGGGTAGAACTGCTCATCCCAAGCCACATACAGCGAGTTGGTGAGATACAGCCGGCTTCCGTCGCGGCTCGCCTCCACCATCTGCGGGCCTCCGTTGAGCGGCGAGCCGTTCGGGTGCGCCGTCTTGCGCGTTATGCCGCCCAGATGCACGGAGCCGGTGAACTTCGGATCGAACGGGTCGGATACGTCGTACTGCCTAAGCTCGCCCGTGCCGAAGCAAGACACGTACAGGAACTTGTCATCCAGAGACAAGATGATGTCGGTTATCAGCGGCGGAACGGCGCCGAAGCCCTGAAGCAGAGGCGGCAAGTCGTCCGCGTCGGCAGGCTCGGCAGGGATGGAGATTATCTTCTTCGCAGCCCACTCGTCGCCGTCTTTGTACCACGTGAATATCGAGCCGGAGAGGTCTTCCAAGCTGGTGACGACGCCGACGAACCCGTATGTCTTTCGCGGATCGTGCGCGGGGCGCAGCTCCAGCGCCATTTGGTGCTGAGCGCCCAAGTCTATCTGCTGAACGTGCTTGCGGGTTCGCAGGTTCCAAACGTGCAGGTTGTGGCCATAGTTGCCCGCGAGCAGCTCTTCGGGAATGACGCCGTTTTCCACCATCCGCGGCGTTCCCCACTCGCTGGTTATCATCGTGTCGTGGTTGATGTGCCACCAGAAATCGTAGGAAAGCTGCTGTGGCCCGCGCTCGGCCTCCCACGCGCCCTTGACCTCGAACGTGTCGTGGTCCAGCATGAACACGCCGCCGGGGCCTTCGCCGTCGGGCGAGCCGAGCGCGTTCATGTAGATGGCGTCTGGCCCGCAGTGGACGGTGTGCGGGCGGCTGTAGCCCGTCTTAGCCTCGAACTCTTCGGGTTCTATCGTCTTGACTATCTTGGGGTTGCGCGGGTCGTCCTTGGTGTCCACCACGTAGATGCGCGAAGAGCGCAGCCCGCCCAGCATCAGGTAGCGCCGCTCGACGTGCGGATGCGGCATGTTCGGGCAGAGCGACGCGCTGCATGCGTTCCAGCCGAAATGGTGAAGCTCGTCTCCCGAAGAGGGCATGTCCATGCGCCCGACCAACTTGCCATAGCTGTCGGACGACGGCTCCACGTCCAGCACGCCCACCGCGTCGGGGCGTCCGTTGTCTGTAGGGTTCACGATGGCGACGTAGGCGAGCTTCTCATGCGGCGCGCCCATCGCCATCTTGGGAGACGGATAGAAAGTCGGGTCTGGCGTCCATGTAGCCAATGCGTCAACTCCGTTCGGTTGGATTGGGAAAATTCAATCAATAGGTACGATAAGCCACGCCTATTCTAGCGCCTGCGGCTGACAGTGGCAAACGCCATATCCCCCATACCCGCCCCCTGTAGACCCGCGCCGCTATGATTCTCACATGAGCATATCCCTTGACACGCCCCATATCAATATATACCATGAATGCAAGCGAACAGAGCGGAAGGGGCGAACCCTATGCAGGAAGGCGTATACGTCATCAGCGTCGCCGCGCGCATTCTGGACATGCACCCCCAAACTTTACGAAAATACGAGCGGGCGGGGCTAGTCATGCCGTCCCGAACGCGCGGGCTGTCCCGGCTCTACTCGGACGAAGACATAGCGCGGCTTCAGATCATCAAGCATCTGGTGAACGATCTCGGGCTGAACGTCGCCGGCGTCCAACTGGCTATGCGAATGTTCAACCAAGCGGTCAGAATGCGCGCGCAGCTGGCGCGTCTCGAAGGGCAGCCGCTCCGAGACGCGCTGAACGAAAGCGTCGAAGAGATGCTCCGCACGCTTGCCGGATGACGATAATGCCAATAAGGAGAGAAAACCCAAGATGAGCGAAGATCGACAGCCTGACGAGTGTCAGACTATCGAAGAAGAGCTGGAAACCCCGCCCGACTCGCCGACCGACCTGCAAGCTAGGCTGGAAGAGGCGGAGCGGGAGAAAGACCAGTTCAGAACGATGGCGCTGCGAAGCGCGGCGGACCTAGACAACTACAAGAAGCGAGCGGCGCGGGAGATGCGGGACGAACGCGAGCGCGCCAACGAGCGGCTTCTGGGGAAGCTGATCGAGCTTGCGGACAACTTCAGCCGCGCAGTAGACCACCTGCCGGAAGACGCCATAGACCCGAGCTGGTTCGAAGGCGTGAAGCTGGTGCAGCGCAGCCTAGACAACGTGCTGAACTCCGAAGGCGTCGCGCGAATCGAGGCGGCTATCGGCGCGCCGTTCGACGTGCGCGAGCATGAGGCGGTATTCTTCGAGCCGACAGACGCAGTGCCGGAAGGCGGCGTGGCGCGCGTCGTCCGCAGCGGATACAGGCTGGGAGACCGCATCCTGCGCCCCGCGCAAGTCAGCGTAGCCCGGCCGCTCCCGCAGCCAGAAACCACCCAGCAAGACGACCACACGCCCGAATAGGAGAACGAGCAAATGCCCAACATAATCGGAATAGACCTCGGCACTACCAATTCGTGCATGGCGGTCATCGAGGGCGGAGAGCCGCGCGTCATCGAAAACGCCGAGGGCGGACGCACTACGCCGTCGATGGTAGCCATCAACCCCCGTTCCAGCGAGCGCTACGTAGGCGCTACCGCCAAACGGCAGGCGGTTACAAACCCCGAAAACACCGTCTTCTCCATCAAGCGCTTCATGGGACGCCGCATCGACGACCCGGACGTGCAGAAAGACGACGGGCTGATGCCGTACAAGATAGTCCGCCACTCCAACGGCGACGCGCACGTCGAGATGGCGGGCGAGACCCACGCGCCGCCGGAGATAGCCGGCATGGTGCTGCAAAAGATGAAGCAAGACGCCGAAGCCAGCCTAGGCGAGCCGGTTACGCAAGCCGTCATCACCGTGCCCGCTTACTTCGACGACAGCCAGCGCAACGCCACCAAAGACGCGGGCAGAATCGCGGGCTTGGAAGTGCTGCGAATCATCAACGAGCCGACCGCCGCGTCGCTCGCCTACGGGCTGGACAAGAAGACGGACGAAACCATCGCGGTGTACGACCTCGGCGGCGGCACGTTCGACATAACCATCCTGCAAATCGGCGATGGCGTGTTCGAGGTGATGGCGACGAACGGCGACACCCACCTAGGCGGCGACGACTTCGACCAGCGCATCATAGACTGGATAGCCGAAGAGTTCCGCCGCGATCAGGGCATAGACCTCAAGCACGACAGGATGGCTCTCCAGCGGCTGCGCGAGGCGGCCGAACGCGCCAAGATAGAGCTTTCCACGCTGATGCAGACGGAAATCAACCTGCCGTTCATCACCGCCGACGCATCCGGGCCCAAGCACCTGATAATGAGCCTGAGCCGCTCGCGCATGGAACAGCTAGTGTCCGAGCTGGTCGCTCGCACCGTGGAGCCGTGCCGCAAGGCTATGGAAGACGCGGGCGTTTCCGCCTCGCAGATAGACGAGGTGGTGCTGGTGGGCGGCATGACGCGAATGCCGTCGGTGCGCCAAGCGGTGGTGGACTTGTTCGGCAAAGAGCCTCATCAGGGCGTCAACCCGGATGAAGTAGTCGCCATCGGCGCGGCTATACAAGCCGGCGTGCTTCGAGGCGACGTGCGAGACGTGCTTCTGCTGGACGTCACCCCGCTCACGCTCGGCATAGAGACGCTCGGCGGCGTGTCCACCGCGCTGATTACGCGCAACACCACCATACCAACATCCAAGAGCGAAACGTTCACCACCGCGGCGGACAGCCAAACCAGCGTGGAGATCCACGTAGTGCAGGGCGAACGCTCCATGGCGGCTGAGAACAAATCCATCGGCAAGTTCGTGCTGGATGGCTTGCTGCCCGCGCCGCGCGGAATGCCGCAGATCGAAGTCGCCTTCGATATAGACGCCAACGGCATCCTCAACGTATCGGCGCAGGACAAGGGAACCGGCAAAGAGCAGCGAATCACCATCACCGCAAGCTCCGGGCTGTCCCAGTCCGAGATAGAGCAGATGGTGACCGACGCCGAGCGGTTCGCGGAGGAAGACGAGCGCCGTCGGCAGGAAGTCCAGACGCGCAACAGCGCGGAGAACCTAGCGTACAGCGCCGAAAAGCTGCTGAACGACAACGCCGAAACCATCCCGGAAGACCTGAAAGGCGAGGTGGAGGGCAAGATAGCCGCGCTCCGCTCCGCGCTGAACATGAACGACGTCGCGCGCATCGAATCGACGATGAACGAGCTGAACGAGTCTCTCCAGAAGGTGGGGCAGGCGGTCTACAGCCAGCAGCCCGGCGGCGCTCCGGGAGACGCGCCGCCGCCACCGCCGCCCGGCGGCGACAGCGGCAACAGACCGCCGCGCGACGGCGACAACACGGTCGAGGGCGAGTTCCGCGAGGTATAGCAAAGCGTCGAGCTATAGCCAAGCGGCTCGCGGACAGATAGAATCGCCAATCTAGAACGGGTCGCCCTGCGGCTTGCGGGGCGCCCCGCGTTTTATATGAACATAGGAGAAGAACGATGGCGGCATTTCACAGAACTTGTTTCCAGATAGCAAGCGAAGATTCGCAAGGCATAGACCTAATGACCCAAGTGGGCGGCGTGGTTCGCGGTTGGGCGGAGGGCGCTCTCGACCTGCCGTTCGGCGATGAGGCGTCCGGCGAGTGGCGGCGCAATGGACATGTCGCGCGCGTCGAGAGGGAGGCGTCCAACGTAGACGGCTGGGGATGTTGGGCGCTGACGCTCGAACGGCTCGCGGACGACGAAGAGGCGCAAGGATGGAGCGTCGAGTTCCTAGCCGCGACCAAGGGCGACGGCGTGGACGCCGACATTCTTGCTATCGGAGAATCCGACGACGATATATCCTTAGCCGCAGCCGCCAACCTTCCCGCGCTCTTGACGCCGCTCGCGGCAGGATTCCGCTGCGCGTCCCACGAGGGCAGCCGGCTGAGCGCGGCGGCCGTCCGCGTCGCGCTGGGCGACGCGGAGGAGTTCGCCAGATCCGAGCTGCTGGCGCGAAGTCGGCGCGAGCCTCTAGTCGTCTTGTCCGAAAACCCAATCGGCGGCGCGTTCGCAAGCCCGAACTACCTGCAATCCATCCTGTTCGGCTTGGCGCGGGTAGTCGCGCTAGACAGCGAAACAGCGCGGGCGATGAGCCTAGAACTGGGGGAATCCCTCGAATGCCCCGGCGGAGCGCTGCGAGTCTACAGCCCCGGCTGCGCGGCGGAAGATCCCGCGTGGCGCAACCCGCTTTGGACATGGCAGGACATGACCGACATGCTCCCTTCGCAGGGCTGGCGCGGCATCGTCCGAGAGATCGAAGACGGATGCAAGCGCTACGCCCTTCCGCAGACGGGCAGGAGCGTCTACTACCAAGTGCGCGACCGCATCCGCCAAGCTCGACATGAAGCCATGGAAGAGCGGCTAGAAAGGCTAGAGCAGCTAGAACGGGAGTATAGCGAACGCGCGAAAAAAGCGGAAGAAGAAGCGCGCGCTAGCGCGCCGGATGACGAAATGCTCGAAGAGCTGGTGGACGATCTCGCGGAGAAGGAGCGCAAGCTGTCGGAAAGCGAGCAGGAAAAGCAGGAGCTGCTCGAGAAGGTAGCGGAGCTGGAAGAGACGAACGAGCAGTTGAATCTCGCGCTGGCGTACAGCGGCGCCGACGGCGCGAATTCCGAAACCGCCTACGAAGAGCCTTCCGAATTCTCGTCCGTCATAGAGGTGGTGGAGTACGCCAAGCGCAAGCTGCCCAACGTGCGGTTCTTGGAGAGCGCCGTCGCAACCGCGCGCGCGTCGCACTTCCCCCGCCCGAACGACGTTCGCAGAGCGCTGGACGCGCTGGACGACTGCGCCGCAGAGCGCGTGAAGGGACCTCTGGGGAGAGACATACAGCAATGGTTCGCGGAGCGCGGCTTTAACTACACCCCGCGCGAGAGCGAAACCACGATGGGCATATACGGAGACCAGCGAAGGTTCTGGGACGAGGCTACCAAGCGCCCCGTGGAGATGCAGCCCCACCTGCGGCTGGGCGGCGGCTCCGGCGAACACAACCAGCTGTGGATGCACGTAGTCTGGAGCGAAGACGAAGGGAAGTGGCTGGTAGGCCACATGGGGCGGCACTTGCAGACGGTGACCGGCTGATATGACGCAACCCACCGTCAAGCGCATCGTGTGCCTCGCCAACTCGCGCAAGTATGGCGGCAGCTGCGTAGCCGGGCGTGAGATTCCGCGCGGCGGCGGCGTGGGCGGCTGGGTCCGCCCCGTGAGCGACAGAGACGACGAGGCGGTTGCGGCTTACGAACGGCAGTACGAAGACGGCGGAGAGCCGCAGATGCTCGACGTCATCGACATTCCGCTGCTGGAAGCGCGCCCCAAGAGCTTTCAGCGGGAAAACTGGCTGCTCGATCCGAACCGCCGTTGGAAGAAAGTCGCCCGGATGACGCAAGGCGCGCTGGCTAGACTCGCCGCGCCAACGTCGCCGCTCTGGATAAACGGATTCAGCGCTACCGGCAAGCTCAACGACAGAGCGCCCGTCATGCTTGCCAATACGCTGAGCGATTCGCTGCGGCTCATACGGGTAGACGCGCTGACGCTGACAGTGGCTCAGCCCAGCGCCAGATACGGCGACGGCAGGAAGAAATTGCGGGGGCGCTTCCGCCATGGCGGGGTGGATTACTGCTTCGACGTAACCGATCCCGTCTACGAATCCGAATACCGGTATCGTCCCAACGGCAACTACCCGATTGGGGAAAGATTCCTCACCGTCAGCCTAGGCGAGCCGTACCACGGCTATGCCTACAAGCTAATCGCCGCCGTAATCGAGCCGTAGAGAGGATTCCGCCGTGGGCGCAACCCAATATCCCGTGTTCACCGTAGGACACTCCAACCACTCGCCGCGCGAGTTTCTCGCGCTTCTGCGAGAGCATGGCATCGAAGAGGTGATGGACGTTCGCTCGTCGCCGTACAGCCGTTATCTGCCCCACTTCAGTTACGACCATCTGCGCCAATCGCTTGAAAGGGCGGAAATCGACTACGAGTTCATGGGCGGAGAGCTTGGCGGCAGGCCCTCTGACCGTTCCTGTTACGACGCCGATGGGCGCGTAGACTACGAGCGGGTTGCGGACACGGATCCGTTCGACGCCGGCATCGGGCGCGTCGAACGCGCCGCCGACGAGCGCCGCGTCGCGCTGATGTGTTCCGAGAAAGACCCGCTAGACTGCCATCGAACGCTGCTGGTGGCGCGAGCGCTCTCGGAGCGCGGCGTCGCCGCGCGGCACATCCTCGCGGACGGCGGCATCGAAACCCACGCCGCCGCGATGGACAGGCTTATGGACAGCCTCAAGCTGCCGCGAAACGGCGACCTGTTTCGCACCCGCGACGACGTGATAGCAGAGGCGCTGAAGCGACAAGCTAAGAAGGTGGCATACGCAGCGCAGCCAATCGCCCCCTCTCCCTCGATGGGTTTGCATGGGTAAGCGCGCTGTCGTCCTAGAGCGATTCCAATGAGAACGGTATACACCATCGGGTTCACCAAGAAGCCCGCGTCCAAGTTCTTCGGGCTGCTGAAGGATTCGGGCGCGAAGCGGCTTGTGGATGTTCGGCTCAACAACGTGTCTCAGCTGGCGGGATTCGCCAAGAGGGACGATCTCGCGTACTTCCTGAAGGCTATCTGCCGCGTCGAATACATCCACATGCCGGAGCTAGCGCCCACCCAAGACATGCTGAGCGCGTACCGGGGCGGGCTTATGGACTGGCAAACCTACGAGCGCCGCTTCATCGCGCTCATGGACGAGCGGCGCGTCGGCAAGATGGGCATAAAGCGCAAGATAAACAACTCCGCGCTGCTGTGCAGCGAAGACAGCCCGGAGTTCTGCCACCGCCGTCTGGTGGCGGAGTATCTCAATAAGCATTGGGGCGACGTGGAGATAGTGCATCTGGGGCATGAGGATACGAGGATGCAGCAAAGCTGTAGAATAGAAGCGGGAGGCAAACCATGAACGTATACGAAGCTGTTAGAACCCGCCTCACGGTTCGGGAATTCGACTCGCGCCCGGTGGCGGACGACGTAGTCCAAAAGCTGCTGCGCGCTGGGCAGTGGGCGGCAAGCTCGCGCAATCTCCAGCCGTGGCATTTCGTGGTGATAACCGAGCGCGACACGCTGAGGGCGATAGGCGACATAGCCACCAGCGGGCGGTTCGTAGCCGACGCGCAGGTAGCTATCGCGATTGCGATGGACGGCGCGGACAGGCCCGAGCTGGACGCGGGGCGCGCGATTCAGCAGATAGAGCTTGTGGCGTGGGAAGAAGGGCTTGGCACGTGCTTCGTCGGGCTTCGCGTGGCGTCGCAGAACCGCCGCGTCAAGAGCCTGCTCGGCATACCCGAAGGCATGGATCTGGTCACCGTCCTGCCCTTCGGCTACCGCCTGCCCGGAAGCGACGGCGCGCAAGGCGTCAAGAACCGCAAGCCGCTATCGCAGATAGCCCACTCCGAGCGATTCGGTCAGGCGTGGGAGTAGGCTGTCGAACCTGTTTTGCATAGATGAACGCCAGTCGTCAGAATCAGGATTTGCATGATTCTGAGATTCTCAGGATTTTCACGCCTCTATCCTGAAAATCCACTAATCCAGAGAATCCTGATTCTGACAATGGACAGGCTGTTCCGCTGCAAATCCCCCTACCACAGCCGCATAGAGTCCGCGAACAGCTGACGCAGATCGGCTTCCTCCACCGGGCGCGGCGACAGGTCGATGACGCGGCGCTGCGGCATTGCGCCGGCGGCTAACGCGGGCGCGTCGGCTTCCGTGTAGCCTATCGCGCTCAGCCCGTTGGGAACGCCGATGCTCCGCAGCAGGTCTATGATAGCGTCCGCCAGAATGTCGCCCGCGTCTTCGGGCCCAGCGCCGGAGATGTCCGCGCCCATCAGCCGCGCGGCGTGCAAGTGGCGCTCCGGGTTCGTGGGCGCGGTGTAGCGGAACACGGCGGGCGCGTTGAGTATCACGCTCATGCCGTGCGGCACAATCGCGTGGTCGTCCGGGTATCCCTCAGGAGCGAAATCTCGAACCATGCCGGACACGGGATAAGACATGCCATGCGGCAGGTGGCATCCCGCGTTGCCGAACCCCACGCCCGCGAACGTGGCGGCAAGCATCATGTTCGAGCGCGATTCGATATCTTCCGCGTCCTGAACCGCGCTCGCGATGTTGCGAGCCACCATCTCGATAGCGCGCGTCGCCCACACGTCCGAGATGGGGTTCGAGCCTTGATACGAAGGCCTAAGCTCGGGCGAGGGCGGCGCGGCGCGTTGGCTGAACGGCAGCGCGGTGTAAGACTCCAGCCCGTGGCAAAGCACATCGAACCCGCTGCAAGCCGTCACCATGCCCGGCAGCGTGCGGCTGTTCTCCGGGTCTACGATGCCCATAGTGGGCCTAAGCGCGCGGTGGGCAAGCCCCGTCTTAGCCTTCATCTCCAGCAGGTCGAATATGGCGACGCCCGTAGTCTCCGAGCCGGTGCCGGACGTGGTTGGAACTGCGATATGCGGCTTGAGCGCGCCGGGAACGGGCGTCCCCAAGCCAATGGGCGCGTTGACGTATGTAAGGAAATCCGCCGGATAGGTGGAATACAGGTTGGCGGCTTTTGCGGTGTCGATGCTCGAACCGCCGCCGACGGATACGAAAGCGTCGAACCCGCCATCCGCCGCGAACTCGATAGCCGCCTCGAAAGATGCGTCCGTCGGCTCCACCGCCACCTCGTCGAACAGCGCCGCGTCCACCCCCGCGTCTCGCAGCGATTCGAGCGCGACGGCGACGGGCGGCAGCTCAGCCATACGCGGGTCGGTAACGACGGCGACGCGCTTGGCGCCGAGCCGAGCCATCTCCGCCCCCAGTTCTCGCGTCGCGCCGGGGCCGAACTTTATGGCGGAGGTGTCCATTGTGAAAGCGGTTTCGAGGTGGTGGGTCATGGTCGCTCCTCGCCTGCGGGGTGTTGGATAAGATGATAGCATGGCGGGGCAGGGTTCGCGGCGCAGCGCGGGAGAGGCGGGATGAACGAGGAAATACGCTGGGAGTACAGATACGCGAACTTCTCCCGCGCCTTCACATTGTTGAGCAACGCGCTAGAAAACGGCGCGGACGCGCTGAACGATCTGGAGCGTGAAGGAGTCATCCAGCGGTTCGAATATACATTCGAACTAGCGTGGAAGACGATCAAAGACAGGTTGGAGCATGACGGGTTGGAGATCAATCCCGTCACGCCGCGCAACGTCATTCGCGAAGCCCATAGCGCGCTGCTCATAGAAGACGGAGACGCTTGGATAGCGATGCTCGGCGACCGAAACCTCATGTCGCATACTTACGACGAGGAAGACTTCAGGAGGGTCGTAGGAAACATAGAAGGCGGATATTTGCGCGTTTTGGGGGCGACGCATGCGCGCCTAGGCAAAGAGATGAGACCGCATAAACAGCCCGACCTAAAACCCGCTACAATGAAGATGCTGATGCGAATTTTCGCCGCGTATCCTGAGTTGAAAGAGGTGATTCTATTCGGCTCGCGCGCCACCGGCAAGGCGAAACCGCATTCGGACATAGACCTAGCTACGCACGGAATCCTAGGCCCCGACAGGCTAGGGATGCTGAAGCTGGATCTGGAAGATTCGGATATAGTCCAGAAGTGCGATGTGGTGGCATATGAGCATATCCGCTATGCTCCATTCAAGCGGCACATCGACGCGCATGGGGTGGCGATATATAGGTCTGGCGGCTAGGTTCGGCGCAATGCTAAAGCGAGATTCTTTCGCAAATCCACGTTCGCGAAGAACAACAGCGCACGTACAACGCTATCTTCCTGAATGCAGGCACAGACACGCTGAACGGTGAGTTTCTAGATAGAGTAGTCGAAACCATGAGATTGTCGATCACTGAAGCAACGCCCATAGTCAACCGCATTCAGGCGCCGGGCGCTTCCTAGCAGCCCAACTACCACCATGCCCAACATACTCATAACCGTCTTCGACGGACTACAGCCCGCGCAAATCCGCCCAGACCTCGCGCCCAATCTCGCGCGGTTCGGGGATGAGGGCGTCTTCTTCGAAAACCACCATCCCGTGTTTCCGTCGGTTACGCGGGTGAACGCGGCGAGCATGGTTACGGGAGCGCTGCCGGGCAAGCACGGGCTAGCGGCGAACGTGATGGCGGCGCGCGATTTCGACGCCTCGCGCGTGTTTTCGGCTATGGAGCCGACGCTCGACGCGCTGGCGCGAGCCACGGGGCGCGCGCTGCTCGCGCCGACGCTGGCGGATACGCTCGCGGCGCACGGCATGGAGTACGTCGCCATCGGCGTCGGCACTTCGGGCAACGCATACGTCCACAACCCCAACGCCGAAACGTCCGGCGGCGCGACGATTCACCCGGAGTTCACGCTTCCCCGCTCCCTGAGCGCCGAGCTTGCCGTGCGCTTCGGCGATTGGCCCCCCGAAGCGCAGCCCAACACGCCGCGCTTCGATCACGCGCTCCGCATCCTCACCGAGCATATTCTGCCGGAGCGCCAGCCAACGGTCGCGCTGATATGGTCGTCGGAACCGGACAAGGCTCAGCACGCGAGTGGCGTCGGCTCGGAGCTGTCGGACCGCGCCGTTCGAGAGGCGGACGTGCGCTTCGGGCGCCTAATGGCGTGGCTGGATTCCAATGGACGCGGCGCGGATACCGATGTCATCGTACTGTCGGATCATGGCTACTCTACTATCTCGGAAGTGGTCGAGGTGGAGCGGCTCGCGCGCGAGGCGGGGTTCTCCGCGCCCGACGTTCTCATAGCGCCCAACGGCGGCAGCGTGCTGTTCTACACGAGCGGCGCGGACGTGGCGCAGCGGCTGGCGGAGTGGCTGATGGGGCGCGAGTGGCGCGGCGCGCTGCTGGCGTCGGAGCGCGTGGGCGAGATAGAGGGGACGCTGCCGCTGTCGCTCGCGGGCGGCGATGGACCGCGCGGAGCGGACCTGATCATGTCTTTCGCGTGGGACTCTCGCCCCAACTCAGCCGGATACAGCGGATTCGCGCACTCCGCGGGAGGCGCTCCCGGGCTAGGTCAGCACGGCTCCATGAGCCGCCACGAGATGAACAACGTGATGCTGGCAAGAGGCCCCAGCTTCGAGCGGCGCGCGCGAATAGCGTCGCCGACGGGCAACGTGGACGTGACGCCCACGGCGCTGCGCCTGTTGGGGCTGCCCGCGCCGCCGCGCATGGACGGGCGCGCGCTAGTAGAGGCGCTCGCGGACGGGGAAGATTCGGTCGAGTGGTCGTCCGAAACGCGCGTCGCGGAACGCCGGCTGCCGTCGGGCGTCTACCGACAGCGCATCCGAATATCCACCGTCGGAACGACGAGTTATATCGACGAAGGGCTGGGAGGATTGCTTGGATAAACAGGATTTGCGGAATATGCCCCGCAAATCCTGTTTATCCTGTGAATCTATGCGATTCTACGCGGGCTTGAACTTCGGCAGCGCTATCGTGTCGGTGATGTCTTCGAACACCACTTCGAGCGGCATTCCGATATAGACGTTCTCGCCCCACGTCGGGTTGTCTACCACGATGTTGGTGGGCATTCGCGGCCCCTCTTCCAGCTCGACGATGGCGGTTACGAACGGCACATCGCCGACGAAGCCGGGGTGCGGCGGGCGCTCTACGATGGCGTATGCGTGCAGCGTCGCCTTGCCGCTCGCCTGAACCCAAGTGGTGTTCTTGGAGAAGCAGCACGGCGAGATGTCGCGCGGATAGAAGTACGCGCCCTCGCCGTCCGGGCAGTCGGCGCAGCGTCGCAGCCAAAGCTCATGCTGCTTCGCCTTCTCCCAGTAGAAATCCGACTCCCCCTGCGGAACGGGGATGGGCTTGTTGTATGCCTGTGTCATGTCGACGAAAGCTCCTGAGTTGCGTTTTGTGGGATGGTAGGCGCGCTAGTCTACGCCCAGCACGACGGTGCCGGTGGACGAGAGCGAGCCTCCGGTGCCGTTGACGAGCGACAGCTTGGGGTTGTCTATCTGCCGATCTCCCGCCTCGCCGCGCAGCTGGCGGACGGCTTCCAGCACCAAGAACATGCCGTACATGCCGGAATGGGTGTAAGACAGCCCGCCGCCGCTGGTGTTCATGGCGAAGTCTCCGCCCGGCGCGGTGCGCTGGTTCGCAACGAAATCGGGCGCCTCGCCCGGCCCGCAGAAGCCCAGGCTCTCCAGCGTAACCAGCACGGTGTAGGTGAACGAGTCGTATATCATCGCAAGGTCTATGTCGTCGTGCGTAACGCCCGCCATTTCGAGCGACTTGGGTCCGGAGAAGCGCCCCCAAGTGCTGGTGAGGTCCGGCATCGTGCTGATGATGCCGTGGTCGTGTCCTTCGGCCGCGCCCAGAACGTACACGGGCTTCTTGGGCAGGTCGCGCGCGCGCTCGGCGGTGGTAACCACATAAGCGCCGCCCGCGTCGGTCACCAAGCAGCAGTCAGGCAGGTGGAACGGGCGCGCTATCCAGCGGGATTCGTGGTAGTCGTCGAAAGACATCGGCAGGTCTTTGAAGTACGCCTTCGGGTTGCGGTTCGCCCACTTGCGGGTTGCGACGGCTACTTCCGCCATGCCCTGCCGCACGCGATCTTCGCCGTACTGGTGCATGTATCTGCTGCACGCCATGGCGTAGTTGATGGGCGCGCCGATGAATCCGTAGGGAGACTCGAACTGAGGCCCCGGCTCGGATGCGTTGCCGCCCGCGCGGGATCGCGCGCTGCGCCCCGCCTCGCCGTGCGTAACCAGCGCCACCTCGCAGTAACCCGCGTTGATAGCCGCCATCGCGTGCGCGATGTGGATGATGAACGACGAGCCGCCCACCGACGTCGAGTCGGTATACGTCGGCTGAATGCCGAGATACTCCGCCAGCGTCAGCGTGCCGAACCCCGCCGACAGCAGCCCGTCGACGTCGCTCATCTTCAGCCCCGCGTCTTCCAGCGCGTTGTACGCCGATTCGGCGTGATGCTGCAGAGAAGACTTGTTTTCCACCCTGCCAATCTCGTCGGACTCTGCCACTCCGACGATGGCAACGGACTTTGACATATCAGCCATACTGACGCTGACCTCCTAGGATCGAATGCGTATATATCGAGTCGCGGATAAGGTTATCGCAATCCGTGATGCGAGGCAAGCGCGGAGGGCGTGGGAGAGAATCGCATAAGCGCCGGCGCTCGTGTCTTGACACTTCCGCCCATCCGCTAGACAATGGCTTGCGCCGCAGACGCGGCTTCTTTCGCATTGTCACTATTCGCGCCATGCGCGGCGGTAGAGGTCAAACTTGCCCCAGCCCCTTCTCGACGGCGTTCGCGCGCTGGAGCTTTCGGACGGCATCGCCGCGCCTTACTGCGCCAAGATGCTGTCGGACTACGGCGCGGAGGTTATCCGCGTCGAATCTCCTCGACCGCCGCCCGCTCAGCCATACGCGGAGATAGGCGAGGCGGAGAGGATAGCGCGCCATCTCCACCTGAACACGAACCGCAAGAGCGTCGCGCTAGATCTCGCGGACGAGCGCGGGCGGGCGCTTCTGCGGCGGCTCGCGCTGCGCTGCGATGTGGTGGTGGAGAGCATGAAGCCCGGCGCGGCGTCGGCGCTCGGCGTCGGCTACGAGTCGCTCGCTAGCGAGCGTCCGGATATCGTCATGACCTCCGTAACCCCATTCGGGCAGGACGGACCATATAGAGACTGGAACTATACGGAGCTTACGCTGTTCGCCATGACGGGCGCGATGCACCGCGAGGGGCTGCCGAACCGCTACCCGCTGAAGTACGGCGGCGAAATAGCGCAGTACTTCGGCGGAACGGCGGCGGCGGCGGCTACGATGGGCGCGCTGGCGGGGGTAGCGCTGAGCGGAGTGGGCGACTGGATAGACATTTCGCTGTTCGAGAGCATGGCGGGGCATCCGCACCAGATAGGGCGTCGCGCGCCGTTCGCGTACTCAGGCGAGCCGGACTTGCGAACCGAGCCGCGAACGTCGTCCGCCGGCGGACGCGAGCCTTACGCAGTAGGCACGTTCCGATGCGCGGATGGACACGTCAGCTTCCTTCCGCTAGGGCCCCGCATGTGGCCCAACATCGCGCAGATGATAGGAAAGCCGGAGCTTATGGAGGACGCGCGCTTCGAGACTCCGCAAGACAGGATGGACAAACGCTCGGAGCTAGAGGCGATATTTCAAGAGTGGCTGGACAGGCATACGCGCATGGAGGTGTTCGACGCGGCGCAGCGCGCGGGCATTCCCGGCGGCCCCGCGCTTCAGGCGCTGGAGGCGGCGGAGAACGAACACTTCGCGGCGCGCGACTACTTCCAGCGGATGGATCATCCCGTCTACGGAGAGCGGCAGTACACGGGGCTGCCCTTCCTGATGTCGGGTGTCGAAAAGACGCCGCCCGCGCCCGCGCCGATTCGCGGCGCGCACAGCCGCGAGACGCTCACCGGGCTGCTCGGCGTGAGCGAGCGCGAGATGGCGGAGCTTGCAAACGCGGGGGTTACGCTCGATGAGTAACGACGCGAACGGCGCTCGGAGGCGGCCGCTGGAGGGAGTGCGCGCGCTGGAGCTTGCGGAGATATGGGCGGGTCCCTTCTGCGGCGCGGCGCTCGGAGACATGGGCGCGGAGGTCATCAAGGTAGAGGCTATCCAGCGAATCGCGCGCGGACCTATCCGCCCGCGCCCCGGAACGTCCGGCTACCCGGACAGCGACCCGGGCGAGCGCCCTTGGAACCGCAGCGGCGGCTTCAACGCGCTGAGCCGCAACAAGCTGGGAATCACGCTAGACCTCACAACGCCGCGCGGCGCGGACGCCTTCCGGGAGCTCGTGAACGTCAGCGACGTGGTCTTCACCAACTACGCCTACGGAGTGATGGACAGGTTCGGGCTTGGCTGGGAAGAACTCAAGCGCGTCAAGCCGGACATCATCGCGCTGTTCACGCCCGGATACGGCAACACTGGGCCCTATCGCAGCTATCGCAGCATGGGCATGGTGATAGACGCCATTACCGGACACACCGCGCTTCGCGGGTACCCGGATATGGACTTGTCCCACAACTCGCTGGTGCATCACCCCGACGCGGTGGCTGGCGCGAGCGCGGTGTTCGCCATCTGCCTCGCCATCCACAACCGCGCGCGAACCGGCGAGGGGCGGTTCATAGACCTGTCGCAGGCGGAAAGCTTCATGCCGCACTTGGGCGAGGTTTACATCGAGCATAGCTTGGTTGGGCGCGCGCGCGAGCGGCGCGGAAACCGCCATCCCGCAATGGCGCCGCACGGCGCTTATCGCTGCGCCGGCGAAGACAAGTGGGTCGCCATCTCGGCGCGCACGGATGCGGACTGGGCGGCGATGTGCGACGCGATGGGAATGCCGCATCTCGCGAGCGATCCGCGGTTCGAGACGCTGCCCGCGCGTCTACGCAATCAAGACGAGATGGACGCCATCATCGAGAGCTGGACGAGCGGCATATCGCGCCGCGCCGCGGCGAGCGCGATGCAGGAGCGCGGCGTAGCCGCAGGCCCAGTGTTGGACTGCGGCGGAGACACTTACGACGACCCGCACTTGCAAGAACGCGGATACTTCCAGATAGTCGAGCATCCCGAAGCGGGGCTTCACCTGATGAGCGGCCCCATATGGCGGATGCGGAACCGCCCGGAGCGGCGGCACGACCCCGCGCCCGGACTCGGCGAACACAACGCCGCCGTGCTGGGAGACCTGCTAGGCAAGCCCGCCGACGAGCTTGCCGACTTGGAGCGCGCCCAAGTCATCGGAGACATGCCGCTAGAAGGCGCGGACATGGGCGGCGTCCGCCGCGCCGCCGAGCGGGGGCTTACTTCGGACGCCAATTCGTAGGCGGAGTTTTCGGGATGCGCCGCGGAATACGCTGTGAAAGCCCTATCCCACAGGCGGCGGCGCGGCGGCATCGTCATCCGTGTATATGTGCGGCTGCTCCGGTGTGGTTACGGCTAGACGGAAGGTCAAGGCGTCGCCCACGGCGCTTATGTGGTGGCGCATCCCCTCCGGCACGAACACTATATCTCCTTCGGACGCCTCGATGAGCGGGCGACCCTCGCCAACGTCCCATGTCAAGCTGCCGCCCAAAACCGTCCACCACTCGTTGAAATCCGGATGCCAGTGGGCGTTGTTCGTCATGCCCGGCGCGTGGCAGATGAGGTTCGCGCTGTTGCGGTCGTCGAGCAGGATGGACGTCGCCCACGGCGGATCGCCGAAGCGCTCCAGCATGCAAGCCAACGTGGTGTGGAGCATGTTCGGGGGGCCATCTATCTCCGGCGGCGGCTTGAGGATGCTGGATCGCGTCCCTTTCGTGCCGTGGTTTCCCGACGGGAGGGTGACGCCAAGCCGCAGCGAGTTTTCGCTTCCGAGCGTGGTTATGGCGTGTCGGAGACGCTTAGGCGCCA
This sequence comes from Dehalococcoidia bacterium, assembly GCA_965214745.1. Taxonomy (GTDB): domain Bacteria; phylum Chloroflexota; class Dehalococcoidia; order Lucifugimonadales; family UBA1123; genus VXRN01. Next base: position 602,860 of record OZ243978.1, on the reverse strand, counting down.
TGACCACATCGCCCTTGCGCGCGCGTATGGGCGCGTAGTCGCCTATCTCCCAAGACATTTCGCCAGCCAAGACTATCCACCACTCCACGAAGTCGGGATGCGCGTGCGGCTCGTTGCGCTGTCCTGGCGCGTTGCATATCAGAACCGCGTCGTTTCGACCGTCGAACAGCAGCCGCTCCGCCCACGGCGGATCGCCGTTTCGCGCTACTACGTCGGCTATCCGAATGTGCATCGGCTGCGCGCTGACGGTTCGGTTGGGGGTGGTCATTGCGGTTCTCCCAGCGGAATTGCCCTCTAAGCTCCCTCTCCCCTTTGCGGGCGTACCCTCACCACGCCAGCGCGTAGCAGGCGCGGCGCGGGTCCGCGGACGACGCCAATACGCCCGTTTCGGGGTTGCGCGTGGAGACCGTCGCGCCCATGCCGGCGCTGGCTACGGTTACGATATCGTGTCCCATCGCGCTCAATTCGTCGCGAACGCTCTGCGGGACGCCCGGCTCTACGCCGAGTTGAGCGGGATAGTATGTGTGCGGGTAGAAGCTGTTGGTTACGGCTTGGCTTGCGAATCGCGGCGCTTCTACCGCCTCTTGCGGGTTCATCCCCCACAGCAGCGAATTCAGAACCAGCTGCATATTCGCTTGCGCTTGGTGGTCTCCGCCCGGGCATCCCACCGTCATCACGGGCGCGCCGTCTTTGGTCACTATGTAGTTGACGAGCGTAGTTCGCGGACGCTTGCGCGGCTCCAGACGGTTCGGGTGCCCGTCTTCTAGGTTGAGCATCTCGATGCGCGTGCTGAGCGCGCAGCCGAGTTCGGGGAAGAACACGGACTTTCCGAACGCGCCGCCCGACGGCGTGGCGCATACCATGTTTCCTTCGCGGTCTATGGCGGATATGTGCGTAGTGCCGCTGTCGGCCGCCGCCGCGTCCGCGCTCGACGACGCTGCGCGGGGCGACGGCGCTCGCCCCGCCGCCACCCGGACGCCCGACGGCGGCAGCTCTCGCATGGCGGCGGCGGGGTCGATGAGCGCCGCCCGCTCTCGCGCGTACCGCTTGGACAGCAGCGCGTCTATCGGAACGTCCGCGAAGTCCGGGTCGGCATAGTGCGCCTCGCGGTCGGCGAAGGCTAGGTTCACCGCTTGGCTCACGGTGTGGATGTACGCTGCGGAGTTATGCCCCATCGCGCGGAGGTCGAAGTTCTCCAAGATGTTCAGCGCCTGCATCAAGACAGCGCCTTGCGTCCAAGTGTCTTGGCCATGAACTTCATGCCCCAAGTAGCTCGTCGATAGCGGCGTTTCGTACTTCGCTTCGTATGCGGCGAGCGAAGGCATGTCGAGAATGCCGCCCACGCGCTCGCTGCATTCCGCGATGATTTGCGCTATCTCGCCGCTGTAGAAGCAGTCTCGCGCGGCGCGAACGCCGTCGGCGCGGTGTCCGCCGCGCGCGCTTTCCGCCTCCACCAGCTTTCGCAGCGTGTTGGCGAGCGCCTTCTGCACCAGTATGGAGCCGGGCTTGGGAACGCCCCCATCCTCGTCGTAGAAGATTTCTAGACCGCCCGGCGGATACTGCTCGAACTGGCTCTTCGTTCCGGGGCTGTCGATGCGTTCGAGCATGTATTCATAGTTGGGGATGCCGCGCTCGGCGTACTGGATGGCGGGTTCGAGCGTTTCCCGCACGGTTCGCGTTCCGTAGCGCTCCTGAAGCGACAGGTAGGCGGCGACGACGCCCGGCACGGTGAAGCTGAGATGCGCGAGCGGGCCGGGACCAGTCGGGATTTCGCTGACGCCCTGCGCGCGATACCAGTCCACCGTCGCGCGGTCCGGCGCGCAGCCCTGCCCGCTGAGCGAGAGCAGATCGCCGCTTTCGGCGTGGTAGAGCATGAAGACGCCCTCCGCCGCGAGCGAATAGGACGCTATCGGCTCGGTAACCGCCGCCGCGAACCCAGCCGCGACCACCGCGTCGAATGCGTTGCCGCCCGAAAGCAGCATCCGCATCCCCGCCATGGATGTCAGATAGTGTCCGCTGGATACGACGCCTTGCGTTCCATACACCACGGGGCGCCCCGTAGTCTGCCGCGCTGCGTTGCCCTGCTCCATTGCGGATACGGCGCTGGTGGTTGTCATGCGGAGCCTCCCTTGGCGATGCGTGGGCGGACGAGGATTATTCGCGCCTCACTATACACGAAACGCCAAACGGTCGGGCGCGGAGCGTATCCGCGCCCGACCGCCCCTATACGGCGCTTCTAGCCGCCGCGCCTACTCTCCGCCGCCTTGGAGATCCATATCGTTCAGCACCAAGCCGACGGGCGCGCCTGTGGGTTCGAGGAAGAACGCTATGGTTATCCCCTCGGTGACGGTGGTAATCGGCATCATCACCGTTGCGCCGGCGGCTACCGCCGCGTCGAGGCTAGCCTGAATGTCGTCCACCGCGATGTAGAACGCCGCGTGGGAGCCGCCCATCGATGGGCCTATGCCGCCGCCTATCCCCATGCCGTCGCTCTCAGTGTCTACGATGCCGTAGGTCATGCCGCCTTCCACCGGGGCGTCGGTTATGTTCCAACCGAACACCTCGCTGAAGAACTCGCGGCTCTTCTGCGGGTCGCTGGACTGTATCTCGAAGTGAACTACCGGGTTGGGCATTGGATATCCTCCGCTGAATTTGCCTCTGCAATTTGCCGAGCGAACCGTATCGTTCGGCGCTCGGGATTTATAGTAACCCAGTGCGAACGCATGTTCAAGGGGGATTTCGAGAAAAGTTCAGGCAGGCGCTTGCAGTCGTCAGAATCAGGATTCGCAGGATTCTGAGATTCTCAGGATTTTCACGCCGCTATCTTGAAAATCCTCTAATCCACAAAATCCTGATTCTGACAATGACAGGCTGTCCGCGCCGCAAACATCACCCCACGCGGTGCCCCGCCGGCGCGTAAGCCGCCAGATCGCGGTTGCCGGGCAGGTACTCCGCGCGCCCTTTCGGGCGGCGCATCTCGCCGTTTTCGATTAGGATTTCGCCGCGCTGCATGGTGAACACGGGCTTGCCCAGCACGCGCTTGCCCTCGAACATGGTGAAATCCGCGTTGCAGTGCTGCGCTTCGGCGGTGAGCGTATGCTCGATTGCGGGGTCGAACAGCACGATATCGGCGTCCGCGCCCGGGTCCAGGGAACCCTTCTTGGGATACAGCCCGAATATCTTGGCGGGGTTCTCGCACATCGTCTGTACGAGGCGCGGCAGCGTGATGCGTCCCGCGTTCACGCCCTCGTGGTAGACGACGCACAGCATCTGCTCCACCCAGTTGCCGCCGAACGTCGCCTCGAATATGGACGCCTCTTCGTCGCGCGCGGATTCGGAGTCGTAGGAAGCCTTCTGCGAACGCTTGTATCCGCAGAAGTCGCTTGCGATTGTGTCTATGAGACGCGACGACAGCCCGCGCCACATCGCTTCGTTGTCTTCGCGCTCGCGCAGCGGAGGCCCTATCTTGGCGAGCGCGCCGTGATCGAGCATCGCTTGGTTGGTGAGGTCGAGATACTGCGGGCAGGTCTCGCCGAACAGCCTGACATCGCCATCGCCGCGGAATCTTTCCAGCACGCCGAGAATCTCTCGCGCCGATAGGTGGACGATGTACAGCGGGCAGCCGGTGACCTTGGCGTAGGTGGCGGCTCGGTTGGCGGCTTCTATCTCTAGCGAGCGCGGCTGCGATGGCGCGTAGTGTTCTCTGCCGATTCGCCCCGCTTCTATCGAGCGCTCCACCAGATGGTCTATGCAGTAGCCGTTTTCGGCGTGAACCATCGCAATGCCGCCGTCCGCCGCCGCCATCTCCATCGCCCTCAGCATACGGTCGTCTGGCATCATCATGCCGCGACGCGGATAGGTCATGTACATCTTGAACGATATGACGCCCATGTCCATCAGCTTGGGAACTTGGTCGTCCACGTCGTCATCGCCGAGCAGGATGGCGTGGATGGCGTAGTCGAGATAAGACGTGGCGGCGGCTTCGTCCATGAACTCGTCTATCATGTCCGAAACCGTGCCTTCGACGCCCTGCCGCCGCATGTTCTGGATGAACGGCACTACGGTAGTAACGCCGCCGAACGCCGCGCTCAGCGAAAACGTCTCGATGCGGTCGGCGTTCACGGGGTGGTTGTGCGCGTCCACAATGCCGGGCAATACGAGCAGCCCCGCGGCGTCTACCACGCGCCCGACGTTCGCGTCTCGCAGCCTGCCGTCGTCCGCGACAATTTTGCCGTCTCGCACGATGATATCCTCGCGCGAGACGCCGCTTCCGCGAACTGCTAGGCCTCCTCGGATGATGTAATCCGCGCGTTCGGTGGTCATGTTCGGCTCCTTATGGGCGGACGGCGTGGAGTTGCCGCCCCGCGCGCGCCGAGCCGCCGTTCACCTGCTAGGCTGGCGCGCGGGCTTCGGCTTAGGCAGAGGCGGAACATCCCAGCGCTTGGGCTTGGGTATCCACGAGGGCCACTTCGCCTTGATTCTTCTTCGCTTGCGCTTGCGCGGCCCATCGTCGTAGGGGGCGAGATCGTAAAAGATGGACGCGACGAAGCATATGACTATCACGAATCCCGCCATCAGCAGCGCTTCGTAGAGCGCCGTGGGCCAAAGGTCCATGATGATTCTCCCCGCGCCGTCGACGCAGCACGCCACGCCCAATATCCGCCGAGTGCGCCGCCTGCGCGGGTCGGGCATCACGATTTTGTAGTACACGGGGACGAGCGTCATCCCGATGAACGCCAAGCCGACGATTACCTGCCCCACCACCACCTTGGACACCGACGGCTCGCCCGCAAAACTAGATTCCCCCAGCGGGATGAGCGCGAGCAGGAGCTTCGCTAGGGTCAAGTACAGACACGCCAGCGCGAGCATTCTGGATTTCTGGAGATTGGTCATCGTAGGGGCATTTTAGCACGGGCGGCGGGTTTGTCGCAGATGGAGGCGACAAGAAAACCCTGCCCGTTACTCCCGATAAGGAAACTCCACTTCCCAGATACGCCCTTCGTCGGAGATGTATTGCCCCGTCCTCACGCTGACGATAGCGTAATCGGGCAGCGGCGCGGCCGCTATGCACTTCTCGCCGAATATCCCGCCATTCGTTGCATTGAAGTGGAAATCCAGGTTATCGAAGTGGAAATCCAGGTTGTCGAACCCGTACTGCTTGCGGGAGATAGGCAAGTCGTCCACATCGGCTGGGAACAGATGCAGAAAGAACTTCGCTTCGACATCGGCTGCGGCGCAAGGCTGCTTGGCGTAGATAATCTCGCCGTCGCCGATATATACGTCGAAGATAGATCGGGCTGCGGGAACGCCGGAGGTGATAGACTGGTATTTGCGCTCTATGGCGACATTCTCGAAATGCTGGAAGAGCGCCAGCCCGACGCTGCCCGCGAACACAAGGGAGCATGCCGCTAGCCAAGCCAGTGGCGGAAGGCGTCTGCGCCGCGCGGCAGCATGGCTAGCTAATAGTTTTGGCGCTCGGGCAAACGCCAGCTCCAATGCAATAATCAGGCAGGCGGCGCTGATTAGATACTCTTGCATCTCAGGCACGCGCAATCTGAAATTATAGCTATTGGCGTTTGCGTATGACACAGCCAAAACGAGCGCCAAAGTAGAAAGCGACGCGATGAGCAGCCCGGCGCTTTTGGAAATAGAAGCGTAGATAACGAACAGCAAAATGAGCAGCATCCACTCGTTGAAGATGAACCCTGCGGAGAGAATGGCTGAGCCCGGCAATCTGTAGTAATTCAGCGTCGCCACAGCGCCAAGCAGAATCAGAGCCGACGGCAGCGGGACCCCCAATACGCTATCCCTTTTGGAGAAGAACGCGACGCTCGCCGCCATGCACAGCGTCAGCAACCCGTATCTGGGCAGTATGCCAACCTTCGTTTCGGATATGTTGTGTAAATTGAACTCCTGTTGATCATTTATGCCCGCCAAGAAGCCGGGCGTCGAAAACCCGAATACGCGCTGCCCCCAGCTGATTTCCTCTCCGGCGGCGAACGCCATCGCAATCCCGCCGAGAACGTAGACGCAGAGGCGGAAGGGGTTTCGCTCGGACGCAGCCGTTGCGAACAGCAAGACGCCAGCCAAGAAGAACCACAGAGCGGTGAGATTCTCTACCCAGTAATCTTCTCTAGTCAGCTCCCGGTAAAGCAGATAGTCGGCGACGACGAGCCAGCCGAAGAAGAGTATGTTGAGGCAGATGAAAAGGTATCCGAATACGGAAACCCCGCTGTCGAAACCGCTTCTACCCTCCACACAGATGTTCTCTCGCCTTGCGGAGAGGGCTTGCCAGAGGCTGCTCAGGGTGGATGCGGTTCTCGTAGCCATGCTTTCCGCGTGGGATTGTACCATTACTCCCGATAAGGGAACTCCACTTCCCAGATACGCCCTTCGCCGGAGGTGTATTGCCCCGTCCTCACGCTGACGATAGCGTAATCGGGCAATGGCGCGACCTTCATGCACTTCTCGCCGAATAATACCCTGCCAGTCATATAGAAGCGGAAATCTAGGTTGTCGAATCCGTACTGCTTGCGGGAGCCGGGCAAGTCGTCCACATTGGCTGGGAGCAGGTGCAGAAAGAACCGCGATTTGACATCGGCGAAGGCGCAAGGCTGCTTGGCGTAGATAATCTCGCCGTCGCCGACATACACGTCGAAGGTCGAGCGGGCTGCGGGAGCGCCGGAGGTGACGGACTGGTATTTGCGCTCTATGGCGACATTCTCGAACGCCAGCCCAACGCTGCACGCGAACACAAGAGCGCATGCCGCCAGCCAAGCCCATGGCGGAAGACGCCTGCGCTCTGCGCCGCGCGGCAGGATGGCTAACAGTTTTGGCGCTCGGGCAAACGCCAGCTCCAAGACAAAAATCAAGCAGGCGGCGCTGATTAGATACTCTTGCATCTCAGGCACGCGCAATCCGAAACTGTAGATATTGGCGTTTGCGTATGACACAACCAAAACGAGCGCCAAAGTAGAAAGCGACGCGATGAGCAGCCCGGCGCTTTTGGAAATAGAAGCGTAGATAACGAACAGCAAAATGAGCAGCATCCACCCGTTGAAGATGAACTCCACGGAGAGAATGGCTGCGCCCGGCAATTTGTAGTAATTCAGCGTCGCCACAGCGCCAAGCAGAATCAGAGCCGACGGCAGCGGGACCCCTAATACGCTATCCCTTTTGGAGAAGAACGCGACGCTCGCCGCCATGCACAGCGTCAGCAAGCCGTGTCTGGGCAGCATTCTAATGTTCGTTTCGGGTATGTTGTGAAGGTTGAACTCCCGTTGAACATTTATGTCCGCCAAGAAGCCGGGCGTCGAAAACCCGAATATGCGCTGCCCCCAGCTGATTTCCTCTCCGGCGGCGAACGCCATCGCGATTCCGCCGAGAACGTAGACGCAGAGGCGGAAGGGGTTTCGTTCGGACGCAGCCGTTGCGAACAGCAAGACGCCAGCCAATAAGAACCACAGAGCGGTGAGATTCTCTACCCAGTAATCTTCTCTAGTCAGCTCACGGTAAAGCAGATAGTCGGCGACGACGAGCCAGCCGAAGAAGAGTATGTTGAGGCAGATGAAAAGGTATCCGAATATGGAAACCCCGCTGTCTAAACCGCTTCTACCCCCCCCCCCCCCCGTACTTATGTTCTGAAGGCTCATGGAGAGGGCTTGCCGGGAACTGTTCGAGGGGGAATGTGGTTCTCGTAGCCATGCTTTTCAGGCGGGATTGTATCATTACTCTCGATAAGGGAACTCCACTTCCCAGAGCCGTCCCTCGTCATCGTACTGCCCCGTCCTCACGCTGACGATAGCATAGCGGGGCAGTGGCGCGGCCGCCATGCACTTCTCGCCGAATATCCCGCCGTTCGTCGCATCGAAGGGGAAATCCAGGTTGTCGAATCCGTACTGCTTGCGGGAGCTGGGCAGGTCGTCCACGTCGGCTGGGAGCAGGTGTAGGAAGAACTGCGCTTCGACATCGGCGGCGACGCAAGGCTGCTTGGCGTAGATAATCTCGCCGTCGCCGATATATACGTCGAAGATAGATCGGGCTGCGGGAGCGCCGGAGGTGACGGACTGGTATTTGCGCTCCATGGCGGCATTCTCGGCGATATTCTCGAAATGCTGGAAGAGCGCCAGCCCGACTCCGCCCGCGAGCGCGAGCGCGCATGCCGCCAGCCACATCAGAGGCGGCGCGCGCCTGCCGGGAGCCGCCTCTGATGTGGCGCTCCTCCGCCTGCGCTCGACGCCGCGCGGCAGTATGGCCAATAGTCTTGGCGCTCGGGCAAACGCCAGCTCCAGTGCAAAAATCAGGCAGACGAGGCCGATTAGATACTCTTGCGTCTCACCCACTCTGAAATTGTATTCATTGGTGTTTGTGTATGATACAGCCAAAATGAGCGCCAAAGTAGAAAGCGACGCGATGAGCAGCTCGGCGCGTCTGGAGATCGAAGCGTAGATAACGAACATCAAAATGAGCAGCATCCACCCGTTGAAGAGGAACTCCACAGAGATAATGACTGCGCCCGGCGATTTGTAGTAATTCAGCGTCGCCATAGCGCCAAGCAGAATCAGAGCCGACGGCAGCGGGACCCCCAATACGCTATCCCTTTGGGAGAAGAACGCTACGCTCGTCATCATGCACAGTGTCAGCAACACGTATCTGGGCAATATAACAATGCTCGTTTCGGGTATATTATGAAGATTGAACTCCTGTTGATCATTTATATCCGCTAAGAAGTCGGGCGTCGAAAACCCGAATATGCGCTGCCCCCAGCTGATTTCCTCTCCGGCGGCGAACGCCATCGCGATTCCGCCGATAACGTAGACGCAAATGCGGAAGGCGTTTCGCTCGGACGCAGCCGTCGCGAACAGCAAGACGCCGGCCAAGAAGAACCACAGAGCGGTGAGATTCTCGACCCAGTAGTCTTCTCTGGCAAGCTCCCGGTAGAACAGACGGTCAGCGACGATGAGCCAGCCGAAGAAGAGTATGTTGAGGCAGATGAAAAGGTATCCGAATACGGAAACCCCGCTGTCTAAGCCGCTTCTACCCCCCCCCCCCCCCCCCCGTACTTATGTTCTGAAAGCTCGCGGAGAGGGCTTGCCGGAGGCTGCTCAGGGCGGATGCGGTTCTCGTAGCCATGCTTTTCAGGCGGAATTGTATCATTACTCCCGATAAGGGAACTCCACTTCCCAGAGCCGTCCCTCGTCATCGTACTGCCCCGTCCTCACGCTGACGATAGCGTAATCGGGCAATGGCGCGGCCATCATGCACTTCTCGCCTAATATGCCGCCATCCATCGCTTCGAAGCGGAAATCCAGGTCGTCGAACCCGTACTGTTTGCGGTGGCTGGGCAGGTCGTCCACGTCGGCCGGGAGCAGGCGCAGAAAGAAGTTCGATTGGGCATCGGCGAAGGCGCAAGGCTGCTTCGCGTAGATAATCTCGCCGTCGCCGATATATACGCCGAAGGTCGAGCTGGCTGCGGGATCGCCGGATATGGTGGACTGGTATTTGCGCTCCATGGCGGCATTCTCGAAATGCTGGAAGAGCGCCAACCCGACGCCGCCCGCGAGCGCGAGCGCGCATGCCGCCAGCCAAGCCAGTGGCGGAAGGCGTCTGCTTTCGGCGCCGCGCGGCAGTATGGCTAATAGTTTTGGCGATCGGGCAAACGCCAGCTCCAAGGCAATAATCAGGTAGACGACGCCTATTAGATACTCTCGCGCCTCAGCCACAGGCAAGTAGTTAGTGGTATTTGTATGTGATACAGCCAAAACGAGCGCCAAAGTAGAAAGCGACGCGATGAGCAGATCAGCGCGTTTGGAGATAGAAGCGTAGATAACGAACAGCAAAATGAGCAGCATCCACCCTCTGAAGATGAACTCCACAGAGATAATCGATGCGCCCGGCAATTTGTAGTAATTCAGCGTCGCCACAGCGCCAAGCAGAATCAGAGCCGACGGCAGCGGGATCCCCAACACGCTATCCCTCTTGGAGAAGAACGCGATGATAGTCACCATGCACAGCGTCAGCAACCCGTATCTGGGCAGTCTGTCTATCTTCACTTCGGATATGTCGTGAAGGTTGAACTCCTGTTCGTCGTTTATGCCTATCAAGAAATCAGGCGTCGTAAACCCGAATATGCGCTGTCCCCAACTGATTTCCTCGCCGGCTGCGAACATCATCGCGATTCCGCCGAGAACGTATACGCAAAGGCGGAATGTGTTGCGCTCGGACGCAGCCGTTGCGAACAGCAAGACGCCAGCCAAGAAGAACCACAGAGCGGTGAGATTTTCTACCCAATAGTCTTCTCTAAGTAGAGAATAATATAGCGGCTGGTCGGCAACGACGAGCCAGCCGAAAAGAAGCATGTTCAGGCAGATGAAAAGGTATCCGAATACGGAAACCCCACTATCGAAACCGCTTCTACCCTCCACACAGATGTTCTCTCGCCTTGCGGAGAGGGCTTGCCGGAGGCTGCTCAGGGGGGATGCGGTTCGCATAGTCATGCTCTTCAGGCGGGATTGTACCATACGGGTCATACGGGCGCGGCGGTCGACGCCGCAGCGGAACAAGAACCGAGTACAGGCGCTCCCAGCGCAAGCATTCCGGATTTCTGGAGATTGGTCATCGTGGGGCATTCAGCGCGGGCGGCGAGCTTGTCGCAGATGGAGGCGGCGAAAAACCCTGCCCGCTACTCCTGATAAGGAAACTCCACTTCCCAGAGCCGTCCCTCGCCGGGGACGTACTGCCCCGTCCTTACGCTGACGATAGCGTAGCGGGGCAGCGGCACGGTCGTCACGCACTTCTCGCCTAATGCGCCGCGATTCATCTCATAGAAGCGGAAATCTAGGTTGTCGAATCCCCACTGCTTGCGGTGGCTGGGCAGGTCATCCACGTCGGCGGGGAGCAGGTGCAGAAAGAAGTTCGATTCGACATCGGCGGCGGAGCAAGGCTGCTTGGCGTAGATAATCTCGCCATCGCCGATATATACGTCGAAGATAGAGCTAGCTTCGGGAGCGCCGGATATGGCGGACTGGTATCTGCGCTCCATGGCGTCATTCTCGAAATGCTGGAAGAGCGCCAGCCCAACGCTGCCCGCGAGCGCTAGCGCGCATGCAGCCAGCCAAGCCGATGGCGGAAGGCGTCCGCCGGGAGCCGCCCTTGGGGCGCTTCTCCGCCCGCGCTCGACGCCGCGCGACAGCATTGCTAATAGCTTTGGCGCTCGGGCAAGCGCCAACTCCAGGGCAAATATCAGGCAGACGATGCCGATTAGATACTCTCGAGCCTCAGTCACAGGCAATCTGACCTTGTAGTGACTGGTGTTTGTGTATGATACAGCCAAAACGAGCGCCAAAGTAGAAAGCGACGCGATGAGCAGGTCAGCGCGCTTGGAGAACGAGGCGTAGATAACGAACAGCAAAATGAGCAGCATCCACCCGTTCAAGATGAACTCCACAGAGAGAATGGCTTCGCCCGGCGAGTTGCTGTATTGCAGCGTCGCCACAGCGCCAAGAAGCATCAGAGCCGATGGCAGGGGAAAGCCGAATATGTTATCCCTCTTGGAGAAGAACGCTACGCTCGTCGCCATGCACAGCGCCAGCAACCCGTATCTGGGCAGTTTGAGAATGCTCGTTTCGGGTATGTTGTGAAGGTTGAACTCCCGCTGGTCGTTCACTTCCATCAGCAAGTCAGGCGTCGAAAACCCGAATATGCGCTGTCCCCAGCTGATTTCCTCTCCGGCGGCGAACGCCATCGCGATTCCGCAGAGAACGTAGGCGCAGATGCGGAAGGGGTTTCGCTCGAACGCAGCCGTTGCGAACAGCAAGATGCCCGCCAAGAAGAACCACAGAGCGGTGAGGTTCTCTACCCAGTAGTCTTCTTTGGTCAGCTCGAAGTAAAGCAAATGGTCGGCGACGATGAGCCAGCCGAAGAAGAGCATGTTGAGGCAGATGAAGAGGTATCCGAATACGGAAACCCCACTGTCTAAACCGCTTCTCCCCCCCCCCCCGTACTTATGTTCTGAAGGCTCGCGGAGAGGGCTTGCCAGAGACTGCTCAGGGTGGATGCGATTCGCGTAGCCATGCTTTCCGGATGGGATTTTATCATTACTCCCGATAAGGGAACTCCACTTCCCAGAGCCGTCCCTCGTCGGGGATGTACTGCCCCGTCCTTACGCTCGCGATAGCGTAGCGAGGCAGCGGCGCGACCGTCATGCACTTCTCGCCGAATATCGCGCCATTCAGATCGAAGCGGAAATCCAGGTTGTCGAATCCGTACTGCCTGCGGGATCTGGGCAGGTCGTCCGCATCGGCTGGGAGCAGGTGCAGAAAGAAACTCGGTTCGGTATCTGCGGAGGCGCAAGGCTGCTTGGCGTAGATAAGCTCCCCATCGCCAATATATACGTCGAAGATAGAGCTGGCTGCGGGGGCGCCGGAGGTGATCGACCTATATTTGCTATCTAGGATGTCATCCTCGAATAGCGTCAAGAGCGCTAGACCAATGCTGCCCGCGAACACAAGAGAACATACCGCCAGCCACGTCAGAGGCGGCAAGCGCTTGCCGTGGGCGGCGTCCAGCGAGGCGGGATGCGACGCCGGGGCGCTTCCCGCGCCGTGTTCGACGCGGCGCGAAAACAAGGCTGACAGTTTTGCGCCACTGAGCGCCGCGAGCTTGCGCGGCAACGACGCTCGGGCAAGCGCCAACTCCAGAGAAATGATCAGACAGACAGCGCCGACTAGATATTCTCGCGGCTCTGTCGCTACATGACGAGTGGGTATATCCACGTATGATATGGCAAGAACAACCGACAAAGTAGAAAGCGAAGCGATAAGCAGTTTGGCATGTTTAGAAATCAAAGCATAGATGACGAACAACCAAATGAGCAGCGTCCACTTGCTGAAGAGGAATGAGAAAATGTCTGGACTCCCCGGATGCCAGGGTTGCAGCGTCGCTATAGCGCCAAGCATCAGCAGCGCCGACGGCAGTGGGAAACCCAATACGCTATCCCTTTTGGAGAAGAACGCGACGCTCGTCGCCATGGACAGCATCAGGATTCCGTATATGGGCAAGACGTAAATTTTCAGTTCGGTTATGTTGTGAAGATTGAACTCCTGTTGGTCGTTCACTTCCATCAGCAAATCAGGCGTCGAAAACCCGAATATGCGCTGCCCCCAGCTGATTTCCTCGCCGGCGGCGAACGTCATCGCAATTCCGCCGAGAACGTAGACGCAGATGCGGAAAGGGTTTCGCTCGGACGCAGCCGTCGCAAACAGCAAGACGCCGGCCAAGAAGAACCACAGGGCGGTGAGATTCTCTACCCAATAGTCTTCTCTAAGCAGAGAATAGTATAGCGGCCTGTCGGCGACGACGAGCCAGCCGAAAAGAAACATGTTCAGGCAGATGAAAAGGTATCCGAATACGGAAACCCCGCTATCGAGGCCGCTTCTACCCTCCACACAGATGTTCTCTCGCCTTGCGGAGAGGGCTTGCCGGAGGCTGCTCAGGGTGGATGCGGTTCTCGTAGCCATGCTTTCCGGGCGGGATTGTACCATACGGGCGCGGCGCGGCGGTTGACGCCGCAGCGGAACATTTGTACCATTGAGCCAACCGCTATCGCACGTGGACGGCAGCCCAATATCCCAATGACCGCAGACCGCCAGCCCAGAACCATCCTGCACGCGGATTTCGACGCCTTCTACGCATCCGTGGAGCAGCTCGACGATCCCTCGCTCAGGGGGCTGCCCGTAGTGGTCGGCGGCAGCGCGGATTCGCGGGGCGTGGTGGCGTCGGCGTCTTACGAGGCGCGGCGGTTCGGCATCCGCTCCGCCATGCCGATGCGAACGGCTATGCAGCTATGCCCGTCTCTGGCGCGCGTTGGCGGGCGGTTCGAGCGGTACAAAGCCGTATCCCGCGCCGTGATGCGGATGTTCGGGGACATTACGCCCATCGTCGAGCCGCTTTCGATGGATGAGGCTTACCTAGACGTTACGGACGCGCTCACGCCGCGCGCGTCTGGCGAGGACTTGGCGCGAGTGCTGAAACGGCGTGTGAAAGACGAGCTTGGGCTGACTATCTCCGTGGGCGTGGCGGGAAGCAAGTCCGTCGCCAAGATAGCGTCGGATTTCGATAAGCCGGACGGCTTGACGGTGGTTCCGCGCGGAGAGGAGCGAGCGTTCCTCGCGCCGCTGCCGGTGAGCGCGCTGCCGGGCGTGGGTCCCAAGACGCGCGAGCGGCTGGAGGCGGAGGGCGTTCGCGTTGTCGCAGACCTCGCGGCGCTGCCGGAGGAGTGGCTGACACGGCGGTTCGGGCGCGGCGGCGAATACATCCGCAAACTGGCGCTGGGCTTGGACGACCGCGCGGTGCGAACGAGCCGCGAAATCAAATCCGTAAGCTCGGAGACGACGCTCAGGCGCGACACGGGCGACCCAGACGCGCTTGCGGAACTGGTGGCGCGGCTGAGCCACGACGTATCGCGCGCGCTGGACAGGCGCGATCTGCGAGGGCGCACGGTGAAGGTGAAGCTGCGGCTATCGGACTTCACGACGTTCACGCGGCAGAAGACGCTCGCCGAGCCGGTGCGCGAGGCGGACGAGATAGCGCGCGCGGCGGCGGCGCTGGTCGCGGCGGAAGTCTCGCCCGGACGCAAGTTCAGGCTAGTGGGCGTGGGCGTGTCCGGCTTCGAAGAGAACGAGCCGACGACGCCCATGCAGGCGCGGCTGCCGGGGATGTAGCTCCACAAGATTCGGGATTCGCGGGATGCAAAGGGTTTTCGATCGGGACTATCGGCGTCGAAAGAACCGCTCATCCATCGTTATCCCGGATATCCCGTTCATCCTGTGAATTGCCTAGCCGCGTTTCTAGCCGCTGGAGCGCCTCTTGGGTGGCGCGCAGCTCTCGCAAAAGCTCTTCGCGCGACACCGGACGCTCCAGCTCTCGCAAACGATCCAGCTTCGCCTCGTCTAGGTTGTTGATGATGATTGCAATCAACAGGTTTATCACCACGAACGTGGCTATTATCACGAAGCTGACGAAGTATATCCACGACCACGTGTGGCGCTCCATCGCCGTGTTCATCACGTCCGTCCAGCCTTCCAGCGTGATTATGTTGAACAGCGTGAGCGCGGATACACCCAAGTTTCGCCAGTTTTCCGGATCGTGCTCGTGGAAGAGGTGGTAGCCCATTATCGCGTAGATGTACACGATAATCCCCATGAGCATCATAATATGCCCTACGCTTGGGATAGAGCTTACTAGCGCGGCGACGATGAGGCGCAGATCTCGGATCGTAGAAACCAGCCTCAGCACTCGCAAGAGCCGCGCGAGCCGCGCAAGCATGGCGAACTGCCCCGTAGCCGGAATCAGCGCGAACACTATTACGAGGAAGTCGAAAACGTTCCAGCCGTCTCGGAAGTAGCCAGCCACGCGGGGCGACGACGCGAACATCTTGAGCAGAGCCTCGCCAACGAAGATAGCCAGCGCCACGATGTTGGCTATGTCTATCCAGCTTCCATAGCGCTCGCTCAGCGCGGGCGAAGTGCCCATGCCGAGCAGCGCGCCATTCAGCACGATTACCGCGATTATCGAATACTCGAAAGCGTTGGCGTCGACTATCCGACGGGATGCCTCTGTCAGCCTTCCCACAACTTTTCGGCTCGTGTTTTTCGTGTCTGCAAGCGTTGGCATATATTCACGGGATGCGCGAGGCGATGGCTCGGGCGGCGCTAGACTTCCAACTCGTCGAATATGGCGCGGTACGACGCCACGCGGGAGGCGGGGATGTCGCCGCGCAGCTCGGCGGCGCGGACGGCGCAGCGGGGTTCTTCCAAGTGGGCGCAGTTGCTGAAGCGGCAGTCAGCGGCGGCGCGGTCTATCTCCGGGAAATGCAGCGGCAGTTCGCCGAGCGTCAAGCCGGCAAGCCCGAACTCGCGGATTCCGGGCGTGTCCGCCACGTACCCGCCCGAATCCAGCCGGTGCATCTCCGCGCGCGTGGTGGTGTGCCTGCCCTGCCCGCTCGCGTCGCTCACCGCGCCGACGCGAATATCCAAGCCCGGCTGAACCGCCGCCATGAGCGAGCTTTTGCCAGTTCCGGAAAGCCCCGCCATTACGGTGATTCCCTCCGCAAGCGCGGCGCGCAGCTCGGCTATCCCGCGCCCCGTAGTCGCGGACGCGATCAGCGTTGTCAGACCCATGCGCCGATAGACGCCGATGGCGGATTCGCATTCCGCTTCGTCTTCTATCAAGTCCGCCTTGTTGACGCACACTATCGGTTCGATGTTCGATAGCGCGGCTGCAATCAGGTAGCGATCTATCAGTTCCAGCCACAGGTCGGGTTCTCGCCACGAGGAGACTATGAGCAGCCTATCGACGTTGGCGGCGACGACTTGCAGGCGCGGCGCGAGGAACGGGTCCGGGCGCGCGAGCGTAGTTGCGCGCGGCTGAATGCCGACTATAGCCCACGCGCCGGCGCCGTCTTCCTCGACGATGGCGCGGTCGCCCACCGCTACGGGGTTGATATAGCCGGTGTCCAGCTCCGTCAGCAGCCCGCGAATGGTGGCGGGGCGCTCTTGCCCGTGGAGATCGATGCGGGCGGACATGCCGGCCACGGCGGTAACCAGCGCGGTTCGGGCGTCCGCCGCCGCTGTCGCCGCGGGCGCGGGCGGCTGCGACTCGGCGCTAGCCGTCGGCGGAGACGCGGTCGCGGCTTCCTCGATCCACCGCCGCCGGTCGCGCTCGTCGCGCCGCATGATGCGTTCGAGCCGGTCGTGTTCCAGCTCGTCCCACTCCTGCGCGCCGCGCGCAGTCCAGTCGTTTCGGCGCGCGCGGCTGCGCTTGGCGCTTCCGCTGCGCCGAAAGGGGCGGCGGGGTCCGCCGCGCGCGTGTCGTTTCTTAGGACGCCTTGCCATATGCCGCCGGCGCGCGTCTCGCTTTCGTTGACTGAAGTGCCGCAACTGCCGAATCGCCCGCGCGATCCCCCGCCGCCGCGATTGCGAACGGGCGCTCCCGTCGGGCGATTGGAATTATATTCGAGCGGTTGGCTGCGGACAAGCCAGCGGACGGCTATGGCGGCTCGTCGCCGCTTTCTCTCATTCGGCGCAGAATCTCGCGCAAGCGGCGTTCCGCTTCTAGGCGGGCGTCGCGTTCCGCGCGCGCCTCTTCTTCCGCCGATTCCGCGCGGCTCTCGGCTTCTAGGCGGGCGTCGCGCTCCGTCCGCGCCTCTTCCTCCGCCGCGAGCCGAGCGTCGCGTTCGGCGAGCCGTTCGTCTCGCTCGACCTGAGCCACCGCCTCCAGCGCAATCGCGCGATTTTCGGCTGCCGCCGCCGCGTCCTGCGCCTCCCGCATCGTCGGCAGATAGCTCTCGGTATCCGGAGACCAGAAGCGCAGCGTTCCATCGAGCCAGCACACATACAAGCCGAGCGCCGAGCTGTATCCGCGTATGCTGCCGTCTTCAGCCTCGAACGTCGGCAGCGGGACATAGCGCCCGTTCGCCAGACCGTACCCCGCCAGCGGCGCGCTGTAGAACCTGCCGCCGGTTTCGTCGAAAAGCCAGCATTCGCCTACTTTGTATGCGGCATAGCCCGCGAGCTTCTCGTTTTCGTCGCGCCTAGCCGTAGAGCCGGAAGCGATCTCCAAAACGAAGTCCGGCGGCTTCCTCATCACTTCTATCGAGTAGCCATTGATATCCCTAGGCGTGTCCGGATCTAGGTTCAGCGCTACTTGGCAATCCGGATAGAACCACGGGAGCCTGAAGTTCTTCGTGCCTAGACAAAGGTAGCCCTCTCCGCCTACGTGTACGTCCGGGCGATCTCTGTAGTAAGCGTCGAGCGTCTGGTAGAAATTCGAGATGTGTGGGATCTGGCGCATATCATGTATTCGGGGCGAGTCCGGCAGCTGCTCCGTTTCGGGCAGCATCGGCGCGGCTGCGCGCAATGTGGTCATGCTGTGCCTCCATGCTGAGATTGGGCGCGCGCTTCAGTCGTCCATCAGGAAGCTGCGAAGCTCCGCCACTAGCGCGTGGATGCCCTCTACGTCTGGCCCTACGGGGGAGACATCTAGATAGTAGACGAGATCGTCCAGCGCCTCCGCGCTATGCCCAAGCTGGTAGTGGACGATGCCGCGGTCTCGGCGATTCACCGCCGAATCCGGTTCGAGCGCGAGCGCGAAATCCGCCGCGTCCAGCGCGCGAACGTAGTCCTCGTTGTACATGTATATGGACTTCAGGTTGCGGATGATCCGCGCTATCGTCTCGTGGTTGGAGACCGGCTCCAGCATGTCCGAGCTCCACTCGAAAGGACCGTCCACGCGCTCGGCGAGCAGATCGCGGCACTCGTCTTCCGAGAGCAGATAGCCGCCGTGGAACGGGTCTACGAAGATGTTGTCTATATCCGCGTGCCTAACCAAGAAATGCCCCGGCATGCCCACGCCCAGCAGGGGAACCTTCAGCCGCCGTCCAACCTCCATATACACCACTGCCAGCGTTATGGGGATGCCCACGCGCCGCTCTATCACCTCGTTCAGGTAGCTGTTGCGCGGGTCGTAGTAGTCCTCGGTGTTGCCCTTGAAGCCTATGTCGTCGAACAGCGCCTCGCTGAGCGTGTTGAGCGAGTATAGGGGATCGTCTTCGTCGAGCAGCTTGCTGGATATGTCGCCCGCGATGCGCTGAAGCGTAAACAGCTCGCGGTCTATGTCTAGGTTGGGGTACTCCGCCATCGCTAGCAGAAGCGCCGCGCGGGCTACGTCTATGGCGTAGTCCGGCTTGTCGACAGCTTCGGCGAACTTTCTCAACAGATTGGCTGGGGCCACTGTGGCGCCCTCCTCGCGCCGAGGGCAGGCGCTGAGACTGTCCCCGGGCTGATGTGGTTCGCCAATCTTATCGCAGTTCGCTGGAATGTCCAATGACATTTGGCGCGATGGAGACGGGCTAAGGGGGGAGTTGGCAGGAGCGGCAGGATTCGAACCCGCGACCCTCGGTTTTGGAGACCGATGCTCTACCAGCCTGAGCTACGCTCCTGCGCGGTGAGCTGGCGCGTCCATTGTAGCGCGGGCGGGCGGGCAACGGCAACCGCGCGCAGACGCGATTTGACAACCGCGCCGCAAACTGAGAACCTCAGCCCCAAGACGCATTCGGGCGCGGGGGGTTGGCGATGACGACTGTAACGCTGGACTTGGAGGATGCGGCGGTTCTCGCCGATTTGGGGGCGGAGTGGCGCTTCGGCGCGGGCTGGAACCCGGGCGAGCCGAACGAGGGGCTGACGGCGCAGGCGTCTGACAGCGCGGCGCGGCTGCCCGATTGCGACGTTTCAGGATGGGAGCTTATCGACGACCTAGACGCGGGCGGCAAGGGCAAGCCGTCAGGCGCGCCCGAGCATCCCGGCATTCGCAAGAAGCGCTCGGAGGGGCTGACGTTCGGCTGGTACAGGGTTGCGGTGACGCTGCCTGAGCGCGTGGGCGGCTTCGACGTGGCGGGCGCTCAGGTGTGGTTCGAGACGAACATAGACGACTACGGCGAGATATGGGTGGATGGCGAGTGGGACCGAGACGCGGGCGCGGTAAACGGGTTCAACGTAACGAACCGCGTGCTGGTGTCTGACGACGCGGCGCCCGGCGCGACGCACGTTATCGCCTGCCTGTGCGTCAACGGGCCGCTGGCGCGTCCGGGCGGCGGCATCTTCATGCGTTACGCTCATCTGGATTTCTCGTTCTGAGCGCGGCGGCGTAACATGACTGCAAGCCGGCGCGCGCTGCCGCTGTTCCCGCTCAACACGGTGCTGTTTCCGAACGCATCCCTGCCGCTCCAGATATTCGAGGAGCGCTACAAGCAAATGCTGCGCGACTGCATGAGCGCGGATTCGCTCTTCGGCGTGGCGCTGATACGGGAAGGCGTGGAGGTCGGAGGGCCTGCGGTTCCGCACGCGGTGGGAACGGTGGCGCGCATCGAGCGGGTGGAACGCATCGACGAGGGGAGGTTCTTCGTATCCGCCGTAGGGGTGCAGCGCTACAGAACGCTCGCGCTGACACGCCGCTCTCCATACCTGCTCGGCGAGGTGGAAACGCTCGACGACGGCGAGCCGACGCCCGCCGAAATCGAGTTGGCGCGGGAAGCGTCCGACGCCTTCTCGGAGTACGCGCGCGCGTCTGCGGGCGTGTCCGGCGGGTGGGTGCGGCGAACGCGCCTGCCGTCCGACCCCGCCGCGCTCTCGTACCACATCGCCAACGCGATGGAGCTGGACGTATCCGACAAGCAGCGTCTGTTGGAGCGCGACGACGCGGCGGGCAGGCTGTCGGCGGAGATGGACATCCTGCGCCGCGCATACTCCGACGTTCGCCGGCAACTGGCGTTGCAGGCGATGCGGCGGTTCAGCCGCCAGTAGGCTCGCCGCCCAGCCCTCGCAGCTCTTCGCGCAGGCGGCGGATTTCGGCTTCGGCGTCGAGCAGCTCTTCGGCGTTTGTTCGCGCGCGCCGCTCCGCTGCATTCGCGCGCTGCTCCGCAGTATCCGCGCGCCGCTCTGCCATGTCCACGCGAGACTCCGCAGTGTCTGCGCGCAATTCCGCCATATCCGCGCGAGACTCCGCAGTGTCCGCGCGCCGCTCTGCCATGTCCACGCGAGACTCCGCTTCTGCGAGAGCCGCGTTGCTCTCGCGCATGTTGGGCAGATATCTCTCTTCCACTGGGTCGTAGAAACGCAGCTTGCCATCCTCCCAGCACAGATACAAGCCAAGCGCGGGGCTGTATCCCCGGATAGAACCGTCGGGGCGCTCCTCCATCTCCATCGGCTGATATTCGCCGTCTACCAGAATGTCGGCGGCGAGCGGCTTGTCGTGATACCTGCCCCCCGTGCAGTCGAACCGCCAGTATTCCCCAGCCTCGAAGTCTTCGTATATCTGTCGCTTGACGGTATAGTCGATTCTGCCCGTCGTCTCCGAGGCTATTTCCATCACGAAGTCAGGCGGCTTTCCCACTTCGGGAATTACGTAGCCGCGCCGCCGTTCCAGCCTTCTGCGGTTCACGCCGATTGCGATAAGCAGATCGGGGACTACCCACGTCGAAGGCTTTCTAGTGTCTCTGCAAAGATACGCCTCCTCGAACATGACGACGTCGTCTCTTCCTTCGAAGTAGTTCGTCAACTCGAACACCGCGTCGAAGAGATATTCGAACTGTTCCATGTCAGGCGTCCTAGGCGGGTCGGGCATTGGAACTATCGCCTCTTCGGATAGTTCCGCCTCTGATGCAATGGCGAATTTGAGTGTCATCTGAAGCCTCGCTAATTTCGGATTGAGGCGGCATGTCCGGCGGCGCTACACTCGCGCGAACGCAGCCGCCGACGCGGGAGCGGGGTGGAGCGCGGGATGCAAGATGCGCGCAAGCGTCTCCAGCCCTTCGATGAGGCGGGGTCCGCTGCGGCTGAAGTGGGCGCCGGAATCCACGATGTAGGCGCGCCCTTCGGATACGGCGCGCAGATCGCGCCAGCCGTCTCGATCCGCCACGGCGTCGAACTCGGCGCGCGCGGCGGCTACGTCCATGCCGCACGGCATGAGGACGATTACATCGGGGTCGGCGGCGGCGAGCCTCTCCATGTCTATGCGAACGGACGGCGCGCCCGCGGTCGCCAGCGCGTCGACTCCGCCCGCAAGCTCCACCATCTCCGGAATCCAGTGTCCGGCGATGATGATAGGTCTTAGCCACTCTACGCAGGCTACGCGCGGCCGCGTCTCTGCGCGGCGGGTTGCTCGCCGCGCAGCCTCTACCCTGCCGCGCATGTCGAACGCGGCGCGGTGCGCGGCGGATTCGGCGCCCATGAGCCTGCCAAGCCGCAGCGCGTCGTCTATCACGTCGCCTACGCTGTGCGGGTCCAGCGATACGACGCGCGGAACGCTGGGCAGCTTGGCGACGGCGCTTTCCACGTCCTCGAACGAGACGGCGCACACCTCGCAAATCCGCTGGGTGATGACGAGATCGGGGCGCGCATCCGCGAGCGCCGCCTCGTCCACCTCGTACACGCTCTCGCCGCGCATCATCAGTTCGCCAACGGCGCGGTCTATCTCGTCGCCGCTCATGGCGGAAGAGTCTATGCGGCTTCGCACTACGAGCGGCTTGGAGGCGGCTTGCGGCGGATAGTCGCACTCGTGGCTCACTCCGTGGAGCGAGTCGCCGCGGCCGAGCATATAAACCATCTCGGTCGCGCTGGGCAGGAAGCTGCAAATACGCATCGCGTCATCCCCCGAATCGTCTGATTGCGGGCGCTCGCGGCGCGGGGAGCGCCCGGTGTTGGAACGTTCTTCCGCGCTACATCGCGCCCGCGTTCTCGAACGCTTCCGCCAGCCGCGCTATGCCCTCGTATATCTCATCGGGCTGGTTGAAGCCGAAGCACAGCCGCGCGCAGTTGGCGCCGGTGTCGCCCGACGGCGAGAAGTTGGAGCCGGCTAGGTAGCCCACATCGTACTTAGCCAGCACATCGTCGCGGATGGCGGCGATGTTGGCTTCTTCGGGCATCGTCAGCCACACGAACAATCCGCCGCGCGGTCTGCTCCACTCGGCGCGGTCGCCGAAATTCTCGCCGAGAGACGCAAGCATCGCGTCGCGCTTGGCGCGCTGGATGTCGTTGATCTCTTCGATGTGCGAATCTAGGCTGCCGGTGGAGTAGCGATGCACCGCGTAGGACGCGAACGAGTTGACCGATCCGCCGCTCTTCGCCGCAACCGCCCTGTCGAGAACCTCCGATGGGCCTGTGCCATACCCGATACGCATCCCCGGCGCGATTATCTTGGAGAACGAGGCGACATACATCACGCTTCCCGTGTCGTCGAGCGCGTGGATGGAGGTTGGCGATTCGGGCCCGTCCAGCCGCAGGTCTACATAGCAGTCGTCTTCCAGAATCGGCACGCCGTGACGGTTGGCTATCTCTACCATCGCCTTGCGGCGCTCCAGCGACATAGTCCACCCCAGCGGGTTCTGATAGGTGGGTATGGTGTAGATGAGCTTGGGGGTTCTGCCCTGCGCGGCGGCGCGAGTTATGGCGGCTTCCAGCGCGTCCGGCAGCATCCCGTCTTCGTCGGTTTCGACGCCGCGAACGTCCGCCCCGAATCGGCGCAGCTGCCCTAGCGTGCCGGCGTATACGAAATCTTCGGTGAACGCGACATCTCCGGGGTCTATAAGCACCTCTAGGAACATGTGGATGGGCTGCCCGGAGCCGTCTCCCAACACGATGTCATCCGGGTCGACGCGGATGTCGCGTTCGCGCGCCAACTTGCCGGCGACGAACTCGCGCAACGGCCTGTATCCCTGCGGATGGGCATAGATGGCGAGGTCTTCGCCCTCTTCGGCGAGCGCGCTCTGAAGCCCGTCGACGAGACCGTCGAACGGGATGGAGCGCGGGTCCGGGTAGGCGACTGCGAAATCGAACTTGCCGCGCCGAACCGCGCCGCCGCGCGCCCTGCCTTCCGGCGCTCGACTCGAATACAAGCCTTCGAAGCTGAACTTGTTGTCTTCCGGCATTCCCTATCCTCCTCGTGCGGGGCTGTTGCGATGGCGTAAGTTTACAGCGCGCGGCGGCGGCGCGACTAGCGCCCTCCCGACGCTACGCCAGCGCCCCTTCGCGCTCGAACACGTCCGCCAGCAGCGCGATGCCGTCGCGTATCTCATCCACATCGTGGTAGCTGTACGTCAGCCGCATGTAGTTGTTGGGCGAGCGGGTGGCGCGGTAGACGGCGCCGGGGTTGTACTTGACGCCGGCGGCTACAGCCTTTTCCAGCATGTCCCACGTGTTTACGCTCTCCGGCAGCTTGCCCCAAAGCATCATGCCGCCGTTGGGGACGCTCCATTCCCAGCTAGGCGGGAAGCGTTCGCCGAGCGCGGCAAGCATCGCGTCCCGCTTCGCGCCGAGCGAGCGCGCAAGCTCCGCGATGTATTCGTCTCCGCTCTTGTCTAGGAACCGATATGCCGCCATAGCCGTCAGATGGCTAGGCGACACGCCGAATCGCAGCTTGCCGACTACATCCTTCACCGGGTCGGGAACCACGCCGAACCCGAGCCGCAGCCCGCAGCCTAGCAGCTTGGTATACGCCGACACGTGGCTGACGCCGCCCTCGTCGTCCATGCCGTACATCGCCGGCGGCAGCGGATCGCCGTCTATGCGAAAGTCGGCGTAGGATTCGTTCTCCAGAATCGGGATGCCGTACTTCTGCGAAATCTCCACCATACGCTTTCGCCGCTCTGCGCTCAGCGTCATCCCCATCGGGTTTTGGTAGACGCTGATGGTGTATATCAGCTTGGGGCGCGTTCCATCCGCCACGAGCCGCGCCACCACGTCTGCGAGCGCGTCGGTGTCCATGCCGTTCGCGTCCGTAGGCACGTGGACGACGTTGGCGCGCTTGCCTAGCAGCATCCCAAGCGTGCCGGAGTAGCAGAACTCTTCCACCAGCACGGTGTCGCCCGCGTCTATGAAGGCGTCGAGGATAACTCCTACCGCGCCGCCAGCGCCGGACGAGAGGAAGATGTTGTCCACGGACACATCCATGCCGCGATTCTTGCGTAGCGCGTCGGCGATGTACTCGCGCAGCCCCACGTGCCCTTGCGAGGGCGGATACATGGCGAGGTCGTTCCCCTCGCGCTCCACTATCTCGCCGAGCGACTCGGCAAGCTCGCGCGCGGGCAGCATGTCGCGGTCGGAGTAGGTTACCGAGAAGGTATATCGCGCGTCTTCCGTCTGACCGGGCGGCGAAGACACCTCCGCCGGCATATTCTTGGTGAACAGGTTGGTATAGTCCATGCCAACTCCTATCGGTGCGAGGGGGCGGTTTCTAAAGTTTCGTCTCCCCCTTGCGGCAAGGGGGAGGGGGAGCGATTGCAAGGGCTACAGCGGCAGCGAGACCCTTGCGCCGGTCTGCATGCTGATGGTTACCGCGTCTGTGAACTCCATGTAGCGAACGCCGTCTTGGAAGCTGGTGTGCGTAACGGGTTCTATGCCGCGAATGGCGTTCACGAACTCTTCCTCTACGCGCCAGCCGCCTTGCTTTTCGGGCGGGATGTCTATCTCGCTCAGCGCGTCGTCGCCGCGTCTGCCGGCGCGCAGCGTCATGGACGCCGAATCCACATGCGCCGTTCCTTCCGAGCCGAATATCCATACGCCATCGGCGGGCGCGAGGCCCGTTACGGAGCTGAGCCGCAGCCTCGCCACGGGGCCAGACGCGAACTCGATGAGTATCTCCACGTGGTCGGGGATGGTGATATACGCTATGCCGCCATCCCAGCCGCGCCTGCTCTTGACGTTGACGCGCCCGACGGCCGTAACCGCCTCCGCAGGCCCAAACCAGCGCATTATCGCTTCGTACCAGATGCCCATCTGCATGATGTTGTTGCCGGAGAGGTCGCGGTCGTGCCGCCAGTGCAGTTCGGAATCGCGGTCTACGAAGCCGCCTTGGTGAACGGTGATGTCCGCCGAGATAACGTCGCCAAAGTAGCCGTCGGCTATCATCTCGCGCACAGTGGCGTCTATCCTGAGCGTGTGCGGCGCGGGGACTATCTGCGCGATGAGGTTGGGGCATTCGAGCGACGCTTCCAGCATGTCGCGCGCGTCGGCGGAGTTCATCGTCATTCGCGCTTCGGTCAGCACGTGCTTGCCCGCGTCCAGCGCCGCCAAAACCAGCGTCTTGTGCATGTAGGGCCAAGTGCCTACGCAGATGGCGTTGGTGTCGTCCGCCTCTATCAGCTCAGGCCAGCCGTCATAGACTGTGGGCAGCTCGAACTCGTCCGCCACGCGCTGGCTAGACGCGCGGCTGCGGTTGGCGACGCTGACGTTCTCCACCCCGTCTATAGCCGCGAAGCCGGGCAGATGCCTCAGCCGCGTGTTGCCGCCCGCGCCAACGTAGCCTATGCGTATGGTGTCGTCCGCCATTGTGTCGCTCTCCTATTGATGAGGTTCGTCTTGCGGATTATATTCTACACTCAATATAAGTGGGTTTACAGGATGGGCGGGATATTCAGGATGCGTATGCATGCGGAGCGAGAACCGCGGCGTCAGGGCAATGAACCGAAACGCGCGCTTGCATACGCCATCGAATATCCTGTGAATTACGGTTGGGAGGCGGCGCAATGAAGGGCGCGGACGCTATAGCTAGAATACTCAAGCGCGAAGGCGTGGACTTCATGGGCGTGATTCCCATGAACACGCTGGAGGAGGCGGGCGCGGTTCACGGCGTTCGCCCGATGATCTTTAGACAGGAGCGCGTCGGCGTGAATCTCGCGGACGGCTACAGCCGCGTCACCAACGGACGCGGCATCGGCGTGTTCTCGATGCAGGCGGGACCGGGCGCGGAAAACGCCTTCGCGGGCGTGGCGCAGGCGTATGCGGATTCGGTTCCCATCCTGCTCCTGCCCGCGTCATCGCCCCGAAACCGCGCGGGCGTTCACCCCACCTTCAGCCCCTCGCGCAGCTACCGCGAGGTTACCAAGTGGGCGGATCAGATCAACCTGCCGGAGCGCATTCCCGAGATGATGCGGCGCGCGTTCAGCCAAGCGCGCATGGGGCGCCCGGGTCCGGTTCTGCTGGAAATCCCCTCCGACGTGCTGCGGGGAGACTTCCCGGACGACGCGCTGAGCTACACGCCCGTAGCGCCGCGCGTGTCTGCGGGCGACCCGGCGGACGTCCGCGAGGCGGCGCGGCTGCTGCTGTCCGCCAAGCGCCCGGTGATTCAGGCAGGGCAAGGCGTCCTCTACGCGGAGGCGTGGGACGAGCTGCGCGAGCTTGCAGAGCTGACCCGAACGCCGGTGATGACGACGATGGCGGGCAAGAGCGCCTTCCCGGAAAACCATCCGCTTTCGCTCGGAACGCGCAGCGGCACCACTACGGGAGCCGTCGTCCACTTCCTCGAACGCGCCGATCTCATATTCGGCGTCGGGTGCAGCTTCACGCGCATCCACTACGGCGCGGACGATTTCGACTCCAAGATAATCGTCCACTGCACGAACAGCCTAGACGACGTGAACAAGGACTACGACCCAGACCACGCCGTGATTGGCGACGCCAAGCTAGTATTGCGGCAGCTGATAGAAGAAGCCGAATCTCAGCTCGGCACCACAAGCCGAGCCGAGCCGAACGGCGTCGCGGCGGAGATTGCCGCCGCGCGCGCGGAGTGGATGGCGGATTGGATGCCGCTGCTGACATCGGACGAGACGCCCATCAACCCGTACCGAGTCATCTGGGATCTGATGAACACGATAGATCGCAAGAACGCCATCGTAACGCACGACTCCGGCAGCCCGCGCGACGAGACGATACCGTTCTACGAGGCGATAACGCCTCGCGGCTTCATAGCATGGGGAAAGTCCACCCAGCTAGGTTACAGCTTGGGGCTGGCGATGGGCGCGAAGATGGCTGCGCCCGACAAGCTAGCCGTTCACATCATCGGCGACTACGGCTTCGGCATGGTGGCGCTGGACATCGAAACCGCTGTGCGCGAGCGCATCCCGATTCTCAGCGTAGTCCTCAACAACTCCGCAATGGGCATCTACTCGCCCAACAGCTTCCCCACCGCCAACGACTTGTACGGCACCAAGTACACCGGCGGCAACTTCGCGCAGGTAGCCGAAGCGATGGGCAGCTACAACGCGCGCATAGAGAAGCCTGAAGAGATAGTCCCCGCCATACGAACCGCCACGCGCGTCATAGACGCGGGGCAGCCCGCCGTCCTCGAATTCATAACGAAGGAAGAACACGCCTTCCCGTTCAGGGGCGCGGTGTAGGCGCGGCTAGAATCGGCATGGGGGTCACCCCGCCGCGCTCCCCATGCCGACGCGGAGCAGCATATCTTCCCTCAGCCAGCTTGCGCGCCCGTACTTGACGGGCTTGCCGACGTGGTAGCCCTCCACCGGCGCGAAGTCGCCCGCGCGGAGCGCTTCCAGCAAGTCCGCCTCGTTGCGGACGTCGCCCCTGAACGCAGTCACCCCGCGCGCGAATCCATCCAGAGAGTGAGCGTCCGACCCGCCCGTTCCCCAGAAGCCATGAAGCGCGGCGACTTCCTGCGCGAAGCGATTCTCGACCTCTATGTTGCCGCCGTTGACAACTTCCACCTCGTCCACAAGCTCGAACACCGCGTGCTTCGCCGCCTCCTCCGCCGTCTTGGGGATGCGCTCCGCGTCTTGGAACAGCATGTTTTGGGTGTAGTGGGGCAGGTCGAACAGGAAGCGGAACGGGTGGGCGAGGATCATGAAGCCGCCTACCTTGTCCACCTCGCGCCTCAGCGTTCGTATGACCTCTATGCTATCTCCATAGCCCGCGACGTGGCCTTCCAAGCCCATCGTTATCATGTGCCCTAGCGGCGTATACACCTCCAGCGCGCGCACCAGAACGATGTCGTCCACGGTGCGCTGGAACGCCTCGAAGTCGTGGCGGGGCCAACCGTCATGTTCGGTGACCATAATTCCCGTTATGCCTAGCCGCCGGGCGTCGTCCACCATTTGCTGAGGCGTCAGCGCGCTGTCCGGGCTGCCTTGGTTGGTATGCACGTGCAGGTCGAAGAGAGATGGCAACTTAGCTGCGCCCCCTTGTATGCGCTGGGAATGATTCGGCGCGTAGCCGCCCGGCGCGCTATTGGTCGGTAGTCTTGCAGTCTCCCAGCACGTCGATGACTTCGAGATCGTCCTCGTACAGCCGCCACATGGCGCTGGTTGCCGGGTCTGTAACCGTCCACTCGCGGTCGCGGCGCTCGTGGTGGTCGTCGGTGCGCGGGTTTCGCATCCACGTCGCTTCGAAGCCGGCTATGTTGGGCAGATACTTGTCCGCCGCGGCGCAGTTCTCGCGGATGTGCCGTTCGACGAATCCGATGGCTTCGATGCGGGTGTATGTCGGCGTGTGGGCGATGGCTGCCGCCGTGCGCGTGTCTTCGGATAGCGCAAGCTGCCGCTCCGTTCCCGGAATTCTTCCGGTGGAGGCAATCACCACGATTGCTATGCCTATCCCAATGACTATGATCCACTTCATGCGGCAATCATCACCCGCCCCCGCGAAAGCATACGCCAGTATAGCCAAACGCCGAAGACGCGCGCTATATCTGCCGCAAGCGCGGGTCCCACCTGTCTCGCAGCCAGTCGCCTATGAAGTTGAACGACAGCACCGTCAGGAAGATAGCCATGCCGGGGAAGAACGCCACCCACCACGCCGAGCCGAGATACTCGCGCCCGTTCGAGATGTCCGCGCCCCAAGACGGTGTTGGCGGCGCGACGCCCGCGCCTAGGAACGACAGGATGCTCTCGGTGAGAATGGTAGAGCCTACCTGAAGCGTCATCGCCACTACGATGGTGTTGGCGACTGCCGGCAGAAGGTGGTTGAGCATTATCCGCCGAGTCGACGCGCCCGCGACGCGGGCAAGCGAGATATAGTCGAAGTTCCTTATCTGAAGCGTCTGCCCGCGCACCAAGCGCACGATGCCGGGCCAACTAGCAAGCGCAAGCACCAGCACTATGACATAGAACTGCTGCCCGAGCACTATGACGATGGAGATAGCCACGATGACATACGGAAGCGCGGTGAACACGTCCGTAGTCCGCATGATTATTTCGTCTACGAATCCCCCATAGTATCCGGCTATCAGCCCCAGCGTGGTGCCGAACACGGTGCCGCACAAGATCGCTATGGACGCGAACGTGAGCGACACGCGCGCGCCGAAGATGATGCGGCTGAGCAGGTCTCTGCCCAGCTGATCCGCGCCCAGCAGGAAGTTGTAGACTTTGCCATCGCGCCCCAGCGGTATGCCGTTTGTGTTGCAAGACTGGAACTTGTTGGTTATCTGCCCCTCTTCGCACGGCGGATACCACGCGGGTGAGCCGAGAACCGCCCTCAACTGGTCTTCTTCGGGTTCGTGCGGCGCTATCAGCGGCGCGAACAGCGCGCAGATTACCAGCACCGCCAAGATGAAGAAAGGTATCAGCGGCCAGCGACGAAGCACGTAGAGCGTATCGGAAAGCCTAGTGGTCTTGCCGAGGTTTTCCATCTCCGCAACAGTGTACTGTCTCGCTTCGGTGGTCACGGGCTGCGCCTCACGAATATCGTATCCTGGGGTCTATGAAAGCGTATAAGATATCCAGCACGAACAGCGCGGTAACCGTGAGGATGGTGAACACCAGAACCGCCGCGGTAACCACCGGGAAATCTATGTTTTGTATCGCCTGATAGGTCATGAAGCCTAGCCCGGGCCAAGCGAACACGGTTTCGGTCACCACCGTGCCGGAGATGAACCCCGCGAGCAGAAGCACGGAGTAGGTGAGCGGCGGGATGAGCGCGTTCTTGAACGCATGCTTCCAAATCACCGTCGTCGAACCCACGCCTTTGGCGCGCGCCAGCTTGACGAACTCCGAATCCAGCACTTCCAGCATGGACGACCGTATGAGCCGCATCAGCGCGGCGGACGCGAGCCAGCCGAGCGTTATCGTTGGCAATATGTAGAACTTGAACTTTTCGGGCCATTCCACGCCGTGCCCGCGCGTGCCGGCGGGCAGCCAGCCGAGGTTCACCGCGAACACCAAGATCAGCATGATTCCGAGCCAGAACGGCGGCAGCGCCTGCCCGAACAGCGCGAACGTTCTGCCGATGACGTCCCACATAGTGCCGCGCTTGACGGCTGACAGTATGCCGAGCGGCACTCCGGTTACGAACACGAATAAGGACGCCCCTAAGCCCAGTTGAAGGCTTGCGGGCGCGAACTGAAGTATCATCTCGTTCGCGGGCTGGTTCGTCTTTATAGAGTCGCCGAAGTCGCCCTTGAAAACGAGATTGCCTAGCCAGAAGAAATACTGAACCACCAGCGGCTTGTCTAGGTGAAGCCGCTCGCCCCACGACTCCCAGATTTCGGGAGACGTGTAGCCGACGTTGAGAATCAGATAGCGGGGGTCTCCCCCGGAGAATCGCGAGAGGGCGAACACGATGAGCGTCGAGGCGATGACGGCGATGACGACGAACACCAGCCGCCTAATTATGAATGTCCACATGCTCCGAACGCCCTCTCGGTTTGGTTTCCGTTCCGCGACGGCGGCGACGCCCTAGCGAGCGAAGCCGCCGCCGTCCGCTTGGGTTCCGGCTACTTGCCCGCCGGAGTTATCGTCTCGAACGAGTTGGGCAGGTCCCAAGGCTTGAGGTCCCAGCTCTGCACGGTTTCGGGGTTGAAGCCGATTAGCACAGGCACTTCGACCACGCCGCCGGTGAGGCCCCAGTAGTGCGCCCTGTCTATGATCTTCTCGCGGGAGGCGAGGTTCTCGGGCGAGCCTTTCGCCTGCACGCGCGTCTCCTCGCGGAAGTCGTAGTACAGGTTGTCTTCCAGCCCGGGGTTGTATCCGCCGGACGGGAGAGGCCACAAGCCGCCGCCCGGAAGCGTGCCGCCTATGTCGCTGATGCGCCCCTGCTTGCTCGTGGGGCCCCAGCGCGTCATCCAAGGCACGTGGATTTGGCGCGCCAGCATGGTGGGCCTGCGCGCGGAATACTGCTGGCTGTCGATAACGGGAACGACGTCCAGATTCTCTTTCCACTGCCCGACTACGGCTTCGCACACCTCCAGCGAGGTGCCGTTGCCCTGCGAGCAGAAGAACTCGAACTCGAAGCCCGGCTCTACGCCCGACGCCGCGAGATGCTCGCGCCCCTTTTCGGGGTCGAACGGGTACGCCCACCTGTCTTTGTACTCAGGATGAGACTGGTGGAAAGCCATGCCCGGATATGCGCCGCCGTACACCGCGCCGCCGTATCCGCCGGTTACCGACGCCGCTATCAACTCGCGGTCGATAGCGTAGATGAGCGCGAGGCGGAAGTTGCGCGCCGACTCCATCGAGGGGGTCTCGTAGCTGAACCTCTCGGCGTCTTTGTTGTCGAATCCCTGAGCGTCGCAGCCTGCGCCCGGCGTGTCCTGAATCGCGGGGTCGGCGCGGTCGATGCCCACGCACTCTAGGCGCGGGTCGCCTATCCACGGGAACTTGGCGGACGGCTTGAAGCCCTCTCGCAGTATGGGGTCGCCGGTCTCCGGGTCTTCGAAAGACCACAGGTTGCCCGCGAAGTAGAAGAAGTTGCCGTAGATGGTGTCCAAACCATCGTGGAACTTGAACCCTTCTTTCTCCAGCCGCGCAACGTCTTGGATGGACGCGAGCGCAACGTCCGCCTGCCCCGTCTGGAGCATCGCGGAGCGGCTCTGCGCCTCGTTGGACTGTAGTATCACCAGATTTTCGTACGGAGCGTTGACGCGCCAGTGATCGACGCGCGCCTCGGCGTCTATGCGCTCGTTCGGGCGCCACTGGTGAACCACGAATGGGCCTGTGCCGTGCGGCTTGCCGAACGTGTCGCCAGTCTCGTCCTGATACTGCTTGGACTGGATGAACACGGCGTCCCAGCACTGCGAAGAGGTGTTGGAAAGCCCGTCGGACGTGAATGCCCTGTTGGGCGCCATGGCGGTGTACTTGTCCACCACCTGCCAAGGCTTATAGAACTCGAACTGTTGGGACGAGTTGGAATGCGCCGTGTTGGGGTTGTCCGATCCCGCGTCGTTCATCGACCATACGATGTCGTCTGCGGTCATCTCGTGCATACGCACCAGATCGCCGCCTTCCGCGCGGTAGAAGTCTATGCCCTCTTGCAAGTGGACGGTCACGATGCCTTCGTCGTCGCCCACGAGCGCGCGTCGCTCGTCTTTGGGCAGCGAAAGCGCGGTGTCGTCGAGCGAGGCGTTGGGGTCGTCTATGCCGACCAGATCGCGGTCCAGCTTGACCGTGCTTTGCCCGTCTTTGGACGGAAGCTCCCACTCCCATCCCGTAATCAGCAGCGGCGCGGCGCAGGTGTCGCGGTTGACGAGCGGGTTGCCCTGGTCGTCTTCGGACGGCGTCCAGCCGAGCAGCGGCTCTTGGAAGCCGTAGAAGCCGTGGAACATCACATCGGGCCACGTGCCTTTTTCATTGCGGAACTGCGGCGCGCCCACGTTGTCCAGCACCACGGTTATGGTGACGGATTCCGCCATCATCTCGCCGCTCGACGCGGGCATTGCCGTCGGCGCGGGCGCCGGCGCTGTAGTCGCCGCCGGAGCCGGCGCGGGCGCCATCGTCGCGGCTGGCGCGGGCGCGGTGGTCGCGGCGGGAGCCGGCGCGGGCGCGGCAGCGTCGCCGCTGTCGGCCTCTTCCTCCGACGAACCGCACGCCAAAGCGAACGCCGCAACGAGCGCCATGACCATGCCGGCTATCAGTGTCTTACTCATAAAAGGCTTCATCGCTATCCCCTCGCCATCTCCTCGGGCTATGTTTAGCCTCTGTCTAGCTTTGCCTATTCTCCGCATCCAATGGCGGCAACGCGCCGCCCACCCGCGCAAGGCGAATGCCAAGCGCATAGTGTCATAACTATTTATTAGTGTCAACCCTAAGTGTTCTATTGGGGAAAATTGCGAGAATCCGCAATAATCCTCATCATGCGCCCACCATGCGGGTCTGCGAGCCGCCTGCCCTACACGAACGCGAACTCAGTTCCCGCGCCGGCGGCTACGGCGGCGTCGTACACGTATTGCGCCACCGAGATATCCTGTATGGAAAGCCCCACGCTCTTGAACAGCGTTATCTCGTCGTCGCTTTCGCGCCCCGCCTTTTCGCCGCCTATCAGCTCGCCAAGCTCCCCGTAGATGTCGGATACGCTCAGCGCGCCTTCGTCTATGGGGATTATGACGTCGCCCGCTTCCGCTAGGCAGGCGTCTATCTGGTCGCACACTAGCTTGGATTTCAGGACTGTCTTCGTGTCCAGCTCGCGGGCGGGCGGGGTGTGCGAGCCGATTCCGTTGATGTGCAAACCGGGTCGAACCCAGTCGCCATCGATTATCGGCGTGGGCGCGGTGGTCGCGAGCGAAAGGATATCGACGCTCCGCACGAGCTCTTCCGCGCTCTCCGCCGGCTCCACGGGGATGCCGAGCTGTTCGGATGCGTCGTCGCAGAAGGCGCGGCGCGCGTCTGGCGGGTCTAGCGAGAACACCTGCGCGCTCTCCAAGTCCGCCGCCGCAGCCATGCCCCACAGCTGGGTTCGCGCCTGCACCCCCGCGCCCATGACGCCGGCTGTCTTTGCGCCTTTGCGCGCCAGCAGCCGCGTGGCAAGCCCGCTCACCGCGCCGGTGCGAACCGCGGTGATGTATCCGCCGTCCATCACCGCCACCGTCTGCCCCGTTTGGCTGTCCATCATCAATATGGTGGCGAGCGTGGCGGGAATGCCGTGCGCGGAAGGGTTGTCTTTGTACACGGTTACGGCTTTGATGCCGAGCGCGCCCATGCCCTTGAGCTGCGCGGGCATGAACCCGTACCAGCCGTTGACGTCGGCGTCCGCGACAGCAGTGCGCTGCGGCATTACCGCGCTGCCGCCCGCAAGCTCGCCGAACGCGCGCTCCAATATCTCGATAGTAGTGTCCATGTCCAGCAGCCGCTGGATAGTAGCCCTGTCCAAGAGCAGCGCCATAGTTTCCAACCTCCTGTGGGGTTGACGCAAGTTTATCCAAGCCCCGCGCGGAGCGTCAATCGGCGCGCGAATTGACACGACCCAATCTGTTCAGCTTCCCCCTCAATACCGAGTGCCCGCGCGGAGCGTCAATCGGCGCGCGAATTGACACCCCAAAGCGCGCCGCATAGAATCGCAGGCGTCGGATGCAAGCCACATACCGAAAGGCAGCAGCAAGGATGTCCGCCGTCGATAGAGTCGAGTTCGCGCAGTCTCCGCTTGCGGATGAGCTGTTCACCACGGAGTTTCTCGAATACGTCGTAGCGGCGCACGACAGGTTCGCGCCGGCGATAGCGGACATACGCCGAAAACGCGATGCGATGATAGAGCGAGCGGCGCGGCATGGCGAGCTGCCGAGCGCGCCGCCGCGCTCGGAGATAAACTCCGGCGATTGGCGAATCCCCCCGCTGCCGGCCGAGCTTACGCTGCCCGGAATCGAAATATCGGGGCCCGTCTCCATAACCAGCATGGCGATAAACGCGCTCAACCCGGGCGCGGACGGCGAGCGCGCGACGGGCTATCTCGACGACGACGAGGATTCCGCCGGGCATCGGCTGGGAGACACGCTTCAGGCTGCGGTCAACCGCCGCGACGCCACGCTGGGGACGCTCAGCTTCTACAACCCCGCGCGCGACCGCAGCTACGAGCTTGCGCCCGGCGCGCTGCCGTTCTTCATGCACCGCGAGCGCGGCATACACCTAGACGAGGCGGGGTTCGCGGTGGACGGCGAGCCGATCGCCGCCACTACGCTGAGCATGGGGCTGACGCTCGCATACGGCGGCAAAGCGCAAGCCGAACGCGGGCAAGGGGTGTACTTCTACCTGCCGAAGGTGGAGTTGGTGGAGGAGGCGCGCTTCTACCGCGAGTTCTTCGACTTCGGGCGCGAGGCGCTGGGCTATCCGAGCGACGCCGAGATTCGCGCCATATTCCTCATAGAGTCGCTTCCCGCCGTCTACATCATGGACGAGCTGCTTTGGGAGCTGGGTCCCTACGCCGCCGGACTCAACGCGGCGCGCTGGGACTTCAAGGCGTCCACGCTCGAATACGTCATGGCGGACCCGGAACAGGTTTGGCCCGACCGTTTCGATGTGGACATCAAGACGACGGAGTTCATGACGAACATCTTTCGGCGGCTGGTGGCGGTGTGCCTGCGACGCGGCGCGGCGCCCATAGGCGGCATGGCTACGGCGCTCCCGTCGCGCGACGAGGAGACCAACCTAGCCGCCGCGGAATCCATCCGCGCGGATAAGGAGTGGGAAGCCCAACAAGGCTTCCTGCGCGCGTGGGTGGCGCACATCTTCCACATGAAGACGGCGGCAGAGCCGTTCCAGCGCCTGCGCGGATCCGGCTGGGAGCCGTCTCCCGACATGTACGATCCCGACAACTTCCCCATAGACATAGCGCCGCCCGCAGGCTCGATAACCAGCGAAGGCTCGCGCCGCAACGCTCGAATGCTTATCGAATACGTGGAAGGGTGGCTGAACGGGCGCGGCGCAAAGGGCATAGACAGCCTCGAAGGGCAGCCCGGCGTTCGTCCCGCGCTGATGGAAGACCTCGCCACAGGCAGAATATCCGTCGCGCAGACGGCGCAGCGCATCATACACAACGCTCGAGACGAAAACACGGGGCAAGTTCAGGATTTCGCATTCAACAAGCGGCTGCTTCAGGAAGAGCTTGCGGACATAAAGGAGCGCCGAACCGCCGCCGCGCCGCCGGACGACGCATCCCAAGTAGCCCTCTGCGAGATGATCGACCGCTACGATTCCGCCTATAAGATAGCGCTGCGCTGGATAAAGAACTACACGGAATACGACTTCCGCTCGCTAGGCTCGTACACCGACGCGGACTTGCGCGCCATCGCTGCGGCGGAAGAGGCGTTCTAGCGGCTGGGCAGAACCTCAGCCAGCGCCTCGAGATGCTCCTCGTAGTCGAACACGGGGTTGAGCATCAGCATATCCGCGCCTGCGTCGACCACCTCCATCAGCCCCTCGGCGCACGCATCCGCGCTTCCCCACACAGACACGGTGGACGCCATTGGCGCGTTGCCGTACCACGCGCCGAACCACTCCCGCAGTCGGCGCTCGGCGCGGCTCGCGTCGTCGTCTATGGCTACGTAGACGCGCTTGGCGATGGGGAATCCGTCGGGGTCGCGTCCGCGCCGCTCCAGCTCGGCGCGGATGGCGGATACGTGATCGCGGAACTGCGCCGTCGTCGTCGAACCCGCGCCCATGAAGGCGTCCGCCATTCGCGCGATGCGGCGGAGCGCGGCGGGATGCCTGCCGCCGAACCACAACGGCGGATGCGGCTTTTGGACGGGCTTCGGGTTCATGCGCGCGCCTTCGAGCGTCCAGAACTCGCCCTCGAAAACGGCGCGCTCCCGCGTCCACAGCGCCTTCATAACGTCCACGCTTTCGGTGAAGTGGCGAACGCGCCGCTCGGATGGACCCCCGAATATGGGGTAAGACCACTCTCGCCCGCCGAGCGCGATTCCCACGTCCAGCCGCCCTTCGCTCAGCGCGTCCACGGTGCTTAGCTGCTTGGCGAGCATCGCGGGGTTGCGCGTGCTGGCGATGACTACGGCGCAGCCCAGCCGAATGCGCTCGGTAACGGCGGCTAGATACGAGAGGAACGTCACCGGCTCCGGCGTGGGCGTCCGCCCAAGCAGCTGCTCCGCCACCCACAGGCTGCGGTATCCGAGCCGCTCGGCGCGGCGCGCGTATCGGCGGATCATCGCCAAATCCATATCTTCGCCCGCGAACGCCTGCGGCGCGGCGATGGCTAGGGGAATCGGGGATGCGTTCATGCGGTCTGCGCTCCAATCCATGCTCTAATCAGCGCGTCGGGACGTTAGGTTGATCATCGCGGCTAGGTATCCGCCGCCGAAGCCGTTGTCTATGTTCACTACGCCGATGCCGGGCGCGCAGCTGTTGAGCATCGCCAGCAGCGGCGCCAAGCCGTCGAAGCTGGCGCCGTAGCCGATGCTGGTAGGCACGGCTACGATGGGCGTGTCCACCAGCCCGCTGACCACGGACGGCAGCGCGCCTTCCATGCCCGCGACTACGACTAGCGCGCGGCAGCTCCGCAGGCGGGGCAGGTGTTCGAGCAGCCGATGCAAGCCCGAAACGCCCACGTCGGAGATGCGCTCCACCTCGCACCCCACAAGCTCCGCCGTGATAGCGGCTTCGCGCGCCACCGGCAGATCGGATGTGCCGGCGCACACCACCGCCACGCCCGGAACGCCCGTCTTGTCGGCGCGGCGGTCTACGACGATGCAGCGCGCCAAGTCGTCGTACTCCGCATCGGGCGCGATCTCGACCGTCGCCTCGAACGCCTGCGCGGAGGCGCGCGTAACCAGCAGACGCTCGGATTTGCGAAGCAGCGCGTTCGATATGGCGGCTATGTGCTGCGGAGTCTTGCCCTGCCCGAACACCACCTCGGGGAAGCCCTGCCGAATGGCGCGATGGTGGTCTACCTTGGCGAATCCAAGCTCTTCGTAGGGGAAATCGCGCAGCTGCGCGATGACCTGATCGACGCTGAGATCGCCGCGTTCGAGCGCGTTCAGCGCGGCGCGCAGTCTGGCGTCTTCGATGGTTCGACCTCCGTATGCTTTCGGCTGCGTGAAGATGGATAGGCGCGCAACGCCCGTCCATCATTTGCGAGTATACAAGCGCGGCGGGATACGGGTAAAGATTGGCGCGGGCGCGTCGGCGCAATGAAAAGCCCCCTTCCGCGCTTGGCGAAAGGGGGCTTCCGGGGGATGATGGGCTATGCGGGCGACGCCACCGCCGCCCTTTCGGATACTAGCTCGCCTTGCGGTGGCGCATCTCTTCGAACAAGTTCGCCATCGAAGCGTCTACTATGGCGGTCATCGGGTCGCCCGGCTCGTCCTTGTACCATCCGCACTGGATGCACTGGATGAAGTCGCCGTGCCAGTCGCTGCCGCGCATCGCGTCGCCGCCGCACCTCTGGCATCCCTTTAGCATGATTATGTTGTTCCTCATCGTTCCTTGCCTCCCTTTCCATCGGATGCCGGCTGCCTTCGCGCGTCGGGATCGGCTCGCTGAGCTCCTCCGCATCCTCATCATCCGCCCGCCGTCGGGCGGATGGGTTTCTTTCTTGTACGCTTACAAGAATAATGCGCGGCAATAATCCGCGCATCGGCAGCAGGGTTGATTTCGATACGTACCTATTCAGTATCGGGGATTCATACTAAGCATGTATGTTCTATAGTACTTTAGTATGAGAGAGGGGGAATGCCTGAAGAACCGCAGGACGAACGGGATCTTGGGATCGGGATGAGAGTCGATCCCAAGCATATCCATGTATCCCGTTCGTCCCGCGTATCCGCGCGAATCGCCTCTAGCGATGCAGGTATTCGCCGGACTCCAGCGCGGCTTCTATCGCCTGCACCAGCGCGCGGGCGGATTCGGCGGACAGCTCTATGGGGATGCGCGCGTCCAGCCCCATCGCCTCGTTCACGAAGTCTATGTTCAGCGTGTGGTCCGCCTGAGAGTGGAAGGGGTGATCGTAGTAGACTCTGGCGTCGGTGAGGCCGAACCAGCCGCGCTGTCCGCGCCCGCTGCCCTCTATCTTCGCCTGCTCGGTAACGTATGTGCACATGCGCGTTGTCTCCCGCGTTGGATTGCGCCGTTCGGTCGGCTTGGCTGCGTGGGGGGATTATACGACAGACGGCGCGCGCAGTTCCGCGCCGCGCTTTTCGTTGGCTGCCGCCGTGTTCGCGCTGAAGCCGAACGCGCTTGCGAACCTATCCGCCACCGAGGGCGCTATCTCGTCCACCGAGACGTTTCGCCCCAGCTCTCGGCTTAGCGACGTGGCGCGCGCGCCGCGCATCCCGCACGGCACGATGTGATCGAAGTACGACAGATCGGCGCACACGTTCAGCGCGAAGCCGTGCATCGTCGCGCGGCGCGCCACCTTTACGCCGATGGCGGCTATCTTGCGCTCGCCCACCCATACGCCCGTGGGGCGCCCGTCCGATTCCGCCTCGACGCCGAACCTAGCGAGCGCGTCTATGAGCGCCCGCTCCAGCGTCCGAACGAATCGCAGGGGACCTCCGCCCCACCGCCGCAGATTCACTATCGGGTAGCCCACCAGCTGCCCCGGACCGTGGTAGGTAACCTCGCCGCCCCTGTCCGCGCGGCGGACCTCCACGCCGAGCGCCGCCAGTGTGTGGGCGTCCGCCAGAATGTCGTCTTCGCTGCCGCGCCGCCCGAGCGTGTAGACGTGCGGATGTTCGAGCAGGACGAGCGTATGCGGGCGGACGCCGCTCGACACTTCGGCGTGAAGCCCGCGCTGAAGCCGCAAGCCGTCCGCGTAAGGCGCGACGCCTATCCGCAGCGTGGACAGAGCATCCGGCGCGAACGTCAATGAACGCTCGTCTCCGGGCCAACACTTTCCAGCCGGCTCTTGACCGCGTTGACGAACGCGCTCGCCTCCGCGCCGTCCATGATGCGATGGTCGAAGCTCATGCAGAGGTTCATCATCGAGCGTATGGCTATGCCGTCGCCGACGACTACGGGGCGGCGGACGATTGCTTCTGTCGTCAGTATCGCCGCCTGCGGCGGGTTGACGAGCGGCTGGCTCAGAATAGATCCGAGCGCGCCTGTGTTGTTGAGCGTGAACGTGCCGCCTTCGATGTCTTCCAGCCGCAGAGCGCCGCCGCGCGCGCGCGTCGTCAGGTCGTCCAGCTTGCGAGCGAGGTCGGACACGCTCATCGCGTCCGCGTCGTGAATTACCGGCACCACAAGCCCGCCTGGAGCCGCCGCCGCGATGCCGATGTGGATGCGGCGCTTGTGGATTATCGCGTCGTCGTCCCAGCTGGAGTTCAGGAGCGGGTTTTCCCTGAGAGACGCCGCGACAGCCTCGATGACGAACGGCAGATAGGTCAGGTTGACGCCCTCGCGCTTACGGAAGTCGTCGCGCAGCTCCTGACGGCGCGCGACTAGCCCGCTCACGTCCGCTTCTACGAACGTCCACGCCTGCGGTATCTCCGCCGCGCTGCGCGCCATGTTCGCGGCGATGATGCGGCGCACGGCGCTGAGCGGAACGCGCTCGTCGTCCGCCGCTTGCTGCGCGGACGGCTGCGCGGGCGCGGCTGGGGGCGACTGCGCGGGCTGTCCGGCGGCGAACGCGCGAACGTCTTTGAGCGTTACGCGCCCATTCCTGCCGCTGCCGACGACCGCTTCTAGGTCTATGCCGCGCTCGGCGGCAAGCCGCAATACTGCGGGGGAGTATCGCCTCCGGCGAGAGCGTCCGCCGCCTATCTGGGGAGGCACGGCCGGCGGCGGGGCGCTCGCGGGCGAATCGGAAGCCGGCGCGGGCGGCGACGCCGATATGGGGCCTCCCGAGCCGGTGGGGCCTACGGGCGCGATGTCTTCGAGCAGCGAGCCGATGCGCCGCGCCGCGTCCACGCCGGGGAGGGGCGCGGATGTGTCCGCCGCGCTCTCGTCGTCCGCGTCGATCTCCGCTATCGGCGCGCCCATAGGCACGGTGTCGCCTTCGGGCGCGAGTATCGCGGTGAGCGTGCCTGCGGCAGGCGCGGGCATCTCCATGCTGACCTTGTCGGTAACCACCTCCACGAGCGGATCGAACCGCTCGACGCGCTCGCCGACGGACTTCAGCCACTTGCCGATTACGCCCTCGGTTACGGACTCCCCAACCTGCGGCAGCTCTATTATCACTCGTTCGCTCCCTAGTAGTGCGCCAGCCGCCGAATCGCGTCGGCTATCTTGTCCGCGCTGAGCATGAACTCGGCTTCCAGCGTTGGCGCGAACGGCATGGCGGGCACTTCTGGCCCCGCGAGCCTAGCTATGGGGCCGTCCAAGAACTCGAACGCCTCTTCGCCGATTATGGCGGCTACTTCCGCGCCGATGCCGCCCGCCTTGTTGTCTTCGTGAACTATGAGCGGCTTGCCCGTCTTGCGTACCGATTCTAGTATCGTTTCGCCGTCAAGGGGCCTAACGGTTCGCAGATCCACCACCTCCGCGCTTATGCCTTCCGCCGCCACCGTTCGCGCAGCCTCGATGCAGTGGTGCAGCATCAGCCCGTAGGTTATTACGCTGATGTCGTCGCCCGCCATCTTCACATCCGCCTGCCCTATGGGGATGGCGTAGTCTCCCGGCGGCACTTCGCCGCGCACCAGCCTATACGTGCGCTTATGCTCTAGGAAGACGACGGGGTCGTCGTCTCGGATGGCGCTCTTGAGCAGCCCTTTGGCGTCGTATGGAGTGGCGGGGGCAACCACCTTGAGGCCCGGCGCGTGGGCGAAGAACGCCTCGACGCTCTGCGAGTGGTAGAGCGCGCCGCGCACGCCGCCGCCCTGCGGAGCGCGAAGCACCATAGGCGCGCTCAGCTTGCCGTTCGTGCCGTAACGCACGCGGGAAGCCTCGCCCACTATCTGATTGATGGTGGGCCAAATGAAATCCGCGAACTCTATCTCCGCGATAGGGCGCATTCCGCTCATCGCGGCGCCGAGCGCTATGGCGGCTATGGACGATTCGGCAAGCGGCGTATCTATGACGCGCTCTTCTCCGAACTCTTCCAGAAAGCCGTCCGTAGCCAAGAACACGCCGCCGCGCGCGCCGATGTCTTCTCCAAGCACGAACACGCGCTCATCGCGGCGCATCTCTTCGAGCATCGCCTCCCGAACGGCTTCTATGACGCTTAGCTCTGGGATGTCGAGTTCCTTTCTAGTCGGCTGAAGGGTTTCGATAGTTTCTCTCCCCGCCGCGGGCTGGCAAGGGGATGGAGTTAGTTAGGCGGGCGCATACACATGCTCATAGAAATCGTCCACATCCGGATATGGGGCGGATTCTACTATGTCGGTCGCCACGTTCACTATTCGCGTGGCTTCGGCGCGGATTTCTTCATCCGCGGCGTCGCTGAGCAGCCCCGCTTCGCGCAATTGGCGGGCTAGGATGACGAGCGGATCGCGCCGCCGCGCCTTTCGGATCTCTTCGGCGGGTCTGTAGCGGGTATCGTCGTCGTCGGACGTGTGCGGCAGGTAGCGCTCGACGTGCGCTTCTATCAGCGTCGGCCCGCGCCCCGCTCGCGCTTGCCGCGCGGCTAGCGATGTCGCCTCGTACACCGCCTCGATGTCGCAGCCGTCCACTGACGCCGCGCTCATGCCGTAGCCTTCGGCGCGCTCGGCTATGCCGTCCACCGCCATCTGCTTGGAGAGCGGCACGGATATGGCGTAGCGGTTGTTCTCGCAGAAGAATATGACGGGCAGGCGGTGTATGGCTGCGAAGTTCATCGCCTCATGGCAATCGCCGACGCTGGAAGCGCCGTCCCCGAAGTAGGCGATTGCCAGCCCGTCTTCGCCGCGCATCCGCATGGCGAGCGCCGCGCCGACGGCTTGCGGGATGTGCGTTCCCACCACGTTGGATAGGTTGACCAAGCCCAGCTCCGGGTTCGCGCCGTGCGTGGGGAACTGCCTCGCGCCGCTCATCGGCTCGCCCCGCTTGGCGAGGAAGCCGGACATTATCTCTACGGGAGACATCCCCAGCGTGAGCATGACCGCGAGATCGCGATAGTAGATGTAGAACTGATCTTTGTCGCGCTCCAGCGCCCACACGCTGCCTATCTGCGCCGCCTCATGCCCCTGCGACGAGGCGACGATAGCCGCCTTGCCCTGACGGTTGAGCGCCCAGATGCGTTCGTCGAGCGTCCGCACCTGAACCATGTCGCGATACATCTCAACGAGGTCCAAGTCGGAAGGCGCGTCGGCGTCGTTCCGTATGCTCGCGTCTGCCATAGCCACTGTCGCCAACTCCGGGGAATGGGTGTGGCGTTCATTATATCACCATGCGCGAGGGGGTGGGTTGGCGGCAATAGCTTGGACGGACTCTTATCGACGCCAGCGCGCAACTCCCCCAATTGGGCGCTAACCCCGCGCCTATCAGCCGCGTTGTATCTCTTGAGCAGGCTCGCAAGACACACTCATAGGGAAGGGACGCCACAAACGAAATGAGATCCAAAATCATAACAATAGCCGCGCTCGCAGCGGCATTCGCGGTCGCGCTGGCGGCGGCGGTCGCGCTCCGCCCGTTCTCCACGCAGGCGGCGACGGACGACCCCTCGCGCATAACTCAGCCCGACGACATCGGTCAGCTTCAGGCAAGCGGAGACGAGGACGCCGACGAGCATGACAACGACGATAGCGACGAACACGACCGCGCCGCCAAGCCGTACATAGGCGTTGCCGTTCGGCAGACTGACAGCGGCGCGCTCGAAGTGGTCGAGGCGCTGGACGGCAGCCCGGCGGATGGCGCGCTGGAAGCGGGAGACCTGATTACGGCGGTGAACGGCGCCGCCACAACCAGCGTAGAAGACCTGCGCGAAGCCGTCGAGTCGGCGGGCGCTGGCGGGACTGTCGCGCTCGCTGTCACTAGAGACGGCTCGGACATGACGGTGGACGTAACCGTAGGCGAGTTCGAGTACGATGGCAGAGGACGCAAGTTCGGCCGCGGCTGGCGCGGCAAGCGCTCGCTCGGCAACCTCTGGCATTTCGGAGCGGCGGGAGACGGTTTCGTTAGCGCCCAGATGGTAACCAGAGACGAAGACGGCAACCTGACGACGAAGCGCGCCATTATGGGAGCAGTCTCGAACGTCGACGCGAACGCGGGAACGTTCACGCTCACGCCGTCGGACGGCTCAGCCGCCATAAGCTACAGCGTGGGCGACGACGCCAAGATACTGACGGACAACGGCAACGCGCTCGCAGACCTAGAAGCGGACGCGAACGCGCTGGTGATGGACGTGGATGGCGAAGCGATGCTGGTGGCGCAAGGCGAGTGGCTGGAGCGCCCCGCGCATCGCCGTTTCCACAAGAATCGCGGCGGCAG
The DNA here is from genome assembly GCA_965214745.1 of Dehalococcoidia bacterium. Classification (GTDB taxonomy): domain Bacteria; phylum Chloroflexota; class Dehalococcoidia; order Lucifugimonadales; family UBA1123; genus VXRN01. Next base: position 558,522 of record OZ243978.1, on the reverse strand, counting down.
CCGCTCCGGGCGGGGGATGATGTTCCGGCGATACGGCGGCGCCCCTCAGCAGGCGGCCGAGCCGGGCATGCCCAGCATGTAGCCAGCATGTAGACGGATGCGGCGGCAGCCGCAGCCGAAATACCCCTAAGCGAAGAAGCCTCGCGGCGGCGCGAGGCTTCTTTTACGGCGCTCGACGCATCGGCTCCCCCATGCGCTGCGCCCTAATCGCGGCGAACAGGTACGTCGTCAGCAAGCTGCGATGCGGGATCCACCGCTCCGATAGCTTCAGCGCCTCGCGCGCGCTGAGCCGCTCGCCGAGCCCGAAAAGCTCGCCGAGCGCGCGCTGGATAGCCAAATCGCCGTGCGGGAAGGCGTCGCGGCGGTCGTATGCGCGCAGAAGCATCCAGCGCGCCGTCCACGCCCCCACGCCGCGAAGCTCCATCAGCCGCGCGGACAGCTCATCCGAAGGCAGCGGCGCGAGCGATTCCAAGTCCAGCGTCCCATCCGCCACGCGCTCGGCTATGCCGCGTATGTACTCCGCCTTTCGCGCGCTGAGCTTGATTCGCCTCAGCGCGTCCACGCTCTCGCGCGCAACCGTTTCGGCGTCCGGAAACACAGCATACCGCGCGCCGCCCACCTCTACGGATGTTCCGAGCGTGTCCACGAACAGGTCTCGGAGAGTTCGCGCCACGCTGTTGCTTATCTGCTGCCCCAGTATCGCCAATATGAGCGACTCGAACGGCGTGGCGGACTGCGGCAAGCCAAGCCCGCGGAATCGGCGCGCGAAGTCGGCTGCGGGGTCGTCCGGCGATAGCGAGGCGTAGAACGGCGCCAAGTCCACGTGCGCGCCCACCAGCCGCGCGGCGGTGGCGACGGCAGCCCCCTCGTCCTCCGCGCTCAGCCGCGCGCCCTCGACGCGGATCTCCAGCGACGGGCGCTCCACGCATCCGAGCGAGCGCGCGCTGAGCGCGACTATCTCGCCGCCGACAGACAGCCCCCTGCGGAATACGCCATCCGCGAACGTATCCGCCGCGCTGCGCTCGGCGTGTCCAGTGGCGTAGCTCGCGGATAGCGCGAAGTCGTATGGCGGGCGCGGATGGAAGACGCGGACGGCTGTGGGCATTGTTGGGGTACCCCTACAGGGATAGGATAGGGCTTGCTATTGTCAGAATCAGGATTCGCACGATTCTAAGATTCTCAGGATTTTCACGCCACAATCTCGGAAATCCAATAATCCAGAAAATCCTGATTCTGACAATAAACAGGCGCAAGCAAACTCCAGAAGCGCCCCTCTCACGCTAAGGGATAGGCTCGCTATTGTCAGAATCAGGATTTGCACGATTCTAAGATTCTCAGGATTTTCACGCCACAATCTCGGAAATCCAATAATCCAGAAAATCCTGATTCTGACAATAGACAACAGGCGCAAGCGAACCTCAGAAGCGCCCCTCTCACGCTATCAGCATCGCATCGCCAAAGCTGTAGAAGCGGTATCGCTCGCGGACGGCGGCGCGGTAGGCGGCGAGCGTGTTGCGCCTGCCCGCGAAGGCGGACACCAGCATCAGCAGCGTAGAGCGCGGCAGGTGGAAGTTCGTTATCAGCCCGTCTATCGCGCGAAACTCGAAGCCGGGCGTTATGAACAGATCGACCCAGCCCGCGCCCGCGCTTACCAAATTGGCGGAGGCGGCGGCGCGAAGCGCGGCGTTCTCCAGCAGACGAACGGCGGTGGTGCCGACGGCGATGATGCGTCGCCCCTCGGCGCGCGCTCGGCATATGGCGGCGGCGGCGGCGGGCGACAATGCCCACTGCTCGGAGTGCATCTCATGTTCGGCGGGGTCTTCCGAACGCAGAGGGCGAAACGAATCCCAGCCCACATGCAGCGTGACGAACGCCATATCGATTCCCTTGCGGCGGAGCGTGTCCATGAGCGCCGTCGTGAAGTGCAGCCCCGCTGTCGGCGCGGCTACGCTCCCCTCGGCTTCGGCGTATACGGTCTGGTATCGCTCCGAGTCCGACAGCGCCTGTCGGATGTACGGCGGCAGCGGCACGATGCCGATGTCCGCCAGCGGCGGCGGCTCGTCGAACCTGACGACGCGCGCGCCGGACGGCTCTACCGCCTCGACCGCGCCGCCTATCCGCGCGCCGTCCGCGCCGTCGCCGACTACGAAGCGGGCGCCCGCGCGCAGACGGCGCCCGGGACGCGCAAGCGCGCGCCACGTTTCGCCCTCTATCCGCGCCAGCAGCAGCAGTTCGACGCGCGCCGTCGAATTCGCCATCCGCCCGTACAGGCGAGCCGGGAACACTCTCGTGTCGTTGAACACCAGCAGATCGCCCGCGCGCAGACAGCTCGGCAGATCGTAGAATCGGCGGTGGCTAACCTCGCCGGAGCGCCTGTCGAGCGTCATCAGGCGGGAGCGGTCTCGCGGCTCGATAGGCGTCTGCGCGATAAGCTCTGGAGGCAGGCGGTAGTCGAAATCCGAAGTTTTCATGTTCGGCGCGTCGGACGCGAGCTACCCCCCAGAGCTGGCGGACGGCGCGCGCTCGGCTGTGGCGCTAGGCGGCTCGGCGTCGGCTTTCGGCGCGCTGCGGACGAACGCCAAGAACGCGCCCAAGCACAGCACGAACACCACCATCAGGCTGGACAGCTGGAACCCCTGCACGTAGAAGCCCTGCGACGCGGCGTCGGACAGCCGCGCCACGCCCGTCGGCAGCGCGAGCGCGAGAACCGCCGCAGCCGTAGCCGCGCCGAGCGCATGCCCCATCTCGCGCGTCGTCTCCAGCATGCCCGAAGCAACGCCCCTGTGCCTCAGCGGAAGCGCGTTCATCACCGTTGCGTTGTTTATCGGGTTGAACATGTTGGTGCCTACGGATATGGGCATCATCATCAGCGGCAGCGCCCAAAACGGGATGCGCGACGCGGTGAAGCTCAGCGCCAAAAAGCCGCCCGCAATCATCAGCATCATCAAAGGGCGCAGCAGCGGCGGGTTGTATCTGTCGTAAACCCAGCCCGCCACCATCGGCATGAACAGCCCCAGAATTTGGCTCGGCAGCAGAACTACGGTCACGAACAGCGGCGGCTTGCCGAACCCCTCTTCCACCAGAATGGGAACCAGCGTCATGGTGGCGAGCATCGAGAAATGATAGGTGAGGTTCGTGGCGAGCGACAGCGAGAACGGCGCCTTCTTGAAGTGGCGAACGTCCACCACCGGGTTGGACACCCTACGCTCGACCAAGAAGAACGCGCCAAGCGTGACAAGGAAGAGCAGGTGCATGGGCAGATGGTAGGTGAGCGCGTCCGGCGTAACGTAAGACTCTTCGCCGCCGTGCAGGTGGGAGCCGGACAGCACCAGAACCACGCCCGCCGCGACGAGCAGCGCGCCGCCAAGCCAGTCTATAGCGCCCTCGTCGCGGTCTGGCGCGGCTGCGGACTGCCCGCGAAGCATGGGAAGCGACGCGACTATCGAAAGGACGCCCAGCGGCACGAACGTCAGGAACACGAGCCGCCAGCTGAGGAACTGGAGCAGAACGCCAAACAGCGCAAGCCCGATTAGCGTTCCGAACCGCGCGCCGATGATGGGTATGGCGAACGCGCGCCCGCGCTCGCTCGGCCCGAAGTTGGCGGCGAGAATCGCGTTCGCGTTGCCCATCACCATCGCCGCGCCTAGCCCGGCTACGGCGCGCCAAGCCACTATGTGCCACAGCTCTTGCGACACCGCGATAAGCCCCGAGCCGACAGTCGAAAGCCCGATGCCCAGAAAGAACACCCGCGCGTGCCCGTATCTGTCGCCCATGCGCGCGCCGAGCAGCACGAACGCGCCGAGCATCATCAGATATATGATGACTATCCACGCCGCATCGTCCACGCCCGCGCCGAAAGACTCCGCCAGCGTTGGCAGCGATATAGCCACCGGCAGGCTCGAAAGCTGAACCAGCATGTACGCCGCGGTCAGCGCGAGCAGCGTATCCCTGCGCCGCCTGCTGTCGAGCAGCGACGTTACCGCCGATAGTGCCGCCAAGAGAACCGTTCCTTTCGCTGAAGAGCGCGGCGACATGGTATCACGCGGGATTGGGTTTTGGTGGCGCGGCGGGCGCGAACATCGGCTAAAATGCCATGATAGGCGCTAACCCAAGCGTAGGCGCCGGCGTTGCATACGAAGAGAGCGGGCGGACGCGCGGACGCTCCAACCGAAAAAGGCGAAAATGGCGGACGACCAAGCGGATCGGCACATTGCGGAAAGCCTAGTCAGGCGCGCGCAGACGGGCGACGCCGCCGCGTTCGGCGAGCTGTACGAGGCTTGTTACGACCGCATCTATAGATACGTGGCATTCAAGTGCGGCAGCCGAATGGAGGCGGAAGACCTCACCAGCGACGTGTTCTTGAAGATGATCGAATCCATCGGCAAGTTCAGGTTTCAGGGATACCCGTTCACATCTTGGCTGTACAGGATAGCGCACAACGTGGTCGTAGACCACTTTCGCCGCAAAGGGCGCAGACCTACGACGACGCTCGACGCGGCGCGACACGCTACGGACGGAAGCCACGCGGATATGGAGCGCATAGCGGAAATCGGCTGGTCTATGAGGCAGGTATCCGACGCGATGGAAAGCCTCACAGACCTTCAGCGCGAGGTCATAACCCTGCGGTTCGCCGCCGGGCTATCCATCATGGAGACCGCGCAGGTGGTGGGCAGGCGGCAAAACGCCGTAAAATCGCTTCAGCACGCCGGGATTCGCAAGCTGCGCCGCGCGATGGCGCCGCCCGAACCCGCGCGCTCCGCCGCGCCCGAGCCGGAGACGAGATGAAGCCCGCGCTCCGAAGGGGAGGCGAACTATGAGCCGCGAGTTCAGCGACGCGCTAAACGACTGCATCGACCGGATGCTGCGCGGCGAGGACGCGCGCAGCTGCCTAGAGCGCTACCCCGAACACGCCGCAGATCTGGAGCCGCTGCTCGAAGTGTCGCGCGCCACCATTCGCGTCGCGCGGGAGGCGCGCCCCGCCCCCGCAGCCAAGTCTCGCGGCTTCGAGCGGTTCTCGCAAGCCGCAGCAGCCCAGAGCGCCGCAGCCCCGCGCCAGCCCAACGGCGCTTCCGCGCAGCTGACGGCGTGGCTGCGCTCGTGGCTGGAATGGCGCTGGATGCCCGTAGCCCGCCCCGTAGCCTTCGCGCTGATTGCGCTGCTCGCGTTCGCGGCTGGCGGCGGGGTAGCGGTAGCCGCGTCGTCCACGGCGGTTCCCGGCGAGCCGCTCTACTGGGTCAAGACCACGCGCGAAAACATAGAAAGCAGGCTGCCCCGCTCCGCGGACAGCCGCGCAATTTACGAAGCGGAATTGGCGCGGACGCGAAGCGACGAGGTAGGCAGGCTGATAGAGCGCGGCAGCTTCACCGAAGCCAGCCGCGCCGTGCGACGCATGAACGACCACTTCACCAAATCCGCGCGGCTCGCGGGAATAACCACCGCCGCGGATCCGGTGGAAATGCCGTTCAAGCCGCGCATCCACATGACCCGCAGCGCGGCGGTTCAACTGAAGACCATGCTCTACAGCGACAGAGAAGAACTCAGAGGCAAGGCGGTCATCATCCTGACGCGGCTAGACCCCAACGACCAGAAGCGCGCCAAGCGCTTCTTCCGCAGCGCCGAGCTGGGCTATTGGCTGATGATAGACGCGATGGAAGAAGAGCCGTCCGATATCCTGTGGCGGCATAAGATAAAATCGCATCACAACGCCGACCACAGACGCTAACCGAGATATTAGAGAATCCCATAAACGCCCGCGCCCCGCCGCCTTTATGACGGCGGGGCATTGGAAAATTACGGAGCGCCCGACCAAATGAGCTTTTTCAGACCTTGGCGAATCGCCGCAATCGTGGCGGTCGTCGTCATTATCGGCGCGGCGGCGTTCGTCGGATACCGCATGATCACCCGCCCCGCCGAAGCGGAGCTGATGGAAGACCAGCAGACCGTCCCCGTCAGGCGCGGCGATCTCATAGACACCATCACCGTAACCGGCAGTGTGAGCTTCCCAGACCGCGAGAGCGTAACCTTCGGCTCGCCGGGAGTGGTTGCGGAAGTGCTGGTGACCGAGGGGCAGCGGGTGAAGGCGGGAGACCTGCTCGCCACGCTGGACTTGGAAGCCATCGCCGGGCTGGATCGCGGCGTCGCCGAAGCGAGGGTCGCGCTCCGCGACGCGCGCGACGAGCTTGCGGACCTCGTAGACCCGCCCCCGACTGCGGTAGTCGACGCGCATCGCAACGTGGTCGACGCCCGAACCGCGCTCCACGACGCCGAAACCGCGCTGGACGATCTGCTGAACCCGGACGCGCTGAGAGTAGCCGAGATGGAAGCCGCAATCGTGGCGGCTCGGCTGGAGCTGGACGACGCGCGGCAAGCGCTCGAAGACGCGCTCGAACCGCCGTCCGCGTTCGCGCTCGAAAAGGCGCGCAACGATGTCGAAGACGCGCTGGACGCGCTCGAAGACCTCGAAGAACCGCCCACCGCGCTGGAAATCGCAACCGCCAAAGACAACATAGCCAGAGCCGAAAAGTCCATAGAAGACGCCGAAGAAGAGCTGAGCGACTACCTAGCGGGCGCTCCCGAAGAAGACCTCGCCACCGCCCGCATCGACGTGGACGCGGCGGAGAAAGAACTCGAAGCCGCCATAGACACGCTCGCCCTAACGCGGCGCGATTGGGAAGCGAGCGCGCAAGACGCGCAAGACGCCATAGCCGAAGCCGCCGAAGCCTACTCGGACGAGTTCGTGGAATGGCTAGGCATAGAGCCGGACGGCGCGGCGCTGGATTCGGACTACGGCGCGATGCTCGCCTCCTACGGCGTCGACCTCGTAGAGATGTTCGACACGCCGCAGCGGTTCGCGGAATTGGGGTGGACGCTGACGACGAGCATCCCCGCTGACGACCCTGCTACGGCGTGGAACGAAACCCGCGTCTACCTGTGGCTGAATTTCGCGGTGTTCGACCTTCAGGCGACTTGCGAAGAGAACGACGTTCCCACCGACAAGCGCTGCATCGAAGAAGAGTTCCGCAGCGCCGCCAATGCGTACCAAGACGCGCTAGACGCGCGGGATGACTCGACCGCCAATTTCGCCAAGACGCTCAGTTCGGCGGAGACGGCGGTGGACAGAGCCGAAGACGCCCGCCGCGCGGCGGAGCAGGCGCTAGCCGACCTCCAAGAGCCGCCGGACGCGCTCGTCGTCGAGACGCTGCGAACCGCCATAACGCTGGCGGAAGAGACGCGCGACGACGCCAACCGCCAGCTGGACGAGCTGATTTCGCCGCCGAACATAGCGCGGCAAATAGAGCTTGCGAAGGCGACGGTCGAAGAAGCCAGAGAGAATCTCGCGGAGTTGCAAGAGCCGCCGAACGCGGCGAACATCGCCAACCTCGAAGAGCGGATCGAGCTTGCGGGCGCCAAGATAACCGCCGCCGAGCTGGATCTGGAAGAGCTGCTCGGCATGGAAGGGACGCCCGAACACGCCGCCGCCATCGCGCTGATAGAGTCTGCGCGCCAGACGCTCGCGGACCGCCAAGAAGATCTAGCCGATCTGCTCGGCGAGCCGGACGCCGTAGACCTAGACCTGCTCGTCACCAGAGTGAGCGCCGCCGAATCCGACCTGTCCCAAGCCGAAACTCGCCTAGCCGACGCAAGGCTGACCGCGCCGTGGGACGGGTTCGTCTCCAGCGTCAAGGTGGAAGCGGGGCAAGAGGTGGAAGCCACCACGGTTTTGCTGGAATTGGTGGACACCAGCGTAGTCGAAATCGACGGCTCGGTAGACGAAATCGACGTGCTTCAGCTCGCCACCGGCTCCGAAGCCGAAATCACGATGGACGCGCTGCAAGGAGAGACGGCGCCGGGAACCGTGTCGCTAATCGGCGCGGAGCCGGTCGGCGAACAAGGCATCGTGAGCTACCCCGTGAAGATACGCATAGACGCGCCTGAGGGCGTTCAGCTGCCAGAAGGCTTGACAGCCGTAGCTTCCATTACGATTAGCGAGTATCTGGACGTGATCCTCGTTCCGCTTCAGGCGGTGCGCGGCAGCTTCGACCGCCCGACGCTGAACACGCTGGTGGATGGGGAGGTAGTCGAAACGGCAGTCTCGCTGGGCGAGAGCGATGACTTCTGGACTATCGTCGAAAGCGGCGTCGGAGAAGGCGATACGATAGTCATGGAAGGCGCGCCGGACGCTATCATCGAGTTCGGCTTCGAAGACGGCCAAGAAGAGAGACCCAGAAGAGGCAGAGGAAACAGGAACTGAAGATGATAACGCTGGAAGACGTCACCAAGACGTACATGATGGGAGAAGTCGAGGTGGGCGCGCTTCAGGGCGTGTCATTGGAGATAGAAGAGGGCGAGTTCATGTCTATCATGGGGCCATCCGGCTCCGGCAAATCTACGCTCATGAACATAGTCGGCTGCCTAGACGCGCCCACGTCCGGGCGGTACGTGCTGGACGGGCAGGACATCGGCGCGATGTCAGACGGGCGGCTGTCGGAGATACGCGGGCGGCAGATAGGGTTCGTGTTCCAGACGTACAACCTGCTGCCGCGCCTCTCCGCGCGCGCCAACGTGGAGCTTCCGCTGGTCTACAGCGGCGGCTCGAACCGCAGGCGGCGCGCGATGGATGCGCTGGAGCGGGTCGGGCTTGCCGACCGAGCCTCGCACAAGCCGACCGAGCTTTCAGGCGGCCAGCAGCAGCGCGTCGGCATCGCGCGCGCGCTCGTCAAGCGGCCGCGCATCCTGCTAGCCGACGAGCCGACGGGCAACCTAGACAGCAGATCCAGCGAAGACATCATGGAGCTTATCGAAGACCTCAACGACGACGACGGGCTGACCGTCATCTTGGTGACGCACGAGCGCGACATCGCGTCGCGCACCGCCCGCATCGTCTCCATGCTAGACGGGCGCGTGGTGAGCGACGCGCAAACGCGCGGGGCGGGCGCCCGATGAGGCCTCACGACGTCCTACTGACCGCGCTATCCTCGATGGCGCAAAACAAGATGCGCGCAGGCTTGACGCTGCTGGGCATAGTCATAGGCGTAACCGCCGTAATAGTGCTGATGGCTCTTGGGCGCGGCGTTCAGCAGTCCATCACCTCGCAGATAGAGGCGCTCGGCAGCAACCTGCTTTCGGTAACGCCCGGCTCGGCGGAGAGCGGCGGCGGCGGGTTCGCGTTCCTCGGCGGCGGAGGCGGCGGCGAAGGCTCGCTCACGATGGAAGACGCCTACGCGCTGCTGGACCCGCTGTTCGCGCCGTCCATATCCGCCGTCGCGCCGCAGAAGGAGTCTTTCGGGCGGATGATAGCGCGCGGCAACGAGACGCGCGGGCAGATAATCGGCGTAACGCCGGAGTACGAGACGGTGCGAAACTCCCCCGTGGCGATGGGGCAGTTCATCTCGCACGGCCACGTTTTGGATAACTCCAACGTCGCAGTGCTGGGCGCGAACATCGCCGACGCGCTCTTCGGGCAGAGAGACCCGTTTGGCGAACCGATTCGCATCGAAGACGAGCAGTTCACCGTAATAGGCGTGCAGGAAGAGCAGGGGCTGGGCTTCTTCGGGTTCGTGGACGAGCAAGTCTACATCCCGATAACGACGCACCAGCACAGGCTATCGTCCAACCGCACCGCTCAAGGCGGCATTCAGGTGGATTCTATCAACGTGCAGGTGTCGGATTCGCTGCTCACCGACCGCGCCATAGACGAGATAACCACGCTGCTCAGGCTGCGCCACGAGCTGAGCGCGGAAGACGAGAACGACTTCACCGTTAGCGACCAACGGGAGGTACTAGAGGCGGTTCAGGAGGCTACGAACGCATTCGTCATCTTCCTAGTGGGCATAGCGGGCATCAGCCTGCTCGTGGGCGGCATCGGCATAATGAACATAATGCTGGTGTCCGTAACCGAGCGGACGCGCGAGATAGGCATTCGCAAGGCGATGGGCGCGAAGCGGCGCGACATCCTGATGCAGTTCGTTACCGAAGCGTCCATGCTGAGCTTCGGCGGCGGGCTGATAGGGCTGGCGCTCGGCGTCGGGATATCGTCTCTGCTGGACGGAGCCGAAGACGCCTTCGGGCCCGGAGCGGACCTCATCATGGTGGTGACCGGCGACATCGTGGCGCTGGCGCTCAGCGTCTCTATCATGGTGGGGCTGTTCTTCGGCATCTATCCCGCGCTGCGCGCCGCCCGCCTGCGCCCGATAGACGCGCTGCGGCACGAGTAGAATCGGCTTTCCTGAATGAATTAGCGCCGCAGCCCGCAATTTGCTAAGGTAGTAGAATGCGTTGTCAGCGGCACATCAGGCGGGCGCGACCGGCGCCATCGCCTAGCCGAACCCAACCACCTAGGGGAGTATCGCTCTAGCGGCGTCTTATGAGGGAAATCGCCCGAATCATCGGAATTGCGCTCCGACACAAGTGGAGGCTCATCGGAGCCTACGCGAGCATGATAGGGGCGCTGATAGCCTATGTGCTGCTGCCGAGGTTCTTCGGGGACGCCATCGACCAGATATGGGAGATGCTGAACGCGGGCGAGTACGACCAATCGGTCATCGTCCGCGTAGTGGCGATAATCCTAGCGCTGAGCGTGGCGCGCGGCGTTCTGTCCTACTTCCAGACCTACTTGGGCGAAGCGCTTTCGCAGCTAGTCTCATACGACCTGCGAAACATGATGTACGACCACGTGCAGAACATGAGCTTCGGGTTTCACGACCGCCACCACACGGGCGCGCTCATGTCCCGCGCCATTACGGACGTCGAGAACATCCGCATGTTCATCAACATGGGGCTGGTTCGGGCGCCGTACTTCTTGGCGCTGTTCGTAGCCGTAGCCACACTGCTGCTGATATACGATTGGCGGCTAGGGCTGATTAGCGTTAGCTTCATGCCGGTGGTGATGATCTATTCCGCCTTCATCCGCCTCAAGATGCGAAACCTGTGGCTCATCATCCAAGAGAAGATGGCGGAGATGAGCACGGTTCTTCAGGAGAACTTCACCGGCATCCGCGTGGTCAAGGCGTTCGCCGCCGAGCCGCACGAGGAAGCGAAGTTCGAGCGCAGCAACCGCGAGGTGCAAAGCTACTTCATCGCCGCGGAGAAGATGCGCGCGTCCAGCACGTCTTTCATGCTGTTCACCTTCCTTCTGGCGATGGCGCTCATCTTGTTCTTCGGCGGGCGGCGCGTCATCGATGGGCAGATGAGCGCGGGCGATCTCGCGGAGTTCATCTTCTATCTGCAAATTCTGCAAATGCCGGTGCGAATGGCTGGCTGGCTAGTCAACTCCTACGCGCGCGCCGCGTCCGCAGGCCAACGGCTGTTCGAGATATTGGACGCCGAATCGCCTGTTCAGCAGTCCCCACGCGCCAGCGAGATGAAGAGGCCCAGCGGAGACGTGCGCTTCGACGGCGTCACGTTCAGCTACGACGACACCCGCCGCGTTCTCAGGGGCATAGACCTACACGCGCCCGCGGGCAGAGTAGTAGCGCTGCTCGGCGCGCCCGGCAGCGGCAAGACCAGCATCGTCAACCTAATCCCGCGCTTCTACGACGTGGACGGCGGACGCATCACCATAGACGGACGCGACATCCGAAACGTAACCCTGAAATCGCTCCGCCAGAACATCGGCATCGTCCAGCAGGACGTCTACTTGTTCTCGGCGTCGATACGGGAGAACATCGCCTACGGCAATGTGGACGCGACCGATGAGATGGTGGAGCGCGCCGCCAAGATAGCGCAGATGCACGACTTCATCCAGACGCTGCCCGAAGGGTACGACACCCACGTGGGCGAGCGCGGCTCGACGCTCTCCGGCGGGCAGCGGCAGCGCATGTCCATCGCGCGCGCGGTGCTGCTGGACCCGCCCATCCTGATTCTGGACGACTCTACTTCCAGCGTAGACGCGCGCACCGAGGAGCTTATCCGCAAGGCTATGGAAACAGTTATGGAGGGCAGAACCACGTTCGTCATCGCGCACCGCCTCAGCACCGTACACCGCGCCGACCAGATAATAGTGATGAAAGACGGGCGCATATCCGAGCGCGGCACCCACCTGGAGCTGCTAGAAATGGGCGGCGCGTACCGCGAGATATACGACCTTCAGCTCAAGCCTCAGGAAGAAGTCATGCGCGAGATAGAGTCTCCGCTGGCGGTACGCCCATGATGATGGGCGGCTTCGGCTTTAGAGGCTATCGATCCGGGCGAGGCCACCCGGACGAGGAGATATTCAGCTCGGTCTACGATCAGCGCGTCGTGGCGCGGCTGCTGCCGTACATCTGGCCCTTCAAGAAGCTGGCTATCATCGCGTTCGCGGCGATGATGGTCTACACCGCCACGCAAATCGCCATCCCGTGGGCGGTCAAGCACGCCATAGACGAATACATCACGCCCGGAGATTACGCTGGGCTGACATGGATGTTCGGGCTGTTCGTGGGCGTAGCCGTGCTCAACTGGCTGATGAACTACACGCAGCAGTTCTGCATGGAGAAGGTCGGGCAAGGCGTGCTGTACAACCTGCGGCGCGACGTGTTCCGCCACGCGCAGAGGCAATCCGTAGGCTTCTACGACAAGACAGAAGTTGGGCGCATGATGTCGCGCGTTCAGGGCGACGTAGGCCAGCTTCAGGAATTCGCCGCGCTGGTGGTGATGACGCTTGGCGAGTTGCTCAGCTTGGTCGGCATAGTAGTCGCGCTGCTGCTGCTGCATTGGCAGCTGGGGCTAATCAGCATGTCCGTCTTGCCGCTGCTGGCGCTGACGATGATAATCTGGCAGCCGATAATGCGAAGGGCGTTCGTGCGGGTGCGGCTCGCCATATCCATAGTCAACGGCGAGCTGAACCAGAACATAACCGGCGTTCGCGTAGTGCAGGCGATGAACCGCCAGCAGTTCAACTTGCAAGAGTTCGACAAGAAGAACGTATACCACCGCGAGGCGAACCTCACCACCAACAGGCTGTCTTCCGGGCTTCTGCCCGTAGTGGACATCCTCACGGCGGCTGCAATCAGCCTAGCGCTGTTCTTCGGCGCGCGGATGATAGGCGGCGGCGGCTTGGAAATCGGCGTGCTGGTCGCGTTCATCCTGTACATACAGCGCTTCTTCGACCCCATTCGCAACCTGACGATGATGTACACCCAGCTTCAACGCTCGATGGCGTCCGGCTCCCGCATATTCGACCTGCTGGACTGGGAGCCTGACCTAGTGGACGCTCCCGACGCCACTCGGCTGGACGAGATAGAAGGGCGGCTGGAGTTCGACAACGTGTCGTTCAGCTACGTCGAGGGCGAAGACGTGCTGAAGAACGTAAACCTGCAAATAGAGCCGGGCGAAGTCGTCGCCGTGGTAGGCCCCACGGGCGCGGGCAAGACGACGCTCGTCAGCCTGATGTCTCGCTTCTACGATGTGGAGCCGGGGCGCGGCGCGGTGCTGGTAGATGGCCGCGACGTGCGCTCCGTCCAGCGAAGCTCGCTCGCGCGGCAAATGAGCATGGTTCTGCAAGAGCCGTATCTGTTCTCAGGCACGGTGCGCGAAAACATCAAGTACAACCACGTCGAAGCGACGGACGAGCAGATGGTGGCGGCGGCGAAAGCCGTGGGCGCGCACGATTTCATCATGGAACTTCGGCAGGGCTACGACACCTATCTATCCGAGCGCGGCGGCAACCTAAGCATAGGGCAGCGGCAGCTGCTCAGCTTCGCGCGCGCCATAGTGGCGGACCCGAAGATCCTGATTCTGGACGAGGCGACAGCGAACATAGACAGCTATACCGAGCTGCTCATCCAACGCGCGCTCGCGGAGCTGCTCAAAGGCAGAACCGCGATAGTGATAGCGCACAGGCTTTCCACCATACGCGGCGCGGACAAGATAGTGGTGCTGAACTTCGGCGAGGTTATGGAGATAGGCAACCACACCGAGCTTATGCTGAAAGATGGCTTATACGCGCACTTGTACCAGATGAACTACGCAGCCATAGACGAACCGCTGCCCGCCAGCTCGAACGGGCGGTAATCGGCGCGCTCTCCCCTACCTAAGGCATCTCCAGCCCGTGCCGTTCGAGCAGATCCGCGTCGGCAAGCACCTCCGCCGTGGGCGCGTCCGCAACCACCCGCCCGCCGTCCATGACTATCGAGCGCGGGAATATCTCCAGCGCCATTCGCATATCGTGCGTGGTGGCTAGGATAGTGCGCTCCAACCCGCTCAGCAGGCGGATAAGCCCCCGCCGCGCTCGCGGGTCCAGCCCGGCGGAAGGCTCGTCCAGCACTAGGATGCGCGCGCGCATGGATAGCGCGGTGGCTATGGCTACGCGCTTCTTCTCGCCGCCGCTGAGGTGGAACGGCATCCGCGCTTCGTAGCCGGACAGCCCAACCAGATCGAGCGACTCGCTCACGAGGCGGTCTATCTCGTCCGGCGGCAGCCCCATGTAGATGGGACCGAAGGCTACGTCGTCGGCTACGCTGGGCGAGAACAACTGATCGTCCGGGTCCTGAAACACCAAGCCCACCATCGCGCGGACGCGCTGAAGCGCCTTGCGGTCGCCGTCGACCGGGCTGCCCATGACGCTCACGCTCCCGCCGTCGCCGCGCAGCAGCCCGTTCAGGTGCAGCAGCAGCGTGGACTTGCCCGCGCCGTTGGGACCGAGCAGCGCGACCTTTTCGCCGACGCCTATTCGGAAGCCCACCCCCCTCAGCGCGCGCTGTCCGTCCGGGTAGGCAAAGCTGAGATCGCGCACCTCGATGGCGGGCGCGGCGGAGGGCGGCGCGCTCACGAGACCACCCTAGCCAACACCGCGACGGCGGCGAACGCGGATACGGCAAGCGCTATGCTCGCGTACTGCGGCGCGGCTAGCGGCGGCGCGGCGGCAAGCCTCACGCGCCCATCGTAGCCGCGCGCCAGCATAGCCGAATAGATTCGCTCGCTGCGGTCCATCGTGCGGACGAACAGCGAACCCGCCATGCCGCCCGCGCCCTTCGCGCGCCACAGCAGCGAGCCGCCAGACTTCGCGCCGTCCATAGTCGCGCTCCTAGCTGCGCGAGCGCGCATCAGCCGTTGAGCTTCGTCCACCAGCACGAACAGATATCTGTACATCAGCATCACGATGGACACCAGAATGGCGGGGACGCGAAGCGCGGAGAGCGCGCCGAGCAGCGTGAACGGCTGCGTCGTGGAGGTCAGCAAAACTGCGGCGGTAACGGACGCCCAAGACTTGAGCGCGACGCTTGCGGCGAACTCCAGCCCCTCGCGCGTCGCCACCGGATGCAGGATGCCCAAATCCAGTTCGAACGCGGGCGCGCCCGCTTTGGTGAACGCCGTCGGCAGCGCGATGAGCATGAACGGCGCCGCCACGAGCGAGCGCAGGAACACCCGCCGCACCCCAACCCGCGACAGCGCGGCGGCGCTCCACACGAACAGCAGCATCGCGCCGAACGCCGCCCACTCTCCGGGCGGGATGGACGTCATGGCGAAGATGTACCCGAGCGCTACCACCAGCTTGACGCGAGCGTCCGCGCGGTGGAATAGACTGCGCCCCTCGACGTATCGGTTCAGGACTGCGGAGCTTGCGATTTTCTCGTCCTCTTTGCCGTTTGCATGCCCCAGTCAGGCTCGCCAAAGGGCGAGGGGGCGGCTGCTTGCGCTGCGTTCGGCGCGGGTTCGGCTCACGTCCTCCGCTTGATGGCGGCGTAGGCGAGATAGCCGCCGCCCGCCACCAGCAGATAGATGACCGTAACGCCGACGAAGCCGGCTAGGATGGTGGCTATCGTCTCGTTCTGCACGCCGGGCAGCGCGTAGTCTGGAATGATGTCGAAGGCGGCTTCGCGCGCGGTCTCTAGGAATCCAAACCGCTCCGCTACGGACTCCAGCCCATCCGGGCTTGCGGACGCGAGCGGCGCTATCAGCACCGCTGCGAGCGCGACGAAGTATCCGCCGACCCACCAAGCCAGCCCGCCGACTCGCGCGGAGGCTCGGCTGTCTCCCCTGCCGTCGGCGGCGGGGAGCGCGGCTTCCAACATCTGAGGGCGCGCTTTGCGGATGAACGACAGCGCGAACACGGTAATCAGCCCTTCGCCAAGCCCAATCAGCGCGTGAACCCCCGCCATTGCGGGAAGCGCCAAGTAGAGCGGCACGGTGCCGGACGCCGCCAAGAGCAGCGCGACGACGACGGCGCTCGCCATGACCGACGCCCACGCGCCGAGGAATCCGCCCGCCGCAACGCCGCGGAACGACGTCCCAATCCGCCGAACGAGCCAATAGACGCCGTAGCCAGTCAGCACGCTCAAGATAGACATCGACAGCAGATTGACGCCCAGAACCACCAAGCCGCCGTCTTGGAACAGCAGCGCCTGAAGCCCCACCACCGCCGTCATGACGAGAATCGCCGCCCAAGGGCCTAGAACTATGGCGGCAAGCGCGCCGCCTACCATGTGGCCGCTCGTGCCGCCAAGCACGGGGAAGTTGAGCATCTGCGCCGCGAAGATGAACGCCGCCATGACGCCCATAGTCGGCACGGTTCGTTCGTCGAGGTCTCGGTTCGTCCTGTGAATGGCGTATCCGATGACGGCTGCGGCTACGGCGTATCCCGCGATGGCGACCGGCAGGCTGAAGAAACCGTCCGGCGCGTGAAGCGGCATCGCGATGTCCGTCGGCGTCCGCTCCGCCACTACGCTTATCTGCACTTGGGTAGTCTCCCCTCTTGCGCCGTCATCGCTCGCGCTCGGCGTCTTCGTCTTGGCGGCAATCTCGGCACAGCCCGAAGATAGCCAGATGTTCTATATCCGCCGCGAACCCGTATGCGCGCCTAATCTGCCCGCCCAGCGCGTCCAAGAAGCTGTCTTCCATGGACGTAACGCTTTCGCAGTCGTTGCAAATCAGATGATGATGACGCTCGGCGTCCATCCACTCGTAGGCGTGCTGATCGCCGCCCATGTGCGTCTCTGAAACCAGCCTCATCCGCCGCAGCATGTCCAGCGTTCGATATACGGTGGACACGTCTATGAACGGGTAAGACTGCTTCACCGCCTCGAACACTTCGGCGGCGGTGATATGCCCTTCGGAGTGGCGCACCGCCGACAGTATCATCAGCCGCTGAGGAGTAGCCCTGTGGCCATACTCCTTGAGTGTCTGCGCCATCTGAGTCTGACAGCTCATCGCAACCGCCGATCCAATGCCCATAACTGGGCCAATGCCTATAACTGAGATTGTAATTTTATGCAGTTTCGGCAACGGGGTCAAGGCGGAATTGCGGAGTTGCAACTATTTGCGAAAAGTGCGGCGCGCGCTAGAACAGCCCTATCTGGTCGTGGAGCGGGCGCTCGATGCCCAGATGCTCGTATGCGCGGCGCGTCGCTACCCTGCCGCGCGGCGTGCGGCCTATGAAACCCTGCTGGAGCAGGTAAGGTTCGCAGACGTCCTCGATGGTGTCGGAGTCTTCGCTGATGGACGCGGCGAGCGTATCCAGCCCGACGGGTCCGCCGTCGAACTTCTCTATGATGGACGCCAGCACGCGCCGGTCGATGTCGTCCAGCCCTTGCGCGTCCACTTCCATTAGCGCGAGCGCGTCGGCGGCTACCTGCGGCGTAATGATGCCATCCGCCATTACTTGGGCGAAGTCTCGCACTCGGCGGAGCAGCCTGTTGGCGACGCGGGGCGTGCCGCGCGAGCGGCGCGCTATCTCATCGACGCCTCGCGGGTCCGCCTCTATCTCCATGATGCGGGCGGAGCGCGCGACGATGACGCGCATCGACTCATCGTCGTAGAAGTCCAACCGAAGCGTCGAGCCGAAGCGGTCGCGCAGCGGCGCGCTGACCATGCCGAACCGTGTAGTCGCGCCGACGAGCGTAAAGGGCTTTATGGAAAGGTTCATGGAGCGCGCCTTCAGTCCCCTATCGATGACCCAAGACACGAATCCATCTTCCATCGCGGGATACAGAACCTCCTCTACGACGCGGCTGAGGCGGTGTATTTCGTCTATGAAGAGGATGTCTTGTTCGCGCAGTTGGGTAAGTATCGCAACCATATCGCCCGGACGCTCTACGGCTGGGCCAGACGTGGTCTTGATGCGCGTCCCCATCTCGGTGGCGAGGATGTTCGCCAGCGTCGTCTTTCCTAGACCGGGTGGACCGTACAGCAGCGTATGGTCGAGCGGCTCGCCGCGCAGACGCGCCGCCCCGACGCCAATTTCTAGGTTGGACTTCAGCAGGTTTTGGCCCACGTAGTCTTGCAGTCGGCGCGGGCGCAGGCTGGTGTCTAGCCTATCCCCGTCGCCTTGCTGCGGAGCGCCGGACACGATGCGTTTCGTTTCGTTCATATCGGTTATTCCCGCTTGGCTGGCGATGGCGCGCGTATCATGGTATCAGATTGCCATCGGGTGGCTTTCAGCATCCGTCATCCACCGCCGACAGTCTGGTAGAATCCACCGCATGAAGGTGAAACTGGCGACGCTCATCATATTTGGGATATTCGCGGCGGCTTTCCTCGCGTCGGGCTGCGTAGACACGACCGCGCCGCTGCCTATCACGGCGACGGCGACACCTACGGCAACGCCTACGCCGAAACCATCGCCGACACCCACGGCAACGCCTACGCCTACCCCATCGCCGACACCTACGGCAACGCCCACGCCGATGCCCACGTCCACGCCCACAGCGGTTCCCGCATCGGCGGCGCAGGCGCGGCAGGCGCCCGCCGCCGCGTCTACGCCGCCCAGCGCCACGCCGACAGCCGCAGAGACGCTGCTGAAACGATCCGCGAGCGCGATGGGCGCGGTTCGTTCGTTCCACTTCGAGGCGCAAGGCGAGATAGCTTTCGAGGGCGCCGACGCGCCGCTGCCGATATTCTACAGCGGAGACGTTTCCACGCCGGACAGGGCGCGCGGAACGCTTCGGATAGCGATATCGGCTTTTCTGCTGGAGATAGGCACGGTGATAGTGGGCGACACTCTCTACTATCAGGACGCTATGACGCTGGAATGGAGCGCGGTAAAGCTCGCGCCGGATTCTACGCTGAACATTGCGGAGCTAATCGGCTTAGCGTCGGCGGCTATACAAGACGCGCGAATCGAGGGGGAAGACGCGGTGGAAGGGACGCCGGCCGTCCGCGTAGGCGGGGCGGTCTACGCGCCTGAGCGTTTGGACATCGCGCTATGGATTGGCTCGGACGACGACCGCGTTTATAGGGTGGACGTGAGCGGGCCTGTGTCGATGGAGGGATTCGCCTCGATGATGCCGGGTGGCTCTGCGCTCGGCGGTCGCGGCAATCTGGACATGACGGTTACGCTGTCGGCTTTCGACGCGCCGATAGTCATAGAAGCGCCGCCGACTGACTAAGAGCCGTCTAGCCGCTCTCCCTTCGCGCGTCCGCCAACTGTTGCACGCTCCGCACTATATCGCTCGTCGGCGCGCCGGGGCCATACACCGCGCGCACGCCCATATCTTCGAGCGCGGCTTTGTCCGCTTCCGGGATGATGCCGCCCGCGATGACAGGCACATCGTCCATATCGTTCTCTCGCAGCCCGCCGAATATCTGCGGAAACAAGTCGAGATGCGCGCCCGACAGGATGCTCAGCCCGATAACGTCCACGTCCTCTTGCAGCGCGGCTTCGACTATCATGCCGGGCGTCTGTCGGATTCCGGTGTAGATGACCTCCATGCCCGCGTCTCGGAGCGCGCGCGCGATGATCTTTGCGCCGCGGTCGTGTCCGTCTAAGCCGGGCTTGGCGACGAGAACGCGGATTGGGGCGCTGGGCGTCGTCATTCGGGTTACCTCCGCGCGGTGTCCTGATCCACTAGCTCGATAAGCACGCCGCGCGTGGATCGGGGATGCAGGAAGGCTATCATGCCCGAAAGCCCCTCGCGCGGCGCGGCGTCGATGAGGCGAACGCCGCTCGCCGCCAGCGCGTCGAGCCGCTCCTGAAGGTTCTCGACTTCGAACGCGATGTGGTGAACGCCCTCTCCGCGCCGTTCGATGAACCGCGCCACGCCGCCGCTAGGGTCCGTCGGCTGGATGAACTCCAGCTGCGATCCGCCCACGCGCACGAGCGCCGCCCGCACCGCCTGATCTTCGATGTCTTCCACCTCAGCCGCAGCCGCGCCGAACACATCGCCGTAGAACGCGAGCGTATCATCTATGTCGTTCACCGCGATGCACACGTGGTTCAGGTGTCGCGCAACGCACGGCGGGGGGGATGTGGTGGTCATTGTTGGCTGTCTCCAAGTTGGTTGAGCGTGGCTCTGATATCTCTTAGATAGAGACCGACCGCTAGGTTAGCCACTACCCATGCCGCTCAGTATCGCGTCTTCCAGCGTGTATTCAGGATCCATTTCCGTCAATAAAGGATAGCGCTTGTATGTAGCAAGAGACTCCAGCTTGGTTTCTCCGTTATCCTTCCAGCACAATACGGATTGCGCCTGCCTCTCGAAGTCTCCGCTGATATAACGCGGGTTCAGTATCTCCGGCAGCCGAGCCGAGTAGGTAGTAACGATTATCTGCTTCTGATGTCCGGGAAAGGGGAAGAACGCGGCGGAATCCAGCAATCTGGCAATCAAGTCGAGCCGCGGCGGGTATATGCCGCTCTCTGGTTCTTCTACGCAAATCGTCGTAGCTGAATTAGTTTTGTCCAAGACAGCGAACAGACCGAGAACCCGCAGAACCCCATCCGAAACTACCCGCGATGAGAACGTATTTCCAGTATGCGCGTCCTTGTGCGCTAACCTAACCATGCCTTCTTCAGAAAGCTCCGTGTCGATCGATTTCACCGCGGGAACGAGCATGGACAACGCATCGGATATCCCTGACCATGACTGCGGGAAGTTGCCCTTGCGAGTATGGAGGTAGCCTGACAATCCAGAACCGTCCGCGCCCAACCTATCCACAGATACGAGCGGCGAATCCTGTCTCATAGCGTCGGGGCGGAGATGGTGGAACCGCCATTGCTCCAACTCCTTCTTGAACGCCGCAACGCTCGGGTGATGCGGCGGATATAGGGCAGTGGACGCTACGGAGCGATCGGCTTCGACTGGATAGCGTCTGAAATCATTCGCCTGATTTTCCACGCGGAGCAGTCCGTGATTCAGATCGATCCTCTCTAGAAGCGCGCCAGACGTCCGCTTCGATTGTCTGGCGTCATCTCCGAGCGCAACGAGGCTCTCCCTCGGCGCCCGCAACTCGCCCGTGAGGGTGGAAAATTCTATCTCTATTTCGTATCGCAGGTGTCGGTTCGCTATAGAGCCGTTGGACTCTGGAGCGGATGATCCGTAACCGTCTCGCATCTGCGTTTCTATACGCTGAACGACGTGGTTCGCCAACTCGATTTCCACGCCGAGAGAGAACCGCAAAGTCTCATTCTCCAGCAGCTTTTCCACCCCCCCAGACGGCACGAAGAAAGCCTCTAGCGGCGTTCCCCGATGCTCGTCGAACGCGGCGGCAATCGTGGGACTCGTTACTATCTTGCCCAGCAGCCCTAGCGCGTCCAGCAGGTTGCTCTTGCCGGATGCGTTGGCGCCCACTATCACCGTCAGCGGGTTCAGCTTCAAGTCTACGTCCCGCAGGGATTTGTAGCCCTTTATAAAAACCCTTCGTATCATGCCGTCACTCCGCCAGCAAATTCCGCGCTATTATCAGCCTTTGGATTTCCGTAGTCCCCTCGTATATCTCTTGCACTTTGGCGTCTCTGTAGTAGCGCTCTACGTTCGCGGGCGCGAAGTAGCCTGCCCCGCCGTGCATCTGAACCGCTCTGTCGGCGCACTGCACTGCAACGCGGGAGCAGTGCATCTTAGCCATCGACGCTTCCGTTATGAACGGGCGTCCCTCGTCTCTGAGCGTGGCGGCTTTCAGGGCGAGCAGGCGGGCGGTTTCTATGCCTGTCGCCATCTCGACTAGATACCACTGCATCCCCTGAAACTCCGCTAGTTTCTTGCCGAACGCCTCGCGCTGCTTTATGTATGCGAGCGCCGCGTCATACGCCGCCTGCGCGATGCCGACGCACTGCGCGGCTATAGCCATGCGGCTGGCGTTCAACACGTCCATCGTCATGCGGAAGCCTTCGCCGGCGCCGCCCATGCGGTTTTCTGCGGGAACGCCGCAGTTGTCGAACAAGACTTCGCCGGCGGACGACGCGCGAATGCCCATCTTGCCATGAAGCGGCGTTACGGACATGCCCGGCGTGTCGCATTCGACGATGAACGAGTTGACGCCGCGCGCGCCTAGCGCCCTGTCCTGCGTAGCCATGACTACCATCGTATCGGCTTCGGGCGCGCAGGTGATGAACGTCTTGGAGCCGTTCAGCAGGTATCCGCCGTTGGACGGTTCGCAGGTGGTTCGCATGGCGGCGGCGTCCGAGCCGGAGCCGGGTTCGGTGAGCGCGAACGCGCCTATCTTATCGCCGGCGACGAGCGGGGGCAGGAACTGCCGCTTTTGTCCCTCCGTGCCGAACATGTTGATGTACTGCGAGCATAGCGACAGGTGCGCGCCCAGCACGGTGGCGGTGGCGGCGCAGGCTCGCGCTATCTCCTCGACGGCGACGACTAGCTGCCGCGTGGTTCCGCCGCTCCCGCCGTACTCTTCGGGGATGCCCAGCCCCAGAACGCCTATCTCGGCTAGCCCGCGCATGTTGTCCCAAGGGAATTCGCAGCTCTCGTCCAGCGCGGCGGCGCGAGGCGCTATCTCGGCGTCGGCGTACTCGCGCACCATGCTTCTGAGCATCAGCTCTTCTTCTGAAAGCAGCAGCTCTGTCATGGCGATGTCTCCCTTTCGGTCTCTCGGCTCAGCCGCTCGGCGGCGTCAGTTCTACGCCCTTACTGGCAACTATACCAAAGGTTGGCATTGCAAACGCCACATGAGCGGGCATATGGAGCGACTTCCACACGTCCCACCCGCTCGACCGCCCGCATCCGGCGGCGCGCAGCGCTATGAAGCTCGCCATAGCCGCGCCGTGCGTGACCAGCAGCGCGCAGCCGTCGGACTCCGCAGCCGCCAGCCGCGCCTCGCGCTCTATTCGCGCCGCCGCCCGCTCCGCGCTCTCGCGTCCGCGCGCGGCGGCGGATGGGCTGTCGAAGAACTCCCGCGTCTCGCGTTCGAACTCGGCGCGCGGCAGGAAACGCGGCGCGCGCTCGCGTTCGCGCAAGCCTTCCCTTGCCGCCGCAATCGGCAAGCCTAGCTCCGCGCCGATTGCGGCAGCCGTCTCTACCGCCTTGCGCTCCGGGCTGGACGCCAGCGAGACGGGGCGGAATCGCGCAAGCTCGCAAGCCAGCGCGCGGCAATCGGCTGCGCCTATCTCGGAGAGCCGCCATTCGGCGGGCGACAAGCCGCGCTCGACGCGCGGGGCGGCGTGTCGGATAAGGACGACGCGCGCGCTAGAAAGGCGAAAACTCACGCTGCTCGCCGAACACGGCGCGGAACACGTCCGATATTTCGCCCAGCGTGGCGTATGCCTCCACCGCCTCTAGTATGGCGGGCATGGTGTTGTCGCTGCCGCGCGCCGCCGTCTCCAGCCTGTCCAGCGTCGCGCGCACCTGCGCGCCGTCGCGCTCACGCTTCAGCCGCGCTAGCCGCTCCAGCTGCCGCCGCGTCTCAGACGGCTCGATAGTCTGGAGCTTCTCTATGGGCGGAGTTTGGGACTGGAAGCGGTTCACTCCCACGACGATTCGCTCTTCGGATTCTACCTGCCGCTGGTGTCTGAACGCGCTCTCGTGAATCTCCTGTATCTGGTATCCGCGCTCCAGAGCCGCGAGCGCGCCGCCCATGTCGTCTATGCGCTCTATGTAGTCGAGCGCCATGCGCTCCACCCTGTCGGTAAGCTCCTCCACATAGTAGCTGCCCGCGAGCGGGTCTACGGTGTCCGCGACGCCCATTTCGTGCGCCAATATCTGCTGGGTTCTGAGCGACAGCTGCACGGATTCTTCCGTAGGCAGCGCGAGCGCCTCGTCTTTGGAATTGACGTGGAGCGACTGCGTGCCGCCCAGCACAGCCGCGAGCGCCTGTACGGTGGTGCGGACTACGTTGTTGTCCGGCTGCTGCGCGGTGAGGGTTACGCCCGCCGTCTGCGTGTGGAATCGGCACGTCCACGAACGGGGGTTGCGCGCGCCGAACCGCTCTCGCATGATGTTCGCCCACATTCGGCGCGCCGCCCTGAACTTTGCCACCTCCTCGAACAAGTGGCTTTGCGCCACGAAGAAGAAGCTGAGTCGCGGCGCGAAGCTGTCCACATCCA
Organism: Dehalococcoidia bacterium; assembly: GCA_965214745.1. Classification (GTDB taxonomy): domain Bacteria; phylum Chloroflexota; class Dehalococcoidia; order Lucifugimonadales; family UBA1123; genus VXRN01. The sequence continues at coordinate 534,341 of OZ243978.1, read as the reverse complement.
AGCCCGCGTCGACCGCAGCCTGAACGTAGGCGACAGCGTTGGCGAACGTGAACGCCAGTTCCTGCGCGGCGGTAGCGCCCGCCTCCGCCATGTGGTAGCCGCTTATGCTGATGGTGTTCCAGCGCGGAACGTGCCGCGAGCAGTAGGCGAACGTATCCGTAACCAGCCGCATCGACGGGCGCGGGGGGTATATGTAGGTGCCTCGCGCTATGTACTCCTTGAGGATGTCGTTCTGTATGGTGCCGTTCAGCTTGTCGGCGGCGACGCCCTGCTTGCGCGCGACCGCGATGTAGAGCGCGAGCAGTATGGACGCGGTGGCGTTGATGGTCATGGACGTGCTTACCCTGTCGAGCGGGATGCCGTCGAAGAGCGCCTCCATATCCGCTAGGCTGCTGATGGGAACGCCGGTGCGCCCTATCTCGCCCATCGCCAGCGGGTGATCGGAGTCGTAACCCGTCTGCGTGGGCAGGTCGAACGCCACGCTCAACCCCGTCTGCCCGTGTTCGAGCAGGTAGCGATAGCGGCGGTTGGACTCCTCCGGCGACGCCAAGCCCGCGTACTGCCGCATCGTCCACAGCCGCCCGCGGTACATCGTCGGCTGGACGCCGCGCGTATAGGGATACTCGCCCGGGTATCCGAGCCGCTCGCCGTAGTCGAACCCGTCGCGCTCCTCCGGCGTGTATAGGATGTCCTCCGCGATGCCGGAAGCCGTCTCGAACCGCTCTTGGCGCTCGCCGAAGCGACGCATCACCGGTTCGAGCGTCTCCTCTCGCCACTCCCGCTTGCTGCCGCTGGGCATATGCCGTCCCTCCGTAGTCGATGCCGTTCGCGCTGCCCAAATCATACCAGCTATCGGCGGCGCTGACAGGGGCGCGGCAGCCATTCGCGCTTACGCCATCGCCGCGCCGCCGTGTGGTATCATCGCCCGCGAAATGCGAACCCCTCTGGAAAGGACGCCCGAATGAAAATCACCAACATAGAAACGTTCATCGTAGACGCCGGCTGGAGGCCCTGGATGTTCGTCAAGGTAGAGACGGACGAGGGCATAACCGGCTGGGGAGAGTGCAGCGACGGCAGATCGCCGCACGGCATCGAAGGCACGATAAGGGACATGAAGCCGATTCTCATCGGCAAAGACCCGCGCGCTTTCGAGATGCGCTTTCAGGACATGTACCGCGTTACGCGGCAGAGTCCGGGCGGCATAGCGGCGAAGGCGATAGCGGGCTTGGACTGCGCCTTCATAGACATCAAGGCGAAGGCGCTTGGCATAAGCGTAACCGAGCTGTTCGGCGGACCTACGCGCGAGCAGGTGCGCGTGTACTGGTCTCACTGCGGAAGCTCGCGCATACGTCACCACGACATCTTGGGAACGCCGCCCATAGACTCTTGGGAAGCCGTGACCAACCTAGGGCATGAGGTCAAGGAGCGCGGCTTCACGGCGCTCAAGACCAACATCCTGATGCCCGGACAGGACGCCACATTCGGCGGCGGATTCAGCGGCGGCATCGGCTCCACCGACCAGTACGCGCCCAAGTGGCTGATTCCCCACGTAGAAAAGCTCATCGGCACGTTCAGGGACGCCGTGGGAGACGACATAGACCTCAACCTAGACTTGAACTTCCACTTCAAGACCGAAGGCGCGCTGAGAATCGCAAAAGTCCTCGAACAGTTCGATATGCTCTGGCTAGAAATAGACATGTACGAACCCAAGAGCCTGCGCCAGATAAAAGATTCGACATCCACGCGCATCTGCACCGGCGAGAACCTGTTCTACATGCGCGACTACATCCCCTATTTCGAGAACCATTCGGCGGACATGTTCATGATAGATGTGCCTTGGAACGGCTTCAGCCAGTCCAAGAAAGTGGGCGATTTGGCGGAGGTATATCAGCACAACGTCGCGCCGCACAACTACTACAGCCACCTATCCAGCTTCGTCAGCGCCAGCCTGTGCGCCACGCTCCCCAACGTGAGAATCATGGAGATAGACATAGACGATGTGCCGTGGAAGGACGATCTGACCACCACCGTTCCAGAGATAATCGACGGCTATATGACGGTGCCAACAGTGCCCGGCTGGGGCGCGGACATCGTGGAAGAGGTAGCGCTCGCGCATCCGTGGGACGAGAACAGCCTAGTGGAGGCGCAGGCGTCGGGATACAAAACTCCTAGGTAGGGCGGTCGAGCCTATAAGGGGGAGTTAGGAATGTTCGACTCGTCCGCCAAGCGCGAGGCGATAGAAGAGCTGGAAGCGGCGGTCGAGCGGCATGAGACCGTTCGCGAGGATGTCGGGCGCGCAAGCGTGCGGCTGTTCGAGCGGCGGATGTACGCGGCTGACGTTGTAATGGAGCCAGTCGAGGATTACTTGAACCGGCTCGCCAACTCCCCCAAAGAGTTCGACAGGACGGTTGCCGAGTTTCGCATAGAAGTGGATAGGTTCGCGGATACAGCGCGGCGCATCGAAACCGAGGCGGCGCGTAGCGATAATGAGACCGACGAGGCAGAAGAGGGCGCAATATCCTCCGTGTTCGCATGGCTCGGCAACAGAGCGACTGATACAGCCGAAAACTACATGAGGAACAAAATCGCTGCTCTGCTCGTGCGCGCTGGGCCTGTGGGATGGGCAATCAGTGGAGCTGGGCTCGTCGGAGCTGGGATATATATCAACAGTCGGAACAAGAAAGTAGCCGAAGAGGCAATATGGCAGCGCCTCCAAGTCGAGGAGCTGATTGACCAACTTCAGACGGTCTGCAGCGAGATAGAGGAGTTGGAAGCACGCACAAGGGCGCACGTGTCGGGATGCTTTTCCGAATTGGATTGGCTCAGAAGCTACGATCCGAAGAAACATCGACGGTTCCGCTGGCTGCGATCCATGGTAGAGAAGCTAGCTCAACACGACCCTTACGACTACCGGAAGTTCGACCGGGAACAGAAGGAACGGCTTGCCGCCCTAATCAACCACGTCCGTTCGCTTAGCGAGCTTATCTCGAAAGAGGTCGTTCTGCGCCCCTCGTGGGAGCGTCTGACAAGCGGAGACTGGTATGCAAGATGGTTCGAGATGACGTTGACGATACGCGAATCCGCCAACGACGGCTGTATCTGGAACGTTCGCGACTGGGATGATACGGTGATTATCGGCTGAACGTGGGATGCGTCATTAGAAGAGGCGAAAGCGAACTCTATAAATGCCGCGATGCGCGTAGCGGAAGCATAGAAATGGCACGCGCCAACACCAATCGCGCCCAACCGCGCAACCTCTAAGACATTGGGAGACAGGGATGTTCAACTCGTCCGCGAAACGCGAGGCGATAGATAAGATGAAAGCGGCAGTCGAGCGGCATGAGACCGTTCGCAAAGACGTCGAGCGCGCAAGCGTGCGGCTGTTCGAGCAGCGGATGTACGCGGCTAACTTAATAGAGCTGGTCGAGGATTACTTGGGCCGGCTCAACAATTCCCCTAGAGAGTTTTACAGAACAGGTGTTGAGTTTCGTATTGAAGTGAACCGGTTCAAAGACAAGGTGGAGCGCTCCACGGATAGCGACAATGAGACCAACGAGGCAGAAGAGGTCACAATACCCTCCGCGTTCGCATGGCTAGGATGGGCAATCGGCGGCGCGACGCTCGTCGGTTCGGGAATCTTTCTCAACAGACGCAACAAGAAAGCAGCGGAAGAGGCGACGCGGCGATGCCTCCAAATCGAGGAGCTGATTGGCCAACTTCAGACGGTCTGCCGCGAGATAGAGGGGCTGGAAGCGCGAACGAGGGATCACGTGGCGGGGTGCCTTGCCGAGTTGGATTGGCTCATAAGCTACGATCCGAAGAAATATCGACGGTTCCGCTGGCTGGGATCTTCTATGGTAGAGGAGCTAGCCCGACACGACCCTTACGACTATCAGCAGTTCGATCAAGAACAAAAGGAACGGCTTGCCGCGCTCATCAATCACGTCCGTTCGCTAAGCGAATTGCTCAAAGCAGAGATCACGCTATGACGCGCCCCAACCCCAGCCGATTAGACCCGCATATCGCCGCGCAAGTCACCGCGGCGTGGGCGTCTGCCGCTGCCGCGAACAGCGCCAACGAGCTATCCTCCACGCTGAGCGCGCAGGATCTCGCCTTCTCCGCCGCCATGCGAGAGACGCAGGCAGTGCGCGACTTCGTAGGCTCGCCCGGCAGCATTCTCGGCAGCGCCGCCACCAAGCACGGCGAGATCGCTGAGCAGGTAACCGTCGGCTTCACCCGCGCTTCCGACTTCCTTCACGGACGCGCTGCCTCCGCCACTTTCGAGGGCGTGGGCAGATTCGCGCCCACCGACTACCGCGTGGGCGGCGTGGATATTCAGTCCAAGTACTACAACGGCATCCGCGACACTCTAGGCGGCGCGCTAGACCACGCGAACAAGCATCCTGACTTCAGCGGGCGATACCACATCCCCAAAGACCAGTTCGAGCAGTTGGATCAATTGCGCCAAACCGGTCAGATAGACGGGCTTTCCGAGAAGAGCGCGAACGCGGTCAGAAGCCAGTTCGACACGCTACAACATCAGACGGGGAGATCCGCGGATGATCTCATAGCCCCCGGCGAAGGCAGATATGACGAGGTTCGACAAGGGCGCGTTCACGACACGATCCGCAACCGCGAAGAAAAGCTCGCCCAAGAGAACGAAGACCTGAAGCGCGCGGCGCGCGCCGATAACGCCCCATCCCTGTCGGGGCTTGGCAAAGCCGCCGGACTGGGCGCGGCAGTCGGAGGCGGCGTTGCCTTGGCTCAGGCTATCTGGAGCAAGCGCGAAGAAGGCAAGAACCTGTTTCGCGGAGACTACACCGCGCAGGACTGGCGGGACATCGGCTTGACCACCGCGAAGGTTGCGGGCGGCGGCGCGGTTGCGGGCGGCGCGGTGTATCTCGTCACCAACTCGACCGCCTTGGCTGCCCCGTTCGCAGGCTCGCTCGTCAGCGGACTGATGGGCGTCGGCGAGCTTCTGCGACAGTACCACGCGGGCGCCATAGACGGCGATCAGTTCGCGGAGATGTCGCACATCGTCGCGGCGGACGCGGCAATCGTCGGTTTGGCGTCCATGGCGGGGCAGGCGGTGATTCCGATTCCAATACTCGGCGCGCTGGTGGGAGCGCTCGCCGGCCCGCTCGTCGCTTCAGCCATAAAGGCAGGACTCGGCAAATCGGAATCGGAGCTTATCGCGCGGCTCGCCGACTACGAAAAGCGCGCGCTCAGGCAGCTCGACGCGGAATATCGCGCCCTTATCCAAAGGCTGGACGCCTACTTCGGCAACCTAGAGCGTCTGACGGAAGTCGCTTTCGACCACACCGTGAACACCAAGCTCAGGCTGAGCGCAAGCGTCGAGTTCGCGGAAGCCGTTGGCGTTGCCGACAATCTCATCATCCGCGACACGAACGGCCTCGACAAGTTCATGACGGAGTAGCCATGAATCCGCCGCGCGCCCCGCTAGACGACTTTTCGCCCGAGCTGTACGTCGCCACCCTATCGAGCGTAGCCCACTCGGACGGTCTCCACCCCGCCGAGCGGGAGTTGCTCGAACAGCATGCCCAGAACTTCGGCATATCGCTAGACGCGCTCCCCGACGTTCCCGAAGATTTGTCGACGCTGCCTTGGGCAACGCGCGTTCTGGTCTATCGCGACGCCGTAACGCTGTCGCTGGCGGACGAGCTGACTAGCGCCGAAGAGCGGCAATATCTCGCCGACCTTGCGGAGCGAATGGAGCTTCCATCCGAGACGTCCGACGCCATAGCGTCATGGGCGAACGACTATGGGGAGCTTCTGGAACGACTCGATACGCTAATAGACGAGACGCGCTGACCCTCGCAGCCGAGCCAGACGCCGCCTAGAAGCCGTACAGCGCGTTTCCGTCGTCGGGCTTTGCGGGACCGCCGCTGAACCCTGCCGGAACCCCGTCGGCGCGCCAGCAGGCGGCGCCGCGGATTACGCCGCGCCGATGGTCGAACATCACGCCGTTCATCCCTCCAGCGACTTTGGGCGCTATCTGAACGTCGTGGCCAAGCGCTTCGAGCCGCTTCCGCACGTCCGGGGCGATGCCGCGTTCGACCTCCAGCGCCTGCCCCTGCGTCCACACTCGCGGCGCTTCCACCGCTTCTTGAAGCGACATGCCGTGGTCTATGACGTTGACTATCGCCTGAAGAACCGATGGAAAGATGCGCGTCGCGCCCGGCGTTCCGAGAGCCATGAACGGCTTTCCGTCTTTCATCACAATCGTCGCGGACATGCTGCTGACCATGCGCTTGCCCGGCGCTATCGAGTTGGCGTTGCCCGGATGGGGGTCGAATATGTTCATCGTGTTGTTCAGCAGCATTCCCGTGCCGGGCGTGGTCACTTTGGAGCCGAACGCGGCGTGTATGGTCTGCGTCGTCGAAACCACGTTGCCATCGCCGTCCGCAACGGTCAGGTGCGTGGTGTCCGCTCCCTCGCCGACGTAGGCGGACGGGCTTCCGTATGCGTAGCCGCGCGCGCGTTCGAGGTCTATCTCCGCGCGGCGGGAAGCGGCGTAGTCTTTGGAAGTCAGCGCCGCCACGGGAACCTCGACGAATGCCGGATCGCCCATGTACTCGAAGCGGTCCGCGAACGCTATCTTCATGGTCTCCGCCAGCAGGTGGATTCCCTCCGCAGAGCCGAACCCGCGCGCCGCCACGTCGAAGCCTTCGAGGATGTTCAGCATCTCCACAATCGCGGCGCCGCCGGAGCTAGTCGGCGCGACCGATACTATCTCGTATCCCCTGTAAGTTCCTCTGACCGGCTCGCGCAGGTGTATTTGGTAGTCCTGAAGGTCTTGGGCGGCGATGATTCCGCCGTTCGTAGCCATGTCGTCCACCACCATCTGCCCGATGCTGCCGCCGTAGAGCGCATCCGCCCCCCGCGCGGCGACATCTTCGAGCGTCCGAGCGTAATCCGCCCTCACTATCTGGTCTCCGACCGCGGGCGGCGATCCGCCGGGGAGAAAGACATCCGCGCTGGCGGGAAACATGGACAGGTCCGCCGCGCTCTGACGGATGATGTCCACTAGGTATCGGCTGGCGGGAAATCCGCGCCGCGCGTACCTGATAGCCGGCTGGATGACCGTATCGAGCCCGAGCCTGCCATAGTCGTCCTCGACGCGGCTCCAGCCCATCAGCGCGCCCGGCACGCCGACAGCCCTGTATCCGACTAGGTTCGCGCGTCCGACGGTCTCCATGTAGTTGGGCCAAGCGTCGGACACGGTTTCGTACATGTCGGGCGTCGCGGCTGCGGGCGCGACGGAGTAGTTGTCTATGTTGACGAACGTTCCATCGGATGCGTTGTAGAAGTTGATGAACCCGGCTCCGAATATGCCGACCATCATCGGCTCGACCACGCTGAGCGCGAACGCCGAAGCTACGGCGGCGTCTATGGCGTTCCCGCCCATCGCAAGCATTTCTAGACCCGCCGCCGACCCCAGCGGATGGTTCGTCGCCACCATTCCGTTCGTTGCGACGGCGTCGCGCTTGTAGGTCTCGAATACGCTGCCGGCGTTCTTCTTCCAAGACATGTTTCACGCTTCCTTGCGTCTGCGTTCGGTCGATAGGCTTCATACTACAGCCGACGATGACGCTCGGCAATGCGGGCGGGGTAGAACCGCGTCGAGGAGCGCCAAGCGCGGCGACAAGAACAGAGCGCCGGCTGCGCCTAGCTGGGGATTTCGGCGGCTGGACGGTCTGCGATACAATCTCCCTCAAGCCTTGCCGGAATTGCCAAACGAAACGGAGCCGCCAGTTGCCCAGCTACGAACACATACTCTACGAGATGCGCGGGACTACCTGCGTAATCACCCTGAACCGTCCGGAGACGCTGAACGCCATAACCGAGCCTATGGAGCGGGATCTGCACGACGCGCTAGACGTGGCGGAGGCGGACGACGACGCGCGTGTCATCGTCATACAGGGCGCGGGCAGGGCATTCAGCTCGGGGTACGACATCGCCACGTTCGGGGAGACAGATCCCGTATCCATGATCCCCAAGGGCGCGAGCGCGGCGGATCACGTGTCGCGCTGGTTCTACCACGACCGCAACATGCTGAAGAACCAGACGCACATCTTGGAGCTTTCCAAGCCCGTCATCGCGTGCGTTCATGGCTGGTGCATGGGCGGCGGCACGTGGCTGTCGCTCACCTGCGACATGACCTTCTGCTCTGCGGACGCGGTTTTCGCGCAGCCTGAGGTGCGGCAGATATCCAACACCAGCTTCCTGTGGGTTCTGATGGCTGGCTACAAGAATGCGCTGAGATACTCGCTCACGGGCGACCATATCGACGCGGCGGAGGCGCATCGCATCGGTCTGGTGAACGAGGTGTTCGACGACCGCGAGGCGATGATGGCTGAGGCGTTTCGGCTGGCGGATCGCATCGCGCTAATCAGCCCGGAGACGGTGGCGGCGAACAAGTACGTAGCCACGCTGGGGCTGGAGATGATGGGTCTCCGCAACGCGATAACCACGAACTGGCTGCTGTCGTCGGTGGCGCACTCGGCGCAGCGCCCCGACTACAACCGCCGCAAGATGCTGGACGCCGCCGCCGAGCGCGGGATGCGCGGCTTCCTAGAGGCGCGCGATGGGCCATTCATGCCGGAGCCGTTTGGGCCGCGCTCCGAGGCGCGGGGCGGAGACGCGCCGCGCTGAGCCGCCTTCGCAAGGCATGAGAACGCTTCGAGTTTCGGTTCGCCAGCAGACGCGAGCGACGCTCTTGGAGGGTCCATTCCCGCTTGGCGCCATTCCAATGCGGTCATGTATCTTTCTCTAGCCTAGCTACGGCGTCCGCCCCCGACTTTCTCAGGACAACATCATGGCTTCCACATCAGACCCGCACTTCACGCCGGCGCTGTTCGAGTTCCTAACCGAGCTTGCCGACAACAACAACCGCGAGTGGTTTCAGGGCAACAAGGCTCGCTACGAGCGCGACGTCCGCGATGCGCTCGTGCGGTTCGTATTGGATTTTGGCGAAAGGCTGCGCGAAATCAGCCCTCATATGGTCGCCGATCCGCGTCTATCCGGCGGATCGATATTCCGCATATACAGGGACGTGCGCTTCTCGAAAGACAAAAGCCCGTACAAGACCAACGCCGGCATCCACTTCCGCCACGAGGTAGGGCGCAAGGCGCACGGGCCAGGGCTGTACCTGCACTTGCAACCGGGGCGGGTGTTCGCGGGCGCTGGCATATGGCGACCGAACTCCGCCACAGTCGGCAAGATACGAGACTCTATCGTCGCGCATCCTGACAGATGGGAAAGCATCGTCGACGACGATGGCTTCAGAGCGGTCTACACGCTGGAAAGCGAATCGCTAAAGCGCGCTCCCAGAGGCATAGACCCCAACCACCCGCTGATAGGATATCTCAAGCGCAAGTCCTTCGTAGCCGCCACAGACTTCACGCAAGAAGACGCTTGCTCCGCCGACTTCATCGAGACGTATGCCGACGCCTGCAAGCTAGCCGCGCCGTTCTCGGAGTTCTTGACCACGGCTATAGGCTTAGATTGGTGAGGCGAGAGAACGGCGGAGATTCTGACAGCAAGCGAGTTCCGCGTACTGCGCGCAGAATTTGCTTGCGCGCTAACCGGCGCAGCATAATTCATGCCAAGAGCATCCTCCCGGTCTTCTGAAAGGCGGCTCGATCCGCGAAAAGGGTTGACTCAGCAACCCCAACGCCCTATCATCAATGTACCCCCCCTGTTGCTTCCGGTAGCAGGGTAGCGAGACCGCCCTTGTGGTGGTCTCTGCATTTGTAAGGGAGCATGGCTGTCAATTTCTACATAGACGGGTTCAATCTCTACTATGGTTCGCTGAAGAAATACCCTCGGCTCAAATGGCTCGACATCTCCCAGATGTGTTGCAGACTCTTGCCGGGCAGAGAAATCAACAAGATCCGATATTTCACTGCCCGCGTGAGTAGTTTGCCTCACGATCCGCAGGCGTCTGACAGGCAGGATATCTATCTCCGCGCGCTTAGAACGATTCCCAATCTGACGATACACTTTGGGAAATTCGTGACTCGGAAAGCTAGGATGCCGCGATATCCGATCAGATGCCTTCGGGGGCAGCACAGCCCGGAAATGGTGGATGTAGTTAGAACGGAAGAGAAACGCTCGGATGTGAATCTGGCAACTTGCCTATTGGTCGACTGCTTCGAAGGCGACTTCGAGGAAGCGGCGATAGTCAGCAACGATTCCGACCTGACGCTCGCAGTGAAAATGGTCGTCGAGAAGTACGGCAAGCCGGTTGCGATGGTCAACCCGCATCCGAGGGAGTCGATCAGCCGAGAAATGGTCGATGCTACGACATCCCAGATTATGGAGATCAACCGAAGGGTATTGGCGAAAAGCCAGTTCCCTAACGTGATGTCCGACGCGGCGGGGGAATTCCGACGCCCAACTAAGTGGCGCTAACTAACCCACCCGCGAACCGCGCCGCAGCATCCGCTACCGCCGCCGGCTGATCCATGTACATGTTATGCGCGCTGTCGGCGATTGTGAGCAGCTCGAAGTTCGGCGTTTCGCGCGCTATGGGAATGAGGTGGCGGAAGGCGTCGGCGCGAGAGTCGGACACTACGAACAGAATCGGCTTGCCTAGCGTCCGCAAGGTGGGCGTGATGTCTAGGTAATCGCCCTCGCGCTCTCGCCAGTCCATGCTGGCGGTCGCCCACTTCATATCCAAGCGGCCGTCCGGAAGCTCGTAGGATTCGCGCGCGACGACGTCTCGGATAGTCTCGTCCGCCCACTTGCCAGTCATGGGGTGCGCTTTGAGGTATTCGTACATGCGCCCTCGGCTGCTCCAAGTGCGGCGCGGGCGGGCGGCGCGCGTGGACACCATGCGCTGAAACGCCTCATCGACTACTACCATCGGTTCCAACAGCATCAGGCGGCTGAAGATGTCCGGGCGGCGCTCAGCCAGCAGCGCGGCTACGACTCCGCCGGTGGAGTGGGCGACGGCGACGACGCTCCGCAATTCCGCCGCGTCGCAGAACGCTTCGAGGTCTACCACGCGGTCGGCGAATTTGTAGCCGGAGCTGGGCCAATCGCTATCGCCATGCCCGCGCGAGTCTAGCGCGATTACGCGAAAGCGCCGCCGCAGCCTACGCGCGGCGGCGTCCCACGATCGGCTCGTCCGCATGTCGCCATGAACCAGAAGCAGGGTCGGATTGCCTCCGCCGGGCGACGGCGGATCTCCCCAGTCCACATAGTGGAGGCGAATGCCGTTGGCGCGGACGCTGCGACTCCGCGGCTGGGGATTTTCCGACGCCAATTCGCCTGCGCTCCCAGCGGAGGCGCGGCGCGATTCGGGCGCGTCCGCCACTACGCCAACCCCAGCTCCTCCAGTATCGGCGGGATCTGCCGCTTTTCGTCGTCGGTGAGCGGGCGGAATGGGCGGGACGTGGTGTCGTGATCGATTACGCCCATGTGCTTGAGCGCCGCCTTCATGCCGCCAAAGCTGGCTGCGTTGGCTCCTCCGCCTTGCGCTACCGCGCCTACCTTCTGAGCGGCGAGCAGCGCGGCGTCGCACTCGCGGACGGTGGCGGCGTCTCTCGCTTCGCCCGCTTCCCAGCCGCGCGCGCAGACGGCAGGCACGAGGTTGGCGATGCCGGGGATGACGCCATGAACGCCGACCGATCCGGCGGTGGTCACTCTGAACACGGTGCCGAGGAATCTCAGCAGCGGGATTTCGCCCTGCGCGCACAAGACGTTGAGCTGCGCGAGCAGCTCTCCCGCGCCGGAGCTGTCCTTGACGCCGACGACCGCGCCCTCGGCCGCGAGCGTCGCTATAGTGCCGGGATCTACCGCAGTCTTCACCGTCTGCGGGATGTTGTACACCCAAAGCGGCAGCCCAACGCTGTCGCGCACGTATCGATAGTGGTCCAGCAGCTCGTCTTGGGAGTCGGGATAGTAGTACGGCGGCGTCAGCGCGATGCCGTCCATGCCAAGCTCGGCTACCTGCTGGGCAAGCTCTACGGAAAGCCTCGTCGACGCGGCGGAGATGTTGCAAATCACGGGAACGCGCCCGCCAACTTCGTCGACGGCCGCTTCCATGCCGCGAACGCGCTCGGAGTCCGGCAAGTTGGCGAACTCGCCGGTAGTGCCGGACGCCCAGATGCCGTGAACGCCGCTGTCTATCAAGTAGCTGACGAGCCGACGCAGCGAGCCGATGTCTATGGTCTCGTCCGGGTTGAGCGGCGTGAGCATCGGCACGATTACGCCTTTGATTTCTCTATCCGTCATGGGGGGAACTTCTCCTTTGGTGGAAACGCCTCTATATCTGATACACGTCGAACGCCACCGCGAAATCGCAGCCGAATTGGATGCCGACGGCGTTGGCGGACATTGTGAGGAACGTTTCGACGTCCACATCTTCGCCGAGTCCGCTCAGGTAAGCCTGATGCTTTTCGAGCGATTCCACGCCCTTGTATATGCAGTCTCCCACGTCGACGGCGTGGGTGGGTTCGGGCGTTCCGCCGACTAGCAGCATCTTGACGCCGCCCCAAGGCTGCAAGCCTTCGTCGAGGAGATCCGGGAATATCCAGCGGTTGCCGGCGTCTCGGCAGGCGTCGAGCGCGGCTAAGCCGACGGCGCGATGGTCGGCTTGGTTCGCCATTCCGCCCGCGAACTTCAAGCCGAAGTTGAGCGTGAGCGCGACATCGGGCTTGTGGACGCGGATGGCGCGGGCGATGTCGCGGCGCAGCGGCAAGCCGTATTCGACTACGCCGTCGGGGTAGCCCAAGAACTCCACCGCGTCTACGCCGACTACAGCCGCGCCGTCTATCTCTTCTTGCTCGCGCACCCTGCCGGCTTCGTCGGGCGCCATGCCGTCGATTCCAGCCTCGCCCCTCGTTGCGATGAGGTATACGACGCGCTTGCCTTCGCTCGTCCACTTGGCTACGGCGCTCGCCGCGCCGTATTCGAGATCGTCCGGGTGGGCGACGATGGCGAGCGCCGTTTGCCAGTTTTCGTCGAGCCGCTGGAGTTGGGATTCGCTCACGCGCCGCCTCCGAGCGCGGGCAGGAAGTGGACTTCGCTGTTCTCGCCCACTTTCTCCAACATGCCGAGAGGGGTTATCTCGCCGTCGATGGCTACGGATATGCTCCCCTTGATGCGTCCGTCGTCAACGAGCCGCTCGGCGAAGCCGGGATACTTCGCCTCTAGGTTGTTGACTATCTGCCGCACCGTCGCGCCTTCGATATCCACTCTGTGGTTGCCGTCGCTTAGGTTCTGCATGAGCGACGGGATGAATACTGTAGCCATAGTGTCGCCTCCGCCGGCGCGCCGCAGGGTTGTGCCGGCGCGGTTATGCCAAAAGGCGCGAGGCGGAAGCAGCTCCCGCCCCGCGCCACTTGCCGGTCTAGTCGTCCTGACCGCGCCCGCTAGCCGCCGTTAGCCGCCGCGATGGCGACGGAGTTCATCGGCGTATCGAACAGCCGCGTTCCCGTCGCGCGCTGGATCGCGTTGGCGATAGCCGGCGTCGGCGGGACGATGTTCGCCTCGCCCACTCCGCGCACCCCGAACGGGTGCCCCGGGTTGGCGACTTCGACGATCACCGTGTCTATCATCGGCAGGTCTAGGCTGGTGGGCATTCGATAGTCGAGCAGCGAGGTGTTGTCCATGCCGCCATCGACGTTCATGTAGTACTCTTCGTTGAGCGCCCAGCCGATGCCCTGCACCGAGCCGCCCTGCATCTGCCCTTCCACATAGGAGGGGTGGATAGCCTTGCCCACGTCTTGGAAGGCGGTGAAGCGAACCACATCGGTCTTGCCGGTTTCGGGGTCCACCTCGACGTCTACGATGTTGCCCGCGAAGGAGCCGCCGAAGCTCTGCGGGTTGACGGACGCAGACGACGATACGCCGCCGCCCGTGTTGGCAAGCTGCGCGGCAAGCTCTGCGAACGTCATGCTCAGCTCAGGGTCGGACGTGGAGCTGATGACGCCCTTTTCCATGTCCACCGAGTCGGCGTCCACTTCCCATATGGAGGCGGCGCGCTCTATCATCTGCGCCTTGACGGACTGCGCCGCCTCGTAAGCGGCGTATCCGGTGGCGAAGGTGGTGCGGCTGCCTCCGGTGAGGAAGGTATAGCCGATGGAGTCGGTATCCACAACCGACGGGTGAACGTCCTCAGCCGGTATGCCCAGCACTTCAGCCGCCTGCATTGCGATGGACGCGCGCGAGCCGCCGATGTCGGTGGAGCCTTCGGTCAGGTTGACCGTGCCGTCGGAGTTTACCGCGAGGTCCACCGCGGAGTGGAAGCCGATGTTGAACCAGAACCCGACGGCGATTCCGCGCCCCTGGTTCTCGCCCAGCGGAGCGGAGTAGTGCGGGTGGTCGCGCATCGCTTCGAGCGTCTCCACTAGGCCAACCCTGTTGAACACAGGCCCATCTACCCTGCGGGTACCTTCCGCGGCGGCGTTCTTCAGCCGCAGCTCGATGGGGTCCATGCCCAGCTCTTGCGCCAGCTCGTCCACCGCCTGCTCGACGGCGAAGGCGGCGTTGGGCGCGCCGGGCGCGCGGTAGGCGGCGGTCTTGGGCTTGTTGACGACGACGTCGTAGCCGTCCACCGTGCCGTTCTCTATGTCGTATGCCGCCAGAGCGCACTGAGCGCCCGCAGCCACGGGCGAGCCGGGATACGCGCCCGCCTCGAACGCAAGCTCCACCTCGGCGGCGGTTATCGTGCCGTCGTTCTTCGCGCCTATCTTGACGCGGCTGTAGCTGCCGCACGTGGGTCCAGACGCCTCGAACACGTCCGCCCTGCTCATTATCATCTTCACGGCGCGCCCCGTCTTTCTGGACAGGAGCGCGGCGACAGGCTCTAGGTAGATGGGTATCTTGCCGCCGAATCCGCCGCCTATCTCCATGGGCGTAACCCTGATCTGAGACACCGGCATTTCCAGCATCTGAGCCATAGCGTCCCGAACCGCGAACGCGCCCTGCGTGCTGCACCACACATGCAGCCTGCCGTCGTTGTTCCACAGCGCGGTGGCGTTGTGCGGCTCGATGTAGCCCTGATGCACCGTCTTGGCGCGATACTCGCGTTCGATGGTCACATCGGCTTCCGCGAACCCGGCGGCGGTGTCGCCCTTCTTGTGCTGGAAGTGGTCGGCTACGTTGCTCGGCGTGTCGGTCTGCTCGCCCATCTCGTTGGTCGTCAAGTCGTCGTGGAGCAGGGGAGCGCCCTCAGCCATCGCCTGTTCTACGGTTATGACAGGCGGCAGAACTTCGTATTCGACTTCTATGAGGGATACGGCTTCTTCGGCGACGTGCGGGTTGGCTGCGGCTACGCCTGCGATGGCGTGTCCGCGATACAGCGCCTTGTCGGACGCCAGAACGTTGTCTCGCAGCCACTTGAGGCTTGTTGGGGGGCCTTCGCTCATCAGCACCATGCCGTCGGCGTCGCTGGTGAAGTCGGCGTGGGTCGTCACCGCGAACACTCCGGGCAGCGCCTCCGCCTTGGAGGTGTCTACGCTCAGGATGCGCGCGTGCGCGTGCGGGCTTCGCAGTATCTTGCCGTGCAAGAGGCCGGCGGCTACGAAGTCCGCGCCGTACAGCGCTCTGCCCGTCACCTTGTCGGCGCCGTCGTGCCGAATGGGGCGAGTGCCGACCACGTCGTATGTCTTGGTGGCAAGCACCATATTGGGTTCGTAGTCCAAAGTTTGGGTCATGGGTTAAGCCTCCTGCATTTTGACGGCTGCGTCCTGCACGGCTCGCACTATCTTGTCGTAGCCGGTGCATCGGCAGAGGTTGTTGGCGAGCCAGAAGCGGATCTCATGCTCCGAGGGGTCTGGGTTGTGTTCGAGCAGCGCTTTGGACGCCACGATGAAGCCGGGCGTGCAGATGCCGCACTGCAGCGCGGCGTTTTCTAGGAACGACTGCTGAACGGGGTGCAGCTCGCTGCCGCGCGCGACGCCCTCGATGGTGGTTATCTCTTTGCCCTGCGCCTCGACGCCAAGCACGAGGCACGAGGTTACGATGCGCCCGTCGAACTCTACGGTGCAGGCGCCGCAGTTGCCATCGTTGCAGCCCTCTTTGGTGCCGGTGAGTCCGATGACGTCGCGCAGCGCCTCTAGCAAGCTCTGGCGAGGCTCGCAGAGAAAGTCGACAGGCTCGCCGTTGATTGTGGTCTGTACGTAGGTCTTCGCGGGCAATCTAGTTCTCCTTGGCTCGTTCGATGGCTGTGAGCAGCGCGCGGCGGGTAAGCACCTCGCACAGCTGCTTGCGATACTCGATCGTTCCCCGCATGTCCGTTATCGGGCGCGCGGCGTCTCTGGCTATGGCGGACGCGATTCGCGCCGTCTCCTCGGTCGCGGGCTTGCCGACTATGGCGTCGGCCGCGTCGGCGACGAACAGCGGCGTTGGCGCGACAGACGCGAGGGTTACTCTGGCGGCGGAGATGTCGCCGTTGTCTAGCGTTACGGACACGCCCGCGCCGGCCACCGCGATGTCCATCTCGTTTCTGGGTATGAAGCGAATGTAGTTCGCGCCGGAGTTGGCGGGTGGGGCCGGGAAGTGCAGCGCGGTGACTATTTCGCCGTTTTCCAGCGCCGTTTGGCGGACGCCGGTGCAGAAGTCTTCCAGCGCTATCTCGCGGCTGCCGTTGGGTCCGGTTACGCGCGCGACGCCGTGGTAGGCTATCATCGCGGGAACGGTGTCCGCGCTTGGCGCGGCGTTGCACAGGTTGCCGCCGAGCGAGGCGCGCCCCTGTATCTGGGTGCCGCCGATGATGCTCGCGGCGTCTACGATGCCCGGATACGCGCTTCGCACGTCTGCATCGCCATAGACGCGATAGCATGGCACAGCCGCGCCGATGGTCAGCCCATCGTCTGGGTCGTAGCTAAGCTCGTTAAGCTCGGGTATGTTCTTGACGTCCACCACCACGTCCGGCGTGTAGGCGTTCACCCGAAGCTGAACGAGCAGGTCTGTGCCTCCCGCCAGCATTCGCGCGCTGTCGCCCGCGCCGTCGAGCAGCGCCACGGCATCCGATACAGAGGTGGGCGCCTCATATTCGATCCACTTCAATAGCTGCCTCCTTTGCTTGCGCCGATAGCGTGTATCGCGCGCTAGAGTCGGTCATCCGCGTCGGGCGAAGCGCCCCGCTCCCGAGTGGGAACGGCTGCGGACAACCAATGGCTGCGTCAGTCTAGTCAGCCGCGCCTAGTATATCAGAGGATATGCGGGGCAACAACATGAACATGCGGCATCCATAGAACGAGCTGATATTATATCCAGCCTTCCCTGAGCCACGCCATCGCCAACGATCCGACCAGCGTCTCCACGCTCTTGGAGTATGCCTCGGCGCTGCGCCCCAATCCGTTCGGCTTCCCCTTCGATGCCGAGCGCATCCCATCGTTCCGGCTCACCTCGCTTCCCTTTCCCGTCTCGCGAGAGCCTGACGGAAGCCAGCCATACGCCTCATAGCCGTCGCTGCGGTACATCTCCGACTTGGGAAGCCTCGCCAACAGCCTCAGAGAGGTTCCACAGTGGAGATCATCACATATGCGTGGGAGAGGATCCAACGGCAGCGTAAGAAGCGCGAGGCAGACCTCAAAGCTGCCTACGCGGAGGGCTTCGAGGCTGGGCGCGCCAAGGAACGCGAGTCCAAACGTGTGGATGGCGGCGGCGACCGCCCCGTCTAGGCGATTCCCGATGCGGCAAAGAAAGCCTCTGGATTAGGGGCTTTCCAAGATAGCGGCGCGAAAATCCTGAGAATCGCAGAATCATGCGAATCCTGATTCTGACGACTGGGAAGCGCCTACCCCCGAGAATCTGGCGAGAATCCGATTAGCCCGCCAACCCTCGGATGCCCTAGAATAATCCCTACGCCTGACACGCTCACGCCGCCATAGGATTCCGCTTGATAACTAAGCCCACCGCACAGACCAGAGCCATCAGCGCGTGGGCTGTCAGGAGCGTCGTGTTCGCGTCGTTCTTGGACCTGTACATGCAGATTCCTATCATGGCGACATACGCGGCGCAGCTCGGCGCGAGCGCGTCGCGCACCGGCTTGATAGTGGGCATGTACTCGGCGACGAACCTGCTGGGCAACTTCCTCGCCGGCATCTTGCTGGACAAGATGAACCGCAAGTGGCTGGTGACGGCAAGCCTAGCGCTCACAATCGCGGCTGTATTCGCGTATGCGGTGGTGGAGACTTGGGAGCAGCTGCTGGCGCTGCGCGCGTGGCACGGGCTTGTGGCGGGCGGGCTTGCGCCGGGCTCGTTCGCCATGCTCGGCGACCGCGCCCGAACCCAAAACGCGCGCTCTATGGGGATGATAGCTTCGATGATAGCCGTCGCAGCCGTCATGGGGCCTCCGCTGTCCGGCGTTCTCAGCCACGTTTACGAGGTTCGCGCGGTGTTCGTGGTCAGCGGAACCGTCATGCTGCTTTCGGCGGTGGCGTTCGCAGCCGTCGCGCCCAGCTCGTCCGCCGCCGCTGACTCGGCTGCCGACGCGCGGAGCGAGACGACTTCGTTCGGTTCTATCTTCCGCAGCCGCGCGATTCTGAGCGTGTTCGCCCTCACGCTCGCCATGACGTTCGCCATAGGCGCGCTGATAACCCATCTGCCGCTGCTGGTAGACTTGGCGGGCGGCTCGGCTCGGCTGACGGGCTTCGCGTTCGCCGCGTTCTCTGCGGTGGCGACGCTCGTCATGCTAAGCCCGGCGCTCCGCGCGGCCGACGGCGCTTCGCGTCCGCTGGCTGTGGCGGGCGGGCTGCTCGCGCTCGCCGTCTCGCTCGCCTCGCTCGGCGCGCTCGGGTTCGCCGCGGCGTTCCCCGCCATGGCGGTGTTCGGGGTGGGCTTCGGGATGCTGTTCCCCGCGCTCGGCGCGGCGCTGGCGGAGCGCTCCGCCAGCAGACAGCGCGGCGCGGCGTTCGGCATATTCTATTCCGTCTACTCGCTCGGCGTGTTCCTAGGCTCGCTAGCCGCCGGGTTCGCGCTCGAGGCTGCGCCCGGCTATATCGGAGCGCCGTTCCTCGTAGCCGCGCTCGCGCCGCTGCTTGCCGCGCCCATCGCGCTCGGATTGCGCCCGCGCCGAGAGTCGCCCACGCCAAATTGACACCCAAATCCGCCAGTTACTATAATTTCCGCAATCCAGAGGTGGCGCTAAAATGCCCAAACGAACGTACCAGCCCAAGAAGAGACGCCGCGCGCGGGTTCACGGCTTCAGGTCAAGAATGCGAACCAAAGCCGGCAGAAACGTTCTCAAACGCAGGATGTTCAAGGGCCGGCACAAGCTGACTGTCTGATTGCCGGGCCGGTGAAATGCCGCTATCGTCCACTCCGCGCCGCCGTGACGCCAATGTCGCTGAAGCGGGCTGACCGCCTACGCAAGTCTGCGGAATACGTCGCCGTCAGGCGCGAAGGCAGGAGTTGGACGGATGCCAATCTCGTGCTGTCTGCGCGGCGGGCGGACTCCGACAGGGCGCGCTTCGGGTTTACCGTGAGCAAGCGGATAGGAAACGCGGTAACGCGAAACCGCATTCGTCGCAGGCTCAAAGCGGCGGCGGCGGACGCGCCCGCGAAGCCGGGATGGGATATCGTAATCATCGCGCGCGATCGCGCGAGGGATGCCGACTATTGGACGCTGAGACGCTCGCTGAACAGGCTCTTGGGCAGGGCGAGAATCCGCAGGCGCAAGCGACGGACGGGGAGAGGGCATGAATGAAGACGCTCGCGCTCGCCGCCATTCGCGTCTACCAGCGCGCCATATCTCCCTATCTGCCGCCCGCGTGTCGATACACGCCTTCCTGCTCCGAATACGCGCGCGAGGCGATAGAAAGACACGGCGCGGCGAAGGGATGCTGGATGGCGCTTCGCCGGCTGTGCCGCTGCCAGCCGCTCGGCTCCAGCGGATACGACCCGGTGCCGTGAACGCTCGCGACCGCCGCTCCGCCGCCCCGATGACCGCCCGAACCGCGCCCAGACTCGCGCCGCTCATCGCGCTCGCGCTGTGTTCGGCGCTCGCGCTCGTCGCCATGGGCTGCAACGCAGTGCGAACGCCGCAGGGCTGGTCTGCCGGCGAGGTGGCGGGCGACAGCCTCTTCATAGGCACGATGGACGGCGAACTGCTCGCCATAGACAAGAATAACGGCGATACGCTGTGGCGCAGACAGCTCCCAACGCCGGAAGATTCCGAGCGCGCCATCTACGGGCAGATTGCGGTTGCTGATGACGCGCTCTTTGTGGGCGGGTACGACGGCGTTTTGTACGCCTACGGCTTGGATGGCGATCAGACGTGGCAGGAGCGCTTGGACGGCAGAATCGTCGGCGGTCCCGTCGTGTACGAAGGCTTGGTTCTGGTAGGCGCCGGGGTGGTGTCTTCGTCCGAAGGGTCGGGCGGCGCGCTCTACGCCGTGGACATCGCCACCAACGATCCGGTGTGGTCGTTCCATGCGGACGGCCCCGTATGGTCGCCTCCAACCGTAATCGACGGCGTAGCCTATGTTGGGTCTCTGGATCACAACGTATACGCGGTGGACGTTTCGGACGGCAGCGAGATTTGGCGGTATGAGTCCGGCGGCGCGGTCGTCTCTGGGATAGCCGTATCCGACGGCGTGGCGGTGTTCGGCGGATTCGACAGCAAGCTGTACGCGCTAGACGCCGAAACCGGGCTGCTGGAGTGGAGCTTCGACGGCTCTACGCGCTGGTACTGGTCGCGCCCGCTGGTAGCCGATGGCGTGGTGTACGCGCCATCGCTGGACGGAACGCTGTACGCGCTAGACGCCGAGACCGGGTTTCTGGAATGGACGTTCCCGACGGAAGGGCAACTCGTAGGCAGCCCCGCCATTGTCAACGGAGATATGATAGCCGTGCCTGTGGCTGAAGGCGGCAACTCGCGCGTGATGCTGCTGGAGACGAACGGCAGCCTTCAGGCGGCTTGCCGCATAGGGGAAGACATCCGCACCTCGATAGAGGCGGACGGCGACCTGATATACTTTGCGGCGGAAGACCGCACCATCAGGGCGCTGCGAATCAAGCCCAACGGCAACCCCGATGAAGAGTGGGTTTACCTAACCAACGAAGACGACCCGCAGCCTATAGGCCGAACCAAAGCGTGCTGAACGCGGATGCTCTGAACGAGAGAGTTGCTTGGAATCTATAGCTACGATACTAGCCCCAATAGTGGACGTTTGGAACCTGCTGATCATCCAGCCGATGATCAACGGGCTGGTTCTGCTGTACGCCTATCTCTTCTCGGATTTCGGCATTGCGATAATCGCCTTCACGCTGCTGGTGCGCCTCGCGCTCGTGCCGCTCACTGTCAAGCAGAGCCGCCAGATAAAGGCGATGAGCCAGCTTCAGCCGCTGATGAAGGAGATACAAGAAAAATACAAGGGAGACCGACAGCGCGCGTCGCAAGAGACGATGAAGCTGTACCGCGAGCGCGGCGTCAACCCGCTCGGCTGCCTTGGACCCATGTTCATACAGTTCCCCATCTGGATAGGGCTGTATCAGGCGATAATCCAGACCGTGCCATCCGACCCGGGGAGCCTCGTCGGATTGTCGCGCCACCTGTATGGCTGGCTGCCGCAGGTTCACAGCGTCATACCAATAGACAGCGGCTTCCTTTGGATGGACCTCGCGCAGCCCGATCCGTCGCCTTTCGTCATGCCCGTTCTGGTGGGCGTGTCCATGTGGGTGATGCAGAAGATGACGACGATGCCCACGGCGGACGAGCGGCAGGCGTCCACCAACCGCATGATGCTTTGGATGATGCCCGCCATGTTCGGCTTCTTCACGCTCAACTTCCCCAGCGGGCTGGCGGTGTACTGGGTGGTTTCCAACGTGGTCGGGCTGGTGATTCAAGGCTTCGTGACCGGCTGGGATCCGCTGGTGGGCATGTTCAAGTTCGGGCGCGGCGGAGACTCCGCATCCGCCAGCGCGGGAGCGCCCGCCGTAGCCGCGCCGTCCAGACGCCGCATCCGCCACGTCGAGACTACCGCTGACACCCCGCAAGAGGCTATCGAGATGGGGCTTCGGCAACTCGACGCCGACCGCGCGGATGTGGAAGTGGACGTAGTATCCAACGGCAGGGCGGGGCTGCTCGGCAGGCTGCTTGGCCCGCGCCCCGCCACCGTCAGAGTCGCCCAGCTCGAGGCGGCGCAAGTAGTAGAGGACGCCAACGATGCGGGAAGTAGAGATGACGGCGAGAACGGTGGAAGAGGCGGTCGAACTCGCTCTAAGGGATCTGGGCGCAGACCGAGAAGACGTAGAAATAGACGTCGTCGATCGCGGTAAGATGGGCATACTCGGCATCGGCGCGGAGCCTGCCGTCGTCAAAGTAACGCTGCTCGACGACGCGCCCGCCAGCGGCGCCGCCTACGAAGAGCGCCCAACCTCCGCCTACGAAGCCGACGAAGCCGACGAAGCGGAAGCCGATGAAGAACCAGAACCCGACGACCGGGACGAAGCGCCCGACCTCGCGAGCGTAACTTCGGATGTGCTGGAATCCCTCATAGAGCTGATGGACGTGGATGTCGAATACACGCTCGATCAGGAGTACAACGAAGAAGTGGGCGGCCCAGTGTTCGAGATAGAGGGCGACGACGCGGGCTTGCTCATCGGGCGCAGGGGGGAGACGCTGCGGAGCTTCCAATTCATCGTCCGCTACATCGTCAGCCGCAGGATGGACAGCCGCGTTCATCTGCTGGTGGATGTCGAGGGATACTACGAGCGCCGCCGCCAGTCTCTGTCCAACATGGCGCGCCGAGTCGCTCGCCGCGTGTCCGACACCGGGCGCCCCATATCGCTCGAACCCATGTCTCCCAACGAGCGGAGAATCATCCACATCGCGCTCACCGACCACCCCAGAGTGGTAACCGAAAGCGACGGCGAGGGCGACGCGCGAAAGGTCGTCATTCATCTCAAGTAGCGTTTCCCGCCATGTCCGTCGCGCTAGAAATAATCGGCAGCGTCGCCGCAATAACGATTGCCCGCCCGCGAGACGGCGGGGCGGCGGCTCGGCTCGCCTACGATGTCGCCGACGTCGCCGAGCGCGTTCGGCGCAGCGATGATGTCTGGGTGGCGGCGCTGGACTTGGCGGACGGGTTGGCGGCGCCCCTGTCGCGCGTCGGCGAGATGGCGCTTGCGGCGCGCCGCATCGCGTCGCGCGTCGCGGAGATAGAACAGCCCGTTGTGTGCGCCTTGCGCGGCGAAGTATACGATCAGGCTTGCGAGATAGCGCTTGCGGCGGACATCCGCATCGCGGACGCCGCGGCGTCTTTCGCCATGCGGCAGACCGTGTTAGGCGGCATGGCGTGGGACGGCGGCACTCAGCGGCTGCCGCGCCTGATAGGGCGGTCGCGCGCCGTCGAGATGATGCTGACGGGAAGGGCGGTCGGCGCGGACGAGGCGCTTGCGATGGGGCTTGTCAACGAAGTCGTCGTGGACGGAAGCGCCCGCGAACGCGCTATCCGGCTCGCGCAAACCATAGCCGCGCATGGACCCATCGCGCTCCGCTACCTCAAAGAGGCGGTGGCGAGCGGCTTGGACGGCTCGCTTGACAGCGGCTTGCGGCTAGAAGCCGATCTCGGCTTTCTGCTCCAATCGACGGACGACAGGCGGGAAGGCATAGCGTCGTTCTTGGAGCGCCGCGCGCCGCGATACGGCAATAGCTGAAATGCCGGATGAAGCCGTAGTTCTCTTCGAGAAGGCCGGCGGCGTAGCGTCGGTAACGCTGAACCGCCCCGAGGTGGTCAACGCATTCGACATTCGGATGCGAGACGAATTGAATCTCGTCTTGGAGGCGGCGCGCGACGACCCGGACGTTCGCGCCATTCTCGTGCGCGGCGCGGGCGAGCGCGGCTTTTGCGCGGGCGCCGACCTGACCGAGTTCGGCAGCGCGCCATCGCAGACCATCGCGCGGCAAGTGCGATGGGAACGCGATCTGTGGGGGCTGTTCCTGTCCATCCGAAAGCCGCTCGTCGCCGCCCTTCACGGATACGTTATCGGATCCGGCGTAGAGATAGCCTGCCTGTGCGACATCCGCATCGCCGCGGACGACGCGCTCTTCCGAATGCCGGAGACCGCGCTCGCGCTGACGCCCGCCGCCGGCGGCACACAGACGCTGCCGCGCGCGGTTGGGCTTGGCGCGTCGATGAAGATGCTGCTCGCCAACGAGGTAGTGGACGCGCGCGGCGCGCTCGGAATCGCGCTCGCGCACCGCGTCGTCAGCCGCGAACGGCTATACGAAACCGCCATGGCGGAAGCCGAGCGGCTCGCGTCGTTGCCGTCCGCCGCCGTCGCCGCCCTCAAGCGCGCCGTTCTGGAGGGGATGGATGTCGATCTCCCGCGCGCGCTGCGGCTCGAAGCCCGCATAGCCGCGCGGCTGTACGCCGGCGGCTTGCGGCAGGGGTAGGCGCGCGCCGTCGTTCCGGCGCAGGCAGGAATCCTCAGGGGCGGGACAGCCTGCCTATTGCCCGCTCTTAGTCAGCTTCTGGAACGCTCGCACGTTGTCCGGCGGCGTGGCGGTGTGGCTGATGTTGGTGTGCGCCACTTCGCCCACGTAGATGCTCTTGCGCGAATCCACCGCTATGCCGTGCGGCGAGATGAACTGCCCAGCCTCCAGCCCGTAACCGTTGCCTAGCCGCTCGATGACCTTGCCCGAAGTGGTCATGATAGCCACGCGGGGCCCTATGTTCGGCATGTCGCGGTTGACGCCCATGCCCCATCCCAGTTCGCCCACGTAGACGCGCTGATCGTCGTCTATGTATATCGCGCAAGGGCGGTGGACATTGTTCCACATGTCTTCCAGCTTGCCGTTGCGGTCGAACACCTGAATGCGGTGGTTCTCGCGGTCGCACACGTAGACGAACCCATCGCGGTCGGTGGCGAGGTTGTGGACGATGTTGAACTCGCCCGGATCCGTTCCCGGCGCGCCCCAGCCGGTTATAAGCTCGCCGTCCGCGCTGTACTTGTGGACGCGGCTGTTGGCGTAGCCGTCCGACACGAACAGGTCTCCGTTGACCGGGTCCGTGGCTACGTGCGTGCATCGGTTGAACGGATTGCCGCTGAACGCCGCCGCCGGCTCGTTGGCGACGCCGATGGTCATTAGAATTTCGCCGTCCAGCGTGCATTGGCGGATTGTGTGGTCGCCGTCGTCCGCGCAGTACAGCGTGTTGTCGGGTCCCCGGCTCACGCCGTGCGCGCGGCTGAACACGCCCTCGCCCCAGCTCTCGATGAAGTTGCCTTCGCTGTCGAACACAACCATGGGGTGATCGCCTCGGCTGAACACGTACACGTTATCGTCGTCGTCCGTGATGACGCCCGCCACCTCGCGCCAGCCGACGCCGCTCGGCAGCCGCTCCCAGCCGACTTCGACTTCGTACTCGAACTGCCCGCCGCCCAGTTTCACTTTGCTCGCCATGCAAGAGCCTCCCCGCCGCGCTTGCCGTCTATCGCTCTTGTCAGTCTACAGCGTTCGGCGGGATGTTGACAGCCGCCGCCGCTTCCAGTCGTCAGAATCAGGATTCGCAGGATTCTGATATTCTCAAGGTTTTCACGCCGCTATCTTGGAAATCCACAAAATTCAGAGGGACGGCTGGATAGATAAGTCATTCTCATGCAAGCCAAACCGACGCGCGGGGTGTACAATGGGCAAAATCAAAGCATGGGGGGTAGACACGATGGCAACCGAAGAGCGCGGAACCATAACGTCCATACAGCTGTGCGTCGGACACCGCGAGCCGATGCGCGGCGTGGAGTCCGCCGAGATGCGCGCGGGATACGGCATAGTCGGAGACAGGCACGCCGTGGCGGAAGGCGTCCGAACCGCGCGGCAGACGCTGTTGATGGATGAGGCGACGCTCGCCAAATTCGACCTGAAGCCGGGGGAGGTGCGCGAGAACATCACCACGTCCGGCATAGACCTCCACGCCCTGCCGAAGGGAACTCGCGTAGCGCTGGGCGATGACGCGGTGGTGGAGATAACCGGCTACTGCGCGCCGTGCGCTCGCATGGACGAGATACGCGACGGGCTGAAGGACGCGCTCGAGCAACAGCGCGGGATGCTGGCGACGGTTATCGAGGGCGGGAGCTTCTCTGTGGGCGACGCCGTGGCGGCGCTTTCCCCAGCGGCGGTCTGAGCGGGCGCGCCTCTCGCGCCAAAAGAAAAGCGCCGGAGCAAGGGAGGCGGCTCCGGCGCGGGATAGGGTTGGTTATGGGTGGGGCTAAAGCCTCTTCGGACTCAGCCCCTCGCGGGTTAGCGGATGGTTGGGCCTCCGCCGCCGAGGAGGCGGTACCGCGCCTGTATCTGGCGGAAGTCCCTCCTCGCCTCGTCGAAAGTCGGCCCGTAGCCGTCGTTCATCTGCACGCTGTCGAGGTAGGTGGTGAATCCCGTCGACACCTGACGCCGGCGGAAGACTCTCCTGACTCTGTCGATCATGTTGCGTCTCCTCTATGTTTGCCTGCTGTCGACTGTGAAGCTCTGCGGTTCAAGCCTTGCGCCTCACACAAACATTATCCCCCTAAACATTCATGTAGATAAGTGATATTTGGTGATATACAATATGGATTAGGCGGATAGAAAGGGCTGTGGAGCGCCCTCGTAGTTTGCGATTGTGGGAGGAAGAGGCAGGCAGCATGGAGATTAGAGAGCTGAGGAGTTTCTGCGAGGCGGCGCGTCTCAGGAGCATATCGAGAGCGGCGGAGCGGCTGGGAATAGGTCAACCCACGGTAACTACGCACATCAAGAAGCTGGAAGCGGAGTTGAACACGGTGCTGTTCGACCGCGTGAAGCGCCCCATACAGCTCACGCTCGCGGGCAAACGGCTTGCCGAGCTTGCCGCGCCGCTCGTGGAGGGGCTGGACTCGCTGGCGCAGTCGGCGGCGGAAGCGGAAGAGCGCGGCCCCGTAGTGCTTGCGGCGACGCCGGACATCATCCCCCACACGCTGCTCAGAGCCGTGCGCGTGTTTATGGCGAGGCATCCGCACATCCATCTAACCATCCGCTCCGCGCCAAGAACACAGGTCATGCGGATGATCTCCGAGGGGGAGGCGGATATCGGTGTGGTTCAGCACTACGACCGCGACGAGGCTTTCAGCTTCGAGGGGATGTTCGTCTACGAGCGCGTTCTCATTACGCCTGTAGGCCACCCGCTGGCGAGCGAGCGCATCGAGCGCATCGAGCAGATAGCGCGTTACCCGCTCATCCTGATGAGCGAGGGGACCCACACGCGGGATCTGCTGGAGTCCGAGTTCAAGCGGCGCGGCGTTCCATACGACATAATCGTAGCGCTCGACAGCATGGATATGATCAAGCGCTATGTCGCGCTAGGCATGGGCGTATCCGTCGGACCACGCCTAGCCATAGACCCGGACGACCACGACAGCTTGAGAGTAATCAGCCTCTCCCACATCCTGCCCACGGAGCAGGGCGGCATAGTTACCCTCAAAGGCAAGCGCATCTCCACGCCCGCCGGCAAGTTCATCTCGGTGATGCGGGACGCTCTGGCGCCGCCGCCGCGTAGACGCTCCCGCGCGCGCCGCCAAGCCGCGCCCGTTCGGTAGCGACGACTCAGAGCCGCCTTTCCTCCGCGCGCTTCACGCCTACCAGCTTGGCGGTAATCAAGATGCGGTGGTCGTACACCAGACGCGGCACGCAAGCCACTAGCGTTATGGTGGAGTCGTCGGAGTCGTACAGGTGCAGCTCCTCTTTATGCACCACGTTCGAGGCGGTTGCCTGATAAAGGTACTCGTCGCCGTCTTCGTTCAGAACGCTCACGTACACCGGATCGCCGCTGTTCAGGAGCGCGGGGATCTCCGGCAGCCGCTGAAACACGTTCCCCTCTCCGCGCACTGGGCTTTCGAGATGCCCGAACAGCCACGTGTTGCCCAACTCGCCCGGGTTCGACGTCTGCGGTATGCGCCCGACGATGTGCATGGGGGTTTCGTATGCCCTGCTGTCGCCTAGGTCTATTATCCCCAAGTCCTCGATTGCCGAATCTACGTTGATGCTGGGAATGACGATGCGCGATGCGTTCGGCGCTTCGCCTCTGGGCATCCCCTGCGAGGAGTCTAGGCTAAGGTAGCCGTCGAGTCTCCGCGTCGCGCCGTATGCGTAATCGTCCGCGCCCGCCGCCCACGGGTTGCCCCAATGCTTGGGGTGCATCTGGTAGCCGGGATAGATAGCGTTGTACGTGTATACGAGATTGCCGCCGTTCGGCGCGGCGTCATCGACGATCGCCGCGTCGTTCGCAGGCTCTGGCGGCGCGGGCGCGTCTATCGGGGGCGGCGCGCTTCGGCTGTCGCTCGCCATCGCCGCGAGGCGCGCCTCTGTGGACGGGCGCGGGTGGACGCTCTCTTCGGCTGAGTACGCGCTCGTCGCGCCGTTCGCGGGGGTGAATCTCGACGTGGCTGAGACGCCGGAGGCAACGGAGTGGATTGGCTTGAAGCTGCCGTCCGGCATCAGCGCGCCGTGGATTGCTGGCTGCTCCGTTTGCGTCTGTGGCAGAGCGGGAGCCGCCTCCAGCTCCGCGTTCAGCGTGTCGAGCTTCGCCGCGCCATATCGCCCAACGCCGTAATACGCGATGACGACGACCAAGAGGATGCCGCCGGCAACCGCCATAGCGTAACCGGCCGCTGACGACAGCGTTCGCCTTTTCGTGGAATCGTCTCTGCGGCTCATTGCCACTCTCCCGGGTTTGGATTGCCGCTTCCAATTGTAGCGCCTCGCATCGCCAATCGGGATTAGCTGCGACGACTGGAGAAGCGAGAATTTGCGCCTTCCTAACCCAACCTTAGCAGTTCGCTAAATTCCGCTTAACGGAGTCTTAATCGTTCGTTCATACGGGGCTGCTAAGGTCTCCCCCGTCCACGATCGCGGAGACGCGCGGCAGGCGCGGGTTTCCGAACGCGAGTGGGCGTCTTAATCGATCGTTAACCGAGCGTTCAACGGTGCTTAACGAAACGAGCATACGATTGCGGAGGTAGAAGAAACCGCCATGACAGTCGATAAGATAAAGAACGAGATAGGCTTTTCGGGGCTAATCGCGCTGGGCGTCGTCATCGCGATGGCGCTTGCGGCGGCGTGCGGCTCTAGCGACACGCCCGCGCAGCCCGGTTCTCCGGAAGCGCCCGCAGCCGCTCAGCAGGCTGGCGCGGCGCCCGCCGAAGCGCGGCGGGCGCTCAGCGGCACGATAGAGATAGACGGCTCTTCCACCGTGTTCCCGATTACAGAGGCTGTCGCCGAGGAGTTCCGCAAAGTCGCGCCCGATGTGCAAGTCAACGTAGGCGTGTCCGGCAGCGGCGGCGGCTTCAAGCGGTTCACCGTGGGCGAAATCGACATATCCGACGCATCCCGCACAATCAGAGACGGCGAGGCGGCGACAGCCGCCGAGAACGGCATCGAGTACTTCGAGTTCCTCGTTGGCGTGGACGGGCTTTCCGTGATGGTCAGCCCCCAAAACGACTTCGTGGAGTGCATGACCGTGGAGCAGCTCAAGGCGCTGTGGGAACCGGGAAGCTCCGTCAGCAAGTGGAGCGACCTCGATCCGAGTTGGCCCAACAGAGACATCAACCTGTACGGACCCGGCACGGACTCCGGCACGTTCGACTACTTCACCGAGGAGATAATCGGCGAGGCTCAGGCGTCTCGCGCGGACTACACGGCTTCGGAGGACGACAACGTTCTGGTGCAGGGCATAGGCGGAGACCGCAACGCGCTGGGCTACTTCGGTTTCGCCTACTACGCCGAGAACGCGGACAAGCTCAGGCTGGTTGCGGTGGACAACGGCGGCGGCTGCGTAGAGCCGAGCGTCGAGGCGATAGCGTCCGGCGAATACTCGCCGCTCTCTCGCCCGCTGTTCATCTACGTGAGCAAGACGAGCCTAGAGCGCCCCGAAGTCGAGGCGTTCGTCGAATTCTACATGGAGAACGGCGCGGCGCTTACGCGCGAGGTGGGCTACGTGCCGCTGCCTCTGCAAGAGTATCAGGCGAACATGGCGCTGCTTCGGTAGCGCGGGCGCCGCGAAAACAGCGCAACGCAGCTATTAGCCCCCTCTCCCGCGCTGGGAGAGGGCTGGGGCGAGGGCGATTCTTAGTCCCCTCTCCCCCTTTGCTTTAGGAGAGAACGGCATTGGAATCGACCGCAGCGGGAGATCGCGGCGCGAGACGCCTTCCCGATACGCAGCCCAAAGTAGCCGCCGGGAAGTTCAGGCGCGGCAAGGGCGGCGGCTTGGAGAGCCGCGTTCTCGGCTGGGTGTTCCTGCTGTGCGCGCTGCTGTCGGTCGTCACCACCGTCGCCATAGTCGTCAGCCTCGTCAGCCAAGCGCTCGACTTCTTCAGTGAGATACCGCTGTGGGACTTCCTGACGGGTACGCGCTGGACTCCCATCCTCAAGCCTAGGTCTTATGGAGTGCTGCCGCTGGTGAACGGCACGCTCATAGTTGCCGCGCTCGCCGCGATAGTGGCATTGCCGGTGGGCTTGGCTACAGCCATATATCTAGCCGAGTACGCGCCCGACAAGGTGCGGCGCGTCATCAAGCCCGTCCTCGAAGTTCTCGCCGGAATCCCGACAGTGGTGTACGGCTACTTCGCGCTCACGTTCGTAACGCCTCAGCTGCAAAGAATCTTCCCGGACATGATCGTGTTCAACGCGCTGAGCGCGGGCATCGTGA
Source organism: Dehalococcoidia bacterium (assembly GCA_965214745.1). Lineage (GTDB taxonomy): Bacteria > Chloroflexota > Dehalococcoidia > Lucifugimonadales > UBA1123 > VXRN01. The sequence goes on along the minus strand of OZ243978.1, from coordinate 503,706 downwards.
TGGGCATTATGATCATCCCGATGGTGTCGTCGCTCAGCGAAGACGCGATGATAAGCGTTCCCAGATCGCTTCGGCAGGCGGCTTACGCGCTCGGCGCGACGAAGTTCGAAACCAGCGTCAAGGTCGTCGTTCCGGCGGCGCTGTCCGGCATTGTGGCGTCGTTCATACTGGCTATCTCGCGCGCAATCGGCGAGACGATGCTCGTAACCATAGCCGCCGGAGCCACGCCGCGGATGACGCTGAATCCGCTGGACAGCATCCAGACGATGACGGCGTTCATAGTGCAGCTCGCGCTCGGCGAAGCGCCGCACGGCTCGTTGGAGTACAACACCATATTCGCGGTGGGCATTCTGCTGTTCGTGATGACGCTGGGCATGAACCTTCTCGGATACTGGGTAGTCAGACGATGGAGGCAGGCTTACTAATGGCGCGCGCCAACCCCAACTTCCAGCCGAACCTGTCTCGCCGCAAGAAGATAGGAACCGTCGTCTACTTCGTGTTCCTTCTCGCTGTCATGGTCGGCATTCTCAGCCTCGTGGTCTTGCTCACGCGGATACTCGTGGAAGGAATCCCGTGGCTCGACTGGGGATTTCTTTCCAACTACCCGTCTCGCCACCCGGAGATAGCCGGCATAAAATCCGCCATGTTCGGCACTATATGGGTCATGGCGCTGACTGCGGTGTTCACCGTGCCTATCGGCGTCGGCGCGGCGATATACCTAGAAGAGTACGCGCCCAACAACTGGCTTACGCGGCTCATAGAGATAAACATATCCAACCTCGCGGGCGTTCCGTCCATCGTGTACGGGCTGCTCGGCTGGGCGGTGTTCGTGCAGCTTATGGGCATGGGGCGCGTAGTATTGGCTGGCGCGCTGACGCTGTCGCTGCTGGTGCTGCCGATAGTGATACTGGCGTCGCGCGAGGCGATTCGCGCTGTGCCGAACGAGTATCGGCTGGGCGCGTTCGCGTTGGGCGCGGACAAGTGGCAAGCCATCAAGGGCGCGGTGCTGCCGTCCGCCGCGCCGGGCATCCTCACGGGCACGATACTCGCGCTCTCGCGCGCCATCGGAGAAGCCGCGCCGGTCATCGCCATCAGCGCGCTGGTCTACCTCACGTTCGTCCCGTCCAGCCCGCTCGATCAGTTCACCGTCATGCCCATTCAGGTCTACAACTGGGTGAGCCGCCCGCAAGACGATTTCCAGTCTCTCGCGGCGGCGGGCATAATCGTCTTGCTGACGATTCTGCTCACGATGAACGCGCTCGCCGTGTTCCTGCGAAACAAGTACCAGAACAGAACAGAGGACTAGCCGTGAACGACTCCGCGCCCATCTTCAGGGTGTCCGACCTCAACCTGTACTACGGCGACTTTCGCGCGCTCAAAGACATCAACATGCAGGTTCGGCGATACTCCATAACCGCGCTGATAGGGCCTTCGGGCTGCGGCAAGAGCACGCTGCTGCGCTGCTTCAACCGCATGAACGACCTGATACCCTCGGCGCGCATCGAAGGCAGCATCCTGTTCGAGGAGTACGATCTATATGCCGACGACGTGGACGCCACCGAGATACGTTCCAGAATCGGCATGGTGTTTCAGCGCCCCAACCCGTTTCCGAAGTCCATATACGACAACGTGGCGTTCGGATTGCGGATCAACGGCTATCAGGGCGACGAGGCTGACGCGGTGGAAAAGTCTCTGCGGCAGGCGGCGCTGTGGGAAGAGGTCAAAGACAGGCTGAAAGACAGCGCGCTGGAGCTTTCGGGCGGTCAGCAGCAGCGGCTGTGCATCGCGCGCGCGCTCGCGGTGGAGCCGGAAGTCATCCTCATGGACGAACCCGCCTCCGCGCTCGACCCCATCGCCACGATGGCGATCGAAGACCTGATTCAAGAGCTGAAGCAGAGTTATACTATCGTCATAGTCACCCACAACATGCAGCAGGCGGCGCGCGTTTCCGACGAGACGGCGTTCTTGATGGTGGGCGAAGACCGCTCCGGCTATCTAGTCGAGCAGGGCGACACGCGGAGGATATTCACCGCGCCGAGATACGAACGCACCGAAGCCTACATCACCGGCAGGTTCAGCTAGACGCCGAGCCGCGCAAGGAGACCGCTATGCCGCTGCCCACGCCGCGCGCCGAGTTCGACAGAGCGCTGAGAGAGCTGGAGAACGACCTTCTCAGCCTCGGCGGAATGGTCGAAAAGGCAATCGCAAAATCGCTCGCCGCGCTCAAAGACCGCGATGAAGAGCTTGCCGAAGAAGTCATCCGCGGCGATGACGTGATAGACGAGAAGCGCTTCTCGCTCGAAGAGAAGTCCATAGACCTGATAGCCACCCAGCAGCCGCTCGCGGTCGATCTGCGGATACTGGTTACGGCGCTCCACATCGCGGTCGAACTGGAGCGCATGGGCGACTACGCAGAGGGCATAGCCAAGATAAGCCTAGCCATGGGCGACGAGCCGCCGCTGAAGCCGCTCATAGACATCCCCCGAATGGCGGATCGCGCCATGGACATGCTGCGCCGCTCGCTCGATGCCTACGTGGACCGCGATGTGGAAGTTGCTCAGCAGATTTGCGACGACGACGACGAGGTGGACGATCTCTATCAGCAAGTCTACATGGAGCTTCTGGCGTACATGATGGCTGAGCCGGGCGCGATTCGGCGCGCGACGTATCTGCTGTGGATAGCGCACGACCTAGAGCGCATAGCCGACCGCACCACCAACATAGCCGAGCGTGTCATCTTCCTCGTCACCGGACGGCTCACGGATACGGGCGCGTCCACATACTAGGGGCGTTGCCGCGCGCGAACGTGAACGCCGCTCATAGACTCAGCGCGGAGATGCGCGTATAATCGGCGCCCACAAGCCGACGCATCTCGTCGCGCCAGGAGGCATGCTATGACGACCACGAGGCTCGCCGCGCCGCAGCCATCCGCAACGAAGGTCGAGCGCTTCCCGGTATTCCCCCCTAGGGGCGATATGCTCAATCCCATCCATCTCTACCTGCCCGGACACCAGACGGCGCTGATACTCCACTTCGGAGATTCTCCAACCACGCTCATCCTCAGCGAAGTCCCTATCGGATGGCGGCATGACCAGAGCAGGCGGGGGATACTCATACCCGATCTGCTCGTAGTGTTCGACGTGGACCGCGACGCGATCATCGACCGTCGCGGCTACGCGATAGAGGAGTGGGGCAAGCCGCCGGACTTCGTTCTGGAGGTGGCGTCTCCCAGCACGCGCCGACGCGATGCGACCGCCAAGCGCAAGGGCTATGAGGACTACGGAGCGCGGGAGTACTGGCGCTTCGAGCCGAACCCTGATGCAGGCTGGGCGCGCCGTCCGGGTCTGGCTGGCGACGAGTTGGTGGGTGGCAAATACCGTCCCATCGAGATAGTTCAGGTGGGCGACGGGATATACTGGGGGCGCAGCAAGGTCTTGGGGCTGGACGTATGCTGGGAGCATGGGGAGTTGCGCTTTCGGGATCCTGAGAGCGGCCTCTACCTGATGACGCACCGAGACGAGCGGCGGGGCAGGATTGCGGAGCGTGAGCGGCGGCTAGCAGCCGAGACCGCATACGACGCCGAGCGTGAGCGGCGGATTGCCGAGTACGAGCGCAGGATTGAGGAGCGCGAGCGGCGGCTAGCTGCCGAGACCGCATACGATGCCGAGCGCGAGCGGCGGCTAGCCCTCGAAGCCGAGAACCGCCGCCTCAGAGCCGCGCTAGACCACCGAACGGATCTCTAGCGCGGATTGCACAGGACGGAGGGGGTTTTCTTCGCTCCCGCAAAGCAGCCACCTCGAACATCCCGTATAATCCTCTTCATCCTATGAAGCCACGCAAGACCGTTTCAGGAGGCTCGCCATGACGACCACGAGGCTCGCCGCGCCGCAGCCTTCCGCAACGAAGGTCGAGCGGTTCCCGGTATTCCCGCCCAGGGGCGATATGCTCAATCCCATCCATCTCCACCTGCCCGGACACCAGACGGCGCTGATACTCCACTTCGGAGACTCTCCCGCCACGCTCGTCCTCAGCGAAGTTCCCATCGGATGGCGGCACGACCAGAGTCGGCGGGGGATACTCATACCCGACCTGCTCGTAGTGTTCGACGTGGATCGCGACGCCATCATCGACCGGCGCGGCTACGCGATAGAGGAGTGGGGCAAGCCGCCTGACTTCGTTCTGGAAGTGGCGTCTCCCAGCACGCGCCGCCGCGACGCGACCGCCAAACGCAAGGGCTATGAGGACTACGAAGCGCGGGAGTACTGGCGTTTCGAGCCGAACCCCGATGCAGGGTGGGAGCGCCGTCCGGGGCTGGCTGGCGACGAGTTGGTGGATGGCAAATACCGTCCCATCGAGATAGTTCAGGTGGGCGACGGGATATACTGGGGGCGCAGCAATGTCTTGGGGTTGGACGTGTGCTGGGAGCATGGGGAGTTGCGTTTTCGGGATCCTGAGAGCGGACTCTACCTGATGACGCACCGAGACGAGCGGCGGGGCAGGATTGCGGAGCGTGAGCGGCGGCTAGCTGCCGAGACCGCATACGACGCGGAGCGCGAGCGGCGGCTATCCCTCGAAGCCGAGAACCGCCGCCTTAGAGCCGAGCTAGACCGCCGCGAAAGCCCCTAGCGCGGCGCTCGCCTCTAGCCAATCCGGGAGACAGTCCCGCCGCCGCATGTTCGGCATTCATAGGACGCGCTGATTATGTAAAATAGGGCTATATGCCACGACATGGAGGATAGGATCGATGTCACGTCCGCGCGCATACAACCACGACATCCGCTGCCCGCGCTGCGGCTCCAACTGGACGCCCAAAGAGGGTCATATCCTTCGATGAGATGTGGACGTATGTGGGAGCGAGAAGGTGGAAGAAGCGGCGGTCTGTGTGGATATGGACAGCGGTCGTGGAGACGGGGAGATGTGGGCGGACTTCGAGGTGGGAAGCCGCGATAGGGAGACCTTTGTGAGGCTGTTGGCGAGGCTTCTCGAGTCGGAGAGATGCCGCAGCGACGGCTATGAAGCGTATGGCTGGCTTCCGACAGGAGCTCGCGAGGTGGGAAAGGGAAGCGAGGTGAATCGGAACGAGGGGCTGCACTCGGTATCGAGGGGGAAGCTGAACAGATTGGGGCGCAGCGTCGAGGGGTACTCCAAGAGCGTGGAGATGCTGGTCGGATCGTTGGCGATGGTGTGGCTCAGGGAAGGCTGGATATAGTACCAAGCGCGTTCGATGAATGCCGTTTTGGGGGAGTCTCCTCAAAAGACTGCAATCGCGTCAGCCCCGGTGGGCGTGGCGACGCGGCTCAGGCTCTGTCCGGCGGGATTCGATGGGGCTGTGCCGGATCAGAGTGCAGGGCTAGGCGACAAGCGTTATAATAGCCATATCCGTCATGTCAGCGCGGGCCGGAATCCAGGGAGGCGAGCAGACGCGATACCGTGTGCAAAGGAGTCGCCTAATAATTCGAGTGGGTATATCTAGGGCTGTCTGGTGTATTGCATATTGCATCCGTCCTCGGTAGACTGTGGCGTACTTTGATGTGGGCTATGCCTTCTTCCCGTAGATATGCGCTGGACGCGCCTACACGCGAGCGTGGCGGGATAGCCTGTCGCGCAGGGGATATAAGATAGATATGGCTGTGAGAGTCAGGGACGTGTTGAAAACCAGCGTAGTGCTGGTAGGCGCTAGGTTGCTCGATACGCCAGACGCGCGAGCCAAGTTCGATGCGGAAGTAGGCGCTGAGGTGTCGGAGTCTGGAATAGGCATACCCGGCATACCGATTGACATCCTATCTGGACCGTCCGGTGTAGGGCTGGCGCAGAAATTAGCTTTGGAAAGAGACCGAATCACGCTGGAGTTGACTCCAGACAGAACGGTCATCAACAGAGATTACCCATCTAACGGCGATTTGGCGCAATTGGCTGAGATTATAGCGCTCGCCATCAAGAGTAGCAACGACGCCTATTCCATAGATCTCCGCGCAATTGGATTCAACGCTGAAGTAGTATATGAACAGACATCTGGGTCAACTGCGTTTCGTTTTTTAGCGGAACGGGTATTCGCTCCGAGTCTCTTCCAGAATGCAGGATATGAACTTCGAGGGGGGGCAGCAAGGCTACGCCTGACTAAAGATACAAATATATGGAATATCAGTATTGAACCTCGCTTCAACAATCCTGAATCCGACAATATCTTTGCCAGCTTCAACCTACATATAAATACAACGCAACTACCAGACATGGAGCAAATCAAAGCATCGCTAGAAGAAGTATGGAGTCAAGCACATTCTATAATGGATAGCCTCTAAAAAAGGAATGCAATGCTAGCGAGTACTTCAGTAGAATCACCCACTAACCAACGCAAAGGCCCTGATGCGGAGTTGCTCTACAACAGCTATGCGACATCATATGAGTTCCAGAGCGAGCGTAGGAGCTATATCACGTTGACGCTCGATCCAAATCTCAATGCTCCTCCGATATTGGAGTCGGAAAATTCGTTGGGAGAACTGGGGTGGCAAGTAAGTGCTCACGACTTTGAGGTTTCCACTACATCACCGTATCCATTGCACTTAAACACTGGCGGAGTTTCGGACACTCAGGCTACACCACACCGCTATGTGCTCATAATTCCAGACGGAGGCGTTGCCGAGCTTCCATTTACATCGACCACAGTTTCAGCCCAACTCCCACCCGAACTGCATGAAGCGCTAGACGAACTGCGCGAGGCGCGGGAAGAGGCAAGGGAAGATGGTGGAGTAATTCCAAGCGATGATGCGGTGGCTAGGGCTGAGCGCGTTCTGAGAGCCATGTACGAATTATCTCCACGCCCTTACGCAGTCTATCCGATGCCGGACGGGGAAATCGCAGTGGACGCGCACAGCCGCAAGGGAACTAAAGTGGTTGTCTTGTGCGCCTCGGATGGCAGCGCAAGATGCCTCGTTTACATAGATGGAGATTTCGAGCGCAAGGAATATGCCGACTCAGACACCCTGCCGGACCACTTCATAAAGGATGCTCTCGGACGGACGCGGATCGCGCCGTCGGATTTCTCTTCTTGATAAGCCCAACACAGCTAGCGCCGGATGAAAGGTTTGGCAGGCGCGTTTCGTCTAGCAGAATTCAGAAGCGCGCAATGCGCGGCAATGTTCCGGTTAGTTTATTCGAGCTAACCGGAACGCGCGAGTTGTCGGTCGATAGGCTTCGCGATGATCATATGGTGGAGGTGTCGGCTATCGCCATCGAACACGACAAACGCCGCAATCGCAATTTCTATGGATGGGCGACAGTTCCCCAAGACGCGGCTTCGGAGAATGGTCGCCGCGTTGAGCCAACGCCTCAACCAGACAACCCGTATCACGCGGACATCATACTGCCCATCGCCGTGTCGAAGGACGACTATCAGCGCGAGCGACACGCGACAGAGCTAGCCGCCTGCGCTGAGTGGCAAGCCCTCGCAACAGCCGCGAATCCGTTATGTTAGAATGCTAAATGGAGGCGAGGGGGCGATATGCCAAACAGCGCAATTGAGCTTGTCGGGGTTTCCAAGAGCTACCAAGTTGGCGCGGTCGCGGTCAACGCGCTGAGCGATGTGGATATCACCATCGAAGAGGGCGAGTTCGTCGTAGTGCTGGGGCCTTCCGGCTCTGGCAAGACTACGCTGCTCAACATCATCGGCGCGCTGGATGTTCCCACATCGGGCAGGGCGCTCGTGGCGGGGCGGGAGATAACCGGCGCGTCCCGCGGCGAACTGTTCGCGTTTCGGCGGCGGTCTGTCGGGTTCATCTTCCAGAGCTTCAACCTGTTCCCGGGGCTGACCGCTATGGAGAACGTTCAATTCGGCATGGACGTCGCAGGCGGACGGAACGGCGCGACGGCTAGGGACGTTCTGGCGTCCGTCGGGCTTGCGGATAGGGCGGCGCACTTCCCGCACGAGCTATCGGGCGGCGAGCAGCAGCGCGTCGCAATCGCCCGCGCGCTAGCCACAGGCAACCCTATCCTGCTCGCGGACGAGCCTACGGGCGAGCTGGATTTCGCCACCGGCGCGCAGGTGCTGCGGCTGCTCCAAGCCCAATCCACAGCCGGCAAGACGGCGCTGGTGGTTACTCACAACCGCGAGATCTCGCGCATTGCCGATAGGGTGCTTCAGCTCTCCGGCGGCAAAATCGTCAGCGATGGGCCGCCGCCGGACGGCAAAGCGGACATATCGGAGCTTAGCTGGTGAGCGCGCAACAACGACGAGCGCGCGGCGAGCGGCTATCATGATCTGGCTCAAGTGGTCGTGGCGAGACCTGCGCTCGCGCTGGGTTCAGGCGGTGGCAATAGCCATAGTCATCGCCGTCGGCACCGGGCTGTTCTCCGGGCTGCGGAGCATGAACATATGGCGCGGGCTGTCGAACGACGCCAGCTACGCCGTCGCCAACACGTTCGATCTGCGCGTGTCGCTGAGCGCCGGCGGGTTCGCGGATCGCGGCGCGCTGCTGGACGCGCTCGCCGAAGCCGCGCCGAGCGGCGTAGCAGTTGCGGAAGAGCGGCTAATCCTGCCTACGCAGGTATCCATAGATCGCGAAGGCGAAGACTCCATCCTAGTCCCGGGCAGGCTGGTGGGCGTCGACGTGGCGGACGGCGGGCCTCACGTGAATTCGCTCTACGCGGCGCTCGGCAGGAATCTGCAAGCCGCCGACGCGGGCGCGGATGTGGTTGCGCTGGAGCATAACTTCGCGCGATTCTACGATTTGCCCGCAAGCGGCGCGGCGGCGCTCGCGGGCGGCGCCGAGGTCGAGTACGTTGGGCAGTCGCTCGCGCCGGAGTACTTCTTCGTCATCACGCCAGAGGGCGGCATACTGGGGCATGCGAACTTCGCCGCCGTGTTCGCGTCCATCGAAACCGCGCAGCGGCTCAGTGGCATGGAGGGCAAGGTCAACGACCTCGTCCTGACGCTAGCGCCCGATGCGGACGAAGACGCGCTCTTCGACGCGCTCGATGAACGGTTCTCGACGCTGGGCGGCACGGTCTCCCGGCGATTGGACGACCCATCCATACGGCTGATGATAGAGGACGTGGAGGGCGACGAGCAGTTCAACACGGTTCTCGCCATAGCCATATTCGGCGGCGCGGTGTTCGCGGCGTTCAACCTCATCAGCAGAATCGTGGACTCCCAGAGGCGCGAGATAGGCGTCTCGATGGCGCTCGGCGTCCCACCCGCGCTAGTTGCGCTGCGCCCGCTGCTGTTCAGCGCGCAAGTCGCGCTGCTTGGCGTGATATTCGGCGTGGGCATGGGCATAGTCGTAGCAGAGCTTCTCGGCGGATACCTCTCCAACTTCCTGCCGCTTCCCGCGTGGCGAACGCCGTTCCAGCCGGGCTTGTTCACCATTGCCGCGCTCATCGGATTCCTCGCGCCGTTCCTCGCCACCGCCATACCGGTATGGACGGGCGTGCGCGTAGCGCCTATAGACGCGGTGAGAACGGGGCATTTGGCGGATAGGAAGGGCGGAATGCCGCGCCTGCTGGCGGCTGTCAGCATTCCGGGCGGCGCGGCTATGCAGATACCCTTCCGAAACGTGGCGCGCGCTCCCCGCCGCACTCTGCTGACCGCGCTCGCCATCGGCGCGATAGTCGCCGTGATGGTAACCCTAATGGGGATGCTCAATTCGTTTCTGACCGCCGTGGAGCGCATCGGCTCGGAGACCGCCGGCGGCTCTCCCGACCGCGTGGAAGCGGCGCTGGACACGCTCTATCCCGTAGACTCCCCAACCATCGCCGCGCTGCTCGCGGAACCCGCCGCGGTGGACGCGGAAGCCGTCTTGAGGCTGGGCGGAGCGCTCGAAAGCAATGGAGAGTCTTTCGACGTAATAGCGCAGTTCATGGACTTCGACAGCCCGATATGGCGCCCGACTATCATCGAAGGCGGCTTGGACGGCTCGAAGCCGGGCGTCGTCATCGCGTGGAAAGCCGCCAACGACTTGGACGTTGGCCCCGGCGACACGATTTCGCTGCGCCATCCCGCGTTCGGCTTGGACGGCACGCTGAGCATAGCCGAATCCGGCTTGGAGACGCTCGGCGTCCACGCCCACCCGATGCGCGTCGGCGTCTATATCGACTGCGCCCACTGCGCGGAGCTTGGCATTCCGCCGCTCGCCAACGTGGTGCAGGCGCGCCCCGCCGCCGGCGCGACGGTGGAAGAGCTGAAGCGCGCGATGTTCGCCAAACCGGGCGTCGCGTCCGTACAGAGGGCTACCGCGTTCAGCGACGTGTTCAGAGACCAGTTCGAGCAGTACACAGGCTTGCTTGGGTTCATGCTGGCGTTCGTGGCTGCGCTGGCGCTGCTGATAGCCTACAACACCGCCAGCATCAACGCGGACGAGCGGCGGCGGGAACACGCCACGATGTTCGCCTACGGGCTGACGCCGCGCACAGTCATCGGCATGTTGGCGTTGGAGAGCGCCGTTCTGGGCATCATCGCCACCGCCGTCGGCTTGGTCTTCGGATACGCGCTGCTCCAGTGGGTCGTCTCCGTGCTCATGCCCAACGCATTTCCTGAGCTGGGCATATCCATCGTGTTCGATACCGTCGGGCTTGCAACGGTCATCGGATTGAGCGTCGCAGTCGTTGCCGCCGCGCCGCTGCTGACCGTGTTTCGTCTGCGGCGCATGGACATCCCCTCCACCCTGCGCGTGATGGAGTGAGTAGCGGCGCGCGCGCCCCGAACGCCTAGCCGCCGCCCGTCTCCGCCGCTAACCTTGTCCGCATGATCGAGATCATCTACGGCGAGGACGCGGCCGGCGTGGAGGACGCGCTGGCAGAGATACTGAGCGACGCGGGGCCTGAAGACCTGCGCGACGTCAACAGCGCGTCGATGCGCGCGGATGGGCTGACGCCGGACACGCTCGCCTCGGCGGCGTTCACGCTGCCGTTCATGGCGGACTGGCGCATCGTGGCGGTCAAGGGGCTGCTGGGCGGGTTCGAGCGCGGCGGCTCGCGGCGGCGAAGCGGCGGAGGCGGACGGCAGCGCAACCCGCTCGGCGCGTGGGAAGGCTTTGCGGACAGGCTCGCCAATCTGCCGGACACTACGCGGCTCGTGTTCGCGGACGGCGCGCTCGCCAAGAACAACCCGATGCTCAGGAAGCTCGCGCCGCTTGCCGATACGCGCGAGTTCGCGCTGCCCCGCGACCGCGACATGCCGCGCTGGATATCCGATCGAGCGCGCATAATCGGCGTGAACATAGACCCGCGAGCTTGCGCGGTGATGGCGGACGCCGTGGGCAGGCAGCCGACGCTCATAGATTCCGAGCTGCGAAAGCTGGCGCTCTACTGCGGCGGCAGGCAGGCGCGCGTCGAGGACGTGCGCGAGATGGTGGCGTCGGTGCGGGAAGCGAACATATTTCAGGCGGTGGACGCGGCGCTGGAAGGCAGAACCGGCGTTGCGCTGCGGCTCGTGGGCAAGATAATGGACGACGGCAGCCCGGCCGCCTACCTGATGGTGATGATAGCGCGCCAAAACCGTTTGCTGCTGATGGCGAAAGACATGCAGACGCGCCGAGCGCCGCGAGAGGACATCGGCAAGCGGCTGCGGCTATCCGGGTGGGTGCTGAACAAGACGCTTCAGCAAGCCGGGCGGATGAACGCCGACGCGCTCGCGCGCAACCATCGCAAGCTGGTCGAGACCGACTTGGCGCTGAAGTCCACCCCCATAGACGAAAGGCTGGCTCTCGAGCTGCTCATAGCCGAGCTAGGGGCGGATGGGGGGTAGGAAAGAGAAGAACGGGGGGAAGAGGCGAGATATCCGAAAACGAGGCTGACCCGTCGCGTGCAACAGCAACATGCCAGCCAACCTCGTAGGGACTGTCAGTCGTCGTGTTCTCCGTCAGGTCGTGTGACTGTGCCCGGTTCATTGACTAGAATCTCCGGTGGACCGAGCGTCAGCCGATTGCGTCTTCTAATTCGCCTGCGCCTGCGCCTACGGCGCTCCATTCTCTCCCTCTCCCCTGTTTCCCTTCTCCTCCATCTCTCCCGTCTCTCCTGTCTTTCCAGTTGATTGAGTTTTTTGGTCGTATTGTAAATTTCCCAGACTATACGCAACTGGGGGTCCGGCAATTCTTCGGCAACCAATCCTAAGTCAGTGGCTTCATCGATGTTTATGCAGTAACTATGAGCGGCATAGTCTTCGACTAGCCGTTGCGCGGTTTTCGCCGCCAGTTCCGGTTCGTCCTTCAGCATCCGGGACGAAAGCAATCGTTCCGCATATTGCATGCCGAGTTCGAGCGACTTCGTGAAGTTTCCCAGCGTCATTGGGAACTGGAGACGCTCCAGCAAGCCTTGAGCTAGTTCATCGTCTCCATTCTCGAATTCGTTTCGTATCAGATTGAGCGTGGATTCTATGTGAAGTGGTGAAAAATGTTCCCGTCGCCGATCCAGAAAATTCACCTGCGTGATTTGCGGATCCAGAGGGCCCAACTCGGCAATGGGGGTCATCATTATAGAATCGCCGCCGCAAACCAGCAGCGTCGCCGCGCTCTTTGCCCTGCGCGGCACTATGTACTTCAGGTTCTTGCTCCCGTACTGTCTGAACAACATTGCCAGATTGTACGCGGCGTCGACGTTGCCGCCGGACGAGTCCACGAGAACTGCTAGATTGCCGTTGCCGAGTCCGTCACGGAATATCTTTCGCAAGTCATCGAACACGAGATCCACCGTTTGAGGCGAGATCTCTTCATCCCCGTACAGCATCGGATAGCAAACAGTTCCTTCGCCGAGTTCTCTACCTAGCTTGCAGAGCAGGTCTTTTAGAGACTCGTCGACTGCCTGAAGTTCATCCGCAATAGCCTGAACTTCATCCGAAGTTTCTTCGTGGTTTGTCAAGGAAACGCCCCCTTAGTGGGTATAGGGGATGGAGGAGACGGTCGCGCCTCCTCCATCCCCTATATTCCGTAGCTTTGTAGCTCTATATCGCGAAAGCGTCCAGCAGCGTATCTACGCCGCGCCCGGGAGCCTTCGCGGATATGTCGTCCACGCGCTGGTCGAACGTGGGCCTGCTCGCGTCTTTGTAGATGACGCCGAGCGGGATGCCGGGCGCCGACGCTATCTGGAACGCCGCTTCGCCGTCCGTCGCGTCGTAGTCGTCGGGGATGTCGTACGCCAAGCCCGGTATGCCCTTGCGGACGTTGCCCTTGAGCAGTTCGTAGGTGTTGTTGTACTCCGTGCAGGGGGATTGCACGTGGACGATGGAGAAGCCCTTGTGTTCCATCGCCTCCGCCATTATCGCGGTCATCGGGCGCACTTGGCTGGACATCGCGGACGCGACGTATGACACGCCCATGCTGAGATACATCTGGAACGGGTTGAGCTTTTCCTCTATCTTGCCGAACGGGGTGGAGCTTGTCACCACGCCGAGATCGGTAGTGGGCGAGCTTTGCCCCTTCGTCAGCCCGTACACGCCGTTGTCCATTATCACGGCGGTTACGTCTAGGTTGCGCGCGGCTTGCGGCGCGATATGCTCGAATCCGATGCTCAGGAAGTCGCCGTCGCCCGCCACCACAACCACGTTGAGGTCGGGGCGCGCCATCTTCACGCCCATCGCTATGGGCAGCGTGCGCCCATGAATGCCGTGAATGCCGTAGGGCTGCTCGTCGCTTTCCAGCATGTGAACCATGTTGCCGGAGCAGCCGATGCCTGCGACTATCACGTTATTTTCCATAGGCGTCTCGGTCGCGATGACGCGGCGCTGGATGGCTCCCTCCAGCGCGCGGCGCACGCCAAAGTCGCCGCAGCCTGGGCACCACTTGAAATCGTACTCCGGGTTCTTGGATGTCATGCTGTCCCTGCCTCCTTCGCTTTGCCGCTTTGCGCGGCTAATCGCGAGCCTCCGCCCGCGCTCTAGCTTGCTTGTTCGCGCCGACGCTAGGCGCCGACCGCCTGCCTAATGCCAGACTTCTCGGATATCGTCTCTATCAGATCAGCCTCCTTGAACGGCAGCCCGGTGTACTGCGTTATCGATTCGGCGTTGACGCCGAGCGATCGCAGATGCGCGGAGAGCTGCCCCATGAAGTTCAGCTCAGGCACGAGCACCAGCCGCTTGGAGCGAAGCTCCTCTACCATCGCCTTCGGCAGCGGGTTGAGGAACATGGTGTAGTACCAGCCCAGATCCGCGCCCTTCGCCGTCAGCGCCCGCCACGCGCCGAGCGTGGGGCCCTTCGAGCCGCCCCACGGCATGACCGCTATCTCGGCGTCCACGTTCTCCGCCTCGTAGCCGCCGTTCGCCAGAAGCTCCAGCTTGCTGAAGCGGCGCGTGGTCATCTGAACGTGTCGTTCCGGGCGGTGCGTCGTGTCGCCTATGCCGTCATGCTCGGAGCCGTTGGCTACGTATGGGCCCGGCCCGCCCGGTATCGGCATGGGCGAAAGCTCCCAGCTTTCGTAGCGATGATAGCCGTTCGCGCCTCGATACGTCTTGCGGTTCTCGACGCCTACTCTGGATACGTTTGGGCGCGGTATGTTCTGGTTGCGCTCCGAGAGCATATGCTCGCTCAGTATGATGACAGGCCCTTGGTAGCGCTCCGCCCAGTTGAAGGCGTGAACGGCGGCGTAGAAGCATTCTTCCACCGTGCCGGGCGCTATTACAGGCAGGCTCATGTCGCCGTGACCGGGGTACATAGCCGTCATCAAGTCGGATTGTTCCGTCTTGGTGGGCAACCCCGTCGAGGGCCCGCCGCGCTGAATGTCTGCGACGACTAGCGGTATCTCAGCCATCCACGCAAGCCCTAGCCCTTCGCCCATCAGCGTGAAGCCGGGTCCGGCGGTGCCGGTCATCGCCTTCTTGCCCGCGAACCCCGCGCCTACGATGCTGGTTATGGACTCTATCTCGGATGTGGCTTGGTGAACGAACTTGTCCGCGCGCGGCAAGTTGTTCTCCATCCATATGAGCAGAGACGTCGCGGGAGATATGGGGTATCCGATATAGACGTCGATGCCCGCGGCGAGCGCGCCCAAACCGAGCGCTTGGTTGCCGTTGATGAGCACCTGATCGACGTTAGGCGGAGTCGGGGAGGCAAGCTCTCCGAGCTGGAAACCGCTCTTCTCGGCTTCCGCGCGCCCCAGCCCGAGCGCCACGTGGTTGGATTCGATTATCTGCTGGTCGTTGGGCCTTCCGCGCGTGAAGCGCTTGGTTACGAAGTCTTCGAGAATCTCTTGGCGAATGCCGACTAGGTAAGCCAGCGCGCCCATGACCACCATGTTGGCGGCGCGCGCGTTGCCGGTGGAGCGGGCAAGCTCGTCGAAGCGCATTCCGAAGCTGTTGGAGCCGGATTCGGGTTCGAACTCTTCGGCGTTGTATATCACAACGCCGCCGTCGCCCACTTCATCGCGGTGGGTAGCGTAGGCGTACTCGTTGAAAGCGACCAGCACATCCAATTCGTCGCCGGAGCTAAGCACAGGCTCGGTGGAGATGCGCGTCTGCGTCCACGTGGGGCCTCCGCGAATCTGCGACGGGAAGGTGGAAAACGTCTGGACGTGGTATCCGACTTGGGCGTTGGCTTGCGCGAAGCCCTCTGCGGAGGTTACGACGCCTTGCCCGCCCTCTCCGGCGAAGCGGACTACGAAATCGGTCTTCTTCAATTCAGCGCTCCTCCTTATGTGTCGAGCATCGCGCTCCGGAGAGTCCTCCGGCGAAGGGGCGAATCGCCTCGATGATTCTGTGAGCGGCAACGGCGGGCGGGGGAACTCGAACAGCCGCGACTGGCGATAGCCGCGCACTAGAATATACGCATATTGCACCAAAGAATATATCAGGCGGGTTTTTAGGGTGTCAATTTGTGGCGCGGCGCTGTTTGGCGGGCGCGCGTACACTAGCCGCCCGCCGCGCGCGTACACTATAATAATTAGTCATATATCCCGCATCAGGGCGCGGCACAGGCTCTGCGCGGGAATGACGAGCGCGACATTGCGAGGGAGAACGTTCCATCCCCAACGAAGACCTGCTTACGGCGCGGGATCTCCGCAAGGCGTTCGGCGGCGAGCCTGCCGTCGACGGCGTATCGTTCGGCATTCGGACGCGGGAGATATTCGGCTTGCTCGGACCGAACGGCGCTGGCAAGACGACGACCATCCGAATGCTCTCCACCGTGCTGGCGCCGGACGAGGGCGAGATAGTCGTCGGCGGGTACAGCGCGACGCGCGACGCCGACGAGGTTCGCAAGATAATCGGCGTCTGCCCTCAGGAGCTTGCGCTGTATCCCGAACTTTCGGCTTGGGACAACCTCGTGTTCTTCGGCAGGATGGCGGGGCTTGGCGGCGCGCAGGCGAAGGAAGCGGCGGAGGAGAACCTAGCGCGCGTCGGGCTTAGCGAGCGCGGCAAAGACAAGGTGGACGAGTTCTCAGGCGGCATGAAGCGGCGCGTGAACATCGCCATCGCGCTGATGAGCCGCCCGCGCCTGCTGTTCCTAGACGAACCGACGGTGGGCATAGACCCGCAATCCCGCTACCACATCTTTGAGACGGTGGAAGAGCTGCGCGACGGCGGCATGAGCGTTCTATACACCACGCACTACATGGAAGAGGCGGATAGGCTGTGCGAACGGCTCGGCGTCATCGACCACGGGCGGCTAATCGCGCTCGGAACGCCCGCCGAGCTGAAAGCGGAGATAGGCGATCCGGATTCCGTCACGCTCGAAACGGTCTTCTTGGAGATGACCGGGCGCAGCCTGCGAGACTGAGCGCGCCAACGCCTTTCATGCTGCCGCCGCTCCACATCGCGCTGATAGAGCTAAAGCGATTCGTCCGCAGCAAGGGCGAGCTTGCGTTCAGCCTCGCGCTGCCGGTGGTCTTGTTCGCGGTGATGTACGGCGCGTTCGGTGGCGATTCATCCTTCCACGCCGTCGCGCGCATCGTGGACTTGGACGACGCGACCCACTCGCGCGCGCTCATCGCGGGACTCGACGCGATGGACGAGATTAGCGTCGAACTCTACACGCTCGCGGACGCCGACGCCGCGCTCGACCGCGCCGCGATACTCATGGCGGTGGTCATCCCCAGCGGCTTCAGCGCCGCCATAGACGGCGGCGAACCAACCACTATCGGGCTGAAGCAGCGCGGCAGCGGCGCGGTGTCCGATCAGATAGTGGCGTCCGTCGTTCTGGGCGCGGCTCAGCGCATGGGCGGCGAAGGGCGCGTCCGCCGCGTCGTCGAAGACGCGCTGAGCGGCTCCGGCGCGCCGCAAGCAAGCATAGACGCGGCGGTGGAGCGTCAATTGGAGCAGGCGCGAACGAACCCGCCCATCGGCATCGTCGAGCGGCGAATCGGCGTATCGTCGCCCGACCCGCTGCACAGGATGGTTCCGGGCATGTTGGTGATGTTCCTCATATTCGCGCTGACGCCCGGCGCGCAAACGCTCGTCGAGGAGCGGCGCATCGGCGTGCTGGAGCGGCTGATGACTACGCGGATCAGCGCGACGCAGCTGTTTGCGGGCAAATTCCTAGCGGGCGCTGTCAGGGGGACGCTTCAAGCCGCCATCCTTCTGGCGCTCGCGTTCGCCGTGTTCAGGCTTGGCGGCGCGCTAGACTTCGCGGCGCTGGCGGCGCTCGGCGCGCTGATAGCGGCTACGGTGAGCGCGCTCGGGCTGCTCATCGGCTCTGTCGCCAGAACGCGCGACCAAGCGGCTTGGGCTGCGGCGTTCCTCACGATGCTCATGACTATATTCGGCGGCGCGTTCTTCGAGGTGTCGGGCGGCGCGATGGACGCGCTCTCCCGCCTTACGCTCACGCGCTACGCCATAGACGCGATGCAGGCTATCTTGGCTAGCGGCGAATCGCTCGCTCAGCAGGCGCCGGAGGCGGCGGTTATCGCGGGCGTGGGCGTCGTCGCGCTCGTCGCCGCGAGGCTGCTGTTCAGAGTGGCGGGAGGAGGTCGGTAGCGTGGGCGTTGCGCTGAGTCAGGCGCTGCTGATAGCGGCGAAGGACACCAAGATATTCTTCAAAGACCGCTTCGCGGTAGTTTTCGCGTTCCTGTTCCCGTTCCTGTTCGTCATAGGCTTCACACTGGCGCTCGGCAACGTTGGCCCCGAAGATGAGACGCTGGAGCTGGTTCTCGCCACGCAGGAAACCGAAGACAGCTTGAGCGCGGACGTAATCGCCAGCCTGACGACGCCAGAGCGCGCCGCATCCGGAGACGATCCGACCGCCGAATCGGAGAGCGGCGGCATATCCGCTATGGGATATGCCGACTCGCTCGCCGCGGTCGAGTCCGGAGACATAGCCGGCTTCGTGGCGTTCCCGCCAGACTTCACAGATAGGCTCGCGCGCGGCGAACGGACGGCGCTGGAGGTGGTCGTATCCGCCGAGCGCGACGCCGAGCGGCAGGCGCTGCTCGGAACGGCGCAGTCCATAGCCGCCACGCTCTCCGAGATGACGGTGGCTATCTCGACGATGGCGGACGTCACGCAGGGGAACGAAGATGTGGATTGGGAAGCCATAACCACGCAGTACGCGCAGCCGATAGAGTTCGCAATCGAGAACGTGGGGGAGATCGAACCTGTCAACGTGGCTAACTTCACGCTGCCGGGCTATCTCACGATGTTCGTGTTCTTCGCGGCTGCGATGAGCGCGGAGGCGATAGCGCGCGAGCGGCAGGGGCATACACTGGAGCGGCTGTTCTCGAACGGGGCGCGGCGGAGCGCAATCGTGCTGGGCAAGTTCGTCGGCGCGGCGTTCAGGGGGATGCTTCAGCTAATCGCGCTGTGGGTGGTGGGTGTGGCGGCGTTCGGCGTACAGCTAGGCGTGTCGCCCGTAGCCGTCGTCGTCATATCGCTGCTGATGGCGCTTGCGTCCGCCGCGTTCGGCGTGATGCTCGCCAGCCTAGTGAGCGACATCAGGGCGGCGACGACCGCCGGCGTGCTGGCGTCGCTGGTCTTGGCGCCCATAGGCGGTTGCTGGTGGCCTCTGTTCATCACGCCGGAGTGGATGCAGGCTCTCGCCAAGCTGACGCCGCACGGCTGGGCGAACGGGGGGTTCAACAAGCTGATGCTGTTCGGCGCGGATTTCGGCGACGCGACGCAGGAGATGGCGGCAATAGCGCTGTTCGGCGTGGCGTTCCTAGCTGTGGCGCTGTGGCGCTTCCGGATAGAAGCGTCCTGAATTTCTCAGACAGGCGCTCCCCCGCGCGCGGCTGCGGTCTGGCGGACGCTGCGCGCTACGGGTTCGACTAGAAGCGCGAAGTCGGCTGTCTGCCGGAATCCGCGGCGGCGCAGCGCGCTCCCCATCTGCGGGTAGTGGTCGGGCGCGAGCGCCGCGGCGGCCTTCGCGTTGCCTAGGATTCGCAGCGCGGCGTCGACCATCTCCTGCGTCAGCGCGGCGCTGTCGGGATGCAGCGCGACGCTCAGGCTGCCGACGCCGCCTCGCGCGGACACGGCTAGCCACCCTCGCAGCGCGCCGCCCGACTCGAACACGCGCTCGACCCGTCGCCCCGGCAGCCGCTCGCTAGACGCTGCCCACTGCTCCATAGTCATGCCGATTAGTCGGCGCTCCGATACGGGCGTGGATGAGCAGTAGAGCCGAAACAGCGCGTAGTCGTCTTGCGGCAGTCGGCTTCTGAGGCGCGAGTCGGCGTCGAGAATGCCGCGTTCGGACGGCGCTCGCGGGGACGCCGCTCGGTAGAGCGTTTCGCGGCGGCACAGCATGAATCCCGCCATACGCGCGGCGGGGATAAGCTCGCTGTCGTCAGCCACGCGCAGGAACACCCGCTCGCAGCCGTAGGATGCCGCGTTCGCGGCTGCGCGTTCCAGCAGCGCGGCGAGCACCGTCGCGGGAATCGGCTCGGCGCACAGGTGGAAAACCTCCCAGCTGCGAACGCCGCGTCGCGGGAGCAGCGCGACTATTGCGCGAACGCTCCCATCGCTCGACAGCGCCCACGCGCCGCCCCGCGCCGCGCCCTGCGACAGCCAACGCCGCGCCAATCGCAGCGACGGCGGCGCAAGCGGGCGCGCTCCGCACAAGTCCGCGAGCGTAGCAGCCATATTGGGCGACTGCAACCCGCCGACGGCAAGCCGCGCGATATCGAGCGGAGTCAGTCGCCTAACTCGAAACCCGCCCTCTAAAGCCATTTGCCTATGAGTTTCGCCCGCGCCGCGCGCTTACGCCCGCCCTTCGATCATATCCACGAAAAGCCGGTGCATTCGCGCGTCGTCTGTCAGCTCTGGGTGGAAAGCGGTGGCGAGCATGTGGCGTTGGCGAACCGCCACGGGCTTGCCGTCGGGCAGACGCGCCAGCGGCTCTACGTCTTCGCCGATGGAGTGGAACACAGGCGCGCGAATGAACACCGCGCGATACGCGCCGCCCTCCATGCCCGCCACGTCTAGGTCCGCCTCGAAGCTGTCCACCTGACGCCCGAAGGCGTTGCGGCTGACGACCGTATCCATCAGGTGGAGAGGCTCCGGGCGATGGTCGGTAAGCTCGCCCGCCATCACTATCATGCCCGCGCAGGTTCCCCAAGTCGGCATTTCGTCATCCAGAACGCGCTCGCGCAGCTTGTCGCGCATCTCGTAGATGTCTATGAGCTGAACTATCGTGGTGCTTTCGCCGCCCGGAATTATCAAGCCGTCCACGCCGTCCAGCTCTTGCGGCAGGCGGATTTCGCGCACATCTACGCCCAGCTTTTCGAGCGCCTTGCGATGCTCCGCGAAGTCGCCTTGGATGGATAGAACGCCGACGGTAGGCACGGGATTACCAGCCTCTGACCGCGAGCCGCTCGGATTCGGGCATGTCAGACACGTTCAAGCCGGGCATGGCGTCGCCCAGCCCTTTGGAGACATCCGCTATCATGGCGGCGTTTTGGTAGTGGGTAGTCGCCTTGACTATGGCGTCCGCCATTCTGTCCGGGTTGGCGGACTTGAAGACGCCGGAGCCTACGAAGATGCCGTCCACGCCGAGCTGCATCATGAGCGCGGCATCCGCCGGCGTGGACACGCCGCCCGCCGCGAAGTTGACCACCGGCAGCCGGCCGGATTCCTGAACCTCTTTGACCAGCTCGTAGGGGGCGCGCAGGTCTCGCGCGGTCGCCATCAGCTCATCGTCGCCCATGTTCTGGATGCGTCGGATTTCGCCGAGCACCTTGCGCGCGTGTCTGACTGCTTCGACGATGTTGCCTGAGCCGGCTTCGCCCTTGGTGCGGATCATCGCCGCGCCCTCGCCGACGCGCCGGAGCGCCTCTCCCAGATCGCGCGCGCCGCACACGAACGGCACCTTGAAGGCGTGCTTGTCTATGTGGTTGTTCTCGTCCGCCGGCGTCAGCACTTCGGATTCGTCCACGTAATCTACGCCGAGCGCTTCCAGCACCTGCGCTTCGACGAAGTGGCCAATGCGGGCTTTCGCCATGACGGGGATGGTCACCGCGTCGACTATCTCCGCCACCTTCGAGGGGTCGGACATCCGCGCCACGCCGCCCGCCTTGCGTATGTCGGCGGGTACGCGCTCCAGAGCCATTACCGCAACCGCGCCCGCATCCTCAGCGACGCGCGCCTGCTCCGCCGTGACCACGTCCATGATCACGCCGCCCTTGAGCATTTGGGCAAGTCCCGCCTTCACCCGCCAAGTGCCTGTCTCGGTCTGCATATCTACGGTCATAACACATCCTCCCAGAAAGTCCGTCGGCGCTCCGCCGAACGGCGCCTGCTACATTGTAACAGCAGCCGCCCGCCGCGTGTTAGGCGGCGCTAGCGGGCTGAGATGTCTGCGTGAAATGCGTCTCCCCTTTGCGGGCTTGCGGG
Organism: Dehalococcoidia bacterium; assembly: GCA_965214745.1. Taxonomy (GTDB): domain Bacteria; phylum Chloroflexota; class Dehalococcoidia; order Lucifugimonadales; family UBA1123; genus VXRN01. Next base: position 481,973 of record OZ243978.1, on the reverse strand, counting down.
GGCGGGTCAGCCCGTCTAGCGTCAGAATCAGGATTCTCTGGATTAGAGGATTTTCAAGATAGCGGCGTGAAAATCCTGAGAATCTCAGAATCATGTGAATCCCGATGCTGACAACTGGAAGCGCCTATCCCTGCCCTTGCCGCTCTTCACGCAGCTGCGCGCGCAGGCGCGCGACCTCGGCTTCGTACTCCGCCAGTTTGGATTCGGATTCGCGGCGCGCGGCGCGCTCTTCGCGCAATTCCGCGTCCCGCTCGCGCAGAGCCTCGCGCTGCTCGCGGTACGCCGCGTTCTGCTCGCTCGGCGTGAGGATCCACTCGCCTGCTGCGGTGTCGTACAGATGCAGCTTCTTGTCTTCGAGAACGCAGATGTCCAGGCCGAGCGCGTCGCTGTGGCCCCTCAGGATGCCCGATTCGTCCTCATCCACGCCTAGGGAGCGGTACTCCCCGTCCACCAGACGTTCGCCTACCAGAACCGGCGAGAAGAATTCCCCAGTCGGGTCGAACCGCCAGTACTCCAGCACCCCCAGAGCCGCGTAGATGGCGCGCTTCTCAGTGGCGTCGCGCACCCAAGTCGATTCCCCAGCCACCTCCATCACGAAGTCCGGAACCTTGCCGCCTTCCTCCCATATCAGCCACGAATAGCGCGGGTGGTTGCCGTCTGCGCCTATCACGACTAGCACATCCGGGGCGACTCTCGTGTTCCTCTCCCCTCTGCGGTAGTAGACGAACATGTCGCCCGCGACGTACACGTCCGGGCGGGCGGAGAATACGTTTCTCAGCATCACGCCCATTTCGATGATAGCGGTAAATTGCCGGTCGTTTTCAGCTATAGGTTCTCCGTCATCGGATGGGTAGCGATCTCCAAAGCTGTCGTATTCGCCGCGCAGGCGGACTATCTCCGCCCGCGTCATGGCCTTGGTCGCCATAGTCGTTCTTCCTTCCTCGCCGATAGTGGAGATTGTCTACGCATGGGCATTATGCCGCGCGCCAATGCGCGCAAACGCAAGCTGCCCCGCGCAAGGCGGGGCAGCGATGGCCGTCTGGGAGGGCGGTTGGCTACCGCGTCTGCTCCTGCGGGCTGCCGCCTTCGCCTAGGTCTTCTAGGTCTAGGCTGTCTATGAAGTTGGTGAACGCGGATAGGCGCTCCAGCTCTTCTTCGCTGAGCGGGCGATCTTCCTCTTCGTCTTCGTCGTCGGACGAGATGACCGCCTTGCCCTCCTTGTCCATCTGAACGCCGGCTTTGGCGATGACGGAATCTTCGACGAAGATGGGCGCGGACGCGCGCACCGCGAGCGCGATTGCGTCGGACGGGCGAGAGTCTATCTCGGTGCGCTCGCCGTTGTGGTCCAGCGCTATCTTGGCGTAGAAGGTATCGTCCGCAAGGTCGGACACCAAGATGTGGGCGACCTTCGCTCCGAGCGATTCTATGACGGATCCGAGCAGATCGTGTGTGAGCGGGCGCGGAACCTCCATGTTCTGGAGCTTGAGCGCGATAGCGTCGGCTTCGTTCGCGCCGATCCAGATGGGCAGGTAGCGGTCGCTGTCTTTGACTTTGAGAATCACAACGCGCTGGTAATTCATCAGGCTGACGCGGATGCTGTCTATGGACATTTCCCGCATGTGGCTTCCCCTTCCTGCCAATCTTGATTCATCTTAGTTTTAGTTTGCATGGGTGTCAACACGCGGAATCTCCCCGCGCGGCGTCGGATCACACGTTTTCGGCGCTCCCAACGCCTCCGCAAGATACGATTGACTTCAACCGCTTGTCCAGCGTTGAACGGGGCATCAAGAGCCGCCTTTGGCATGTGGAGCATCGCAGCCCGATGTCCGCGCCGATGCGGACTACTTCCCAATCCGAGCCGCCGCAAGGGTGCGGCTTTCGCAGCCTGATCACCCAGCCGACGCGATACCGCGTCACCATCCCCCGCCCTCCGCGTCCAGCGCGGCGGCGATGCGCGCTCTAAGCGCGGCGGCGGCGGCGCGGGCGGCGGATGCGAAGTCGTCCGCTGCGCGCGATGCGTAGGCTATGCCGCGCGAGGAACTGATAATTAGGTTGGGGGAGCTGTCGTCCATGCCGCTGCGGACGCTCGCCTCTAGGTCTCCGCCTTGCGAGCCGACTCCCGGAACGAGTATCGGCATTCCCGCGCAATGGCGGCGCACGGCGCGCAGCTCTCGCGGGTAGGTGGCGCCTACCACTAAGCCGACGTTGCCAGTCGCGCGGTTCCACTCAGCCGCTCGCGCAGCCATGGCTTCGTACAGCGGCATCTCTTCTTCGCCCGCTCGCGCCGTCGCGTTCTGAAACTCGGCGGCGGCGGGGTTGGACGAGCGACACCATACCAGCGTCCCCTTGTCGGCGTATTCCAAGAACGGCTCCACCGAGTCGCTCCCCGCCCATGCGTTGACGGTGGCGGCGTCGAATCCCCACATGTCGAACAGCGCGCGCGCGTACATGGCGCTGGTGGAGCCGATGTCTCCGCGCTTGGCGTCGCCGATGATGACGGCGCTCGGCGCCGCCTTGCGAATATGCTCGATGGTTCGTTCCAGCGCTCGCAGTCCATCCAAGCCCTGCGCCTCGTAGAACGCGATGTTGGGCTTGTAGGCGCAAACGAGATCTTTGGTGGCGTCGATTATCGCGGCGTTGAACTGGGCAATGTCGGGAATCGCCATCAGCGCAGGGTCCGGATCCAAGCCGACGCAAACTAGGCTGCGGCGCTTCTCCGAAACCTCGCTAAGCCGTTGGATGAATGCGGTCATCGGCGAGCTGTCGCCTTTCGTCTTGTCGCGCGATTCTCATTCGCCATGTCGATTATCGCAGCGCTAGTAGATGGCGCGGCTGTCTTCCAGCGCGGCTATCTCGGCGGCGGGCAAGCCTAGCAAATCTCCGAACACCTCGCGGTTGTGTTCGCCCAGAAGGGGGGCGGGATAGCGCGCGGGCGTCGGGATGTCTCCGAAGCGTATGGGCAGCCCGGCGATTTCGCGCGCGCCCACTTCGGGATGGTCCATCTCGACTATGTTGCCGCGAGCGCGGAAGTGGGCGTCCGCCATCAACCCGAATACGTCGAGAACCGCGCCGGCGGGTATGGACGCCGCCTGAAGCAGTTCGGCTACCTCGCTCGGCGGTCGTTGGCGCGTCCACTGCTCCACTATCGCGTCTAGCGCGTCCTCGTTCCGCTTGCGCGCGTCCAGCGTGGCGAAACGCGCGTCCGCCGCCAGATCCTCGCGTCCGATGACGCCGCGCATTCGCGCCCACTCCTCATCCGAGCGAACCGCTATCGCCGCCCACTGGTCATCGCCCGCGCAGGCGTAGACGCCATGCGGCGCCATGAGCGGATCGCGGTTGCCGATGCGCTCCGCCACGCGCCCGTTCATCGTCCAATCCAAGAACGCCTCCGGCATCATGCTGGACACCGCTTCCGCCATGCCGATTTCGATGCGCTGCCCTTCGCCCGTCTTGCCGCGATGCCAGAGCGCGGCTAGGACGGAGTGAACCATCATCGTGCCGACGAGGTAATCAGGCCAGTTGCCGCCGAGGTTCTGCGGCTGTCCGCCCTCGTATCCTGTTATCGACGGCTGCCCCGCGTAGGAGCATACGTTTGGGCCAAAGCCCGTCGCGCGGCTGTCTGGCCCATAAGTTCCCATCGAAGAGCCGCTAATCATCACCAGATCGGGGCGCTCTTGTCGAAGATCGTTCCAGCCCAGCCCCAGCCTGTCTAGAACGCCCGTCGAAAAGTTCTCCATCACCACGTCGCTCACGCTCGCCAACTCGCGGACGAGCGCTTGGGCGTCAGGATCGCGCAGGTTCAGCGTAACGCCGCGCTTGCTGTGGTTGAGGCAGTTCCAGATAGAGGATCGGTTCACGCCGGCTACGCCGTCCGCGCCGCCTCCAATCCCGCTGCGGCCGGGTTCGAGCCGAGCGTTCGACTCCACGCGCACCACCTCCGCCCCCAGCGAGCCGAGCCAGCCGCCGGCATACGGCACGGAGAGAATCCAGCCGAAATCCACTATGCGGACGCCCGCGAGCGGCTTGTTTCGCGGGGAGGCGCTGGACGGCGCGGGGGGATGGGGCGCGACTCGGCGGCGGCTTGGGCTGCGGCGGACCTCGGCGTCGTTCGCGCCGAGCGTGGGCGCGGCGGCTCGGAGACGCCACGGGGTGCGCGAGAAGCGCGTCGCGGGGCCTGGCTGCGTTACGTCGCCGGCTATGGGGTGGCGCTGATTCACGAAGAAGCCGCGTTCGGCGTAGTGCGCCGACGCCGCCACCTCGTCGACGGTCTGCACGGGGAAGCAGGGAACGCGCGCGGCTTGCAGCTTCTCGTACAACTCGGCGCGCGGAATGCCGCGCGCCCACTCCGCCACTTCGCGTTCTATCACCGCCACCGCTTCACGCCGACCGGCGAGCGTGTCGAAAGCCGCGTCTTCCGCCCATGCGGGGTTGCCCATTATCGTCTTCAGCGCTCGCCACCAGTGATCCAGCAGGAAGGTGATGGTGGCGTAGCCGTCCGCCGTTTGCCATATCCACGGGAAGAACGACTTTTCGCGGGTTTCGGGCAAGCTGGATATGTCGTATGAGTACGCCGCGAAGTTGCCGCGAATGTGGCTCGCCACCGCGTCCATCGCGGACACGTCTATTTCTTGCCCTACGCCGTATGCCTCGCGGTGAAACAGCGCGCACATCGCGCCCGCCGCCGCCACCCATCCGGCCAACAGCATCGCCTTGTTTCCGCGCGCCCTGAGCGGCGGCTGCGTCTTCGGGTCGGACACGAATATGGCGGGAGACTCCCAGCCCATGCCGCCCATGTGCCACGCGATGAGGTCGGTTCCCTGCCAGTCTCGATACGCTCCCACGTTGCCGAAAGGGGTTGCGTAGACGCGAACGAGCGTGGGCGACAGCGCGGCTACGGAGGAGGAGTCTATGCCTAGCGACGCGGCGAGCGCGGGTTGCGCGTCCGTAACGAACACGTCCGCGCCTGCGACTAGCTCGCGCATCAGCCGACGGTCGGGGTCTTGCCGCAGATCGAGCGCCGCGCCGCGCTTGTTGGCGTTGAGATAGAGGAACGCGCCGCCGGTTTCGGGGTTCGGCTCGTCGTTCGGGAACGGACCGAGCCGCCGCGTCGGGTCTCCATCCGGCGGCTCTACCTTCAGGACGTCCGCGCCGAGGTCGGCGAACGCCTTGCCGCACATCGCGCCCGCGTGCGATAGGCTGTATTCGACGATGACGAGTTCGGATAGCGCGCCGACGCTCATGGCTATAGCCCCCCAGTTCGCATGGAAGGATGTTAGCGACGCTTGCCGTTGGACGCCGCGCCGCCGCCGTCCCAGAAGCGCGAGAACGCCAGCGCGCGCGGGCAATGCCCGTAAGACTCTTCGACGTGGACGATGATTCCCTGAAGAATCTTCGCGTTCTCGTCCGGCTCGAACACCCGCATCCGCACTTGCAGATCGTCTATCGCGGCGCGGTCGACTATCTCGACCCTGCCGTTGACGCGCGCGGTGTCGCGGACGCCGGGAATGAAGAAGATAAGCCCCACTTGGGGGTTTTCCTCCATATTCAGATAGCTTTGGAAGAGCTTGTTTCCGGCGACGTCCGGGATGATAAGCCGCCTATCGTCGAGAACCTTCACCCAACCGGGCTTGCCGCCCTTTGGCGATGCGTCGCACGAGCCATCCGCCGCCGCAGTCGCCATGACGAGGAATGGCGATTGCTCGATGAAAGCGCGAACCTTCTCCTGAAGCGCTCCGCTTACCTTCGTAGCCGCCCCTTGTTTGGGGAACCCGAATTGGCTGGTGAAGCTGTTGTCGAACGTGGTTTCTGTCTCTGCGATATGCGCCATTGCGAGCGTCTCCTTGATTGGCGGGCGAGAGCAGCGCCGATGGCGGGAATTGTACGCCAGCGGCGCGCGGCTTGCCAGTGCGCGCGCGGGTTCCTCTCTTCTTTTTGCAGCTAGGCGCTTTCCATATCTAGCCTGTGCTTGGGAGACGCTGCGCTTGACAGCCGCGAATGGCTATGATAACTTCACCTTGCGATAGGACGGTTGTGGCATATTAGGCATTTATATGCGTAAATGCTGCAATCCACACGATTCAATCGAAGGGGGTTTTCGCATGGCTGGCGAAGGCAAGATGGACATTGAGATTTTCTACTGCGTGCCTTGACAGTATCACGGGGTCGCGGCCTGGATGGTCAACGAGTTCGTGTCGGTAGGCGGTAGCGACGTATCCATAGAGTTGAAGCCCGGCGTGGGCGGCGTCTTGCAGGTGTTCGTCGACGGCGACAAGATATACGACAAGGCGGAAGAGGGCGGCCAGACGCCTCACCTCAACCGCGTCAAGGAGCTGAAGGCGATAGTCCAGAGCAGGCTGGAAGCTCTCGCGGTGGCGGCGGACGACTAACGCTCCGCCACGCATAGCCGGCGTTCTAGAAACCCAAACGTCGGCTGAATCGAAATCCCCTCTCCCGCGATGGGAGGGGGGATTTTTTGTCGGACGCCTGACGCCGCCTATCCGTCCCTAACCGTCCGCCGCCAAGCCGGGCATCAGCCGCACCGTCATGCGCTTGGCGTCCGCGTCCACGTCCAGAACCACGTCGCGGATGGCGGGTATGAGCAGCTCCCGCCCATCTTCCGAGCGGATGACGTAGACATCGTTGGCGGACGTTTCCAGTATCTCTACTATCTTGCCTAGCGGCTCGCCGTCGTCCGTAGCCACTTGCATGTCTATTAGCTGGAAGTGGTAGTACGCGCCATCCGGCAGGGGGGCGATGTCGCGCTCAGGCACGGTGAGCGTCTCGCCGATTAGCGACTCCGCCGCGTTGCGGTCGTCGACGCCGCGCAGTCGTATGAGGAATCCGGATTTGTACGGGCGGGCTGCGGCTATCTCGGCGGGTTCACCGCCGACGCGCAGGCGCGAGCCGCGCGCGAACCGCGATGGGAAGTCTGTTTGCGGCAGCGCCTTCACATCGCCGCGAATGCCCCACGCGCCGGTTATTCTGCCGACTACTACGAACCCGTCGGGCGGCTCGGCGTCGGCGCGCGATCGGCGCTTGCGGGCGTCGGGGCGAGGCGCGCGGCTGTCGGCGGCGTTGGGGCGCGGCGAACGGCGTTTGGCGGGACGACCTCGGCGGGCGGAGCGCTTGCGGGCGCGTTTGGCGCTCAGACTATCTCCAGCGTGGCGCGCACGCGCTGCTTTGCCGCCGCCACGCGCACGAGCGCCCTCATAGACTGCGCTACGCTCCCGCGCCGCCCTATCACCTTGCCCTTGTCCTCGGGCGCAACTTCGAGCAGCACGATGATGCGCCCGTCGTCGTCCTCTTCTTCGGAGACGCTGACCTCGTCCGGATGGGAGACTATGGAGCGCGCGATGAACTCGACGAGCTCCTTCATTCGTCGCCGCCCTCGCCGTTCGCGTCGTCGTCGCCGTTATCGCTCTCTTCGCCGCCGCCTTCCGTTATCTCGCCCGCTTCGGCTCGCTCGTAGGTGCGGAGCGTTCTGAGCAGCTGCTGAACGGAGTCCGACGGCTGGGCGCCCTTGCGTATCCACTCCAGCGCCCTGTATTCGTCTATGGACACGGTGGGCGGGTCGGTTCGCGGGTTGTAATGCCCTAGCTGGTCTACGAACGCGCCGTTGCGCGCCGCTCTCGAGTCGGCGACGACGACTCTGTAGCTAGGCTGGTGTCGCGCGCCGGTTCTCCTGAGTCGAATTCTGAGCATATGCCTACTTTCCGGAAACTGTCTCGGGTGTGTCTGTCGCGCCGCGCGCTAGCCGGCTTTGGCGCGGCTCAGCCGGCTCATGAGCCTAGACTTTCGTCTGGCGGCGTTGTTGCGGTGGAGCGCGCCTTTGGACGCCGCCTTGTCCAGCGCGACGACAGCGCGCCGCGCGATTATCTCGGCGCTGTCGAGGTCTCCTTCGTCTATCAGCTTGCGCGCGTCTCGGATGTACGTTTTGGCGCGGGAGCGCAAGGGCTGGTTTCGCAGCCTCTTGCGCTCGGCGGCGCGATTGGATTTGGCTGAGGGCAATGCGGCGTCTCCCTGCTGTGGCGTCGGCTTTCCAACGAAAACGAAGTATAGCAGGTTATCGCCGCCGCGTTCTAACTTGGGGCGCGCGGCTCTATATAATGCTCCGCTGGACGGAGAACATGCCCTTTATAGCTTGCAGCTTGAAGAACAGACGACTGAGCTGACCTATGCCGCTGACATGCACGGTCAGGGTGATGATGGACGTCCCGTCGTACTCTTCGCTTACGCATTGGGCTATGTTGACGTTCTCTCCCGCCACTACGGATGTGATGTCTTTCAGCAGCCCTACGCGATCCATCGCGCGCGTTTCGACTCTGATGGGATACTTCAGCTCGGTCTTTCCCCAGCTTACTTCTACCAGCCGCTCCACCTCGTCTTCTTTGGCTACGTTCGGGCAGTTGCGGCGATGAATGGTGACGCCGCGCGATCGGGTGATGTATCCGACTATCTCCTGCCCGTTGATGGGCGAGCAGCATCTCGCCATAGACGTCTCCATGTCGCCCACGCCCATCACCTCTATGCCGGCGCTGGAGCTGACAGGCAAGCCAAGCGCGGGCTGCGCGAACGCTTCCTCGCCTCCCCTTTCGCGCGCGCTGAACTTGTTGACGACGTGCCTTACCGATATCGACCCTTCTCCCAACTGGGCGAGGAAGTCGTCGAGCCGCGCAATGCCCATCATGGCGGCTACCTTCTGTTCGGGCGCGGGCGTCATGCTGCGGATGTGCCGCTTGAAGATGTCTCTCCCGCGCTGGATGTTGACGCTCCGCTCCTGCCGCTTGAACCACTGCCGCACCTTTGCTTTGGCGGACGAGGTCTTGACGTAGCCAAGATCCTCGTTCAGCCAGTCCAAGCTGGGGCCCCGAACAGCGTTGGACGTGAGTATCTCGCAGGTGTCGCCGTGTTGGAGTTGGTAGGTGAGCCGAACGAGCTTGCGGTTGACCTTCGCGCCGATGCAGCGGAAGATGAGATCCGAGTGAACCCTGAAGGCGAAGTCCAAGGGCGTGGAGCCTACGGGCAGCTCCTTCAGATCGCCCAGCGGCGTGAACACGATGACGTTGTCTTGGAAGTGCTCGGAAATTATCGTTTCGACTACCTCGTCCGCGCCTGCCATGTCGCGCGTCGATTCCACTAGCTGCCGTATCCGCGCCATATTCTCTTCGTAGTCTTTGGAGTCGGCGCGCCCTTCTTTATAGCGCCAGTGGGCGGCGACGCCGTACTCGGCTAGCTGGTGCATCTCGCGGGTGCGTATCTGAACCTCTATCGGGTGGCCATCTTCCCCAATAACCGCGGTGTGGATGGACTGATAGCCGTTGTCCTTGGGGTTGGCGATGTAGTCGTCGAATTCGTTCGGCGCGGGATGCCAAGCGTTATGAACCGCGCCTAGCGCGGCGTAGCACTCGGCTTTCGTTTCTACCAGAACGCGCAGCGCGAACAGGTCGTGAATGTCATCCACTGTCTTGTTCTGCTCGGCGTATTTCTGGATCTTGTTGTGTATCGAATAGATATGCTTGGGTCTTCCGGACACTTCGGCGGGGATGGATTCCCGATCCAGCTGCCGCCGCAACTGGGCGAGCGCGTTCTGGATGTACTCTTCCCGCTGCCTCCGCGTAGAGTTGAGCAGCTGGGATATGTCCTTGTACTCCTGAGAGCGCAGCTCTCGGAACGCCATGTCCTCCAGACGCCACTTGATTTCCCAGATGCCCAGCCTGTGCGCGAGCGGCGCGTAGATGTCCAGCGTCTCGCGCGATTTCTCGATTCGCTTGCTCGGAGGCAGGTGTCGGATAGTCTGCATGTTGTGCATCCTGTCCGCCAGCTTGATTAGAACCACCCGCACATCGCGCGCCATAGCCATGAACAGCTTGCGGAGAGTCTCGGCTTGAGCGCGGCGCTCCTCTTCGCCGGTGGCGGCTCCGATTGCCGAAAGCTCCGCCTTGGGGAACTTGGTTACGCCGTCCACCAGCAGCGCCACGTCCGCGCCGAACCGCTCGCGGATGTCGTCCAGAGACACGTTGGGGCTGTCTTCCACCGTGTCGTGAAGCAGCCCCGCGGCAAGCGCCACGGAGTCTAGCTTCAGGTCTGCAAGCGTCAGCGTGGTCTCGAGCGGATGCGTTATGAACGGCTCGCCGGACTTGCGAGTCTGCCCGCTGTGCGCCTCCGCCGCGAACTCGTAGGCGTCCGCCACGAACTCCAGATGACGCTTGGGCAGATATTCTTCGACTTTGGATATGAGCGCTTGCAGCATGGCTACGCCTCCGCCGAGAAAGGATTTTCGGACAGACAATAGTATAGTACAAGCTATAGTACAATCGTGTTTCAGCGGCGCGAAACCGCCGCATATCTCATAAGCTCGCGCGCAAGCAAACACAGCTCGCGCGTTGGCGTGTTTCAGCGGCGCGAAACCGCCGCATATCTCATAGGAGGTCCCGAATGCAGTTCCAGACGCCGCGAGGCACGGCGGACGCGCTTCCGGAGGATGAATCTTACTGGACGTTCGTTCGCTCCGCCGCGGAAGAGACGGCGGCGCGGTTCGGATACCGCCGCATAGACACGCCCGCGTTCGAGGACGCGCGGCTGTTCTCTCTCGGCGTGGGCGAAAGCACGGACATAGTGGAGAAAGAGACGTATACGTTCGAAGATCGCGGCGGCTACATGCTGACGCTGCGAGCCGAAGGCACGGCGCCCGTCTGCCGCGCCTACATCCAACACGGGATGCGCGTGAAGACTCAGCCTGTGCGGCTGTTCTACATATGCCCGGTGTTCAGATACGAGCGCCCGCAGTCCGGCAGGCTGCGCCAGCACACGCAGTTCGGAATCGAAGTCATCGGAGAGGCGGACGCGAGCGTAGACGCGGAAGTGATAGAAGTCGGATGGCGGTATCTCGAATCCGTGGGGCTGTCCGGGCTTTCGCTTGCGATAAACTCTATCGGAGACGCGAACTGCCGCCCCAAGTACTTGGAGCGGCTGCGGTCTCACTACGAGCGGCATCGGGGGGACTTGTGCGAAGACTGCGCGCGGCGCATCGACCGCAACGCGCTGAGGCTGCTCGACTGCAAGAACGAAAGCTGCCAGCCGCTGGTGGAAGACGCGCCCGCAAGCGCGGATCACCTGTGCGCGGCGTGCGAAGCTCACTGGGACGCGCTGCGCGGCTATCTCGCGGAGATGGGGCTGGAGCATGAGGTGGAACACCGTTTGGTGCGCGGGCTGGACTACTATACGCGCACGGTGTTCGAGGTGTCGCCGCCGGAAGAGGGGCGGATGGAGACGATCTACGGCGGCGGACGCTACGACGGGCTGATAGAGCGGCTAGGCGGCAGGCCGACGCCCGGAATCGGATACGGCATGGGGCTGGAACGGGTAATCCGCAACATCCGGCGGCAGGGCGTGGCGGCGCCGGCGGACGGTCGCGCGCGCGCCATGGTCGTCTACATAGGCGACGCGGCTAAGACGGCGGGCGTTCGCATCGCGTCCGACCTGCGGCGGGCGGGCATTGCCGCCACGCTCGCGCCGCCGCGCGGCATGAGGGCGCAGATGCGATACGCCGCCAACAGCGGATGCACCCACGCCGTAATCATCGGCGACGATGAGCTTGCCAAGCGCGTCGCCGCCGTCAGAGACTTGGAGCGCAGCAGCCAGCGCGAAGCGCCGCTGGACAAGATAGCGGACGCTATCCGCGCCCGCAGCGGATAGGGGGCAAGCATGACAACGCGCGCGACGCAAGAGACTCGGGCGGACGCGGCGGATGCGGACACGATGCCCAAGCGCCGCCGCTTCGACGTATGGGAGCGCCACGCGATGGCGGAGGCGGGCATCCTGCATCCGGAAGAGCGCTTGGAGTCGATAGACGGCGACATAATGGTTCTGAATCCGTTCGAGAGCGCGTTCACCGCCGTGTCCGAAGACCGCCCCGATATGGGATGGGTACGCATGGACATCGACTCGAATGCGCGAATCCCATTTCGGATTTTGTCGGAGTCTGGGGGATGCCTGCGCCTGTTCAGCGTGGAAGAGTACTACGCGATGGGCGACGCGGGCATACTCGGAGACGACGAGCGAGTAGAGCTGATAGACGGAGAGATTTTGGTTATGGCGCCGCCCGGCCCGTTACACGCTTATCGAGTGATGGAGACGACCGAACTGCTCGTAATCGGCGTTCGCGGACGCGCGCATGTCAGCGTCCAAAACCTTGTGCTTCTGGGCGGATATGCGGCGCCGCAGCCGGATTTCGCAGTCGTCAAAAGGCGGGAAGGGTTCTACCGCACGGCGCTTCCGAGCGCGGAAGACGCGCTGCTGATAGTAGAGATATCGCACACGACGCTGTGCTACGACAGAGGGCGCAAGCTGGCGCTGTACGCTAGGAACAGCATCCCAGAGGTGTGGATAGCCAACATCCGCCAACGGATGCTGGAAGCGCACTCCGAACCCGTCGGCGGCGTATACACCCAATCGCGCCGGTATTCATAGCACGCGCTGATTATGTAAAATAGGGCTATGCCACAACATGAAGGATAGGATCGATGGCCCGTCCGCGCGCATACAACCACGACATCCGCTGCCCTCACTGCGGCTCCAACTGGACGCCCAAAGACGGACGCTCCAGAGGCAAGCAGACATATCGCTGCAAAGACTGCAACTACCGCTTCACCCCCGACGGCAACCGCAGCTACTACCCAGAGGCGACTATCCGCCAAGCTCTCGCCATGTACGCGGAGGGCGGAAGCATATCCGCCGTGGCGAGAGCGATGGATATACACTATGTAACGGTGTACACCTGGGTCAAAAAAAGCCAAGTGGGCGCGGGAGACTCTCTCCACCGAGCGCAGGAAGCGCAACGCGCCTGATCCCGACATGCCGGCCAGCGTGAGGAAGATACGCGGTCTGGACGGCGCGCGGAGGCGCGCGAAGGTCATATCCTTCGATGAGATGTGGACGTATGTGGGGGCGAGACGTGGGAAGAAGCGGCGGTCTGTGTGGATATGGACAGCGGTCGTGGAGGAGAAGGACGGGGAGAGGTGGGCGGACTTCGAGGTGGGGAGCCGCGAGAGGGAGACCTTTGTGAGGCTGTTGTCGAGGCTTCCTGAGGCAGAGAGATACCGCAGCGACAGCTATGAGGCGTATGGCTGGCTTCCGACAGGCTCTCACGTAGTGGGAAAGGGAAGCGAGGTGAACCGTAACGAGGGGCTGCACTCGGTGTTGAGGGGTAAGCTGAACGGATTGGGTCGCAGAGTCAAGGGGTACCTCCAAGAGCGTGGAGATGCTGGTCGGATCGTTGGCGATGGTGTGGCTCAGGGAAGGCTGGATATAATGCCAACGCGTTCTATAAATGCCATCGCGCCTATACTATCCCGGCGAGACTATCTCCCCCGCCTGCTTTCCGGATATGCAGTTGCCTGTCAGCGTTATAGTCGGCGCAGAATCCGACGCATAGCCCCCAATTAGGAGAACGAGCGTGACAACGCAGACAGCGCAAGAGATTCGGACGGCTGCGCCGGTCGTAGACGTCATGCCCAAGCGCCGCCGCTTCGACGTATGGGAATACCATGCGATGGGGAAGGCGGGAATCCTGAAGGAGGGGGAGCGAGTGGAGCTGATAGACGGGGATATCCTGACTATGGCGCCGATTGGAAGCGAGCATGTCAGCAGTGTCAACGTGTCTACCCTCGCTCTAATTCGCAAAATCGGCGACAACGCCTTTGTAAGCATCCAAGCCCCGGTGCGGCTCGACGATAACACAGAGCCAGAACCGGACATCGCTCTCTTGAAGTGGAGGGACGACTTCTACAGGTTGAGACTTCCCATATCCGAGGACGCGCTCCTTCTCATAGAGGCAGCCGATACGTCGTTGGCTTACGACAGAGGCGAAAAGCTGGCGATGTACGCATGCCACGACATCCCGGAAGTGTGGATTTCCAACTTGCGCGATAGGGTTATCGAAGCGCACTCCGAACCAGTCGGCGGCGTATACACCCAATCGCGCGTGTATCGCCCCGGCGAAACTATCTCCCCCGCCTGCCTGCCGGATGTGGAATACCCGTCAGGCTAATCGTAGGCGACGCTAGAGACGACGCCTAGCGCGGCTGTGCGGCAAGACCGACGCCCGGAATCGGATACGGCATGAGAGCGCAGATGCGACACGCGCCAACAGCGTCGGCGCGGATAGGGAGGGCGAGCATGACAACGCAGACAGCGCAAGAGATTCGGACGGGCGCGACGGTCGTCGACGCCATGCCCAAGCGCCGACGCTTCGACGTATGGGAATACCACGCGATGGGGAAGGCGGGCATCCTCGAAGATGGGGAGCGAGTGGAGCTGATAGACGGGGATATCCTGACTATGGCGCCGATTGGAAGCGGTCACGTCGGCAGCGTCAATGCGTCCAACTACGCGCTAATCCAACGGGTAGGAAACCGCGCGGTTGTAAGCGTGCAAAACCCGTTGAGGCTGGACGCGAACACAGAGCCGGAGCCTGACATCGCGCTGTTGAAATGGCGGGACGACTTCTACAGCAATCGGCTCCCGGTCTCCCAAGATGCGCTTCTGCTCATAGAGGCATCCGATACGTCATTGGCTTACGACAGAGGCGAAAAGCTGGCGATGTACGCATGCCACGACATCCCGGAAGTCTGGATTTCCAACCTGCGCGATAAGGTGATAGAAGCGCACTCCGAACCCGTCGACGGCGCCTACACGAAATCGCGCGTGTATCGCCCCGGCGAAACTATCTCCCCCGCCTGCTTGCCGGACGTGGAAATACCCGTCCGGCTAATCGTAGGCGACGCCGGAGACGACGCCTAGCGCGGCGCGGATGGCATTCGCATCGGCGCGAACGCGACCAGCGCGGCGGATGCAGCCGTCAATGCCGCCGCGTAGTAGTAGACGGCGGCATACCCGCCGAAGTTCTCTATCACGAAGTACCCCAAGAACGGCGACACCGCTCCGAGTATGCCGTTCAGCCCGAATATCAGCCCCACGGTCGTCCCCTCCGTGCCTTCGCCCGCCTGATCCAGCGCCGCCGCCTGCACTATCTGATGAAGCGCGAAGCTGAACAAGCCCGAACCCGCCAACACGAGCGTGAGCGCCAACCCGCCGCCCGCCCACACGGTGACGAGCGACAGCGCGGCGGCTATGGCGAAGCCCGGCGCAAGCACCGCCTTGCGCCCCAGCCTGTCGGACAGCCACCCCAGCAGCGGCGCGGACACTATGCCCGTTCCGCTGAGAAGCGCGTAGTGGAAGCCCGCGTCGAGGTGTCCCTTATCCAGCGTCTCCTCTAGGTAGAACGGCGTCCACGCGAACATCGCGTCCAGCCCCACGCCGCGCAGCATCCCAGCCGCCACCAGCATCAGAATCGTCGGATTGCGGAGGAGCGCGAGAGACTCTCGCATCTGAAGCCCCAGCGGACGCGGCGAGACGTCGCCAATCCGCCCGACGTTTCTGAGGAACGCCCACACGACAACGCCCATGAGGAGCGCGGGCAACACGTACACGAACATCACCCCGCGCCAGCTTCCGAGCGCCACGAGCAGGCTAGTGGCGACTATAGGCCCCACTATGTTGCCGAGATTGGACCCCAGCCCGTGAATGGAGATAGCCAAGCCGCGTTTGTCCGGGAATATCTGCGAGAGCGACGCGGCGGAAGGCATGTGCCATATCGCGCCCGGCAGCGTAACGAGCGGCGCGATGAGCATGAGAACGACATAGCTCGGCGCGGCGCCCACGATGGCGAAGAGCGCGCCCGCGCTGAACATGCAGCCGGTGAGTATTATGCCCCAATGCCGTTTGAGCATGTCCATCGCCAGCCCGCCGCCGATGTTCACCGCGCCCATGCCCGTGAACCGGAGCGCCTGCAAGAGCGCTACCTGAAACGTCGTCAGCCTGAAGTGCGCCGAGATAGTCGGCAGCAGCACTGGGAAGCCCTGATCGTACAGGTGCGCCGCCCCATGACCCGCCGACATCACGCCGAGAATGACGTTGCGCCCGCTGACCCGCTCCGGCGGGGCAGTGGTGGCTGCCGTCTCCAATATCCTATCCGCTCCTCATAGCTAGGCTGCCGCCGCGCGAATCAGTCTACGAAAAACTCCCGCAGCTCTCTCAGCAGGAACTCCGGGTTGTCGTTCGCAATGCCGTGTCCGGAGTCTGGAACGTCCACCCAGCTCATGGACGGCTGTAGGCGCATCATGCGCGCCTTTATCTCGTCGGATAGGAAGTCGCTCTCTCCGCCCTTCATCTCCATTATGGGGCAGCCAATCTTCTCCCACTGCTCCCATAGGCGCGGCACCTCGCGCGCGCCGAAGCTGCCGTTGATCCAGAACATTTCGGGGTCCGACTTGGCTACGTACTTGCCGGCGTAGTTGAGCCGCAGGCTGTGCGCCGCCTGCCGCCTGTACAGATCTTCTCCCGGACGCGGGTTGGCTTGCATCTGAATTTCGACGTACTCGTCGACGCTCCGCCAGCCGAGCAGACGGCGGTTCATGCCGCTAATCTGGTTGCGAGCGGAAACTACGCTCATCTCTGGCCCATAGTCCAAGCAGACGAAATGTTTGAGGTGGTCGGAGTGGTCGCCGGCGTATGCTATGCCGTTGCGCGCGCCGAGCGACGCTCCCACATAGTCGCACGGCGCGATGCCGACCGCCTCCACGAACGCCGCGAGGTCGCTCGCGAACTTGTCTACGCCGTATCCCTCCCGCGTGTGATCGGAGTCGCCATGCCCGCGCTGGTCTATGGCGATGACGCGGAAGTCTTCGCAAAGCCGCTCGGCTATGTGATCCCAGTTGTGCGCGTTGCCGCCCTGCCCATGCACGAGCAGCAGGTTGCGGGAGGACGTTCCTCCCCAGTCGAGATAGTGGATGTTCAGTCCGTTGACGGTTGCGGTGTGGTCTGTGGGCGATGCGGGCATGGGCGTTCTCCTGTCGAGCGGTTTGTTATATTCTGCGGGTTCTGAAGTCTAGGCGTTGAATGAGATGGAAGGTATTGATACAACGGATACCCAAGTCTGCGCATACGTCAGGAATATGCCGGTTGGCTCTGATTCTACTAGGTTTCGAGCCTTCCGTAGTGACCACGCAGTACAATCCAGGGACGGCAAGAGCGTATGAGATTAGAAATGGGTCTTTGCCAATCTTTTCGACTTCATCCTCTGTCAGGTCATCTGCGTACTTGCCTAGAACTATGCGGACTGTTCGAGGATCGGCTTCTTCGTCCAACAGCATCACAGATTTATTGTCTTTCAGCCAATTGGGAAGAGATCCCCTGCCAGCTGCTATCTCTTCATATATTTCCTGAGGAACTTTCAATCGTCCCGCTTTGGCATTGTCTAGAAGCCAGTCCCAAAACTCCGGAACCCTTTCGATTGGGTAATAGTCCCGGTCAGCGTCAATCAGCGCGTTTGCGTCGAGCAGATACAGCACAACGATAGACTACACCGCTATGCCAAAGTCTAACATCGCGCCGACCTGTGTGGGCTTGACGCCAAGAACCTTTGCCGCCTTCGATGTCGAAAGCGTCCCCGATCGCATCGACCTAGAGACCAGACCGGTGAGCGCTCGCCCCACGCGATGCCGGCGGACGACATAGTAGTTGGGGCCGCCACTGCTTGCCCGGCTCCGTTCTCGCTGTCGGGCGCGTTCCGCGCGCCATTGTCGTCTAAACCTGTCGGTCAGCGATTCATACACTTCGCGTTCGATTAGCCCAGCGCCGTAAGCGCGATATGCAACCATCGAGCGACTTAGGTTTCGTTCGCCTGCGAAGGCGCTGACTCGGCGTTCCGCTTGCGTATGAGAATGCGCGTCGTCGCTGAGCCTCAACATCCCAAGCTCTTCATCCGGCAGCAGGAATTTTCCGGCGACGCTATCACAGAAGCGCTCTATCCCGTTCTCCGCCCAATCGCTTCTCATGCCAGATCGGCCGAGCATCAGGTGTACGAGTTCGTGCAGAAGCGTAAACGACCATGCCGCGCGCGCGTCGCGGTCGTTGATTACTATGAACGGGGCTACATCGTCTGCGATGGCGAATCCGCGGAACACTTTGGCATCTATGGCGGTATGGTGGCTGCCCATATCCCCCCTGAGAATCACGAACGCCCCTTTGCTTTCGACATCCGCGCGCAGCAGGTCGAACGCGCCTCTGGCGTCGGGCTGTGCGCGGAACGACTCCGCTCCCGTATCCAGCAGCGAATCCAGCGCCGCGAGCATGGCTGATTCGCCCTCCTCCATGCTCATGGAACCAACGAAATGGAGCGGCTCCGCCTCGTCTTCGTCCACTAGCGCGGCTCTGACCATGCTTTGGCGCGCATGCATATTGCGGATGAGCGCATCGACGACAGCGTTCCCGCTGGGGTCGTCCATGCTGGACAGCGTGCGAAAGTCCGCTCCTCGCTCCACCGTCCTGGGCGGCGCGGACATGTAGAATGTCAGCAGGGGGCGGCGGTAACGCTTCGCCATGCCGACGAGGGTGGGGCGCGTCGGTTCCTCATACCCCGTTTCGAGGTCGGCGAGCCGGTCCACCGCCTTCATTCCCCGAGCGTCGCGGATGGGGAGCTTTTCGGCCGCTTCCTCTCGGCTGAGACCGGCGGTTTCACGCGCCCATTGCAGTATTTCAGGGTTGACTCTCGGCATCGCTAGGATAGTGGCAGCCTTTCGAGTGTGTTTGGGGCAGTTTACACTTGCGGCATACATGTTGAAAGTGGAAGCGCAGATACGCATAGCCATCTTGGGCGGCACGTTCGACCCGCCGCACTGCGGGCATATGGCGATTGCCGACGCCGTTCGCGCTCGGCTGGGGTTGGAGCGGGCGGCGCTCATGCCCGCCGGTCGGCCATGGCTGAAGGCGGGGCGGCGCGTAGCGCCCGCCGCCCACCGGCTGGCGATGACGCGGCTGGCGGTTGCCGGGCGCAGCGGCTTGGAGGCGTGCGCGATGGAGATCGATCGCCCGGGTCCCACGTACACTGTGGACACGCTGACGGAGCTTCGCCGACGGCTGGGCGAGGACGCGCGGCTGTGGCTGGCGCTGGGCATGGACTCGGTGCGCGAGTTGCCGCGCTGGCGCGACGCGGAGCGGCTGTTCGAGATGTGCGCCGTAGTCGGCGTCTCCCGCCCGGGCGCGGCGGACGTGTCTGGATCCGAGCTGCGCGCGCGCTTCCCGAACTCGGCGGGCAGGTTCACGACCGTTCGAGGTCCGCTCATGGCGGTCAGCTCTACGGATATCCGCCGTCGCGTTCGCGCGGGTCTGTCCATAGAGGGCTTGACGCCGCCGCCCGTGGCGGAGTACATCCGCGAGCATTCCCTGTATCGCTGAGCGGCATTCGCGGCGAGCGCCCTGCGGCGCGGCTGGGTTATGATGTGGTCGCGTCCGGCGGCGCGCGGCGCGGAAGTGAAGCGGGAGGTTTTGGAATGACGAAGAATCAGGTTCTCACCCATGCCGTTCCCAACGCCTTTTGAGAGGGCTGAAAGGATCACGTAGCCCGTGAGGTGAACAGACTGGACGGAATCGCAAGCGTGTCGGTAGATCTCGGCGCCCGGCTTGCGACGGTGGAGTACGACGCGGAGATAGTGGACGCGGCGGCGATCCAAGACGCCATAGACCGCGCCAACGAGTCTATGCGTCCCGACGACGATAACGCGGAAGACGCGCGGCGAACGCTGGGCTGAGCGCCGCCGCGCCGTGTCCGCTGGACGCGGCGCTTGCGAAAGGAGGCATCCGCGATGAAGAGGAAAACGATACTGGCGGTTTACAGGGATGGGGCGTTCCACCCTATCGAGCCTCGCGACCTGCCGGAAGGGACGATGGGGAAAGTGGTAGCGCTGCCGAAAGGCGTCACTCCGCCTGAAGAGCCCGACCCTAAGAAGCGACGCGCAATAGGATCCGAACTCGTGAGGGATATGATGGCGCATCCCCTTCCCCCGAACGCGCCCCGATTTACCAGAGACGAGCTGCATGAACGCCGTCGATACTAACATACTGGTTTATGTTCACGACGACAGGGATTCTCGAAAACAGCGGATAGCGGCTGCGCTAGTCGATTCGCTGGAAGATCGGATTCCGTCGTCTTAGGCGAAAGATGACTTCGACGCCTATCCGCGAATAGACGGGCTGGAAGTCGTCAACCCGTTTGCTGGGCAGAGGAGGCATCCGCGCGATGAAGAGGAAAACGATATTGGCGGTTTACAGGGATGGGGCGTTCCACCCTATCGATCCCCGCGACTTGCCGGAAGGGACGATGGGAAAAGTGGTAGTGCTGCCGAAAGGCGTCACTCCGCCTGAAGAGCCCGACCCTAAGAAGCGACGCGCAATAGGATCCGAACTCGTGAGGGATATGATGGCGCATCCCCTTCCCCCGAACGCGCCTAGATTCACCAGAGACGAACTACATGAACGCCGTCGATACTAACATCCTTGTCTATGTTCACGATGACAGGGATTCCCGAAAACAGCGGGTAGCGGCTGCGCTAGTCGACTCGCTAGAAGACGGGGTTCTACTGTGGCAGGTCGCCTGCGAATACCTGAACGTCATGAGGCGGCTGCGCGCAGCCGACGCCCGAATGCCTGAAGGCTGGGCGGAAATCCGCCGCATTAGGCAAAGGTGGACGTTCTTCGCGCCGGAAGCGCCTATGATCGACACCGCCGAGGAGCTTCTCGCCCGCTACAGCCTATCTTTCTGGGACAGCCTAATCGTAGCCGCTTGCCTAAATGCGGGTGTGGAGCGTCTCTACACCGAGGACTTCGACGCCTATCCACGAATAGACGGTCTGGAAGTAGTCAACCCGTTTGCAGGGTAGAGGAAGCATCCGCATTCGGGTGAACCGCGCCGCGTGCAGGCTACGGCAGGCGAACGCGGAAGTTGGCGGGGTCTAGTCCGACGTGACGGATGATGACACAAGCGTTTTTGACGTGATCTGAGGATCTGTAGTTTGTCTCCATGTAGAGACCGTTCACTTCAACAGACGATGTGAAATCTTTCCCATTGCTATGTATGGGCTCGGTATTAACTAGGTATCGCTTGGATCTTGCCGTTGGGCTGACCGGACAGTTGCTTGCTGAGATATGTGCGTTGGCTGTCAGCCAACGCACAATTTCTACAGGCAAATCTCTCCAGAATTTCAGGCTAACTCGCACGGAGTCCGGAAACTCTATCTCAGTCGGAGGCGACGTTGTAGGCGCTTCGACAAATTTCGACAGCGGCTGCCATCCGTCGGAGAGTGTGGGCATAGGGGTTCCTGGGGATGCTCATAGTCGTAGGCTGTGCAACAGTCGTAGGCGCAGGCGCTTTCTTCGGTTGGGAGACGAGCGGCTCTTGCCCACCGCTCACCACGTTCGCCTCGACAGCTTGCCGCCATAGCGCCAGCGCTTTCAGGCAAGTTTCGGCGGGCGATTGGTTCATCAGGTCGAACTCGACCACCCTTTTCTCATCTAACCGACCCTGCTTGTGGGTTTCGTAGACTTCCCAGCGCTCGCCATCAGTAAGCGCAAAGTAGTCGGTCCCTTCTATCATGCAGTAGCTGATCACCTGATTGACCGCGCCCTTCAAGGACGTCCCCAGTTTCTTGGCTTCCACCATCACCGCGGGGCTGCCGTCGGCTAGAAGCGCATAGTCCACCCGCCCCGCGCCTGAGGTGTATTCTGGCATCACCAGCGACGGATCCGCCGTATCCCAGCCCAGCTCTCTCAGCAGCGGGTCTATCAGCGCGTAGCGAGTTAGAGCCTCGCTCCCTCTGAGATCGGCTCCGTGTGCCTCGATCCGCGCTCTGAGCGTTTCGACTAGCCTTAGCAGGCTTTCGAGTGGCATTCGTCCAACTATCCCCTTGTTGGCTGTCCTCATCCCACAATCGCCTAGCGCATTCTATCAGATTCGCTTCCTGTAGGCATTTGCGGCGTCCGTCGCGGTCAGATTGCGCCAGTGCCTCGGGGCGATATTCCTCGCCCCAGGAGCCTGCGCCGCCCGCCACCGAGCATATGGCGATTGCCCTGTCGCCCCCCCTTCCCCCATTGAGTTTCACCCCGCCCGTTCTGCTAAACTCATTGGGTTATGGATAGGCGACATTTCGAACAGCTCGTCAGGCGGGCTATGGATGAGCTGCCGCCGCAGTTCCTAGAGCGCTTGGACAACGTGGACATCGTGGTCGAGGATTGGGCTACGCGCGAGCAGCTCTTCGGCTCCGGTCTGGACGAGCGCGACTTTCTGCTAGGGCTGTACGAGGGCATCCCCCTGCCGGACCGCTACGACTATAACCTAGTGCTTCCGGACAAGATTACGCTGTTCCAGCGCGCTATCGAGAGCATCTGCGACACCGATGAGCGGGTAGTAGAGGAAGTGCGCGCCACCGTCATCCATGAGATAGCCCACCACTTCGGCATAGACGATAACGCCCTGCACGAGATGGGGATATACTGAGCCTCAGACCCGTTCCGCCAAGACGCGAACGCTGTCAGGCGAGTGAATCGCGGCGCGCAGCCCGCCGCGGGGCGCTCGTCCTTTCGGCGTTTGGGCTTCCGACTTCCGCGCCTAGACTAGGAGCGACAGCATATTGCTAGAGACCGCCGCCGCTCGCCAGAACCCCAACCGCGCAGCCGCCCGCGAGACGATAGACGCGCCGCCCGCTCAGCGCGCGCGGCTGAATCTCCACGCGCTAACGCCGCTGCTGCGAGAAACGCCGCAGTACGCGCGCCTGCTTCGCGCGCTGAGCCGCCCGCCGTCCACCGCTAGGGCGCAAGCCATATCCGACGCCGCGCCGTACCTCATTTGCGCGCTGCTGGAAGACTTGCGGCTGCCCACGCTGGTAATCGCGCCGCGCCCGGAAGAGGCGCGCCGACTGCACGAAAGGCTCAGCGCGTGGCTGCCGGACGCCGACCGAGTTCACCACTTCCCCGAAACCGAAACGCTGCCGTTCGAGCGGCTGGTTACGGATATAGACACGGTTCAGCAGCGTCTGCGCGCGCTGGACGCGCTGCTGGACGATGACGCCGCGCCCGCCGTTGTCGTCGCGTCCGCAACCGCCGCAGCCCAACGCACGCTGGACAGGCGGACGTTCGAAGACTCCAGCCACGTCCTCAGCGTCGGCGACGAGATAGACATTCGCGACACGATGGACGGCTGGCAGCGAATGGGCTACCGCATCGAATCGGCGGTCTACGGACCCGGCTACGCCAGCAGGCGGGGCGGCGTCATAGACATCTTCCCCGTTGGCGCGGAGATGCCCGCGCGCATCGAGCTTTGGGGCGACGAGATAGACAGCATCCGGCTGTTCGATCCGTCCAGCCAGAGGTCTACGCGGATGATCGAATCCGTGCGCGTAACGCCCGCGCGCGAGACGCTGCCGGGCATGGTGGAGCGCGAAGAGCTGGACCGGCAGATGTCGCGCATAGACGTCGCCAACTGCGATCCCGCGCATCGAGAGCGCATCGGCGAGGAAATATCCTTGCTGATAGACGGACACGAGATAGACGATCTCAACATGTACGCCGGCTTCTTCAACCACGGCGCGCTGACCGACTACGCGCCGCCCAACACGCTAGTCGTCCGAATTCAGGCGGACGACCTCGCGGCGGCGGCTTGGGAGAACGAAGAGCGCATCCACGAATTGCGGCAGTCCAAAGAGCGGCGCGGCGAGCTTCCCGCCAACTTCCCGTCGTTCCATATGGGTTGGGACGAGCTGAACCCGGCTCTATCGCGGCCGAGCGCTCGGCTGGATGTCCTGTACTGGGGCGCGGGCGATATGGTCTATGCAGACGTTCACGCGATGCCGTTCGGCTCGCCGCCGACGTTCTTGGGGCAGGTGGAGCGATTCGCAGACGATATGGCGGAGACGCTTGCGGACGATGTTCGCGTAGTTGCTATCACTTCCCACTCCCGCCGCCTTCAGGAGATTCTGTTGCGGAACGGTTTGCCCAACGCGCTCGTGGACGCGCTCGACGCTCCGCCCGCGCCGGGCGCGCTCGCGCTGATGCAGTCGGCCGGACCCGGATTCGGCGACGGATTCGCGCTCGACACGCCGAGCGGACGGCTGCTGACGCTCGGAGACACCGAGATATTCGGCGTAACGAAGCAGCGGCGCACTACGCGGCGCGCCCGCGCGAACTGGGACGCCTTCCTATCCGAAATCTCGCCCGGCGACTACGTGGTTCACGTCGAGCATGGCGTGGGCAGGTTCGTCGGCGTGGGCAAGCCCTCCGGCAAGGAAGACGAATCCACGGAATATCTGACGCTGGAATACGCCAGCCGAGACATGCTCTACGTGCCGCTAGAGCATCTCGACCGGATAACGCCGTACATCGCGCCGAGCGACGCGCCGCCGCGGCTGACGCGGCTCGGAACGCAGGAGTGGGGGCGCGCCAAGTCTCGCGCCGAACGCTCCACGCGCGAGATGGCGGCTGAGCTTATCGCGCTCTACGCGGCGCGCGAGTTGGCGCAAGGGCAGAGCTTCAGCGTCGATTCGCTCTGGCAGCGCGAGTTGGAAGAGTCTTTCCCATACGAAGAGACGGCGGATCAGCTCGCCACGCTCGCCGAGGTCAAAGCCGACATGGAAAGCGACAAGCCTATGGATAGGCTCGTGTGCGGCGATGTGGGCTACGGCAAGACGGAAATAGCGCTCCGCGCGGCGTTCAAGGCGGTGATGGACGGCAAGCAGGTGGGCATTCTCGCGCCGACCACCGTTCTGGCGCAGCAGCACTACGCCACCTTCTCCGAAAGGCTCAGCCCGTACCCCGTCGTCGTCGAGGTTCTCAGCCGCTTCAAGACAGCGCGCGAGCAGCGCGACATCGTGCGGCGGCTCGGCGAAGGCAAGGTGGACATCTGCATCGGCACGCACCGCCTCATACAGAAGGACGTGAGCTTCGCCGATCTCGGCTTGGTCGTCGTAGACGAAGAGCAGCGCTTCGGCGTGGGACACAAAGAGCGGCTCAAGCAGATGCGGCGCGAAGTGGATGTGCTTACGCTAACCGCCACGCCCATACCGCGAACGCTGCACATGTCGCTCGTCGGCGCGCGGGACATGAGCGCCATAGAGACGCCCCCCGAAGAGCGGCTGCCGATAAAGACTTACGTTTCCGAATTCAGCGACGATCTAATCCGCGAAGCGATACTGCGCGAGCTAGACAGGCAAGGGCAGGTCTACTTCCTGCATAACCGCGTCTACAACATAGAGTACATCGCAAACCACATCCGCAAGATAGTTCCGGAGGCGAGCGTCGGAATCGGGCATGGGCAGATGGGAGAGGGCGAGCTGGAGCGCGCTATGGCTGCCTTCGCCGACGGCGAATACGACGTGCTGGTTTGCACCACGATAATAGAATCCGGTCTGGACATCCCCAACGCGAACACGCTGATAGTCAACCGCGCCGACACCTTCGGGCTGGCGCAGCTCTATCAGCTTCGCGGGCGGGTGGGGCGCAGCAGCAGACGCGCCTATTCGTACCTGCTCATTCCCCATGCGCGCGGGCTGAGCGAGGCTGCGGAGCGCAGGCTAAAGGCGATGCTCGCCGCCACCGAGCTGGGCGCGGGCTTCAGAATCGCCATGAAAGACCTAGAAATACGCGGCGCGGGAAACATCCTGGGCGCGGAGCAGAGCGGCAACATACAGGCGGTTGGGTTCGAGCTGTACACGCGGATGCTGTCGCAGGCGGTGGAAGACCTGCGCGCCCGCCGCGAGTCCGGCGAGCTGAACGGCATGAGCGCCGAGCAAATCGCGGACACCGTTCGCCAAGACGCCGACGGTTCGCTAGCAGACAGCCTGAACCCGGAGCCGGGCGTGACCGTCGAGCTTGGCATACCCGCCAGCCTGCCGCCGGAGTACGTCCCGGACCTGCGCGGTCGGCTGGGGCTGTATCAGCGGCTAATCGCGCTGGACAGCATCGCGGCGGTTGCCGCGATGGAAGACGAGTTGCGAGACCGCTTTGGGCCTCTCCCTTGGCAGGCTCACGCGCTCATGTACACCGTTCGCCTCAAGCTCGTCGCGCGAGACGCCGCAATCGAGTCGATAACGCGCGAGAGCGACCGAATAGTTCTGCGGATGAAGAACCCGGTAGGCGGCGCGCGCCGCGCCATTCGCCGACGCATCCCCAGATTCGCCGAAATCGGCAACACGCAGATACGCATAGAGCTGAGCGCGCTGAGCGTCGGCTGGGAGGATGCGCTGATGGAAGTCGCAACCGCGCTCGCGGACTTCTATCAGGAGATGGCGCGCCACGCGCTCGCGCCCGCCGCAGGCTCGTAGCCAACTCAGAGACCGGCGACCAGCGACGGAAGCTCCATCAGCGTCTCTATCCTCGCGCATCCATCGTAGAGGGGATGGTTGCCGTCGCGGTCTATCAGAATCGGCGTGATGCCCGCGTTCGCCGCGCCGTCTATGTCCGAAGAGAGCTGATCCCCCACGTGCGCGGACTCCGCCGCCGTCGCCCCCGCGCGGCGGAGCGCCTCTTCGAAGATAGGCGGGTGCGGCTTTTCCATCCCAACTTCGCCGGACGTCACCGAGAAGTCTAGGTACGGCGACAGCCCCATATCTTCCACCAGTTCGCGCGCAGGGGTATTCATGTTGGAGATAAGCCCCAGCGTCAGCCCCTGTTGCTTGAGCAAGTCGAACGCTGGCAGAACGTCGTCGAACCGCGCCATTTCATAAGGGATTTCGCGGATGACGCGCCAGATTTCCGCCGCCAGCTCGGTGGACGCTTCCACGCCGCATCCTCGAAGAACTCGCCGCTCGTACTCCGCGAAGAACCGCGTAGTTTCCGCCTCGTCGAGCGTCCGCAGCGGCGCGGTGGCGTTCTGCTCTCCCATGAAAGCGTCCGCGAGCGCGTAACCGCGCAGGACGCCCCGCGGCGTAAGCTCGATGCCGAACTGCGCGCACGCCTGAGACTGGATCTCGAAC
Source organism: Dehalococcoidia bacterium (assembly GCA_965214745.1). Classification (GTDB taxonomy): domain Bacteria; phylum Chloroflexota; class Dehalococcoidia; order Lucifugimonadales; family UBA1123; genus VXRN01. The sequence goes on along the minus strand of OZ243978.1, from coordinate 455,118 downwards.
CTGTCCGGCTTGAAACCGGCAAGCGTTCCGTACAAATCGAAGAATACTGCGGCAACCATAGCTAGAGTATAATGGCGAGCAGGCAGAAAGGGTAGGGAAGAATACGAGCATGAACGCAGGCAAGCTGCCCATAGAAACGCTCGCGCGAATGCTGGAGCGCATCGAGATTTCGGATCCGCGCGTCGCGCTGGGGCCGCGAGCGGGCGAGGACGCCGCGCTGATAGACTTCGGCGACCGCTATTTGGTGGCGAAGTCCGATCCGATAACCTTCGCCACAGACCTCATCGGATGGTACGCGGTGAACGTAAACGCGAACGACATCGCCGCAATGGGCGGAACTCCGAAATGGATGCTCGCCACGCTGCTTCTGCCGGAGGGGACTGCCGAACGGCAGGTGGCGGACATCTTCAGGCAGCTTGGCGACGCCTGCGCCGCGCTGGGCGTCTCCCTCGTCGGCGGGCATACCGAGATAACCTATGGGTTGGATCGCCCCATAGCGCTGGGCGCGATGCTGGGGGAAGTCTCCAAAGAAGACGCGCTGCTAAGCTCAGGCGTCCGCCCCGGCGACGCGATAATCCTGACGAAGGGCATCGCGCTCGAAGGAACGGCGCTGCTCGCGCGGGAGGCGTCCGAGCGGCTGGCGGACGCCGGCGTCGAGACGCGGACGGTTGCCGCCGCCGCGCGTCTGCTGTTCGAGCCGGGCATCAGCGTCGTCGCCGACGCGCGCGCGATGCGCGCCGCCGTCGACGTCCACGCCATGCACGATCCCACCGAGGGAGGGCTGTCCGGCGGCTTGTACGAGCTTGCGGCGGCGTCCGGGCTGGGATTCGACATCGAGCTGGCTGAAATCCCCATACTCGAAGAGTGCCGCTTGGTGTGCGACGCGCTCGCGCTAGACCCGCTGGGGCTGATAGCCTCCGGCGCCCTGCTGGCGGCGCTCGCGCCGGACGACGCGCCCAACGCGCTGGACGCGCTGCGCGCGGCAGGCGTCCGCGCCGCTGTCATCGGCTGCGCTACCGACGCCCATAGCGAAGTCCGCTTGTCCGCCAACGGTCGGACGGCGGACTTTCCCCGTTTCGAGCGCGACGAGCTGGCGCGGTTCTTCGGCGGTGGCTGATTCCAAAGTACAAGCCATGAGCGCGCCGCCGCGCTCCGACAGGCGCCGCCATGCCTAGCCCCATACAGGCGCTGTTCGCCGCCGCCGTCATGTTCCTCGGCTCTACGGTGCTTTCTACCATCGGGTTCGGCATCGGCATGACCACCATTCCGCTGCTGCTGTTCGCGTTCGAGCCGCAGACGGTCATCGTCGTCGTCAACACCGTCTCGCTCGCGCTGTTCGCGCTGATAGTGTCCAAGAACCGCGCGGAGCTTCCCTTTCGCCGGGTGCTGCCGAGCGCTGTCAGCGGGCTGATAGCCGTTCCCTTTGGGGTGATAGCGCTCAAGGACGCGGACGCGACGCTGCTCAAGATAGCCATTACGGCGACGGTTATCGCGCTCACGCTGCTGGTGGCGTCGAACGTCAAGACGCCTATCCCGCGCGGCGCTGTGTCCGGGATAGTGGTCGGCTTCCTAGTATCCGTGAGCCTCAACGCGCTTGGGATTGGGGGTCCCATCATGGCGCTGTACGTCTACGCGCAGCGGTGGCGGAGAAACGCGGCGCGGGGCGCGCTGTCGCTCTACTTCCTGTTCGTGGAGACGGCGGGAGTCGTCGGGTACGGCGTGGCTGGTCTGCTGACGTGGGAGCGGATAGCGCTAACCCTGATTGCGGCGGCTCCGGTAGTGGTCGGATTCTGGCTGGGGTCTTATCTGGCGAATCGAATGAACGATGCCGTATTCCGCAGGGCTACGGTGGCGGGAATCCTGATTATGTGCGCGCTAGTCTTGGCGCGCGAGATTTCGGCGCTGTAGAGCGCCGCCGGCTCCGGCTGTGTAGACTCGCGCCCCGCCCGCGTCTACAATGCGCCCAACGGCAGGCTTGGAATTGGGGGAGCGCCAATGAAGATTACGAAAGTCGAAGCGATAGGCGTCAGCCGCTACCTGTACGCCAAGATACACACCGACGAGGGCATAACCGGCGTCGGCGAGTCGGGCGCGTGGGGGTATCTCGAAGCGTCGAAGGCGGCTATCGAGCTGTTCGGGCGGTATCTCGTCGGGCAAGATCCGCTCAGGATAGAACACAATTGGCAGTACATGTATCGCTACTCCCACTTCAGGGGCGCGGCTATCATGGGCGCGCTGAGCGCGCTGGACATCGCCATGTGGGACATCGCGGGCAAGCATTTCGGCGTTCCGACATACCAGCTCTTGGGCGGCAAGACGCGACACAAGGCGCGCGTCTACTACCACGTTTTCGGAGACACCCGCGAAACGCTAGTCGAGGGCGTCGCGGACGCCAAGCGGATGGGATTCACCGCCGTCGGACACCTGACGCCGTTCCTGGACGAAGAGCGCGATGTTCCATACTTCAAGACACACGCCAACAAGATAAAAGACGCCATAGACGCCGTTGGCATGTACCGCGACGCGGTTGGCGACGATGTGGACTTGTGCATCGAGATACACCGCAGGCTGACGCCCGCCGAGGCGATAGCGCTCGGGCGCGGCATAGAGCAATTCCACCCGTTCTTCTACGAAGACCCGATATTGCCGGAGAATTTCGACGCGATGGAGCTTGTCGCGCAGCATATAAACATCCCGATAGCCACCGGCGAGCGGCTGCACACCATCCACGAATTCGAGATGCTTCTACGCCGCGGCGCGGTGCAGTACGTCCGCCCGGATGTGTGCATGGTGGGCGGCATCACGCACGCCAAGAAGATAGCCGCGCTCGCGGAGGCGCACTATGTGGGCGTAGTGCCGCATAACCCGCTCAGCCCGGTCAGCACAGCCGCTTGCCTGCAAATCGCGGCTTGCATCCCCAACTTCGCGCTTCAGGAATACCCCACAGGCGAGGCGGAGCCGCCCAAGTCGGAAATCGTAAAGTCCGCCGTGGAGCGCGAAGGCGGCTACCTGATAATCCCGGACGCGCCCGGCATCGGCGTCGAGCTTGCGGAAGACGCCGCCGAACTGCACCCGTTCACCCCGCGCGTGGTTTCGACACGCCTGCACGAGGATGGATCGGTTATAGACCAGTAAGGGTTAGGCGTTCCTATCGTCGTCAGAATAAAGGGGGGAGAGGGGATTCTTCGACCTCTCGGCTACTCCAGAACGACCAGCATCGCATCCGCCGCCGGCGTTAGCAGCTCGATGGGGATGGGCGTCATCTCGTCGTTTCCGTATGACCAGCGGATGCTGAACTGCGATGGGGGAGACTGCGGCGCGTACTCCACGCGAAGGTCGTGGCTGCCGGGCGTGAGCAGGATTTCTCGCCCCTCCTCCGCGCCGCCAGCCGGCGGATGGCTCGCCGCCAGCGTTCCGTCGATGTACAGATCGATATAGCCCGAACCCTCGCGATGCGCGCTGAAGCGGTATTGGCCGGGCCAATCCACATGCAAATCGCCTTCCCATACGGCGGTGTACGGCTCTGCTATCGGCGGGTCGTACTGGAACACGTCCAACCCCGGCATTACCTGCATAGCGGCGGGGAGCGCGTCGGCGTAAGTGTAAGAATCGCCCGTGTAGAACCTCCCCGCCAGCCCTATCGGGCGCGCCTCTCGGCGGTACAGCCTGCCGTATGGGATGAGACCCGGCTCGCCGTCGGGCGGCGTCCACGATAGGCTAACGTAGTCGCGCGCGTCCGATATTTCGGCGGTTATCGATAGCGCGTGCAAGCCGACGGCTGGCAGGATGCGCGCCGTTCGCTTGCCGTCGTCCAAGACCGTAACGCCGTCCAACTCCACTACGGCGCTCGCGCCGCGCAGATCCAGCGCGTACTCGCCGAATCGGTCTACGTGGAGCGCGCCTTCTATTCTCAGGCGGCATGGCGGGCTGTTCGCAGACTGCGACGAATGCCAGAAGGCTTCGCGCAGCGTCCGCCGTTCGCCCTCGCCCTCCGCGACGTCGCGCTCGCATACGGCATCCAGCCCTTGCCGCTCCGCGAGCGTCTCGCGGCTGACGAACGCCGTGTAGTGCATCGCCTCCCCGCCGCCGGGCGGCGTTTCGGCGCGGAAGTCGCCGTCTGGGTAGTACAGCCGCATCGCGCGCCAGTAGCCGCCCTCGCGCGGCTCGAAGTAGACCGCCGCGCCGTTCCAAACCCGCGTCGAGTCTAGCGGCAGCGTCTCGGGCGTCTTCAGCGTCTCCACGCGCGGCGCGTTGGAAAGCGTCGCGGATACGAGGCTGTTGCGAAACTGGCGAGACACCCAAAGCGAATAGCCGCGACGCTGCTGTTCTATCTGGCTGCGCGCGATAAGCGTTTCGTCGGTGGAGAAGGCGGCGTACACTCGCGGATCGCTCGCCTGCGCGCCGAAGTATGCGTCTACATTCAGGTAGGCGACGATTCCCAGCAGCGCGAGCGTTCCCGCCGTCGCCATCCGCCGCCCGCCTGCAAGCGGCGCGTCTTGCCACGCGCGCCGCAGCGTGTCCACCGCGAGCGCGGCGAGCGCGGCGACGGCGGGAATGACGAGGATGGAGCGCAGCGACTGGGGAGCTTCCCAAGGCAGCGTGAGGACGCCCGGCAAGAGCATGAGCAGCGCCCACAGCGGCAGCGATAACAGCGCGACGCTGCGCCACCGCGTGAGCGCGAAGAAGAAGCCTAGCAGGAACAGCGCGCCCGTCAGCGGGTCCAGCATCGGCGCGTCCGGCAGGTTGTGGCGCGGGTTCGGGTCTCCCGCGCGGTCGAACATCAGCAGATGCTTGCCCGCGCTTTCGATGATGGCGTCCGCCCACTGATCGCGCGGCGTCGCGCTGAAGACCCATAAGACGTTGGTGCGCTCGAAGAACGCCGTCGGCTCTTCGAGCGCGTACTGCGCCACCGGCGCAGCCGCGAACAGCGCAGCCGCGCCCATGAGCGCGACTCTGCCGACGAACGCGCGAAATGGCGGGCGGTTAGCCAGCAGGTGAATCAGAAGCATTGCGCCGATGACCAGCGGAAACATGCGAAACGGCGCGTAAGACCACATGCCCATGCCGAGCGCGACGCCCGCGAATGCGTAGTCCGACAGCCGATTTTCGCGGATGGCTCTCAGCGCGAGCCACGCGGCAAGCGCCGCGAAGAGAACGCCGCTTATGCCGTGCATCCCGATGCGGCTCCAGTTCACATCCCATCGCATGACGCATACGAAGAACGCCGCGATGAGCGCGGCGGGGACGCCGAGAGCGCGGCGGACGAACAGGAACGTCGCCGCGATTCCCGCAAGCCCGAACGCGGCGGCTACGAGGCGCGGGGCGGTGATAGACGCGCCCGCAAGCTCCACTACGGCAGCTATGGGCAGCGTGAACAGCGACGGCAGGTTGGTGGAGGGCAGATAGACGGGCGTTCGGGCGGGGTTGCGCGCTATCTCTATCGCTTGGCTCAGGTTGTCGGCTTCGTCGTACCACATGCCTGCGGGCAGCGAGTCTAGCTCGTAGAGGCGGATAGCCGCGCCCAGCGCGAGGATGGCGGCAAGCGCGAGCCAAGCCGCCGCCGCGTCCATGCCGATACGCAGCCCGTCGCGCGCCCGCAGCCGCGCGACAAGCGCCCCCCACCGCTCATCCATAGCCGGAATCGCCGCCAGCGCGAACGCCAGCGCCAGCGCGAACGCCAGCCACGCATACGCCCAGCCGTCTTCCCCGCCGCGCGAGAACCCGAATAGCGATACATACATGCACGCCGCCGCCGCCGCGCCAGCCGCCGCGCCGATTGCGCGCTCGCCCACATCTATCCGCCGCCGCGCTCCGCCAAGCGCGGCGGGCAGGCGGAATCCGAGCCGCCAATCGGACGGCGGCGCGTCGTCCCCCGCGGCGGCGGGCGCGGCGCCATCGTCGCCCTCGCGTCGGAGCGCCGCCAGCCACATGCAGGCGACCGCGACCGCGAGCGGCGCAATCGCCCACTTCATATCTCCGCTGCGGGTGAAATGCTCCGCGAGCGCCGCCAGCGCAATCGCCGCGACGGCAAGCATGAATCTTTTGTGTTGGGCGCTATGCGGAGTCATTTTCCGTCATTGGCGTATATCGGGCATCGTCCGAAGCAGGATTTTGGGGGATTTGGAGGATGCGCGGGATAACAGCCGCCCTAAGAACCCTGCAATCCTGCGAATCTCGATTCGGACAGCGCCGCGGCGTCAACCGCGAACGACGTCGCGGCGGCGCATGTCGTCGACGCGCTCCTCACCGAAGCCAAGTTCGGCGAGCAACTCGCGGGTATGCTCGCCCAAGAGAGGCGTGGGGCGGGTTGGGAGCGATGTCGCGCCGTCGAACGACACTAGGTTGCCGCTGTAGCGAACCGCGCCGAGCGTGGGATGATCCAGCGTCGTCGCCATGTCGTTGGCGATTGCCTGCGCGTCCGCGAAGAACCGCTCGCCGTATTGCTCGACGACGGGCGCGCAGGGCAGCCCCTCCGCCTTCAGCATGGCGAGCGATTCGGCGACGGTCATGGACGCGAACACGGTTGCGGCATGCTCTTCGTCTAGCAGCCAGTCGGCGGCGCGCGGCGCGTCGGACGCGATGCACAGCCAGCCGTCCGCCGCGCGATGCAGGCGGCGCAGTGGGCTTACGCCTAGCTGATCGCGTCCCGGAAGCGGTCTTGCGGTCTTGCCCTCGTAATCCATGAAGCCTTCGGCGCACATCAGGCTTCCGGCGGCTAGCAGGTTGGTGTTGGCGGTTTGGCTCACGCCGAACCGCTCTCGCGCCAGCAGCGCCAGCGTCGCGCCCAGCGCGCCCAGCGCGCCGCCCGTGTAGTCGCACGGCGCGAGCGCGGACAGGTACACCGGCGGGCAGCCGCAGCCGCCCTGCGCGCGCTGCAAGCCGGTTATAGCCTGCGCTATCGGGTCTACGCCGGGACGCTCGCGGTATGGTCCATCCCAGCCGTAAGCGGTGATGTGAGACTGGATCAGCTTGGGATTCAGCCGCCTGAGCGTGGCGTCGTCCAGCCCCATCCTGTCGGTCGCGCCGGGGCGCATGTTGGCTAGGATTACGTCGGACGACGCGGCTAGCCTGCGCGCTATCTCGCGCCCCTCTTCGGCGCGGGTGTTGGCGGAGAGCGACCGCTTGTTGGCGTTGAACGCCATGAATCCCGCGCCTCCGCCGGGACGCGAGATGTCGCCGTCTAGCGACTCGAACTTCACCGAGTCCGCGCCCAGATCGGCAAGCAGCCGCCCCGCCACAGGCCCAGCGATGACGTTCGTCATCTCCATGACGCGAACGCCCGCGAGGGGCAGCGCCGCCGTTCGCGCCGCATCCGCGCCCGGTTCGCCGCTATCGGGCCGCCGAGCCTCCGGCGCGCGCCCTATCCGTTCGACATCGGCGGCGCGCGGCGCGCGGACGCGGCTGGGAGTGGCGGACAGCTTTATCGGCGCGCCCGCCATCCGCGTCTTGCCGAGCAGCGGATCGTCCAGCGTATGAACGAGCCCGTTGTGGAGTATCTGCGGGTCCTGCATCGCCTCGCGCGCGTCTCGGCTGATGTCGCAAGGCACGTCCGCCGCCTGAAGCTCCGCTATCCATTCATGCGACGGGCGGGCGATGATGGCGCGCGCCACCGCGTCGAACAGGCGTTGGCGAGCGTTCTCGTCTCTGGGCCACCTGCCATCGCCGAACTCCGGGTTGGAAGCGATAAACTCCGCCACGCCGATGACCGCCGCCGCGAGGTCCACGAAGCCGGAGTGGATGCAGCCTAGCTGAATCCACTCTCCATCGGCGCACTCGAACACGCTGTAGAATGGCCCCCCGCCCTGCTGAGACATCCGCATCGCTCGCGCGGGGATGCCGTCCCCTGCCGCCTTTGGCGCGTAGAGCAGCGCGCCCGCCATGAGCGACGTTTCGACTCGCGCGCCGCGTCCGTCGCGTTCGCGTCGATAGAGCGCGGCGACGATGCCGAGCGCCGCCAGCAGCCCCGCGCCGACACTGGCTACGGGATGGACGACGTGGATAGGAGACCCATCTCGATGCGGGGGCGACGGCTGGCTGGCGAGGATGCCGATTCGCGCGGCGGCGAGGTCGCGATCCGAAGGCTCGTTCCGGATGGGACCGCGCGCGCCGTATGCGGTTATCGAGCAGTGAACGAGGCGCGGAAAGCGCGCGGCGATGCCGTCCAGCCCGAGCCTGCGCCGCATCGGGGCCGACGGCGGAGCGTCGTCCAGCAAGACGTCGGCTTCTGCGCACAGCTCCGCGAGCGCATCCGCGTCCGCCGCATCGTCCAGCCGCGCGACGCGCTTGCCTCGGTCGTACACCGCGAAGATGGGCGGCGCTCTCAGCGCGTCGTCGCCGCCGACCGTCAGCCGAGTTACTCGCGCGCCGTTGTCCGCCAAGAACATGCCCGCGAGCGCGCCCGCCAAGCCGCCGGACAGATCGACTACGGAAAGCCCGCTGAGCGCGGAGGGAGGAGGGGCGGAGCCTGAGACGGATGAGTTCGCCACTACCCGCCCGGCTCGGTGAAGCGTTCGTCGAGCATGCGCGCGGCGTCTGTGACGCGGATGCGGCGGCGCGCGTCCGGTTCTCTGCCCAGATATCTGTTTGAGTCTGGCTGCCGCTCTCCAACATAGATCCGCGCCGCGTATGCGTAGTTCGCAGTCATCCGAGCCTCGCTTAGAGCTGCTGGCGCATTCTGTTTGCGCCGCCCACAATGTTACACTTATGCAACCATCATCTCAATGGAGTTAGCGATGCTCAACAAACTCGGACGGATTACGCGGATAAGGCAGCGGAGGGACGGCGTGGACGCGCCGCCCGGACAGTTCGTTACGGACAAGTTCCCAGTGCTGACATATGGGCCAACGCCGAGAATCGACATTGCCGATTGGCGGTTCAAGATATTCGGGCTGGTGGAGCGGGAGATAACGCTGGACTGGCGGGAGTTCAACGATCTGGCGCAGGTTACGCTCGATGCGGAGTTCCACTGCGTTACCCAGTGGAGCAAGCTGCAAAACACGTGGCAAGGCGTGCCGTTCAGGGCATTGCTGAAGCTGGCGCCGCCGACGCCTGAGGCGAAGTTCGCGATGGCGCACTGCTACGGCGGCTACACTACGAACGTGGCGCTGGACGTTCTGGACGATGACGATGTGCTGTTCGCGCACTCGCACGACGGCGAGCCGCTGTCCGCCGCGCACGGCGGACCCATGCGCCTGGTGGTGCCGAAACGCTACGGCTGGAAGAGCGCCAAGTGGGTGAGCGGAATCGAGTTCATGGCGGAAGACGAACCCGGCTTCTGGGAGATGCGCGGCTACCACATGGAGGGCGATCCGTGGAAGGAAGAGCGCTTCTGGAGCAGCCTGAGCTACTGACGAATCTGAGGAATCGCGTAGATAGACAGGGCGGATGATGCGAATCCAAACTCCCGTCCACCCTGTCTATCCCTGTAAAAACTCACATCGCCGCCATCAGCTTCACGCCGAATTCCTCAGGTTGGCTATGCTCGATAGCCAAGTCCGCGGCGTCGTGGAAGCGCATGAAGTCCCGCATGGCGCGCGCTACTGACGACGCGAGCCGCGCGCTCGGGCGGACACCCGGCTCCAAGTGCAGCCGCTCGATTCTCAGCAGCCCGCGCTTGCGGTCCAGCTTCGGGTCGAACCGCCCCGCTAGACGGTCTCTATCCAGTATGGGCAGGCAGAAGTAGCCCCACTTGCGATCCCGCGCGGGTTTGTAGCACTCCAGAATCTGCTCGAACTTCCAGAAAGACACATCGCGCCCGCGCGCCCAAAACAGGCTGTCGAACGGGTTGAGGAACGTCGTTCGCCGCGCGCGCAAGTCGCCGTCCGCCGCGCGCTCCAGCAGAGGCAGGTTGTCGCGGTGAACCAGCATATCTCGTTCGGAGCGGTCCGCGAGCGTGGCGCGGATTGGCGCGAACGTCCCATCCGCGATAAGCTCCTCCACCAGCGGCTTCGCCTCGCCGCGCTTCATGTGGAAATAGTCGCCCACCTGTCGCGGCTCGCACACGCCCAGCGCGCGCATGGACACATCCAGCAGGCGGCGGAACGCCTCCCGCTCGCTCGGCGGCTCGCGGTCCACCCACGCGGGTATCACGCGATCGCGCGCGTCGTATACGCGCTGAAAGTTGATTCGGTTGGCTATCGCAAGCTCTCCGGCGTCGTAGAGATGCTCCAGCGCTATCTTGGCGTCGTCCCAGTTCCACCACGCGCCGGGCGTTTTCTTGCGAGTGCGGAAGTCCGCCGGCCGCGCCGCGCCGCGCTCGCGGACGCGCGCCAGAATGTTCGCCATCAGCTTGCGGTTGTCGGGATCGGCAGCCCAGCGGCGATGCCAGCCGCCTCGCCCCGCCGCGCGCCGCCGCATCTGCGGAATCAGCCAGCGGTACATCGTCAGCGGGATGATGCAAGCCGCGTGCGCCCAGTACTCGAACAGCCGCCGACCGCCGTCGGGAGAGTCGCCGCCCTCGCCGAACAGCAGCTCGTCTAGGATGTCGGGATCGTAGCTGCCGAGTCTGCTCCACAACGTCAGGTAGTGCGCGCGGCGGACTACTTGCAGCGTGTCTATCTGCACCCATCCCACGCGCTCGATGGCGGCGAGCGCGTCTTCCGCTGTAGACGACGGCGCGCGGAGGCGGATAGGCTCGTCCAGCCCCTGCGCGTGGAGCGACAAGGCGCGGACGGCGGATAGCGGGTATGCGGTCGAGGCGGTCAATCGTTTATCTTGCTCGCCAAGTACGCGGCGAATACGCCGGCTATCAGCCCGAACAAATGCCCTTCCCAAGACACGAACCCGCCGCTTGGCAAGACGCCGAAGAAGATGGTGACGCCGTAGAACATCATAATCAGAAAGGCGATGAGCAGGGATGCGAACTTGCGCTCGTACAGCCCTCGCGCGACTAGGTATCCGAAATATCCGAACACCAAGCCGCTCGCGCCGATGTGGGAAGCCGATCTGCCAAACAGCCACACCAGCGCGCCGCCGCACAAGACGATGAACGCGGATACCCCGAACAGCGTCGCTCTGCCGCGAAGCGAGGTTATGCCGCCGAGGACGAGCAGCGGCCCGCTGTTGCTGAGCGTATGCCCGAAACCGCCGTGAACGAATGCGTGCAGCGCGATGCCCTTCAGCCCCTCGCGGGTTCGCGGGATGACGCCGTACTGCGAGGCGTCGAACCCTGTGAGCGCGTCGGCGAGCGCCACCGCCCACAGCAGCGCGACGAACCCGACGAGCCAGATGAACGCGGGCATTGGCTAACGTTCCCTCAGCGCCTTGCGAGCGCGTCTCAGCCCTCCGAAGCGCAGCCGCAGAAGCCCTCTCGTGTCTTCGTATGCCGTGCTGATTATGCGAACGCGGCTGTCGGGGTCGTCCGTCCAGCGCACGGGGATTTCGCATACGGGAAAGCCATTCTTCTCGCACAGAATCAGAAGCTCGGTATCGAAAAACCAGCCCGTGTTTTCTACCAGCGGCAGCGCGCGTTCGACTACGCGGCGGCTTGCCGCCTTGAAGCCGCACTGGGCATCGGCGAAGCTCGTCAGGAACATGCTCCTGAACATCAGGCTGTAGCAGCGCGATACGAACTCCCGCTTTGGCGACCGTCCGATGACCTGCGCGCCCGGGCGCAGCCGAGAGCCGACGGCTACGTCGCACCCGCCTTCCGACACCGCGCCCACGAGCGCGGGAAGCGCGGCGAGGTCTGTGGACAAGTCCATATCCATGTACGCCACGATGTCCGCGTCGCTCTGGCTCCAAGCCCGCTTGAGCGCCCGCCCGCGCCCGCGCAGCTCCAGTCGCAGATAGGACACGCGCTCGCTCTCAGCCGCGAGCCGCCTGCCGATCTGGGGCGTGGCGTCTGTGGAGCCGTTGTCGGCTATGACGATGCGCCAATCGTAATCGGCAAGCTCGACGGCGGCGAAGTCCGCGAGCGTGGATACCGTGTTTGCCAGTATGCGCTCTTCGTTCAAGCCGGGAAGCGCTATGGAAAGCGTGGTTTGCGGCATATTCGCGCTCGGCGCCTCATCAGTGCTTGAAGTGTCTCGCGCCGGTCATCAGCATGACGACGCCGAGCCTGTCCGCCGCCTCGACGCATTCATCATCGCGGATAGAGCCGCCCGGCTGGACTATGGCGGATACTCCGCCCGCCGCAGCAGTCTCGATGTTGTCGGCAAACGGGAAGAAGGCGTCGGACGCGAGCGCGCTGCCCGCCGCCCGCTCCCCCGCGATCCGCAGCGCGAGGTGGACGCTCGTAACGCGGTTGGGCTGCCCCGCGCCCATGCCCACCAGCGCGTTGTCTTTCGCCAGCGTGATGGCGTTGGATCTGACGTGCCGCGCCGCGCGCCAAGCGAAGGCGAGATCCGCAAGCTGCGCGTCCGTCGGCTTTAGGCTCGTCGCCACCGTCCACGAGCGCGGGTCTTCTTCTATATCGTCCGCCGTCTGTAGCAGCGCGCCGCCCGACACCTGCCGCAGTTCCCGCCTCGCGCCGCCGTCCGTCTCCGGCTCTATCCGCAGTATGCGCGTCCGCCTACGCCTCCGCAATATCCGCAGCGCCTCTTCCTCGTAGTCGGGCGCGGCGATGATGTCGTACAGAACGCCGCGCATGGCTCTGGCGGTGTCGGCGGTTACCGTTCGGTTGAAGCCGACGATGCCGCCGTATGCGGACACCGTATCGCCCTCGAACGCGCGGCGGTACGCGGTGGGCTGGTCTGCGTGAACCGCAAGCCCGCACGGGTTCGTGTGCTTCACCACCGCGACCGCGCACTCGGCGAAGTCGTTGGCGGCGCGCCATGCGGCATCGGCGTCTAGGTAGTTGGTGTAAGACATGTCGATGCCGTGCAGCCGCTCGGCGCGAACCACGCCGCCGCGCGCGAGCGGGTTGGCGTACACCGCCGCGCGCTGGTGCGGGTTTTCGCCGTAGCGCAGATCCGCCACGCGGCTGTAGCCCAGCGCAAGCTCGGCGCTCGACGTCCCGTCGTCATCTCCCGCTAGATATTCCGCGATGGCGGCGTCGTACTGCGCCACATGCTCGAACGCCTTGCGCGCGAGCCGCCGCCGCTCGTCGATGGAGAACTCTCCGCCCGCGCTTGCGCGCTCGCCTATCCAGTCGTAATCCGACGGATCTACGATGACCAGCACGTGCGGAAAGTTCTTAGCCGCCGCGCGCAGCATCGTGGGTCCGCCGATGTCTATGTTTTCGAGCGCGTCTTCCAGCGTGGAGTCTTCCGCCGTAGCCGCCTGCGCGAACGGGTACAGGTTGCCGACTACGATGTCTATCTCGCCGATGCCGCGCCGCGCAAGCTCGGCGCGGTGCGATTCGAGGTCTCGCCGCGCGAGGATGCCGGCGTGGACAGTGGGATGGAGCGTCTTGACCCTGCCGTCGAGTATCTCCGGCGAGCCGGTAAGCTCCGCCACCTGCGTCGCCGCAAGCCCCGCGTCCGCGAGCGCGCGCGCCGTGCCGCCGGTGCTGACCAGCTCGAAGCCCGCTCCGCTCAACGCGCGCGCCAGCTCGGCTACGCCCGTCTTGTCGTATGTGCTTATCAGCGCCTTCATGCGTTACCCTCGGTTACTCGCCGAGCCGGATTTCCCCTTCCCATATCCTACCTTCCTCGGGTGCGTACTGCCCTGTTCTGATTGCAGTGAAATTGTAATGGGGAAGGTTGCGTATCGCAAAGCAACCCTCGCCGTGAATAACCCCGTATTCCTCGAATCCGAAGTCTAGGTTGTCGAAGCCGTACTGCCTGCGATGCTGAGGAAGGTCGCTTGCGTTGAGCGGGACTACGTGCAGGAAGAAGATGGGATCGGCAGCGCCGTCGGCGCAGTCGTCCCTCGAGTAGATCAGCATGCCTCCGCTCTCGTCCATGTACACGTCGAATTCGGAACGGATGACGGGCGGGCGGATTGTCTCAATCAGGCTTGCCTCGTATTCGCTAGCGGACATCGACTCGACTCGAACAGGGGAAAGAGCGTCGTGCGGCAAAACGATTGCGGACACGCATAACCCCGCTTGCGTTATCGTCCACGGTTGGGCGGCAGACGATTCCCTTGTGCCTGCCCACGACCACGCCGCCAATTCGTCCGGCGCGCAGTCTCTGGCGAACGCCTGCGCCAACCTGCCGTCTACGATAGAGCCGACTCCATCCGACTGGTAATCGAAGTGGGGTTCCATGCGTTCCCAGAACCATACGGCGGCATTGGCGTCCTGAAGCGGTTCGGCTGAGCCGAGCTTGAATTTCATGCCTGCGTCTCTATGTTCTAAAAACGAGCGGCTTTCGTAGAGCTTGTTGTCGAAAACATATGCGCTATGATTGGCTAAGTGAGTTATTCCCAACTCGCTGTGCATCGGCTTGAATGCGCCTCTTTGCTGCAGCCGCCCGCGTGTCTCGTGAAAATAGTCGTAAGAGTTCACCATCCCATCCAAACTTACAACCGGGAAGTGTGAGAAGTATCCTATGACGCCGGCGTCCCAAGATCCGATTACGCTGTTATCAGGAAGCAGGCGGTTTCCGATGAGAGTTCCCGCATACGAATTGACCTCCCAATCTAGAGTATGAGTCGTCTCACTACTGTGGTTGACGAATCGGAATGGGACGCTGAAATCCGTCTCTATCAGAAGGAGTGTCGCGCCAATCAAGCCTATGCCTATCGCAGCGGCTTTAGCGCGATGAAGCTGCCGATCGAGATAAATTGCGGCATAGCATATCGTCGGAACGAGCAGCGCCATCATCAGATATGCGGGGACGAAGTACCAACCCCAGCCGCCATTCGATGGGTGGATCGTAAGAACGGTCTGCGCGAACTTGGCGAGATGCCCCGCCGCCAAGCTGAACATGCCAATCAGAAAGGCGAGCGCCAGCCGATCTTCCTGGCTTTGGGAACGTCGGAGGAATACCGCCCAGAGCAGGAGAAGCAATATACATATTCCCGCTGCCGCCAGTAATTCGTAGTCGAAGGCGTCTATCGCCACTGACTCCCAGAGGTTGCGCGCGAGGTTGTATCCGCCTTCGTACTCCCATATCTCCTGCGACCACGCCTGCTTCGTAACGCCGCTCACTGGAACTATGCCGCCGAACACGATGCCGTTGTATGCGAAGTAGGCTAGGATGCCGGCAATCGCGCCGAGCGGCGGCGCAACCAGGTCTAGCGATAGTAGAGTGCGCCACGACCACGCCCCATTCGTCCGCCATCGCCTAGACCACTCGATGAAGAGCATCGCGCCAGTCGCAGCCAGCGATATGGCGACGTACTCCAGCCTCGCCCACGGCAGCGCGAACGCGACGGCGGCAAGCGCCCACTTCCAGCGCGCCGGGTTGCGCGCGTACAGCGCCAGCGCCGCGAAGAGCAGCCCAAGCGTGAACAGCGCGGCGGCGGCTTCCATTCCCGCAATCAAGCTGTGGCTGTGATGTCGGTAGAGCAGAGGCGGCAGCGCGAACAGCAGAATCCACGGCAGCTTCGCCAGCCGCGCCGCCACTGCGATGAGCGCTGCGGCTCCGGCTACCAGCATTATCTCGAACGCCTTGATGGCGAACAGCGCGGCCTCTCTGTCGAAGAACCAGTAGAACGGCGTTATCATCAGCATCCAGAGCGGATGGTAACCGTTCGTGCGTGTGATGCCGCCGTCGAATGTGGAGAACTTGCCTTCGGCAAGATTGGCGGCTATCTGGAAGTAGTAGAAGGAGTCGTCGATATTGACGTCGCGGATGAGGTTGATGAGGTCGAACTTGGCGAGCATGTGCGCCGACAGCGCCGCGCCGTATGCGAGGATGCAGGCGATGAACAGCGCGAATCCGATGTTGCGTACGCGCGGGGAAAGCGGAAATACCCCCCCCCCCCGTACAAATGTTCTGCATGCGCTTATCAGCGCCTTCATGCGTCACCTTCGGTTACTCGCCAAGATGGATTTCCCCTTCCCATATCCTACCTTCCCCGGGTATGTACTGCCCTGTCCTGATTGCAGTGAAATTGTAATGGGGAAGGTCGAGTATCGCAAAGCAACTCTCGCCGTCCGTAAACCCGTGCGCCTCGAAGCGGAAGTCTAGGTTGTCGAAGCCGTACTGCTTGCGCCATGCGGGGAGGTCGCTTGCGTCTACTGGATATATGTGCAGGAAGAAGGCGGGGGCGGCGTCGCCGTCGGCGCAGTCGTCCCTCGAGTAGATCAGCTTGCTCCGCTCTCGGTCCATGTACACGTCGAAACCGGAACGGATGGCGGGCGGATTGTCTCCAATCAGGCTTGCCTTGTATTCGCCAGCCGACATCGACTCGACCCGAACGGGGAGAAGAGCGTCGTGCGGCAAAACGATTGCGGACACGCATAACCCCGTTTGCGTTAGCGTCCACGGCTCGGCGTCGAGCGATTTCCCTCCTATGTCTGCCCACGACCACGCCGCCAATTCATTCGCCGCGCAGTCTCTGGCGAACGCCTGCGCCAGCCGCCCGTCGACGATGACGCTTGCGCCGTTCGACCGATAATCGAAGTGGGGCTCCATGCGTTCCCAGAACCATTCGGCGGGCTGAACCTCTTCCAGCGGCTCGAAGGGCCAGAGCTGGAACGCCCAATGCTGATTGTATCTAATCCATCGGACAGCGCTTTGGTATAGCGGGTCGTTGAAGTTAGGTTCGATAGGTATAGGTCGGATATTAGCGTAATAGGTTATGCCAAATCTCTGATGCAGGGTCGAAGCATAGTCTTCCAATATGAAAACGCCGCCCCCGTACATCTTTGGTTCGCTGTATTGGCGTAAAAAGTCGTAGTCGTTCGCAAGCCCGTCTAAATTCACCACCGGAAAATCCGAAAAATACCCAACTTCACCTGAGTCCCATACTCCGATTACGCTCCCACTGGGAAGCGCGCGGTTCATAACCAGCATCCCCGCATAATTGGACAGGTTTATATTCGAGATATTCGATCGAACCGCGTGCGCCCAGTCGATGGATCTGAATGGATCGGCGAAATTTGCCTGTAAGAGCAGATAAACCGCGCCGGCAGCGACGATGCCCACGCTCAAGATGCTTGCTGTCGCGCGCGAACGTTTCTCGATTAGGCGGCGAATGAAGTAGATGGCGACATAACACGCCAAGGGAACAATCAGCGCCATCGACAGGTATGCTGGAACGAAATACCAAGAATGGTCTGCCTCGCTAGGATGGGCAGTGATTACAGTATGCGTGAATTTGGCTAGGTGCCCGGCTGCCAGACTGAACGCGCCCGCCAAGAATGCTAGCAACAACCAGTCTTCCCGACTCCGGCATCGGCGAGAAAGCCACCAGACCATAGGGAGGCAA
Organism: Dehalococcoidia bacterium; assembly: GCA_965214745.1. GTDB lineage: Bacteria > Chloroflexota > Dehalococcoidia > Lucifugimonadales > UBA1123 > VXRN01. Next base: position 437,853 of record OZ243978.1, on the reverse strand, counting down.
ACGCAGATTGCCAGCGTAACCGGCAGCTCGTAGTCGAAGACGGGAATTTGCAATACGTCCCGAAAGTTCTGCGCGAGGTCGTATCCGCCTTCATTCTCGAACCGAATCTGCGACCACATTTGTCTGGTCGCGCCGCTCACCGGAACTATGCCGCCGAACACGATGCCGTTGTATGCGAAGTAGACTAGGATGCCGGCGATCGCGCCGAGCGGCGGCGCAATCAGGTCTAGCGATAGTAGGGAGCGCCATGGCGATGCTCCATTCGTCCGCCATCGCCTCGACCACTCGATGAAGAGCATAGCGCCTGTAGCAGCCAGCGATATGGCGACGTACTCAAGCCGCGCCCACGGCAGCGCGAACGCGACGGCGGCAAGCGCCCACTTCCAGCGCGCCGGGTTGCGCGCGTAGAGCGTCAGCGCCGCGAAGAGCAGCCCAAGCGTGAACAGCGCGGCGGCGGCTTCCATTCCCGCGATCAAGCCATGATGTCGGTAGAGTAGGGGCGGCAGCGCGAACAGCAGAATCCACGGCAGTTTCGCCAACCGCGCCGCCACCGCGATGAGCGCGACGGCTCCGGCTACAAGCATTATCTCGAACGCCTTGATAGCGAACAGCGCGGTCTCTCTGTCGGAGAACCAGTAGAACGGCGTTATCATCAGCATCCAGAGCGGATGGTAGCCGTTCGTGCGCGTGATGCCGCCGTCGAACGTGGAGAACTTGCCTTCGGCTAGGTTTGCGGCTATCTGAAAGTAGTAGAAGGAGTCGTCGAAGGTTACGTCGCGGAGCAGATTGACGAGATCGAAGCTGGCGAGCATGTGCGCCGCCAGCGCCGCGCCGTATGCGAGGATGCCGGTGATGAACAGCGCGAAGCCGATGTTTCGGACGCGCGGGGAAAGCGGAAATACCCCCCCCCCCCCCCGTACAAATGTTCTGCGCGCGGAGGTTAGCGCGCGCCGCGCGCAGAACTCGACTACGCCCGTCTTGTCGTATGTGCTCATCAGCGCCTTCATGCGTCACTTTCGACTACTCGCCAAGACGGATTTCCCCTTCCCATATTCTACCTTCCCCGGGTATATACTGCCCTGTCCTGATTGCAGTGAAATTGTAATGGGGAAGGTCGTGTATCGCAAAGCAGCCCCCGCCGTGAATAAACCCGTATCCCTCGAAGCGGAAGTCTAGGTTGTCGAACCCGTGCTGCTTGCGATGCTGAGGAAGGTCGCTTGCGTCTACTGGATATATGTGCAGGAAGAAGGCGGGGGCGGCGTCGCCGTCGGCGCAGTCGTCCCTCGAGTAGATCAGCTTGCTCCGCTCTCGGTTCATGTACACGTCGAAGCCGGAACGGATGGCGGGCGGGTTGTCTCCAATCAGGCTTGCTATGTATTCGCTAGTCAATATCGACTCGACCCGAACGGGGGGAAGAGCGTCGTGCGGCAAAACGATTGCGGACACGCACAGCCCTGTTCGCGTTTTCGTCCATTGCGTGACGATAGGCTCTTCCTCTCCGCCTAGCCGTGACCACACTATAAACTCGTCTCCCGGCGCGCAGTCTTTGGCGAACGCTTGCGCCAGCCTCCCATCGAAGACGGCTCCGACGCCATTCGACTGGTAATCGAAGCTAGGCTCCATTCTCTCCCAGAACCATGCGGAGGCGTCCAAGTCTTCCAGCGACTTGGCGGACCAGAGCCTGAATTGGCGTTCGTACTGTGCGGGATCGCTATCGAACAGCAACCTGCGAGGTACGCTGGAGCGGGAGGAGGAATAGGTGTTGGCGAAATGAGTAATCCTATAACGTCGAAATGCACGCTCGTTCCTTTCCGCTTGGGGGGCGCGCATGTATTCGTAAGAATTGACCAATCCATCCAAGTTCACTACTGGAAAGCGCGAGAAGTACCCAATGACGCCGGCGTCCCACGAGCCGACTACGCTGTCTTCGGGCAGCGTTCGGTCCATAAGCAAAACCCCCATGTAGGAAGTAACCTCCCATTCTCGGCTGTTCGCCTCGCGCAGATGGTCGATACGCCTGAACGAGCTTGTGAAATCCGAATTTACGAACAGGAATACAGCTGCGGCAATGACAACTGCCGCGCTCAGCGCGTTTGCCGCCATACGCGACTTCGAGCTTACCAAACAGCGAATCAGGGAAATAGCTAGATAACATGACACAGGAACGGACAGCGCCATCATCAGGTATGCTGGAACGAAATGCCAAGGATGGTCTGCTGCCACTATAGGATGCGTAGTGGTTACAGTATGCGCGAACTTGGCTAGGTGCCCGGCTGCCAGACTGAACGCGCCCGCCAAGAATGCCAGCAACAACCAGTCCACCTGATTCCGGTATCGGCGAGAAAGCCACCAGACCATAGGGAGGCAAACGCAGATTGCCAGCGCAATCAGCAGCTCGTAGTCGAAGACGGGAATTTGCAATACGTCCTGAAAGTTCTTGACGAGACTGTATCCGCCTTCTTCCTCGAACGACATCTGCGACCACATTTGTTTGGTCGCCCCGCTCACTGGAACTATGCCGCCGAACACGATGCCGTTGTATGCGAAGTAGGCTAGGATGCCGGCAATCGCGCCGAGCGGCGGCGCAATCAAGTCTAGCGATAATAGGGAGCTCCATGATGCCCCATGCGTCCGCCATCGCCTCGACCACTCGATGAAGAGCATCGCGCCCGTAGCAGCCAGCGATATGGCGACGTACTCCAGCCTCGCCCACGGCAGCGCGAACGCGACGGCGGCAAGCGCCCACTTCCAACGCGCCGGGTTGCGCGCGTAGAGCGTCAGCGCCGCGAAGAGCAGCCCAAGCGTGAACAGCGCGGCGGCCGCTTCCATTCCCGCAATCGAGCTGTGATGTCGGTAGAGTAGGGGCGGCAGCGCGAACAGCAGAATCCACGGCAGCCGCGCCAGACGCGCCGCCACTGCGATGAGCGCGATGGCTCCGGCTACCAGCATTATCTCGAACGCCTTTATGGCGAACAGCGCGGTCTCTTTGTCGAAGAACCAGTAGAACGGCGTTATCATCAGCATCCAGAGCGGATGATAGCCGTTGGTGCGCGTGATGCCGCCGTCGAACGTGGAGAACTTGCCTTCGGCTAGGTTGGCGGCTATCTGAAAGTAGTAAAAAGAGTCGTCGAGGTTTACATCGCGGAGCAGGTTGACGAGATCGAAGCTGGCGAGCATGTGCGCCGACAGCGCCGCGCCATATGCGAGGATGCCGGCGATGAACAGCGCGAAGCCGATGTTGCGGACGCGCGGGGAAAGCGGAAATACCCCTTCCCTCACACAAATGTTCTGCGCGTGCCTAACTCGACTACGCCCGTCTTGTCGTATGTGCTTATCAGCGCCTTCACGCGTCACTTTCGACTACTCGCTAAGACGGATTTCCCCTTCCCATATCCTACCTTCCCCGGGTACGTACTGCCCTGTCCTGATTGCAGTGAAATTGTAATGAGGAAGGTCGAGTATCGCAAAGCAGCCCCCGCCGTCCATAAACCCGGATGTCTCGAAGCGGAAGTCTAGGTTGTCGAACCCGTGCTGCTTGCGATGCTGAGGAAGGTCGCTTGTGTCTACTGGATATATGTGCAAGAAGAAGGCGGGGGCGGGGGCGGCGTCGCCGTCGGCGCAGTCGTCCCTCGAGTAGATCAGCTTGCTCCGCTCTCGGTCCATGTACACGTCGAAGCCGGAACGGATGGCGGGCGGATTGTCCCCAATCAGGCTTGCTATGTATTCGCTAGCCGATATCGACTCGACCCGAACGGGGGGAAGAGCGTCGTGCGGCAAAACGATTGCGGACACGCATAACCCCGTTTGCGTTAGCGTCCATGGCTCGACGTCGAGCGATTCCCCTATGCTTGCCCATGACCATGCCGCCAATTCGTTCGGCGCGCAGTCTCTCTTGAATGCCTGCGCCAGCCGCCCGTCGACGATGACGCTTGCGCCGTTCGACCGATAATCGAAGTGGGGCTCCATGCGTTCCCAGAACCATGCGGCGGGCTGAACCTCTCCTAGCGGCTCGAAGGGCCAGAGCTGGAACGCCCAATGCTGATTGTATCTAATCCATCGGACAGCGCTTTGGTATAGCGGGTCGTTGAAGTTAGGTTCGATAGGTATAGGTCGGATATTAGCGTAATAGGTTATGCCAAATCTCTGATGCAGGGTCGAAGCATGGTCTTCCAATCTGAAAGCGCCGCCACCGTACATCTTTGGTTCGCTGTATTGGCGTAAAAAGTCGTAGTCGTTCGCAAGTCCGTCTAAATTCACCACCGGAAAATCCGAAAAATACCCAATTTCACCTGCGTCCCATGCTCCGATTATGCTCCCACTGGGAAGCGCGCGGTTCATAACCAGCATCCCCGCATAGATGGACAGGCTATTCTTCGAGGTATTCGATCGAATCGCGTGCGCCCGGTCGATGAATCTGAATGGATCGGCGAAATTTGCCTGTGAGAGCAGATAAACCGCGCCGACAGCGACGATGCCAACGCTCAAGATGCTTGCTGTCGCGCGCGAACGCCTCTCGATTAGGCGGCGAGTGAAGTAGATGGCGATATAACACGCCAAGGGAACAAGCAGCGCCATCGACAGGTATGCTGGAACGAAATACCAAGGAAGGTCTGCCACTATAGGATGCGTAGTGATTACAGTATGCGCGAATTTGGCTAGGTGCCCCGCCGCCAAACCCAGCGCCCCCACTAGAAAGGCAAGCGGCAGCCAGTCCTCCCGATTCCGGTATCGGCGGGCGAGCCACCAGACCAGAGGGAGGCAAACGCAGATTGCCAGAGCAACCAGCAACTCGTAGTCGAAGACGGGAATTTGCAATATGGTCTGAAAGTTCTGAGCGAAATTGTACCCGCCTTCTTCCTCGAACCAGATCTGCGACCACATCTGCTTGGTCGCGCCGCTCACTGGAACTATCCCGCCGAACACGATGCCGTTGTAGCCGAAGTAGACTAAGATGCCGGCAATCGCGCCGAGCGGTGGCGCAATCAGGTCCAGCGAGGACAGGGAGCGCCAACCCGCCCCATGCGTCCGCCATCGCCTAGACCACTCGATGAAGAGCATAGCGCCAGTCGCAGCCAGCGATATGGCGACGTATTCCAGTCGCGCCCATGGCAGAGCGAATGCGACGGCGGCAAGCGCCCACTTCCAGCGCGCCGAATCGCGCGCGTACAGCGTCAGCGCCGCGAAGAGCAGCCCAAGCGTGAACAGCGCCGCCGCCGCTTCCAACCCCCAAAACAGCGCGTGATGCTGGTATAGCGCCGGAAGCAGCGCGAACAGCAGAATCCACGGCAGTTTCGCCAACCGCGCCGCTACCGCGATGAGCGCGACGGCTCCGGCTACCAGCATTATCTCGAACGCCTTTATGGCGAACAGCGCGGTCTCTCTGTCGAAGAACCAGTAGAACGGCGTTATCATCAGCATCCAGAGCGGATGGTAGCCGTTCGTGCGCGTGATGCCGCCGTCGAACGTGGAGAACTTGCCTTCGGCGAGGTTGGCGGCTATCTGGAGGTAGTAGAAGGCGTCGTCCTCATTGACGTCGCGGATGAGGATGACGAGGTCGAACTTGGCGAGCATGTGCGCCGACAGCGCCGCGCCGTATGCGAGGATGCCGACGATGAACAGCGCGAAGCCGATGTTTCGGACGCGCGGGGAAAGCGGAAATACCCCCCCCCCCGTACAAATGTTCTGCACGCGACGATTAGCGCGCGCCGCATGCCATTCGACAACGCCGCGCCAATCCGTCCGCTTCCGGTCATTCCGCCAGCCCATCCACCACGACCCGCCCTCCGCTCGCGTCATCGGTCACTTCCCCCACGCGAATCGCGTTCGGGATTAGCTCCAAGACCTCGCCCGCCAGTTCGGGGCGGCATGTCAAAGCCATGCCCAGCCCCATGTTGAATACGCGAAACATCTCGCGTTCGGAGATGCCGCCGTCGCGCTGGATCAGGCGGAATATGGGCGGGACGCTCCAGCTCGAAGCGTCGAAGCGCGCGGCTAGTCCGCGCGGCAGGATGCGGGGGACGTTCTCGATAAGCCCGCCGCCGGTTATGTGCGCGATGCCGCTCGCGACGCCGAACGCCGCCGACAGCTGAGCGTAGTACGGCGGATGCGGTCTGAGCAGCGCGTCGCCCAGCGTCTCGCCCAGCTCGGCGCGGTATTCGGCTAGCGGCGAGGCGTCGGCGTCCAGCCCGTAGACGTGCCGAACCAGCGAGTATCCGTTGGTGTGCAGCCCGTTCGAGGGCAGCCCGATTATCGCGTCTCCGGCGGCGATGCGCGAGCCGTCTATAATAGCGTCGCGCTCCACGACGCCGAGAACGAATCCCGATAGGTCGAAGCCGTCTCCCGCGAACATGCCGGGCATTTCGGCGGTTTCGCCGCCGATTAGCGCGCAGCCCACCGCCTCGCACGCCTCCGCGATGCCCTCGACGAGCGTCTCCACCACGTCGGGGCGCAACTTGCCCATGTTGATGTAGTCCAAGAACAGAATCGGCTTCGCGCCGCAAACTATCACGTCGTTCACGCAGGCGTTCACGAGGTCCGCGCCGATGCCCTCGAACCGCCCGGTCATCGTCGCCAGCTTGAGCTTGGTGCCGACCGGATCGGTGCTTGCCACCAGCGTCGGCTCGTCGAACCCGCTCAGCGCGTACATCGCGCCGAACGCGCCCACGCCCGCGAGCGTCTCAGGCCCCCGCGTGCGCGCCGCTATCTCGCCAATCCGCCGCTTCACGCGCTGAGACGCATCTAGGTCTACGCCCGCTTGCTTATATGTTCGGCTAGTAGCCATGCGTGTTCTCCCGCGTCGCGGCTGGCGCGCTGATGGCGTCTAGGTCTATCTCGCCCGCCGCTATTCTAGCCAAGACGCTGGGATACAAGAGATGCTCGCATTCCAGCACGCGCGCCGCCAGCGTTTCGGGCGTGTCTTGCGGCAAGACTGCCACTCGCGCCTGCGCGACGATGCGCCCCGTGTCGTAATCCGCGTCGACTAGGTGGACGGTTGCGCCGCTCACACGCTCGCCCGCAGCCAGAACCGCCGTGTGGACGCGCTCTCCGTACATGCCGCGCCCGCCGTGCTTTGGCAGCAGCGCGGGATGTATATTGAGGATGCGGTTGTGGTATCGCGCGAGCGTTCGCGCGCCGAGCTTCTTCATGTATCCGGCGAGCGCGACCAGCTCGACGCCGTGTTTGGCGAGCGTGTCCGCAATGGCGGCGTCCAGCGCGTCGGCGTCCGGGTGCGTAGCCGCGCTCAGGCGCTCCGTGGGGACGCCCGCGCGCCGCGCCCGCTCCAGCGCGAACGAGCGCGAGTTGTTGGAGATGACCACGCGCGTTTTGGCGTCGAGCGCTCCGCTTCGGCAGGCGTCCATTATCGCCTGAAGGTTGCTGCCGCCGTGCGATGCGAGAACGCCCAGCGCGAGCCGGCGCGCCGCCCGCGACTGGCTATCCCGCTTCGGCAGGCTGCGCCTCCATAACCAGCTTGTCCATCTCCAGCTGAACCGGTATCGGATATTCGCCGGTGAAGCACCCGAGGCAGAAGCCGTCGCCAGAGTTGTCCGTCGCGCGCGAAAGCCCCTCCACGCTCAGGTATCCAAGCGAGTCCGCGCCCACCATGCGGCGGATCTCCTCTACGGACATGTTGGCGGCGATAAGCTCCTTGCGCGCAGCCATATCCACCCCGAAGTGGCAGGTGGAAACGATGGGCGGCGCGGTGATGCGTAGGTGAACCTCGGCGGCGCCGCCCCTGCGGAGCAGCCGAACCACGTGCGGCGTGGTAGTGCCGCGAACGATGCTGTCGTCCACCACCACCAGCCGCTTGCCGCGAATGATGTGCGGGAGCGGGTTGAGCTTTCGGCGCACCCCCAGATCGCGCAGGCGTTGAGACGGCTCGATGAAGGTTCGCCCCACGTAGCGGTTCTTGACCAGCCCTTCGCCGTATGGGATGGCGGCTTCCTGCGCGTACCCCACCGCGGCGGCGGTTGCCGAGTCCGGCACTCCGATCACCATGTCGGCGTCCACCGGATGTTCGCGCGCAAGCTCCGCGCCCATCCTCATGCGGTCGCTGTATACCAGCCTATCGTCGAACACGCTGTCCGGGCGCGCGAAGTAGATGTTCTCGAACACGCAGCTCGCGCGCCTGCCGCCGGACGGTTCGCGGATGGTTCGCAGCCCGTCGTCGTCTATCGCCACCGCCTCGCCCGGCTCGATGTCTCGCACATACGCCGCGCCTATGTGGTCGAGCGCGCAGGATTCCGACGCCAGCGCCCAGCCGTCGTCGAGCCGCCCCACGCACAGCGGGCGGACGCCGAGCGGGTCTCGGATGCCGATGAGCGTGTCTTTGGAAAGCACGGTGAGCGAGTACGCGCCCACCAGCCTGTTCATCAGGTGGGATATGCGCCCTTCCCAGCTTTGCGCGGGCGCGTTGGCGAGCATGAGCGCGATTATCTCGGAATCGCTAGTGCCTTCGAATCGGCAGCCGCGCTCTTCCATCTCGCGCCGCAGTTCGGCGGCGTTTACCACGTTGCCGTTGTGCGCGAGCGCAAGCTCCAGCCCGCCGGGTCCGCGCGCGAGGATGGGCTGCGCGTTCACGATGCGGCTCGATCCGGTGGTGGAGTATCGCGTGTGGGCGATTGCGATGTGCCCGGGCAGGTCGCGCAGGTCGTCTTCGGCAAAGCCTTGGCTGATAAGCCCCATGGATGTGCGGTTGTGAACCGCGCCGCCGTCGGCGGACGCTATGCCCGCGCTCTCCTGCCCGCGATGCTGAAGCGCGTATATGGCGAAGAACGCGACGCGCGCCACATCGTATCCGCGATGATAAACGCCAGCCACCCCGCAGGCTTCGCGGAGCCGCTCAGCGCGATAGGCGGGCTGTTCCGCCTCGCGCCGACGATATTGGCTGTCAGGACTTATGGGACTGCGCTCCATCGAGCCTTATGCCAAACTCGGCCGCCTCGGAGCCAAGTCCGACGCGCGCATACGAGTATACGGCGCATGTTGGCGAAAGGTCAATCGGTTTGGGCGCGGAGAAAATGGCGCAATCGTGGGCGCTTCCATTTGTCAGAATCAGGATTTGCATGATTCTGAGATTTTCAGGATTTTCACGGCGCTATCTTGGAAATCCCCTAATCCAGAGAATCTTGATTCTGACAATAGGCAGACTGTCCTGCCTATTGTTCTCCCGAATGACAGTGTGCCTACCCCTGTAAGCCTACAGAGGGGAGAGGGGGTTTTTGCAATTCTCCCCATAGCCTAAGTAAATCGCGGCGCCTCAGTTCACAGCACAATAGGCTGCGCGATGATCCATAGGCTGCTGACGGTGTACAAGACCATCAGCGCGAGGAGCGGCAGCTGCCCTCTGAGCGCGGCGGACGCATCCGCTGTTCGCTGAAGCGATATGACGTGCGCGATGTATACCGACGCGACATGCCCCACCACGATTGCGGCTAGGCTTATGAACCATACCGCCTGCGCGCTGATTATCTCTAGGTTCAGGCGGTATTCGGCGCTGCCGAACAGGTCCCAGCCGAATCCGAACGGGTCGGACGCGAGCGGGATTATCAGCTGCCCCTGTATCAAGAGCAGCGTTATGAAGTGGGCGATGTTGTAGGCTATGGCTATCGGCGCGAGCGAGAACACGAACGCGCGCGCCACGCCCAAGACGCTATCCGGGTCTCCGCTCGCCAGCCGCGTGGCGGCGCAGAAGCCGAGATACGCCAGCGCGAACAGCGCGGGCGCGGCGGCTAGCGCCAGCGTGTCCACCACGTCCGCGCTTGCGACGACGAGCATGTCGGCGCGGAAGTTCGCCCAAGTCTCGGTGTCCTGAAAGCCGTCGAAGCTCACGCTTGCGAGCGCCAGCAGAACGAACCCCGCCATCGCGCCAGACACGCGGCGCGGCAGCGCAAGCCCGACCGCGAACGGACGCAGGTTCAGCTCTCGGCGGTCTGCGGGCGCGAACTCGAAGCAGTCCGCGCAGTCCACGCACTCCGGTTCTTCGGCGCACTCGGATTCGCACTCGGCGCATACCGATCTGTCGGTCACCCTAATCTCGGTGGGCGAGAAGCGCGCGAACACGCCGAACAGAACGCTGAACGGGTCCGCGTTCCTAAGCCACGCATGCTTGCCGAACATCGCCATCCCAGCCCATGAGATCGCGGAGTATACGACTATGGCGGCGGATAGCGTTCGCGGCAGGAACGCGCCGGTGTAGACGTTCTCCGTCCACGCGAACACGAACAGCAGCAAGAGCGCAGGCCAAGCGCCGAGCCGCTCCGGGTACGTGAACGGCGGCTGTTCAGGCTCGTCGGCGTGTCCGCGCAGCCGCCTGAACCACTCGAACGTTATTCGCCACGGGTTCGATACCTTCCACACGTCGCCGAGCATGGCGGAGACGTATCCCATGCCCACCCACCAGATTATCCACACGAACGTCGGCGATATGTTGTCTATGGCTCTATTCGTTCCGAAGAATCCGGCGAAGACGAGCAGCGCGAGAGTGGCGACGGACGCGGCGCGAACCATGACGCCGAGCGTCCGACTCCGCAGGACGCCCCCGATTAGCGGAGTCCGCAGGAGGTCTAGGCGGGGGTAGCCCTGCCGCTCCCGTCCGCCGCGCACGAACACGCCCACGACGACGAACGAAAGCGCCACAGCCGCCGCCGCGCCCAGCAGGAAGTAGTTGAGCGGTATGGGCAGGTCGTATCGCTGCCCGAAGGCGTGAGCCGACGCGGGCGACGCTATCAGCGCGAACGCGCCGACAAGCGCGAGCGCGGCAAGCAGAAACGCGGCGCGGCGCGTGAGGCGCGGGCGTGTTGGGGGTTCGTCGGTCATGTCCGCCTCATTCCAGCGTTCGGATGTAGTTGACCACGTGCCATATCTCATCGTCCGACAGCTTGCCAGACATTGGCGGCATGGCGGAGCCGGGCACGCCGTCCCGCACGAACTCGAACAGGGCGAGGTCCGGGTGGAGCGGCACGTGGATGATGAGGTCGGCCGGCGGCGGCTCCATGCCGGGCGCGGCTGGACCGTCGCCCAAGCCGCGTTCGCCGTGGCATATTTGGCAGTTGTCTTCGTACAGCGCGCGCCCCGCGTCTACGGACGCTTGCGTTGGCGGGATAGGGTTTCGCGCGGGCGCTCCGCTCTCCGCGCCGAGCGCGCCGAACAGCAGCGCGCCGCCGACTATCGCGCCCGCCGCGCCGACCGCCATCGTTCCCGCGCCGGCGCGCGTGTACCAGCCGCCGAGCGGCAGCCCGACGGCGAGCATCATAGCGCCGAGCGCGGCTATCGCGCCGCCAAACATCAGCCTGCTCGTGTCTGCGGATGGCGATATGGCTAGGCTGTCGCCGCGCGCGCCCCTCACCTCGAAGCGGAAAGCGGCGCGCGCGTCGAATGCGTCCGGACGCTGAACCGCCACCTCCGCCTGCCACGCGCCCGCAATGCCTATCGTTTGCTCGTCGAGCGTGTACTCGCCTCCCCCCGCGTTCGCGGCGGAGCGCGGAGTCTCGCCCAAGTCGGCGTCCAAGTACGTCAGCCGAACGCGAACGTCGTCCGCGTTGTCTATGGCGTCGCCTGATCCGTCCGCGAGCGATACGACGATGGCGTTCGCCCCCACAAGCCCCGGCTCGATGTTCAGCTCTATCTCCGTCCCCTCGGACGACGCCTCGAACTCCAGCCCCTCGACGCCGACGCCCTCGCGGGACGCCACCTGTCGCGCCGGCTCCAGCGCGGTGAGGTATCCGACCGCGAGAAGCGCCAGCGCGCCGAAGGCTATCTCCGCAATCAGCAGACGCCTAAGCCAGCGCGTCGCGGCGTCCGCCGTGTCGGGCGCGCCCAGCCGTCCGCGCGTCCACACTAGGTTGACTGCGGCTACGGCGAGCAGCAGCGCGACGAACATCAGCTTGGCGAGCAGCGCCCGACCGTGCGGCGCCGCGAGCGCGTCTAGCACGACTACTTGCGCCCAAGTGCTGTATGCGCCGGTCAGCAGCGTGGCGAACACGGCGGCGGACGCGACGAGCGAAAACCGCCGAACGAGCGCGGACATCGCCTCCCGCCGCAGCGCGGGCGCGTCCCGCAGACGCGCGTTCACGCTCCACGTCGTCAGCGCGAGCGCGACTACGCCGCCCAACCATATGGAAGTCGCCAGCAGGTGCAGAAAGTCGATGGCGAGCGCCTCGTTTCGTATGGCTGCGGTGGCTGCTGCGTGGCTGGTGAAGCTAGTAGCCAGAAGAACGCCCGCGGCGGCGGCAAGCCCGAGCGCGGGATGCCATATCCGTTCGCGCTTGGAAGCCGCGAACAGCGCCAAAGCCGCCGCCGCGCACACGCCCAAGCCCAGCGCGCCGCGAATAGCCCACACGCGCCCCCACTCCGTATCGCGCAGAACGTCCCAGACGGGGCTTCCCAGCGCGCTCAGCGTGGATGTTTCGTACACCTGCGAGGCGTACAGGACGAGCTGCGCCGCCGCCGCGAGGTGCATCGCAATCGCGCCAACCGCCGCCGCCGCGTATACTTGGGAGAACCCGCAGCTGAGAACCTTGGGTTCGAGCTGCGAATCCCCCCGCGCCACGCCTGCGAGCGTGGGGCGCGACACGAATAGCCGAAACGCCATGCCGCCCGCCGCAAGCGTCACGCCGCCCAGCAGTATCCATCGGATTATCGGCTCCGCGCCGGACTGAAGCGCGCCGGACTCTTCGAGAGCGGCGGTCGGATCGCCCGAAATCGGCTCGCCCACGGCGAACGCGAACGCTCCCCGCGTTAGGTGGCCGTCTATGGTGGATACTGTCTTCCAAGCGACGGTGTACACGCCATCGCCGAGCGGCTCCAACCCGACGCGCATCAGCGCGGCGTCGGATTCGCTCACGAGGCTGTCGTCCAGATCGACGCGCTCGCCACGCGAGTCGAGAACGCGCACCGCGCTGAGCTTCGGCTCCAGAGGCTCGCTGAAACGAACCGATACGGCGTCGGGCGGCGCGTCCAAGACCGCGTTGGCGGGCGGGTCGGATTCGACGTAGTTGGCGTGAGCCTCCGCCGTCCGCGCGGGAGCGAGCGCCAGCGCCGCGCCCAGCGCGCCTACGACGGCTAGAATGGCGGCGAGCGCCAATCCGCCCCTCCACTGGCGGACGAGGCGGGCTGCGCCCGCCCGCGCCGCTCTACCGCAGCGCACGGTCTATCTGCGCCAAAATCGCGCTCGCCGTTGGGCGGTCGGAGACGTTTCTGCCGACGTAGCCGGCGGCAACGCGCCCGTCCGCTCCTATGATGAACGTCGCGGGCGCGGCTACGCCGTCGCCGTGAATGTCGAACACGCCGAACGCGCGCGACACGCCGCCGCCTTCGTCCGAAAGCATCGCGTATTCCGCTCCGATGATATCCGCCATTCGCCTCGTGTCCTCGATGCCGTCCACGCTTATCGTCGCCAGCGACACGTTTCGTTCCTCGAACTGCGGGTGCGCGTCCGCCAGCTCGCCGAGCTGGTATCTGCACACGCCTCAGAACAAGCCGCGATAGAACACCAGCGCCGTCGCGCGCCGCCCTTCCAGCAGGCTATCCAGCGATACGCTGCCGCCGTCGGCGGACGCCAGCTCGAACTTAGGCGCGAGCGGCTGCGCGGGCGCGCTCGGCTCGGCTGTCCGCGCGGCGGGCGGGCTGACGGATGCCGTCGTCGTTGGCGCGGGCGTGAGCATCCGCTCTGGGAACGGCGCGGTCGTTGGCGGCGGAGGCGGCGCGTCGGCTGACGAACACGCCGCCAGCGCCGCAAGCATAGCCAGCGTCAGAAAGGCTGTCGCCGCGATGCCGCGGGCGCTGGGATGGTTTGCGCGCATGTGGCTGCTCCTTGCGATTGTCGTTTAGCGGCGCGGGGTCAGCGCGCTCTTCTGCCGCGTATGCTCATCGCCAGCGCCGCGCCGCCGAGAGCGGCGCCGAGCAGACCCGCCGCAATGCCTATCGCGCCTAGCGCCGCGCCGCTGTCGCTCGCGTCTTGCGCCTGCCGCGCCGTCTCCTGCGCGCCGCGAACCGCGCTCTCTAGCTCGCGCGCGGACGCCATCTCCTGCGGGAAGTGGATAGCCGTGGCGGGCGATACGTCGTCGAAGTCTCCCCCGCCGGCGCGAGAATCGAAAGTGGCGTCTATCTCGGTGTCTTCTATCGAACCGAACAGCCGGAAGCGGTAATGCCCCGGAGATGTGGGGATGAGGTCTGCGGTGTAGTGTCCGGGATCGTTCGACGCGGCGCGGAGATCCATCACGCGCGAGACGCCGCTCGGCACATGTTCCACCTCTACCTTCAGCGTGTCCTGAAGCCCCTCGACATGCGTCGGACGCGCTTCGGCGTGGTGAGCCTCGTCGTGGCTGTCGCCGCCGCCCATCGCGTGAACCGTCGCGCTCGCGGACACGGGCGAGCCGTTCCACATATAGGCGCGGTGGTCGTTCGACATCAGCGAGACTTCGATTTCGCGCATTCCCGCGTCCAGCGTCGGCAGCCTGAGCCACTCGACATACTGCCGCGTCAGCGGTTCGCCGTCCACGCTCACGAGCGCGTATCCCTCGCCCGCCGCGTGTTCTGCCCCTACGTTCCGCGGCGCGAACTCGAACCCGCTTGGCGAAAGATGCAGATCGAACCCGCCGCTCGCGTCCGGTCGGACGGCGGCTTCCAGCGACATGGGAGACTCCGCCGCGACGCTCTTCGTATGCTCGTGATCGTGGTTCATGTGGTCGCCGTCCGCGCGCGCCGCGTCGGGGACGACTACCTTCGCGGTGGATTCGACTAGCGCGCCGTCTACCATCAAGGTTCTGTGCGTGTTCGATTCCAGCGTAACGCGGACGACGCGCTCGCCCGGCTCGACGCCGCTCAGGTGGTGATGAGGTCCGTAAGATCTGCCTACCTTCTCGCCGTCCACGTACACGTGCGCGTGTCCCGATCCGGGCGCGTGGGCTTGGTCGACGCTCTCAGGCGCCCACCGCCAGCCCTCCGTGTCGATTCGCAGGTCTACGCCGCCGCGCTCGTCCGCCTGCGCTGACAAGCTGACGCCGACGCGCACTCCCGATTCGATTGGCTCGCCCATGGCGTGGGCGTGGCTGTCCGCCTCCGCCTGTCTAGTTACGCGCACGCTGACGGCGTTGCGCTCGCCCTCGTAAGCCGGCTCATGCAGGAAGCCGACTACTAGCTTGTAGTCGCCGTGCTCGCGGTCTTCGTGCGCGTAGACGATGGTGGCGGCAAGCGCGACAAGCGCCGCCGCGATGGATGTCGCCGCTATCTTGAACATAGGATGCCTCCGAAAGAGAGAATGCCTAGCGCGCGGAAACGGCATTTCAAGCCTTTCCGCGCCTCTTCGCTCTTCGGCTGCCGCCTCTCCGCTTCAGGAACGCCCGCATAGACAGCCCCAGCACCGTAACCAGCGCCAGCAGCGTCGCCAGCGTAATCAGCCCCGCGACGGGGTTGGCGCGCCGCACCTCGTACCTGAACGCCGCGCCGCCCTCGCCTCTGCCGCCGGACACCTCGACTGCGAGCGTCCATTCGCCCGTCGCGTCCTGTCGGGCGTTCGCCTCGTACAGCGTCGGGTCGTATGAATCCGGCCCGAACGCGAGCGATATGGGCGCGATGCCTGAGTCCTGTGGCGGGTCGAGCGTTGCGACGACGCGCGCGTTCGGCAGGCGCTCCCCGCTGTCCGCGTCGGCGACTTCCAAGATGAGCGTCGCCTCGCCCACGAGCGGCGGGTCCGGGATCATCCCCAGCGTCAGCGCGTATGGGCCTGCGAACTCGCGCATCGTGAGCCGAAAGCCGCCGCCGTGCGCGTTCGCGCGTTCCGCGTCCGCGAGCGTCGACGCCGCGAGCGCGACTGCGATTATTGCTGTGAGAGCGTATTTCAGCGGGATGCCCAGCGCCGGGCGACGCGCGCGAGCGCCGCACTACAGAGAGACGGAAACCGCAGGCGCGGCGCGGGGAGGCCTCCACTGAGTGGGCGTTAGGGCGGATGCGGGCGCGATTTGCGGGCGCGCCCTTATTGCGAGCGTCGAGTCGCCGGGCGCGAGCCGGCGGGCAAGCTCGGAGTCCGCGATAAGCGCCGCCGCGGGCGCGGCTGACGCCGCGGCGATGCTGTACAGCGAAACGCCGCCCTCGCCGGAGCGCTCGCCCGCGTGGTCGTGGGCGCTGCGGTAGTCGTGCCTATGATTGGCGTCCGCGCCCAAGTGGGCGTGATACGGCTGCCGCTCGGCGAAGTGGTGATCGAGCAGAGGCCCCGCCAGAGGCGTGAGCGTCATCGCCGCCGCAAGCAGCAGAGGCCAGATTTTAGCCAGCGCGTTGTCCATCGCTCTCGAATTGTAGCAGAACGGCATGGATTTACAGGATGAACGGGATATGCGTGATGTACAGGGTAAGAAAGTGTGCATGTGGGCAATGACCGTTGGAATTCCCACATGCGGAGATCGTAAATCCCCCTTGCCTCATCCCCTGCGCGACAAGTCTAGTGGCGCGACGGGGCGCGATAGCGCGAGCCTGTGTCCGGGAATCGATGGCGCGGTAAACGTAACGGATTCATAGAAATCGTCTAGCGCCACGAATAATCCGTTTTCTTCCGCCCACCGCCGCATCCGCTGATTGCACGAATGCGCCCACGACAGTATCTCCACCCGCCAGCCGCGTCTGTGCATTCGTTCTAGGGTTCTGTGGAAGCCTGCGCCTTCCAAGTATCCCGCGCCGTCGCCGGTGAGCAGTACCGCAATGCCCGGATCGCCGTTGTAATCGAGCGCGTCTTCCAGCATCCTCAGTTGCAGCACGCGGTCCGGCATTTCCTGTTCGCCTAGACCAGCGCCGCGGTCGAACAAACTGACTTCCACACCCGCGCTTTCCAAGCGATTCCACAGCTGGCGTATTTCCGGCGGTATCGAGCCGACAGCCAGCGCCCGCTCGATTGGACGGTTTGCATGCGCCAGCCTCAGCATGTTGTCGAAGTGAATTCGCACGCGGTAACGCGCGTCCGGACCCTCGTCGCCCCGCTCCTCTCGCTCCTCCGCCATGCGCTGCGCCTCATGGAAGATGTTGGAGTTGTCCCAGTATATGAATACGCTTTCCAAAGCCATCCCCCTCGCGCAGACGGCGCCCACTCTTGTCCCGCTCCTCCGCTCCAGTATACACGCGCCCGCCGCCGCGCCCAAAGCCGCCCGCTCCGCGCCCTGTGATATGCTACCCCCGACAGGAGGGCGGCGATGTTCGTTGCAGGCACGGCGGGGCATGTCGATCATGGGAAGTCGACGCTGGTCGAGGCGCTTACCGGCATAGACCCGGACAGGCTCGCCGAAGAGAAAGAGCGCGGCTTGACCATAGACCTCGGCTTCGCGTGGCTGCGGCTGCCTAGCGGACGCGAGATAAGCATAGTGGACGTGCCGGGGCATGAACGCTTCGTCAACAACATGCTCGCGGGCGTCGGCGGCATAGACCTCGCGCTGCTCGTAGTCGCGGCGGACGAATCCGTCATGCCGCAGACGCGCGAGCATCTCGCCATCCTAGACCTGCTCCGCATACCGCGCGGGCTTGTGGCGCTCACCAAGAAAGACTTAGTGGATGACGACTGGCTGGAGCTTGTTGTCGCAGACGTGGAAGACACGCTCGAAGGCACGGCGCTCGAAGGCTCGCGCATCATCCCCGTATCGTCGCATACGGGCGAGGGGCTGCCCGATCTAGTCTCCGCCATAGACGGCATGATAAGCGGCATCCCCGACAAGCGCGATTTCGACCGTCCGCGCCTGCCCATCGACCGCGCGTTCACCATCAGCGGTTTCGGCGCAGTGGTCACCGGCACGCTCATCGACGGGCGCCTGCGAACCGGCGACGACGTGGAGCTTGTCGTATCCGGGCGGCGCGCGCGCGTTCGCGGATTGCAGACGCACAGCAGCAAGGTGGATATAGCCGAGCCGGGAACGCGCGTAGCCGCCAACCTCATCGGCGTGTCTCACGACGGCATCCGCCGCGGCGAGACGCTCGCCACGCCCGGTTGGCTCAGCCCAACGACGGCGTTCGACGTCCGCCTGCGCGTTCTGGCGGACGCGCCCAACCCGCTGCGCCACAACATGACCATCACCGTACACACCGGCGCTTCCGAGTGCGTGGCGCGCCTCAGGCTGCTGGAAGGCGACCGCGTTCGGCCGGGCGATGAGACGTGGGCGCAGCTCAAGCTCGATTCGCCCGTGGCGGTGGCGAAGGGAGATTGCTTCGTCATCCGCTCCAACATGACCACGCTCGGCGGCGGCGGCATCGTAGACACCCACGCGCGCCGCCCGCGCCGCCGACACGCGCCCACCATCGAGCGGCTGCGAGCGCTGGAGAGCGGCAGCGACCGCGAGGTTCTCCACAAAATCATCGAGGGCATGGAGCCGGCGGAGTTCCGCGCCGTCGTCCACCGCGCCAACCTAGACGCGAGCGCGGCGCGGCGCGCGGCGGAGGCGATGCTTGCGGCGGGCGAACTTGTCGCGCTTGGTGTCGGCGAGGTGCGCGAATCCACTCGGCTGTACACCGCCGACGGCTGGCGCGCGCTCCAATCCCGCGCCCGCGCCGCGCTTGCGGACTACCATCGCGCATTCCCGCTGCGCCGCGCCGCGCCCAAGGAAGAGCTGCGCTCGCGGCTCGCGCTCGATCCGCAGACGTTCGCCGACGCGCTGAGGCTGCTGGACGACGGCGGCGCAGTCGCGCAGAGCGGCTCCACCGTCCGCCTGCCTCAGCACGTCCCCGCGCTGTCCGACGCGCAGCAAAAGGCGGCGGACGACTTCCTGCGCTCGCTCGAATCAGACCCGTTCTCCCCGCCTACGGATGCAGAAATCGACGCCGAGATAGTCAGCCTGCTCGACGCCGAGGGGCGCGTAGTCAAGGTGAGCGAAAGCGTCGTCTTCTCCGCGTCCGCCTACGCCGATATGGTGGAGCGCGTAACCGAGCGGCTGCATGAGCGCGGCGAAATTAGCGTAGCCGACGCGCGAGACTTGCTAGGCACTAGCCGAAAGTACGCGCTGGCGCTGATGGACCATCTCGACCACACGCGCGTAACTCGGCGCGTTGGCGACGCTCGTCGGCTGAGATGATCCGCGCATGACGGCGCAGCCTAACCAGCCCGCTCGCCCGAGCGCGCCCGGCGACTCGCCCGAAAGCCTACTGACGTTCACGGTAGAGGCGCGCGCCTTGCCCGTGTCTCGCGTATCCCGCGCGCTGCGAGCGCTGCAAGCCGCCCTGCGAGAGTCGGCGCGCCGCGAGGACGCCCGCCGCCGAGCGCCGTTCGCCGCCAACACGCTGCCCGCGCTGCTTCTCGACGCATCGCCCGCGCCCGACGGCAGGCTCAGGTTCTTGCTCTACTTCGCCGACCCGCGAGACTCCGCCCCCATGCGCGAGTTGTCCGAGCGCGCATTCGCGTCTTTCATGGCGGAGTTCGCAAGAGAGCTGAAGGCGCTCCCCCAGCGCGGCTTCTGGGAGCGCGGCAGGCTTGCCCAGCCCCCGCCGCGCCGCAAGTTCCAGACCGAGCTTTCGCGCCGACTAGACGACCTCTACGACGAGCTTCGCCATTTCGATAGCGTGTCGCTAGAGTGCGGCGGACGCAGAATCATATTCGCGCGCGGGCGGCTGGAAATAGAGGGGTGAGCCGCGCCCGATACTCGCCTGAATCGGGATTATCGCGATTAGAGGATAAGCCCATGACCAACCGCCCCCGCATCTTGGACAACCGACAGGAGAACGCCAAACTCGTAGACCTCCTGCGTGAGAGCCTGCGAGACGCCGATACGTTTAGGCTAGTGTCCGCGTACTTCAGCATATACGGCTACCGTCTGCTCGAACGCCAGTTGGCGGGCGTCGACGAAACGCGCTTCCTATACGGCGATCCGACGTCCATCGACAGCGTGGACCCCGGATATTCGGAGCCGAAGTCTTTCGAGGTGACCGAACGCGGCTTGACGCCGAGTCATTTGCTCGAGCAGAAGGGGCTTGCCAAGCGCTGCCTCGCGTGGGTGGAGCGCGAGGGCGTTCGGATCCGCTCCATGAAGCGCGCCAACTTCCTGCACGGCAAGATGTACCTCGCGGACTCGGCGCGCGGCGCGACGGGCGTGGTGGGCAGCTCGAACTTCACCGAGCGCGGGCTTGGCGGCTCTACGGCGTCCAACCTAGAGCTGAACCTAGCCGTCGAAGACGACGAAACGCTCCGCGAACTGCGCGAGTGGTTCGATACGCTCTGGAACGACGACGACGAGACGGAAGACGTCAAAGCCGAGGTCGTAGCCGCGCTGAACAGGCTGGGAGACAACTACTCGCCGGAGGCTGTCTACTACAAGACGCTGTACGAGCTGTTTCGGAGGGAGATAGAGGCGCGCGAGGCGGAAGATTCCCCCACTTACACCACCTTGCACGAGAGCCAAATATGGCAGGCGCTCTACGGATTCCAGCGCGACGGCGCGAAGACCGTCATAGGCAAGCTGCGCCAGCACAACGGCTGCATCCTCGCCGACGGCGTTGGGCTTGGCAAGACGTACACCGCGCTCGCCGTCATCAAATACTTCGAGCTTCGCAACGAGCGCGTCTTGGTTCTATGCCCCGCCAAGCTGCGCCAGAATTGGGAGCTGTACCAGATTGGGCGCGGGAACATGCACAACCCCTTCCAGAGAGACAGGTTCGGCTACCTGCTGCTGGCGCACACCGACCTATCCCGCGAGGCGGGCGACTCCGGCGGCGTAGACCTCTCCAATGTCAATTGGGGCGACTACGATCTGATAGTCATAGACGAATCCCACAACTTCCGAAACAGCTCAGGAAAGCGCTACCGGCGGCTTATGGACGAAGCCATAAAACGGGGCGCCAACACCAAAGTCTTGATGCTGTCCGCAACGCCGGTGAACACGTCGTTGGAGGACTTGGGAGGACAGATACATTTGATGACTGGCGAACGGGACGACGCCTTCCGCGAAAGCCTATCCATAAACAGCGTCCACAGCGTCATAGACGCCGCTCAGCGTGAATTCGAGCAGTGGAGGCAGGCGCGCGGCGACAGAAGCAAGACCACGCTGCTCGAAAGGCTCAGCGGCGACTTCTTTCGGCTGCTCGGCGGCGTGTCCATCGCGCGCTCCCGCAAGCATATAGAGAACCACTACAAGAGTGAACTGAAGGAGATAGGCGGCTTCCCCAAGAAGGAAAAGCCGCGCAACATCTACCCTAAGACCGACACGAAAGGCGAGCTTTCTTACAAAGATTTGGCGGACAGGATAAACAATCTCAATCTGGCGGTCTACGCGCCGTCCCACTACGCGCTCTCTGAGATGAACATCGAACGGCAGCGGGAAACCAACCTCATCGGCATGATGCGGACGAATTTCCTCAAGCGGCTCGAAAGCTCCCCCTGCTCGCTCGAGCTTACGCTGGCGCGCACTATAGCGAAGATAGACGAAAAGCTGAATAGAATAGCAAGCTACGAAGCTGGCGAGCTTCCCAAGAACGCGACGGTAGAGATGGACGACCCAGAGGAAGAAGACCCCGAAGACGAGGAAATCCTAGATTCACGCGGCAGCGGCAGCTACCGGCTAGCCGACCTCAACCTAGAGCGCTGGAAGCAAGACCTGATTCGAGACAGGCGAACGCTGAGCGCGGCGCGAGACAGCGTCTCAGTCGTAACGCCCGAACGCGACGGCAAGCTGCTTCGGCTGATGGAAGACATCCGCGACAAGGCGAACGCCCCCCGATATGGTGGCGCCAGCCGCAAGCTGCTGGTGTTCACTACGTTCGCCGATACCGCCGAATACCTGTACGGCAATCTGAAGGGCTTGGCTGCTAACCTGAACATCCGCATGGCGATGGTGACGGGCGACGGAGCCAGCGTCGAGAGCGGCGGAATCGACTTCAATGAGGCGCTGTCCAACTTCTCGCCTATAGCGCGCGGGCGCGACGACGTAGGCGGCGACGAGATAGACCTGCTCATCGCAACCGACTGCATATCCGAGGGGCAGAACCTTCAGGATTGCGACACCGTGATCAACTACGATATCCACTGGAACCCGGTGCGTATCATTCAGCGGTTCGGGCGAATCGACCGCATCGGCAGCCGCAGAAAGTCGGTTCGCATGATCAACTACTGGCCCACGCGGGATCTGGACGAATACCTGAAGCTCAAGAGCCGCGTCGAAAGCCGCATGGTTCTGGCGGACGCGGCCGCCACCGGCGACGACAACCCCTTCGACCCCGGCGCGGCGGAGCAAGAGGCGACTTTCAGAGACGCGCAGCTCCGCCGCCTGCTCGACGATATCCCCGATCTCGACGATCTAGAAGACACCCCATCGCTGGGAGATTTCACCTTCGACGACTTCATTTCACAGCTCCTGCGCTACCTGCGCGCCAACAAAGACGAGCTGGAAGCGATGCCCGGCGGCGCGTATGCCGTAGTCTCATCCAACGCCGCCATGCCGTCCGGCGTAATCTACTGCCTGAAGCAAGCCAACGCATCCGAAGACCCAAACGCATCCTACGCCAGCCCGCGCCACCCGTTCTATCTCGTGTACGTGGGCGACGACAAGAGCATCCTAATCGGCTGCCGCTCTATGCGGGATACGCTCGACGTATTTAGCGACGCGGCTGCGGGCAAGCCCCAACCCGACAACGCGCTGTGCGACATGTTCGACTCGGATACGGACAACGGGGGCGATATGACTCACTATTCTAAGTTGCTGGAGGCGGCAGTCGAGGATATCGGGCGCAAGAACGCTGGGACGCGACGAAAGGATCGCAAGAGACGCGGCGGCAGCCGGGACGCGGCGCGCCCTACGCCAGCGCGTGGACTCGAAGACTTCGAGTTGGTAACATGGCTGGCAATAATCGGGGGACGATGATGACGCAAGGCGGGGACGCAATGACGCGCGAGGCGATAAAGGCGGCGCTGGCGAACATTGGCGAGGGAGATTTCGAGCCTAGCGCGCGCGAGCTGCTGTTCGAGATGGGCTATAGCGGCTTGCCGGAAGACGAGGATATCTCTGGCGATGTGAACGAATTCGTATCCGAATACGAAGCGGATAACCCCGATACAGCATCCGAGCGCGAATTCCGCGAGTGTGTCGAGTCTGTTCGGCTGCTGTTCGAAATGTACAATGAGGATATTGCCGAAGGCTTGCAGGGCAGATTCTTCCGACGAGATGGAACCCACAGCCGATTCATCTTCTTCGCAGTCGAGTTGCGTGGCGCAACCTACCCGCGCGGCAAGTACGCGCAGTTCACGCGCGAGATAAACAAGCGTCTCAGCGCCCCATCCGTCGTTTTGTTCCGCGCCAAATCCGGGCTGCTCACCCTCGCATTCGTGAATCGCCGCGAAAACAAGCGAGCCCCCAACCTAGACGTCCTCGGCAAAGTCTCCCTCATCCGCGAGATAGACCCCGCCAACCCGCACCGCGCCCACCTAGACCTGCTGGCGGAGCTGTCGCTCGACGCGCGGATAGAGTGGATGCGCGTCCGCGACAAGCCGCAAGACTTCAACGGGCTGCTCGCGGCGTGGCTGGATACGCTGGACACCGAAGAGCTGAACCGCCGCTTCTACCGCGACCTGTTCGGCTGGTTCGAACGCGCCGTCGGAATCGCCAAATTCCCGACGGACGAAATCAAAACGAAGACGCTGACGCCCGAAGAGCATCTCATCCGCCTCATCACGCGGCTCATGTTCGTGTGGTTCGTCAAGCAGACCGGGCTTGTGAGCGACGCGCTCTTCGCCCCGAACAAGCTGCGCGATCTGCTCGAAGACTTCGACGCCATGCGCGGCGACGGCTACTATCGCGCCGTTCTGCAAAACCTGTTCTTCGCCACGCTCAACACCGAAATCGGCAAGCGCGGCTTCAGCGGCGGCGGCAACCCCACACATCGAGACTTCTCGAAGTACAGATACAAAAGCCGCATGAAAGACCCTCACGCGCTGCTCGCGGAGTTCGACAAAACGCCGTTCATCAACGGCGGGCTGTTCGACTGCCTAGACAGCTTCGAGGGCTACAACGAGGGAGGATACCGCATCGACTGCTTCTCGGATGCCCCTAGCAGTTACGAGAAGCTATCCATCCCCAACAGCCTCTTCTTCGCCGATGACGACAGAGAGCCGGGCTTGATAACGCTGTTCGAGCGCTACAAGTTCACCGTGGAGGAGAACACGCCCATCGAGCAGGAAGTGGCGCTGGACCCGGAGCTTCTGGGCAAGGTGTTCGAGAACCTGCTGGCGGCGTACAACCCCGAAACGCGCGAGAACGCGCGCAAGCAGACCGGCTCCTACTACACCCCGCGCCCGATAGTGGACTACATGGTAGACGAGGCGCTAGCGGCGTCGCTCGCAGAGAAAGTAGGCGACGCGGAGGGACGCGAGCCGATGGCGGATCGCGTCCGCGCGCTGCTCAGCTACGAGGCGCCCGACGAAAGGCTCGCCGGGCTGTTCGACGACGCGGAGACAGAAGCGCTCGTGAAGGCGATAGACGCTATCCGCGTGCTCGACCCCGCCGTAGGCTCAGGCGCGTTCCCCATGGGCGTGTTGCACAAGCTCACGCTCGCGCTGAGGCGGCTTGACGCCTACAGCGCGAGCGCGACGCGCGGCAGAGCGCGACGCGCGGCAGAGCGCGACGCGCGGCAGAGCGCGACGCGCGGCAGAGCGCGACGCGCGGCAGAGCGCGACGCGCGGCATTCCGACTTCGAGCGCAAGCTGTGCCTGATACAGAACAGCATCTACGGCGTAGACATCCAGCCTGTGGCGACGCAGATAGTCAAGCTGCGCTTCTTCATATCGCTCGCCATAGAGCAGCAGCCGACGGGCGACGCGAGCCGCAACTACGGCATCGAGCCGCTGCCGAATCTAGAGACGCGGTTCGTTGCGGCGAATACGCTCATCGGGCTGCGTGGACTTCAGGGGACGCTGACCTCGAACCGCGCGCGCGAGCTTCAGCAGCAGATTCAGGAAAACCGCGAGCGACACTTTCGCGCCACCGTTCGGTCTCGGAAACGCGACCTGCGGGAAAAGGACGCAAGGTTGCGGGACGAGCTTGCGGCGGAATTGGAACAGCTCGGCATGGAATCCGCCGACGCCGAGCGGATAGCGCAGTGGGACCCATACGATCAGAGCGCATCCGCCGACTGGTTCGATGCGGAGTACATGTTCGGCGTGGCGGACGGGTTCGACGTGGTGATTGGGAATCCGCCATATGTTCAGCTGCAAAAGAACCGGGGCGAGCTTGGGCGGATGTACGAGGATGCCGGTTACGAAACATTCGCCCGAACGGGGGATATCTACCAGCTTTTCTACGAAAGGGGGATTGATCTGTTGAGGCGGCGCGGACTGCTGGCTTACATCACTTCCAACGGCTGGCTGAGAGCGGAGTACGGCAAATCCACGCGCCGATATTTCTCGGAAAAGCATACCCCGCTTCGCCTGCTGGATATGGGCAAGGACGTGTTCGAGAACTCTATCGTGGATACGAACATTCTGATAGCGCGGCGTGGCAAGAGCAGTGAGACCGCCTCCGCTGTGGATATGGACAGCCTGCCAGATAAAACA
The DNA here is from genome assembly GCA_965214745.1 of Dehalococcoidia bacterium. Classification (GTDB taxonomy): domain Bacteria; phylum Chloroflexota; class Dehalococcoidia; order Lucifugimonadales; family UBA1123; genus VXRN01. The sequence goes on along the minus strand of OZ243978.1, from coordinate 412,358 downwards.
CTTCCGCCGCATCCGAGTCAGTGGGGACGCCTGCGTCGGCAAGGGGAAAAGCCTTGGAGCGCGCTTTCATCCATAGAGATGCGAGTTATGGACAAGATGGAAGCAGTCGGGATTCCATTGAAAGAGTGGGATGTGTCCATATATAGAGGAGTTACAACAGGTCTGAACGCCGCCTTCATCATAGACGACGCTACCAAACAGAGGCTGATTTCGGAAGACCCGAAGTCTGCTGAGATTATCAAGCCAATACTTCGAGGTAAAGATATTCAGCGCTATCGGGCGCAGTGGGAAGAACTATATTTGATTGATGCCCACAATGGATATAACGATGTTCCCAGTGTGGATGTTGAAAACTACGCTGCTGTTAGAGACTATCTGAATGACTTTTACCCTCAACTCGCACGGCGACAAGACAAAGGCAAGACGCCGTATAACCTTAGAAACTGCGCTTACCACGATGAATTCACTAAAGAAAAGCTGTTCTGGATGAACATGACTGGCAGCAGAAGCGGGAGATTTTCTTTCTCTAAAGATGAAATATACTTCAACGATGCAGCGTTTATAATGACAGGTAAATCTTTGAAATATCTCTGTGGGATATTGAACAGCGCTCTCAGTGCTTGGTTTATTAAGAATACCGGTTCAACTACGGGAATGGGCGTTGTTCAATGGAGGAAATTCGCAGTAGAACGCATCCCCATCCCACAAATCTCCGCCGCCGAGCAGTACCCCATCATCCGCCTAGTCGACGAAATCCTAGCCGCCAAAGCCGCCGACCCGGATGCGGACACAGATATCTGGGAATGGAGCATAAACGAACTCGTCTATGACCTGTACGGGCTGACCAAGGAGGAAGACACCGCCATAGAGCGCAGCCTAGGGCTGATACACGCCACCGACGAGGAAGAGGACGCGGGGCTGCTCAGGGCTATGCAGGAAGAGCTTACATCCGAGCGAGCCAGCAGAGAAGAGCTCATGGCTATTCTCAGGGCGCCGGATGGAGAAGGCTAGCTTTGCACGCGACCTGAGGCGTATACGACGAGACTCGAACCTGCGTCGCAGAGCGGAACGCGCAATCAGGGCGCTCGAGGATGCGCCGTCCATCGATGCCGTCTCGAACGTCTCCAGAGTCACATCCCCCAGAGGTCGCTTTTACCGCATCAGGGTGGGCAACTATCGCATTGGCGTAGGGATAGTGGGAGATACCGCCGTACTAGCCAGATTCTTGCATCGGAGCGAAATCTACCGACATTTTCCCTGACGCGCTCCATTCGAGAATCGCCCTATATTATGAGGAGGCGACGCAATGAGCATGAGGGAATATCGCTTTCTCCACGCGGAACTTGCCGAGCTAGACGGATTGCTGGCTATGGCGCCGGAGGATGCGATAATAGACCGGATGACCTTGGACTCTCGCAGGGCGGAAGTAGCGGAATCGTTGGAAGCGTACAGGGATCCTCCGCGATTCCCCCTCTCCGCCCGCCTGACTTTCAACGGTGAACCAGTGGTGGCAGACAGGGGAATCGCAGCGGAATTCGGGGGCAAGGCAATCAACTCATTCGCCGATGCGGTGGCTTCCGTCGGGGCAAGCCTGCGTGGCGATTTGAGTGAACGGGGTCCCCTCCCCAACCGAGAAAATTACCGTATGCTGATAACTGGAACCGCCTTGGGATCGTTTGGATTCGAGATGGAAGAGGATTTCCAGAGTGAAGACACGCGGATAGCCGATGATGTTCCGGAGGCATCCCCGCTGGAACAAGCGATGAGGCAGGTCAAAACCATACTGGAATCCTCGATTGTCAGTGAAGACGCTCTCTCTGAAGCAATAGCCGACACAGCGCCGCGCGCTCTTGGATACCTGCGCGGATTCCTAGAGGTGGTGGCGGGCAACCGAGCGGTCTTCTCTCTTCAGGTCGAAGACGACGTGTTCCGATTCAGCGACGTAAGCCAAGTGCGGCGAAGCCTGAGCAGGATGAGCCAAGACAACATCCATGAGAAATACGAAGAAATGTTCGGCTCTCTTCTAGGTTACTTGCCCAGCAGCCGTCGAGCCGAGATACTGAACGCCGAAACGGGCGCAGTAATCGCAGCCAAGTTCGATATGGCGCTGAATGACTCTGACGCGATTCAGGGTCTACTGGGCCAAGAAACCCGCTTCGACGTTCATGTGAGACAGGTCGGCGGAGCTCGTCCGCGTTACACCGTTATCGGTTATCGGTTGCGACGCGCTGTATGAGGAGACTGCGGGATAGCTCTGACCCACTGATGCTGACTTATCCCCATCGCGAGGACAAACCTACATGACCACCACAACCCAGCGCATGATGGCTGAAGAGCTGCTCGCCATGCCGGACGACGGCTTCCGCTATGAGCTAGTGCGAGGAGAGCTGCGGAAGACGCCGCCCGCCGGACAGTTTCACGGGGAATATGCGTCGTCCATACACATCTCGCTTGGCTGGCATGCCAAGGCGAATGGGCTAGGCAAGGTGTATTCGTCGGATACGGGCTTCAGGCTGGCGGCTGACATCGTGCGCGCTCCCGACGTGTCTTTCGCGCGGCGCGCGAGAGCCGAGGCGGTGAAGGATACTGCGGGGTTCTTCCCGGGCGCTCCCGACCTAGCGGTCGAAGTAATCTCGCCGAGCGACCGATACGTCGACGTGGACGAGAAAGTTGCGGACTATCTGGACGCGGGCGCGCTCGCCGTCATCGTCGTGAACCCGCGCCGTCGGACGGTGAGCGTCCACCGTTCGACGGGGAGCGTCGTATTGATGGAGGCGGACACGCTGGAGATGGACGACGTCGTACCCGGCTGGCGCATGGCGGTCAGAGAAGTGTTCGAGTGGGACGCATAGGCGTAGGCGTGCTGCTCGTCGTCCGCCTCTTCCGTTAGCCGCGGGATGATGCGCCTCTATCGTCCAAGCCGTCGGGGTAGCGGTATCCGAGCGCGAGCGCGCTAACCGGCAGCAGCCGTTCGTCGGGCGTGTCTATCACTAGGCTGAACTCTCGCAGAGTGACCGCGCCTAGCAGCGGCAACTGGTCTTCGCCGCTGAACACCACTGGCGTAACTCTCAGCCGCCCGTCTAGCTTCACTGCCGCCAGCCCGATATCGCGCTCGATTGGCTCCCTAGACGCTACAGCGAATTCCTGCGTATCCACCGCCCGAATTCCCAGCGAGCGCAGCAGAGACGCGGGCATCAGGGTATACGGCGCTCTCGTGTCCACCAGCGCCAGCGCCGTCTCGAAGCGCGTCTGGTCCATGCCGCCGATCTCTACTTCTACGGTGAACGTTCCCATATATGAACTCCAAGCGGGCGCGGCGCGTTTCGCGCTAAGTCCGCAGCCCCAGCGCCAGCCCGGTCGTAGTAACCAGCCGATGTTCGACGGTATCCACAGCCAGAAAGAACTGCTGGAGCGTCATCGCGCCTAGCAAGGGGCGCTGGTCAGCATTGCCGAACAGAACGGGCGTCGTCCGCGCCGCTCGCCCGAGGAGGCTGATTTTCGCCAGACCCAAATCGCGCTCGATTAGCTCCCCAGACGCTATCTCGAAGCTGTACTTTTCTATCCGCGGCGCCCCCATCCGCTCCAGCAGAGGCGCGGGCAGCGCGGTTACAGACGCGCCCGTGTCCACGAGCGCATCCACGGTTTCGGAGCGCGATTCGTCGTCGCTGAAGATTTCCAGCGGTGTGGAGAAGGTTCCCATATGCGTACTCCCGCACTCATGCAAGGGCGAAATAGGATGCGAAAGTCTGCCGCGCTAAGTCCGCAGCCCCAGCGCCAGCCCGGTCGTGGCAACTAGCCGATGTTCGACGGTATCCACAGCCAGAAAGAACTGCTGGAGCGTGATAGCGCCGAGCAGGGGGCGCTGATCGGCGTTGCCGAATAGAACTGGCGTCGGCTGTACCCAGCCGTCCAGCCGCACCATAGCCAGCCCCATGTCGCGCTCGATAGTCTCCCCGGACGCTATCTCGAAGCTCAGCGGTCTGATCCGCCGCTCCAGCAGAGGCGCGGGCAGCGCGGTTACCGACGCGCCCGTGTCCACGAGCGCCTGCACGGTTTCGGAGCGCGATTCGTCGTCGCTGAGGATTTCCAGCGGTGTGAAGAAGGTTCCCATTATCATCAGGCGCCCGTTATCTCAGATCCAGAACCTCCAGAACTTGCGGGTTGACTAGGTTCATCGGGCGGCGTCCGTCGAGAACGGCGGCTATCTCCACCCCGTAGCGGCGTGGGCGGAGCGACATCGAAAGCTCGGAGTAGTGGGCGGCGTGAGGCGTGAGGACGGTGTTGGGCATCGTCAGCAGCGGGTTGTCGGCATCGGGCGGCTCTTGCTCCAGCACGTCCAGCCCGGCGGCGAGCAGTTCGCCGCTTTGGAGCGCGTCTATCAGCGCCGCTTCGTCCACCACAGGGCCCCGCGACGTGTTTATGAGAATCGCCGTCGGCTTCATCTTGGATAGCGCGTCGGCGTTTATCAGGTGATGCGTGCCTTCGTCTAGCGGCGTGTGAACCGATATGTAGTCCGAGCGCGTCAGCAGCTCGTCGAACGATACGGATTGCGCGCCGACGGCGGCGAACGCCTCTTCGGATATGAACGGGTCGTACGCTATCAGCTCCACCTCGAACGCGGCGATGCGGCGCGCGAAGGCGCTGCCGATGCGTCCCAGCCCCACGACGCCCACCGTCTCGCCGTGCAGCGAGCCTACGGGCGCGGATATGCGCGGCGTCCAGCGGTCTTCGCGCACGCTCGCTTCCTGCTCCAGCAGCTTGCGGTTGGCGGCGAGAAGCAGCGTCATCGCCTGATTCGCCACCTCGCGCGTCCACAAGTCCGGCACGTTTATGACCGCGATTCCCGCGTCGGACGCGGCGGGAACGTCTATGCAGTCGAAGCCGACGCCCGTTCGCAGCACCGCCTTGCAGCGCGAGTACGAAGACAATACCTTGCGCGTGATTGGGGATTCGACGACGATGAGCGCGTCGGCGTCCGCCGTCTGGGCGATTATCTCGTCTTCGTCCTCCAGTCTGGGCAGCAGCGCGAGTTCCGCGCCTACCTTGTCCAGCTCTTCTATCGTGTCCGCGTGGTTCGAGGATGGGGTGTGTCCAATGTAGTAGACGGTGAAGTTGCGGTTAGGCATGTCGGGCGGCGCTCCCTATATATGGTATGTCTATATGTCGTTTTGGCTTTCGTGCGACGCGCCGCATTGTATCACGCGCGTCGGCGGCGTCCGTCACGCTCCTCCGCGCAGGCGCGCGGCGTAGTGGGCGAGCCGCTCGCGGATGTCCGGCTTGGTCTCCAGCCCGTCGGCGAGCGCGGGCAGCGCGTCTGGCGGGAGCGCCAGCAGAAAGAGCGTCGGCGGCGTCTCGGTGTATATGCGCATCCCCACGCAGCCGAGCGAGAGCGCGGGCTTGCGGTGGCGGTGCGCGATGGGCAGCACGGCGCACGCGGGGCGGGTGAACGTCGCGCCTTGCGGGTTCTCTCGCCACATCACGCTGCCGACTATCTCCTGAATCACGCCCATTTGCGGCAGCGTCGCCCACATCAGCGCGAGGTCTGGCGCGATCGGCATCTTCCACAGCGGCCCGTAGACCGCGCCGCCGCCCGCCTTCAGCGCGAACCGCGCCGTGCGCGCCATCTCCGCGCCGCCGTCTGGGACAGCCTCGCACAGCTCCGCGAACAGCGCCGCAAGCTCGTCCTCCCGCCCCTCGCCGGAGCCGAAGCCAGACACCACGTCGCCTATGCCGCATCCGCCGTGCCGCTCCGCGTCCGCGTAGAACGCGCGAAGCTCCGCCATCCGCCACAGCGAGCAGAAAGACGGCGGCATCGCGTACAGCTGCGGAACGTCCGGCGGCGGCGCGTCCACGAACGCCATGCCCACGGGCGGAAGCTCGATGCCGAGCCGCTCCGCGAGCAGATTGGGCAGGCGCAGCCTGTCATCGTCTCTGGTCATGGATGTTCTTCCCATACTCGAAAACCCCCGAGAGAGAATCGCAAAAGATCACCCTCCACTTTGCAGGTCGCGGGGATCTGAGATTCTCAGGATATTCACGACGGGCGCCATCTTGGAAATTCACTAATCCAGAGAATCCTGATTCTGACAATTCATCCGCAAAAATCGCTTGACATTACGACGCCAGCCGTGTAGACTGGGGTTTCAGCCATCCTATGCGCTTCGAACTACCTTCCAGCATTCCGACACGACGCCCCACTACACGCTTGCCCGTTTTTCGGCTGTTTCGGCAACTCCCCTTCACGCCGTAACCGCTCCGACGTCGTTTCCATCCCCTATTCCATTCAATCGTCCGAACCATTGCTTTTGTATTTGCAGGAGTGTGAGATCGCATGACCTCGACCGCCGCTCTGGTGAACAACGGTCGCACTGCCGACAACGCCAAGAAATTTTACTCCCGAACGCCCGCCATAATCGACGTGCCGAATCTGATTCAGGTTCAGCTAGACTCGTTCGACCACTTCACGCGCGAAGGGCTTGCCGAGCTGCTGGAAGAGATTTCGCCAATCGAAGATTTCCCCAACGGGCGATACGAGCTTACCATATACGACCACGTCTTCGACTGGCCCAAATGCCCGGAGGCGAAGGATTGCGAGGAGTTCGTTCGCGGCAAGCGGGATTTCGTCGATCACATGAGGGCGAACTGGCAAGACCGCTTCCCCGAACTCCGCGCGCGCGAAGCCTGCCTCGCCGAAAGTCACTCGAGCTGCGGCTCTCGCATGTGCTTGGGGGAGTCCACCCACCTTTGGCCTGTATGCCCGGACGTCGAGCAGGGCGGCAGGTGCGACGAGTGCGACGATATTCTCAGCCGCTACTGCCTGCACGTGGAAGAGGTGTGCCGCGAGCGGGAGAACACCTACGCCGCCGCGCTGCACGTGTCGGTGATGTTGGAGTTCAGGGGCGGCGTAGCGCGCTCTGGCGAAGTGGTGGAGCAGATTCTGTCGCTAGGCGATATTCCGATGATGACCTCCACCGGAACGTTCATCATCAACGGCGCCGAGCGCGTGGTGGTGAGCCAACTGGTGCGCTCGCCGGGCGTGTACTTCACTGCGAATTACGACGCCAACACCGGCAGGCCTCTCGCCGCAGCCAAGCTCATCCCCTACAGGGGCGCGTGGATGGAGTTCGAGACCTCCAACCGAGACGTCATATCCGTCAAGGTGGACCGCAAGCGCAAGACGCCCGTAAGCACGCTGCTTCGATGCCTCAGCGCGTACTACGACAACGAGGAAGCGGCGGCGCGAAGCAAGTTCGAGCAAAGCGCGTTCGAGTCTGGCGATAGGCTGATGTCTCTGTTCGAGGACGCGGACACGCACGAAGAGCATCGCTACATGCAGACCACCATAGAGAAGGACACCGCCGCTACGAACACCGACGAGGCGCTGGTGGAGTTCTACCGTCGGCTTAGGCCCGGCGAGCCGCCCAACACGGACAACGCGCGCAACCTGCTGGAGAGCCTGTTCTTCAACCCGCGTCGCTACGACCTAGGCAGAGTGGGGCGCTACAAGCTCGACCGCAAGCTCCACCCCGGCGAAGAGGAAGGCTCCGGCGACAACACGCTTTCGCCCGACGACATCGTGGCTCTGGTGGAGCGGATGATCCGCATAAACAACGAAGACATAGACCCGGACGACATAGACCACCTCGGCAACAGGCGCGTGCGCGCCGTGGGCGAGCTAATCCAAAACCAAGTGCGCGTCGGGCTGATGCGGATGGAGCGCGTCATCAAAGAGCGCATGACCACGCTGGACCCGGAGAAGACATCCCCCGCCGCGCTGATAAACAACAGGCCCGTAGTGGCGGCGGTTCGGGAGTTCTTCGGCGGCTCGCAGCTCTCGCAGTTCATGGACCAGACCAACCCGCTCGCGGAGCTTACCCACAAGCGGCGGCTTTCCGCGCTAGGTCCGGGCGGGCTGTCGCGCGACCGCGCGGGGTTCGACGTGCGAGACGTTCACCACTCCCACTACGGGCGCATATGCCCCATCGAGACGCCCGAAGGCCCCAACATCGGGCTGCTAGGCTCGCTTGCCACCTACGCGCGCACCAACGAATACGGCTTCATCGAAACGCCGTACCGCAAGGTGCGAACCGAGATGCTCAACACCGACCCGAAGCTGGATGGCCACACGCTAGCGGAGGACGTTCGCGGCGAGAACGGCGCCGCCATACTGCTCAAGGGCAGCAAACCCACGCGCTCCAACGGCAGGCTCACGCTGATAGCCGCGCTGCCGGAGCGAACCGTCGAGGTCATCCCGTTCGTCTCGGACGACCCGGCGGACATCGTGTACCTAGCGGCGGACGCCGAAGAGGAAGTCCACATAGCGCAAGCCAATACGCGCCTCAGCGAGTGCGGCGAGTTCATCGACGAGCGCGTCGAAACCCGCAAGGGCGAAGAAGTGCTTATGGAGTCCCATGACAACGTTCACTACATGGACGTAGCGCCCATTCAGCTGGTCAGCGTATCCACCGCGCTCATACCGTTCCTAGAACACGACGACGCCAACCGCGCGCTGATGGGTTCCAACATGCAGCGCCAAGCCGTGCCGCTGATGCGCCCGGAGCCGCCCGTCGTCGGCACCGGCATGGAAGAGCGCGTAGCCAAAGACAGCAAGCAGGTGGTTCAGAGCGACGTGAACGGCGTCGTTTCCGCCGTAACCGGGGAGAAGATAGTAGTAACCCAGCCGGACGGCGAGCTGAGAACGTTCAAGATGATGAACTTCGACCGCTCCAACCAAGGCACCTGCCTCAACCAGCGCCCGATAGTGGACAAGGGCGACATCGTAAACGTCGGCGACGTTCTCGCGGACAGCTCTTCCACAGACGCCGGCGAGCTTGCGCTGGGGCAAAACGTTCTAGTCGCGTTCATGCCGTGGGAAGGCTACAACTACGAAGACGCCATAATCATCAGCCGCCGGCTCGTGAAGGACGACAAGTTCACGTCCATCCATATAGAGAAGCACGAAGTCGAATCCAGAGACACCAAGCTGGGCGCGGAGGAGATAACGCGAGACATCCCCAACGTGGGCGAAGACAGCCTGCGAAACCTAGACGAAGAGGGCATAATCCGCGTGGGCGCGGAGATAAGCCCCGGCGACATCCTCGTGGGCAAGATAACGCCCAAGGGCGAGACGGAGCTGAGCGCCGAAGAGAAGCTGCTCCGCGCCATATTCGGCGAGAAGGCGCGCGACGTGAAAGACACATCGCTGCGCGTTCCGCACGGACAGCGCGGCAAGATAATCGACGTCCGCCCGCTCTCCCGCGACAACAAAGACGAGCTTCCGCCCGGCGTCAACAAGCTGGTGCGGCTGTGGGTGGCGCAGACGCGCAAGATAACCGAAGGCGACAAGATGGCGGGCAGGCACGGCAACAAGGGCGTCATCGCGCGCATCCTGCCTGAAGAGGATATGCCCTTCCTGCCGGACGGCACGCCCGTGGACATTATCCTGACGCCGCTGGGGGTGCCTTCCCGCATGAACCTCGGGCAGGTGCTGGAGACGCATCTGGGCTGGGCGGCGAGCCTGCTGGGCATGAAAGCCGTAACGCCCGTGTTCGAGGGCGCCTCGGACGTCGCCATACAAGACGCGCTTGGGCAGGCGTGGATAGTCCATCGCGCGGGCGCGGTGGACACGCGCTCGCTGGACGAGCGACGCATCGACCACGACCGCGTGCGCGAGTGGCTCGAAGAGCGCGACCGCGACTATGACTGGATTTTCGGCGAAAACGCCGAACCGGGCGCGGCGCGCGCAACCAGCATGCGGCTGTGGATGGAGGAAGTCCGCGGCATAGACGCCTCGGATATGACCGAGAGCGACCTGATGGAAGAGATATTGAGGCTCAACCGCGAAGAGCAAGTCGCGGCGCCAATCATCGGCAAGGAGATACTGCGCGACGGGCGCACAGGCGAAAAGTTCGATCAGCCCATCGCGGTGGGCCAAATCTACATGCTGAAGCTCATTCACCTAGTCGAAGACAAGATACACGCGCGCTCCACGGGACCCTACTCGCTCATCACCCAGCAGCCGCTCGGCGGCAAGGCGCAGTTCGGCGGGCAGCGGTTCGGCGAAATGGAGGTGTGGGCGCTCGAAGCCTACTCCGCCGCATACAACCTTCAGGAGATGCTGACCGTCAAATCCGACGACGTGGTCGGGCGCGTCAAGACATACGAAGCCATAGTCAAGGGCGAAGACGTAATCCAGCCCGGCATACCCGAATCGTTCCACGTGCTGCTCAAAGAGCTTCAGAGCCTCGGCTTGTCCGTCGAGCTTCTGCACGAAGAGGAAGAGGACCTGGGCTTCGATTTCGGCGACGAGATAGCCGACCTGCCGCCGTTCGGGCTCGTCGGCGGTCTGGGAGACGATGGCTTGCCGACGATACCGTCCTTCGGCGACACCGTAATAGACGTAGAGCCGCGCGACGCCTCCCCCGCGCCGTCCGGCGACGACTAAGCCTCGATAGGGAGTTTGCATCGATCCGTAAATCCAACGCCGATTCTCGGGACTAGTTCCTAGAATCGGAAACGCCAAAATCCAACTGCTTGGAGCGTGAATATGGCCCTCGGCGGCAACGATTTCAACGCAATCAGAATATCCCTCTCCTCTCCGGATCAGATCAAGATATGGTCATACGGGGAGGTGGTCAAGCCGGAGACCATCAACTACCGCACGCTGCGCCCCGAAAAGGACGGGCTGTTTTGCGAGCGCATCTTTGGGCCTACGAAGGATTGGGAGTGCTACTGCGGCAAGTACAAGAAGATACGCTACAAAGGCGTGATCTGCGACCGCTGCGGCGTGGAGTCCGCGCGCGCCAAAGTGCGGCGCGAACGCATGGGGCATATCCAGCTAGCCGCGCCCGTAGCCCATATCTGGTTCTCCAAAGGCACCCCCAGCCGGCTCGGGCTGCTGCTCGACCTATCCCCGCGCAACCTAGACAGGGTTCTATACTTCGCGCAGTACCTAGTTACGAGCGTGAACGAAGACATCCGCGCCGAAACGCTCGAACAGCTCGACAATGAGCTGGACGTGGAGCTGGATCGCATCGACGCCGAAGGGCAGACGAAGATAGACGCGCTGAAGAGCCAGCTGGAGGCGCTCGGCGAGCCGCCCGAACCTACCGGCGACGAAGAGCTGGACACCGAAGCGCGCCGCGACTGGCTGAGGCTGGAAGCCGACATCAACAACGCGGAGATAGACGCGGACGACGCCAAACGCGCTTTCCAAGACTCTCTCGAAGAAGAGGTAGCGGACCTAGAAAGCATCGCGCGCGGCGACCTGCTCACCGAGAGCCGCTACCGCGAGCTTCGCGACGCCTACCCGGGCGCCTTTGAGGCGGGCATGGGCGCGGAGGCGGTGCTGGAGTTCCTGCGAAAGCTGGATTTGGACGAGCTTCGCGAGTTCCTGAGATCCGAGATGGACGCTCCCTCCCAGCAGCGCAGAACGCGCGCCGTCAAGCGCATGAGAGTAGTCGAGGCGTTCCGCAAGAGCGACAACAAGCCGGAATGGATGGTGCTTACCACGCTGCCGGTGCTCCCGCCTGAGCTGCGCCCGATGGTGCAGCTGGACGGCGGACGGTTCGCCACCAGCGACCTCAACGACCTCTACCGCCGCGTCATCAACCGCAACAACCGCCTCAAGCGGCTGATAAGCCTAGCCGCGCCTGAGATAATCGTCCGCAACGAGAAGCGAATGCTTCAGGAAGCGGTCGACGCGCTCATAGACAACGGGCGGCGCGGGCGCGCGGTCAACGGCAGCCACAACCACCGCCTCAAGTCGCTCTCCGACCTGCTGCGCGGCAAGCAGGGGCGCTTCCGCCAGAACCTGCTCGGCAAGCGCGTGGACTACTCCGGGCGCTCCGTCATCATCGCGGGGCCCGAACTGAAGCTGCACCAGTGCGGCTTGCCCCGCCGAATGGCTCAAGAGCTGTTCAAGCCGTTCGTGATGAACAAGCTGGTCATGAAGGGCTACGCGCACAACATCAAGAGCGCCAAGCGCATGGCGGAGCGCATGACGCCCGAAGTGTCCGCGATTCTCGAAGACGTTGTGCGCGATCGCCCCGTGCTGCTCAACCGCGCGCCGACGCTCCACCGCCTCGGCATTCAGGCGTTCGAGCCGGTGCTTATCGACGGCAGCGCCATACAGCTTCACCCGCTGGTCTGCACCGCGTTCAACGCAGACTTCGATGGCGACCAGATGGCGGTTCACGTGCCGCTTTCCAGCGAAGCGAAGATGGAGGCGCGCCAGATGATGCTGAGCACCTTCAACATGCTCTCGCCAAGCTCCGGCGAGCCGATAGTCGCGCCAACGCTAGACATCGTGCTAGGCACGTACTACATGACGATGATAGACGACAACGCGCGCGGCGCGGGGCGCAGGTTCAAGAGCCGCCAAGACGCGCGGCTCGCATACGAGCTTGGCTCGATAGACCTGCGCGCGTCCATCGAAGTAGATGGCGTGAAAAAGCCCACGAACGCGGGCAGAATCCTGCTGCTCGAAACCCTGCCGCCCGAAATAGACTTCGACAAGTACAACAAGGAAATCGAAAAGAGCGAGCTGAGAAACATAGTCGACGAAGTCTACTCCATTCTCGGAAACGAAGGCACGGCGGAAGCGCTGGACGAGATAAAGCGTCTCGGTTTCGAGTACGCCACCAAAGCCGGCATCACCATCGCCATAAGCGATGTGGAAGTTCCGCAGGAAAAGACGGCCATAATCGACGAAGCGGAAAACAAGATAGAAGACCTCGAAGAACAGTATATGGACGGGCTAATCACGGAGGAGGAAAACTACCAGAACTCGGTGAGGATATGGACGGACGCCAACGACGTTCTCACCAAAAAGATCGAAGACAACTTGGAAGACTACGGCGGCATCTACCTGATGGCGAACTCCGGCGCGAAGGGCAACATCGCGCAGATCAAGCAGATGGCGGGGATGCGCGGCTTGATGTCCAACCCGCGCGGGCGCATCATAGACCGCCCAATCAAGGCGAGCTTCCGCGAAGGGTTGGGCGTGCTGGAGTACTTCATATCCACGCACGGCGCGCGCAAGGGGCTGGCGGACACCGCGCTCAGAACCGCAAGCTCCGGCTACCTCACGCGGCGGCTCATAGACGTGGCGCAGGAGATAATCATCCTGCACGACGACTGCGAAACGCCCAACGGCATGAGGATATACAAGGACAAGATAGAAAGCTCCGCGCCTTCGTTCGGAGACCAGATAAAGACGCGCTTCCTAGCCGAGCCGGTGGTGGACACCGAAACCGGAGAGCTGCTGATGGAACCCGGCGAGGCGCTGAACGCCGCCGCAGTCGCGGCGCTGGAAGCCGCCGACGGGGTGAAAGACGTCAGCGTGCGCTCGCCCATACACTGCGAAGCCCCGCGCGGCATCTGCCGCATGTGCTACGGGCTGTCGCTCGCAACCATGCGCCCGTCCATGATAGGCGAAGCCGTCGGCATCATGGCGGCGCAGAGCATCGGCGAGCCGGGAACGCAGCTCACCATGAGAACCTTCCACACCGGCGGCATCGCGGGGCAGGACATCACCAGCGGCTTGCCGCGCGTGGAAGAGCTGTTCGAGGCGCGCGCGCCCAAGAACGCGGCTGTGCTGTCCGAGATAGCGGGCTTGGTGGCGGACATCACCGAACACGCCGACGGACGCAGCGTCCTCGTATCCAACACCGAGACATATACAGACTCCTACGCGCTGCCGGAGGGCTTCGCGCCGCTCGTGGAAGACGGCTCCCAGGTGACGATAGGCGATAGGCTCGCGGAGCCGGACGGCAGCGCCGAGCTGGACGACGAAGCCATCGTGCGGTTCAGCCAAGACATGATGGCGCGAGTGTCCGGCAGAGTGGCTGTCGACGACGACTCCATGACCATCGAGTGGCGGGAAGAAGAGCAGCGCCGGTACGACATTCCCGCAGACCGCAACATCGAGGTGCGTTCGGGGGATGTGGTCGAAGCGGGGCAGAGCCTCACGAACGGCCCCAAGAACCCGCAGCAGATACTGAGCATCCAAGGGCGCGAGGCGGTGCAGCGCTACCTCATAGACGAGGTGCAAAAGGTGTACCGCTCGCAGGGCGTGCCTATACACAACAAGCACATCGAGCTGATAATCGCCCAGATGCTGCGCCGCGTGCAGATAGAGCAGCCCGGCGACACCGAGCTTCTGCCGGACAAATACGTAGACCAGCGCGAGTTCGAGCGCGTCAACGCCGAGATACTAGCCGAAGGCGGCGATCAGGCGATGGCGACGCCCGTCCTGCTGGGCATAACCAGAGCGTCGCTCAACATGGACAGCTTCCTAGCGGCGGCGTCCTTCCAAGAGACGGCGCGGGTGCTGACCGAATCCGCTGTGAACGGACAGACAGATTACCTGCGCGGCTTGAAGGAGAACGTCATCATCGGGCGGCTGATACCCGCGCGCCTCAACCTCAGCGAAGATGGCGTAAGCGGGCTGAGCCTAGAAGAAGCCAACGCGCCGACGCGCGGCATGGGCGTAATGACTACAGGCCAAATGCCCGTGATGATGGGAGGCCCAGACGACGACCCCTTCTCCTCAGCCGAATTCGCAAGCGAGCTGAGCGAGCTGGAATCGACAGTGCAAGACTTCAGCCAATTCGCCGCAGACGCCGTACCCGCCAGCGGAGACGACTAACGCGGGAGACGGCCGAACGCCAAGCGGGTTAGTCTCGGTTGACCAAGCCTAGCCCGCTTGCTAAACTCCCGTAGACTTGGGCGGTTAGCTCAGCGGCCTAGAGCGCTGCGTTGACATCGCAGAGGTCACTGGTTCAAATCCAGTACCGCCCACCACTGAAACCCAACGCTGCGAGCCGCGCCCGCGGCTCGCAAGCCATCTATCAGTGGGGGGAGCGCTAGAAGGGCTTGGTGAGCCGGCTGGGATTCGAACCCAGGACACCCGGATTAAAAGTCCGGTGCTCTGGCCAACTGAGCTACCGGCCCACAAAGGCACGCTACCATCATAGTAACCTTTCGCCCTCGGCGACAAGCGTCGCCGGGCGCTCCGCTCGGATATGACGGACTCGACCCCCAACCCAGCGCGTCCAGATTCCCCGAACGCGGGCGGATCGCCAGTGTACGCGCGCATTCTGAGCGAGGTGCGGCGCATCCCGTGCGGGCGGGTAGCCACCTACGGACAAATAGCGCTCATCGTCAACGAAACCATCCCATGCGGCGCGCGCATGGTGGGATACTGCCTAGCGTCGCTAGACGCCGACAGCGATGTCCCGTGGCAGCGCGTCATCAACTATCGAGGAAAAGTCAGCCCGCGCCACACCGGACACGGCAGCCAGCTCCAACGCGATCTGCTGATAGAAGAGGGCGTGGAGTTCGACGTAAACGGCAAGGTGGACTTCCGCAAGTTCGGCTGGCTGGAAGACGAGTGAGGAGCGAGCGCAATCGACACCCCGCCGCCCGCTTGCCTACCTAGGAGAAAATATGATTCGGATAGACGTTACCGATGCCGATTTTCGTGAAGGCGAGCCAAGCAGCCCTATTTTTTGCCCTGTAGCTTTGGCTGTACGCAGATCGAGTTTGTATATAGAATCCCGTTTGGTGGAAGTGGATGATGGATCCCGTTTGGTGGAAGTGGACGATACAGTGCCCGCATGCACCTGCGATTCGTGTCGCTGGGGAAGGGTGGATGAATCTCGTTTGGTGGAAGTCGATGACACAGTGAGATTTAAGGCAGGAGATTGGTTGGTAGATATTCTGCTTACTCCTCATGTTTGGGAAAAGATAAGGGACTACGATGACTACGATGACACAGAGCCTTTTTCATTCGAATTCCCGGAGTTTCAGCTTCCATTGTGTTTCGATGAGCGAGAGTATATACCGGAATCACCACCACACATTTGGTTGTGGGTCATGGAGACCGTGGAGTTCGACTCGCAGGGCGAGATAGTGAGCGGCTTTTGCGTTTGATCTGGGCTGGAAGACGAGTGAGAGGCGCAATTGACACCCCGCCGCCCGCTTGCCTACAATCAGCGCGCAATGAGTTACGCGATTAGCCAGTTTGAGAGGCGCTCGCGGGCGGGTTCGGCGCTGCCGACTGCCCGCCTTGCAGCGGCGTGACTTTGCCGGCGCGCTCCGAACGGCGCGCGCTTCCCCCTTTCCCCTAGATTTCGTTCTCCGACGCTTTGCGCCCCGCGCGCAAACGCGGATGGAAACGCATCGCGCAACCCCCGCGTTCCTATGGAAGAGTGAGAGATGCCCAACCCAAAATGGACTAGCGAAACCGTAAGAGAAACATTCCTGAGCTACTTCGAATCGAAGGGGCATACGCGCGTGGCAAGCTCGTCGCTCATCCCCGTGGGAGACCCGACGCTCTTGCTCACCAGCGCCGGCATGGTGCAGTTCAAGCCGTACTTCACAGGCGAGGCGGTTCCGCCCAACGAGCGGCTCACAAGCTCCCAAAAGTGCTTCCGAACCCCAGACATCGAGGAAGTGGGCGACGCCACCCACAACACCTTGTTCGAGATGCTGGGCAACTTCAGCATCGGCGACTACTTCAAGAGCGGCGCGGTGGATCACGCCGTAGAGCTGATGACGGAGGGCTACGGCATCCCGCTGGAGAAGTTCGCGGCCGCCGTTCACGAGTCGGACGACGAAACGCGCGCGCTGTGGGAGGCGAAGGGCATCCCGCCGCATCGCGTCTACAGCTATGGCGACGATGAAAACTGGTGGGGCCCGGCTGGCGACGAAGGTCCGTGCGGCCCATGCTCCGAGCTGCACTACGACTATGGCGCGGGGCGCGGATGCGGCGCGGACGACTGCGTTCCCAACTGCAAGAACACGCTGCCGAACGGCGACGCCTGCGACCGCTATGTAGAGCTGTGGAACCTAGTGTTCATGCAGTTCTACCACCACCTAGACGGCTCGCGCGATAACCTTCCCGCGCCCAGCGTGGATACCGGCATGGGGCTGGAGCGGCTGGTTCGCATCATGCAGGGCGTGGACACCGCCTATGAGACCGACCTGTTCACGTCGCTGATAGCCGCCGTCGAGCGGCTGAGCGGCAAGACCTACGGCGAAGACGAAGGCGACTCTTACGCCATCCGCGTAGTGGCGGAACACGGGCGGAGCGTGGCGTTTCTGGTGGCGGACGGCGTCGCGCCCGGCAACGAGGGGCGCGGGTACGTTCTGCGCCGCGTCATCCGCCGCGCCATACGATACGCGCGACGCATCGGCATAGAGAGCGGCTTCCTCGCCGAGATAGCGGATGCCGTCATCGCCAAGATGGGCGGCGCGTATCCCGAGCTAGTCAACAACCGCGAGTTCATCCTAACGGTGCTGAGGCTGGAAGAAGACCGTTTCAGGCAGGCGTTCGAGAACGGATACGCGATACTGTCGGACGCGCTCGCCGAGGCGCGGGGCGGCGATTCGCCGACGCTGGCGGGCGAGGCCGCCTTCAGGCTGTGGGACACGCACGGCTTCCCCGTGGAGATGACGCGCGAGATAGCGGCGGAGGCGGGCGTCGGCGTGGATATGGACGGCTTCGAGCGCGAGATGGAAGCGCGGCGCGCGCAGTCCCGCGCCGCCGCGCAGTTCGGAGACGACCGCGCCAAGATCCGCGTCTACGAAGCGCTGGGAGTCGGCGGAACCGCCTTCCTCGGCTACGACACGCTGAGCGCGTCGTCCGTAATAGTAGGCTTGATTTGCGGCAGAGCCGCCGTTTCGGACGTCTCGGAGGGCGACGAGGTGGAAGTCGCGCTCGCGCGGACGCCGTTCTACGCGGAGGGTGGCGGGCAAGTAGGCGACGCGGGCGACATATCCGCCGCCGACGGACGCATAGACGTTCACGACAC
Organism: Dehalococcoidia bacterium; assembly: GCA_965214745.1. Lineage (GTDB taxonomy): Bacteria > Chloroflexota > Dehalococcoidia > Lucifugimonadales > UBA1123 > VXRN01. The sequence goes on along the minus strand of OZ243978.1, from coordinate 394,539 downwards.
CCAAGAGGCTATGCCGGGGTTGATAATCCACTTCGGCAAGGTCGCGCGCGGAAATCTGCGGCTGGGCGACGCCGTAGACGCGCGCGTAGATCCCATCCGCCGCGAGGACACCGCGCGCAACCACACGGCTACCCACCTGCTTCACGCGGCGCTGCGGCAAGTCTTGGGCGCGCACGTGCGGCAAGCCGGCTCGCTCGTCGCGCCGGACAGGCTGCGGTTCGACTTCAGCCACGTGCAGCCCGTTGCCGAAGATGAGCTATGGCGCGTTCAGCAGCTGGTCAACGAGAAAATTAGGCAGAACGCGCGCGTTCTCAGAGACGAAGACACCTACCAGCAGGCTATCCGACGCGGCGCGCTGGCGTTCTTCGGAGACCGATACGACGACCGCGTGCGGCTGGTGGAGATAGCCAACGGAGACACGTTCAGCTTCGAGGTGTGTGGCGGAACGCACGTCGAGCGCACGGGCGAGCTTGGCGCGGTGCACGTGCTGGGCGAATCCAGCATCGGCGCCGGGATGCGCCGCATCGAGGCGGTGAGCGGGCGCGCGGCGGAACGCTTGGTGTGGGAGAGGTTCAGGCGCGAAGAATCGCTCGCCCGCGCGCTCCAGACCACGCCTGCGGACGCCGAAAGCCGCGTCCGCGCGCTGCTGGAAGAGAACGCCGCGCTCCAGCGCGAGCGCGCCGACATCGAACGGCGGCTCTCGCTGCAATCGGCGGAATCGCTGCTCGGCTCGGCGGTGGATGTGGACGGCGTTCGCGTGCTGTCCGCGCGGGTCGACGCCGCCAGCGCCGATCAGTTGCGCGAGGTGGGCGACTATCTGCGAGACAAGCTCGGAAGCGGCGTAGTGGCGCTCGGCGCGGCGGTCAATGGCAGGCCTACGCTGGTAGTTATGGCGACGCGCGATCTGGTGGACGGGCGCGGTCTGAACGCTGCGAGCCTAGCGCGCTCCGCCGCGCGCGCCATCGGCGGCGGCGGCGGCGGCAGGCCAGACGTGGCGCAAGCCGGCGGACGCGACGCCAGCAAGCTGGATGACGCGCTCGCGCTCGTCCCCGGGCTGGTGCGCGAATCGGCGTCGGCGTGAGCGCGGCGGACGGCGCAACGATGGGAGGGCGACGATGCGGATTCTGGCGCTGGACGTAGGCGACCGCCGAATAGGGCTTGCTATCTCAGACCCGACGGGGATGCTCGCGTCGCCGCTCGGACACATCGAGCGCGGCGATGCGGACGTCGCCGAGACGCTCCGCGTCGCCGCCGAGAACGACGCGGAGGAGATAGTCGTCGGCATTCCGCTAACCATGTCCGGCGCCAGCGGCGAGCAAGCCGGCAAGACGCGGGCGTTCGTCCGCAGCCTGCGAAATGCGACTGCCATTCCCGTCCGCGCGGTAGACGAACGCCTCTCCACCGCGCAGGCGGAGCGGCTTCTGCGCGACGCCGGGCGCGGACGGCGTCGGCGCGGCGGACGGGGGCGCGTCGACGCATCGGCGGCGGCGGTCATCCTGCAAGCGCACCTAGACGCGCGGCGTTTCGCTCGCGGATAGCGGGGGCGACCGGAGCCAGCCCGTTATCCGCCTCTGAGCCGCCTCAACTCGGCTTCCGCCGCGTCCGCTCTGCGTCGTTCGGCGTCTGCCCGCTGTCGCTCGGTTTCCGCTCTGCGTTGTTCGGCGTCTGCCCGCTGTCGCTCGGTTTCCGCCCTGCGTCGTTCGGCTTCCCTGCCGGCGCGTTCGATCGCGGTTTGGCGTTTGGATTCCGTCAGGTTGGGCAGGTATTCTCCCGTCTTTCGGTCGAAGAAGCGCAGATGCCCGGATTCCCAGCGCAGTTCCAAGCCTAGCGCCTCGCTGTATCCGCGCAGGTCGTTGCCCACTTTCGTTATTGGGATGGGCTGATATACCCCGTCCACTAGGCGGTATCCCGACATAGGCGCGTCGTGGTATAAGCCCCCTGTGTGGTCGAACTGCCAGTATTCGAGTACCGCTAAATCTTGGTATCGCTCTAGTTTTACCGTGTAGTCCCTCTTGCCCGTCCACATCGACGCCACTTCCAACACGAAGTCCGGCGGCTTGCCGACGTCCACTATGTCGTAGCCGTTTCTGCCCTCGATGGTTGCTGGGTCCACGCCGAAGGCGACTACGCAGTCCGGCACGACCGCGCCTTTTAGGGGAGACCGCCGCCGGTCGCCGGGCGCGCGTTGTCCGGGCGGCGGGATGTGCCAGACCAAATAGCCTTTGCCGGATACCAGCGTGTTCGGGCTGTCGTGAAAATAGTCCGCTAGTATAGAGCCTGCGTTGACAATGTGTTTGTGCCGCTGCATGTCTGGCAGTCTTGGCGGATCTGGGAAAGATCCGTCTGGAAAGAGATCCAGCATCGGCTCTTCCCAGTCGGAAACCGTATCCCGCGCCCTTAGCGTAGTCATGGCATTCCTCGCGTCGCGCGGCTTAGCTTTCGGCTATTTGGCCAAATCTGCCCTCGAAGAACAGCAGCGGCTTGCCTTCCGAAACGTCTATGCTCTCCACTTCGCCTATGAAGATGGTGTGGTCTCCGGCGATGCGCTCGTCGATTACGCGGCAGTCCATACGCGCTAGGCTGCCGTCCAGCAGCGCCGCGCCGCTGTCTGCGAAGCTGAACGACGCGGCAAGGTCGCCCGTCTTCTCGTCTGTCGGGCGCGCGAAGTACTCGGCGACGGCGCGCTGATCTTCGCTGAGTATGCTGATGGCGAAGCGGCGCGACTCTTTTATGAGAGGGTAGGACGATGTGGAGTGTCCGGCGCACACGAGCGCTAGCGGCGGGTCTAGCGACACGGAGTTGATGCCGTTAGCCGTCATGCCGTGAATCTCGCCGTCGGCGCGCACTGTGGTCACTACGGATACGCCTGTGGCGAACTTCCCCCAAGCCTGTCGGAACGTTTGCGAATCGGGCATCGTCTCACCTCCGGAGTTCGCTTTAGGTCGAGGCTGCTGTCCGCCGCGTCGCAGACGGCTTAGCGCGCCCGACAGCCCTCCTCGAATTATATTGGCGGCGCCCGTCAATGAAAAGCCCCGCGACGGCGCGCTAGCAGCCTCAGCCGTAGCCTGCTCGATGCCGCCGACCTGCTCCCGAAGCGCGCGCACTTCCTTGAGGAGCGTCTGCAAATCCGCATCCGTCTGGTCTTCCGACTTCACGATGGCGGATGCCAAGTTAGCCGTCAGACCGCCGAACAGCCCGATGCCGCCTATCATCAGAACCACCGCCACGGCGCGCCCGGCGACAGTCTCAGGCGTCATGTCGCCGTAGCCGACGGTGGTAACGGTTACGACCGACCACCAAAGCGCGTCTGGGAACGATTCTATCGTGTCGCGCCCCTGCTCCGCCGCGGTTACCACCGTCGCGCCGATGATGACGACGCCCAGCGCGTAGACTAGGATGAAGTCTATGTTGACCAGCCGCCGCGCGCCGAGCACTGCGCGAGAGCCGAACACGAACAGCCGCACCAGCCGCAGTGGGCGGATGAACGGCAGCAGCGCTACCAGAACCTCCAGCCAGTGATCGAGCGCGTATCGCAGCCTGTTCGGCGCGATGATTATTTTCGCCGCGATGTCGATGACGAACAACGCCCAGATGAACCCGTCGAGCGTGTGGAAAACGTTGTCTTCCACTTCCGAAAGATCCCACAGGTAGGGGCCTAGCAGTATCGGAATCATCACGAAAGACAGTACCAGCAGCGGCAGTTCCGTAACCCGCTCCAAGCGAAGCAGAATCTCCCCCCGCTCTTCCATGTCCAGTTTCGTGAAAGGGAAGCGTCTCTTCATATATCAGACTCCTGATCCGGTTGGGACGCGCTCGCGCGGCGCGCGCATACGCCAGCTTACACATCCGCCGACGGCGACGACAAAGCGGACTCGCGCCCCGGATTTTCCGCGTCCGCGAGCGCGTCTGCGAAATTTGCGATCATCGCGCATATTTTCGCGCGATGTGTGTATAATGGCGCTCATATTTCGGATATACGCCTCCAAGAACGCGAATTCGCGGCGAGGAGAACTACCGAAACGGGCAAGACGAAAAGCGGCTCAGGAGGCAACAGAAGTGAATACGATAAGATCGACGGCGCTGTTCGTCTCGTTAGCGCTCCTGCTGGCGCTGGGCGCGGCGTGCGCGAGCGACGAAGCCGCCGCGCCGACGCCGACGCCGGTGAACGTTGCGGACGTGGTTCAGCAGGCGATACAGGCGATGCCCAGCCCGGAGCCGGGCGGAGCTACGAGCGAAGAGGTCGCCGCGGCGGTCGAGGCGGCGCTGGACGCTCAGCCGGCGGGCATGACCGAAGCTCAGGTCGCAGACGCCATCGCCAAGGCGCTGGCGGATAGGCCCGGCGTATCGCAGCAGGATATCGAGGCGGCGGTGGAGGCAGCCGTTGCACGCTCGATGCCCGCAGACGACGGCATGGGGATGGGCATGGGCGCATCTGGCGGCATACTCAAGTACGGCGCAGGCCCAAACGTCGAGCATCTGTTCCATCTCACATACAGCGGCGGCGCGTGCGCCGCTTGGTGCATGACCGTCGGAGACCCGCTCACCGCATACGGCCCCGATTCCGAATGGGTGCGCGAAAAGTCGCTCGCGGAGTCGTTCGTTATGAGCGACGATCAGAAGACCATCACCTTCGAGCTGAAGCCTGACATCCTATTCCACGACGGCACGGAGGTAAACGCCGACGCGGTGAAAATCAGCCTAGACTTCGTGCTGAATCCGGACAACCCGGTAGTTACCCGAAGCGCGGTGAACTCGATTAGCGATGTGTCGGTGATAGACAACCTCACAGTGGCTATCACCACCGAAGAGATATTCGCGCCCATCATCACCAACTTGGGCATGACCGCCGGAATGCCGTTCTCGCCCACCGCGTTCGAGGCGATGGGGCAAGACGGCATGGAAGCCAACGGCACCGTCTCCACAGGTCCCTTCATGGTGCAAGAGTGGGTATCCGGCAGCCATATAGACTATGTGCGGTTCGAGGACTACCACCGCGAAGGGCTGCCGTATCTGGACGGCTGGCGGTGGGTGGTGATACCGGACGATTCGGTCCGCGCCGCCGCGCTTCAGACCAAAGAGATAGACGTGGCTGGCATAGCCCATTCCGCGTTGGACGCCATAAAGACCGCCCGCTCCGTCTCCGATATTCAGGAGTTCAAGGGCTTCGCTGGCCCGCGCATGGACCACTTCAACGCCTCGCGCGCGCCGTTCGACGACATTCGCGTTCGGCAGGCGGCGCAGCACGCTATGGATCGCCACGCATGGAATCAGGCGATGACTGGCGGCGAAGGGCTGGTGTATCGCGGATCGCTAGTGCCGCCCAACCACGCGGCGAGCTTCTCCGTGCCTGAAGACGAGTTTCCCTACCCATACGACCCCGAAAAGGCGCGCGCGCTGCTCGAGGACTACGCCGCCGACATGGGCATTTCTCTGCCGATAAGCGCTATGGCGGCGTACACCTGCACCGCGGAGCAGAAGGAGCTGGGCTGCCACGACCTGCCTGAGCGTCCCATCACCATCACCACCACGTCGAGCGCGGGCAACATCGCGCGCGCCGAGATATCGAAGGCGTACTACGAAGCCGTCGGCTTCGCGGTAGAAATGGAGATTGGCGCGGGAGACGAGGCGAAGCGCACCTTCGTAACCAAAGAGGCGAGCTTCTCGCTTCGCGGGTTCGGGCTTAGGCCCCACCCGTCGGGAACGTTCAACAGCTATCTAGGCTACGGCGGATACTGGAACAACGGCGGCTGGGGAACCAGCGAGGCGCAGCTGGAAATCGACAGGCTCGTTCGCAAAGCCGCGCAGACGTTCGACCCCGCGGATCAGAACTGGCTCTACCAGCAGGCTCAGCGGCTCTACATGGAGAACGCGCTCGGCGGAGTGCGAACGGCGGCGAACCCGTCCTACCACTTCATGCAGTCCAACATCAAATGGGCTGAGTACCCGGATGCCAAGTGGGTGAAGTATCCGTCCGACGCCTCGCTGAAGATTCACGATGTCTGGATAGAGCGCTAGCGATGGGGGCGCCCGGGCGCCCCGCAAGAATCCCCTGTCAGCCCGTCGAGGGCTGGCGGGGGAATGGTTTGGATGCCCACGCTCATCCCAAAGTCTCCCAGCCCGCGCGAGAACTACGAAGCTGCCTGCGCCCATCCGCCTATCGAGTGTAAGAGCGCAGCCGCCAGCGATTTCAGAAAAGGCTTTCCGCACACTAGCCCGCCGAGCGATACATGCGTAGATACGTAGCCAGCCGGCTCATCCAGATGATGCCGGTCTTGTTCATCATCAGCGTCATCATCTTCTTGCTGATGCGCGTTCTGCCCAACGACCCGATCTATTCCATGGCGGGCGAGGACAGCGAGGCGTTGACGCCGGAGATTCGCGCCGCGATGATGCGCGACTTGGGGCTGGATCGCCCGCTGCCCATCCAGTATGTGAACTGGCTGGCGGGGGTGGTGACCGGCGATTGGGGCGTGTCGTTCCAGAACAAGCGCCCGGTGTCGCAGGAGCTCGGCTCGCGGCTGCCGCACACGCTTCAGCTTGCCGCCGCCGCGTTCCTCATCTCGCTAGTTCTGGGCGTCGTCGCGGGCGTCGTCGCCGCGCTCAAGCGCAACTCCATCATGGACATGCTCGCCACGTCCGGCGCGATGTTCGGCATAGCCATACCGGATTTCTGGTTCGCGCTCATGCTGATACTGCTGTTCGGCGTAACGCTGGGCTGGCTGCCGGTGTTCGGCTCTGAGCTGGTTTGGCACAACCCTGTGGAGGGGCTGAAACATATGGCGCTTCCCGCGCTTGCGCTGGGGCTGAACGGCGCGGCTACGATAATGCGGCAGACGCGCTCTTCGCTGCTGGAAGTGATGGGCGAAGACTACATCCGCACCGCGCGCGCCAAGGGGCTGTTCGAGCGGCGCGTCATCTGGCTGCACGCGCTCCGCAACTCGATGCTGCCCGTGGTTACGATACTCGGCTTGCGGCTAGGCAACATACTCGGCGGCTCGGTGATCATCGAGACGATGTTCAGCTGGCCCGGCGTGGGACGGCTCGCGGTGTTCGCGCTCCAGCGGTCGGATTATCCCGTGGTGCAAATCATCGTCATGATGTCCGCCGTCGCCATACTCGTCGCCAACCTGCTCACGGATGTCGCCTACGCATACCTAGACCCGCGCATAAGGTACGGCTGATGAACTCCATCGCGCCGGCGAGCGCCTCGGCAGGGCGCATGTCCAGATTCATGCCGGACACGCTGTGGCAGCTGCTTCAGCATCGGCTATCCGTCATTGGGCTTTCGTACATCGGGCTAGTGGTGTTCGTGGCTGTGTTCGCAAACGTCATATCGCCAGCCGCTCCGCTGGAGATAGACCCCATCAACGCGCTCGCCGAGCCGTCGATCGAGCATCCGCTGGGGTTGGACCACGTGGGGCGCGACCAGCTAGCGCGTCTGCTATTCGGCGCGCGCGTGTCGCTCATCGTCGGCTTGCTGTCCGTCGGCATAGCCATCCTCATCGGCGTGCCGCTCGGCATCGTAGCCGCGTATGACGGCGGCTGGATAGATCATGCCATCATGCGAATGGTAGACGCGATGATAGCCATACCCGGTTTGCTGTTCGCCATCCTGCTCCTGCTCGTCATGGGCGGCGGCGTGATTACGGTGAGCATCGCCATAGGCATCAACCTGTTCACGACGCAGGCTCGGTTGGTGCGTAGTCAGGCGCTTTCCGTGAAGGAGCGGGAATACTTCATGGCGGCGCGCATGATAGGCGCCGCCCCGTGGCGGCTGCTGGCGACGCACATGCTGCCGAACTCCATCCAGCCCGTCATCGTGCAGGCGACGCTCGGCATGGGCTTCGCCATCATCGGAGAGGCGGGCTTGAGCTTCATCGGCGTAGGCGTTCCCCCGCCAACGCCCACGTGGGGCGGCATGTTGAGCATGGCGTTCCGCAACCTGCAAAGCGCGCCGTGGCTGTCGTTCGCGCCCGGCATCGCCATCTTCCTGCTGGTGCTGTCCTTCAACTTCGTGGGAGACGGCCTGCGGGACGTGCTCGACCCGCGCCTGAGAGGGCGGTTCTAGCGATTCCCCTTGTCAGAATCAGGATTTGCACGATTCTGAGATTATCAGGATTTTCACACCACATCTTGGAAATCCGCTAATCCAAAGAATCCTGATTCCGACAATAGACAGGCTGCCCCGCCCCTGTCGGCTTCCATCGGCGGGGAGACGCGCAGCCCAATTAGACAACCTCGCCGCGCGCGTATAGAATTACACTGCCGACAAAGCCGCGAAGGAGCGCCAAGGGGGATCGCGTGGACTTCAGATCGCCGTACACAGAGCAGCAGCAGTCGTTCCGGGCGGCGGTGCGCGCGTGGCTCATCCAGCACTTTCCGAGAGATCTGAAAGTGCCGCCGGACGGCAGCCCGCTGGACGCGGAGAACCAAGAGAAGGTGAAGGCGTTTCGGCGCAAGCTCGGCGAAAAGGGCTGGCTCGCGCCGTCGTGGCCTCGGCGTCTCGGTGGCGGAGGGTTGACGGCGGGATTCGATGTGGTTCTCATGGAAGAGATGCGAAACCTGCCCCTGCCCAGCATGGGAGACAACAACCGCTGGGTTCCCGCCATGATGGTTTGGGGGACGGAAGAGCAGAAGGAACGATTCATCCCCGCCTGCCTGCGCGGCGAAAGCATAACTTGGCAGTGCTTCAACGAACCCGAATCCGGCTCGGATTTCGCCATGGTGTCCACGCGCGCGGAAGAGGTGGATGGCGGCTGGATTATCAACGGCGAAAAGGCTTTCATCACGGGGCGCTTCGACCCCGACTATCTCATCACGCTCGCCAACACCGCGCCGGACAGACCGCGCCGCGCCAACCTAGGCGTGTTCATGGTGAACGCCAACAGCGAGGGGCTTTCTATCCGCACTATGCGGATGCTGATGGGCAGCGAACGGCGGGTGCGGTTCGACGATGTCTTCGTGCCGGACGACTGCCGGCTGGGTCCGCCGTATCAGGGCTGGGAGATAGCCATGTCCGTCATCGAAGCCGAGCGCGGCGGCGTAGCCTTCCGCGTGAGCGAAGACGGCACCATAGAGAGCATCTACCAATACTTGCGCGATCAGAGAAACGAACAGTGACCCACCGCCACGAACACGCCCGCGCGCGTGGTCACAGCCGCCCCGCGCGCGGCTTGGATCACGGACACCGCCACCACGATGAGGCGATGCTGAGCGTGGAGGAGGCGCTGGAGCGCATCCTTGCCTACTTCGCGCCGTTGGAGGCGGAGCGCCGCCCGTTGCTGGAGACGCTAGGGCAGACGCTGGCGGAAGACGCCGTCGCGCCGCGCGACATTCCGCCGCTGGACAATTCCGCCATGGACGGCTACGCGCTGCGATCCGAGGACGTTGCGGGAGCGTCGGAAGACTCCCCCGCGACGCTCGACGTCACTAGCTCGATAGCCGCCGGCGAGCTGCCGAGCGCGGACGTGGAGCCGGGCGCAGCCGCGCGCATCATGACGGGCGCGCCCATCCCTAGAGGCGCGGACGCCGTAGTTCCGTTCGAGGAGACCGATGAGCTGGATAGGCGGGCGGCTGGCGAGAGCATGAACCGAATCGGCATCCGAACGCGCGCGCCGCGCGGCGCGGACATCCGCCCAGCCGGTGAGGATGTCCGCGCCGGCGATCTGGTTCTTCGCCGGGGCGCGGCGATAAGGCCCTCCGAGATAGGCGTTCTCGCCTCGCTAGGGTTCGCCTCGGTGAGCGTGATTCGCCGCCCGGTCGTCGCCATACTGTCTACGGGCGACGAGCTGCTGAACGCGGGAGACGATTACGCCTTCGGCAAGATATACGACGCCAACAGCTACTCCGTCGCGGCGAGCGTTCTGCGTTGCGGCGGCGTCCCCAAGCTGCTGGGCATCGCGCGCGACAACCTCGCCTCGATGAACGCCAAGCTGCAAGAAGGGCTTGAGGCGGACATGCTCGTTACCTCCGCCGGCGTCTCCAAGGGCGATTACGACATGGTGAAAGACGTTCTCGCCGAGCGCGGGGAGATAGATTTCTGGTCTGTGCGGATGCGTCCCGCCAAGCCTCTCGCGTTCGGCGCGCTGCGCGCGGACGACGGGCGGCGCGTGCCGCATCTGGGGCTTCCGGGCAACCCCGTCAGCGCGATGGTGGCGTTCGAACAGTTCGGGCGCGCCGCAATCAACAAGATGATGGGCAGGGGCATTCTCCGCAAGCCTGTCATCCGCGCCGAGCTGGACGAGCCTATCCACAACACCGACGGGCGACGGGTGTACGCGCGCGCCGTCGTCACCAAGCGCAACGGCAAGTACCGCGCCAGACTGACCGGCAACCAAAGCTCCAACCTGCTGACGTCCATGACTAGCGCGAATGGCTTGGCGGTATGCCCGGAAGACCTGCCAGTCAAGAGCGCGGGCGAGACGGTGGACGTGCTGATGCTGGACTGGCCAGAGGATGTTTTTTGATGGCTGACACTCCCGAGACGACTTTCGACCCCGAAGACGCGCGCGGCTATCCGCTGTACGCCATAGACGCGGGCTTGGCGGAATCCACAGGGCGCTCGCTGTCGCTGATAGTCGCCAAGCGCCGCTGCTACATGTGCGGTCAGGATATGGAAGACGAAGAGATCATCGCCTTCGATATGGATTTCTTCACAGACCGCATCGTGGAACACTGCTCTACGCAGCCGGACTATCTGATGCACGACACGCCGATGAAAGAGGCTATCTTCCGCGTGTTCCTCATGCGCCGCAACGAGCCGATGAACGCGGAGCGGATCAGCGACGCGCTCAGCCAAAAGTGGGCGATGACGCCATTCCCGCGAGACACATCCCCCGCCGTAATCCAGAAGCTGCTGGACAGCAGCGCCTCCTACTACTGCATCGCGCCTGTGGCGGAGGGGTAGTCCGAAGACTTCCTATCCTTTGGCAGAATGATTGAGGCAGGCAAAGCCGATGATGCCAAATGCACCCTCTCCCTTGACGGGCTGAGATGGGTATGTGTTGGATATTGTCATTATAATTAGATATTGTCATTCTGAACGGAGTGAAGAATCTAAAATGGCTGTCCACTACACGCTATGCGAACTCAGCAATGGCTGTGGGTCTTGTGAACGTGGATTTTAGATTCCTCGCTGCACTCGGAATGACAGATTTGGTTCGGAACGACAGGGTTGGCTTGGAACGACAGGGTTGGCTCGGAATGACCTGATTGGATATTGTCATTCTGAACGGAGTGAAGAATCTAAAATGGCTGTCCACTACACGCTATGCGAACTCAGCAATGGCTGTGGGTCTTGTGAACGTGGATTTTAGATTCCTCGCTGCGCTCGGAATGACAGATTTGGTTCGGAACGACAGAGCAGGCTCGGAATGACAGGGTTGGCTCGGAATGACCTGATTGGATATTGTCATTCTGAACGGAGTGAAGAATCTAAAATGGCTGTCCACTACACGCTATGCGAACTCAGCAATGGCTGTGAGTATTGTGAACGTGAATTTTAGATTCCTCGCTGCGCTCGGAATGACAGATTTGGCTCGGAACGACAGAGCAGGCTCGGAATGACAGGGTTGGCTCGGAATGACCTGATTGGATATTGTCATTCTGAACGTAGTGAAGAATCTAAAATGGCTGTCCACTACACGCTATGCGAACTCAGCAATGGCTGTGGGTATTGTGAACGTGGATTTTAGATTCCTCGCTGCGCTCGGAATGACAAGGTTGGCTCGGAATGACAGAGCAGACTCGGAACGACAGGGTTGGCTCGGAATGACAGAGCAGAACTGACCGGAATCATAGTTGAAATCGGCTTGCATACCCCTCTCAGCCCCTGACGGGAGAGGACTAGAGCCTGCCTCGCGCTCGATACGGGGGGGCTCCCGAGTGGCGCTTGCAACAGTCGGCGCATACTCCCGCCGTCCAGCCCAATCTCTTCCCACAATCGCGCCCTCCGCCCGCATTGTCCCAAACCGCGTCATTGGATTATAATTATCGCCGATTCAGACCTACTAGGAGCGCTGCCGGATGCCACGATCGCTAGCCTACTTCCGCGGCAGGATAGTCCCAATCGAAGAGGCGCGGGTCAGCGTAATGACCCATGCGCTGCACTACGGCACCGCCGTGTTCGAGGGCATTCGCGGCAACTGGAACGCCGAGCAGGGCAAGTTGTACGTGTTTCGCATGGCTGAGCATTACGACAGGCTGCTTCAGGGCTGCCGCATGATGCTCATGGACATCCCGTTCACCACCGAGAGGCTTTGCGAAATCACCATGGAGCTCCTGCAAAGCTGCGGATACAAGGAAGACCTCTACATCCGCCCGCTGGCGTACAAGAGCCAAGAGCTCGTCGCCAACCTAAAGCTGCAAGAGCTGGAGAGCGACTTCACGCTGATTGCCGTGCCGTTCGGCGCGTACATCGAGGCGGAGGGCGCTATCCACTGCACCACGTCATCTTGGCGGCGCATTGACGACACGATAATACCGCCAAGGGTCAAGATAAGCGGCCACTACGTCAACTCCATCCTCGCCAAGACGGAGGCGACGCTGGCGGGGTTCGACGAAGCTATCATGCTGACGCCCGACGGGGACGTGTCGGAAGGCTCTGGCGAAAACTTGTTCTTGGTGACGAACGGGCGGATATTCACGCCGCCGGTTTCTGACAACAACCTGACCGGCATAACGCGCGACTCGGCTATCACGCTCGCGCGCGAGGAGCTGGGCATCGATGTCGTGGAGCGCGTCATCCGCCGCAGCGAGCTTTACTTGGCGGACGAGGTGTTTCTGACCGGCACCGCCGCGCACATAACGCCCGTCGGCTCGCTCGACAGGAGGCCTATAGGTGATGGCGGCGTAGGTCCCATCACCCAGCGCATCAGCGAGGTGTACCTAGACTTGATACGGGGCGGCAACCCCAAGTATCGCCACTGGTGCGCCGAGATACCGCTGGAATAGAGCCGCCCGCGGGCTATGTTCACGTTCGCCGCCGACTACTTCATCGGCGTGTTCGTCTCCACGCTCGGCGCGCTGCAATTCGCGGCGGCGCGCGCCGGTTTGCGCGCTATGCTGATAGTCCGCCCGCCCGCGCTCGCCAAGGCGCTCGGCGTTGCGCTCTCCGCCGGCGGCTTGGCGCTGTTCTTCGCCACGGGCGAGCGCAACATCAACGACTACGAGGGCGGTCTGGACGGCCCCGCTCAGGCGCTGTTCTTCTTCTACGGCGCGGCGGCGGCGCTGGCGGTTACGCTCGCGGCTTCGTCGCTGGTCAACCGCCGCATGAGGGGCGCGGACTGCCATCCGAGCGATGGGCTGGACTGCCTCAAGCACACTAATTACGCTCTGGCGCTGACGCGCGACGTCCGCCGATGGCGAGAGAATTGGCGAACGCGGACGCGGCGCTCTTTCTGGCGATAAACGGGCTTGTCGGGAAGCATCCCGCGTTCGATGTCGCCATTCGCTGGCTAGTTAGCGACTACCTAGCGCCCGTCGCGCTTGCGCTTGCGCTTGTGGTGATGTGGTTCGGCGAGGCGGAGCGCGAGGCGCGGCTCAGGCGGCAGCTGGGCGTGTTCACCGCGCTCGCGGCTATGGGGCTTGCCGGCGGCGCGGTGTACCTGATGAACCTGTGGTACTTCAGACCGCGCCCATTCGACAGCCTAGAAGACGTGAATCTGCTCTTCTACATGCCAACGGATTCGTCTTTCCCGTCGAACGCGGCGGCGGGCGCGTTCGGCATAGCGTTCGGCATCCTGACCGCCAATCGCAAGCTGGGCGCCGCCGCGACAGCGCTGGCGTTCGTATGCGGCGCGGCGCGCGTAATCGCGGGCGTCCACTACCCGCTGGACGTGCTAGGAGGCGCCGCGATAGCGCTGGCGGCGGCGCTTCTGGCGACGCGGCTGCGCGATATGCTAATGCCGGCGCTGATGGCGGCTATCCGTCTGGCGCGGGCGCTGAAACTGGCTTGATAGGCAATAGATTCACGCCGTAAATCTACGCAGTGCCTCGCATCCAGTAGGGGCGGACGTACAAACCTAGCTCTTCGCCGCCTACTATGTGGATGTGCGCGTGGGGCTGGGATTGCATCCCATGTTCGCCGAAGTTGGAAAGCAGCCTGTAGCCTTTCGGGCAAAGCTCGCTTCCGAGAGTCGCCGCGAGGCGCGCCGCGCGCGCCATCAGATCGCCGCTCGCCCACAATTCCAGCTGCGTCATGTGCCGCGTCGGGACGACGAGCAGCTGCACCGGAAACCAGTTCAGCTGATTGCGAAACACTATCAAGCCGTCCTCCCGATGCAGTGTGTGGGAGGGAAGCCGTCCATCCACTATGTCGCAGAACACGCAGCTTGCGGGAGATTCCATCGGCTAGCGTCCGCGCCGCCGCCGCTGCCGCCGGGTATGCTCGGGGACGCCCTGCCTAGTGGAGCCGTGGGGACGCTTGACGCGATAATCCGGCGCGTCCATGCGCGTGAGAAAGCCTGTGGACGGGTCTTGTATGCGCGACATGATGGGGCCTGAGTCGCTAGGCACGTCCCTGCGGGTGGTGATGAACATGGGCATCCGCATGTTGTGGCGGTGGACGATTATCTGATAGAGCTTCTCGTTTGCCCAGTCGCTATGGTGTTCACCGCCCAAGTCGTCGAGAATCAGCAGGGGCGCGTTCTTCACGTCGTCGAAGACGCGGTCGTAAGCCAAGCCGCTGTTTGGGTCGAACGTCTGGCGCAGGTAGTCCATAAGCTCCGGGACGAACGCGAAGAACGTCGGCAGTCCGCGCTCGACGCGCACGGCGGCTATGGCGACTGCGAGATGCGTCTTGCCCGCGCCGGTGTCTCCGAACATCGTAAGCCAGCCATCGGGCGCGTCCGCCCATCCGCGCGCGGCGGCGAATGCGCGTTCGAGGCTCGCCCGCTGCTCTGCGGATGCGTCGTTGCCGCGCGTGTCGAACGTGTCGAACGTCATCCGCTCCAGCATCTCCGGCGGAACGCGCCCAAGCCGTCGGGATGGCTCGACGCTCCGCCCGCGAAGCTCCACAACGCGCCCAAGATCGGGGTCCGCGAGTCGGCTGGCTATGTACGGGTCTATCTCCCGCAGCTCGGCGGCGGTGGTGACGATGGTGGGCAGCTCCGCGTTGGCGCGGCGGTTGAATATCTGTTGCAGCTTCTCCTGCGCCCAAGCCGTTGGGCTTTGGCTGCCCAGCCCGTCCAGAATCAGCAGCGGCGCCGCGCTCACCTGCTCGAACAGCTCCGAGTATGTCAGCTCGCTCGTCGGCGCGTATGTGGAGCGCAGATCGTCGAGCAAGTCCGGCACGTGAACGAAGAACACGGGGCGGCTCTGCTCTATGCAGTGGTTGGCTATGGCGGCGGCTAGGTGCGTCTTGCCCGCGCCGTTTGGACCTGTGAACGCGAGCCAGCCGCGCGGATCTTCGGCGTATGCGAGAGCCGCTTCGTAGGCGGCGGCGAACAGCCGCTTGCTCTCCGCGTCGTCCGTCCGCCCCGACGGGTCTAGCGATCCGAACGTCTTGCTTGCGAGAGGGCCCAGGTTCGAGTAGCGTTGCAGCCGCGAGCGTCGCTCGCTAGCGGCGTCTACCAGTTGGCAGCCGCACTGAACCGCGCGCCCGAAATCCGGGTGCCCAACCGGCGCGTCAATAGTCAGCCAGAGCCGCCCTTGGCACACTGGGCAGGCATCGGCGTCGTCGTCAGGCGGCGGGAGCGCGTCATCGTCGCGCGCGCCGCCGTTGACGCGGTTAGTATCTGCCAGCCGCTTCAGAATTTCGCCCAGGTCTTCCATGCCCTCTGCCCTCGCGTTCCCAGCGTTGCAGTATCTTGGATGCGTATCGCCAGCTGCGCTTGTTCTGCGCGACTGCCTCGCCGATGGCGTCTTCGATCCACTCTTCGGGGTATATCTCCTCCGCCTCGCGCAGCTCGTCCGCTATCATCGGGCTTAGCAAGCCTATGTTCTGCTCGTACATCTCGAACACGTTGGGGCGCAGCTCGCGCTCGTCCGCCGGTTCGGGGCTTGGCTGTCGCCACGTTTCGGGTTGATTCGCAAGCCGCGCCAAGCCCGCGCGGTCGGATTCGGCATTCAGCCCGAATATCGGCTGTCTATCGTCGCCCGCGCCCACGATGACGAACGCCAGCGTGCCGCGTCTGGCAGCCTTCGCCAGCGCCTTCTCGATGAGCTGCGCGGGGCGCGCGTCGTCGTCTTGCGGCATAGCGCGCGCCAACTGCTCGTCCGCCTGCATCTCGCGCAGCGAGACGAACCGCGGGTAGCCGCGCTTCTGGCTGAGCAGGGACACGGCGCGCAGCGTGCATTTCAGCTCCGCAAGGTCGTCTATGCGCTCCAGCAGCGATCCGAGCAGCGGCGCAGGCACCGCCACCCGCCGCACTCGGCTAGGAAAACCGCCGTATCTCTGATTTTCGAGCGTCTGCGCCATATCTATGCGGAAACCCTAGTACTCCACATATTCCATCGAGCGGACTTGGCTCGTATCCGTCAGCGCCTCGAAGCGGACGCGGTCTTCGCGGAAGAACAGCGGCACCGCGCCCACAGGCCCGTTGCGATGCTTGGCTACGATTATATCCGCGATGTTTTCCGGATAGGGGTCGGTCGGGAACTTGCGCTCCCACTCTTCGCGCGTGGTGTAGTGGTCTTCTCGGTGGATGAACGCCACCACGTCGGCGTCCTGTTCGATGCTGCCGCTCTCTCGCAGGTCGGACAGCATCGGGCGATGGTTGGGGCGCTGCTCGACGGCGCGGGACAGCTGCGAACACGCCATCACCGGGATATCCAGCTCGCGCGCAAGCCCCTTGAGCGCGCGCGACACCTGCCCCAGCGCGACGGCGCGGTTGTCGCCCCTGCCAACGTCGATCAGCTGGAGATAGTCCACTATCAGCATGTCCAGCCCAGCTTCCTGCTGAAGCCGCCGGGATTTGCTTCGTATCTCCATGACCGTTTGGAACGGGGTTTCGTCTATGTAGATGGGCAGGTCCGAGAGCATCCCCACCGCGTCGAGCGCGCGCGCCTCTTCGTCGTCGCGCAGAAGGTTCATGCGGAGGCGATGGCTGTCGATGTCGGCTTCGGACGCCAGCAGCCGAACCGCTATCTGCTCGCCGCTCATCTCTAGGCTGAACACGCCCGACACGAATCCGTGATCCGCCGCCTGCCGCGCGATGTTGAGCGCGAGCGTGCTTTTGCCGAGGCTCGGGCGGGCGGCGACGATAACGAGGTCCGAGCGCTGAAGCCCGCCGCCGAGCAGCTCGTCTAGGTTCGGGAAGCCAGTAGCCACCGGCGCGAGCGAGCCGGCTGCCGCGTCTTGCAGCCCGCTGCTCTGTTCCATATAGAAATCGAGGAAGTGGCGGATGTGGGTGAAGTCCCGAACGCCCCGCCCGCTGCGGATGCCGAAGACCGTCTCTTCGGCTTTGTTGAGCGCGTCCTCGACATCGCCGCCGCCCTCGTAACCCAGATCGGCTATGCGCGAGCCGGCGCGGATGATCTGCCGCAGAATCGACGCGCCTTGAACGATAGTGGCGTAATGCTCTACGTGCACCGAAGTCGGCACGTTGGAGACGAGACGGCTGAGGTATTCGACGCCGCCAATCTGCGCGAGCGCGCCCTCTTCGACGGATATTTCGTGCGCCACAGAAACTTGGTCTATGGCGGCGCTTCGCTCGTACAGCTTCAGGCAAGCCTCATAGCACTTGCGGTTTCGCTGGCTGTAGAAATCCGACGCCGCTAGGCTGCCGGCGACGCGCGAAATAGCGTCGCCGTCTATCAGAATAGAGCCGATGACCGACTCTTCGGCGTCGATGTCGTGGGGTTGTGGTCGTTCGCTAACCAAGCCTGCCTCCGCGTAGCCGCCCCGCGCGCGTCGGCGAGGCGGCCGCTAAGAGTCTTCTTCTTCCTCGTCGTCTTCGTCTTCGAAGTCGGCTTCCTCGTTCGCCGCCGCCTCCGCTTCAGCCGCCGCCTTGAGCGATTCGGCATACTCTTCGGCGGTAGTTCCGGTGGGATGCACCATGACGGACACCCTAGCGCGCACCTGCTGGTGCAGCCGGAGCGTCAGCCCGAATTCGCCAAGTTCGCGGATAGGTTCTTCCAGCTCGATGGCGCGCCTGTCGATAGCCCTGTCTGTAAGCTCGCTTAGCCTTTCGGCTACTATGGCGGTGGTGACCGAACCGTACAGCCTGCCGGAGCTTCCTGCGCGCATCTCGACGCTTATCTCGGCGCCGTCGAGCGCGGCGGCAAGCTCGCGCATGTCAGAGAGTACTTTGTAGCGGGTATCCTCCGCGTTCTTTTGCAGCTTGGCTATGCGCTGAAGCGCGTTGTGAGTCGCCGGCGTGGCGAGGCTCTTCGGTATCAAATAGTTTCGCGCGAAGCCGTTCTTTACCTCTTTGACGTCTCCGCCCTGCGCTACTCCCGGCACATCTTCCAAGAACACGACTCGCATGGCAAGGTTCCTTAGGGCTTGTTTGGGCGCCGACGCCCCGCGCGCCGGATACCGCTACAATTTTGCCATACCCCCGAACGCTTTGTACACGAACGCGCCGCCGCCATGCCCGTATTAGAACAATTGTACGTTTATGTTAGCGCCTATCGATGGGCGGCGCAAGCGGATTGCGGAACGCAAGGCGTCTCTCGCCGCGTTGGACGCGCGGGGTTGCATATGCTAAGTTTTCCACTAAGCCGATACGGTGGAGGTAGACATATGCCCCAAACGAAAATCAGCAGCGCGGATATGGAAGCGCCCAGCACGTCGGTGAGCGTGTACGAGGCGATCTATAACCGGCGGATGTCCAAGCAGTTCACCGACGATCCCGTGTCCGAAGATACGCTCGGCCGGCTGTTCGACGCCGCCGTGTGGGCGCCAAATCACCGGCTGACAGAGCCGACGCGCTTCTTCGCAATTCGCAAGGGAACCCCCGTCCGCGAGCGCGTGGCTGAGCTTGCCGCGCAGGTCGCCTACGAAAAGGTGGTCAACCCGAACCCGGCTCAGAAGCGTCGCTCCGCCGACGCCGCCCGTAGCCGTCTCGTAGACGCGCCCGCGCTGGTGTACGTCTATAGCGTGCCGGGCGACAATGACGAGGTGACGCGGGAGAACTACGCCACTGCCTGTTGCGCGGTTCAGAACATGGCGCTCGCCGCCGTAGCAGAGGGGCTGAGCCTAGACTGGAGCACCGGCGGCGCGACGCAGCACGCCGAGCTTGCCGCTGCGCTGGGCGCGGATCCGGATTGGATGATGGTTGGCGCGCTCTTCCTCGGCGCGCCGGAGGTAGTCCCCAACTCTCGAAGAACGCCGTCCGATGAAGTGGTGAGCTGGCTCGGGTAGCTCGCGCGTCTTTCGATCACTCGTTCAGCGCGGCGTCTATCGCCTCTCGAAGCTCGGCTTCGCCCACGAAGCCCTCGAACTTGGCGGCTATGACCCCGCGTCGGTCTACGACGAACGTCCAAGGCTCGCTTGGCAGCCCCCATTCCGTCAGCGTCGGCGACACCCGCGCGGCGGCGATTCCCCGCTCGCGTATCTCCGCTGGGTTGTCGAACACCTCGATGTGGATGAAGTCCATCCTATCCGAGAGATCCGCGCGCAGCCGCTTGACGACGTCTAGCTGGGGGCCGCACGTAGCCGTCTGGCAGTACGCGGGCGTTGCGAACACCGCCAGAATAGGCTTGCCGGCGTCGAGCGAGTCCGCGATAGTCAGCTTGTAGAGCGCTGGTTCGGGATCCGCGTCCGTCGTCAGATCTCTCAGCCGCGCCACATCGTCCGCTGTCTTGTTGGCGCTGCGCGGCGCGGCTGAGCCGACGGCGGGCGTGGCGGTCGTCTCTTTCACCTGCACCCGCGTTCCCGCCTTGTGGGATGAGCCGTCCGCCAAGGTCAGGCTTGCTCCCAGCCCCCACTCTCCCGGCTCGTCGAACGTCAGATCGACGACGTACACGCCGGCGACGCCGCCGGGCCAACGCTCGAACCTCGCCGCGACCGTTTCGACTGCCGTAGACGGGTCCCCGCCGCCGCTCAGCAAGAATGTCTGAATCGAAACGTCCGCATCCCGAATAGGCCCAACGCCCACGCGGATGATTCCGAACGCCACGCGGTTCTCCCCAACGCCGAGATCCGTGGATGCGAGCGCGATGCTCATCACGTCCGGACTTCCCGCCGGAAGCGATGGCGGCGCGGGCGCGGCAGGCGCGTTGGGCGGCGCGGGCGCGGGCGGAGCCGTTTCCGCTGGCGGCGTGGATTGCGTCGCCGTTGGCGCGGCTTGCGGCTGCTGGGGAGGCGCTGGCGACGCTGGAGACGGGTCGGAGGAGCAGCCCAGAACCGCCGCAAATATCGCGAGCGTCGCAAGCGAGGCGACGAGCGCGGTGGGCATCCGCCTCTCGTCGCCGCGCCAAGTGTTCGAGCGATGGCGCATTGCGCGGCGCGCCTAGCCGAAGGGCCTGCGGTGGCTGAAATCGCCCTCCGCGCTGGTGATGAACTCCAGCAGAGCGGCTTCGCCGTTCTCGGTCGCCGCTTTCGCGCGCAGGATAGCCGCGCCTACGTCGGACGGGTCTTCGACGCGCTCCGCCCAGCCGCCCATCGCGCGCCCAAGCTCCGCGTAGTCGCCGCCCAAGTCGCGCGTGCGGTAAAGCTCGTGCGAGCGCGCCATAGCCGAGGTCTCGATAGCCATAGTCGAGTTGTTCAGCACTATCGTCAGGATGGGGATGCCGGATCGCGCCGCCGTCTCGAAGTCCAGCCCTGTCATGCCGAAAGCCGCGTCGCCCATGAAGTTGACGACGAACTTGCCCGGCTCCGCGAGCTTCGCGCCGATGTTCAAGCCGAGACCTGTGCCAAGCCCGTGAGACTTCCCCCATCCCAGATAGGTATGGGGTCCGCCGGCTCGGTAGAACGGCATGAGCTGATCGCGCGGGCTGCCGGAGTCGTGCGTTACGATGGCGTCGTTTGGGTCGACGTTTCGCATGAACTCCCATATCACCCGGTACGGGTTTATCGGCGTCTCGTCCGACGCCAGCTTGCTCATCCACTGAGACAGCCAAGCCTCGCGCAGATCGGCTATTTGGGCTGCGGCGGATCGGTCTCGCGGCTGCCCGCCGAGCCGCTCGCGGCAAGCCTCTATCAGCTGACGGATAACCAGCTTCGCATCGCCAAGCAGCGGGTAGTCCACATCGTAGTTCTTGCCGATATCTATCGGGTCATTCGTCGCGTGGATGATCGACTTGCCGGCGGGTATCGTGAGCGTCATGCCGTGCTTCGTGAGGCTGGAGCCGATGGCGAACACTACGTCCGCGCGCCGCATGAAGTGGAGCGCCGCGCCGTTCATCACGCCGGAGCTAGAGCCGACGGAGAGCGGATGCAGCTCCGGGAAGCCGCTTTTGCCCGCCATGCTCGTTGTTGCTGGAATGTCTAGCAGCTCCGCAAGCTCTACGAGGTCGTCCGACGCCCCGGCGTTCATCACACCTTGCCCCGCGTACACGATGGGGCTTTCGGCTGCGAGCAGCGCGGCGGCGGCTTCGTCGACCGCGGAGACGTTCGCGCCCGCTACGGTCGCCTTCACCGGGCGGTAGCTTTCGACGACGCCTTCCGGCGCGTCTTGCGCGCCCACGTCAGCAGGTATCTCGACCATCACAGGCCCCGGACGCCCCATCTTCAGCAGCGCGAACGCGCGCCGCATCGTATCGGCTGCCAGATGCGGCGCCGCGAGCCGCTCGACGTTCTTCGTTACGGATTCGTAGCTGCGAACCGAGCTGAAGTTGGGGTAGACGCCATCCCTTTCGGCGGGGTGTCCGAGCGGCAGAAGCAGCATCGGCACGGCGTCGGAGAACGCGGTGGCGACGCCGGCGTAGGCGTTCTCCGCGCCCGGCCCATACTGCATGGCGAACACGCCCGGCGGCTTTCCGTCCGTAACGCGAGAGTAGCCGTCGGCAATGCCGACGCCGACGCGCTCTTGGCGGCAGATGATAGGCCTAATGCCGATGTCCGCGGCGGATTCGATGATATGCGTAGTCGGGAACGCGCTGAGGTATTCGATGCCCTCCAAGCGTAGGATGCGGGCGATGGCGTCTAGGGTTTGCATGGGGGGTATCCTCTAATCGTAGGCTTGCAGCGCCGCGTTGGTTAGTCGGACGCGGACAGAGCGGCTGGGCGAGCGCCCAAAATCTTTAGAAGGGGCTCAGACCGTTCTATCTCGCTGACTCGAACGCTCATCTTGCTCGATAGCGCTTCCGCTCCTGTGAACAGCAGGTAGAGACCTGCGAAGAACAGCGCTAGAGAAGTCGCTCCTAGCGCCAGCATTGCCCATCCAACATAGGCGAATGCGGGGGCGAGCGGCGGCAGCCCCGCCACAGTCGTCCATATGGCGGTAATCGCAAGGTTCGCGCCAAAGATGGCCGCTAGCACGCTGCCGAGAAACAGCGTGAACATTGTGTGGACTCCTCTCTTGGAGTCTCCGCCCGCATCGGCGCGCCGTTCTACGTTTCCGCGCTCCATCACTCGCGTTCCATACGCAAGCAACTTTACCAGTAGGAAATATGCGAGATTGGCAACCACCACGCGCGATATGCACAGCGAGACGTAAGCGACAACGACGACGCCAACCCACTCGTCCACCGGGTAGGAGATGGCGAATAGGGTGACGAACCAGATAGTCGCGTACACGAAGGACAGCAGTATCTCGTTAGCTGTCGTCTTTGCGAGAGTCCGGATGTTCATTAGAGGGAGTCCTCTTCCACGCTGCTTGGAATCGCAAAGCTGGCTGCGACAAGCCGCCAAACATCTACGAATCCAATGAATAGAATCGCGAGAGAGAATACTATCGGGTAGCCAATGGCAAGCTGCGACATAATATCCTGAATGTTTTCAGGAACGCCATATACCCTTGCTAAATAGTCTACCACCCATTTCAACGGTATGCTGCATATCATCATCGCGCAGGCGGCAAGAGTAAATACGACGACGCGCGCCACGATGTTGAAGCAAAGTTTGGCGTATGCGACTGTAGACGGATACAGAATAGGCACGGGCGTCAGCGGGCAGGCTGCTTCGCGGCTTCTTGCGCCCGCCGTCTCAGCCCCGCTAGAACCTCGTTCAGGCTGCCGGAGCGGAACCCGTCCAAATCCAGCGTAACATACGAATAGCCGATAGACCTGAAGTACTCCGCGACGCGCGCCCGCGTCGTTTCTTCCGTCAGCGCGGCGAAGTCCGCCGGCTCCACCTCGATGCGCGCTATGGTGTCGTGGTGGCGCACGCGCAGCTGGCGGATGCCCAGCCCGTGCAGGTACTCTTCCGCCTGCGCTATGCGGGCAAGCGCCTCGACGGTGACCGGCGTGCCGTATGGGATTCTGGACGACAGACACGCTTGGGCGGGCTTGTCCCAAGTGGGGAGAGCCATGCCGCGAGACAGTGCGCGTATCTCCGCCTTCGACAGCTCGGCTTCGACCATCGGGCTTCGGACGCCGTACTGTTTCGCCGCGTTCAGACCGGGGCGAAAGTCGCCTAGATCGTCGGTGTTCGTGCCGTTGACGATGTGGGCGTATCCCTCGTCGCGCGCGTATGCGGATAGGTATGTGTAAAGCTCGTCCTTGCAGAAGAAGCAGCGGTTGGGGTTGTTCGCGGCGTAGTCTTCGCGCTCCACCTCGTTCGTCTCTATGACGCGGTGGTTCAAGCCGAGCGATTCGGCAAGCGCGACCGCCTCGCGCAGCTCGGACGGCGCGAGACTGGGAGACTTCGCGGTAACGGCAAGCGCGCTGTCTCCCAGCGTATCGTTGGCGGCGGCGGCGAGAAACGCGCTGTCGACCCCGCCGGAGTAAGCCACGATGACGGTGCCCATCTCGCGCAGGATGGCGCGCAGCGCGTCCATCTTGCCCTGCGTGGCTTGTCTATCGACTATCTGAATCTCGGTCTGCGTTGCCATTGATTCGTCTCCGAGACTATGCCTTCGATGTCGGCTTGGTGAAATGTGATTGCAGCGATTAGATTAGGGGGCTACTCCCGTGGGTTTGGATGGGTCATAAATCGGCTTCCCCATTGGGCGGGTCTTGAGCGTTCCGTTCCGCAGCGCCTCTAACCGCTCGCGGGCTATGTCTACGTATTCGGGAACGATGTCGCATCCGTACCCGGCGCGACCGTGTTTCACCGCTGCGACAATGGAAGTCCCCACGCCCATATATGGATCGAGAACCGAATCGCCCGGGTCGGTCATGGACAGAACCAGCCGCTCCACCAACTCGACCGGGAATTGGCAGGGGTGGATGGTCTTTTCCACGTGATTGTTCTTGACGTTCGGAAACTCCCACACATCGCTAGGGTTCTTTCCTAGCGGGTTGCCGGATAATTTGCCGATGTTGGGCCCTTTGAAATGCCGCTTGTTCGGGTATTTGGACGGCACTCTGATAGGATCCAGATTGAATACGTAATCGTTGGATTTTGTGAACCAATTGATAGTCTCATAGCGTCCGGACAGCCGCTTTCTGGAATGAAGACCATGCCCGAAATGCCAGACTATGCGGTTTCTCAGCTTCAGCCCTTGCGCTTTGAACAGAGGATAAAGCGCGGTGTCTAGGGGAACGATCTCCCCATCGCTTACGTAGTTGCCCACCTGCCAGCATAGAGAGCCGTTCGCGCGCAAGAGCCGCGCGCACTCCGCTATCACCCGCGCTTGTTCGTCGAGATAGGCTTCCAGCGGGGAGCGCGTTTCGTAGGATTTTCCTAGATTGTACGGCGGCGACGTGACTATGAGATTCATAGAGCCGTCTGGCAGGCGACGCATGAACTCGATGTTGTCTTCGCAGTCTATGACCGCTCGACCGTCGCCGCTATCGGACGCCGCATAGCCCGCCTGAGCCGAGCGCATGGCAGATTCGGCGACTGACGCGAACGGTAGGGACGGCTGGCGAGCGTCTCTATCCTGTGTTTCGTTTTTCAGCATAGGGCAAATTCTGGCAGATGCTATGTCTTAGTCTCTCGAGTCTCCCAGTCCGCAGCGTCCGCGCCTTCGTGTTGGCTGGCAAGCCATTCCAGACCCCGCTACTCCTCCATCATCGCCCGCACTATCGCCTTTAGCTCGCCGATGTAGCTTTCGTAGCTGCGGTTTTGGTAGCCTAGCGCGCGCTGGGAATCCTCCGTGTCGTACCAGTCCATCCAGCCGGGCGTTTCGCGGTATGTGGCAAGCTCTACGGGCGCGCCCATCGTCTCGAAGAAGTCGCGCGCGTAGTCGCGTCCGCGCCGCTGCCAGCTTGCGCCGCCGCCTATGTTGTACACGCCCGCCGCGTCCACCGCGCTCGCCGCCGCGAAGAGCGCGTCCGCCACGTCATCGCGGTGAACCATCTCCACGCGCTGATCCGCCATGAATGGCCACGGCTCCGGCGGCGCGAGGAACTCCGGCACCGCGATGCCCGCTATCCGAAGCACGACAGCGTTGGAAAGCGACGACGCGGCGATGAGCCGTTCGCCCTCTATCTTGCTGTCCGCGTAGATGTCTATCGCGTTTTGCGGATGGCTCACGCGCACCGGCGGTTCTTCCGCGCTGGTGTCGCCGTAGGTGCTTATCGACGACGTGAACACCAGCCGCGCGTCCGGGTTCGCGCTCTCCATGGCGGCGATGAGGTTTTGCGTTCCGCCGACGTTCACTCGGAAGGTGATGTCTCGGTTTCGCTCGCTGTTGGGCGGCAGGATGGCGGCTAGGTGCAGAACGGCGTCCGCCCCCTCTACGGCGGCTCGCACGCTGTCGGCGTCGGTGATGTCGCCGCGCGCTATCTCTATGCCGTCGCGCCCTTCCAGCCCGCCGAAGTCCATAGTCGGCAGGTCGAACACGCGCGCGACGCGCCCGGCGTCCGCGAACATCTCCACGAGCTGCCGCCCCACGCTTCCCGCGCCGCCGGTGATTAGCGTTGCGCCGCTCACGTCAGCGTAGTTCCCTTCATCCCCGCCTTTTCGATGACGTCCTGCGCGCTGGCTATCAGCGTCTCCAGCGCAGGGCCGAACTCGCCCCAGTTGCCTTCGCCCTTGAGCGCGAGGAGCGCGTCCGCGTTCCGCATCGCGGCGCGCGTGGGCGGAACCGAAGGCATCGTCTGGAAGAAGAACGTGCCGCTCACCTCGTCGAACTTCTCGACTATCTCCACTACCGACGTCTCCCAGTCCGCGTTTTGCGAACCCAGCCCCGCCGCTATCTCGCGGCAAGTGTCTATGCTCTGTTCCAGCATCTGCTGTCCTGAAAGCGGCATTTGAGCTGCATCTCCTATAAGAACTTGTAAGAACTTGGCTGTGAATGCTTTGCCTGATGCAACGGGCAGGTCGTAAAGACCTGCCCGCTCCGTTTAGTGTATCGCGCTGAGATGCGACGGGAGCGCGTCCCGCCGCGCTTGGTTTCTAGTCGTCGTCATCGTCCGCCGGCACCAGCTCCTCTATCTGTTCGAGGATGTGCGTTCCCAGATCGATGTCTTCGTAGTGGCGCTTCATGGCTTCGATGTCCACCTCTTCGTTGCGGTCGAAGCCTCTGCCGTCGTGCCTGTCGTAGGGGAACGGCTGGAAGCGCTCGAAGTTCGCCATGTACCGCTGCCGGCTCGGGCGGCGGTCGTAGGGGAAGCGGTGGTCGGCTTCGGGCGCGGGTTCCACATCCACCAGATCGTACTCGCGGCTGCCAAGCCCAATCTCGTGTCCCGTGTTGATGGTGGTTACCTCGCTCTGCGAGTGGAACGTGGCGGCTGCCGCCTCGAACTTGCGGTCGCCCGGGTGGTGGGCTTCCATCAGCTCGGCGGCGGAGCCGGGCATTCCGGCGGAGCGCTTGGCGGCGTCTACGCAAGCCATGTCTATAGCCACCGCGTCGGTCGAGGCGAAGATGCCCAGATGCGGCACTATCGGGATGTCCGCGTGGTTGGCGCAGTCGCAGCGTGGCGACACGTCTATCGCCATGTTGATGTAGCCGACTTTGCCCTTGAGCGCCTTCTCCACGCCTAGGCAGGCGTCCGCGATGGCGATGTCCACCGCGTCGAAGTTCACCGAGGGGATCTCTAGGATGCCGCGGCTTCCCATCACGCCGAAGCAGCCTAGGCAGGTGGCGCACTTCTCGCGCTCCCACTCGATTTCGTCGTTCTCGTTGATGTGCCACAGGTTATAGGGGCAGCAGTCTTCCAGCAGCTCCCAATCGGGCGTGTTCGCCTTGCCCTTGAACGCTTCCGGATGGAACACGGCCGCCGCGCCCAGCCCGTACTTGGGATGTCCGCCCATGTGGACGTTGAGCTTGCCGCGCTTAGACTGCGCGCCGATGCCCAGGTTCTTCATCGCGCCGCCGATGACGCCCATCGAGTGCCCCTTGAAGTGGGTGAGCGCGATGAGCACGTCCGCCGCCGCGATAGCTTCCGCTACGTAAGCCTCTTTGAGCAGGTAGCCTTCGGGGATGTCCACGCGGAAATCCGCCGTGCCTAGCCAGCCGTCGGCGCACACGAACGGGCAGCCCAGCGTAGCCGAGCTGAAGCCGTTGCGCTCCGCAGTCAGCAGAATGTCCAGCTGGCTCGAGCGCGAGCCGTATGGCGCGTAGGTCGATGTGGTAGTGTCGCAGACGAATGGCCTGCCGCCGAGTTCCTTGATGCGGTCCGCCAGCGCGCGCGGGTAGACCGGGCGCAGATACGCCGAGTTGTTCCACTCGCCGCAGTGTATCTTGATGGCTACCACGTCGTTGGGCTTGATTAGCTCGTCCAGCCCCGCCGCGTCGAAAACCGTAGTCATCTTCGCCACAAGGCTAGTCTCCGTCGATTCGGAGTGCGCGTCCATCCAATAGACTTTGGACTTGCCCATTGCGTTCCCTCCCTCTCTTGCATCCGCGCCCGCGCAGGCGCTCGCGCTTTCACTTATATATAGCGTGTCAGTCTCGCTGAGCGTAACATTGAGAAAATGGGTTGTCAATGCTGCGGCGAGGCGAGAGAGCGTCCCGCCCGCCGCCCCAAAATCACCCAAAATCGTAGGAGTTTCGCCCGTGCCATCCCGCCGCAGAGCCATTCCCCCCGTCGTTCGGTTCATTAGGTTGGACGGCGTGTCTATAGAGTACGAAATCCGCCGCAGCGCGCGCCGCAAGAAGACGGTGGAGCTTAGCGTTAGGGACGGCGCGGCAAGAGTAGCCGCGCCCGCCGCGATGTCGGACGCGGACATCAGCGCCTTCGTTCGCAGCCGCTCGGCGTGGCTGCTGGAGCGGCTCGACGACGCGAGCGACGAGCCGGGCGCGCCCCGCTTCGTTAGCGGCGAGACGATGCCGCGGCTAGGGCGCGACGTTCGGCTCGTCGTCGAAGAAGACGACCGAGAAAGCGAGCGCGAGCCGGTTTTCGAGCGGATGGGCGGTCGCCGCATAGCAACCGAGAATGGCGACGGCGCAGGCGCGCCGAGCGTGCGGCTGGAGCGCGGCGTATTCCGCGTGATTGCGCCGCGCGGACTCGACGACGAGGAGCGGCGCGCAGCCGTCGGCGCGGAGTTCGCGCGCTGGTACCGCGAGCGCGCAGCCGAGCTTCTGCCCGCCGTCGTAGACCGCTGGCTGCCGCGCATGGGCATAGACACCGCGCCTAAGGTAATCGTCGCCAACCAGCGCAGCCGTTGGGGAAGCTGCTCAGCCAGCGGCGTGTTGCGTCTCAGCTGGCGGCTGATGATGGTGGAAGAATCGCTCATAGAGTACGTCGTAGTCCACGAGCTATCGCACCTGAGCGAGATGAACCACTCGCCGCGCTTCTGGGCGGTGGTGGAATCGCACATGCCGGACGCCAAGCTCCGCCGCCGCCAACTGCGCGAAGCGGGGCGGGCGCTGCCGCGCTTGTAGGCGGTTGGCTTTTCGTTATGGGAGAGCCGACGCATCCCGCAATACCCTGTCCATCTATCTATGCAATTTATCTAGGCTTTTCGGAACGGATGCGGTAATATCCGGGGCAAGCGGGCGCTCGGTCGTGCGCCAATGGTGCCTGCATTCAGCAATAGGGAGACAGGCATGTACTGCGCGTCATGCGGGGCTGAAGTGGATGATAGCGCGCGATTTTGCTGTGGGCATCGGGTAGATGTCAGAATTCAGAATGCGGAACAATATCCGAATCGGGTGCACTTGGCTCGTCCACCGTTTTCTGATGCAGCGCCTGATCGAGTACACAACTATTTGGCGCAAGCCCCAGCAAGAAGGATGAACATGAACCCAGACACCGAAGCGCATGATCAAGTACCTAACTATTTGGCGCAAGCCATACTCGTAACTATCTTCTGCTGTCTGCCGTTTGGGGTAGTGTCCATCGTATATGCGGCGCAAGTCAACGGAAACCTTGCTATGGGAGATGTCCGCAGGGCGCGGGAGGCGTCTGAGAGCGCAAAGACTTGGGCATGGATAGCCTTTTGGGTGGGGTTGGGGTCGACCGTGCTGTCTATTGCGGCGCTATTTATCCTAGGGATAGGGATGTCGATCTAGTTTTTGAACTAAGCGGCTATCCGATTTCTTCCCGCGCGGCGTATGCGGCTGTAGCGGCTCTTGGCATGGTGGGGCTTGCCGTCGTCTACTTCGTCGATCCTCGCATCCAAGGCAACTATCCGATATGCCCGTTCTTCGGGCTTACAGGCTTTCACTGTCCGGGATGCGGCACGCTGCGCGCGCTGCATATGCTCCTGCGCGGAGATGTTGTCGCGGCGCTCGGATACAATCCGTTCGCTATGCTGGCTCTGCCGTTCGTTGCTTATTCGTACATCGCCGAGGCGATGCGGGCATTTCGGCTTCCGACCCTTCCGCGAGTATTCTTGCCGCATCAGTGGATATGGGCGCTGCTCATAGGCGTCATCGCATTCTGGGCGCTCAGGAACATTCCCGCCGAGCCGTTCAGCGTCCTAGCGCCGTAGGCTTGCCAAAGCCCAGCGCATCCTGTCCATATATGTGAATTCACCGCGCATCCCGCGCCCCCTCTTGACTTTTGCGCCCATAAGCGTATATTTGACGCCAAACCGAGCCATTCCCAAATGCCCGCAAGGTGGAGGATGCGATGAGACGTCATATATTCGGCTTTGTTAGGCTGATTCCCGCGCTCGCGATTGCGCTGAGCGTCTTCGCGGTCGCGTGCGGCTCTGCGGAAGACGAGGCGGAACCCGCGCCCGCGCCTACCACCGCGCCCGCTCCGGCGCCCGCCGCGACTACCGCGCCCGCCCCTGCGCCGACCGCGCCCATCGCGGCGCAGCCGAAGGCGACCGAAGCGAAGGTCGCCCACGAGTTCACCGCCGGAACGCGCGGCGGCAACATGCGGATGGCAACCGGCGTGTGGTTCGACCGCTGGGACATGACTACCCGCTCGCACTGGTCATCCACGCAGGGGCTGAACCGCATGTACTCCGGCGTCTTGCAGTTCTCCCCGCGCGACGGCCTCACCGTTACGCCCGATCTCGCCAATAGCTGGGAGTTCGACGAGGGCTTCGACAGCGTTACGCTGAGTTTCAAGCAGGGCGTCCAGTGGCACGACGGCGAGCCGTTCACGGCTGACGACGTGAAATACACGATAAACCGCTGGACGAACCCGCCCGAAGGCGTCCCGCAGCCGCGCGTCGCGGGCTTCCTGCTGGTGGACAGCATGGAAGTAGTCGACGATCTCACGATGACTATTTCGATGACGAACCCGACGAGCCGCATCCTCGCCGCGCTCGCGGACTCTTGGCACATTATGCTTCCCCAGCACGTGCTGGAACCAGCCGGCGGCAGGCTGACCGACGCCGAGCAGGTCATCGGCACTGGCGCGTTCAAGGTGGAGAGCTTTGAGGTCGGCAACAGCGTCACCACCGTCGCCAATCCGGACTACTTCCTAGACGCGCCGGACGGCAGCCCCTATCCGCTGCTGGACAAGATTACCGGCATAGCGTTCGCCAACAACGAGCTTGCCGACGCCGCCTTCAGAACCAAGCAGATAGACCAATACATCACCTTCACGCCCGCGAAGGCGTACCCCACGCAAGCCGAGAACCCATCCGAAATATCCGTGATTCGGTGGGACAGCCCCGGCTTCCAAGGCATCGCCATGAACGGCTCTCAGCCGCCGTTCGACGACCCAGAGGTTCGCCAAGCCTTCCGCTGCGCGGTGGATACGCGCCAGATAGTGGAGCTTACCAGCGTGCCGAACGTAGACCCGCCCAACATGAGGCAGATTAGCTTCTTCGGCACGGCAGACCCGAACTACGACGACATCTTGGATTATCCGTGCCTGAACTGGGACCAGAAAGCGGCGCAGCAAGAGATGGCTAAGCAGGTGTTCGCGGACAAAGGAGTCGACAAGATCGAATTCCTCACCGAAGAGGCTGAGCCTGAGATAGTGCTGATAATCCAGCAGCAGATGGCGCCGCTCGGCGTGGACATCGAGATAGTCGTTACGGAGCTTACGTCCGCGCGCGAGCAGGCTTACGCCTGCGACTACGAGCTGTTCTTCTTCGGGCAGGCGGTGGCGTCCAAGAGCCCGGTGGAGATAATAAACCAAGTGTTCAGGCCCGGCGCGGGATTCGACATGTGCCAAGCCGAGCCGCCGCAAGAGTGGCTAGACCTGCTCGCGGATCTGGACCGCGTTGGGCTAGGCTCCGCCGAAGAGAAGACGATAACCAAGCAGATGGATACGATAATGCGCGAACAGTGGAACCCCAAAGTTCCGCTGCGCCGCCCGGACGAGTTTCAGATAAAGTACGGCTACGTGAAGAACGTCGACCCCATACCCACGGCTAAGTTCATCCAGTCGCGCTTCGTGGACGCTTGGCTGGACGAGGGGGCGCCCGGGAAGTAGACGCGCGTAGTCCGCTCTCCCCATCTCCATCGCGAGGTTGACAGGTGTAGGCGTCAGGCGTTCGAGAGCCAATTATTGGAGAAAACCTTGCCCTAAGTCCCCTCTCCCCGTAGTGGGTGAGAGGGGGAACGGGCGACACGACACTGCGAGATATTATCGGCAAGGGAGTCGCTCATTGGCATCCGGCTTCGAATACCCATATCAGCCCCTAGCTATTCTCTAGCATGAAGGGCTACATCATCCGCCGGCTGCTGCTGATAGTTCCGACGCTGTTCCTGCTCGGCACGATTCTGTTCTTCATGCTCCAGTTCATACCCGGCGACGTGGCTTCCACGCTGCTGGCGGGCGAGGAGACCGCCGCGTCGCCGGAGGCTATCGAGAAGCTGCGCCGCGAGCTGGGGCTGTCCGACCCTCTATATGTCCAGTATACGCGCTGGCTTGGCAAGACGATTCGCGGCGACCTTGGATATTCCGCGTACTTCAACCAGTCCGTCTGGGACGCCATCCGCCCCAAGATAGACGTTACCGTCACGCTTGCGGCGCTGGGCGTGATAGTCGCCGTAGCGCTGTCCATACCCGCCGGGGTTCTATCCGCGCTCTTTCGCGGCAGCGCGTTCGACCAGATAGTTCGCGCTATGAGCGCCGTCGGCATGGCGGTTCCCGCGTTCTGGCTCGGCATTCTCATCCTGCTGGGGCTGTCGCGCGGCGTCGGCTGGGCGCCGCCCGCTCAGCACTACGGCATCTTCGACGATCCATGGCTGGCGCTTCAGCGGTTCGCCTTTCCCGCGCTCATTCTCGGCTTCCGCTCGGCAGCCGTCATCAGCCGCATGATCCGTTCCATGATGCTGGAAACGCTCAACGAGGACTACGTCCGCACCGCGTGGTCGAAAGGGCTTCTGCCGCGCGTCGTCATCGTCAAGCACGCGCTCCGCAACGCGCTGCTTCCGGTGGTGACGATGCTGGGGATGCTGTTTGCGTCGCTCATAGACGGCGCGGTGGTGCTGGAAACGGTGTTCAACCTGCCCGGCATCGGCTTGCACCTCATAGAGTCTGTTCGCGGAAGAGACGCCTCGATGGTGCTGGGCATGGTTTTGATGATTGGCGTGTTCATGATGGTGTGGATACTGCTTATCGATCTTTCCTACAAAGTATTGGATCCGAGGGTGACCTATGAGTAGCCGCCAAACTCTAGCGGCTTGCGCGCGGGGACGCCGAGCGTGAGCGCGGCGGCGGATAGAGCGGCCGCCGCGTCTGGCGGAGTCGGGCGCGCGCTGTCCGTAGCGGCGCGCGGCTTGGCGACGTTCGCGCGGCTGAACCCGGCGGGCGCTGTCGGCGGCGCCATCATGCTCGCGCTGGTCGCGGTCGCGCTCGGCGCGCCGCTGATTGCGGCGCACCCGCCGGACACGTTCGCAGCCGGCCGCTACCTGCCGCTGTTCTCGAATGCCAACGACGGCTCTTTCCTGCTTTTCGGCTCGGATCAGCTGGGCAGAGACGAGTTCAGCCGCATCCTGTACGGCGGGCGCGTGTCTATGTTCGTCGGCTTCCTCGCGCCGCTCATCGGCGTAGCCGCCGGAACGCTCGTCGGCATATCCAGCGCCTACTTCGGCGGCATCGTAGACCTGCTGCTCCAGCGGCTCGTGGATACGCTGCTGGTGCTGCCGGGTTTGGTCATCGTCATCACCGTAGCCGTAGCGTTCGGGTTCACCATGACGGTAGTGATATTTGCGCTGGCGCTGTTTTCCGCCATAAACGCCGTTCGCATCATCCGTTCGCACGTGCTTTCGCTGCGCGAGTCTCTATTCATAGAAGCCCAGCGCTCCATCGGCTCCTCGTCTCTGCGAATCGTCGCGCTTCACCTCGTGCCGAACACGCTGCCCGTGTCCATCGTGCTGGTGGCGGTGGGCATCGCGGGCGCGATGGTGGCGGAGGCGCAGCTCAGCTTCCTCGGCATCGGCATCAAGCCGCCAACGCCCTCTTGGGGCAACATGCTCAGCGGCGCTCAGCGGCACTTCGACCTAGGCCCCCAGCTAGCCATCGTTCCGGGCGTGATGATCTCCGTAGCCGTGCTGTCTATGAACCTGCTCGGCGACGCGGTGCGCGACATGATAGACCCGCGCCTGCGGGGGAGGCGTTAGTTGGCGCAGCCCGCTACGCCTGCCGCGCCGCTGCTCTCGGTGCGAAACCTCACCACGCGCTTCTATACGCAAGAAGGCGTTGTGCAGGCGGTGAGCGACGTGTCGTTCGACGCCATGCAGGGCGAGACCGTGGCGCTCGTGGGCGAGAGCGGATGCGGCAAATCCGTAACCAGCCTGTCCATCATGCGGCTCGTCCCGGACCCGCCCGGCAGGATAGTGTCCGGCGAAGCCATCTTCCAAGGGGAAGACCTGCTGCTGATGGACGGCGAAGAGCTGAGAAATACGCGCGGCAGGGAGATAGCCATGATCTTCCAAGAGCCGATGTCGTCTCTCAACCCAGTGCTGACGATAGAAGACCAGCTCACCGAATCGGTCATGTGGCATCAGGGTCTGAGCCGCCGCGAGGCGCGCGGCAGGGCGCTCGATCTGTTGGAGCAAGTGGGCATATCCGAGCCGGAGCGCCGCCTGAACCAGTATCCGCACGAGTTCAGCGGCGGAATGCGCCAGCGCGTGATGATAGCCATAGCCATGAGCTGCGCTCCCAAGCTGATAATCGCGGACGAGGCGACTACCGCGCTCGACGTCACCATCCAATCGCAGATACTCGACCTGCTCAAGGGGCTTGCTGACGAGTTCGGCGTTACGCTGATACTCATTACCCACAACCTCGGCGTGGTGGCGCGCTACGCGGATAGAATCAACATCATGTACGCGGGGCGCATCATCGAGCGTGGCGCGACGCGGGAGATATTCCGCGATCCGCGCCACCCGTACACGCAGGGGCTTCTGCGCTCCATCCCGCGCGTAGACTACGCGCGCGGGATGCGCTTGGAGACGATAGAGGGTCAGCCGCCCGATCTCGCGTCGCCGCCGCCCGGATGCTCGTTCATGCCGCGATGCGCGTTCGCCATGCCCGAATGCGCCGACGGCTTTCCGCCGACAGTCGAGATAAACGCCAGCCACGCCGCCGCCTGCGTCGCGGCGCGCGATATGGGAAGCGGGGCGAGCGCATGACCGCCGCTCCGCCGCGCGATGACGCGATCGTAGAAGTCCGCAACCTCAAGGTGAGCTTCCCCGTTCGCTCCGGCTCGCTCATCCCGCGCAGGATAGGCGAGATAAAGGCGGTGGACGGCGTGAGCATATCCGTGCGGCGCGGCGAGACGCTCGGGCTGGTGGGCGAGAGCGGATGCGGCAAGACGACGCTGGGGCGCGCGATTCTACAGCTGGAGAAGGCGGATTCAGGCGAAATCTACTTCGGCGGGCAGCCCGTGGCGAGCATGAGCCGCCGCGATCTGCGCGCGCTGCGACGGCGAGCGCAGATAATCTTCCAAGACCCATATACGTCTTTGGACCCGCGCCAGACCGCCGGCGACTGCGTCGGCGAGCCGCTCAAGGTTCACGGGCTTGTCCGCGGCAGGGGCGAATACCGCGACGAAGTCGCGCGGCTGCTGCGAACCGTGGGGCTGGACCCGAATATGGCGCGCCGCTTTCCCCACGAGTTCAGCGGCGGACAGCGGCAGAGAATCGGCATCGCCCGCGCGCTCGCTGTCAACCCGGAGTTCATCGTGTGCGACGAACCCGTGTCCGCGCTAGACGTGTCCATCCAAGGGCAGATAATCAACTTGCTTCAGGAGCTTCAGGACGAGTTCGG
The DNA here is from genome assembly GCA_965214745.1 of Dehalococcoidia bacterium. Lineage (GTDB taxonomy): Bacteria > Chloroflexota > Dehalococcoidia > Lucifugimonadales > UBA1123 > VXRN01. The sequence goes on along the minus strand of OZ243978.1, from coordinate 359,028 downwards.
CTTCGCCTACCTGTTCGTCTCGCACGATCTATCCGTGGTGAGACACGTCAGCGACCGCATAGCCGTAATGTACTTGGGGCGCATCGTAGAGATAGCGGGGCAGGACGAGCTTTACGAAAACCCGCTCCACCCCTACACGCGCGCGCTGCTGTCCGCGGTGCCCATACCCGACCCGGATGTCGAGGAGGGCAGGGAGCGCATCCCGCTCATGGGCGAGCCGCCTAGCCCGCTGAACCCGCCGCCCGGCTGCGCCTTTCACCCGCGCTGCCCCATAGCCGCGCCAGACTGCCGCGCCGCTACGCCAGACCTGCGCGAGACCGAACCCGCCCACTGGGTAAGCTGCATCCGCGCGCCCGGCTACTACGAATCGGCGCGAGGGGGATAGAAGGGAAGCTATCGAATCCACGCCCATTAGCCTGCGGAGAGACCACATGCCCAATCAGCCCAACGTAGTCTTCATCTTCAGCGATCAGCAGCGGTACGACACTTTGCGATGCTACGGGAACGACTGGCTGAACGTTCCCAACCTGAACGCGCTCGCGGACGAGAGCTTCGCGTTCGAGCGCGCGTATGTGGCGCAGCCCGTCTGCACGCCGGCGCGCTCCACAATCGTAACGGGCTTGTACCCGCACGCGGCGGGTCCCACCGTCAACAAGATGATCTTGCCGCCGGATCGCCTCAGCGTCGCGGAGATGGCGCCCGCCAGCTACCATACGGGCTGGTTCGGCAAGTGGCATCTGGGCGACGACGTAATCCGGCAGCATGGCTTCGACGAGTGGGTGAGCGCGGAAGACGGACACCGCCCAGAGTACACGCGGCGCGAATACCGGACGCAGATGAGCGACTATCATCAGTATCTAGTCGCCAACGGATACGAGCCGGACTTGCGGATGGACGACGGCGTTATGACGTTCTCGGCAATGCTGCGCGCTCGGCTGCCAGCGGAGCATCAGATGGCGAACTTCTTGGGCGGACGCGCTGCGGACTTCATAGACCGCAACAGCGGCGCTCCCTTCATGCTGTACGTAAGCACGTTCGAGCCGCATCCGCCGTATCATGGCCCATACGATGACATGTACGATCCGCAGACGCTGCCCGTAGGCCCCGCGTTCCTGCGCGCGCCGGAGGGCGGCTCGCTTCACAACACGGTTCGCGCGGAGTACTGCACGCAGTATCTGGGACAGCCGGACGCCGAGATCGATCCGTACATGCGAACGAACGCCGCGCGCGGACACGACCTGACATCCGAACTCGGCTGGCGGCGGCTGCGCGCGCAATACCTCGCCAACATAACGCTGGTGGATGAGATGGTGGGAACCATACTCGCCGCGCTGGAGCGCAACGGCGTGGCGGACAGCACGGCGGTCGTATTCACCAGCGAACACGGCGAAATGGCGGGCGATCACGGGATGTTGGAGAAGCGCTCTATGTACGAAGAATCCGCGCGTGTCCCGCTGCTGATGCGCGTCCCGTGGCTTTCGGACACGGGCGCTGTGTTGAACGGCGCGGTTGGGCATGTAGACCTAGCGCCCACGATTCTCGACCTGATGGGCGTTCAGCCGCCCGCGCATCTGCAAGGCAAGAGCCTGACGCCCGTATTGCGCGGCGAGCGGACGCTGGAGGGCAACGACGTATTCATCCAGTGGAACGGCGTAAGCGACATAGACGACCGCCACCTCGGAAGCGAGCGCATCGACTTGCGAAACACGCAGCCTTGGCGAACCATCGTCCGAGACGGCTGGAAGCTCGCGCTGTGCGCCTCAGACCAATGCGAGCTGTACGACCTCGCCAACGACCCATACGAGCTGACCAACCTGTTCGACGATCCCCAGCATCGAGACCGCGTCCGAGACCTAGCCGCCCGCGTCAGGCTTTGGCAGCACAAGAACGGCGACGTTGCGCCGCTGCCCGCCGTCTGAATCCTCCGGAAGCGCTTAGCGCAGATGACTCGGAAGGTATCTGGCGAACGCGCCTTGTTGATAGTGTGGTCGGAACACCGGTGGAGCCGCCGCGCCTTCTGTTGGGCGGACTACCACCGAATCATTGCGCGACTCCACCACCTGCCACGCGCCGCCTGCTAGAGCAAACGTCTGATCGACAACTTCTCCGACCTCGCCTATCTCTTGCAGAGAAGTCGCGTCGATGACCTTTCGCGTCATTTGGTTCGGTATGTTCGAATGGATACTTCCGCGCTCGCCCATATCCATAACGCTCGTAGAAGCAAACCAATGCCCATAACGCTCGTCCAGCCATGCCTCTTGGGCGAGATGAGTAAGAATATCGTCGAACTCGTGATCTTCACAGAAATCTTGGAACATCTTCCAAAGCTCACCCCTTGGGATACCCCCTGGCCGTGAAAACAGCATCGAGAACATCTGCTGCACCACCACGGATCGATCAGGCTTGTACGGCAGCGTTTCGAGGCAGCCCTGCCGCGCCGCCTCAAACATGGACGCCATGATGTCCGCTTCGTCTTCAGTTTGGCAAACTGCGATAGCCTGCGCTCTGTTGCTTCGGCGGTTGCCGCGCCCGACGCGCTGAAGAAGGGCGGATACGCTGGGGGGAGGATCTGCAAGAATAACGGCGTCTATATCGCCTATATCTATGCCTATCTCCAATGTCATGGTAGCTACGCATAGACCGATGCGGGCGGTTCGCATGAACTCTTCTGTATCTTCGCGTTCTCTCCGCGCGAGGCTTCCATGATGAACCGCCACTAATCTGGGCGGGAACAGATCGCGGACTGCATTGGCGACCTGTTCCACTTTGCGCCGTGAGTTGGCGAACACGAGGAGCTTTCGCATCTTGGCTCGCCTCGCGTATCGAATAGCGTCGGCAAGTGAAGCGACAATCTCATATTCGATTTCCCTGTGTCCAGCTACCTCTACCAGCTCCGGCTCCTTGAAATAGCGTGACGCCATTCCGATGGGGTCCGAAAGCGTGGCGGACAACGCATGACACGCAAGCTCTCGGCGCGTAAGATCGCGAATGCGGTCGAGCAGCAAGCGCGTCTGATCGCCGCGATACATGCCGTCTATAAGGTGAAGCTCATCTAGAACCACCGCTTGCAGAGTCTCGAAGACTGCGGGATACCTGCACAGCAGTGAGTCTGCCGCCTCCGGAGTGGTGATTAGCATATCAGCCGGACGGTTGGGGTTGAACTGAGGTCGGTCGCCTGTCTTTACACTGGCGGAAAGCCCCATATCCTCCAGCGGCTCGGTCAGCCGAACGGCGAGGTCGTTGACTAGAGCGCGAGTAGGCGAAATGTAGACGAGCTTCAAGCCGTCCGAACGCTCGTCGAGAATTCGCTCCGCCATTGGCGCGATTACGGCTTCCGTCTTCCCGCTTGCCGTGGGTGAAGCGATTACTAGGTTGGCTCCTGAAAGTATTCGAGGAATGGCGGCTCGCTGAACTGGAAGAAGCCTGCCAAACCGTGAGAAGAAGGGCCACCAAGCTCGCCTGAGAGAACGTTTGATAGCCTGAGTTTCCTCGATTTCATTCATGACGGTATGCCTCATGTTCCATCCATCCCTTCAGCTTTGACTGAATCTGAGGATATCCAATACCTCCACAGAAGCTTTGATGAATCTTCGCGTGTTAGATCCGAGATCGTCATGATTGGCAATCATTCCTGTTATACGGGCAAGAGATAGGGGATGCCGGAGAAGTCGTAGACCAAACATTTGCTCTAGCAGGCAGCGCGTGGCAGGTGATTGAAATTCGCTGGATATAGTGAAGCCATAGGCTTTTTCATACAAACGACAGACGTATCTAAGTGCATCATTTAGCGCCGCAAGATCAAGTGGATATATATTCATGCTAGGCTGGGCATTTATTAGCTGCCAAACCCTCAGCCGTCTTTCATCCAACTCGGGGACTGGTGTAAACGCCATGATCAACTTGGTGAAGGAAGGACGTTTGTATAGGTATCTGACATCCTGAGCATGTCCAGAATAGCGAAGACCTGTTCGATCTCCGTATATGCGAGACTGGTACTGGCCTTTATAGCGAGTTAGACCCTCTGTAAGCAGATCCTGAGTCGAATTAACTGCGAACAGAAGACCCTCTACAAAATTATGTCCGTTCTCTCTCTGAAGAGCGTTTGTCAACCTGCTGCTGAGGGTTTCCGCCTCGTCTATAATTAGCAACAGTCCTTTCAGGGCAGATGTATGCGCCGCAGCCCATCCCAATCCAGTCAGTATGTTGCAGTATATATTTGCTGCAGGAGCGTTGTCGTAGAGAGTCGGCTTGACCGCGCTCTCATTTCCTTCGATCCATTCCCAATCACTATCATAAATCCGGTTTTCTTTGAGTTCTTCTAAGATGTATCCTAGGTATTTATGTGTGTCGGATAATTCCCAACGCGCTTTGAAATTTCTCCATGTAGATAATTCTTTCATGAAATCTCGAAACGCTCTGATTTGCCCATTTGCATCCATGTAACGGAAAGAAGAGATGAGTTCTCGGTAAACTTTCTTGGGACGGTGGAAGGGATTTTCGCTGGGATCGACCTCTGTACGCGCAACCGCAAAACCACTCTCAATAGCCAGATTGTATGTGTAATCTAGGAGGTGAGTCTTGCCAGCGCCATATTCGCCAACAATCATTAGGGAAGCGCTTGACCCGCTCAGCAGATCATTTATCTTTTCGATTTCATTTTCGCGGCCAAATATAAAATCTCTGATATGCCCGTGCGGAACAATGCCGAGTCTCAAGGCTTCTATTACAGTACGTTCCATCAGGGGTTCGGACAAATGAGGAACAGATATTAGTTGGGTCGTTTGAGGGTCCGGCGTATTCTTGAAATCTACATCCTCGCGTCTAACCCAGCGTTCAGTTCCCCGATCGAAGACAACGCGAATCTCTAACCCGCTGTAGCGCGTCTCTTTGGCGATTCCTTGACCATAGCGTCTATGTTCGACAATCACGGCTTTACCATATGGCGCGGATTCATTACACGCTTTCTAACCCTACATCCGCGAGGTTTATCGGGCCGCCTCTGCGGTGTAACAATTGGAGAGCATTTATGAACGATTGCACGAACAAGCGTTTGTATCCAGACTCGAAAAAACGCTGGTGGTGTGCAGCTTGAGCGATAGCTTCAATGGTATTGTCAACATGAGTACGGTCTAGCTGAGTCCTATATGCGATCTCATATATACGGGATAGCTTCTGCCCTATGGATTTTAAAGTAGCGATTGGGTCTTCACCAGTGTTATCAAGGAGAATTTTTACACCATAAGTATTGATTAGATCGAACGTAGTCGATAGGCGCTGACGAAGGGCTTCGTATGTTCCTGTATTGCCTTCTAGGAAGTTCTCATCAGTGACGGCATATAGGAAGAAAGCGTGCTTGAAATTCGCCTGCGCGCACTCGTCAATAAGCGCGCGCAGATTGTTCAGCAGCAGGTCACGTTGTCGGGTAGCCAAGCTTGGGACACGCTCCGCTTCGTCCATCAGAATTACAAGCCCTGTATGTCCGATGAATTTCGCCCATTGAATGAGTGAACGAATTATGGAGAACGCCGCGCTCCGATCTATGCGCTGCAGTATGCCAAATCTACCGTGTACCCTGCGGTCGTAAGCCTCCCCTTGCAACCACCCCATTACAGTGTCGAAATCGTCGTCCCGGCGTTCGAGTAAAGCAAGAAAAGCCGATTGCACGGCTCTTCCGAAGCTGATGCTTTCGAATCCGCGAATCCCTGAAGCATATTCGCGCAATTCTTCATTCAGATCATTACCCGATAGCCCTAGATTCTGGAATTCGGTAAGCTTGTCAAAGTACCAAGCTCTCACCATATTCTTGATGCCCCCTTCATGTCCAGAAAGCATCTCTTCTTCATTCATAGGGTGCATGATATTGAGTGTGATAGTCCTGTACACGAGTTCCAGTCTGTGGAATGGCGTTTCCTCTGGACTTAGCGCAATGTAGCTCACGGCAAAGTTATGCTGCCATGCCAGTTCTCGAACAGAATAGAGGAAGTGAGTTTTACCGCCGCCGTATGTACCAACCACCATCTTGAAGCTCGACCCACCATCCGCAATATAATCGGCTAGATATTCCTCCTCGATGACATCCATGTACTCCTCGATCCCGGCTGTAAAATACTGAAAGCCGTAATCCGGAGGCGTGCCGCTTCCTCCAACACTTTCTATGATGCGACGGGCAACTCGCCTGCTTGGCATGGGCGTATTCATTTCACCCCCTTGAATAGAATATGCGAGTAAGTCGAACCGTCTCCTCGTTGATTGTTCGGTATCCACAGGAAATTTTGCTTCTTCGTCGTATAGGCGCGTGTTGCCGTCATCAGAACAAGCTCTTGGTCTATGAGGCGACGCTGCCGGAGGCGGTGGAGATCGTAGCTGAATTGCATGCGCCCGTAGCTGCGGAATTTCTCCTTGAGCGGGTCGTTTTGGAAACTGGCAGGTTGTATCTGGAAGGCAAGCTCATTCAGCGTCGATATGATAGGAGCTGGCTCGCCGTCCGGTTTCTCGCTGCGCCGCAATGCGCTGCGATATGCCGAATGCAGCTGTTTGAGGAATTTTTCTTGATCGAAGGAGCCTGCGGTGAGCAACTTGTGCTGAGCCTTGATGCGTTTCACCACCTCATTGGGAGATATGGACGCAACGGTTTCTATGCGCTCCTGCTTATTGCCGTACCAAAGGATAACCCGCCCCTTATCGAAATCCGGTTCAACGGTGAAGATGCCCGCCCTGAGCGTGGGGAGATGACCGGAAAGGACAATGCCCTCAGGGCGCAGCAGTCGTTCTAGCTCGGTGCCGAATCTCAGCCTAGCAGCCTTCCGCGCTTCATCGATATCCAACTCGTAGGACGCAAGCCACTCCCTGAGCAAGTTCGAGAATTGAGGTTTTGCCTCTAGCGTCCCGTTGATCTTAGCGACTTGCTTCTGAATTTCTACGAAGTTGGCGGAACGATCCTTATCGAGCCGCTCTATTGTAGCGATAGCGGTTCTGAGTCCGTTTATCGTTCTCTTCACGTCAGAGAGTTGCGCCGCGCTTCCGCTGTTGCGAATGGCCATGAGCCTGCCTCGCCTCCAAGCTAACGCAATCCATGTTACACTATGCGCGGATATTAGGCTACCCTCGAACTCGGCGCCAGGCTGAAACCCGAAAAGGATAAAGACCGCCATGCCCGAAAACCCCAACATCGTGTTCATATTCAGCGATCAGCAGCGGCAGGATACGCTCGCCTGCTACGGCGCGGACTGGATGAACGTTCCCAACCTGAACGCGCTCGCGGACGAGAGCTTCGTGTTCGAGAACGCATACGTCGCCCAGCCGGTATGCACGCCGGCGCGCGCCACCATAATGACGGGGCTATACCCGCACGCGGCAGGCCCCATAGTCAACCAGATACATCTCGATGAGAGCGTGCCTGTCATATCCAACATGGTGTCGGACGAGTACTATAAGGGCTACATGGGCAAGTGGCATCTCGGCAACGACCTGACGCCTCAGCGCGGGTTCGACGTGTGGGTGTCGGCGGAAGACAGCCACCGATACACGAAGCCAGAGCAGCGCTACATGGTGTCCAGCTATAACGAGTACCTCGTCGAGCAGGGTTACGAGCCGGACAGATCGCGCGACGGCGTTGGCGTGTTCAGCTCGGACGCGCATTACGACATGCCCGAAGAGCATCAGATGGCGTCGTTCCTCGGCGACCGCGCCGCGCAGTTCATCGAGGCGAACAGCGAGCGCCCGTTCATGCTGTACGTGAGCACGTTCGAGCCGCACTCGCCCTACCATGGGCCCTTCATGGACATGTACGATCCGGCTGCGCTCCCCGTAGGTCCCGCTTTCTTGGAGAAGCCCGAAACCGCGTCGCTCGTCAACCGCGTTCGCGCCAACTACTTCATGCGGTTCATGTTGGACGGCGCGGACCAGACGCAGGACGATTACATGATGCGCTACGCCGCCGCGCGCGAAGACGTGTCCACCGAACTCGGCTGGCGAACGCTCCGCGCCCACTACATGGCGAACATAACGCAGGTGGATCGCATGGTCGGCAAGATAACTGCCGCTCTGGAACGCGCGGGCGTCGCCGACAACACGATAGTGGTGTTCACCAGCGAGCATGGCGATATGATGGGCGATCACGGCATGTTGGAAAAGCGCTCGTTCTACGAAGAGGCTTCCCGCGTGCCGCTGCTGATGCGCGTCCCGTGGCTCTCGCGCGGGTCCACCCGCGTCGCGGGCAGCGTGGGGCATGTGGACCTCGTCCCGACGCTGCTAGACCTCGCGGGGCAGAGCGTCCCCGCCAATCTGCAAGGGAACAGCCTGCGCCCGGTTATGAGCGGAGACGCCGACCTGAGCGAAAACGACGTGTTCGTGCAGTGGAACGGAACCAGCGAGGAGATTCCCGACCGCTTCCTAGGCTCCGCTGAGATCAACAGGATGCTCGCGCTGCCGTGGCGCTCTGTCATCACGCCCGACCGCTGGAAGCTGAACCTGTGCGCCGGCGACCGCTGCGAGCTGTACGACCTGAACGCCGACCCATACGAGCGAAACAACCTCTACGACGATCCGGCTCAGCGCGACCGAATCCGCGACATGGCGGCGCGCATCAGAATTTGGCAGCATCGCACGGGCGACACCGCGCCGCTGCCGGCGACGACGTAGCCCAATGCCTGCGAATAGACCGCGCCGCAGCTTCTGGACGTGGGGGTTGCAGGCGGACGAGCCGACCGACGCCCAGCGCGCCGCGCATGCAGCCGAGCTATCCGCGCGATTCGGCGCCGAGATAGTCGCGCCGCCAATACCGCGCGCCGAAGACCTGACGATGCGCCCGCCGCGCATCCGCCCGCCGCAGTCGCTCGCGCCGTTCTGCTTCGCGGACTCCTACGAACGCGCGCTGCACTCCTACAGCGCGGACGACCGCGAGCCGGCGGCGGTTCTGGGCGAGTTCCCCAACCCGCCGGATGTGGTCGCCTACCCGCGAGACGAGACCGAGCTGGAGCGCGTTCTGGAGTGGTGCGACGCGAGCGGGCACGTCGTCATCCCCTTCGGCGGCGGATCGTCCGTGGTGGGCGGCGTTACGCCCCCGCAAGCCGATGGCGTGGTCAGCTTGGACATGGCGGAGTTCGACCGCGTTCTGGAGATAGATGATTTCTCCCGCGCCGCTCGCATACAGGCGGGCGCGTTCGGCCCAAGCCTAGAGCGTCAGCTCAGGCATAGCGGGTTCACGCTTCGCCACTACCCGCAGAGCTTTACCGGCTCCACGCTCGGCGGCTGGATAGCCACCCGCTCCGGCGGACACTATGCCACGAACCACACCCACATAGACGAGTTCGTAGAGTCTCTGCGGATGCTCACCCCGCGCGGCTGGTGGGAGAGCCGGCGTCTGCCCGGCGGCGGCGCTGGCCCCGATCCCAACCGGCTAGCCATCGGCAGCGAGGGCATATTGGGCGTCATCAGCGAGGCTTGGATGCGTATACAGATCCGCCCCAAGTATCGGGCGACGGCCGGCGTGGCCTTCCCAAGCTGGGAAGGCGCGTGGCGGGCGGCGCGCGGCATAGCGCAGGCGAAGCAGTGGCCCTCGAACCTGCGCGCGCTAGACCCCGCGCTGGCGCGGGACGCGGCGGGCATGGACGGCGCTCACGCGCTGCTGATAGTCGGATTCGAGTCCGGCGAGCTGCCGCAGGATTGGAACATCCGCGCCGCCGTGGACATTGCGCGCGGCGAAGGCGGCATCATCGACGACGACGATATTTCGATAGACGATGGCTCCGGGAAGCCTACCGGGCGCGGCGGCGCGGTGGGCGCGTGGCGGAGCGCGTTCATAGACGTCGGCGGCGGGGCGACCGCCGGACTCGGCATCGTGAGCGGCACGGTGGAGACCGCCGTCACCTGGGACCGCTGGCGGGAGCTGGACGCCCTCACGCGCGAGAGGATGCTCGCCGCGCTGGACGAGGTCTGCGGCGGCGGAAGCGTCAACTGCCGCTTCACGCACGTATATCCGGATGGACCCGCGCCCTACTACACCTACGCCGGAGCGTATCGCGGCGGAGACTACGCGAGCCAACAGGCGGCGATAAAGCGGGCGGCGTCCGACGCGATCACGGAAGCGGGCGGCACGATAACCCACCACCACGCCGTCGGCAGGCTGCATCGCCCGTGGTACGACGCCGAGCGCCCGGACCCGTTCGCCGCCGCGCTGAAAGCCGCCAAGCGCGCGCTGGACCCGAACGGGATATTGAACCCGGGTGTGTTGATAGACCCGTAATCGAGCCTCGTTTACGAACGCCGCAGCCCGTCCGCCAGCGTTTCGACCAGATGGCGCGCGCGTCTGTCCACACCTTGCGCTATCTGCTGGCGGCAGGATACCCCCTCCGCGATGATTGTGAAGTCGCCCTCATGCTCGCGGATGGCGGGGAACAAAGCCAGCTCGCCTATACGCATCGAAATGTCGTAGTGTTCCACTTCGTATCCGAAGCTGCCAGCCATGCCGCAGCAGCCGGCGTTTATCTCCGTCGCCTCCACGCCTTCCAGCGAGTCTAGCAAGCTCATCGCCGCGGACGTCCCGACCAGCGCCTTCTGGTGGCAGTGTCCGTGGAAGAGAATCTTCTTGGGCAGCCGAGCCGGGTCTAGGTCGAGCGTCGCGCCCTGTTCGAGCGCGTGGGCTACGAACTGCTCCACCAGCATCGTGTTTTCCGCTACGGCGCTCGCCTTGTCCGCGTCCACGCCGCGCAGGTCCGTATAGTCGTCCGCGAAGCTCAGGATGCAGCTCGGCTCGATGCCCACCAGCTTCACGCCGCGCTCCACCAGCCGGTGCGCCCGCTCCACGTTGTGCTTGGCGTTCGCGCGCGCCCTGTCCATCATGCCCTTGGAGAGCATCGGGCGCCCGCAGCAGCGCATGTCCGGCGCTATCACGCGGTATCCGAGCGCCTCCATCACCTCTACTGCGGCTATGCCAAGCTCCGGGTGGTTGTAGTTGGTGAACGTGTCTGGGAACAGCGCTACTTCGCCCAGCTTTGCGGCGGATTCAGGAGATCCGCCGCGCGCCGCGAACCACTGCGTGAACGTCTGGCTTGCGAACGGCGGCAGTTGGCGGCGGCGGTCTATGCCGAAGCTCGTCTCCATCATGCGGCGCGCGAGCGGCATTCGGTTACCCCAGTTAGACAGCGGCGCGAAGAACGAGCCTATCTTGCTGACAGTGGCGAGGCTGCCGAAGAGCTGGTCTCGCGCGCTGTAGCCGTTCGTCTTGCGGTACTGGTTCAAGAACTCGTACTTCAGCTTAGCCATGTCCACGTTGGACGGGCATTCCGCAGCGCAACCCTTGCACTCTAAGCACAAATCCAGCGTGTCGTACAGCCGCTTGTCTCCCAGCGCTTTGGCGGGCAGCGCGCCGGACATGGCGGCGCGCAGCGCGTTCGCCCTGCCGCGCGTCGAATGCTCCTCCTCGCGCGTCGCCATATACGATGGGCACATCGTTCCGCCGAGCGTCTTGCGGCACGCGCCCTGCCCGTTGCACATCTCGATGCCGTGCGCGAAGCTGCCCTCGCGCCGAAACGCGAACCCCGTGCTGGGCTGAAGCGGCTTGTACTCGGGGCTTATCCGCAGGTTCTCGCCTATGGGCTGCGCGTCCACTATCTTGCCCGGGTTCATTATCAGGTTCGGGTCGAACGCGCGCTTCACGTCGCGGAAAGCGTCGTAGATCTGCTCGCCGAACATCTTGCGGTTGAACCAGCTGCGAACCAGCCCATCGCCGTGTTCGCCGCTCATCGAACCGCCGTACTCCATCACCAGATCGCCCACCTGCTCGGCTATCGCCGTCATCCGCTCCACGCCCTCAGGGTCTTTGAGGTCGATGAGCGGGCGGATGTGCAGACAGCCCACGCTGGCGTGGCCATAGTATCCCGCCTCCGTGCCGTTGTCGGTAACTATCTCGTCGAACCGCCGCACGAAGTCCGGCAGATATTCGGGAGACACCGCGCAATCCTCCACGAACGGCAGCGGCTTGGCGTCGCCCGGCACGTTCATCATCAGCCCCAGCCCGGCTTTGCGAACGTCCCACACTTTGGCTTGGTCAGACGGGCGCGTCAGCTCTAGGAAGGCGTATCCCAGCCCGCGCCGCGCAAGCTCGTCGCGCAGGCGGCGCAGCCGCGCGCCGACTTCCGCCTCGCTGTCGCCGGCTATCTCTATAGCCAGCAGAGCCTCCGGCTCGCCCTCTATGAAGTCGGTTATGCGCGCGTAGGCGAGGTTGGATTTAGCCTGACGGATGATCATCGAGCCGATAAGCTCCACCGCCGCCGGCTGCATTTCGAGCGCGACTATCGTGGCGTCCATGGACTCTATCAGGTCGGCGCAGTGAAGCACCCCCAGCCCGGTAACCTTGGGGCGCGGAACGAGCCGCAGCTTGGCTTCCGTGATAGTCACCAGCGTGCCTTCCGAGCCGACTACGAAGCGCGACATATCGAACCCCATGCCGCCTACGAACTCGTCTAGGTTGTAGCCGGAGACGCGCCGCTGAATCTTGGGGTATCGCGCGATTATCTCGTCGCGGTTAGCCTCGCCTATCTCGAACAGCTTGCGGTAGATGTCGCCTTCCAGCCCGTCTAAGCGCATCTTCGCTTCTAGTGCGCCGCCGTCCAGCGCGCCGAACCGCGTCTGTCGCCCGTTCGAGAGCGTGACGTCCAGCTCGCGCACGTTGTCCACCGTCTTGCCCCACATGATGGAGTGCGCGCCGCAGGAGTTGTTCCCCAGCGCGCCGCCGACGTTGCCGCGATTCGACGTCGATGGATCGGGCGCGAACAGCAGCCCCGTATCGCGCAGGCGGTGGTTCAGCTCGTCCAGCACTATGCCCGGCTGCGTCCGAACCCAGCGCTCTTCCGCGTTGACTTCCAAGACGTCGTTCATGTACTTGGAGAAGTCCATGACGATGGAGTTGCCCACCGTCTGCCCGCCGAGGCTGGTGCCGCCGCCCCTGGGCAAAACCGTGACGCCGTACTTGTTCGCCGTCTCCACCACCGCGATCACGTCCTCGGCGTTTCTCGGAAGAACTACGCCCACAGGCTCTATCTGGTAGATGCTGGCGTCCGTCGAGTACAAGGCGCGGCTCATCTTGTCGAAGCGCACCTCGCCGGACACCAGCTTATCTAGGTCCGCGACCATCTCCTTGGTGTCGGATTCGCTAACCTGCGTCGCCATGCGCGTTCCTCGTAGTTGCAGTTGGGCATCCGGGCGGCATCGTGCGCGTCCGCATAGCATGATACACGAACGCGCGCGCTCGTCGGCAGTCGGCGGGGGGCGGTCTCGGACAAAGCAAAAGGGGCTGCTTTTGGCAGCCCCTCTGAAAGCGCGGCGGCGGCGCGCTTTAGGTGATTTCCACTATCTGATACTTCTTCATCCCGCGCGGGGTTTCTACGGATACTTCGCGCCCACGCATTCCGTTCAGCAGAGCCTTGCCGAGCGGCGACACGTCCGATATCTTCCCTTCCAGCGGGTTCGCCTCCGACGCGCTGACGACCATGTACTTGGACATGCGCCCTCTCCCCACGTCTTTTATCTCGACAGTCGCGCCGAGTTGCACTGTCAGATACCTTCCCTGCTCGGCGGAGTCTATGACCACCGCGACGGACAGCGTCTGCTCTATCTCGCGGATGCGCGCTTCTACGCGCCCCTGCTCTTCGCGCGCCGCTTCTAGCGGGGCGTTCTCTCGAACGTCCTTGTCGGCTGCCGCGCGCTGGATGTCCGCGGATATTTGCGGGCGTCTGGCGATGAGCGCTTCCATCTCGCTTAGCAGGTTTTCGTAGCCCTCGCTGGTAAGCTGGATGCGCTCCTCTTGCTGCGTTACGCCCGGACCGCGGCGGCTGCGCGCTCTGGGGATGCGCGCGTGTCGCGCGAGGCTCTCGTTGGTGAGCTTCTGCTTGAGCGCGAACGACAGGAACCTGCGAACCGCCTGAATGCGCTCGGCGGCTTGCGGATCCGTTCCCGTTCCCGTGAAACTGCTGGCGTAGCCGGAGACGACTTTGGAATCCATGTCGGACATTTGGCGCACGGGTTTCGTCTGGCTGGAACAGTGGCTGACGAAACGCTGAAGCATCTCGCCGTGTTTGCTCGCTTCGTCGTTCTTATCGACCTTCTTGAGGGAGTCGACATACATCACAACCGCCTCGAGCAGGGTAAGGTTCTTGCTTGATGTCAATGTATCGTCCCCCTTCGCTATATGATCTCGCGCCAATGGTATTAGAATGGGCGGGATGCGTCAAACGGCTGCGGAACGTTGGGATTTCAACGGTTTGGCGGGCGATTTCGACAAGATAGCTTGGCTCGCCCACGCTTTCGCCGCGATGACGGTGCGGATGCTGCGGCGCGCGCCGACGCCGCTAGGAGACCACCGAATCCATGTTCAGCCCGTACTCTTGCTTCTTGAAGTCTAGGTTGATGAACGTCTCCATCTTTTGGATGCCCGGTATTTGGCCAACTTCCAGCCTCAGGAAATCGCTGAGCGCTTCGGACGATTTCAGCGTAGCCCACGCGAATACGTCGAACGACCCCGTGGTTATGGACACCCAAGACACTTCCGGCATAGACGCCATCGCATCCGCCACCGCGTCCACCTTGTCGGCTATCACCTGCAAACCTATCAGCACCTGAGGGTCGTAGCCTATCTTGCGCGCGTCGGGTATGGCTACTATCTTGATGAATTCGTCGTTCTTCAGCCGCTTCAGCCGCCGCCGCACGGTCTCCTCGCTGACTTCCACACCCTTTGCCTTGGCTATGCCCGCGTTTGTCATCGTCCCGTCTTTTTGCAGATAGGCGACAATTCGCGCATCGAGACTGTCCATCGCAACCATTCCTCATACAGACAAATTAGTTTATAGGGGGTTTCCCTTGAATATACTCACTCGCGTAGTTCCTTGTCCAATCTCCACGCTTTGCGTGAAAGCGTCGCCGTCTCCCAACCGCGCCGCGTGAAAACCCGATATTATATTGTAACATGCTTCACAATATCGCGTGCAACCGCGCCGCTGAACGAGAGAATCGCATAAGTCGCCCTCCTCCCTTGCGGGGCGATAGGGGGCGGGTGAATTGACGCCTATATCCTCCCCTGATACACTCGCCGCGCCGATGACGCTGGGAGGGCAAGCCATGATTGGCGTTCTGACATGCCATTGGGCGAAGCCGGGCGCCGTAGAGCGGGCGCGCAAGCTGCTCGACGGCAACGGCGAGGCGCAGAGCCGTTTCGCTGGCTTCGTCAGCCGAACCACGCTCGTTTCGCGCGACGATCCCACTAAGATAACCACGCTCGTTCTGTGGGAGAGCGACGAGATATATGACGCTTGGCGCGCAAGCCCGCACCGCGCGCTGGCGATGGACGGCGCGGATGCGCTGTGGGCGCGCCCGCCCGAATCCGAGCGGTTCGACGCGCCGGACGGCGGCGCGTCGTCCGCGCCCAATGCCAGCCGAACAGAATCGGCGACGCTGAACGGCTTGCGGTTCTCTTATGTCGAGTGGGGCGAACGCGGCAAGCCTGCGATGCTGCTGCTCCACGGGCTGACCGGACACGCCCATACGTGGGACACGTTCGCCGCCGCGCTCGAAGGAGAATGGCGCATCATCGCGCTAGACCAGCGCGGGCATGGCGACACGCAAGCGACAAGCCCGCCGCAGTACGACACTGCGGATTTCGTGGAAGACTGCCGCGCCCTGCTCGCCCATCTAGCGCTGCCCAGCGCCGTTGTCGTGGGCTTGTCTATGGGCGCGCACAACGCGCTCGCGCTCGCGGCGGAGCATCCCGAACTCGTAGACGCGCTCGTTGCGGTGGACATAGGCCCCCGCGTCCCCCGCCTCAGCGAGCCGCAGATAGCCGCCGGGCTTCAGCGCCTTCAGCGCGAGTTCGACAGCGTGGGAGACGCTATAGCCGCCGCGCTCGAAGACAACGTTCGCGCCGCGCCGGAGATGATAGAACGGCGCGTTCTCTACAACCTGAAGCCCGCCGCCGATGGACGGTGGGCGCACAAGCATTCCGCGGATGTCGCGCTTCACTGGAAGCCGGACGACCTTGCAGGCTCGCTCGGCGGCATCCGCTGCCCCACGCTCATCGTGCGCGGCGGGGAGAGCGATATCCTGCCTGCGGAAGTCGCCGAATCCATGACGGCGGCTATCCCGAACGCGACGCTCGCCGTCATAGACGGGGCTGGCCATTCCGTGCCGCAAGACGCGCCGACGGAGTTCGAGGAGGCGGTTCGGAGGTTCTTGGCGCGGTGACTTACGACCACATCATCATCGGCGCAGGCTCGGCGGGCGCGGTTCTCGCCGCCAGACTAAGCGAGGATGCGGAGCGCTCGGTCCTGCTAGTCGAGGCTGGCCCAGACTGGAGCGACATAGAGGACATGCCCCCGGATGTGCGCTGGGGATACGGACACGGCATTACGCCCAAGCAGGCGCTAGCCGCCGCGCATCGCTGGGCTTTCGTCGCCACCGCCACCGAGCGCGGCGCGCCGATGATAGTGCCGCGCGGCAAGGCTACCGGCGGATCGTCCGCCGTCAACGCGCAGATATTCCTGCGCGGCGTCCCAGAAGATTATGACGACTGGGCTTCCTGGGGCAGCGACGAATGGGAGTTCCGCAAGCTGATGCCGTACTTCCGACGCATGGAAGCCGACACCGATTTCGCGGACGACTTTCACGGGCCGGACGGACCCATCATCGTCCGCAGATACCGCCCCGACGAGTGGCTGCCAGATCAGCGCGCATGGTACGACGCCTGCCGCGAATACGGCTTCGCGGACTGCCCAGACCACAACGACCCAGACTCGACCGGCGTGGGTCCCTGCCCGTTCAACAACCCCGCGCGCATCCGCTGGAGCTCCGCCATCGGCTACCTCAATCCCGCGCGCCACAGGCGCAACCTGACCGTGCTTCCCAACGCGCTCGCGCGCCGCGTGGCGTTCGACGCCGATGGCGGCGGCGCGCCTGTCGCCGTCGGCGTAGAGCTGGATGTGGACGACGAGACGCGAATAGAGACGGGGCGCGAGATAATCCTCTCCGCAGGCGCGATAGGCTCGCCGCATCTGCTCATGTTGTCCGGCGTGGGCCCAGCCGACCACCTCGCGGAAATAGGCGTTCCGCTCGTGGCGGACGCGCCCGCCGTCGGCAAGAACCTGCGAGATCATCCGCAAGTGGCGCTTCTGTGGCGGACGGCGGAGGGGTTCGAGCAAGATAGGTTCGCGCCGCGCATCCAGTTCGTTCTCAGGTACACCGCCGAAGGCTCGAACCTCCGCAACGATATGCTCATCCACCCGTTTTCGCACGCGGGCAATCCGGGCGGCGTCTACACCGACGACCCGGACGCAGAGCCAATCGGCATCGGCATGATAGCCGCCATATACCTAGCCGAGAGCGCGGGCGAGCTTCGGCTGCGAGACGCCGACCCGCGCATCCAGCCGCATATGAACTACAATCTGCTCGCCACCGAATTCGACTTGCGCCGGATGCGCGAGGCGACGCGCATATGCCTAGATCTGGCGAAGCGGCATCCGCTCGCGCCGCTCATAGACTCGCTCGCGGACCCGTCGCCCGCGGATCTAGCCAGCGACGACGCGCTCGATGATTGGATGCTGAGGAGCGTCCGCACCAGCCACCACATATCCGGCACCTGCAAGATGGGGCTTGCCGACGATCCGACGGCGGTGGTAGACCAGACCGGTCGCGTCCACGGGCTGCGCGGCATCAGAGTGGCGGACGCCTCCATCATGCCCGACTGCATCCGCGCCAACACGAACGCCACCTCGATTCTCATAGGCGAGCGCGTGGCGGACTTCATAAAGGCGGAGCGCGAGCCGTGAGCGGCGCGACTTGCCTGCCGACGACCGCATGGTTTCTGTCCGACGAAGACGGCAACCCGCTAGGGCAAATATACCGCCGCGGGCTGCCCGAAATCGGCGCGCGCATCGAAGCGGGCGAAGTAGTAGCGTTCGAGGAATTGCGCCCCACGTGCGCCATGCGGCGGTTTAGGGTAGTGATCGAGGTTTGACAAGATGCGCGCGTCTTAGCGCTCACGCAGCCGAACTGCGGCAACCGCCGCCGCCGCTCGGAGCAGGTAGGGCGACATGCGGTGGACATGCGCTCAGAGGACCGCCAGCATGTCCGCGTTCGCAAGCAAGTATGCCCGCGCCGCCAACCCAACCGCTTTTATGGCTATCGGCATTTGTTGTAGAATGTCTGAGATTGTTGTGACACGCCCCCCTTGGCGCTCCGCGCCAGCTTTGGAGGTGCCTTATTGGCTGATTATGACGTGGTGGCGCTCGGCTCCGGCCCGGGCGGGTATGTGGCGGCAATCCGCGCCGGACAGCTCGGCTTCAAGACGGCTGTCGTCGAGCGCGAGGCTCTCGGCGGCGTCTGCCTCAACTGGGGCTGCATACCATCCAAGGCGCTGCTCAGAAACGCCGAAGTCCTCAGCCTAATCCGACATTCAGCCGAATACGGCATCGGCGTTCAGGACGTTCGCCCGGACTTCGGCAAAGCGGTGGATCGCAGCCGCCAAGTGGTGGACAAGCTCACGCGCGGAGTGGCGACGCTGCTAAGGCGCAACGGCGTAGACCACATCCGCGCCACCGGAAGGCTCGCGGGGCGCGGCGCGGTAGAGGTCGAAGACGACAAGGGCAGCCGACGCATCACCGCGCGCAACGTCATCATCGCCACAGGCGCGCGCCAAAGGCGCATCCCCGCGCTGCCTATCGACGGCAAGGCGGTCATCACCAGCCGCGAGGCGCTCGCGCTCAGGCGCGCGCCGAAAAGCGCGGTCATCATCGGCGGCGGCGCGACGGGCTGCGAGTTCGCCTACATCTGGCGAACCTACGGCGCGGACGTGACCATCGTGGAACTGATGCCCAGAATCGTCCCCAACGAGGACGAAGAGATCAGCGCGCTGCTCGCCCGCTCGTTCAGGCGGCAGGGCATTCAGATGGCTGTCGGCGCAAGCGTGCGGGGCATACGAACCGACGGCTCCAGGGCGTCGGTGATGCTGGACGACGGCTCTGTTACGGATTGCGACGTGGCGCTGGTTGCTGTGGGCGTTCGAGGCAACGTCGACGACATCGGGCTAGAGAGCGTGGGCGTTAACACGGAGCGCGACTTCATCCCCGTGGATGACATGATGCGGACGAACGTCGCGGGCGTGTACGCCATTGGCGACGTTACGGGCAAGATGGCGCTGGCGCACGTGGCTTCGGCGCAGGGCGTTACCGCCGTCGAACACATCGCGGGGCTGGATCCGCAGCCGCTGGACTACGACCAGATGCCGCGCGCCATATACTGCCGTCCGCAGGTCGCCAGCATGGGGCTTACCGAGTCGCAAGCGCGCGAGGCGGGCTACGATGTGAAGATAGGCAAGTTCCCCATGGCGGCAAGCGGCAAAGCGCTCGCCATGAACGAGACCGAAGGCATCGTGAAGCTGGTGGTGGACGCGGAGATCGGCGAGATTCTCGGCGCGCACGTGATAGGCGCGGAGGCTACCGAGCTGCTCGGAGAGCTGGGCATGACGCGGATGCTCGAAGCCACCACCGCCGAGCTTGGCTGGCTGGTTCACCCGCACCCGACCATTTCGGAGACAATCAAAGAAGCCGCGCTCGCCGCCGAGGGCGAGGCGATACACATCTAATATCTACCGCGAACGACGACTGCCCGCCGACAATCCGCCAGAGGGGTTTATGACATCAGCCGACAACATCACCAAGCCGCAGGCGGCGGAGTTCCTGCGGAAGATGCTGCTCATCCGCCGCTTCGAAGAGGCAAGCTCGCGGCTGTACATGCAGAGCCTGATACGCGGATTCCTGCACCTGTACATCGGCGAAGAAGCCGTGGCGGTAGGCGCCATCACGCAGCTGGAGCCGCAAGACTACATCATCACGCACTATCGCGACCATGGCCACGCGCTCGCTCGCGGGCTGGACGTGAATGCGTGCATGGCTGAGCTGTGCGGCAGGGCTACCGGCACCAGCGGCGGCAAGGGCGGCTCGATGCACCTGTTCGACGCCGAGCGCCACTTCATGGGCGGACACGCCATAGTGGGCGGGCAAATGCCCATAGGCATAGGCATGGCGCTGGGCATCAAGCTGAAGGGCGGCAACGGCGTCGTCATGGTGTTCTTCGGAGACGGCGCGGTGAACGAAGGCGAGTTCCACGAATCGCTCAACCTAGCCTCGCTGTGGAAGCTGCCCGTGGTGTTCTTCTTGGAAAACAATCTGTACGGGATGGGAACGCACGTAGACAACACCCACGCCGCCGGGCGCGACATCTTCAACTCCGCCGAGTATTACAAGATTCCAGCGGTGCAGGTGGACGGGATGAACCTGCTGGACGTGCGCGAAGCGACGGGGCAGGCGATTCGGCAGGTGCGCGCCGGCAACGGTCCCGCGTTCGTCGAGGCTATGACGTACAGGTATCGAGGCCACTCGATGGCGGATCCGGTGAACTACCGCGACAACTCCGAAGTGGACGAATGGCGGCATTACGACCCAATCGAACAGTTCAAGTCCGTGATTCTCAAAGAGGGGCTGATTACACAGCTCGAAGTGAAAGAGATAACGGATGAAGTAGCCGCGCAGGTGGAAGAGGCGGTGGAGTTCGCGCGAAACAGCCCCTTCCCAGACGATAGCGCGGTCTACAGCAATGTTTATAGGCAAGGGTAGAAATTGCGTGAGTTCCCTCTACCTTCGTTCGATGGAAGGGGGAGAGTCTCGTTCCGCCGACAGCGCGGCGCTGTGAGACTTCGCAACTTCTCAAGACAGAGAGAGTGAGCAGCGGCACATGCCCCAGATGAACGTCAGGGCGGCGCTGGCGCAGGGATTGCGCGAGGCGCTCGAACAAGACGAAAGCGTTTTCCTGATGGGAGAGGACATCGGCGCATACGATGGCGCATACGCCGTCACGCGCGGGTTTCTCGACAAGTTCGGGCCAGAGCGAATCCGAGACACGCCAATATCGGAGTCTGGTTTCGTGGGCGCCGCCATCGGCGCGTCTCTCGTCGGGCTGCGCCCCATCGTCGAAATAATGACTATCAACTTCTCGCTTCTGGCGATGGATCAGATAGTCAACCACGCCGCCAAGCTCAGCTACATGTCCGATGGACAGCTGAGCGTTCCGCTCGTCATCCGCACGGTAACCGGCGGCGGAGCGCAGCTCGGCGCGACGCACTCGCAGAGCTTCGAAGGCTGGTACGCATCCGTGCCGGGCTTGAAAGTAGCCGTGCCGTCCACGCCATACGACGCGCTCGGTCTGCTCCGCTCCGCGATTAGCGACGACAACCCCGTCATATTCGCGGAACACGCCCTGCTGTACGGCGTGAGGGGCGAAGTGCCTGAAAATGGCTACAGCGTTCCGTTCGGCAAGGCTGCGGTGCGGCGCGAGGGAACGGACGTTACGCTTATCGGCTACTCCCGCATGGCGCATATCGCGCTGGACGCCGCGGACGAGCTGGACAAGCGCGGCGTTAGCGCGGAGGTCGTCGACCTTCGCACCCTTCGCCCGCTCGATGTGGATACGCTAGTCGAATCCGTCAAGAAGACCAACCGAGCCATAGTAGTCGAAGAGGCGTGGCGGACGGGCGGGTTCGCGGGCGAGGTGGCGAGCGCAATCCACGAGAGCGCGTTCGACTATCTGGATGGCCCCGTCGCGCGCGTCGGCGGGCTGGACGTTCCCGCGCCATACTCCGGCCAAATAGAAGCCGCCACCATTCCGAGCGCCGAGCGCGTAGCGCGCGAATACGAACGCAACTTCGGCTGACGGCGCGCGCGGCGGCGACCCGAACACTAAACCACAGGCGGCGCCGCGCCCCCGCGCCGCCGACCCACCCGCACACTGCATACAAGAGAGGACGCATTCGTTGGCTACTGAACTCACCATGCCCCAGATGGGCTACGACATGCAAGAAGGCACTGTGGTTCGCTGGCTGAAAGCCGAAGGCTCGCACGTCGAGGAAGGTGAACCCGTTGCCGAGATAGAGACGGACAAGGCGGTAGTCGAGTTCGAGTCCTACGCCAGCGGCGTTCTACAAAAGATATTGGTGGAAGAAGGCGCCACCGTGGATGTGGGCGTGGCGATAGCCGTTGTGGGCGAGCCTGCCGCCGAAGCCCCGCCCGCCGCCGAGCCGCAGCAGCCGGAGACGCCGCCCTCGGCGGAAGAAGCGTCGCCGCCGAGCGCGATACCGCTCGGCGCGGCGTCTGAGCCGGCTGCGCCCGCCCCAGTGTCGGAGGAAGCCGTAGAGCCGCAAGCGCCTGCCGCGCCGCCTACTCCCCCCGCGCGCGTGTTCGCCACCCCCGTGGCTAGGCACATGGCAGCCGAACACGGCATAGACCTGAGCGACCTGACAGGCAGCGGCCCCCGCGGAAGAATAGTGCGGGAAGATGTGGAGCGCGCGGTGGCTGCCGCCGAAGCCGCGAGAGCCGAGATAGAAGCGGCCGCCCAAGCCGCAGCCGAAGAAGCCGCGAGGCTGGAGGCTGAGCAGGCGGCGGCCGAAGAGGCGGCAAGGGCGGAAGCCGAAGCGCAAGCCGCTGCGGAAGCTGAAGAGGCGGCAAGGCTGGAGGCTGAGCGCGCCGCCGCTGAAGAGGCAGCGCGCGCGGAAGCCGAAGAAGCGGAGATGGAAGCGGAACCAGAGCCGGAACCTGTCGAGGTTGTCGCCGAAGTCGAGGCTGAACCGGTAGCGGAGGAAGCCGAAGAGGAAGCGGAGCCTGAGCCGGAAGAAGAACCCGAAGAGATAGTCGCCGAAGTCGAGGTCGAACCGGCAGTGGAAGCGGAACCAGAGCCGGAACCTGTCGAGGCTGTGGCGGAAGCCGAAGAAGAGCCAGAGCCGGAAGAAGAGCCAGTCGAGGCAGCCGCCGAAGTCGAGGTCGAACCGGCAGTGGAAGCCGATCCAGAGCCAGAGCCTATCGAGGCATCCGCCGAAGTCGAGGCTGAACCGGTAGAAGAGGAAGTTGCCGCCGCCGAGCCGGAAGAAGAACCCGAGCCGCAGCCGGAAGCCGACGCCCCAATCCCGCTCTCGCGCATGAGGCGGCAGATAGCGCGCGTAACATCCCGCTCCAAGAGCGAGAAGCCGCATTTCTATGTGAACGTGGATGTGGATATGACCGAAGCGATGCTGCTGAGGGCGCGGATCAACCAGTCGCTGGCGTCCGAGGGCGTCCGCGCCACCGTGAACGATCTGATAATCGCCGCGAGCGTCAAGGCGCTGAAGCGATTCCCCAAGTTCAACGCCTACTACGAAGACGGCGGCATCCGCGAAAACGACTCCGTCAACGTGGGCATCGCCATGGCGCTGTCGGAGGGGCTGATAATGCCCGCCATAGTCGGCGCGGGCGACATGTCGCTAAGGGAAGTCGCCATAGCCAGCAAAGACATAGCCGAACGCGCCCAGCGGGGCGCCCTAAGCTCTGAAGAGTACTCCGGCGGCACGTTCGCCATATCCAACATGGGCATGATGGGCGTCAGCAGCTTCGTGGCGATAATCCAGCCGCCGCAAACGGCGGTGCTGGCGGTCGGCGCGGTTCAGAAGCGCGCCGTAGTAGCGGCGGACGACAGCATAGCGGTGCGTCAGATGATGACCGCGACGCTCTCCGCCGACCACCGCATCGTAGACGGCGCGGAAGGCGCGATGTTCATCAACGAGATCAAAGACTTGCTGGAAGACCCGCTGAGCATAGTCCTGTAGGCGGGCGGGGGTCTATGAGGCGTTCGAGTCCAATTCTAATCGAGGGAGAAAACCCCTTCACAGAATAGGAAACCCGTTACGCCACCACTACCTCCACCCTGTGCGCCATGTTGTTGCCCATGCCCTGGTAGTTCCACGGCTGTTCGAGCGGCTGGACATTGCCCGCTTCATCGGTGGCGCGGACGCGCAGGGCGTGTTCTCCGCGCGTCGCGTCCCACTGCGCGAACCAAGACCGCCACGCGAACTTGCCGACGGGCGGATGCAATTCCGCGTCCGTCCACGTCTTGCCGTCGTCGCCGCTGAACTCGACGCGCGACACGCTCAGCCTGCCAGCCCACGCGCGCCCTCGCACGGTGTGGCGCCCCGCTTCGACCAGCCGCGTCCGCGTTAGGAAATCGGGCGCGCCGGGCGGAATCATCAGCGAGCGCACGCGGATGAAGTCCACCGGCTCGCCCGCGTCGTCCGCCGTCTGCGCGTATCGGTAGGTTCGCGTCTGCTGGTAGCCGTCGAACGGCTGCGCTATCGCCTCTATCTTGGATAGCCACTTCACGCTGGTCATGCCGTACCAGCCGGGCACGATGAGCCGCAGCGGACGCCCGTGCTGCGGCTGGAGCGGCTCGCCGTTCATGCTGTGCGCCAGCATGACCTCATCGCGCATCGCCTGTTCGATGGAGAGGCTGCGCTGGTAGCGCTGAAGCTCGCCGCCCTGAACGCCCCTGTCTATGCCTGTGAAGAGAATCTCGACCGCGCTGTCGGCTATGCCGGCTTCCTCCAATATCGGGCGCAGCGGCGTTCCCGTCCATTCCGCAGTGCCTATCGCTTCCAGCAGCCACGGCTGGCTAATCGCGCGCGGCTCCATCAGCGCGCGCCCGTTGCCGGCGCACTCCATCGTCACCGGCAGAGTCGTCGTCTCGCGCGCGCGGATGTCAGCCATGCTCAGCGTCGTCGGATCGTTCACCAGCCCGCCTATCTCCAGCGTCCAGCGCTCTTCTTCGGCATAGGGGATGTCGAAGTGTATGAGAAGGTAGTGCAAGCCGCTCGGCGTGATGTCGTACCGCAGCGCTTCGAGCGGCATCCCCCTGTTGCGTAGCGCAAGCTGAATCTCCTCGCGGTAGAACAGCTCGGTGGGAGCGGTCTTGCCGCCGTCGCCGACTTGTTTGAATTCGTACTGCGTTTGCGACATGGGACGCGCTCCCTACATCATCACCACAGAGCGCAAGACCTCGCCGCGCTCCATCTTGTGGAACGCTTCTTCCACCTCGTCCAGCGCTATCTTCTCTGAGACGAACGCTTCCAGATCGAGCCGCCCTTGCAGGTGCAGGTCTATGAACATTGGGAAATCGCGCGTCGGCAGGCAGTCGCCGTACCAGCTAGACTTGAGCGCGCCGCCCCTGCCGAACACCTCTATCATCGGAAGTTCTATCTTCATCTCCGGGCTTGGCACGCCTACCAGCACCACCGTTCCCGCGAGATCGCGCGCGAAGAACGCCTGCTCGTAAGTCTCAGGCAAGCCTACGGCATCTATGGCGACATCTACGCCGTTGCCCCCGGTAAGCTCGCGTATCGCCTCCACGGCGTCCGTTTGGGCGGAGTTGATTGCGTGAGTCGCGCCGAATCCCTTTGCCCATTCTAGCTTCGTATCGTCGATGTCCACCGCGATGATGGTGTGCGCGCCCGCGAGCCTCGCGCCCGCGATTGCTGCGTCGCCCACGCCGCCGCAGCCGATGACGGCTACGGAATCGCCGCGCGTAACGCCGCCCGTGTTCACCGCCGCGCCAAGTCCAGCCATCACGCCGCAGCCAATCAGCCCGGCTGCTGCGGCGGAGGCGGCGGGATCGACCTTGACCGCCTGCCCCGCGTGAACCAGCGTCAGCTCGGTGAACGCGCCGATGCCGAGCGCGGGAGACAGCGGGCTGCCGTCCGCGAGCGTCATCGGCTGAGCGGCGTTCATGCTGTCGAAGCAGTACCACGGCCGCCCGCGCATGCAGGATCGGCAGCGTCCGCACGGCGCGCGCCACGCGATGATTACGAAGTCGCCGGGCGCGATGTTGCTCACGCCCTCGCCCACGCTCTCGACCGTGCCCGCCGCCTCATGCCCCAGCAGGAAGGGGAATTCGTCGTTTATCGCGCCCTCGCGGTAGTGCAAATCCGTATGGCACACGCCGCAAGCCTCGACTCTAATCAGAGCCTCGCCCGGCCCGGGATTCGGAACCAAGATGCCCTCTATGGTTACTTCCGCGCCCTTGGCGCCCGCGATTACTCCTTTGACGCTGTTCGTCATAAAGTCAAACCTCCTGTAAATCTATGTCGATTTCACCCTAGTTCGAACTGCGTAAATCGTATTGTTATTCTACACATCGACCGATGCGATGCGGATTCTACCAGATTAGCCGTCCGCTCGCGTCCGTTTCATGAACGCCGCCGCGCCTATGGCGGCTAGCGAAACCGCCATGGCTATGAGGAAGAAATCGCTGAACAGCGATACGCCCGCGTCTATCAGGTTCGCCTCGAACTCGGCGACGCGCGCTTGCGTTTGGGCTGTGGTTTCGCCGGGCGCGGGAAGGGGAAGCTCGATTCCCACTACTAGCTGTTGGAAGCGCCCCACGCCCCACGCGGCGAGCGCCGCCAAGCCGAACGTCATGCCGATTATGCGCATGGCTGCCACCACGCCCGCCGCCGCGCCGCGCAGATCCTCGCCGACGCTCTCCGTCGCGGCGAGCGCTATGGGCGCTATCAGCAGCCCGAAGCCGAACCCGGCTGTCGCCAAGTGCGCCGTCATCCACGGATCCGCCACGTCCAGCCCCCATCCGCTCATCCGCCAGAAGCCGACAGCGGCAAGCGCCAGCCCAATCGTCGATGGCAGGCGGTAGCCCGCGCGCTGGCTCAGCCAGCCGCCCGCGAGCGCGCCGAATGGCATGGCGATGGTCATACGCATCAGCATCAAGCCGCCGTCTAGCGGCGTCCAGCCGAGCGCCGTGTTCGCCATGAGCGGAATCGTGACCATGCCGATGATGAGCGCGCCGCCAACCAGTAGGTGCGTTAGATTGGCGGAAACGAACGCGACGGCGCGGAACATGGACACCGGCAGGAGCGGATCGGCAGCCAAACGCTGCCGAACTACGAACAGCGCGAAGCCGACGAGCGCGACGGCTAGCCAGACGGCTAAGAGCGTATCCGGCGAGTCTATCCGCGCGAGCGCGAGCGTCAGCGCGGATAGGCTGACCGCGAGCAGCGCGCCGCCGAGGTAGTCCACGCGCGCGCGCCGCCGCGCGCCGCCGTCCAGCAATGCAAACAGCGCGAGCAGCGTCAGCGCGCCCAACGGCAGGTTCATCCAGAACACCCAAGTCCAATCCAAGAACCGGCTGATGAGACCTCCCCACAGAGGCCCTATCACGCCGCCCGCCTCAGCCGCCGCGCCGACGAGCCCGAGCGGAACCCCGCGACGATGCGGCGGGAACGAGTCTCCCACGATGGCTATGGCTATAGGCAGCATCGCGCCCGCGCCGACGGCTTGGAACACGCGCGCGACGACTAGCCACGTGATGCTGGTGGTCATCGCGGCTGCCGCCGAGCCTGCCATGAATGCGAGCATAGACGCCGCGAACAGGCTGCGCCGTCCCCACACGTCTGACATGCGCCCGATGAGCGGCATCGCGGCTACGTACCCCAGCAGGTATCCGGTGATAGCCCAAGACGCGCGCTCCAGCTCGGTCGCCTGCACGCCGAGATCGAACATGATCTCAGGCAAGACGGTTACGATAACGGTCTGGTCGTCCGCCGCGATGAATACGCCGAGCAGAGCCGGCGCTAGCGCGATGTAGGGAGACGCTCGCCAGCGGCTCATTGGGGAGCTTCTATCGTCGCCTTCTCGTCGAACTTGGACAGCGTGATAGTTCGTATTACGCCGTCCGGCTCGGATGCGGTAACCCTACCCGCGATAACCGCCCGAGTGAGGTGGCGGGTCCGCGCGTCTATAGTCAGCGTCACGTCCGCCTCGTCGCCCTGAGCGGCGTTGCCCAGCAGCGGCTCCAGCGCGGCGACGGCTAGAGCGCCCTCGACGGTGTGCGCGCCGTCCGCCGTCGAAACCAGCGTCGGATTTCGCATCTCGTCCAGCATGTCGGCAATGCCCCGCATGGGGTCGAAGAAGCTCATCGGGCTGACCTCGCTCGATACAGACTCCCAATCGCCGGTGAGCGGGTTGGTCATGTAAGTATCGCCGCCGAGCGACACGAGGTTGGAACTGATGGCGAATCCGCCGCCGAAAGTTCCATCGAAGTCTATCGAGATTTTGTCCGGGCTAACGATGTCGCCCGACGCGCTCGTTACCGTCAGCGAATCCGATAGCGGGGTGCCGCCGCCATCGTTGTGTTCCAACTCGAAGTGGAACGCCGTGAGCGCCGCCATGACATCGCCGGATAGCGCTAGCAGTTCGGAGACGTTCACGGGCGTCGGGGTAGGCTCGGCGGGCGCGTCGTTCAGACAGCCTGCCGCCAGCGCGACGGCGACCAGCAGGGTGAGACCGAACCCGAACGCTGCCAGCCGCCCCTTTGCGCGCCCCGACAGGCGAGGGGGATTTCGGCGGCATGAAGACAACATGCCGAGCTTTAGCCGTCTACGCCCGCCGGCTGCGGTTGGGATCGGGCGCGAAAATCGAATCCTGCGGCAGGTTCGGCGCTCGCTTGCGCCGCGTGAACGCGGACGCGAGACGGTCCGAAACCAAGCCGAGCGCGGCTGCGCCGGCGATTCCTATGGGAATGCCCTTGAGCAGCTGCCGCCGCGTGAACTCGCGTTTCTCACTCTTGCTGTCGCTCATGCGGAAGTGACCCTCGCTTGGCGCTCTCCCGCAAAGGGGAGAGGGGGAATTTATTGATTGCGGCTCCGACGCTATGATAGACGGCATTATACAGGTGTCGGGCGCGGGCTGTCAGCCGTTGGCGAGCGCGCCAACAGTCGATCCGCCCCAGCCACATAACCGGAGGCTTACGCCATGACTACGCCGCTCGTCCGCGCGACTTTCGATCTACGTTTGGAAGACCTGCCGAGCCTCGCGCTCGAAGTGGGAGACCTGCCGCCGCGCTATGGCGGCTTCACGCGGACGCGCGAGGAAGAGCTGGACAACCGCGCTATGGCGGCGCGCGGGTTCGAGAGCGCTTCGGAAGAGCGCTTCCGCGGCGTAGGGCGCATCGGCGGATTCGTGCGCGAGTTCTGGTCCGCGTCGGCGTCGGACGCGCTCGACGGCGAAGACGTGATGGCGGGCACGGTCGTCCACCTGTTCGATACCCCGCAGGGCGTGAGCGAGTGGATGCGCGACGTGTTCGTGCGCGACTTCACCGCCAACGTCGGCTCAGACGCGAGCGAGGGGCAGCGGCTAGTGTCGGCAGACCGCTTCGAGCCGCAAGGCTTCTACGACGAAGCCGTAGGCGTTCGCGCCGTCTACGAGGGACGCTCCGCCCCTGTCAGCGCGTCGATCATAGACTTCAGGATAGGCAGAGTCTTAGGCGTCGCATACGTCGCCACCATAGGTGACCATAATCGGGAAGAAGAGTCCGCCGAGCTAGGCATCGCGCTGGAGAAGGCGATAGTCGGCGGCGCGCTGTGGGTGTGATTTGGCGACGCTCAGCCTTGCGATCCCTCTATATCGGCTTGCATCCCCGCCCAAGTCGCATTAACTTAGTGGCAAAGTAGCCATGCCCAGCCGCGCCATCGTCGGCGAGCGAGCGGAGTTCACGCCATGACTCTATATCCCGTCATTCTCGCCGGAGGCCCCGGCGCCCGCCTTTGGCCTCTTTCCAGAGAGTTCTACCCAAAGCCGTTCCTGTCCATATCCGATAGCCGCTCGATGTTGCAAGACACCATCTTGCGGCTCGACGGCGTGGACGGCGCGAAGGCGCCCATCATCGTCTGCAACGAGGAGCATAGGTTTTTGGCTGCGGAGCATTTGCGCCGGATAGAGCGGCTGCCGCAGTCTATCGCGCTGGAACCCGTCGGGCGAAACACCGCGCCCGCGCTGACGCTTGCGGCGCTTGCGCTTGCGGATCAGGCGGCAGAAGGCGAAGACCCCGCGATGCTGGCGCTTCCGGCGGACCACGTTATGACGCGCGCGGCAGCCTTCCACGCGGCGGCGAACGCGGCGGCGGCGCTTGTGGCGCAAGACGACTGCATCGTCACGTTCGGCATATCGCCGGACGCGCCCAGCGTGGGATACGGCTACCTCCGCAAGGGCGCGGAGTTTCGCCGCGCGGACTCGTCCGGCGCGGGAGCCGCCTACGAACTGGCGGAGTTCGTGGAGAAGCCGGACGCGCAAACCGCTCGGCGGATGCTGGAAACCGAAGAATATCTCTGGAACAGCGGCATGTTCGTCATGCGAGTGTCGGCGTGGCTAGACGAGATAGAGCGGTTCAGGCCAGACATTGCCGAATCTTGCCGCAAGGCGCACGCGCGCGGCTCGCGCGATGGGCTTTTCCTCCGCCCGGACGCGGCGCTGTTCGCCGCCTGCCCGCCGGATACCATAGACTACGCCGTTATGGAGCGCATCGCCGCCGCCGACAGCGCCAGCCCGCGCCGCGCCGTAGTCGCGGATCTGGATGCGGGATGGTCGGACGTCGGTTCGTGGGCAGCCATAATGGACGTAAGCCGCAAAGACGAACGCGGCAACGTCGTTCGGGGAGATGTGTACACCCACGAGATGCGAAACTCCATGGTGTTCGGCAATCATCGCCTCGTCGCCGCCGTCGGGCTGGAGGATGTGATAGTGGTCGAAACGCCCGACGCGACGCTCGTAGCGCATCGCAACCGCGTCGAGGACGTTCGCGCGATAGTCGAGCGGCTGGAAACCGAGAACCGCCCGGAGCGCGAGAATCACCGCAAGGTTCACCGCCCTTGGGGGTGGTACGAAACCGTAGACGCCGGCGAACGGTTTCAGGTGAAGCGAATAACCGTCGACCCCGGGCAGGCGCTGTCGTTGCAGATGCACCACCACCGTTCGGAGCATTGGGTAGTAGTCAGCGGCGTCGCCAAGATAGTCAAAGACGGCGGCGAATCTCTGCTGTTCGAGAACGAATCCGCCTACGTGCGCGTGGGCGAGACGCATCGGCTTGAGAACCCGGGTTCCATTCCGCTGGAGATAATCGAGGTGCAGTCCGGCAGCTATCTCGGCGAAGACGACATAGTGCGCTTCGAAGACCGCTACAACCGCAAGTAAGGGGGAGACCATGATAGAACCCAACCCCGCCGCGCCTGCGGACGTTCCTCCGCGCATACTGCTAGGCCCCGGCCCGTCCATGGTCAGCGGCAGAGTCTTGCGCGCGATGATGCAGGGCATGATCGGCTACCTAGACCCGGACTACGTTCGGATACTCGAACACGTCTCCGACTTGCTGGGCGAAGTATTCCAAACTAAGGAAGCGGCTACGATGGCGCTCTCCGGCACCGGCTCGGCGGGCATGGAGGCGGGGCTTTCGAGCCTGCTGGAGCCGGGCGACACCGCCGTAGTGTGCATCAGCGGCTTCTTTGGGGAGCGGATGGTGGACATGGCGACCCGCGTGGGCGCGAACGTCGTTCCTCTCCGCTCGGATTGGGGTGCGCCGTTCCCGGAAGAGCTGCTCAGCGACGCGCTTGCGGCGCGCTCGGACGTCAAGCTGGTCGCCGCGATTCACGCCGAGACTTCCACCGGAGTTCGTCAGCCGCTCGAGGGCTTGTCGCGGCTGGCGCGCGAGCATGGCGCGCTGTTCATGGTAGACGCGGTAACCTCGATAGGCGGCAACGAGATAGCGTTCGACGATTGGGGGATCGACTACTGCTATGGCGCGACGCAGAAATGCCTAGGCTGTCCGCCGGGGCTGTCGCCCGTGGCGGTGAGCGAGCGCGCTCTGGAATCCATCCGCTCGCGCGAGACCCCGCCCGCGAGCTGGTATCTCGACCTGAACCTGAACGCCAACTACTGGCGCGAACCGCGAGTCTACCACCACACATCGCCCGTCAGCATGGTTCTCGCGCTGCGCGAGGGGCTGCTGGTAGCGCTGGAAGAGGGGCTGGATGAGCGTTACGCGCGCCACGAGCGCAACGCGGCGGCTCTGCGCGCGGGGCTGGAGGCGCTAGGGTTGGAACTCGTCGCGCCGGACGGCTTCCGTCTGGCGCAGGTAACGCCGGTGTGGACGCCTGAGGGCGTAGACGATGCCGCCGTTCGCGCCGCGCTGCTAGACGAGTACGGCATCGAAATAGGCAAGGGGCTGGGCGAATTCGACGGGCGCGTGTGGCGATTCGGGCTGATGGGGGAATCCAGCCGCCCCGACTACGTTCTGCTAGCGCTAGCCGCGCTGGAGGCAGTCTTGCCGAAGCGCGGGTACGAAGTGGCGGCGGGCGCCGCCGTCGGCGCGGCAAGCGCGGCGCTGGCTGCGCTTGGCGAGTAGGATAGTTCTAAAACACAACAGAGGGAGAAAGAAATGTACGTAATCATCGCGCCAATACAGATCAAGGAAGGCTGCAAGGAGCGGTTCATCGAAGAGATGATTGGCGACGCCGTAGGCTCCGTGCGCGACGAGCCGGGCTGCATCCGCTTCGACGTGATACAAGACGCCGAAGACGACAACCGCGTCTGGCTGTACGAGGTATATGTGGACGAGGCGGCGTTCGAGGCGCACACGCAAGCGCCCCACTTCATCCGCTGGCGAGACGCGACGGCGGATATGCGCGAAGACTCCGGGCTGCAAGGCGCGGGGCGGGGCGCGTCCAACATCTGGCCGCCGGACGACAGCGATCAGTGGAGATGAGATAAGTCGCGCATCCGACAACCGCGCGGCGGCTGTCGGGCGCGCGGCTTTCTTCGCCCAGCTCGAGATTCAGGACGACCAACCGGAGCGCTGGGCGCTGATTCGCGGCGCGGCGGCGCTGTCGAGGTTGGCTGAGACGCCCTGGGATGAGCGTTGTCGATATAGATGTATCTCTATTCCAACCCGCCGAGTTGGGCGATCCTGTGGTTTCTGATTTGATGCTCGATGACGTAAGAGGACACGCCAAACTCTATAGCTAGATCATCGATATCGTCGCTATCCACAGTAGGCTTCGATATCCAATGCTTTAGAGCGGATGAGGGCGCGAGGAACTCGGCGGCAAAGGCGCGGTTGCGTTGCTGCCGTTCGGAGTTCGCCTTAGTAATCAGAGCGTCCGAGCGTGGAGACGCCAGAACTTCGGCGAGCGCGCGGCAGAATTGAAACCTTCTGGCGTCGTCGCGCAGATGGCGAAATGCAAAGGCGGCGCTTTCGTCTTGTCTCGTAATCACTCCATCTATCAGCGGCGCTTTAGCAAGGGATTTTACTGGCTTCGTCGCATTGTCGAGCGACTTGGCGTCTTCTCCGAGCGCCTCTGCAATCAGCGGCATGGTGTACAGCGAATCGCCATCCAGCCCCAGATTGCGCCTCAGGCGTCGCGCCCAGTCATATCCCACGTCCCAGGGGGCAAGCCCTGCAACCGTATCCATGTTGACTTCTTCTCGAAAAGACTCGATACGCTCCAGATTCAGACTGTTCGGTTTAGCCTCTTCCCTAGCGGACAGGATGGCTGACGAGCCTGCGACCGGGTCTGTCGTGTCCAGAGCCGGGATAGCCTCATCGAGCATTTCTTCCAGCCTATCAGAGAGCAGAATTATGCGGTCTCGATCCGCCGCATTCAGCGCATAAGGATCCCATCCTAGCCCGGCCGCGGCTTCGCAGAAGCTGATTTCATCTTCGTCCGCAGTTCGAATCGCGTCCCACTCTTCTTTCAGGAACGTATCGTGGACACCGAGAGAGTCCAGTCTCTGAATCACTCGATCTATAAATTCTCCACAGACCTCGCGGAACTCGGCGGCATCCATTCTGATGCGTCCGTCGTTCAGGAACTCCACTTTGGTCCACGGGGGAGCGTCTCTTTTCCAGACGATAAGCGTTCTGGAACCGTAGGGGACCATCTCCATGTTGGGAAATGCGTAACCATCGCGGCTGGCGGCCATAGAATGGCGGCGGCGGAAGTCAGGGGATCCCTCTTTTGCGGGGTTTTGGATTTCGCATGTAATGAACCACCAGTTAGAAACCAGCCACTCCGCGAGCGGGTAGAGAGGGACGTACACGGAATCGCGCACCGTCTCCGCCCGCATATCCAGAACGCGAGTAACTACCGAGTCGTCCGCTCGAATTTGCAGAGACGCCCACGTCGCGGATAGTTCGGGCCCGTTTATCCCTTCAGGGTCGATCCAGTCGAACTCGAAGCTAATTCCCGCCATACAATTCCTCTATTCCGTGTGGCCACTCGTTTTTACCAAGTGGGTATCCCTTGTAAGAACCGTCTCCTCGATTCACTGTTTACTCAGAGCGTCGCCAGACTGCAAAAATGCGGAAGGCGGCGTCTACTGAACCATCCACCGTCTCCTACACCGCCGCCATCTCGCGCCGCATTTGCGCTAAGCCCATAGGCCCTATGGACAGCGCGCGGGTGTGCCAGCGCTTCAGGTCGAACTCCGCGCCGTTGCGCCGCTTCGAGTCTTCCCGCGACGCCAGCCACTCGCGTTCGCCTACTTTGTAGCTGATTGCCTGTCCGGGTATGCCCAAGTAGCGGCTCACCTCGCTCGCCACGAAGTCGGGCGGGAAGAGGCTCTTCTGTTGGATGAACTCCAGCCCTAGCTCGGGCGTCCACCGCTCGCCGGGGTGGAAGGGTTGATCGCGCGGAGTCTCCAACTCCAGGTGCATTCCGATGTCTATGATGACGCGGATGGACCTCAGTGATTGCCCCGCGAGCATCCCCAGATAGTAGTCTGGATTTTCTAGGTAGCCTAGCTCGCCCATCAGCCGTTCGGCGTAGAGCGCCCATCCCTCGATTTGGCCCGACGTTCCGCCAAGCAGACGCTGGAATCTGGATAGCCTATCCGATAGATACACCGTGGTTCCCAGGTGGAAGTGGTGTCCCGGCACGCCCTCGTGATATGCGATGGAAACCTCGCTCCACAGCGGGAAGCGCGTCTTGCCGCCCGTGGGATACCATGTTCGCCCCGGGCGCGAGAAGTCTTCGGATGGCGGAGTGTAGTACATCGCAAGCGCGCCGCCGGGCGGCGCGATGAGCGCCTCTATCTTCTTCACCGGCTCGGCTATTTCGAAGTGAGTTCCGTCCAGCTCGCTTATCGTGGCGTCTTGAAGCCGCTGCATCCACTCGGCGAACTCGGCTTCGCCCTCTATGGCGCGCGCGGGGTCGGTCTCCAGCAGCTCTTTCGCAGCCGCGACGCCCTGACCGGGCGCTATCTTCTCGGCGGTCGATTCCATCTCGGATTCGACCCAAGCGAGCTGATCCCACCCCCAGCGGTACGTCTCCGCCAAATCCAGCTCGATGCCGTTGTAGACGCGCGCCGCGAGCGAGTAGCGCTCTTCGCCCACTGCGTCGCGCTCAGCCGCGCCGGGGATGTACGTCCGCCTTAGGTAGCCCGCCATGTCCGCGACAGCCGCGTTCGCCGCGCGCGCGGCTGATGCGAGGTCCGCGCTCAGGCTGTCGGACGCGCTTTCGGATTCTGCGTATGCGTCGGCAAGCCCAGCGAAGAAAGATTCGTGTCCCTCCGCCGTTCCCGTCCAAACGTCGCACTGATCCGCCGTTTCGCGCGCTTGGCGCTTGGCGACGACGATGCCGCGCCGCAGCCCCTCATCGAGCGAGCGGCGGTAGCTCGCCAGCGCCTGCGGAATCAGCGCCATGCGCGCCGCGACGTTCGCCCAGTCTTGTTCCGTCTGGCGCGGCATCATGTCGAACACTTGGCGGGAGCTGTGGATCGGGCTGAATATCATGCTTAGGCTGCGGAGATGCTCGTTGGCGTCGCGCCTGTCGAGATTCAGCCGCAGGCTGTCCGTCATGGCGTCGCGCGCTATCCTGTCTCGCTCGTCCTCCGCGCTCGCGGCTTCGAGTTCGTCGAGCGTGGCGCGCCACAGCGCCGCCTCGGCATCGCTCGCCTCAGGCGAAAAATCGTCCATCAAGTGGTCGTAGCCGCGAACGCCCATATATGTGGCCGAGATTGGGCTTAGCTCAGCCGTCTTATCGACGTATCCGTCTGCAATGTCGAATATCTTGGACATTTGCTGTATGCTCGCTCCGCAGGTTTAGGTTGCCGTAGTTGTTGGGAGTCAGCTTATCACAGCCGCCAGTCAAGACAGCGCCGCTCGCGTGGTGATGGTGCAAGGAACCGGATCATCGGTGGGCAAGAGCCTGCTGGTTACGGGGCTATGCCGCCTGTTCGCGCAGGACGGCTATCGCGTCGCGCCGTTCAAGGCGCAGAACATGTCGCTCAACTCGGCGGTTACGCGCGACGGGCTGGAGATAGGGCGCGCGCAGGCGGTTCAGGCGGACGCCGCTCGCGTGGAGGCGAGCGTGGAGATGAACCCGGTTCTGCTGAAGCCGGAGGGGGATTCGGTTTCGCAGCTAGTGGCGATGGGCAGGATGGACGGCAAGATCCACTCGATGGACTTCTTGCGGCGGCGCGAACGGCTGTGGGGATACATCACATCCGCGCTCGACGCGCTGCGCGCGCGGTTCGACATCGTGGTTATAGAAGGCGCGGGCAGCCCGGCGGAGATAAACCTGCGCGCGGGCGACATCGTGAACATGGAGGTGGCGCTGTACGCGAACGCGCCGGTGTTCCTCGTGGGAGACATAGACAAGGGCGGGGTGTTCGCGTCGCTGTACGGCACGCTCGCGCTGATAGACGAGCGGGAGCGGCGGCTGGTGAGCGGCTTCATAATCAACAAGTTTCGCGGAGACATGACGCTGCTCGAACCGGGCTTGGAGATGATAGAGGAGCTTGCGGGCGTTCCCGTTGCTGGCGTGCTGCCGTATCTCGAGGACGTATACGTGCCGGAGGAAGACTCGCCCAAGCAGGCGCGCACGTCTGCGGATGTGGACGGAGCGCTGGACGTGGCGATAGTCGCCCTGCCGCGCATGGCGAACTTCGACGAATTCGATCCGCTGGCGCGGCGGAGCGCCGTTCGGCTGCGATACGTTAGGAGCGCGGCGGAGTTCGGCGCGCCGGATCTGGCGATACTGCCCGGCTCGAAGACGACGGTGGACGACCTCGCCGCCCTGCGGCGGTCGGGCTTGGCGGAGCGCGTCTTGCGGCATCTGGCGGGCGGAGGGCGGCTAGTAGGCGTGTGCGGCGGAATGCAGATGCTCGGCAATACCATCCGCGACCCGCTGGGGATAGAATCCGCCAAGCCAGTCGAGCGGGGGCTTGGCGTTCTGGATATAGACACGCTCTTCGCGGCGGACAAGACGACTCGGCGGACGCGCGGGCGAGTCGTTGCGGGCAAGGGGCTTCTGGCGGGATGCGAGGGGGAGCGCTTCGAGGGCTACGAGATCCACGTAGGCGTGAGCGACGCGGCGGGAGACGCCAAGCCGGCGCTCGCGGCGCTCGGCGACGAATCGCCGCTGGGATTCGCGGACGATTCCGGGCGCATTCTGGCTACATACGTCCACGACCTGTTCAAGAACGACGCCATAACCGACGCTATCGTAAACAACCTGCTCGCCGCCAAAGGTCTGAGCGCGCTTGCGGAGTCGGACGACGGTTTCTCGCAAGGCGCCGAGTACGACAAGCTGGCGGCGCGGCTGAGACAATACTTGGACATCGGCGCGGTGTACGGCGCGATGGGTCTGGCATAATCTATCGACCAACGAGCGCGGGAGGCGAATCATGGAGAAACGCAGGCTTGGGCGCACAGGACACGAAAGCACAGTCGTCACGTTTGGCGCTTACGCGGTCGGATACGTCGATCAGGACGAGGCGGACGCCGCCATACGGCTCACGCTGGACAGCGGCGTGAACCACATAGACATCGCGCCGAGCTATGGCCACGCAATGGAGCGCATGGCGCCATGGATGCCGCAAATCCGCGCCGATGTGTTCTTGGGTTCCAAGACGCGCTTTCGCGAGCGGGATGCGGCATGGCGCGATGTGGAGAGCATCCTAGAACGGCTGGACGTGGACGATTTCGATCTGTTTCAGCTGCACTCCATCGTCGACCGGCGAGAGCTGGATCTCGCTACGCGGCGGGGCGGCGCGCTGGAGACGCTGACAGAGATGCGCGAGCAGGGGCTGACGCGCTGGCTAGGCATAACCGGACACGGGCCGGGCGCGCCGAGCGCCATCTTGGAGGGGCTGCGGCGGTTCGACTTCGATACGGTGATGTTTCCGCTGAACCCGGCAATGGCGCGCGACGCGAGCTATCGGCGGGACTCTGAGGCGCTGCTGGCGGAGTGCGCGGCGCGGGACGTAGGCGTGCAGACAATCAAGATGATAGCGCGCGGCGGTTGGGGGTCGGGCGCGCGAGACTGTCATACGTGGTACGACCCGCACCGCGAGCAGGCGGATATAGACAAGTCTCTATGGTGGGTTCTGTCTCAGCCGATGCACACCGCGCCCACGTGCGGCGAAATAAGCCTGCTGCCCAAGGTGTTGGACGCCGCCGAGCGGTTCGCGCCAATGACGGCTGAGGAGCAGGCGGCGGCAATCGCGGCGCAGCGCCCCCCAATGGCGCACCCGGAGTTGGCGATAGCGGCGGCGGACTGATACTGATACGGAGAGAAGTCCCCGACTATTCTCCGTTGCGAAAGGTACGAAGAGCGGCACACGGCTCTCGCGGATGTAGAGCCTATGACTGCTAAGGGGCGAGTCTACTCGTCTGCTCCGGGCAGCGGCTCGTCGAACGGCTCGCCGTTGGCTTCCGCCGCCAGCCTGCGCTCGTTCCACTGCCTGACGGCTTCCAGCATCTCCGTGCGCCCCTCGGCGCGGCCCTCCACGCGCCCCTCGGCGCGGCCTTCCACGCGGCCCTCCACACGCCCTTCGGCGCGTCGCTTCTCTATGAGTGGGGTAACGAACTTGTTGGTGAGATATCTCGCGGTTACCATTACAGCCCCCCAGAAAACGTCTCCGAACAACGCTATAGCTATAGAGAAAGGCACGAATAGCGGCACGGCTCTCGCGGATATAGAGCCGATGGCGACGATAGTCGCCAAGATGCCGTCGTGCGCTCCGCTCTTTACCTCCAAGTATGCCACAAGCGCAGTCCAGATTATGGACATCGCCAGAACCACAGCCAGCGCCCAAGGCGCGAGCTTGCCGGCGATGGACAGCGGCGTTTCCCGGTAGTCTTGCAGCTGGCGAATTTCCCGCCGCCGCTGGCCGCAGGTTGGGCATACTCCCGTGGCGTTATTCTCTTTGGCTTTGATTGTACAGCATCCTCTCGCATCTGTTATCGGATTCGTCGTTCGGAGTCGAGCCATATTCTCAGAGCGTCTCGCCTTCCACCGGCGTCGCGTCATGTCTCAGCGGCGACGAGGCTGTTGAATGGGCAAGGCATTGGACGCCGAGCGGTTCGCGCCGATGATGGCTGAGGAGCAGGAGGCGACAATCGCGGCGCCTGGGACTGGGGCGATAGCGGCGGCGGACTGAGCGCAGCCGCGTTCATATCACACCACGCCGTCTTCCCTGAGTTTCTCGACATCAGCGCGCGTCATGCCCAGCAGCTCTTCTAGCGTCTCGTCCGTATGCTCTCCCAGCAGCGGCGGCGCTGTTGGGCGCGTGTCGACGCCCGCTATCTTGATGGGGCAGCCGATGAGCTGGTAGTCGCCGCGCGCGGGGTCGTGGACATCCACAACCATCTCTCGCGCTCGAAGGTGCTGGTCCGCCAACACTTCGCGCGTGTCTTGCACCGCGCCGGCGGGGAAGCCCAGCTCGGTGAATATCCGCATCGCCTCGAACTTGGTTACCGTGCGCGTCCAGCCGCTGACTATCTCTTCCACCTCGTGGCGGTTCGCCTCGCGCGCCTCGGCGGTGGCGTATCTTGGGTCTCCGATAAGCTCGGCTCTGCCCGAGAGCGCGAGCAGCGTATCCCAGCCGTCGCCCGCCAACACTAGCGCAACGTAGTCGTTGGGTCCGCCTGGCTTGCATGGGTAGACCACCGATGGCCCGCCCCAAGTGCGGTTTCCCTCGCGCGCTACGGGTTCCCCGCTGCCGAACGTGTCTATCATGCGGATTCGCATGAGGTTGACGACGCTGTCTTGCATGGATACGTCCACGCGCTGCGCCTCGCCGCTTGCGTCGCGCGCTCGGAGCGCGGCGAGAATGCCTATCGCGGCGTGCAGCCCCGTGCCGGAGTCCCCCACGCCGGGCGCGACGAACGTCGGCTCGCGCCCCGGCTCGCCCTGCGCGCTCATGGCGCCGCCCACCGCCTGCGCTATATGCTCGAAGCTCTTGACGCGCGCGTTAGGTCCCCAGCCGCCGAAGCCCTTGATGCTGCAATATACCACGCGCGGGTTGGCGGCTTTGAGCGCGTCGAAACCCAGCCCGAACCGCTCCATTTGGCGCGGCGCGTAGTTCTCGACCACGACATCGGCGCGGGCGACGAGATCGAGCATAATCCGCCGCCCGCGCTCGCTCTTGAGGTTCAGCGTCGCGCTGCGCTTGCTTGCGTTGAAGACTATGTAGTAGAAGCTGTCGACGTCGTCCGAGACGGCGCGCTCGCGTCGCGTGCGGTCGCCGACGCGCGGCTGCTCCACCTTGATGACATCCGCGCCCAGCATCGCCAGAAGCTGGGTGCAGGACGGCCCCGCCTGCACCTGCGTCAGGTCGATGATGCGGATTCCCTCTAGCGGGGACACGCCCTCAGCGCGTGAATTCCGCGGCGATGCGCTCGCCGACTATCGCATCCTCGCCCTCGTACAGCCCGAACACGTGGATGTCTATGTGCTGTTCGCCCTCGCGCACCCGCGCCCAGATGGGCGGGTCGCCAGCCTTCAGCCTATCGACGAGATCCTGCGCGGTAAAGCCCGCCACGTCCGGCTCCACCTCTATGTGAACGCCGAACGGCTGGTGGCCAATGATGTTGTCCATCATCTCCGCCTTCAGCCCGGGGATACCGGCGAGCGGCGCAAGCACCGTTTGGCTGCGCTCTTCGGCGTCCGCGAGACGCGATTCGTGGTCCATCGTGAACCAGCGGCGCACGGCGGCGACAGCGCCTATCATCTCCTGCCTGTCCACCTTGTGCGGCCTGCCGATGCCGCGAATGCGCCGCCCCTCGTAGCCGACGAACGACTGGTAGCCCAGCTTGCGGATCATATCTTCGGTGCCGAGCGCGAGTCCGGTGGACTGCGGCGCGCCCATGTACTTCGCGGCGATGCACTGGAAATCCGCGCCCATGCGAACGTACTTGCCGAAGTTTTCGAGCGGGTATATCTGCCCCGCCGCGTCGACGGTGACCATAATGCCGTTGGCGCGCGCTATCTCGATGCAGTCTTCGAGCGGCAGTATCTTGTCGTCCGGCTCCTGCTCCACCGCGTAGAAGTGTACGGCGGCGGTGTTGGGGCCTATGGCGTTTTCTAGGTCTTCGCGCGTCGTGCCGTCGTCCGCGCCGAACTCCACCAGCTTGGCGCCGGAGGTTTCTAGGCAGCGGTCGTACCAGTAGCGCTGCCGCCGCTGGATGAGGAACTCGTTCTTCATGCCTGTGGTGTCCGGCAGCTGCTGGATGCGGTCGTCGTCGTCGCCAGCCATGACCGCCGCCGCAGCGAGCGTGAGCGCAGACCCCGCGCCGGAGGTCACCCACGCGGCCGGAACGCCCGTCATGTCGGCTATCGCGCGCCCCGCCTTCTCTTCCAGCTCCATGAGCGGGATGTACGCCACGCCCGCCGCCTCCATCGCCTCCTGCACCTCCGGCGCGGGAGTCGATCCGCCCAGCATAGTAACGCTGCCTATCGCGTTGATGACCGGCTGCGCGCCGATCTCTTTGTAGATGTGTCCCCAGTCTGTATCCGCCATGCTAAGCCTCCTGCGAAGAGTGTGGGTCAATGGATCATAGTCTACAACTTTTGCGGGCGGGATGCGCGATGGCGGGGCTGGGTTTATGATGGGGCTAGGTTTCCGAAAGCCGCCGCTAGGTGTAGACTGACGCGCGATGATGGATTTGCGACAGTACCAGATAGACCTGCTGCGGCAGGTCGAGCGCGCGTTGAGTCCACAAAATGCGCGTGTGATGATGCAGCTTCCCACAGGCGGGGGCAAGACCATCATAGCCGGTCACTTGCTGAAGGGCTATCTCGCAAGCGGGCGCAAGGCTGTATGGCTGACCCACCGCAAAGAGCTGGCGGGGCAGACTAGGATGATGCTGCGTGAAACCTGCGGCGTCAATGCGAGATACGTCGAGAATCCTCGACGCGTTCGATTCCAAGGTCCTCTGCCGTCGCTGGGCAACGGCGTGGTCATTCTGATGGCGCAGACAGTAGGGCGTCGCGCGCGAAACTCCAACGTATGGAACAGATACAACAGATACACCGACAACGACCTGATGATAATAGACGAGGCTCACCACTCCACAGCCGACGGTTACGAACGTGCGATGAAACGTTGGCGGGGGCGCGTCTTGGGCATGACCGCCACCCCGTGGCGTCTATCCGAAAGGGAAGGGTTCGACCACCTGTTCGACAATCTGATATGCGGAGCGCAAGTCTCGGAGCTTCAGTCGGGCGGCTCCTTGTGCGAAGCTCGCGTTCTGACGCCGTCGCCCGAAGCCCGCGTGCGCGGCGGAGAGATCGGCAGAATCGGAGACTACACCGATGCGGGTATCGAACGCGCCAACGAAGGGCGCAACATAATGACGGCGGGCGCTCTGGAGTTCTGGCGAGAACATGCCTCAGATCGCCAAACGATTGTCTACGCCGTATCCGTAGGACACGCCCAAAATCTCACGCAAGTATTCAATGACGCAGGCATACCCGCAGGACTCATGCTAGGAGAGACTCCTTCGAGTGAGCGCGCCGCCACGATAGAAAGATTCCGCGCAGGCGCGCTAAAAGTCTTGGTGAACGTAGCCGTAGCGACCGAGGGGTTCGATTTGCCCGACGCCTCATGCGTGGTCATCGCTAGGCCCACCAAGAGCCTCGCGCTGTACTTGCAGATGGTAGGACGCGGCTTGCGCCCGAAACCAGACGGCGGAGACTGCCTGATACTCGACCTAGCGGGCAACTCCCTGCGACACGGGTTGCCGGAAGAGCGTCGCGAATGGTCGCTCGCGCCGCGCGGCGCGCCGCCTGAGGGCGAAGCCCCAGCCGTTCGGTGCGATGTCTGCGGAACCGTGTCGCCAGCGGCAAGCCACGACTGCCGGCATTGCGGTGAGCCGTTCGGCAAAGACTGCTCGCGGTGCGGAAAGTGGCGCTCGTGGAATCGGTGGAGTATGGAGGAAGCCTGTGGGTACACCCATGACGCGGTATGCGATCTGTGTCACCGGGACGCGCATGTGGAAGCCCATCTGCCCGTTACCGATGAAATGGAGCGGCTAGCCAGTGAAGGCGATGGCGAAGATGTTCGTGAGGCGACGCCTGAACACAACTATATCGACGAAAGGCTGAGGCCGTTGCTGAGAGAACTGCTCGAAGAGGAGCGGGATCGCGCCCTAGCTAGAAACAGAGCCAAGCAGACTGAGTTGCGGGATTCGATTGAAAAAGAAGATAGGGATTTGCAAAACAACGAAACATTGGATCGACAGTTCGAGGACTATCTAGCGGCGCTTCCGCCGGAGCGCAGTCCCCGGAATAGGCCTGAAGAATCCCGAATGTTCGTCGAGTATGAACGCGGACGCAGGAGAGCGCTCGCCGCGAGCAGGAATGAATTGGCAGAGCTGGGAACGCACACGGTCGATATGTCAGAGACATTCGAACGTTTCCAAGCCAGCTTCATGAGGGTTCTACAGAGTGAATTGGAAGGCATGAATCCGTCATATGACGTTACAGAATCGCCATTGGTACGGCGGCGAGCGCGTCAATCGGGATTGGGAGACACGGATCCGTTGTATGATGTTTCAGAGACGAATCCAAACGAATCTTCTGCGATAGGATGGATTCCGATTACTGAGTTGATAAATAACAGAATTCGCCCTGTCTCCATAAAATTTCCATCCGAGGAAGGAATCAGAATCAAGAGTTGGATAGACCTGCTTATTGAAATTGCAGAATGGCTTATACGAGAAAATAGAATCACAGATCATGACTGTCCTATAATACTTTATGGAGGGAGTTGTCTGATAAACAACATTCCTAGACATCCAGACGGACGGAAATTCCGTCAAAGCAAAGAATTATCGAATGGATTGCATCTGTTCAGCCAACTTTCTTCGCAACGAGTACTTCAGTTCAGCAAATCTCTGCTTGGAACATATTATAGCCAATATCTATCTCCAATTCGTGTACAATTGCCCCACAGCCCATGAGGAGAACAACCCATGATTACCCAAAATGCGCGGAGACAGAGAGGGCTGATATGACGTCCATAAAAGAAAAACCCAAACTGCTGACCGCCGACGACCTGATCCGCATGGGCGGCGACGGCGCGCGCGGCGAGCTAATCAGAGGAGTCTTTCACGAGATTATGTCATCGGGAGAAGAACACGGCGAGATAGTATTCAACATAGGAATTCTGATAGGCGCATTCGTAAAGCCGAGACGGTTGGGGCGGCTGGTGGGATCGGACGTCGGCGTTATCTTGGAACGCGACCCGGATACCGTGCGAGAGCCTGACGTGGCGTTCATATCAGCCGAAAAGCGTCCACTAGGCGTTCGGAATACCGGATACATCTACGTTATCCCCGACTTAGTGGCAGAAGTCGCGTCC
Source organism: Dehalococcoidia bacterium (assembly GCA_965214745.1). Lineage (GTDB taxonomy): Bacteria > Chloroflexota > Dehalococcoidia > Lucifugimonadales > UBA1123 > VXRN01. The sequence goes on along the minus strand of OZ243978.1, from coordinate 314,707 downwards.
CCCAACGACCGCGCTTCCGAACTGATCGAGAGGGCGCGAATGTGGCTGCGCTTTGGCGTCAGGCTGGTGTGGATGGTGTATCCCGAAACCCGGACGGTGGATGCGCATCGTCCGGATATGCCCGTCGCAACGCTGACCGAACGCGACACTCTGGACGGCGGCGACGTATTGCCGGGCTTCTGCTGCGCCGTGCGCGACATCTTCGATCTGTAATCGCAGCCTTTGCATATAGCCATGACAGGAGAACACCCATGATCACCAAATTCGACAGCCTATACGCCGGACACGTGGATATGGAAGACGTCGGCTACGGCGGCGTCGCCGTCAACGACCGCTGGTTTCCCAACGACCACCTCATGACCGCATACGACAAGGCGGAGGCGATAGCCAAGACGCTCGACAGGCTCGGCTTCGACACCTTCTGGATGGCGGAGCACCACTTCCAGCCCGAAGGGTACGAGTGCATCCCCAACATCCTCATGCTCGCTGTCCACCTCGCGCACGTCACCGAGCGCGTAAACATCGGCTGCGGCTTCAACATAGCGCCCATGTGGCACCCGCTGAGGCTCGCTGAAGACTTCGCCACCGCCGACATCCTCACAGGCGGGCGCGTCATCTTCGGCGTCGGGCGAGGCTACCACACGCGAGAAGTGGACACCTTCGGCGCGCCGCTGCTCGATCAGGAAGCCAACCGCAACCTGTTCGAAGAGCAGGTAGACATCATCTTCGACTCTTTCAACAAAGAATCTTTCTCGCACGAGGGCGAGTATTACACCATCCCGCCCGCTGTGCCGTATCGCGGCTACACGCTCAAGGAGATAACGCTCGTGCCGCGCCCGGCGACGCTGCCCGTAGAGTGCTGGCAGCCAATCCAGAGCGCCACTCCGCGCGGCTTGGACTTCATGGCGAAGCACGGCATCAAGGGCGTAATCGGCGGCGGAGTCGCCGAGGGCGGCGCCATGCACAGAGTAATCGAGGCGTTCCGCGACGCCAACGCGCGCGCCGGGCGCGATCTGGAGCTGGGAGAAAACCTCTCGATAGGCTTCCACTTCCACATAGCCGATACGCAGGAAGAGGCGATAAAAGCCGCCGGAAAGTACTACGAAGAGAACCTCAAGATGTTCGGGCCTCTGCGCCTAGTTCGCGCGCTGAGCGACGAGCAGATAGACGCCATGTCCGACCCGCGCCGCGCGCCCACGTTCGACCTGCCGCGCATCGAAGACGCGGTAGCCACAGGCGGCTTCCTAGCGGGACCTCCCGAAGCCATCATCGAGCAGCTCAAGAAGCTGGAAGAGGCGTATCCGGGCTTGGATCGCGTCGGCGTCAGCCACCCCGTCGGCACCCCGCAGGCGGTGATACTGGAGCAGATGCAGATGTTTGCCGAAGAGGTAATGCCCGCGTTCGGCGGCGATGAGGGGGAACGCGCGGCGGCGGACTGAGGGGGAGAGCGGGGATGGCGCGGTAGTCTATTGGGTGGGGATATGTGCTACTGCGCCCATAAATACCCCATAGGGAGGAGTATCCGTATATATAATATGTAGCAATCAGGGCTTGACTTCTGGCATGGTATGGTATAAGTTTCCGTATCCATGCCATGCCAGTCGCGCAGGAGGCTAGTTCAGCATAGTGTCCACGATACAGATTGACGATCAAGTTCGACAGGCTCTGGCAGGTCGGGCCGTAAAAGAAGAGCTAGAGCTTTTCTCGCCTAGAACACCGAACTACGTTTGTGGATCATCGGGGCTTACTCATATGGTAATTTACGACAGAAGCCGACATGGAGCTTGGTATTCAAAGTTGTCAGAGAAGGCTAGATCATTCATTTGGGAATTTCTAGTGTCTCAAACATCCCATAGTGCAACTAGAAGCCAAATATGCTTTGAATTTAAGAAAAAATTCCCTCATGTTATTAGAGAGGAAATACGGCGGAATGTAAAAGATGGTACGCCGAAATGGGAACACTGTATTGACAACGGACTTCAGTTACTTAAGTCGGCAGGTCGTGTGTACAATGAAAGGGGCGAGTGGCATATCCGGTAGCCCTCCTCACACCTTGTAATGTAGGCCACAATGCTGAGGCTGCTACGGAGCAAGCGAACAAAAGGGTGACGCTCCTTGTCACCGGAGTATCGCCCTCATCGCCAAACACCGCTGATACGTCCGCGACGGCATCCTCGTATGGCGCGTCACCGCGCCGTCGAATCCGAGGAACCCGCGCCGCTCTAATCTACGGATTCCCAGCCGCTCCAACACGCTAGTCAGCATGATGCTGAGCGTCGCTCCTGTTCGGGTTGGATACATCGACGTTGACGTGGATGAATCCCATATCGCCTTACCCTCGCGGCAGCCGACATATGCCGGCTGCCCTTCGCTATTCCCGCTCTCCCGCTACGGCAGCCGCGTCGCGTGCCAAGACGTCATCCGCCAGCCGTCGGCGGCGCGGATGTAGACTACGGTGTACTCCAGCGAGAAGTGGTTGCCGTTGACGTGGACGTGCGCGCCGCCTCGCACTATCGCCGCGCCGTCGTACACCCGCACCGCGCGCGCCGACGGCGTTATCGATTCGTAGTCGAGCCGCCCGCTCGCAAGCCCGCTCGTCAGGCTCTCTTTGGTGTCGATAGCCGCCGTCGTGTGGACGTAGCTGAGGTCGTCCGCGAGGATGCGATCCAGAGCGCCAACGTCCGCAGCCACCATCGCGGCGAGCCGCTCTTCTTCCAGTTTCAGGATAGTCGATTCGATTTCGGATGTCTGAGTCATGCGAGCCTTCTCCCTATCGGCGCTTTCGCGGACTGACAAGTCTTGCCCACAACTGTAAACTGACGGCTGACTGCTGTAAACACCGAACGGCGAGGGGAGTCCTACGCATGGCGAACAAGAAGGGAACGGGTCTGCTGATGGTCTGGTGCGAGGTTCCGGACGACGTCGAGGACGAGTTCGGCCGCTGGTACAACGAAGAGCATATCGAGGAGCGGCTGTCCATCCCCGGCATCCTGAGCGCGGCGCGGTACGAGGCGGTATCGAGCGGGCCAAAGCATCTGGCGGTGTACGAGCTGGAAAGCGCCGCCGTGATGGAGTCTGACGCATATCTGAAGGTGCGCGCGAACCCTACGGAGTGGTCGAAGCGGATGTCGCCGGAGTATACGGCGACGACGTATATCCGCAACGTGTACGAGATGATCCACCCCGCCGCGCTCACGGACGAGATAGCGGCGAGCCCAATGGCGCCCGCGCTCCAGATAGGGCGGATGGACATACCGGCGGAAGTCGAAGCGGAGTGGAACGAGTGGTACGACACGGTGTACGTGCCTAACTACGAGACGGTTCCGGGCGTGCGGCGCGGGCGTCGCTACACCGCCGTAAGCGGCTCCCCGAAGTATCTGACGATGTACGAGTTCGACGACCCGGAAGTGTCGCAGGGGCAGGCGTGGCTGGCGCAGCAGACGGCGCACCCGGACAACGCGCGGATGCGCGAGGCGATGATCCACTTGCCGGAGTCGCCCGGCGTGTGGCGCAAGACGTTCGAGCTGGGGGGATAGTCGGCGCTTGCCCAAATGCGTTAGACTGGCGCAGTATCCAAGCCCGCATCCCAAGATAGATAGCGTGGGGCGGCGGCAGAGGTGTCTGGTATGAGGTCTGCCCGGAGCGCCGGTATATTCTACGGCTGGTTCATCGTGGCGGCGGGCGCGTTCGCGCTGTTCGTGTCCATGGGCGCAAGAAACGGCTTCGGCGTGTTCGTCGTTCCCATGACGACGGAATTGGACTGGACGCGCACCGAGATATCTGCCGCCATCGCCATCGGGGTGCTGATAAACGGGCTGTCTCAGCCGTTCTTGGGGCGGCTGTACGACCGCTTCGGCGGGCGCTCGGTCATATCCATCAGCCTGCTCGTCCTCGGCGTCTCCACGATGCTGCTCGCGTTCACGGGCTATTTCGACTTGGGCTTCGCGCTAACGCTCGATACGCCGTTCCTCACGGTAACGCTCACGTCGGGGCTGCTGTTCCTCATCGTCATGTACGGCTTTGTCATGTCCACCGCGTCTAGCGGCGTGTCGCTGGTGACCATCCACGCGATGCTCGCCAAGTGGTTCTACCGCAGGCGCGGCATGGTGCTCAGCCTATGCACCGCCGGCACGTCCGCAGGCGGGCTTATCCTAACGCCGTTCGCTGCGGCGCTGATAATCACCACCAACTGGCGCGTGGCGTGGGTGATTCTGGGCGCTATTGTGCTGTTGCTCGCCCTGCCGCTGGTGTGGCTGATAGTGCGCGACAGCCCAGACAAGATAGGCGAAGCGCCGGACGGCGAGCGTCTCCCTCCGAACAATTCCGCCGCAGGCTCGACCGCGACGAGACAGGCTCATCCGCGCGCTCCGTTGGAATCCGACAGCTGGAAAGACTCGTTCAGGCATCCCCCCATCTGGCAGCTATCGGGCGCGTACTTCGTCTGCGGCGTAACCACTATCATCATATCGACCCACTACGTGCCGTTCGCCATAGATTTGGGCGTCTCGCCCGCGGTGGCGGCGTGGGCGTTCGGGATGATGCAGGGGCTGAACGCCGTGGGCGTCACCGTAGTGGGCTTTCTGGCGGACAGGTTCAGCCGCAAGAACCTGCTGGGCGCCATCTACTTCATCCGCTTCCTCGCCTACGTGGCGCTTGTCGCGCCGAGCTTCTCGAACGCGATGCTGGGAACTACGCTGCCGCCGGCGCTGGGCATATGGGCGTTCGCCGCGCTCGCGGGGCTTTCGTGGATAGCCACGCCGCCGCTGACGAGCTCGCTGACGGCGGACATCTACGGGCTGAAGAACATCGGCACGCTGGGCGGCATATCCACGTTCGCGCACCAGATAGGCGGCTCGATAAGCGTTCTCGCGGCGGGCATCCTGTACGACGTAACCGGCGCGTATGAAGTTCCGTTCGCGCTCGCGGGGCTGACGCTGCTGGGCGCTACCGTGGCGAGCCTCGCGGTGAAGGAGCGCAAGTACTCGGCGCGCTATCAGACCGTCGCCCCCGCGACGGCGCCAGCCGCTGACGGCGCGCGATGATGCGATGATCCCGCTGCTCTCTCCGCTCATCCACCACGGCGAGCCGGGCGACCCGGTGCTGATGGAGTGGATAAAGCATCAGATAGACGCGATTTTGGGGCTGGGAGATCTGGCGCTCGTTCTCGCGCTGGGCGCGGTGGTGGCGGCTATACCGCTGGCGGTGCTGGGTTTCTACGCCTACGAGCGAATGCGCGGCGGGCAGGCGGAGTAAACCCGGCCGTCTATCCTATGGCGAGCGTTTCGCCAAGTCGCCGTCGGTGGTGGCGCGGATCGCCTAGCAGATGGTATAGCGCGCGCGACATTCGCGTGTGGAGCGTCAGCCCGTACTCTCGCACTACCCCGATGCCGGCGTGAACCTCGTGCGCGTGGTTGCATCCCTGATAGTAGGCTTCCGACGCTACGGCTTTGGCTAGGTGAACGCTTGCGGCGTCGGCGCGCCCGCTATCCAGCTTCCAAAGCGCTTCGTAGGCAGTCCACCGCGCCGCGTCTAGGTGGTTGACCATTTCCACTATGTGGTCTTGCACTCGCTGAAAGCGGCCTATGGGAACGCCGAACTGCACCCGCTCGCGGGAGTATTCGAGCGTCATGTCCAGCGTCGCCTGCGCCGCGCCGACTTTGTAGGCGCACAGCGCGGGGATCGCCTTCAGGAACGCGCGCTCCAGCGGCCGCCAGCCGTCGCCCGGCTCGCCCAAAACCGCGTCCGCGCCTACTTCCACGTCCTCGAACTCTACCTCCCCGACCCAGCCCATGAATCCGGAGAGCGCGCGCGTCGATAGGCCATCCGCGCGCGCGTCCACCATCAGCAGCGTCACCCCGCCTTGCCCGCGCGTGCGGACGGGGCAGATGAGCGTCGTAGCGGCGTTCGCGTCGTGAACGAAGAGCTTGACTCCGTTGAGCGCGTATCCTGAATCCGTCGGTTCGGCGGACATGCGGATGCTGCCGGCGTCCCATCCATAGGCGGGTTCGGTGAGCGCGAGCGCGGTTATCTCGCGTCCGCTTGCGATGTTGGGCAGCCATCGGCGCTTCTGCTCCGCCGTTCCCGCCTCGCCCACGATGAGCGCTCCCAGAACGCCGGATGAGAAGAACGGACCCGGAAGCGGACCCGCGCCAAGCTGCTCGAACACTACGCCCGCGTCGGTGAACGAGCTTCCCGCCCCGCCGTACTCCTCGCCGACGAGCATCCCCAGCCAGCCGATGGCGGCTGCTTTCTCCCACACGTCCACCGAGACGCCGAAGTCGGATTCGTCGAATTCCAGCAGCGTCTCCTTAGGGCATTCGCGCGCCATGAAATCGCGCGCGGCAGCTCTCAGAATCTGCTGTTCTTCGGTGAGGGATAGGTCCATATCTAGCGTTCCTCGGTTTTCTCTAACAGGTCGGCAACTTCGCGGCCGTTCACTTCATAGCGCCTGTGCGCCAAGATATTGCGAAAAGAGATGATTCGCCGATATGGGATTGTCTATGCCGCATATATCTCTTCTCGAAGATCTTTTCGTCTGAAGTGCGAACCGTCTTCCGTCGTGCGCAGCGCAACGAACACGTAGCGACGCTCCGGATATAGGTCCTGGAGATCTGCCATCAGGCTGAGATGGGCGTCATAGCGTTCGCTGGATTCCATATCTCGAAAGTCAACAAAGAAATCCAACGCAGTGTCTTCAGGACCTTCCAGCGCGGATATTTTGGGGTCGAGCATGTCCAATTTCTTTACTCTGTATCGCTTGCAGAGTCGGACGATCTCATCGAGCTTTTCCATGGCGATTCGGTTCACGTCCATCCTCCATAAAATTGCGAACCGTCTTTCCTCCAGCGCGACATCGACCCTAAATCTCCCCAACTACGCCAGCCGCCCCGCCTGCTCTCTGACGCGCCTGCCGATGCCCAGCCTGCGCGCCATGATGACCTTTTGGATCTCCGCAGTGCCGCCCGGGTGCATCGCTACGATGCTGGAGCGCTGGAACACCTCCATGTGTCCCTCGCTCGTGTCCCACTTCGGATCGTTCGTGAGCGCGTAGGGACCCAAGACTTTCAGCATAGCCTCCGCCGAGCGCAGCCCGGATTGTTTGCGGTATAGCGAATGCTGAGGTCCCTCGTGCGCCATCTTCTGCCCCGTGTGCCGCATCCAATAGTTGCGAAGCCCGAACAGGCGGGATATCTCCGCTTCTATATAGACGTCCACCATTAGATCGCGCGTGTCCGGGTCGTCCGCCACGCCTAGCTCGGCGGCGCGCTCGAAAAGCCTGTCCACCATGCGGTTGCGGCGGATAGCGCCGCCGGAACCGTGTTCCAACTCCAGATGCGTCGTAGCCACCTGCCAGCCGTTGTTTTCGCCGCCGATGAGGTTGAACGCCGGCACGCGCACATCGTCGAAGAAGATGGTGTTCTTGGTTCCGGTTCCGGCGCCGCCCTCTCCGCTGGTGATGAGCAGTTCCATCGGCTGGATGGTGATGCCGTCGCTGTCGGCTGGCACCATGAACCAGCTGAGGTTGCGGTGTCGTTCGCCGTCGGGATCGGTGCGCGCGATAGTCCACAGCATTTCCGCGCCGTGCGAACTGCCGACGTAGACCTTCTGCCCGTTTAGAACGTAGTCGTCGCCGTCTCTGACCGCGCTCATTTGCGCGCCCGCGAGGTCGGAGCCTGCGCCCGGCTCGGTGAGCAGCTGCCATGTGCGAACATCGCCGCCGAAGATGGGCGGCAAGAAGCGCTCCTTCTGCTCGTCGCTGCCCCACACCAGCACGCTCGCGCCGCCGAGCCTGCCGCCGCTGTCGTAGTATGGCGGCAGGGACAGGTCGCGCTCGTCCAGCTCCTCTTCGATGACTATGGCGTGGTCTATGGACAGCCCGCCGCCGCCGTACTCGGTGGGCGCGGTGGGCCACAGCCAGCCCTTGCCGCCGAGCCGCCGCCCCAGCTCGCGCAGCTTCAGATAGCCGCCGTAGCTCAGGTCTTCGGAGTCTGCGGGATACTCCAAGCCGTCCGGCAGGTTTTCGGATAGCCACGCCTTCACCTCGCGGCGGAATGCCTGCTGCTCCGTCGTGTATCGCGGCTCGAAATCCATCGCGCTGCCTCCTGCGGGCGGGTCGTTCTGCGTTCGAGGGGGATTGTATTATCGGCGCGCGAGGGCGGTCAATCGGGGATGTTATAATCAACCCATGACATACATGGCAGCCATGACATATATGGCGGACTTGCATATCCATTCCGCTTACGCATACGCCACCAGCAAGCTGCTGACGTTCGAGAACCTCGCGCGGTGGGCTAAGCTGAAGGGGATAGACGTGCTGGCGTCGGCGGACTTCACCCACCCAGTCTGGTTCGCGGAATCTCGCGCCAAGCTGCGGGAGGCGGACGGCGGGTTGTACGAGTTCGGCGGAACGCTGTTCATGCTGGGGACCGAGGTCAGCTGCGTGGCGCGCGTCGGCGGGCGCGCTCGGCGCGTCCACATGCTGGCGTTCGCGCCGAGCTTGGACGCGGCGGAGAGGGCGAACCGCAAGCTCGCGGCGCGCGGCGCGAAGCTCGCGGGAGACGGCAGGCCTACGCTGCGGCTTTCCCCGCGAGACTTCGCCGAGCTGATGCTCGACTCCGATCCGCGCTGCTTCGTCATCCCCGCGCACGTGTGGACGCCGTGGTATGGGCTGCTCGGCTCCAAATCCGGGTTCGACTCGCTCGAAGAGTGCTTCGGCGATCTCGCGCCAAGCATTCCGGCGGTGGAGACGGGGCTGTCGAGCGATCCGGCTATGTGCTGGCGCGTCCCGGAGCTGGACGCTCTCTCCATCGTATCGTTCTCGGACGCCCACTCTCTGCCCAAGTTGGCGCGCGAGTTGACCGCGTTCCACGGCGAGCCAAGCTACGATGGCATACTCGACGCGCTGCGCTCGCGGAGCGTCGCCTACACGCTGGAATTCTTCCCGGAAGAGGGCAAGTATCATAATTCTGGACACCGCAAATGCGGCGTCAGCCTATCGCCTGCGGAAGTGAAGCGCGTTGGGCGAGCCTGCCCCGCGTGCGGGCGCGCCATGACGCTGGGGGTGACGCAGCGCGTCGAGCGGCTCGCCGGCAGAGACGCCGCCGCCCGCGCCTCGGACGACGGCTTCATACATTCCGCGAGCGGCCCGCCGCGCCCTCCGTTCAAGTCCCTAATATCGCTGGATATGCTGCTGTCCGAAGTCCACGGCGTGGGCGTCAACGCCAAGCGCGTGCGGAGGGCGTATATGACGCTTGCTGAGGCGTTCGGCTCGGAGCTTGCCGTTCTGATGGACGCGCCGATTGCGGACATCGCGCGCGCCGTCGCGGAGCGCGGCGACCGGCTCGCCGAAGGCATCCAAAAGATGCGCGACGGCGATATTCGCGCAACGCCCGGTTTCGATGGACGATACGGCGTAGTGCGAGCGCTGGCGGATTAGCGAAACTTCCGAAAATCCAAGCCGCAATCGTCTCTGATGTCTGCTAATCTGACTATATGGATGCGAAAAGCTCAGGTTAGGGAGGGGAGCATGGCTGCGCTCGCGAACGACAAGTTGCTGAGGGTTGGCGCGGTGGATCAGGTTCGCGCGCTGGGGCGCGTGGTGGTTACGGGGGGAGGCCACACGATAGCGGTGTTCGACAGGGGAGGGGAGTTCGCGGCGGTCGACAACCGCTGCCCGCATATGGGGTTTCCGCTAGACAGGGGATCGGTAAGCGACGGCATCCTAACCTGCCACTGGCATCACGCGCGCTTCGACCTCGCAAGCGGCGGCACGTTCGACCCGTGGGCGGACGACGTTCGCGGCTTCCCCGTATCGGTGATAGACGGCGATGTGTGGGTGGACCCCAACCCGCCCGAGTCTGACGCGACAGAGCGGTGGTCTCGCCGCCTCGAAGACGGCATGGAACACAACATCCGTCTGGTCATCGCCAAATCCGTGCTGGGGCTGAGCTCCGCGGGCGCGGACTACCGAGTTCCGCTGACCATCGCGGCGCGGTTCGGCGCTACGTACTCCGCGCGCGGATGGGGGCAGGCGATGACGATGATGACCTGCTCCGCCAACATGCTGCCGCGTCTGCACGACGCTGACAAGTCGCTCGCGCTGTATCAGGGCATTCGGCAGGTGGCGTCTGAGTGCGCGGGAATGCCGCCGCGATTCATCGTAGACCCGCTGCCTACGGGCGAGACGCGCCCTGAGGTGTTCGGCCGCTGGTTCCGAAACTTCATCGAAGTGCGCGACGACGAGGGCGCGGAGCGCTGCTTGCGAACCGCGATAGAGCTAGGCTTCTCCAAGCGCTGGATAGCCGATATGGTATTCGCCGCAGCCACCGATAGGATATACATAGACGCCGGGCATACGCTGGACTTCTGCAACAAGGCGTTCGAGCTGCTGGACCATATCGGCTGGCGGTGGGCTGCGCCGATACTCACGAGCTTGGTTCACGGCATGGCGACGGCGCGCCGAAGCGAGGAGTTGAACAGCTGGCGCAACCCGATAGACCTTGCCGCAATGGTGACGGAAGCGCGCGCGGAACTGCCCTCGCTGTGGGCGGACTGCGCGGCGCGGCGCGGCGAGTGGGACGACGAACGAGCGCTCGCGGAGACGATTTTGGGCGACGACCCGCAGATGTCTCTCGACGCTATCAAAGACGCCATCCTCGGCGGCGCGCGCGCGGAACAGCTAGGCTCCGCCGTAGCCTACGCCGCCTTCCTGCGAATGGCGCGGTTCCACACCTCCAACGAATTCGGAGACTGGGATACGGTGCACAACACGCTGACCGCCGCCAACGCGCTGCACATGGCGCTCGTCCGCGCGCCGTCCGTCGAGCTGGTTCGCGCCGTGTTCGACACCGCCATCAGCGTATACCTAGATCGCTTCCTGAACATGCCGGCGCAGCGCATCCCGGATCCGCGCGCAGGGTCTCCGAACAACGACTTCGCCGCCAATCTGCTGGAAACGATGAACTCTCAGCAGCAGGTGGAGCAGTCGGCGCGGATAGTGTCCGACTACGTCGCGAGCGCTGCGGACGCCGACGCGCCGCTCTCCACGCTCGCGCGCGCAATGCTGCGGGAAGATTCGACGTTCCACCACTTCCAGATAGTGGACGCCGCGCTCGCCCAGCACAAAGCGCGACGGGGGACGGACGCCGCGCGCCACGTACTCATCGCCGCCGCGCGCTTCCTAGCGGCGCACTACCCCACGCCGAGAGCCGTTAACCAGACGTTCGGCATCGCGGCAAGGCTGCAACGCGGAGATGAGATATTCGCGTGAAACGCTGTACATTCCCAGCTGCACATTCCAACAGGAGCGCCGCCATGACAGACAGACTCGCCGAAGTCGTAGAATCCCCCGAACCGGAACGGCTTGCGACCGGCTTTCGCTTCACCGAGGGACCCTTGTGGCATCCGGACGGCTACTTGCTGTTCGTAGACATACGAACCAGCCGCATCTACCGGCTTGAGCCGGGCGGAGAGCCTGAGATATTCCGCGAAGACAGCGGCGAATCGAACGGCATGACGTTCGATTCGCAAGGGCGGCTTGTCGTCTGCGAGATGATAAACCGCCGCGTGTCGAGACGCGAGGCGGATGGCTCTTACTCCACGCTAGCCGACGGATGGAACGAGCGGCGGCTCAATCGCCCCAACGACGTCGTCCTTCGCTCCGACGGCAGCTTGTACTTCACCAACCCGGGACGCGAGCGGCTCGACCCCGCGAGCGTAGATATGCAGTTCAACAGCGTCCACCGCATCCGCCCGAATGGCGATGTGGATCTAGCGGCGCCCGGCGTAGAGTACCCAAACGGCATCGCCTTTTCGCCGGATGAGCGCGTGATGTACGTAGCCAACACGCGCCCGGGCCAGTACATTATCGCGTTCGACTTGGACGACGATGGCGAGGTTCGCGGCGCGCGCCACTTTGCAGACATGCGCTCGCCCACCGCGACGAACGGGGTGCCGGACGGCATGAAGGTGGACGCGGAAGGGCGCGTCTACTGCACAGGCCCAGACGGGTGCTGGGTGTTCGACCCTAGCGGGGAGCTTCTCGGCGTCATCCGGCTGCCAGAGTATCCCGCCAACTGCGGCTGGGGAGGCGCGGACGGGCGCACGATGTTCTTCACCGCCAACACATCCGTCTACAGCCTGCGAATGACCACGCGCGGCGCGGGCGTCTAGCGCCCCCAGTGTCCCGCATATCCCGCATCGCGCGAATCGCAAGCGCCATAGCCGCGTTCGCGTTCGCGGCGGTCGTCGCGCTCGCCGCCTGCGATGATGAGGACGAACCGCCGCCGCGGGCGGCTGCCTATGCGCGGGAGATCGAATCGCCGCCAACCGCCTCGCCCACGCCAATCGCCACGTCGACGCCGTCGCCTGCGCCAACCGCCACGCCGACCGTCGTGCCCACCGCTACGCCCACGCCTGCGCCCGCCCCGCGCTGGCAGCCAGCGGACTACCCAACGCCGCCCGACCGCGACCTCATCGAGCTTGCCGTCCGTCTGCGCGGGGCGCCGCCGGATGCGACCGCAGTAGCCTCGTCCGCGCCGCTCGTCGAGGGCGCGCGCGAGACATTCTCTATACACAACCTAGACGACGCCACCACCCGCGAGATAATCGCCACCCTGCGGCTCGTCTCCGAAAACGCCTACTGGTTCGTAGATGACGCGGTGAGCGTCGATCAAGCCGACTTGGAGCGTGTCGCGGAGGGCTACGAGCGTCGGGTCAGACCGCGCCTCGTCGAGACCTTTGGCGACATCCGCTCGCCGGGCATAGACGGCGACCCGCGCATAGTCATCTTGCACACCAGCATCGTCGGCGCGGGCGGATATTTCAGCTCCGGAGACTCCTATCCCGCCTACGCGCATCCCCACAGCAACGAGCGCGAGATCATATACATCGACGGCGAATCTTTCCCTATGCGCAGGGGCGATCTCTACCTGACAGTGTTGGCGCACGAGCTTCAGCACGCCATCCACTTCGAGGGCGACGCGGGCGAAGACAGCTGGGTGAACGAGGGGCTGTCCGAACTTGCGACCGAGATAGCCGGATACAGGGTTTTCTCACCGCCTTACTTCGACGCGCGCCCCGCCACCCAGCTCGATTTCTGGTCGAGAGACCCAGACGAAAGCGCCGCGCACTACGGCGCGTCGGCGCGGTTCTTCGCGTATCTGCTCCATCGCATCGGCGGAGACGAGCGCCGCTCCGAGCTGCGCGATCTGGTCTCTCAGCCGCTAGACGGCATCGCGGGCGTGGATGCCTTTCTGCAAGGGCGCGGGCTGCGCTGGATAGACGTGTTCGCGGATTGGGTAGTCGCCAACTACTTGGACGCCGACGGCGATGAGCGATACGGTTACCCGAACCACGATGTTTCCGTTCGCGCTTCCGGCGCTTTCGGACAGGGGCGCGCCTATCGATTCCAGTCGCCGCAGTTCTCGGCGCGCTACCACAGGCTAATCGCGACCGCGAGCGAAGGCGCGATAACCTTCTCGGGCGACGCGGATGTCGAGTTGGCGCAGACGGAATGCCCCCGCGCGCGCGCCTGCTGGTTCGGCGGGCGCGGCGACGAGATAGACACGCGCCTCACGCGGGAGATAGATCTCACAGCGCTAGACACAGCCACGCTCGAATTCGACATATGGCACGATATAGAAGAGAGTTGGGACTACGCATACGTTCAGGCGTCCGCAGACGGCGGGCGGACTTGGGACATCCTAGCCGGCAAGCACACTACGACCGACAACCCCAGCGGGCAGGCATATGGCCCCGGCTACACGGGCGAGAGCGGCGGATGGCTGAGCGAGTCTATAGACCTGTCCCCATACGCGGGCGGCAAAGTCTTGGCGCGGTTCGAGTACGTCACCGACGACGCCATCTACCAAGACGGGCTGTTGATAGACGGTGTAACCATAGCCGAAACAGGCTACGAATATGGCGACGACGGCGGCTGGACGAAAGAGGGGTTCGACGTGCGAACCACCCGCCTGCCGCAGCGCTTCATCGTGCAGATACTGCGGATAGCCGCAGATGGCTCGCACACCGTAACCCAACTGCCGCTAGACGCCGACAACCGCGCCGAAATCCGCCTGACCGCGCTAGACGACGGCGGCGAAACGATCGTCATCGTATCGCCGACCACGGAGGGAACGCGCCACCCCGCCGGCTACGAGCTGCGGTTTGTGGAGTGAGCGGCGCTTGCGCGCAATTGTGGCGTAACGGATCATGGGCATAGGCGCGTCGCCAAACGGATATGGATTGGAAGAGTTCGCATAATCGTCAGAGGGAAGGGTCGCGACACGGATGGGCAAGCTCATAGCGTTTGGATGGTACGGCGGCAAATACAGCCATCTCGACTGGCTCTTGCCGCTCTTGTCATCGGCTCGCCACTACTGCGAGCCGTTCGGCGGCTCCGCGGCGACACTGATCAACCGCGCTCCTTCGCCGGTAGAAACGTATAACGATATAGATGGCGAGGTCTCCAACTTCTTCAGAGTCTTGAGAGACGACAGAGACCGAATCGTCGAATCTATAGGCTTGACGCCATTTTCGCGCGAGGAGTTCGAGCGAGCGGTATCCGAGCCATCGTCGGACATATCCGATTTGGAGCGCGCCCGCCGGTTCTACATTCGCGCGCGGCAGGTCAGAACAGGGCTGGCTCAGAAGGCGAGTTCCGGCAGGTGGGCGCATTGCCGGCTGACGAGCAGGGCGGGCATGGCGGGCGCTGCGTCGCGTTGGCTAGGCGCAGTCGAGGCTTTGCCCGAAATAGCCATGCGACTTCTCCGCGTTCAGATAGAAAACGACGATGCCATAAGCGTAATTCAACGATACGACAGCGCGGAAACGCTGTTCTACTGCGACCCGCCATATCCCCACGAGGCTAGGGGCGACAAGAACGCCTACGCCTATGAAATGACTGACGGCGAACACCGCGCGTTGGCGCAAGCGTTGCGCCGAGTCGAAGGCAAGGTCGCGCTGTCAGGGTACCAATGCGATCTGATGGAGGAGCTGTACGGAGACTGGAAACGAGTGGACTCGCCCACGAAGCTAACCCACTCTGTGAAGAAGCCTAGAACCGAATCGCTTTGGGTGAACTACGATTTGCCGGAGGATATGGAATGCCAACGCCGACAGAAGTCCTTGCTATAGCTTTTGTGAGAGCGTCCGAAGATTTGGGCGAAGCCATAGTCGATAACTCCGAGATAGTCGACAAGGTAGAGCATATCTGTCGTCATCGACAGAACCGAGCTTGCGCGAGGCTGCTGCTAGCTTGCTTGGCGGCGAAGGCATCCAACCCCTCTATTGACATTCGCAAGCCGTATACCCAGATTGGCGACCACGACGCATACTCAGGTCGGACTATCGACGAAGCCCATGTATCCCCGTTCATCAACCTCCACAGTTTGCCGTGCAACTCTACGACCGCGTTTTTGACCCCAGCGCTTCGCAACAGAAATATCGTTCTTACTCCGGATGTCGAGCTGGTTGGCAGGCCGCCTGAGCTTTATCGAACCGTTCTATTGCTCTTGAACGATGTTCATGTAAACGCGATTTCAGCGTGTGATCTGCTTGCCGAGACTGTGCGCTGGCTTCTGATAATCAGAGAAGAACGCAGCGAACGTATGAGGACGCTGCTATCCGCGTCGTCCTACGCTGAGGGCGAAATTCCCCTGTCATCAGAAGCCATTGTCACGCTTATCCATCAGCATCTCGACTCTCCGAGGACGAGTCGGCTGCCTGTGCTTGTAGTTGCGGCGGCATATCACGCAGCCTCCGAGCATCTTGGAGAACGCGCGCCGCCTTTGCAATCCCACACGTCCGCCGATGAACGCACGAGGGCGCTTGGCGACGTGGAAATAACTCTTCGGGATGACGAAAACGTCATAACCACGTATGAGATGAAAGCTAAGAGCGTCAGTGTGGAAGATATAGAACGCGCCATCGCAAAAATCGGCAACAGCGAGATTCAGCCTGACAACTACATCTTCATAAACACATATCCAATAGACGACTCGGCGCTGGAGTATGCGAAAAGCGTATACGAACGAACGCAGGGAATCGAGATGGCGATGCTGGACTGCATCGATTTCCTGCGCCACTTCCTTCATCTCTTCCACCGCTTGCGAACGCAGTTCCTAGACGCATACCAAAGGCTGCTGCTCGCGGAGCCGGACAGCGCCGTCAGCCATCCGCTGAAAGAATCGTTCTTGGCGCTTCGGCAAGCCGCCGAATCCGGCGAGTAGCCCGCGCGTCTCCCCCATGCGCGCCCGTCGCCGCTAGTGGTATGCTTGTAGCGTCCGAGCCAAGCAAAGGCTTTCCGCAACGCCATATCCCAACCCATCGGAGGAACGCGAATGACCACAGCCACCCCCACGCGCGAGTACACGGCAATAGGCAAGCGCCCCGTTCGGCACGACGGCGCGGACAAGGTTACGGGGCGCGCGGTGTACGGCGCGGATATGAACCTGCCGGGAATGCTCTACGGCAAAGTTCTGCGCTCCCCGCACGCCCACGCTAGAATCCTCAGCGTCGACACATCGCGCGCGGAAGCGCACCCGGAGGCGCGAGCGGTGGCGACGGCGGCGGACTTCCGTCGCTCCGACCCCGTGGGTCCCATCGCCGTTCTGGGGCAGATGCCCGCGGACAACATCCTCGCGCGGGACAAGGCTCTGTACAAGGGGCATGCCGTAGCCGCCGTAGCCGCCGCCAGCCAGCACGCCGCCGAGGAGATGCTCGCGCTCATCGACGTCGAATACGAGCCGCTGCCCGCCTACACCGACGTCGAACAGGCAATGGCGGACGACGCCGTCGCGCTGCATCCCACTTGGCGCAACAACCCAGACCTGCCCGGCGGCGTCAACGTAGCCGCCCAAGAGCGTTACACCCACGGAGACCTAGACGGCGGCTTCCGCGAGGCTGACCGCGTCTACGAGCGCGAGTTCCGCACCAAGACGGTGCATCAGGGCTACATCGAGCCGCAAAACGCCACCGCGTGGTGGTCGCCCGACGGCAGGCTGACGGTGTGGTGCTCCAGCCAAGGGCATTTCGGCGTCCGCGACAACGTCGCGCGTATACTCGATCTGCCCGTGTCGAACGTCAAAGTAGTTCCGCTGGAGATAGGCGGCGGATTCGGCGGCAAGATACCGCCGTATCTGGAGCCGGTGGCGGCTCTGCTATCCAAGAAGACGGGGCATCCCGTGAAGATGGTCATGGATCGCGCGGAGGTGCTTCAGGCGACAGGCCCCACGTCCGGCGCGCTCGTCCGCATCAAGATGGGCGTAACTAACGAGGGGCGGATAACCGCCGCCAACTGCTGGATGGCGCTCGAAGCGGGCGCGTTCCCCGGCGCGCCGCTCGCGGGCGCGGCGTCCGCAGTGTTCTCGCCGTACTTCATCGAGAACGTCCGCATAGACGGATACGACGTCGTATCCAACAAGCCGAGAACGCAGGCGTACCGCGCGCCCGGCGCGCCCATAGTCATGTACGCCACCGAGTCGCTCGTCGACGAGATAGCCGCCGACCTGGGCATAGACTCCGTAGAATTCCGTCTGCTGAACGTCGCGCGGCAGGGAGACCGCCGCGCAGACGGTGTGATGAACGGCGTCATCGGCGCGGAAGAGGTCATGCGAGCCGTGCGCGAACACGACCACTACTCCGCGCCGCTGCCGCAAGTGGAAGGCAAGATGCGCGGGCGCGGCTGGAGCATGGGGTTCTGCCGCAACAACACCGGCGTCGCGTGCGTAGTCGCAAACGTGCAAGACAACGGCAGCGTGAGCCTAGTGGAAGGCTCGGTGGACATCGGCGGCACGCGCACCGCCATCGCGCAGCAGTTCGCGGAGGTGTTGGGCATCCCGGTCGAAAACGTCAACCCAAGCATCGGCGACACCGACACAATCGGCTACACGTCCGTAACCGGCGGAAGCGGCGTCGCGTTCAAGTCCGGCTGGGCGGCACACGAGGCGGCTATGGACGTGATGCAGCAATTGATAGTGCGTGCCTCGCTCGTGTGGGACACCGACCCGGAGAACGTCGAGTACGCGGATGGCGGGCTGCGCCACAAGTCCGACACCGAGCTGAGCATGTCGTTCGCGGAGATGGCCGCGATGCTGCCGCAGACGGGCGGGCCTGTGGTGGGGCGCGCCAACCTGAACCCCGGCGGCTCCGGCGGCTCCTACGCCGCCAACATCGTCGACGTAGAGGTGGACCCCGGCACCGGCAAGGTGGATATCCTGCGATACACCGCCTTCCAAGACGCCGGCTTCGCCATCCACCCGTCTTACGTGGAGGGGCAGATACAGGGCGGCGCGGCGCAGGGCGTCGGCTGGGCGCTCAACGAAGAGTACTGGATGGGCGAGAACGGCGCGATGATGAACTCCAGCCTGCTCGATTACCGAATGCCCACGAGCCTAGACCTGCCTATGATAGACACGGTGATAATCGAAGTCGGCAACCCGGGGCATCCGTTCGGAGTGCGAGGCGTGGGCGAGGCGAACATCGCGCCGCCGCTAGCAGCGCTCGCCAACGCCATCCACGCCGCCACCGGCGCGCGGCTGACCAGCCTGCCGATGAACCCGGCGGCGGTCGCGGCGGCGCTGGCGGAGAAGTAGGCGCGGGAGCGACGGGCGCGGGCGGCTTGTCGTTCGTTCGCGCCCGTCCGCTGAAGCGATTCTTGGTGAATGTTCTTGGGGCGGGATGTGAAATCATGGAAGCTGTGATTTCGCCGAATGGCGGCAATGTTTCCGATATATCGTTCGCATTACAGCAACAGTTGTGGAATGACTCCTGTTCCTACTTCAGCAGCGCGTCTCTTATTTCCCGCTCGAACTCCTCTCGCTGCCAGTCGCGCACCGCGTCGTCGTTCATCTCGGCGTCTAGGGTGTCTGGGAAGCGCGCGATGCGTTGGAGGCTCTTGGTAGGCCACAGCAACGCGGGGTCTAGCGCCAGCTCCTCGGCGCGCGCCACGCGCCACGCTTTGAGCTTGGCGAGCCGTCTGCCCGCTTCCGCCTGCTCGGAGCGCGGCAGGCGGCGCGTCGGCGGCGGAGACGGCGGACGCGGTGGAGCCGCCTCCTTGCCGGCGGCTATCGCGCGTCGAAGTCCCGCCGCCGAGCTTCCGCGAGCGTATCGCCCTATCCCGCGCACGCCGCGCAAGTCCGCGTCCGGATTCGCCGCAATCGCTATCAGAGCCATGTTCGGCATCACGCGAAACGGAGGCCTATCCATCTCGAACGCGCGCTCGTCGCGATACTCCACCAGCGCCTTCAGAATCGCCAGCCCGCGATCGTCCAGCCGCCGCCAGCCCTTTACGTTGAACACCGCCATTTCGCGGTCCGGCGGCTTGTAGCGCATCCCGCGCAGCCGCGCGCATTCCTCCTCCACCCACCGCTCGCGCCCCAGCTTTCGCAGCCGCGCGCCGAGCGTCTCGCGCAGCCTGTGAAGGTGTTCCACATCCGCCGCCGCGTATGCCAGCGCCTCGTCGCTCAGCGGACGGCGCGACCAGTCGGATCGCTGGATTTTCTTCTGCTTGGGGATATCCACGCCAAGCATCTCCGAGAGCGCCGCCGCCAGCCCCAGCCGCCGCATCCCAACGAACGCCGCGCCGATGCTGGTGTCGAACAGCCTGCCTACCCGAAACCCCCAGTCTCTATCCAGACTGACCACGTCGTGGCTGCCGGAGTGCAAGATAGTCTCCACGCCCTCATCGCCGAGCGCGTCGCCGAGCGGCGTCATGTTGCCGATGCTCAGCGGGTCTAGCAGGAACCCCCGACGCGGGGTCGACACCTGCACCAAGCAAACCCGCTCCGGGTATCGGAAGAACCCGTTGGATTCCAGATCGACGCCTATGCGCGGGTGGGCGCGTATCTCTTCCATCGCGCGCCTGAATCCGCGCTCGTTTTCTATCAGATCGTACTCATAGGGCAATGTCTCCCGTCTCCCTCCGCATGTCTTCCGCTAGAATTCTACAGAAACGGCGAGGGATAGGCATAGCGGCGCGAGGATTCGAGGCGCGCGGGCGCGTCTACAGCTCCCTATGCTTCGTCATCCTGTAGGCTGCTATCGCGCCGGCGAATGCGTTCGAGGCGATCGCGGCGGGGAGTATCATCTTGGGCAGCGCGTCTTGCAGCGATATGGCGGGAATGCGCTTCACGCCTCCGAGCAGCGTGTTGTATGTCTCCACGCCGAGCAGGTGCGGGTATAGGAACGCCGCCGCCGCGCCGACGGCGAACGTCGCCGCCGTAATCAGCCAGCGCGTCCGCGCGGGGGTTTCGGGGTTCCACCAGCAAACAGCCGCGCCCGCCGCCGCGCTCATTCCGACGACGAGCGCCTGCGAGATGACGAACGAATCCATAGAGAGCAGCTCGCCCTGGAAGTGCGTTCTCCAAGCCACCGCCCACCCGCCGAACCCGAAGACGATGGCGATCGGAAGCCCCAGCGTCCCTCGCAGGAGCATCGCCAGCGCCACTTCCCAGTTGTCCGCGACGCGCCGCAGCGCCGACCACAGCAGGTTCAGTTTATGCTGCACGTTCCGCGCCGCCATGCCGATTCTCCACGCTTGTTCACTTTTCCACTGTATTAGGTTAACATTTTGCAACCCACAGAGGGCAAATGCCGCGCCGCCAAGCGGCGCTATGCGAATGGAGGGTCGAGATGTTCACCGGAATTGTCGAGGAAGTCGGCTCCGTCGTCGAGGCGACGGGCGCGGGGCTGTCTGTGCGCGCCGCGCTTGCGGCGGACGGCGGGCTGAGCGTGTCCGACAGCGTCTGCGTCAACGGCGCCTGCCTCACGGTGACGGGCGTCTGCGGCGACACGTTCACGGTGGACACCGTGCCGGAGACGCTGCGGCGAACGAATCTCGGCGGGCTGAGCGCGGGCGACGCGGTGAACTTGGAACGCCCGATGCGTGCGGACGGACGGTTCGGAGGCCACATCGTGCAAGGGCACGTCGACGGCGTGGGCAAGACGCTGTCGATAGAGGCGGACGGCGCGGCGCGCAACATCCGCTTTGAAGCCGAGAGCGCAATCATGCGCTACGTGGTGGAAAAAGGGTTCGTTGCTGTGGACGGCATCAGCCTGACGGTTGTAGACTGCGATTACCGAACCTTTTCTGTCACGGTAATCCCCTATACATGGGAGAATACGCGGTTCGGAAGCCTGCAAGTGGGGGAAGCGGTGAATCTGGAAGCCGACGTAATCGCCAAGTACGTGGAGCGGCTCGCCACAGGCCCACGCCTGCCGGTGGACACCGCGGACGAACTCTGATGTTCTGGAGGCGCTGACATGCCTGTAGCTTCGGTAGAAGACGCAATAGCCGACATCAGAGCCGGCAAGATGGTGGTCATCTGCGACGACGAGGATCGCGAGAACGAGGGCGATCTGGCGATGGCGGCGGAGATGGTCACCCCGGAAGCCATCAACTTCATGGCGAAGAACGGGCGCGGGCTGATCTGCACGCCGATGCTGGGAAGCCGTCTGGCGGAACTGCGGCTGCCGCTAATGACGCAGGAGAACACCGCGCGGCTCGGCACGGCGTTCACGGTGTCGGTAGACGTTCTCACAGGCGCGACGACCGGCATATCCGCGTTCGACCGCGCAGCCACTATCAAGGCGCTCATAGACCACAAGACGAAGCCCGAAGACCTCGGGCGCCCAGGCCACATCTTCCCGCTGCGCTACATGGAGGGCGGCGTCCTGAAGCGCGCGGGGCAGACAGAGGCGTCGGTGGACTTGGCGCGGCTCGCGGGGCTGTACCCGGCGGCGGTTATCTGCGAGGTCATGGCGGACGACGGCACTATGGCGCGAATGCCAACGCTCGAACAGTTCTCCGAGCGCTACGGCATCAAGATAGTTACCGTCGCGGACATCATCACCTACAGACGCGAGCATGAGAAGCTGATAGAGCGCGTGGCGAAGGCGAGAGTGCCTACGAAACACGGGGAGTTCCTCGCTTTCTCCTACAGAAGCCTCGTGGACCCGAACGAGCATATCGCGCTGGTGAAGGGAGACATATCGGGGGATAAGCCCGCTTTGGTGCGCGTTCATTCGGAGTGTCTGACTGGGGACGTGTTCGGCAGCGTCCGCTGCGACTGCGGAGACCAGATGCGGCTCGCGCTGGAGGCGATAGAGCGCGAGGGTTCGGGCGTGTTCCTATACATGCGGCAGGAGGGACGCGGCATCGGCATCCACAACAAACTGAAGGCATACGCGCTTCAGGACGACGGCATGGACACGGTGGACGCCAACATCGCGCTGGGCTTCTCGCCGGACCCGCGACAGTACGGCGTCGGCGCGCAGATACTGATAGACCTCGGCGTGAAGAAGATGCGGCTGCTGACGAACAACCCCAAGAAGCGCGTGGGGCTGGAAGGGTTCGGATTGCAGATAGTGGAGCAGCTGGGCATCATCGCGGAAGTGACCTCCGAAAACCGCCGATACCTAGAGACGAAGCGCCGCCGAATGGGGCATCTGCTCGATCCGATGCCTGAAGACTACTTCGCGGAGGTAGCCGAATGAGCCGCCGCCTAACCGGTTCCTTGAACGGCGCGGGCGCGAGGGTAGGCGTGATAGTAGCCGAGTTCAATGACTTCATCACGTCTCGGCTGCTCGAAGGCGCGCTGTCCGGCTTAGCCGCGCACGGCGTCCGAGACGACGACGTGGTCGTCGTCTCGGTGCCGGGATCGTTCGAGATCCCGCTGATAGCCAAGAAGATGGCGGAGTCTGGCCGTCACGACGCGATAATCTGCCTAGGCGCGGTGATTCGCGGCGAGACCGATCACTACGCGCACGTCGCCGGCGAAGCCGCGAAGGGAATCGCCGCCGCGTCCGTTTCCAGCGGCGTGCCGGTAATCTTCGGCGTGCTGACTACCGACACCGTGGAGCAGGCTATCAACCGAGCCGGCGGCAAGCAGGGAAATAACGGCTACAGCGCCGCCGTAGCCGCCGTCCGAATGGCGAATCTAGTCGACGCGATAGACACGGGCTGAGCGATGAGCAACTGCGTAGCCAACATATCGGATTCGGAGAGAGCGACAAGCCTGAGGAACGTTAGAGCATGGTAATGCTAGAAGAGCGCACTAGCGATCTGGAGACTAGAGCCGACCGCGCCGAAGCTACGTCGGAACAGATCGACCTTCGGCTGGGCGAGATGAACGGCCGCATGGACTCTATGCAGAGCAGTATGGATTCCATGCAGACCTCATTCAACGCGCGCATAGACTCGCTCGAACAAAATTTCAATGAGCGGATGGATTCCCAGCAAGCCAGTCTGATAGCGCGGATGGATTCCCAGCAAACCAGTCTGATAGCGCGGATGGATTCCCAGCAGGCCAATCTGATAACGCGGATGGATTCCCAGCAAGCCAGTCTGGTAACGCGGATGGACTCTCAGCAAGCCAGTCTGATAGCGCGGATGGATTCTCAGGAAGCCGATCTGGTAGCGCGGATAGATTCTCAGGAAGCCAATCTGGTAGCGCAGATGAATTCCCAGCAGGCTAGCATGGATACGATGCAGTCCACGATCAACGCGCGGATGAATTCCCAGGAAGCCAGTCTGGTAGCGCAGATGGCCTCCCAGCAAGCCGATCTGGTAGCGCAGATGGCCTCCCAGGAAGCCAGTCTGGTAGCGCAGATGGCCTCCCAGGAAGCCAGTCTGGTAGCGCGGATGGCTTCCCAGGAAGCCAGTCTGGTAGCGCGGATGAGTTCCCAGGAAGCCAGTTTGGTAGCGCGGATGGATTCCCAGCAGGCTAGCATGGACGCGATGCAGTCTACTATCAGCGCGCGGATGGATTCTTTGGAATCTCGCATGTCTTCGCATCAGAAGTGGATCATAGGCCTCTTGGTCGCTATCTTGATTTCCGTAGTCGGGTTCACGATGACTGTGTTGACGACAACGCTTATGAACCAGTGAGCCGACGCTCAGCCGGATCGTTCGTCGAAGACCTGTTCTCCCGCGCGCGGGACGCCGACCGCCGCTCGCTCGCTCGCCTGTTCACGCGCATGGAGCGCGACGACTTGGATCTGCGCGCCGTCATGCGGCTCGCCTACCCGTTGGCGGGGCGCGCGTCCGTCATCGGCGTAACGGGGCCGCCCGGCGCCGGAAAAAGCACTATCGTGGATGGCGTCGTCGGCGAGGCGCGCGCGCGCGGCAAGACCGTCGGCGTCCTCGCCGTAGACCCCAGCAGCCCGCTGAGCGGCGGCGCGCTGCTGGGAGACCGCATCCGAATGCAGGCGAGCTTCCTCGACCGCGCCGTCTTCATCCGCAGCCTAGCCACTCGCGGCGCTCATGGCGGATTGGCGAGAGTCGCGCAGACGGGCGTCAGGCTGCTCGACGCCGTTGGCAAGCAGGTGATCATCGTCGAAACGGTGGGCGTTGGGCAGAGCGAGATAGATATCATGCGCGTCGCCGATGTCGTTGTGGCTGCGCTCGTGCCGGAATCGGGCGACTCGGTGCAGACGCTCAAGGCGGGGCTGCTGGAGATAGCCGATATATTCGCGGTCAATAAGGCGGACCGCGACGGCGCGGGGCAATTCGCTTCGGCCATTAGGGCGATGCTGGCGCTGCGTCCCGCATCCGACATGCCGCCCGCGCTGATGATGACTCAGGCGCACAAGCGCATCGGCTTGCCGGAGTTGTACGAAGAGGCGATGTCGAGGATCGATTCCATGCGGCGCAGCGGCGCGCTCGCGGAGCGGAGGTCTCGCCAAGCGCGGGACGAGGTGGCGCGGCTGCTGTCCGCCGCGCTCGGCGACGCGGCGCAGCGAGCGATGGCAGCCGATGGTGAGACACGCGATCTGCTGCGTCGCGTAGACCGCGGATATCTGGACCCGCACTCCGCCGCGAGCCGCATCATCGCAAGCGGCGCGCTTGCCGCCGCGCTCGTCGCGGAGCGCTAACCGCGCGCCACGTCCCCCATCACCGCCACATCGCCGCCGAAGCGCTCGACGCGCACGTCGGACAGCCTAACCGCATCCCGCATCGCCGCCGCGCCTACGCCCGCCACCGGGGAGGGCGCGGACTGTCCGCCGATGATCATGGGCGCGACGAACGCCGCTGCGCGGTCGACAAGCCCCGCGTCGAACAGCGAGCCGAGCAGCTCGCCGCCTCCCTCTATCAGCACGCTAGTTATCCGCCTTCGTCCTAGCTCCGCCATCAGCGCGCGCAGGTCTACGCGCCCATCGGCGCCTGTCGCGGCGAACGTTTCCGCGCCCGCGCGTTCGAGTCGGGCGCGCTCGGGCGGCAATGCGTCTGCGAGCGCGACTAGCGTAGCTCCGCGCTGAGCGAGCAGTTTGGCGTCCGACGGCAGGCGGGCGCGGCTGTCGACTATCACGCGAAGCGGCTGGCGTGGCAGCGCCAAGCCGTCGGCGTCGCGCGCCGTGAGCTGCGGATCGTCGGCTAGAACCGTGCCTATGCCAGCCATGATAGCGTCGGACTGCGCCCGAAGCCCATGCGCGAATCGCCGCGACTCTTCGCCGCTTATCCACTTGGAATCCCCGCTTCGAGTGGCTATCTTGCCGTCCAAGCTCATCGCGAACTTCGCTGTCGTCAGCGGCGTTCCAGTGGTGATGAACTTGGCGTGGGGCGCGATGATCCGCGCCGCTTCCGCGCTTCCCTCTCCAACGCGAACAGCTATCCCAGCCCGCCGCAGTCTCTCGATGCCCTGCCCGCAAACGAGCGGGTTCGGGTCTTCGACGGCGACGATGACTCGCGCGACGCCGGCGGCGATAATGGCGTCGGCGCACGGCGGGGTTCGCCCGTAGTGCGAGCATGGCTCCAGCGTGACGAAGAGCGTCGAGCCGCGCGCCTGCCCGCCCGCTTGCCGCAAGGCGACGACTTCCGCGTGGGCGTCTCCGGGTGGCTGAGTCGTGCCCTCGCCGACGATGCGCCCATCGGCGTCGACCGCCACCGCGCCCACAGCCGGGTTGGGGCTGACGCCGCCGACTACGCTGCGCGCCAACTCCAGCGCGCGACGCATGTGGACGCCGATCTCTCCCTCGTCGCCTCCGCCGTTCATCAGTCCGTCCAACTAAACTTGCTTGGAAGACCTGCCGCCGTTCGTAGGCGGTTGGTAGTCCATATAGTAGCGCGACGCCACAGGCCCGCCCTGCCCTTGATACTTGCTCCGCACCTCGCGCGATCCGTAGGGGAACTCCGCCGGCGTCGTCAGCTGCGTGAAAGATATGTGGCCTATTTTCATGCCCTTGTGCAGCGTGATTCCCAGTATGCCTACGTTGGAGAATTCGAGCGTCAACTTGCCAGTCCAGCCCGGATCGACGAATCCCGCGGTGGAGTGGATGAGCAGTCCGTATCGCGCGAGCGAGCTTTTGCCCTCGATGCGCGCAACGATGTCGTCCGGGATGGTTACGGTCTCCAGCGTGCTGCCGAGCGCGAACTGACCAGGGTGCAGCAGGAACGGACGCCCCTCTTCGATGGTTACCCGCTCGACCACATCGTCCGCCGGCTGCATGACGTCGATATGCGTCCGCCAGTTGTTGCGGAACACCAGAACCTCGTTGTCTAGCCGAACGTCGACACTCGCCGGCTGAACCGCGTTCTCTCCCAGCGGCTCCACCGCAATCTGCCGCTTTGCCATCCGCTCTTTGATGGTGCGGTCGCTCAGAATCATCGGCGAATCACCTCGCGCTGTCCGTCTGTCGGGGACGCCGACAGGGGTTTGGCGGAAATCCTAATCGCGGCATGGAAAGAAGGTAAAGCATAGTTGGGGTTTCTCCGCTGGGGAACGGCAACCGCTTGCCTATGTATAATAGCCGCGTTTGGCTTCCTGTGGAGGCGGGTGATGACTTGCGGCGCATAATCAGAGAGTTCGTAGAAACGGCGCTGCTTGCGCTTCTCATGTTCGTAGCGCTGGAATTCAGCGTGCAGAACTTCAAGGTGGAAGGCGCGAGCATGAGTCCGACGCTGGAGTCCGGACAGTATCTGCTCGTCAACAAGGCAGTCTACACGCGGTTGGATCTGGGCGGTCTCGCCTCATTGCTTTCGCCCGACAAATCCGAAGGCGAATGCGAGGATGGGTCCGTGTTCGCGTTCCACCCGCCGGAGCATGGCGAAATAGTCATCTTCCACTATCCGCTGAACCCGGAGCGCGATTTCGTCAAGCGCGTAATCGGCGTTCCTGGCGACAGCATCGAGATAGTGCGCGGGCAGGTCATCCGCAACGGAGAGCCGATAGACGAGCCTTACGTGATAGAGTTCGGCAGGCAGAGCGATGGGCCTCTGATGGTGCCGGAGGGCAGCTACTACGTCTTGGGAGACAACCGCCGCTCCTCGAACGACTCTCGCGACTGGGGGCTTGTGCCTATCGAAAACATCGTCGGGCGCAGCTGGATGGTCTACTGGCCGCCCAACAGCTTCGGCGTGTTCGACTAGCGCCGCTCTCGTTACACTTTGGAATAAGCCGGCTCCGCAATCCGCGTGCCGTCCGGCAGATCCGACACCTCGAAGTCGCCGAACATCAGCGGCGATTCCAGCTTCAACTGGCGTAGAACCTCTATGGCGAGCGCGCGTATCTCCCAGTCCGCGAACGGCGCGGCGCGCATCTCGATGAAGTGTCGCCAAGCGCGCACGTTGCCGGTAACGAATATCTTCGTCTCAGTAGCGTTGGGAAGCACCGCGCGCGCGGCTTGCCGAATCGCCTTCCGCCGCTCGGTGGCGCGCTCGAACCCCTCTTTGGGCAGCGATTTATCCAGCTCGACCACGAGTTTGGCGTAGCTCTCCGCAGCCTTCTCCAGCGCGTCTTCCAGAACGCTCGTCGCGCCGTTCGCGCTCTCCGTAGACAGCGCGGGCGGGATGACGAACGAACCGCCAGTCTCGTCCACGTATCTCTGGGAGCGCTGGCTGTACGCGAAGCCGGCGCGATGCCTGACCAGCTCATGCGTAAGGCTGCGCGATACGCCCGTGAACACGAACCCGTAGTTGACATGCTCGAACACCGAGCCGTCCCGCATGCTGAGCAGGTTGTGGATGAAGTCGGCTATGTCGCGCCGCCCGCGCCCGAAGCTCATGTAGCACAGCCGCGCTGACACCTCGATAATCGCCTCCGCTTCAGCCTCTCCCGCTCGGATGCTGCGCGGAATCGGCGGCAGGTCTTCGTCGGCTAGGAACGCCGCTACCGCCTGCCAATTCACCGACGGCTTGGATACCAAGTAGACATTCGCTCTAGATTTGTATGGCATGATGCGTAATCATCCTCACCCCCGAGCCTGCTCCGGGACAGGCTCCAACCCTCTCTACCTGCCCCTGTCAGCTCATCGAGAGGAGACAGGGGCTAGGCGAGCGGCATCATTAGGGGAACAGGATGCGCCTCGGTGGAAGTTTAGTCTAGGTTTTAACTCCCCATCCTAGTTCGAGTTCCGCTTTCTACAGCCCCAGCGCCTTGCGCGCGGCGGCGAACATGACATCTATAGGCGCTTCCTTTCCTGTCCAGAGCGACCACGCGGCGGCGCCCTGATACACGAGCATCGGCAGCCCGCCGATGGCTGTCGCGCCCGCGTCGCGCGCGAGCGCCAGCAGCGGCGTTTCGGGTGGCGTGTACACCATATCGTACACCACGCATCCCGTTCGAATAGCCTCGCGCGGGATGGGGGATTCGCGTTCTGCGGGTCCGTGCGCCATGCCGACGGATGTGGAGTTGACGAGCAGCGCGGCGCGGCGGCAGACGGATGCTAGCGCTGCGTCCGTCGGCGCGAGAGCGCTCGCGGATACGCCGAGCGCGGCGATTTCGTCCGCGAGCAGCAGCGCCCGTTCGACGGTTCGGTTGACTATCGCCAACGACGCCGCGCCCTCCTCCGCCAGCGCGTGCGCCGCCGCGCGCGCCGCGCCGCCCGCGCCGAACAGAACCGCGTCGATGCCGCCTAGCTCCAAGTCCGCGCCCGCCTCTAGCGACGCCGCGAACCCGCTCGCGTCGGTGTTCGTCCCCCACAGCCGCCCTTCGCGGTTCACGATCGTGTTCACCGCGCCGATTCGCGTCGCCAGCGCGTCCACGTCGTCCAGATGCGCCATGACCGCCCGCTTGTGCGGCACGGTCACGTTCGCGCCCAAGAACCCGTCCGCTCGCAGCCGCGCCACGCCCGCGCCCAGCGCGTCTGGGAGCGTCTCCCAAGCCTCGTAGACCGCGTCTATGCCCGCGCGGTCGAACGCCGCTTGGTGCATAGGCGGCGAAATCGAATGGCTGATGGGGTAGCCGAATATGCCCGCGCGCAGCATAGAAGAGTTTCCTTCCCATATAATAACTTCACAGTGTATAGCAGTATAATGGCAAGTGGACGCGACACGCTCTCGGCAGCATGGCATGACGCTCAATAACCGCCCAAACCGAGCGCGCACAGACAAGAAGCGAACGCGACACGCTCTCGGAGGCATGGCATGAGCGCTAACGACAAGACCACGCTAGAGGCGGAGCTTCTCTTCGCCATAGTCAAGGAGCGTTACGGCGGCTTGTTGAACGACGAACAGCTGAGCGCGGTTCGAGATATGACGCTCGCGCAGCATCGGCTTGCGTCGGCGCTGAGGGCGACGCGGCTCCCGAACGACGTCGAGCCGTTCTCCACGTTCCAGCCGTACAGGGGAGACGACAATGGCTGACGATCTCGTCTTCACACCGATAAGAGAGCTGGCGGCGCTGCTTCGCAGTCGGCGGGTGTCGCCCGTAGAGCTGACGGAGCGGTTTCTCGCGCGGCTGGACGAGCTTGGCGGCGCGTACAACGCGGTAGTAACGACTACCCCGGAGCGCGCGCTGGAGACCGCCCGCCGCGCCGAGCGAGCGATTGCCGATGGAAGCGGCGGGCTGCTCTGCGGCATCCCGTGGGGCGCGAAAGACCTGCTGGCGACGTCCGGCGGCGTTCCGACGACGTGGGGCGCGGAGCCGCTGCGCCATCAGACGTTCGAGCGCGACGCGGCTGTGGTTTCCAAGCTGGAACGAGCCGGCGCGCCGCTGGCAGCTAAGCTCGCCATGATAGAGCTTGCGGGCGGCATGGGATACAACCAGCCCAACGCATCGCTCACAGGTCCGCCGCGGAATCCGTGGAACCGCGGCCGCTGGACGGGCGGATCGTCTAGCGGATCGGGCGCGGCTGTCGCCGCGGGGCTGGTTCCGTTCGCCATAGGCTCGGAAACTTGGGGGTCTATCCTATCGCCCTCCAACAACTGCGGGCTTTCGGGCTTGCGCCCCACATACGGGCGCGTGAGCAGACGCGGCGCGATGGCGCTGTGCTGGACGCTCGACAAGCTGGGGCCTATGTGCCTCACCGCCGACGACTGCGGCATTGTGCTGGAGGCAATCGCGGGTCCAGACCCGGAAGACCCGACCACGCATCCGCGCCCGTTCGCATACGACGCCGACTTCGACCCCAAGCGCAAGTTCAGGATAGGCGTAGTAGAGGGCGCGACGGACGGCGCGCAGGAAGACGTTGCGCGAAACTTCCGCGCCGCGCTCGCCGCGCTCGAGGATGTTGCGGATGTCGAAGAGGTATCCCTGCCCGATCTGCCATACGTGGAGACGACGCGGATAATTCTGCTCGTCGAATCCGCGAGCGCGTTCGAGGATTTCATGGCGGAAGGAAGCCCGCAGGCGCTGACCGCGCCTGAAGACCATTACGCGCCATACGCGAGGACTGCGATTCTGGCGACGGATTACGTGCGCGCGCTGAGGCTGCGCGGCGTCATCGCCAAAGCGGTGGATGGCGCAATGGCGGGGTTCGACGCGCTAGCCGCGCCCACCTCGCAGACGACAGCCACGCCGATAGACCAACAGTTCAGGCGATCCGTCGGGGGGCCGGGCGACGTGATGGGCGCTGTCGGCAACGGATGCGGGCTGCCGTCCATATCCGCGCCCAGCGGGTTCGACGCCGACGGGCTGCCCACCGGCATACAGTTCATGTCGCGCGCATACGATGAGAACGTTTGCATCGCAATCGCGCGCGCCTACCAGCGGCGGACGGACTGGCACACGCGCCACCCGCAGCCGCCGACGGACGACTAGCCGGCGGGCGCGCCTCATGCCGGATTTCGTCTCTTCGGATTCTTACGCGCTCGCAATCGTCATCGGCTGCTTCGTCGTCGGCGCGTGGCTGGGCAGCTGGTTCCCCGACGTAGACCAGAAGATAGGCTTCCTGCGCCATCGCTCGATTGCGACGCACGGCTTCTTGATGCCCGCGCTGCTGTTGGGCGGGCTTGGCGCGGCGCGGCTCGAACGGGTCGATTGGTTCGTAGCCGGGTTCGCGGCGGGCGTGGCGGTGCATCTCGCGTTCGACCTCTTTCCCGGAAGCTGGCGGGGATACGCGCTAATCAGTGTGCCGCTTCTCGGCGGGCTATCCAAGCGCGCGTCCATCGCGTGGCTCGTCGCCAGCGTATTCCTGTGCATGTCCGCGTCCGTCATACTGGCGCGCGGCGAGCATGGGCTGACCGTCTACGGCGTCACTATCGTCGCGCTGTACGTGTACGGCGTAGTCAAGCAGCGAGAGCGCGTCGCTGGGCCTCTGCTGACGCTGCTCGCGCTGGGAACCGCCGCCGCGACGTGGACGCTCGCCACCGATGGCAGATACGTGCGCGACGTTCTGCCGCTGTAGGGGGCCCTGGAATCCAATAAGCGCACGCTCCATTTTGTCGGAATCAGGATTCGCGTGATTCTGAGATTCTCAGGATTTCCTGCGGCTCGATCTTGGAAATCCGCTAATCTGGAGAATCCTGATTCTGACAATAGAGACAATAGACAGGAAGGGTCCCTATGGGAAACATAATCGCCATCGGCGGCGGAGACCTCCGCTCGCTCGCCACCGAGCCTATAGACCGCGAGATAATCGCGCTGAGCGGCAAGCCGCGCCCGCGAGCGCTGTTCGCGCCAACGGCTAGCGGAGACTCCGCCGAGTACTGCCGCGCGTTCGAGCGCGCTTACGGCGACGCCTACGGCTGCGAGACGGACATCCTCGCGCTCGTGGACTCGCCGCCGCCATACGCGGAGATAGCCGCCAAGATTCGGCGGGCGGACATCGTATATGTCGGCGGCGGCAACACGCTGATGATGATGCGACTGTGGCGACGGCTCGGCGTAGACGAGCTGTTGAGAGAGGCGCACGACGCCGGCAAGACGCTCTGCGGCGTGAGCGCGGGCGCGATATGCTGGTTCGAGCGCGGACACAGCGATTCGATGTCGTTCGAGAACCCGCATGATTGGAGCTACATATCCGTCGAGGGCATGGGGCTGATTCGCGGTCTGGCGTGCCCGCACTACGACAGCGACACCGACGGCGTTCCTAGGCGGTTGGACTTTCACGAGATGCTCGCTCGGGAGCGCGCCGATGGCGTAGGCATAGCCATGGACGACGGCGGCGCGTTGGCGGCGCTGGGAGACTGCTTCCGAGTCATATCCGCCGAGCCGAGCGCGGGCGTCTACGTCCTGCGCGTCGAGCGGGGCGAAGTCGTCGAGCGCAGGCTGCCGCAAACCGAAGAATGCCAGCCCATTGGCGAGCTGTACGAATTTGGCGAAAGGCGAAACGCATGACGCACGATCTAGCCATACGCGGCGGTAGGGTCATAGACCCCGAATCCGGCTTGGACGCTATCCGCAGCGTCGGGGTGACGAATTCCAAAATCGCGGAGATAACGGACGGCGATCTAGCGGGCGAAGAGACAATCGACGCGACGGGGCTTGTGGTGGCTCCCGGGTTCATAGACCTGCATTCGCACGGGCAGGACGCGGAGAATTACGGCGTTCAGGCGCGCGACGGCGTAACCACCGCGCTGGAACTGGAAGTGGGCGCGCGCGATATCGATAGCTGGTACGCCGAGCGCGAGCGCGACGCGCTGATAAACTACGGCGCGAGCGTAGGGCATATCCCCGTTCGCATGGGCGTCATGGACGACCCGGGAGACTTCCTGCCCGTAGCCGACGCCGCATACCGAGAGGCGACGCCCGCCGAGATGCGGCGCGTCATGGACGGCATCGAACGCGGTTTGCGGCGCGGCGCGCTAGCCGTAGGGTTCGGGCTGGACTACACGCGCGGCTGCTCGCGCTGGGAGGTGATAGAGGCGTTTCGGATAGCCGCGAAGCACGGCGCGCCCTGCCATGTCCACCTGCGCGGCAAGGGGCATCGCGAGCCGGGAAGCGGCATCGAGGCGGCCGAAGAGGTCATCGCCGCGTCCGCAATCACAGGCGCGCCGCTGCACATAGTCCACGTGCAAAGCACCGGCTTGAGCGCCACTCAAGCCACGCTGGACATGATAGCCGGCGCCCGCGAGCGCGGCTTGGACGTCACCACAGAGTGCTACCCATACGCCGCAGGCATGACCGCCATAGACTCCGCGCTGTTCAGCGAGGGTTGGCAAGACAAGTACGGCATAGGCTACGAGAGCCTTCAGTGGGCGGACACCGGCGAGCGGCTCACCGCGTCCACGTTCGCCGAGCGGCGCGAGACGGGCGGCATGGTGATAGTCCATTCCACGCCGCAAAGCGCGGTGGACGCGGCGGTGGCGAGCCCGCTGACCGCGATAGCGACGGACGGCTTCTTGCGCGGCGGCAAGGGGCATCCGCGCACGGCGGGGACGTTCTCGCTGATTCTGGGGCGCTACGTGCGCGAGCGTCGGACGCTGACGCTCGCGGAAGCGCTCGCCAAATGCTCCCTCATGCCCGCGCGCCGTCTGGAGCGTCGAGCGCCCGCGTTCGCCGCGAAGGGGCGGCTTCAGCGCGGCATGGACGCCGACATCGCGGCGTTCGACGCAAGCGCGGTGATAGACAACGCCACCTACGAGCAGCCGTCCCTGCCGCCTACGGGAATCGAGCATGTCATCGTCGGGGGAACGCCCGTAGTGTCGCATGGCGAAATCGTGGAGGGCGCGACGCCCGGCAGGGGAGTGAGGGCGCCGCGCCAAGTTTGACACCTTCCCGACAGGGCGCTATTATGTGCCATCAGCATTCCCGCTGTACAGAATCACAAAATCGCTGTGATCGGGAGCAGTAGCGCGGCGGACAGGCGGCAGCGAGCCGGAGACTGGTGAGAGCCCGGCGCCGTGTCCCGCGTGAACTCGCCCGGGAGCATCTCGTCCGAAGAGGGGGCAGGGATGGACGCCAAGCCAACCGAATGGCATGGGCAGTCCGCAGACCTGCCTGGCTTGTGTAGGGCGGGACGGAGTGGCGCCGTTACAACGCCGATGAGAGGCGCGGAGGAGCATGACTTCGCGCAACTTGGGTGGTACCGCGGGGTATCCCTGTCTGACAGCGCATCCCGTCCCTTGAGTGGGCGGGATTTTTTGTTTTGGCGAATTCGCGGGCGAACGAATCCCCTCGGCCGCGCTCGATGGAGGTCTTAGAGAAGATGCGACGAAACGGCGGACAGCTGGTTTGCGAAGCGCTGCTTAGGGAAGGCGTGGATGTGATATTCGGGCTTCCCGGCGGCGCTATCCTGCCGCTGTATCAGATACTGCCGGAGTTCCCGGAGCTGCGCCACATACTGGTGCGGCACGAGCAGGGCGCGGCGCACGCCGCGGACGGCTACGCGCGCGTCACCGGCAAGCCCGGCGTGGCGTGGGCTACGTCCGGCCCCGGCGCGACGAACCTCGTAACCGGCATCGCAACCGCGCACATGGATTCCGTGCCGATGGTAGTCGTCACCGGTCAGGTCGGGCGCGACGCCATCGGCTCAGACGCCTTTCAGGAAACGGACATCACAGGCATCACGCTGCCCATCACAAAGCACAACTACCTAGTGATGCATGCGTCCGAGATACCGCGCGTTATGAAAGAGGCGTTCCACATCGCAAGCAGCGGACGCCCGGGACCCGTGCTGGTGGATATCCCAAAAGACGTGTTCACCGAAGAGACCGAAGCCGTTTGGCCTAGCGACGTGGATCTGCCGGGATACAAGCCCAACCTGCGCGGCAACGGGCGGATGATCCGCCGCGCGGCGGAGATGATCAACGAAGCGCGGCGCCCAGTCATCATCGCGGGGCATGGCGCGCTCATCTCCCGCGCCTGCGACGACCTGCTGGAGCTTGCGGAGAAGGCGCAGATACCAGTCATCACTACGCTGCTCGGCATCGGCGCATTCCCCGAAGACCACGTGCTGAGCTTCGGAATGCCCGGAATGCACGGCATGGCTTACGCCAACCTAGCCATAGAAGAAGCCGACACGCTCATCGCGCTGGGGATGCGATTCGACGACAGGATAACCGGCGACACGTCATCGTTCGCTACGCGCTCCCGCAAGATACATGTGGACGTAGACCCCTCCGAAATAGGCAAGAACATAGCGGTGGACGTGCCTATAGTGGGCGATCTCAAGCTGGTCTTGCAAGAGCTGAACCGCAAAGTGGACCCGGTGGGGCGCATGAGCTGGCTCAACCGCCTCGACGAGCTTCGGCGAGACCATCCATCGATGAACGTGCGCGACACCGACAAGCTCATCCCGCAGTACGTCATCAAGCGCATCTCCGAGGCTACCGACGGCAAGGCGGTAGTGGTTACCGGCGTGGGGCAGCATCAGATGTGGGCGGCGCAGCACTACACCTTCAAGGAGCCGCGCTCGCTGGTGTCTTCCGGCGGCGCGGGCGCGATGGGCTACGAAGTCCCCGGCGCGCTCGGCGCGCAGGTGGGGCGGCCCGACAAGGTGGTCTGGTCCGTAGCCGGAGACGGCGGCTTCCAAATGACGATGTGCGAGCTTGCCACAATGGTCGAAAACCGCATACCCGTCAAGATAGCCATTATGAACAACGGCTTCCTCGGCATGGTGCGGCAGTGGCAGGAGCTGTTCTACGAACGCTCTTACGTAGCCACCGGCTACACGGGCAACCCGGACTTCGTGAAGCTGGCTGAAGCGTTCGGCATCTTCGGCGCGCGCGTGACGGACAAGGCGCAGGTGGAAGGCGTCATAAAGCGGGCGATGGAGTTCGATGGCCCCGCGCTGGTGGACTTCGTCGTAGAACAGGAAGAGAACGTCTACCCGATGATCCCGTCCGGCATGTCCGTGCGGGAGATGATCGAGGAGCCGCAGCCGCAGGAGGCGCTCAGATAACATGGCAGCCACGAACGGAACGGCGCCGGAGACGATGCCCGGCCACACGATAACCGCGCTGGTGGAAGACAGGCCCGGCGTGCTGAACCGCGTCACCAGCATGTTCAGGCGGCGCGGATACAACATCGCCAGCCTAGCGGTAGGCCCCAGCGAGATACCCAGCCTCTCGCGCATGACGTTCGTAGTCGAGGGAGACCCGCTCACCGTCGAGCAGGTTTCCAAGAACCTCAACAAGCTCATCGACGTAATCAAGGTGGTGGACGTGTCGCACGCGAACAGCGTGCGGCGCGAACTTGCCATGATCCGCGTCCGCTCGAACGTGCAAACGCGCAGCGAGATAATGCAGATAGTGGACATCTTCCGCGCCAACATCGTCGACGTCGCGCCTGAGTCGCTCATCGTGGAGGTCGTCGGCGACGAGAGCAAGGTGGACGCGCTCATCGAGCTGCTCCGCAGCTTCGGCTTGCTGGAGGTGATGCGAACCGGCACGGTGGCGATGAGCCGCGGGCTGGACGCCACCCAAACCAGACGCGAAGACGGCTCCCGCATCAGAATGGAATCCGGCCTATAGCCCCAATGCGAACGAAGGGGGCGGCGCGCGCAGGCTAGCGCGAAGCGCCGCCGCCCTTTGCTCCGCCCGAACACAGAGAACACAGCGAGGACACATCACCACATGACGAAGATCTACTACGAGAACGACGCGGACATGTCGCTAATCGCGGACAAGACTATCGGCATAATCGGCTACGGCAGCCAAGGCCACGCGCACGCGCTGAACCTCAAAGACTCCGGGCTGAATGTCGTAGTAGGGCTGTACGAGGGCAGCCGAAGCAAGCAGACCGCCGAGTCCGATGGCCTCCGGGTCGAGCTTGTCGAGGACGCCGCGCGCGAATCCGACGTTATCATGGTTCTGATACCGGACCACGTGCAGGCGGAAGTCTACCGCGAATCCATCCTGCCGCATCTGCTCCCGGGCAAGACGCTCATGTTCGCGCACGGGTTCAACATCCATTACCAATGGATAACCCCGCCTGACAGCGTAGACGTGTCCATGGTCGCGCCCAAGGCGCCGGGCCACAGGATGCGCGAGGTGTTCACGCGCGGCTCCGGCGTGCCGGGGCTGCTTGCGGTGCATCAGGACGTGACCGGCGATGCGGAGGGCGTCGGTCTGGCATACGCGCGCGGCGTCGGCTGCACCCGCGCCGGAGTGCTGGAGACCACGTTCAAGGAAGAGACCGAGACAGACCTGTTCGGCGAGCAGGCGGTGTTGTGCGGCGGCGTCGCCGAACTGGTCAAGACCGCGTTCGAGACGCTGATAGAGGCGGGATACCAGCCGGAATCCGCGTACTTCGAATGCATGCACGAGCTGAAGCTGATAGTGGACCTGTTCTACCAAGGCGGGCTGGAGTACATGCGATATTCCGTGAGCGACACCGCGGAATATGGCGACTACACGCGAGGCCCAGTCGTAATCGACGAGCGCGTAAAGACGAACATGAAGCGCATCCTGTCCGACATCCAAGACGGCAGCTTCGCGCGCGAGTGGATAGCCGAAAACGACGAGGGACGCCCCACCTTCAACCGCCTGCGCGAAGAAAACGCGGGGCACCCCATAGAAGTGGTAGGCAAAGATCTGCGCGGCATGATGAGCTTCTTGCGGGATGCGGATTAGGCGGCGGTGGACATTCATGACGCCGCGCCGTGAAAATCCAGAAGGCGACCGATTGGCTAGGCTCGAAGCCACCGTTGACTTCCTCGTCAGTGAAACGGGCAATACCCGGCAAGATGTACGCCATATCTATGTGGCAATGGAGGGCATTCGAGCTGATATCCGAGAAGGCAATAAAACGGCGCGCGCGCATTTTCTCTGGACACTTGGCATCCTGATTGGGGCGCTGGCGCCGTTCTTGATTGGCTCGATGGTGACTTTGCCAATCAGGCTGTAGCCATAAAGGCATTGCAGTATCTCGACAGAGCTGTCGCGCAAGAAACTCCGGAAGGCGAGCGGATTCGCCAAAGTCTAGGCTGCGCTCGAATCCTCGAGCCGTGAAGTCGGCGATATAAAAATCCGACATGCGCGATTTTCGGAACATGATGAACAAATTGTCGTTCAGTTCGTCATCGCAACGATGCGGGCGACTACAATCATTGCCCTGCTGTTCAGAAAGTAGTATCAGGAGAACGTCAAAATGAACCGCCCGGAGGCATCCCACGCAGTCCGTCCGCCGCAATGGACGGACTGCGCCGCCCTTGCGGCTTCCCCGCTCGGATAGACGGAAAGATCGCGCGAATCAGGGGAATCACACAAATCAGAGGTCTCAAATGCCACAAGACAAGGTAATGATATTCGACACCACGCTGCGCGACGGGGAACAGTCCGCAGGCATCGGGCTGACGACGCCCGAGAAGATGGAGATAGCGCGGCAGCTCGACAGGCTGGGCGTGGACATCATCGAGGCGGGCTTCGCCGCAAGCTCGCCGGGCGACTTCGAGGCGGTTCGCTCCATTGCAACCGAGCTGCGCCGCCCCATCATCGCGTCGCTGGCGCGCTGCTACATCCCGGACGTCGATCAGGCGTGGCGCGCAATAGAGGACGCGGAGCGTCCGCGAATCCACGTGTTCATCTCCAGCTCCGACGTTCAGATAATGCACCAGCTGCGCCGCAACCCGGAGCAGGTGCTGGATATGGCGGTCGCGTCGGTCGAACGCGCCAAGCAGTACTGCGACGACGTCGAGTTCTCCCCGATGGACGCCACCCGCACCGACATCGAGTACCTGTACAAGATGCTGGAAGCGGTGATAGACGCGGGCGCGAACACCGTCAACATAGCCGACACCGTGGGCTACACGGTGCCGGCTGAGTTCTACGACCGCATTCGGCTGATACGCGAGAACGTGCCGAACATAGACCGCGCGGTTACGAGCGTCCACTGTCACAACGACTTGGGCATGTCCGTCGCCAACAGCCTCGCGGCGGTGCAGGCGGGCGCGCGGCAGGTGGAAGGCTGCATCAACGGGCTTGGCGAGCGGGCGGGCAACGCCGCGCTCGAAGAGATAATCATGGCTATCGAGACGCGCCCCGACCTGTTCGAGGTAGGCACGAACATAGACACGCGCCAGATATACCGCACGAGCCGCCTCGTGAGCGACATCACCGGCTTCCCGGTGCAGCCCAACAAAGCCGTAGTGGGCGCCAACGCCTTCAGGCACGCCTCCGGCATCCACCAAGACGGCGTGCTGAAAGACCGCAGCACCTTCGAGATAATGGACCCGCGCTCGGTGGGTTGGCCTAGCAACGAACTGGTGCTGGGCAAGCTGAGCGGCAGGGCGGGGCTGCGCGCGCGCCTCGAAGAGCTAGGATACACGCTGGAGCAAGCGGAGCTGGACGAGGCTTTCGAGGCGTTCAAAGACCTAGCCGACAAGAAGCGCGAGGTGAGCGACGCGGATTTGGTGGCGCTCATGTCCAGCCGCCGCCGCGTAGTGGACGTGCCGACGGTGTACGAGCTGGAGCATGTGCAGGTATCGTCCGGCAACCACGAGATACCCACCGCCACCGTGAAGGTGGTCGGGCCTGACGGAAGCAGCATGACGGACGCCGCCACCGGCACAGGCCCCGTGGATGCGGTGTACAAGGCTATCAACCGCATCATCCACGTCGAAAACACACTCACCGAGTTTCGAGTGGACTCGGTTACAGAGGGCATAGACGCCATCGGCGACGTAACCATCAGGATAGAGGCGGATGGCGGCGCCTACATCGGGCGCGGCTCGGATACGGACATAATCGTAGCCAGCGCCAAGGCGTACATGAACGCGCTCAACCGGCTGATCTCCGCCGGAAACGGCCACGGCGGCGCGGAAGACCCGTCGCCGTAGGCTCGCGGAAGCGATCATCTGCGTCGGCGCGCGTCGGCGCGGATGATTCACTTGTGCAAAACTTGCCCGCCATGTGAGAGATATATCCCCTCAGATCAGGAGTGAAATATGGAAACCTTTTCTATCCTGTTAGTATTGGTTGGTATATTGCTCTTTTTTGTTGGCATTATATGGTTCATAGTAGATCTAATTAGAAGACAATCCCTTAGAGACAGTTTGGCTTCGGCATTTGTGGGGGTGGGGGCAGTACTGTTCATAGGTGGCTTAATAATCACCGGAATTGCGGACAGACCAGCCACGCCTACATCAACACTTAGAGAACCAACACTTATTGACTACGGGTTTACTAATAAAACCATTGCATACAAAGAATTATTTAGAAACAATAAGCAATACGAAGGGCAGTATTTCTACTTCAGGGGTGAAATTGTCCAAGTCAGAGAACGCGCTCGGCACAAATATGATTTTCGTGTCAATATAAGCGATGATTGGACAGAAAACGAAGTTGTTTATCTGTCTGATTACGCAGGTCAGCGCTTGCTTGAAGACGATACCATAGAGTTTGTTGGACAATCCATAGGTCTTTATAGATACGAATCCATATTCGGCGCAACTATAACAATACCAGAGTTGAGAGCTGTAGACGTCAAGCTTGTATCTGAGTAGTTCCATTCGCTATATAATAATACGAAGACTCCGCCTTCACTCCTTCAATAGGTTCAGTCATGACCATCCCGCGAGACATATATCAAGGAAGCCAAACCGATCGTCTGATCGAAGAAATCCAGGAGCGCAGGATCGCTAGAAATGTGTATTCCACCGTATCCATGCCGCTCGGACTGATACGCACCAGAGTGCTTCGCAGCATCAGTCCCCCGATGACTTCCCACGATCTCCTCGATCCGATAGAAGACGCTTGGGAAGAAGATAGGATCACGGATAGGCATTTCAATCGCATTTTGGCTACCGACCTCATCTTCACCGCGCGGCGGCGCGGCGGGAGTTCCGCCGAACAGACGCCCGTATGGTGCGCGGTGGAAATCTCCACCACCATCCGCGAGGACGACGTAACTCGCGCCCGCGAGAGCGCGGACGCCATAGCGCAAGCTGTCGGCGCAGACACGATCGCGGTCGTAGCCGGTCCAGCTATCGACGACGGCGCCCGCGAGTTGCTCCGAACCGAGAACGTCGCCTTCAGGCCGACGCCCGAGCTATAGCCGCTCGAACCGAGAACCCCATGACACCCAACGAAATCAGAACGCTGGCTGACGCCGGCGAGTCCGAAACAGTGGAATTCAAGAAGACGACGGGAGAGCGCAACGAAGCCGCTAAGACTATTTGCGCCATGCTGAATCACCGAGGCGGCCGCGTCGTGTTCGGCGTCACGCCGGGCGGCGACGTGGTTGGGCAGGACGTGAGCGACCGCACAATCGAGAACGTAACAGCCGAGATACAGAGGATCGAGCCGCCGACCTTCCCAACGATCGAACGGGTCGCCGTGAACGGAAGCAAGGAAGCGATCGTGGTGAGCGTGAGCCAAGGACACGCTAAACCATACAGCTACAAGAGCAACGCCTACCGCAGGGTTGGGAACACGAGCCTGACCATGTCGTCGGACGAGTACAATCGGACGCTGTTCGAGCGTATGCACACCGAACAGCGCTGGGAGAATCAGCCCGCCGATGGCTGGGCAGTCGAAGATATGGACGTCGCCGAGATAAGGCTCACCGTGGACGAGGCAATCCGTCGGGGGCGGCTAGACGACCCCGGAACCCGCGAGCCGGATGCGCTTCTGCGCGGGCTTGGGCTGATGAAAGGCGACGCCCTGCTTCGCGCGGCGGTCGTTCTGTTCGGAGCGGCTGAGCGGGTCGAACCTGAGATGACGCAATGTCTGCTCCGCGTCGCCCGTTTTCGCGGCATAGATCGCACGGAGTTCATAGACAATCGGCAGTTTCGCGGCAACGCCTTCACGCTGCTCATGCGCGCCGAGCGGTTCATGAGCGAAAACCTGCCCATCGCCAGCCGAATCCTTCCGGATAGGTTCGAGCGCGTGGACGAGCCGCTTTACCCGCGAGAGGCGCTGAGAGAAGCGCTCGCGAACGCGATCTGCCATCGGGATTACACGATAGGCGGCGGTTCGATTGCAGTCGGCATATACGACGACCGGCTGGAAGTAACCTCGTCCGGCAGGCTTCACTTCGAGCTTACGCCGGAGAAGCTGTTTGCCCCGCACGAATCGCTTCCATGGAATCCCCTAATCGCCGGAGTGTTCTACCGTCGCGGCATAATAGAACAGTGGGGACGCGGGACGCTCAAGATGGCGGAGCTGATGACCGCCGCCGGTCTGCCGCAGCCGGAGATAGAGGACGACGCGGGCTGCGTTACGGTGCGCTTTCGTCCGGGTCAGTACGTGCCGCCCCAGCGCGTGGATTGGGACCTGACCGAGCGTCAGCGGGAGATTCTCGCTATGCTGCACCACGCAGGCAGGGGCATGGCGCTGCGTGAGATACATTCAGGGCTAGAGTCGCATATTGGCGAACGTCAGCTGCGGAATGACCTGGCTACCCTGAAGACGCTCGACCTGATTACCCGCATGGGGCGCGGACGCGGGGCAAGATGGCATCTTTCTTGAAAATGTCGATTCTAGCGACTTCCCAACTCATCGCCATTGCCGTATTATTGCCGTATTATTGCCGTATTATTGCCGTATTCGTCCCTATTGCGTCCTTATTCGAACCGCCATATCATTTTCGCTGCAATCGCATATGACCTCCGCGGTGGACGACGCGCGAAAGCCCACGCCGCCATAACCTAGAATTCTCTGGCAAGGAGAACCAATGACCCCCAAAACCATGTTCGACAAAATCTGGGATGCCCACGTGGTGCGCGAAGAGGAGGGGCAGCCCAGCCTGCTGTACGTAGACCTCCACCTCGTTCACGAAGTCACCTCGCCGCAGGCGTTCGAGGGGCTTCGCATGGCGGGGCGCAAGGTGCGGCGGCCCGACCTGACCATCGCCACCATGGACCACAACACGCCCACTTGGGAACTGAGCCGCCCCATCCTCGACCCGATAGCGGTTCAGCAGCTCGACTACCTAGAGCGCAACTGCAAAGAGTTCGGCGTTACGCTCTACGACAGGTTCAGCCCGTATCAAGGCATCGTCCACGTCATAGGGCCTGAGCAGGGCTTCACGCAACCGGGGCAGGTCATCGTGTGCGGCGACAGCCACACGTCCACGCACGGCGCGTTCGGCGCGTTCGCTATCGGCATCGGCACGTCCGAAGTAGAGCATGTGCTAGCCACGCAGACGCTGCGGCAGTTCAAGCCCAAGACGATGGAAGTGCGCGTCGAAGGCGCGCTGCCCTACGGCGTATCCGCCAAAGACGTGATACTAGGCATCATCGGCAAGATAGGCGTTGCGGGCGCTACAGGACACGCCATCGAGTACACCGGCGAGGGCATTCGGCAGCTCTCGATGGAAGGGCGGATGACCGTCTGCAACATGTCCATCGAGGGCGGCGGGCGCGCGGGCATGGTCGCGCCCGATCAGACGACGTTCGACTACATGCGCGGCAGGCCTCAGGTTCCGCAGGGCGCGGAGTTCGAGCGCGCTTGCGAAGAGTGGGGCAGGCTCGCCACGGACGAGGGCGCGGAGTACGACGCCACCGTAGTCATCCGCTCAGACGAGCTGGAGCCGTTCGTGTCGTGGGGGACGAACCCGGGCATGGTCGCGCCCATCAGCGGCAAGGTGCCGAACCCCGCCTCGTTCGAGGACGAGGGCGAGCGCGAGTCCGCCGAGCGCGCGCTGGAATATATGGGGCTGGCGCCGGACACGCCCATCCAAGACATCGCGCTGGATAGGGTGTTCATCGGCTCATGCACCAACTCGCGCATCGAAGACCTGCGGCTGGCGGCGGACGTGGCGCGCGACAAGAAGGTTGCGGACAGCGTATATGCGATGGTAGTGCCGGGTTCGGCGCAGATAAAGGCGCAAGCCGAAGAAGAGGGCTTGGACCGCGTCTTCACCGAAGCGGGCTTCGACTGGCGCGTTGCCGGATGCTCCATGTGCCTCGGCATGAACCCCGACATCCTAGAGCCGGGCGAGCGTTGCGCGTCCACCTCCAACCGCAACTTCGAGGGGCGGCAAGGCAAGGGCGGGCGAACGCACCTAGTCAGCCCGGAGATGGCGGCGGCATCCGCCATAGCGGGCCGCTTCGTGGATATACGGGATTGGTAACCCCAAACGCCTTATGACAACGACAACGCGAGACAGAATCATCGACGAATTCGCAAGCTGGATAGCGTCCTGCGGCGTTGGCTCGAATGCGATTGTCGACGCGCTGGATTCGGTAGAGTTCGACGCGCTGTTCCAAATCGATCGCGGAGCGATCGACGATGCGGAATTCGCCAAGTGGCACGAAGCGGCGGTCTCGTGCATGCGTCGGGTTCGGCTCGATCTCAGCGTCGGGCTGGCGGCGAAAGCTATCAACGAATACCTGAAGACCAAATGCTACGTGGGCGGCTATGGCAGAGAAGGCCTCGCGGAGCGCATCCATCCGCCCATAGACGACGGGCTGATTCGCGGGCTGCGAAAAGAGTTCGCGAACAACGCCGACATGCGAGAATCGCTGGATTCGCTCGAACCGATGAAGCGCATAGACGCCTATGCGAAGTATGACAGCCTAATCCGAACGTGTAGGCGAGCGGCGCGGCTGTCCGGCTGCTCGCTCATGGAAGTGGAAATCTTCTGGGATCGAGCCTATCTCAAACAGACGATCCCAAACATCGCGCTAGGAGCAACGCACATGGACCCTTTCCACACTCTGAACGGCGTGGTTCTGCCGATGAACCGCGTGAACGTGGACACAGACCAGATCATCCCCAAGCAGTTCCTGAAGCGGGTGGAGCGCACCGGCTTCGGGGAGTTCCTGTTCTACAACTGGCGCTTCGACGACGACGGCTCCCCCAACGCCGATTTCGTACTGAACAAGCCCGGATACGAGAACGCGGAGATCATAGTAGCCGGCAGAAACTTCGGCTCCGGCTCGTCGCGCGAACATGCGCCTTGGGCGCTGGGACAGTACGGCATCAAAGTCGTCATCGCGC
This sequence comes from Dehalococcoidia bacterium, assembly GCA_965214745.1. Lineage (GTDB taxonomy): Bacteria > Chloroflexota > Dehalococcoidia > Lucifugimonadales > UBA1123 > VXRN01. Next base: position 269,727 of record OZ243978.1, on the reverse strand, counting down.
CGAGCTTCGCGGACATCTTCCACAACAACTGCTTCCAAAACGGGCTGCTGCCCATAGTCTTGCCCGAAGAGACGGTTCAGCGCATCATCGAGAACGCCGAGAACGACCCCGGCTACAAGCTGCGCGTGGATCTAGAGGCTGAGCGCGTTTGGGACGACGATGAGCGGGTAGTCGCCGAGTTCAGCGTCGAGCCGTTCCGCCGATACTGCCTGCTGAACGGTCTGGACGACATAGGGCTGACGCTGGCGAACGAAGACGACATATCGGCGTTCGAGTCGAACCGCAGCTCGCGCGGGGGCGTTCTGACATTTTAGCGCGCGCGCGACGAGTGCTAGTCAGTCGCCGACTTGGATGTGTCCGTTGCCCAGCGCCGCGTCCGCCGCGTCGTCTTCCGGCGAGCGCTGGGCGCGGCGGCGTCTGGTGAGCCGCGCGAAGCCGGATCTGAGCGCCAGCAGCGCCGAATCCACGTCACGAACCGCCCGCGCCCGCAGCCGCGAACTGTAGATGCCCATGCCGCGATACTTGGAATATCGCGCCTTGCCGCGCTTCTTGGCGGGCTGTGGCGCAAGCCTCGCCAACTCCACCACAAGCGCCTTTTGGAGCAGCCGCGCGGCTTCGTCGGCGTCGGAGTGCGCGCCGTTGGGCGGCTCCGCCACTATGCGGTCTATGATGCCCATCTCTAGGCAGTCGTGCGCGGTCAGCCGCATCGAAGACGCCGCCTCTTCCGCGCGCGATGCGTCCTGATAGATAACCTCGGCTGTCTCCTCAGGCGATACCGCCGTGTAGATGGAGCGCTCCAGCATGAGCGCGCAATCCGCCACGCCGAGCGCGAGCGCGCCGCCGCTTCCCGCCTGCCCGATGACTACGGAGATGGTCGGAACGCTTATGCCAGACATGCGCGCCATCGTGTTGGCTATGGCGCTGCCAAGCCCGCGCGCCTCGGCGTCTACGCTTAGGTCGGGTCCGCCCGTGTCGACGAGCGTAATCAGCGGAAGCGAGAACTTGTCCGCCAACTGCATCGCGCGCTGAGCTTTCCTGAAGCCTTCCGGCGTGGTTCGGCTCTCGCCCTGCGCGCTAGCGTCCGCGTCCGCCGCCGTCTCACGCTGCTGCGCGATTATGGCTACCGTCTGCCCCGCTATCTGCCCGACGCCCGAGATTATAGACGGGTCGTCTCCGTATGCCCTGTCGCCGTGAAGCTCCACGAAGTGGCCCAGCATCCGCGATAGGTAGTCCGCCGCGGTGGGGCGCGATTCGTGCCGCGCCATCTGCACGGACGTCCACGCCTGCGGGCGCGGGGAAGACGCGGCTGCCGCGCGTCCGCCGTTCATCTCGGCGAGCCGGTAGCGCGCGCCGAGCAGGTCCAGAAGAACGCCGATTACGCTTCTCAGATCCGAGCGCTGCGCCACGGCGTCTATCATCCCGTGTTCTAGGTGGGATTCGGCGGAGTGGGTATCGCTCGGCAGCGGCTCGTCGCTCGCCCGCCGAATCACGCGCAGCGAGGAGAAGCCCACTATTGCGCCGGGTTCAGCCAAGATGATGTCGGCTAGGTTGGCGAAACTGCCGTAAGCCTGCCCCGTGGCGGGGTTGGCAAGCACCGATATGAACGGCAAGCCGGCTTCGTTCAGGCGGTTCGCGGCGGCTACCGTCTTCGCCATCTGCATCAGCGACAGAACGCCCTCCTGAATGCGCGCGCCGCCGCTCGTGACTATCGCCACCGTGGGCAGCCCGCGTTTCACGGCGCGCTCGAACGCGAGGGTTACCTTTTCGCCCACCACGCAGCCCATGGTGCCGCCCATGAACCCGAAATCCAGCACTATCAGCATCACCGGCGTTCCCGCGATGGCGGCCGTGCCGGTTAGAACCGCCTCCGTCAGCCCGGTGCGGCGCTGGTCTTGGAACAGGCTGCTGTTGTAAGAGCCGCTCGACGAGAACGAAAGGGGGTCTAGCGAAATCATGTCGCGGTTGATTTCGCTGAAGCTGTCGGTGTCCACTAGAGATTCGATGCGCTCGCGCGCGCTCATGCTGTAGTGGAAGCGGCAGCGCGGGCATAGCCGAAAGACTTCGTAGACTTCCGACTCCGAAAGGTCGAGGTCGCACACGATGCAGGCGTCGTGGCTGCGTTCTGGTTCGTCCGTCCGCGCCGCGCCGCCCGATAGGTTTGCTAGATTAGACGCCAAGAGGCATTCTCCAGTGAGTCGTTGAACTAATCTTGGTTTATTATAACATCTCTAGACTTGGAGCCGTCGCTTGGCCCAACTATGCCGTCTTCCTCTAGCTGGTCCATGATTCGCGCCGCGCGCGGGTAGCCTATTCTCAGCCGACGCTGAAGCAAGGATGTGGACAGCTTCTTGTGCGTCATCGCAAGCTCTAAGGCTTTGTCCATCATGGCGTCGCGGTTCGGGTCTTTCTCCGCTACTGCGCCGCCTTCCTCGCCGGCCTCTTCGCCGCCGAGCAAGTCTATCTCCCGCAGGGGCGGCCAAGGCTTGCGCTGCCAGAACTCCACGAGCCCGGATATCTCTTCGTCGCCTATGAATACGCTTTGCACGCGGGAAGGCTTGGAGGCGTCCAGCGGCAGGAAGAGCATGTCTCCGCGCCCCAGCAGCTTGTCCGCGCCCGCCGTGTCGAGGATCGTGCGGGAGTCCACCTGAGAGGTTACGCCGAAGCTGATGCGGCTTGGGAAGTTCGCCTTGATTAGTCCGGTAACCACGTCCACAGACGGGCGCTGAGTGGCGATTATCATGTGGATGCCAGTGGCGCGCCCCAACTGCGCTAGACGGCAGATAGACTGCTCCACGTCGAACGCGGCTGTCATCATCAGGTCGGCAAGCTCGTCCACCACAACGCACAGGAAGGGCATCTTATCCGTAGAGCGCTTGTTGTACGCCTCTATGTTGCGAACGCCGATCTCTTCCATCCGCTTGTAGCGGTCGAACATCTCGCGGATAAGCCCTTTGAGGTATCCGACGACGGTATCGGTTTCGACGACGACGGGCGCCATAAGGTGGGGTATGCCGTTGTAGGGCGTAAGCTCGACGCGCTTGGGGTCCACCAGCAAAAGGCGCATCTCGGCGGGCGTCTTTTCGGTGATTAGGCAAGACACTATGGCGTTCAGGCATACGCTCTTGCCGCTGCCGGTAGCGCCCGCAACGAGCATGTGCGGCATCTTGGCGAGATCGAAGCAGACCGCCTCGCCGCCGCTGCCGCGCCCGAGCGCGATGGGCAGGTGGGCGGACTTCCGCATCTTCTGGAAGTCGCCGCTCTCCATCACGTTTCGCAGCCCCACCATGCTCGGGCTGGGGTTCGGCACCTCGATGCCGACGAGAGACTTGCCCATCGCGGGCGTCTCTATGCGTATCGCCTGCGTCCGCAGCGCGAGCGCCAGGTCCTTCTCGCGCTGGAGAATGCTCTCCACCTTCACGCGCGTCTTATGCTCGACGCGCTTGTTGATCTGCCGTCCGCGAGCGTTCAGAACGGGGATGCCGTCGTCGTCCACCTGCTTGACCACGCGCGTCTTGCGAATCCAGCCGGGAACCAGCCCGTACATAGTTACCGTGGGGCCTGGGCGAACGTGCCCTATCTCCACGTCTACGCCGTAATCGGCGAGCGTGGACGTAATCGTCTCCGAAGTGTCCGAAAGTTCGTCTTGGGATATCGGCATCTCCTCGGCTCGCGCGAGCATCTCTATGTCCGGACGCCGCCACATGTAGCCGCTTTCGCCGCCGTTCACCTGCTCCGAGAGCGGCAGAGGGCGCGCGGAGATTCTGGGCTGCGGACGTTCGCTAGGCGCGTCCGCGTTTCCATCGATGTCCCAGTAGCGGTTGGCGCGCGCCGAGCGCTGGGCGTGGCTCGCTTCCGATACGTCCGCGCCTACAGCCGCCAGCGCAGGCTCGCGCAGCTCGACGCGCTCCACAGCCACAGGCTCGAGTTCGGCTGTAGCTTGCAGTTCGGGTTCGTACTCCGCTTCTTCATACTCGTCGGCTTCCCGCTCCGCCTCCGCCTCTTCCGGCTCGAAGCCGTATTCGATCTCAGCCGATTCGTTGCGCGCGAGCGGCGCATCGGCCTCTGCCTGCTCATCGCTCGCCGCTTCAGCCTCCACGCGGAGCGGAGCGAAATCCAAGCCCGCCGGGAGCGGCTCGGCGGCGGCTTCGCGGCTGTCGTCGTCATCGGAAGCGACGGCGGACGGCTTGGCTGCGCTGTCGGCATCCTCGCCGTCGAGTTCCACGCGGTCGGAGTCGATCTCTGCTAGATAGTCGGGCGAATCGCTCACTGCGAGAGGGGGCGACTTGGCTGCGCTGTCGGCGTCCTCGCCGTCGAGTTCCACGCGGTCGGGGTCGATCGCCGCTAGGTAGTCGGATGGATCGCTCATCGCGAAGGGGGGCGGTTTGGCTGCGCTGTCGGCGTCCGCGCTCAGCCCGTCCCGCCATGAGTATCTTCCCGGCGCTTTGTCGCTTCTCGGATAGAGCGGGTCATCGATTGGGGGCAGATCGTCGGTGTCTTCGGCTGCGGCGCCTCTGCCCCTGTCGAAGATGGACTTGACCGCCATGAACAAGCCGAGATAGGCGGCGAACGCGCCCTGCGCCGCTATGCGTCCCGCCTCGAAGGCGAGCGCGGGCAGCGAGATGGTTGCGGCGAGCGCGAAAATGGCGAACACGCGCAGCGCGCCCACCCAGCTGCGGCTGCCGATGATGGTGTCGCCCACGTTCCCGCCCAGCGAGTAGACGCCGTGCAGCGTGAACGGCGCGAGTGCCCCCGCGTATGGCTGGAAGAAAGCCAGCGCGCCGAGCATCCCGATTACGCCGAGCGCGCCCGCAACCCACAGGTTTATCGGCAGCAGCCGCGCGCGCCTGAAGGCGAGCGCCGCGACGCCGGCGACGCCGAACGCCGCGATTGGCAGCGCGCCAAGCCCGACAGCGGAGACCGCAGCCTCGCTCAAGCCTGAGAATATCGGCCCGAGATAGGGCAAGACCATGTAGATCAGCAGCCCGACAACGCCGAGAGCGATAGCCGCTATCAGCAGAAGGCGGGAGCGCCTGATGGGGGTAGGGGTGGGGTTGACGGGATTCGAGCTAGACATGTGGCAGAAACCTCACATTTGCAATGCCGATCCGTAGACAGCAACGGTGAGACCGCCGGTTAGACTTGCTCGATGACGATGAGCGCCGTCGGCCTCCTCCGCGTCTCGCCGTACAGGAAATCCACGACCGTCCTAGTCAGCCGAGATTTCATCCGTCTCGAATCTATCGGTTCGGCGGAAAGATCATCTAGCGTATCCAAAACCCGTTTTGATAGGTTTTCGAAAATCTCGCTAGACTCTTCCGGGCGCAAGAAGCCGTATGATGCGATGGCGGGCGTCGCGAGCGGCAGCCCCGTGCGAAGGCTGAGCGTAACCGATACAGAGACGACTCCATCGCGCGCGAGCCGCCGCCGCTCCTCCACGCCCTCGGCGTCCGCCTGCCGAAGCCGCCTGCCGTCTATGAACAGCCGTCCGGATTCGACTCGGTCCACTACGCCGCCTTCGTTCTCGCGCAGCTCTAGCACGTCGCCATCTTCGAGCGCGAACGCGCGCTCGGACGGCACGCCCATGTCTTCGGCTATCCCGATGTGGTGAACCAAGTGGCGGCGCTCGCCGTGGACTGGGACGAAGTAGCGCGGCTTGACCACGCTGAGCATCATCTTCAGCTCTTCGCGCGCGGCGTGTCCGTGCACGTGAACGGTGGATATGCGGCTGTAAAGCACGCGCGCGCCCTGCCGCATCAGGTTGTCTATCGTCCGCGCCACCGCGGTTTCGTTGCCCGGTATGGGAGACGCGGACACCGCCACCGTGTCGCCCGGCGCTATCTCTATATCTCTGTGCCGCCCCTCGGCGATGCGCGTCAGCGCGGATGTCGGCTCCCCTTGGCTGCCCGTCGCCACGATGATGACCTGTTCCAGCGGCATACGGTTGGCGATATGCAGCGGAATCACCGTATCGGGCGGAGCCTCTAGGTAGCCCATCTCCAGCGCCATGCGGACGTTGTTGATCATGCTCCGCCCGACGACGGCTACCTTGCGCCCGTACCGCAGCGCGGCGTCTATCACCTGCTGAATGCGCGAGATGAGCGACGCGAACGTCGCCACGATTACCCGCCCGCGAGCGTCGCGCACAACGGCATCGAGCGCCTCCCCCACGACGCGCTCGGATTCGGTATACCCTTCTACCTCCGCATAAGTCGAATCCGACATGAGCAAGAACGCGCCGTCGCCCACTATTTGGCTCAGGCGGCTGAAATCCGTCCGCAAACCGTCGGCGGGCGTGTGGTCTATCTTGAAGTCGCCGGTGTGAACCGCCACGCCGAGCGGCGTGGTCAGCGCAATGCCCATAGCGTCGGGTATCGAGTGGCAGACGCGGAAGAACTCCGCTCCGAAGCTCGGCGAAAGCTCTATGCCCTCTCCCGGCTCGGCTATGTTCAGCCGCGTTCGCCCCAACAGCCCATGCTCGCGCAGCTTCACCGAGATAAGCCCATGCGTTAGGCGCGAGGCGAATACAGGCGCGTCCACGCGCGCCAGCAGGTACGGCAGCGCGCCGATGTGGTCTTCGTGTCCATGCGTCGCCAGAACGGCGCGAACCCTGTCGCGGTTGTGTTCCAGATAAGAGAAATCCGGTATGGCGAAGTCCACGCCCGGCAGCTGCTCGTCCGGGAAGATGATGCCCGCGTCGATGACGATGATCTCGTCGCCGAACTCCAGCGCCATCATGTTGCCGCCTATCTCGCCGAGACCGCCTAGGGGGATGACCGCCAGCGCGCTTCCGTTCTCAGTCATGCGCGCCTACCCGAACAAGCCTAGCTGCTTCGGTCGAACGGCTCGACGCTCTTGCGCGCCGTTGTCGGACTGCCGCTCAGCCACGCTTTCTATCAGCGCGGGCAGCCTGCCGAAGTCGTCCATCATCGCGGGGCGCAGACGCGGGCTGTAGAGTGCGGCTGCGGGGTGGTACATCGGGAAAATGGCGATGCCGTTCCAGCCGCGCGGCTTTCCCCTAGACTTGCTTATCGTCTCGCGCGGGAAGAATTTCTGGAACGAGAACCGCCCCAGCGCTACTATCACCTTTGGCGCGATAGCCTCTATCTGCGCGTCTAGGTATCCGGCGCAGGCGGCAAGCTCTTCGGGATGCGGATCGCGGTTTTTGGGCGGGCGATGCTTCACCATGTTGGTTATGTAGACATCCTTGCGCGACAGCCCGATGGACGCCAGCATCTCGTTGAGAACCTCGCCTGCGCGTCCGACGAACGGAACGCCCAGCCTGTCTTCATTGTAGCCGGGCGCTTCGCCGATGAACATGACATCCGCGTCGGGCGCGCCCTGCCCCGGAACCGCGAGCGCGCCGTCGCTCAGCGGACAGCTGACGCATTCCGATATCCGCGCCGCTATCTCCGCGTGTTTTAGCGCCGTCGCATCGTAGTCGTTCATTCGTCTTGCCTCCCTCCGCCTACGCTGAGGTACGCGCGCGGCGCGAGCCGAGCCAGACGGCGGGCGATGCGCGCCTCTATGGACATCTTATAGACGCCGCGCGGCAGTGAAGAATAGGGGCGATTAGCCATTGGCAAGAGCTACGCGACGAGCGCCTTGAGCGCTTCCAGCCCGAAATAGCCGGCTAGCGCGATGGTGGTTATCTTGACAGTCTTGCCCATCAGCACTACGGGAAGGAAGCGCGCCAGCGGGTAGCGCGCCGCGCCAGCCCATACCCCGGCGAAGTCGAACGGCACCGGCAGAGCCGCGAACACGAACAGCGCTATGCCGCCGTAACGCTCCGTCCACGCGCGCATACGCAGCACGATGGGGCGGTCCGGCACTATCGCGCTTCCCTTGCGTCCGAGCCAGTATCCGATAAGCTCGCCCAGAGCGGCTGCCGCGCCGCCTACGAGCCCCACTACTAGCGGGTTGAGCGTCGCGCCCATGGCGAAAGTGTACGCGGGCGCGGGCGTTGGGAACAGCACCATGGCGCTGTTGGCGAACTCTACCGCCGCCACGCCCAAATATCCCCACGCGCCGAGTGAATTTAGCAGGGAGCCAAAGCGCAAGAGCAAGTACGCGGTGGTGACCGCGACTATGAAAAAGCCTGAAATCTGGGCGAGGACGACCACGCGGGACGCGCCCATCTTTGGCGCTCGCGTCTGCTGCGGAAGAATAGGGACATATGGATTGGGCAGCTTGTCGGTTATGCCGCGCATCCGTCCTCGCGTGACGGTAATGTTCATTTCGGCTTCCTAACTGCTCTGGAGTTGGCTACCCTGCGGCAACAAACATATGCCGCGCCGCGCCGCGCTTGCATTGGCTTGTTTTGGTCAAAATTCGGGAATTATTCTGGAACGGCGACATGCCGCGCGCGACGCCCTACACCGACAACCCGCCAGCTGATATAATTCACCCCTGTCGCCGCGCATGCTCATTGGAGGACGTTGTTGGAAGCGCTAGGGACGCATCTGCTGCTAGATATGGAAGGGTGCGACGCCGCGCTGCTGGACGATTTGGAGTACGTTCGGCAGACGGCGCTGAGCGCGGCGAACGACGCGGGCGCCGCCGTAGTCGGCGAGACGTTCCACAAATTCCACCCTGTAGGCGTTACGGGAATCGTAGCGATTGCCGAATCTCATATCGGCATTCACACTTGGCCCGAGCATGGCTTCGCGGCTGCGGACATCTTCACTTGCGGCGAGATGCTGCGCCCGCACCGCGCCGCGCGGCGGATAGCGCGGCGGCTGGGCTGCGAAAGCCCGTCGATAACCGAGATAGCGCGCGGCGCGCGCATCCGAGCGGCGGCGGCTGTCTGAGGTGGGGATTTTGCGTATACACTCTGAGACGCGAGCGCCTTATGCGGAATCCGCCTAGCGGAGAATGGCGCTGCGAGCTAATCACGCCCGACCTGTATCAGGCTGAGCGCGTCGAGCGCGTCCGCTTCGAGGGGCGCACCCAGTACCAAAGCGCGGTCGTGATGGACGGCGCGGCTTTCGGGCGCAGCCTCGTTCTGGACGGCAAGACGCAATCCACGGAAGTGGATGAGTTCGTCTACCACGAAGGGCTCGCGCATCCCGCGATGATAGCGCACGACGAGCCGCGCTCGGTGTTCGTGGCGGGCGGCGGCGAGGGCGCGACCATCCGCGAGGCGCTCAAGCACCGCTCCGTAGAGCGCGTAGTCATGGTGGACATAGACCGCGAAGTAGTCGAGATTTGCCGCGAGATGCTGCCCAACCACCACAAGGGCGCGTTCGACGACCCGCGCGTAGAGCTGATTCACGACGACGCGCTAGCGCATCTCGAATCGAGCCGAGAGCGGTTCGACGTCATTATAATAGACGTTCCCGACCCGCTGGAGGCGGGGCCTGCCGCCATGCTGTTCACACGCGAGTTCTATGCGCTGCTCGCCAATCGGCTGCGCCCGCGCGGGCTGATGGCGGCGCAGGCTGGCCCAACGGGCCCCGCGTTCTACGAACAATGCTTTTCCGCCGTCGCCAACACGGTGGGCGACGTGTTCCCGACTGTCGCGCTTGCGGAAACGTTCGTGCCTAGCTTCGGCTCGACGTGGGGGTTCGTCATAGGCTCGCTGGGCGCGGACCCCTCCGCGCTGTCGCCCGAAGAGACCGACGCGAGAATCGCGGCGCGCGTGAGCGGCGAGCTGAGATACTTCGACGGCGTAACCCTGCGCGGCATGACCTCTACGCCGAAGTACCTGCGCCGTTCCGTAGCCGAAGAGAAACGAATCATCACGCGCGCCGCGCCGCTGTTCGTAGTCTAAGGAGGCAGCCCATTGACGACGGACATCCTGAGCGGCTTGAACGAGCGACAGCGGGAGGCGGCTGAGACGATAGAAGGCCCGCTGCTGATAGTGGCTGGGCCCGGCAGCGGCAAGACGCGCCTCATCACCTACCGAATCGCCTACCTGATGCGCGTGGCGGGCGTGTCACCGGCGCGCATAGCCGCGCTCACGTTCACGAACAAGGCGGCGCGAGAGATGAAATCCCGAATCGAAGCCGTCGCCTCATACGGCGCGGAACGGCTAACGATGGGGACGTTCCACTCTTTCTGCGCGCGGACGCTGCGGATAGATGGCGACGCCGTTGGCTTGGAGCGCAGCTTCGCCATATACGACGATGGCGATCAGATAGACATGATCAAACGCTGCATGGCGGAAACCGACGTGGACCCCAAGCAGTTCGCCCCGCGCGCCGTCTTGTCCGCCATATCCTCCGCCAAGAGCCAGCTGCTGAACGCCGACGGCTTCGGGATGCGAACGGCTAGCTACTTCGAAGAGGTGGTCGGGCGCGTCTATAAGCGATACGAGGCGCTAATGGCGCAGTCCAACGCGGTGGATTTCGATGACCTGCTGCTCAAGACGTTCGATCTGCTGAATCACAACGAAGCCATAGCCGCGAAGTATCAAGAACGCTACGTTCACTTGATGATAGACGAGTTCCAAGATACGAACGTGGCGCAGTACGCCATCGCCCGGCTGATAGCGCAGAAGCGGCGCAACCTGTGCGTGGTGGGCGATCCGGACCAGTCCATCTACTCGTGGCGCAACGCGGACATCAGGAACATCCTCAGCTTTCAGCGAGACTTCCCGGACGGCAAGACGATAGCGCTGGAGCAAAACTACAGATCCACGCAGACGATACTAGACGCTGCCTCCAAGCTAATCTCGGTGAACGATCAGCGCGTGGAGAAGAGGCTGTTCACCACGAACGGCGCGGGCGCGCGAATCGCTATTGCGGAAGCATACGACGAGAACGAGGAGGCGGAGCTTGCGCTGAGGGAGATATTCCAGCTGCGGAGCGAGGGCTACAGCCTAGGCGATGTGGCGGTCATGTACCGCGTCAACGCGCAGTCCAGAGCGCTGGAGCAGGCTTGCGGGCGCTTCGGCGTGGACTACCAGATAGTAGGCGGCACGAAGTTCTTCCAGCGGCGCGAGGTCAAGGACGTAGCCGCCTATCTGCGTCTGCTTGCGAACGCGAACGACGATGTGAGCTTTCAGCGCGTGGTCAACCTGCCGCCGCGCGGCATAGGCGCGCGCACGCTAGACGAGCTCCTGCGGCTTGCGCGCGCCAAGGGAACATCGATGTTCGACGCTATATCCGACGCGGAGGCGTCGGCGTCGCAAGGCGGGCTTAGCGGCATGAGCGGCTCGCTCGCCATCGGGCGGTTCACGCCCCGCTCTGCGCGCGCGCTTGCAGACTTCAGGCGCATCATCGAGGGGCTGCGCGCGGATATGGCGAACCTAGACCTGCCCGCGCTGATAGAGCGCGTGATGACCGTGTCCGGCTATCGAAAGCACCTGACCGAGCGCGACGAGCTTGCCGACGAGCGGCTGGAGAACATAGCCGAGTTCAGCAACCACGCCGCTGAGTTCGCGAGCATGCCGACGCCGGAGGCGCTCGCCGCGTTCTTGGAGAGCGTGAGCTTGGTGAGCGATGTGGACGGCATGGAGGAAGAGCGCGACAAGCTGACGCTCATCACGCTGCACCAAGCGAAGGGGTTGGAATATCCCGTGGTGTTCATGGTGGGCATGGAAGATGGCTTGCTCCCCCATTCGCGTTCGCTGGACGACCCCGCCAGCCTCGAAGAAGAGCGCCGCCTGTGCTACGTGGGCATGACGCGCGCGAAGCGGAAGCTGTACCTGACGCGCGCATTCCGGCGCGGCTTCCGCGGCGGCTCGAGCCCAAACCTGCCGTCGCGCTTCCTGCTGGACATCCCGCAAGATCTGGTAGCCAACCTAGGCGAGCCGAGCGCCGCCGCCGAGCCGCAAGAGCGCCGCTCGCGGAGCGCGGCAAGCGGAACCCGGCGCGCCGCCCCCGAGCAGGGCTTCCAGTTTGGCAGACGCGAGCGCGGCTCGACCAACCGCGAGCGCGCGAGGCGGCAGCGAGCGCCGTCGTCCGCGCCGCGGGCATCGCGCGGCGGGTCGTCCGCGCCGTCGCGCGCTCGCAGGCAGCCGCCCGCCCAAACGCGCCGCCCCGGCAGAGTCGCCACGCCCATGACGCGGGGGGACCGCCGCCAGCCGCGCCAGCCTGCCGCCGCGCCCAAGTTCGCCACAGGAGACAAGGTTCGCCACGCCAAGTTCGGGGAAGGCATGGTAACCGCCTGCGAGCCGAGCGGCGGAGATTATCAGGTAACAGTCGCCTTCACCGACGGCGGCGGCGTCAAGCGGCTGCTGCTCAGCTTCGCGCCGCTCGAGAAGGTGGAGTAGGCGACCCTACCCAGACACTATCCAGCGGATAGCCAGCGTCGCCAAGCCTAGGTACACCAGAAAGCCGATTACGTCCGTCAGCGTGGTTACCGCCACCGCCGACGCGAGCGCGGGGTCTATCTTCAGCGCGCGCAGCCCGAGCGGCACCGCCACGCCGCTTATGGCTGCCACCATCATGTTGACGACCATCGCCACGCCCACGACTATGGCTATGTACTCGTTGCGCTGCCAGCCGAACGCTATCGCCGCCACGAGCGCGCCGACCGCCACGCCATGCAGCGCCCCCAGCGCAAGCTCTTTCGCCAGCAGCCGCCACGTTCCGCCGCTCAGCAGCTCTCCCAGCGCGATGGAGCGCACTATGAGCGTGAGCGTCTGCGTGCCTGCGATGCCGCCCTGCCCGGCTATGACGGGCAGGAACGCCGCGAGCGCGACGGCTTGCGCCATTGTGGATTCGAACATCGTCACCACCAGCCCCGCGAGCAGCGCGGTGCCGAGGTTCACGCATAGCCACGGCAGACGCCCGCGCACCGACCGCCAGAATGGGCCTGCGGCGCGCTCCGTCTCCGCCACGCCGACCATGCGGTACATGTCCTCCGTAGCCTCGTCTTCCACCACGTCGATGATGTCTTCCATCCCGATGACGCCCACCAGCTTGCCGTAGTCGTCCACCACAGGCGTTCTCTGAAGGTCGTACCGCTCCATCAGCCGCGCCACCTCTTCCTGATCGGTCTCGGCGGTTACGGATATGACGCCGTGATCGGTGATGAGCGACACCAACTGATGGGGCTGAGCAAGCACGAGCGATTCCAGCCCGACGCTGCCGATGAGCCTCCCGCGGCGATCCACAACGTATATGTGCGTAATCTCGTCGGTCTCATGCTCGCGCGCCCATTCGCGGATGCGATCCAGCGCCTGCTCTACCCGAATCCTCTGCGGCAGCGCGATGAACTCCGGCGTCATCAGCCCGCCCGCGTCATCGTCGTCGTACTCCAGCAGCGGGATTACTTCGTCGCGCGTCGCCATGCGCTCGATGCAGCTCTCCGCGAGCGGCTGAGGCAGGTTGTGAAGCACATCCGCCGCAACGTCCGGGCTTGCGGCGTCCAGCGCCGAGGGGAGCGCGAGCGGAGGCGCGTCGCGGCAGAGGCGCACGGCGTCTTCCGTCTCCAGACAGTCCACTATCGCGCCAAGCTCGCCCGCGTCCATAAGCCGCGCGAGCGTTCGGCGCTGCCGCCAGCTTATCCGCAGGTAGATGTCGCCCTGATCTCGCGGGAGAAGCCGTCCGATGCGCGCGGCGGCTTCGCCCTCTAGCCCCGCGTCGAGCAGCGCGGCGACGTCGTCGGCAATCGGCGCTACCTCTGCGGGCGGCTGCCTCTCTGCGCTCATGTCGCACCCCCTTGGTTATGGTGGAGAGCGTCTAGTAGCGGATACATAGGTGAAATGGGCATGGGGGCTGTGGAGCGAAGCCGAGCGCCGCGCCTAAAGCGCTCTCCCCCGCGCCGCTTTCGGACGCAAGGGGAGAAAGACGGCGGCAAAACGGCGGAAGTGGTAGCGCATACGGGACTCGAACCCGTGTCTCCACCTTGAAAGGGTGGTATCCTAGACCCCTAGACGAATGCGCCGCGTCGGGCGGCGTCGAGCCGCCGCCGGCAGGGTTGGCGGTGGTAGCGCGTACGGGACTCGAACCCGTGTCTCCACCTTGAGAGGGTGGTGTCCTAGGCCGCTAGACGAACGCGCCGCGCCATATCCGCGCGGAAACTTGGCAGCCGCCCCGAACTCGTCGGGCTGGCTGGGGGTAGAGGATTCGAACCTCTGCTTACAGATCCAGAGTCTGTCGTCCTGCCGCTAGACGAACCCCCAGCGCCGCGGCGCCTGCCGTGCCGACAAAGTATAGCAACCCGCCCCAGCGTTGGCAAACTCCGCCCGCGCCCCTAGAATGTCTGCGGATGAATTCGGACGGCAATCGACAAGGGCGGAGAAGCCGCGCAAGCGCCTGACGCCCTTTCGCAGGCGGCTGACATCGAAACTCGAGACGCCAACCCCTACCCCCGTCAGCGCATAGGCGGGAATCCACAGGCGGCAAGACTGCCCCAGTCGCATTCGACACATGCAATTTCCTGAGGAGCGGCAATTGACGGAAACCGAAACTTACACGGGCGGCGAGCTTATCGCCAAGGCGCTCAGGTTGGAAGGCGTCGATATGGTGTTCACGCTGGCGGGAGACCACATCCTGCCCGCGCTCGACGTGATGGCGGACAGCGGCTTCAGGTTCATAGACACCAGACACGAGCAAGCGGCAGTCCACATGGCGGACGCTTGGGGCAGAATCACCGGGCAGCCGGGCGTTGCGATGTACACCACCCCGGGCTTCGCCAACGCGGTCCCGGGGCTTGCGAACGCGATGCACTCCGAAAGCCCGCTGCTGTCCATCAGCGGATGCGCCGAGCTTTCCGAGCTTGGGCGAGGCGCGATGCAGGAGATCGATCAGGTAGGCATGGCGCTACCCACGTGCAAGGCGGCTTGGATGGTGACGGACGCGAGCCGCATCCCGGACATGATAGCCACCGCGCTGAGAGTGGCATACGAGGGCAGGCGGGGCCCCGTTCACCTGACGATTCCGGTGGACATTCAGCAGCGGCGCGTTGCGGCGGACGATGTGGCGCTCTACGCGCCGAGCGAGTATCGGGACGTGGGCGCGCCGTCGGCGGACGCCGAGCGCGTTCGGGATGCGGTTGACATCCTCCACGCGGCGGAGCGCCCGCTGATAATAGTGGGCAGCGCGGGCGCGTACTCCGCCACGGGCGAGGCGTTCGAACGGCTCATCGAGACGACGCGCGTTCCGCTGATGACCGAAGGCGACGCGCGCGGTCTCGTGTCGGACGCGCATCCGTACTGCGCGGGCTTCTTCGACTCCGGGCTGAACCGCGCCGCGCGACTGCTCAGAGACGCCGACGCGGTGGTCTTGATGGGGCGCAAGCAAGATCTGATACTGGGCTACGCTATGCCGCCCACAGTGGCGGCGGATGCCAAGATAGTTCAGATAGACCCTTCCGCCGCCGAGATAGCGCGCAACCGGGGCGTGGCGGTGGGCATCCACGCGGACGTGGAATCGGTGGCGCGGCAGATGACGCGCGAGGCGAGCGGGCGCGCGTGGCGCGAAAGCGGGGAGTGGCTTTCGCGGCTGACGGCGGAGCGCGAGGCTCAGCGGCTGGCGCTCGAAGAGCTTGCGAGCGGCGATTCGCCAATGCACGCG
Organism: Dehalococcoidia bacterium; assembly: GCA_965214745.1. Taxonomy (GTDB): domain Bacteria; phylum Chloroflexota; class Dehalococcoidia; order Lucifugimonadales; family UBA1123; genus VXRN01. Next base: position 254,263 of record OZ243978.1, on the reverse strand, counting down.
ATAGACGTTCACAAGATGGCGCGCCGCCACATTGGGCAGAACGACTACGTGAGCTACGACGGCGGAGACTTCTGCCACTTCGGGCGCGCATACACGCCCGCGCTGTCGCCGCGCTCGTGGTGGTACCTGCCGCCGCTGGGAATGCTGGGGCAGGCGCTGCCCACCGCCATAGCCGCCAAAGCCGCCCACCCCGAACGGCGCGTGTTCATGTTCACCGGAGACGGCGCGTTCGGATTCAACGGCATGGAGTACGACACCGCCGTTAGGCACAACCTGCCTATCGTTGGTATCATGGGCAACGATTCGGCTTGGGGGATAGACCGCCAAATACAGGTGGGCGTTTACGGCAAGCCGGTTGCGACCGACCTGCTGCCCTCGCGCTACGATCAGGTAGTGCGCGGCTTGGGCGGACACGGCGAGCTTATCGAGCATCCCGCCGAGCTGGATTCGGCAATAGAGCGCTCCATCAAGCTGGATAGGCCCGCGCTGCTGAACGTGCGCGTCCAAAACGCGATAAGCCCGCGCGCGGAGGCGGCAATCAGGCGCTGGCGGAGCCATGAGACGACGCCGATATGAGGGGCGCGACGCCACGCGAAGCCGCATGCCGCGAACAGACCCCTCTCCCACGGAGGGGATAGGGAGCTTGGAAACTGCCCCGCGCTCGATGCGGCGCAGGGGAGAGGGGATCATATGCTCAGATCGCTTTTCGGCAGAAAGAAGAAGCCAAGCGGCATCGAGATCAAGGACGACTCGATCCGCAGCGCGGGCGTGGGCGACGTGGTTCACATCGTCGGATGGTGGGAGACGGGCGAAGACGCCTACCTGATAGTTCAGCAGACGAACAAGCTGAAGTCGCCGTTCGGCGAATCCAACGAAGTGGTCTGCGAAGACGGCGGGCGGCGCGCGTTGATAGAGTGGACGGACAGCGGCGGGCTGAGCATATTTATGACGCAGCAAGCCAAACCGATGGGCTTGTCTTCCATCGGCATGGACGAGCCGACGCTTGCCGAGTGGGACCAGTACAAATCCATCGAAAACCGCATAGAGTTCGATGGCAGCGTCTACTACTATCACCGCAGCCACGAATCCCGCTTCTTCGAGAACGGCAGGGGGGAAGGCGATGATCTGTGGGTGTGGGAGTTCGTCAGGGAAGACGACGGCGGCGCTATAACCGTGCTGAAGTACGAAGGGCTGCCGTTCGAGGTCTACGAATCGGTCGCGGTCGATCCGCGCATCGTCACTGTCTATCACAAGTAGAACGAAAGGCGCGCAATGATGGAAGCATTCTCGGACGTGTTCCTAGCAATCCCCAGGGGGCTGGTGTACGTGGCGGTTGGCGTCGTCGTGCTGGTCATAGCGCGGCTGGGGCAGGACTTGGCGACACCGTTCCACATTGGAGACCAGCTGAGCAGCAAAGACAACGTCGCGCTCGCGCTGAGCATCGCCGGCTACTACTTCGGCGTTACGATAGTTCTGCTCGGCGGCATGTATCAGCCCTTCTTGGTCATCGCGGACGGCAGCCTCGGCTTCACCGAGCAGTACTGGCGGGATGTGGCGCTGGTGTTCGGATACTCGGTGGGCGGAATCATCGCGATGAACATTGCGCGAATCATCGTCGATAAGCTGGTCTTGCACGGGTTCAGCACGGACAAGGAGATAATCGAAGACCAGAACGTGGGAACGGGCGCGGTGGAGTTCGCGGTTTACGTAGCCGTTGGGCTGATAATCGCGGGCGCTGTCTCAGGCGAGGGCGGAGGTCCGCTGATAGCGCTCGCGTTCGCGGTCATCGGGCTGGCTACGCTCATCGTCTACGCGCTGATTTACGAATGGACTACGCCTTTCGACATTCACGACGAGATAGAGAAAGACAACGTAGCCGTGGGCGTGGCGCTCGCGGGCAACCTGATAGCCATTGGCATAGTGGTGTTCAAGGCGGCGTTCGGCGAGTTCACGGGATGGGGCGAGAGCCTCGCGGGTTATGCCACCTACGCTGTCGTCGGGTTCGTTCTGCTGTACGCGGTGCGGTTCTTGGTGGACAAGGCGCTGTTCCCGAGCGTGAAGCTGTCCGACGAGCTGACTGTAGACCGCAATCTGGGCGTCGCCTTCATCGAGAGCGCGGCGCTGATTAGCGTCAGCCTCATCCTGTTCTTCGCTGTCTAGCCGCCGCGCCTCTCGCGCAGCAGCCACGCCACGGAGCGCATCGCGCCGCCGCCGCCGCTGAAGCCGCTGCTGGAACGCCCCAGCGAGCTGCCGCGAGAGCTGCTCCCCCAGCTGGATCGAACGCCGGTGGAACTGCTCTTGTAGCTGCCGCTGCTCTTCTGGGAGTTTAGATACGACTGCCGCGAGGGGCTGACGGACCTCGACGCCTGATCGTACTTCGATCCGGCGAACGTCTTTTGCTTGTCGAAGTAGCTGGTGTTTCTCGATACCTGATTCTTGTAGCTGCTGCTGTTCCTGTAGTTCGCCCTGTCTCGGCTGATGGTGTCGTACCGCGCGGGCGGCGTGGCGTAGACGTACCTGGGTCCCGACAGCGCGCTGAAAACCATGTATGTGAACAGGAAATCGCCCGCCCCGAAGTGGCTGTGGTAGTAGCCGTTCGCGCCGTAACCGCGGGCGGCGTACCGCTCGGATTCCGGCGCGTTCTTGTCTTCGATTATGGCGAACAGCCTATCGTCGGCGTCTTCTTCGATGGCTTTGGACTTGTTGAGGTCTTCCCAGCCTTCCAGCGTGGTGGCGCTTTCGTTCTGCTCGACGCGAATGAGGATGATGTTGTCGCCCTCGTATATTTCGTTGACGAGCTTCTCGAACTCCGTGGGGCTGTCGGCGTTCTTGAACGCCTGCTGCACCTCGTCGAGGTTGATGCGCCCGGCGGCGCCGTCGGTCTCCGCCCACTGTTCGGCGGTCGGCTCCTCGCTGCATGCGGCTGCGACCGGCGCGGTCAGCAGCGCCGCGCCCGCGAGCAGGGTTAGCGTAGTCTTGGCTTTCTTGGACTTTCGCAATCTTTCCCCTCAGCTCAGCAGCTCGTAAAGCTCATCAGGCAACTCTTCTATTCGATTGTCGCCCATCGGGGCGCGGCGCGCAACATCGGCGCCCGCTATCATTCGGCGGATAGCGTCGTCCTCCGCGCTTTGGAGAAAGCCATCGCGAGATTCCGCCGCTAGCTCGGCGAGCGCTGCAACCGCCGCGCCGCGCGAGGATGCGCCGAGCGCGGCGGACAGCGCCATGTCTTGCGCCGCCGCCAGACGCGGGGGCCAAAGCTCATCCATCGCGCTCAGCTTGGCGTCCGCCGCCGCCAGCGCGAGCCGCCGCGCGCCGAGCCGTCCGCGATGGAAAGCGAGCCGCTCGCCCGCCTCGGCGGACAGCGCGCGCCGAGCGTCTGCGGGTGTCGCTCCCCGCTCGCCTTCTATGTCTATGCCATGATGGAACCATAGCCCATCGGACACTATGCCGAACCGCGTTTCGTAGTCCGTTCGCGCGTCGTACAGCTCCGCCGTCCTGCGCTCAGCCCACTCCGCCGCCATGCGCTCAGCCATATTCGGCGGCTGTTGCGACGCCATGAGCCGTTCGCGCTCCGCGTAGTAGGCGCGGGATTCGGATTCGATGACTGCCGACAAGTCCGCCGCGCCGCGAGCGACGGCGGCGCTCTCCGTCTCCGCGTCCGTCTGCGCCGAGCGCAAGACGCGATCCACGTCTCGCCCCTCTACGAACTCCGCGCGCTCGCGCCGCATGTTCAGAAGCTCGCGCTGGCGGCGCGAGAACGCGAGCGCGGCATCGTTCACGTACAGCCGCATCGCTGCCGCGCCGAAACCGCCTTGCCGCGCGGTTCGCCCGCGCAGCTGCCGCTCGACGCGCGCCGACGCGGGCAGCGATGCGATGACGACGATCATCCCAAGCCCGAACGGGATACGCTCGACGCGCTCCGCCGCCCGCAGCTTGCCGCCGCCGATCCCCACTTCCCATCCACCCGCGCCGTTCCGCCTGATTATCCAATCGGATGGCAAAGCCCGTTTCAGTAGGCGCGCCTCCGCTTCGGACGCGCACTCGAACGCCGCGACTTTTCCGGCATCCAGCAGACGGCGCGCGCGCTCGGCGGCTCTGCGGATGATTCGCTCGTCCGCGTCATCGTCTACCACTATATCCGCTCCGCGCCCCGCCATGCCGGTGGACACCGTGAGCGCGCCGAACGCGCCGGCGGACTCCACGACGCTCGTCTCGGATTCGGGGTTGGCGGCGTCCAACAGGCTGTGCGCTATGCCCCGTTCCGCAAGCGCTCCGCTCAGCCGCCGAGACTCGGCGACGGTGGCGACGGCAATCAGCGCGGGTCTGCCCATAGCCTGCCAGCGCTCCGCCTCGTCCACGATGGCGGATAGGTGGGATTCTCGGTCGAACCACACGCGAGCGCCCAGATCGACGCGACGCGACGGCGTTTCCGACGGAACGCGAACCGCTGTGGCGGCGTAGTCGCGCGCGAACGCCTCCGCCGCTTCCATCGCGGTTCCCGTCAGCCCGCACACGGTGGCGTAGTTGGACATAAGGGCGCGGATGGTGGTCATAGCCTTCGGGTCGGCGCGCGCCACGCCCTCGACGCCCTCCTTCGCTTCGAGCGCTTCGTGCAAGCCGTGCATGTAGCGATGCGCCTCTAGCGGTCTGCCGTCCAGCCTGTCCACCAGAGTTATCCCGTCGTCGCCGACCACGTAATCCGCGTCCGCGCTGTGCAGGATTCGCGCGCTGATTAGCTGAGCCGTCTCGAACGCGGCGCGCGGGCTGTCCTCGCGCTCGAACACGCATTGCCAGCCCAGATCTGTCAGCCTAAGCGCGCGCCGTTCCGCGTCTACCGCGAACAGCAGATAGCGTTCCAGCGGTCTGCCGTCTTCGGCGTCGTTCAGCCGCGCCGCGTCTGCGAGCGTCTGCCTCGCGGGAATGCCCAGCCCGTCCAGCGTATTGGCGAGGCGCGTCGTCAGCCCGCCCGCGAGCAGTATGGCGGCAAGCGATTCGCGCGCGTCGCTCCTATCGGATTCGATGCGCTCGTACATGCTATCCACGTATCGCGCCTGCCGTTCGATCAGCTCGTCCGCGAGCGCCGCGCTGTCCGCTCCTATCGCGGCGTCGGGCGCGGCGTCGCCTGAGATGATGAGCGGCGTTCGCGCCTGATCTATCAGCAGGTGATCCGCCTCGTCTGCGATGGCGACGTCGAATCGCTGCCCGACGCGCATGGCGGGCGACGCGGCTATCCTGTCGCGCAGCCAGTCGAAGCCTACCTCGCGCGCTGTTGTGAACACCACTTGCGCGGCGTACTGCATCCGTCGTTCGCCGCGATCCATGCCGCTCGCCACAAGCCCGACGGTGATTCCGAGCGACTCGAACAGGGGCGCGAGCGTTTCGCAGTCGCGGTTGGCTAGGTAGTCGTTGGCTGTGAGGACGTGCGCGCGCCTGCCGCCCGCAGCGAACAGCGCGGCGGCTATGGCGGAAGCCAGCGTCTTGCCATCGCCCGCGTCCATCTCCACGATAGCGCCCGTCAGCAGCAGCGCGGCGGCTTCCGTCTGCTGTCGAGTAGGCTCGAACCGCAGCGCGCCCGCGTCGTCCACAGCCCACAGCGCGCGGTAGGCGTCCGCGGGCAGCCGAATTTCGGAGGGATGTTCGAGCCGCATCCGCGCAAGCATCTCGCGCAGCCAGCCGAGCGCCGCGCGCGTGGGCGGGTCGTCTTTTGGCGTGGGCGTCTCGCCATTGTCCGCGCGCCGTCGTATCTCGGCGGCGGCGCCGTCCAACAGCTCAGCCGGCAGAAGCGCCGCCCGCCACGCGCCCAGCCGCCGGCGGACGGCGGCATCCAGCGCCGCGAGCGCGGCTGCCGCGTCTCCAGCCGCCGCTGCATCGTATAGGCGTCGCTCCAGCGCGTCGTCGTCTAGCTCTTTCGCAGGATTCACCTGTGAGCCTATGAAATTCGCAAATCCACTAGGCGGTTCGCCTTGCGACTGTCCAGCATCTCGGCGAGCGGGCGGAAATCGAACTCCAGCCGCAACAAGCCGCTGTCCGCGAGGAACTCTAGATCCGCGTGGTCGTCGAATATAGCCTGTCTCATCATCCGCTCGCGCGGCGCGTTGGCGTCGGACGCGGATAGCGTCATCAGCTCGCGTCCGTCGTAGGTATTCAGCGTAACCAGCAGTGGGCCTCTCATGCCGCGCCGTCTCAGAGAGCCGAGCAGCGCGCGATGGTGCAGCTTGGAGCCGAGTATGGACGCGAACAGATCCGATCTGCCGATAACGTCTATGCGCGGGTCTGGCAAGCCGCATTCGCAAGCGCCGCGCCGAACGCGAACCGCGTCGCCTAGCCGATACCGCAGCAGCGGCAAACCGCGCTGTTCGAGCGTGGAGACGATTAGCTCTCCGTGATCCGGAGGGTAATCGGCGGCGTCCAGCTCGAACAGGTGGCGCGTCTGTGATTCCGCTAGGTGGATGCCCGCGCCCGCCGCGCACTCGATGCCGAGCGCGGATGTTTCGCTAGAGCCGTAGTACGAGCGCAGCTCCGCGCCGAACGCCGCCGCCACGCGCGCCCGCGTCGGCTTGTCCATGCCCTCGCCTATGTAGACTATCGTGCGAATCGAGTCCAGCGGCGCGCGCGGCGCGTCTCCCAGCGCGCGCAGGATGATGGATGGCACGCTCACCAGCGCGGTCGGGCGCAGGTGGCGCAGCAGTGGGACGCAGCTCTCGAAGCGCGAACCGACGCTCACGCAGTACGCCTGCCGCGCGCCGAGAATCTCGCAAGCCCTTGGGAACGACACCATCACCGCCGCCGGATCCGTGTCCACGCAGGCGACCCTATCCGCCGCGCCGATGCCCGCTATGGCAAGCAGCCGCGCCAAGAAGCGATGCTCCGAGATGTCGTCCTCGTATGAGATGAAGCGCAGCTTAGCGCCGCCGCTGGAGCCGGACGACGTTTCGGTGTCCACGATGGAATCTACGGCGTCGAGCGCTTCTCCGCTGATGGCGCCCAGCTCGCCCGCGCCGATAACGGGCAGGCGCCGGAGCAGCTCGAACGGGTCTCGGCGCGATATGTCGTCGCGCGCTATGCCGGCGTCAGCGAACGCGGCGGCGTAGCTCGGAAACCGCTCGGCGCAGTACGCCAAAGTCTCCCTCAGCGCGGCGGCGGCTTCAGGGGATGGGGCGGATAGCGGACGGATGTTCACGGGACGCGGCGGATTCTTCAGGATATGTGGGATGCCTGATTTTCGGCATCGGCGCATCCGTGTCCGAAGGGGGCATAAGTTTCTCCGGACATGGGTTCGCGCTTATCCAAGAAGCCTCGCATTTCGATAAGCAGCCTATGGATGATGGGATAGGGCTTTCGGTTGACGCGAACCACGCGCGCCTCATACTTGTCGGGAGATTCCGACATTGCCGCGGTGAGATCTTCCGCGAGGTAACGCGGCGCCCATCCCAGCACGTGGTAGTCCTCAGTCTGAATCTGAACCGCCAAACCAGTCTTTGGATTGTTCGGCTCTATGGCTAAGACGAGATTTTCGTCTCTCTCGAGGCTGTCGAGCCGATCTTGGGCGGTTTGGCTGACATACCGCAGACCGTGTAGGAAGAAACGGCAGGCGAAACGCCCATCGTCGCCCTTGAGTATTTTGGGAAAGACCGCGTAAGAGTCTGTAGCGCGATATCCTCCGCTGGCAGCTAGAATCTCGATGGGAGCCGCGGTCTCTGCAAGTTCGAGGCTGAGCAGGTAGGCGCGGAAATCCGGACGTCTCGGAGACATGATGCGGTTCTGGAACAGTGGGAATATCTTGGTCGAGTGGTAGTCTTTCTCGAAGCTGGGGAAATCCAATAGCGGCTGAAAGCCGGCTTCCTGTCTCGCCCGTTCCGCGCCACACGTGTATCGAAAGCGATATTCCGGACTTTCGACATACACATCCAGCCTGCCTATCGGAAACCATAGTCTGGTGCGTACGCTGTCTTGCCAAGCCAGAAACAGGGTTCGTGAAGGCTCTTGTCCCGCTACAGAGTCCGATGAGACGGATGGACGCGGCGAATCTTGGGCATACGCAATCTGATCTATCATCGAACGATTTTCCTCAGCTCTTCCGAATTATAGCGCATGAGCGCAATGGCGAATTCTCTTGCCGACGCGGTCATCCAGTTGCTGGGGATGCGGTCTACGATTTGGCGGATGGAGCTTTCGGGTAGGTCGTTCAGCTTCTCCAATGCTGGACGGAAGAGATTCGGATGATGTTCAGCCGACAGTCTCGCGGATTGCTGGAGCATCCATTCTTCTTGTTTAGTTTTTAGAATCATTATCTCATATCCAGAGGGTTGCTGTTTGCTAATTTTCAGACTCTAGTTTTGAGGAAGGGAAACAACACCTACAATATCAAGGAAGCATCTATAAGAACACCTGTACGCCTTGAGCCGCTCCGACTCACCCAGGTCCGCCGTGCATGAGCGCGTACGCGCTGGATGGATGCGAATTAGCATCCGCCAGCAGTGAACGCGCTATACTGTAGCGCGATGCGAATCGCGCATCGCGTTCATCAAGTTGACCCGGAGGGTTTAGCATGACGAACCAGACTCCAGAGATGGACCGCTCCGCCCTCAAGGCGGAGCTGGAGCAGATTACGGGCATAAAATTGCCCGAGGCGGAGGCGGCATACTACTCCGCCAGGGACGCCGTAGATGAGATGGAGCTTGCCTCCATATCTAACCCCATATCCCTGACGAATCTGCGAACCGTCGCAGATTCCGCCAGGGATGCGGTGATGGAGCTAATCCATCGCCGCAACCAAATTCATGAGACCCTGTCTAACGGCGGGGTCGCTAAGATCGAAGCCGGGTTGCTGGAAGTCATATCCAGCTATCTGGCTGAACATCAGGCCGACTGGGAACGGTCGGCGGGCGTTGTAATGGGACAGTTCACTGTCCTAGTATACGACGCCAAGGGCAAGCTGCGGGATGTCCCGCGGCTTGTGATGAATTCCAGCGTCTCCGTTCCGTCCACTCAGATGAAATACCAGCTTCGGAGCGGACACCGCCCGTTCACGCGCGCCGACGTCTCGCGTCTGACGAGCGACAGATCGGGGTTGTATGCGATATGGCTGCCCATAGGCGCCACCGACCGCTTCGAGTGCCTGTATGTAGGCATGTCCGAAACCTGCTTGCGGACGCGCCTTCTCAGCCACCTGTCTAGCGAAACGAACCCTGAGCTGCGCCGCCTGTTGGAGTCTGTTCGGGAAGTGGCATACACCTTCGCCTTCGCAGAGCATAGCGTCCGCGCGCTGGAAGGCGAGATCATTCGGGATTGGGCGCCTAGGTGCAATCGCACCCACAAACCCTAGTCCAGCCAAGGCATGAGGGGCCGCCACTCGCCCGGAAGCTCGCGGCGGTGGAACATGTAGCGCGGGTTCGGCTCGGGGCCGCCCGGCTTTCAGTCTGCCCAAGCGCGAATCGTAGGCAGCGGGCGGCGGAGCGATTCGGGCGCGACGCCGGCTTTTAGCGCGGCGCAGACGCCCGCCGCCTCCCAGTAGTTGGACACGGGGATGAACTGCCCGCGCGCCCACGGGAGCGCGGCTAGGTCGCTCCCCATCAGGCTGCGGTTCTCGCTGACGGCGATGACGCGGATGCCCTGATGCAGCGCGGCGAGCGTGGGCAGACCCAAACACCCGTCCGGGGTTATTAGGCATGAGACATCCTCCGCGCTCAGCGTGTCCGCGTAATGCAGCTGCGCGGCGTCGGATACGATTCGCGGCGCGCGCTGAAGCCCCTTCAGAACCGATTGCAGAAAGGTTATCGAGATTACCTCCGCCGCCATTCGCGCGTCGACCACCCCAGGGTCCACGGCGGCTATATCGTCAGACTCCATCATCGGCGCGTGGGCGGCGGGCGTGTCGAGAATCGCGGATACGGCGTGGGTGAGCAGCGCCTCGACGCCGCCCCACGGGTTGACCATCTCTCCGCCGCTCGTGAAGTAGTCCATATGGTAGCTCGGCGGCACGTCGACGACAGACGCTATCGCAACGGCGTCGTAGTCGGCGCTGCGGCGCTCCAGCAGATCTATCAGCCCGCCGAATCCCTCTACCGAGCCGCTCGCCCGCCCGCCGTCGGTGTAGCCTCCGTATAGCCTCAGCGGGGGATCCAGCCTGACGATGCCGGCGCACTCCAGCCCGTAGGTGGCGCGCGCGGCGTTGACCGCGTTGACGGTGTAGGCGGCGTAGCGCTCGTTGTAGGATGCGTCCAGCGCCACGAGAACGCGGTTGGAGCGCGACGGACGCAGCCCGACGACGCCCATAAGCAGCCGAGTCAGCACGCTGCCTTCGACGTACATGCCGTTGGGGGGAAGCTCGTTGATGTCGGATGCGTTGACCACGTTGGGATGCGTTATGAGCGTGTCCGCAACCTGCGCGAGCGCGATGGCGGCGGGCGTGGCGTCGCCCGCGTGTCCGCCTATCTCCGCGCCCACGCCGGTAGGCACGATGAACGCTACGTTGAACGCGGCTTGGGATTCGTACAGCCGCCGCCTGAAGTCGAACAGCGGCGCGACTGCGCGCGGAAGCGCGCTCGTATCGTCGGCGCGAGCCGTCGAATCCGCGATGACGCCTATCTCGCACATCCAGCCGTCGCGCGCCGAGCTGTTCGCGGTGAACCTAACCGGCGTCTCTCCAGCCGCGAGCGCGTCGCCCACCGCCGCCGCGAGCGCGCTCATATCGTCGGCGCGCGGCTCTATTCGCGCGGCGCGCTCCAACAGACGCATCTCAGCTTCCCCCGTTTCGCGCCGCGAACTCGCCATAGCAGTACTCGGACATCAGCTCGAACTCGCCGCTCTCACGCAAGAGGTAGGCGGCGGGAATGGGGATGCCGTTGAATGCCGTCGCGCGCGCGTGGCTGTACGCGCCCGCGTCCAGCAGCGCGACGCGCTGGCCGCGGCGGAGCGGATTCCGCAGACGGTATTCGCCGAACACGTCTCCAGCCAAACACGAGCGCCCCGCGAGCGACGTCAGACGCGAGCCGCCACGCGCCGCGCCGCGCAGACGGGGAGCGTAACCGTACTCGAACGCCTCCGGCAGGTGGCTAGTGGTGGCGTCGAGAACCGAAACCAGCGCGCCGTCGCACGAAAACGAGTCCAAAACCTCAGCCACCAAGAATCCCGCGCGCTGCACCAGCGCAGTTCCCGGCTCTATGAACACCTCCGCGCCGAACCGCGCGGAAAGGCGGCTGACGGCGGACGCCAGCGGCGCGGGATCTACCTCGTCCCCGAAGTAGTAGCCTCCGCCTAGGTTCAGCCAGCGCAAGCTGTCGAATGCGCTCAGCGCGTCGGCGAGAACGTCCGCGGTGGCTGCAAGCTCGCCCAAGTCCCAAGATTCGCAGTTGGCGTGAACGTGCGCGCCCTCCACGCGCTCGACAACGGCGGCGGGCAGCGCGGCTACGTGCGACAGCGGCGCGCCCAGCTTGGAGCGGCGGCGGCAAGGGTCGTAGCGGCTGTCGGATACGAAGCTGAGATGCGGGTTCACGCGAAGCCCTAGCGACGCGCGGCGCTCCGAAATTTTCATGGCGGCTTCGAGCTGCGACACGGAATTGAGCGACAGAAAATCGGCGTCCTCAGTCACCGTCGCCATCTCCAAGGCAGGGATGGCGGGCGAATAGCAGTGGAGCGTTTGGCGGCTCGACATGGCGCCGCGCGCCAGCCGCATCTCGAACGGCGAGCTTGCCGCGAACCCGCTCACTCTCGGCGCGAGCGTCTCTATCACGCCGAGCAGAGCGCACGATTTGAGCGTATACAGCAGACGGCAGCCGGCATAGTCGGCAACCGCCTCCGCCGCCCGCGCCGCGTCTCGCAAGAGCGATTCGGAGTATACATACGCCGGCGTCTGCGGAACGCCAAGCGCCGCGTCCGCCTCGCGCGCAATGTCTTGCTCGATCCGCGCCATATCCATGGCGTCAATGTAGCACAGTCGCGCGGATGCCAGTATCCAGCCGAATCACGGGCTGAACGCGCGCGAAGTACGGCGTTGCGACGAGCGTTCCGCGCGGAGAGCGCTCTAGGTGGAAGCGGTGGCGGTTCATGCGATGCGGCGCGCCGCCGACGGATGCGCCCAAGACGCCCAGTTCGTTCTGAACGAGCATATCCACGCGCCGCGCTCCCCCGATGGCGCGGGATGGCTCTTCTATGCGCTCATTTACGGAAACGATGGCGGAGACGGACGCAGGCAGACGTTCCAGCGCCAAGCGCGGCGATAGCGCGAGAACGATGTTTGGCGCGAACGCGGCAAGCAGTTCGTCCGCGTCGGCGGCGCCAGCGTCCGCGACTAGATGCGCCGCCACGCCCATCCGAACCAGCGCGGCGCACGCCTCGGCGCCGAAGTAGCGCCGCTCCGCAGTAGTCAGCGCGACCGCGCTCGGCGACTCGACTCCGCTCGGCATCGCAAGCGATAGCGCGTCCGTCAGCAGCCCCACGCGAACCCGCGCCTCGCGCGCGCCCTCCATCATCGGCGCGCGATGGGGCGACGACCCGAGCCACGAGCCGGGCAGCCACTCTATCGCGTCCGCGTCGGCGAGCAGCGAGCGCAGCGGCTGGCGGCGGTATTCGGATACGGCGGTGACGGGCAGCGCCTCGAAGTCGGCTAGGCTCCGTATCGGGCGCTCCGGCAGGCGCCTGCGCCAGAACGGCGCGCGCCGCGCTGCTGCGACGACGGACGCTAGCCGCTGTACGCGGTCATCCACGGGTTCTTCCGGCAAGGCGCTGACGGCGCGGCGGATGGCAGCCTACTCCGCTAGTTCCAGCATCCGCGCTACGAACCTCCGCGCCAAGACCGCGTTCGGCTCCAAGTCGGCTGTTTCCATGTGTCCATGGTAGAAGTTCGAGTGGAACAGTTGCACGGCCGCTACTCCGGCGCGCAGTCCATCGTCATCGAACTCGTCGGCGATTCTGCGGGCGGCGTCTATCATCACGCGATGATTGCCGAATGGCAGCCTCCGCGTCTGCGCGACTGCCATGATTGCGTGGGAAGCCGCGCCCCACAGCTTTTCCGAGCCTTGCAGATCGTCCCCAACCGCGAACTCTCTATCCGCCGCTATCAGGAACTCCCGCGCGGTTTGGGTATGCTCGCGAGTCAGCATATCGTCGATCCCCTCGTGTTTTCTCTAGTCGCGCCTCCATTCTACCCGCTCTACCCGCATACAGCTCTACTAACCTGCCCTCAACCGCACTACCGCAAGCCCCATCTCGCGCCGCTCGTCCTCGAAATAGGCGAATCGCTCCGTCAGATAGTCGCGGCTGTCCAGTATCAGCCGCGCCGCTTGCGGCTCTAGCTCCGCGAACCGCGCGGCGACTTCGCCCGCGAATTCCCACTCGGCGGATGCGTCGAACGGCAAGCCGTCGGGCGCGGTCAGCGTCTCATACAAGCCAACCAGATCGTCGAACTCCGCCTCCGTCCGATACGGCATCGGCGCAACCAAGAACTCGCGCGTAATGGCAAGCCCAAGCTCGTTGTCGAACACTTGCACGAGGTCTATTTCGGGTATGAGATTCTCCATCGCGTAGCACAGATCGAGCGCTAGGTCGTCGGGCGCGCGGTGGTAGTAGAAGTTTTCGTCGTAGACACCCATCCGAACGCGGATGGGGCGCGGGCGCTCCGGGTGAAGGATGGCGTCCGCATCGTCCCCCCGCATAAACAGGAAGGGGATGTTGCCGTTGGTGGCGTCCACCAAAACGCGCTCGCCGTCTATCTCGTACTCCAACGCCATGTGCTGCCAGTAGCGCATAGCGGGCGCGGCGCCGCGAAAGTCGAACGTATCCAGTACGTGGCGCAGACGCTCGGCGGGCAGCGCGCCCGCCGCGTCCGGCCCCGCGAACAGAAAGCGAGACTCGAACCCGAACCTGTCTGTAACGAACTTCAGCGCGCGCACCTTCTCGGAGCATATCGCGCCGCGCCCGTCCATGATGTTGGCTAGCGCCTCGTCGCCCGTCTTGTACGCCAGCCTGTCGCCGGTGAAGCGAGAGTAGTTCTCGAACGGGCTTTCCCAGACGGCGCGCGCGAGCCGATGCAGGAAGGTGATGCGCTCCTCGCGCGTCCGCAAGCGGCGCGGATCGGGGCAGACGGTATCCCCGCCGCGGATGACGGCGCTATCCACGAACGCCATGAACGCGGATTCCGAACGCTCCCACCGACGCCTATCGAACCCCGCCCAGTTGCGCGAGTATCCCGCCTCGGAGCGGTCTATGGTTATGGTCATGACGCCGACAGGCTCGCCTCGCAGATTGGCAGTCGTCGAGGGCGGAGACTCGTTCGCCCGCATCTCCCTTGCGTCCGACCTGAAGACCACGCCCGGCGTCACGCCCCCGCTCGATCCGTCGTCATCGAGCGCAAGCGCGGCGTCTCGAATCGCCTCCAGAGTCGGCGCGTGCGCCGCGAGCAGCCTGCGTTCGGCGACGAGCCGCGCGGCGTCGGCGTCCACGAGATACTTGGAAACGAGCGCGTTCAGCGGCGCGTCGGCGTCCGCGTCGTCTATACGCAGCGCGCAAGAGCGGCGCGTTAGGTAATCGCGCCACCTGAGCAGGCGGGCAGGCGGGGCGTCGGGCTGTGCATCGGCGCGCGTCATGCAGGCATTATGCCCTAAATAGCTCCCCGCGCGGGAAAGTTCGGGTATAATGGCGGCATGCGACGCTTCCCAACATACTCGACACACTCGACGCGAACGGCGAAGCTAGCGGCGGTCATCGCGCTGGCGCTGGCGGCATTGCTCGCGCTCGCCTGCTCGCCGCCGCCCGCGGCCGAGCCAACGCCCGCGCCGCCCGCCGCCGATACGCCGACTCCGGCGCCGCCCACCGCAACGCCAGAACCATCCACTGCAACGCCCGCGCCGCCCACCGCAACGCCGGAACCGACCCCTACCGCGCCGCCGCCCACTGCCACCGCGCCGCCGGGGCCGACGCCGCGCATTATCCGCAGACCGTCGCAGGAAGAGGGCGAGATAGCGCCGGACTTCGAGGTGACTACGTTCGACGGCGAGACGCTGCGGCTGTCCGACCTAGTGGGCAAAGTTGTCGTGCTGAACTTCTGGGCGTCTTGGTGTCCGCCGTGCAGGTGGGAGATGCCGTTCTTCGAGCGCATGTCGCAGGAGTACGCGGATCAGGGCGTCATATTCGTCGGCTTGGCGATGTCCGACACTCTGGAAGACGCCGCCGGCTTCGCGGAATCCGTCGGGGTAACCTACCCGCTCGCGCTCGGCGACAACGAGGTAGTCATAGATTACGGCGTGCGCTCGCTGCCTACCACGTTCTTCATCGACAAAGGCGGGCGCATCCAGCGTCGGCTGACAAGCCCCGCCAACGAAGGGCTGCTCAAGGTGTTCATTCGCGGGCAGTTGCGGGCGCCCTAGCCCTATCCCCCTCCCAAGCCGCCGCGTCTTGACAATGGGCTGTCAATGCCATATCTTGACGCGCAGCGGGGAGGCGACGTTCGCGCGCGCCTCTAAACCGCTCGTGTTCGGGATAGCGCCTGCGGGCTGCAATATCTGGCAAAGGGGTGCCGCCATATGGCCAAACTGCTGGAAATAAGCAACCTCTCCACGTACTTCTTCACGCAAGACGGCGTAGTCAAAGCCGTAGACGACATCAGCTACGACCTCGAAGAAGGCGAAGTGCTGGGCGTGGTTGGCGAGAGCGGTTGCGGGAAGAGCGTTCACGCGCTCTCGATAATGCGGCTGGTGCCGTCCCCGCCGGGCGAAACCGTTGCCGGCGAGGTGGTGTTCGAAGGCGAAGACCTGCTGAAGATGGACGACCAAGAGATGCGCCACATTCGCGGCAACCGCATCGCCATGGTGTTCCAAGAGCCGATGACGTCGCTCAACCCGGTGCTTACCATCGGGCGGCAGCTCACCGAGACGCTAGAACTGCACCAGAACATGACCAAACAGCAGGCGCGCAGCAGGGCGGCTGAACTGCTGGCGACGGTGGGCATACCAGATTCCGATCGGCGGCTGGTGGACTACCCCCACCAGTTCAGCGGCGGCATGAGGCAGCGCGTTATGATAGCCATGGCGCTCAGCTGCAACCCGAAGCTGATAATCGCGGACGAGCCGACCACCGCGCTCGACGTCACCATTCAGGCGCAGATTCTGGAGCTGATGCAGGAGCTTGCGCGAGATTTCGGCACCGCGATGATAATCATCACCCACAACTTGGGCGTCGTCGCGCGGTACGCCGACAACGTGAACGTGATGTACGCGGGCAGGATAATCGAGACCGGCAGCGCGGAAGAGATATACCACAACCCCAAGCACCCCTACACGCTGGCGCTGCTGAACTCCGTGCCGCGCCTCGACGCCAACCAGCGGGTGCGGCTCGACGCGATAGAGGGGCTGCCGCCGGACCTCGTGAATCTGCCGGAGGGCTGCTCGTTCGCGCCGCGATGCAAGTACGCCTTCGAACAGTGCCTAGACGCGACGCCGACTCTCGAAGAGGCGGCGCAAGACCACACTTCCGCCTGCTGGAGACATGAAGAGCTTCAAGAGCTTGCCGGAGTAGCCGCCATCTAAGCCAAGCGGCGCGAGACGAGGTATCCCCCACGATGACGACGCAACCCGACACCACCGCCGCCTTCACCAACGGAAACGGAAGCGCTCCGCTGCTGGAGGTTAGAAACCTGAAGATGTACTTCCCCGTAACGTCGGGGATTATATTCCAGCGCAAGGTGGCGGAAGTCAAAGCCGTAGACGGCGTCGGCTTCACCATCAACCAAGGCGAGACCTTGGGGCTGGTTGGCGAGAGCGGATGCGGCAAGACCACCACCGGCAGAGCCATCTTGCAGCTGTACAAGCCTACGGACGGCGACGTCTTCTTCGAGGGAACCCGTCTCAACGACCTCGACAGCAGATCCATGCGCGCCATGCGCCGCAAGATGCAGATCATCTTCCAAGACCCATACGGCTCGCTCAACCCGCGTATGACGTGCGGCGACATCGTTGGCGAGCCGCTCATCGTTCACAAGCTGACCGGCTCCAAGGCGGAGTACCGCGACAGGGTTGCGGAGCTGCTCCAAGTAGTCGGCTTGAACCCGTACATGGCGGACCGCTACCCGCACGAGTTCAGCGGCGGGCAGCGCCAGCGCATCGGAATCGCGCGCGCCTTGGCTGTCAACCCCAGCTTCATCGTGTGCGACGAGCCTGTGTCCGCGCTCGACGTGTCGATTCAGGCGCAGGTCATCAACCTGCTCGAAGACCTCCAGCAGCAGTTCGGGCTGACCTACCTGTTCATCGCGCACGATCTATCCGTGGTTCGGCACATATCCGACCGAGTGGCGGTGATGTACCTAGGCCACATAGTGGAGATAGCCGACCGCAACGAGCTTTACGAAAACCCGCTCCATCCCTACACGCGCGCGCTGCTGTCCGCCGTGCCAATTCCAGACCCGATAATCGAGGCTCAGCGCGAACGCATCATCCTCACCGGCGACGTTCCAAGCCCCATCGCGCCGCCCCCCGGCTGCGTATTCCACACCCGCTGCCCGGTAATGACCGAAGACTGCCAGCTAGAGATGCCGGAGCTGCGCGAAGTAAGCCCGGGGCACTGGGTATCCTGCATCCACGTAGAAGGCTGGGAGACGGCGCGGGCGTAGAGGATCACTTTGCTCGACGTGTTTCGGATGGAGCGCTAAGAGTTGGGCAGCGTAAACTATGGAACATGCGAGGGGGTGTAGTGGAAGTCAATGTTAGGGAATTTCTGAGTAAGTTCACACTGGATGATCTGAAAAAGCAAGGTGTGCTTAGACCATATGGTTCAGGGTGGTTACTTCGGGGCACCAGTGTTCTCCCGCTTCTAAAATTGATGGAGTGCGAAAGAATAACACGGTTGTCATACCCTGATACGGGCTGGTTCCTTGACATCAACGGAGAGTTTGCCAATCCAAAATGCAAAGTCAAAGCATACAGAACCGGCAACGCGAAGAAATTAAAAAAACCGGGATATGTATTTGACAACCAGAACACAAGCATCAATCCACACTATGGAGGAGCGTCCGATGGCGTATCAGATGAGGACGGGCCGGGCGCTGTAAGCGAGTCTGGAGATGCAGGCAGGTTCGGCTTGGAAAGAGATCTTCAGAGAGCCTTGCGCTACAACATCGAACAGCTGGAACCGGGGTTGAAGATTACCGACGGCGGCAAGGAGCGAACGGTACAAGGGGGACGAATCGACATTTTGGCGGAAGATGCCGATCGCAACCCAGTTATCATCGAATTGAAGGTTGGTGCGGCGGATTACAAAGGCTTAGTCCAGCTGCAAGCATATATGGGCAGTGAGGACTTCCGAGGAAAATCCGCCAGAGGTATACTTGTCGCAGGCGATTTTGACGAGCGGGTGACCTTAGCTGCCAACGCCGCCCCGAACGTCTCACTGAAGAAGTACTCGCACCAATTCACATTCGAGGACCTGTGAGATCGATTCGCGCATGCGACGGGATGAGCTACAGCCCCAACGCTTCCCGTCGGACTCTATTTTAGACAAGCGGCAAGAAAGAAAGCCGCTGAATCCGTGAATAATCCTCGCCCTCCCTCGCATCCCGCCCATCTACGCAAATTCCCGCCTCAGCCGCTCCATCTCCACCGCGTGCCAGAGCGCTAGGTTGCCGGTGCGCTCGTCCGTTCCGTACTCGGCGGCGCGGTCTAGGTAGAAGCGGCGGTCGTCTACCGCCCCGGTGCCTGTACAGCCGTCCACCACATCGCCATCCATGCCGATGCGCTCCGACGCCGCGCGCCACAAGCCTTCGGCAAGCTCGCGCCAGCTCTCATCCAGCCAGCCGAGCCTGACGCCGCGCGCGACGGCGTAGCCAGTCATGCAAGTGGCGGTCAGCTCTTGGTACGATCCGCGCTCGTCGAGCAGCTGCGAGAGCATCCCGGACGGGCGGCGCAAGCCAGCTAGCGCGGATAGGTGGCGGGTGTGAGCCTCGACGAGCGCGGGGCGGTCGGGGTGGTCTGTCGGCAGGTAGGCAAGCGTCTCCGCGAAGCCCAAGGCGGCGAATCCGTTGCCGCGTCCCCAGTAGTGCGGCACGGATCGGCAGTGCCAAAACAAGCCATCGTCTTGCTGAATTGCCGCGTTCATCAGGAAGGCGGCTTGCGTGTCCGCGTACTTGCGTTCGCCCGTGAGCGCGAACGCTCTGCCCAGAATCGCGCCCGCGAAGAAGAAGTCTTCCGTCCGATAGTCGGGGTCGCACGGCGGCGGCGGAGCGCCCGGCTCGTTGGCGGTATAGAGGTCTGCGATGGAGACGAGCAGGTTTGCGTATCGCGCGTCGCCGCTTGCGGCGCTCAGCTCGTCGCACCAGACCAAGCCCGCGTGGTTCGCGCCGGCGTCGCCGTCGGCGAACCACGCGCGAGCGCCGGACGCATACGGCTCGACTACGGCCGCCACCCGCGCGGCGTAGTCGTCCCGCGCGCCTGTTAGCTCGCCGTACCTGAGCCGTCCGCTGAGCGCGACTCCCTGCGTGTAGATGACGGGCGAGAGCGTGTTTCCGTATCGCTCCGCGAGCGGCGCGGCGACTTCTATGGGAGCGCGTTTTCTGCGCCGCGCAAGCTCCTCGCGCGCGGGCGATGGCGCGACGCCCCGCCTGTCGAGCGTCGCCCACAGCCGCCTCGTTTGCGCCGCTATCTCGCCCGCGGGCGCGGTGAGCCGCAAGCCGGGTATCGTGCCGAGATCGTTCGGCGTCCCGGCCGACAGCGCGGAGAGCAGCCCGCCATCGTCAGGCATCGCCGACGCGCCCAGCGACGCTGCGAGCGCCGACGCGCCATCGCCCGCGAACTCCCACGCGACGCTATCGCCCGCGCGCGCCTCGACGATGAGATCCGGCGCCATGAAGCCGATGTATCGCCACAGGTAGCGCGCCTCCGGAGATTCGGCGTGGTGGAAGAACCCGTCGCTCGGCGGAAAGCCGCTCGCTAGGCTGCCTCCGGAGCCGTTGAGCGGCGCGACGCCTAGCTCGAACCCGTCCGGGTTGGCGCACGGCGCTACGCTGAGCGCTATCCTGTTCCTGACGCGCTGGCTTGCGGCGTAGTCGCGCGCGGCTTCGGCTATCGCGTCCATGTCGCCGTCTCCGCCCGCAAGCCCGCCGATGAGCAGTACGCGGTGGCGCGCGGATTCGTCCGCGTAGGCGTCTATGTGGACGAACGATTCTATAGTAGTGTCGCGCCGCGTAACCCCGCAGCCGTCCGCGCGCCACGTCGCTGGGCGCTCGGCGAATATGGAATTCAGCATATTCATAGTCTCATCGCTCCTGTAGGCGTTCATCTTGTGAATCTACGCGACGACCCCCGCCGGTCTGTAAGCGTCCAGCATCTCCACCCGCGCGCCGTCCAGCATCTCCAACGCCGCGAATTCGCCGACGAGCGGCGCTAGCGTTATGCCGCTGTGCATGAGCGCGACGTACATGTTGGGCGCGGCGGGAGCGTAGCCGATTACGGGCAGCCCGCCCACGGGCATGGGGCGGTATCCGACGGGAACGGGGACAGCCTCCGCGTCGGCAAGCGCGGGCAGGTACAGCGCGGCGCGCGCCAGCAGCTCGGCGGCGTGTTGGGGCGAGTCGTCGCGCGCTAGGCTCTCTTGGCTGCCCTCTCCGAGCGTGACCACGCCGTCCGTCCCCTGTCGCACGTGAACTTCCTTCTCGCCGCCGTCGACGGGCGGCGCGTAGAGCGCGGCTACGGATTCGAGCACGGTCGGCATCGGGCGCGTGCGAACGACTACGCCGGGGCTGCGCTCCTGCGGAAGGTCTACGCCCGCCATTGCCGCTATCTCGGTCGCGCCCGTTCCAGCCGCCAGCGCTACGGCGTCGCACTCTATCCGCTCGCCTGAGCTTCCGCCGACGCGAACCGCCGTTAAGCGCCCACCGTCGATATCCAGACCTGTTACGGGAGCGTTGGGCATGACCGCGCCGCCCATCTCGGCGACTCGGCGGGCGCAGGCTTCCGCCGCGCGCCGCCCGTCTACGTGGCCATCGTTGTCACTGATAGCGGCGGCGGAGACCGCGCCCGCGCGAACGCCCGGCTCGATGACGGTTATCTCGCTCGCGTCTATCATCCGCGCTACGTATCCCCAGCGCTGTAGGCGTTCGACGTTGGCTCGCAGACGCTCCGCGTCCTCGTCGGTGTCCGTCCAAGTGAGCTGTCCGCCCCACCGCAGCCCTACTTCGGCATCCAGCAGCCGCTCGAACCTGTCCCAGCTGTCCAGCGAGCGGCGGTTAAGCTCGTTGTACGCTCGCGGCTCCTTGCCGAAAGCGTTTATCCACGCGAACGAGTGAGAGCTTGCGCCCGCGCCCGGCTCGCCCGCGTCGACGAGAACGACATCCGCGCCGCGCCGCGCTAGATGGAACGCAATCGCGCCCCCAACGATTCCTGCCCCTATGACTACGATGCGGGATGGTTTCATGGCGGTTCTCCGTACCTTGCCTGTGTGTGCGATGTCTGCGGCTAGTGTATCCTACACGCGGGCGCGGGTCTGCCGCCCCGACACGATTCGCCTATACAGAGAGGAACGCGAGATGATCTCCATATTCGTAACCATACGCATCAAAGATGGGTACGCGGACGCCTTCCGCAAGGCTAGCTTTGGCGACGCGGAAGGCTCTACGCGCGACGAGCCGGGCTGCTTCAGGTTCGACATTCTACAGAACGCGGACGATGCCAACCTGTTCCACCTGTACGAAGTCTACGCGGACGACGCGGCGCTGGACGCGCACCGCGAGGCGCCGCACTATAAGGAGTGGCGCGCCAGCGTCGAGCATATGTTCGATGGCGATATAGAGCGCGTCGCCATGACGACGATATTCCCGTCCGACGAGGGCTGGCGGGCGCAGAAGCCGCACTTGCTGAACTGGTAGCATTCACAGGATGGGCGGGATTTTTTAGATTCAAAGGGGAATGACCACAAAATCCCCCCAACATCCTGCATATCCCGAAAATCCCGTTCATCCTGTAAATTACGTTCTCCCGAATTCACGCCCTAGCTGCCCCGCGCTCATGTGGATGAGCGTAGGCCTTCCGTGCGGGCAGGTGTTGGGTTGAACGCAGTCTTCCAGCTGGCGGATAAGCTCTTGCATCTCGGTCAGCGTCATCGGCTTGCCCGCCCGGATGGCGGCGTGGCAGGCGATGGAGTACGCCGCGCGCTCCTCCCACGTCTCGAACCCGCCGCCGTCTTGCATCAGGTCCAGCACGTCGGCGAGCGCGCCGGATTGGTCGGATTCCCGCAGCAGCGCCGGCGCTCCCCTGACGATAACGGCGTTCCCGCCGAAGCGTTCGACCACGAACCCCATTCCGGCTATCGTCTCGCCCTGAGCCGTCAGCAGCTCCAGCTTCGCGTCGTCCAGCTCCACTACGAGCGGTTCCAGCAGGCTTTGCGACTCGCTCTCGCCCGCCGTCGTTTGCGCCATGACGCGCTCGAACATAACGCGCTCGTGCGCGGCGTGCTGGTCTATCAGGTACATGCCATCGGGTCCCTCGGCGACGATGTACGTCAGCTGAACCTGCCCCAGCACGCGCAGGATCGGCAGCGCGCCGCGCGGCGTGACTGCGGGCGGCGCTGAGACTGCCGCCCGCGCGGATTCGTCTGGCTCGATGAAGCTGTGGGATGGGTCCGCGCTGGCGGCGGGATGCGCGCCGAACGGAGTGGTGCGCCAGAACGAAGACGGGTTCGGCGGATGCGCGCCGCCCGCGGAGCCGCCCGCGCCGCTCGCTGGCGCGGAGACTCCCGTCGGGCGGCTGACGGCGCGGACGCTCACTTCGGGAATAGGCGCGTGATCCAGCAGCGTCTTGCGAACCGCGCGCTGAAGCAGCCCGAACACGCGGTTTTCCCGCCGAAAGCGTATCTCGGCTTTGGCGGGGTGCGCGTTCACATCCACCTCCTCGAACGGCACGCTCACGTTGACAACCGCTGTCGGGTATCGCCGCTCTGCGATGAAGCCGTGATAAGCTTGCTCTATGGCGTAAGACAGCGATCGGTTTCGCACCCATCGGCGGTTGGCGAACAGTGAGATGTAGCGTCGGTTGGCGCGGTCCATGGACGGGGGGCCTATGAGACCCCAGACCATTGGCTCGATGTCGTCGCCAGCGTCCGGGGTCAGATCCAGCATCTCGTCGGCTATCTTGCGTCCGTAGACGGCAGCCACCGCGTCGCGCAGTTCGCCGCTGCCCGCGCTTGCGAACGAACGGCCTCTGTCCGCGTTCAGCTCGAAGCGCACCTCCGGATACGCCAGCGCGTAATGGGCGACGACGACGTGGATGTGCGACTGCTCGGCGGACGCTGAGCTTAGGAATCGGCGGCGGGCGGGCAGTCGCCGAAACAGCCCGCTGACCGCGACGGTGGTTCCGCGCGGAGCGCCCGCCGAGCCGATGGACTGCACTACGCCATCTTCTATCTCTATAGCGGTTCCGACATCCGAATCTCGCGCGCGGCTGCGAAGCTCCACGCGCGCGGTAGCCGCTATGCTGGGCAGCGCCTCGCCGCGAAAGCCTAGCGTGGATACGCTTTGCAGGTCTTCGGCGCGTTCCAGCTTGCTGGTGGCGAACCGCCGGAAGGCAAGCTCCACCTGATCCGCGGGGATGCCCGCGCCGTCGTCCGTTACGCGGATATAGTCCACGCCGCCGCCGCGCAGCTCGACGCGAATGCGAGTCGCGCCCGCGTCGAGCGCGTTCTCGACGAGCTCCTTGACCGCGGACGCCGGACGTTCGATAACCTCGCCCGCCGCTATCTTGGAAGACACTTCCGGCTTTAGAAGCTGTATTGGCAGTTCGAACCCTCCCGCGCGTGGCGTTGGTAAGAGTAGATATTAGATTGCCTGTCATTTCGCGCGTGGCGTTGATAAGGGTAGACATTAGATTGCCTGTCATTCTGAACGCAGCGGAGCGGAGTGAAGAATCTAAAATATCTGTTGACTACGCGCCTATGCGGATTCAGCGGCGGCTGTCCGTTTTGTGGTCATGGATTTTAGATTCCTCGCTACGCTCAGAATGACAAGCATGCGCATTGTCTGAATCGATGACAAGCATGCGCATTGTCTGAATCGATGACAAGCATGCGCATTGTCTGAATCGATGACAAGCACGTGCGTTGTCTGAATCGATGACAAACATGCGCGTTGTCCGAATCGATGACAAGCATGTGCGTTGTCTGAATCGATGGCAAGCATGCTGCGCGTTGTCTGAATCATGGATGCAAATCGGTTTGCCTACCCCTGTTAGCGCGCGGAGCGTCAGCCCGGACGCTTGTAGCGGGCGGCTTTGTATCCCACCCGCTCGGACGCGCCGGTTGCGACGAAATCGTTTATGATGGCGTAGGTATGCTCCATCTCGTCGACCGCGGACGCCGGACGTTCGATAACCTCGCCCGCCGCTATCTTGGAAGATACTTCCGGCTTTAGAAGCTGTATCGGCAGTTCGATCCCTCCCGCGCGTGGCGTTGGTAAGAGTAGATATTAGATTGCCTGTCATTTCGCGCTTGGCGTTGATAAGAGTAGTGCCTGTCATTTCGCGCTTGGCGTTGATAAGAGTAGTGCCTGTCATTCCGCGCGTGGCGTTGGTAAGAGTAGATATTAGATTGCCTGTCATTCCGCGCGTGGCGTTGATAAGAGTAGTGCCTGTCATTCTGAACGCAGCGGAGCGGAGTGAAGAATCTAAAATATCTGTCGACTACACGCCTATGCGGATTCAGCAGCGGCTGTCCGTTTTGTGGTCATGGATTTTAGATTCCTCGCTACGCTCGGAATGACAAGCATGCGCGTTGTCTGAATCGGTGACAAGCATGCGCATTGTCTGAATCAATAACAAGCATGCGCGTTGTCTGAATCAATGACAAGCATGCGCGTTGTCTAAATCATGGATGCAATCGGTTTGCCTACCTCTGTTAGCGCGCGGAGCGTCAGCCCGGACGCTTGTAGCGGGCGGCTTTGTATCCCACCCGCTCGGACGCGCCGGTTGCGACGAAATCGTTTATGATGGCGTAGATATGCTCCATCTCGTCGTCCGATTCTGAGCGGAAGAAGTACGGCTTGGCAAGCACCCCGCCGAAAGTTTCGACTATCTCCGGTAGTCGTCGATGACGAAATCGGGCCAATGCGGCACTTTCAGCAACTCCAGCCCGTTCACGAAGTCGTAGATAGGCTTCTTGTACACGCCAGAGACGAGCGACTGGAGATCGTGCCGCTCCACGTCGTCCGAGCGAATGCCGACGCCTGACCAGATGAACACCTCATGCCCGTCCGCCACCAGCCTCTCGAAAGCGCTCCTCGTTCCCGGGCGCAGGCTGCCGTCGACGGCAAGCAGCGTGTAATCGACGTCGAAGAATATCTTGAGTCCCAAGTCTTCCCCTTTGGCGCGAATGACCGTTCGCGTCGCTTCTATCCTCGGCGGCGCGTTCGCCGCCTCGACTATGTTACCACTAGCGGACGCCGCGCCGCGCACTGGCGCTGTACACTGATGCGAGAGACGAACGCCACAGGGAGGGATGCTCCATGCCATACTCAGCCATCATCGTGGGCGCGGGACACAACGGGCTTGTCGCCGCCAACTACATCGCTCGCGCG
This sequence comes from Dehalococcoidia bacterium, assembly GCA_965214745.1. Classification (GTDB taxonomy): domain Bacteria; phylum Chloroflexota; class Dehalococcoidia; order Lucifugimonadales; family UBA1123; genus VXRN01. The sequence continues at coordinate 228,723 of OZ243978.1, read as the reverse complement.
GGCGGCAGCGTTCTGGTTCTGGAGCGGCGCGGGTTCGTGGGCGGCGCCTGCATCACCGAAGAGCTGTTCCCCGGCTTCCGCGTCTCCTCGTGTTCGTACATCTGCCACATGCTTCAGCGCAAGGTCATAGACGACTTGGAACTGCGAGCGCACGGGCTGGAGATTCACCCCGTAGATCCGTATCGCTTCCAGCCGTTCCCCAGCGGCAACTACATGCTGCGCTGGCACGACGCCGAGCGCAACGAGGAAGAGATAGCGCGCGTCTACCCGCAAGACATCGACGGCTATCGCCGCTACAACCGCTTCATGCGGCGCGCGTCCGGCATAATCCACCGATACTTCATGCAAGACCCCCCCACGCTGGCGCAGGTGTCGGACGACGTTCGCGGCACTCCGCATGAGCCTGTTTGGGAGCGGATGCTCACCGGAAACATGCGCGATTTGGTGGAAGAGCATTTCGAGTCTCCCGAACTGCGCGCGGTGTTCATAGACGCCGGAGACGCGCAAGACCCGCGCGCGCCCGGATCTATAATGTCTGTGGCGTATACGGATGTGGACGCCTTCACGGACGATAGCGACTTCGGCATTCCGAGCGGCGGCATGGGCGGCATCACGCAGGCAATGGCGCGCGCGGCTGAATCGCGCGGCGTAGAGATCCGCGTCGATGCGCCTGTGGAGCGAATCATCGTCCGAAACGGGCGCGCCGCGGGCGTTCGGCTGGCGGACGGCGAGACGATAGAGGCGGACGCGGTCTTGTCGAACGCGGACCCAAAGCGCACGTTCCTTTCGCTGATGGACGAGCGCGATCTGGGTGACGATCAGCTTGGCGAGGCGCGCCGTCTCAAGACAGACGTTTCTTACCTGAAGTTCCACGCCGCGCTAGACGATCTGCCGGACTTCACCGCATATCTCGGCGACCGCTGGGACGAGCGCTTCTTGGTGCAGGCGCGCATCTGCCCATCGGTGGAGTGGTTCCAGCGAAGCGCGGACGACGCCCGCGCGGGCAAGCCGTCGTCCGCGCCCGTCATGCACATCCAGATTCCGTCCGTGCTGGACAAGACGCTCACGCCGAGCGGCAAGCATGTCATGTCGATATGGGTTCTGTATGCGCCCGTAATGCCGCGCGAAGGGAGTTGGGACGACCTGCGCGAGCAGACGGGAGAGCGGCTCATAGACATCATCGGCGAATACGCGCCCGGCTTCCGGCGAACGGTGCGGGACTGGGAGCTGTTCACGCCGCAGGACTTGGAAGAGCGCGTAGGGCTGACCGACGGCAACATCCGTCACCTAGACATCACATCCGCGCAGATGCTCGCCGGCAGGCGCGGCGCGCTGGCTCGCGGGTATCGGACGCCGCTGGATGGATTGTACCTGTGCGGCGCGGGAACGCACCCCGGCGGCGAGGTGACAGGCGCGCCGGGACACAACGCCGCCAACGCGCTGCTGCGGGATTGGGAGATGGGGTAGAGGGCGACGATATGCTGTATCGGAAATTGGAGATGGACGCGGGCGCGTCTCGGACAGCTCGGAGAAGCCGAGCCAGCCCGCGCAATCCGTTGCCGAACCCCCGCCCGTCCCATACAATGCCGCCATCCACCCCCAGCCAGCGGGAGACGCGCCGCCGATGACCGAGCGAGAGTACAGAAAACCCATACCCATACCTGTGCCGGAGACCGAATTCTTCTGGCGCAAGGCGAAGCAGCATGAGCTTTGGATACAGCGCTGCGTTCACTGCGCGGAGGCATTCTTCTACCCGCGCCTGCAATGCCCGCTGCCGGGCTGCATGTCCGATAAGGTGGAATGGTTTCAGGCGTCCGGGCGCGGAACGCTCTATACCTACATGATCAACCACCGCCCCGCGCCCGGGTTCGAGGCGGACGCGCCATACGCCATCGCCGTCATCCAGCTCGAAGAGGGGCCGCGCATGATGGGCAACATCGTCGGCATAGAAAACACGCCGGAGAACCTGCAACTGGATATGCCGCTGAAAGTCGTCTTCACCGACGCCAGCGACGCCATAGCAATCCCCAACTGGGAACCCGCCTAGCCGCGCGCGCCGAGAGGAGACCCCGAACAATGTCGCTAAGATACAAGACAGCCATCGTCGGAGCGTCCGAGACTACGCGGCTCGGCGTAATGCCGGACATGTCCGAGACCCAACTCCACGTCGACGCCGCGCTGAACGCGATGCGCGACGCCGGCATCGAAAAAGACGCCATAGACGGCATATCGACCACGATGAACCCCGCGACGCTGGCGCACTATCTGGGCATCGTCCCCAAGTGGGTGGACAACACGTCCGTAGGCGGAACGTCGTTCCTCATCCACATGCGCCACGCGGCGGCGGCTATAGCGAGCGGACTCGCCACGACGATACTGTGCTGCATGGGGCAGAGCGGGCGAAGCCGCGTCGGAGTGGGCGGCGCGCGGATAGGCGCAATGTCCGCGCCGTCCGGACCCAGATACGACGGCTCCTACCCGGGTCAGTTCGAGTCCATCTATGGCGCGTTAGGCCCCACGACGCTGTTCGGCATGGGCGTATTGCGCTATATGAAGGAAACGGGAACCACCATCGAGCAGATAGCGTCTGTCGCGGTCGCGCAGCGCAAGTGGTCCAACAAAGCGCCTCGCGCCATGTTCCGCGATCTCGTCACCGTCGAAGACGTTCTCAACAGCCGTATGATCTGCTACCCCTTCCGGCTGTTCATGTGCTGCCCGGTAACGGACGGCGGCGGCGCGTTCATCCTGACGAGCGCCGAGCGCGTGGACGAGTTCCCGACGAAGCCCGTCTACCTGCTCGGAACCGGCGAATCCGTAGAAACGCCCATCGTCAGCCAGATGTACGACATGACTTCATCCGCCGCGTTCAAGACGTCCGGCGCGGCGGCGTTCGAGGAGGCGGGCGTCTCGCACGACGACATAGACCACGTGCAGGTTTACGACGCATTCGCGCATCTGCCCATTTACGCGCTGGAAGACTTGGGCTTCGTCGGGCGCGGCGAGGCGGGCGCGTTCATCGCGGAAGGCAACACGTCTCCCGGCGGCAAGCTGCCGCTGAACACCAACGGCGGCGGGCTTTCGTACACACATACCGGCATGTACGGCATGTTCGCCATGCAAGAATCCGTGCGGCAGGTACGCGGCGAAGCGGCGCATCAGGTCGAGGGCGTCAGGACGTCGTTCTGCCAAGGCGTCGGCGGCATGTTCATGGCTGCCGGCAGCCTTATCTTCACGAACGAGCCGCCGAACGGGTAGAAGGGGGGAAGGTCGATCCTATGGTTACAACAGAAGAGCGCGTCAGCCGTCTCGAAGGCGCCTACGAGCAGGTAGACAGCCGACTGGAGAGCATAGACGCGCGAATTGGCGAAACGAATCAGACTGTATCGTCTCAGATTAGCGAGACGAACCGATCTATAGAGTCTCTCCGCTCCGAGATGAACAGCCGTTTCAATATGCTTCTCACAGTGGCGATTGGCTCGTGGATTACGCTGACGGTCGCCGCCATTGCCATGCTAGTCTCTCTGTTCGTGAATAGCTGACATGACCCATATCCTCTGCTACGAAGACAGCTATCTGAGAGAGTTCGAGGCGACGGTAACCGCCGCAGCCAACCGCGGCGTCGTTCTGGACCGCACCGCGTTCTATCCGGGCGGCGGCGGGCAGCCGGCGGACAGCGGAGCGCTGATAGCGGACGGCGGCGAATATCGCGTGCGGCGCGTGCGGCGAAGCTCCGGGCAGTACGTTCACGAGATAGAGGGCGAAGAGCGCCCCGCCGTCGGCGAGACGGTTCTCGGCGCAATCGACTGGGAGCGGCGATACCAGCTCATGCGAACCCATACCGCGCTGCACATCCTCTGCGGCGTCGTCTGGCGAGACTACGGCGCGCAGGTCACGGGCGGCAACATGCAGCCGCTCAGCGCGCGGATGGATTTCGAGCTGGCGCGCATGTCGGCGGACTTCGCAGAGCGCGTGGAATCGCTCGTCAACGCCGAAGTCGCCGCCGAGCGCGACGTTCTCATCAGCGCCCTGCCGCGCGAAGAGGCGTTCCGCATTCCCGACCTCATACGCACCAAGATAAACCTGCTGCCGCCGCAGATAAGCGAAGTCCGCATAGTGGACATCGCGGGGCTGGATTTGCAGGCGGATGGCGGAACGCACGTCGCCAACACCCGCGAGGTGGGGCGCGTCCGCGTAGTAGGGCGCGAATCCAAAGGCAGAATCAACAAGCGGCTCAGAATCGCGGTGGATCCGTAAGCCCGCGTCCAACCGGCGCGATACAGGGAGAGACGACCAAATTGCCCACACGCCCAATCGAATCCTGCTACTGGGTGGAACCCGGCAAGCTGCTCGCGGGACAGCATCCGCGAGTGTACGACGACGACGCTACCGTCGAGCGTCTGGAGAGCTTCGCCGCGCTTGGCCCCATTACCTTCATAGACCTGACCGGTCCGCACTTCCCGCCGCCATACATAGACATGCTGCCCAGCGGCGCGAAAGACTTCGAGCATAAGCGCTTCCCCATTGCGGAAATGTCCACCCCTGAATCGCCCGCGCGCACCATCGAGATACTGGACGCCATAGACGACGCCATCTCGCGCGGGCGGATAGCGTACGTCCACTGCTTGGCGGGCGTCGGGCGAACCGGCGTCGTGATAGGCTGCTGGCTGGCGCGGCGGCGCGGCGACGGCGAAGCCGCGCTCGAACGGCTAGGCGAGCTGTGGCAAACCAACCCCGAATCCAACTTCAGCCGCACTCCGGATACGGAGCGACAAGCCAGATATATTCTGGAATGGAAGGAATAGACCCCCAATGACCAAAGTCTTGCTCACAGGCGCCGCCGGATACATCGCGGATCAGCTGCTGCCCACCTTCAGGGAGCGATACGAAACCGTACTCGTAGACGTAGTGGACGCCAACCGGCGCGGCGAGCGCGTGGAAGGCGTAGTCATCCAAGACCTGATAGACCCGAACCGAGACGCCTACGCGCATCTTTTCGAGGGCGTCGACGCCGTGGTGCATCTCGGATACAAGCGGCGGCGGGGCGCGAACCCGCTAGACCACTTCTTCGACGAAAAGCAAAACGTGGAGATGGCGTACAACGTGTTCCGGTCGGCATACGACGCCGGCGCGTCTCGCGTCGTCATGGCAAGCTCCAACCACGCGGCGGACTGGTACGAGCATAACCTGATCCACGCGCGCAAGATGGAGACGCTAGACCCGTACCGCCTGCCGCTGTCCGACAACTTCTATGGCTGGGCGAAGGCGACATACGAGCATATGGGCTTCCTGTTCGCGTGCGGCGCGATGGACTTCTCGACAGCCGGCGGCGGGCAAGACCACACAGGCGGTTCGCAGACGCAAACGCGCAAGCTCGGCGTGGTGATGGTTCGCATCGGCGCGCCGCGCCCGGTGGAGCTTGCCGACTACGGCGGAGACGCCGGCAACTACAAGCGCGATCTCGGCGCGTACATCAGCCCGCGCGACCTGACGCAGCTGTTCGTCAAGTCCATCGAGGCGGAGAGCATAGACAACGAACATGGCGTGCCGTGGCAGGTAGTCTACGGCATCAGCGACAACGCGCGCGCGTTCTGGTCGCTCGCCAGCGCGCGGGAGGCCGTCGGCTACGCGCCGCAAGATGACTCCGAGGCGGTCTACGCCGACGACATCCGCCGATTCTTGGCGGAAACGGGCGGATCGGGCGGAATTGGGCGCGTGGGAGGCTAGAATTGGGCTTGACACGGGTCTCATAGCTGGTCTACTATTGATGCCTAACGCCTTTGGGCGTCGCACCTTAACAACTGGATAGTGGAAAGAACCAAACCCAAAACAAATCCGTAGAGTTTGATCCTGGCTCAGGACGAACGCTGGCGGTGCGCCTAATGCATGCAAGTCGAACGGGCGAGGGGGCTTCGGCCCCTGAGCTAGTGGCAGACGGCTGAGTAACACGTAAGTGATCTGCCCCAGAGAGGGGGACAAGCCGGAGAAATCCGGTCTAATACCCCGTACGCTCCTCTGACTGCGGTCAGGGGAGGAAAGTTTCAGCGCTCTGGGAGGAGCTTGCGGCCTATCATGGTAGTTGGTGGGGTAATAGCCTACCAAGCCTAAGACGGGAAACCGGTGTGAGAGCACGATCGGTCAGAGGGGGACTGAGACACGGCCCCCACTCCTACGGGAGGCAGCAGCAGGGAATCTTGCGCAATGGGCGAAAGCCTGACGCAGCGACACCGCGTGGGGGACGAAGGCTTTCGAGTTGTAAACCCCTTTTCCCGGGGAAGAGAAAGGACGGTACCCGGGGAATAAGGTTCGGCTAACTACGTGCCAGCAGCCGCGGTAATACGTAGGAACCGAGCGTTGTCCGGATTTACTGGGCGTAAAGTGCGCGTAGGCGGTTTGTTAAGTCTCATGTGAAATCTCCCGGCTCAACTGGGAGGGGTCATGGGATACTGGCAGACTTGAGTGCGGCAGAGGGGAGTGGAATTCCCGGAGTAGTGGTGGAATGCGTAGATACCGGGAGGAACACCAGAGGCGAAGGCGACTCCCTGGGCCGTGACTGACGCTGAGGCGCGAAAGCGTGGGTAGCAAACCGGATTAGATACCCGGGTAGTCCACGCCCTAAACGATGGATACTAGGTATGGGGGGTATCGACCCCCTCCGTGCCGCAGCTAACGCAATAAGTATCCCGCCTGAGGAGTACGGCCGCAAGGCTAAAACTCAAAGGAATTGACGGGGACCCGCACAAGCAGCGGATCGTGTGGTTTAATTCGATGATAAGCGAAGAACCTTACCAGGGCTTGAAATGTCGACGACCGGCCGGGAAACCGGCCTTCCCTTCGGGGCGGCGACACAGATGTTGCATGGCTGTCGTCAGCTCGTGTCGTGAGATGTTGGGTTAAGTCCCGCAACGAGCGCAACCCCTGTCGTTAGTTAGGATGTCTAGCGAGACTGCCCCCACTGGGGGAGGAAGGTGGGGTCGAGGTCAAGTCATCATGGCTCTTACGTCCTGGGCTACACACACGATACAATGGTCGGGACAGAGGGTCGCAAAGGCGCAAGCCGGAGCCAATCCCACAAACCCGGCCCCAGTTGGAATTGCAGGCTGCAACCCGCCTGCATGAACGCGGAGTTGCTAGTAACCGCAGGTCAGCACACTGCGGTGAATACGTTCTCGGGTCTTGTACACACCGCCCGTCAAGTCATGGAAGTCGGCAACACTTGAAGTCGCTGGGCTAACCGCAAGGAGGCAGGCGCCGAGGGTGGGGCTGGTGACTGGGACTAAGTCGTAACAAGGTAGCTGTACCGGAAGGTGCGGCTGGATCACCTCCTTTCTAGGGAGACAGGGATCGCCCCCAAACATCCAAACTCAGGGGAGCGTGACCAGGTCGGTCGGCGGGCGAGCGCGCCCACACCCAACGGGTAGAGCATGACCCCGAGCCATCGGGGGGAGCTCCCCAGAGGCAAAGGCAAGCTCCTGTCTAAAACCCCGCCGTCATCACAAAACACCAAGCAAACTCAGGGCGAGGCTCTTTCCACTATCCAGTTGCTAAGGTGTTCTCTTTGTAGGGCATCGGGCGCCGCCAATCTCCACCGCGCCGCCCGACCCCGACCCACACACACCCGGAAAGCGTGGGGCTGTAGCTCAGTCCGGGAGAGCGCCTCCTTTGCACGGAGGAAGTCAGGGGTTCGAATCCCCTCAGCTCCACCAATTTTCTACGGAATCGTGCGCCTCAGCGCGATAGTTCGACGCGAGGCGTCGAGGCACAGGAGTTTTAGAGATGGTACAAACACGCGAGACGCTATTGGCAGAATTCAACGACGAAGGCTGTCGAAACGCAGCGGCTCAGCTCCTCGACGTAGCCGAGGCGGCTGGCGCCACCTACGGATGGGGAGCGAATGGCGTGAGCATTCGGGTGGAATGCTCACGTTGGCAGGATCCTATTAGCGTCGCCTGGCTCTATCCGCCTTTTAAGCGTGGTTTTAGGGGGACTAGAGACTTTTCTTTTGGAGTAGACCAAGGAAAAGGGACAGTTTACGACTCTACTACGGGGGATATAGAACTCCTAGCTGTCCTCAGGCACTGGCGACGCAGATTCCGAGACGTCAGCACAGATCGTCTGGACGGCGGCATCACTGGATATGTGTTCGCTTGCCACGCCGCGATGGGGAACATCGATCTCTTGGCGGACAGGCTCGTTGAGGTTATCGAAGAGCTGAAGGCGTTGTAACGCGACCAGATTCCCGACGAGCGCGGGCGATGCCGAACCACCGCCCGCGCTCGTCGGCTAGGCTTGCCGTCAGCACAGCTGATATTCGCGACTCGACGCTATCAGCTTGAACAGGTCTAGTATCAGATCCTGCGATACGCCGTCGCCGCGCATCCCGGCGGATGCCAGCTCCGTCAGCAGCGCCATCGTGTCGGCGGACAAGTCCATGGGTCCCAGCGCGTCTATGCAGGCGTCCACTAGCGCTTGCGGGCTGTCTCCGCCGACGCGCTCCACGCGCCGCGCCATGGCGCGCACGCCGGGGTTGGATGCGTCGCTCACGCGCTGGGCGGCGAAGTTCACGCGGTCCACGAGCGAGCCGCTGGTTATCCACTCCTCGCCGGTGTGCCAGCCCTCTACGGACGGCGGATCGAGCAGCTTCTGTCCCATGAAGCCGGTCTCCTCCATCACCGTGAATATGCCGTTGTCTCCGCCGTTTGGCGCGCGGAACTCGCCCGTCTTTCGCAGCGTCCCGATTACGACTTCCGTGGGGCTTTTGACGCGCTCGAATCGCGCGTTCTTGAAGAAGTCGGAATGGAACATCGCGCGCAGAACGGAGCGGATGTCGTGGTCATGCTCGAAGTAGGCGGCGGCGAGCGCGTCTATGGCGTCCGGGTCGCGCGGGGGAGTGTCTCCCCACTGCGGCACGGGAACTTCGTCGGCTACGAAGAAGTTGTACAGATGGCGCGCCACGAACCGCGCCGTCGCCGGCTGGCGGCAGATTATCTCGATGACGTCGTCGCCGTCGAACGCGCCGCGTTCGCCTAGGAACGTCTTTTCGCCGTCATCGTGATCGTCTTCGCGGTATTCGTGATGCCAGAAGATGCGGCCGTATGGCCAAATCGAATCTTTCATCGCCATCATCGCCATGTACTCGCCGTTCTTGACCGTCCATCCTGTGAACGCGCGCGCGCACTCCTTGATATCGTCCTCGCTGTAGTTGCCCACGCCCATCGAGAACAGCTCCAGAATCTCGCGCCCGTAGTTCTCGTTGATGGAATCTTTGTGATTGGTGTGGTTGTCCAGCCAGATGAGCATTGCGGGGTCTTTGGAAAGCTCCACCAGCAGGTTGTCGAAGCTGCCCAGCCCGTGCCGTCGGAAGGTGTCTATCTGGTTGGTGAGCGAGCCTAGGTTGTTGAGCTTGTTCTCGCCGGTGGCGAACACGCCATGCCAGAACAGCGCTATCTTCTCTTCCAACGGGGATTGCGTGGAGATGAGCCGGTAAGCCCAGTAAGCCGCGTTGTGTCCCTGCATCGCGTGCAAGTCCACATGGCGGCGGAAGATGAGGTCGTCCGGGATATTGGCGGCGTCCGGCAGGTCGAGGAACTCCTCGACGAGCGCGTCGTATCCGATTCGCTCCCAGCGGTCTAGCTCGTCTGGAGTCGCTCCGAACCCGGCGCGGCGCGCGAGGTGGGCAATCAGACTTCGGCTTTCGGTGGTCATGGGTTTCTCCTTTGCTTTCTCGAAAGCGATGATCCGCGTCGTCCGCTACGGCGGGCGGGCGCGGTTGTTCGCGCAAGCGTCTCAGCTTGGATTTCTACGGCAAGTCGCGCGCGGCTTCGGCGCTGTCCACGCGAGCTTCGGCTATCGAGCGTCTGGCTCTTTCGGCATCCCGCTCTTCCCTCAGCTCTTCCGCGTTGGGCAGGTAGCGGCGCGGCTGTGGGGCGTAGAAGCGCAGCTTGCCCCTGTCCCAACACACATAGAGACCCAAAACCTCGCTGTATCCTCGCAGCGTCCCATCCGAAGCGCGCCCTATAGGGATTGGGACGTATATCCCGTTCACCAGATTGTCGCCTGCGAGCGGCGCGTCATGGCAACGCCCGCCGGTCGTGTCGAACCGCCAGTACTCCTTCACGCGGCATCTCGCGTAGGCGTCGCGCTTGTCGGTGTAGTCGCGCCTGCCCGCGCTTCTGGAAGCGACTTCCAGCGCTAAGTCCGGCGGCTTGCCAACGTCGCTTATCACGTATCCGTTTCTTGCGATGATGTCTTCCGGGGAGACGCCGAACGCGACTACGCAGCCGGGCGCTGGCGCAAGCTGTTCGGCGGCGTCGAGACGAAGATAGCCGCCGCCGCTGACTAGAACGTCGTCCCTGTATGTGAAGTGCGATCTGAGCGCGCTGTCGAAGCGGTAGAACTGATCGCGCTGTCGCATCTCATTGGGCTTTGGCGGGTCAGGCAGAACGTATGCGCGTGAGCGCCTGTCTTTCGGCTTGGCGGCGGTCATTGGCTCTCCGTGTCTCCGTTTCGGCGTATCCGTTCGCGCAAGCGTCTCAGCTCGGCTTCTATAGCGAGCCGCGCGGCTCTTTCGGCGTCCCGCTCGGCTTCGGCGCTGTCTGCGCGAGCTTCGGCGGCGTCCCGCTCTTCCCTCAGCTCTTCCGCGTTGGGGAGATAGCGGCGCGCCTGCGGATCGTAGAAGCGCAGTTTGCCTCTGTCCCAGCATACGTAGAGGCCCAAGACCTCGCTGTATCCTCGCAGCGCGCCATCCGCGGCGCGCTCGATTGGGATGGGGACGTACACGTCGTTCACTAGCGTGTCGCCCGCAAGCGCGGCATCGTGGTATCGTCCGCCGGTCTCGTCGAACCGCCAGTACTCCTTCGAGCGGTATCGCGCGTAGGCGTCGCGCTTGATGGTGTAATCTCGCCTGCCTGTGCTTCTGGAGGCGACTTCCAGAACTAAGTCCGGGGGCTTGCCCACGTCGCTTATCACGTACCCGTTGCTCGCGATGATCTCTTCCGGGTTTACGCCGAAGGCGACGATGCAGTCGGGCGCGAACTGTTCGGAGTCGTTGCACGCCTGAAGCCGCAGGTAGCCTTCACCGCTGACTAGAACGTCGTCCCTGTATTTGAAGTGCGATTTGAGGGCGCTGTCGATGCGGTAGAACTGATCGCGCTGCCGCATGTCGTGTGTCTTGGGCGGGTCTGGCAGCGTGTACGCGCGCCTGCGCTCGATTGCGGGTTTGGCGGTGATCATTGGCTCTTTCCTAGACTTGGCTCTGGCGCGCTCAGTCTCGTTCGTATATCTGTATGCGATGTCTGCTGTGTTCGGTTACGTAGAGGCGTTCTTCGGCGTCTAGCTTGACGGAGACAGGCCCCCAGAAGACAGGCTCGGTTTGGGATGCGGCGTGGAAGGGCGTTCGCAGGTGATCGGGCAGGTCGGAGACGCGCAGTTTGGAAGCCTTGCGCGCGCCGTATTCGTCTTGGTTCACTTCGAGCCACTCTTTCGCCCACTTCGATAGCGTCGCCTCGCCGCGCAACATCTGATGGAAGCCGCCGTCCGGGTCGAATATCTGCACCCGCTCGTTGCCCCAGTCGGCTGCGATGACGAAGCCTTCGTCGTCCACAGCCACCGAGCTGGGGCGGTGGAGCTGCCCTTCGCCGTCGCCCGGCTCGCCGTATGCGGCTATGAACTCGCCTTCGGGCGTGAACTTCTGGATGCGGTCGTTGCGCCAGTCGGCTACGTAGACGCAGCCATCGGCGCCGACACATGCGCCCCACGGCAGATCGAATTGCCCTTCGCCGTCGCCTTTCTCGCCCCAAGACAGCAGCGTATCGCCTTCCGCCGTCAGCTTGCGGACGCGGTTGGCGTACTGCTCGACTACGTAGACGCCGCCATCGGCGCCGTGCGCGACGCCCGCAGGCCCCGCGAGCGCTCCCAGCGCGCCGTCGCCGCCCCACTTGCGGACGAACGCGCCGCCGCTGTCGAACACCTTGACTGTATGGAGCGATTCATCGGTAACGTACAGGTTGTCGTCCGCGTCGAACGCCATGCACACCGGCACGCGAAACTGGTCGTCTCCGTCGCCCGGCCCTGTGCTGAACTCGCCTAGCCAGTCCTCATCGAACGTGCATATCTGGATGCGAATGCCGAGCGCGTTCAGCCCGCCCATGCGGTTCAGCACGAATATCCGCCCGTCGGCGCTGAACGCCGTATCGTATGGGTAGTTGAAGCCGCGCCCGATGGGCTGGTTGGAGTTGAAGCCGATTGTCTTGAGGTACTTCATATGCGCGCTCCCCTCAGATGTTGAACTGCGGTTCGCTGTAGTCCAGCAGCTTGTCGTATATCTGGATGCGCCATCGCTGGGTGTCCGCCACCATCAGGCGGGAGCCGCGCGGGTCGAACGCCACCGCGCTGGGCATGGCGAACCGCCACTCCGGTTCTAGCGAGTATACGCGACGGCGCGCCTTGTACACGTCCGGGTTGGACATCACGTATTCCAGCTGCCACTTGGAAAGCTCTTGCGCGTCGCCGATGAACGTGGCGATGTACTGCCCTTCCGCGTCGAAAGCCTGCACGCGGTGGTTCGCCCAGTCGCACACGTATATATCGCCCGCCGGATCGACGGCTACGTCGGACGGATGATCGAACTCGCCCTTCCCCTTGCCGTAAGATCCCAGCTCGAACACGAACCGCCCATCCGCGTCGAACTTCTGGATACGGTGATTCTTGTGGTCGGCAACGTAGATGAAACCGTCCGCGTCGGTTGTGATTCCCCACGGCGAATCGAACTCGCCCGCGTCCGCGCCGCGCTTGCCGAAGGCGGATACGAACCCGCCATGCGGATCGAGCCGCTGGACGCGGTGGTTGAGCGTGTCGACGACGAGCAGATCGCCGTTGTGCGCGGCTATCCCGGACGGTCGCGCGAACTGAGCTTTGCCGTCTCCCTCCGAGCCGAACGCGCGCAGGAATTCACCCTCCGCCGTGAACGCCGATACGCGGCCGCTCCAAGCGTCCGCCACGTACACGTTGGAGCGGCTGTCCACCGCCACGCCTTGAGGCCACTCGAACCGCCCATCGCCTTCGCCGCGTTCGCCGATGTGGTTGACGATGCGCTCATCGCCCGCCCGCTCGCCAACGTCGTAGCGCGTAACTACGCATCCGCCGCCTATCTTGGTGATGACGGCGAACAGCTCGCGTTCGCCGCATCCAACCGCGAGCGCGACCGGACCCATAACCTGATCGCGCCCTCCGACGACGTGGCTGAAGTCGTAAACGCGGTTTCCTACTATTTGGGTTAGCATTTTTGCGAGTGTTCTCCCTCTTAGCCTGTGTCGGCGCGCGAATGGCGGGTTGGCGGATCGGTTCGGGCGCTTCATGTTGCGGACGAGCGCCCGCCGTTTAGATTATAATCTCTCTATCCACCAGCGCTTCCGCCTTTGCGCGGTCGTCGGCGGATATTGCCACGGTGGTGTGTCCGGCGTAGCGGTCTAGTATGTGGAGGCTCTGGATGTTCACGCCCATGCGCTCGAACCGCTCGGCGACCTTCGCGAGCGCGCCCGGCTCGTCGCGAAGCCTGACGACCAGCGCGTCGTCTATGACCGCCTTGAAGCCCGCGACCGTCAGAACGTCCAGCGCGCGGTCGTTGTCTTCGGTAGTCAGGATTACGACGCCTGTTTCGCCGGAGTCCTCGGTGTTTATGGTCAGTATGTTGATGTCGGCGTCGGCAAGCGCGCGGGTTATGTCCGCTATCACGCCGACTTCGTTTTTCACCATGATGATGATTCTATCCAACCTCGCCCTACTCATGATGTTGCCCTCCAGTTCAGGCAGTCGTCCACTACCGCGTCTATCTTCTCGCGCGTTACGTGCGGCATAGTGATGATGTGCGCGATGTCCTCGTATGTGGCGATAGTCCACTTGCGAAGCACAGCTTCCGGCGGCTTCGGGAACACTACCGTAACCGAGTTCTTGTTGCGCCACGCGGGCATGCCCACGTCGTTGAAGCGCTCGACAGCGTACTTGGCTACATCCAAGCATCCCGCCACCATATCCCTAAAGCCGTCCATACCGCGCCGCTCGAAGGCGTGCCACATCATGAGCGGCGAAAATGCGCTGCGCGACCCCGCGAGCGTGGTGTCCAGAACGCCCACGTATTCGATGGAGCGCGCGATTCGCGTCACGTACTCGCGCCGCGTCAGCGCGACGCCGCAGGGCAGGGGGGAGCCTATCATCTTGTGGCCGCTAATCGCCACGCTGTCGAACCCGGCATCGAACCCGTAGGGCTGCGGATCGTCCACGAAGGGCAGGATCATGCCGCTCAGCGCCGCGTCGGCGTGGATGTAGGATGACGATACCGCCAGATCGTCCAGAATGCCGCGCACCTTGCCCACGTCGTCGACCGCGCCCTTCATGGTAGTGCCTATGTTCGCCATGATGATGGCGGGCGCGTCGCGGTTGATTCGTATGGTCTCGTAGAGGTCGTCGTAGTCTATCTCGCCGTTGTCTTGGCTCTTGATCATGATGTTGCGCGCCTTCAGCACGCGCAATATCTTGATAACGCTGTAGTGAGTGTCTTGCGAGAAGTAGACCACGCCGTCCGGGAACAGCTCGCGCCCCATGTACAAGCCATACATGTTGCCCTCCGTGCCGCCGGATGTTACGTATCCCCAAGCCCTATCGCGCGAAAGCCTCATCATGTCCGAGAACCTGTCGATGACCTCGCGCTCTATCTCGTGGGTGTTGATTTGGAAGTTGCTGTCGTGAAACGGGTCTCCGATGTTGTTCGCGCTGTAGCGCAGAAAAGGCAGCAGATCCGAATAGTCGTAGTCCTGATTGCAGGGGTAGCCCACCTGCGTATCCGACACCGCCTCGAAGTCGCGCAGCATGGCGGCGAGCCGCGCCCGCGTATCCGATTCGGCTGACGGCGAGCCGTCGGCTCGTTCCAATAGTCCAGCGTGAGATGTATCGTGGCGCCGCATCTTGTCCGACCTCCTACTGCTCCCCCATTGAAACAGGCTTGCGAGCGTCTGTCCATACCATTCGGCGGCTCGACCGTTCAGCGGCTCGCGCGCGCCCATTGACCTTCCTCACTTCCGCGCATATCATTCCCCGCAATTCACGCGCAGCCATCCTTTGGGGATGTTCTTGCGATTGCGTTGCGACTATGCCGCTGTGGGCGCGGGATCGGCGGGCGCGATTCTCGCCGCTAGACTCTTCGAGCGCCCCTCCCGCTCCGCGCCAGCGCAACCACTGTGATGATAGGCGAGCGCATATTTTGGGGTAGGGTTGATAGGAGCCATGAAGCGATGAACGATGCCAAGACCAACGGCGTGGATGGGCCTCTGAAGGGCATAAGAGCGCTCGACTGGACGATGTACCAGTTTGGGCCTGTAGCCGCGTCCATGCTGGGCGACATGGGCGCGGACGTCATCAAGATAGAGTCTCTGGACGGCGACGTTGGGCGCGCCGTCGCACGCATGAGCGGACGCCCTATCGAGCTTGCGGGCGGGCGCAACGCATATTTCGAGACGTGCAACCGCAACAAGCGCGGCATCGCGGTAGACCTCAAGACGGCGGAGGGGCGCGAGATAGTCCACAAGCTGGTGGAGTCCGTCGACGTGTTCATCGAGAACTACCGCAAGGGCATTCCCGAACGGCTGGGGATGGACTACGAGACGCTCCGCCGCATCAACCCGCGCCTGATATACGCCTCCGGCAGCGGCTACGGTCCGCTGGGGCCAGACTCCGCCAAGCCGTCGCTCGACGGATGCGGTCAGGCGCGCTCCGGGCTGATGGACGCGGCTTCGGGACCCGCCAGCAGCGAGCCGTCCTACGTGGGCGGCGCGGTCTCAGATCAGATGGGCGGCATCATCCTATGCCTCGGCATCGTATCCGCACTCCACGCGCGACACGCCAGCGGCGTCGGGCAGCGCGTGGACGTGTCTCACCTCAGCGCAACCATGTGGCTTCAGGGGCTTGCCGTCTCCATGCAGCTTCTATCCGGCTCCTACTACACGATGCCCGACCGCGCCAACCCCATGAACCCGCTGGTGAATGCCTACGAGTGCGCCGATGGCAGGTGGATACAGTTCATGAGTCCGCAGTTCCAGCGCTACTGGCCCGAGTTCGCCGCCGCGCTCGGCATAGAGCATCTCATAGACGACCCGCGCGCCGCGTCCATCCGCGGCATGACAGGCGGCTCGCCCGAGCTGACAGCCATCATAGCAGAGCGCTTCCGCAGCAAGCCCGTGGACGAGTGGATGGAACTGCTCGACGGCTGCAAAGACCTAATCTACGCCAAAGTGCAGAAGATAGAGGAGCTGGAAACCGACCCGCAGGTAGTCGCCAATGGCTACATAAGCGAGTTCGACCACCCTGCGATAGGCGGCGTAAAGATGTGCGGCTTCCCAGCGGCGTTCAGCGAAACGCCCGCCGGCATCTGGAAGGAAGCGCCAGAGCTGGGGCAGGATACCGAATCCATACTCATAGAAGAGCTAGGCTACGATTGGGGGGATATAGAGCGGCTTCAAGACGCGGGGGCGATTTTTTAGGGGAATTTACAGACGCGCAAGATGAACGGAGATTAGCCCATCCTGATAATCCTAGAATCTTGCGAATCCTGATTCGGACAGCAATCGAAAGACTCTGAGCGTCTAGCGCGCCGCCGCGGGAGAACCATGAGTGCGAGAAAAACACACGAGGGCATCGAGAGAGTTTACGAAGCCGCGCAGATATGGGTAGATCGCGCGCTTCGCAGCGACGACTCGCTTTTCACGCCGGGCAAGCCTATCTGGACGCGCCAAGCCCTGTGTGAACTGCGCGGGCGATTCATGGACAATACAGACGACTTGCCCGGCTCATTCCTAGATAGGTTGGAGCGGCAGTTGGAGGGCAGTCCGCCTGAGATATACCAGCTAATGGGCGAGGCTCTGTATTTCTACTTCCTTATCGTCTGGACGACGAACAGCGTGAGAGAACAACAGGTGATCGACACGGTACTCGGTTGGTCGGAGTCGCCCGTAGAAATTCCGCAGGGACTCGCTGACGCTCTCATGCCGGGCGTTCTTGGCCCAGGCCAGCAATTTTACAGAGACCGCCCATATCAGGTTGGCTTCCTCATCGAGTTCGCCGAGCAATGGAAAGGGCAGTCCCCGGATGAACGGATACGGCTGCTCGATGATCCGTATGAGTTCAAGCGTTTCGCAAGGCGGCTCGGCTTCCGAAGCGTATTGCTGAGAGATTCACCTAACAGACATAGACCACAGCGGGAGGCTATGTTCCACCTCGTATTCCCAGACGAGTTCGAGCCGATTATCAATTTCGATCATAAAGAAGAGATTGCCGAAGCATTCAAGAACTTTGTTACACAGCCAACAGACGACGCCGACCGCAAGTTGTCTCAGATTCGCCCCAGGCTCGAATCCGAACTCGGAAGAGATTTTTACTTCTATGAATTGGAGGTGCGTGCGCGGTGGGACGCCAACTTTGACCATTGGACTGAATTCGTAAATCTCGCCAAGGGATTTATGCGTACTGGCGAGTTCGAAAGAGAGGTCGCCAACAAACTGGCGATAAGCCGAAAGCTCGAAGCGGTGAGAAAATCCGTGCTTGCGGAGTCGGGAGATTGGGGCGATCTGGTAAAGAGGGAAATCGCCAACTATCTAATCAACTACAGGCCTACATCACGGTTCAAAGACTGGGTAGATGAATCCCCAGACGACGCGCTCGAGGCGCTACAGGCAATTTGGACGGATAACGACTCGTCCGTATCCGAGCGAATCCGCGCCTTTAGCGATCTTTTCCCGACGTCAGTAATAAGCGGCTCGGGAAGACGCTCGGGAACTCGCGTGAATGTCATATCCGTCTTGCTGATGGGAGTGGACGTCGAGCAGTATCCTCCTTTCAGAATCAGAACGTTCGACAAACTATATAAACGTACCGGATATGACAGCCCAAAGGGGAACGCGGACGAAGCCGATCTGTACAACCACGCGCTTGGCTTCCTCGACAGGTTCATTGAGGAAGCGTCCGAACGCGGGCTGAATTTGCGCCATCGCCTTGACGCGCAATCGGTAGCGTGGAGAATACAGGGTGAGGAGATAGGGGATTACCCCGACGACGATTCAGAGAATGGCGATATGCCTGACCCTGAACCCAATCTGCGAGACCTCGCCAATGAACTTTATCTCCCCGCCGAGTTCTTGGAAGAAATCGTCACGCTGCTCCAAGAAAAGAAGCAAGTCATCTTCCAAGGGCCTCCCGGCACAGGCAAGACCTATGTAGCCCGCGCGCTTGCGAAGCATCTCGCGGGCGCGGACGATCGCGTTGCGCTGGTGCAGTTCCACCCGTCCTACGCATACGAAGACTTCGTGCAGGGCTTCCGCCCCAAGCTGTCAGACGATGGGCAGGCGGGATTCGAGCTGCGGGATGGACCGCTGCTTCGGGCTGCGAAACGCGCGCAGGATGAGCCGGACGCCAAGCACTTCCTCGTGATAGACGAGATCAATCGCGGCAACCTCGCCAAAGTGTTCGGGGAGCTTTACTTCCTGTTGGAGTACCGCGACAGCAAGATGAATCTCCAGTATTCGGATGAGCCGTTCGAGCTGCCCAGCAACCTCTACATCATCGGCACGATGAACACCGCCGACCGCTCGATTGCGCTCGTGGACGCGGCGCTTCGCCGCCGCTTCTACTTCGTGGAATTCCACCCGGACGAGTGGCCTGTGAATGGCTTGCTCAGACTCTGGCTAGAGTCGAACGCTCCCGGCATGGAGTGGGCGGCGGACGTCGTCGACCGCGCGAACGAGAAGCTGAGAGACGACCGCCACGCGGCAATAGGCCCAAGCTACTTCATGCGGAAAAGCCTCGACGATGCCGCAGTTCGCCGCATCTGGAAGCATGGAGTTCGGCCGTACATAGAGGAGCGTCTATTCGGCGACGGCGATGAGCGGCTCGAAGATTTCGACCTCGACAAGCTGCGCGGGGAAGCCGCTCGCGGCAACGGCGGACAGAACGCTGCCGACACCGATAATCAGGATGGCGGCTAGGGGTGATTCGCCGTCGGATAGACCTGCGCGAGTACGAGAGGAGCGAACCGCTGACGCTCTCCCTCGATGAACGAGCCGCGCTGCGCGACAAGCGTCTGTCTCTCGCTATCGAGCCTGCCGACGGTGTGGACGGCGCTTATCATCTGAGGGCGGGTTCGAAGGTCGGAGCGGTGGATATAGGCGGGCTGTCGCTGTTCGTGCAGCCCAAGATAAGCATTCCGAAGTTGCTGTCTCTGGCGTGCTACGCCATAGGTGCGGTCGGAATCGAACCGGAAGATTTCGATTTCGCCGGCGGGAGCGAGCTGCCGGATGTATTGGCGCTTGCGCTTGCGTCTCACGCTCGCCGGGCGTTCGCGCGGGGGCTACTGCACGGCTACCGCGCCGAGGAGGATGCGCTGCGCACGGTGCGCGGACGCATCAGGTTCGATGAGCAGCTGCGGCGCAGGTTCGGCGCTCCCCTGCCCGTAGAGGTGAGCTACGACGAGTTCACGGACGACATCTTGGCGAACCGGCTCGTGAAGGCGGCGACTGCCCGACTCGGCAGGATGCGCCTTCGCTCTCAGGATGCGCGCCGCGCTCTGGGACGAATCGCCGGGATTCTCGACAATGTATCGCTAGTAGAGTTTCCGCGCGGCGAAGCGCCGACTATCCGATTCGACAGGCTGAACGAGCATTACAGGGGAGTCTTGGGGCTGTCTCGGCTCATCATGCGGCACAGCGAATTCGAGTCGAGTCGCGGAGACGTTCGCGCCTCCGGGTTCCTGATGGATATGAACGTCGTCTTCCAAGAGTTCGTGACTCAGGCGCTTCGTGAAGCTCTGGGCGTTTCCGGGCGGGCGCTGCGCTCCGACAAAGACATGCCCCGCGGCATCACCCTCGACAGGGCGGGGCGCTTGGGACTCCGGCCGGATATCTCGTGGTGGGTAGGCGGGGTTTGCAGGTTCGTGGGCGATGTCAAATACAAGCGCATCGTAAACGAGCGCGTACCCAACGCCGACCTGTATCAGATGCTCGCCTACGCCACCGCGCTCGATCTGCCGGGCGGTCTGCTAATCTATGCGGAGGACGAGTCCGATCTCGACGTTGCATCTATGCTGCACGAAGTCCGCCACTCTGGAAAGCGGCTGGAAATCGTCGCGCTCGATCTGTCAGGGTCGCTCGAAGAGATACTCGCGCGCGTCTATAGCTTGGCGCGCAAGATAGCTAAGCTGCGCGCCGCGGCGCGCGCCGCGTGATCCAGAAAGGCGGAAACCGCTATGGGAAGACTGAGCGCCGAACAGACTTGGGATCTGCTGAAGAAGCCGGTAATCTCCTTCATCACCACGCTTAGGGCGGACGGCTCTCCGCACGTGACCCCAGTGTGGCACATGGTGGAGGGCGGCGAGATAGTCATCGCGGTGGATCGCCGCACGGTGAAGGCGCGCAACGTTAGGCGCAACCCGGCTGTGGCGCTCTGCGTCGCGCTGGACGAGTCGCCCCAGCGCTGGGTTCTGGTCAACGGAAACGCGCGGCTTGCGACGGACGGCGCGGAACGGTTCGTGCGCGCCGTGTCCGCGCACTACGTGGCGGCTGACGAGGCTGAGGAGTACGCGGACGGCGCGCTGGCGATGCGCGAATTCGAGCTGCTGCGAATCACGCCCACCCGCGTGGCGGGCTTCGACGGGCTGGAGTGAGACGGCTAGAGACTAGACTAGGCTGCATTCGCCTCTTCCGTCGAACGATGCCAACTGCCCCTGTCGTTCTGTCGAATGCCAGATCCGGGGGCGGGGCAGCCTGTCCGCTGTCAGAATCAGGATTCTCTGGATTAGTGAATTTCCAAGATAGCGGCGTGAAAATCCTGAGGATCTCAGAATCACGCAAATCCTGATTCTGACAACTCACGCGCGGATCAGATAGCCGCATCCCCGCGCTCGCCGGTTCTCACTCTCACCACCTGCTCCACGGGCTGGACGAATATCTTGCCGTCGCCTATCTCGCCGGTGCGCGACGCTTCCACTATGACGTCTACGGCGCGCTCCACGTCCAAGTCGGAGACGACTATTTCCAGCTTGACCTTGGGCAGCATGTCTATGGTGATGGATTGGCCGCTGCGTCCGCTCAGCGCCACTCCGCGCTGAGCGCCGCGCCCGGTCACCTGCGTGGTCGTCAAGCCTGAGAATCCGGCGTCCACCAGCGCATCCTTTACGTGGTTTATCCGTTCGGGGCGGATGATTGCCTCGATTTTCTTCATTGGAAACCTCCCCTGCGCGCTGTGGGGGCGCTCGCTTCGCCTCTTCTTCGCGCCGTGTAGATCCTACGCCACTGGCGAGCGGCGCCCGTTTCGGACAATGCCGCCATCGACGCCGATAGCGCGGCGCGCCCCGCCGCGAAACCCGGCGGCTGACCTAAAGCCTGTAAGCGGTCTCTCCATGCTCGGAGACGTCCAGCCCCACCTCTTCTGCGTTGTCTTCCACTCTCAGCCCGATGGTCAGCTTGATGAGCCAGAGAATTATTGCGGTAACCGCGAATGCCCAACCCCACGTGGCGACGATGGCGATTAGCTGATAGAGAATCTGCTCCATCCTAGACACGTCTACGAACGCCGCGATTCCTCCGAAGCCTATGCCCACGAATACGCCGGTCGCCAGCGCGCCCCACGTTCCGCCGATGCCGTGCACGCCCCATACGGATAGCGAGTCGTCCAAGTTCAGCCTGACCAGTAGCCCGGCGGCGAAGTAGCATACGATGCCTGCCACCAGCCCGATGGCTATGGACGGCATAGGCCCTACGAACCCGGCGGCGGGGGTGATGGCTACTAGCCCCGCGACTGCGCCCGACGCCGCGCCGATGACGGATGGCTTGCTGTCGAACAGCCACGATGCCGCAGTCCAACCCAGTATGCCGGCCGCCGCCGCTGTGTTGGTTACTACGAAGGCGTTGACGGCGTTGCCGTCCGCGGCGAGCGCGGAACCCGCGTTGAATCCGAACCAGCCGAACCACAGCAGCCCCGCGCCCAGCACTACCATAGGCACGTTGTGCGGCTCCATCGGCTCCGTTCCGAACCCGAGCCGCTTGCCGAAGATAAGCGCGGCGGCGAGCGCGGCGACGCCGGAGTTGATGTGAACCACGTTGCCGCCAGCGAAGTCGAGCGCGCCCAGACCGCCCAGCCATCCGCCGCCCCACACCCAGTGCGCCACGGGCGCGTATACTATGGTTACCCATAGCGTGATGAACAGGACGTAGGAACTGAACTTCATCCTCTCCGCGAACGCTCCGGTGACGAGCGCGGGCGTGATGATGGCGAACATGCCTTGAAACATCATGAACGCCTGATGCGGCATGTTGTCGGCATACGGACCCGGCTCGGTCGCGCTGACGCCGCCGAGCCCGAGATAGGACAGGTCTCCGATGAAGCCGCCCACGTCAGGCCCAAACGCGAGCGTGTAGCCCCACGCCACCCACACGACGCCGACTATGCCCATGCTCATCAGGCTGTGCATTATCGTCGCGGCGGCGTTCTTGCTGCGCGCAAGCCCGCCGTAGAACAGCGCAAGCCCGGGCGTCATCAGAAGCACGAGGGCGGAGCAGATAAGAATCCAAGCAATATCGCCTGTGTTCAAGGGTGCGGCCTCCAGCGGCATGTTAGTCAAGCTTTGCGGAGTTTACCTTTTGGGAGCGCGGACGTCTAGACGGTTTCAAACAATATCCTGTTCGTCCCGTCTGTTCCGTTCATCCTGTGAATCTATGTGGATTCTCGGCTCCGCGCGTAGACATCCGGCGTCGAGTCGAAGCGGCTGCGGCACGCCAAGCCGCAGAAGTAATGCCAAACACCATCCCAGTAGCGCTTGGTGCCGCGCGTCGGGTCCAGCTCCGGGCTTCCCGCGACGGTTACCCCTACGGGAACGTCTATCTGCTCTGATATGCGCTTGCCGCACACGGCGCACTCTAGCATTTGGCGATACCTCTCGCTTGATTGAATCGAACGGGGCTTGCCGGCTATCTCAGCGAACCTTGTATCCGCCTCTCTAGCCCCGCCCACTCCTTTTCGCGCAGAATGTACTTTTGGATCTTGCCCGTGGCGGTCTTAGGCAGGTCTCCGAACTCCACGTGCTTCGGCGCCTTGAAGTGAGCCAGCCGCTCGCGCGTGAACTCTATCACCTCGTCCGCGTTTACTTCCGCGCCCTCGCGCCGCACCACGAACGCCTTTGGAACCTCGCCCCAGTGATCATCCGGCACGCCCACCACGCACACTTCCAGAACGCTCGGATGCTCCATTATGACCTTCTCCACCTGCTGGCTGGAGATGTTCTCGCCGCCTGAGTTGATGATGTCTTTGGCGCGGTCTTGCAGCTCGATATACCCGTCCGGATGCCACACCGCGAGATCTCCGGAGTGGAACCAGCCGCCTTCGAACGCCGTCGCGGTAGCTTCGGGATCGTCGAAGTAGCCGCTCATTACGTTGTTGCCGCGCATGACCACTTCGCCCATCGTCTCGCCGTCTTTGGGCACGTCTTCCATGCGGGAGTTCACCACGCGCAAGCCCGGCTCCGCGATGACGAACGGCACGCCTTGACGCGATTTGAGAGCCGCCTTCTCGTCCGTCGGCAGACGCTCCCAGTGCGGCTGTATGGCGCAGATGGTGTGAGGCCCATAGGTTTCGGTAAGCCCGTATGCGTGGTGCAGGAACGCGCCCATGCCCTCGATGGAGCGAATCACCTGCGGCGCGGGCGGCGCGCCCGCCGTCATTATCGTCAGCCCGGACAAGTCCGCCTCCGCAGCCTCCGGCGCGGAATACATCATGGTGAGCACCGTAGGCGCGGCGCACATGTTCGTTACGCCTTGTTCGCGGATGAGGCGGTATATCGCGGAGGGCTCCACCCGCCGCAAGCAGACGTGCGTAGCGCCCACCGCCGTGACGCCCCACGGGTGGCACCAGCCGTTGCAGTGGAACATCGGCAGCGTCCACAGATATACGCTGTTCCACGTAACGCCGGATTCGAGTATCTCGCCCAGCGCGTTGAGGTACGCGCCGCGCGCGTGGTACTGAACGCCCTTGGGCATCCCCGTAGTGCCGGATGTGTAGTTGATTGCGATGGGGTCGAGCTCGGAATCGACCGGATCGCGGTGATCGCCGTCGGGCGCGGACGCCAAGAAAGCCTCGTACTCCGTAGACGGGATATCCTCAGCCATCGGCGCGACGTCCGCTATCTGCACGAACGTTTCTACGCCGGGGATATCCGCCCGCATCGCGCGAACCGTGTCCGCGAATTCGGAATCGAACACCAACACCTTCGCGCCGGAGTGGTTGAGGATGTAGGCGATCTCGCGCGCCGAAAGGCGTATGTTGATGGCTACCAGAACCGCGCCTATCTTCAGAGGCCCATAGTGGCCCTCTAGCATCGGGGGCGTGTTGGGCGCCATGAACGCCACGCGGTCGCCCTTGCGAACGCCGGCGGCGCGCAGCGCGCCCGCGAGCTTGTTCACGCGCGCGCCGAACTCCGCGTATGTATAGGCGGCGCCTTCGTACACCACAGCCGGCTTGTTGGCGTATACCGCCTCGCTGCGGTCTAGGAACGAGAGCGGGTTGAGGTTGTGGAAAGAGACGCTGTTGTTCACTGCGGCGGCCTCCCTGCGGAGCTGTTCGGGCGGGCTGTTCGGCTCGATTCCGAGTCTACCAACAGCGCGTTGGAGCGTCAAACGGAGCGCGGCGTTGTGATGCGTTATGATACAATCCGCCCCGTTGCCCAACAGCCTCAGCCCATCAGGAGACAAACGCATGGCGACGCAAACCGAAGCGCTCAGAGTCAGCTATGGCAAGTACACCTACGAGCATGTGCCGGGCTGGGGCAGCCTTCCCGATGGGTGGGAGTGGAACCACGCCGTCGGCGTGGGCGTCGACGCGCAAGATCGCGTGTTCGTCTACAACCGCAGCGACCACCCGATAATAGTGCTGGACACGGATGGCAACGTGCTAGACAGCTGGGGAGAGGGGCAGTTCGGCTCGGCGCACCACCTCGAAGTGGGTCCCGACGGCAGCGTATACACCACCGACGTGGTTAGCCACACGGTGCGGAAGTGGACGGCTGAGGGCGAACTGCTTATGACGCTCGGAACGCCATACGATCCGCCAGAGCCGATGAGTGGCGAGCCGTTCAACCGCCCGACGGACGTCGCCGTAGCTGCCGACGGCTCGCTATACATAGCGGACGGATACGGCAACGCGCGCATCCACCACTTTACCGCCGACGGCGCGCGCATCCGCTCTTGGGGCGAGCCGGGAAGCGGGCCCGGACAGTTCCGCATCCCGCACAGCGTCTGCCTAGACAGCGAAGGCAGCGTCTACGTGGCGGACCGCGAGAACAGCCGCATCCAGATATTCACGCCCGAAGGCGAATACGTGAGCGAGTGGGGCGGCGTCCACCGCCCCGATCACATCTGGCAGGGGCCCGACGGCAACATGTACATCACCGATCTGGGCTATCGGCAGGGTCTGGGACCCGATCAGCCGTCGCCGCACGCCATATCGCATCCCGCCGGCGTGAAGATAATGACGCCCGCGGGCCAGTGGCTCGGCGGCTGGGGCATGAGCACCGACACGCCGGGAGACATCATAGCGGGACACGCCATCGCTATGGACAGCAAGGGCGACCTCTACGTCGGCGAGACGCTCGATGGCGCGCGCGTGCAGAAGTTCGCGCGCGTGGGGTGAATCCGCAGGGATATACAGGATAGGCGGGGTGAACGAGCAGGATCGAAACGGCTGCTTGGAGCGCCGCTGATTGACCCTCTAAATCCCAAATGCTAGGATATGTGAAACCATTCACCAACCGAATCGCGGCGCTCGGATGAGCGTATCCGGGCGTCCGCCAACAGCGTTCGGCGGCGCGTGCCGCAGAAGGGGATTGCCGGTGACGAAACTCGCAGTTGTGGCGCTGATGATAGCCGCCGCAGTCATGGCAGCCGTCGCTTGTGGACAGGCGGCACCCACCGAGCCGTCCGCTATGACCATCAAGCGGGCGTCGCCGCCCATTCCGCAGCCCGCGCCCGTCGTCGAAACCGAGGGCGAGGGCGACAGCGGACCCGCGCTCGTCGGCACTCCGATAACCATTTTGCTTGTCGACAACGGGGGAGCCGGACCGTTCGCGTTCGACCCGATAGACCTCACCTTCAGCCAAGGCGAGATAGTCAACTTCACCTTTCAGGCGGAAGCCGCCTTCCACACGTTCACAGTCAACGATCTCGATATCAACGTAGAGGTGAACGCGGGGGAGACGGGGGGCTTGGATTTCGTCTTCGATACGCCCGGCGTCTATGAGCTGGTCTGCATACCGCACGAAGTGCAGGGCATGGTAGGCACGATAACGGTCAACTGAGCGCCTCGCCCCGAAACCGCGCGCCGTTTCCCCTCGTATTCAGACACATGGGCGTTTCGCGCCGCGCTCGCTTGCTCGATGGGCGCGCATGCGGCGATGACTTAGCCGCGCGAGGGAGGCTCTCGAATGCACATGCTCAGAAACCGCGCGCCGCGCGCCGCGATAGTCGGCTTGCTGCTCGCCATTGCCGCCGCCGCGCTGTTCGCCGCCTGCTCTGGCGGGGAGGAGCCTACGCCTCCTCCCTCGCCGACTGTCGCGCCCTTGCCCACCGCCGCGCCCGCGCCAACGTCTCCGCCGCCAACGCCCGCGTCGGACGGCGCGACTGTGACGGTAGGCGAGGGGACGGTTGCGCGATACCTCATCGGCGAGCAGCTTGCCCGCAACTCGCTGCCGAACGACGCCATCGGCGAAACGTCCGACGTCTCCGGCAAGATAGTGTTCGACGCCAGCGGCGGCGTGGATGCGTCGTCGTCGACGCTGGCGGTGGGAATGTCCGGCTTCGTTAGCGACTCCGACAGGCGCGACGGCTGGGTGCAACGGCAGTTCAGATCCGACGCGGAGCTTGCCGTAACTAGCGTCGAAGGCTTGGATTGGCCACTTCCCCAAAACGGCGAAGCGTCGTTCCGCATCGTCGGAGATCTCACTATCGAGGGCGTGTCCAGCGCGACGACGTGGGACGCGACCGCGAGCTTCGAGAACGGCTCGGCGAACGGCGTCGCCAAGACGGTTATCACGTTCGACCAGTTCGAGCTGTCCAAGCCCACGTTCGCGTTCATCCTCAGCGTCGAAGACGATATCCGTCTGGAAATCGACATCAGCGCGGCGGTGGAGTAGCGCGCCGCGTTCGGCATAAGTAACCCATTTGCCGCTAGACGCGCCCAACTAACGATGCGCTAGACTAGCCTGAACCAACGCGCTCCGCGTACTACATCGTATATTCGGCGGACGCGCGGCGGGCGGATAGAATAGTCTGGGGATTAGAGGGTGTAGACGATGCAGCTCTCCTGTCTGCAAGAGAACCTGAATCGCAGTCTGTCGATGGTGCAGCGCGCCGTTGCGACGCGCACGACGCTGCCGATAACGCAAAACGTGCTAATCTCCACGGACAATTCGCGCTTGAAACTGTCCGCGACGGATTTGGAGATAGCCATCAGCACGTGGGTAGGCGCGCAGATCGAGGTGGAGGGGGAGATAACCGTTCCCGCTCGGCTGCTGAGCGATTTCGTCGCCTCGCTCCCGGAGCAGCGCATCGACATAGAATCGACCGAAGAGCCGCTGAGCCTCGCGCTGAGCTGCGCCCGCTCTGCCGCGAACATCAACGGGCAGAGCGCCGACGACTTCCCGCCGATACCGACTATCGACGAAGGCTCGGTTGGGCGAATAGCCGCTCCCGTAATGCGCGAGGCGATAAACCGCGTGGCCTTCGCCGCAGCCACCGAAGATTCGCGCCCTGTGCTGACCGGCATACAGGTGGAGATGTCCGGCGACAGCTTCACCTTCGCGGCGGCGGATGGCTTCAGGCTCGCGGTGTACGAAGGCAAGCTGGCGGAGGCTGTCGCCGAAGACCTCAGCTTCATCGTGCCGGCTCGCGCGCTTCAGGAAGTGAGCCGCCTGATGGGAATGCAGTCCGATCCGGTGGAGTTCACCGTCACCCCGCAGAAGACCCAAGCGCTGTTCAGGATGGAAAACGTCGAATTAGTGTCCCAGCTGGTGCAAGGCTCGTTCCCCAACTATCGCCAGCTGATACCGGACGCCTACGACACGCGCGCGGTCATGAGCCAAGAAGACTTCCTGCAAGCCACTAGAACGGCGTCTATATTCGCGCAGGGCGGCTCCGGCATCGTGCGGCTGAACATGACCGCCAGCGAGAACGGGACGCCCGGCAAGATGGCGGTGTCCGCGCGCGCCGAGGAGCTTGGAGACCATACAGGCGAAGTGGACGCGCAGATAGACGGCGAGAACGCCAAGATAGCGTTCAACAGCAGGTACTTGAACGACGTGCTGGACGCGCTCGCGGACGGCGACGTTGCGCTGGAGACAACTACGCCATCCAGCCCCGGCGTCATCAAGCCCGCCGTTGGCGACGACGACAACACCTACACGCATGTCGTCATGCCGATGTTCGTGCAGTGGTAGCGGGGCAGTCGTCTCGCGCCGCCGTCCGCTGACCTGACGCTGAAAGGCGGTCGATCCGCGCCGCGCGCTAACCAACGCGCGGCGTTTGCTCTTCCCCGCCTACCCCGATGTTGCCCGAACGCGGTTGCCGCCGCAGAATCGAGCCGCGCCCTCAAGAACTCACCACGCAAGCAAGCGAGCGCGTCCACATGAGCAAACGAAATCCCGACGAAAAGAACAAAGATGCCGAAGAGCGCACATCCATTTGGAGCGTCTTTCGGGAATGGCGAGGCGTCTACTTTGCGCTTTTCGTAACTCAGGGTATAATCGGCATAGCGGTGGTGATCTGGTACGAACTGACCCAGCGCACCGACGACGGATGGTACGAGACGCTCAGAGAGATAGATCGAGGCGTATTGGAAGCCGGCGCCGCCGCTGCGGTCTCTTCCATAATAGTAACGGACACAGCGAGGAACATAATGGTTCTAGGCGGGATAATCGAAGACGCGCTCAGGAGACGACGCGAGCGACAGATAGCTGAGGCAGTCGAAGAAGCGCTGGAAAAGGCAAGCTCTCGAATATCTGAGGGGCGAGCTGAAGGGCGCGAAGAGGGGCGAGCTGAAGGGCGTGAAGAGGAGCGCTCTCGATGGACTGCTTGGAACGCGCGGCGGCGCGATGCCGAATCCAAAGGGCAGCCCTTCGACGAGCCGCCGCCGGGCGCGTAGCCGCAGTTGGTGGCGACCTACGCCATCATATCCGACACCGCCGCCCGCTGAATTTCCGCCAGCCGCCTTATGCCGGATTCCGCCAGCGCCAGCATATCGCCTAGCTGCGCGCGGGAGAACGGCTCGGATTCGGCGGTTCCCTGCAGCTCTATGAACTGCCCCGCATGAGTCATCGCCACGTTGAAATCCACCGCCGCGCGGCGGTCTTCTTCGTAGCGGAGATCTAGCGCGGCTTGCCCGTCTACTATGCCCACGCTTACGGCTGCGACGCCGGAGACGATTGGCGACTTCTCCAACATGCCTCGCCGACGCATCCAGCCGAGCGCCTGAACGAGCGCGACATATCCGCCGGTTATGGACGCGGTTCGCGTGCCGCCGTCGGCTTGCAGCGCGTCGCAGTCCACCGTCAGCGTGCGCTCCCCCAGCATGTCGAGGTCGAGCGCGGCGCGCAGCGAGCGCCCGATGAGCCGCCGTATCTCCTGCGTTCGTCCCCTAGGCGTCGTCTCGCGGCGCGACCGCGTCAGCGTAGCCCTAGGCAGCATAGAGTATTCAGCGGTCGCCCAGCCCCTGCCTGTGCCGCGCAGGAACGGCGGAACGCCGTCTTCCACGCTCACGGCGCACAGCACGCGGGTATCGCCCACGGATATTAGCGCCGATCCCTCCGCGTATGGCTGCGCGCCCATCTCTATAGACACTTGCCTTAGCTCGTCGTTTGCGCGCCCGTCGATACGGTCCATGAATCATCCCCTCGAAAAGAGAATTGCATAAGCGTAGCGCCCACCCGTCATTCGAGCCGACGCCTAGCTACTGCCAGCCAATGCGGGCTAATATATCAGAGTAGCCGTTCAGGAGATTGCGCCTTGCCAAATCCGATAACTCCCAAACTGGTCTACGAACTCGTCGGAGTCGGCTCGCCGTCGCTGTCTCCAGACGGTTCGACGCTCGTCTTCGCGCGGACGCGCGTGGATACGGAGAGCATGGAGACCGTCTCGCGACTGTTCGTCATGGATATAGAGTCCGGAGATGCGTCGCGGTTCACCAGAGGCGACAAGGATTCCGATCCGCGCTATTCGTCGGACGGACGCCATATCGCGTTCACCCGCCCGGACGAGCGTGACAGGCGGCAGATATGGGTCATCCCCACGCGGGGCGGCGAGGCGCGCAAGCTAACGGACGTTTACGGTGGAATCACCGATATGGCGTGGTCTCCGGATTCGAGCGCGATAGCGTTCGTCTCGGACGTAGACCCGAACCGCCCGCCGGACGACCATGACCCGAAGCGCGATCCGCGCGTGAGCGCGACGCGGCGCATCCGCTACAGAGCGGACGGGCTTGGCTGGCGCGGCGACGCCTTCAGGCACGTGTTCGTCGTTCGGCTAGAGGGCGGCGCGGCGCGGCAGATTACCGACGGCGAGGGAGACGACAGCGCGCCCGCGTGGTCGCCTGACGGAGCGAGCGTAGCGTTCATCGGCGACAGACGCGACGACCGTGAGATAGCGTCGCACTCCGACGTGTACGTGGTCGCGGCTGCGGGCGGCGAGATAGAGCCGCGCTCGCAAGGGCTATCGTCCGTCGCCGCGCTGACTTGGTCTCCGGACGGCGGTTCTATCGCGGTCGTGGCGTCCGACGACGATCTGGCGTCTGCGGGATGGCAGTCGTGGATATTCATCTTGCGAAAGGGCAGCGCTCCGCGCAGACTCACGGACGACTCGATAAGCCCGGCGGGAGGGTATGCGCCGCTCGTTCCCGCGCCTGAAATGCGATGGGGCGACGATGGACGGATCACGTTCGTGGCGGACGCGCGCGGCGAGTCCGCCATCTATCAGTTGGACGCCGCCGACGCGACGCTCCGCAAGGCGGCGGGCGGCGGATGCCTCATCTCCGCCGTAACGTTCGACGCGCAATGCGGGGTCGCCGTCGCGCTCAGCGCGTCCCCCACTTCGCCCGCCGACCTCCACCTAGTGGACGTGGCGAGCGGTGAGACCTCGCAGATCACCGACTTCGCCCGCGAATACTTCGCCGAGCGTCCGCCGGCGCGCATGGAGAAGTTCGCGTTCGAGCGCGCGGGATTCGAGATAGAGAGCCGCCTGCTGTTTCCGCCGGATTTCGACGCGAGCGCGCGATACCCGCTCGTTCTGGATATCCACGGCGGGCCTCACGGCGTGTTCTCCGACGCCTTCAGCCCGCAGCAGCAGGTCTTGGCGACGGCGGGATACATCGTGCTGGCGGTGAATCCGCGCGGCTCGTCCACATACGGCGCGGAGTTCATGAAAGCGGTTCTGGGAGACTGGGGCGGCGAAGACTACCTAGACATCATGGCGGCTGTGGACGCCGTCTGCGAGCGTGACTACGTGGACGAATCCCGGCTCGGCGTCACCGGATACAGCTACGGCGGCTTCATGACCTCTTGGATAATCGGGCATGACCACCGTTTCAGCGCGGCGGTCATCGGCGCGCCGTGCGCCAACTTGTCCAGCATGTACGGCACATCGGACATCGGCATTCGATTCGGAGAACCGCAGTGGGGCGGCAAGCGATGGGAGGCTCTCGACGCCTTCTTGGAGCGCTCGCCGCTCACATACGCGCCCAACGTGCAAACGCCCGCGCTGCTGATGCACGGAGAAGACGACGCGCGCTGCCCCATCGAGCAGTCGGAGCAGTACTTCGCGGCGCTCGCGCGGCAGGGCAAGACAGTCGAGTTCGTTCGCTTCCCCAACAGCTCGCACGGATTCGTTCGGGGCGGGCATCCGCGTCTGCGCGAAGAGTATCTGGCGCGGCTGCTCGGCTGGATGAACGACCACATCCCCGCTGGATAAGCGGCTTGCTCTTATCCGCGTCACAGCTTCAGCTCTTCTACGGCGATGTCGAGGTGTTCGCCGACGTCAGTGTGGACGTTGGCGAACGGGCGCGCGTCGGTCTGGTGGGCGCCAACGGCAGCGGCAAGACATCGCTCCTCAGAACGCTGGTGGGCGAGTTGGAAGCCGACGCGGGCGCGGTTCACAAACCCGCCTCTCTGCGTATCGCATACGTGCCGCAATTGGCGGATAGAAACGAGACCGGCACCCTGCGCGATGTGGCGCTATCGGCGTTCGAGCGGCTGTTCAGGCTGGAATCGGAGCTTGCCGCTAGCGCGCTGGACATACAGAGACGCGGCGGCGGCGCGCGACGGCGCGCGGAAGCGAAGTACGCCAAGCTGCTGGAAGAGTACGAGGCGCTTGGCGGGTACGACTATCACAGCCGCGTGGAGCGTGTCGCGCGCGGAGTCGGGCTGTCGGCGGACGCGCTAGACACGCCCGCCGCGATTGCAAGCGGCGGCGAACGCACCCGCGCCGCGCTCGCCCGCGCGCTGCTCACCGACCCCGATCTGCTAGTGCTGGACGAGCCTACCAACTACCTAGACTTCGACGGGCTGAACTGGCTGGAAGCGTTCCTAGCAGGCTTCGAGCGCGGCTTGCTTGCGGTGTCGCACGACAGATACTTCCTCGACAGCGTTTGCGGAGAGATATGGGATCTGGAGCGCGGCAGGTTGCAGCGCTTCCCCGGCAACTACTCCAAATATCGCGATCTGAAACAGGCGCAGGTGGAGCGGCGGCGCAAAGAGTTCGAGCGCCAGCAGGAGCTAATCGCAAAAGAAGAGTACTTCATTCAGCGATACAAGGCGGGCCAACGCTCGCGGGAGGCGCGCGGCAGAGAGCGGCGGCTCGCCCGTCTGGAGCGAATCGAGCGCCCGCAAGAAGAGCGGACTATCAGCATAGGCAAATCCGAAGCGTCTCGCACCGGACACGTGGCGGTTAGCTTGCGCGGGCTGTCAGTCGGCTTCTCCGAAAACGGCGCCGCGACTACGCTGCTGAAAGCGCCCGACATGGACATCGAGCGCGGATCGCGCACCGCCATAGTCGGCGCGAACGGCATCGGCAAGACGACGCTTCTGAAGACGATACTCGGCGAAATAGAGCCGCTCGCCGGCGGCGTAACGCTGGGCCACAATGTGCAAGTCGGACACCTAGATCAAGGCTCGTGGGACCTGCCGGAGCGGAAGACGGCGCTGGACGCGCTCCTCGACGCGCGCAACATACCCATAGGCGACGCGCGCGACTACCTAGCCCGCTTCCTGTTTCGGGGCGAAGACGTGTTCAAGGGCGTGGAAACGCTGTCTGGCGGCGAGCGCACGCGGCTTTCGCTGGCTCGGCTGCTCATCACGTCCCCCAACGTGCTGGCGCTCGACGAGCCGACTACGCATCTCGACATAGCCAGCCGCGAAGCGCTGGAAGAAACGCTTTCGGCATACGAAGGCGCGCTGCTGTTCGTGTCGCACGACCGCCACTTCATCCGCCTAATGGCGGAGCGGATGCTGATAATCGAAGACGGGCGCGCGCGCGTGTTCGAGGGAGGTTTCGACGAGTGGATTCGCGCGAGCCGTCCGCCCGAACCGCAGCCCGTATCGCGTCGCGCCCGCGCCCGACACCGACGCCGCGAGCGCGAAACCCGGCGGCGGGAGCGCGAAACCGCCAGCGCAGCCGCGCCAGCGCAGAGCGTAGACTACGAAGCGCTCATCCAGCGGCTGGAAACTACCGTCTCCAGAATCGAGAGACGCTTGACCGACGCCTCCGCGCGGCAAGACATAGACGCTATCGCGCGGCTCGGCAGAGAGTACGCCAAAGCCCAGCGCGAACTGGAACGCGCGTGGGAAGACTGGGAGAGAGAAGCGGGCTAGGGCGGTATTTGTTTGCTACACTGAGACTAGAAAGCGTTGCGGGTAGAAACGAGGAGGGCGCAATGCTGAACAGCCGCCGAATCCAGAGCGCGCAAGCGCGCATGCGTGAGCAAGGCATAGACGCCTACCTGATTCTGACTCACGACGACTACATATACTTCTTTGGCGAAGACCGCTTCCAGCCCCGCGCCATCATTCCGGCTATGGGACCTCCCATCATCGTCACGTTCATCGGCGAGGAAGCCGAGGTAAAGGCGTCGCTAGGCGTCGAGGACGTGAAGGTTTTCGGAACGGTGGGGCAGCAGATAAAGGACGTGGTCGGCGTGATGCGGGAAATGGCGGGCGGGGGCGGCAAGGACTCGATGACGGTGGGCGTGCAGATGTGGTTCGGCACGCCCGCCTTCCTGCTGAACCTGTTTCAGCGGGCGAATCCGAGGGTGAAAGTCGTCGATATCGCGTCGGTCATGGACGAGCTTCGCATGGTCAAAGACGAATCCGAGATAGAGGCGATGCGCCGCGCGGCTCGGATTGCCGCCGTGGGAATCGAGACGGCAGCCCAATGGCTCAGACCGGGAATCACGGAGAACGAGGTCGGCGCTGAGATCGAATACGCCATGCGGAAGGCGGGCGGAGGCGGGGTCGCAACGCCCGTTTTCGTAAACTCCGGAATTCGCTCAGGCTGGCTGCACGGCGCTGCTTCGCACAAGCGGGTCGAGGCGGGCGATCTCGTAGTGGTGGACGTAGTTCCCAGATATCGAGGCTACTGCGCCAACCTCACCCGCACGTTCGCAATCGGGCGGGCAACGCCGAAACAGCGAGACATGTTCGATGCCTATCGACGCGCGCAGGCGGCGGGCGTAGCCGCGATGCGTCCGGGCGCGCGCAACCGCGATGTAGACGCCGCCGCCCAAGCCGCATTCGCCAAAGCCGGTTACGCCGATTTCTACGTCCCCGGAATCAGCCACAGCATCGGGCTGGACTTCGAGGAGATGCCCCGTCCCACCATCCACCCAGCCGACTTTCGCATAGAGCTGCGCGAGGGCATGACGGCAACGGTCGGGCACTCCGTCCTGTCGGTTCCCGGAGTGGGCGGAGTGCGTATCGAAGACACGTTCCACCTGACGGGAGACGGCGCCGAGCCGCTGACCGTTTGCGATCTGGATTTCGAGATTCACGCCGCTTAGCGGGGAGACACTCAACTTGCGAACTCCCCCAGCCGCGCCGATATAATCTTCAGCAGGCGAAACGGCAAAAAGAGCGGGGGAGACGAACGCATGACGGCATCGGCGGCGCAGCGCATACTAGACCTTTCGACCGATATGGGAGCGCTGCTGTTTGGGGAGTTCACGCTGTCGGCGGGAACGAAGACGAGCTACTACTTCGATGGGCGGATGCTGACGCTCGATCCGGCGGGCGGATACGCGGTGGCGAAGGCGTTTCTGCCGATAATCAGAGACGCGGGCGCGCAAGCCATTGCGGGGCCTACGCTAGGCGCAGACCCGATAGTCGCCGCGGTGTCGGTAATCAGCCACATCGAGGGCTGCCCGATTCCGGGGCTGATAGTACGCAAAGAGACGAAAGGATACGGCAGGCGGCGCGCCATAGAGGGCCCAACGGCGAATCTCGAAGATGGCGCAAAGGTGGCGGTAGTGGACGATACCTGCTCCACGGGCGGCAGCCTGTTTCACGCGATAGACGCGGTGGAGGAAGCGGGATACGAAGTCGCCGTCGCGCTGTCCATCATGGACCGCAACGAGGGAGGCGGCGCGGAGCTGAGTCGGCGCGGCTACCGCTTCCACAGCCTGCTGTCGGCTAACAGCGAGGGGCGGGTAGAGGTGGTTCGCTAGACGCGGACGCCGCCGACTGCTAGGCAGCGCTACCCCGCAAGCCCCTCCCATATCAGACGCGCGCCAAGCGCCAGCACTACCACTACGAGCAACCGCAATACCCACACGCCGCGAACCTTTCCCGAAAGGCGCGCCCCAATCTGCCCGCCGACGACCAGCCCGACGGCGGACACCGCCAGCAGGGGAGACAATTCTATATGCCCCAGCGCGGCGTGGGCGGCCGCGCCCGCAGAGCCGTATATCGAAAGCGCGAATATGGACGTGGCGGCGGCTATCCGAACGGGAAAGCCGAACATCTTCACCAAGATGGGCGTTCGCAGCACCCCGCCGCCGATGCCGAAGAAGCTGGACATGAACCCCAGAGCTATGTTGAACAGCGTCGTCAGCCCTTCGTCGAACTCGTAGCGGTACTCCCGTCCGTCGCGCGTTCGGATGCGGCGGCTGGTTCGCATCACGCTTATCCGGTATCGCGGCGGCGCGTCCGCCGCATCATCCGGCGGCGCGTCTTCCGGCAGGCGCGGCTCGACGGCGAGGTACACGGCGAGCGCGACTAGCAGCGCGCCGAACGCGACCTTGAACGCCTCCGGAGCGACCGCGCCTACACCCAGCGCGCCTATCGCGGCGCCCGGCGCGGCGGCAAGCGCGAACAGCAGCCCGCTGCGCCAGTCTATGACGCTCTCTTTGCGGTACTTCCACGTCACCAGCGCGCTGTTGAGCGCGATTCCGGCTAGCACCGTGCCGGCCACGCGCTCGGGCGCGATGTCGTCGAACAGCATGAGCAAGATAGGCGTCAGCGCGAACCCGCCGCCCGCGCCTATCAGAGCGCCATACGCGCCTGCCGCAACGCAGACCAGCGCGATGACGCTCCAGTCGAGATACCCCAACGACGCGGCGGGCGTTAGATGAGGACGGAGCGCAGCGCGCTATCCACCAGATCGGGCGGCGCGTCGCTGCGGGTGACGGCTTTGCCGATGCCGTTCAGCAAGACCCACCTTATGGCGCCGTCTGAGACCTTCTTGTCCGAGCGCATCGCCTCGCTGACGGCGGCGGCATCCACCCCGCTCGCGGCAAGCGGCAAGCCGTATGCGGCGAGCGCGTCCCTCTGACGCTCCACTTCGGCGTTCGTCAGCATTCCCATGCCGCGCCCGATGCGAGCCGCTCCCATCATGCCCACGCTCACCGCCTCGCCGTGCAGATAACGTTCGTAGCCAGTGGCAGACTCGATGGCGTGCCCTATCGTGTGTCCGTAGTTGAGCAGCACGCGCAAGCCGAGCGTCTCGCGCTCGTCCCGCGAGACGACGTCGGCTTTGATTGCGACGCTGCGCTTTATGACATCGGTCGCTATCTCTGGTTCGAGCGCGCTTATCGCGTCCGCGCGGCTTTCGAACGTGGACAGCAAGCCCTCGTCCATAATCAAGCCGTGCTTGATAGCCTCCGCCCAGCCGGATCGCAACTCGCGTTCGGGGAGCGTTTGCAGCGTGGACACGTCTGCAAGCACGAACTTGGGTTGGTAGAACGCGCCGACTAGGTTCTTGCCTTGCGGCAGGTCCACGCCGGTCTTGCCGCCTATCGCGGCGTCCATCATGGCGAGCAGGCTGGTGGGCGCCTGCGCGAACGGCAGCCCGCGCAGATACGTCGCCGCGACGAATCCCGCGACATCGCCCACTACTCCGCCGCCTACGGCTAGAATCAGGTGGCCACGCTCCGCCTTGCGCTCGGCGAGCCAGCCGTAGATGTGGCTGACGGTGGCGAGCGTCTTGTTCCGCTCGCCGGACGGCATTATGAACAGATGCGTTGGGATGCCTGCGCGCTCCATAGAGTTCTGCGCGCGCCGCGCCTGCCGCTGAACCCCGTCGTCTGTGATGATGTAAGCCGCGCTCGGCTGCGCGACGCTCCGAACGCGCTCGCCGGTTTCGTCTAGGATGCCCCATCCCACCCACAGCGGATAGTCGCCCTGCGACGTGCGAACCACGGCGGCTACGTCGTTGGCGGGGGGCGTGTCTTCTAGCTCGTTGTTGGGCATTGTTTCGCTCAGGCAGTTTGCAATATGCGGCGTGGTTGGGGGCTAGCTCGGCTTCGGTTTAGCGCCCCGTCGATCGGGAGAAAATCCCAACGCCGCCGCTTCCCGCGCTATGCGCTCGGCTGCCTGCGCGGGGGTTAGGCAGTCTGTTTGCACGGTCAAATCCGCCTGAGTATATGCAAACTGCCGCTCAGCCTTCAAGGAGCGGATGCGCGCGGCTAGATCGTCGGCGTCGAGCATGGGGCGGGCTACTAGGTCGTCGCCCTCGTCGGCGCGCTGTTGGGCGAGCCGCGCGAGCAGCGTTTCTACGCTCGCTTCGAGCAGCGCGACTACCCCGGACGCCGCCATCACTTCGCGGTTGCGCTCGTCCACGGGAACGCCGCCGCCGGTGGATACTACCTGCCGTTCGGATAGCGCCACGCGCGCCAGAGTCTCGCGCTCGATGCGGCGGAACTCTTCCTCGCCATGCCGAGCGAATATCTCCTCTATGGAGACGCCGGCTTCAGCGGCAATCATCTCGTCCATATCCACCAGCGACCAGCCGAGCAGGCGCGCCGCTTCACGCGCGACAGTCGTCTTGCCGCTGCCGGAGAAGCCCGTGATGAATATGTTGGCTGCCATGCGTATGGCGGGCGCGAATGAGCGGCTAGTCTTCCAGAACGCCGTTGGCGCGGAGGTAGTCCACGGCTTGCTGAACCGTCTGGATGCCCTCGGCGTCTTCGTCCGAGATCTCCAGCTCTACGTCTTCGTCCGAAAACTCTTCCTCGAACGCCATGATCAGCTCGACGAGGTCGAGAGAATCCGCCATCAGGTCGTCTACGAACGACGCTTCGGGCGTAACTTCGGATTCGTCCGCGGCTAGCTTGTCTGCTACTACTGCCTGCACGCGCTCCATAAGGGTTGACACTGCGGTTGTCTCCTAGAAAGGTTGCGGCGTCGCTACTCGGCGACTGCGGTTTTCATAACTGACCCAAGCACGCCGTTGACGAACCTGGGGGAGCTTTCGGACCCGAAGGCCTTGGCAAGCTCGACTGCCTCGTTTATGACTACTTTGGGCGGCGTCTTGCCCCAAATCGTCATCTCGTATATCGCCATTCTCAGCAAGTTGCGGTCCACCGTAGCCATCTGCAATATAGGCCAAGCGGGCGCCAGCTTGCGGATGACTCCGTCTATTCTATCCACGTCGTCGAACGTTCCATACGTCAACTTGTCGAGAAAGCGGCTTGCGGATTCGGACATCGCCTTCGCCCGCGTCTCTCGCGCGTAAGCGAGCGCCTGCGCGACGGTGTGATCGACGAGATCGACTTCGCAGAGTATCTGCAACGCGGCGACGCGCATGTTGCGCCTGACATTGTTTCTGCTGTTTCGAGGCATCGGAGCGTTCCCGGTCGCGGCGCAGCCTGAGGAGGCGCGCGGCTCTAGTTTCGGATGAGCCTTAGGATGGAGTTCAGATCGCCCACCGCCGAGATTCGCGCGCGGCGGTCGATGCGCTTGACCATGCCGCTGAGCGCCCGCCCGGGGCCTATCTCAATGAACCTCTCCACGCCGCTGCCCATCATGTAATCTATGGTGTCTTTCCACTGAACCGTGCCGCACACCTGCGCGAGCAGTTCGCTCTTGATGTCTTCGGCGGCGCGCACAGGCTCGCCTGTGCAGTTGGCGACGATGGGGATGCGAGAGTCTTGGAACTCCATGCTTTCTATGGCTTCGAGCAGCCCGGCGCGCGCCGGCTCCATCAAGCCAGAGTGGAACGCGCCGCCCACGCGCAAGCCGATGACCTTCTTCGCGCCGCGCGCGGAGCAGAGGTCCATAGCGCGCGCTACGTCCATCCGCTCGCCGCTTATGACTATCTGATCGCCCGTGTTGACGTTGGATATCCAGACGCCGGTTTCGCGCGCCACTTCCTGAAGCGCGACGCGGTCCATGCCGATGACCGCCGCCATGGTGCCGGGGTTCTGGTCGCACGCTTCCTGCATCAGCCTGCCGCGTTCCTGCACCAGCAGCGCGGTTTGGTCTATGCTCAGCACGCCGCCGACTGCGAGGGCGGTATATTCGCCGAGGCTATGCCCCGCCATGATGACGGGCTGCGGCATACGCTCCGCGCCAAGCTCTTCTTCCATCGCCTTCACGCAAGCTAGGCTGACCGCCATGATGCCGGGCTGGGCGTTGACGGTCTGGCGAAGGTCGTCGTCCGGACCCTCGAACATTACGCGGGACAGGGATCTGCCCAGCGCGTCGTCTATCTGCTCGAACACATCGCGAGCGGCGGGGGAGCTGTCGTACAGCTCTCGCCCCATGCCTACGGCTTGCGCGCCCTGACCGGGGAACAGGTAAGCCGCCTCCGGTCCGTGGGTTTCGGTCTTGAATGTCAGTGTCATATTTGGGGGTTCTCCGTCGGGGGTTGGGCTGCTGAATCGGGTTTGCGCGGCGCGCGTCTACGTGATTTCGACTTCGTCGGGAACGATCACCTCTCGGCCGTTGTAGTAGCCGCAAGCGAGGCACACGCGGTGCGAAAGTTTAGCCTGCCTGCACTGAGGGCATCTAGCTAGATTTGGGCCTTTTATTGCGGAATGCGCGGAGCGTCCGCCTTGTCTCTTCCTAGAGTGTTTCTTCTTTGGGAGCGGTGGCATCTAGCAACCCCTTCGTCGTGTTAGTTCGCATCCTGCGCCGAAGTAGTCAGCGCCTTCAGCGACGCCCAGCGCGGGTCGATTGGCGCTTCGCAGCCGCATCGTCCGCGGTTGAGGTCCGCGCCGCACGTCGCGCACAAGCCCGCGCATTCTCGTCGGCACAGCGGCTTCATCGGCTCAGCCATGAGCGCGTATTCCCGAACGGCGTCCGTCAAGTCCAGAATGTGGTTCTCGTCTATCAGCCAGTAGTCGCCGTCGTCGTCGGGCGGCGGAACGCGCGCGCCTGTGTGCGGGCTGCGCGTCGGGACGAACTCCTCTTCTATCCGCAAGCGTATCGGGTGGCTGTACGGCGTCAAGCATCGCCCGCATTCGGCGTCCAGCTCCGAGCGCAGCCGCGCGCTGACCCAGACGCTCCTGTTCGTTCTGATTAGCTCGGCGACGCCCCGAATCCATATGTCGACGTCGGCGCGAGACAGCGGGTCGTCTATCTCGTACTCCCGGCTGGAGCCGCTCGGTTCCATCAGCAGCTGCGAAACGTTCAACTCCATGCCCAACCTCTCGCAACAACGCGCCGACGGCAACGCCCCCGACAATTCCGACGAATTTTAGGGAAGGCGCCAATAAAGTGTCAAGTTTCGAGCCGCAGGGAGAGGATCGCAGGCTGCCCCTCTCCCTGCGAATGGGATGATGGGGGCGGGATCGAAAGAAGGGTAGAGGCGGCTTCCGCTCCGCCCGCTATCACGCTACCCGCGCGGCGTGTCCTCCAGCTCCGCGAGTATCCCCCTGACGTATTCCACCGAGCGCTCGTCTTTGCGAAGCTGGTCTCCGGTGTTGGCGCCTTCCAGCGCGAAATAGCCGTCGTAGTCGGCGGCGCGCATGGCGGAGAGCGCGAAGCGGTAGTCTATATCTCCATCCGGGAGCGGCGTTCGGATGAAGTAGGAGTGGTTCAGCTCCGGGATGTGCAGACGCTGAAGGCTCTTGCAGTGCCAGTATTTGGAGTGGGGCGCGAGCGCGACGATGCACTCTTCGGAAGACTCTTCCGGCTCTTCGTATGTCCAAAGCACGTTGCCCAGATCCGGGTTGGCGAACACGTGCGGGCTGTCCGTCAGCTCCAGAAGGTGGAGCGTGGACCATGAGTTGTCCGCAATGGAATGCTGGTGAACCTCTATGGTGATTATCGCGCCGGCGTCCGCCGCAAGCTCGCCCGTTTGCCTGAGCGCGGCGGCGGTTCGGGCGAAGTCGTCCGCCGACGCCTGCGCGCTCGATCCGTGAGACGCGCGCTCGCCGCTGGGTCCCGTGTCCTGCGTGGCGTCGCGCGGGGGAGAGCCGAGCGCGGTGTTGACGACGCCGACGCCTATCCAGCCCGCTATCTCGATGGCTTTCTCCAGCCGCCTGCGGTTTTCGGCTGCGACGCTGGGCTGGCAGAGCGCGCCGCCCGCGCGGATGGCGACGCACGGAGCGCCCGCGTCCTTGAGCGTCGCCTGAAACGCCTGCGCGCGCGCCTTCGTCGCCTCGAACCCGCCGAACGCCTCGAACCCCAGCTCTATGCCGTCGAAGCCGATGTCGTTCACCTTGCCCAGATATTCGGTTCGCGTCTTCGCGTCTTCAGGAATGTTCCACGCCGCGCCCGCGATGAACGGGTAGAACGTGCCTCTGCGAAATGCGTAGCAAAGTTTCATGGGAAAACCCCTCTGTGTGATGCGGTTGAATTCGGACGCGGCTACGCCAGCCCGAACGATTCCGTCGCCTTGTCTACTATGTATCTGCTGATGGATAGCGAAGACGTAGCGCCCGGGGACGGCGCGTTGAGAACGTGTATCGCGCCTTCCGTCTCCGCGATGCTGAAGTCCTGGAGCAGCCCGCCCTTGCGGTCCACCGCCTGCGCGCGCACGCCCGCGCCCGGCGCGTACAGGTCTCCGCCGTCTATCTCCGGCAGCAGCGTTTGGAGCGACTTGACGAACACCGACTTGACAGCCGAGCGGTACTGTTCGGCAAGCCCGGTGCGCCAGTACTTGGCGGACATGCGCCAGAAGCCGCCGTAGGTAAGCGTGCCGAGCGCGTCGCCGAACGCGAAGCTGGTCTTGCGGTATCCCTCGCGCTTCAGCGCCAGAACCGCGTTTGGTCCCGCCTCTACGCTGCCGTCTACGCGCTTGGTGAAGTGAACCCCCAAGAACGGCAGCGCGGGGTCGGGCACCGGGTATATCAGTCCCTTCACGAGGTGGGCGCGCTCTGGGCGGATGGAGAAGTATTCCCCCCTGAACGGGATGATGCGAACGCCGATGTCCACGCCCATCATCCGCGCCACCTTGTCCGCGTGAAGCCCCGCGCAGTTGATGACGCTCTTCGCGGATATGTCGCCCGCCGTAGTCGCTATGCCTACGCCGTCCGCGGTTCGCGCTATCGAGCGGACCTCCGCGTTGGTAATCAGGTCTCCGCCCTGCTCGCGCATCTCTATGGAGTACGCCTCGCTCACCTTCGTGAAGTCGATGATGCCCGTGTTGGGCGACCATATCGCGCGGACGCCCGCCACGTGCGGCTCATGCTCGCGCAGCTCCTCGGCGCCGATAAGCTCCAGCCCTTCCGCGCCGTTCTCCGTTCCGCGTCGGTAAAGCTCCTCCAAGCCGGGGATTTCAGACTCGTCCACGGCTACGATGATCTTGCCGCACATCTCATATTCGATGCCGCGCTCGTCGCAGAATTCGCGCAGCAGCCGCCCGCCTGTGGAGCAGAAGTTCGCCTTCTGCGAGCCGGGCGCGTAGTAGATGCCCGCGTGGATGACGCCGGAGTTGTGCCCCGTCTGGTGAAGCGCGATGCGATCCTCTTTCTCGATGACCGCCACGCGCTTGTCGGGATGCTCCCGAGTGAGCCGCATAGCCGTCGCAAGCCCGATGATGCCGCCGCCGATAATCGCAATGTCGTAACTGCGCGAGTTCACCGCTGCCGTCTCCCCTGCGCCGCTCTGGTGGAAGTTCGCGGCGATTGTAACACGCTCGGCAGGCTTGGCGGGCGCTGCCAAGAGGCAGGCGCTGCCCCGATTTAGGCTAACACGCTCGGCAGGCTTGGCGTGCGCTATGCCAAGAGGCAGGCGCTGCCCCGATTTAGACTAGCGCTCTCGGCGCTCTCGGCGGGCGCCCGTATTTGCCGCGCGCCGCCTCCCCAAGTATAATCGCGTCAGGCGGCTCGATATTTATATTTCCGCCCACGGTACGCCAGACGCAAACGATGCCAGAGGTTTCCCGCACATGGATCTCACTCTAAACGAAATTCAGACGATGCTCCAAAGCTCGGCGCGCGAGTTCATGGAAGACCAAGTGCCCAAGACGCGGGTGCTGGAGATAGACGACAGCCCATCCGGGTTCGACGCCAACTTGTGGCGGCAGATGTCGGAGCTTGGCTGGCCCTCGCTTGCGATTCCGGAGGAGTACGGCGGGCTTGGGCAAGGATGGGTGGATTTCGGCGTAGTGTGCGAGGTGATGGGCTACTACGCCTGCCCCAGCCCGCTGCTGTCGTCCGCCGCGCTCTCCGCGCAGGCTATCTTGGCGGCAGGCTCCGAGGAGCAGAAGCGGGCGATGCTACCCGCCATAGCCGAAGGGCAGCAGATATTCACGCTGGCGTACACCGAGCCTGAATACTCGTGGTCGC
Organism: Dehalococcoidia bacterium; assembly: GCA_965214745.1. GTDB lineage: Bacteria > Chloroflexota > Dehalococcoidia > Lucifugimonadales > UBA1123 > VXRN01. The sequence continues at coordinate 184,659 of OZ243978.1, read as the reverse complement.
CAAGCTCCATTCGGATGTCCGCCGAGGAGAGCGATGGCGGCTACGTGCTGAACGGAACCAAGCTGTTCATCCCGGACGCCAACATAGCGGATCGCATCTTGACAGTGGCGCGAACCTCCAACGGCGCGTCTCCGGAAGACGGGCTGAGCCTGCTGGCGGTGGACAGAACCGCGCGCGGCGTATCCGTCCGCGTGATGGACGGCTGGATAGGCCCCAAGGCGTGCGAGGTGAGCTTCGACAACGTGGAGGTAGGCGCGTCCGACGTCTTGGGCGAGCCGGGCGGCGCGTGGAGCACTGTCGAGGCGGCGATGGACAGGACGACCGCCGCGCTGTGCGCGTTCATGGCGGGCGGAACGCAAGCCGTGTACGACATGACGCGGGACTATAGCCAGACGCGCATCGCTTTCGGAGTGCCTATCGGCACGTTCCAGCGCGTGCAGGATCACGTCATCGACGCGCTGACCGACGCAGACTCCGCCAAGTGGACGGCGTTCGAAGCGCTCTGGCAGCTAGACGAGGGCATGGACGACGCGCCCGTTGGCGTATCTACCGCCAAGGCGGTGGCGAGCCTAGGCTTCCCGCGAGCCTGCGACGCCGCGCACCACGTCCACGCCGGCATCGGCGCGGACCTCGAATACGGGCTGACGCAGTACACCAAGCGCGCGCGCACGCTCCAGCACTACCTAGGCGACCACGTATACCACAAGGCGCGCATCGCTCGCCTGCTGTCCGTAGCCGGGTAGCGGCGGCGGCCTACGCTGCGAGCAGAGGGCGGCGCCTGCGGGGCGCCGCCCCCTGCGAGTCAGCCATTAGGCGGCGCTACTCGCCATCAGCCGGGCTTTTCTCCCTGTATAGCCAGCCCTTTTCTTCCAGCCGGCGCAGCGCGAGAAGTATCTGCCGCTCAGAGAACCACCGCTTTCGCTTGCCCCAAGCATACGTGCCTTCGATAACGTCGGCATCGGAGGCATCGGGGCGCTCGGCGGCAACCCAATGCACCGTCGCCAGCAGCTCTAGACCGGAGGACGTCTCGAATCCGTCTACGAGTTCGGATACCCTCTCGAACCTATCCTGAGTGTCCGGGCGGTCTTCGAGAAAAGCGCGCGCATCCGCGACAGTGCCCGGAATGAGTTCGAGTTCTTTGCCGGGAGCGTCTCCCCCGTCGGCGTAGCCCGAAATGAGATGTCCCTCGATTCCGCGTAGGACGTGCCTCAGGTTTTCCGCGTAGGGTCCATATATGCCCTTCTTGTACTTCAGCCTCAGCGATTCTCCCGCCTCTTGCATGAAGTACATCAGCTTGTGGATTTCGAGCAGGGTCGCGAATGGATCGAGCAGTCCATCCAAGTAGCGGCGTATGAGAACGACCAGCACAGCCCGCCCGCGGGTCATTTTGGGGACGTTGGTCGAGCGGTTGGGGCGACCGTCCGCCGGAGCGCTGCCCGGCTCCAAGACGACGACTCGGACGCCGTCCACGCTCCGCAACCTCGAATCTATGAGCGGGCGCACGTCTTCCCACTTCAGCCCGCCCAAATCGCTTCCGAGCGGCGGGATGGCGATGGATTGGATTTTGCGCGCCCTTATCTCTCGAACGAGCGAACCTAGGCCGTTCTCGATGTCCTCTATGCGGCTCTTGCCGCGCCAGTGGCGCTTGGTTGGGAAGTTGATTATGTAGCGCGGGCGCAGTCTTTGGGTGTCGAACACGAACATCTTGCCCGGCTCGACCTCTCCTCGCTTGCAGGCGTCCGCGTAGCGCTCGAAGTTCTCCGGAAACACGTTCTTGAACTGAAGCGCGATGCCTCGCCCCATGACGCCCACGCAGTTCACGCTGTTGACGAGGGCATCCGCGTCTTCCTCGAATATGTCGCCGCGCTTGTATTCGATCATAGCCTCCCTCCTCAGTAATACCATTCCCACTGAACTTCGACTCTGATGTCCCGGTGGTGTCGGCTGGATCGAACCGCATTCAGCGCGTTCGACACCTGCCGCCGGATTTTCTCTGACCCGACGCCGACGCGCGAAATCAGCTTCCATGGGAATCCGGCTTCCACCAAGAATTCCGCCTGCTTGCGGTCACTCTTGTCCTGCCACTGTCTGGCGTTTATAGCGTCCCAATCCAGCTCGTCTAGGTCTTGTAAATCGTAGAAGTGGTCGGCGTATACGCTCGCCGCGTTGGACGAGGTAAATGCCCACCTGCGTTTATTGTAATTGGCCCATGCCGTCGCCTGACGCAAATCCGCTTCCAAGTGGATAATCTCTTCCTGCCCGCCGCGGTAGCTTAGCGCATGGTGGTTTTTTCTATGAATGACGTAAAGCATGACGGAGCGCGGACAAAAGTAGAACGGCACGCAGTCGCCGACATGCAAATCCACGTGTCTGGAGAGGGGGAGTTCGAGCCTCCTCTGCTCGATGTGGTTCCTACATTACTGCGTTGCGCCATTGCCGAATGGCGCAACAGAAATCCGTCCCCGATTATGGACGGCAGCCTATCCACGTGGACTATGTGGTATATCTTTCGGATTTTGGGGAACAGTCATATTAGCGCCTCGACACGAATCCATAGTGATGTATTCGTTCATCATACAAGGCGAGTGGTTTGGGTGTCGCTCGCGTACAGGCAACCGAGCCGCGCTTGACGAACTGCCCATGGCTTCATACTCTGTTCCCATCGTCCGGCGCGGCGCGCGCCACGAATGATGTTTTCGAGGAGAGAGACTATTGGCAGACCTATCTACAGTCCGCGCGCTGACGTTCGACGTAGGCGGCACGGTGTTCGACTGGCGCGGAACCATAGAGCGCGAGATTGGCGGCATCGCCGAGCGGCAGGGCGTAGAGGTGGACGCGACTCGGTTCGCCACGCAGTGGCGGCGCGGCATGTTCGCTATGCTCGCAAGGGTGAGATCGCGCGAACTGGGCTGGATGAACTCCGACGATATACACCGCCGCGTTCTGGACGATGTGCTAGACGATCATCCCGCGCTGTCGCTGTCGGCGTCGGAGCGCGACGAGCTGAACGGCGTATGGCATCGGCTGAGCGCGTGGGAGGACGCGCCGGCGGCTATCGAGCGGCTGAGAAGCCGCTATACGGTGGTAGTGCTTACGGTGCTTAGCTGGTCTACTGCGGTGGACTGCTCGAAGTTCAACGGCATCGGATGGGACGGCATCCTATCTTGCGAGATGCTGGGAGACTACAAGCCCGACGCGCCCGCCTACCTCGCCGGCGTCAGGCTGCTGGGGCTGGAAGAGCCGAGCCAAGCGATGATGGTAGCCGCGCATCCGGGCGATCTCGGCGCGGCTATGGCGGCGGGGCTGCGCTCCGCGTATGTCCACCGCGAGGGCGAGCTGCACGTGGTGGCGGCGCCCGCCGCCGCGCCAACGGAGTTCGACGTGAGCGCGGGAGGATTCGCCGAGCTTGCCGATATGCTGCTGGCGTAGGCGATCCCCGCAAATCCCGCGAGTCGCTACGCGAACGTCAGTATGCGCGCCGGGTTGTCTACCGTGAGCGCGTGGACTTGTTCCGCGCTGAAACCGCGCCGCAGCATTCGCGGCGCGAGGTTCTCTAGTATGTGTCCGTAGCCATGCCCGCCGTAGCGCTTCAGGCGGTGCTGGCTGCAAATGTCGTGCGCCATCACGATGCGATCGCCGCAGCCTAGCTCGTTCGCCGCCCGCCTGACTACGTTCAGGCGCTGGGCGTCGGATGGCATGTCGAAATCCGCAAGCGGGTAGTGGCTGGTCTCGTTGCCGAACAGGTCCCACTCTAGCCAGCAGCCGGTCTCGGCTAGCGCTCGCAGCGCATCGAAGTCCGAGATGGTGCGGTCGAGATGCCCCATGATGACGCGGCTCACGTCCGCGCCCGCGTCGGATAGCAGCTCGATTATCTCCATAGGCGCTCGCTCGTCGCGTCCGGGATGAATGAGAATCGGCGCGCCCGTCTCGCGCTGCGCGACGGCGGAGGCGCGCAGAGACTTGCGCTCGTTGTCGGTGAGCGGCCAAGTGCAGCCCACCTCGCCGATGATGCCCGCGCGAATCCCGGTGTCGTCCGCGCCTACTGTGATGTCGTCCACGATGCGGCGCGCAAGCTCGTCTTCCGAGCGCGAGGTCATGTCCGACGGGTGAACCGCGTCTACGTAGTACCCCGCGCCCATGACGATATGGACGCCCGACGCGCGCGACACCTCCGCAAGCCCGAGGGGGTCGCGTTCGATGCCGATGGTCGTCGCATCCACTATCGTCCCGCCGCCCGCGCGTCGAAACGCGCGAACCTCCTCTGTCGCCGCGTCCACGTCGTCGAGCAGCAGGTTGGGCAGGTTGCTGTAGTAGTTGTAGGCTATCCACCCTCGGTTTTCGAGCGTAAGCCGCTCGCGAGCGAGGCGGCTGCGCGCCGCGTCCTCCGGCTCCCGGAACATGAACCTGAAATCTATCAGCACATGCTCGTGCGTCATTGTCGCGCCAAGCTCGGATGGGTCTACCGTTCCCAGAACGGTTTGGGCTTTGCCGCTGATGTCGCTGGTCATGCGCGCCTCCTTTCGGTTGCGGGATATGCGCTGTGCGCGCCCGCGCTAATCCACGCGCCTGAAGGCGGGGGAGACGGCGGCGAACGCCAGAGCCGCCGCCGCCAGCAGCGCGCCGCTTATGAGCAGCGCGTCGGGCGTGCCCACTCTTTCCGCCAGAAACCCGAACGGGAAGGCGCTCAGAGGGGTGACGCCAAACGTCATCATCGCAATGCTCATCATGCGCCCGCGCATCTCCGGCGCGGCTAGAATCTGCATCATCGTCATAGTCATGGACATGGACACCGAGCTTATCGCGCCTATGGCGAGCAGGAACGGCGCCGCGAGCGCGTAGCTGGTTACCTGCGAGAACACCGCGAGGAAGACGCCCCAGCCGATGGCGGACACGATGAGCAGCATTCCGCGCCGCCTCACGTCGGATACGGCGGCAAGCCCCAGCGTGCCGAACAGCGCGCCCACGCCCATGATGGTCATCAGAGTTCCAAGCCCATCCGAGCCTACGTCCAGCGCCTCGCGCGCCCACGCGGGCATCAGCGCCCAGTAGGAGAACCCGAACAGAGACGTTATCAGCACGAGAACGATAAGCCCCCGCCGCTCCGGGTCGGATACGGCGTAGACAATGCCCTGCCGCATGTCGCCCATCACGCCGTTGCGAGATTGGGAAGCGGGCGCGTTTCCCGCGTTCACCATCAGCATAGACAGCGTGGCGAAAACGTATATGCCGCTCACCAAGAAGAATACGCCATGCGTGCCGATGAACAGGATGAGGAAGCCTGCGGCGGCGGGCCCCACGATGCGCGTCAGGTTCATGCCGGAGTTGTTCAGGCTGATGGCGTTCGTCAGGCTGCGCTCCGGCACTATCTCCGAGAGCATCGCTTGGCGGCTGGGCATGTTGAACGCCATTAGCGAGCCGTTTATGAAGCCTATGACTATGACGTGCCAGAACTGCACCAAGCCCGAGACGTCGAGCGAGCCTATGATGAGGGTCATGACCGCGTTGCCCATTTGCGACGCTATGACGAGCCACTTGCGCGGCATTCTGTCCGCGAGCGCGCCGCCGATTAGAGAAACGAACGTCATAGGCAGCGCGAAGCTCGCCATGACCAGAACCAGCGCGAATGGAGAATCGTCCGTGAGCCGCAGAATCAGCCAGCCGCGCGTTATCATCTGCATGTTCATCGCGAGGAACGAGACGAACCCGCCGACGGTCATCCAACGGAAATCGCGATACTGCATCGAGTCGAATATCGCGTATCGTCTCGGAGACAGGCGAGAAGGCTGCTCCGCCGCCGATTCAGGCGGCGCGGGCGAGTCTTGCGGATGCGGTTCTTCTATCTTCGTTTGCGCCAAAACTCGCCCCAACGCGGTGAAATGGGATTGCGGAATTATTCTGCAACCATAAGAAGGAAGGTTACACTTCTCACGCGCGCAGGGTCAACGAAAGCGGGCGCGCATAAGCCTCGAAACTCCGCTCCCCCGCATTCCCGCACCGCATCGGGGTGCGCGGAACACGCTTTCGTCGGAATGACGGCCTGCCCTATCCCGTGTATCCTGTATTTTTGCGATGAAGTTTGGGGAGCGTCTAATTGCATTCCTCCGAACGCCAGCCGAGCGCGGGGCGTCTGTGGACGCTGGATTACGTACTCGACCTGTGCGTAGCCCACTTCCTGTTCGCGTCGTATACCGCCATGTACACCATCATCCCGCTGTACGTGGTCGAGCTGGGCGGGGACGAATCTCAGCTGGGCATCGTAGTAGGGTCGTTCGGTCTTGTCGGATTCTTCGCGCGCCCGTTCGCGGGGCGTTGGGTTCACAGCATAGGCGCGAAGCGCGTCGCAATCGCGGGAACGGCGGTGTTCGCGGGCGCGACGCTCCTGCACCTGCTGGTCTCGGACGTGTGGCTGCTAGTTCCGGCGCGCGCGCTTCAGGGCGTAGGGCTGGCGCTGGGTCCGGTGGCGACATCGACGATGGCGGCTAACCTCGCGCCGCCGCGCCGCCGCGCCGAGGGGATGGGGTTCATGGGCAACGCCATCAGCATGGCGGGGCTTTATTCGCCGCTCGCGTCGTTCTGGATTCTGGAACGGTTCGGCTTTCAGGCGGCGTTCCTGTGCGCCGCGCTCATATGCTTTGCGGGCTGCTTCGCCGCGATGGGCATATCGGCGGCGCGGACGGGGATCGCGGAAACGGACGGCGGCGGCGCGCGAGACGACGGGGAAGGCTACAAAGCGCCGCTCGTCAGCCGATACGCGCTGTTCCCCACCGCCGTATTCCTCACGTACACCATAACCACCGCGCCGGTGTCCACCTTCTTGCCGCAGCTTGCGGAGATCCGCGACTTCGGCAACCCGGGGCTGTTCTACACGATGAACTCCATCTTTTCGATGGGCGCGCTCACCGTGTCCGGGTTCGTTTCGGACAGGCTAGGGCGCGGCGCGATGATAGTTCCCGGCTTGCTCTTGGCGGCGGCGGGCATGTTCATCTTGGCGACTACGCATAGTTGGTGGATGTTCCTCGCTTCGGGCGCGCTGAACGGGCTGGGGTTTGGGATGATTCAGCCGTCCATACAGTCGCTGACGGTGGACAGGACGCCGCCGCGCGAGCGCGGCTCGGCGATGGCGACGCTTCAGGCGGCGTGGGATCTCGGCGGGTCGGGCGGCGCGTTCGCGCTGGGTCCGATAGGCGCGATAACCGGCATAGCGGCTACGTTCGGCATAGCGGGCGCGGCTACGGTGGCGGGCGCGGCCGGATACGTCGGCGGCGCGCGGCGCGCCGCGCGCAAGGTTGCCAAGACGGCGGTCGGCGGCTAGCGCAAGGGGGTGGAGCCGGCCGCGCGCTCACGCGCCTAGCCGCAGCGCCTCCACAGCCGCCGTCGCGCCGCCGCTCTCCAGCATGGCGCGAAACTCATCCATCCGTTCGAGCGCTCCCCATATGGCGGCGAACACCTCGTCTTCGGACGCCGAGCCGTCGATGACAGTCCAGCGCGAGGGTTCGGCGCGAGCCAGCGTCAGATATCCTTTGCGGACTCGCTCATGGAAGGCTATCGGCTCTTCCTCGAACCGCCTGAACTCCGCTTCTTCGTCCACTCTGGCTATGGCGTCCATGTCGAACAGCAGCGTTTGGAGCGAGCCGACTCTCATCAGCCCGTCCATAGGAGGGCAGTCCAGCAGGAACGTAGCGCGCGGCATGAGTCCGCCGGTGGCGAGCCGATTGGCGGCGCGAACCAGCTCCAGCGGCAGCCGACGCCCGTAACCCTGATAAGCCGTAGTCGAATCCGCGTATCTGTCCGCGATGATGACGAGCCGCTCGACGCGCATTTCTCGCTCGAGCAGCTTGTCCACAAGCTCGGCGCGCGCGGCGGCGAACAGGAAAAGCTCGGCGGTGGGGGAGATGGTCTCTCCGCCCCACGGCCTGCCTTTGATGAGGTCTCGGATGTGGTATCCGAGCCGCGTGGAGCCGGGTTCGTGGATGAACATGGACGGCACGCCGCGTTCGCCGAGCGCGCGCGCCAGACGCTCGCACTGTGTGCTCTTGCCCGAACCCTCTCCGCCTTCCAGCGATACGAACAGCGCCACGCTTACGCTCCTAGATTGGGGTGAATCGGCATGATGAACGAGATATGCGGGAAGCGCCTCATCGTTCGTAGAACACCACGCTCCGCGCCGGCTCTTTGCCTATGCTGTGGGATGTCAGCCCGCGCTGTTCGGCTATTTCGTGCTGAACGTGGCGGACGTATGCCCCCTGCGGGCTTAGCTCCACTTTGCGCTCGCCCGCGCGTATCTGGTCTGCGGCGGATTCGGCTTCGCGCATCGCGCTGTCCAGCGCCTCGTCGTGGCGACCGTGCCGCTTGTCTCGGCTAATCGCGCGAACGAACTGCTCTATCTGCGGCGACGTGTTGCGTCTGAGCATGTAGACGGGCTTCCCCCTCTTCTCAGCCGCCTGAAGCGCGCCCGTCTTGCGGCGGTAGTAGCTCTTCGTCGTCAGCAAAAGGTCGGCGCTGGCGATGCTGTCCACTACCTCCACGCGGGCGCTCGATCGCCGAACCGCCTGCTGGAGCTTGCCGCGATTGACGCCGTAGGGCATGATGCGCGTTATCTTGGCGGGCGGGCGCTCGTCCCTTTCGGCGGCCGTCTTGCGCGCGTCTCCGCCTCCGAACGGCACGCCGTGGAACTGCGACGCGCCGCCGTTCTTGCCCGTTTTCACCTGCGGGCGGCTCTTGACGATGACGCCGTCCGCGCTCACCTTGCGGCTCTCCGGCGCCACCGCATACCCTCTGAGCATCCGATCCACCGTGTCCGCTACGTCTGGGTGGACAGCCACTTCGCTCCAGCTCTTTATCTCCACCAGAACGTCGAACGTGGGCGGCGCGCGCCGTTCCAGCACCGTCTTTTGGGTGCGTCGTCTGCGCGCTTCGATGTCGCCGAGCGTTACCGACTGGATGCCGCCTACGAGGTCGGACAGCGTGGGGTTCATGACTAGGTTGTCCAGCGTGTTGCCGTGCGCCGTGGCGACGAGCTGCACGCCGCGTTCCGCGATGGTGCGCGCGGCGTTGGCGTCCAACTCTATGCCTATCTCGTCTATGATGATGACCTCCGGCATGTGGTTTTCCACCGCCTCTATCATCACGCTGTGTTGGAGCGCGGGCGAAGGCACCTGCATCCGCCGCGCGCGCCCGATGGCGGGATGCGGGATGTCGCCGTCGCCCGCTATCTCGTTGGATGTGTCGACGACGATGACTCTGCGGCGCGCGTCGTCGGCAAGCACCCGCGCCACCTCGCGCAGCATCGTAGTCTTGCCCACGCCGGGCTTGCCGAGCAGAAGCACGCTCTTGCCCGTCATTATCAGGTCTTCTATGACGCGGATGGTGCCGTACACCGCGCGCCCGACTCTCAGCGTAAGCCCTATCACGTTTCCGGCGCGGTTGCGTATCGCGGATATTCGGTGCAGCGTGCGCTCGACGCCGGCGCGGTTGTCCTCGCCGAACCGCCCGATGCGCTCCACCGTGTGCGCGATGTCCGCGGCGGACACCTCGTCCGCCGCGAGCGCGACGCTCTCATCGCGGAAACGCGCTTCCGGAGCGCGTCCCAAGTCGAGCACCACCTCCAGAAGCTGGTCGAGATCGTCTCTGACGCGAAGCGGCGTCTGTATATGGGAAGGAAGCTTGTCTATCAAGACTTCCAGTTCGCGGTTCGTGTCTAGCTCCAAACGGATCGAGCCCACCTGTGGGAAATTGATTCGTAGCGATTCGCACTATAGCTTATCACATGGCTCGCTATTTGGGCGTATGGCGCGGATGCGACGATATATCCTCGCCAGCGTATGCAAGCGGTCATCGCGGGGAAATTACTGAATCGCCAGCCGTGAATGTTGACACATTGCAGGCTTGCGAATAACATGCGCCCAATAACCCAATGAGCGGATTGCGCCGGCGTTGGATACGCCGCGCGATCCTCGACAGGCAGGCAACCTAGGAGGCTGCTGATGAGTTTCAAGAGGATGATAGCGTTAGTCCCGATTGCGTTGCTGATAGCGGCTTTTGCGCTAGTCGCGTGCAGCTCTCAGGACGAAGAGGCGGAAGAGGCAGCCGCTCCCGCGCCAGCCCCGGCGGCGACTACCGCTCCCGCGCCGGCTCCGGCGGCGACCACCGCTCCCGCGCCAGCCCCAGCCGCGACGACTGCGCCCGCGATGGCTCCGGTCGCGACCGCCGCGCCCGCGCCCTCAGCGCCGTCTACAGAGACGGGCTTGGTGGGCAAGCTGGAAGGTCCCTCCGTAGTAACCGACGTGAGCAGCTACCCGGTGACGTTCGGCGAAGCCCCTCAGCTAACCGCGATGGTCTCCGCAGGCAAGCTGCCCCCTATCGACGAGCGGCTTCCAATGCGCGAAGATCTCATGGTGCTGGAGCCGCTGCACGGAACCGGCGAGTATGGCGGCATCCTGCGGCGCGGCTTTACGGGCCCCGCCGACAAGTGGAACGGCTACCGCTGCTGCACGGGTCCAGACCACATGCTGTTCTGGGACTACACCGGCAACAACCCGGGTCCGAACGTCATAAAGAGCTGGGAAGTGGAGAACGACGGGCGCGAATACACGCTTCACCTGCGAGAGGGCATGAAGTGGTCGGACGGCGCGCCGTTCACGGCGGACGACTTCGAGTTCTGGTATCAGCACATGTACCTCAACGACGAGCTGGTCCCGACGAAGTCCGCTTGGTTCGCCATCAACGGCAAGCAGGGAACGCTCGAAAAGGTGGACCTGCACACGATAAAGGTAACCTTCGAAGACCCATACTACTTCTTCCTAGACGTTCTTGCTGGCTCCACCCACTTGGGCGGACACGCCTATCAAGGGCTGAACGGCTACGGCATGGTGTCTCCCAAGCACTATCTCGAACAGTTCCTGCCCGAGCTTGCGGGCGAGGATGCCGTTTCCAAGATGGTGGAGGACGAGGGATACGACAACTGGGTCAACCTGTTCAAGTTCAAGAACGACTGGGCGCTCAACCCCGAACTGCCCGTAGTAACCCCGTGGCAGACCGTTACGCCCATCAACACCGACACTTGGAAGCTGGAGCGCAACCCCTATTTCTGGATGGTGGACACCGACGGCAACCAGCTGCCCTATATAGACGTAGTGACGCTGACGTTGGCGGAAGACCTCGAAGTCATCAACCTGCGCGCAATCGCGGGCGAATACGACTGGCAGGGGCGCCACCTGAACATGGCTAAGGTGCCGCTGTATCTGGAAGGGCAGGAGAAGGGCGGCTACAAGCTGCACTTCGACACGCAAGAGGCGGGCGCCGACGCCACCGTGAAGTTCAACATGGCATACAAGGAAGACCCGTATCTGGGCGAGCTGTTCCTCAACGTGGACTTCCGCCGCGCGCTGGCTATCGGCATAGACCGCGAGCAGATGAACGAGGTGTTCTTCCTAGGGTTCGGCGTTCCCGGCTCGTTCGCGCCAGCGCCCACGAACCCGTTCTCGCCCGGACCCGAATCCGAGTATCGCGGCAAGTGGGCAACGTTCGACCCCGATCTAGCCAACCAGATGCTAGATCAGATAGTGCCGGACAAGGACTCCGAAGGCTTCCGCCTGCGGACCGACAACGGCGAGCGGCTGGTTCTGGAAGTCAGCGCCCGCACCGCGCAGTTCATCGAGTTCGTCCAAATGGCGGAGATGATAGCGGAGCATTGGGAGAAGAACCTAGGCGTCAAGACCAACGTGCTGGCGCAGGAGCGGAGCTTGGCGGGTCAGCTGCAAGCGTCGGACCAGAACCAGATTCGCGTATCTTGGGGCGACGGCAGCGAGCACCTGTTCACCTTCCCCGGTCACGTGTTCCCCGCGTTCACCAGCAACGAGATGGGTTCCGCGCTTGGCTTGTGGTTCCAGTCCAACGGCGAGAAGGGGCAAGAGCCGTTCCCCGAGCTGAAGGAAGTGATGACGCTCTACCGCAAGGCGTTCGGCGTGCCGGAGGCGGAGCGCATCGAGATAGGCAAGCAGATTTGGCGCATCGTGCTGGATCAGGCGTGGTCTGTCGGGCTGGTCGGGCAGTCGCCCGCGTCGCTGGGCGTGCGCGTCGCCAAGACCGATCTGGGCAACGTGCCGGAGCGCCAGTTCAACAGCCCGGACACCAAGACGCCGGGCATATCTAGGCCTCAGACGCTCTACTGGAAGACGCCTGAGAACCGCAAGCCGCAGACGCTGAGTTACGAGTAAACGGCATGAACGGGGGGCTGTCGCCTTTGCGGGCGACAGCCCTCATCTTTTGGGAGGGTATCCTGTGATTGCCTTTGCTGTGCGGCGGCTGCTTCTCGCCATCCTTACTATTTGGGCTATATCCGTAATATCTTTCGGCATCATTCAACTGCCCCCGGGAGACTACGTAACCGCTTACGTCGCCAACCTGCTCGCCACCGGAACGCAGGTGACGGACGAAGAGGCGGCGAACCTGCGCGAGCAGTACGGGTTGGAAAGCCCGTTCCCGGTGCAGTATTACAAGTGGATGGGGCAGGTCTCCAAGGGCAACTTCGGCTTGTCCATGGAGTATCAGCGCCCCGTCATAGAGGTGATAGGCGATAGGCTGTTCCTAACGGCTGCGCTGGCGTTCGCCTCGGTTATTTTCACGTGGATTCTCGCCATACCCATAGGCATATATTCCGCCGTCAAGCAGTACTCGGTTGGCGATTACGCCTTCACCTTCATCGGATTCATCGGGCTTGCGGTGCCGAACTTCCTGCTGGCGCTGGTCTTGCTGTACTTCGGGTTCGTATTCTTCGGCGCGAACATAGGCGGGCTGTTCTCGCCCGAATACGCGGACGCGCCTTACAGCATCGGCAAGGTGCTGGACTTGCTCAACCATCTGTGGCTGCCCGCCATAGTGCTTGCCGTAGCCGGCACCGCGCAGCTCATTCGGGTTCTGCGCGCCAACCTGCTCGACGAGCTGCGAAAGCCATACGTAGTTACCGCGCGCGCCAAGGGCATGTCCGAATGGCGGCTCATCCTCAAATATCCGTTCCGCGTCGCGTTGAACCCGCTCATCAGCACCGTGGGCTACCTGCTTCCGCTGTTGGTTTCTGGCAGCATCATCATATCCGTCGTCATGAGCCTGCCCACCGTAGGACCTATGCTCCTGCGCGCGCTGCTGGCGCAAGACATGTTCCTAGCAGGCACGATAATCATGCTCATCGGCGTCATGACCGTGATAGGCACGTTTATTTCGGACTTGCTTCTGGCGTGGATAGACCCGCGCATTAGGCTGGAGGTTTCCTGATGGCAGAGCAAGCCGCGCCTGCGGAGCGAGTCGCAGCCGCGCCAGTCGAGGGCGAGATTTCGGGGCGCGTCTACGTAGCTTCCCAATGGCAGTTGATGTGGTGGCGGCTGCGTAGGCACCGCCTAGCCATGGGCGCGGGCGTAGTGCTTGTCCTCATGTACATAGTAGTGGTATTCGCGGACTTCCTCGCCACCTCGGACCCGTTCCTGAGCGAGGCTAGGCGCGGCGAAATGCCGCCCCAGCGCATCCACTTCTTCGACGGCATCAAGCCGGGCATGTACGTGCATCCCGTATCCGGCGCGCGCGACATGACCACCTTCAAGCGCGTCTACGTTCGGGACGAGGAGACTAAGATACCCGTGCGGCTGTTCGCGCGCGGGTTCGAGTACAAGTTCATGGGCTTGTTCACCACCGACCGCCACCTGCTAGGCGTGGACGCCCCATTGTCAGCCCAAGAAGCCATCTTCATTCTCGGCACGGACGTTCAGGGGCGGGACGTATGGTCTCGCCTGATGATAGCCACGCGCATTAGCATGACCATCGGCTTGGTGAGCGTCGCCATCAGCCTGTTCTTGGGGGTGCTGCTCGGCGGCTTGTCCGGCTTCTACGGCGGCTGGATAGACACCGTTATCCAGCGCGTCATCGAGATACTTCGCTCGATACCCACCATACCGCTGTGGATGGGCATCGCGGCGGCGGTGCCTAGAGACTGGTCCATCATCAAGGTCTACTTCGCCATCACCATAATAATCTCGCTCATAGGCTGGACTACGCTCGCGCGCGAGGTGCGCGGGCGCTTCCTGTCGCTGCGCGAGGAGGACTTCGTTTCGGCGGCTGAGCTTGCGGGCGCGAGCCAGATGCGGATAATCTTCAGGCACATGGTGCCGTCGTTCATCAGCCACATCATCGCGGCGACTACGCTGTCGCTCCCGGCGATAATCATTAGCGAAACGTCGCTGAGCTTCTTGGGGCTTGGGTTGCGTCCTCCCGCCATCAGCTGGGGCGTCATGCTTCAGCAGGCGCAGAACGTTCAATCGGTCGCGCTCACGCCGTGGCTGCTGATTCCCGCCGTGCCGGTGATAGTAGCCGTGCTTGCATTCAATTTCTTGGGAGACGGTTTGAGAGATGCGGCAGACCCATATGGATAGCCCCAACGCGCCGCTGCTTTCGGTGCGCGATTTGCGAACGCATTTCCCGCTCGACGAAGGCACCGTCATCGCGGTGGACGGCGCGACGTTCGACGTATACCCGGGACAGACGCTGGGCATAGTGGGCGAGAGCGGCTGCGGCAAGAGCGTAACCGCGCGCTCCATTCTGGGCATTCTCGACAAGCCGGGCGAGATAGTGGGCGGCGAAATCCTCTTCAGGCGCGATTCGGACGGCGCGAACGATGGCATGATAGACCTGACCGCGTTCGACCCGGAAAGCGCCGAGATGCGCGACATTCGCGGCGGCGAGATAGCGTATGTCTTCCAAGAGCCTATGACCTCGTTCAGCCCCGTGCATACCATCGGAAACCAGCTGATAGAGGCGATTACGCTCCACCAAGACGTAAGCGGCGCGGAGGCGCGCGAGATGGCGACGGAGCTTCTGCGGCACGTGGGCATCCCGTTGCCGGAGCGCCGAGTGGACGAATACTCGTTCCAGCTGAGCGGCGGCTTGCGTCAGCGCGCGATGATAGCCATGGCGCTGTCTTGCAACCCGCGCATCCTGATTGCGGACGAGCCGACTACCGCGCTGGACGTAACCACCCAGTCTCAGATTCTGGAGCTTATGGCGTCTCTGCAAGAAGAACGCGGCATGGCTATCATGCTCATCACGCACGATCTGGGCGTGATAGCGGAGATGGCGGATTACGTAGTGGTGATGTACTTGGGGCAGGTGGTCGAGAGCGCGCCGGTGGACGACATCTTCCACAACCCGCAGCACCCGTACACGCGCGCGCTGCTGGAATCCATCCCGCGCATTCAGTCGGATTCGCAGGAACGGCTGGCGTCGATAACCGGCTCGGTGCCGCATCCATACGCTAGGCCCAGCGGCTGCCTGTTCAACCCGCGCTGCCCGTCGTTCATGGGCGGCGTGTGCGATGTAGACAGCCCCGCGCTGCTGCCGTTCGCCGCCGAGCATGAGGTAAGCTGCTTCCTGCGCCACCCGCCATCGGCGCGGGCGTAACGGGCGCGGACGACGCGGAAGGGAATGAGCCTTGACCGAATCCACTATAACCAACGGCGGCTCGTCGGCGATGGATGCCAACAAGCTGTTGGAGATAACCAATCTCCGCAAGTACTTCCCCATCAAGGCGGGGATTCTGCGGCGCGAGATAGGCAACATCCGCGCTGTGGACGACGTTAGCTTCGACATCAACGAGGGCGAGACGCTCGGGCTCGTGGGGGAGAGCGGCTGCGGCAAGACGACGACGGCGCGCTGCATTCTGCGCGCGGTGGAGCCGACGGCTGGCGAGGTGCTGTACCGCGCGGAGGACGGCTCTGTCGTGGACGTTGCCGCCGCGCCGCGCGCGCAGCTGCGAAGCCTCCGCCGCGAAATGCAGATGATTTTCCAAGACCCGTTCTCGTCGCTCAACCCGCGCATGACGCTGTTGGACATTGTGGGCGAGCCGCTCGCCATAGACGGCTTTTCGCGCGCCGAGCGCGAAGACCGCGTTACCGAGCTTCTAGGGCTTGTGGGGCTGCGACCCGAGTTCATGCGCCGCTTCCCGCACGCCTTCAGCGGCGGGCAGCGACAGCGCATCGGCATCGCGCGAGCGCTCGCGCTCAACCCGCGCCTGATAGTGGCGGACGAACCCGTATCCGCGCTCGACGTGTCGGTTCAAGCGCAGGTGCTGAACCTGATGATGGACCTCCAGCGCGAACTGGGGCTGACGTATCTGTTCGTGGCGCACGACCTGAGCGTGGTCAAGCACATCAGCGACCGCGTCGCGGTGATGTACGTTGGCAAGCTGGTGGAGACCGCGCCTACGGATGACCTGTTCGCCTCTCCGAAGCACCCGTACACCGCCGCGCTGCTGTCGTCCGTGCCTGAGCCGGACCCGCGCATCCGCAAGGAGCGCGTCGTGCTTCAGGGCGAGGTTGCCAACCCCGCGAACCCGCCGACGGGGTGTTACTTCAACCCGCGATGCCAGTACGCCGCGGACATATGCCGAACCGAGACGCCTCAGCTGCGCGAGATCTCGCCCGACCACTTCGTAAGCTGCCACCGCGCCGACGAGCTGGAGCTGGAAGGCGTCATCCCGCAGCAGGCTCAGCGGGCTGCCGGATGAATCCGCCGCCTAACCGCGTGGAGGCGGGCGCTCGCCGCTCGACGCGCCGCCCGCCTATGCTTCGCAAACTAGCCGCCGCGCTGGGCGGACAGCGGGCGCGGCTGACGATATGCTTGGCTCTGTACGGCGGGTCGCTCGGCGGGTCGGCGCTGCTGGTCAACCAGTTGTCTCGCACCAAGATTCCGAACGTGCCGCAGCACATGCCGGCGGATGTTGCTATCACGCTGTCGGCGGTGGCGGGTTTGGCATGCGCGGCGGCGACGGTGGCGACGGTGCGGATTCTGACAGGGGAGGGCAGAGACCAGCGGGCGCGCGGCATATTCGCATGGCTCGTAGTCGGCTTCCTGTTCGGCGTTATATCCGCGCCGCTCATCGGGGCTACGCTGCCGATGTCCACGATGATTCACGGCTTGACGATGGGAGTCGTGGAAGTGGGCGACTTGCCGATAGCCTTCCTAACCGCGCTGACGAGCGCGCCGGCGTTCGCCATCACAGAGGGGGTGCTAGGGCTGTACACCGCGCTATTGGCGGGCGCGCTGTTCGGCGCAGGCGCGTGGCTGATAGACACTGCGAACTACGCCGCCAACCGCCTCGTGTCCGCATACGCGCCATATGCCATGTCCATCGCGCTGTCCGCGCTCTTCTACGGCATATCGACGCTGGGGCCTCCGGAGACGCTCGCGCGGCTGGGATAGCGGCGGTTACCGAAACACGCCGCTCACAGGCACAGACCAGCCGGGAACGACGTCGCCGCCGTCGATAACGCCGTCCTCGCCTAGCTCTGCGACGGGCGCGTTTGGCGTATAAACCTTCACGGAATGGCTGCGCGGATTGGCGACGACTGCCATTCGCGCGCCGGCGGCTATCCACTCGGCGGCTTTGCGCTCCACGGCGGCGAGCCTGTCGGTAGGGGAGATGACTTCGATTGCGAGATCGGGCGCGCCGCGGCGGAAGCCGTCCGTCTCGCCCTCCCGCTCCAGACGCTCGCGGTTCACGAACGACCCATCCGGGAATCTCACGGTATCCGGGTTCGTGGACAGCAGATAGCCGGTTTCCATGTAGGCTATGCCCAGATCGTTCGCTCTAACGTGCGCCCAAAGCGGGGCGTAGATGTTCCCCGCTATCCGCCCGTGGCGACTCCCGGCGTCCGACATCGAAACAAGCACTCCTCGAATCAACTCGCACCGCGAGCCGTCGCGCGGCATCCGCAGCAGATAGTCGGCTGTCGTTGGGCGCGTCTTCGTGGTCATGGGGGAAGCGCCTCCTTGAGTCGTCTATCCTAATTCGATCGAGGGAAGCCCGCGACGCTCTACACGCCCGGAAACCACATCCCGAAGCGTTCCGCGGCGGCGCGGTCTCCGGTCAGCGACAGCCGACGGCGGCGGAGCGCTCTGCGGATGTCGATTCGCCCCATCAGGAAGAGGATATACGCGCTAGAGTCCAGCGCGAGCGTCGCGTCCGGCGTGGCGGAAGCGTCGGCGTCGGATAGCTCGAATCCGTCAGCGCGCACTATCAGATCGCGGCTCTCGCTCGGAGAGTCGGTCAGCTCGAACCGCAGGCAGGCGGCGGATTCCAACTCGGCGGGCGGGCGGAACGCGGCGCGCAGCCAGCGGGCAACCCAGCCTTTGAGAAACGGGATCGCCACTGGCGCGATAGAGGCGTCGCGGTCGATGCCGCTGCGGATGTCCCAACCGTGGATAGCAAGCTCCATCGCGCGAAGCTCTATCAGCCGCCCTATGGTGGATTCCCCGAAGGGATGCCACGCGGGAAGCTCATGCTGCGCCGGCTCCAACTCCGCGATGAGGCGGTTCAGCCGCAGGCAAGACGTGTTGAACTCCGGGAACAGGTCTTCGTCATATGCCTCGCGGAGCGAGACGACGGATTGGATGCGCTCTTCCGCCGTCTTGGGGCGGTATCCCATAGGCGGAGACACACTACCGCCTAGCGCCCGCTCGACGCTCATGGTGAAGGCTATCGCCACGTCGATGAGGTGCGCCACAACGTCCGCCATATTCCAGCGGTCGCACGCGCTGGCGTAGATGTCGGCGTCGCGCCACACGTCTTCCGGCAGCGTGTACAGAAACGCGGCGAGGTCGTTGGAGAGCGCGCGAACCAGAGCGGTCTTATCTTGCGGCGTCATGGTCATGACACGCCCTTCGCGGCTATGAACGCCGCTAGGTCCGCGGTGCGGCAGGAGTATCCCCACTCGTTATCGTACCAGCCGACTACTTTCACCATATCGCCGCTCAAGGATAGAGTGGACAGCCCGTCTATTATCGCGCTGTGCGGATCTCGCGTGAAGTCCGAGCTTACGAGCGGCTCTTCGGTGTAGTCTAGGATTCCCGCTAGGCTGCCCTTGGCGGCGGCGCGATAGGCGGCGTTGACCTCGTCCGCCGAAGCGGGGCGCGCGAGCGTAGCCACGAAATCGGTCGCCGATACGGTGGGCGTTGGAACGCGCATCGCCATGCCGTGAATCTTGCCCGCAAGCTCAGGCATCACTGCCCCGACGGCGCGCGCCGCGCCCGTGGTGGTCGGAATGATGTTCAGCGCCGCCGCTCGCGCGCGACGCGGGTCTTCGTGCGTCTGATCGAGTATGCGCTGATCGTTCGTGTAGGCGTGAACGGTCGTCATCAACCCGCGCTCTATGACGAAGTTTTCGTGAAGAACCTTAGCCATGGTGGCGACGCAGTTCGTGGTGCAGGATGCGTTGCTGATGATGCGGTGGCGCTCCGCGTCGTAATCGCATTCGTTCACGCCGAGAACCGCCGTCAGGTCCGCGTCGGACGAGGGCGCGGTTATGATGACCTTCTTCGCGCCTCCCGCGAGGTGTGCGGCGGCGCTTTCGGCGGTGGTGAACACGCCGGTGGCTTCGATTACGATCTCCGCGCCCTCGTCGCCCCATCTCAGCTTCGACGGGTCGCGCTCGGACAGCGCCTTTATCTCCACGTCGTCTATGCTGATGCTGCTCTCGGACGCGCTGACGCGGGCGGGGTATCTGCCGTAGATGGAATCGTACTTGAGCAGGCGCGCCCCGGCTTCGGGTTTGCCAAGGTCGTTGATAGCGACTACCTCCAGCTCTTGCGGATGGCGCTCTCGAATCGCGCGCAAGACCTGCCGCCCTATGCGCCCAAAGCCGCTGATGCCGATGCGCGTTGCCATGTGCGAACTACTCCTTATGCGATGGCGGCGGAGTCATGGTTTATACTATCCGACAGGCGCGGTTCGGGTATAGGGGGATGCGCGTCCGAGCCGTTACGCGCGCGCGGCGAGGAATCTGCCGTATGGCTCCGCGCCGGCGTATCGGGCGGCCGAGCCTAGCCGCTCTTCGATAAGCAGCAGGCGGTTGTACTTGGCTGTTCGCTCCCCGCGCACGGGCGCGCCCGCCTTTATCTGCCCCGCGCCCACGCCCACGGCGAGATCGGCTATCGAGGAATCTTCCGTCTCGCCGGAGCGGTGGCTGATGACCACCCCCCAGCCGGCGGCGCGCGTCATGCGAATGGCGTCCAGCGTCTCGCTCACCGTGCCTATCTGGTTGAGCTTCACCAATACCGCGTTCGACGAACTGCGCTCTATGCCTCGCTCTATCAGGCGCGGATTGGTGGTGTATACATCGTCGCCCACCAGCTGAACGCGCGCGCCGAGCCTGCGCGTCATTGCGTCCCATGCGTTCCAGTCGTCTTCCGCAAGCCCGTCTTCTATGGAGATTATCGGGTAGTCGCTCACCCAAGCGTCGTATATGTCTACTAGCCGCTCGGCGCTGAGCGACGTCTCCCGCTGCGGCAGCGTGTAGCGTCCCGGACGTTGGCTAAGCTCCGACGCAGCTACGTCTATGGCTATGAAGCAGTGTTCGCCCGGCGTGTATCCCGCCGCCTCTATCGCCTCGATAATCAGCTCCACCGCTTGGCGGTTGGTGGCTGCCGGCGGCGCGAATCCGCCCTCGTCGCCCACATTGGTGCCGAGCGCGCGGTTGCGAAGCCCGTCCATCAGCGCGTGATACACCTCCACGCCCGCCTGCATCGCGCGCGCGAAGCTGTCGAACCCTAGCGGAACCACCATGAACTCCTGAAAGTCTGTGGAGTTCTCCGCGTGCCGCCCGCCGTTGATGATGTTGAGCATAGGGACGGGCAGCGTCATCGGCTCGCCCTCGTTGAAGCGCATATATAGCGGCTCGCCCTCGCTTGCGGCCGCCGCGCGCGCCGCCGCGAGCGATACGCCGAGAATGGCGTTCGCGCCGAGATTCGCCTTGTTCGGGGAGCCGTCCAACTCGAGCAGCCGGTCGTCTATGGCGCGCTGGTCTAGCGCCGATGCGCCGCTGAGCGCGGGCGCGATGTAGTCGCGCACGTTCGCCACCGCCCTCAGCACGCCGCGCCCGCGAAAGCGGTTCGGGTCGCCGTCGCGAAGCTCCACCGCTTCGTTCACGCCGGTCGACGCGCCCGACGGCACAAGCGCCCGCCCCCGCGAGCCATCGCTCAGCGCGATGTCGACCTCTACGGTCGGGTTGCCGCGAGAGTCGAGAACCTCACGCGCTCGGATTTCTGAGATGGCGGTCATTGGGCTTGCGCTCCCTGAGCTGAGGGTTCGGCTGCGTCGGCGGGGCGGTTAGAGTCTAGCGCCCGTTCGGACGGCGGGACAAGCGGGCGCGGCGCGGACGGGGAGTTCCGAATCGACGAATAGACAAGCGCCGTTCGCGCTGCGGTTTGACCGAATCCGAGCGCGCCAATATACTCGGCGCACGACGCGCAGGCGGAGGAGGCAGACCTATGACAACCAGAATCAGCGCGGAACATGACACCCGCGAGCTTAGCGCGGACGACATCATGGGCGAGGGTTCGCCGCGCATTCTGACGCACGCGGCAGGCCCGTCCGGGACGCTGCCGTTCACCGCCGAGTTTCTCATAGAGGGCGCGAGCGGAGACCACTTCGGCATGACGCAGAACGCGGGCATGGGCTGGAACCCGGCGGAGCTTCTCCGAAAGCAGTTCGTCATCCTGTCCACCGCCGGCGGGCTGCGCGAGCCGGATGGAACGCCCGTCGCGCTCGGGCTGCACACGGGACACTTCGAGCTTTCGACGCTGGTTCACGCCGCATCGCAGGAGCTTCGCGATCTGCGCGCGATACCGTTCGCGCTGTTCTGCTCGGACCCGTGCGACGGGCGCACGCAAGGCACTACCGGGATGCTGGATTCGCTGCCGTATCGCAACGACGCCGCGCAGGTGTTTCGGCGGCAGGCGCGCTCGCTGCCCACCTCGCGCGGCGTGATGGGCGTGGCGTCTTGCGACAAGGGGTTGCCCGCGATGATGATGGCGCTCGCGGGGCTGCGCGATACGCCCGTCGTCGTAGCGCCGGGCGGGGTTACGCTTGCGCCGGAGCGCGGCGAAGATACGGGGATGATCCAGTCCATAGGCGCGCGGTTCGCGCAGGGCGAGGTTACGCTGGAGTACGCGCAGGACGTCGGCTGCCGCGCTTGCGCCTCGCCCGGCGGCGGCTGCCAGTTCCTAGGCACCGCCGGAACGTCGCAGGTGGTTGCGGAGGCGCTTGGACTCGCCATCACGCACGGCGCGCTTGCGCCGTCAGGAACCGGCGCGTGGCTGGACATCGCGCGGCGGTCGGCGCGCGCGCTGGTCATGTGCGAAAAGCGCGGCATAACGTCGAGCCGCATCCTCACCGACGCCGCCTTCCGCAACGCGATGGTGGTTCACGCGGCTTGCGGCGGCTCCACCAACCTGCTGCTGCACACGCCCGCCATCGCTCACGCCGCCGGACGCGAGCGCATGGGCGTGGACGACTGGAACCGCGTCAACAAGCAGACCCCGCGCATCGTGGACGTTCTGCCCAATGGGCCTGTGGGGCATCCAACCTCCGCGCTGTACGCCGCCGGCGGCGTTCCGGAGGTGATGCTGCACCTGCGCCGCATGGGGCTGCTCGACACGTCCGCGCTCACCGTAACCGGGCGCTCGCTCGGCGAAAACCTAGACTGGTGGGAGGCGTCCGAGCGCCGCCGCAGCGTCCGCCGCTACCTGCGCGAGACGACGCGCGTAGACCCCGACGATGTGATAATGGAGCCAAGCCGTGCGCGCGAGCGCGGGCTTACCAGCACGGTATGCTTCCCCTCCGGCAACCTCGCGCCGGAAGGTTCGGTCATAAAGAGCACCGCCATAGACCCGACGGTTGTGGACGCGGATGGCGTGTATCGCAACACCGGCAGGGCGCGCGTGTTCCGCTCGGAGCGCGCCGCCATCGCCGCAATCAAGAGCCGCGACGAAGACGAGCGCATCAAGCCGGGCGACATAATGGCGCTCACATGCGGCGGCCCGCTAGGCACGGGCATGGAGGAGGTCTACCAGATAACCGCCGCGCTCAAGCATCTGTCTTACGGAAAGCGCGTCGCGCTGATAACGGACGCGCGCTTCTCTGGCGTGTCGACGGGCGCGTGCATCGGACACGTAGGTCCCGAGGCGCTCGCCGGGGGGCCTATCGGCAGAGTGCGCGAGGGCGATCTCATCGAGATAGTTATAGACCGCAACGCGCTCGAAGGCAGCATAGACTTAGTTGGCGAAAACGGCGTGCGGCGCGGCGCGGAGTGGGGAGCCGACGAGCTTGTGCGCCGTCCCACGCCGCCCGACCTCGCGCCGCATCCCAGCTTGCCGGACGATTCGCGGCTGTGGGCGGCGCTTCAGCAGGCGTCCGGCGGCACGTGGGGCGGATGCGTGTTCGATGTGGACGCGATTATCGCCGCGCTAGAGGCTGGACGAACGCAAAACGGCGCGTGAACTGGGGACGCGGGCGAACTCGGCGGCTATCGAATCAGGGCGGACAGCGCTATCAGCCCCACAATCAGCGATAGCGCGGCGGCGGACACCTGCCAGCGAAAGACCAACCGCGCCCGCCCGCGTCGGTGAACCGTCGGCGCGTAGGCGAGCGGCTCAGGCATGGACGGCGAGTAAAGGCGTTCCGCCGCCTCGTCCCTTGCAAGCGGTGGGTTGGATGCGGTGGTTTGCATGTCCCGTTCTGCCTCCGCTCGCCTCGCCATATGGCGGATTATTCCAGCCCTAACGCCGACGCTCAGCGTTGAGATTGCGGCTGATTCACGCTACGCTAACGCGGGGCGCATCTCTAAACTGAGATTCTAACTTAGGCTAGACTAAGCGCGAGCGGTTGTCAACGCTAATGCGTGGTCGAACCTGTAGAGCGCGGCGGGGTCTCGCCCGCCCCCGCGCCATCGTCGATATGAGCCATGACAGGCGCAGAGCGATCCGCGTATTCTGGCGATACGGGCTGCGCCCATCCCCAGAATCCACGCGAGAATCTCACCCCGCAACCCCCGCCAGCGTTACCACCGCCACGCCGCCTACGCTCATGGCTATCGACGCCGCCTTGATAGCTAGAATCTTCGGCTCCAGCGGCTCGTTCAGCGCTTTGCGCGCGCCCACGCTCAGCGCGGCGCCGAGCAGGAACACGAACAGCGGGCGCGTCGCCATGGCGGTAGAGACGAGCGATACGGGGCCAGAGTCTATCGCCGCCAGCAGCAAGATTAGCGCGAGAAGCACCAGAGCGCCCTCGGTGAGCAGAACCATGCCGACGGTGGCGGGTCTGCGGAGCGCGGCGAGCGTCTCGGCGGGCGCGCCCCGCCTGAATACGAGCGCGGCGCACACCGTGCCGCCGCCGAGCGTTCGCCACCAAGCTATTGTCCACACGTTCATATCGTCCACTATCGGCTTGCTGAGGAGCTGGCTCAGCCCGAATCCGAGGCTGGCGAGAAGCAAAATCCCGAACGCGAGCATCTGACTTCGCGCGCTCGATTCGCCGCGCTGGGTGGGGCCTAGCGACATGAGCGCCGCGCCGCAGACGGTCACTATCACGCCTGCCCACGCCGCCGCGCCGAGCGGCTCGTCGAGAAACGCCTGCGCGAGCAGCGCGACGAAGATGGGGTACGTCGAGGTTACGGGTATGACGCGCGATACGTCTTGCCTGCCCATCACCCAGAACATGAGCGCCAGATACGAACCCGACGCCAGCCCGGAGGCGTATCCGAGCGCGGCGGGCTGCACGCCGTATCCGCTCCAAGACGCCACAGGCGCGAGAACGAGCGTGAGAACGAACTGCGTCAGCCCAACCAGCACGATGAACGCGCGAGGCGACGGCGAGAACCGATCGATGATTATCTTGTCGAGCGCCGATATGAAGGTGAACGCCAGCGTGCTGGCAAGCGAGTAGAAGAGCCAGATCACGGGGAATTCGCGCAATGCGTAAAAGACGAACGGGATATGGGCGCGGATCGAGACAAGATGCCCGCCTCTATCCTGTTCATATCGGTCATCCTGTGAATATCAGAAGGTTGCGTCGTCGCCGAGCGCCTCGCGGATGAGCAGGCGGGCGCGTTGGCTGGAGCGGATGCGGCGGTCTAGCGCGTCCGGGTTTCGCCATATCTCGCGGATGCGCGCGGCAAGCCGTTCGCGCGTTTCGGCATGTTCCGCGCTGTCGGCTAGGTTGCGGAATTCGCCCGGATCGTCGGCTAGGTCGTACAACTCCAGCTCCGGCGGCGCGCCGGGCGCGTGGCTGAGGCACAGCTTCCACCACCCTTGCCTGAGCATCGCCCGCGCGCGGTCCGTGCCGTGCGCCAGATGCTCGCAGAACGCCGCGTCGCGCTCGTCGACGTCCGCGCCGAGCATCTGCGGCAAGAGCGATACGCCGTCCGTCTCCATGAGCGACGCTATCGACGGATCGACTCCGCCCATGTCCATGAGCGTGGCGGCGAGGTCTACGAGCGACACCGCGCCGCCGAACCGCTGTCCTCCTTCGATAACGCCGCGCCACGAGATTTGCAGCGGAACGCGCGCGGACTGTTCATAGAAGTTCATCTTTCGCCACAGCCCATGCTCGCCGAGCGATTCGCCGTGGTCGGATGTGTAGACTACTACGGTATTGTCCGCAAGCCCATGCCGTTCGAGCGCGTCCAGCAGGTTGCCTATCTTGTCGTCTAGGTACGTAATCAGCCCGTAGTACGCGGCTCGCGCGCGGCGGATTTCGTCTTCGGAGTATCCGCTGAAGCCGAATGTCCGACGCAGCCGCTGCGCGGCGGGGGGCAGCGCGTCTAGGTGTCCTCTCGGGTTGTTCGGCAGGTCGGCTAACTCCGGATAGTACATCGAGAAGTACGGTTCCGGCACGATGAACGGGAAGTGCGGCGCGACGAATCCGACGCAGAGCGCCCACGCCGAATCGCGCCGCGCCGGGTCCGCGAGGTACTCCAGCGCGGCGCGCTCGATGGCGTCGTCCGCCTCTATCATGGGGCCGCTCCCGGCGCGCGCCTCCTTCACGCTCTGCCACGCTTCCGCCGCCGTCGGAACGCCGTCGTCCCATAGGTGGATGGGGTGCAGTCCGCCCGTCGTAAGCTCCGCGGGCGCGTCGTCCGCTCTCCGCCCGCCGCCGTGAGGGTCGTAGGCGAGCTGGCGCCCGAATCCGTGCAATCTATCATGTCCGATGAGGTGCATCTTGCCGGCGAGCGCGGTTTCGTAGCCAACCGAGCGCAGCGCGAGGGGCCAAGTGAGAACGTCCGACGGCAGCGGCTTGGCGTTGTCCCATCCCTCGCAGTTGGAGACGTATCGCCCAGTCATGAACGACAGGCGCGACGGCACGCACAGCGGAGAGTTGCAGTAAGCCGCGTCGAAAGTCGCGCCCTCGTCCGCGATGCGCTCCATGTTCGGAGCGCGAACGAACGGATGCCCGTATGCGCTAGACCACATAGGCCCATGCTCGTCCGACATGATGACGAGCATGTTGGGGCGGGCGCTCACGTCGCGGTTCCGTATACGCGCTCGGGAACTACGATGACCGCCGCGCGCTTATCGTCGATCATCGCTTGGTCGTACTCCTCCCAGTTCGGATGTTCCTCGCCCGACGCGGCGCGGTAGATGCCCCTCAGCGCGTCGCGCAGCTCTCGCTCGTCGGATTCGCCGCGTCTGAGCAGCGTTGCGCGCCCTTCTAGCACTACGTATCCCCACCAGTCGGATTTGGACACCAGCAGCGAGCAGCGCGAATTTCGTCGCAGGTTGATGAGCTTAGCGCGGTCTTCCGTGGTGGTGAACCCCGCGCCGTCGCCATACGCGCCCACGGTTACGATGCTCATTTGCGCCGCGCCGTCCGCGCGGAAAGTCGTCAGAACCGCGTTGTGGTTCTCCGAAACGAACCGCTGAACTCTGTCCGAAAGCGCCATTGCATCCCCCTGTTCACTGCGTGAAGTCTATCTCGTAAAGGTCGTAGTGAGACGCGCTCATGCCCAACCGCCTGTAGACGGCTTGGGCTATCGCGTTCTCGCGCTCGACGTACAGCCGAACTCCGCACACGCCGCCGTCGCCATTCAGTTCCCGCGCCAGCCCCATAACGTGATCGTGCATAGCGGAATATACGCCTGCGCGCCTGTGGCGAGCGTCTACGTACACGCTCTGAATCCACCAGAAATCGGCATTTCGCCAGTCGCTCCACTCGTAAGTTATCATCAGGCTGCCCGCGATCTCCCCATCGCGTTCGGCTACTAGGTAGAAGCCCTTGCGGGGGTCGTCGATGACCGCCGTGACGCCCGCGCCGAGCGTGGATTCGTCCAGCGTCTTGCCCTCGGTTTCCAGCGCCATGCTCTGCTGAAAGCGGACGATATGCGGCGCGTCGTCGCGCGTGGCGCGGCGGACGGTTATGGGCGGGGGGAGGAAATCGTCGTTCATGCTCGATAGTCAGCCTTGTGGAGAGTCGTTGACGACATCATGCACCGCTTCGCATAAGCGTTCGATGAAGTCTACATTCGATGAAACCGTATTGCTGTCGATTGGCCAAAGTTCGTAGTAAGGAGAGGGGTTGATATCGGCTTCGTGGGCGATTTGATTTCTGCGTTTGGCTATCAGGCTCAAAGTTTCCCGGATATCCTGTGACGACATGTTCATGCGGGAGGAAACTTCATCCCAAAGACGAACATCTGAAATCAGTCTAATCGCTTCCGATATGCGTTCGGGGGTCTGAAAACTTCTGTAACCATGTCGCGTTCTAATAAAATCATCCAGCCATTGTTCCACAGCGTCTTCATCCGCGCCTTGCAGAATAATTTCAAGGGGAGCTTCGAATCGAAGAAAGCGTTGTGTCCGAGTTCTTCTGCCTCTGTAAGCGTTCACCATGCCCAAGCGCACGGTTTCGTGTATGAACTGGTCAAGAGCGCTTACAGCCAACACAAGCTCAGCGCGCAGAACATCCGAAAGGTCTAGAACCTGGGTGGTTTGAGAATTCAATGCGTCCACGATGCTTCCGAGATTTCTCACCCGCGCAATGTTGATGCGAAACTGATCAATCGCTGTCGGCATCGCGTGTCATAAACAGTGTCTTGCGAGCAAGCCCGGAGAAGATAGCGTCGAATCGATTCTGAGATTTCTTGGTGTTTTCGAGAACTGCGCCTGTTTGTCCAATCTGTTCGTCAGTCAAGTCGAAGATTGGAGTCTGGACTTCTTGAGACCTCGCAATGAGCGAGTTGAAATCTGGGATTTCAGCGAGGCAATAGTCAGTCATGCAGGCTTCTTCGTACTTAGACGAGGGGAACGCCATATCGATCTCACGCAATGTTGGAGACAGTACATTCACGACCTTGCTGTTGATTTCATCGACCCAATGCTGAAATCCTCTTGTAGGCTTTCCACGTCTGGGACGGAAATTCTGTATTATCGTCCCAATGAACTTAGGCGTTACGCTAGGGAATGGGTAAGTCGCATCTTTTAGCACTGGGTGATTTTCAGATCTCCTCGACCATTCCCTCCATGCGGGTATGATTTTGGCAAGCGAATCTATAGCCATTATGGAGTAATAGTCAGGCGTCGTCGGAACTATGAAGTATTCGCTCGTCATCAGCAGATTCTGATTGAACGAGCTCAAACTTGGATTCATGTCGATTAGCAGGTAATCCGCTTCGATTTTTTGGGCGGTTCTGCTCAGGAGATGAGAAATCGACCCCGGCAAGTTTTGGAGCGTAGTGATGGACCCGGACAACTCTTGAGCTATGCCCAATGTAACTTCGTACTCCGCAAGCCCTATATGCCCGGGTAAAAGAAACAGCCCGTCCTGTCCCTCGACCGGGAAACACTCGACAGGCTCTATCGGAATCGGTCTGGACTCGAAAGGCGAAGCCAATCCAGACTTGAAATTTCGGTCTGGATGTTTTCCGTAGAAATCTTCCAGTTCAGACGGTCCCCTATACCCCATAACCAATCCTGTCAGGTTGGACTGGGGATCCGCGTCTACGATGATTACTTTCTTGCCGACTGAGGCTAACTTCCAACCCAAATGGAAAGTGGTCGTCGTCTTGCTTACGCCACCCTTATGGTTGAAGAGCGCGATACGCTTCGCCATATGCAACCTCCTTCCATAATAAATCCCAGCTTCATAAGCATAGCCTTGCATTCGAGGTTTCGCAATGACGGCGGCGAACTGGGCTATCTCTTACAGGTAGTCCGCCACCCGGCTCGGCGTGAGGCGGAAGATTGCCACATCGGGGCGCGGCTCGCAGTAGTCTTCCGCGAATGCGTGCCCCTCGTCCTCGCCGTAGTAGCGTATAGCCATGGACAGAACGAGCGGATGCAGTGGGCGATCGACTTCCTCCACATCGCCGTCGAGGATGACCGATCTGTACGGCGGCTGCCGGTCGTCTACGCAGAGCGCGGCGCGGGGAGCGCGCAGGATGTTGCGCCACTTCAGCGTGCGGCGTCCGGTGAACATGTACGCCGCGCCGTCTTCCCACGCGAACCAGATTGGCGCGGCGCGGGCGCGCCCTTCGGCGTCCACCGTGCTGATTACGGCGACGCGGGTTTGGGTGAGGAAGTCGTCGACGCGGGGCGGCAGGGCGGGCAATGGCGTCTCCTTGCGGATGATGCGAACGGGGGTCGGACGCGCCTAGTTTAGATGCCCTCGCAGGCGCGGGTCTAGGTAGTCTCGCAGCGCGTCGCCCAGCAGGTTGAACGCTAGTATGGTGATGGTTATCGCCACGCCGGGGAAGATGACCAGCCACCAAGGGGGCTGGAACAGCTCGTTTAGCACTCCGCCGAGCATGTTGCCCCACGTGGGCGTTGGCGGCGGCACGCCCATGCCCAGAAAGCTGAGCGCGGCTTCGGTGAAGATAGCCGCGCCTAGCCCCGCGCTTGCTACGACGAACAGCGGAGCGAAGCACTGCGGCGCGACGTGGAGCGCCATTATCCGCATCCGCGACGCTCCCACCGCGTCCGCAGCCTCCACGTACTGCGCCGCGCGCGTGGTGAGCGCTATGGAGCGTATTACGCGCGCCGTGCCGGGGATGCGTATGACCGCGATGGCGGCTATCACTGTAACCAGCCCCGCGCCGAGCGCGGCAAGCAGCAGCAGCGCGAGGATTATCGTGGGGAAGGCGATGAACATGTCCACCAAGCGCTGGGAGATGAGATCGAACTTGCCGCCGAGGTATCCGCTCATCACGCCCCACGCGAACCCCAGCGCGTCTCCGATGAACACGGACACGAACGCCACCAGCAGCGTTATGCGCGCGCCGTAGATGATGCGCGTTAGGCTGTCGCGCGCGATGAAATCCGTTCCCGCCCAATGCTCCATCGATGGCGGCTTCTTGAGCTCCGTGAAGAAGAGTTCGTCAGGCCCATAGGGCGCCGCCACGCCCGGGAACAGCCCGATGAACAGCAGCAGCGCCAGCAGCGCGAGCGCTATCGCGCCCAGCAGCGACGAGCGCGCGAAATCGACTACCTTCCCGAAACCGACGCCCACGCTCGCCGCGCGGCTCGCCCGCCCTATGTCGCTTCCCAGCGCCAATTCAGTACCTTATCCTCGGGTCTATAAGCCCGTAAACGATGTCCACCACTAGGTTGATTATCACGTAGGCGACCGCGAATAGCAGCACTAGGCTTTGGATGACTGTCCAATCCCGCGCCTGCACCGCGTATATTAGGCTGTATCCCAAGCCCGGCACGGAGAACGCGCGCTCCACCGCCACGGCGCCGCCGAGCGTCGCGCCTAGGTAGATGCCAGACAGCGTTATCGTTGGCAGCAGCGCGTTGCGGAGCGCGTGTCTCAGCACCACCGTTTTGCTCTGAAGCCCCTTCGCGCGCGCGGTTCGCACGTAGTCTTCTGTAAGCACTTCCAGCATTCCGGAGCGCACCATGCGCGCGATGATGGCGCCGAACCCCAAGCCCATCGCAATGGCGGGGCCTATGGTCATCTGGAAGTTCACCCACGGGTCTTCCCACAGGCTGACGAGCTCGACCGGCGGCCGCCAGCTCCATATGAGTATGGTGGCGAGTATCATCGCCAAGCCGAGCCAGAAGTTGGGTATCGCCATGAGCAGCGTAACCAAGCCGCGAACGCTGTAATCCAGCGCGGAGTTGCGCCATACGGCGGTGGTGACGCCCGCCGGCAACCCAATGATCCACGCGATGAGAAGCGCCATGAGAGATATTTGCAGCGTGATGGGTCCGCGCCGCATCACCATATCGGCTATCGACTTGTCTTTCTGCCAGAACGAATAGCCCAAGTTCCCCCGCGCCACGTCCCGCATCCAGACGAGATACTGAACCACCAGCGGCTTGTCGTATCCGAGCGACGCTTTGACGGCGGCAAGCTCTTCGTCGGTGAGAACATATATCTGCCCCTCGCCGATTATCGAGCGCAGCGGGTCTCCGGGTATGACGCGCATGGCGAGGAATATCATCACGGTAACCCCGAACAAAGTTGGGATAGCCAGCATTAGCCGGCGCGCTAGGTACTGCTGCATGGGCTATGAGACCATTGTTCGTCGCTAACTGAGAGGGCGGCGCTTAGAGTCGAAGGCGGCGGATAGGAGTGAGCGAGAGAGAAAGCCTCTATGCTCGCTCCTATCCGCACTCCCTCTATCTGTTCAGCCAAACGGTTTCGTAGCGTCCCCAGGGGTATCCGCCCAGGTCTTCTATCATTATGCCGCGAACGTGGACGCCGCCCATTGGCAAGCCGCTGCCCGCGCCCGCCATGTAGCCGGGCGGGTTCTCGTCCAGCATGTCCATCGCCTGATGAAGCAGCTTCACGCGCTCGTCCGGGTCGAACTCCACCAGCAGCTGATCGAGCAGCTTGTCGAATTCAGGGTTGCAGTATCTGTAGTGGTTGCCGTCCGCGCCGCATCTGAAGATGCCGTTCCATTGCGCGGTCGGATCCGCCACGTCCGAGCCGGTGCCGGTCACGAACGCGACGTGCCACTCGCCATCCACGAGTATCTCGCCTTCCAGTCCGCGCTCTATGATCTCCAGATCGGATGTGATGCCGAGTATCTCTTCGGCTTGCTGAAGCCAAGACACGCCGCGAACTTCGCCGCCTGCGGGCGTGTTGTTGCCTACCGCCTTGATGTGGAATCCGTCTGGGTATCCCGCCTCCGCCATGAGCCGCTTCGCCTCTGCGATGTCGGCGGCTCTGCCGGCTTCGTCCTCGCGCCAGCCCGGCAGTTGCAGTATCTCTTCTTCGGACATATGCCCCGGAACGGCTCTGGTTATCCAGCGCGCCTTGTAGTTGGGAAGCGCGATAGCGCCCGCCACTTCGAGGTCGAACTTCTTGTCCAGCCCTAGGTGTATAGCGCGACGTATTCGCACGTCGTCCAGCGGCGCCTTGGCGTTGTTCGTCCACAGCGGCGCCGTGCCGTTGATGGGCGGGTTGCTGCCATGGAACTTGTCGGGCTGCGCCATCGCTTTGCCCCAAGTCTCTTGGTTGCCGTTCCACGTGAAATCGACGATTCCCGTCAGCACGGCTGCGCCCCTGTTCGCCCACACTGGGATGTGGATAGCCTTGATGCCGTCCACGTAGGGCAGATCCGGGTTCCAGTAGTTGGAGTTGGCTTCGAGCGCGATATGCTCTCCGGGAACGCGCTCTTGGAATACGAACGCGCCTGTGCCGGGCGGCAGATTCTCGCGCACGTTTTGGTCGTGCGCGTCTAGGAAGTGCTTGGGGTAGATGACGGGGTATCCGAAGTGGGGCGCGGCGCCCAGCACGTTCACGAACCACGGCGTGGGGCGAACCAGATCGAACGCCACCTTGTAGGTATCCAGCAGCCGCACTTCATCCACAGGCTCGAAGCTCTGGCGTATCGAGCCGGTTATGACGCCTTCGGGCGGGTCCAAGATGCGGTCGAACGTGCCGATGACGTCCAGCGCGGTGAACTCGACGCCGTCGTGCCATTTGGCGCCCTCGCGCAGCGTGAACGTGTAGGTCAAGCCGTCGTTAGACACCTCCCAGCCGGTGGCTAGATCGGGAACGATGTCGCGCTGCCCCTGCCCAACGTTGCGGTAGGTGAGGTTGTTGTACATGTTGGTTATGCCGGTGTAGGCGGGCGCGCCCTGGTGCAAATCCCAGTGCGCCATCTCTACGGGTCCCGCCGTTCGCACGATGCCGCCGCGCACGATGTCGGACTCGACGGCGCCCATGAGGTATCCGAACTTGCTCGGGTCCATCCTGATGGGTTCGGGCGTAGCCTTAGGCTCGATCATCACCTCTTGGACGACGATTTTCTGGACTTCGACAGGGACTTCTTTGATGACTTCCTTGACGACTTCCCTCTCCACCTCTACGGGAACGACTATCTCTTTGACTACTTCCTTCTCCACCTCCACAGGCACGGGGACTTCCTTGATGACCTCCACTATCTCCGTTTCGACCTGCGGCTCGGCGGACGAGCTGCAAGCGGCGACGGCGACCGCGACCAGCGCGGCGAGCGCGCAATACAGCGCGAGGCGCGTCCATCTTCCTGTTTCGATAATGGCGGGCGTCATAGCCAATCTCCTCCCCTGCGTCGCGGCGGCGCGCGCTCGGCTTTGCGGCGGCGCGTTTTCCACCCGTCGAGTCTATGGAGTCGGCATTTTCCAAAGCCGAGCGGCGTTTCGACGGAGACGCGCCACGTTTAGGCGAGGGCAAAGGTATCAGCTATGCGGCTAGGGGTCAAACGCGGCGCGGCGCGCGGAGTCTAGTCGCTTGCCACGGGCCACTGCTCGCCGAACTCGGCGCGCGGGAGGACTTCGCGCAGGTAGTAGCCGGTGTGGGACGATTCGAGCGCGGCTAGCTCTTCGGGCGTTCCTTCCGCCACTACTTCGCCGCCTCGGTCGCCCGCGCCGGGGCCTAGGTCGATGAGCCAGTCGGCGCTCTTGATGAGGTCTAGGTGATGCTCTATCAGCACCACGCTGTTGCCCGCGTCCACCAGACGGTGAAGCACGCGCATCAGGTGGGCGCAGTCTTCGAACGACAAGCCCGTAGTCGGCTCGTCCAGTATGTAGAGCGTCTTGCCTGTGGCGCGCTTGGATAGCTCGGTGGATAGCTTGACGCGCTGCGCCTCGCCGCCGCTGAGCTGTGTGGCGGGCTGCCCAAGCCGTATGTATCCCAGCCCAACGTCGTACATGGTTTGCAGCTTGCGGCTGATTCGCGGGATGTTCTCGAAGTGTTCCAGCGCCTCGGTTACCGTCATGTCCAGCGTTTGGGCGATGTTCGCGCCCTTCCACTCTATTTCGAGCGCCTCGCGGTTGTAGCGCGCTCCGCCACACACCTCGCACGGCACGGTTACATCCGGCAAAAACTGCATCTCTATGTTGATGTGTCCGTCGCCTGAGCAAGCCTCGCAGCGCCCGCCCTTGACGTTGAACGAGAACCTGCCCGGCTTGTAGCCGCGCGCGCGCGCCTCAGGCACGGTGGCGAACAGCTCGCGGATCGGCGTGAACGTTCCGGTGTAGGTGGCGGGGTTCGAGCGCGGCGTTCTGCCGATGGGGGATTGGTCTATGTTGACGACCTTGTCTATATGCTCTATGCCCTCTATGGAGTCGCATTCGCCGGGGCGCGCCCGCGCGCGGTGGAACGCCTGCGCCAGCCGCTTGTAGAGTATCTCGTATATCAGCGTGCTTTTGCCGGAGCCGGACACGCCGGTTATGCACACCAGCAGCCCCAGCGGGATGCGCGCGTCTATGTTGCGGAGGTTGTTCTGCCGCGCCCCCCGTATGGTGATAGCCTGCCCGTTGCCCTGCCTGCGCGCCTCCGGGACGGGTATGCTGCGGAAGCCGCCCAGATACTGCCCAGTGAGCGATTCGGGCGTGGCGATGATGCGCTCGACGGGGCCGGACGCCACTATCCGCCCGCCATGCTCGCCCGCGCCGGGGCCAATGTCCACGATATGGTCGGACGCGCGCATGATGGCTTCGTCATGCTCGACGATAAGCACCGTGTTGCCCAGATCCCGCAGGTTCTTCAGCGTGCGGATTAGGCGGTGGTCGTCCGCCGGGTGCAGCCCGATGGAAGGCTCGTCGCACACGTACAGCACGCCCATAAGCCCGGAGCCTATCTGCGTAGCCAGCCGTATGCGCTGCGCCTCGCCGCCGCTGAGCGTGGACGCGGTGCGCGACAGCGTGAGGTAGTCCAGCCCGATGTCCAGCAGGAATGTCAGCCGCGCCTCTATCTCCTTGAGTATCTGGTCCGCGATAGTCTTCTCGCGGGGCGTGAGCATCTCTTCGGGGGGCGGATCGTCCGCCGCGGGCGGCGACTCTCCGCACACGCGCCGCATCCAGTCGAGCGCCTGCGCGATGGACTTGTCGGTTACCACGCTGATGTTGACGCCGCCTATGGTGACCGCCAGCGCCTCGCGCCTGAGCTTCTGCCCGCCGCAGTCTACGCACGCTATGGAGGACATATAGCGCTCTATCTCTCTGCGAACGTTGTCGGATTCGGTGTCGCGGTATCGGCGCGCTAGGTTGTTTATCACGCCCTCGAACTTGGTGTTCCAGCGGTAGGTTCGCCCGCGCTGCGTCTTGTGCGTAACCGCGATTCGCTTGCCGCGCGTGCCGAGAAGAACCGCGTCCAGCTGTCGCTTGGTGAGGCTGGATACGGGGCGATCCAGCGAGAAGCCGTAGGCGTCCGCCAGCGATTCCAGCTGGCTGCGGTTCCACGGCGGCACCGTGCCGCTGCGAGACCACGGCGCGAGCGCGCCTTCGGAGATGCTCAGCGCTTTGTCTGGGATGACCAGATCGGGGTCTACCTCCAGCTTGAAGCCCAGCCCCGCGCAGGTGGCGCAAGCGCCGTGCGGGTTGTTGAAGCTGAACGTTCGCGGCTCCAGCTCGCCTAGGCTTATGTTGCAGTGGACGCAGGCGAAATGCTCGGAGAACAGCATCTCTTCCCCGCCCGGGATGTCCACCAGCGCCACGCCGTCCGCCATCTTCAGCGCCGCCTCCACCGATTCGGTAACGCGCGAGATGTCCGCGCCGCCGCCTATCGCCAGCCTGTCGACGACTACCTCGATGGTGTGCCATTTTCGCTTGTCCAGCTCGAACTCTTCGCTCAGGTCTCGCGTTTCGCCGTCCACGCGCACGCGCACGAAGCCCGCCTTTCGCGCCTGCTCGAACACTTCCTTGTGTTCGCCCTTTCGCCGCCTCGCCATCGGCGCGAGAATCTGAAGCCTCGTGCCTTCCGGCAGCGCAAGCACCGCGTCGGCTATCTGCTGAACCGTCTGCCGCTCCACGGGCCTGCCGCATTTGTAGCAGTGAGGCCTGCCCGCGCGCGCGAACAGCAGCCGCAGGTAGTCGTATATCTCGGTTACCGTGCCGACGGTGGAGCGCGGGTTGTGCGAGGCGCCCTTCTGGTCTATGGAGATGGCGGGCGAAAGCCCCTCTATATACTCCACATCCGGCTTGTCCATGCGCCCCAAGAACTGGCGAGCGTATGCGGAGAGCGACTCGACATACCGGCGCTGCCCTTCGGCGTATATGGTGTCGAACGCGAGCGAGCTTTTGCCAGAACCGGACACGCCGGTTATGACGACGAGCTTGTTGCGCGGGATTGTTACGTCTACGTTCTTGAGGTTATGCTCGCGCGCTCCGCGAACGACGATGTTTTCGAGGGGCATGGTGGTGGAGCGTCCTCCGATGGGGGGATGGGCAGGTTGGGCGCGCTTTCTCCGCGCGTTTCGCCTCGCAAGCTGATTCTACCACCGCCGCGCGCCGCGCGTCAGCGGCTTTTGGGCATTGTTCGGAGCGGATGTTCGCAATTCATCGCATCCAACCGAACCGAGAACCGTCGTTCGGACGAGAGCCGAAGCCCATAGGGGCGGGCGGGGCGCGAATGCGGATGCGCGCGCGGGGGCGCTGTGCTATCGTTGAATTCTAGCGGCGACGCCGTATCGGTCTGGCGTCGCCGCGGGATGAGTGAATGGCTGCGTTCGATCTCCGCATAAGGCGATTGGCGGTTGCGCTTGCGGCGCTCGCCGCGCTGCTCGTCGCCTGCGGAGATCTGTCCACTGCGACCGTTGTCGCCACGCCGCAGACGCCATCCGTCGCTCGCGCGCCGACCGCCGCGCCTGTCCCGACCGCTACTCCAACGCCACCGCCGACCGCCGCGCCGACGCCGACGAATATCCCGCCGCCCACGCCGACAGCTACCGCGACGCGCACGCCAACGCCTACGGATACGCCGACACCCACCCCAACCGATACGCCAACGCCGCCCCCGACGCATACTTCTACGCCTACCGCCACCCCGACGCATACGCCTACGGATACGCCTACCGCCACCGCGACGCCAACGCCTACGAATACGCCGACCGCCACACCTGTCCCAACCGATACTCCAACGCCCACGCCGCCCCCGACGCATACTCCAACGCCCACCGCTACGCATACGCCGTCCCCAACTCCGACCGCCGCAGCCACCCACACGCCGCTTCCGACAGCCACCCCAACGCTCTCGGACATGGTGAGCGACGTGTCTACGGGCGTGGTGCGGATAATCGTGCCGGATGGATACGGCTCAGGATTCGTCATCGACGAGGATGGGCTGGTAGTCACCAACGAGCATGTGGTGGGAGACAACCGCGTCGTTACCGTGCGGTTCGACGATGGAAGATCGTATCGCGGCTCGGTATTGGGCGTGGACCAGACGGCGGATCTGGCGCTCATAGACATATCGGCGTCCGCGAGATTCGACCCCGTGCAACTAGGAGATTCCGACGCGGTTCGGCTCGGCGATGACGTCATCGCCATGGGCTATCCGCTGGGCGACTCGTTGGGGCGCTCCGTAACGATAACGCGCGGCATCGTGTCTTCCACGCGAAGTTATTTTGGAGTAGACCACCTGCAAACCGACGCCGCCATAAACCCGGGCAACAGCGGTGGGCCCCTCTTCGACCGCGCGGGCAGCGTCGTAGGCGTAAACACCAGCAGGCGCGTGGAGACGAGCGATGGCAAGGTCGTGCAGAACATCGGCTTTGCTGTGACGGTGAACGAGCTGAAGGACAGGCTGGGAACGCTGTCGGAGGGCGGCTCGGTTGCGCGAGCGACGCCGACGGCATTGGCAACCAGAACGCCAACGCCAGCGCCAACATCGACGTCGCCTTACCATAACGGCAAGTATGGCTATAGTGTAGACATCCCCAGCGATTGGCCGCTAGACGAAGAATCGACTACAGTTGGACAGACGACGTTCTGGTTGCCAAACCGCAGGGGTATTTTCTCAATCGCCGCAGATGAGCTGCCTGAAAGCTACTCACTTCGAGAATTCGCGGAATGGTACAGAGACCTATTGAAGGATTACGCTGATGCCGACTCTTGGGAACTGCTGGAAATAACTGCTTTTTATAAGGACTTGGACCAGAACCGTGAATTCTATCGATTGGAGTATCGTGCGCAAAATTCTAACGAATACTGTATTGCTGATGTGGTGGATAACATTAGTTTATCGTTAGATTTCCCTCAAAATGCCATAGGATACATTGTGAACTATAATGCGTGTGAGGATAGTAGCCATCTATACGATCGGGACGTAGACCGTGCTATTGCAAGTTTCGTCGAATGGGATGTATACCGCAGCGACGACTACGACTATAGCGTCAACATTCCACCGGGATGGAGTATAGATGAAGATACCGAAGGAGACGATTATGTATACTTCCGGTCTCCTGACAGATACGGAAGTATCCGAATCGAGGCATACGATCTTTCACGTTCTTATACACTCGCCGAACTGGCGGATTGGCGCAAACACAGTTTAGAAGAGTATGCAGACGAGAAATCGTGGGATCTGCTCGATATAACCTCGTTCCGAGAGGAGCGCAGAGACGATGGCAGCGATGTCTACCGCATGGATTACCGTTGGCGAACTTCCACAAAGTACTGTATTAACAACAGAAAAGAATTGATAACGCTGTCTTCGCGATTCCCACGCGCAGCTTACGGGTTTCGGATAGCTGCCGGCGTATGCGAACACAGTTTGGACGAATACGCCGGCATCAGGCAGGCTATACTGGACGGGTTCGAGTATTGATCGCGTTCTCTCATCCCGTATCCTCTAGGCTAGCGTTCTTTGCGCTGGTGGCGCTGATTGTCGTCGTGTGCGCCGCCTGCACCGCGCGAGCGCCAACGCGCGCCCCGGTTGCGCCGCGCGCCGCGCAGCCGACTGCGCTCGCGTCCAACCTGTCGTCCGCGCGCGCGCCCGCAGCCGCCACGCCGACGCTCTCCGAAGCGGTTAGCCGAGCGGCGCCGGGCATCGCGTTAGTCGTCGCGGGCGACGGCGCGGGGTCCGGATTCGTCGTCTCCGCCAATGGGCTGCTGGCAACCAACGCCCACGTGGTGCGCGGGTTCGACAGCGTGATCGTGCGGCTATCCGACGGCGAGGCTTACCGCGCCAACGTGCTGGATGTGGACGCCGACGCCGACATCGCGCTCGCGCGGATAGACGCCGTTGGCGCGGAGTTTCGCCCCGTAGAGCTGGGGCGTTCCGCGACTGTCGCGGTGGGCGACGAGGTTTTCGCCATGGGCTACCCGCTGGACGAGCGGCTAGGCGACTCGCCCACCGTGACGCGCGGCATCGTATCGTCCAAGCGCGCGCTGCGCGGCATCGACCACCTGCAAACCGATGCCGCGCTGAACCCCGGCAACAGCGGCGGCCCGCTCTTCGACCGCTCAGGAAGAGTCGTCGGCGTAATCGCCAGCCGAATGGAGATGCACGAAGGCGTCGTAGTGCAGGGCATAGGCATGGCGGTTGCGATAGACGAGGTGAAAGCGCGGTTCGACTTGCTGGCTGGAATCGTGGCGGATTTCAGATAGTTCAGATAGAAGTTGTAGGCAACTCCACTATCCGCCTACGAGATACCGAAGCGGTGATCCGTCTCCAATAGTCCCAAGAAATAGCTCCATATGATGACACGCAAAACACTCGTCCCCCCAATCAAGTGTCAGGGCATCAAGACCAAGCTGGCGGCATGGATCAGCTCCGCTATCCCGGCGGATTTCGATGGAACATGGATCGAACCATTCATGGGTTCGGGCGTCGTCGCCTTCAACGTTCGCCCCAAGCGCGCGATATTGGCGGACTCCAACCCTCATCTGATTCGATTCTACGAGGCGATCGCGGATGGCTGCATCACCTCCGGATCGACGCGACGCCATTTGGAGCGTGAAGGCGCGGCGCTCCTGCGCTCGGACGGGGAGCATTACTACACGGTTAGAGATCGCTTCAACAGGCTGAACGACCCGCTGGATTTTCTCTTTCTGAACAGGTCTTGCTTCAACGGCTTGATCCGCTTCAACCGCAAGGGCGAGTTCAACGTTCCGTTCTGCCGCAAGCCGAATCGGTTTTCACGCGCGTATGTAACCAAGATATGCAACCAAGTGCGAGCAGTCTCGGACGTTCTGACGACTGGCGACTTCATCTTTGCGCGTCAGGATTTCTCGGAGACCATAGGCGCGGCTGGGCGTGGGGACTTGCTTTACTGCGATCCCCCGTACATCGGTCGCCATGCGGACTACTTTGGCGCATGGGACGAAGCGCGCGAGCGTGAGCTTGCCAAGGCGCTGTCCGCCGCGCAAGCGAGATTCATCCTATCGACGTGGCGCAGCAACCGATTCCGCGGCAACACGTTCTTGAAATCTCTCTGGGCGGGTTTCCACATCCGAACCCGCGAACACTTCTACCACGTGGGCGGCAGGCAAGACAATCGCAACGCGATGATAGAGGCGATTGTAACCAACTATGCTCCGCCGCTAGCCCAATCGTTGGGCGTAGCGGCGGAACAGCGGTGGCTCATGCCTCCTGACGCCGAGCCGTCATTACGTAGAAAATGCCTATCAGTGGGACGACCGAGAACGTGAGCGGCAACACCCATTGCCCCGTCTCAGCGCCCGAGATTATCATGGTGGAGATTACGATGTCGCCTACTATATTGGCTGCGAGGATTATCGCTATCAGCGTGGACAGCGGCTTGCTCACGGGATGGAGCGCCACTGCGACAATCAGCGCGACCGCGGCGATGGGGTGCATCCCCACCATCGTTGCGCGGCTCGCTAGGGTGCCGCCGTCAGCGAACGAGCTTGTCAATGCGAGCAAGGCGACATAGAGCGTGTGGAGCGTGACCAAAACTATCATCGGGGTTTTCATGGCATTCACCTCCTCATACAAAGACAATGCGCCAGAATTGGGTTAGCGTCAAGGTCAATCTCGGCGCGATAAAATCGTATGTATATAGAGAATCGCAATGCGTCGGCGTCCACCTGTCATCCTCGCGCAGCGCCTGGCCCGCGCCGCGCGCGCCAGAATCCACAGGAAGGGTGTCCCTCTCGCCACATAGGGGAGGGGGCTTTTGCAATCCTCGCCCATGCCGTCGGCGTTGGCGGTGTGCTATCGTACCTAGAGAGGCGCGCCGCATCCACATCGCCCGCCGCCGTTCGCAGCCTGCATGACCGACCTCCCCTTCCGATACTCACTAGCTCGACGCCCGTTCGCGCTGACGCTGTTGGCGCTTGCCGTCGCGCTGTGCCTCGCCTGCGGAGACTCCGCGCCCGACGCTGAGGACGATGCGACGCCGCTCGCGCCGTCGCCTACGCCTGTCAGCGCCACAACTCCGCCGCCGACCGCGACGCCCGCGCCCACGCATACGCCCGCGCCCACTCCCACCGCCACGCCGACAGCCGTTCCGTCTCCAACGCGGACGCCGCCGAGCGCGCCCACGCCCACCGCCACGAGCGCCCCCACGCGGACACCCACGCCTGTTCCAACCGCCACGCGGACGCCGACGCCTGCCAGCGCCGCCGCCCCGCCACCGACCGCGACGCTATCTCCCACGCATACGCCCGCGCCCACTCCCGCCGCCACGTCGACGCCGCTGCCGACCGCCACGAGCGTGCCGACTCCGACGCCCACGCCTACGCTCGCCATGATGGTCAGCCGCGTTAGGCCCGGAGTGGCGCAGATAATTACGCCCAACGGCACCGGCTCAGGCTCGATTATCGACGCGAAGGGGCTGGTAATAACCAACGCGCACATCGTCGCCGACTCTACGGAAATCACCGTTAGAATCGCGGACGGCGGCAGCTACAGGGGCAGCGTTTTGGGCGTGGACGTAGATGCCGATCTGGCTGTCGTCGAGATGGACGCTTCCCGAACTTTCGACACGGTTGAGCTAGCGAATTCGGACACGGTTCTAGTGGGCGACGACGTGATTGCGATGGGCTTTCCCCTAGGCGATATTCTTGGGCGCTCTCCGTCCATCACCAGAGGGGTGGTTTCGTCGAAGCGCACCTTCTTGGGCGTCGATCACCTGCAAACGGACGCCGCGATAAACCCGGGCAACAGCGGCGGCCCGCTCTTCGACCGCGCCGGATACGTCATCGGGGTGAACACCTCCAAGCTGTTCGAGGATACGGACGGGGTGCCTTTGGAGGGCATTGGGCTGGCGGTTTCGATAAACGAGGTGAAGCGCAGGCTGGACGCGCTCTTGGGTAGGGGAATCGCGTCGCTCGAAACGCCGACTCCGCCGCCGACGATGCCGGGCGCGGATGGCAATTACCAGAACGGCAAATACGGCTACGGCATAGACGTAGCCGACGGCTGGCGGTTCGACGCCGTGGACGCGGCAAGCAACCACGTTTCGTTCAGCGCGCCGGACGGGAATGCGACGCTCTCTGTAGTCGTGTACGATCTCGCGGATTCGTACACGAACGCGGACTTCGCCGATCTGCTGAGAAACATCTTGCAGCAGGAAGCGAAGGTGGAAAAGTGGCCCATATTCGAGATCGAATCGTTCGAGAGGCGACGCGAAGGAGGGGAGGATGCTTATCGGCTAGTCTATCGCTTGCAAGATTCCGCGGACAGCTGCGTGTCGAACGTCGTCGAGCGCATCGCGCTGTCCTCGTGGTACCCGACGAAATCGCTCGGATACAGCGTGCGCGGGAGCGTGTGCGAGGACAGCTTGGACCTTCACGCGCAAAGCCGCGAGACGATGCTGAACAGCTTCAGCGAGTGGGAAGTAGTGAGCGACGCGGCTTACAACTACACCGTCAGCATCGCGCCCGGCTGGAGGGACAGCGAGACCGGCGCGCGCTCTGGCAAGCGAACCATCCTGTCTTCGGACAACAACG
This sequence comes from Dehalococcoidia bacterium, assembly GCA_965214745.1. Classification (GTDB taxonomy): domain Bacteria; phylum Chloroflexota; class Dehalococcoidia; order Lucifugimonadales; family UBA1123; genus VXRN01. The sequence goes on along the minus strand of OZ243978.1, from coordinate 141,720 downwards.
GCGTAATGTGGATTCAGGCTCACGAGCTGCCCACTACGCACACGCTGCGCGAGCTAGCCGAATCCTACCGCGACGATCTCAAGCGGCAGGCGGAGGAAGAGGGGTGGCAAGTGTTCGAGATCACTTCGTTTCAGCGCAAGCGGCAGGACGGGAAGGATTTCTACTGGCTTGCATATCGCAGCCGCGCGTCGACGGATTACTGCCTTTCGAGCCGCGTCGCTAAGATAGCGCTGTCGTCGCTGTATCCGGTGCGCCCATACGGTTACACCGCGCTAACCGGCGTGTGCGAGCATAGCTTGGAGTTTCACGACCAATCGCGGCTGGGGATGCTGGACAACTTCAGCTACTGAGCGCGGCTCCCGACTCAGCCATTGCCGCTATGACGGCTGCGCCTACGCCGGAGGCGTCTCGCATGTACGCCAGCCGGACATTGGCGGCGTCCTCGCCCATCATCTCGCCCAGCGCTTGTTCTATCACCCGTTGGTATCCCGGTATCCCTCCGAACAAGCTGCCGTCCACCGCCACCGAGCGCGCCCGCCCAGCCGCGTCGCCGTCGAACCCTGCTGTAGCCGCTATCATCATCGCCGCTAGGCGCGCCGAGCGGCGGGAGACATCCACGCAGATTCGGCGCAGGCGGAGCGCGTCTTCGGGATGGCGAGGCGGCGCGCCGAGCCGTCTCAGCGTCATATCCGTAGTCGCAAGCGCTGGGGCGCTGTCCGCCGCGATGTCGGCTAGATGCTCCGTAGTGAAGGCGTATGGGATGCGGAAGGCGCTCCCCTCGCGCGTCGCGCCGTCGAATGCGTCGCCCCGCTCAGCGAGCCGCAGCGCTTCGAGCCGCGCTATCTCGCCCAAGTAGCGCCCCGAAATCATCTTCTCCAGCAACTGCCCTTGGGTGTCCGACTCCGCGTCCAGCCGCCTGTCGGCTTCGGTGCGGATGGCGCGAACGCCGTCGAAGTTGCCGCACTCCATATTGAAAGCCATTTCGCCGCGCCAGTCCATCGACGCCGCGCCGCGCGCCAAGGCGAGGCGACTCGGCAGCGCGACCGCCATGTTGGTTCCCGTGCCGACTATCAGTCCCATTTCGCAGCGGGCGTCTAGGTACGCGCCCGCCGCCATCGCGCTCACGGTGTCGTTGGCGAGCGCGCTCACGCGCAGCCGCCGCAGCTCGGGGCGGTCTGCCGACGCTTCCGCGATAGCGCGCTCCAGAAGCTCGACCACGTCCGCGCCCTCCACGCCGTCGAACGCGAACTCCTTCGTCCACTTCGTCAGCCTTCCCGCGCGGATGCCGCTCTGCTCCATCGGGAACGCGAATATGAAGCCCAGCCCGCGCGCGTCGCCCGCCGCCTCGCTCAGGAACTCGGCTATGGGTCGGAATAGGTCGTCGGCGCTTCCGCGCGTGGACGGCAGCCGGAACGCGGACGCGCCGACGGTTCGGATGCCGCCTTCGCCGCGCAGCTCGACGAGGCTGGCGCGCACGTTCGTTCCGCCGAGATCGAGCGCGATGAACCTGCCGCGTTCGTCGCCCGTCGGTCTGCCCACGAACGCCGGGCGCATGGCTATCGAGCCGGGATTGCCCGCAAGCCCGCGCGCCATCTCCGCGCGAAACGCGATGACAAGCTCCGCAAGCTGCCGCGTGGAGACCGCGAATTGGCTCGGCGTCTGATAGGTCATCTGCCGCGCCGCGCGTCTTACAGCACAGCCTCCGCCATGCGCTCTAGCTGCGCCGCCATCTCGTCTTCGCTCTCGCAGAAGTCGGGGCGCACCACTACGCGGTTCGCGCCCGCGTTCAGGTAGTCTTGCGCCGTTTGCCTATCCGCCGGCTGACCGTAGACCGAGATGTTTATAGACGCGGGATCGCGTCCGCGTTCGGCTGCGAGCGCGTCCAGCTGTTTGCGGCTGTCTTCGACTGTGGCGGGCGATACGCGGTTGGGTAGCCAGCCGTCCGCCACCTCGACGACGCGGCGCAGAACGCGGCTTGCCATGCCGCCTATCAGGATGGGCGGATGCGGCTTTTGCGCCGGCTTGGGATACATCTGCACTGGCGGAAAGTCGTAGTATTTGCCGTGGAACTCCGCCTCGTCCTTCGTCCAAAGCTCCTTGAGCGCCAGCAGCGATTCGCGCGCCTGCGTCCAGCGGTGATCGAAGTCTCCGCCCATGATGGTCGTCTCTTCACGGTGCCAGCCCGTGCCTATGCCGAGGATGAACCGCCCGCCGCTGAACAGGTCGAGCGTCGAGACCGCCTTGGCGAGTACCAGCGGGTTGCGCTCCGGTATCAGCGTGATGCCGGTGCCTAGCTTTATCTTGCTAGTTGCGCCCGAAGCTCGCGCCAGCGCGATATACGGGTCCGCGAAGTGGGCGTAAGTCCACGGGATGACGCCGTCTTCCGAGCCGGGGAACGGGCTGGAAGACTCCACCGGCAAAACGGGATGCTCCGCGTACCAGATGGATTCGAAGCCCAGCTCCTCCGCCTTGGACGCCATGAACGCGGCGTCTATCTTGTAGGCGGGAAGCGGTGTGGATATTCCGATAGCCATGTTGCGCCTCCTGTTGTGGTTGTCGTTCGCTAAGCTTACCGCTGTGTGAGCGCGCTCATAATATCTACGGACGATGAAATCCAGTTATCTCAATCTCTCGGTTGCTCGATCGTATTGAAGACTGGAGTGAGCGCCGAGTCGCCAATCTGAACGTTCTCCACCTGCACTGCGAAGGACGTGAAAGCATCGGTCGTGTTCTCGTTCAGCCAGCGTATGGCGGCAAGATGTTCTATCTTGAAAAAAGGTGCAACCCATATCATCGCGGTTCAGCTTTCAGCCCGGCAAGGTACATGAGTATCTTACCTAGATGCGTATAGTCGGAGATTTCCAACTGATTCTCAATCACAACTGTGCTGCCGTCAGCTTGGCTGCGTGCGAGGATGTTCACCGCAAATTGGTATACCGGCGCTTCCGTTATGATTGCGGATTCGCTAAGCCTCTATTTCCCTCGCGCCAACGCCCCCATCGGGTCCCATGGCGGCAGGATGACGGGTTCGGTGTCGAGCGCGGCGAGCATCTCGTCGGTTAGGCAGTCTCGCGGGACGGCTATTTCGAACATGTACTCATCGAACCAGCTATCGTTCATTAGGAAGAAGCCGTTGTCTCCAACCGCGTCGCCGTAGCTGTTTTCGACGCGCCACCTGCGGGGAGCGCCGTCCACTGCGTCTACGCCCGTGAACAGCATCGCGTGCGTCATTTGCGTCTGCCCATACTCCAGCCGCGTCGCCTTGTCCATGCCGAACTCCGCGCCGTAGACGCGCTCGTAGTCGAACAGCTTGGCGTCCCACACGCCTAGCTTGCGGTGGTTCTGCTTGCCGGTGTCGCAGCCCATCCACACGGGGGTTCCGCCCTCGACTTGGCGCATTGCGATGCGCTTCATCTGGTCTATAGGCACGTTCAGATAGCGCACCGAGCGCGCGCCGACGATGTTGCCGAGGCAGCCTATCGTGTAAGTCTGGAAGTATGGGTGATTGGGGCGCGGGTCGTGAACCAAGCAGACCATATCCCGGTATCCGTCCGGGATGTACTTCGCGGCGAACTCTTGCGGCGTCAGCTCGCCGTCGCGGTGGAACTCGCCGCCCTTGTCTCGCCACTGCCAATCGATTGCGCGCGGCGGATCGCCTAGGTGTATGCGCAGGATGCGGTACACGGCGGCGAGCGCGTCCAGCTTCGCCCCGCGCATCGCGTCCATGCCCGCTTCGCGCCGGTGCAGGCTGCGGATCTTCGCCGCGCCCTGCCGAACTTGGTAGTAGAGCATGTAGTTCATCTGGCGCGTGTTGCCGGAGCTTTCGGTTTCGGGCATAGCCTGTTTGGGCGCCGCGCCGTACTTGTCGACTAGGTTGACGAACATGTCCCACTGCCCCGCGTCTTCGACAGGCGCAGCCATCAGATGCTGCACTAGCCGGTCGTCGTTTGGGCGGTGCGCCGTCTCGATTGCGGCTTCCAGCGCGAAGTTGGCGCGCTCCAGCTTGTCCCAGAACATCATGTAGCTCTGGCTGAACTCGAACTGCGATATGTTCATCTTTCGCATCGCGTGGACGCGAAACAGGTTCAGCCCGCTGAACAGCCAGCATCGCCCGGACGCGCCCTGATGCGTGGGCGACCAGTCATCCAGCTGGGTGGAGAACGTATGAGACGCGCCGACGACTATGGCGTGGTCTAGCGCTATCTCGTTGACGTCGCGCTGCGTTACGGCGCTCTGCGCGAGCCGGTTGCGAGGGTCGGACGCGAAATCGTCCATGAACCCCGCGACGTGTTCGGGCGTTAGGGAGTGGGAGGCGTCTGTCCGATGCGTCAAGGGGGATGCTCCAATGGGGTTATAGTCGTCCGCGGATGCGGGCGGCGCGCCTAAACCTTCACCAGCTTCTGCATGGAGCGCAGCTCGCGCGGCGGCTCCATCTTGCTGCCGTAGTCGCTCCAGCTCACTTCGGCTACGTAGATGTCTCCGCGCGAGTCCACCGCTATGCCGTGCGGGGAGTAGAACCTGCCGGTCTGGTCGCCGTAGCTCTCGCGTCCGACGCGCGCGAGAACGTTGCCGCCGGTGTCCATTATCGAAACGCGGGGTCCTAGGTCTGTGCCGATGTCGTTGGTGGCGATGCCGGCGAAGTATTCGCCGATGTACACGAGTTCCCTGCCGGAGCGCCCGTCGATGCAGATGGCGGCGGCGCGGGAGAGGTTCACCCACTGCGTTTCGAACTTGCCTTCGGCGCTGAAAATCTGGATGCGGTGGTTTTCGCGGTCGGCTACGTACACCCAGCCATCGCTGTCGGTTGCGATGTTGTGGACGATGTTGAACTGTCCCTCGCCCGTGCCGGATTCTCCCCAAGAGAAGAGATATTCGCCGTCCGGCGCATACTTGTGTACGCGCGCGTTGGAGTATCCGTCCGCCACGTAGAACTCGCCGTTTCGCGGGTCTATGGCGACGTGCGCCGGCACGCTGAACGGCTTGCCGCTCATCTTGGGCGATGGCTCGTGCGCGACGCCGAGCGTCATGAGCAGCTTGCCTTCCGGCGTGAACTTGCGAACGGTGCTGTCGCCGTTGTCCACGCAAAACAGCGTGTCGTCCGGCGCTGCCGTAACCCCGTGCGGGTTGGCGAACACGCCTTCGCCCCACGTGTCTAGGATGTTGCCGTCCGTATCGAACACTATCATCGGGCAGGTGCCGCGGTTGAACACGTAAACGCGGTCTTTCGAGTCCACGTCTACGGATGTGCCTTCCTTGTACACCCAGCCATCGGGCAGGTTGCCCCAGTTGGCGCCGGATACTTCGTACCTGAATTCGCCTTCGCCGAGCGTAACGGGGGCTTCGCCGCCCCCTTCGTGTCCCTCGGAGCGTATGCCGAATTCCCAGTTTTCATCGTGCGTGGTCGTCATGCGGTTTCTCCCAGTTTGGCTAATCGTCTCGAAGACCGATTTCGTTCTTTATCTCTTCGAGCGGATGGGCGTTGCCATACTCATCCTCTTCTGACCATTTTCTATAGGCAGAGATGTACTCCTTGACTGCTTTCTTGTCCACCGATCTGAATGTTGTCAGGAGTATATCCGAAGGGTTCGTAGAGATACCATATGAACCGAATGTATTTCTCGACATCGTTGAGCTGTTCGATAGGCATGTGGTCAATATAATCCTTCAGATATTGCCGAAGCGCTTTCTCTCGCAATGGGGTCATGAATTTCTCCAATTGATTGCCCGTTATCTTCGGCAGGACTCTCTTCTATGAAGAACTCGCCTAATTTGGCAAGTCTATTAATGCTTGCGACTATGCGCTGTGCATTCGACAAGTCTATTCTTCTAAAATTTCTCCGAGCTTGGGGCGAGTAGGCGAGCTTCCACCTCACAGCCCGAATTCTTTCATCATCTCTTCATGCGTGTAGGTATTGCCCTCTATGAAATCTTCTTCCGTGTCTACGAATGCGGCGATATCTTCCTCTGTAACCTCTTCGTCGTCCAGAGGCGCGTTGTCCAGCCCGTAGCAAAGCGGATCTTTACTGTAATGCGCGAACTGGAAGTATCTCCTCGCGGCAAGCAACTCCACGGCGGGCATGTCATCTATAGCGGCTTTCAGCTTGTCCCGAAGCGCTTGCTCTGACGCCGCTGTCGTTTTCCGCGTGTCCGTCATTTCTTCCTTCCGCCTAGCGCGGCGCCGCGAACGTGAGTATCGACGCGGGGTTGTTCACCAAGATGTCTTGGATGGATTCTTCGCTGAAGCCCCTGCTTCGCATCATGGGGACTATCTGGGCGAGTATGTAGTAGTAGCCGTGTCCGCCGTACTTCGTCAGGCGGTGGTTCTGGCAGATGTCGTGCGCTACTACTATTTTGTTGCCGTATCCCTCGCCGACTAGCCACTGTATATCCGCTATCTTCGTGCCGTCGTTCGGGTGCTGGATGGCGGGGTTCAGCCTATAGAACGCGCTCTCGCTCCCGAACAGGTCCCACTCGAAATAGCAGCCCGCTTCGCCTATCGCGGTCAGCGTGGCGCGCTCGAACACCGTGCGGTCGAGATGCCCTATTATGACGCGGCTCAAGTCCGCGCCGGCGTCGTCGAGAATCTCGATGATTTGGATAGGCGAATGCTCGTCGCGCCCGGGATGTATCAGGATGGGCGCTCCGGTGGCGCGCTGCGCGATGGCGGACGCGGTCAGCGTCTTGCGCTCCCCGTCCGTGAGTGGCCAACTGCACCCGACTTCGCCGATTATGCCGGAGCGTATGCCGCTGCCGTCGACGCCCTCGCTCACGTCGCGGATGATGCGTTCGGCGAGCGTCTCCGCGCTCTGCTCCGCCACGTATGCGGGATGGGCGTCGTCCACGTAGAACGACGCGCCCATAATCACGTTCACGCCGCTTGCGCGAGAGATGCGCGCAAGCCCGAGCGGGTCTCGCGCGATGCCGATGCTGGTGGCGTCCACTAGCGCCGCGCCGCCATGCTGCCGATACAGGCTCGCCTCGTCTATAGCCGTATCCACATCCAGCAGGCGCGAGTTCTCGCGGTTGAAGGCGTGGTAGTGGCGCACGCTGCCCAGCGTCTGGGGTGTAAGCGGCGCGTAGTAGAGCGCCCGCGCGCTCGCCTCGTCGGGAGGCCCGAACAGCGTCGAGAGATCTATCAGCAAATGCTCGTGCGTGAGCGTAACGCCCAGCTCCGACGGCTCTATCGTTCCCAAAACCGTCTGTATCTTGCCTGTCGCGTCTGTTGTCCGCATTTGCGCCCTCGCGTTTCGCGCTTTCGTTGACTGGGCGGATTGTAAAGCATTCCCAACCGCTTGTCAGCCGAATCGCGCCGCGCGGCGTGTGGTATGCTTGCGTCTATCTTGAACCGCAGGAGGCGACGCCGTGAGGATTCTGCTCGTAGCCACCAACCAAACAGACCGATACATGGACCGCATGGCGGTGCGTCCGCTGCCGATTGGCTTGGCGTACATTGCGGCGGCGGTGGACGAGGATAGGCACGATCTGCGGCTGATAGACCTGATGTTTTCGGAAGATGGCGCGGCGGACGCGGAAGCGGCGGCGCGGGAGTTCCAACCCGATCTGGTGGGGCTTTCGATACGCAACCTAGACAACCACAGCTCGCTGAACTCGGTGTGGAACCTGCCGCGCGCGCGGGAGATAGCGGCGCGCGTTCGCGGCGCGTGCGACGCCGTCATCCTGTGCGGCGGTCCCGCGTTCAGCATCCTGCCCGCCGAGTGTCTGGACTACGTTGGCGCGGACGTGGGCATAGCCGGCGACGCGGCGGAGGCGTTCGCGCTGCTGGTGGAGCGGCTCGAATCTGGCGACGACTACGCGGACGTCCCCGGCGTGGTCTACCGCCGCGACGACGGGCGGATAGAGGTCGGCAACGGGCGGTTCACGTCCGACTTCCACCGCGCGCCGCGCCTAGACCTGCTGGACATGCGCCGCTACAACGGCTCCGGCTTCGGCGTGGGCGTAGTCACCAAGCTGGCGCCGCGATACTACCCCGCCGCCGACACCGCTACCAACGGCGACGATTGGCGCATCCGCGCCCCCGAAGAGGTAATCGACGAGGTTCGCAGCCTGAACCGAGACTACGGCATAGACAAGGTGTTCTTCATAGACTCCGGCTTCAACATCCCGCCCGACCACGCCAAGACGCTCTGCAACGCGTTGATAGATTCCGATGTGAAGCTGCGCTGGAACAGCTACATCCGCCCTGGCGCGGGCGACGAAGAGCTGATGCGGCTTATGCGCGAGTCTGGCTGCTCGCTCGCGCTGCTGTCCGAATCGGGCGGAGGCGGCGACTTGGGCGAGCGGCTGAACGCCATCGGCGTCATGGCGAGCATGTGCGGCGAAGCTGGCTTGCCCTTCGCGCTCAACATGAGCTTCGGCGAACCCGGCGAGAGCGCGGAGAGCGTTCGCATGAAGCTGAGCCTGCTGACGCAAGTAGAGCCGGCGTTCGCGGCGCTTCGGCTCGGAACGCGTGTACTGCCGAACACCGCAGCCGCCAAGCGCGCGCTCGAAGAAGGCATGATAGAGTCGGAATCCGATTTGCTGAAGCCTGTCTTCTACATAGAGCCGAACGTTCGCGGCTGGCTGGGGGATCGGCTGAAGGCGGAAGCCGCCGACCGCCCACGCTGGAATCTCTCGTAGAGGGAGCGGCGCAGTGAGCGCGACGCGCATCGTAACCGGCGCGACGGGATACACCGGGCGCTACGTCGCGCGCCTGCTGTTGGAGCGCGGCGACCGCGTTCGCTCGCTCACCGGACATCCGAACCGCGCCAACCCGTTCGGGCGCGCAATCGAGACCATCCCCTACAGGTTCGACGACCCCGACGCGCTCGCGCGGAGCATGGAGGGCGCGGACACGCTCTTCAATACCTACTGGATCCGCGTCGCGCGAGGCGGCATAGACCACGAGCGCGCCACCGAGAACCTGCGGACGCTGTTCGGCGCGGCAAGGGCGGCGGGCGTCAGGCGCGTCGTCCACATCAGCATCGCCAACGCGAGCGCCGATTCGCGCCTGCCGTACTATCGCGGCAAGGCGCTGGCGGAACAAGCTCTGCGAGGATGCGGCGTCTCATACGCCATCCTCAAGCCCACGCTCGTGTTCGGCAGGGAAGATATACTGCTCAACAACATCGCGTGGATGCTGCGCCGCTTCCCCGCGTTCCTCATTCCCGGCGCTGGCGACTACGCCGTTCAGCCCATATGCGTAGAGGACATGGCGCGGCTAGCCGTAGAAGCCGCCGACGCGCGCGACGACTTGGAAGCCGACGCCTTTGGGCCCGAGACATATACATATGAGGATCTGGTTCGGCTGATAGCCCGCAAGATAGGCGCGTCGGCGCGGATCGTTCACGCGAGCAAGTCGGCAGTCATGCTCTCAGCGAAAGCGCTGGGGATGCTGACGCGCGACGTAGTGTTGACGCGCGACGAGATAGAGGGGCTGACCGCCAACCTGCTCGCGTCGCGCTCGAACGAGCCGCCGCTCGGCAAGGTCCGGCTGTCGGAGTGGCTAGACGAGTATGGCGACGCGCTGGGGCGGAAGTACGCCTCTGAGATGGAGCGGCATTACAGGTAGCCGTTGGGCGCGGCGGCACCTAGCAGCCGCTCTTCGAACCTGCGCTTGGCTGACTGCCAGACGGCTTCGGCTTCGGCGCGCAGGCGGCGGGCTTGAGCGCGGCGACGGCGAATCTCGGCGACGATTGTCTCTTGAACCTCCACGGCTGGAATCGGAATCGCGAGATCCGCCACGTCGTCGTTGGGCAGGCTCGGATGGGTGTTGCCCGCCATCATGTGGATGGTCTGCGACAGCGTTAGACGACTTCGGATCACAGCGGCGAGGTACTCCGGCAGCAGCGCATCGCGATCTCTGACACGCAGAACACGGAACTCCAGAGAGCAGCAGCCGTTCATCTCGGCGTGATAAACCTTATTCAGATAGGGGCGCAGCCTAGCGAAAAGCACGTCGTCGGTCTGAAAGGTGAAGCAGCCGCCCGACGCGGTATCCGTCGCGTCGGCAAGCTCGCCCGTGTGGCTTTCGATGTGGGCTAGACTCAAGTAATTTTCGCTGGGCGCTGGGATCTTATTTCTCACGAAACCCGCCACTTCTGAAAGATGCGCCACTTTCAGGTTGTGAGATGCCGCGTTCAGCGTCCGCAGCGCTCCGATGCGTTCCGGGTGGTAGTAGTCCGGATTGAGTCGCTTTTGATTGGGAGCGCGGGCTTCCGCGAGGCTGACCGCGAACGCTCGGCGCGAATCGCTCGGCAGAGGCGTTATTCCCAGCGCATTTAGTAGGAAGTCGTCGATGCCGGATAGCAGCGCGTCGGCTTGCGTTAGCTTTGCCTTGCGTTCCGCTCGCGCGGCATCCATCTGTGCAATAAGCTCTCCTTGCCCCCTGATGCTTGGCAGGGGAATCGGACAGCTCTTGAATTCTTCCTTGTTGATATTGGGTTGTCCCGATGGGCGTTGAACCGCGGCAACCCACTTAGAATAAGACTCGGTTTTCGTCCACCAATAAACGAACCTTGGCGACACTTTTGATTCGTCGAACCGAAAACGGATGCAGTATCCAGCGAATATAGCGTGTACGCTTGAATCTTCGTGTAGATAGGTTTTGCCTACAGTAGCCCCACTGCGTGCGAACAAGACATCATCCGAATTGAGTTTGTATCTCCAATCGATTGGGTCGGCTGTTGCGAACTCGTGATTCTGAGCGATACCATCTTCCCCGAAATCAGTAATGCGGATGTATCGAGGCAATTCTTCTGATGTGCGCCTTACCGCTCTCGAACTCGAACCGTAGTCCGGTTCTGCGCTGACCAATGCTCCAAGCTGTCGCAACGGAAACGCGGATTTGAGAGGTTCGTAGAGGGCGTAGAACTTCGCGTCGATTCTATTGGTCAGATCGTCCCAATTCACCGCAAAGCATTGCGATTCGCCCTGTCCGGCAGGGCTTACACGAAAAAAGGCGTTGGGTCTCGCTGGAACGCTCGATACTGCCCCGCCAGCCCGGTTCCCGGAATCACCTCCCGCCGCCGCTCGCTCCAGTCGTTCGCGGCGCGGTTCCACTCGTGCGTAACGCGGTAGTCGAACAGGTCGCAGACGTGCCGCTCTATCTTGCGGACTCCGCGCTCTTCTTCCTCCACGGATACCTCGAACGTCTGGCGCCCAGTGGCGTCGTAGCCGATATTTTCCGCCAGCGCCATGAAGATGGGCGTGTCGTCATCGACGATTTCGCCGTCGGCTAGGCGGCGCAAGAGTACGATGCTCGCCTTGACGCCGGCGCCGTAGTGGCTGAATGCGAAGGGCGGCAGGCTGACCACCGCCAGAAGCTGGAAGTGGGAAAGCAGCCAGTGGCGAACGCCTCTCAGCGATGAGTTGGTGAGAACGCCGTCTGGCAGAACCACGGCGGCGCGCCCCGCGCCGGGCTTGAGGAACGAGCGCACTCGCTCCAGAAAGGCTATCTCCGTCCTGATGCTGGCTCGGGATTTGGCGGCTCGCGCGCCTCTGTTGGCGTTGTATCCGGGGGAGCTTGGATACGTCTTGCCGAGATAGCGTATCAAGTCGAACTGTTCCAAGTAGCCGTCGCCCTTTTCCACGCGCTTGATTGCCGCGCCAAAGGGCGGGTTGGTGAGAATCATATCGAACTTGTCGCTGTCCATCCCCTTGTTGCGGGCGCGTATGTTTGGCATGAAGTCTAGCGCGTCGTGTCCGACGATGTTCGTGTGGCCATCGTCGTGGATTATCATGTTCATCTTGGCTACGCGCGCCAGCTCGTCGTTCACTTCTATGCCGAACAGGTTCTTTTCCGCGAAGCCGTGCCAGTATTCGAAGTGTTGGACGCCCTGCCGCGAGTCGCCGGCGCGTCGCGGGAAGCGCGCGTCAGCCTTGCGGCGGATGTGGTCGAGCGCGTACAGCAGGAATCCGCCGGAGCCGCACGCGGGATCGAGGATGAGGTCGCCGCGATCCGGGTCCAGCGCGGCTACGCAGAACGCTATCAGTTCGCGCGGCGTGAAGTACTGCCCGAAGTCTCCTTTGAAGAAGCTGCCCATGAACTCCTCGAACGCCACGCCTTTCGTGTCCAGCTCGGTGCGGTCTAGGGATATGCCCTCTAGGTGTTCCACGCACTGCGCCATTATCGGCGGATCGACGCTGATGCGTGATGCGAACACGTCCGGCTCGCGCCGCCGCTCGGCGTCGTACAGGCGGGCTATGCGCGCGGCAAGCCGCTCGGTGGTCTCCCCGTCGCGCCGCTGGAATTCGTATGGCTCGCCGTCGGCGCGGTCGAGGTCTTTCTCGTCCCGATGCTTGATGAACACTATTTTGGAGAACTCGCCGAACGCCGCGATGGAGCTGCGCCGTCCGCCCTCCCACAAGGTTTGGTGGCATTTGCGTATGGCGGCGCGCAGCTCTTCGCGCGGCACGGCGGCGAGGTCTTTGCCCGGCTCGTTCTTGTAGAACCGCCATTCGGGAGGTCTTCCGTAGCGCGCGGGGATGTCCGTAAGGTGGTTGCGGTCGCGCTCGCCGGGCGGGAATTTGTCGAAGCGCAGCAGGCGGCGGGTCAAGCCTGCGACGGCGCCGCAGTAGTCCGCCCCTAGACTGGCGCGGTTGCCGCAGGCTTGCTCGATGGACTGCTCGAACTCCGCATCGGAGACATCGGCGCGCTTGCACTCGAACACGAACCAAGGCGATAGCCGTTCGTCATCTCTGTAGACGACCAGATCCGCGAAGTCGTTGGGAGTGCGGCGGGGAACGGCAACCTCGAAGCCTATCCGCTCGGGCGTATACTGGCTCTTGTATACGAGCTCAGCCCACAGCTCGGCGCGCACCTTCTCTTCAGGATCGCTCCACCGCTCGGAGTGGTCGGCCGCCACGTAGCGGATGCGCTCGGCTCTGCCCTCGCCGTACAGTTCCGCCAAGCCGTCTTCGATTGCGCGGGCGAGATAAGTCCGGGGTTCGAGAGTTGCGGCAAGAGGCAAAGGATGTTCTCCTGTGAGTTCGGCGCGGTGGCTTCCGCAGGGGCAGTTTCCCACCACAGAGTCAGTTGCGTCAAGGGATGTTCTCCTGTGAGTTCGGCGCGGGTGGGGGAGCGCCAGCGCCCTCTACAGCCGCATCTCCTGAAGATCGTCAGACACGCGCAGCGTCGGCTCGGTGATGCGCTGAACCGCTTCCGCCGTCCAGCCGGGCGCGGTCTCGGCGAGCAGCAGCCCATCGCGCTCGACGGATATGACGGCTACGTCGGTTACTATCAGGCTCACGCAGCGCGGCGCGGTGAGCGGGAAGGCGCATTCGCGCACTATCTTGGGGTTGCCGTCGCGGTCGGTATGCTCCATGGCGACGATGATTCGCTTCGCGCCGATGGCGAGGTCCATAGCGCCGCCCACGTTGCCGATGCCGCGCTGCGGGAGCATCCAGTTGGCGAGGTCGCCGCGCTCGGACACCTGCATCGCGCCCAGCGCGGCTACGTCTATGTGTCCGCCGCGAATCATGGCGAACCCCTCTACCGAGTTGAAGAAAGACATGCCCGGCGTGGGCGCGAGGAACTGCCCGCCGGCGTTTATCAAGTCTACGTCCTCATCGCCCGGCTCCGCCATAGGCCCATAGCCAAGCACGCCGCTTTCGCTGTGGTAGACTACGCTGCGCCCTTCCGGCACGAACTGCGAACACAGCGTGGGTATGCCGATGCCTAGGTTCACGACATCGCCGTCCTGAAGCTCGCGCGCGACGCGCATGGCGACGACTTCTCGGTGCAGTCTTTCGGGTTCCATAGCTCCCTCAGCCTATCTCGACTATTCTGTTGACGTATATTCCGGGCGTGTGGACGGCGTTCGGGTCTATATCGCCGGGTTCTACTATCTCGTCCACTTCCATAATCACCACGTCTGCGGCGGTCGCCATGACGCCGTTGAAGTTTCTGGACGTGCCGCGGTACTGCGTGTTGCCCAGCGTGTCGGCGCGGTGGGCGCGCAGCAGCGCGAAATCGGCGTAGAGCGCCGTTTCCAGCAGATACTCGCGTCCGCCGAACTCGCGCGTCTCCTTGTCCTCCGCCATGAGCGTGCCGACGCCGGTGGGCGTGTAGAACGCGGGGATGCCCGCGCCGCCGGCGCGGATGCGCTCCGCGAGCGTGCCTTGCGGCGCGACTTCCAGCTCGACCCTGCCTTCGCGGTAGGCAAGCTCGAACGCCGTCGGGCGCGACGGCGACGGCGACACGGGAAAGGACGCGATTATCTTGCGAACCTGACTGTTCTCGATGAGAACGCCGATGTCCGTCGGCGTGTCTCCCGGTATCGTGCCGAACCCGATGACCGACGCCAGCCCCGCCGTGTTGGAGACGATAGTCAGCTCGCGCGAGCCGCGCTCTCTGAGCGCGCGGATGAGGTTTTGCGGCGTGCCGCCGGGCCCCGCGAAGCCGTCTATCATGAGCGTAGCGCCGTCCGGGATGTCCGCTACGGCTGCGGCGAAGGTGGGGAGTGTTTTGTTCAATGGGCGCAGTCTCCTGAAGCCGCGGATGTTAGATTGCCGGGCAGTTGCAGCCGTCCTCAGCCTCGCCGGGCGAGTACTCTTCGAGCGCGGCAAGTATCTCGCCTGCGAAATCAACGGCTATTGTCAAGATATCGCTTGGTGGATACGCTCTGCCCCCGTGCATCAATTCCCGCGTTAGGTTGTAATCGCATTCCGTTCGCAGTCCGGCGAGTATCCTGAGAAGCCGGACGATGTTGAGGGACGTCTCATCCCCCTTGGAGCGAAATCGGTCGCCGACTTCCCTATGTCTGCGGCTGCGTGGGATTGGAGCGGCGGACGGGTTCACCCGGAAGTAGCGGCAACAGGCTTCGTGAAGAAGTCCATAGTAGAGACGGTTGACAGCGCTGCGCTGTACACTTTCGCCGTCGGCGCGCGCGGCAAGCTCCATACCCAAATCGTATAATTCCAGAGGTCTCATCGCTTGGTCGAAAGTATTATCTTGTCGGATGGGATTGCTGCGAAGTATATGTATTTCAGATAGTCGTCCAACTCTTCCGCAGACCACGAGGCGCTGAGCTTGTCGACCGCCTCGTCGAGCCGCCTTCCTAGATCGCGAATCTCGTTCCAGTTGCCATCCAACCTAAGCGCAAGGTCGAGCGTGTCCGTCCACTGTCCGCTGAGGTCATCCATAGAGTACGCCAGCGCCGATTCCAGCCGCTCGCCGGCTAGTTCCACCGCCTTTTGGTAGATGTAGTTCAGCGTCTCTTCCCTGAATGGCGTGAGCAGAGCCTTCGCCTCTGATGTGAATGTCAGCGGGGGCGCGGTGGAGCGAATTGCCGCCGTCTTGGTGGGTTTGGCTGCCTCGGGCGCGCGGTTCATATCGGTTTCCTTTGCATCTATCTGTTGGAGATGCCTTTCAGCAAGGCTTTTGCGAACGACAGTAGATAGCGTTTTTCATCTTCGGTTTTTGCAGTCCATGTGAATCCGATCTTGTCAAACATCTCACCTCTCACGCCGGACCATTCAGTAGTCATATGTTCGCTTGCGATTGCCGTTACCTCCAGCGATGAATCGTGACCCTGACTGTCGACGGTTATGTATGCAATCGAGTCAAGTGGGCGAAATGTCAATCCGCCCTTGGTACCTCCTGCCGCCCATATGTTTACCAGCACGCCATCACTGATAATGCCGACACTGGCATCTCCGGTGTGGAAGACGGAGGATTTTCCTACGCTGATGTAAAAGCTCTGCGCTTCTCTCCCCGCCGATACTGCTTCGTACAGATTCCAGTATCCCTCGAAAGTGTCCAAGCCGCCTTCCGCTATCGACTCCTCGACCAGTTTCGCCAGCGTCTCCGAGTAATCCCGCTCGCTCATGCCGTCATCTCCCTTATCTTATTTGTGATTATGGATTCCCCGTCCCACGCGCGGGCGCGAACACCACCAGCAGCGTCAGCGTCTCGGCTATGGAGTGGAAGCGATGCTCCGCGCCCGCTGGCACGAACACCACGCTGCCCGCGCGAAGCTCGCGGTCTTCGCCGTTCACCCGTATGCTGGCGCGCCCGCTCAGCGCGTAGTATATCTCGTCCTCCGCGTGGGGAGACTGCGGATCGTCCGCGCCCGCCGCAAGCTCGTACACGCCCGCGCTCATAGCGGGGACGGATAGGAACTCGGCGTACAGCTCGCCGCTCCGCCGCCGCTCTTGGATGATGTGGTCTATCTTGAATGCGTCCACTGTCGCCGTCCTATCCCCCGTGTTCGTTCTCGCGCCGCCTGTCATTCTACCACCCGCGCGAGAATCGCGGGCGCGCGCGCGATATTTTCCGCCCATGCCGGAGCAGCCTGTCTATTGTCAGAATCAGGATTCTCAGAATTAGTGGATTTCCAAGATAGCGCCGTGAAAATCCTGAGAATCTCAGAATCATGCAAATCCTGATTCTGACAATTGGAAGCGCCTATCCCTGTGAGTCTCTTTGTGGGCGAGGGGGCTGCGCCCAAAATCCCGCGCATCCCGCCGATGCGTGTGATACCCTATGCGCCAACGTCAGAGGGAGGTTTTCGCCATGCGCGCAGCGGTTTACAAGGGCGGGCAGAGGTTCGCCATAGAGGATATGCAAGACCCTACGCCCGGCGCTGGGCAAGTGGTAGTGGATGTGAGCTGCTGCGCCATATGCGGCACGGACGTTCACCACTTCCTATACGACATCGCGCCGCCGGGCAGCGTGATGGGGCATGAGTACTCTGGCGTCGTCAGCAGCGTCGGCGAGGGCGTCGAGCGCTGGAGCGTGGGCGACCGCGTAGTCGGCGGAGGAGGCGAGCCGCCGCCCGCCGTCCGCGCCGCAAGCCCCAACCGAGGCGAACGCTACAACTACCGTCTCGAAGGCTTCTCCGGCGCGGCGGAGCGCGTCCGCGCATACGCCGAAAAGGTGCTGCTGGAAGAGTGGGAGCCTATCCCGCTGCCGGATGGGGTATCCGACGAGGAAGCCGCGATGTGCGAGCCGTGCGCGGTGACGGTTCACGCGGTTCGGCTGTCGCAGCTCAAGCTGGGCGATTCGGTAGTCGTGCTGGGCGCGGGGCCTATAGGCCTGCTCTGCATGCAGGTGGCGCGCGCCGCAGGCGCCGGCAAGGTGATAGTGTCCGAACCCGCGCCGGCTCGCGCGGAAGCGGCGCGCAAGCTGGGCGCGGACGCGGTGATAAACCCGCTGGAAGAAGACGCGCTCGCGCGAGTGGTCGAGCTGACCGACGGCGTAGGCCCCGACGTGGTGTTCGAGTGCGCCGCAGCCAAAGGCACGCTCGATCAGGCGCTCAACATGGCGCGCCGCAACGGGCAGGTGGTGTTGGTGGCGATAGTCTGGGAGCAAACCCCCGTTCTGCCGCCCGACTGGATGGCGCGCGAGATAAGCCTCAAGACGTCGTTCGGAACGCAGCCGGAAGACTGGCGAATCGCGCTAGACCTCATCCGCGCGGGCAAGGTGAGCATGGAGCCGCTCGTTTCCGAGGCGAGCTTCCTGCCGCTGGACGACATCCAATCCGCGTTCGAGGCGCTCTGCAACCCGTCCAACGAGGTGCAGATGGTTGTGAGACACGGCTGACAGAGGCGAACATGACAACAGACGCGAAAACGAACGACATGCTCGCATTCTCACGCAACCAGTTCGGCGGCGTGGTGGTGGAGCCGAGCGCGTTGCCGAGCGACGTCGCCGATTTCGAGCGTCGGCTGGCGAAGTCGCTGGAAGCGTGGGCGGCGGAGGGCTGCAAAGTCGTCTGGCTGGAACTGCCGCTGGCTAACGGCGCGCTGTCGCCCGTAGCGGCGGCGGCGGGGTTCGAGTATCATCACGCGCAGCGCGGCTACGCCATGCTGACGCTGCGGCTGCAAGATGGCGCGTACATCCCGCCATACGCCACGCACTACATCGGCGCGGGCGCGGTGGTGGTGAGCGAGCGGCGCGAACTGCTGGTGGTGTCGGAGCGATACCGCATGGGCGGCGGGCGCGGGCCGGGCTACAAGCTGCCCGGCGGCGCGCTCCATCCGGGCGAGCATCTCGCCGAAGCCGCCGTGCGCGAGGTGCGCGAGGAGACGGGCGTTCACGCCAAGTTCGAGGCGCTCGCCTGCTTCCGGCACTGGCACGGCTACCGATACGGCAAATCCGACATATACTTCGTATGCCGCCTCTCCGCGCTCTCCACCGAAATAACCATGCAGGAAGAGGAGATAGCGGAATGCTTCTGGATGCCGATGGACGATTTCTTGGCTGAAGGCTCCGGCATCCACGTATTCAACAAGCGCATAGTGCGCGCCGCTCTGGATGCGCCCGGCATATCGCCCGCGTTCATCGAGGGCTACGACGACGAAGAGCGGTTCGAGTTCTTCATGCCGCGCTTCGGAGGGCGGTGAGCGCGCCCTCCCATCGAGGGGAGAAGGCGCTCGATCGACAATTTCAGAGAGGACAGACAAGGGAGAGGCTCCAATGACATCGCTCAGAGAAAAGATAGCGCGAGGCGACATAGTTCTAGGCGTGTCCGTGCCGGTGACCGCCACCCGCGCGCAGATGGAGGACATCCTAGCCAAAGACGACTACGATTTCATCAACGCCGACGCTCAGCACTCCGCCTACAGCGAGGAACGGCTGGTGCAGTACTGCGAGACCGCGAAGGAAGTGGGCGTTCCCGTGCAGTTCAGGATAAAGCATCCGCGCCACGCCTACTTGGTGGGCAACATCCTGGACTTGGGCCCTCTGGGAATCGAGGTGCCGCTGGTGGAAGACGAAGCGGTGGTCGACGAGGCGATAAACTGGTTCTACTATCCGCAGACGGCTAAGCGCAGCTGGGGCGGCGCGGCGCGCTACGGCATCGAGGGGCGCGAAGACAGGCTCGAATATGCCGAGTGGTGGAACGCCAACGGGATACTGTGCATTCAGATGGAGACGCTGCGCGCCGTCACCAACGCGCGACAGCTCGCCAAGCCCGGCATCGCCTGCCTCACGTGGGGACCCGCCGACCTGAGCTACGACATCGAGGCGCACCCCAAGCACCCGCTTCAGACCGTCGATGACTGCGTGCGCCACGCGCTCGACCAGCTAGAAGGCACGAACGTCCGCATCAGCTTCCGCAACTACGACTACCGCCTGCGAGACCACTATCGCGAAATGGGCGTTACCGTGTTCATGGAAAGCCCCAAGCCGTAAGCGCGGGCGGCGTGTGCTTTTCACATGCGCGAATACTGTATATCGCGTATTTCGATGCGTTGTTAACCTCTGGTTAACTGCGCGTTAATAATCATAGGATAAATTTGATTCTAACGCATGAAAGGAGAACGTGCCGATATGAGAGAGATAGTTACGGCACAGAGTGCTCTGAGGGAGCACTCTGTGCTTTTCAAGTCCTGTGTCCGCTGCAGCGGGGATCGCCAGATCCGCCGCGACTTCGAAGGCTTCTACATCGCCTGCTTGGCTTGCGGCCATGTCACCTACCCGGAAGTCCAGACCGACGAAGTCTCCAGACTGCTGGAGTGGAAGACAGCCTCCTAGACATCCCCGCCTGCGAACGAGTCCCCGGAGCCCCGGCTCTTCCCACCACTAGATGGATTCCCGCTCGGCTTGCGGCGCAAGCCTGCCGCAATTCTGATTGTTGGGACGCCGGGAAACATCGATTCGCTCCACGCTGACCGCGTTCCTCTGAGAACAAGTCTATCGATTGCGCCTACGATCGTCGTTCCCGCCCAGAGCCTGCGCCGCGCGCCGACGCTGGGCGGGAACCCGGGGCGCGGCCGAAACTTCCATATCCCCGTTCTGGCGCAGACGAGAAGCCAAATGAGGCAAGACCCATGACGCAATTCGACATGAAGCCGGTGGAAGTCTCGCAAGAGACGCTGGACGGCTTGAAAGCTCTGCCGACGGCTACGGTCTACAACGCCGCGCGGCATTTCGGATCGTTGCAGACGGTATGCGAGGGGCTGATCAACTTCACGCCCGGCTCTCGGCTCGCGGCGCGCGCGCGGACGCTGCGCTTCCTGCCGACGCGCCCCGACCTGATTGCGGAGAAGCCGGGCGGAGAGTTCTCTCCAGAGTACATAGCAATGGGACGATGCGGCCCCGGCGACGCGCTCGTGGCGGACATCATGGGCAATCGGCGCGACGTCGTAGCCGGCGATGTGAAGCTGCTTCAGCTCGCCATGAACCGCGCCGACGGCGTGGTGATAGACGGCGCTATCCGAGACCTCGACGTGATTGTCGAAGAAGACTACGGGCTGACGGTGTACGCCAAATATCGCAGCTTCCACGGCAACCCCGAGGCTGCGCCCGTCGAAGAGAACGTGCAAATCCAGTGCGGCGGCGCGCTCGTGCGCCCCGGCGATGTGCTGGTGGGAGACAACGACGGCGTTTTGGTAGTGCCTTCGTGGATGGCGGACGCCGTTCTGGAGTGGGCTGTCGAACACGAAGACGCGGAGAACTACGTCAAGGAGAAGACGCTTGCGGAGCGCGTCGCGCCCGGCAAGTACTACCCGCCCACCGACGAGCTAATCGCGGAGATGCGCCGCGTCAAGGGGCGCTAGCTAGCCGTCAGCGCCCGCGCCGTCTTGCGTTCGGCGGCGCGGCTCTGATATATTCGGCTTGTCCCCGTGGGGCTGTAGCTCATCTGGGAGAGCGCTTCAATGGCATTGAAGAGGTAGGGGGTTCGAGTCCCCCCAGCTCCACCATTTTGTACGGTTAGGCAGCGCCGAGCCGTTGAGAGCCGCCTTTTCGGCGACCCTGCGAGCTATAGTCGCCGCTTTGTCCATCGATCCTTTCCTTACAACCGCCACGTCCCCCGGCAGCGTTGCCTGATCTCTCGCTACTGTCCGCTCCCATTGGCGCCCGAAGTTGTTGCTGCCCGACTACGTAGCGAGGCTTCTTCAGACATTCCTGGAATGTAGGTGGCCGACGACACCGGCGACACCGCGCCTTCCATGAATCACCTCGACCGGAGTGGGAATAAGCCACTCTGCCGCGGTCTTGGTCGCTCCACGCATCCGCCCCTCGCGGGCTAGTTGTCGCACTCGTCGTTCCGAGACGCCCAGCCGAATGGCGCCGCCTGCTTCACCGTGAGGGTGCGCTCGTCGTCCGTGGGTGTGAAGTAGCCTTCTCTGAACGCCCACATCACCTCGAGCATGTCGCCCTCGTCGTCGTACCAGACGGATACCCTCTTGCTCGTCATGCTCGATCTCCATGCTCATCGATGAACCGCCGCAAGCTGTTCTCCATGTTCCGAGACGCCCAGCCGAATGGCGCCGCCTGCTTCACCGTGAGGATGCGCTCGTCGTCCGTGGGTGTGAAGCAGCCCTCTCTGAACGCCCACATCACCTCGAGCATGTCGCCCTCGTCGTCGTACCAGACGGATACCCTCTTGCTCGTCATGCTCGATCTCCATGCTCATCGATGAACCGCCGCAAGCTGTTCTCCATCACCCGATACCCTTCCGTAAAGTGTACCGCTCAGCGTTTTAGGACGGCAAGAGCTTGCCCTCACGGTGGATGCGCTGATTATGCAAAATAGGGCTATGCTGCGACATGGAGGATAGGGACGGGAAGAAGTGGGCGGATTTCGAGGTGGGAATCCGCGAGAGGGAGACCTTTCTGAGGCTTTCCCGAGTCCGAGAGATACCGCAGCGACGGCTATGAGGCGTATGGCTGGCTTCCGCCGGGATCTCACGAGGTGGGAAAGAAACGCGAGGTGAATCTGAACGAGGGTATGCGAGGGTCTGCACTCGGTATTAAAGGGGAAGTTAAACATATTAGAACACAGCGTTAAGAGGTACTCCAAGAGCGTGGAGATGCTGGTTGGATCGTTGGCGATGGTGTGGCTCAGGGAAGGCTGGATATAATATCAGCGCGCCCTATTGAATGCCCACAGGATCTCCTGTGGCGCTCGCACTCTGCAATCTGGTACGCTCCCTTTCTGTGCAAATTTCCCTTGACGAATGCCAACTTAAGGACTCGAACTCATGACCAACAGGCTGTCGCCCATGCTCATACCAGCCCCCCCCCCCCCGACACGGGGCGCGTCGGGCATCCGTTGGATAGCCCCCGCCCTGATTCTGCTGCTTGCCCTTGTCGCCGCTCTCGGTTCGGGCTCGGCGGCCGCTCAGTCTGCTGACCCTGATCCTGTACCCACTATCGGCTGGGTATCCATTGTCGGCCCGTCGGATCCGGTGATAGAGGGCGAGACGGCGGTGTTTACGGTCACACGGGGAAACACCGGTCAAGAGCTGACAATACCTTACAAAGTGAGCGAATTAAGGGGCGGAAATAACAACCCTGTCAATTCTCAGTCCGGCAGTGTAACCTTCCCGTCTGGAAATGCGGAGCAGACGATCCAGGTAGCCCTTGATGACGCCTACGTTGAGAAGAATAACCGGATTAAAGTCGAGTTGTTTGTTAGTCCCATTTGCGGAGGCCATTTCGGGAACCCGTCCTGCAAAGCTAACCCCAGCGCGACCGCGCAGATCCGGGACAATGACCGCTACGGGCTGTCCATCGACTCGCCCAGCGTAGATGAGGGCCGCCAGAATGCCACGGATCTCACCTTCACCGTGAGACTCAGCCATCGGACCAGCTTCCCCGTCGAAGTCGATTATACCGTGGGCGGCACGGCAACCGCTGGCCCCAACTACACCGACGCCGACTATCGGGATCAGCTTACAATAGATGGAGCCGATGCCCCCCTCGTCGGCGCCTTTACCTTCCCGCCCGGTGAAACCCAGAAGCGGATCACCGTCACGGTCAACGGCGATGCCGAAATCGAGGAAGACGAAACGGTAGTGGTCGAGGTCGAACTGGCTGACGAAGACGACAAAGCCCTTGCCTATCCCAACGGGCGCGAGGCGTCCGTCGCCGGCGTCATCCGCAACGACGACGAGCCCATTGACGGCATATCCATTGCCGGCCCGTCGCAGCCGGTGACGGAGGGCGAAACGGCGGAGTTTACGGTCACGCGGGACAATACCCGTGGGAGCAGACAACTAACCTACAGCGTATGCGCCATAAGGGGCGCAAGCGACAACCCCACGCCTTCAGGCGCTGACTGTTACGACTATGACAACAGCGGCAATGTGTCCTTCACGCCCGGAGAGGGTGTGAAGACGATCCGGTTCCGGACCTCTGATGACGACCACGTTGAGCAGTATGACCGAGTTCGAGTCACTTTGCACACTCCCGGGACCTCCCTCTTGGCGACCGCCCGGGTCCAGGACAACGACCGCTACACGCTGCACGTCGAATCGCCCGGCGTGGACGAGGGCAATTCGGGCGCCGCGGATCTCACTTTCAACGTGGATCTCGACAAGCCGGCCGACTTCCCCGTCGAAGTCGATTACCGGGTGATTGACAGCGGCACGGCGGACGCCGACGACTACTACGATAACCAGCATCGAGGCACGGTTGCCTTCGAACCCGGTGAAACCGAAAAGCAAGTCACCGTCAAGATCAACGGCGATGCCAAAATCGAGGAAGACGAAACGGTGGCGGTCGAGGTCGAACTAGCCGACGATGACGACCGCGCCTATGCCGCTGCCGGCGGGGATGCGGCGTCCGGCGTCGGCGTCATCCGCAACGACGACTACCACGTCATATCGGTGCAGAATGACGGCCCGGACATCCTGACCGAGCCTGACTCCGGGGCGACGGCAAACCTCTCCTTCGTGGTGAACCTGTCGGAGGCGGCGCCCGGGCCGGTGATGGTCGATTACAGGACCATCGACGGCACGGCAATCAGCGGCGGCGCGGCCAGCGCGGGGGAGGACGACTACGAATCCGCCAGCGGGACCCTCACCTTCGAGGCGGGCGCCGTCTCGAAGACCATCGACGTCACGGTCAACGGCGACGACGCCTTCGAGGGCGAGACACCCGAGAACCTGTGGCTCCTGCTCTCCAACCCGCGCGGCCCCTCGGAAATCGACGTCGGCTTCGAGCTGGACAACCTCGGCTTCGAGCGGCGCTCCTTCCTCGGGCTCATCGCGGACAACCCCCCGCACCTGAAGCTGACCGTAGACGCGCCAACTGTGCTGGAGAGCGATGAGGGCGGGACGCCCCTGCTCCCCTTCTTCTTCACCCTGCGAATGAATCAGCCGCAGGAGGAGGAGGTCACGGTCGAAGTCGCTAGGACCGGCGGCTCGGCGACGTACTATGTTCCGGGCAACCAGCATACCGACAATGCCGACTACACCAACACCCCATTGCAGAGCGTGACCTTCAAGCCCGGTGAAACGGAGAAAGAGGCGCGGTTCTACATCCTGCCCGACAACCGAGTCGAACCGGACGAAACGGTGGAGATCACGGTTACCGCGCCGCCGATCTTCAATCCATCCGGGGATGATGACGTGGTGATAGTCGCCACCGGCGCCATCCTGAACAACGACCACCGAGTCTGGGTCAATTCGCCGAAGGTGACGGAGGGCGATGCCGGCGAGACGACGCTCATGACGTTCACGGTGACGCTGAACCCGCCGGTGTCCAGCGGCGAGGTGACCATCGACTACCAAACGGCCGACAGCACGTCCGGCCGCCACGCGCACCAGATCGACGCGGATTGGATCGGGAGCAACGACTACGAGGCGAAAAGCGGCGCCCTCACCTTCCCAGCCAACACCGGCAGCCAGCAAATCCATGTCACCGTGAACGGCGACGACTTCGACGAGAGCGACGAACGCCTCAAAGTCGAGCTTTCCGGATTGAGCGGCCCCGAAGGGATCCGACTAGAGTTTCCACCGGGCCATACAGGCAAGTGGTCCGGCAAAATCTTGGATGACGACGATTTCACGTACACGGTCCCCTTGGAGGCGAACACGCAGAGCGTGCCGGAGGGCGCTTGGAGGATGTTGGTAGACGGCCGACGGAGATATCAGACGTTCGTCAGACTGGAGCTCCGGACGAACCGGCAATGGTACGGGTATGGCCCCCGTGAGACCTGCAACGCGGGGGACGGCGGCACGGCCGTGGGAGCCGAGAATAACCTAGATCGCGGAGATTACTACCAGGATCTCCCGAGCACTTTCATAAATCACGTCCACTCGCGGGGGGACTATGGGGAGAGCGGCGACGGAAACAATCTCTGGTGCCTGATCCCGATATGGGGTGACCCCTTTATCGAAGATGACGAGACGGTGGTAGTAACTTACCAGAACAGCGAGGTAGATCACGGCGATCCCATAACCCTGGGCGCCATCACCATCCTGAACGACGACCATAGGCTCTCCGTCGACAGCCCCAGCGTGGACGAGGGCGACACGGGCACGGCGGATCTCGTGTTCACGGTGACGCTGGATCCGCCGTCGCTCGGGACGGTGACGGTAGACTACGCCACCGTCGACGGCACCGCCAAGGCCGGCGGCTCAGCGAACACCGGCGGCGACGACTACGAGCCGAAGAGCGGCGTCCTCACCTTCGAGGCAGGAGAGACGGAGAAGACGGTCACGGTCCTCGTCAATGGCGACGAGACCTATGAAGGCGAGCGGCTTACTCAAGACGAGAAGGTGCATCTCGAGCTCTCGAATCCGTCCGGCCCGGGCTTCTCCACCATCAAACTGCCCGGCGAGCCTGCCGTTGCGCTCCAGCCCAGCGATCCTGCCTATGTCCCGCCCCAGCCCAGCGAGCTGCCAAGCGGCAAGATACTGCACGACGACCCGTTCCCGAAGGTATCGATCGGTGCGCCCACAGCCCCGGTGGTCGAGGGCGGCGATCTGGTGTTCCCAGTAACCCTGAGCAATGCGTACTACGAAGCGACCTGGCGCGTAAGATACCAACTGCTGGCCGACAGCTCAGCCACGCGGGGCGAGGATTACACCGCAGAGGGCTACGATGAGAATAACTGGGGAATAGTGGAACTGGCGCCGGGTCAGACCAAGGCGTCGATCACGCTGAAGACGACGGACGACACGGCGGTCGAGGACGCCGAGACGGTGCGGGTGCGGTTGACCAAGTTGCCGGAAGCGATTTATGAAGTGGATACGTCCAAGAATACGGCCACCGGCACCATCACCGACAACGACGGGCCGGTCGTGACGGTGGCATCCGATGGCGACGTCACGGAAGGCGAGAACGCGGAGTTCACCCTGACGCGGACGAGAGATGCGTCCAGCCAGTTGACCGTGAACCTCGCGGTGACCGACCCTGGGTCGGCGCTGAGCGGCGACGCGCCAACCACGGCCACCATCCCTGCCAACGCGACCACGGCAACGGTGAGCCTAGCCACCGAGGACGACAACACCGACGCTCCCAACGCCACCCTGACCCTGACCCTCGCCAACGGCGACGCCTACGACCTGGGCGCGACACACGAGGCCACGCTGACCGTTCGGGACAACGATGGCACGCCGGAGCTGACCGTTGCCGACGCCTCGGCCGCCGAGGATGCCGACCTGACGTTCGTCCTCTCCCTAAGCCCTGCCAGTTCGGGAACGGTGAAGGTCGACTACGCCATCACGCCTGACACGGCGCAGGCCTCGGACTACACCGGAACCACCTCGGGAACCGTCACCTTCGCCCCGGGCGATACCTCGAAGGACGTTACCCTGGATCTGGTGGACGACACGCTGGACGAACCGGACGAGACGGTGACCCTCACCCTCTCCGACCTAAACGGGACGGCGAGCATCGCCGACGGCGCGGCCACCGGCACGATCGCCGACAACGACCTGCCGTTGGTGACGGCATCCTCCGGCGGCGATGTGACCGAGGGTTCGGACGCGGAGTTCACCCTGACGCGGGCGAGCGAGGACACCGGCGCGGCCTTGGAAGTGACCTTCTCCGTGACCGGCGGCGGGTCTGCGCTGAGCGATGACCCGCCAACCTCGGCGACCATCCCGGCCAACGCGACCACGGCAACGGTGAGCCTTGCGACCGAGGACGACAACACCGACGAACCCGACGCCACCCTGACCCTGACGCTCGCCGACGGCGACGCCTACGACCTGGGCGGCGACAGCGCGGCCACGCTGACGGTGGCGGACAACGACGACACGCCGGAGCTGACCGTTGCCGACGCCGAGGCGTCGGAGGACGCCGACCTGGTGTTCGAGCTGACCCTAGACCCGGCCAGTTCGGGAACGGTGGAGGTCGACTACGCCATCACGGCGGACACGGCGCAGGCTGCGGACTACACCGGAACCACCTCGGGAACTGTGACCTTCGCCCCGGGCGAGACCTCGAAAGACGTCACCCTGGATCTAGTGGACGACACGCTGGACGAGCTGGATGAGACGGTGACCCTCACCCTGTCCGGCCTAAACGGGACGGCGAGCGTCGCCGACGGCGTGGCCACGGGCACCATCACCGACGACGACCCGCCGCAGGTGACGGTGGCCTCCGGCGGCGATATCACCGAGGGCGAGAGCGCGGAGTTCATCCTGACACGGGCCAGCGAGGACACCGGCGCGGCGCTCTTGGTGGCCTTCGCAGTGACCGGCGGCGACACGGCGCTGAGCGATGACCCGCCGGTATCGGCCACCATCCCGGCCAACGCGACCACGGTCACGGTGAGCCTGCCGACCGAGGACGACGCGACGGAGGAATCCGACGCCACCCTAACCCTGACCCTGACCGACGGCGACGACTACGACCTGGGCGACGACAGCGCTGCCACGCTGACCGTCCAAGACAACGATACGCCGGAGGCGGCTGATACCGTCGTGTCGGTCAAGTCGGTGAAGTCCACGATCACGGAAGGCGATGATGCGACCTTCGCTCTGACGCGGGCGGGAGAGTCATCGGGCGAGTTGACCGTAACCTTCACGGTGACCGACTCCGGATCCGTGCTGAGCGGCGCCGCGCCGACGTCCGTTGCCTTCGAGGACGGCCAGACCACTGCCCCCGTCATCCTGGCGACCGATGACGACGACACCGTAGAGGAAAATGCCACGCTCTCCCTGACGCTCACCGGCGGCAGCGGCTACAACCTGAGCAGGAACACGGCATCCGCCTCGGTGACGGTGAAGGACAACGATGCGTCGAACGATGCGGAGGCGACCCTTCCTAAAGTGACGGTTGCGGCGGTCGATGCCACGGTCACCGAGGGATCGGACGCGGTGTTCCGCCTAACGCGGACGGGCGATGCGACGGCGGTGCTGACCGTGACCTTCTCCGTGACCGGCGGCGAGTCGGCGCTGAGCGGCGAGGCGCCCACCTCGGCAACCATCCCCGCCAACGCGACCACGGCGCTCGTCACCCTAGCAACCGAGGACGACGAGGCCGACGAACCCGACGCCACCCTGACCCTCACGCTCACCGACGGCGACGCCTACGACCTGGGCGCCGACAGCGCTGCGACGCTGACCGTCCAGGACAACGACGACACGCCGGAGCTGACCGTTGCCGACGCCTCGGCCTCGGAGGACGCCGACCTAACCTTCACCCTCTCTCTGAGCCCGGTCAGCAACGGGCCGGTCACTGTCGACTACGCCATCACGCCGGACACGGCGCAGGCTGCTGACTACGCCGGAACCACCTCGGGAACCATCACCTTCGCCCCGGGCGAGACCTCGAAAGACGTCGCCCTGGATCTAGTGGACGACACGCTGGACGAACCGGACGAGACGGTGACCCTCACCCTATCTGACCTCACTGGGCCGGCCATCCTCGGGAATGCGACGGCCACCGGCACCATCGCCGACAACGACCTGCCGGTTGTGACGGTGGCATCCGATGGCGACGTCACGGAAGGCGCGGACGCGGAGTTCATCCTGACGCGGGCCAGCGAGGACACCGGCGCTGCGTTGACCGTGACCTTCTCCGTAACCGGCGGCGGGTCGGCGCTGAGCGATGACCCGCCCACCACGGCGACCATCCCGGCCAACGCGACCACGGTCACGGTGACCCTAGCGACCGAGGACGACAACACCGACGAACCCAACGCCACCCTGACCCTGACGCTCGCCGACGGCGCAGCCTACGACCTGGGCAGCGACAGCGCAGCCACGCTGATCGTCCGGGACAACGACGGCACGCCTGCGCTGAGCGCGGCCGACGCCGAGGCGTCGGAGGACGCCGATCTGGTGTTCGAGCTGACGCTAGACCCGGCCAGTTCGCAGGAGGTCACTGTCGACTACGAGATCACGGCGGACACGGCGCAGGCCGCGGACTACGCCGGAACCACCTCGGGAACCGTAACCTTCGCCCCGGGCGAGACCTCGAAGGACGTCGCCCTGGATCTAGTGGACGACACGGCGGACGAGCCGGATGAGACGGTGACCCTCACCCTCTCCGGCCTAATCGGGACGGCGAGCATCGCCGACGGCGCTGCCACCGGCACGATCGCCGACAACGACCTGCCGGTTGTGACGGTGGCATCCGATGGCGACGTCACGGAAGGCGCGGACGCGGAGTTCACCCTGACGCGGGCCAGCGAGGACACCGGCGCGGCGTTGACCGTGACCTTCTCCGTAACCGGCGGCGATGCGGCGCTGAGCGACGACCCGCCAACCTCGGCGACCATCCCGGCCAACGCGACCACGGTCGCGGTGAGCCTAGCGACCGAGGACGACGAGACCGACGAACCCGACGCCACCCTGACCCTGACGCTCGCCGACGGCGCAGCCTACGACCTGGGCGGCGACAGCGTGGCCACGCTGTCGGTGGCGGACAACGACGACACGCCTGAGCTGACCGTTGCCGACGCCGAGGCGTCGGAGGATGCCGACCTGGTGTTCGAGATCACCCTAGACCCTGCCAGTTCGGGAACGGTCACCGTTGACTACGAGATCACGGCGGACACGGCGCAGGCCGCGGACTACACCGGAACCACCTCGGGCACGGTGACCTTCGCTCCGGGCGAGACCTCGAAGGACGTCGCCCTGGATCTGGTGGACGACACGGCGGACGAGCCGGACGAGACGGTGACCCTCACCCTGTCCAACCTCACTGGGCAGGCCAGCCTCGGGAATGCGACGGCCACCGGCACGATCGCCGACAACGACCTGCCGTTGGTGACGGCAGCCTCCGGCGGCGACGTGACCGAGGGCGCGGACGCGGAGTTCACCCTGACGCGGGCCAGCGAGGACACCGGCGCGGCGCTGACCGTGACCTTCTCCGTAACCGGCGGCGATGCGGCGCTGAGCGGCGACGCGCCCACCTCGGCGACCATCCCGGCCAACGCGACCACGGCAACGGTGAGCCTAGCGACCGAGGACGACGAGACCGACGAACCCGACGCCACCCTGACCCTGACGCTCGCCGACGGCGCAGCCTACGACCTGGGCGGCGACCGCGCGGCCACGCTGACGGTGCGGGACAACGACGACACGCCGGAGCTGACCGTTGCCGACGCCTCGGCCTCGGAGGACGCCGACCTGGTGTTCGAGCTAACCCTGAATCCGGCCAGTTCGCAGGAGGTCACTGTCGACTACGAGATCACGGCGGACACGGCGCAGGCCGCTGACTACACCGGCACGACCTCGGGCACGGTGACCTTCGCCCCGGGCGAGACCTCGAAGGACGTCGCCCTGGATCTAGTGGACGACATGCTGGACGAGCCGGACGAGACGGTGACCCTCACCCTGTCCGGCGTCGTCGGGACGGCGAGCATCGCCGACGGCGCGGCCACCGGAACGATCGTCGACAACGACCTGCCGTTGGTGACGGCAGCCTCCGGCGGCGACGTGACCGAGGGCTCGGACGCGGAGTTCACCCTGACGCGGGCCAGCGAGGACACCGGCGCGGCGTTGACCGTGACCTTCTCCGTGACCGGCGGCGGGTCGGCGCTGAGCGATGACCCGCCCACCTCGGCGACCATCCCCGCCAACGCGACCACGGCAACGGTGAGCCTAGCGACCGAGGACGACAACACCGACGAACCCGACGCCACCTTGACCCTGACCCTGACCGACGGCGCAGCCTACGACCTGGGCGGCGACAGCGCTGCGACGCTGACCGTCCAGGACAACGACGACACTCCGACGCTGACCGTTGCCGACGCCGAGGCGTCGGAGGACGCCGACCTGGTGTTCGAGCTGACCCTAGACCCGTCCAGTTCGCAGGAGGTCACCGTCGACTACGCCATCACGGCGGACACGGCGCAGACCGCGGACTACACCGGCGCCACCTCGGGAACCGTAACCTTCGCCCCGGGCGAGACCTCGAAGGACGTCGCCCTGGATCTAGTGGACGACACGCTGGACGAGCCGGACGAGACGGTGACCCTCACCCTATCCGGCGTCGTCGGGACGGCGAGCGTCGCCGATGCCACGGCCACGGGCACCATCACCGACAACGACCTGCCGGTCTTGACGGTGGCATCCGATGGCGACGTCACGGAAGGCGCGGACGCGGAGTTCACCCTGACGCGGGCCAGCGAAGACACCGGCGCGGCGCTGACCGTGACCTTCTCCGTAACCGGCGGCGATGCAGTACTGAGCGATGACGCGCCCACATCGGCGACCATCCCTGCCAACGCGACCACGGTCGCGGTGAGCCTGGGCACCGAGGACGACAACACCGACGAACCCGACGCCACACTGACCCTGACGCTGACCGACGGCGCAGCCTACGACCTGGGCAGCGACAGCGCTGCCACGCTGACGGTGGAGGACAACGACGGCGCTCCGGAGCTGAGCGCAGCCGACGCCGAGGCGTCCGAGGACGCCGACCTGGTGTTCGAGCTGACCCTAGACCCGGCCAGTTCGCAGGAGGTCACTGTCGACTACGCCATCACGGCGGACACGGCGCAGTCCGGGGACTACACTGGAACCACCTCGGGAACCGTGACCTTCGCTCCGGGCGAGACCTCGAAGGACGTCACCCTGGATCTGGTGGACGACACGCTGGACGAACCGGATGAGACGGTGACCCTCACCTTGTCCGGCCTAAACGGGACGGCGAGCGTCGCCGACGGCGCGGCCACCGGCACGATCGTCGACAACGACCTGCCGTTGGTGACGGCAGCCTCCGGCGGCGACGTGACCGAGGGCGAGAACGCGGAGTTCACCCTGACGCGGGCCAGCGAGGACACCGGCGCGGCCTTGGAAGTGACCTTCTCCGTGACCGGAGGCGGGTCGGCGCTGAGCGATGACCCGCCCACCTCGGCGACCATCCCGGCCAACGCGACCACGGCAACGGTGAGCCTTGCGACCGAGGACGACAACACCGACGAACCCAACGCCACCCTGACCCTCACGCTCGCCGACGGCGCAGCCTACGACCTGGGCGCGCCCTCGGCAGCCACGCTGACGGTGGCGGACAACGACGGCACGCCGGAGCTGACCGTTGCCGACGCCTCGGCCTCCGAGGACGCCGACCTGACGTTCGTCCTCTCCCTAAGCCCGGCCAGTTCGGGAACGGTCACCGTCGACTACGCCATCACGCCTGACACGGCGCAGGCCGCTGACTATACCGGAACCACCTCGGGCACGGTGACCTTCGCTCCGGGCGAGACCTCGAAGGACGTCGCCCTGGATCTGGTGGACGACACGGCGGACGAGCCGGACGAGACGGTGACCCTCACCCTGTCCGGCGTCGTCGGGACGGCGAGCATCGCCGACGGCGCGGCCACCGGCACGATCGCCGACAACGACCTGCCGTTGGTGACGGCAGCCTCCGGCGGCGACGTGACCGAGGGCTCGGACGCGGAGTTCACCCTGACGCGGGCCAGCGAGGACACCGGCGCGGCCTTGGAAGTGACCTTCTCCGTAACCGGCGGCGGGTCGGCGCTGAGCGATGACCCGCCCACCACGGCGACCATCCCGGCCAACGCGACCACGGTAACGGTGAGCCTAGCGACCGAGGACGACGAGACCGACGAACCCGACGCCACCCTGACCCTGACGCTCGCCGACGGCGCAGCCTACGACCTGGGCGGCGACAGCGTGGCCACGCTGTCGGTGGCGGACAACGACGACACGCCTGAGCTGACCGTTGCCGACGCCGAGGCGTCGGAGGATGCCGACCTGGTGTTCGAGATCACCCTAGACCCTGCCAGTTCGGGAACGGTCACCGTTGACTACGAGATCACGGCGGACACGGCGCAGGCCGCGGACTACACCGGAACCACCTCGGGCACGGTGACCTTCGCTCCGGGCGAGACCTCGAAGGACGTCGCCCTGGATCTGGTGGACGACACGGCGGACGAGCCGGACGAGACGGTGACCCTCACCCTGTCCAACCTCACTGGGCAGGCCAGCCTCGGGAATGCGACGGCCACCGGCACGATCGCCGACAACGACCTGCCGTTGGTGACGGCAGCCTCCGGCGGCGACGTGACCGAGGGCGCGGACGCGGAGTTCACCCTGACGCGGGCCAGCGAGGACACCGGCGCGGAACTGACTGTGACCTTCTCCGTGACCGGCGGCGATGCGGCGCTGAGCGGCGACGCGCCCACCTCGGCGACCATCCCGGCCAACGCGACCACGGTAACGGTGAGCCTAGCGACCGAGGACGACGAGACCGACGAACCCGACGCCACCCTGACCCTGACGCTCGCCGACGGCGCAGCCTACGACCTGGGCGGCGACCGCGCGGCCACGCTGACGGTGCGGGACAACGACGACACGCCGGAGCTGACCGTTGCCGACGCCTCGGCCTCGGAGGACGCCGACCTGGTGTTCGAGCTAACCCTGAATCCGGCCAGTTCGCAGGAGGTCACTGTCGACTACGAGATCACGGCGGACACGGCGCAGGCCGCTGACTACACCGGCACGACCTCGGGCACGGTGACCTTCGCCCCGGGCGAGACCTCGAAGGACGTCGCCCTGGATCTAGTGGACGACATGCTGGACGAGCCGGACGAGACGGTGACCCTCACCCTGTCCGGCGTCGTCGGGACGGCGAGCATCGCCGACGGCGCGGCCACCGGAACGATCGTCGACAACGACCTGCCGTTGGTGACGGCAGCCTCCGGCGGCGACGTGACCGAGGGCTCGGACGCGGAGTTCACCCTGACGCGGGCCAGCGAGGACACCGGCGCGGCGTTGACCGTGACCTTCTCCGTGACCGGCGGCGGGTCGGCGCTGAGCGATGACCCGCCCACCTCGGCGACCATCCCGGCCAACGCGACCACGGTCACGGTGAGCCTAGCGACCGAGGACGACAACACCGACGAACCCAACGCCACCCTGACCCTCACGCTCGCCGACGGCGACGCCTACGACCTGGGCGGCGACCGCGCGGCCACGCTGACGGTGCGGGACAACGACGACACGCCGGCGCTGAGCGTTGCCGACGCCGAGGCGTCGGAGGACGCCGACCTGGTGTTCGAGCTAACCCTAGACCCGGCCAGTTCGCAGGAGGTCACTGTCGACTACGAGATCACGCCTGACACGGCGCAGGCCGCGGACTACACCGGCGCTACCTCGGGAACCGTAACCTTCGCTCCGGGCGAGACCTCGAAGGACGTCGCCCTGTATCTAGTGGACGACACGGCGGACGAGCCGGACGAGACGGTGACCCTCACCCTGTCCAACCTCACTGGGCAGGCCAGCCTCGGGAATGCGACGGCCACGGGCACGATCGCCGACAACGACCTGCCGTTGGTGACGGCAGCCTCCGGCGGCGACGTGACCGAGGGCGCGGACGCGGAGTTCACCCTGACGCGGGCCAGCGAGGACACCGGCGCTGCGCTGACCGTGACCTTCTCCGTAACCGGCGGCGATGCGGCGCTGAGCGGCGACGCGCCCACCTCGGCGACCATCCCGGCCAACGCGACCACGGTAACGGTGAGCCTAGCGACCGAGGACGACGAGACCGACGAACCCGACGCCACCCTGACCCTGACGCTCGCCGACGGCGCAGCCTACGACCTGGGCACGCCCTCGGCAGCCACGCTGACGGTGGCGGACAACGACGGCACGCCGGCGCTGACCGTTGCCGACGCCTCGGCCTCGGAGGACGCCGACCTGGTGTTCGAGCTAACCCTGAATCCGGCCAGTTCGCAGGAGGTCACTGTCGACTACGAGATCACGGCGGACACGGCGCAGGCCGCTGACTACACCGGAACCACCTCGGGCACGGTGACCTTCGCTCCGGGCGAGACCTCGAAGGACGTCGCCCTGGATCTAGTGGACGACGCGACGGACGAGCCGGACGAGACGGTGACCCTCACCCTGTCCGGCCTCACTGGGCAGGCCAGCCTCGGGAATGCGACGGCCACCGGCACGATCGCCGACAACGACCTGCCGTTGGTGACGGCAGCCTCCGGCGGCGACGTGACCGAGGGCGCGGACGCGGAGTTCACCCTGACGCGGGCCAGCGAGGACACCGGCGCTGCGCTGACCGTGACCTTCTCCGTAACCGGCGGCGATGCGGCGCTGAGCGGCGACGCGCCCACCTCGGCGACCATCCCGGCCAACGCGACCACGGTAACGGTGAGCCTAGCGACCGAGGACGACGAGACCGACGAACCCGACGCCACCCTGACCCTGACGCTCGCCGACGGCGCAGCCTACGACCTGGGCACGCCCTCGGCAGCCACGCTGACGGTGGCGGACAACGACGACAACGCTCTCCCCTACGTGACAATCGTGTCGGCAACGGAGATGGAAAACGGAGAGGTCGTGTTCACCCTGAGGCGGACGGGGAATCTGTCGGTCCCACTGGTGATCAGATACAAGGACGTCTATCGAGGTCAAGGTGTCAGCCTGCGGGAGGGATATTGGACCTTCGCGGAAGGAAGTTCCACCCTGGAGAAGCGCGATCTGGAGTTCGTGGAGGGCATTGTCACCGAGGCCGACAGAACGGTGGAATTGACCCTGCTTCCCCCCAACGACCATGCATCCGGGTATGTCGTGGGGGAGCCGTCCGAGGCGACGCTGCGGGTGGCGGGCACTCCCAGGCCGACGCTCAGCGTGGCCGATGCCGCGGCATCCGAGGACACCAACATGGTGTTCGCGCTGACCATGAATCCGGCCAGTGAATTGTCGGTCACCGTCAGCTACGCCATCACGCCGGACACGGCACAGGCCGAGGACTACACCGGCACGACCTCGGGCACGGTGACCTTCGCCCCCGGCGATACCTCGAAGAAGGTCACTCTCAGTGTCGTGGACGACAGCATCGCCGAGCCGGACGAGACGGTGACCCTCATGCTGACGCTCCCCGACCAGCATGAGGACGACCGGCTCAATCCTGGGTTCTACCGCGTGGGGACGGCGCGGATCGCCGATGCCACGGCCACAGGGACGATCACCGACAACGATCTGCCGTTGGTGACGGCAGCCTCCGGCGGCGACGTGACCGAGGGCGCGGACGCGGAGTTCACCCTGACGCGGGACGGCGAAGACACCGGCGCGGCCCTGACCGTGACCTTCTCCGTGACCGGCGGCGATGCGGCGCTGAGCGGCGACCCGCCAACCTCGGCGACCATCCCCGCCAACGCGACCACGGTAACGGTGAGCCTAGCGACCGAGGACGACGAGACCGACGAACCCGACGCCACCTTGACCCTCACGCTCACCGACGGCGACGACTACGACCTGGGCGCCGACAGCGCGGCCACGCTGACCGTCCAGGACAACGACGACACCATCAACGACGAGCTCCCGGTGGTGACGGTAACCTCCGGCGGCAACGTAACCGAGGGTGAAAGCGCGGAGTTCACCCTGACGAGGGACGGTGAAGACACCGGCGCGGCGCTGACCGTGACCTTCTCCGTAACCGGCGGCGGGTCTGCGCTGAGCGATGGCCCGCCAACCTCGGCGACCATCCCGTCCAACGCGACCACGGTCACGGTGAGCCTTGCGACCGAGGACGACAACACCGACGAACCCAACGCGACCCTGACCCTCACGCTCGCCGACGGCGACGACTACGATCTGGGCGCCGACAGCGCTGCCACGCTGACCGTCCAGGACAACGACGACACGCCGGAGCTGACCGTTGCCGACGCCTCGGCCTCGGAGGATGCAGACCTGGTGTTCGAGATCACCCTAGACCCTGCCAGTTCGGGAACGGTGAAGGTCGACTACGCTATCACGCCTGACACGGCGCAGGCCGCGGACTACACCGGAACCACCTCGGGAACGGTGACCTTCGCCCCGGGCGAGACCTCGAAGGACGTCGCCCTGGATCTAGTGGACGACTCGGCGGACGAACCGGATGAGACGGTGACCCTCGCCCTGTCCGGCGTCGCCGGGACGGCGAGCGTCGCCGACGGCGCGGCCACGGGCACGATCGCCGACAACGACCTGCCGGTGGTGACGGCAGCCTCCGGCGGCGACGTGACCGAAGGCGCGGACGCGGAGTTCACCCTGACGCGGGCCAGCGAGGACATCGACGAGGCGCTCTTGGTGGCCTTCGCAGTGACCGGCGGCGACACGGCGCTGAGCGATGACCCACCGGTATCGGCGACCATCCCGGCCAACGAGACCACGGTCACGGTGAGCCTTGCGACCGAGGACGACGAGACCGACGAACCCGACGCCACCCTGACCCTCACGCTCACCGACGGCGACGACTACGACCTGGGCGCCGACAGCGCGGCCACGCTGACCGTCCAGGACAACGACGACACGCCGGAGCTGACCGTTGCCGACGCCTCGGCCTCGGAGGACGCCGACCTGGTGTTCGAGCTAACCCTGAATCCGGCCAGTTCGCAGGAGGTCACTGTCGACTACGAGATCACGGCGGACACGGCGCAGGCCGCTGACTACACCGGAACCACCTCGGGCACGGTGACCTTCGCTCCGGGCGAGACCTCGAAGGACGTCGCCCTGGATCTAGTGGACGACGCGACGGACGAGCCGGACGAGACGGTGACCCTCACCCTGTCCGGCCTCACTGGGCAGGCCAGCCTCGGGAATGCGACGGCCACCGGCACGATCGCCGACAACGACCTGCCGTTGGTGACGGCAGCCTCCGGCGGCGACGTGACCGAGGGCGCGGACGCGGAGTTCACCCTGACGCGGGCCAGCGAGGACACCGGCGCTGCGCTGACCGTGAACTTCTCCGTAACCGGCGGCGGGTCGGCGCTGAGCAATGACGCGCCCACCTCGGCGACCATCCCGGCCAACGCGACCACGGCAACGGTGAGCCTAGCGACCGAGGACGACGAGACCGACGAACCCGACGCCACCTTGACCCTCACGCTCACCGACGGCGACGACTACGACCTGGGCGCCGACAGTGCTGCCACGCTGACCGTCCAGGACAACGACGACACCATAAACGACGAGCTCCCGGTGGTGACGGTAACCTCCGGCGGCAACGTAACCGAGGGCGAAAGCGCAGAGTTCACCCTGACGCGGGGCGGCGAAGACACCGGCGCGGCCCTGACCGTGACCTTCTCCGTAACCGGCGGCGGGTCGGCGCTGAGCGATGACCCGCCCACCTCGGCGACCATCCCGGCCAACGCGACCACGGCAACGGTGAGCCTTGCGACCGAGGACGACAACACCGACGAACCCAACGCGACCCTGACCCTGACGCTCGCCGACGGCGACGACTACGACCTGGGCAGCGATAGCGCGGCCACGCTGACGGTGGCGGACAACGACGACACGCCGGCGCTCAGCGCGGCCGACGCCGAGGCGTCGGAGGATGCAGACCTGGTGTTCGTGCTAACCTTGAATCCGGCCAGTTCGCAGGAGGTCACTGTCGACTACGAGATCACGCCGGACACGGCGCAGACCGCGGACTACACCGGCTCGACCTCGGGCGCCCTGACCTTCGCCCCGGGCGAGACATCCAAGGACGTCACCCTCGATCTGGTGGACGACGAGGCCGCTGAGCTGGACGAGACGGTGACGCTCAACCTCGCCAACCTCACGGGGCCGGCGAGCATCGCCGACGGCACGGCCACCGGCGTCATCACCGACAACGACCAGCAGGTCGTGACGGTCGAATCGGCAACGGAGACTGAGAACGGAGAGGTCGTGTTCACCCTGAGGCGGACGGGGAATCTGTCGATCGCCCTGACCATCGGGTACCAGACCGTGTATCGGGGTCAGGGCGTCAACCTGCGGGAGGGATACCGGACCTTTGCAGTGGGGAGTTCCACCCTGGAGATGCGCGATCCGGAGTTCGTGGAGGGCATCGTCACCGAGGCCGACAGAACGGTGGAATTGACCCTGCTTCCCCCCGACGACCATGCCTCCGGGTATGTCGTGGGGGAGCCGTCCGAGGCGACGCTGCGGGTGGCGGGCACTCCCCGGCCGACGCTCAGCGTCGCCGATGCCGCGGCATCCGAGAGCGCCGATCTGGTGTTCGCGCTGACCATGAGTCCGGCCAGTGAGTTGTCGGTCGCCGTCGACTATGCCATCACGCCGGGCACGGCACAGGACGCGGACTACACTGGCACGACCTCGGGCACAGTGACTTTCGCCCCCGGCGATACCTCGAAGAAGGTCACTCTCAGTGTCGTGGACGACGACATCGCCGAGCCGGACGAGACGGTAACGCTCACGCTGACGCTCCCCGACCAACATGAGGACGACCGGCTCAATACTGGGTTCTACCGCGTGGGGACGGCGCGGATCGCCGATGCCACGGCCACAGGGACGATCACCGACAACGATCTGCCGGTCGTGGCGGTGGCAGCGGAGGCGGGTGCGGTCACGGAGGGTGAGGATGCAGTGTTTGTTTTCTCGCGCACGGGCGATGCGTCGGCGCCGCTGACGCTGACGGTGGCGGTGGGCGAGACCGGGAGCGTGCTAGCCGTGGCCCCGCCGACGGCTGCGGTATTCGGAGCGAACGAGACGGAGACGCGGCTGCGGGTTGCGACCGTGGACGACTCGACGGAGGAGCCCGACGGCCGCGTGACGGTGACGGTGCGTTTGGGGGACGGCTACACGGTGGCCCCGGGCGCGGGTTCGGCCGGGGTGGACGTGCTTGACGACGACGGTTCGAGTTCCAAGGGTCAAGCCGACGGGGAAGCATCGGACGACGGTTCGAGTTCCAAGGGTCAAGCCGACGGGGAAGCATCGGACGACGGTTCGGGTTCCAAGGGTCAAGCCGACGGGGAGGCATCGGACGACGGTTCGAGTTCCAAGGGTCAAGCCGACGGGGAGGCATCGGACGACGGTTCGAGTTCCGAGGGTCAAGCCGACGGGGAGGCATCGGACGACGGTTCGGGTTCCAAGGGTCAAGCCGACGGGGAGGCATCGGACGACGGTTCGAGTTCCAAGGGTCAGGCCGACGGAGAGGCATCGGACGACGGTTCGAGTTCCAAGGGTCAAGACGACGGAGAGGCATCGGATGATGATGCGCCGAGTCCCGCTGCGCTGACGGCTACCAAGAAACCCGGCACGGTTCGGCATCTGTCCGTCTCCGTCGGCTCCGGCGGGCGGCTGACTATCTCCTGGAAAGCCCCCGACGCAGGCGGTGCGGCCTCCGGTTACGACGTCGACTACGACCTTGCGGGCTCGGCCGGCGGGTGGGTGACGGCCCTGGATGGCGGCGAGGCCACCAGTGTCACCGTCACGGGCCTGGCCCCCGGCAAGTACCGTATCCGGGTGCGGGCCACCAACCCATATGGCGCCAGCAGGTGGGTTCGCGACCGGGGCACCGTCGTCGGCTGATGCTCGCGGGCCTCAGCGCGACTTGGCGCCATTCCGTCCGATGCCGGGCATCGCCTGAAGCCACGCCTTCGGCTCCTCGACCGGCCCGTCTTCCATGGTGTGTCGTCAAATTCGGGATATGGTGGTGGGTTGGCCGGGCAACCCACCTGGCAGAGGATTGTCCTAGAAAACCTCTGGACAACTATTGCCGCGTTCGACTTCCGTATGTGACTTTGCCACAGTCCAAGGACTTGTTCAGACCATACCTAGATTTTAGAGAATGGTGTGGGATAGCCGCCCGTTATGCCCAAAGCGCCGCATCTTTCCTGGCCGCCTGCCAAGTCCGCGCTCTGATGCTTTGGAGTAATACCATTTGATGATAACGAGACCTTGAAGAAGCTAACGATGTTCGAGCGGGCTGAACAAAGCTCCAACCAACGCTTGGCGTTGGAGGACAACGCTATGATTGGTCGGCCACTTTGAATTGAGTGGAGTGCAGAGGATACGCCGGAGGCGCTGAAGGCAGCCTACCAGGCAGAACGTGACATCGGCCTGCGAACGCGGGTGCATGGGCTTTGGCTGGTGCGGTCTGGATGGCAGATCGCAGAGTCGGCAAGGGCTGTGGGAGTCGGCCAGCGAACGGTCCAGACGTGGGTGGGCTGTTACAGAGACGGAGGGGCTGAAGGAGCGCTGTCGCACAAGATGGGAGGCAGGGGCAAGCCCCGCTTTCTGAGCAACGAACAGGAACGTGAGTTGACCGAAGAGGTGTCGAGTGGGCGATTCAAGACGGCGGGGGATGTCAGGGACTGGATAGAGTCCGAGTACGCTGTGAGCTACAAGCATGGCAGCGTCTACGGTCTGCTCAAGAGGTTGGGGTGCAGCCCGAAGGTTCCGAGGGGTCGTCATGAGAAGGCGGACGTTGTTGAGCAGCAGCAGTGGAAAGGGGGATCAGTCGCTCCCTTGCCGGGGCGGGCGTGAGATCCGAGACGGTCCTTGGCTTTGCCAATGAGCGGTCACTCACCGCCTGGAGTTGGATCGAACTCGCAACGCGATCCCTGCCCGCACACTATGCGACTGCATCAACATGAAATGGTATTATATTACACAGCAATCAGAGACTCGAAGATGGTACTGCCTACCGTCCAGTCCGGCCCACCAACGTTCACCGCGCCCGCTGCCGAACTGTTTGGGCGGGAGACCCCTTATGTTCTTGGCGGGGCGCTCGGTTCCCGTCCCCTCCAACATGCCGCCCTCTCGCCCGATCCAGAGCTGCAGGCAACGTCCTTTGAGGAGCGCCTGTCGTGGCGCGTAAACATTGCGCTCGGCGGCCGTCTTCGGGACAAGCCCTTGTGGACGGACTAGGCAATCTAGCCGTCCATCCCCTCAAGACCCATTCCCCACCATCACGATGGCGACGTCCATTTCCCCCGCGAGGCTCATGCGCTCTTCGTCTATGCTGTTGCAGACAACGGCGGCAAGCGTCGGAACTCCGATGGCTTCCTGTAGAATGGCGGCGCGTCGGGCGGCGCGGGCAACGTCGCCGCCAGCCAGCGTGACGGAGACCTCGCCAACTATATATACCTCGGATCTGTTGTCCTCGCGCTGGGCGCGGAGGATGATGTCGGCAAGTCCGATAGCGCGCCTATCGTCTTTGGTGATCTTCTGGTCGTCCTCCGCGTCGTACAGCATATCCAGCATGTCTTCGTCGAAAGAGAACGCGCCCTTTAGCAGCCTGACTCTGCGAACATCCATGCGGCTGGTGATATAGCTGTCGATATTCTTGGATATCTTCCGCTCGTACTCGCCGCCCTCCAAGTTGGAGACCCTGCCTTCCAATCTGGCGATACTCCGGTTTACTTCTTGGAATCGCCCTTTAACGTCTAGGGCCAACTCGTCGATGCGTCTGTCGGTTTGGTCGGCGCGTTCGCGGGCGATGCGGAAGTTTTCTTCGGTGGATTGGATGAAGTCTGCCAGCCGTTGGTTGGTTTCGTCGATGCGTCTGTCGGTCTGGTCAGCGCGTTCGCGGGCGATGCGGAAGTTTTCTTCGGTGGATTGGATGAAGTCTGCCAGCCGTTGGTTGGTTTCGTCGATGCGTCTGTCGGTTTGGTCGGCGCGTTCGCGGGCGATGCGGAAGTTTTCTTCGGTGGATTGGATGAAGTCTGCCAGCCGTTGGTTGGTTTCGTCGATGCGTCTGTCGGT
This sequence comes from Dehalococcoidia bacterium, assembly GCA_965214745.1. Classification (GTDB taxonomy): domain Bacteria; phylum Chloroflexota; class Dehalococcoidia; order Lucifugimonadales; family UBA1123; genus VXRN01. Next base: position 99,127 of record OZ243978.1, on the reverse strand, counting down.
TTGGTCGGCGCGTTCGCGGGCGATGCGGAAGTTTTCTTCGGTGGATTGGATGAAGTCTGCCAGCCGTTGGTTGGTTTCGTCGATGCGTCTGTCAGTTTGGTCGGCGCGTTCGCGAGCGATGCGGAAGTTTTCGTTGGTGGATTGGATAAACTCCGCCAGCCGTCTGTCGGTTTGGTCGGCGCGTTCGCGAGCGATGCGGAAGTTTTCGTTGGTGGATTGGATGAATTCCGCCAGCCGTCTGTCGGTCTGGTCATCGCGTTCGCGGGCGATGCGGAAGTTTTCTTCGGTGGATTGGATGAATTCCGCCAGCCGTCTGTCGGTTTGGTCGGCGCGTTCGCGGGCGATGCGGAAGTTTTCGTTGGTAGATTGGATGAATTCCGCCAGCCGTCTGTCGGTCTGGTCATCGCGTTCGCGGGCGATGCGGAAGTTTTCTTCGGTGGATTGGACGAACTTCGCCAACTGCTGCGGGAGTGCAAGCATATCATCGCCGATTACGATGCCGCGCACGGCGTTGCGCCAATCCGGGTAGTCTTGCAAGACTCGGATTAGGTCGGATATGTCGCGTATGGTCGTGTCGCCTCGGGTAGTCATGCGCCCATTATACGCGATGCCCGTTGGCGGCGCATAGCTTCGCGCAGCCGAATGCCGCTCTCTACCCCGTCCGCTCGCGCCGTTATGGTGTATACTTCCCCCCAAATCCGAAACGTGGGAGAAGCCCTCATGCCCAACAGCCCTTGCGCGGATATGCCGCTCATCGTCCACCTGATGCGTCGCGCGGGGTTCGGCGCCGCGCGCGACGAGCTGGAAGCGCTCGCCAAGCGGAGCTACGCGGACATCGTGGAAGATCTGCTCCACCCGGAGCGATTCCCGGACGTGCCGGACGACGTTCTCACCCGGTACTGGCTGGAGCTGAACAATCCAGACTCAGTCGAGCCGTGGAACACGCGCTGGGTGTATCGCATGGTCAACACCCGCCGCCCGCTCGAAGAGAAGATGGCGCTGTTCTGGCATCACGTGTTCGCCACCTCGGTGGGGAAAAGCGAGCATGGGCCATCCGCCAAGACGCAGATAGAGCTGTTCCGCCGCAACGCGCTCGCCGACGTCCGCTCCGCGCTGCTGGGACTCGCGCGAGACCCGGCGATGCTCCACTGGCTCGACAACTCCGAGAACTTCAGCGATCGTCCCAACGAGAACTGGGGACGCGAGCTGCTGGAGCTGTTCTCCATGGGCGTCGGCAACTACACCGAGCAAGATATCAAGATGGCGTCTCGCGCCTTCACCGGCTGGACGTTCACCCAGCCCATACCGTTAGACCCGTATGGGCGATATCCGTCCGAGTTCGTCTACCGCGCCGCCGACCATGACGACAGCGAGAAGACGTTTCTAGGGGAGACGGGGCGGTTCGATGGCGAGGACATCATAGACATCATCGCGCGTCAGCCCGCCACGGCGCGGTTCATCTCCCGACACCTGTACAACTTCTTCGTCGCCGACGAGCCGCAGGTGCCTAGCTGGAACGACACCCCGCCGCAAGACCCTAGCGCCATAGACACGCTCGTAGACGCTTACTTCGAGTCTAACGGCGACACTCGCGCGATGCTGCGGACGCTCTTCCACTCCGACTTCTTCAAGCGGGCGCGCTTCGAGAAGGTCAAAAGCCCTGCGGAGCTTGTCGCCGGAACGCTCAAACTCGCCGGCGGATACGACTTCCCCGCGCCCGCGCTGCACGCCGCGCCCGCCGCCGCCGCGCTCATGGGGCAGCGGCTGATGACGCCGCCCACCGTCGAAGGCTGGCACACCGGCAGGGAGTGGATAGACGGCGGAACGCTCGCCGAGCGCGTCAACTTCGCGGTCAACGAGTTCGCGGACAGCTCTAAGCCCGGCATCCGCGCCATTGCGGACAGGCTCGCAGCCGACGCCGGCGGCGCGCCCATCCCGCCCGTCGAGTTCGTCGACGGCGCGCTAGATCTCATGGGGCAGATGCGGGTGGACGCCCAAACGCGCGAGGCGCTTATCGACTACGCGCGCGCGGACGGCGACCTGCGTTTCGACTCCGACGCCGAGCGCGAAACCAGCCGAGAGCGCGTCGGGCGCATGGCGCAGTTCATCTCCGCGTCTATCGAGTACCAGTTCGCATAGCCAGAGCCTAGGAGACAGCCCCCGATGCTCGCAAACGGCAAGCCCACCGTGTTCGTCGTCGTCCAACTCACCGGCGGAAACGACTTCATGAACACCGTCGTGCCATACGGCGACGACATCTACTACGACTCCCGCCCCGTGATAAACATCCCTCAGGATCAGATTCTGCCCATAGACGGCTATCTTGGATTCGAGCCGCGATTCGCGCCCGTCAAAGAGCTTTACGATCAGGGCTGCGTCGCTATAGTGCAGGGCGTCGGCTACCCCGACTCCAGCCGCTCCCACTTCCGCGGAATGGACATCTGGCACACCGCCGAGCCGAACGAGATAGGGACTCAAGGCTGGCTTGGGCAGGTGGTCCGCGAGATGGACCCGAAGGGCGAGAACCCGCTTACCTGCGTCAACATCGGGCGCGGGCTGCCGCGCGCCATGTCCAAGCCGGGCGTGGCGATAACGTCCGTGGGCGATCTCGACAACTACGGCATGATGAGCGGCATATCCGACGAAGCCGAGCGGCGGCGGGCGCTGGACGTGTTCGCCAAGATGTACGCGCCCGCCATAGGCAGCGGCGCGGTGCGCGACTACATCGCATCCGCCGGCATGGACGTTCTGCGCGGCGCGGACGTCCTCAAGCGCGCGCCCGCCGAGTACGAGTCCGACGTCGAGTACGCCGACAACCCCATAGCCGCCAGCCTGCGCGATGCCGCGCGCGTCCACCTAGCCGATCTCGGAACGCGCATCATCTACACGCAGCACGGCGGATACGACACCCACGCCAACGAGGTGCCCACCCATCCGCGCCTGCTGAGCGAGCTTTCGGGCGCGATAATGGACTTCTTCCAAGACCTGCGAGACCACGACGCGGCGGACAACGTGGCGATGCTGGTGTTCACCGAGTTCGGGCGGCGCATCCGAGACAACGGCAGCGGCTGCGACCACGGCGCGGGCGGCGGCGCGTTCGTCATAGGCGAGCGCGTCGCCGGCGGGCTGTACGCCGAATATCCGTCGCTAGAGCTAGACAAGCAGACCGACGGCGACATGGCGCACACATACGACTTTCGCGGCTTGTACACCACGCTCTTGGAGCGTTGGATGGGCGTAGAAGCGTCTCCCATAGTGGGCGGGCGCTACGAAGAGCTGCCGATATTCGGGTGATAGGGCGCGCGGCGGACAGGCAAATTGGCATAGAACACGCCACGCCGGCGCCTTCCGGAGCTTGCGCGGCTTGGACGGACGCTCGATAGGCAGCCGCGTCGGGAAGGATTTTTCTATTGGCGCACGGAGAACGAAACATGAACGGACGACCATACGCGCTGCTGCGCGTCGGCTTCAGCTACGACCGCACGCTGGGGATGCGACGGCTGACGAATACGCCGGTGGACCTCGCCATCGGGCGCGAGGGCGACTTGAACATCCTGTGTCGCGGCGGCGTCTCGTTCATCCGGCGGCTGTCGCAGGACGATGAAGACCTCGGCGCTATCAACCTAGCCGCGGGCGGCGCGGCGCAGATTGGCGGAACGCACTCCGTAAACTCCAACTTCGTTTGGCCCATCTCTATGGCGATGGACAGCGAAGAAAACCTGTGGATATCCGACGAGGGGACGAACAAGATAACCATCATAGACAAGCGCGGCGAGATACAGGCGCAGTGGGGCGAGAGCGGCGACGGCGACGGGCAGCTAAACAGACAGTCCGGCATCGCGCTCGACGCCGATGAGAACGTCTACGTGGCGGACACCCAAAACCATCGCATCCAGAAGTTCACGCGCGACGGCGAACCGCTCTTGCGGTTCGGCTGCTATGGCAAGGGAGAGGGCGAATTCGATATGCCGTGGGGCGTTCACGTGGACGAGCTGGGCGACGTGTACGTTGCCGACTGGCGCAACGACCGCATCCAGAAGTTCACCGCAGAGGGCGAGTTCCTGATGGAGTTCGGCGGTTCGGGAACGGGCGAGGGCGAGTTCGACAGGCCTTCCGGCGTAACCGTGGACGAGGACGGCGACATATATGTGGCGGACTGGGCGAACAGCCGTGTACAGCTGTTCAGGCACGATGGCGTGTTCGTCGAGATGTTTCGGGGAGACGCGACGCTCTCCAAGCAGGCGCTCCACTACATGAGATCCAATATCAAGGCGCTTCGCCTGCGCGAGATGGCGTCGATAGAGCCGCAAAAGCGCATCCGCTGGCCTGTGTCCGTGCGGGTGGACGGCAAGTCCATGTACATCCCGGACTACGGCTCCAACCGCATTCAGATATACCGCAAAGAGGCATACCCGCTAGAGCCGCACGAAATATCCGAGCCGCAGCGCTCGCCGACGCTGTACACGCAGTTCTAGCTTCTCGGCGCGCGAACGCTCACGTCCGAAAGATATTCAGGCCGCCCTCGAATGCCGAGCCTCAGCCTGAACAGCGCGCCCGCCCCCGCGCCTTCCGCCGCCTTGTCGTTGCCGCCGATGGTCGTAACGTATATCTCGTCTAGCTTGCTGCCGCCGAACGCCGCGCTGGACACCTTTCGCGCGGGGAAGCGGATTCGTCGCTCTTCCTCGCCCCGCGGCGTGTAGCGGAACAGCGCCGAGCCGTCCACCCGCGCCGACCATACATGCCCTTCGGCGTCCACCGTCATGCCGTCCGGAATGCCCTCCCCGCGCGGCGTTTCGACGAACACGCGGCGGTTGGACAGCGCGCCCGTCGCGGCGTCGTAGTCGAACAGGTATATGCGGCGCGCGAAAGAGTCGGTATAGTACATCCGCGCTCCGTCGGACGTGAACCCCATGCCGTTGGACAGCCCCACGCCCTCGACCGCGACGCTCAGCGAGCCGTCGCTATCCAGACGGTAGAGCGTCGCCTTGCGCGTCTCCGTCGGCATCGTGCCGCAGAACACTCCGCCGTCCGGAGCGGCGATTACATCGTTGAAGCGCGTGTCCCGCTCGGCGGGAATCTCATCGACTAGATAGCTCAGCCGACCGTCTCGCAATACGCCGATAGCGCCCCTGTCCATGAACAGCAGCAGCGCGCCGTCTCGCTGAATCGTGAATCCGCCTATCTGTCGGCTTCCTTCGTAGAATATCTCGTGCCGATTCGACGCCGGATCGTACCTGAAGACGCGCCCTTGGGGGATGTCCACCCAGTAGAGCAGCCGTTCCGCCGCATGCCACATCGGGCATTCGCCTGTGTGGTTGGCGTAGTCTGCGACGATTTCGGGTTCGAGCGTGGCGTTCATGTGATGCGCTCCTTCGATTGGCGCGGATTCGGCTTACGATCATTCTTATCCTACAGCCCGCCCGAGTCAATCGCATTGGGGACGCGATCCTATCCAACGCCGCTTGCGGGCGGGCGGGACAGCCTGCCAATTGTCTGTCAGAAAGCCTGCCGAGCCGTTGGGTCCCCGCCATTGAATTTCCCGCGCGCCGTTGGCTAACCTTATTCATGCAGCAGCCCCCCGTTATCCGCGCCGAGCGACTCAGCAAGCGCTACGAAGACTTCACCGCCGTCGACGGGATAGATTTCGAAATCCGCGCGGGCGAGTGCTTCGGGTTCTTGGGTCCGAACGGCGCAGGCAAGACCTCCACCATGCGGATGATCTCATGCGTGTCCCCCATCAGCGGCGGCTCGCTGACCACGTTCGGCATGGACGCGAGCCGAAAGCGGAGCGACATCAAGGCTAACCTCGGCGTCGTGTCGCAGGCGGACAGCCTAGACCCGGACCTCGACGTGATTCAGAACCTGCTCTCGTTCGGGCGGTTCTTCGATCTGCCGTCCGCAGTCGCGCGTCGGCGCGCGATGGAGTATCTAGAGCTGTTTCAGCTCGCCGACAGAACGCGAAGCAAGCCGGACGAGCTGTCCGGCGGGATGCGGCGTCGGCTGATGATAGCCCGCGCGCTGATGAACGAGCCGCGCATCCTCGTACTAGACGAGCCGACTACCGGGCTCGATCCGCAGGCGCGTCACCTCGTTTGGGACAAGCTCACCCTGCTCAAGGAGCGCGGCATAACCATGCTGCTGACCACGCACTACATGGACGAGGCGGCGCACCTCTGCGACAGGCTGGTTGTGATGGACCGCGGACGCATTCTCAGAGAGGGAGCGCCTGACGACCTCATCCAAAGCGAAGTGGGCGATACGGTGGTGGAGATCAGGCTGAGCTACGCGCAGAAGCCCGACTTGCTGAACAGGCTCGCCGCCGCCAACGTGCGCGGACACGTCGAGGAGCGCGCCGACTCTGTGCTGATATACCCATACAACGGCGCGCTGTCGCTAGACGGCGTAGATCTGGACGGATTCCGAACGATACTCAGGCCCGGCAACCTAGAGGACGTGTTCCTGCGTCTCACCGGCAGAGGGCTGAGAGAGGAGTAGGGCAGGGCGCCGCGCGCGCCGGATTCGCCATGGCTATCGTTCAGAGCATCGCGCCCGCCATACGCCGCACGCCCGTTTGGGGCGGCGTCAGAATGTGGCAGCGCAACTACGACGCCACCATCCGCGCGTGGAAGGTGGAGATAGGCGGGTTGTTCATCGAACCGTTCATCCTGCTGCTCGCCATGGGCTTCGCGCTGGGTTCCTACGTGGGCGACATCGGAGATCTCTCCTACGCCGAGTTCATCGCGCCCGGAGTAGTGGCTGGCTACGCGATGTTCCACGCCACGTTCGACGCCACCTACGGCGCCTATCTTCGGATGGAGACCCACCACATATACGACGCGATACTCTATACGCCGATGGAGCCGCAAGACATAGTCGTTGGCGAAGTGATGTGGGGCGCGACGCGAGCACTCATATCCGCGGCGGCGGTATTGCTCGCGTCCGCCGCGTTCGGGCTGATAAACTCGCCCTTCGCGCTGCTCGCGCTGCCGGCGGCTTACCTGATCGGCTTGGTGTTCGCCGCGCTCGCCATGACGCTCACCGCCACGGCGACCACCATCGGCGCGATGAACAACTTCTTCACCATCTTCCTGATGCCGATGTTCTACTTCAGCGGAACCTTCTTTCCGCTAGACCGCCTTCCGGACGCCCTGCAAAACGTATCGTGGATATTGCCGCTCACGCCCGCCACGTTCCTAGTGCGCGGGCTGATGACGGGCGATCTGTCGCCGTGGATGCTCGCGTGGACGGCTGAGCTTATCGCATACGCCGTACTGCCGCTGTACGCCGCCACCTACTTCCTGCGCCGCAGGCTGGTCAAGTAGGCTGCTGCTGACATCCCGGCGCGGGAAGCCTGCCCATTGTCAGAATCAGGGTTCTCCGGATTAGTGGATTTCCAAGATAGCGGCGTGAATATCCTGAGAAATCTCAGAATCACGCGAATCCTGATTCTGACAATGACAATAGGATGCGGCGAACTGAGCGCGCATCGGGTATAATCCGCCTAAACGCCAGCCGCGCCGAGCGCGGGACGGAGGATAGAGCATGGTTTTCGGCGAGGGAGCGGACATCTACCGCAGCTTGGGCGTAAGCCCCGCAATCGTGGCGTCCGGTTCGACGACGGCATACGGCGGCAGCAAGCTGCGCCCGGAAGTGTTAGGCGCGATGGAGAAGGCGTCCAGAACGATGGTGAATCTGGACGACCTCAACGTCGCCGCCGGCAAGGTCATCGCCGAGATAACCGGCGCGGAGGCGGGGCTGGTGACCAGCGGATCGGCGGGCGGACTGGTGCTTCAGGCGGCGGCGGTCATGGCGGGAAGCGATCCGGCAAGCATGGCGAAGCTGCCGAAGTCCGACGGTCTCAAGAACGAGATAATCATGCACACCGCCCATCGCTTCCCGTATGACCAGTGCTACACCGCCACCGGCGCGACGATAGTGAATATAGGCGACGGGCGGCGCTGCCATGCGTGGGAGCTAGAGGCGGCTATCGACGAGAACACCGCGGCGGTGGCGTACCTGTTTTCGGGATTCATCAGCCGCCGCGCGCTGCCGCTGGAGCAGGTGGTTGAGATAGCCCACGCGCGCGATGTGCCGGTGATAGTGGACGCAGCCTCCTACCTGCCGCCGCGCGCCAATCTGCGGCGGTTCACAGACGCCGGCGCGGACATGGTGCAGTTCTCCGGCGGCAAGGCGGTGCGGGGGCCGCAGGGGACGGGCATACTCGCGGGCAGGGCGGACTTGATAGAGGCGGCATACGCCAACGCCAGCCCGCACCAGTTCATCGGGCGCGGCATGAAGGTAGCCAAAGAGGAGATAATCGGGCTAGTCGAGGCTCTGCGAATCTTCGTGGAAGAAGACGAAGAAGCCGAAAACCGCGCGCTGCGCGAGATGTGCCAGCAAGTGGTCGACGCGCTGATAGAAACGCCCGGCTTGGAAGTGTCGGTAAAGCATGACGACTGGGACTACCTGACTCCGATAGCCATAATGCGCTTCACCCGCGACTGGCGTGGACCCTCCCGCGACGAAGTGCGCGACGCCATGGCGGCCGGCGACCCGCCCATCTACCTGCACGACATCCACAACCCGGACGAGCTTGGGGTAGACCCGTTCAATCTGGATGAGCGGGAGCTGAATGTAGTGGTGCGGCGGCTGCGAGAGACGCTGTTGGGCGGGTAGGGACTTGCGCGCTGCTGATGGGCTGCCCGTCTATGACTCTGTCCATGCGGCTATGTAAAACGCGATGAACGTTTTACATAGCCGCCCTTGCTGCTTCGACAATGTAGTCAATGGCCCTAGCAACTTCCTGCCTGCGCCCGAATAGGGTTCCGTCTGGGGCCACCATGCCCGCGTTCACAAGCAGAGAATCTGGATTGTGTCCGGGACGCAACGACGCATTTCTCAGAAATTCGGCTAGAGGCTGCCAGTCGTCCGATCCCCATGCGCGGTAGCAGCTGGCTAGTACCCGGATGACAGCCACGTTGTAGGCAAGTGTTGTGGATCTTAGTTGTGGGATTTCGGAGTTGTCGATATTCCCGGATATCAGACACTTGTATTCCTCACGCGCGGCAACCATAAACTCGTCTGCCCAGATACGGCTGCTTTCGTATAACCTGTCGATATCGAGCATGTGCGAGTCGTTCAAGTCTTTGCTCACCCGCCTGCCGTATCCGACATCCAAGCTTTTCAAGATAGCAGCCAGCTGATTGATGGCTACTAAGCGCTCGCTGGTTTTGGGGACGGAGTTTCTCTCCATTTCGACACGCCCTGAAAACAGTTTGCTGTTTTCAGCGATCCAAAGCGCCGCTAAGTTGAAAGCGTCGCGTAGGTCGAATCTGGTAACGGTATGGGCTGCGATGCGTTTTGTCTGTGATGCGTCCACAAACATTTGGCGCAGGGTCTGTATATTGTCCTCCGAGTAAAGGACTACAGTTACAGACGCTTTTCGCAGTGCGTCTAGTTTATCGGCATGGCGGTCGTCGCTCGCGTTCGACAGTTCGAAGAGAACGTCCTGTATGGCACGACGTCTGTGCTGTCCGTCGAATATCCTCATGGTGTTGATGCGGTTGGTGAGGATTCGCAATTCACCGAAGTTTGGGTTGTGCTCGTTTTGTTCGTTCGTATAGGGATCGAACTCGACTGCGTCGGGCGCAATTCCGAGCATAAGCGCCCCCAGCAGCCAGTCTTCCCTCTCATCCAAATATCTCTGGATGTTCCTCGCATGGTTTGGTGTGAGGCGGCGATTGGCTTCTCTGACCACGTTGTCCTCTACTCGCTGAGGGAGTAGTCCGTCGAGTGTTTCTAGGTCGAGTGCGAAGTAGTACACGTCGCGCCCACCTTGCCGAAAGCGGTGGGAGGGTATGCGTAGGCTGTACTGGTTGCTTACCGTAGGTATTATCAGCGCCATTTCGAACCTTCCCAGTATGGTTTGATTAGTGCATCGCTGTTTGCTTGTTGTCGAGTATTTGTCGATCAAATCCGGCTTGCTACTTTTCTCGCATGGTCTACTATGTAGTCTATTGCTCCCGCCACCAGGCGTTGCTGTGCAATCGGTGAAGTGCCTCCTGGACTGACCACGCCTGCCTCCACCAATAATGTCCCTTCGTGTTCTCCTGGAACCAACGAAGCGTCTTGTATGAATTCTGCCAACGGTTTCGAGTCGGATCCGTCTTTTGTCCACTCGTGGTAACAGCCAGCGAGAATCCTGATGACTATGGCGTTGTATGCCATTGTCTTCGAGCGCTCTTGCGGGATATCGGAATTGTCGATCTCGCCGGCCATAAGGTCGTTATATTCCTTTCTAGCCGCTGGCATAAAATCATCTGCCCACAGCCAGCATCGTTCATACAGCGATTCGATATCCAGCATGTAGTCTGCGTTGCGAGCCTTGCTGATACGCCCCTTATAGCCTACCTCCAGAGTCTTCAATGTCGTTGCTAGCTGGTTGATTGCGATTATATTGGGGCTGGTCCTAAGGACCGAGTTGCGTTCCATCTCGACACGCCCGGCAAACATGTCGCTCTCTTCCGCAAGCTGCAATGCCACTATATTGAAAGCATCTCGTAGATCGAATCGTGCAACTGTGTTGCGTTCTATTGTTCGGGTCTTCGCCGCATCCGCGAACATTTGGCGCAATGCAGTGATGCTATTCTCCGCGTATAGCATGATAGGCAGTGATGTCTCTGTGAGAGACGATCGTTTCTTGGCGCGTGGTCCATCAGGTCTTAATTCCACCAGCGCGTTCTTGATAGCGCGGCGTCGGTGCTGACCATCGAACATCTTCATCGTATCAGTGTTGGTGATGCGGAGATCGCCTACAGCGTTGTCCGCATCTGGTTCGTCAAGGTATGACCGGAAATCTACCGCGTCCGGTGAGATTCCCAGCAGCAGTGTTCCTAGCAGCCAATCGTCTCGGTCGATGATGTACTGCTGAATCTCTCTCGCGTGGCTTGCCGTTAGGGGGCGGTTCGCGTCCTTGACCACTGTGTCATCCACGCGATCTGGCAGCAGTTTGTCGAGAGTCTCGAGGTCCAGAGCGAATGCGTACACATCCCGTCCGCCCTGTCGGAACTTGTGGGCGGGTGTGCTAAAGGGTAGTAGTTCCCTTCTGATAGTGTCCACGGCTTCGCTTTCCTCAGGCTGATTGATCTCGGCGAGCACTCTGGAAATGTCGGTTAGCCGGTCCACGACATAGTCCAGATCGATGTCCTGACTTTCAGGATGCGCCACCTCGTTGCGCGCCTTGGCAATCGTGTACATAGCGTCCAGAGGCTTATAGCCCGGCTCGAAAGCATTGTGGAACGCATCCCGCCAATAGACTTTGACTAGTTGAGGGAATTCGCCGATGTCTATCGAGTCTTCGACGCTTCGCCCATCGCGGAGGTTTTGCTCGAACTGATTGTACTGGCCATCCCGAAGCGCAGATCTTATGACGCTGTCGACCTTTCTGCGGGGGACACGCTTCAAGCATCGGATAATAAATGGCCTCATAGCATCTCGGTAAATGCCTAGGGCGTCGTCGAGGGCTTTCCTGTTCGGGCGTTCGATCGTTATCATCTGGCGCAGACCTCCGCGCATAGCTCTTGCAAGCCACCGAGCGGCTTACGGATTAGTAGTACATCTAAAATAACATCTTATTTTGCGCCTTGTCAAGTGAGTAGCGGAAATTCACCACCATCTACGCCACGCATGGGCTTCCTACAGCTAGGCAGCGTCCCTAGAAAGCGGACCCACGCCGGCCGAACCCCAATCCGCAAGCTGCGCCCCGCCACAACATCTGCTCCACGGAGTATAATGCCGCCCAAGAACACCCTCCCAAGCAAGGAGCGCCCCCTATGAAGTACGACTACATCATCATCGGAGCCGGCTCCGCAGGCGCCATTTTGGCGACTCGGCTCACGGAAGACCCGTCCAAGTCCGTTCTGCTGCTCGAGGCGGGGCCGGACTATGCCGAAATGGAAGACTTGCCCGACGAGGTTCGCTACGGCTACGCCACCGCCACGGACATCATGACCAGCGATCACAACTGGCAGTTCAGCGGGCGCGCCACCGACGAGGCGGAGCCGATGCTGGTGCCGCGAGGGAAGGTAACCGGCGGATCGTCCGCCATCAACGGGCAGATATTCCTGCGCGGCGTCCCGGAAGACTATGACAACTGGCGCAGCTGGGGCAACGGCGAATGGGGCTTCGAAGACTGCCTGCCGTACTTCCGCAAGCTGGAGACCGACACTACCTATTCGGACGACTTCCACGGCACCGACGGGCCAATCATCTGCCACAGGTTCCAGCCCGAAGCGTGGCAGCCTGTGTCCAAAGCCTTCTACCAGTCTTGCCTAGACTACGGATTCGAAGACTGCCCAGACCACAACAACCCGGATTCCACCGGCGTAGGGCCCCTGCCGCTCAACAACCCGAACGGCATCCGCTGGAGCACCAATCTCGGCTACCTCAGCCTGTCTCGCCACCGGCTGAACCTGACGATTCGCCCCAACTGCGTCGTCCACCGCGTCGCGTTCGACGGCAGCCGCGCTACGGGCGTCGTCGTCGAGAGCGGCGGCGAGACGTTCACCGTAGAGGGCGACGAAATAATCCTCAGCGCGGGCGCTGTCGGCTCGCCGCAGATACTGATGCTGTCCGGCGTAGGTCCCGCCGACCACCTCGCCGAACACGGCATCTCGCTGGTGCGAGACCTGCCCGGCGTTGGACAGAACCTCAGAGACCACCCTCTGGTGTATGTAACTTGGCGCGCCAAGCCAGAGCATGAGTTCGACTTGTATGGGCCTAGAATGCAGTTCGGGCTGCGCTACACCGCCACCGGCTCCGATCTGCGAAACGATATGATCGTCTACATGAACAGCTTCGCCACCGAGCGCGTAAATCGCGGCGGCAACCGCATGGAGCCTATCGGCATCCGCATGATAATCGGCTTGGATCTCGAAGTAGGCTCCGGCGAAATGAAGCTGCGCTCCGCGAACCCGAGCGACCAGCCGATTCTCGACTACAATTACTTCACCGAAGAGTTCGACCGCGAGCGGATGCGCGAGGCGGTGAGAACCTGCGTATCGCTAGGCGAACATGAGGCTTGGAGCGGCATCCTAGACCAGCGAACCGAGCCGCCCGACGAGGCGCTAGAGTCCGACGACGCGCTAGACGACTGGATGATGCGCGAGGTTACGACGGGACACCACATATCCTGCACCAACAAGATGGGACCCGCGTCCGACCCGATGGCGGTCGTCGACCAGTTCGGCAAGGTTCACGGCTTGGAAGGAATCCGAGTGGTGGACGCCTCGATAATGCCGGACTGCGTTCGCGCAAACATCAACGTAACCACGATGATGATAGGCGAGAAGGTGGCGGATATGATGGCGGAGGGGCGTTAGGGAGAGCGCGTCAGGGCAATGGCCCGAATCTGATGCGCCGAGGCGTGACGACTACGAAGCTGTACGCCAATTCGTCGGCATGGGCGTTCAGCAAGTCGAACGCCCTGTCTACCAGCAGATGTCTCGCGCCATCGGGGAACCTGAACAGGACGACTCCACATGAGGTTTGTCCATGCACGAATACTAGAGGGCCGAAGTCAGTATCCTCGGTCAGTAGAATCCGCCGCGTTCTCACGGACTCGGCAAGGACCTGATAATCTGGAATCCCGGGGAGGGTTTCCGTTATCGAGATGACATCATGCCCCGCGTCCCGATAGGCTCGGATAAACGCATGATCGCAACTCTCGTCTGCCAAGAACCTCATCTAGTCTGGGTGAGGAGCGATGATAGGCCCATACGAAACTATCTTGTAAGCGTATTCCAGTACCCCCAATACGTCCTCGCGCGTGAGGTGAGGGTACGATTCCAAGATCGATTCGATAGTTGCGCCTTCGGACAGCCGCCGCATCACTAGCTCGACCGTTATGCGAGTTCCCCGTATGACGGGCTTGCCTAGCATGACCTCCGGCTTCATCTCCACCCTATCGGTAAGAAGCATGTCGTTCACCTCGATTGCGGCGTCTCGCGCTGTGTGGGATACTCCCATTCTAGCCAGCGCGCGTTAGCCGCGCAATGAAGACGGGGGAGCGGCGCATAATGATATACGACCACATCATCGTTGGCGCAGGTTCGGGCGGGGGCGCGCTCGCGGCGCGGCTGTCGGAAGACCCCAACCGCTCGACGCTGCTGCTGGAAGCGGGCGTCGACTACCCGGACTTCGACACCATTCCCGACGATCTCAAGTACGGCTGGGGAACGGGGACGGACTTCGTTGTGGAAGACCGCCACAACTGGCGGTTCACCGGGCGCGCCACCGCGCTCAATCCGAACATGGACGTGCCGCGCGGCAAGGTGACCGGCGGCACCAGCGCCATCAACGGGCAGGTGTTCCTGCGCCCGGTAGCCGCCGACTTCGACTACTGGACTTCGCTCGGCAACGACGAATGGAGCTACGAAGAGACGCTGCCCTACCTGCGGCGCATGGAGACGGACACCGACTTTTCGGACGACTATCACGGCTCGGACGGACCCATCATCGTGCGCCGCCACCCGCTGGATTCGCTCCAGCCGGAGCAGTCCGCGTTCTACGACGCCTGCCTCGCGATGGGCTTCCCCGAAAACCCCGACCACAACCACCCGGACGCCAGCGGCGTCGGCCCCTACCCGCTGAACAACCCCGGCGGCGTGCGGTGGAGCACAGCCATAGGCTATCTCGGCATGGCGCGCCACCGCCTGAACCTCACCATCCGCCCCAACTGCTTCGTTCGCCGCGTTCTGTTCGAGGGACGGCGCGCCGAGGGCGTCGAGGTAGAGAGCGGCGGCGAGACGTTCAGCGTCTACGGCGGTGAGATAATCCTGTGCGCCGGACCCATCGCGTCGCCTCAGCTGCTCATGCTCTCAGGCGTTGGCCCCGCAGACCACCTAGCCGAGTACGGCATCGAGACGGTTCACGACTCGCCCGGCGTGGGGCAGGGGCTGCGAGATCACCCCACCGTGCCTATGCTGTGGCGCGCCCAACCGCACGTTCCCGCGCCGCCGCAGGAGGTTGGTCCGCAGAAAGTCGCGCTGCGCTACACCGCGCCCGGCTCGCCGCTCTCGAACGACATGATAACCGTCATGCGCTTCCGCAAAGAAGGCCATATGCTGTTGATGAGCGTAGGCTTGTACCTAGCCGTTAGCAAGGGCGAACTTAGGCTGCAATCGGCTGACCCGCGCGTTCAGCCGACGCTCGACTACGACTTCCTATCGGAAGAGTTCGACCGCGAACGGATGCGCGACGGCGTTCGGCTCTGCCTAGACCTCGTGAACCGCCCGGAGTTCGCCGATATCGCGGGTCCGCTCGTCGCGCCGTCGCAAGCGGACCTCGCATCCGACGACGCGCTCGACGATTGGATGATGCGGAACGTAAGCACCATGCACCACATATCCTGCACCGCGCGGATGGGCCCCGCATCCGATCCGATGGCGGTCGTGGATCAGCACGGGCGCGTTCGGGGCGTAGAGGGGCTGCGCGTTGTCGACGGCTCTATCCTGCCGGACTGCCCGCGCTCGAACACGAACGTGCCTATAATGATGCTTGCCGAGCGCATATCCGACTGGATAAGGGCGGGGGAGTGAGCCGCGCCGCTCGCTCGCGTCGGCGCATCCGCAAGCGCGGCAGCGTTCGTATGGTCGTGCGAAGGCGCGAATCCGATAGAGGTCTACGCTCCATGACCATAACCGCTAAAATCGCCGCGGCGCTGGCGCTCGCGCTAGCCGTAGCCGCTTCGCTCGCCTGCGGGGGGACGCCGACAGCCGCGCCAACCCCCACGCCCGAACCGCCGACCCCGCTTCCCGCGTCGCCCGCGCCCGCGCCGACAGCCGAAGCGTCCCCCACGCCCGCGCCGTCGCCAACAGCCGCGCCAACCCCGTCTTACAGCTCCGACGCCGCGATGAACGACATCTTCCCCGGCTTCCGTCGGATGCCGACGGACCTCGCCGCCGCGCTTGCCGAAGTCGTAGAGCGCGATGATACGTCGCTCGTCCCCGTGCTGGTCGAGGTCTTGCGGTTCATGCCCACGCGGGATTCGCTCGAACGGGTTGGGCAGGCTCTTCGCGATCTTACTGGGCAGCAGTTCGAGAGCTTGGATTGGGACGCTTGGGTAAGCTGGCTGGGGCGCAATATCGAATTCTACCAACCGCCTCCCCACTATGCCGCTTGGAAGGCGCGCGTCTACGCGGATATAGACCCGCGCATCGCGCAGTTCATCCTCCCCGCCGCCGAGTTCTCCCGCATCGCGCTAAGTGAAGTGACGTGGGGCGGCGTGGCGACGGACGGCATTCCAGACTTGAAGAACCCGCGCGCGCTTTCGCCCGACGAGATAGACTATCTCTCGCCCGACGACCGAGTTTTCGGCGTCAGCATCAACGGCGAGCGCAAGGCGTATCCGCTTCGCATCGTCAACGCGCATGAGATGGTCAACGACACTGTGGGGGGCGAGCCGATTTCGCTCATGTGGTGAACGCTCTGCGGAACCGGAATCGTGTATTCCGCCAAAATAGACGGTGAACCCACTACGTTCGGCACGTCCGGGCTGCTGTATCGCTCCAACAAGCTGATGTACGACCGCAAGACGAACACGCTTTGGAGTTCGCTAGTAGGCGAGCCAGTGATTGGGGAGCTTGCCGAACGCGACGACCTGAAGCTGGATTTCTTCCCCGTGTCCCTCGCTAGCTGGGCGGAGTGGCTGGAGGAGCATCCCGACACAGGCGTTATCTCGAACGATACGGGCGTCTACAGACCGGGCTTCTACCGACACGAGACCGATTCGTCTTCTATCTATTACGACTACCGCGAGAGCGCGGAGACGATGTTCCCCGTCTGGCGGCGCGATGGCAGGTTAGCCGCCAAAGACGAGGTTCTCGCTCTGAGCGCGGACGACGCTCACAAGGCTTATCCCATCGCAGCCCTGAACGATCTGCGCGTGGTCAACGACACGCTGGGAGACGCCGAGATAGTGATAGTGGCGTCTAGCATATCGCCGGACGCGCGCGTGTTCGAGCGCGGCGGCGAGCGGTTCGCGCTCGATCCCGACGCCCCCACCGCCGCCGCGCCGACATCGCTCATCGACGAGCGCGGCGGCGCGTGGCGCGTGGAGTCGGACGCGCTCATCGGGCCGGACGGGCAGACGCTGCGCCGCCTGCCGTCGCACGTGTCATTCTGGTTCGGCTGGTTCGCGTTCCATCCGGACACGCTGCTGTTCGAGGCGGAGTGACGGCGGGCGCTTCCAGTTGTCAGAATCAGGATTTGCAGGATTTTGAGATTGTCAAGATTTTCACGCCGCTATCTTGGAAATCCACTAATCCAAAGAATCCTGATTCTGACAGCGCGTTAGTCTGCCGCCGCCGCTTTGGCGCTCGCCTGACGGCTTGCCCAGCGGAGCAGATCCGCCGTCTCGTCCCAGCCGATGCAGGCGTCGGTTACCGAAACGCCGTACTCCAGCGAGTCGAAGCCGCCGTTGAGCTTCTGCGCGCCCGCGTTGATGTTGGATTCGAGCATACAGCCGATGATGTTGCCGTTGCCGTCGGCGCGCTGCCCAACTACGTTCTCGAAGGCGATCCGCTGCCTGCGGTGGTCTTTGTTCGAGTTGCCGTGAGAGCAGTCCACCAGCAGTTCGGAGCGGACGTTCGCTTCGTTCAGCAGCCGAAGCGCCTCGGCGACGGACTCCGCGCCGAAGTTTGGCCCCTCGCGTCCGCCGCGCAGCACCAGATGGCCATCTTGGTTGCCGCGCGTGTTGATGATGGCGGTGTGTCCGTCGGCGTCTATGCCGAGGAAGGCGTGTTCGGACTTCGCGGACAGCATCGCGTCGACGGCTATCTGCGCGCTGCCGTCCGTGCCGTTCTTGAATCCCACGGGCATGGAAAGCCCGCTCGCCATCTGCCTATGCGTCTGGCTCTCCGTAGTTCGCGCGCCTATCGTAGACCAGCACACCAGATCGGCTAGGTACTGCGGCACGATGGGATCGAGGAACTCCGTGCCGGTGTAGACGCCCATTTCCGATATGGAACGCATCAGCCGCCGCGCCGTCCGCAAGCCTTCGTCGATGTCGAAAGTGTCGTCTAGGCGCGGATCGTAGATCAGCCCCTTCCATCCGACGGTGGTTCGCGGCTTCTCGAAGTACACCCGCATGACTATTAGCAGGCGGTCTTCCAGCTCGCGGCGCAGCTCCAGCAGACGCCCCGCGTACTCCACCGCCGCTTTCTCGTCGTGTATGGAGCAGGGTCCCACGACCATCATCATCCGGTCGTCCTCGCCGCGCAGCACGCGCCGAATCTGCTCGCGCCCTTCCAGCACCGTCCGCTCGGCGGCGGGGCTTGCGGGCAGCTCTTCGATCAATTCCATTGGGCTGACTAGCTGATTTACGCTTGCCACGTTCACATCCCTTGTAGGCGACTCTTGCATTGGCTCGACTTCCTCCTGTAGAACCTATCCAACAACGAAAAAACCCCAGCCGCTGCCGACTGGGGTTCCGTTCTATCGTTTTTGCCTCTTCAGGCTATTGACGCAACCGGATCGGCCGACAGCGGACGCCGCCAGTAATAAGCGTAGGCGAAAAAGCGCGTGTCTGCGGTTGCGATACTCATTGCGCGTTCACAATATCAATTCGAGCGCGTGGGTGTCAACCGCGCGCCCACTTCGCCAGAGCCTTGTTTGGGGCGGATATCTCATCCACGGATGTATAGTAGAAGTCGCGCCAGCCCTGTTCGGGCATTCCGGTGAAGAGCATCAGGTTTAGCGGATACTCCTCGCTGTCGGTGACGCGGCGGAAGTCGTCGCGGAACAGGAAGCTGGGCTTGTCGAGCGCGATAGCCATGCCAAGCTCCACCATCACTCCCTCGTCTGGCGGCGCGCCGTTGACCACCGCGAAGATGGCGTCCGCCTGTCGAACGTCGCGGCAGTCCGCCTGCCCCACGCGGTAAGCCCACCCCGAAACGGACGTGTCTATCTGGTTGTTCCGCGCGAACGGCTCCCACACCTCCAGCCCCAGCGCTTCCAGCGCCGACACCAAGCCGGGCAGCAGCAGCGCGTTCTGCTGAGCGGAGAAGCCATATGGGTTGGCGAGGTATATCGTCTTTCGCGTCGTCTGCGTCATGTCGTCGGATTCACCCTTTCCCTTCGATGGCTGACAGGGTTAGGCATTGGCATTTCGAGTATGGGGCGGGCGCTCAGCGGCGTTAGGCTCTGCATGCCCTCGCAAGCCGCCGCCGTATCACTCCGCGCCGCACAGCGTGCAGGCGAGCGCGAACATTATCTTCGAGCCGCTGACGAGGCTGGCTATGCCAACCGATTCGTCCGTGCCGTGCGCGCGCGACAGCATCGGGTCGTCGTCTGGGTGGGAGCCGGAGAAGCCGTAGGTGATGACGTTCAGCGGGCGGGTGAAGCGCGAGTCTGTGAAGCCCGTGCTGATTGCGGGAACCCATTGGATGTCGTCGCGCTCAAGCGCCATGGCGGTCGCCGCTTGGATATGCTCTGTCAACTCGGTCTCGAACTCGGATGCGTTCGGAACCGCCATATAGTCTATCTCATAGCTCACGCCGGGGATGCCTTGCGCTATCTTGTCCAGCTCGGCGCGCAGGTAATCGTCGTCCTGATGCGGCAGCGTTCGCACGTCGCAGGTCAGCCGTATCTGCTCAGGCACGCTGTTGGACTTGATGCCGCCGTTTATCATCGTGGGCGTGATGGTCATGCGCGAAAGCGCGGTTAGCATCGAGCCGAAACGCGGGTTTTCGCGTGACACTTCCGCGATGATGTCGTCCACGTTTTCCGCCGATGGCGCGTGTTCGATTGCGAAGTTCGAGAGGTGCGCGAAGAGGCTGGTAGATGTGTCACGCTCGGGTTCGTAGCTCTCGATGCGGTTCAGCAGCCGCGATAGCCTGTACAGCGCGTTGGTTCCCTGCCACGGAACGGAGGCGTGCGAACTGACGCCCTTTATCTCGAACTCCACCTGAAGCCGCCCCTTCTCGCCCACGCCGAGCAAGTACGTCAGCCCGCCCGCGGCTTCGATGGGCGTGCCGCCGCCCTCGTTGACCGCGAACGGCGCGGTGATGCGGTCGGGGTGGTTCTCAGCGAGCCAGCCGAACCCGTACCGTCCGCCGTGTTCTTCGTCCGCGCCTGAGCAGAGTATCAGGCTGTCTCGCAGCCGCAAGCCGTTGCGCTTGATTAGCCGCATGGCGACCATCTGCGCCGCCAGCAGCCCCTTGCAGTCGGACGCGCCGCGCCCATACACCCGCCCGTTGTGGATAGTCGCGCTGAATGGCGGGAACGTCCACTTCTCTTCCTCTTCCACAGGCACAACGTCGGTGTGAGACATGAACATCAGCCGCGCGTCGCGGTTGTCGCCCTCGATTCGCGCGATGACGTTGCCCCGCTCTGGCACGCGCGCCAGTATCTCAGACTCGATGCCGTCTTCCGCCAGCCAGTCGCGCACGTACTCGCAAACCGGCGTCTCGTCGCCTGTGGGCATGAAGCCGGTGTTGACCGACGGAATCCTCACGAGGTCGCGGTGAAGCTGAACTATCTCGTCTTCCATGTCGTCTATCTGCGCGAATACCGCCTTGAAGTCCGGCATGTTTCCCCCCTTGCTCCAATTCATGCTGTATCGCCCTCGCCGCCTGCCATCTCCCATCAGGATAGGGGAGATCGAGGCGGCGCTCGTCAGCCGCAACGCGAATAATCCGACAATTTCTAACCGAAAAGATACTTTGCCATCAGCAGCCCGGCTACGCTTTTGGCGTCTTGGATCTCGCCGAGCCTGATTAGCCTGTCGACGCGGGACATAGGTATCCGCTCGACGCTGATGTCTTCGTCCTCGTCTCCGGGCAGGCGGCTGGGCGTCAGGTCTCGCGCGATGTAGAGGTACAGGAACTCGTCGCAGAAGCCCGGCGCGGAGTAGACGCCGCCGAGCGCGCGCAGGTCTAGCGAGGCGAACCCGATCTCTTCCTGAAGCTCGCGCTGTGCGGTGTCGTCCGGAGACTCGCCGCGTTCGATTACGCCGGCGGGTATCTCCAGCAGCCGTTCGCCCACGGCGTGCCTGTACTGGCGCACCAGCAGCGCGTTGTCGTCGGCGTCTATCGGCACTATCGCCACCGCGCCCGGATGCGCCACGACTTCCCGCGTTATCGTGCTGCCGTCCGGCATCAGCAGCGTGTCGACGCGAGCCTCGATTATCCTGCCGCTGAAGACGGTCTCTTGGCTGAGTGTCTGGGGGGGCTGTTCCAACATGGCTTCTCCGATGCGCTCAGGATGGCGGCGTGAGGTTGTAGACCAGCCCTAGCCGCCGCGTGAGCTGGGTATAGAACGCGGTTCTGGGCTTGGAGCGCAGGAAAAGCGCCTGATATGGGCCTCGCCGCACGGTTACCTTGCAGTCCGGCGCTAGTTCCACGTCTTCCATGCCGTCTACGCTCAGCGATGCGTGTTTGCCATCTTTCGCGGAAAGCGCTATCTCCGTGTCGTGCGGCAAGACCAGCCCGTCGCGCAGCCCAGTATGGGGCGCGACTGGCTGGAGCATCATCATCTCGGCTTCCGGCGAGAAGATTGGGCTGCCCGCGGAAAGCGCGTAGCCGGTGCTGCCCGTGGGCGTGGATACGATAACCGCGTCCGCGCGGTACGAGGTCAGGAACTGCGAATCGACTACCGTGTCGATATCCAGCAGTCGCGCGACGCCTCCTCTGCCGATGACGACGTCGTTGAGCGCGTCCGCCGAGAGCGTCTCGGCTCCGCGCCCGTCGGTGACAGTAGCGTGGAGCATCATTCGCCGCTCGACGCGCATGCGTCCGTCTAGGTACGCGGGCAGCCGCTCCGCCGCCTCTTCCACGCGAAGCTCGCTCATGAAGCCGACCCTGCCCATGTTGACGCCGACGATGGGTATGTAGTGCGGGGCTATGGAGTGGACGGCGCGCAATATGGTGCCGTCTCCCCCCGCGACGACCACTAGGGACGTGCGTGGCAGCTCGCTCGCGTAGTCGTCTATCTCGAACGCGGACGACGCCCACGAGCGGGCGCGCAGCCCAAGCTCGCCTATGAGCGAGTCTATGAAGGCGGGCGCGTCGTCGAGCAGCGCGTTGTAGACGAATCCGATAAGCGTCATAGGGCAGCGCTGGGTCTGGCGAAGTGAGTCATCGCAGACAGTCTAGCAGTTTTGGGCGTCGGCGTAGGAGGCTGGCGCTTCCGCAATTTTCCGAACCATAGTAAAGCCTGATAAGATCATATGGTCTGATGGGCGATTTGGATTGGATTGATTTTATCGCACACGACGCAGGTCCATGGCAAATAATGCTCAGGGAGCAGAATTTATACGATGAGCTAGATGCTGGGCGTATCCCTGAGGAATCGAACTATATTCGAAAAGAATGAAGTTCATACTATGAGAAGTCGAAAACACGAGCGCGAATACAAACGTCAACGCGGTCAGTACATGACGCCTTTGCGTCTTGCCCGCGAGATCGTTTCACGACTGGAGATAGAAAGATACGACCGCATTCTCGAACCTTCCTGCGGGGACGGCGCGTTTCTGTCCGCCATTGCCGACAAGCTATCGGATGTTTCGGATGCTAATATCCGTAATAGAGACGTTGAGATATTGGGAATCGAGATCGATCCGTTACTGGTAGATAAGTCGCGTGCGATAACTGAAAGCAATCTATCCGATGGAATTCTCTATCGTATGGAAGTAAACCAAGCCGACTTCTTCGAGGAGTATCTCGCATCGACGACTCTCGGCGACAACGACGATGCCAAGAGATGCTTGCAACGTGAAAGTTTCGATCTGGTTATAGGCAACCCTCCGTTTGGAGGCACTTTCGATCACTCTATCGAGGATGTTCTGGACACTCGACTCGGGACACGCTCAGGCAAGAAAATAAAGAAAGAGACCTACGCCTTCTTCATTGTGGCTTGTTTGGACTTGCTTCGTGTGGGAGGGAGATTGCTGTTCTTGTGCAGCGATACCCTTCTTACTATCCCGACAATGATGGGACTCCGCCAGTTCCTGATGCAGTCCGGCGATGTGAAACTGTATGATGTAGATGACTTTTCCGACGAGACCGACTATCCTATTTTGCTGCTCGATTTTACGAAGCGAGGGTGTTCCGGAAAAGTCGAACACAATTCCCAAACCCTAGATGCGAGTGCGATTCGAGCGACTCCCAACTTGTCTTGGGGCATTACGCCGGAATTGGCGAAATTGTTTTCCGGATCTCTGCTTGGCGATTACTTCATTGCATCGAGCGGCATGACCACCGGCAGGAATAAACTGTTCATTCGAGAAATCGACGAATTCAATAGAATAATCGAACCATACTGTTTTGAGTTCTACAACGCTCCCGTTACGCTATCCTACGAATTAGAGAGAGCAAGGCTTGGCAGACTGTCGGCTAGGCGCAGGCGGGAATTGATACTTGCCGAGGCTAGAGGCGATACAGAGCGTCGTCTTCGCATATCGAAGCTCGATGAACCAGAGACCATCCAGTTGCCAGATGCTAGGTATCGCCCATATAACAAGGCGAATAGCCACATAGTATTTTCAGAGCCTACCCATTGCATTTACTGGGAGAACGACGGGGATGCGGTTCTCACGTACAAGCGCACCGGCAATTGGTATCTGCGAGGCGTCGGAGGCCAACCGCACTTCGGCAGAGAAGGCGTTACGTGGCCACTCGTGGCAACGAGATTCAATCCGAGATTCATGCCCAGCGGCTATATCCTCGACAGCGGAGCGCCCTGCGCCTTTGTCAGAAAGGGGGTAGATAGGGATGAGATATTCTTTGCCATAGGCTGGCTGCTCACAGACCTAGCCAACCGAGTGCTCAAGACTGTGATAAATCACACAAGAAATATACAGAGCAAAGATTTCGAGCGTATGCCGTATCCGTGGTGGGTAACCGATGACGCCAAAGCTGCTGTCGTCTCTGAAGTCAAGAGCATGATAACGGATATATCCGAAGGCAGGCGCCTGTATTGGCGAGATAGGCAAGCGCGTCGATTCGACAATTTGTTCGCGTTCCCTGACGGCTCGGCGATGCCCCAGAAATCAGAGATCGTATCGCCAGATGATTCTGGACAACTTTTGCTGTTGTGAGAATATAGAGGGAACTTACCTGCGCCCCGCAGCCTCCTCCGCCATCAGTTCCCGCGCTATAGGCAGAACGTCCGACGCCGCCCGTCGGCACTCTTCCACGTGCGGGAAGCCCGACAGGATGAACTCGTCGATTCCCAGACGCCAGTAGGCGAGCAGCTCTCTCGCCACCTGCTCCGGGTTTCCCACGATGGCGGTGCCGCAGTTGACGCGGACGGTCGAGATGCCGTTCCACAGCCGTTCGCCGACGCGGTGATCCGCCACTGCGCGCGACTGGGCGCGCTGGCCTACCATGGACGTTCCCGCGAAAGCCGCTTGGCGCTGACCCTCGACGACGCTCGACGCCTCGGACAGCAGATCTTCCGCCGCATCCCACGCCTCCGCCTCGCTGTCTCGCACTATCAGATGCGTCCGCAGCCCGAACGCCGCCGTTCGCCCCGCCGCCTCGAACTTGGCGCGCGCCCGCTCGAAGAACGCGCCTAGAACGTCCGTCGGCAGTATCCACGCCAGATAGACGTCCGACTGCCTGCCCGCAAGCTCCAGCGCCGCGTCCGACGCACCGCCGAGGTAGAACAGCGGCCCGCCGTCCGCAGGTACCGGCGAGCAGATAGCGCCGTTCAACCGAACGTGCTTCCCCTCGAACGTCTTCGGCTCCGGAGACTCCCACAGCGTTCGGCAGGCGGCGATGAACTCCTCCGCGCGTTCGTAGCGGTGAGCGTGGTCGCTAGCCTCGCCCAGCCGCTCGAAATCGCCTTGAATGCCGCCCGGCACTATGTTGATGTCGATGCGTCCGTCGCTGATGCGGTCCAGCGTCGCCGCCATCTGCGCGAACAGGCCGGGCGATATGAAGCCCGGTCGGAGCGCTATCAAGAACCGTATGCGGCTGGTGACGGCGGCGAGCGCGGCAGCCATCGTCCACGTCTCCGCCAGCGGCTGACGCTCCTCGAACAGCCCGTTGGCGAACCGCGTCGGGATGAGCAGCGAGTGAAAGCCCTCGTCCTCCGCCGTTTGCGCCACTTCGCGCAGATACTCGAACGTCGGCTGCCGCTCGGCGCGCACGGTCCCTATGCGGGCGCCGTCTCCGTCGATGGGTACGAACCACGAAAACTTGGGTTGAGGACGGGTCAATGCGCTATGCCCCTTGGCAACTATCGCTTGCATGGGGCGACAGAACGAACATTGGCAACGAGCCGCCCCTAGCTTGCATTCTCACAGCCAATCTTTATTGTGTCAATATATCTTCCTGAACTATGGCATGCGCTGAATCGTCTTGCATCCTGACCTCGATTGCGATACGGTGTTATTCAAATCATGAACAGAGACGCTTTGCTGCACAGGGCGGATCGAGAAGAGGCGCTGTCTACGGCATACGCTTTAGCCGTAGCTTCGGCTGCCGGCTACACCGTCTCCGTAGAGAACTTCGATAGGAGCGGCGTAGACCTGCGTATCCACGCTGGCGGGTTCTTGAACCCCGAGATAGCTTTGCAGCTAAAGGCAACGGTCAGGCTCGGCGCGCCTGGGCAAGACGGCTGCTATCGTTACCCAGCGCCTATCGGCAACTATCGCAGGCTGATAGCTCCGTCTCAGGTTCCCAGATACCTCGTTGTTCTTGAATTGCCGAATGATGAATCCGAGTGGCTGACGGTTTCCGCCGAAGAGCTTGTCATTCGTCGCTGCGCCTATTGGGTATCGCTGCTCGACATGCCGGAAAGCGACAACAGACATAGTGTTACGGTGAGCCTGCCGGCTGCGAACAGGTTCGATCCGGATGCCCTGCGGGAGTTGTTGGAATCCTCTAGGAGGGGGTTTCATGGTCGATCTGAGAGTCGATGACCGCCTTCCCCTGAGCGCAATAACGCCGCTCGCGCTGTTGTCATACGTTCGCTCTGAGGGTTGGGAAAAAATCGGCGTCTATCGCCGATACTCCGACGTGTATGCCGGTGAAGGCAAGCCGGATATCATCGTGCCTCGCACAGACGTAATCGACGATTATGAAATGGTCGTCTCCGATCTCGTCTCTACCTTTTCCAAGGTTCTGGATAGGGACGAGATATCCGTGTACAGGGACTTGACGGTTGCAGACCGCGACGTGCTGCGATTCAGGGTTGTCGAAGCGGATCCCAGCGGTCTATCGTTCGAGACAGGACACGATCTGATTAGAGGCGCGAGGGATATGCTGGCGGCGGCGGCGTATTCGCTTGGCGACAGCAGGCGCGCATATCGCAGTGGGACTAGCGGCGCGGCTGCCGACTATCTCAACCGCGTCCGCTTGTCTCATACCGAAAAGGGCAGCTTTGCGATCGTCCTCACGTCGCCGACCGTTGCTCCAAGATTGGGTGCGCTGATGAATGATGGGGAGGATGAGGCGGCGCCCAAGGAGCGTATGGTCGCTCAGCGACTCTCGGAATCGCTGTTTGCCACGCGGAGCGCTGCGGAAGCGGTCGTAGCTGGAGACGCTTATGCTTTCGAGCAGGCTGTCGAATTTGGCGTCAGCGCCAATCTTTGCGAGGCTGTGGCTGATCTCGTCGAAAGCGTGTCTTCTTTCGATATTTCGTTCAGCTGGGCTATGACACGGCCATCCTCCTCGAGTCGCGGCCCCGTGAGGTTCTCTTACAGCGACCATCCGATTCTGAAAGAGGCTGCCCTGAGTTTACGCAGTCAGGAGCCAGAGTACGATAAGCCCATCTCCGGTTTCATTTACAGCCTCACTAGCAAGCAGGTCGATATTGATGGGATTGTGACAATGCGAACGTCCATAGACAGCGTAGGACGTTCCGTTGTCGCAGAGCTGAGTCGGCAAGACTACGTTCGCGCCATCGAAGCCCACAAGACGAACTCCATCGTCTACTTGAAGGGCGATCTGGAACGGATAGGGAATCGGCTGCGTCTCCGCAACGCCAAACTTGTCGATGTGATTGCGCCGGCACTGCAACTGCAACTGGATTGGTAATGAGACTATATTCGTCGTCCATCGGCTCTATCCGCGTCACGCGCGCCGCGGCGCCCATATCGTCCCGAACCTGCGCGCCATCTCCCAGTCCAGATCCGCGCCC
Organism: Dehalococcoidia bacterium; assembly: GCA_965214745.1. Classification (GTDB taxonomy): domain Bacteria; phylum Chloroflexota; class Dehalococcoidia; order Lucifugimonadales; family UBA1123; genus VXRN01. Next base: position 71,983 of record OZ243978.1, on the reverse strand, counting down.
AGCCCCGGCGTGGCGGGCAGGAGCAGGTAGCCGCCCGCCACTCGCTCCGGCGGCGAAATAAGCTCGGCGCGCCAGTCGGCTTCGTATACGGCGTGTTCCAGACGCATAGAGCGCGGCGCGGCGGCGGTGGCGTGGCCGCTGGCAAGCAGCGATACGGGGCCGGATGGGCTGTGCATCGAGAAGCGCTTGCCGCGCGCCGCCGTAGAGCGGGCTATCTTCACAGCCTCCGCCGCGCCGCCGCAGTGCTTGATATCCGGCATCACTATCGCCGCCGCCCCCGAATCCAGCAGATCGTCGAAGAACTCGGCGCCGTAGCCTGATTCCCCGCCTGCGACGGGCATCGGCGCCCAGCGCGCTATCTCGGCGAGAGTCGCCGCGTCGGACGTCGGCTGAACCGGCTCTTCGAACCACGCCGCGCCTAGCTCGCTGAGCTTGTCCGCGATTATCGGCGCGGTGTCGCGCTCGAATCGGCTGTGGCAGTCCACGTACAGCGTGGCGTCTTCGCCTATAGCGTCTCGAACGGCGCGCGCTCTAGCGAGCCCGGTGGCGGCATCGTCGAGGATCCTGCCCGGAGACGATGGCGGACGCACTTCGTCGAACGGCGCGCACTTGAACGCTCGAAAGCCCGCCGCCGCCGCGCGACGCGCCACCCGCGCGAAGTCGTCCGGCGTCCTGCGCGTGGCGAACAGCGCGCGGTTGATGTTGGCGTACAATTGGACGCTGGCGGATCCGCCGCCGCCGCCGAGCGCCGCGCTCAGCGACACGCCCGCCCGCATCGCGCCCAGCTGCGATACTGCCGTTCGCAAGCCGCTCACCGCCGTAGCCGCCGTCGGATCCCGACGCAGATCCGCCGCGCTCAGCCCAAGCGTCGGCTCTATCCGCGACTCGTCGGCGACGTGTTCCCCGCTCAGCGCGGACGCCATGCCCTCCAGCGCGTCGGCGACTTCGCGCGAGCCTATCTCGACTGTCGTCGAGTTGCCTTCGCCGTCCGACAGCGCCGCGAACACCCACGTCGTGTTGGGCGTCGCGCGGACCGCCGCGAACCGTTGCAGCTCTATCTTCATCGCGACGCCTGCAACTCAGCCAGCAGCCTCAGCGTGCGGTCTTCCGTCGCGTCCGGGTCGCCGCCGGCTGGGATGGGCGTGGCGAGAAGCTCCGACGCCCCCCAGTCGAGCGCCTCTTGGATGCGCTCCGCCACGGCGTCTTCGTCCCCCGCAATCAGAACCTCGTCCAGCATCTCGTTCGTCCAGCCGGATTCAGGCGTTCCCGCGAAGCCCGCCTCAGCGAACATGTTGGCGTAGAACGGTATGCCCGGGAAGTATCCGAGCCTTGCGCGCACCCCGTCCCGCGCGGCGTCTATGTCTTCCGTTACGCAAACGGGGGCGTGCGCGATGAGCGGCGGCGCGTCTCTGCCGGCGGACTCCGCGCCGCGCTTCATCGCGGGCAGCGCCGTGTCTCGCAAGTAGAAGTGCGGGCATACCCAGCTTATCGCGCCGTCCGCAAGCTCGCCGCACGTCTCGAACGCGCCCGGGCGCAGCGCGGAAGCCATGATGGGAACGTCCACAGGCGCCGATGCCGATATGGAGGCGTTCGCGGAGTACCATCGCCCTTCGAACTCTACCGCTCCGCTGTGCAGCAGCGCGCGCAGGATTCGCAGATACTCGCGCAGGTGTCCTATCGGCGCGCGAAAGTCCACGCCGAACGAGCTTATCATCCCCGCGCGGTGGCTAGGCCCCACGCCGAGCCTGAAGCGGTTCGGCGCTAGGCTGTCGATAACTTGCGTCTGCTGAGCCAGCGTAACGGGGTGGCGCGACCACGTTTGCACGATGGACGTGCCTAGCGCTATCCGCTCGGTAACCGCCGCCGCTCCCGCCAGAACGGTCATCGCCTCGCCGCCGCCTCCGCTCGACGTGAGCCACGCCGCGCCTATGCCCAGCTCTTCCAGACGCGCTATCCTGTCGACCGCTTCCCGCGCGTTCGACGCCGTTACCGACACCCCGATAGTCATGGTGGTTCCTCCCCGCGCTGTCGCGCCGCTCGCATGCTCGCTTCTGCGAGTATATCACGCTGACGCGCGCCGCCTGACAGCGGACGGCGCAGATGTTACACTTTAAGCAAATCTTATGAATAGGCTGCCTGCTTATGGATGGCTTGATAGAACACGAATCCAATGACTTCAAGCTGCCGACGATGGTAGTGGCGTTCGGCGGCTGGCCCGACGCGGCGCGGGCGGCGACGCGCGCGGTTAGATACCTCGCGCGGAAGCTGCCCGCGCGCAAGTTCGCGGAGATAGACCCGGAGGAGTTCTACGACTTCACCATGACGCGCCCGCATACTCGCGTCGACCGGCGCGGGCGGCGCGTAATCCGCTGGCCTCGCAACGACTTCTACCGCTACGTTCACGATGACGAGGCGCGCGGAATGCTGCTGTTCATAGGCGCCGAACCTAACTTGCGGTGGCGGGCGTACTCGAACATCGTAACCTCCGTTGCCGTTCGCAGCGGCGTCGAGCAGGTGATCTCGCTCGGCGCGCTGCTGGACGCGGTTCCCCACACCCGCCCGCCGCGCGTCACAGGGCGCGCAAGCTCAGCCACGCTCAGGGGCAAGGTGAAGTGGCTCGGCATCCAAAACTCCGGCTATCAGGGGCCTACGGGCATCCACACAGCGTTCACCGACGCTTGCGACAAGCTGGGGCTGGAACACGCCAGCATCTGGGGGCATAGCCCGCACTACGTTCAGAAGTCTCCCAACCCAAAGGTCAGCTATGCGCTGCTGTCCAAGCTCCGCAGCCTCATCGATTTCGACGTGGACCTGAGTGAGCTTCGGTTGGCGGGAGAGGCTTACGAGGAAGACGTTAGCGAGGCGATAGCCAAGAAGCCGGAAATAAATTCATACGTCGGCAGGCTGGAGCGTCGATACGACGCCGCCCACGCGCCGCAAGACGACGAGATGCCGGAGCCGGGCGCCATGGTGGAAGAGCTGGAGCAGTTCCTACGCAGCCAGCGACGCCCGTCCGACAGCCAAGGCGACGCCTGACATGGCGGACGGCGCGGCGAACGCCCACACTGACGCCTATATAAACGTAGCGGGAAACCGCTTCCACTATCGCGATTGGGGCGGATCGGGCCAGCCCATCGCGCTGCTTCACGGCTTGGCGTCGAACTGCCGCATATGGGACCTCGTCGCGCCGATTCTCAGCGAGCGATGGCGCGTAGTCGCGCTCGACCAGCGTGGCCACGGCGAATCCTTCGCGCCGAACGGCGGATACGACTTCGCAACCATAGCCGCGGACCTGCGCGGCTTTCTCGACGCGATTGGCATGGCGCGCCCAATCATCGCGGGGCATTCTTGGGGCGGCGACGTGGCGCTGGAGTACGCCGTCCGCTACCCCGACGGCGCGCGCGGGCTGTGCTTCGTAGACGGCGGCACGATAGACATATCCGCGCGCGGGTGGACGCTCGACGACGCCAAGATAGAAATGGCGCCGCCGCTGTGGACAGGCGTAACGCTGGAGTCTTTCAAGGCGCGCATGAGGTCGCGCCGAATCACGTCCGGCGGCGACGCGGCGCGTCGGGAGACGATAGAGAGCATCGTTCTAGCCAACTTCCGCACGCTCGACGACGGCTGCATCGCGTCGCGGCTCAGCCGAGAGAACCATCTACGCATCATCGAAGCACTCTGGGATCATCGCCCGCCGGAGCTGTATCCGCGCGTCGGCTGCCCGGTTCTGCTCATGCCCGCCCGACAAGCGGGGGACGACTCCCCCCAAGCGCGTCGATGGCGGCGCGAGGAGTCCATCGCAAGAGCGGATAGGCTTCTGCCAACCGCCAAGACGGTGTGGATGGAAGACAGCATCCACGACGTGCCGCTCCAGCGCCCCGAGCTGGTTGCGGCGACGATAGCGGAACACATAGAGGGCGGGTTTTTCGCCTAATCCCCCCGCCCTTCGAGATCGTCCAGCGCGCCGCTTGCGCCCACCAGCACGACGCGATCTCCGGGCAGGCATCGCTGATCCGCTTCGGGGTTGACGATTATCTTGCCGCCGCGTCGGATTGCCAACACTTGAACGCCGATGGGCGCGCAGGATTCGCCTATCGGGGCGGAGCATAGCGCGGAGTCTTCGGTTGCGATCACCTCGCTGAGCCGTTCTTCGCTGTCGTCCACCACCGCTGTCAGGCTGTCTAGGAAGTCCACCTCCAGCGGGCGAGTCGCGCTCATGGCGATTTGCCGCCCGCCTATCTCGTGCGGCGACACCACGCTATCCGCGCCGGCGCGTTCGAGGTTGGTTACGCTGTCCGCGCTGGACGCGCGCGCGATAACGCGGAGCGACGGGTTCATCCCGCGCGCCGACAGCGTGACGAAGACGTTGTCCGGGTCGTCCCCAAGCGCGGCTATCAGCCCGCGCGCTTGGTCTACGCGCGCCGCCCTCAGCGAGTCGTCATCCGTCGCGCTGCCTAGAACGCAGGGAATCCCAAGCTCCCTTGCGCGAGCGAGCGCCTCCTCGTCCGTGTCGATAACGGCCACAGCCATCGATTCGCGCTTGAGCGTCTCCGCCGTCGCTCTGCCTACCCGCCCGAATCCGCACACTATGAAGTGGTCTTTCAGTTTGGATAGCCGAGACTGCATTCGATACCTCCGCAGGAAGCTGCGAATCAGCTCCTCTTCGACTACGGTTTGCATCACCGCGCTGAGCGTGTACAGCATGGTGGCGACGCCCCCTATCATCAGGAACGTAGTGAACACGCGCCCCGCCGCCGACAGAGGCCTGACTTCTTGGTAGCCGACTGTCGTGAACGTCAAGATAGTCATGTACAGCGCATCGAAGAATGTCCATCGTTCGATGCCCATGTATCCGAACACGCCTGTGGCTACGAACGCCGCGAGCGCCAGCGCGACTAGGTAGTATCTTGCCAGCAGCCTCATACTCGGATAGCCCTTGCGCTATCCGCCGCCGCCAGACTGCGACAGCTCCGCGAGCCGCGCGTCGAGAATCTTGCGCCGCTGACGGTAGTCGGATTCCGACAGCGCGCCGCTCGCGTAACCGTCCGCCGCGTCGTCTATCATGCGGCGTATCACGTCGGCTTCGCTGTCCGCGGGCGCGTCTATGCGGCTCGACCGCTCCGCCCGCTTGGGGCGGTCTCGCCGCCACACCGCGCCATAGACCAGCAGCCCCGCCATCAGCGTCGCCAGCGCCGCGGGCGCGATGAACTCGAAGCGCGCGCCGCTGAACCGCCCGCCAACGCGCTGAGCGACCGACGCGGTGGGCAGATCGCCTAGCTCGACGCTAATCGCCGCGCCGCGCGTCAGCCCCCGCGCCTCTATGATGCTGTACTGCCGTTCGCCTATGGTTGCGGGCTGCGCCTCTCCGAGCGAGCTAGAGATGGAAACCACCTCGTCCGGCGCGAGGATGCGAAGCTCGTTCGCGCCGTATCGGTAGGTCTTTTCCAGCGTGAACCGCTCCGATTCGTAGGGGAAGCGGTACGAGAACATAACCTCATGCTCGCCCGGCGGCACGCTCGCCAGCAGCGCGAACCCGCGATCCACCTGAATGAAGTCCGCCCCGATTAGCGGCGTGTCCATGACAAGCCCAGTCGCGCCCTGCGGAAGCCCGAACCGAAGAAGCTCCATCGCGCCCTCTCCCGGCACGTATGCCATGTTCGAGGAGTTGACCAAGCGGACGATTTCCAGCGCGGCGAGCGTCTGCGTCGCGCCGTCGGCGTCCGCCAGCAGCAGCGACGCGGACGCCGACGAGACTATCGAGTCGTCTGACGTTCCCTCGTACACCGTGAGCGTGACGGGCGGCGGCGAGCCGGACGCGAGATCCAAGTCCGAGCCGTATATGGCGCCCCGATAACGCACCGATACGCCATATGCGATAGTAGGGTCGTACTCGAACGGGTCGAACGCGAACGCGCCGCCGTCGTCCGTCGTGGTAGTCAGGTCGTCGAACCCGTCCGCGCTGATGCGGTGAAGCGTTACCGTTTGCCCCGCCACCGCGCCGCCGCCGGGCGTGGCGTTGACGGCGATTCCGGACACCGTTCGGAGTTGCGACTGCGCTAAAGCCGCGCCATGCGCCGCCAGCGACAGCGCAGCCGCGGCGCCCAGCGCCCAGAGTGCGATCCGCCAATATGGAGCGAGTCGGCTTAGCCGCATGGCGTATCGTTCACGGCTTGGGCTATCCAGTCTCGGATGGCGTATGTTGCCTCTCGGCTTACGAACTGCTGTATGTAGCGGTTGAAACCCAATACCAGAATTTCGCGCTCGAACCGGATGCCGTGGACAGAATCCACACATCCCCAATACGTGCGGATATTTTGCGGCAAGCGGGGCGTTGCGCTGTATTCCAAATCGGTTTCGAGCATTTCTCCGAAGTGGTTCACTACGGATTGTCCGTTGAGTATCAGGACTTCCACGGTGGAGTCGCGGAGAATTCGTCCGAGTGTATCGCCGGAGATTCTCAGCAAGCGTGAATGGCTCTGCCCAATATCCGCCCATGCGGGACTGGTTGCGTATGGAACCAAATCTAGGTGACAGGCTCCATTGCGACGGGCGTAGAACGATGCGTCATGGACGCCGCTAACCACCCTGCCCAGACTGGCATTGAACCATCTGCGATATGGATTGCGCGTAAAGTATGAGCGGCAATCGTCCAGTATCGTGTCTATGTGACGGTCTCCAGCGTCCACCCAAGATCGAATGCCCAAAGAGTCGAGGGAGTGGAGACGGCGGGAACGTCCCGCGCGCGGACTCCCGTCATCATACTCGAATTCTCGGTCGCTCGGATTCAATCCTAGCGTGGCTGCCCTGGAACTCGACGGGTTTCCGAAGAACGGGACAGGCGACGCCCAAGGAATCACGCTCGAGCCGTCGAGCGCCCCGTTTGCCAAATTGCGAATCAATTCTCTCAGAACCTCGCGCTCAGGCATGCGCTCCTCCTGCACAATGCTTGCCCGTTGCCGCCCGCCGCGTCCGCGCAGAGTATACCAAACAGAGAGTCGCCGTCTCCGCCGAGGCGCCGCCCATTGCCAACCCTACCCCCCGAACTGCTGTTGCGTATAATATCTGAGCGAGCGACGACAACCACCCGCGCAGAGGCTCTTACATGCTCGATTACTACGATGTATTGGATACGATGGGCGAAGAGGAGAAGCAGACGCAGGCGGCGGCGCGCGATTTTCTAGACGCCGAAGCCGCGCCGGACATTGCCGACTACTGGGAGCGGGGCGAGTTTCCCGCCCATCTCGTCCCCATGCTCGGCGAGATGGGTTTCTTGGGCGCGAATCTGCCCGCGAAGTATGGCGCGGCTGGCGTCAACAGCGCGTCCTACGGGTTGATAATGTACGAACTGGAGCGCATAGACTCGGGGCTTCGCAGCTTCGCCAGCGTACAGGGCGCGCTAGTGATGTATCCTATCCACGCCTACGGCTCCGAAGAGCAGCGGCGCGAATACCTGCCGAAGCTGGCGTCCGGAGAGATTATCGGCTGCTTCGGGCTGACCGAACACGAGGGCGGTTCGGACCCCGGCGCGATGCGGACTACCGCCGCCAAGGATGGCGAGAGCTACATACTGAACGGCGCGAAGATGTGGATTACGAACGGCAGCGTCGCGGATGTGGCGCTCGTGTGGGCTGCGGACGACGACGGCGTCGTTCGCGGCTTCCTCGCGCCGACCGATACGCCCGGCTTCACGGCGAACAAGATAGAACGCAAGATGAGCATGCGCGCCTCGGTAACCAGCGAGCTCGTCATGAGCGACTGCCGCTTGCCGGCGTCCGCCATGCTGCCCGGCGTCGCCGGCTTGCGTGGCCCCCTCTCCTGTCTCACGCAGGCGCGCTACGGCATCACGTGGGGCGCGCTCGGCGCGACGGAGGCGGTTTACCAAGACGCGCTCGACTTCTCCCAGACGCGGGAGACGTTCGGGCAGCCCATAGCCTCGCGCCAGTTGGTGCAAGACAAGCTGGTGGATATGGTGGCGGGACACACGCGCGGGCTGCTGATGTGCCGTCGGCTCGCCGCGCTCAAAGACGCGGGCAAGCTGAGCTTCGCGCAAGTGTCGCTCGCCAAGCGCGAAAACGTGCGCGCCGCGCTGAACGCCGCCCGAAGCGCGAGGGAGATACTCGGCGGATCCGGCATCGTGCTGGAGCATCCGTCCATCCGCCACATGCTGAACCTAGAGACGGTGGATACTTACGAAGGGACGCGCGACATCCATACGCTCATCCTAGGGCGAGACCTGACGGGGCATAACGCGCTGGGATAGCCTTTCGCCTTCGACGAACGCCCGCGAGTGGGGGGCGCTCTCGAAGAAAAGTGTCCTGCTCCCGCCTAGCATTACAGCGGAGTTTTCTCCCACAATAATCGGGTGTCGAAATGCCCGATACGCGCTCTTTTCAGATGGCTCGATGGGAATAAGGGAGGGAAAGGCATCCCTTTCGAGAACAGAGACAAGAGAAACAAGATGCGTCATGCTGGATATACCCCCCCCCCCCCCCGCGGCAGCCGCTCTAAGATCGTGAGACTGGCGACTATCATCGCCGTGTCTCTCGCGCTGGCGTTGTTGGCATCGGCTTCCAACCCGCAGATCGATTCTATGCCGCCGCCTTCATTTCTGACCTTGACCGCCTCCGTGGACTCGCTGGGAGAGAGCGGCGGTCATTTCGACATCACCGCCACGCTGGACGTTGCCGCGACAAGCCCCATGACCGTGAGGCTGTCGCCCGACCCGTCCGGCGATTCTTCGTACCCAGACGATTGGCGCTGGATAATCCCGGGCAATGAGCATCGGCGCGCCTCTCCTCCCTTTATCACGTTTCGTTGGGGAGAGCGCGAGAAGGCTGGGGCGGCGCGCATCGTCATAATGCGCGACGCCATCGACGAAGCGGACGAAACCATCTTCATCACCGCAATCGACCCTGAAGGAGGCGCGCCGCCGGGCATAACCGTCGCCGATGCCGTCTTCACTATCGTGGACGACGACTACAGCCTGCCCGTCAGACTCTTCAGCTTTGCCGGCGCGGCTCTGGTCGGATCTCCGATAATGGCGTCGCTGAGCGAAGCGAGCGACCGCGATGCGCTGGCGGACGCAGGCGCCGCTTGGGTGTGGGAACGCAAAAGCTCGTCGCCAACCGATGTATGGTCGTCCGAGTCCATCGATCAGCCAAGCCCCAGCCACGTCTACGTTCCGACCATGGATGACGTAGGGATGCGATTGCGCGCCCGCGTGCGATACGGAGACTACGACGCGGACACTCCGAACGGGGCGAAGGGCGTCACCCCGTCCATAGGCCCCGCGCTGCCTAGAGATCCCCCCACACCGCTGAACAAGAGCGCCGCTATGTTCAAATGGGGAAGCGGAAGCTCCCCAAGAGTGGGGAAGATGATAGTCGCAGGGCTCGTAGACCCGTTCGATCGGTGGCGGGAGGACGGCGTATCGAGTATGCCTTGGTATTGGGAGCGCTGCGAAGACGCGGGCGGAGTCGTCGAGTGCGTATTCGCGCCTGACGGCGCCACCTACCGTTCTTACGAATACATCCCGGTCGAGGCTGACGTTGGCAAATACCTGCGCGCCGTCGTCTATTATAACTACGGCGGTCGGAAGCGCGCCGAAATAATCACCGATGGCAAAGTGCAGCCGGCGGCGCAGTAGCGAAGAGCCGCCAAGCGTCCTCTCAGCGCGCTGCCGTCAGCCGCGCCTCGCCAAGACCGTCTATGGACACGACGGCGGAGTCTCCCGCGCTCAGCATGTAGGGCGGCGCGAAGCTGCCGGTGAGGATAGTCTCCCCCGCGCGCATCCCCTCGCCCCGCCGCGCTAGGCTGTTGGCGAGCCACGCCAGCGGCTCCAGCGGATGCCCCATCACGTCCGCGCCAACGCCCTTGCCCACGGTCTCGCCGTTCACCGTCATCCTACCGCGCGCCGCCGACAGATCCAGCGCCCGCCAATCGCGCGTCGGCTCGCCCGTGACCGCGCCCGCGTTGCTGATGTTCGTGGCGATAGCTCGCAGATCCGGACGCCGCCCGTCTCCGAGCGCGTTAGGTCTGGCGTCGATAAGCTCGAACGCCGCCGCCAGCCACTCGATTGCGTCGGCGACGCTCTCCCGCGTGTACGGCGCGCCGCTCGCGGGCAGGTCCGCGCGCAGCCGGACGCCTACTTCGCACTCGATGCCCAGCGCGCGATAGTCGGACGCCGATACGGACGCCGGAGACTCGCGTATGCCGTCCGCTATTATCAGTCCGCCGCACGGCGCGCCGATGCCGGCGCGCTCGCGCATCACCGCGCTGGTGTAGGCGACCTTGCGCCCGCCGACGCGCGATCCGCGAGCCTCGCACACCATCCGAATGTAGCGCCGCTGTACGCTGTACGCTTCGCCCTCCGAGTTCGGCGCGAACGGCTGAGTCATCACGTCGAGCGGTTTGCCCGCAAGGAACGCCTCCGCCAAGAACTCGCCTGCCCGCCGCGCGTCGTCCGTATCCATCGTTCCTGTCGCCTTTCGTCGCTCGTCTGCGCGCCCGTCGCGCCGCTCGCTCCAGTATAATAGTAGACGCCCGCCGCCTATCGACGCTCGCCCCTGTCTGTTTGACATAATCAGCGATTGCGCCTACCTTGCGCGCGCATAAGGTTGCAGTCAGCCCCAATGGGGAGGATGCTGACATGATAAAACTCCGCGCGCCGCAAGGCGTGAGCCGCCAAGACGAATGAGCGCCTCCGCCGAAATACGGCTCGCCGTCGACGCCGACGCGCCCGCCATGCTCGCCATATACGCGCCCATCGTGCGGGAGACGGCTATCTCGTTCGAGCTGGAGCCGCCAACGCTCGCCGAGTTCCGCCGCCGAGTCGCGAACACGCTCGCCAAGACCGCGTGGCTAGTGTGCGAGATAGATGGCGAAGTAGCCGGCTACGCCTACGCCTCGGCGCTCAGACCGCGCGCGGCGTATCAGTGGTCGGTGGAAGTCACCGTGTACGCGCATCCGGAGCGCCGCAGGCTCGGAGTCGGCAGAGCCTTGTACGCCGCGCTGTTCGGGTGTCTGCGCTTGCAGGGCTTTCGCAGCGCGTATGCCGCCATCTCGCTACCGAACGCGGCGAGTGTCGCGCTGCACGAGTCGATAGGCTTCACGCCCATAGGCGTCTATCGCGGCGTCGGATACAAGCTCGGCGCGTGGCGCGATGTGGGATGGTGGCGGATGGAGCTGAATCCGCTCGATCCGCACCCCACTCCGCCCACGCCCCTGCCGAAATTGCGCGGCTCCGCCGATCTTGCCGCCCGCATAGCGGCGGGACTTGCGGAGCTAAAGCCCGTCTCCCCCGCTCAGCGCCGATAAGCGCGGCGGCAATTGTCAGAATCAGGATTCTCTGGAGTTAGCGGATTTTCCAAGATAGCGGCGTGAAAATCCTGATTCCGACAACTGGGAATGCCTACCCCTTCCTGCCGCCGAACACTACGTGCGCCTCTAGGTATTCGCGGTCGATCTCCACGCCCAGCCCCGGCGCGTCAGGCACGTATAGATCGCCGTTGCGGATGTCCAGCCCCGGCGAGATGAACGCCCCGTACACGCTCAGATCGTAGCGCGACGTCTCCAGCTTGTAGAAGTTGGGCGTGGTCATCATCACATGCGCGCCCGCTAGAACGTTGATGGGACCGCTGGCGTCGTGCGGAGAGATAGGCACGTAGTACGCCTCCGCCATCGTCGAAATTTTCTTCAGCTCCGTAATGCCGCCCGTCCACGTTACATCCGGCATCAGGAAATCGGCTAGGTTGTTCTCCAAGATGGGAACCATCTCCCAGCGCGTGTGCAGCCGTTCGCCGACCGATATCTTGACCGGGATTTCGCGCCGCACCTGCTGAAGCGCGCGATAGCTCTCCGCCGGCACAGGCTCTTCGAACCAGTGGATATCGTGCTTGGATAGCCGCGTCGCAAGCTCTATAGCCGTCGGCACGTTGTACATGCCATGCGCGTCTATGAGTATCTCGATGTCCGGACCTATCGCCTCGCGCACCGCGCCAACTATCTCGTCCGCGGTTGCGAACCCCTTGCGGCTCAGCTGGCCGTCTAGGAAGCCGTCGTTGCCGCCCGGTATGAAGCGCATCATCGGGTCGAACTTGAAAGCCTCGTATCCCGCGTCCACTATCTGCTTGGCGTCCGCGATAGCGTCGGGGATGGTGCGCGGCTCCGGCGGGTGGGTGTACAGCGCGATGCGGTCTCGCACGGGTCCCCCCAAAAGCTGGTAGATGGGCAGCCCCAGCTCCTTGCCGCGAATGTCCCACAGCGCAATGTCTATGCCGCTGATGAGCGCCGTAGTCGCGCCGCGCGTGCCGACGTAGGTGAACGTGCGGAATATCTTTTGCCACAGCCGTTCGAACTCGTTGGCGTTCTCGCCAGCCAGAAAGTCGCTGACTTGCTCTATCATCGCAGCCATAGCGCGGTTCGCCACCGGACCCGGGTACGTCGTAACCTCGCCCCAGCCGGTTACGCCCTCGTCCGTCTCCACCTCCACGAACACCAGCTGCCTGTCGTTCGTTACGGGGGTTTGCTCCGCGCCGACCCGCATCTCCCACGGGAAGGATACGACCCACGGCGTTACTCTGCTTATCTTCATTTTGCCGCCTCCTAGCGTCTGGGACGGCGCGCGAGCCGTCCGCGCCATACTACCAGCGGCGGCGGCGGGTTGCACGGATGCGCGAAGTCGTCAATCCAACGCTTGCGCGCGTCCGCGCATGGCAGAAACTCTCATCCTGAAAAATAGCGCCTGAAATACCTTTGCGTTGTTTGGAAGGTTGTGATAGATTGCCCATCGGGTCGGAAACGGCTTTTGGAACAAGGGCGTCGCCGCAGATAGACGAACGGCGGCGCATGCGAACGAGCTGGGCTGCCCGCGGGGCGGAGCTCGTTAGGAGGGGGGATGACGCGATGGCGATGAAGGCAGTCGATTACATAGAAAGACCGGGCAGGAGGGTTGGCGACGCGCCCGTTGTGATCCCCGTCCCCGAAGACCTAGTGACTACGCCCGGCATCCCGCAGCGGGGCAAGGACGTCACCTTCTTCAGCCGGGAATACCCGATAGAGAACATGGCGATAGAGGAGAGCGCGTCGGCGGACTGGGCGCGGGAAGAGCGCATGAGCTTTTCGCCCGAAACCAACGAGTTCTTCGACGACCACAACGAGAAGATGGAGCCGATAGTAGAGTGGGTGATGCGAAGCGGAGACTTGGAGCCGCTCGGAACGCCCACGGGCGAAGACGTAACCGAGGCTATCCGCCAGAAGGCGCGCGAGCTTGGCTACGGCGAAGTCGGCTTCACCCGCAACGACGCCCACTACGTCTACAAGAGCCGCAAGCCCGCGCTCCGCAAGGATCTGCCCCACGCTATCTGCCTAGCGCTGGAGCAAGACTATCGCATGACGCAGTCGATCCCCAGCGAGGAAGCCGAACACACCCACTTCGGCACCTACTACGACCAGGGACCGCTGACGATGGAGCTTACCGAGTTCATCCGCTCGCTGGGCTACAACGTGCAGGTGTCGGGCCCCACGTGGCACTATGGGCCTATGATACCGATGTTCGTAGCCGCCGGGCTTGGGCAGCTAGGCGCGAACGGTCAGCTGCTCTCGCCCCACTTCGGATCGCGCGCGCGGCTGCAAATCGTCTATACCGACGCCAACATCACCCACGACGAGCCGATAGACTACGGCATCCACCAGTTCTGCCAAGAATGCAAGGTGTGCGTAGACCGCTGCCCGGGGCGCGCGCTGATGCCGGACAAGGTATGGTACAGGGGAGTCGAGAAGAACAAGCTCGTGTTCAAGCGCTGCCGCCCCGTAATGGCGCGCTATCTCGGCTGCGGCGTCTGCATGAAGGTATGCCCCATCCAGAAGTACGGCATGAAGCCCGTCATGGAGCATTACATAACCACCGGCGGCGAGATACTCGGCAAAGGCACGGACAACCTCGAAGGCTACTCGCTGAAGGACAAGGGCTACTTTGGCCCCGGCAAGCTCCCAAGCTTCGAGCGCGAGTTCTTCGACATGCCGCACGGCAGAACCGAAGACTGGATGCTGATGGAGTTCCGCGACCAGCTGCTGGAGAAGAAGTCCGACGGCGCGCTGAAGCTGAACGGCGAGGGCGATAAGATGTGGGCGGAATTCCGCCTCAAGATGGAAGAGACCCTAGAGAACAGGGAATCGAGCGTGGACATGGGCATGGACAGAGGCATCTAGCGCCAGCCATACGAGCCGCGATCTCGTGGAAGGCAGAGGGCGGGGCGTTTCGGCGCCCCGCCTTTTCTTTTATCGTCTTGGCGCTATACTCTGCCGAAGAATCTACGCGCGGGGAGGCGAGCGATGTTCGACGTGATAGTGACGGGCGGAACGGTGGTCGATGGAACGGGCGCGCCCGGCTACCGCGCGGATGTGGGCGTGGAGGGGGACCGCATCGCCGCGATAGGCGACCTGACGTCGGCGGACGCGCGCCGCGTCGTCGACGCCACAGGCTTGGTGGTAGCGCCCGGCTTCATCGACACCCACGCCCATTCGGACGGCGTTCTGCTCGTAGACCCCCAGCACGCCAACGGCTTGCGGCAGGGAATCACCACCGAGATTCTGGGGCAGGACGGGCTTAGCTACGCGCCGATGTCCGCCGACAACTACCGCGCATACCGCCGATACCTCGCGGGCATTCTGGGCGAGCCGCCCGAAGACTTGGACATGTCCAGCGTGGCGGCGTTCCGGTCTCACTACGATGGCAAGGTGTCCATCAACACCGCCTACAACATAGCGCACGGCGCGGTGCGGCTGGAAACCGTCGGCTTCGAGGACAAGCCACTGCGCGGCGAGCCGCTCCGCAAGGCGCTCGACCTAGTGCGGCAGGGCATGGAAGAGGGCGCCGTCGGCTTCGCAACCGGCATGTCCTACCACCCCAACGCATGGAGCGACACCGACGAGCTCGTCGCCATTTGCGAAGTAGTCGCCGAGTATGGCGGCGTGTACACCACCCACCTGCGCGATGTGAACACCGAGCGCGGATTCGGCGGCGGCGGAGTGCCGGAAGCGCTGGAGATAGGGCGGCGCTCCGGCGTCAAGGTTCACTTCTCCCACTATCGAACGCAGGCGTCCAACGCGGGGCAGGTGGACGAGCAAATGGAGCTTATCGACCGCGCCAAGTCGGAGGGAGTGGACTGCACGCTGGAGCTGTATCCATATCCTACGGGCAGCTCGTTCCCGCTCAGCTTTCTGCCAAGCGACTTCCACGAGGGCGGGCTGGACGAGATAATGCGTCGCCTGCGCGACGGACGCCGCCGCCCTAGGCTCGTCAGAGAGCTGGAAAGCAACCCAAACCGCACGCTGCGCGACGCGGTGCTTACCTATATGAAGGTCAACAAAGACCTCGAAGGCATGAGCCTGCCCGACGTGGCGGCGATGCGCGGCGGCGGACTTGGCGAGACGCTCGTCGAGCTGCTGATAGAAGAGGAGGGGCAGATATGCTACCGCGGCGCGCCGCCGGACAGCGTTCGCGTGTGGGAGCAGGTTAGCCAAGACGCCATGGAGTTCCTGTCGCGCCCCGACTACATGGTCGGCAGCGACGCCATACCCATCGGCTCCATGCCGCACCCGCGCGCATATGGCTGTTTCCCGCGCTTCTTGGGGCGGCTGAGACGGAAGTTCCCCATCATCAGCCTAGAGCAGACGGTTCAGCGCATGACCGAAAACGCGGCGCGGCGGTTCGGCATCACAGACCGCGGGCGAATAGCTCAGGGCGGATTCGCCGACATCGTGGTGTTCGACTCCGAGCGCGTCATCGACAACGCCACCTACGACGACCCCGTTCAGTTCCCCGCGGGCATCCCCTACGTGCTGGTGAACGGGCAAGTGGCGGTAGACAGCGAGCGCTGCACCGGCGCGCTCGCGGGTAGGGCGGTTCCGTAGCGCAAATCTGTCATTCCGAACGCAGTGAGGAATCCAAAGCCCCTGCCCGAACCGCTCCCGCTGCGGAGATTCTAGCCCTCCCCCTCGCTCCGCGAGGGGCGACAGCGGTCGGACGGCTTTGCGATTGCCATGTTCATTCGCGCTAGGGCGCTTGCTAAAATATGCGCCGCGATTGTATCATTGCACTGATTCGGGAAACATTCGAGGGGGCAGTTGCCCGCCGGCAGTTGTTCGCCGATTGTTTATGCCGTTGGCGGATGCTACCTTAGAGCTGGCAAACTAGACCCCTATTTTAGGAGGGCAAGAGCGTAATCATCATGAGAAAACTCACTCATATCCGCAACATAGGCTTGTTCGCAATCGTCGCGCTTGTCGCGGCGGTCGCGCTTGTCGCATTGCTCGACTTAGGCGCGTCGACGCCGGCCTACGGCCAGTCGCCCACATCGACGGCAACCACTACGGCTACTTCGACGCCGGAAGCAATGCCGACCGCCATGGCTACTTCGACGCCGGAAGCAACGCCAACCGCCACGGCGGTGCCGCGTCCCACGTCGACGCCCGCGCCCGTCCCGACCCCCGTGCCAATCACCCGAGTCGAGGCATCGGATGTCCAACCCGTAAGCGATCCAGTCGAAGGCGGCGAAGTTGCCATAGTTCAGCCGGATGAGCCGATTACGGTCTCGAACGAGAACGTTTCGATAGCGTTCCCCAAGACGTCCAGAGCCACGACGTACCAAGTCGCAGTTCAATCAGACCCAAGCGGGGAATTCTGCGTAAGCGCTGTGACGCCCGGAGAAGGCGAAGCGCCGAAGCGGCGGCGCGTGGGTCAATGTGTGAACATCGACATCTACGATCACAAAGGCGACTTAGAAGAGAACGCGCGTCTCATCCGCCCCGCGGCAGTGTCGTTCACGCTGTCGCCTGAGACGACCGAAGAGCTTGGCGGCTTGACAGTGCTGCTTCAGACCCAAGCTCTAGGCGGCCTCGTCTTGCAGAAGCAAAGCACGGACGACGGTCCCTGGGTCGATCTGAAATACGAGCTGTCCGAGTCGGACGATGGCGGCGTAGTGTTGACGACGAGCATCCGCAGCTTCTCCAAGTTCGCGGTGGTATTGGACGACGATCTGCTTCAGATCGCGTCTAACCAAGTGGCGGGCATCACGCCGACCGCGGTTCCGACTGCGACGCCAATTCCGCCGCCGACCGCAACCCCGCCGCCAACGGCGACGCCGGTTCCGCCGACCGCCACGCCCACGCCTGTAGTGGACGAGCAGCCTGAGGTGGGCGATGCGTCCGCATCGAGCGGCTTGCTGCTGACGCTAGGCTTGGTGGGAGCGCTGCTCATCGCGGGCGGCATCGGAATCTTCCGCGCAAGGCGCGAGGAGGCGTAGCCGCCAAGCGCGAAAACGCCCCGCCGCAGCAGCGGCGGGGCAACGAATAAGGGGGAGCGCCCTCCGGTATCGGGGAGCGCTCCCCCTGTTTTATTGCAGAGGCATTCCCCTGCGCGGGCTTCTCTGTCTACATGCCCTTGTCGTCTAAACGCCTATGTCCGCCCCGCCAGCGCGCCAGCCACCACGCCGGGAGACATGGGCAGCTCGGTCAGCCTCTCGCCGGTGGCGTCGTGGATGGCGTTGGCTATCGCCGCCATCGGCGGCACTATGCTTACCTCGCCCACGCCGCGCACGCCGTAGGGATGCCCCGGATTGGCTACCTCCACTATCACAGTGTCTATCATCGGCAGGTCTAGGCTCGTGGGCATTCGGTAGTCTAGGAACGTGCTGTTCCGCATCGCGCCATCGTCGCCGAAGAAGTACTCCTCGTTGAGCGCCCAGCCGACGCCCTGAACCGCGCCGCCCTGTATCTGCCCCTCGACGTAGCTGGGGTGAATCGCCTTGCCCGCGTCTTGGAGCGCGGTGTAGCGCAGTATCTCCACCTTGCCGGTTTCGGGGTCCACCTCCACGTCCACTATGTGCAGCGCGAAGGCGTTGCCGACGCCGCTGGGGTTGACCGTCGCGCGCCCTACTATGGGGCCTCCGGAGCCGTTGAGCCGCGCGGCTAGGTCTGCGAACGACATCGACAACTCGGAGTCTTGGCGGTGGCGCAAGACGGCGTCTTCGTACTCTACATCGTCGGCGTCCACGTCCCATATTCGCGCGGCGCGCTCTATCAGCTGCCGCTTGGCGTCTTGCGCCGCCTCGTAGCAGGCGCGCCCCATCTTGAAGGTTACGCCGCTGCCGCCCGCGCCCGAGCTGTAGCCTATCGAGTCTGTATCCGCTATGGCGGGGCGCACGTCGCCCACGGGGATGCCGAGAACCTCCGCCACGTGCATCGCCATTGCCGTTCTGCTGCCGCCGATGTCCGGCGAGCCTTCCACTAGGCTGACTGTGCCGTCCGGGTTGATGGACGCGACCGCCGAGGCTGGGCCGCTTCCGTTGAACCACGCGCCGCCCGCTACGCCGCGCCCGCGCAGCTGCCCTTCCAGCGGCGTCCGAACGTGCGGATGCTCGCGCGCCGCCTCCAGCAGCTCGCGGTTGCCGATGCGCTGGAAGCGCGGACCGGCAACCTGCCTGCTGCCCTCCCGCGAAGTGTTGATTAGGCGAAACTCTATCGGGTCTATCTCCAGTTCGGCGGCAAGCTCGTCTATGACTTGCTCCGCGGCGAACGCGGCGGCGGGCGAGCCGGGCGCGCGGTAGGCGGCGGCTTTCTGCTTGTTCACCAGCACATCCACGCCCTCGACTAGCGCGTTGGGGATGTCGTATGGCGCGAACATGGTGCGGCATCCGGACGCTACCGGCGAGCCGGGGAACGCGCCGGCTTCGTACACGAGCCGCGCTTCGGCAGCGGTGATTCGCCCGTCCGCCGTCGCGCCCATCTTGACGCTGATTCGGCTGCCGGAGGTGGGTCCCGTTCCCACGAACACCTCCTCGCGGCTCATCACTATCTTCACCGGCTGCCCCGTCTTCTTCGAGAGAACGGCGGCGAGAGGCTCTAGGTACACGCCGCCCTGTCCCTTGCCCCCGAACCCGCCGCCGATCTCCATAGGCACCACTTTCACGCGCGACACGGGCAGCCCCAGCATCCGAGAGGTGTGGTCGCGCACCGAGAAATGCCCTTGGCTGCTGCACCAGACGGTCACGTATCCGTCGCTGCCCCACTGCGCGGTTGCGGCGTGCGGCTCGATGTAGCCCTGGTGAACGGCTTTGGTGGTGAACTCCCGCTCCACTGCGGCGTCCGCTTGCGCGAAGCCGCTTTCGACGTCGCCTAGCCTGAACTCGAATCGGTTGGCTAGGTTCGTCCTAACGTCGGAGTCTCCCCACGCGCCCGCGCGAAGCGTGGGGCTGTGCATGGTGAGCAGCCGCTCGTGCAAGATGGGCGCGCCGTCCGCGAGCGCGTCTTCGGCGCTGAGAACCGGCGGCAGGGCTTCATAGTCCACGTCTATGAGATCGAGCGCGCGCTCGGCTGTGGCTGGGTCGGTAGCGGCTACTGCGGCGACGACGTGCCCCATGTACAGCGCCTTTTCGCGCGCGATGACGTTGCGGCTGTAGAAGCCGTAGTTGACCATCGCGCCCTCGGCTTGGTCCGTGAACTCGGCGGACACCTCCGGCAAATCCGCGGCGGTGACTGCCGCCTTGACCCCAGGCAGCGCCAGCGCGCGCGTCGCGTCTATCGAGCGGATGCGCGCGTGCGCGTGCGGGCTTCTCAGCAGCTTCCCGTGAAGCATTCCGGGCAAGTGGATGTCCGCGCTATATCGCGCTTTGCCGGTTACCTTGTCGAATCCGTCGTGCCGAATGGGGCGAGCGCCCACCGTCCGAAACTGCTCGGTGACAAGCACCATGTTGGGTTCGTAAGTCTGCGTCGCCATGCAATGCCTCCGCGCCTAGAATCTTTGGTCGGATGGCAATGTATCATAGATGTCGGGTATCTTGAGCCATGGTCGATAATCGTCGGGGAGACGCGCCAATGCCGAAAGTCGCATCCATAAACTTCGCGCCCGTCAAGTCGCTCGCGCTGATTGGGACGGACAACGCCGCGTTCACGCATCGAGGCATCGCGGAGGATAGGCGGTTCGTAGCGCTGGACGCTCAGGGGCGCGTGGTCACCCAGCGGCAGATGGGAGCGCTGACGCGGGTTCGCGCGGAGTACGCCGCCGAGCGCGACGAGCTGACGATGACCTTCCCCGATGGCGGAGTCGTGTCCGGGACGCCGCGCGCGGGGGAGCGGACGGCGACGGTTCTATGGGGCAGGGTAGTGGAAGGGGCGGAGGCGCTCGGCGGGTGGTCGGACGCGCTGTCGGAGTTCTGCGGCGCTCGGCTCACGCTGATGAAGCCGGACGCGCCCGGCGCCTGCTTCGACGAATACCCCGTTTCGGTCATGTCTCAGGCGTCGATAGATTATCTGTCGTCGCTCACGCGCGGCGGCAAGTCTTTCGAGCCGGAGCGGTTTAGGCCCACGCTGCTTCTGGACGGCTGTGCGCCGCACGAGGAAGACGGCTGGCTTGGCAAGGCGATCCGCGTTGGCGAGCGGCTGCGGCTGCGGCTAGTCGCGCGCGATCCGCGATGCGCCATCACCACGCTCGACCCCGCCACCGGCGAGCGCGACTTCGACACGCTTCGGCTCATCCTGAGCTACCGCCCCAGCGTCCGCGCAGCCTATTTCGGGGTGTACGCCATCGTAGAATCGACCGGCTCGGCGGCGGTTGGGGATGAGGTTTCGCTCATCGGCTGACGCGCGATGGACGGGGCATGCCGTTCCTCCCATCTCAGCGAGTTGTGTCATCTCGAAATTCGCCGACTGTCGATCGGGGGAACTCTCTTCAATTTCAACAATAGCCGCCGCCCTAGCTTCAACAACGGATACCCGGCCCATGCAATGCCCGGCAACGTGAACAATAGACCGTTCACCGCCCCGAAAGCGCCTCGTTTGCTAGACAACAACGCCAACACGTGCAACGCATCGCTCCCAAAATAGTAGCGTCCGTTCATTTTCAGCGCCATGCCGTCATTCAAGTCATAGGGCAAAGCTCTCACTTCTTCGACTAAGCTACCGCCTTCGCGGGCATCGACGAGAATGAACTCGCTGACTGAATCCTTGATGTCTAGGTAATGCGCGTAGCTATTGCAGAGAGGACATTCACCATCATAGACCAACCACGCCTTCGAGGACCTGCTTTCGCGCGGTTGATTGAAAGCGGACAACAGCCGGAATGGAATGCCGATAATCGGAAGCGATTGCATCACGCCCAACCATGAAAACCGTTTAGGCGCAAATGGCGAGAACACGAGGAACAGGCCGAGGAACACGATATGCGAATCGGAACTTATATTCATCAGCTGATCGGTTCCGATATGGAAGAGTATCAACGCTATCCCAAAAGTATGGTGCAGATGGGGCCTGAACAGAGCGAAGATGGCAAAAAGTTCTATATACACCGCGCAGACGAACAGAAATTGCGCGATATTCGGATGGTTTGCGAAAAAGGGGAGCAGGGCAGGGATTTCTCTTGTATCGGACATTGCCCGATTCAGCAGTATCCTGACAAACCCGTCCGGCGCCAGAAGTTCCAATCCACTGAACGTTACTTTCCAGAAGCCGGCTAATGAGTAGATGAGCAATATCAGACTTTGCGCAAACCAAAACACTCTGACGCATGTCATAGCGTCCTTGCGCGACATCTTTTCCGCATGCCCGATAGCGGACGGAAGAAACAACAATGCAAAGCTGATGTAGATGAATAAATGCGAGCCATGATTTACGAACCCATAGGAATTTTGCACCGCTACATAAAGAAATAGGTACAGAAAGACCCCAATCCTCCAAATCAGCGCGCCGGGGAAAACTACGGCAAGAAGGCTGATCGCAACTGCCGCGATAGATATGGCGGATACATTCTCCAGCCACCCAACGCCTACCGTCTCCCGCAACCAAACCACTGGCCAAAGCGGATCCGTGATTGGCTCGCCTTTATACGCAACAGAGAAATCGCGCCTGAATATCATATATGCCGCGAAGAGGTAGAAAAATCTAACCAGCCATGCGACCCTATCGGCAGCGCGGGCAAAGTCAGATGGGGCGCGTCGCTCTCCAGTGTCGAACTGCAAGAAGAGGCGCAGCGCCAACCTTCGCAGGCGAACTGCCGGCAACATCCTTTGTGTTGTCGACTTCATACTCAAGGAGACTGCGCCCAGACGAGTCCCCGCTCCGTCGACCAACGGCTCAACACGGCTTCTATTTCATAATAGTCGCTATGTTTCGACTGACCAGCGGCTATACTCTCAATGTCTCTCTGCACATCGCGCAAGTCAATGCTAAGATCGACTATGCTGAACTCGATATCGTTTCCATTTACGAGTCTACGCGCAATCGGGTAAATAACTCGTTTCACAATTTCGCCGCAACTACTAGCGTGAGAAGAGGAGCGACATACGCCTATGACGCCGATCAAGGCTTTTTGGTCATTGATGCTATCGCTGGGAACCACATAAAGACCATCGGCAATCTCGATGCCGTCTATCGAATGAACAACTAACCCAGCTTCGTGTTTAGTCCATTCTGGGGTGCGGGAAAACAGCGTCCATGCAAAAAACGGGAATATCTCCTTCCGCATAGGTTCGAATTCCGGTGAAGCCCCCATCATGAATTCCGTGATGCTGATGAATGGTTTCAACCCTATCATGAATAAGTACATGATGAAGAAGAGGGGAATTGTATATTTTATCATCGGCATACAAGCGGCCTGAATAAGCACACTGTAAGACCGATAAGGACGTAATTCTGTTCGTCGAGAGTAGTGCGTTCAGGGATGTCGAGCGGGCCTCGAACGCGAATGACGCGGTTGTCACCCAAGTCGGGCTGCATGCCTTCGTCGGGTTCGGACTCCGCATACTCGCCTTCAGTGACGATACGCAGGTCCGGCTGCTTATGGAATTGGCGTCGAACTACCGTCCAAGCGCGGGGGGGGGGGGGGGGGGATATGTCACAGGCTATCCAGCGCCGCCCTGTCCGTTCAGCCGCGACAGGGACGCAAGCGCATCCGGCAAAGCAGTCGAGCGCAAGGTCGCCCGGATTGCTCGACGCCTCTATGATGCGCCGAGCTGACGCCTGCAGCTTCTGAGTCGGATAGCCTGTGCGCTCTTTGCCCATCGCCAGCCTTGCATCTATCTCGTCGGATTTCCAGCCGCTATAGGGGCCTGTTTGCCTGAAGCGCGTGATGGACGTGAACGCCAGCGCGGGGTTGTCGGCCGCGATGTCGTCGTATCCCAAGCCGATGGAGTCGCTCATATCCAGCACGTCCACACTGCTCAGCGCTATAGGTCCGGTCATGCGCAATCGTTCTCCCCAGGAACTTTCGCAACATGTTAGCGCATTCTAGCGGGGCATTGCTTGTAGAAGCCTGTCCCGCGCTCCGATGCGCGGGCGGAATCCAGCGGGTTTGACGCCCGTCGAACGGCTCGGCTAAAGTCGAAACCGAAACGCGCCAACGCCCCAGCCCAGCACGGAGGAACCAGCATGGCAACCCAAAACGACGAGGCTCTGAGAGTGCGCTCGTATCTGTTCTCGCAGGGCGAGCGATACACGTTCGCGGAGCTGTGGCCTCGCATGATGAAAGCGCGAATGTCGGTTATCGACGCCGCGGAGGGCGTTACGCAGGCGCAGGCGGAGTTTCGCCCAGACGCGGACGAGTGGAGCGTCGCGGAAGTCTTGCATCATCTGACGGTAAGCTCGGCGCGCGTGGCGGAGGTCATAGAGGCGCTGTCGAGGGGCGAAGAGATCGCGCCGCGCCGCATCGATCCGCCGCGCGAGGAGACGTCGCTGAGCGTCGAGCGGCTGCGCGAAATGCTGCGAGACGACGCCATAGCGTGGTCGGCGATGACTCACAGGCTGCCGCCGTCTCCGCCGACGGCGCCCACCGCGCCGCACATGATCTTCGGCGAGCTTCACGCGCGCGCGTGGTACCTGTTCCAGCGCGTCCACGACCTCGACCATGCGGGGCAGATAGCCAAGAACAAAGCGGCGGCGGGATATCCGACGGAGTAGAACCATGAAAATAGCGGTCAACGTAACATCCGACGCGCCCGACGACTGGAAAAGCGTCGCGGCGTTCGCGGTCGAGGCGGAGCGCATGGGCGCGGAATCCATATGGTCCGGCGAGTCTTGGGGGTTCGACGCGATAACTCCGCTAGCGTACCTAGCCGCCAAGACACGGCGGATAGGGCTTGGCACGGGCATAGTGCAACTTGGCAGCCGCTCTCCCGCGAACCTCGCCATGACCGCGATGGCGATGCAGTCGCTATCGGGCGGACGCTTCCGGCTAGGAGTGGGAACGAGCGGGCCCCAAGTAGTCGAGGGCTGGCACGGCGTCGCATTCTCTCGCCCGATTCAGCGCGCTAGAGAGATTATCGAGATAGTCCGTATGGCGTCCGCTGGCGAGAGGGTCGCCTACGATGGCGAGGCGTATCGCCTGCCTCTGCCGGGCGGCGAGGGAATATCCATCAGGTCGAGCGCGCAGCCCGTCCACGTGCCGATATACGTCGCGGCGCTGGGTCCGCGCAACCTAGAGCTGACAGGAGAGCTTGCGGACGGCTGGATAGGCGGGTCGTTCATCCCAGAGACGGCCGAAGTCTTCCTGAAGCATCTGCGCGCAGGCGCGGAGCGGGCGGGCAGGGCGGTAGCGGACCTCGATCTGCAAGTGCCGCTGTCTGTGGAGTTCACGGACGACGTGGAGGAGGCGGGCAAGAGACACGCGCGCGGATACGGGTTCACGTTCGGCGCGATGGGGTCTCTCAGAAACAACTTCTACAAGAACGCCTTTGCGCGGCAGGGCTTCGCGGAAGAGGTGAACGAAGTTCAGCGGCTGTGGATGGCGCGCGACCGCGAAAAGGCGCGCGACCGCGTGCCGGTGGAACTGGCGTTGAAGGCGAACCTAATAGGAACGCCGCGAATGATAGCCGAGCGGCTGGAGATATACCGCGCGGCGGGCGTAACCACGCTGCGGCTAGGGCTTGCGGGCGCGAACGCCGGCGAGAAGCTGGAAACGCTGGCGCGGGTGATGGACCTAGTTGGCGGCGGGGAGAGTTCGACATAGACGAACGGGATGGAGCTTGGAAACCCTATCCCGCACGTTCCGTTCATCTATGCCAAAGCGTCGTCTTGCGGTCGAACGCGCGCCCGCGTCGCGCTCACTTCCTCGCGCAGCGCGGCGAGCATTGCGCGTTCTTCGTTGTCCGAAAGCTCCATCTCGCGCATGACGGACGCGGCTTCGAGCATGAGTATGCCGCGAACGGCGGTGTAGTCGTCCTCGGACATGTTGCCTAGCGCGCGGTCCAGCTCGGCGCTTGCCAAGCCGGCTGAAGCGGCGTCCCAGCGGCGCATCAGGTCGGCTTGAGGCGCGCCCTCGTCGTAGTCGAACTCGTCGCGGCTCAGCCCGAACACGAAGGGCCACAGCGCGAGTGCGGCGGGGATGAGCGCGAGGAGCAGGGCGACGAAGATCAGCACGCCTTCAGCCTCTCGCAGTCTGCGCGCCGCTTGGGACGGCGAACCGCGCGGGCGCGGGACGGCGGCGCGGCGAAAGCGCCAGCAGCGTACCCAACACGAGCAGAGGCCCAGACGCCCACATCCACCACACCATCGGGTTTATCAGCGCTCGAAACACCGCCTGCCCGTCGCCCGCGAACTCCGACGGCACGATGTAAAAATCCTCTATCGGGGTACTGTGGATAGCGCCGATGGTGGACGCGATGCGGAAAGACGGATACTCCGAGCGCTTCGCCTCCATCGCGCCTAGATAGCGGCTTCCCTTGTATACCTCGAATCTCGCGTAGTCTTCCCGCCTGTCCGGGAACGTCGCGCCGCTCGATCCGACGTAGGTGAAGACGTACTCGCCCAGCGCGCGGGTGTCGCCCGGCGACATGGCGAAGTCTCGCTGAACGCTGTAGAACGACGACGCTATCGCGCCAGCCGCGAGCATGATTATC
Organism: Dehalococcoidia bacterium; assembly: GCA_965214745.1. Taxonomy (GTDB): domain Bacteria; phylum Chloroflexota; class Dehalococcoidia; order Lucifugimonadales; family UBA1123; genus VXRN01. The sequence goes on along the minus strand of OZ243978.1, from coordinate 46,100 downwards.
GACAGGTGGACTACGTATCCGCCGTATCTGGGCCTATTGGCGGAGAGCAGCCGAACGAACGCGAGCGCGACGTTCTCTCCCGCGCGGTGTCTCGCCGCGACGCCGCGAACCCACTCGCGCAATATGCCCGCCACGACCGCGGCGCACGTCATGAACGCGAGCAGCGCCACGGGGCGCGTGAAGCCGGCGACGTACAGCGCTACGCCGACGAGCAGCGCGGCGGCTATCGGAACGCGCGTCATTCGCAGCGCGCCGCTGAGCGACGCGCGCCGCCACGGGAGCAAGGGCCCAACGCCCATGAGCGCGACTATCAGCAGCAGCATAGGCCCATTCACGCGGTCGAAGAACGGGCGCCCCACCGTAACCACCGTGTCGTTCGCCGCCTCCGAGAATATCGGGAAGATGGTTCCCCACAGCGTGACGAACGCCACGCTCAGGAACAGAACGTTCTGCGCCAGAAACGCGCTCTCCCGCGAAAGCGCGGATTCGAGCCGCCCGCGGCTGCGGAGCGTGTCGGACTTCCACAGGAACGCCGCTACGGACGCCGCGAGCGTTGCCGCCATGAACGCCAAGAACATCCAGCCCATGGTGGATTGCGCGAACGAGTGAACCGACGGCACAGGTCCACCTCGGTTGATGAACATGCCCATCTGCGCCATCGTGAAGCCGATGATGATGATTATCATGTTCCACATGCGGAACATGCCTCGCCGCTTCTGAACCATGATGGAATGGACGAACGCCGTCATGGCGAGCCACGGCATGAGCGCGGAGTTTTCCACCGGGTCCCAAGCCCAATAGCCGCCCCAACCGAGTATGGTGTACGCCCACCACGAGCCTAGCATCAGCCCGATGGTGAGGATGACCCATGAGATCATGCCCCACAGCCGCCCCTGATCCACCCATTCGTCGTTGCCGCCCCTGTTGGCGAGCAGCGCGCCGATGGCTATGGCGAACGGTATGGCTACGGACACCAGCCCCGCCATTTGCAGCGGCGGATGTATGAACATGCCGAAGTGCACCAGCAGCGGGTTGATGCCCTGACCGTCCGCAGGCGTCATCTCCAGCCGCGCGAGCGGGTTCGCCATGAACGCCATGACGCCCAGCAGGAACGCCAGCACGAGCGCCATGATGCCGGCGGCGTATGGCGTGGTGTACGGCAGCGAGCGGCGTATCGACATCACCGCGAGCGCGGCCATGAGCGAGAACACGAGCGCGATATACAGCATCGAGCCGGCGTTGCCCGCGTAGAACGCCACCCACGTGTAGGCGCGCGGCATGGCGAGGCTGCTGTTTTCGGCTACGTAGCGCACCGAGAAATCGCTGGTGACGAATGCGTACACCAGCGCGGCGGTGGCTGCGAGCAGAAGCGGCAAGACGCTGTACAGCGCGAGCCGTCCGCTCACAAGCAACTCGGACGAGCGACGCGCAACGCCCACGAACGACGCTCCCGCCGCATACAGCGAGGCGATGAGCGCCAGAACGAGCGCCACCTGCCCTGCGTCTACTATCACGCCTGCCCGCCTCCGCCGCGATTGCCGCGCCGCGTGGCGGGCGGCTCTTCCGGCGGGGAGTCCGCGCCGATCGCGCCGTCTATCTTGGCTAAGTACCTGTCGCGCTCGGCGTCGCCGCTCTGCTCGTCGCGCTCGCGTTCGTTGCTCATCCGCATCCAGCGCAGCGTCAGCAGCAGCGAAACGACCGCCATGCCGAACGCTGCCGGCGGAACGATCCACGCCGCAAGCCCGAAACCCTCCGTGGGCGGCTCCAGCAGAACGCTGGGACCGTATCGGTCTACGAAGAATTGCCGGATGCTCTCGTCCGTCCATCCCTCCGTCAGCTTCTCGCGCACGATGTCGCGCATCTGCGCCGCAAGCTCGTTCTGGCTCTGCGCGATGGATTCGCCCGGACAGACGGGGCACATGATGGTCTCGTCGAGCGCGGCGGCGCGGCGTTCTATGTCCGGAACGTCCCGCTCGGCGTCGAGCGCGCAAGACGCAAGCGAAATCGACATCGACGCGAGGAGCAGCAACGCTGTTGGCAGGCGTATCATGCGCGTATTATAGAGGAGCGGGCGGCGGTTCTGGAAATTCGGGAATCGGGCGCGGCAATCGGACTGTCAGAATCAGGATTCTCTGGATTAGTGGATTTCCAAGATTGCGGCGTGGCGATACTGAGATTCTCAGAATCATGCAAACCCTGATTCTGACAAGAGGCGACGATCCTCGCGCGGCTGGTTGCGTCTGCTATAATCGGGGCTGCTTGTCGCGGCTGGCGCGGCGCCCAGATGAGTTAGGAGCTTTCTATGCCAACGCTATTGGTTGCTTCGGACAGCCCGGGCGCCGGGAAGACCGCGACCTCGTTGGCGCTGGCGCAGATATTCTATCGGAGCGGCGCCCCCGCTCGCGCGTTCGAGCCGTTCCCTGACGATAACGCAGATTCCCAACTCTTCGCTCGGTTGGCTAATGCGAGTCTGGACGGATGGACTCCTAGGCGCGTCGGAGACAGCGGGCTGTCGGATAGCTATCTGGCGGATCTGGCGTCCGCGCTGGCGGCAAGCGGCGACGCGGAGTCCGTCTCCGTATTGGAGATGCCTTCGTCCGTCGGGGCGGAGGGCGTGGCGCGCGCAGCCGAAGCGCTGGATGCCAAGACGCTGCTGGTGGCGGCGGCGCGGCGCGACCAGCGCGGGGGCGACCTGTCCGCGTGGCGCGACGCGCTTGGAGATCGGCTCGCGGGCGCAATCGTGAACGGCGTCACGCGGTATCTGGGAACGGAGGCGGCGGAGCTTGTCGCGCCGTCGTTCGCGGATTCGGGAATCGAGCTGTTCGGCATGATTCCCGAAGATAGGTTCATGCTGTCGATAACGGTCGAGCAGGCGCGCGAGGCGCTCGGCGGGCGATACGCGGTGGAGGAAGGCGACACGGATAGCCCGATCACGGTGTTTCAGGTCGGCGGGATGAGCCTAGACCCGGGCGAGCTTAGGTTCGGGCTGTATGAGAACAACGCCGTTGTGGCGCGCGGCGACCGCCCGGACATACAGATGCCCGCACTCTCCTCGTCCGTATCCTGCCTAGTGCTTACCGGCGGTATAGACCCCATCGAATACATCAGCTACGAGGCGCGGGAGGAAGAGACGCCGGTCATCGTAGTCGAGCCGGACACGCTAACGACGATGACGCTGCTGAACGACGTTACAGCGTCGCCGCGCATGGACAGCGCGCGAAAGGCGTCGCGGTTCGCGGATCTGCTCGCGGCGAACGTGGATGTAGAGCGGCTGCGCTCGGCAGCCATTCCCTCCCTCCACGCGGGCTAACAACAATGCTAAGCGATTGTCAGAATCAGGATTTGCATGATTCTGCGATTCTCAGGATTTTCACGGCGCTAATCTTGGGAATCCACTAATCCAGAGAATCCTGATTCTGACAGCTGGAAAACGCCTAGCCCAGTCAGCCCTCGATGGGAGAGGGCCGCATCCCATAGCTACCCATCCAGCTTGCCGGGGAACTCCCCCTCGAACAGGTCTCCTTCCGAGGGCCACTGGTCGCGCGGCATCTCGTAATAGGCTTCTATCTCGTTGCCGTCCGGGTCGAAGAAGTAGACGCCCAGCGATACGCCGTGATCTCCGATGCCGCCTATCTTCACGTCGCGTTCTTTCATCACTTCGTACAGCGCTTTGAGGTCTTCGAAAGACTGCATCTCCCAAGCGAAATGGTACAGCCCCACTCTGCCCTCTTCCGGCCCCGGCGCGTCGTCGCCCACCGGCACGAGCGCCAGCTCGTGCGACAGCGTCTCGTCCGCGCTCATGAACGTCATGCTTCCCGGCCGCTTGTTCATCACCTTCAGCCCCAAGACTTCAGTGTAGAACCGCTCCGACGCTTCCAAATCCCTTACCCTGATTACCAGATGCCCAAGCTGCTTTGGCGTAACCATCCGCCGACCTCCTGCAAGTCAATCCTTTATGCGAGTGTAATGGCGTATGGGTGGGGCGTCAATCCGAGATGGCGGGAGACTCCGCAGGCGCTCGCAATTCCCTCGGCGCGTCACAGCTCCAGCGACCACGGCGGGCGGGGCGTTCTGAACATGCGGTCTGCGGTCGAGAGCGCGTCGCGCGTCCGCTCTCGCAGCCTGCCGGCGTTGGCGAGCGTTGCGAAGCTCGCGCCGCCTAGGTATACGGCGGCAAGCTCGGCGGCGGTCATGTCTATGTCCGCCGCGCCGCTCGTTCGCGCGCATTCGCCGCCGTCGCCATCCGACTCTATGCGGTAAACGCCGTCGTTCCACTCGCAGAAGTCGTCCACGACTCGGATGCTGAGCTTGCCGCCGCCTGCGTAGTCGCGCTCGTTCAGCGCGCGCTCCACGTCCACAAGCCGCAGCCACATGTGATCTATCGTCGAGCGTTCCAGCCTGCGCGGATCCGAGAGCCGCCACACGAGCGGATCGTCTGTAGGCTGGTTGAACGCTCGTATCTCCGTCCGCAGGTCGATTCCGAAGCAGTAGCGCCACAGCTCCGCCTCTACCTCCGCATCCTCGCCCAGCAGGAAGACCACCAGAACGCTCGCGCCATCTAGGCGGTAGGCGCACAGCCCGGCGACGCGAGCGCCGCGCATATAGGCGACGTGGAAGAATGCGGACGCGCCTCGCCGCTGGAAGTCGGCGTCCCACAGCGCGGCGCGCCAGTAACGCGCATCGTAGTGAACCATGCCCACGCGGTCGGCGCGAACGCGCTCGTGCAGGCGATGCCACTCGCGCCGAGCGTCGTCCGCGTCCACGAGCCGCAGCCTGCCCCCGCCATTCGGCGGCAGCTTCATCGCGGAGTGGGCGCGCTCGATTCGCCACCGGCTCGCCCAAGTCGCTATGCCGTATCCGAACCGTTCGTAGATGAGGCTCTCCGAGGCGGTAAGCGCGCCGAGCGGCTCGCCCCGCTCCCACATCTGCCGAAGTTGGGCGCGCATCAGCCGCGTCATAATCCCGCGCCGCCGGTGCGTAGGCAGAACGGTCACGTCGTCCACGAACCCCAGCCGCGCCGCGCCGCCGGGAACGGTAATGGCGGATGTTCGCGTCGTCGCCGTGCCGACTATCTCATCGCCTTCGAACGCCGCGAAAGTTCTGTCCGGCTCCGCAAACGAGCGCGCTATCTCTACGTATTCGTCCGTAGGATGCGCGCCGAAGCCGCGAGTTTCGGCGCGCGCCCAAGCCGCAAACTCGTCCGGGGATATGGTTCTGATGGCGATGTTCACGCCCGACCTCCTGAAGCCAAGCCTGTGCGCGGGCGCAAGACGGATGGGCGCGGCGTTCTGAACATCGGGTTCCGCCGCCCGCCGCTTACTTATAGGATGCGCGCCCCCAGCGGCGTGGGGCGGGTGATGCGGACATCGCCTTCCAACCCCGACTTGGCGGCGGCGTCCGCCATTTCGTAGCCGATCGTGAACTGCTTTTCGGTGGCGAGCGCGAGAACCGTGGGGCCTGCGCCGGACAGAAACGCGCCGAGCGCGCCTGCGGACAGCGCGGCTCGGATGATGTTGTTCATCGGGAAGAATATCTTGCTTCTCGCGGGCTGGTGGAGGCGGTCTTGGGTGGCGAGCCGCAAGCCGCTCAGGTCTCCGCTCTCCATCGCGCGAACCAGCAGCGCGACGCGCCCCATGTTGAACACGGCATCCGCGCGCGGCACGTCGTCCGCCAGCAGCCCGCGCGCCTCTTCGGTAGGCATAGGCGAGTCGGGGATGTACAGCGCCGCCGTGAGCGAGTCTGGGACGGCGACGGGCGCGCTGGCGACTCTATCGCCGTCGCTCACCGCTATCCTCATGCCGCCATATATGGCGGGCGCAACGTTGTCTGGGTGTCCCTCGATGTCTGCGGCTATCTGAAACAGGTCATCCTTCGACAGCGGATATCCGCACAGCGCGTTGCCCGCCGTCAGCCCTCCCACCAGCGCGGCCGAGCTAGAGCCGAGTCCGCGCGCGGTGGGTATCTCGTTGCGGCACTTTATGGACAGCGGAGGCATCGTCTCGCCCGCCGCGTCGAACGCGCGCGCCAAGCTGCTCCATACGAGGTTGGTCTCGTCGCGCGGCAGATCCCGTTCGCCATGCCCGCTTATGGCGATGGACGGCTCGCCGTCCGCCGCCGGCGCAACCTCGACGGTGTTCCAGATGTCCAGCGCGATGCCGAGGCAGTCGAATCCGGGACCCATGTTGGCGGAAGACGCGGGCGCCTTTACGATGACGCGCTTGTCATTCATCATAGCGTTCGGCTCTCTCAGATACCACGCTTCGAGTTCTTGGCAGGCGAGTCTCACGAGCGTATCGAGTCTGCTCGCCAGACCCGTTTGCGCCGACGATCACCACCATGCGCGGCAAGTCGTTGAGTACGACGCTGCGAGAGCATCGGTAGTTCTTGATCTCTATGCTTTGGGACTTATATCGCTGACTAATCAACGTATGTTTCTGTCGGTAGACGGCGGGGGAGTCCCACCCGCCATTGCTCTTTGCAAGATAACCCTTGCCGCGTTCACGTCCGCGTCCAGCGCATTGCCGCAGTCAACACAGGTGTACGTCTTGCCGCGCCTGCTGTCGCTCGACGCCACGCCGCACGCGCTGCAAGTCTGGCTTGTGTATGCCGCGTCCACCAATACGACCGCCTTGCCATGCCACTCAGCCTTGTATTCCAATTGTCTCCGTAGCATGCCCCACGTCTGCTCTGCAATAGACCTGTTCAACCCAGTCTTGGCTTTTACCATGCGACCCGGTTTCTCAACCGTGCCAGCCGCAGACTTCACCATGTTTGGTATTCGCAAGTCTTCCAGTGCTATCAAGTCGTATCTGCGTATCAAATCTGTCGTGATGCGGTGACATTCGTTCCGATTGCGAACCGCCGCGCGAGCGCGCGAGCGCGCAAGCTGGGCGTACAGTTTGCGCTGAGTCCCAGAATCGCTCTTGCATCGGCTTATCCGTTGCTCCAGTTCCGTCGTGTCCAACAGAACGCGGCGCTCAATGCTTACGCCGTCCGACAGCGTTATTCTCGATAAGACGCCCATGTCCGCCCCGACTGTCAAGCCGGAACGGGGCGCGGGGTCAGGCGCGGGCAATTCATAGGTCAGTCCTACGTATACGCCCATGGGCTTTCGGGTGATGGTGACAGCCTTCAGCCGCGACGATGACGGTAGCGAGCGCTTGGGACGCATCAGCAGTATCGGCAGTCCTTTCACCTTCACCGCCCACTTGTCGCGCTTGTTCGCCACCATGCTCGGCGATGGTTCGGCTATCTCCACCGTCTTCCAGCGGCGGCTGGACTTGAACTTCGGATAGCCGGTCGCTTGCGCGCCCTCCCCCGCGCCATTGAAGAATCTGCGCCGCGCCCTGTCCAAACGCCTCAGGACACCGCGTCCCACCTGCACGCTCATGGCTCCCCAATAGGCGTCGGAGGCGCGAACGCCTGTGAATTCCTTGCACTGGTCTATGTACGTGACGCTGACGCGCCCGCGTTTGTAGGCGGTCTGCCAATGCTCCAAGGCGGCGTTGTAAAGTCGGGCGCACTCCACGAGCGCCCTATCAAGGCGACGATGCTTTCCCCGACTGAGATAGCATCGCTCAGTGTATGTCTTATGAATGGACTTCATCTCAACTCAACAGAAGCCTCTGTTTAGTCAGCGATATAATCCACTATGCTTTCTATCTGAGTGGGGGCGGGCATGAGTTCATTCAGCCAGCCGCGCCAGATACTGCGCCGCGACGTCTATGCCCACCATGCCGCTGTACGCCTTGGTCAGCCTGTCGGTTACCGCCCCCGGCACGGAGCCGTCTGCGATGGGCGAGCCGTTCACGGACGATACGGGGCAGATGCAGAAGCTGGTGGAGGTTACGAAAGCCTCGTCCGCGGTGTAGGCGTCGTAGAGGTCTATGTCCGCCTCGCGCACGTCCATGCCCAGCTCCTGCGCCAGTTCTATGGTTACGCGGCGGCTGATGCCGGATAGCACGTACTGTTCTCGCGGCGTGATGACCGCCCCGTCTTTGACGATGAAGATGTTGCTGCCGGGGCCTTCGGATAGGTTGCCGTTGGTGTCCAGCAGTATGGGCCAAGCGTCTGGGTTGTGGGCGCGCGCTTCCAGCTCCGCCTGCACTAGGTTGACGTAGTTGTGGACTTTGGCGCGCGGGCTTTGCGATTCCGGCGGTGTGCGGCGCACGGAAGGCACTACCACGGGGATGCCGTCGCGGTAGTATGCCGCGCGCGCCGCGAACGGCAACGGCAGGCACTCTATGACGACGGTAGGCGTTTCCACCCCGTCCACGCGCACGCCGCGCGTAACGCGCTGGCTCACCCAGTAATCATCGTCCGCGCCCAGCAGCGGCAAGTTGGCTTCCAGCACCCGCATCGTGAGCCTTGCGAAATCCGCCTTGCTCAGGCGCGGGTCTATCCGCATGTACTTGAGCGATTGGAAGAAGCGGTCGAGATGCTCGTCCAGCCGGAAGATGCGATGCCCGAAGGTGCGCGTGGTATCGAACACCGCGTCGCCCTGCAGGAAGCCGCGATCCCTGATGGAGACCATCGCTTGGCTTTCCGGAACTATGCTGCCGTTGACGTAAGCCACCCTTTCGGCTGCCATGATCGATCTCCTTTGTGGCGCTAGCGGATGTCTCTGAAGCGGTATCCCACGTTCCAGATGGTTTCGATGAAGTTATGCTCGGCGTCGTCTATCTTGCTGCGGAGGCGGCGGATGTGGACGTCCACTGTGCGGGTGCCGCCGAAGTATTCGTATCCCCAGATGCGGTTGAGCAGCGCGTCGCGCGGGAAGACGCGCCCCGGGTTTTCGGCGAGCAGCTTGAGCAGTTCGTATTCTTTGAACCGCAGCCCCACCCTTTTGCCGCTGACGGTTACCTCGTAGCTAGACGTGTCCACCTGAAGCTCGCCGGCGCGGATGATGTGGGAGTCGTCCGCTGCGCCGCCGTCGGAGTCGAGCGCGCGCATGGCGCGGATGACCAGCTCGTCCGGGTCCGGCGGGCTGACGATGAAGTCCGCGAGCGGCAGCGTCGGGTCCAGCGCGGAGAGGCGGCGGCGCGGCACGAGCGCGATGACTGGCAAGCTCGCCTCCCCGCACGCCGCGAGGCAGCGGCTCGCTTCGATGGACGTCATGTACGCCATATCGACGAGCGCGAGGCTAGGCGGGTCGGGATTTCGGGCGAGCGCGCCCGCGTCGCCGTCGGACGACAGGATGGCGCATTCGACGCCCTGCCGTCGCAGCAGCGCGACAAGCTCATGTTCATCGCCCGCTCCGCGAACGGGCGATATGCCCAGCGTCATCCGTCCTCCCTAGCCGTGTCTCGCGCGCGGGCTAGTATAGCAGGTTCGCATAGTGGGGATGGGGCGGCTGCGCGCGAGGAGATGGTTGGCGACCCCGACCGGATTCGAACCGGCGATCTCTGCCTTGACAGGGCAGTATGTTAAGCCACTACACCACGGGGCCGCGCAACGGGAATAAGTGTAGCGGCATCGGGCGGCGGGGGTCAATGGGGATAGACGCTACACCGCAATTGTCTTCATAACCTCATCGCCCAAGTGGTTGATTATCTTGACCGCGATGCGCCCCCGGTCGGGGCGGGGGAACGGGCGCGACACGGCGCTGTTGAGCGTTGCCCACGCTTCCTTGTCTATCTCCGCTTTGAGCGTGGTCTTCAGCCGCTTGTACGGGTCGCCCGCGCCGAGGAAGTAGGCTTGGCGAACGAAGAACGCCTCGCTGTCGTAGTCGGTGTCTACGAACCAGCAGGCGATGCCGTCCGCGTCGTCGCTCCGCACCTCTCCCGTGTTGGGGTGGTAGATGTCTACGCCGTTGACGGTTACTTGCAGCCAGTCTCCATCGCTGAGTTTTAGCGGGAAATCGGCGTCGGCGAGCGAGTCTATAGCTGCGCGGGTTCGCGCGGGCGCCGCGTTCATCTCGCGCAGGCTGCCGACTCCGCTCGCCTCGCGCGCGTCATCGAACCGCGTCACGGCGCGCCCGCCGCGCGTCAGCAGCCAGCGCCCGCGCTCTACGGTCACGTCCGGCTCGCCGAACACTACGAACAGGTTGCCCTTGCCGGTGTTCTTGAGATCTGCCGACATGTGCAGATCCGCGTTCATCCGCGCCTTCAGAACGCGAACGCGCCCGAGCGTCTCGATCTCGGTGGTGTGCGCGTCGAACGCGAAGGCGCACGCGATAAGCATATCGAAGCCGCGCTCAGCCGCCTCGATCGCGGCGCCGACCAGATCGGCGCGCGAGACCGTGCCGAACTCTGGCCCAATGAAGATGCCGGCGCGGTCAGGCGCGTCCGGGCGCGCGTCGTCGGAGTACGCCAGCCGCGCTTCGGCGCAGATCAGTTCGCCACCCGCAAGCGGAGTTATGGACTCGAACGAAATCCTGTCTTCTTTGCGAGACTGCTGAACGCCGGACTTCCGCAGCTCTTCGAGCATGGCTGCGCCGAAGTCATAGTCGCCGCGCGCTTGCGCCACATGGTCGACGAAATCGCCGTTATCGTCCACGTCCAACATGCGATGCGGCGATACGCTCTCGACGGTGAAGGGACCGGCGACGCGCACCTTGCCTTTGTCTTCGTATGGCTGATCGAAAAGCGTTTCGTAGTCCGCCTTGGCGGCTATGGATGCGTCTATCTCCTTTTGGCGCGCGATGCGGCGCCTCCACCAGCGCGCGTGCAGCCGCTTTGCGGCGGGAGACCAGTCATCGGAGGCTTCTCGCGGTATCTCCCACTCCTCCCAGCTCTCGCCGAGCGCGGCGTTCAGCTTCTCGCGGAGCGGCTCCAGCTCGCGTTGGAACTCTTCGTGGATTGCGTCTATCTCCGCGTTGTTGGCGATGTCTCTCAGCGTGATGTGCGGAACGCGCTTATAGACGAACCCCTGCCGCACGTTTCCGCCGGTCGGCTCGTCATACGGCTCGCGCCGCTCTATCTTCGCCTCTTCGAGCTGCCCTTCGCGGCTGTCGGATAGCAGATAGTACGGGTAGCGCGCGCCCATTATCCGCGCGCGGGCGAGCGCAAGCGCCACGCGGGAGGTGTCTATCGTAATCCAGCGCCGCCCCCACTGCTCGGCGACGTAGGCGGTCGTGCCGCTTCCGCAGGTGGGGTCTAGAACTAGGTCGCCCGGGTCGGTGGTCATTAGGATGCAGCGTTGGATGACTTTTCCGCTAGTTTGAACAACATACGCTGGCGACATTTCACCTCTTGTGTCATCCCATAGGTTAGTGATTGAGACAACAGAGAAGTCATCAATGAAACGCACGTAACCTATACGCTTTTGAGTAGAATCAATTCGAGATGCTGCTAAGAGACGACGTACCCCAGTCTTATTTGTTTTCCAATGCCCAGAAGTAAGTCGGAATGATCTGCCTTTGTGGGTTATTGCAAATCGGCCTTTTTCACCCCCACTTTGGCTATTCAAAGCATGTAATCCGAAAAATCTTGCTCCAGCCGGAATAGGCTTTGTGCCATTACGTTCCGACTTAAGCAAAGTTCGTCGTGTAAGGTTGGGTAGAAGCAGGTTCCTGTAGTTAGAAAGCCCACTCCTCGATTCTGTTTTATCTTCGAATAATTGTCGATATTTCATTTGGTCTTTAGATTTTGAATACCAGACTATATAATCACCAACTTCATCTAGTTTACCTGAATTTAACGCTCCAGTTTTTCGGAAATGTATTAGGCGAACGAAATTCTCATCCCCAAACACCTCGTCCATCAGCATCCGGACGCGGTGGATATTTTCATCGCCAATCTGCACGAATACCGAACCCGATTCGGCAAGCAGCTCGCGAGCTGCGGTCAACCTGTCTCTCAGATAGCTCAAATATGAGTGAACTCCGAGCCGCCAAGTGTCGCGGAACGCTTTGACCTGTTCGGGTTCGCGCGTGATATGGGATGCTCTGCCGTCGACGACATTTCTGCTGTTCGTAGACATCTGCCAGTTGGAGTTGAACTTGATGCCGTATGGCGGGTCTATGTAGATGCACTGAACTTTGCCGCGCAGCCCTTCGCGCTCGGCTAGCGACGCCATGACTTGCAGGCTGTCGCCGAGTATCATGCGGTTGCTCCAGTTGGCGTCGTGCTGGTAGAACTCGGTTCGCGCGTTGGGCGAGGGCAAGCCGTCGAAGTCCGCGAACAGGTCTGCGAATTGGGGCTGTCGGGCGCGGGGGGGGGGGGGGCTCGTGGAGGCGCGCATCAGGTCGTCCACCAGCGCCTTGGGGCTGACGCGCTCTTGGATGTACAGCGGCGGCGCGCTGACTGCTAGGTCCGTCTCGTCCAGCTCGTCCTTGCCGCTCCACACAAGCTGCGGGTCTAGGTCGCGGCTGCGCCGCTCGATGGCGACGCGGATAGGCTTGCGCTCATCGTCGTCCATAAGCGTCTGATGCTCAGCGGAAGGCAGGTTGCGGCGGCTGTCCGCGGCGTGGTCGATTGTCTTCACTTGTTTGGGCGGCTTAGGCTTTCTCGCCATGCGGGATTGTCTCCGTATGCTAGTTTCGCGCGGATGCTGGGCGGCTAATCGGCAGCGTCGGCAGTAGGGGCGGATCGGGGTCTACGTCGGCAGTCGGGGCGCGCGACGCGCCGACTGCCGCAATGCGCTCTATTAGCGCGTCGAACTCGCGCCGCGTTTCGTAGACGTCGGAGAACTCCGCGAACTCCCAGCGTCCATACGCGCCTAGTTGGTCGACGCCGGGAACCCAGCGCGTTTCCATCGTGTCTTTCTTTATCTTGGCGTCTTCGCCTCGGTAGCCCTTTATCTCCACAATCAAGTTGAGCGGGTCTTCGCGCCCGTCGTCTATTTGCAGGATGAAGTCAGGGATGTACTTGCGCGTTAGGGAGCCGAATTCGTAAGGGACTTCCAAGCCGAGCCTGTGGTTCTTTACGTATGCGACGACGCGCGGATGCGCCTCCGCTACGCGGCAAAACTCCGCCTCCCAACCGCCGCCGCCGCTGACTCTGCCGTCTAGAACGACGAAGTTCACGTGGCTCTTGCGCGCGTCGGTTCTGTAGAGAGTCCGTTTGGACGTGGTGAAATCCACGTATTTGGTGGATCCTGTGGATGTATACGGGTCTAGCATCGCGCGGACAGGTCCTTCGTCGAGCGCCGCGCGGGTGATGGCGCGGTGGATGCGTTCGCAAGCCGTATCCGCGAGCGTCTGATATAGCAGGTGGCTGGGCATTGTGTCGCCCTTGCAAACTAGGCATTCGTCTAGCCATTGGCTGACTATGCGTTTGACTTGCCCGAACAGGTGCAGCGGCAGCGGCTCGTTCGGGTCTCGCAGGTAGCGCTCCATCATGTGCTTGGCGAGCCGCATCGCCACCGTCTGGCTGCGCTCGTGGGTGTGCGAAAGGTCTAGATCGACGCCCGCGCCGATGATGCCCTCGTTGCGGGTGCGCGTAGGTCCGACTGTATCGGGGGTAAGCTCCATAACCGAATCTTTGGTGAACTCGGCTTCGATGCGATCGTTGGGCGGCTCTATTCGGTATCCGACGACGCGCGGGAATCGAATTTCGAGGCTGTCGCGCTCTGGACGAACGGCTTGGACGCGGGTGGTTGGCGAGGGCGGGCTAGGGGGCGCGACCACCGGCTGGGCGGTGAAGTCGAAGGGAACGCCAAGCACGTCCGCATACTCTACGTCGAACATGCCGCTCTCTTGCAATTCGTATGACTGCCGGCGCAGCGCGCGCCCGACGACCTGTTCGCACAGCAGCTGCGTTCCAAACGCGCGTACTCCTAAGATGTGGGTTACGTTGTTGGCGTCCCATCCCTCGGTGAGCATCGACACGGAGACGACGCATCGGATTTGTGCGCCGAGGCTTTGCGGTTTGCCGACGGTGTTCATCACCTCGCGCAGAAGCTCTTCGTCGCTGATTTTGCCAAGCGCGGCGCCGTCGCGCCGCCTGCGCTCACGCTCGAACTGCTCTATCTGCGGCGCGGCGATTTCTCTGAATCTATTGTCCAGCGCGTCGCCGGATTCTATCTGGCGGCTGTCTATGAGCAGCGTTCGGGGAAGCGGGAGACGGTTTCCCATCTCGTCGAAGTTTCGGAACAGCTTTAGGCGTCCCTGATTCATGGAGACGCCGCCGCCGTCGTCCTCGCGCTGAAAGCCGGATATGTAGTCGTACACCAGTTTGGATGTTGCGGTGTTGTTGCAGACGATTACGAAGCACGGCGGAACGCCCATGCCGACGCCCTCCCAAGCCTCGCTGGTCTTCTCGTAGTGTCCATAAAGCGCGTCGAGCGCGTTTTGGAGCAGCGTCGGAAGCCGGAGCGGATCGAGGTCTTTGACTTTTCGGCTGCCGGCTTTGGGCATCTGCCTGCCGATATGCGCCCACAACTCGCGCAGCTTAGGCATTTCGCCGCTGGGAACGTTGTCCGCCACTGGAACGCGCGGCAGCTTGACGATGCCGCACTCGATGGCGTCCATAAGCGAAAAATCGCTCACCGTCCACGGGAAGATAGAGCCTTCGGGATAGCCTGAGCCGCGCAGGAAGAACGGCGTGGCGGAAAGGTCTACCACCTGAGACAACCCCAACTCGCTCTGCGCCGCCTCCAGCCCGGATATCCACAGCCGCGCAGCCTCTTCGTTCTTCTTAGCCTCCTGCCGATCGTCTCCGGTCAGTCTGCCCTCCGCTGAATCCGGCTTCCTGCGATAGCAGTGGTGCGCCTCGTCGTTCAGCGCCATTATATCCTTCATTCCCATCAGTTCCGGCATGACGCGGCGGAGCATCTGCGGCGCGCTTTCGAGCGTGTTCGGCGGCGGGCGGCGTCCGTCGAGCAGCCGCCTCGCGCCGCGAGACAGCGGGCGCGTGTCGCGGCGCCCAAAGGCGTGGTAGTTGGTAATGACTATCTTCGCCTTCGCAACATCCCCCAGCATATCGGGCGGAACGAGCCTGCGGCTTTGGTAGTAGGCGTTCGGGTCGTTCGGCTGCAAGACGCGCAGGCGGTCGCGAATGGTGATGCCGGGCGCGACGACGAGGAAGCCGCGCGTAAACCGCCGACTTCGAGGATGCCTGACAGCGTTGACCGTTTGCCATGCGATTATCATTGCCATGATAGCGGTCTTGCCCGCGCCTGTGGCGAGCTTGAGCGCGCGGCGCGCGAGCAGAGGGTTGGCGTCTCGGCTGGCGCTCTCGATGTTTTCGAGCAGCCGTCGAACATCTTGCCCCTCTTTGGGCGCCACCTCCGTCAGCCAAATCAGCGTCTCCACCGCTTCGACCTGACAGAAGAACGGGCGAAAGTCCTCGAAGTCGCCGCTTCGCCAGTGCGCGAGCAGGCGCGCCGTCTCCGGCGTAACGCCCCAGCCAGACGGATTCGGGATGCCGCGCCAAGCGTCTACTCGGCGGCGAACCTCGTTGACGTAGTACTGCTGGGAATCGACGCCCAGCGTGAACTGGTTCTGCGCCGAGCGACGGCGGGGCGCGGGTATAGACGGCGTGGCGAAGTCCGGAACGCGCCGCCCGACAGCCTGCTTGCCAATGGGCTGACCGTTCTCGTCGAGCAGCCAGTGGCGCGCGGGCATATCGTAGGGCGGGTTGATAATGGGCTTTTCGTAGAAGTCGTTCATCGAGAGGCTCTCTAATTGCGCGGCGGAGGGCATCTTATCCTATTTCCCGCCGTCTTGCGTGAGCGCGACACGGAAACAGCCTCCCGCCCCGCCCACGCAGGACGCCCGCCGCGCGCCATAGCTTGGAACGCGATTCCCAACAGGAGGCGCAGCAGCAGTTCTCCCCTCGACGGCTCACCACCCCATCGCATACCCCACATTGTTCTTAGCGGACGCCGCGCCCGCTATCACGCCGCTTTCGGCGTGGCGGCGGATGCCCAGAACCTTGCCGTTCGCCCAGCCGCCTACCTCCTCTATATCGTGTCCGCGGCGGCGCAGATCGTCGAGCGCGGCGGCGGGGATGCGGGATTCGGCAACCACCCGGCCAGGGAACGCCGCGCGCGGGTAGAACGAGGATGGGAAGTGGGTAGTGTGAACCGTGGGCGCGTCGAGCGCCTCTTGAAGGTTCATGCCGAAATCCACGCAGTTCATGAAGAATTGCAGCGTCCACTGCTCTTGAGAGTCTCCGCCGGGCGTGCCGAACGCCATGTACGGTTCGCCGCCGCGGGTGGCTATGGTGGGCGTGAGCGTGGCGCGCGGACGCTTGCGCGGCGCGAGCGCGTTGGGACGCTCGGCGTTCAGGTAGAACATCTGCCCGCGCGTGCCGAGCGGAAAGCCCAAACCGCTTATCACTGGCGACGAGCCTATCCAGCCGCCGCTCGGCGTAGACGCCACCATGTTGCCCTCGGCGTCCACAGCGTCCAAGTGCGTCGTGTCGCCTATGTGGGCGTGTCCGATGCCGAGGTCTCGCACCTCGCGCGCGGCTACGCCCAAGGCGCGGCGGTTGTCTTCGGCTACGCTGATGGACGTGTACTCAGGAACTCCGCCGCCCGCGTCGCCGGGGCGCAGCTCTAGCGACGCCGTATCGCCTATCCGCGCCGCCCGCTTCGCGGCATAGTCGGCGGACAGCAAGACATCGAACGGCGTATCGTCGAAGGCGGGGTCTCCGTAGTGCGCCTCGCGGTCGGCGAACGCGAGCTTGGCGGATTCTATCCATGCGTGCAGGTAGTCCGCCGTGTTGTGCCCGAGCGAGGCGGCGTCCATCGCGTCGAGGATTGCCAGATGCTGCAAGAAGACCGGACCCTGCGTCCACGCGGGGCATTTGTGAACTTCCAGCCCGCGATACTCGATATGCGCCGTCTCCCCTATCTCGGCGCTCCACTCCGCCATATCCTCGTATGAGAGTATGCCCTTGTGCGCTTCGCCGCTGGCGTCCTCTACGGGGTTGTCCGCGATGAATCGGGCGATGCGCTCCGCTATCTCGCCCTTGTAGAAGGCGTCGCGCGCCGCCTCGATGCCGGCTATTCGCCCCTTGCCCTTCGCCTCGCCCTCGGCGCGCTGCATTATCCGCAGCATCGCGCCGAAGTCGGGGTTGCGGTGGATTTCGCCTATCCGCTTGGGCTGTCCGTCTCGCAAATACACCTCGCCCGTAGTCGGGTACAGATCCGTGAACTTGTCGCGGTTCATGCTCATGCTGCGATGGAGCGCCGCGTACACGGGAAAGCCGTCTTCCGCGAACTCTATCGTGGGCTGGAGTATCTCGGAGAAGCTCATCGTGCCGAACCGCGCCAGCGCCTCCGCCCACGTGCCGACGGGCGCTGGCACGCACGCGGGCAGGTATCCGTCGCCCGGAATCAAGTCTATGCCGTTCTCGCGGCACCAGTCTATGGTCAGCGCCTTGGGAGACCACCCCATGCCGGACACGGCATACGTCTTGCGCTCTCGCGCGGAGTATACGAGCGTGGGAACCTCGCCGCCTATGCCGCAGCTTTGCGGCTCGACGAGCGTTTCGCATATGCCCATCGCGGCAGCCGCGTCTATGGCGTTGCCGCCCGCCATCAGCATCCTCAGCCCGACGGACGCAACTAGGTAATGCCCCGCCGTCGCCACCCCGCGCCTGCCCATAATCACAGGCCTAGTCGTAAATGTCGCCACAGTTCGCCTCCCTCTCCGCCCCGTCGGAGCGCGATAATGATGATGTATGGCGCAATCCTAATACGCTGGGGCTGATTCTGTCAGGCGCTTGCCGCCGATGGGCGATTCGCTGGATCGAAATTCGCGGAAATTCGAGGTTTTCGGGGCGACCATAATCAGGCTCGACCCCCAAATCTAGGAAATCCTGATTCGGACGATGGCAGACTTGCGTTGATTCATATCAACTATACTGATATTATAATCGCATACGAATGCAATCTATCGCACACAGGAGGCTGATATGACGCTCAACGCGGACAACTTCACGGAGCAGGCGCAGGAGGTCTTGCGCGAGTCTCAAGACTTGGTGCGTCGGTATCGCCACAACCAATGGGACGCTATCCACGTGCTGGCGGCTCTGCTGGCTCAGCGCGAAGGCGCGGCGGCGGACACGCTGAACGAGCTTGGAGCGCCGCGCGAGGCGATGCTGGCGGAGCTGGACGGCGCGCTGAACGATCTGCCGAGGCTGAGCGGCGAACCCAACCAGATATTCATCACGGCCGAGATGAAGGCGACGCTTGACTCGGCGGCGGACGAGGCGCGCCGGCTGTCGGACGAGTTCATCAGCGCGGAGCATATCCTGATAGCGATAACGCGGCGCGCCAAGGACGCCGCAGGCGGACCAATAGCGCGCCTGCTGGACAAGCACGGCATAGACACCGAAGGCGTCTACCGCGCGCTGAGGACGGTGCGCGGCAGCCACCGCGTCGACGACCAGCGCGCCGAGAACCGCTACCGCGCGCTAGACCGCTTCAGCGTAGACCTGACGGCGCTCGCGGCGGACGGCATTCTGGACCCGGTCATCGGCAGAGAAGCCGAGATAGCGCGCGTGATGCAGACGCTCATCCGTAGAACCAAGAACAACCCCGCCATCATCGGCGGCGCGGGCGTGGGCAAGACCGCAATCGTCGAGGGGCTTGCCCAGCGCATCGCGTCCGGCGACGCGCCCGAAGAGCTGCTGAAGCGGCGCGTGCTTGCGCTAGACATGGGCGCGCTGGTAGCCGGCTCCAAGTTCAGAGGCGAGTTCGAGGAGCGGCTCAAGGCGGTGATAGACGAGATACGCGAGGCGGAAGGCGAGATAATCCTGTTCATAGACGAGCTTCACACCGTAGTGGGCGCGGGCGGCGGCGGCGAGGGTTCTATAGACGCCTCCAACATGCTCAAGCCCCCGCTGGCGCGCGGCGAATTGCAAACCGTCGGCGCTACTACAGAAGATGAGTACCGAAAACACATCGAACGCGACGCCGCGCTAGAGCGCCGTTTCCAGCCCGTATTGGTGGAAGAGCCGGAGACCGACACCGCCATCGAGATGCTCCAAGCGCTGCGCCCGAAGTACGAGGCGCACCACAAGTTGGAGATAGACGACGGCGCGATAGAGGCGGCGGTGAAGCTGAGCCAGCGCTACATATCCGACAGGCTGCTGCCGGACAAGGCGGTGGATCTGGTGGACGAGGCGGCTTCCAAGCTGCGGATAGACATGCAATCCAAGCCGCCGGACGTGGCGCGGATGGAAGCGAACATCCAGCGGCTGGGAGACGAGGAGCAAGCGGCGGCGCAGCGCGCGGACTACGAGCAAGCGGCGCAGCTGCGCGCCGAGCGGCTGCGGCTGGAAAACCGACTGGACGCGAAGACGCCGACGGCGGCGGACGCGAACGGCGCGGCTACGGTCAGCGCGGAGCGCGTGGGAGAGCTCGTCGCCACGTGGACGGGCATCCCCGTAGACAGGCTGCTGGAGAAGGAAGCCGAAAAGCTGCTCCACATGGAAGAGCGCATCCACGAGCGCGTCATCGGGCAGCAGGCCGCTATCGAGGCGGTTTCGGACGCCGTGAGGCGCGCCCGCGCTGGGCTGAAAGACCCCAAGCGCCCCATCGGCAGCTTCATATTCCTAGGCCCCACAGGCGTAGGCAAGACGGAGCTTGCGCGCGCTCTCGCGGAATTCCTGTTCGATGACGAACAGAACATGGTGCGGCTCGACATGTCGGAGTACATGGAAAAGCACACCGTATCACGGCTCATCGGCGCGCCGCCGGGCTACGTCGGGTTCGACGAGGGCGGACAGCTCACCGAAGCGGTGCGCCGGCGCCCCTTCCGCGTCATCCTGTTCGACGAAATCGAAAAGGCGCACACGGACGTGTTCAACATCCTGCTCCAGATTCTGGAAGATGGGCGGCTCACGGACGGACACGGCAGAACGGTGGACTTCCGCAACACTCTGGTCATAATGACGAGCAACCTAGGCACGAGCGTAGACCCGAGAGAAACGTTCGGCTTCCTGCGAGATTCGGGAAGAAGCGGCGAGAGCGCGCGGCGGCGCGCGGCTGTGGAAGACGCGCTGAAGCGCGAGTTCAAGCCGGAGTTCCTCAACCGCATCGACGAAACGATAATCTTCGACCCGCTGAGCGAATCGGAGATCCGCCAAGTGGTGGACATCATCGTGGGCGAAGTGGCGGAGCGGCTGGCGGAGCGCGGCGTAAGCATCGACTTGAGCGACGCGGCGCGCGACTGGCTGGCGCGCGAAGGCTACGATCGCGTGTACGGCGCTCGCCCGCTGCGGCGCATAGTGCAGCGTCAGGTCGAAAACCCGCTGTCCAAAATCGCGCTGTCCGGCGATCTGAACGCGGGAGACACCGCCTTCGCGGACGTGAACGCGGATGGCGACGGGCTGACGTTCGCGAAAGACGCTTTGGAGCGCGCGGTGGCGTAATTCGCGGGGTGAATGGCCTCATCCGATTCGGATGCGTACAAGCGCAGAATCCCTCTAACGCCGCCGTTCGTAGAAGTCTACGATGCGTTCCTCAGGAGACAATTGCATAAGTCCCCTCTCCCCTCTGTGGGGGAGGGGACTCTTACTGTGGATTCTGGCGCTTATGCGATTCTCTCGCATTTCGCTAGACTTTGCGCCTGCGGTTGTCTTGCGATAGACTTGCGGGCGCAAGACTCCAAGAAACAGAAAGGCAAATGCCATGATGCGATTGTTGGTTGCCGCGCTGCTGGTGGCGGTTGCCGCCGCCGCGCCGCAGTTCGGCGCGGGCGCTGTGGAAGCGCAGACCCCCGACATGAAGATAACGGTTAGAAACACAACCCACATGCAGCCCATTACGCCGCCGCTGGTGGTGGTTCACGACGCGGACGCCATGCTCTTGCCGTCTAGCGCCGAGGAGCTAGACGGGCTGGAAGAGCTTGCCGAAGCGGGCGCGCAGATGCCGCTCGACGCCTCGCTATTAGGGCTGGACGGCGTAAAGTCGGTTTCTCTCTTCGGCGACGCAGTGCCGCCGCGCGAGGAGGCGTCGCTCAGCGTAACCGCCGAAGCGGGCGACCGCGTAACCGTGCTGGCGATGCTCGCCTGCACCAACGACGCCATAACGATCGGCTCGCTCACGGTCCCCGAAGCGGGCGCGCTGCCCGCGATGTCCGGCGGGCGCGTATACGACGCCGGCACCGAGGCGAACGACGAGACGACTGACACGGTGCCATGCCTCGGCGACGCCGCTGCGGGCGTGTCCGACGCCGAAGGCGCGGACGGCGAGGGCGAGATAGCTCACCACGCCGGCATCGGCGGAGACGCGGAGCTAGACGCCATTCGGCACGGCTGGGGCGCCTCCCCCATGCAGATATTCCTCACCGAGGCGGACGCCGACGCGCCGACGCGCGTCGAATTCACCATGACGCTGGAGAACAACACGCAAGGGCAGCCCATAACGCCGCCCGTAGTCATCGTTCACGATCCCGCAGTAGACCCGTTCGACTACACAATGCCATCCGAACTAGACGGCATAGACGACCTATCGGAAGGCGGCGCGCAAGCCGATCTAGTCGCAACCCTGCGTGCAATGCCCGGCGTCGTGTCCGTCAGCGGGCTAGACAGCGGAGGGCCAATTTTGCCGGGCGCGTCGTTCAGCGCGAACCTCACCGGCGTAGACGGCGCGGCGGTTACGGCAACGGGCATGTTCGCCTGCACAAACGACGGCTACATCGTCGCTTCCAGCCGTCTGGACGCGCCAGATGGGGACGTGTTCCCCACGCTGTCGGTAGCCTCGGTGTTCGACTCCGGCGCCGAAGACAACGCAGAGACGGCGGCTACCGTGCCATGTCTCGGCGGAGAGGCGTTCTCCGAAGGCGTCGGCGAGAACATGCGCGCGCCGCATCCGGGCATATCCGGCGTCGGCGACCTAGACGCCGCTCAGTACGGCTGGACCGACTCGGCTACGGCTACCATGTTCCTGAACGCTGTCGGCGCGCCGCTGATGCCGCCCGACCCGACAGCCACGCCGCTGCCTACTGCGACGCCGCAGCCAACGCCAACGCCCGAACCTACCGCGACGCCTGAGCCTACCGCGACTGCGACGCCCGCCCCGGAGCCGACTCCGACGACGCCCGCCACCGGAGACGTCGCGCCGAGCTTCGCATCCATAGCGGCGCTGACGCTCGCCGCGCTGCTGATGCTGGCGGCAGGCGGGGCTATGGTAGTCGCCCGCTCACGCGCCGCCCGCTAGCGAGGCGCGCCACATTCAGCCAACCCGCGCGGGATGCGTTCGGAGACGGGCGCATCCCGCTTTTGCGCGCGGAGACGGCGCTTAGCGATTCTCTTTTCCCACCCGCCCCGCATGACGAAATATCGGCGCTTGCCTTATCATTGTTCCAGACGCTTTCGCGATAGGGCGATGCTTTGCTGCTTCCCGGACACTCCACTTACATAACCGTCAACGGCATCCGCGTTCGGCTCTTGGAGATGGGCGAGGGATCGCCCGTGATTCTGCTGCACGGGCTTGGCGCGACGATGGCGACGTGGCGGGACAACATCGCGCCGCTCGCCGCTTGCCACAAGGTCTACGCGATAGACCTGCCCGGGCATGGCGACTCTGACAAGCCGGACGCATCTTACGATCTGCCGTCCATGGCGGGGTTCGCGAGGGCGCTTATCGCCGAGTTGGGCTATGAGCGCGTCGCGCTGGCGGGCAGCTCTATGGGCGGCGGGCTTGCGGTGATGACGGCTCGCCACTTCCCGGACGCGGTGTCCAAACTGGTCTTGTCCGCGAGCGCGGGGCTTGGCAGAGAGGTGGCGGCGTTCCTGCGGCTGGCGACGCTCCCCGCGCTGGGAGAGCTGATGTCGAGCGGCGTCGGCTGGGATTCCGTTCGCATATGGCTTCGCAAGTGCTTCTACGACAAGAGCCTAGCGACGGATGACCTGATACGCGAGATGCGCCGCGTCTACGAGCTTCCCGGCGCGAAACGGGCGGCTCTGCGAATATCTCGAACATACATAGGCGCGATGGGCGTGCGGCGCGGGTACTTCCTCACGTCCGCGCTCCGCGACATCCGCGCGCCGGCTGTCATATTCTGGGGCGCGAACGATGAGATACTCCCGCCGAAGCACGGCATCCGAGCCGCCGCGTCCATGCCAAGCGCGGATCTGCACGTGTTCGGCAACTGTGGCCACTGGGTTCACATGGAGAAGGCGGATCTGTTCAACGCTCTGACGCTGGAATTCCTGTCGCGCGAGTCTTAGAAGCCGCATCGGTTTCGCAGACGCGACGGCGACAGTGAGGGGGGATTATGTTCGGGGCTGCCTAAACCGCGTCACGCATTCAGCGCCGCTCGAAGTCCGCCATGATCATCCGCGCGACTTCTCGCCCCATGCGGACGCTGTAGTTCGTGCCGCGGTCTTCGGGATATACCTGCGTGGTATTGGCGAGATAGACGCCCTCGAACGGCGTTCGGTGGCTTGGGATGCGTTGGGAGTAGTTCACGCCGATGACGGGCTGCGCGCCGTCCACGCGGTGATGGTAGCTTTCCTCTATCCAGCCCAGCTCGAAGTTTGGGTTGACTTTCTTCAGATGGGGCAGATATTCGTTCAGTAGATCGTCGCTATCCATGCGGTAGAGAGGGTCGTCTGTCGTCAGATAGTTGGATAGGTAGACGATGTGCTTGCCGCCGTAATGCTCAGGCTCTATGAGGTTGGTATGCTCGATGACGCCTACGAACGGGATGGACCTGTCGGCTACGTTGAGCCAGTAGACTGGCGTTAGCCGCCTATCCAGCACCAGCACGAGCAGAACGGCGGACATGTATCGCGCGCTTTCGAGCCGCTCGCGATAGTCGTCCGGCAGCTTGGGAACCAGCCGCGCGAACACTGGGGAGGGCGTCGTCGCCAATACCGCGTCGAATCGTTCTTCCTTCGCGCTCTCGTTTCCCAGCCGAACTTCTACGCCGCGCGCCTTGCCGTTCTCTACCAAAATGCGCTCCACCGACGCCGACGTGTGGACTTCGCCGCCAAGCTCGCGGATGCGCTCCGCCAGCGTGTCGAACACTAGCCCGAAGCTGCCCATCGGGTATCCCAGCTTCTCGCGCACCATGCTCTTTCCGCGCGAGGTGACGCGGGTGTGTATCTTCCCCCACACCCAAGCCATCGTAACCAGCCTGTAGTTGTCTTCGCCGAATTTCCCCCTCAGCATCGGGCCCCAAAAGGCGTCGTATACGTTTCGCCCGCCGTGTCGTCTCAACCATTCGCTTGCGGAAACGCCTTCGTATTTCCGCCAGTCCTTCTGTCGCTGAAGGTAGAGCGTAGTCAGCCCCAGCCGAATGCGGTCGATGAAGCTCAGTGGCTTGTACTTCAGCAGATCGATCGGGGTGACGAAGTCGTATATCCGCCCGTCGTACAGCGTGCCTACGGTGGAATCTATCCATCGGATGGAGTCGCCAAGCCCTATCTCTTCCACTAGGTCGGTGATGTCTGTGTCGGATGTGAACCAGTGGTGATAGCCGCGTTCGAGCCGCTCTCCGCCCACGTCGAAGGTGGATGCGTGGCCTCCGATGAACGGCGCGCGCTCGTACACGATGGCTTCATGCCCCGCGCGCAGAAGGTCGTATGCCGCCGGCAGCCCGGTCGCGCCGGCGCCGATTATAGCTACTCTCATCGTCCTCATTGCCTATTGTAGGCTTTGCATGCCCCTGTCGGCGCGGCGCTTGGCGCATCGACGCCATGCGGTAGGCGCTACCCCGCCAAGAACCGCCTCGCCACTGCCGCGAACTCGTCCGGCTTCTCTATCTCGGGTCTGTGGCCACAGCCGTCCAGCGCAACCAGCCGCGAGCCGGGGATGGATTCGTTGTAGAGCTGCCCCGCGCTCAGCGGGATTACGGCGTCATCGCGCCCCCACACCAGCAGCGTCGGCAGCCGCTTGAGGCGGTGGAGCAGGTGGGGAAGCGTAGGGTTGTGCATGTACGGACGCCAGCCGAGCATACAGGCGACCTCGCGGATGTCTTCCCAGTCGAAGGCTTGGTCTGGCGTCGGCTCGTCGGGGCAGACGGTCGAGAACTCCGCTACGCTGGATTTGTCGCTAACGCTTGCTTCCAAGAAGACGGGCATGGTGATAAGGAACATGTCCAGTATCTCGCCGACGGGCGGGCGAACTCCGGCTGCGCCCACCAGAATCAGCTTCTCGAACCGCTCCGGGTTCATCGTGGCAAGCTCAGCCGCCAGCCAGCCGCCTAGCGAGAACCCCATTACGCTCACGCGCCCGATGTCCATATCGTCGAGCGCTTCCAGATACCAGCCCGCCATATCGCGCATGGACATCGCCCAGTCGAGCCGCGCGCTGCCGCCGTAGCCGGGCATCATCGGCATCACCAGCTCGAAATCGCGAGCTAGCGACTCGTGCCAGCGCATCCAGCCCGGATAGCCCGTCTCGTCATGCAAGACGAGCAGCGCGTCTCCCCGCCCGCCGCTTACTATGCTCGTCTGGACGCCAGCCAATTCGCGGCTGTGGCGCGTCCAAGTCTGTGTGGCTGTTGTCATGGGGAAGCACCTCCGGATTGGTAGGGGATTCGACATGGGTTTGCAGGATAAAACAGGATATTCGAGATTATGGGTTGCGATTGCGCGTCTGGGAGCAATTTCTCGGATATGCGAAGCTGCTTTGCGGCGGATTTTCGCATCCAACCGCATGAGTCATTATCTAGTCGGGCGCTAATCCCAATCCCCAGCATCCCGCATTATCCCGTTCATCCTGCAAGTCTATGCCGCTTCGCGCTATGGTATCACGTTCGCGCGCGGGGCTACGCCTCGAACAGCCCGTCGACGAACGCGCGCGGGTCGAACACCGCCACGTCGTCCGCGCTCTCGCCGGTGCCGACGAACAGCACCGGCAGCTTCAGTTCGTCCGCGATGGCGAGGGCGACGCCGCCCTTGGCGGAGCCGTCGAGCTTGGCTAGAAACACGCCCACGCAGCGCATGTCGTCTACGAACGCGCGCGCCTGAAACAGCCCGTTGCCGCCGGTGGTGGCGTCCATCGCCAGAATGACGCGCAGGGAGCGTGAGACGCCTTGCCGCGCGATGACGTTGCGGACTTTGCGAAGCTCCGCCATCAGCCCGCCGCGCGTGTGGAGTCTGCCAGCCGTGTCGATGATGACCACGTCCGCGCCGCGCGCGCGCGCCGCCTGCACGCTGTCGAACGCCACCGCAGCCGCGTCCGCGCCCTGCCGATGCGCGACCACGTCCACGCCTACGCGCTCGCCCCACGCTTGCAGCTGTTCCACCGCCGCCGCCCTGAACGTGTCGCCCGCGCCGAGCAGAACAGACTTTCCCTCGTCTAGGTAGAGCCGCGCCAGCCGAGCGATGGCGGTGGTCTTGCCCACGCCGTTGACGCCGACCATGAGGATGACGAGCGGCGGCTCTTCCACTTCCAGCGCGCGCTCCGCGCCCTCGACGCTCAGCCGCGCGGTCATCTCGTCCTTCAGCAGTTCCAGCGCCGCAGCCGGATCGGACACGGCTTCGCGCCGAACGCGGTCGCGCAGCGCGTCCAGCAGATCGAACGTCGTCTGAACGCCCACGTCCGCAGAGATGAGCAGCTCTTCCAGCTCGTCCCAGAGCGCGTCGTCGATGCGGCGGCGCTGGAACACGTTCGCCATGCGTCGGAACCACCGCCGCCCCGTCTTCTGAACGGCGCTCTGGGTTCGGCGGCGGTCTTCGCGCCGCTCGCGTCTTAGGAATCTGAGCATGTGCGCTTTCGCCTCCCTGCGAAGAGCCTAGCGCATGGCGACAGCCGCAACAAGAGCGCGGCGTTGCGCTCGCATCGCCCCATATCCGTATAATATCCCTTGCTTATGTCCAACATCGCGCTATGGCTGCTCACAGTCGAGATCATCGGGCTGGCGGCGTTCCCGCTGGCGTTCTTCCTGTTTCCCAAGATGGCGGACAGGGGATACGGCTTCAGCAA
Source organism: Dehalococcoidia bacterium (assembly GCA_965214745.1). Taxonomy (GTDB): domain Bacteria; phylum Chloroflexota; class Dehalococcoidia; order Lucifugimonadales; family UBA1123; genus VXRN01. The sequence continues at coordinate 19,322 of OZ243978.1, read as the reverse complement.
GACGTTCGGCATCTTGCTCGTCGGCTATGCGTCTTGGATTCTCAGCGCGCTCCGCATCCTGCCTAGCGAGCGGCTGACGCTCGCGGGCGTCGTCGTCGCGCTCGGCGCGGCGGCGGGCGCGCTGGCTTGGCGAAACCGGAGGCTATTCGCGGAGTTCGTCGCGCGAAACTGGAAGATGCTCGCGCTCGGCGAGGCGGTGTTCCTCGCCTTCCTGCTGGCGTGGACGCTCTTCCGCGCTTACGACCCCGCCATAGACCACACCGAGCAGCCTATGGACTTCATGCTGCTCAACGCCTCGATTCAGACGTCGCTCGGGCAGCCGGAAGACGCTTGGCTGCGCGGCGAGACGGTCAGCTACTACTACTTCGGATACTGGATGATGGGCGCGCTGAGCGAGCTTTCAGGCGTGGCGTCCAACTTCTCCTACAACCTTGCCATGGCGCTCATTCCCGCGCTCGCGGCGGTGGGCGCGCTGAGCCTCGTGTCCGGCATGGCGCGCGCAGGCGGCGGCAGCCTGCGGTTCGCGCTGCTCGGCGGCGTCGGCGCGGGCGTCGTTCTCGGCGTCGTCGCCAACCTAGAGGGCGTCTTGGAGTTCATGCGCGCCAACGGCATGGGGTCCGCCGATTTCTGGGCATGGGTGGGCATAGACGGGCTTCGAGAACCCGCGCCCGCGCTGGCGCAAGGGTGGCTTCCCGAAGAATTCTGGTGGTGGTTCAGGGCGAGCAGGGTCATAAACACGTTCGTGGACGGAGCCGGCATAGACTACACAATCGCGGAGTTCCCGTTCTTCAGCTTCATCTTGGGCGACATGCACCCGCACGTGACCGCGATACCGTTCGCGCTGCTGTTCGCCGCGTTCGCGCTGAGCTACTTTCGCTCGGAGGAGAGCGCGGACTTGATGGCGATGAGCGTTCGCGGCTATGCCTTCCTTCTGGCGATGGCGGCTGCGCTAGGCGGGCTTGCGTTTACGAACATGTGGGAACTGCCGACGTACTCCGCGCTTCTGATTGGCGTCGCCGCGCTGAAGGCGTATCCGAATCCAGACGGCGCGGACGCGCTCGAATCCGCGGGCGCGACGCTAGCGCGGGTGGGACGCGCCGCGGCGCAGGCGCCGGTTGTGGTCATCGCGCTCGCCGTAGCGCTTTATCTGCCGTATTATCTAGCCTTCAGCGCGTCCGTGAACGGCATAGGCGCGACGCTCACGCCGACGCGATACTTGCATCTGTTCATCGTGTGGGCGCCTGTCTTGGCGTTCGTCGCGCCGTTCGTGGCAGTCAGCTTCTGGCAAACGACGGTCGGCGCGGACTGGCGGCGGATGACAGTTATATCGCTGCTCGCGGGCTTCCTGCCGTTCGCGGCGTGGATGCTGTTCAGGCTGGAGTCCCCTACGCCGGCGGGGAGCGCGCTGGCGCGGTTCGCGCACACGCTGCCGCTGGCGCTGCTCGTCTGCATGGCGGCTTGGTCCGCTCTCCACGAGGCGAAGCGGCGCGGCGCGAGCGGCAAGGCGTTCGCGCTCGCGCTGGCGACGCTGGGGCTGCTGCTGCTGCTGGGTCCTGAGTTCCTGTTCGTGGATGACGTGTTCGGCGCGCCCTCGCACCGCATGAACACCGTGTTCAAGCTGCACTATCAGGCGTGGGCTATTCTTGCGTGCGTTTCGGGATACGCCATATACTGCTGGCTGGCGGCGCGCCCCGCGCTCGGCGGCTGGCGGCGCGCGCTGTCTACGCTGACGGCTGTCGCGGCCGTCGCGCTCGTGGCGGGCGGCATGTACTATACGGCGGCGGCGGCGGCGAGCAAGGCGGGCGGATTCGAGCGCGAGCCTACGCTGGACGGGCTGGCGTTCGTGAAGCAGAGCCAACCCGCTGAGTATGCCGCCATCCAATTCATACGGCGCAGTCTGCCGCCGGACGCCGCCGTGCTGGAGGCGGTGGGCGAGTGGTTCGATTCCGCGCTCATCTCGCGCAGCACGGGCGCGCCCACCGTGCTGGCTTGGCCCGGGCATCAAGAGCAGTGGCGCGGCGGGAGCGCGGCTTTCGCGGAGCGAGCGGGCGACGTTGCAGCCATCTACACTACGACCAACGCGGACGAGGCGCAAAACCTGCTCGCCAAATACAACGTAGATTATGTGTATGTAGGTCCGCGCGAACGGCTGGCTTACGGCGGAGCTGGGCTGGACAAGTTCCCCGACTTCATGGACGAAATTTTCAGACAAAACGACTCGGTCATTTACAGGACGCGCTAAGAGCGCGTTCACAACTCCCCTTTCCCCTGAGGCATGTATCGGGCATTCCAAGCCCTAACCATGTCATGGAAGAAAACCCTTCCCCGCCGTATGCAAGGGGATAGGGGAGACAAGGCAAAACTGCGAGACATTATCGGTCATGTCAACGGAATCACCCTCACCCCAGACCCCTCCGCAAGCTCAGGACAGGCGCTCTCCCATCGAGGGAGAGGGAGTCGATCTCGACTCCGCCGCGCCGCCTGACCACGCGCCCGCCAAACTAGGCGGCATCGGCGGCTGGGCGGCTCGGCTCGATCTGCGCTGGTGGGAAGCGGGCGGCTACGGCGCGCTGCTGCTGGTTGGGCTTGCAATGCGGCTGTGGGAGCTTGGCGCGCGCGCCATGCACCACGACGAGAGCTTGCACGCGCTCTACAGCTGGAACTTGTCCAACGGCGCGGAGTACATCCACAACCCGATGATGCACGGGCCATTTCAATTTGAGGCGAACGCGGCGTTGTTCTTGGCGTTCGGCGACAGCGACGTTACGGCGCGGCTGTTGTACGCCATAGCCGGCACGGTTCTGATAGCGCTGCCGCTTCTGCTCAGAACGCGGCTGGGGCGGGGCGGCGCGCTCTTCGCGGCGACGCTTCTCGCCGCATCCCCCGCGATGCTCTACTACAGCCGCTTCGCGCGCAACGACATACTCATGGCGGTTTGGACGCTCGGGCTAGTCATCTGCATGTGGCGCTTCTTCGACGAGGGGAGGCGCAGATACATCTACCTATCCGCCGCGCTGCTGGCGCTGATGTTCGCCACCAAAGAATCCGCCTACATGGTCGTCGCCACGCTGGGGCTGTGGGCGTTCGTCATGGCGTCGCAGCCGCGCGTTTCGCGCGTCTTGCGCTCCGTGAACGCGATGGGCGCGTCGCCGCCCGCTGCGCTGTGGCGCGTATTCGATGGCTTTCTGCGGTCGTTCGAGGAAGACCCGATAGACCTGAAGAACCTCTCTCGTCCCGCCGCGTATCTGGCTATGCTCGTCAGCGTAACGCTGCCGCTGTGGGCGGCGGCGAGCGCGCTGTTCGAGGACAGCGTGCTGTTGAGCTGGAGCGGCTTGACGCTCGTAGCGCCCGAGGGCAGCGCGAGGATAGGCGAGCCGGTGGGCGGAGCCGTAGTCTTGGCGTTCGTCATCGTCGCGTTTCTTGTGTTTGTGGCGGCTTACATCGGCAGGCTGTGGAACTGGTCTATCTGGTGGCGATGCGCGCTCATCTTCTATTCGATTTGGACGCTGCTCTACACCACATTCCTAACGAATTTCTACGGCGGCATAAAGAGCGGCGTTTGGCAGGCGCTCGGATACTGGATAGTTCAGCAAGGGGAAGGGCGCGGCAATCAGCCTTGGTACTACTATTTCGCGCTGGGTTCGGTGTACGAATTCCTACCGCTGTTCGTGGGGATAGTCGCCGCTGTCTACCTGCTTCGTCGCCGAGACCGCGACGGCTTCAGCGCGTTCCTCGTCTACTGGGCGCTGACGACATTCCTGCTGTACACCATCGCTAGCGAGAAGATGCCGTGGCTGCTGGTCAACATCGCGCTGCCGTTCATCGTTCTGGTAGGCAAGTTCCTAGCGGACGTCGCGCGGCGCGTCGACTGGCGGCTCGTGGCGCGCGGCGGCGGATATCTGCTGATTCCGGGGGCTCCGCTCTTCTGCGTTCTGCTGTGGAATCTTGCGGGCTACCCCGCGCCGGACGGCTCCGCGCTGGGCGTCGTCATCCTCGTCGCGCTCGTCGCCGCGCTGCTGGCGATGGCGGCGTTCGGCGCGTACATCTCTCGCGCGATTGGCGGCGCGAACATGGCGAGCGTGTCTCTGCTTGCGGTGGTCGCGCTGCTGCTGGCGCTCTCCGTTCGCGCGGGCGCGATCGCCTCGTACCGCAACGGCGATACGCCCGTAGAGATGCTCGTCTACACGCAGACGTCGCCGGACGTGGTGCGCGCGCTCGAGGCGCTTCCACTCGCGTCGGGCGACGCGCCCATCGCAATAGACGCCACTTCCGGCTTCTCTTGGCCATGGGCGTGGTACCTGCGCGACGAGGATAGAGTATCCTTCCCCGCCTACGGCGCCGCCTCGTTCAAGTCCGCGCCAAGCGAACGAGTGCTGATAGTCCACTCCAACAACCGAGACTCCGCTGAGCGGGCGCTTGCGGAAGGTTTCAGCGACGGAGAGCGCGTCCGCCATCGCTGGTGGTTCCCGGAACATCGCTATCGCGATCTGACGCCTACGGAGGTCATCGCCGGCATCGCGCGCCGCGAGACGTGGCGCGCCGCGATGGGCTACTGGCTGAACCGCGATGGCGTGTTCGACGAACTTGGCAGCGAGGATTCCTACCTGTACTACAAGCCCGACGAAGTGTCGCTCGACTACGCGGGCGCGCCGTAGACAGCTTGCGCCCCGTCCGCCGTTCTATCGCCGCCGCCCCCGCGCATACGCCGCCATGAAGTATTGGATAGGCATCGGAATCAGCGTCGCGCTGTTGGCGCTGTTCGCGCTGACCGTCGACGTTGGGCGGATGCTCGACGCGCTCGGCGGCGCGAACTACTGGTATGTCGCGCCAGCCGTAGCCGCCTACCTCGCGTCCGTCTGGATTCGCTCGATGCGCTGGGCGGTCATGCTTAGGCATTTCCGCCCGGTGACCACGCGGCGGCTATATCCCGTAGTCACCATCGGCTACATGGCGAACAACCTGCTCCCGATGCGGCTGGGCGAGATGGTGCGCGCTTACTACGTGGGCGAGCGCGAGGGCATCAACAAGGCGTCCGCGCTCGCAAGCGTGTTTGCCGAGCGCGTGTTCGACGCGCTGACGCTGCTGTTCATCATCGCGGTCGTCTCGCTGTTCGCGCCGTTGTCGAGCTTGACGCAGGCGTTCGGCGACCAGCTTGGCGTTCCGGCGTGGGTGATAGTGGCGCTGTTCACCGCGCCCTTCTTCGGCGCCTTCGGCGCGATGATGCTGCTAGCGCTATACCCAAGCCGCTCGCGCGCGCTCTTCGCGCTGCTTGCGCGTCCGCTCCCTCGTCGGGCGCGCGAGGCGCTGGATTCGCTCGTCGGGATGCTGCTCGACGCGCTGACGCCGCTTCGCAGTCCGCGCAAGCTCGCGGCGCTGTTCGGGCTGTCGCTCCCCATCTGGCTGTCGGAAGCGGTGGTGTTCTGGCTGATCGGCTTGCAGTTCGGCATAGAAGAGGCGCACGCCGGCGCGCTGCAAATGGCGGCTAACATGGCGCTGGTAATGGCGTTAGCCAACATAGGCGGTTCCCTGCCCGCCGCGCCGGGCGGCATCGGCATCTTCGAGCTAGTGGCGCGCGAAGCGCTGGTCTATGGACCGCTGGCGACGGTGGACAGGTCCGTAGCCGCCGGGTTCGCGGTCGTCTCCCACGCCGTCATACTGCTGCCCATGATAATTTTGGGGCAGATATTCCTGTGGATGGCTAACCTGTCGCTCAGAAGGCTGTCGCGGGAGGGGCGGTGACGATTCGCCTTCGGTCAGCTAAGCGCTGGATGCGGCGATTGCGCTTGGGGGGCAGCCCGCTACGCGCGCGTCAGGCTATGCCGCGGGTTCGGATGCTCCAAGACCGCCGGGTTCACCAAGTTGTCTGGCATGACGCCGTTGAGAACGCAGGCTACTTCGCGCGCGGCGCGGCGCTCCAGCTCTAGGGTAGCCTCTTGGCTGAAGAAGGCTACGTGCGGCGTGATTATGATGTTGTCCAGCGCGAGCAGCGGGTGATCCGCGGGTGGGTGGTCGTCCGCCATAACGTCTAGCGCGGCGGCGGCTATCTCGCCGGTCGTCAGCGCGTGGTGGAGCGCGTCTTCGTCTATCAGCGCGCCGCGCGCGCAGTTGATTAGCAGCGCGTCGCGCTTCATCAGCGCTAGCTCTCGCGCGCCTATCATGTTCTCTGTCTCCGGAACCAGCGGCGAGTGGAGCGTTACGAAGTCGGACTCCCGAAGCAGCGTGTCCAGATCCGCCCTGCGCGCGCCGCGCAGCGCGCACTGCTCCGGCGTCATGTATGGATCGTGCGCGAGGATGCGGAAGCCGAACGCCAGCGCCTTTTGCGCCACCGCCTGCCCGATGCGCCCGAAGCCGACTACGCCCAGCGTCTTGCCGCGCAGCCGCATCATCCGCATAGTGAGCGGAACGCTGCCCCAGCCGTCTCGCTTGACGGCGTTGTCGAATAGCGCGACGCGCCGATTCCAGCCCAAGAGCAGCGCCATCGCGTGGTCGGACACTTCGTCCACGCAGTAGTCCGGCACGTAGGTCACCGCCATGCCCAGCTCGGTGGCTGTGTCGACCGCGATGTTGTCTACCCCTACGCCGAATCTGCCCACGGCTACGCACTTGGGCGCGGCGCGAAGAACGGCGGGGGTTACCTGCGCGAAGCAGGTCATGATGGCGTCGACGTCCGCCGCGAGCGCCGCGAGCGTCGTCTCGTCGCCGTTCGGCGCGACAATGGCTTCGGCGTCCGCCTCATCGCGCAAGACCGTCTCCTCCGGCTCGGTGGAGGGCCATACGTAATCGGTTATCAACACTTTGTAGGCAGCCACTGGGCGCTCCTCGTGTATGCTGCTCCCTCTCCCTCGACAGGAGAGCGCCTGCCCTGAGCTTGCCGAAGGGGGCAGGGGGTGAGGGTGAATCCGTCTCACAAACGCATCGGCTCGAACATGCAGCCGTCTACGAATATATCGAAGAAGTCCGGCGTCGTCTCCAACTCCACATGCTGAACGGTGGCGGCGAGCCGCTCTATGCGGCGGCGCAGCTCTGCGGACACCAGCATGAGGGTAGCGCCTTCCAGCGATGCGTTGCCGACTTTGCGGATGCGTTCGGGCGGCACGTTTGCGATGAAGCCGATGTCGAGCGCGCTTTCGACGTCCACATAGTTGGCGAACCCGCCGGCTAGGTACAGCCGCGAGATGGCTGCGGGCGGCGCGCCGTAGTTCCGCATGACTATGTATTGCCCGCAGTAGTTGGCGGATTTCGCCTGCGCGAGCGCGGAGATGTCGGCGCGCGACAGAGACATGCCCTGACGCGGCGCGAACATGAACTCCGAGCCGCCGTCGCGGAACGCGCCAAGCTCGTTCATCAGGTCTGCGCGGCGCAGCTCCGCGAGCAGGTCCACCAAGCCGGAGCCGCATATGCCGCGCGGCTCGCCTCCGCCTATAGCGCGGCATTCGGCGGCGCCGTCTCGGATGCGGACGGATTCGACCGCGCCGTCGTAGCCGGGCATCCCGTAGGCTATCTGCCCGCCCTCGAACGCGGGACCCGCCGGACAGGACGCCGCCATGAGGCGATGGCGGCTGCCGACGACGACCTCGGTGTTCGTGCCGACGTCCACGAGCATTACGGTTTCGTCCTCTTCGTCCATCCCCACCGCGAGCATGTCGGCGGCTACGTCCGCGCCTATGTGGCTGCCGATGAGGGGGCCTCCGTACACGCTCGCGCGCGGGAACACGCGCAGCCCCACGTCTCGCGCGACGGAGTAGAGCGCGGTGGTGGCAAGCTCGCCGCCGCGCATCCGGGTTTCGGTTATGGAGCGGTACGGCTTTTCGCCGATGGGCTGAACGTCTATACCGAAGAATATGTCGCGCATGGTGGAGTTGCCGACGATTACGGCTTCGTATATGCGCCTACGATGGAAGCCGAGCGCGCGAGCCATCTCGCCTATCTCGAAGTTGATGGCGGACAGCATCACTTGGCGAAGCTCGCCGTTATGCTCGCCGCCGTCGTAGGATATGCGGTGCATGATGTCGCTGCCGCCGAACCGCTGAGGGTTCTCGAACGATGCGGTGTGGAGCGTGTCGCCCGTCTCTATGTCCACGAGGTTCATCACGACGGTGGTAGTGCCTATGTCCACGGCAAGCCCGTACACCTCGCCGCGATAGTCGTCTATGCGCTTTCCGCGGTGCGTCACCGAGCCGCCCTCGCGCCGCGTGAGCGGCTGCGGCTCGACCTGCCGGCGTATGGCGTGGGTCAGGATGCGCGGCTGTCGGCGCAGAACGGCGAACTCGACATCCGCGTTGGGGTCGGCGACTACGGCTTGGCAGGCGAGGCGGTAGTCTCCTCGCAGGAAGCTCTCGGCGGCGCTCGGCGGCGTGAGCGCCTCCATGCCGCGACGGATCTCGACGATGCACTCATGGCACTCGCCGGTGCGCCCGCAGGAGGTAGGCACGCGCACGCCCAAGCTGTCGGCGTAGTCGAATATGGCGCTGCCGACGGCAAGATCGAGCGTATCGCCATCATGGTATAGAGGAGACATGTGGGTATTCTAGCGCCCATTGCGCGGAGCGGTCACGCGCAGAGCGGGAGGGTATCCTTCTCACGCGCTGATTATTATATCCAGCCTTCCCTGAGCCACGCCATCGCCAACTATCCCGCCAGCGTCTCCAAATTCTCCCTTGTCCGACTCGTTGGATATGCCGGCTACCTATCGCAACCCAACTTGAACCGCCGCCGCCGCAAGCTATAAAATGACGGAACGCGGCAAACCGAAACGCGCGAACAGCGAGGATGAGAAGCCATGGAAGCCCACGAACTTGTCGAGCTGAAGCCGAATGAGAACATAGACAAGTTCACGCCGGGCGACACCGTGCAGGTGGGGGTTCGCGTAACCGAGGCGAACCGAACGCGGACGCAGGTTTTCGAAGGCGTGGTGATTCGCTCTCGCGGCGGAGGCCCCGGCGCGTCTTTCACTGTGCGGCGCGTGAGCTACGAGATAGGCGTGGAGCGAACCTTCATGCTGCATTCGCCCAACGTGGAGTTCGTCAAGCTCGTGCGGCGCGGTCGCGTGCGGAGGGCAAGGCTGTACTACCTGCGCGGCAGATCGGGCAGGGCGGCGCGCATCAAGGAAGACCGCAGAGAACGCGCCCGCCGATAGCCGCGTCCTCCCGCGACTCTACGACCAACGCGCGCGGCGACTCCATGCGGTTCGCCGAGATAGCCATGGACGCGCCGACCAGCGCGTCCCAAACGTTCAGCTACTCCATTCCAGACGGCATGAGTCTCGCGCCGGGGCATATGGTTCGCGCGCCGTTCGGCGCTCGAACACTGTCCGGCGTCGTGTTCGAGCTTTCCCCATCCCCGCAGGTCGAGGAGACTCGCCCCGTAACCGAAACGCTCTACCCCGAGCCTGTGGTGGACGCCGCCCATATCGCGCTGGCGCGGTGGATATCCGACTACTACATCTGCCCGCTGTTCGACGCAGTAGCGCCCATGCTGCCGCCTGTCGGCAGGTTCAGGCCTCGCGCGTATCTGTCGCTAGGCGAGGACGTCGAGGACCTGGAGACGGCGGCGAACAGCGAATCGCAGCTGCGCGTTCTGCAAACCGTCGAGCGGCGCGGGAGCGTCGAGCTGGAGCGGCTCGTGTCCGCGCTCGGCGAGTGGGCGCGCAACTCGGTTTCCAGCTTGGTATCGCGCGGCGCGCTAGTCAGGCAGTACCGCGTATCCGCGCCCACAGCCGCCCCGAAGTACGTGGAGAGCATCCGCGTCGTCCCGTCGAAGATAGAGGCGGCTGCGAGCTGGCTGAGCGGCGAGGGCAACCGTGCGCCTAGGCAGTCGGAATTGCTGGCGCGGCTGATAGAGTCGGACGCGCCCATGCTCGCCCCTGATGCGCGGAGGGAGTTCGGATCGGGCGCCGTAAGCGCGCTTCGGCGAAAGGGATTCGTAGAGATCGAAGCGGAGAGTCTCCGCGCCGTTCCGTCGAGCATAGAGGCGTCGTCGAGCTGGCTGAGCGGCGAGGGAAATCGCGCGCCTAGACAGTCGGAGTTGCTGGCACAGCTGATAGAGTCGGATGCGCCCATGCCCGTCCCGGACGCGCGAAGGGAGTTCGGATCGAGCGTCGTAACCGCGCTTCTTGGAAGAGGCTTCGTAGAGATAGAGGCGAAGAGTATCCGCGTCGTCCCGTCGAAGATAGAGGCGGCTGCGAGCTGGCTGAGCGGCGGAGGAAATCGCGCGCCTAGGCAGTCGGAATTGCTGGCGCAGCTGATAGAGGCGGGCGCGCCCATGTCCGCCCCTGATGCGCGGAGGGAGTTTGGATCGGGCGCCGTAACCGCGCTTCGGCGAAAAGGCTTCGTCGAGATAGAGCGCGAACGTGTCTTCCGCGATCCTCTGGCGGAGCGCAGATTCGAGGCTCTCCCGCCCGTCGCGCTCACAGGCGAGCAGGCGCGCGCGGCGGAGGCGGCAGTGGCGACGATGCGAGACGCGAGCGCGCATCCGCGAACGACTCTGCTTCAGGGGGTTACGGGCAGCGGGAAGACGGAGGTCTACCTATCCGCCGTCGAAGAGTGCGTGGCGCAGGGCAAGCAGGCTATCGTGATGGCGCCCGAAATAGCGCTAACGCCGCAGACGGTGGAGCGGTTCGCGGGGCGCTTTCCGGGCAAGGTCGCAGTCCTGCACAGTGGACTTGCGCCGGGGGAGCGGCATGATCAGTGGTGGGCTATACGGGAAGGGGAGTACTCGGTCGTCGTCGGCTCGCGCAGCGCGGTATTCGCGCCGACTCCGAATCTCGGTCTCATCGTGATGGACGAGGAACACGAGTGGACTTACAAGCAGCACGACGCTCAGCCGCGATACCACGCGCGCGACACAGCCATCGAACTGGGCAGGCTCACGGGCGCGGCGATGCTGTTGGGCAGCGCGTCGCCGGATGTGGCGTCGCGCTACAAGGGTCTTCGCGGCGAGTACGGATTGAGCGTCTTGCGAAACCGCGTTGGGCGCGCGCGAGACGGCTCGCCGACGGTGGTGGATCTGCCGACGGTGGAGATAGTCGATATGCGCCGAGAGCTGCGCGAGGGCAATCGCGGCATGTTCTCGCGCAGGCTGACCGAGGAGCTAGAGGCGTGTTTGGACGCTGGACGGCAAGCTATTGTCTTCCTGAACCGCCGCGGTTCCGCTACGCAGATGCAGTGCCGAAACTGCGGTTGGAGCATACGATGCGGCTCGTGCGATGTTGCGCTCACGTATCACCGCCCGCTCGAGCGGCTGGTGTGCCACTACTGCGGACGGCGTCGGCGGATGCCGCAGAGCTGCCCGCAGTGTCTCAGCTTTCGGCTGAGCCTATACGGAATCGGCACGCAGTCGGTGGCGGCGGAGGTGGCGCGACGCTTCCCACAGGCGCGCGTGATGCGCTGGGACCGCGACGCCGCCCGATACGCGCGCGAGTTCGACGAGCTGATGTCTCGCTTCCGCAACGGCGATGCGGATGTGATTGTCGGCACGCAGATGGTGGCGAAGGGGCTGCACCTGCCGGGCGTGGCGCTGGTGGGCGTGGCTCTCGCGGACGTTGGGCTAGGCATACCGGACTACCGATCCGGCGAGCGGACGTTTCAGCTGCTGTGCCAAGTGGCGGGACGCGCCGGACGCGAGGCGGCGGACGGCGTGGCTATCTTCCAGACGTACCAACCGCGCAACTACGCGATTCGGGCGGCGGCTGAGCAAGACTATGAGGCGTTCTACGAATCCGAAATGCGCTACCGCCGCGCGCACGGCAACCCGCCATACTCGCGGCTGATTCGGCTGGTGTACGGCAATACGAACATCGCAACGGCGGAGGCGCGCGCGATGGAGATGGGCAAGGCGCTGCGGACGGCACTGCGGGAGTCCGACCTAGCCGGCGTCGAGGTTCTGGGTCCAACGCCGCCATATCCATCGCGCTTGCGAGGGCGCTACCGCTGGCACATAGTGCTCAGGGGGCGCAACCCTAGGGCGCTGCTGGATATGATAACCGTGCCTAGGGATTGGGTGGTGGACGTGGACCCGGTGGCGTTGACGTAGGGGCGGTTCTGAACGCGCCTGCTGTGGGAAGCGCCTAATTCGCCAGCGCGATAGCGGCTATAGTTAGTTGGTTATGCCGCTATGCCGAGCGGCGCGCTTATCGGCTTTCCGCTCGATCGAGTATCTCCAATAGCTGCTTTGCCAACTGTATTTCGTATGCCAGTTCTTCGAGGGGGATAGCGTCGATATGGTAGTTGCGGTGCAGGGCGGCGACAGATGAGAAGAGCAATCTTACCCTATCGTCGTTTAGCTCCGCAGCAATGCGGCGGACTATCCGGTAGACATGGCGGTGAGTTTCGTACTCCCAACCGCGTCTTCCGGCAATAGACTTCAGTTTGTGGGCGACTGCTCCCCACGCTTTTTCGGACGCTTGCAGCCTGTCGCCTTTCGCAAGCTCTTCTTCAGCGTGTCTTATCAGACGCTCGCTGTGCGTGTCGTGGGTCTCTATGGGAATTGTTCCGGGGAATGTCACGCAATTGTCCTGACGGGTAAGGGCGCCAACTAGGGCGCCCCTGCGAGATTTGCAATGGCTGCTTATTGGGTGGCTACAGGTTGAACTTACGAAGCGTTCTACGAATCCGAGACGCGCTACCGCCGCGCGCACGGCAACCCGCCATATTCGCGGCTGATTCGGCTAGTGTACGGCAACACGAACATCGCAACGGCGGAGGCGCGCGCGATGGAGATGGGCAAGGCTCTGCGGACGGCGCTGCGGGAGTCCGACCTAGCCGGCGTCGAGATTCTGGGTCCGACGCCGCCATATCCATCGCGCGCCTGCGAGGGCGCTATCGCTGGCACATAGCGCTCAGGGGGCGCAACCCTAGGGCGCTGCTGGACATGATAACCGTGCCTAGTGGTTGGGTGGTGGATGTGGACCCGGTGGCGCTGACGTAGGGGAGATCGCGGCTGGCGCGTCTCAGTGCGAGTCTATGCGATTTAGAATCTCCAAAAGCTGTTTTACTTTGCCTAATTCGTACTCCAATTCTTCAATTGGAACTGCGTCAATGTAGTAGTTGCGATGCAGCCCGTTGGCGTATGCGAACAGATCTCGCAACTCTCGGCTTCCGGTTTCGCGGGCGAGTCGTCTAACGATGCCATACACCTGCTGATGGGATTTGTACTCCCAACCGCGTTGTCCAGCAATAGACTTCAGTTTGTGGGCAACTGCTCCCCACGCCTTTTCGGACGCTTGCAGCCTGTCGCCTTTGGCAAGCTCTTCTTCAGCGTGTCTTATCAGACGCTCGCTGTGCGTGTCGTGGGTCTCTATGGGGATTGTTATGGGGAGTGTCACGCAATTGTCCTGATTAGTAGGGGCGCCAACTATGGCGCCCCTACGAGATTTGCAATGGCTGTTTCTTGGATGGCTACAGGTTGAACTGCGGGTCCATGTAGTCTTTCTCTTTGGCGTACACTTGCAGCCTGCCGCGCGTGGAGTCGGTTATGATGATACGGTCTTCGGCATCCACGGTAAGGCCTACGGGGCGCTCGAACAAGCCGAGCGAGGTGCGGTCTTTGACGCGGCGATAGGCTTTCTGGGCGTCCGGGTTGGAGTTGATGACCTCCGCCGCCCACTTGCTGAACTCTATGGCGTCGCCGTACAGCGCGGTGATTACCGAGCCGCTGGAGTCGTATATCTGGATGCGCTTGTTGCCCCAGTCGGAGACGTACACATCGCCTTCGCTGTCTACGGCTACGTCGGCGGGATGGTTCAGCTCTCCGCCGCTGTCTCCGCCGATGGTCAGCAGCAGCTCTCCGTTCGCAGAGAATTTCTGCACGCGGTTGTTGCCCCAGTCGGCTACGTATACGTTATCGTCCGCGTCGAGCGCGAGCCCCCAGGGCCTATCGAGCTGTCCCACTCCGTAGGACGCGATGAACTCGCCGGACTTGGTGAACTTCTGCACGCGGTTGTTGTTGGAATCCGACACTATCAGGTTGTCGTCGCTGTCGAAATCGATTCCGGATGGCCCATTGATCTGTCCATCGTCGGAGCCTGCTTCGCCCCACTCGCCGATATGCTCGCCGTCTTCGTTGAAGATGTGTATCTTGTGGCCAAACTCTTCTGAGCAATATATGTTGCCGTCGGAGTCCACGGCGAGAGACGCGGGCCAAGTCATCTGGCCGCGCCCGAAGTCGCCGATGAACTGCTCGTCTATGGTGAGCTTGCCGATGCGCTTGTTTTCCGCCGTAACGCCGCCTATTCCTTCCTGCCCTCTGCTGAGAACATATAGTACCCCGTCGGGCGCGGCGGCTACCGATACGGGCTGGGTGAAGCCGTTGCCGGCGGCGGCGTTTCTTCCTATGGCGTGGCTGAAGTTCCAAGTGCGCCCAGCCACTGTTGTGGTTAGCATGGTTTCACCTCCGGTTGTCTGGAATGCTCTCCAATATCTCTATCTCTAGCAGCCTTTTGATATCGGCAATGTCGCCTTCGAGCGTGGGAACCGTTGGCGTTCGCATCCATTCGCCTGTTTACAGGATACAGCCAGCAACCCCTCGCGCAACCCCCAATGTGTTGTCGGGCGGCGCGAGCGCTGCCGGCTGTATCGCGCGGGCGAAAGTATGCGCCCGCTTCGCCTACTTCAGGAACGAGGGCGCTTCGAAGCCGCCGTTCACGATTGGCGACGCCTCCAAGTGGAGGTGGTCTTCGAGAATGGTGGAGTACACGCCGCGGTAGTCCTGATTTGGCACGAGGTCGCCCTGTTCGAGCGCTTCGGGGCGGGTCTCCGGATATTCGGAGTACATGCCGCCTTCGACGGATGGGCCTATTGCGAAGCCGACTCCCGCCGCGCCGTGGTCGGTGCCGGAGCCGTTGTCTCGCACGCGCCGCCCGAACTCGCTGAACATGAACATGATTACGTTGTCGTCGGCGTCATGCTCGCGCAGGTCGTCCCAGAAGTCTTGCACGGCTTCGGATACGTCCTGCCACAGCTTGGCGTGGGTGGTCGCCTGCGCCGCGTGGGTGTCGAACGAGCCGTAGTCGCAGTAGAACACGCGCGTTCCGACATCCGCCGTGTGTATCTGCGCGATGTCTCGCAGCTTCTTGGCGATTGGGCTTGCGCCGTACTCTACGCTGGACTCGTAGTGGTCCGGCGCCACCTTGAGGATGTCCGCGCCCTTGAGCGCGTCCAGCCCCGTTTGGCCTAGGTAGTCCATTACTGGACCCGAGCCTACGGCGGGGCCGTACATGTTGGCGAACCTGCCGAGCATCTGCTCGCGCTGCTGCTGCTGTTCTATGCTGGTGAGCAGCCCATAGGTGGAGAGGTCGGCCACGGATGCGACGGATACGCCCGGCGCGACGAGCGCGCGCGGAAGCGCCTGCCCGATGTTGACGCCGGTCACGGGGTTTTCGCCCTTGGGGTCTATCTCGCGCAGCGCGCGCCCCAGCCAGCCTTCTGTGCCTACCTTGTCCGGCTCGCAGGTGTGCCAGATGTCCATCGAGCGGAAGTGCGATCGCGGCGAGTTGGCGTAGCCTATGCCGTGGATTATCGCCATGTCTCCGCTCTCGTAGATGTCCTTCATGGGCCCCATCGCGGGGTGGAAGCCCAACTCGTCGTCGAGCTTGAGGACGCGCTCCTGCGGTATCTGAAGCGACGGGCGGCTGTCGAAGTAGTGCTCGTCCGTGTATGGGATCACGGTGTTGAAGTAGTCGTTCCCGCCGGTCAGCTGAAGCACGACCAGAACCGGGGGCTTTCCATTTCCGTTGCCGTTGGCGGCCATTGCGTTTTCTCCTGTGGCTCGCTGGGTTTGCGCGGGGGCGGCGGCGCGCTCGTTCGCTCCGCCGTCCCCGCTCGGTTCTGACGGCTTTCTAGCCGAACTGATACTCTCTGGTGGACGCGATTAGCGCGAACGTCTGCGTCGCGCGCTCGCGGAACTCGTCCGAGCCGACTTCTAGGTCGCCGCCGCCGGCGACGTGGGCGATTAGCTCCTCGCGGGTGCGCTCGTCCACGTTTATCGGACCCATGATGTCGAGGCAGCGCCCGACCAGCTCGTTGGGCGACATAGTCGCGCCGTTGGATGCGACGTAGTCGAGCATGGAGCGGACGCCCGGCAGGTTGGCGTCGCTAACGCGGTCGGAGACGAAGTTGACGCGCTTGACGAGCGAGCCGGAGTTGATCCACTCGCGCCCAGTGTGCCAGCCCTCGACGCTCGGCGGGTCTAGGATGTCTTGCCCCATGTATCCCGGCTCCTTGCCGAGCGCCTCTAGGCGCGGGTCGGGGCCGGTCATGTCCTGCGTGAGCCGCAGCGTGCCTACGACTACTTCCGTGGGGCTTTTCACCTTCTGGTACTGCGCTTGCTTGAAGTAGTCGGAGTTGAACAGCTCCCGCAGAACGGGCTTGATGTCGTAGTCGTTCTCCACGAACGTCTTGGAGAGCGACTCTATCGCCTCAGGGTTGCGCGGCGGCTCGATGTTCCACGCCGGCACCTGCGGTTCGTCGGCGACGAAGAAGTTGTACAGGTGGCGCGTGATGAAGCGAGGGCAGGCATCCTGCTGAAGCACGATGTCTATGATGTCTTCGCCGTCGAAGTTGCCGGTGTGACCTAGGAAGGTCTTATCGGTGTTGTCGTGGTCTTCCGGGCGGAACGAGAACTTCCAAGGGTGGCGTCCGTAGGGGTAGCGCGGCATCTTGGCGTCTATCGTCCAGCCGGTGAAGGCGCGCGAACACTCGAACACGTCGGTTTCGGTGTAGTGTCCCACGCCTAGGCTGAACAGCTCGAGCAATTCGCGCCCCCAGTTCTCGTTAGGGGCGTGCTTGTGGTTCTCGTTGTTGTCCAGCCAATAGATCATGGCGGGGTCTTTGGCGAGCGCGATGAGCAGGTCGCGGTAGTTGCCCATGCCATGTTCGCGGAACATGTCTATCTGGTCGAGCAGGTGGTTGCAGTTGTCCACCTTGCTGTTTCCGGTGGCGAACACATGGTGCCAGAACAGCGCCATCTTCTCTTCGAGCGGGCGCTGGGTGGTTACCATCCAGTAGAGCCAGTTCGCCTGTCCGGGCGCGGCTGCGCCGCCGGGAACCTCGGTGATAGGGTGGTAGCGGTAAAGCTCGTATTCGTTTACGGGCGGCTGGCTTCCCGCGTCGAGCAGCATCTCGACGGTTTGCTCGTAGCCCATCTCGCAGTAGCGCTCCACCTCCTCCCTGCTGGCGCCGAAGCCGGCGCGTCGCATCAGGTGCGACATCAGCGCGATGTCTTCTCTGCTTGGCATGTGGCTGTTCCTCCTTGGCTGTGGCGGATAGGTCTTCTCGCGCGGGGCGGGGCGACGGTCAGCCGGCCGCGTCGGCAAGCGCCGCCGACTCCTTGCGCTGGCAGGCGGGGCAAACGCCGTAGTAGTCGGTTCGCTGCCTGACTAGCTCGTAGCCCGTCTTGGCGGACAGTCGGCTCAGCGCGTCGGCGTCGCCGCTTGCCGAGCTATCGGCGTCCATATCCTCTATAGACTCGCAGCTCAGGCAGATTAGGTGCGGGTGCGACGCGGAACGCCGACCGTCGTAGCGGTTCGCCGCGCCGCTGAACTCCAACTCCAGAATCTGCCCCGCGTCTTTGAGCAGCTCGATGGTGTTGTATATGGTGGCGAGGCTGGTGGACGGATACCACCGGCGCACTTCGGCGTGCAGGTCGTTGACGCTGGGGTGGCGCTCGTTCGAGGCGAGCGCCTCCAGCATCTTGGCGCGGCGGCGCGTGATGGCGATGCCGCGCCCTGACAGCGCGCTTCGCATTTCGCCTATTCTGCGCCTTGCTTGCGCGTCCAACGCCTTTCCCCTCGCTTCGGATGCCGGCGGCTCGTGAAAAACGTAACGAATTAGAATGATTCCAAAACCGTCGCGTGGCTACAGTATCGCAGAGGCGAAACGCTGTCAAGGGGCGGCGCGAGGATTCTATCCCCCGCTGACGACCTCCCCCACGCCGTGATACACTCGCCCCCAAGCCAGAATAGACGACGAGCCATAGGACGCTTGGCGACCAATGAAGTTTGGCATTTTCTACGAACACCAAATACCCAGACCTTGGGGCGAGGGCGACGAGCATCGTCTGTTCAAGGACGCGCTGGATCAGGTGCAGCTTGCCGACGAACTAGGGATGGATTACGTCTGGGAGGTGGAGCACCACTTCTTGGAAGAGTATTCGCACTCGTCGGCGCCGGAGGTGTTCTTGGCGGCCGCCAGCCAGCGAACGCGCCGCATCAGGCTGGGGCATGGCATCGTCCTCATGCCGCCGGGATACAACCACCCGGCGCGCGTCGCCGAGCGCATCGCCACGCTCGATCTGGTCAGCGACGGACGGGTGGACTGGGGAACGGGCGAATCCAGCTCCCGCATCGAGCTGGAGGGGTTCGGCGTAGACCCGAAGCTGAAGCGGGACATGTGGACGGAGTCCGTCCGCGAGACGGCGCGCATGATGGCGCCCGAACCCTACGCCGGACACAAGGGCGAGTGGTTCTCCATGCCGCATCGCAACGTGGTGCCGAAGCCGCTTCAGCGTCCGCACCCGCCCATCTGGGTGGCTTGCTCGAACCGCGAGACCATCAAGCTGGCGGCAAAGCTCGGCATTGGCGCGCTGACGTTCGCGTTCGTGGACGCGGAAGAGGCGGAGCGCTGGGTATCCGAATACTACGAAACGTTCGAACGGGAATGCGACCCGATAGGGCTTGCGGTGAACCCGAACATCGCCATGGTAACGGGTTTCATGTGCCACGAAGACAGCGATACGGCGGTGGCTCGCGGTCTGCAAGGCTTTCAGTTCTTCGGATACGCGCTCAGCCACTACTACGCCACCGGAACGCATACGCCGGGCGGTTTCGACATTTGGCAAGACTTTCTCGCCAACGGACCGAAAGAGCTGGGGCCGACAGGCTGCATCGGCAGCCCCGAGCAGGTGCGCGACACGCTGCGCGTCTACGAAGAAGCGGGCGTGGATCAGGTGGTGTTCATCCAGCAGGGCGGGCGCAACCGCCACGAACATATCTGCGAGTCGCTCCGCCTGTTCGCGCGCGAGGTGATGCCCGAGTTCGCGGAGCGGGACGCCGAACGGCAGAGCGCGAAACGCGAGCGGCTCGCGCCGTTCGTCGCGGCGGCCGAGAGCCGGATATCGCCGCCCGCTAGGCTCGATTCCGCGCCCGCCGTAGAGTCTTATCCCGTGCTTATGGAGCGGCTAGGCGAGCCGCCCGAACCACAGAACCAAAACGGCGCGAGCATCCTGTCGCTGCTGGGCGCGGAAGCGTCGGAGGGCGACTGAAGCCGCGCATACGCGCATCGCGCAGGGGAGCGCCATATGTCCATTGCTCAACTAGAAGAAGTAATCGA